>OY970362.1:0-2931659 GCA_963718625.1 uncultured Solirubrobacterales bacterium | reverse complement strand
CAGGCGAGGTCGTGACCGTGGGGGTAGGCGGCGAGCCACCTTCGCCGAGGAAGATGCCCGACAGAACTGCGTTTGCGCCGACGGTTCGATCGACGATGATCGGGACGGTTTCACCAGCGGCCACCGAGATCGGGAAGCTCACCCAGGCGCCTTTGTTGAATTCGCCGAGCGTCGCGGTCTGACCGCCGACGCTGACTATCTCCCGCCTTGTGGTTGAGTCCCAATCGACCGCGTATAGGTGCAGGTTGCCCGTATAGGCGGCGTTGAACTTCAGGTTCAGGCGCAGCTGGTTGGGGTCGTAGTAGGTGGCCGCGCTGCGCGTGCTTGCCCCGGGGTCCTGTAACGCGCGAGCGCCGCTCGTGTTGTCCGCCCACTCATAGCGGCTCCCCTGAACGAGGCTGACAGACGCGTTGGGGAGGTCTGAGATGTCGTTGGTGCCGTCCCAGTCGGCCAGGTCATAGCCTTCGTGCCCGAATGTGGAGACCCAGCTGCCCTGCACAGAGCTCGACACGCTGGGGTTGGGAGGCGGTCCTCCGTCGCCGAGGAAGATGCCTGAGAGCAACGCGCCGGTAGCCCAGCCGTTCCCGTTGACCGTGATCATCAAGCTCCCGCCCGCCGGCTCACTCACCGGGAAGATCCACCATCCGCCTTCGCTGAAACCTTCACTGCCCTGGTCGGGGTTGTTCCCGAAACCAACCGGTTTGCTGCCGCTAACGCTAATGGACTCGATTTCTTTTCCCCCTCCCTTGCCCCAGTCCACGGCATACAACCGCAGGTTGCCTGTGTAGGCTTCGTGAAATGTCAGCTTGACTTGCAGTTCTGTGGGGTCGTAGTAGCTAGAGCCGGTGCGCGTCAAGCCATCTGGACCGGGCAGCGCACGCGTATCGTTTGTGTTCGCAGCCCATGTAATACGGCTGCCTTTCATCAGTGTCACCGACGCATCGGGGAGATTGCTCACGTCGCTTTCTCCGTTCCAGCCGGCCAGGTCATACCCTTCGCTGCCGAAGGCGCCCACCCAGTTCGTGCCGCTGGATGCGGACGAGGGCACGAAGACCGTCAAGGCCCCCCCTCCAAGGTCTTCGGTCACGAGCAGGTCACTTGCACTGAAAGCAATATTGCCCACGGGGTCGGGGCTCTCAAGCGACTGGACTGCGCTGAGCGCACCGGACGGGCCGATTGAATCTAGAGGCACAGCCGAGTCGTCGTATCCAGTCGTGGCGACCGTGCCGCCGCCCGGGCTGAACGCCCACGTGTTCGTTGGGGGAAGCCCGATTGTGCCGCTGCCGATTGGCGTCAGCACACCCGATGAGGCCACCGAGTAAGTCATCAGCACCTCGCCCACGCCGCTCGCCGCCCATCCGGCCACCGTGAGGACATTCCCGCCGGGCCTGAACACCGCATTTTCGCCCTTTGCGCCGGAGACCGCAAACGGGGACCCGGACACTGTCGTCAGGGCGCCGGAGGAGCTGACCGAGAACATGCTCACTCCGGCGGAGTCCGGCACGGCGAGCAGGCCACCGGCGGGACTGAACGCCGCGTGTCCCGCCCCCTGCACGCTGTATGGCGAGCCGGCTGCCGGCGTCAGGGCCCCCGAGGCACTCACCGAGAACATGTAAAGCGATTCGCCGGCGCTCACCTCGAGCAGTTCTCCACTGGGACTGAACACGACCGACGTTGGTGGAGCGCCGAGCGTGAACGGAGAGCCGAGCACCGACGTCAGCGCACCCGAGGAGCCGACCGAGAACATCGAGATGGTGTCGCTGGTTTTATTTGCGGCAGCCAGGAGTGCTCCGCTCGGGCTGAACGCTACCGAACTGGCCGACGGATCGGGCGGTGAGCCGCCAACCGGGATCAGCGCTCCCGAGGCGCCCACCGAGAACATGGCGGTTCCGTGGGCGAGCAGTCCTCCGCTGGGGCTGAACGCCAGGCCCGATCCCCCTTCGATGGTCGGCGTCAAGAGTGGAGAGCCCGGCGCGCGAGTGTAGGCCGGTTCACTCGCGGCGGCAGCCGGCGCGAGGACACAGAGCGCCACGATCGTGGCGCACAAGTACCGGGCAAGGCTCCCCAGTCTCCTCATGATGCGCTCGATTCCATTCAGTTTGCACGGGAGGCGACCCCGACGAGAAACGTATCGGGATGCGTAGGTTTCAACCATCCGCCGGCCAGCCCATGTGGCGTTCAAGCAGTGAACGCGATCAGCACCGCGCGGTAGCCAAGTGCGAGTCGAAGCGCTCCCCCTTTGCTCAGACAAGCGATCGTCTCGATCAATGCTCCGAGGATGCTCGCAAGGGACGACCAGCGGCAGCGCCTCCCCGTCGCCCGCTCGCGACTGCTTCTCTGCGATTGCGAGCACGTGGTGGTGATCGCGGGCGGCACTGCCGGCACCACGGATTGGCGACGCGAAATTCGCTGGCGTTGTCAGCGCGGCGGGCGGCTGAAAGGCAGGTCCAAGCGGCCCACCGCGAGTCCCTCGAATCGCCAGAAGCAGGAGCAGGCGTCAGCCCTCCTATCGCAAGGAGAACGAGCACACGAGTCGACCGACTCACCGCTGATGCAGCTCGATCGAGGCAGCATGGAGCGACCCGCGCTCGAGCGGCTCTCCCAGCTCTTGCTGCTTCTCTGAGGAGCAGCGGACCAATCGAGCTAGCGGCGCGATCGCCGCGCCTCCAAGATGAGGGCCGGAGGGACTAAGCAGGGACTAAGCAGCTATGGAAAACAATCGCCATCAACGACCCTCACGGCCGCCCCAAATCCTGCGAATTCCAGCATTGACGCCCAACCACCACCAACCGCGACGTTCTCATCCGACTTTGCAAGCAGGAGGTTACCGGTTCGATCCCGGTTGGCTCCACTAATTTGCCAGATTTACAGGGCAATTGCTCGCGACCCTGCTTCGCGGTGATTCCCGACCGAAATACAAATGTGGTCAGTAGTTTCGCGAGCCGCCTGTAGTGCCCGGAACAGCGCTCAAGCACGCCTTCTGACGATTTATCGCGGCGCTATTGGTCGCCGCGAAAAGCAGCACTCCGGATCGCACCAAACGTCGCAGTCGGTCCTCGTCCTGAGCGAGCGTGAGCGTGGCCCTGTCAGACTCTCGCTTATCCCCGGATGCAGAAGCCGACTGTCAGCGGAGGCTGCGTCTAGGCGGGCTGCGCCCCGCGGCTCGCCAGTCGCGCGCCGAAGCGCATCGTCCGTGGAATCCGGCGAGCGAGGGAGACGGCGACGCGGTCGGAGCGGCGCATGTACCCGGCAGCCCCGTCGAGCCGGGCGCTCTCCGCGCGCTCATCCTCCAGTAGGTAAACGCGCCACGAGCCCGGAACGCCTTTGAGCTCATGCTCGCCGCGGTCGGCGAACTGCATGCCCGAGCCGACAACGAGCTCCTTCACCGTGTTGGAGACAACCACCTCGCCCGGTCCCGCGAGCGCGCCGACGCGTGCGCCGATGTGCACGGCGAGGCCACCGAGGTCATCCCCGATCGCCTCACACTCGCCGGTGTGGACGCCGGCCCGCAGCTCGATGCCCAGCTCCGTGACGCCCTCGCGCAGCGCCTCGGCGCAGCGGATGGCCTTCGCCGGCCCGTCGAAGGCCGACAGCGCCCCATCGCCGATGTGCTTTACCACTCGGCCGCCGCCCTCACCCACGACGCGATCCACGAGCGCGTCGTGGCGTTCAAGCACCTCGCGCCACGCGCTGTCTCCGAGCTCCGCGGCCCGCTCGGTCGAGGCGACTACGTCTGTAAACAGCACACTGGTAAGCACGCGGTCCGGCTCGGCACGGTTGACGGACCCGGTTACGAACCGTTCGATCTCGTCGGCGACCGGCTCGAAGTCTCCGATCCAGAAGAGATGGTCTATGCCGGGAAAGCGGACGAAGCGCGCTCCTGGGATCCCGTCGGCCATGAGCTGGGCGGCCTCCACGGGAATCGCTCGGTCGCCGTCGAAATGCAGGACGAGCGCGGGGACTTGAACCGACGAAAGAACGTCGCGCACGTCGATCTGCAAGGTCGTATCGATCAGCGCGCGGGCCATGCTGGGGCTCGCGGCGGCGCGTGCGAACATCGCGAAGAACCGCTGCTGTCCTTCGGCCATACTCGGCGCGAAGACTTTCATCGCGTCGCCGTCGCCCCAATGCTCGAATGCCTCCTGCAGTTCGCGGACAGTCGCTTCACTGCGCTCGATCACCTCCGCCGAGTAGGCCTCGGGTGCGCGCTGTGGCGTGACGGCGAATGTCCCGTAGAGGACCAGCGAAGTAATCCGCTCCGGCCGCGTGGCAGCCAGGACCACCGTGCTGGGGCCACCCTCAGAGATGCCGAATAGCACTGCCTGCCTGGAGCCCGCAGCGTCCAGAACGGCCTCGATATCTGCACCGCGCTCCTCAAGTGTGGGCAGCTGGGAGATGGGGTCCGACAGGCCCGTACCAGGCTTGTCGTACATGATCAGTCGCGTGAACGAGGCTAGACGGGCCAGGAACTTGGCGGTGGAGGGATCCGTCCACTGCAAATCGAGATGCGAGACAAACCCCGGCGAGACAAGCATGTCGACCGGACCGTCGCCGATCAGTTGGTAGGCCAGCGAAACGCCATCTCGCTCCACGTACTGCGTTGGCGGTGGCTGCACAGCGATCAGTCTACGCTCGGAAGTCTGTACTGCTTCCGGTGGATCGCGAGCGGCTCGACGGCCAGCGGCAGACGCTCACTCAGGACGAGGCGGGGTCGCGCGAGCGTAGGCTCCGCACACGCTCGCTTCCGCCAGGGCGAAGCAATAGTCTCGCCGCGCGTGGCCGGCGCGCTTGGGCCTCGTCGTGGGTGTCGCTCACCCACCGTCCTGAGCAGGCACTCGGAGCGAAGCTCAGCTGACGCTCCCAAATCGCGCCAAGGAGCAGCGACGGCGATACGAGAAGGCGCTCCCCCAGACATTCGCTACTACTGCCATCAGCAGCAGCACGCGGAGGCCGTGCTCAAGCCTCGACACGAGCCGTCTTCCCCGTCTCCGTCGGCGGGTGGTGCGCCCAAATCCCGCCGACGAAGCCCGACCACATCGGTGAGAGGTATTGACACGCGGGCCGCGCCCCTGAGAGGATCGGCTCGTGCGAAGAGCGCCTTGCATCGTTATCGCCGGCCTCGTGCTCATCTTGCCCGCGGGCTGCGGGGGCTCGAGCCACAAAACCGCAAGCGCGGTCAGTTCCACGTCCGCCGCCTCGCCGCCGCCCCCGCCGTCGTTACCGCCAGGAGTGGTAGCGCCGAACGCGCCGGCGGTGCGCGCGCTGGCTGCCCGGGTACTGAGGGCCGGCGACATCACCGGCTTCGCACCCCAGGGGGAAGCCGCCGCGACCAACGCGAAAGCCTGGGTCGCGCTCGAGAACTACCCCGCATCCGAACGAACCAGTGAGGTCCGCAGGCTGGAACGCCTCGGGTTCGTGAGCGCTACGAGCGCGCACCTCGCCCGGTCGGCGGGAAACGGCTCCGAAGCGCTGTCGGCCGGAAACGGCTCGGAAGCGCTGTCGATCGTGATCCGGTTCCGCTCGCCGCGCTCAGCGCTCGCCAACGTCGAACAGGAAGTCAAGACGAACGACGCGCACGGCGAAAAATTCTTTGCCGTTGCCGGCATCCCCGGCGCGAAGGGTTTCGGCGGCGTCTCCGGCTCGGGCGGCGGTTACAACGTCACCTTCGCTGTCGGCCCCTATTACTACCTCGCAGGAGTCGGCTACCCGGCAGGCACACGAGGAGCGCCGACGAAGCAACAGCTGATCGCCGCCGCCCAACACCTTTACGGGCGAACACACCGATAACCCGGCGCGCCCAGGACGACCTAACCCATGCCCTGACCCGGCTCGACGGCGAGGCATCGTTCTGAACGCGGTGCCGCTTGCCGTGCGAGAGTAGGCGAGCGCCTCAACGCCGAGCAGACGACCGCTCCGGACGAGCTGCGAGCGCATCGTCTGAGGGTCGGCAGACGCTCGCTCACGCCCGGCGAAGCAGTCGTGTGGGCATCGTCGGCGCCGGCAGCGCCGATTCGTCCGACTCGGGCGTCTCGCTGGCTACGCGGGGCGTGCCTGCTTTCCGCGCAAAGGAGGATCACCCACTCGTGCGCCAGCAGGTACGTCCGAACATCGAAGGAGGTCTCGACGACCGGCGATCGCAAGCGTGCCGATCCGATCGCCTGCCGGCTCGATCGGGGGACGACCGAGGCGTGGCGGAAGCAGTGGCGAGGGGTCTGCCAGAGCTGCGAGGGAACCGATCGCCTGAGCGGGCCTCGCCCCCCGCCGCTACGGGAAGCTGGGAGGCTGCTAGCGATGTCGGTCTAAAGCTGCGGACGAACGTTTGGCTTCAGTCCATAGCAAGCGTCCCGACGCTCCGGCCCGGGCTCTCCCGCTCTGGACGACTCCGGGCGTCGCCCAGCCGCCGGGGTTTCCCCCGGTCAGGTTCGTGGACTGTCCTGCGTTCGGCGACCTGTCGCCAGCGCAATGCTCAGTGCGGCAGATAGACAACATCTCGGGGACCGCAGGTGCCCCCGGCCGAGCACGCGTTGTAGTCGGACTCTTCTGTGAAGGGACCCTTCCAAGTGGTTCCGCCGCCGGTCCCTGAGACGTAGGCCGGGCGGTAGGGATAACCGCAGAAGTAGAACCCCATACGACCGCCGCACACCCACCAGCGGCCGTCAATGAGTACCGGCCCGGCGTCGCTGGTGGCGGCCCCGTCCGCGGTCAGGTTGATGTGCTTGGCGTTTGGGTTGATGGCGTCGGCAAGAATTGTCCGGGCCTGCGCGCATGACATGTGCCACGGATAGATCGCGTCCTTGCCATAGAAGCCTTTGGCCGCGTAGCCGCAGCGCTTGACCGTGACCGTCGTCAGTGCGGACGCTGCGCCGACGCCGATCGTCAGTAACGCGAAAGCGATCAAGATGCACCGCCATCCCCTGAACATGCGCGCGAGCCTAACACGGAATCGCTGTCGTTCGACAGTGGCTTCGGCGCGCGACCGCATCGGCGACCTCTCGATGGTGCCGATCACCGGCACCATATGAGCGCCCCGCCGCTTTGCACTCGCCCTGCGCGCCCGAAGGTCGACTGCCGCGATACTCGAGGAAACACCGAAGCGGGACCCATCTGGGTCGGCGCACGCAGCCTTGAGTTTCGCCAAGAGGAGGGGAGGCGCATCGCGCCCGCTCTCGCGGCTGAGCGAGCGTCTGAACCTCTTCCTCGCTGACGCCTGCTGCGGACGACAGGGAGGCGCCGGCACCGACGACACCAAGACGCCTGCTTTGTCGAAAGGGATCGTGTGCCGAGTCTTCGCTGGTACGACTGCAGGTCGTCCAAGGGAGGCACGTGATGAGCGCCGGACGAGACGACTCCTATCACGCGCGATAGCAGCAGCGGGGCTTGTGGGCATGCTGCGAGCTTGTTGGAGGTGGTACGTTCGGACGATAAGAGTCTGCTTTGGGGGTTGTGGTGGCGGAGTCGGTTGAGCTTGCGACGATCCTGCTGACTGATCTGGTCGGCTCGACGCGACTAGCTACGTCGGTCGGTCCGGTGCGGGCGGATCAGCTTCGCGAGGAGCACTTCGAGCTGACCCTCGTTGCGCCGTGAAGCTCGCCGTCCTCGGTGCGACTGGCAGCGTCGGCCGTGAGCTCGTCAGCCAGGCGCTCGCCGCCGACCACGAGGTCACGGCGCTCGTACGGAAACAGCCAACGCGTGGCGAGCTCGACGACCGCGTCGCGGTTGTCGTCGGGGAGGCCGCGAGCGCCGACGCTGTCGAGCGCACGGTTGACGGAAGCGACGCCGTGCTCAGCACGCTCGGGCACTCAAAGGGCTCCCCCGGCGACGTCCTCGCGCACGCGGCCACGAACATGCTCGCCGCGATGCACGCCCACGGTGTGGACCGGCTCGTCGTGCTGTCGTCGCCCGCCGTCGCCGACGCCGCCGACCGACCCGGGCTCTTCTACCGGTCGGCGCGTGTCCTGTTACGCGCGGTGATGCCTGGTGTCGTGAGCGATCACCGCGAACAGGCCCGGCTGATCGAAGCGAGCGGCCTCGCATGGACGATCGTCCGCGGGCCGTTGCTGTTCACCGACGGCACGCGCACCCGGCGCTACCACGCAGGGCCGATCGGGCGCGACAGTCGCTCCCGCATCTCCCGCGCCGACCTCGCCGACTTCATGCTTGCAACCGCGACCGGAGTCGGCTTCATGCGGATGAAGCCGCTGGTAAGCCAGTAGGAGGTCACGATTACGCGCTGGGGATGGCCGCGACGTGCGCAGCCGGGCCGACTGGTTGGCGAAGGATTCCTTGGCGCGGCGCCAAACCCCGCGGGGGCACGGGCCACCATCTCGCCGCTGGCGCTTTGCAGTGACAATGAGAGGCCGAGCGAGGGTCGTGACGCCAAGCGAGACTTCTCGTTTCGACCGAAAGCAGGCGCCTCGAGCGTCGAGCTTGACGCGCTCCCTTTGGACGACGACCACTCGTCCCTGCTCCAACGCGCGAGACGCTCGCTTCGCCCCGACGAGAGCAGCAGCCTGAGGTCGAGCGGACTGGGCTGTCGCGGATCGTCCTGAGCAGGCGCGAGGTACACGGCATCGGAGACGGTCGCATTGCGTGCTGAGCAGCGCTCGTCAGGGCATTGTCTCGGTGCTGGGGGTGGTTGTCGAAACAGGATTTGACGCGAGCTTCTCGAGGGCGCCGAGCGTACTATCGCCCGATGACCTCGGATAGCCCGGACCGCTCGAGGCTCACGCTGTTGCAGCGGATGGGACTCCGACAGGTTCGCCGGAAGGCGGGCAAGCGCGGCGGCGAGCCGTTGACCTCGGAGGACTGGGCGGCTTGGATGCGGCTCGAGGAGATCGCGGCCAACCGCGCTCTGCATCGGCTCTGGAAGGTGTTGCCGAGCGGTCCGCGGTGCGGGATCTGCGGCGCTCCGTTTGCCGGGCCCGGCCGATGGATCACGCGCCCGCTCGGTTTCGCACCGTCACGCAAGAACCCAACGGTGTGCGCGGCTTGCGTTGAGAGCTCGCCGCCTGGGGGGATGACGATGCACGCCGGGATCCTGTTTGCTGACCTCCGCGGTTTCACGGCGCAGTTCGAGGGCGGCGACCCAGAGGAGGCCTCGCACGTGCTGCGTCGCTTCTACCGCTGCGCCGAAGACGTGCTGTTCCCCGACGCCGTGATCGACAAGCTGATCGGGGATGAGGTGATGGCGCTCTACCTGCCCATGCTCAAGAAGAACATCATGAGTCCGAGCGAGGTGCCCATGGTGATGCTCGAACACGCTCGCGGTCTGCTTCGCGCCGTCGGTTACGGCTCTGGTGAGGAGCCGTTTGTGGAGATGGGGATCGGGCTCGACGTCGGCGAAGTGTTCGTCGGGAACATCGGTCAGCGTGCGCTGTATGACTTCACAGCTGTGGGTGACGTCGTGAACACGGCCTCTCGCCTCCAAACCGAGGCCTCGGGTGGAGAGATCGTGCTCTCTGACCGTGTGGCCAATGGGTTGACGACCCCCGTCGGCACACGCGTTGAGCTAGCGCTCAAGGGGAAGACCGGCCCGCAGACCGCCTACCGCGTGAGCGTCTGAACCGACGCCGGCGTGAACGGAGCTCCTCAGGTCGAGGGCCTAACGGCCGCATTCCGACGGAAAGCGAACGCACCGGCGGTCGAGCCCCGGACGACCGCTGCGGACGAGGAGGAGTCGCGCGATCAACCAACGACCACGCTTCTGCTTCCGTGTGATCCGAAGCCGCTGGTGCGCAGTCGGCTCGCCGCTCGCGATGGGAGCACTGCGCGCGCCGCTGTTTGGGACCCCCTCTGTCCTCGAGGCCCATTGGGCACAAGTCCATATTTGTGCCCAAAGCCCCCCGTATCGGAGTGCATCGGCGTTTCTATTGCCGCCGCAGCGTGCCTGCCACGATCAACAACTCCCTGCTCAGGACCACAATATTGATCGATCGAGATTCGCACACGGCTCAATTTGCAGGCAGGAGGTCACCGGTTCGATCCCGGTTGGCTCCACTCGAAAGCCCTGCAAATTGGCGTCTTTGGAACGGCGGGGGAAGATGGGACCAAGTAGGGACTAAGCAGAACGCGCCCCCCGGCGGGACCGGACGATTCAAAAAGTATGTTTCGTTCGGGGCCTCGAGCGCCGGTTACGGTCGTGAAACTCACTGATCACTACGCGCGGGTGGGAGCTGTTGCGCGTCAGCGAGCGGCGCGCCACCATGAGCGCGAGATAGGATGCCCGCGAAGCACGTGATCTGCGCCGCCAGGCGACTCTCGGGTTTGCTGTGCGATGCAGAAGCCATTGCGCGTCGACTCCGAGGCACGGACGTCGTCTGAGCAGCGACGCCGTCAGCACTGACGCTGGCTTGCCGCTCGCCGAGGTAGAGCAGGCGTCGCGACCCTGCAATTGGCGAATTGGGGGCCTCTGAGCGTTCGGCGCCTGGCCCTACTTTGGTCGTGACGCAGAGCTACGTGGCTATGTGGAGGAGACGCCGTACGATCGATCCCATCACGTCTAGAAAGGATCAGCATGGGACAACCCGTAGTGCACTTCGAGATCATCGGAAACGACCCGGCCAGCCTGCGCGGCTTCTTCAACGACCTGTTCGGATGGGAGTGCGATACCAGCGGTACCGTAGCCGAAGCCGTTTCCGACCCGACCAACTACGGCTTCATCGATCTAATCACCGCAAGCGACGGCAGCGGGATCCGTGGCGGTATCGGTGGCGGTCAGAACTATGACCGGCACGTTGTGTTCTACGTCGGTGTGTCTGACGTAGAGGCTGCGCTGCAGAAGGCGGAGGGGCTAGGGGGCCAGCGTCGGATGGGCCCCGTGACAGCGCCAAACGGCCTCGTGATCGGCCACTTCACAGACCCCGAGGGCAACCTGATCGGGCTCGCGAGCGCCACCTAAGACACACGACGACCGGATGTCTCGGCCAACATCCGGCGCGAGTGGCAAACTTCCTTAGCGGCTCGGGCGAGCATCTCACCGCCGTCGAGGGAGCGGCCCGCAATGCGCGGCAGGCAGGGGCCGAGCCCCGCGAGGGCCCGCTGGCAACGAGGTCGCGCCGCCGCCGAGACCTCGGGCTGGCGATTTGCGGGACTCGCGGTGGGCCGGCGTGCGGACCTGCTTTCAGTTGCCCGCGGTGCTCACGACACCCGCGAATCGCGCGTCGCCATCCCAGGCGCCGGCATCACCGCCCGCGGTGACCCGCACGCGCTCGCAATCGCAGACGAGCAGTAGCCAGCGGAGTGCCGCGGAGCGTTGCTGCTGTTCGTCCCAAGCGAGCGTGAGCTCGGTCGCAGCGGAGACGCTTGGATGTCTCGCAAAGCAGCAGCGACGGCGGCGTCGCCGGACATGCTCACATCTCCCCGTGTGCCCCCGGCCCGCCCGAGAACTCATGAGCTGTCGTCCGCGCGTGCAGGCTCGAGCAAAGGCTCCAGGGTTTTGGAGGGTTGGAGTGGTGACCACTAAGGTCCATGTACACCAGTCATACGACGCGTCACGAATTGCCGCGCCGCAACTGGGTTACGTACCGAGGAACACTAGGACGGCCCGTACGCGGCGATGGTCCTCGGCCGCCGGGGCAAGGTTGAGCTTCGCGAAGATACTCGTGACGTGCCTCTCGACGGCGCGCTCAGTGATCACGAGTATCTCGGCGATTGCCTGATTGCTGCGACCCTCTGCCATCAGGCCAAGCACCTCGCGCTCCCGCGCGGTCAGCACGTTCAGTGGATCGTCTGTGCGTTTGCGACCCAGCATCTCTGAGACGACCTCGGGATCGAGCGCGGAGCCTCCCTCGGCGACTCTTCTGATCGCATCGGCGAAGCGCTCTAGGTCCGAGACGCGGTCCTTGAGCAAGTAGCCGACGCCGGCGGCGTCGTCTCCCAGTAGCTCCAGCGCGTAGTCCTCCTCGACGTACTGCGAGAGCACCAGCACACCGGTGTCCGGCATCTCTTCCCGGATCACGTGCGCCGCACGCAGCCCCTCGTCTGTGTGGGTGGGCGGCATGCGGATGTCGATGATTGCGATGTCGGGCTTGTGCGCCCTGGCCTTTCGCAGCAGCTCCTCGGCATCCCCGGCCTGACCGACTACCTCGAACTTGGCCTCCTCGAGCAGCCGCACCATGCCTTCCCGCAGCAGCAAGGAATCCTCTGCGACGATCACGCGCACGGGATCGTCGCCCTGAGGATGGTGCCCAGCCCCTGCGGACTCGTCAGCTCGAGGCGGCCGTCGAGCGCCGCGACCCGATCTTGAAGCCCTCGCAGCCCCGAGCCCTGATCGGCGTCGGCGCCCCCGACGCCGTCGTCCCTCACCTCGACGTCGACGTGGCCGTTGTCGCGGACGACCCCCACCGTTACCGTTTGCGCGCGCGAGTAGCGGGCCGCGTTCGTAAGGGCCTCGGCGACGACGAAGTAGACCGCCGACTCGACCGACGGCGGGAGCCTGTCGGCCGGCGTCTGGAGCAGTTCGACAGGAACCGGGGAGCGGCTGGCGAGGCCTTTGAGTGCTGCGTGCAGGCCGCGATTTGTGAGCACGGCCGGGTGGATCCCTCGTGCGAGCTCGCGCAGCTCGGCGGTCGCCTCGTTCAACTCGTGGAGTGATTCGTCGAGGAGCTCCGCCGCCCCTTGTGGGTCGTGCTCGATGCGTTCTCTTACCATTCGTAGGTCGATGCCGAGGGCCATGAGTCGCTGCTGGGCGCCGTCGTGGAGGTCCCGCTCGAGTCGGCGCCTTTGCTCATAGCCGGCCTGCACGATGCGTGAGCGTGAGGCCTGAAGCTCGGCAACCTTCGCCCGTAGTTCGGCGTCCAACCGTTCGTTTCTGAGCGTCAGCCCGGCGGCGGCGCCCGCCGTCTGCACCAGTTCGCGTTCCTCCGCGAGGCCCGGGCTGTGCACGATCGCAGCGATTCGTTCGCCCTCGTGCTCGATGGTGGTGGAGACCTTGCCCGCCGGCGCGGGATCGACCCGAACCGCCTGACCGTCGGCGTCCACGTAGGCGTCCTGGTCCGGTACCCAATAGGCGAGCTCCAAGGTCGGGTCTCCAAGCGCGTCCGCGAGCGCATCGCGCAACGCTCCACGGCCACCACCCTCACCGAGCTGGGCCAAGAGCTCGCTGATTGCGTCGGCTTCGCTGAACCGGGATCGCAGGAGGCCCACCAAGAAGGCAAACGGTAGGCAGGCGATGGACGCGAACAAAGCCAACGTCTGCGCGTCGGAAATGTCGCTCGACAGGCCGGCCTGTTCGACGACGAGGGCGGCCATCAGCAGCAGAAACGTGAGCCCGCCGACGGCGACGATCGGGGCGAACACCCTCGCTCGCCCTGGGGTGCCGCTTCGCCAGCGTCGATAGAGGACCGCGACCACGGCACCCAGCAACGCGATCGAGATGTCTAGTTGCGCCGCTTCGAGTACCTTGGCAGCCTCGGAGTGTCCGATCAGCAGCGGGTTACTGGGACAGCGGGTGCAGCCCGCCTTTGAGTCGGTGAACAGGAACACTCCAAGCTGCACCACCGTCGTGTTGACGTAGGCGATGGTGACCAGGAGACGGTCCAGCCGGGTTTCGAGCCTCCCCGAGGGAAAGGAAAGCAGCAGCTGGATGAGCACCGCGTAGATCAGCACCTCCCCGACCGAGGCGATCGCGAACACGACGCTGTCGTTGGAAAAGACCAACCCCTTCAGCAAGCCGCTGAGGCCGACCGCGACCATCAGCGGACCGATGTTGCCGACCGGCTTGCCGGCCGGCCGCTGCTTCCAAACCCATAGCCCGACTCCCACGAACCCCCACCCGGTGGCCAGGAACAAGCCGGCAAACGCGCCCCGGTGAACGTTGTGCTCCCCGTTTATCATGACCACGAAAGCGGCGATGCCCATCAGGAACGCCAAGCCGGCGACACCGATCAGGGTGCGTCGCGGTGCGGTCATCGGATGACTAAAGAGATCGCCTCCGCGCTCAGCTCGCTCTTGGCGACGAACCCGCGCGCGCCGCTGGCGCCTACCGCCTCGTCAAGGTCGGTGAAGTCATGGCTCGAGACAAGCACTATCTGCAGGCTAGCGCCGTTCGCATCGAGTAGTCGCCGCGTAACCTCGAAGCCGTCGATGTCGGGTAGACGCACGTCGAGTAGCACAACCTCTGGGTTCAGCTTCTCCACGGCAGCCACCGCGCCGTCACCGTTGTCGAGCTCCCCAACGACGTCGTAGCCGTCGGCTTCGAGCATGCGCCTCGCGCTGGCGCGGAAGCTGGGGTGATCATCCACGATCAGGACAGTCTTTCTCATGGCCTGATTGTCGCGCAGCGCCGCGCTTGGTTCCATACGGCTGGCCGCCCCGAGCTGGCGGTAAACCGACGTATCCCGGGGCGCTACCCGACGTCACAGACGCCTGCCAGCACCCTGGTTTCTTCCTCGCTGAACGGAGAGCCTGTCGTCATGTTCGAAGTCCAGCCCGAAGGAGGATGGAGCACCACCGCCACGATCACCGCGAGCGGTACCACGAGCACCGCGCACCACCCACAAGCGCCGCACGAGGCGCCGCCGGACGGGACGAATTTTGCCGGCGCACCACGGCCGCCGAGCAGCGCCACGAGCAGCGCGACAGCCGCGACGAGCGCCACGCCGAGCGCGCAAGCAGGCGCCGCGCCGAGGACGTTAGGCGCGCACGCTTAGAGCGCCGCCGCTCGAGCGCATGGCCGCCGAGCGATTACTTAGGCCGAATGGCAGCGGCCTGAAGCCCCCTCACCTCACACATCCATCACACATTCACCACACAAAGGAGAAACAGCAGATGACCCCCAACGACCCTGCCATGCTGGCGAAAAAGCACCGAGCGGAGCACGCCGTGACGACCAACAGGAAAGAACGAACCATGCGTCCCTCGACCAGACGCTTCAGTCGCGGCCGGATCACCGGCCTGACCCTGATCGCCGTCCTCACGCTCGGGCTCGGCTACCTCTACTTCGCCGGCAGTTCTACGGTCTCCGTGCCTGCCGGCGCGCATGCAGGCCAGCTGACGCTCAAGAGCTGTACCTACAACACCGAGAAGGGCGCCTACGCCGCCGACTGCGGAACGCTCGTGGTGCCCGAGAACCGCGCCGACCCGCACTCGCGGCTGATCGCGCTGCCGGTCATCCGGATCCGTGCGCATTCGGCACACCCGGGCGCCCCGATCTTCCGCCTGGAAGGCGGCCCCGGCGTCACGAACATGAAGTTCGCGGACGCCAGTCGGTTCACCGCCAACCATGACGTCGTCCTCGTCGGCTACCGTGGCGTCGACGGCTCCGTCCGGCTCGACTGCCCGGAGGTCGAATCGGCCCTCGAGCACTCCGCCGACTTCCTCGGCCAGAAGTCCCTCAATGCATACTCGAACGCGTTGCGCTCGTGCGCGAAGCGGCTCGAGGCAAACGGCGTCGATCTCGCCGGCTACACACTCCCCCAACGGGTCGACGACCTCGAGGCGGCACGGAAAGCCCTCGGCTACTACCAGATCGACCTATTGAGCGAAAGCGCGGGCACACGCACCGCGATGATCTACTCCTGGCGCTACCCGACCGCCATCCACCGTTCGGTGATGATCGGCGTCAACCCACCCGGCAACTTCATCTGGTACCCGAAGACGACGGACGAACAGATCGCCCGCTACGCCAGCCTCTGTGCGCAAGACGCGACGTGCCACAAGCGCACCAGCGATCTCGCCGCGACGCTGGAACGGACCGTCGCGCACATGCCGAACCGCTGGTTGTTCTTTCCGATCAAGAAGGGCAACGCACGGATCGCCAGCTTCTTCGGACTCATGGAGACGACGGAAAATGCCTCGCCGCTCTCCGGACCGATGACCCTGGACGCCTGGCTCTCGGCCGCCCACGGTGACTCGAGCGGGCTCTGGTTCGAGTCGCTCCTCGCCCAGATCGCTTTCCCGGAAGCGTTTGTCTGGGGCGACGTCGCAGCTGTCGGAATGGCTGACAACCAAGCTGCCGAGCGTTACTACTACTCGTCAAGCGAACACGACGGCCCCTCGATTATCGGCAACCCCGGAACGGAATTCCTCTTCGGCGGCGGAGGCCTCCTGCACGCATGGCCAGCCAACCCGACCGACAACGAGTACACCCATGTCCAGACATCGAACGTGCAGACGCTCCTGATCGGCGGCAGTCTCGACTTCGCCACCCCGCCTCAGAACGCGACCAAGGAGCTCCTCCCCTACCTGCCCAACGGCCACCAGGTCATCCTCGCCGGCTTCGGCCACACAACCTCCTTCTGGACCGAACAGACCAACGCGAGCACGCACCTGATCAACACCTACTTCGACACAGGCAAGGTCGACGACTCGCTGTACAAACCTCAAAAGGTTAAACTCACGCCCGACTCAACACAGACCGGACCCGCCAAGGCCATCGCCGGCGCGATGATCGGCTTCGGACTCCTCATGCTCCTGTCACTGCTACTGATGTGGCGCCGGGCGCACAAGCGCGGCGGCTTCGGGCGCAAGGCGAGCGCGATCCTGCGCTCCGTCTACCTGCTGGTGCTCGGCCTCGGCGGATGGTTCATCGGCCTGATCATCGTGCTGGTGGCTCTGCCGACAGTGCCCCTCAACAGCGAGCTCATGGCTGTTCTCTTCATCGGCATACCGATCGGCCTCGGCACCTACTTGGCCTGGGTCAACCGCGACCGGCCTGCCAGGGCCACGAGGATCGGGTTCGGGGTCGCGCTGACGGGCGCCCTCGTCGGCGCGCTGCTGGGGTTCAACGCAACAGCCGGGCTCATGGCGGTCATCACCACGATCGTCGGAGCAGCTTGCGGTGCGAACCTCGGCCTGATCGTCCTCGATGTCGCACGAATCGGCGAGCGGCCGGAGACCGTTCCGCCCATCGCCACCGGTGTCGACAGCGAGCCGACGCCGCAGGCCGAGCCAGCGCCCATCGCCATTCCAGCGGTCGAACACTGACCCCGGAGTCCGTTCGCGCAGAGCATGTGGCGGTGTGCTGGTTGCCGCCACATGCTCTGCTGACGTACGTGCGCGCTCGGTGGTCTGAACGACGTCATCAAGTTACGGTGGATCCGGCGTGACCTACGCTGCCGACCCGCGTCTTCCGCTGGTGCCAGTCGGCGCCCGAGCGGGGTAGAAATCCGCTGGAGGAATGCCGATAACTACGGATGTCGCACAGCCCAAGCAGCGGGATGCTCTCTGGCGACGGGAGACCCTAGACCCGTCGAATAGGAGCGTTTCCGATGCCAGTAGAGTCCCTCACAAAGAATGAGTCTCCGGTCGTTGACGTCGCTTTCCAAAAGCCAACAGACGACGAGCAGCGCACGCGTGAGCTTGCGATCAAGCAGATCGAGCGTCGGCGCCGCTTTCGCAGGCGCGCGTTCTCCGCGTCGGTTGCGAGCATAGTGCTCGTGATCATCTGGGCGATCTCCGAGTACAACAACGCGGGTGGGTGGCCCACCGAAGGCTTCAGTCAGAGCTCGAGCATTCCGCACGTGTGGAACATATGGATTATCTATCCGCTGCTCGCGATAGGCGTGGCCGTCGCGATCGACGCCTGGAACACCTTCCGCCGCAAGCCGATCACAGAGGGTGAGATCCGGCGTGAGATGGACCGTCTGACCACCGATCCATGACGACGCATTGCGAGCACTCGCGATGAAGATCGAGTACCTACACGCCTCCAAGTACGGCAATGGGGCCGCGGTCGCCGCCGAGTTCAAACGCCAGATGGGCGCCAACGGCGTCTCGGTCGACGTCCACCATATCCGCGAACTGAAGCCGAGCGAGCTGACGCCGGCCGACCTTTACGTGTTCAGCTCGCCGGGGCGTTTCGGCAAGCCGATTCGCTCCATGCGCCGTTTCCTCAAGAAGACGACGTTGCCGCCGGGGACGAGCTATGCGATCCTGACCACCGAGGCCGAACCGAAGCCGGACGGCGCGTCGAGGTGGCAGCGCGTCAGGCCGATCATGAACGAGATCCTCGAGAGCAAGGGCCTTGTCAAGGTCGCCGAGGAGAAGATCTTCGTGACGGGTCTTAGGGGGCCGCTCGAGGACGGGTGGGAGCTAAAGGTAAAGGCGTTCGTCGCGCTTTTGCCCGTCGGCGCCAGCCAGACCATCCCGGACGAGCAGACAGCGATCGCCCTCGACAGCGCACGTTGATCGCTCCGTCTGCGAGTTCGTTGAGAAACGGGCGGTTTCCCAGGGGGGGCCATCGCTGCCGCTGATCGTCCAACCCGAAAGCGCCGGAGCATGACGCTCAGGCCGCGAGCCCTCCGCTCCCCGGCAAAATATCGTTCCTGTGATGCGCCCAAGGTCGCTATGAACGAAGATCACCTTAAGGCTGGGCAGCTGGGTACGGTTGACGTCACAGCCTCCACCGTTGCCAACATCGGGCCAGGAATCGACTTCTACTTCGCCTTCGGGGTGATCGCCGTCACCGCCGGAGTCGCCGCGCCGTTGACGATTCTCGCGGGAGGCCTGGCCGTCGCCCTGCTCGCGTTCATCGTGGCCGAATTCACCAAGGCGGAGCCCTCGGCGGGAAGCTTCATTACCTATGTCGAGACCTCGCTGGGAGCGAGGGCCGGCGTCGTCACGGCGATACTTGTCGCGGTAGGGTTCACCGTCGCTATCGCGGGGGTGTTCACCATGTCGGGCGGCATGGTGGCGTTGACCCTCGCCCATTACACGTCGTGGCACCTGCCCTGGGAGCCGCTGAGCCTCGTCCTGACGGTCGGCGCCATCTGGCTAACGGCACGCGGCGTCCGCCTCTCCACCTCGGCGGTCGGCCTGGCTGTCGTGGTGCAGGTGGCGATCATGCTCGTGGTGTGCGTTGTCACCCTCTTCGACCAACGCGCCCACCTCTCGGGCATACCGTTCTCCTGGGCCCACCTCACCGGTGGCCTGGCCGGCCTGTCCGCAGGCTTCCCGCTTGCCCTATATATGTTCATCGGCTGGGAAAACGGCCCAGCCCTCGCCGAGGAGTGCCGCAATCCCAGGCGCACCGTCCCGAGTGCGCTGTATGCATCGATCGCGATCGGCGCCGTCCTCTTCGTCCTCTTCGCCTATGCCACGGTCACCGGCTTTGGCTACAACGTTTCGTCAATCGGTCGCTCGTCGGTCCCGTTCCTAACCGTGGCAGACCGCTATCTCGGCACAGCGGCCATCCTGGCCTGGCTCGCTGGGATCGTCTCGGTGCTCGCAACGCTGGTCGCCGGCGTGAACTCCCAAGCCCGCATGCTCTTCGACGGCGGGCGATCCGGGCTCCTGCCGGCACGGCTGGGTCGCGTGCGCCAGCCTGCAGAAACGCCGGTAAACGCCCTGCTTGTCATGGCCTGCGGGGGACTCGGGATCATCGCCGTCTGGTGGGCAATACACCTCATCGGCGTGGACACGGGATCGACGGATCCCGTCGGCCTGTATGCAGAGTGCTCGACGATGGGCACGATCGTGATCCTGTTCGTCTACTTCATGACGACGCTCGCGCTTCCGATCTTCATGTGGCGCCGGCGCCGACAGGCGTTCTCGGCTCTCCGGCACGTAGCCATTCCGCTCATGGGAGCGCTGGCCCTTATCGTCCCGTTCGTCGAGCTGTGCAAGCCCGGGCAGCCCTCTCCCTACAGCGAGTTCCCCTACATCGCACTGGCAATCGTGGCAGCGGCCATCGTGATCGCCCTGGTCGTCGTGCAGCGCCATCCATCCGCCGGTTCGGGCGAGGGGACGGCATTCGCCGAATCGTGAGTTCGAGGTCAACACCACGGCGAGGCTCGATCTATGGAATGCGACCAGCTCGACGCCGCCCGCCCCATCCGAATCGCGCTTCCCCGTACGTGTGGAAAGCGGTGGTGCAGACCGCAGGTCGGGGCATGAAAACGCGGCATTGACAACTCGGGGCACACCCTGCAACGGACGAGTCTCGATCGCGCCCACCGAGGGTTGGCGTACGCCCGCTTTCGCGATGGGCCGATTAGGGCCGTCGTGTTCGCTAGGTTGGGGTGACCCGCCCTCCGAGGAAGGTATGGTCGTGCCGGACGATGACCGCGGAGATGACATGAAGGCAGTGAGATTCGACGAGTACGGCGGGGTCGATGTGCTTCAGGTGCGCGACGTCGAGGATCCCGTTGCCGGGCCGGATCAGGTGCTCGTGGCGGTCAAGGCGGCCGGGACCAATCCCGGTGAGATCGCGATCCGCGAGGGCCGTCTTCATGAGCGCTTCCCCGCGACCTTCCCCTCGGGGGAGGGCACTGATCTTGCTGGCGTGGTGCAGGCGGTCGGCTTCGGCGTGAGCGCCTTCGCTGTCGGAGGCGAGGTTCTTGGCTGGACCGAGGAGCGCGCGAGCCACGCCGAGCTCGTCGTGGTTCCAGCCGATCAGCTGACGACCAAGCCGGCGTCTGTTTCGTGGGGGGTGGCGGGATCTTTGTTCGTCGTGGGGCTCGCCGCCTATGCGTCGGTTCAGGCGGTCGCTCCTCAGGCCGGCGAGACGGTTGTGGTCTCAGCCGCGGCGGGCGGTGTAGGCTCGGTCGCCGTCCAGCTGGCGCGACGTACCGAAGCGACGGTGATCGGGCTGGCCAGCGAGCAGAACCACGATTGGCTGCGCCGCCACGACATCGTGCCTGTGACGTATGGAGACGGGCAGGCCGAGCGGATCCGCAAGGTGGCCGGCGGTAAAATCGACTCGTTCATCGACACCTTCGGTGGCGGATACGTCGATCTGGCGATCGGGCTGGGTGTCGCTCCGCAACGGATAAACACGATCGCCGACTTCGAGGCGATACAGCGACTCGGCGTTCACGGGCAGGGCACCCACGCGATCGCCACCGCGGCGCTGCTCGCCGAGATCGTGGGCATGGTGGCCGACGGAAGCCTTGAGATACCAATTGCGCGTACCTTCCCGCTGGAGCAGGTTCGCGACGCCTACCGGGAGCTGGAAAGGCGGCACAGCCACGGCAAGATCGTGCTGCTGCCCTGAGCTACGGATCTGCACTCCGGCTGGCGGACGACCTTGAAACGCTGGCGGGGACGCCCGGCGGTGGCGTTGACTGCCGCATTTGCCACTGAGCAGGACAGTCGTGACCGCTGGCTACTGCTTCTCTGCGATTGCGAGCGGTCACCGCTGGCGGCGCTGGCACCTCGGACGGCACGCGCGATTCGCCGGCGATGCCGGTAGCGGCGTGGGGCTTGTCGGCCTTCCCGCCACCTACCTGACGGCGCCCGCGTTGCGCGCGATCAGGACGAGCAGGCGCGGGCCGGCGAAGCTGTAGTTGTAGGAGCTGCACACGCCCGCGAAGCGCAGCTGGGCGCTGTCGAAGTGCCCTTGGAAGTAGCTCGCGAAGAGCGTCAGCGTGCCGCGCGCCCCGTCTGGGCAAGCCGGATCTTCGCTCGCGCCGACGGTCATGTGCAAGACGAGGCCCACGCCGAGATGACCCAGGCGCGTGATCTCGGTTGAGATCGCGGCCGAGCCGGCGACCGCCAGTACGAGCTTGCCCGCTGCGTGGCCGGCGCCCCCGGCTTCGGTGCAGATCGTGCCCGTCCCGCGACCGTTGGCCCAGGCCCCTCGCCCGTGAGTGTAGGTCGAGGTCACGCCAGGATGAGCCGAGATCGGCGCGCCGTTGGCGGTGAAAGCCCACGCCTCGCCGGAGGGGATCGTCGACGAGGGCTTCAGCGGGCACCGCGGCAGGTCGGTCGACGTACCTGCGCCAGCCGAGACTGCGCCAAGTGTGAGCAACGTGAGCGCGAGGAGGAGCGCGCACACGAATCGTGCGCGATCCCCTGTGTTGGATGAGAACGTGGCCCGCATAGCCTCGACTGTCTCGGTCAAAAGTTACCCCAACGCCCCCGCCCCAGGACCCACCGCGTGCGAGCGCCATGCCCGCCTCGCACATCCCCCCGGCCGACTGGCCATCCCTGGTGCCCACGCCGGACACGGTCCTCTGGCGGCGGGCCGGCGAGGCGCGCGTGCTGCTTGGCCGCCGGGTACGCGCTGCTGTTGCAGGTCGCGCATCGGCGCCACTAGGTGAAGCCTTGATTGTCGCGACCTTGGCGCGCCGTCGGCTCGGCCCGGACACTGCCGCGTTGCGCCGCGGCAGCAGGTGCTTACTTCTCTTCAGCCGGCGCGCTCGGACGTCGTCCTTTCCGGCAGCGCGACCCTCCGTCTGCCACGCGCTGGCAAACGGGGGAATGCGACAGTAACCCCTTGGCGCCGACCGGCGGGCCATCACGTAGGCCGGCTACAGGGTGCAGCCAGCTGGGTATCGCCCGTGGTAAGTGGGTCCGCGGTGGATCGTGGCGAGAAGTGCACCATCCCCGGCTAAACCCGACTACTACGGGTAACCTCCGGCTCTAGCTTGGATCACGGGCTCGGTTACGATCCTGGTGTGCCCCTCAATCGAAACCTCTGGCCAGGAAAGAATGCCTGGAATGTCGGACCCCGAGGTAGCGAGTCCGAGAGGTCCCGCCACCTGCGCCGAGAGGCGCGAGAGGAGGCGCTCTATAGGAGAAAACATCCCGGCCCGCTTCGTCGAGCGCTTTCGCGCATGCGGGGGCTGCTGAGCACGCAGCGCTAGGCGTCTTAGATCTTCTGAGTCGCCAGGCGAAAGGCCGAGCGGGTAGCGGTGCTCTGAATACCGCGCGACCGCGCGCTTGCGGCCGGCGCGTGCCCAGCCTCATGGTAGCTTGGCGGCCGTGCCGCCTGCCAGCCGTTCCCGCTACCGAGCGCGATGGGTGCCGGTGGTGGCGCTGGCCTTCATCGTCATTGTGGTGCTGGTCCTCGCGCTGAGCGGCACCTCGTCGCCGACCACCGGGTATGACGTCTCCTATCCGCAGTGCTCGGGTTCCTACCCGGCGAATCCGCTGTTCGCGATCGACGGTGTCAATGGCGGGCTGGCGAACAAAGCAAACCCGTGTATCAGCAGCGAGCTGCGCTGGGCCGGCGACGCGCCGGGGCAGAAGCGGCCCAAGCAACCGCCCCTGTCGCTGTACATCGACACCGGTAACCCTGGCGGTCATCACGTTGCGGACTGGCCTAGCGTCGGCACCGCGCCGGCCTACGGTGCTTGTAACGGCCTGCTGACCAGCGCCTGCTCGTACATCTACGGGGAGGAGCGCGCGCTCCACTCCTACCGGCTCGTCGCCGCGCTCGACCCGGTCGCGGCCAAGACCGCGCCATGGTGGTTGGACGTCGAGCTGATGGCGAGCTGGGCCGGGACGTACCAGCTCAACATCGCCGCCCTACAGGGCTTCATCGCCGGCCTGAACCACGCCGGCGCGACCGGACCGATCGGGATCTATTCCACCAGCGCCCAGTGGAAGGAGATCACGGGGCTGACGGCGCTGACAACACCGACACGCTTCAACCGCCAGCTGCCCGACTGGGTGGCCGGAACCGACGCAACACTCACGCAGGCGCGGCAGAACTGCACGAGCGGTGGCTTCACCGGCTTGGCGCCTAACCTCGCGCAGTACCGGATCGGCCCGCGCGACGCCGACCTGCGCTGTACTGGCACACGCTGACCACATCCCTAACGCGCCCGACGTCAAGAGATCACGATCGCGTTGCCACGAACTCGATCGGCCGCATGGTCGTTTGGCGGGGAGAGCAGGCGCCCCCGGGTAGCCAACAAGACGCCCGAGTTGGACGAGATCCGAGCGCGTCGCTCGAGGTGGGCCTACGGCCGCAGGTGAACTGGCAGCGTCTTGAGCTGGTTGGCGAACCCCGACTCGACGTACTTCGGCGTGTCGGCTATCGCCATGTCGGGATAACGCGCGAGCGTCTCCTCGATGAGGATTCGCAGCTCGAGGCGCGCGAGCGCGGTGCCCAGGCAGAAGTGCCGGCCGCCAGCACCGAACGCTTGGTGCTCCGGATTGCGCATGACGTCGAAGCGATCGGCGTCGTCGTAGCGAGTCTCGTCGCGATTCGACGACGGGTACCACATCACAAGCTTCTCGCCCTCGCGGATCGGCTGCCCGTGGAGTTCGGTATCGCGGGTAGCGGTGCGAGCGAAGTGGGCGAATGCGGGAAACATGCGCAGCGACTCCTCGACGGCGGCGGTTACGAGCGAAGGGTCGTTCAGCACCTTCCGTCGCTGGTCTGGGTTCTCCATCAGCGCCCGCATTCCGCTGCAGTAGGTCGCCTTGGTGCTGTCGTTGCCCGCCGCCATGAGTAGGAGGAACCCCATGACGATCTCGTGGTCCTCGAGCCGTTCGCCGTTGATCTCCGCGTGCACGAGCACGCTCGTGAGATCGTCGGTCGGTGCCTCGCGACGCTCGGCGACGAGCACGCTACACCGCTCGAAGACCTGTGGCACGAGGCGCTCCATCACGACCTCGGTGCCCTCAGGCGTCGCGTCGGGATCGCCCGCCGCAACGATTGCGTTCATTAGGTTCGCCCATGCCTCGTCGTCCTCGGGCGGCAGGCCCATGAAGCTACCGATCACGCGCGAAACCACCGGCTGCGCGACGTCGGTTACCAGATCGCAGGACTCGCGGCCCTCCAGCCGGTCGAGCACGTCGATCGTGATTGCGCGAATCGTACCCTCGTGCTCGGCGATCCGCTTTGGCGTAAATCCGCGCTGGAAGAGCGCCTTGAGGCGGTCGTGCTTCGGCGGATCCATGCCGATGAACATCGCCCGCTGCAACTCGAGCGACAGGCCCGCGTTCGTTATTGCCGTGAAGCCGCCGGCTTCGGAGGAGAACGTCTGCCAGTCGTGGCTGACCTCAGCGACGTCATCGGCCGTCGTCACCGACCAGAAGCCCTCCTCGTCGGGGAATTCCGAGAAGCCGTCTGTCCAGTGGAGCGGGCACTCGGCGCGCAGCCGGCGGAACAGCTCGAGCGGTGGGCCGTCCTGAAAGTTGGCGAGGTCTCCGAGACGAACGTGGTCCAGCGGCGTCTGATCCCGGCTCGCGGTACTCACGGCGTGTCCTCCCAGGGTGGCTTTGCGGCCTCGTCCAGCAGAGCCTACTCTACACTGCCGCATTCGCCGGGCGAAGCACTCGTTGCCGGGACATGCTCATCCCTCCGGCTGTACCTGAGCAACCGTGCGGGAAGCAGCTACTACGACGGCATCACCGCCCGCTCTGAGAGCCGACCGATCAGCGGACGTCCTCGAGCGTCTGTTTCATCGTCTGAGCACCGCGATCCATCACCGCATCGAGGTTTTCCGTTAGCGCATCAGGCAGGAAGTCGACGACCCACACGAGGCGACTGCTGTCGTCCCCGTCTGAGAAAACCTGCACGGATGCGTTGTAGTGCGTGGCGCCCATCGGGGAGTCCACGGCGCAATAGACGAGCCGCCGCGCGTCGTCGTCCAGATCCACGAGGGGCTCGCGCTGCACCGAGCCGGTGAAGAACGTGACGATCCGATCGCGCCCGTCCATCTCCGTGTCGGTGACGAAGCCTGGTACGAGTCGTGTGTGTAAGGCGCCGAAATCGCGCACGGCGTCCCAAACGTCCTCGACTTTGGCGTTGACGGCGAGTTCCTTGCGTACAGATCCCATCAACCCTCCCTTCTACTACTCGACACCGATTCACTGGCCGGCCAGACGGTCCGCCTCGGCCGTGAAGCCCCCTCACCGCTCACGACACGGAGCCTACGCTCAGCGCGCGGGCGCCGTCGGCTTGCACGTGAAAGCAGTCGTACCGCGTCGCGGCGTCGGTGCCTGCTAAAGGACGAGCTGCGACAATCTGCGCCCCTCCCGGCTCGCGCCTGCACTCCAGGGAAGCAGCCCCCACGACTTGTGTCCAGCGGACTTCCGAAGCAGTATTTGGGACACAACTAGGACTAAGCAGGGACTAAGCAGCCGTGGAAAAACCATCGCCATCAATGAGCCTTACTGCCGCCCCAATTTGCAAGCAGGAGGTCACCGGTTCGATCCCGGTTGGCTCCACTCCGGAAGTCCCTGCAAGCGGGCATCTTTCATCGTTCTCTCGGGGTGTCTTGAGACCGGCGACTTGAGCGCGTAGTCAAGGTTTGGTCAAGTAGCCCAGCGGATCGTGGCGCGCTATCGGGTGATCGACGTGCAGCCTCGGCCTGCGGCCGCGCCTGCCTCGTCTCAAAAGCAGCCGCGAAGTTGCCCGTGGATGGGACGCCTGAGTTTCGTCCAGACCAGCGGCACGACCGAATCTGCCGCACGGCGCCTTGCCCACGTAGCGCGGCGGGTCCGTGCGGTCTGAGTGCGGGCCTTCGGGATCAGCGATAAGCGATGGTCGAGACCGGCGAGAACTCGCCGTGAAGCCCACTCCAGGGACGTGCTGCGTGTTGGACGGGGCGCGATCGGCTACGCCACGGTCGTCCTGATTCGCGTGAGTCGCGGCGACTCACGCCGGATGGCGCGTCCAAGCAGCATTCGACGCGGCTCTTGTGCAGGCGAGACGTCGCGTTGCGTGGCTGCTAGCGGAGGCGACAACCGCTGGCGCCCCGTCGTAGTGCACAGGCGCTTGGCTACGCTTCGGCGCGTGGAGCTGCAACGGCGCATTGCGGAGGGGACGGGTGAGTTCTTGCTCTTCGCGCTGACGCCACCGCGCCTGACGACCGAACCGGAGCACGCCCGTCAGATTGCCGCGAAGACGCTCGAGCGCCTGCGCCCCGTGGGCATCGACGGCCTCGTGCTCTACGACATTGATGACGAGAGCGACCGCAATCCCGAGGAACGGCCCTTTCCGTTCCTGCCCACGATGGACCCCGCCGACTACCTCGCTCGCGATCTCGTCGGCTTGGAGGTACCCGCAATCGTGTACCGCGCTGTCAGCAAGTACCCAGAGCAACAGCTTCAGTCGTGGCTCAGCGAACAGGCCCCAACCCAGACGCTGTCGGTGTTCGTCGGTGCGTCGTCCCGTGGAAAGCTAGTCGCGACCTCTCTGCCGCGGGCCTACGAACTACGGAGTGAGGTGCGCCCAGATCTCCTGCTCGGAGGTGTGGCGATTCCAGAGCGCCACGCGCGCGGAGGCACGGAGCACCTCCGTCTGCTCGCGAAGCAGGCTGCAGGTTGCTCGTTCTTTGTCACCCAGATCGTCTATGACGTCAACGCCGCCAAGGATCTGGTCTCCGACTATCACTACGAGTGCGCCGCTCGTGGTCTCAAGCTGGCGCCGATCGTCTTTACGTTCTCGGTCTGCGGGTCGGTGAAGACACTGGAGTTCGTTCAATGGCTCGGTGTCGATGTGCCGCGCTGGATCGAGAACGAGCTGCGTCACGCGGAGGACACACTAGAAGCGTCCTACGAGCAAGCCGTCGCTACGGCCGTCGAGCTGATCGCATTCTGCCGGCGCGTCGGCGTCCCATTCGGGGTCAGCGTCGAGAGCGTGTCAATCCGCCAAGTCGAGATCGACGCCTCCGTCCGCCTCGCAACCCGGCTACAGGCAGAGCTACGTCGTTAATCCGCACCACCCGCATCGCAGGGGCAAGCCACCCGGCCACACCGCGGTGTTCCGCGGCAACGAGGCGCGACGCAGTTCGCAAACCAGCTGCCGCCTCGAACGAGCGGCGAGCGCCTCGCCGTCCGCTCGGCAGACTTCCGCTTCGCCCGTCGAGGCAGGCGTCTGACGAGCCTCACCCGGCGCTGTCGAGATTCGTCTGTTGCGACAGCACGAGACCCGGTCATCGAGACGCCCGGTCTCAGCGGAAGGGAGCACTCTCGCGTGGACCACGACGGCGCCGCTTATTGGGATCACCTGGCCTCGGTAGAGCACGCCGCGGGTCCGCTCAGGCCCAGCGTGATGAGGTGATGCGGGAGCCCTGGTTCGTGAATGAACCCGTCGCCCACAACTGTGAATCCCATGCGAGCGTAGAAACCGAGCGCTGTGTCCCTCCCGTTGGCCCAGAGTATTCGGATGTTCTTCTCCCGGAGTTCTCGGACGACGTGGTCAAGGAGCTCGCGCCCGATGCCGTGGCCGTGCATTGCCGGCTCCACCGCCATGAAGCGGAGCTGCACGGCGGGAACGTCCGGGGCCAACGGGCTTGGACGCGGATAGAAGCTTGCGACACCCGCGATCGTGCCCGAGCACCGGGCTCCCAGGTGCCACGCGCCGGGCAGGTCATCGTCAGGGACATGCGCCGCGGCGAAGTCTCCATCACGGAGTACCCGCGCTCGGAGGTCGTAGGTGTCAGCGGCGGGGATGTGCTGAATCTCGACGACGGACATGGGCCCATTCTGACGCGGTTTGCTCCCCGTTCGATGCCCCGCGACAACCCCTGTCGTGCACTCTGAGGAGCGCCTGCAACAGCGAGTTCGCGAGGCACTCCGACGCCGATCGCTGTGACAGGCCGGGCCACTGCTTTGCCGGTCGAAAGTAGGCGTGTGCCGAGCCTCACCCGGCGCTGTCGAGATTCGTCTCTATGAAGGAGGGTTGGTTGTCAAGTGGCGGTCTGTAGTTCGGTTCGCCCTCCTCTCGGGATTCGGTTTGGAGCGACGCTCATGTCTCTATGGCCTCCTCGTCGGGAGGATCAGGCGAAATTGGATGTTCGCTCGGGCGCAAGTCCCAAAAGGGCGGTCAGGCCGCCAGACGAAAAGAGGCGCCTCGGGGAGCGAACTTCTCCTTGCGGGAAAGCATGTGCCAGATCGCGTGGGAGAGTCTTCGGGCGATGTCGACCTGGGCGACCTTGGCGCCGCGCTGCTTTCCGAGCCGGCGCTTGGTTCGCTGGTAGCGCTCGGAGTAGGCGGGGTGCTTTAGCGCGTGCATCGTCGCCTCGAGTAGCGCCCAGCGCAGGTAGGTGGGGCCGTGCTTGGTCAACGGGCCGCGGCGATCCTTCTCTCCGGACTGGTTCACGCGCGGACAAAGACCGGTGTAGCCGGTGAACTTATCTGGCGATGGGAAGCGCTCGATCTCACCGATCTCAGAGGCGATCGTGAAGGCAAGGACCCAGCCGATCCCGGGCACCGTCAAGAGCAGCGGGACGTAGGGGTGCTCGGCGTGGCTCTCCTTCAGGCGGCGGTTGATCTCGGCGATCTGGCGTTCGAGGTCGTCGATCAGCTCGATGCAGGCGGTGATGTTGCCCCGCCAGGGCTCCGGGACCTGGAGTCGCTTCAACAGCCGGCGGCCCTCGACCCCGAACAGGTCGGTGACCGGGCACGGCTTGCCGAAGTTGATCAGCGTCGAGTGGATGCGGTTCTTGAGCGCGGACTTGTGCTTGACGAGGTGCAACCGGAAGCGGGCGAGCTCACGCTCCTCACGGACGCTCGGATCGGGCAGCCAGATCGCCGGCACCAGGTCGCGGTGGCTGAGCACCGCAAGAACCTTCGAGTCGATCTTGTCGGTCTTGCACGCCAGCGGCGCGAGACCCTTGACCTTCTGGGCGTCGGCGATCTGCACCGACCAGCCCTGCTGCTCAAGGGTGTCGTGGACGATCCTTGCGCCGGTCATCGACTCGATCACCGCGCAAACCGGCTCACAGTGAACTTCCTCGACGCGGCGAGCGAGCCTTCTCAGCGAGTCGACCTCGGGCGGTACGGCGAGTTGGTCCAGATGCTCTCCCTGATCGGAGAGCAGGCAAACGTCAAGCTTCTTTCGACTTAGATCGAGTCCAGCGTGCAACATGTAAACGGGCCTCCTCGAGGTCGGTTCTCGATGACAAGCGGAGCTTGCCACCGAGGAGGAGGCCCTCCTTCATGGCAGTCCCAAGCGAGAGTTTGGCGCGTCGGGCTGGAGCTCCCGCTCTTGGTCGGCGGCGGCAGTGAGCCGCGCGGCGGTCCCAGCCATGATCTCGGCACGGCAGGAGTGGCCCTGGCTCTAGAGTTGGCCCTACTAGGGTGGCGGTGATCCGCGGCCTCAATGCGAGGATTGTCTGATGGACGCTGACGAGCGACTGCGTGCTGGCCGTCTGGCGGCGCAGCGGCTGACGCCGGCAACGGCGTGCAAGAGCGCTGAGGAAGCGGCGTTGGCTGTAATCGGCGTCCAGGCTCAGGATCTGCGCGCCGCGGCTCTTGCACTGCGCTCGCGCGTGCCCGGCCTCACCCGAAGCGCCGTCCGCGCCGCGCCGCTCCTGCGCACGTGGACGGTCCGCGGCACGGTGCACCTGATTGCGGCGTCCGATCGCCCCTGGCTGCACGCGCTATTCGCCAGGCGAAATGGCCGCGTGTTCGGCGCGCGCTTCGCGCGCTTCGGCATCGTGGAGGAGGTAAGCGCCATGCGCGGGGACGTCGTTGAGCTCTGCGGCGAGCGTCCCCGCGACCGGCCGTCGCTGCTGCGCGCGCTGGTCGAGCGCGGCCACCGGTCGCTCGAGCAGGGTCCGATCAACACATTCGTTCCGTGGCTCTCGACGCAGGGGCTCATCGTCGCCGACACTGCCGGCCTGCTGCACGCGGCCGATCCGCCCCCGGCGGTCGACCTCGACGACGCACTCGCGATCCTTGGCGCCCGCTACCGCGCAGGCTACGGCCCCTGCGACGCAACCGACCTCGCGAAGTGGTCCTCGCTGCCGATCACACAGGCGCGCCGGGCGCTCGAAGCCGCCGGACCGCCGAGCGACGTTGACCTGTTGCCCACCGATGACACACCGCCCTGTCTGCTGCTCGCCGCCTTCGACACGCTCATGCTCGGCTACCGCACTCGCGAGCCATTCGTCGTCGCCGAGGACGACCATCACATCCTGAGGGGCGGTGGGATGCTCAAAGCCGTCGTACTCAATCGCGGAGCAGCAACGGGTACTTGGTCCATCAAGAAGGGCCGTCCCGAGCCGGAGTGGTTCGCGCGGCCCACGCCCGCTCCGGCGCTCGCCCCCGAGACCGCGGACATCGAACGCTTCCTTACATCGTAGCCGCGGGTAGCTCCATGGAGCAGCTCGCGCGGCTCCCGCTTTCGGCTGCGAGCAAGCGCCTTGACGATCAAGCGCGAGACGGTCGCTCTGGACGACTTGGAGCAGCCGGGGAGGCTGGGCGCCGCGCTTCTGCCTCCGCGGACGAAAGCGGCAGTGGGAGCTTGATCAGTCCGGGTCCGGCGCGCTAACGCGCGATCAGGCGACCACCCGCGCCGTGGCCCGCCGGATGCCGCCCAAATATGCGAAAGTCGCAGACTCCGATGTCGAAGGAGAGGGGTGGTTGTGATGGCTGATGGGGTTTACCGAGTCACCGAGGTGATCGGCGTGAGCAGTGAGTCCTGGGAGGCAGCTGCACGAAATGCCGTTGAGACAGCGGCAAAGACCGTGCGTGACCTGCGCATCGCAGAGGTCGTCAGGCAGGATGTGGCGATCGAGAACGGGAAGATCAAGAACTACCGCGTTCGGCTTGGGATCTCGTTTAAGTATGAGGACAGCGACTAACTGCACACGACGGTGTCGGGACAACCGAGGTGCCGTTCGGCGACCAGCGCGGCCACCAGAAACTTGCGCGTGACGACTTCCGAGCACGCCACACGCCTGCCTCCGCAGCGTAATGCGGGAGTGTCCGCGTCGATCAAGGTGCCGCGAGCGCGCTCCGGTCGAAGTGGCGGTCGTTCGCGGTCGTTCTATCTCAGCGCCGCGTGTCCGTCGCTGGCCTGCGGCTGCGCTCGCGCGCCCTCGCCGACGTCGAGCACATATGCGCGCGTCTCATCGCTCTTGCCCTTAAGCTCGAGCGTCGCCGCGCGCGCCTCGAGCGGCGGCCCGCTCAGGCGCTCATACAGGCGTACGGCGATCACGATCTGGCCGGCCTGCGCGGCCGACTGCAGGCGGGCGGCGGTATTGACGACATCGCCGAGCGCCGTGAAGTCCTTGACCTCGCCAGAGCCCACGTTGCCGACGAACGCCTCGCCGACGTCGAGACCGGCGGCAAGCTGCAGCGGAAGCTCGGCGGCGACGTCCTCGCCCACTCGTGCGAGCAGCTCGCGGGCGTCGCGCAGCATCTCGTTCTCCCAGCGCTCGGAGAGCAGCTGCGGCAAGTACAGGGCCATCACCTGATCTCCGACCATCTTGTCGATGATCGCGCAGCGGCTGAGCACCTCGGTCGCGGAACGGTAGAAGCCGTTCAGCATCTCTGCGACCGCCTCCGGCGCCATCGACTCGCTGAGCGCGGTGAAGCCGCGGAGGTCGGCGAACAGCACGCCGACCTCCATCCGCGCGCCGCCCATCGGCGCCTTCTCGAAGCAGCTGACGCACATGCTCGGGTTCTTGCGCGAGGGACCGAAGCCCACCCGGCGCATGAGACGGCCTCCGAAGCCGCCGTAGGGCACCCCGCACAGCCGGCAGCGGGGCTCCGAGGGCAGATGGCGGGCGAGCCAGAAGAACGCGCGCGGGCCGTGACTGTTCATCAGCTTGATGAAATCCGTGACGTCGTGGTCGTGCATGTCCGTCTCACGCGCTTGTTCCACTGCGAACAAGCGTACCGGCGGACACTCTCAGGAAGCGTCGACCGACACGCGACCCTGCTGCAAGACGATCAAAGGAACACGATCAGCTTGCCGGCCGAGGCCTGCCCTGAGCGCTGCTTCGGAGTCTAAGCGAGCACCTGAACGCTCACTGTTTGAGGTGCCTGCTGCGGACGACGAGCACTCGTCCGTGGCCCGGCGGCCGTGACGCTCGCTTAGCCCCGGCGAAAGCAAGAGGTCTGAGCTCGGGCGGTCTGTGCTGTCGAGCCTCGTGCAACGCAAGCGTGAGCGTCATGTTCGGGCGGACGACCGCTCCGCTCGCGAAGCGTTTGTCGCCGGTCCTGCGAGAGACAGCACGCTCGCCCAGGCCAGCACCCTCGTCCTCCGTGGTTCGGACCAGCCGTCTCGCTAACACAACTTCGATCCGCTGTCGATGTTTAGGTGCTGTGTGGCGATTCGGACTTGCGATTGGCCTTGCGTTGGTCCTGCTCTTCGGCGTGACTTCGACGGCCAACGCTCGGGCACGCCACAAGCCGGTCCCCAGGTGCCCACCGGCGGGCTCGCACACGATGGTGGCCGATGGACAGGCGCAGGTGTTCGTTGGGGAACTCCTCTACGGGCCGCTTGAACCGCGCGACGTTTTCGGATGCACGTACACGCACAGGCGCGCATACCGGCTCGGACCGCCGCCTTACAGCGATCCCCAAGGCAGCGGCGGCGTGGAACACGTGACGCTCGCTGGCTCGATGGTGGCGTACACGGAAAGCTCGAGCGGACCGATTGAATCTGATGCGGGCTCGGGTGGCACCTGGGTATACGTCCGCGATCTCCGCAACGGGCGACTGCTTCACAAGCTGCTGTCAGGTATACAACTGCAACCGCACCCACCGGGCTATTCCAAAGGCGTCGGTCCGGTGATATCGGTTGTGCTGAAGAGCGACGGCGCGGTCGCGTGGATCGCGTACGACTTCCTTCGCACAGTCGCCAGTGGCTCACTGCACCCCTCGTACTTCGATCTATACGCAGCGGAAGCATCGGGTGAGCGCCTGGTGGCGGCAGGTACCGAAATCAACCCCTTCTCTCTCGCGCTCGCCGGCAGCACGCTCTACTGGACGCAGGGCGGTAGGCCGTTTTCGGCGGCGTTGAACTAAAGGGAAACGCTACAGAGGGCAGCTCGGGTCTCGCTCTAGGGACATTCTCGAACGCTGGCCCACGGCACAGTTGTCTCCTATCGCCGAGCGTCAGCAGCTGATCATGGGTTGGCTCAGCCAACCGCTCCAGCGATTGTTGAGATTAGAGACCGGATCGGCCGCGAGGATAGCTACTGCCAGGGCTCCGCACAGGGCCAATGCGAAGACATACCACCGCGCTGGCCTCGCGCCGGCAAAAGCATGATCGCGCTCGTTCATTGCGCAAGCGACTGTGGACGTGCTGAGGATGCTCCCAATGCTAAGAGGCTGTTTCACAAACCTCCAGCGGGCTCCGCGAAGCCGGCCAATCGGGGTCCTTGGGCGAACGCGGCTCCGGCGGCTTTGGATATGGAGGAGGCGGCGGCCTCTGGGGCGGCGGCGGCGGCGCGGGTTCGAGCTTTGTCGCGCCATCCGGCACCGGCGCGACGTTCGCTAAGGACACCGGCGCGACGCCCGCGGTGACGATCACCTACACGCTGCTACCTACCTCCAAGGACGAATGCAAGGAAGGCGGCTGGTAGAACTTCGGCACGACCTTCAAGAACCAGGGCCAGTACGTCAGCTTCGTCGAAACCGGCAAGCACGCCGCCTGACGGCACCCGGCATCACCACTAGCTCATTTCTCGGCGGCCCGGCCCTCGGGGTCGGGTCGCTTGAGCATCGCGTCCGAGGTTGGCCGCGCGCGAGGCGGGTGTCAGCTCACCGCCCAAGGCCAGTGCGTGAGCGTCGTCGCGACCGGCGGCAAGCACGGCTAGGCGACACACGAGACCGGGCCCCGTCCCGACTCAATCTCAAGCCGGGACGGGAAGCCCGTGAAGACGTCGTTCCAGACGAAGGAGTGGGTCGAGGTTACCCCTCAGCCCCTGGATTATTACCGTTAGTAGCTGATCGTGCCTTCGCCCGAGGAGGTAATGATTTGCATGAGCGTCGTCCCGCTGACAGTGCCCGGCGTCGCAGTGAACGAGCCCGTCGAGACTCCGCTAGCGTGCGCGAAGCGGCCGGTCCCACCCGTAATCGTGGTGACTCCTTGGCCCTGATAGTTGCCCGCGACGTCGATCGTCTCGCTGCCCGTGAACGTTCCAAACAGCTCGTCGCCGTTAGCTGCGACCGTTACCCCCGATGCGGTGATGTTAAAGCTAGTGGGGCCGGTCGGTGTGACCGTTCCGGTGTTGTGCTGGGTCACGTTTCCGAGATGGGACTCGGTCCCGGTCAAATCCTCGACAAAAGTGCCCGTGAGGATGTTGTACACGCTTGGCCCCGACAGAGTGCCCTTGATTGGGAGGTTTGTCCCGCCGGAATCCGCAATTGCGGACGGAGCGGCCGCCAAGGCCATCGACACGAGTACGCCGAGGCCACAAACTGCCGTGCCGGAACCGATCCTTGCGATAGTCATGAGAACCCCCGTTGTTGCTGTCCGTGCGGCGCAACGTCCCCCCGGCCACCGGCCCGTCCTGAGCCATCCCGCCGCCTAGCGGGGGCTAACTCTACGCTTCTCGAACGAGGAGCGGTCCTAGCACCCTCGGCCCTTCCGGCGCCAGCCACGCCCGGCCCCCGCGGTCGGGTCGCCAGGGGGCGGGAGCCGGAAAATGGTGACCCTGTACCGACGGGCACCGGCCATCGCTGGCTCGGGTTGCTGCCGTCCGAGTAGGCGGTGGGTTATGTGCCGGTGTCCGGTGTCCGGTGTCCGGTGTCCGGTGTGAGGCCGGGGCCGGCAAATGCACGGCACGAGTGCTTCGTCATGGATGCGAGCGTGTCGGTGAAGCCCGCCGATACTGCTGAGATGGACGAGCTGCAGCACTCACAGCCGCCATCGGCGTGGTGACCGCATCGCTCAAGAAGCAGGCGTCTGGGGACCGGCGCAGCGCACCCGGCGGCCCAGCGACCTTCACTCGTAATCAACGCTCCATCGCCGCACCGGCCGGCCGTATCACCGCCGTCAAGGGCGTTTTCGGACGTCCTCGGACTCTCTTGAGCACCCAGCGACGCTCAGGGTGGGTCCACAGGTGGGTCCACGAGAGTGCACTTCACTGCCGTGACTCGACGCCCAACACGGGGGTGCGCTCGAACTCGCGCGCCGTCAGGCGTCCGAGCGCGTCGCGAGCGTGGCGCTCCCAGAAGCGCCGATGATCACGGGGTTGTGGTCCGGGCGGTCGTGGGTTCGAGCCCCGTCGCTCACCCCTAAAGCAGCTCAAGCGCAAGCCGTTCGAATGCAAGCCCGCCGAGGGGTTCATCAGGGAACGGACCTGTGTGCCGCGTTACCTCGGGCCCGGTATGATCCCCGAGGAGGTCCGAGGGAGATGAGAGGCTCATCGGGATCGAGGCGTTTGCCCGTCAGGCGGGTGGGGTACCGACTGCTGGTCGGACTTGCCGTTGGCTCGACCCTCTGCGTGGCGCCCGCCCTAGCGTCTGCGACCAGCGTCCCCGAAGTGACCTGGCACGAAGCCTCGGTGGTGAGTATGACCGGCGCCACGATCGAGGCCACGATCAATCCAGAGGGGTCCGAAACGAGCTACGAAATCCGGTTGGAATGCCAGAGCGTGGAACGGCAGGGAAACTGCGAACCGCTCACAGTCGGCACGCAGAGCACGCATGGTGTTCTCGCTGCGGGGTTTGAAGCCCAGACGGTAGATGACATCGTCACCGGCCTGCATCCGGGCTACGTGTACGGCTACGGCGTCATCGCGACCAACTCCGTCGGCCGGGCAGGGTTTGTGCACGGGGGCGTTATTACGTGTCCAGCTGAAGGTTTCTGTGCGACGCAGCCATATATGCCGGGAGAGGCGCTGTGGGTGATCGAAGCCGCGGAACGTGCGGCAAGCGAAGCCCCCCGGCTTGAAGCCGAACGGGAGGCGAGGCAGAGGGAAGCCGAAGAACGTCCGGCCCGCGAAGCCGCCGAACGAGCAGCAAAGGAACGCGAAATCCGCGAAGCCGGTGAACGCGCCGGAAGAGAAGCGGCGGAACGGGCCGCCGCGGTTGCGCGGTCGGTGAAATGTGTGGTGCCGCGTCTCAAGGGCGACTCGCTCGGGGCCGCGCGCCATGCGCTCGAGCGGGCTCACTGCAGCCTCGGCCGGGTGAGCGAGCCTCGCAGACATCACGCGCCATTGGTTGTCACGGCGCAGAGCGTGAGAAGCGGTCGCAAGCTCGTGAAGGGAGCGAAGGTGGCCGTAACGCTCAGAACGCGGTGACCCCAGCGTCCGCCTTGAGGGGATGCCTGCCCGCGGTGAGGCGCCTGTTATGAGCCTCCTTGCCCCATGGCCATATTCGACCGAGGATCTACAAGTCGAGGCCGAGCACCGGCGACTCTGCCGCATACCGCCCGCTGCTCGGTGAGTAGTTCTTCCAGCGCCGAGAGGCTGCGTAGGGCCCGAGACGGCTACCCGCAGCAGGGCAGGTCATGATCGACGGCAAGGCCATGGTCAGGTGGGCACGCCACAAGGCACGTAGCCGAGCGTCCCAAGGATCACCGAGCGTCACCGTCCTTGCACTCCCAGTCGTGTCGGAGCCGGCCCGGCACACGCTCTCGCGCCGGATGAAGCAGGCGTGATCGCGTCGGCGGCCCGGGCACTTCAGGGTCGTCCCGAGCGGGACCACGCCGCTCACACACCGATGCCCACGAAGTAAGTGACCTATGCAGCGCCGGCCGACTTCCGCTTCGCCGAGCGATGCAGAAGCCATCGGGCGTCGACTCCGACGCCCGGACCTCGCCCGATCCGAGAGTGTCGGCGACGTGGCCCGGCGGCCCATCCTTTCACACAAAGGGCGGCGTCTCACGCCGTCGGCGTCGGAGCCCACCGCGAGATCCACAGGGATGGTGTGTGCTTCAGAGCTCGCCCAGCCCGTGTAGGGCGGCGTAATTGATCGCCGCAGCGCGGTCGCGGGCATCGATCTTCGCAAACAGATGGTTGATGTGCGTCTTCACGGTCGCCTCGGAGACGACGAGTCGCTCGGCGATCTCACGATTGGTGAACCCGGCCGCGATCAGGCCGAGCACCTCCGCCTCGCGCGCGGTGAGACCGTCGGGCAGCTCTGTCCGGACTGGCACGTCCGGTGGCGCGGCTGCGGCGAGCAGGCGGGCCTGGAGCGGGGCGGCAAGGGTCATGTGCCCCGCGGCGGCTTGATGGAGTGCACGGGAGATCTCCTCCTTACCGGCGTCCTTGGTAAGGACTCCCCGGGCCCCGACACGCAGCGCCTCGAGCGCGTCGTCGTCCTCGCCAAAGGTTGTAAGGATCAGCACGGCGATCGACGGGTGCTCCGCCACGATCCGCCGCGTCGCGCCAACCCCGTCGAGCACGGGCATGTGCAGATCCATGAGCACGACGTCGGGCCGGCGTCGCGCGACCAGCTCGACTGCCTCGGCCCCATTGCCGGCGGTCCCGACGATGCTCACGTCCACGAGCAAGGCGAGGATTGTCGCGAGTCCCTCGCGCACGATCTGCTGATCGTCCACGACGAGCACCCGCAGCGGCGAGCTCACGAGGGGACCTCTGCGCTCACCGTCCAGCCCTCCGAGCCCGGTCCCGCTGTGAGACCCCCGCCGGCGAGCTCGAGGCGCTCGCGCATGCCCGCAAGACCGTAGCCCCCCGTGGGTGCCGCGCCGACACCGGCGGGCGCACGCACCACCGCGTCGTTTGTGACGATCACCCTTGTCGCTGCCGCCTCGTAGATGAGGCGCACGCTCACGGCCGATCCGGGTGCGTGACGGCGGGCGTTTGTGAGCGCCTCCTGAACGGTTCGCATCAATGCGAGCGTCACCTCCGGTGAGAGGGCCCGCGCGGTGCCTTCGACGACGAGCTCGCCGCGATCGCCCTGTTGGCGGTGCGATTCGAGCAGCCCAGCAAGGCTCTCAGGGAGCGGCGGTGCGTCGCTGCGCAGCGCGGCAACCGCGCGGCGTGCCTCCTCGAGCCCCTCGCGCGCCGTCCGCCGGCAGCCACGAATCCGTTCGAGCGCACCATCGATGTCGCCGCGCTCCGCGAGCACCAGCTCCGCTGCCTCAAGCTGGACCGTCAGGCCGCCGAGCGCATGAGCGAGCACGTCATGGATCTCGCGTGCGATCCGCGTGCGCTCATCGAGCGCGGCGGCGCGCCGGCTCGCCGCCTCGGTCTGCCTCGTCTGGGCGACGAGCGCTTCGGCGGCACGGCCCTGCGCGACGTACTGGCGACGAGTGAGCCCGATCAGCCCAGCTCCGAGCAGGATCGCGGGATAACCGAGCGCCGCGCCCGCGCCGAGGCTAGCCCACAGGACCCCCGCCTCGAGCGCGACGAGGGCAAGCGCGGAGATCGCGAGCGCTTCCATCACCGGGCCGTCAGCGACGGCCACCGCGACAGCGACCCCCGGGAAGGCGAGCGCCGCGCTGCCGTGTTGAAGCGCCGCGAGCAGGCCCCCTGCGAACGCCATGAGCGCGAGCGCCGCCGTTTGGAGAGAGGTATTGCGCGGGCGCCCGGACAACCAGACGAGCGCTCCGGCGTTCGCGAGCACCGCGAGGGCGGCGATCAGCGCGCTGGGCCCAGCGTGGCGCGAGCTGAGCGCGAGCTGGATGTCGACGAGGACGAGCCCGAGAAGTCGCGCGAGCACGAGCGACCGGCCCGGCACGAGCAGGGTGCGCGGGTGGAGATCGGGGTGGAGACGGGAGCGAGGTTCCACCCACAGATCCTCCCACGCTCCGATGGCACAGCCCCACTTCGCTGCGACCGTGTCCTTACAAGCCCAACCCGCCCATCAAGGAGCACAAATGCCTACCAGTGCCATCATCCTCAGCGCAGCAATCCTCGTCGGGGTGCTCATCTCAGACTTCGGCCGCCGCGCCATCACCACACACCGGCTGCTACGGCCGTTGATGATCGCCGCGAGCGCCGGCACGTTCTATCTCACCGCGGTCGCGACCAGCGGCGCCGGCCTCGCGATCGAGCTCGCATGCACCGGTGCCGGCGCCCTGCTGGGCCTGCTCGCCGCGAGCTTCATGCAGGTCGAGCATGACCCGAACAACGGCAAAGCATTCACCCGCGCCGGCATCGGCTACGCCCTCATCTGGATCGTGACCATCGCCGCACGACTTACGTTCATCTACGGCTCATCGCACTGGTACTCCGCCAGTCTCGACAGCTGGATGCTTGCTCACCACATCACCGCCAACGCACTCACCGACGCGCTCGTGCTGATGGCCCTCGCGATGACGGTCACCCGCACCCTCAGCCTCGTGATCCGTCGCCGCACCAGTGCGAACGCCCACCTCACCAGCGTGAGGACCGCAGCATGACCCTCGTCAACGTAGTTATCTACCTCGCCCTGATCGTGTTCATCCTGGCCAAGAAGGTCAAGGGTCAGCCAATCGGAGCGCCCAAGAAGCTGTTCGCGCTGCCGGTCATCGTGACCGTGATCGGATGCGGAGACGTCACACACGGGACGATGAAGCCGGCCGAGATCGCGCTGACCGTGATCGGAGCGACCCTGTCACTCGGACTGGGCCTGCTGCGGGGCAGAGCCGACAAGCTCTCAGTCCGAGACGGATCGGCGTTCGTACAGTGGGGCGCCGCGTCGCTGATCTTGTTCCTCAGCAACCTAGTCGCGAAGCTCGCGCTTAATCTCGTCGGGCTCGCGGCCGGCGGCACCTTCTCGGCGGGGGGAAAGTCGCTGGTCCTGACCTTCGGGCTCACCCTGCTCGCCGAGGCCGTCGTCCTCTGGCTGCGCTCAGAGGGGAGTGGCGTGCTGTCAGCCGGCCTCAGAAGCAGTATTGAGACCAAGTAGGGACTAACTAGGAACGGAAGACTACGGCCACCAATGGTGCCTGACCCGACCCTCATCGGGTGAAGGTGAGATGGGTGACGCCGCTCGGCGTCGACACCGCCTCCACGTCGTACTGCTCTTCCAGCGCCTCCAAACCGTCCCACAGCCGGACGCCGCGGCCGAGCAGGATCGGGACCTGCACGACATGCAGATGGTCGACAAGCCCGGCGGCGAGGAACTCGCGCAGCATCGTCGGGCCCCCACCGATGCGGACGTCCTGACCGTCTGCCGCCTCCCGAGCAACGGCGAGTGCATCCACCGGCGCGAGATCGAGGAAATGGAACGTCGTACCGCCGTCCATCTCCAGCGGCGGCCGCGGGCGATGGGTCAGCACGTACGTCGGCGTGTGGAACGGCGGAATTCGTCCCCACCATCCGCGCCACTCCGGGTCGTCCTGCCAACCCGGAGGGCCGAACTTGCCGGCGCCCATGATCTCCGCGCCGATGCCGCGCTCGTGACGCTCGGCGAAGGCGTTGTCGACTCCGGCAGTGCCGGCGGCGTCCCAGAATCGGGTCGCGAACATCCACTCGTGGAGCCGATGCCCGGCGTGGCCGAACGGCGCCTCGAACGACAGGCCGTCGCCGGTGCCGAACCCGTCGAGCGAGATCGAGAAGTTGTGAACCCGGACGCGAGACATAGGAGCTCCTTCGGTTGGGATGTGCGACCTCAAAGTAGTGACCCGTCTAGCGGTTCATGCTCGCCGTTTCGCTGCCGATAGACACCGGGCTCCACCCGCACCCGCCCCTTCGGCCGGCGCCCGTCATTGATCGAATACATGCTCATTCGGACGCCCGCTCAGCCCGAAAAGCACAAGCGCGCCGTGATGATGGCCGGTGCCTCCGAACGCGGAAGGGGAACTCTCTACGTCTCGACGGCGAAGATACGCCACGGTCCGGGGACGCCCTTCAGGTCGTGGTCGCCGCGATCGATCAGTGTCTGGCCTGAGCCGACGACGAGGTCGCGAACTGTGCTGCTAACAAGCACCTCTCCGGGTCCGGCGAGGCTGCTAACGCGCGCGCCGATGTGGACCGCGAGCCCACCGACGTCATCATCGCCGAGCAGCTCGCACTCGCCGGTATGCAGACCAGCGCGGATCTCGAGGTCCAGGTCATGGATGGCGTCACGGATTGCGGTCGCGCTGCTGATCGCGCGGCTGGGACCATCGAACACCGCGAGCGCACCGTCGCCGAGTGACTTCACGAGCCTCCCGCGGTGGCGCTGCACCTCCTCGCGCACCAGAGTGTCGTGGCGCTGCAGCAGCGACCGCCAGGCACCATCGCCCAGCTCAGCGGCACGCTCGGTAGAGCCGACGATGTCGGTGAACAGCACCGTGGCGAGCACGCGGTCGCTTACGACCGGTCGTCGCGCCCCCGTCAGGAAGTGTTGGATCTCATCGGCGAAGGCGTCCGCCTCGCCAAAGAAGGGCATCCCGTCGCCCGGAACCTCGGCGTACCGGGCGTTCGGGATGTGCTCGGCGACGTATTGCGAGTGGCGCACGTCAAGGTAGGCCTGGTGCTCAGGGCGCAGCACCAGCGTCGGACACTGCACGCTGGGTAGCACGTCGCGTACATCGGTCTCACCGATCCACTCAAGCGAGGCGGCAGCGGCAGCAGGGCCCATCGCCAGGCGCTCTATGCGCGCGATCACACGTCGCAGCCGCTCGTCCTGACCGCCAACAAGGACAGCGAACCGGTTCGTCGGCTCGCCCCAAGACTCAACGACGTCCTGAACGAACGAAGCGCGCTCCTCGACGCTCGGCGCCCACTCGTATCCCGGTCCCGCCACCAGGCGGGGCTGCGGCGAGATCAGGACGAGCGCCCGCACCAGGTCCGGATGGGAGGCCGCACACATCGTCGTCAGGCCGCAGCCCTCTAAGGACGAGAAAAGGACAGGCTCCTGGGCGCCGGCCGCATCGATCACCGCACGGACGTCATCGACCTGCTCCTCCAGCGGTGTCACCCCGGCGACGCCGTCGGACATCCCGCTCCCCCGCCGCTCGACGAGGATCACCCGAGAAAAGGACGCGAGGCGCGTGAAAAGATGCGTAAGGGACGGGATCTCCCAGAACATCTCGATGTTCGACACCCACGCCGGAACAAACACGATGTCGAGCGGCCCCTCGCCGACCGCCTGGTAGGCGATCTGCAGATCACCGCTGCGTGCGTAACGAGTCTCCGGAACGTCCACTGGACCAGACACTAGCCGCGGCCCCGCATCCCGGAGCGCAGCGGCATCTCTGCGCTCACGCGGCGAGCGGCGTGAGCTGTCGGGACGGCTCGTCGAGATTAAGCCCGCCGGGCGTTCGCGGGTGACCTTCTACTCTGGGCGGATGGCGTCGTTCCCCCAGCTCTACCGCTCCCGCACATCCACTGGGTTGGCGGCCGGCAACATTGGTGGGACTGACTGATGGTCCAGCCACCGAGTCGCGTTCTCTCGAGCTCGCAGCTGGCGCTGCTCGCCGAACATGGCGAAGAGCGCACGGCCGAGATCGGGACGGTCCTCTTCGAGATAGGCGACGAGACCTACCCGTTCATCGCGATCCTCGAGGGTGAGGCGCAGGTGCTCGACGAATCGGGCCACGAGATCGTGCGACACGGCCCCTCGGGATTTCTCGGCGAGATCAACCTGTTGACCGGACAGACGGTCTTCGTGACGGTCCGGGTGACCAAGCCGATGCGCTACATCGCGGTCGAGCGAGAGCGGCTTAGGGAACTGCTCTTCGAGGACAGCGCTCTCTCCGATCTGCTGCTGTCCGCGTTCGTCGAGCGTCGCGAGCTGCTGCAGCAGCGCAAGGATGTCGGCATGCAGATCGTCGGCTACCAGGACTCGCGCGACACGCGCCGCCTGCTCGACTTCGCACGCAGCCTGAGGCTCCCCTACACATTGGTCGACCCGGCCGAGCGCGATGGCGCGTCCGGCTCGGTCGACCCGGCGGACATGCCTCTTGTGCGCCTGCCGGGTGGTGCCGAGCTGCCAAACCCGAGTAACGGCGAACTGTCGCGTGCGCTCGGCATCGGCCGCCGGCTCGAGCGGCGCGAGGAGGTAGATCTGGCGATCGTCGGCGCCGGGCCCGCCGGGCTCGCCGCGGCCGTCTACGGCGCCTCAGAGGGGCTCGAGACCCTGATACTCGAGAGCACAGCCATCGGCGGGCAGGCGGGCACGTCGCGCAGGATCGAGAACTACCTCGGCTTCCCCGCGGGCATCACAGGTACCGAACTCATCAACCGCGCCGCGACGCAGGCGCGCAAGTTCAATGCGGGGATCGCGAGCCCCTACGGCGCCGAAGCGCTGGAGCCGGGCGCCGACCGTCACGTGATCAGGCTCGAAGACGGAAAAGAAGTCGCCGCGCGAGCGGTGCTGCTCGCCACGGGCGCCGAATACCGGCGCCTGCCCGTCGAGGGGCTCGAGCAGTACGAGGGTCTCAGCATCTTCTATGCCGCCGGGCCACTCGAGGGGCAGATCTGTGCGGCGCAGCGCGTCGCGGTCGTCGGCGGGGGCAACTCGGCTGGCCAAGCGGCTGTGTGGCTCGCGCGGGGGGGCGCCCTCGTCACTCTGCTCCACCGCCGCGCTGACTTGCGCGAGACGATGTCGGCGTACCTGATCGACGAGCTCGACCGCTACGGCGTCGCGGTGCGCGACCGCAGCGAAATAGCAGAGCTGCGCGGGCAGGGAGGTCAACTGTGCGGCGTGACGCTCGCTGATGGAGCCAAGCTGCCGTTCTCCTACCTGTTCCTGTTCCTCGGTGCCGCTCCGTGCACGAGCTGGCTCGACGACGTCGTGGCGCGCGACAGCGATGGGTTCATCCTCACCGGCAGCGAGGCCGGCGCCAAGGGGCTGCTCGAGACGAGCGTGCCGGGTGTGTATGCCGCCGGTGACGTGCGCGCCGGCTCGATCAAGCGCTGCGCGACGGCCGTCGGCGAGGGTGCGGCCGCGATCGGCTACGTGCACGAGCACATCAGGCGGCCGGCGGTCTCGGCGGCCTGAGGGCTTTCGCAGGCCGCCGCTTGGCGGCACCGCTCAGGTGACGCCCTTGAGCGGCGATGAGCGGTCCCGCGTCAATCGTCGGCGAGACCCTTGCTGCGGAGCTCCCGCTTCGCGGCGGGGGTCTTCTCAAGTTCGCGGACACCCATTCCGCGCAACACAGTTGGTGCCTTGATGAACTGGATCTCGCGGTAGTCGACTAGCTGCACGTGATTTCCCCATGGATCGAGGAAGTCGAGTGAGCCGGACGTCTGCACGCTTACCCCCGCTGCTCGCAGGGCTGCTCGGACTGCCTCCTTGTCGTCCACTACGAGCCCGAAGTGGCGCGCTTGGTCTGGCGGCTGGGTTCGGCCAGCAGCTATCGCGATGAACTGGTCGCCCATATCGATGAACGCCATGGCCGCGCCGGCGCGGCCGCGCAGCTCAAACTCGAAGAAACGTCGGTACCACGCGAGGGCTTCATCGACGTCGCCGACCTCGAGCGCAACGTGGTTGATCCCAATGAGGCGCACCGCTGGCGAGCGTATTCGATCACCGTGCGCCCGCGGCACTTGCGCTCGAGGGGTCACGGGGCATTCGGGGCGCAGGTGCGTTTCGGTCATCCGCTTGTCCGTTCGGCGGTCAAGGCTGCGGCGGGGCCGGAGGAGCGCCACCGCGTCCACCGTGCCCTCCCCCATGCCACCGATGCTGATCTCGACCCGGATCGCCGCTCTGCCGTCGGCGGTGGATACCGTCTCGGCCTCCAGGACCGCGCGGCGCGGGCGGTCGTTGGCGCCTTGCTGCTAGTAGGGTCGTCACTTCGGCTCGCTACGGTGACCTCCCGCGCCGAGGTGTGAGATGCGCGAAACCGATCACCCCACGAGGACCTCCGACGACGACCAATCCGAGGGCGCAGTGGCGCCACGGCGGTTCACTCTGCCTCAGTTCGGCATCTTTGCCCAAGGCACGCATGCCCACCATTTCCTCGAGTTCGACCTGAAGCCAGGCGTCACACCTAGCGGCGCCGTGGCGGCGTTCCGGCCGCTGCGAACACCTGACGTCTCGGCCGGAGGGGTCAATCTCGTCGTCGCCTTCGGAAGTGACACCTGGCGTCGCGTGGCCCCGTCGATGGCCCCATACGACTTGGGCCCGTTCCAGCCAATCGAGGGAAAGGACGGACGGCGCGCGCCAGCCACCCAACACGACGCCTGGCTGTGGATCAGCGGCGCCGAGCCAGACGTGACATGGCAGAGCGCACACGCTGCTGTGCTCGCGGTCGCCGATGCGGCGGATGTGGCCAGCGAGCAGCAGGCGTTCACCTACCTGGGCGGCCGGGACATCACGGGCTTCATAGACGGCACAGCGAACCCGCAGGTCCGCCGCGCCGCTGACGTGGCGCTGGTCCCTCCCGGTCACGCCGGAGAGGGCGGCAGTCACGTGCTGATAATGCGATGGGTCCACGACCTCTTGGCGTTCAATCGCCTCCCAGTCAGCGAACAGCAGCGCGTGTTTGGGCGGACGAAGGCAGACAGCGAGGAGCTGTCCGACGCAGAGAAGCCTCCCACGGCGCACATCGCACGCGTCGAGATCACCGAAGCCGGCGAGGAGCTCGAAATCTTCCGCCGCAGCGTTCCCTACGGGACCGCTGAGGAGCATGGGCTGTACTTCGTCGCCTTCAGCGCCGAGCGTCCACGTTTTGACCGGATGCTGGCGCGAATGTTTGGAACGGCCGCCGACGGAGTGCGCGATCACCTCACCGACTTCTCGCGGCCGGTGACTGGCGCCTACTACTTTGCCCCGTCGCTCAACGCGCTGAACGAGCTCGCGGGACCTTGAACAGCGCTGGTCGAAGACGAGACAACTGCGTTTATGACGCGGCGCTGGCTCGCTCGCCACGAGTCAGGGCGGCGTGCCTTCTAGCAGGACCTCCGGGGGATCGCCGCCGAAGACTTGCAACCAGCCGCCACGCGTGTCCATGTACTCGCGAATCGCCGTAACCCGGCCGTCGGAGACCTCGTAGGCGAAGCAGTAGTCGTTGACGTAAGGGCGACCGTTGGGAAGTGTGGCCGACATTCTGTGCTCGGCCAGCACCACGTCCCCCTCGCCAACCATCGACCGGGGCTCGAACGCCACATTGGCGAAGAACCGCGGGTAGTCATAGGCCATGAATGCCACGATCGCATCACGGCCCAGGTCGTTGAGGCCCCGCGGCGGCCCTGCGTCATCGGCACTCCCCAGCCCGAGCGCGATCTGTGTGGCATTGCCTGCAGGAGCCACCCAGATCACATCGGGATGCAGCAACGCCGCGATGCGATCCGGGTCTCCCGTGGCGTAGGCCGCGTATAGCGCTTGCACTGTCTCCTTCGCGGTCACCGGCCCAGAGCCTACCCCAACGAAACCGAGAGACTCGCCGGATTCGGACTTCCGGACACGCAACCCCTGGTTGCTATTCTGCAGACGCATATCTCGCAACCATCGGTTGCACATCAACGGAAGGAGTCAGCGTGGCCGCTGACAGCGTCGAACGAGAGATACTGATCGGGGCGAGCCCGGAGGTTGTCTGGGGCGTGATAACCGAGCCCGACCAGATCAGCCGCTGGTTCAGCGACGAGGCGGACGTCGAGGGGCGCGCCGGCACGGAGGGCACGCTGACGTGGAAGCCGGGAGGCCGGGCCGGAAACAAGGGATTCGACGCGACCGTGCCGATTCGGGTGGTCGAGGCCGAGCCGTTCCGTCGCTTCTCGTTTCGCTGGAGCCATCCGGAGGGCGCGGTGGCCGACGCGCGCAACTCAGCGCTGGTCGAGTTCAGCCTCACCGATGAGGCCGGTGGGACGCGGCTGCGGGTCCTGGAGAGCGGCATCGACGCCGTGACGCATGACGAGGAGGGCAAGGCCCGCTACCTCGAAGACCATGCACAGGGCTGGGAGAGGCATCTCGGCGAAATGCTCGATTACGTGACCTCCAAGCCACGCGGGGCGATGCGTTGACGGCGACCGCCGTCGCAGAGGACGACGCCCTGTGGGCGGCGGTGGCCGACCCCACGCGCCGGCGTGTTCTCGAGGCGCTGCTCGACCGCGGCGAGGCCACCACCACGACGCTCGCGGAGAGCCTGCCGGTCACCCGACAGGCCGTCGCCAAGCATCTGGCGGTGCTGAACCGCGTCGGCCTGGTGGCAGGCCGGCGGCGCGGGCGAGAGGTGCGCTACGCCGTCCGGCCCGAGCGGCTCGACGATGCCGCCGAAACGATGGCTCGCGTGGCGGCGCAGTGGGACAGGCGCCTGACACAGATCAAGCGGCTCGCCGAGTCCGTACAGGCCGAAGCCGGGACCGATTTCCAAACACCGACAAGGAGAAGGCAATGACCGATCACAGGACCGGAACGCGTGAGGAATGGCTTGCGGCGCGGCTCGAGCTGCTCGACGCCGAGAAGGAGCTGACCCGGCGCGGCGATGAGCTGGCGCGGCTGCGCCAGGAGCTGCCCTGGGTTCCGATCGAGAAGGAGTACAGCTTCGAGACCGACGAGGGAACGGCATCTCTCCTCGACCTCTTCAACGGGCGCTCCCAGCTGCTCGTCTATCACTTCATGTTCGGGCCCGCCTTCACGGCCTGGTGTCCGTCCTGCTCGGCGATCGCCGACGGCTTCTCCGGGTCGGTGGTGCACCTCGCCAACCACGACGTCGCGTTCACGGCGGTGTCGCGGGCGCCGCTCGCGAAGCTGCAGGACTACAAGCGGCGGATGGGCTGGAGCTTTCCGTGGGCGTCTTCGCTCGAGAGCGAGTTCAACTACGACTTTCACGTGTCCCACACCGAGGAGGAATGGCAGTCGGGCGCCGTGGAGTACAACTTCCGCACCGCTGACTTCCGGCCGTCGGAGGAGAGTCCTTTTCTCATCGAGATCGCCTCGGGTGCCGGCACCGATCCCGTGACCTTCAGGAAAGAGGGCCCGGGCATGAGCGCATTCGTCCTCGAGGACGGCGCCGTGTTTCACACCTACTCGGCCTACGGACGAGGCGTGGACGGACTGTGGGGCATGTACTCGTGGCTCGACCGCGCCCCGCTCGGGCGCAACGAGAGCGGGATGTGGTGGCGTCGCCACGACGAATACGAAGGAGGTTGAGAGGTGGTCACGACACCGGGCGGAAGGTCTATGAGCAAGTCCTCCGGCGGAGGCGGAGCGGTGATGAGCGTGACCGGCGGGGTGGGCGGCGGCGGGGTGGGCGGGATCGCCGTCTCCCCGCTGACCGCGATGCGCACGGAGCTCGGGATGGTCGCGGCGCTGCTCGCCGCGGCGGGGCTCGCGTGGTGGTCCACGGCAGATCGGATGGCCGGGATGGACTCAGGTCCGGGGACCGCCCTCGGTTCCCTGGGCTGGTTCACGGGCGTCTGGGCGACGATGATGGCGGCGATGATGTTGCCGTCGCTCGCGCCGACTGCAGCCGTCTTCGCGGCGTTGGTCCGACGCGAGCTCAGCCGGGTTCTCCTGTTCGCCGGCGGCTACCTGCTCGTCTGGAGCGTCGCGGGCATCGGGGCCTACTGCCTGTTCGAGCTTGGAAAGAGCCTGTTCGCCGGCTCGCTGGGCTGGCACAGCGGCGGCCGTTGGCTTGCGGCGGGCGTTCTGGCCCTCGCCGCGCTCTACCAGCTGACGCCGCTCAAGCGCACGTTCCTTTTGAGGTGCCGCAGCCCCCTGGGATTCCTGGACACCTCCTCGCAGAGCACCCGGTCCGGAGCGCTTGTGATGGGTCTGCGCAACGGCGGATGGTGTCTTGGATGTTCGTGGGCCCTGATGGCGGCGCTGTTCGCGCTCGGTGTGATGAGCCTCACGTGGATGGGGTTGGTCGCCGTGTTTGTGGCGCTCGAGAAGGTCGGACCCTGGGGACGCGGAGCAAGGTGGGCGACCGCGGGCGTGCTGGCCGTACTCGCGGTTGCGATTCTCACCGTGCCGCACGAGGTCCCGGGATTCGTCGTTCCGGGCTCGCCGGCCTCACTCCACATGATGAAGGCAATGGGGTAGCCCCCCACCAGGCAGCGCCGGGTCAGCTTCTTCGCACGCTCACTCAGGCCCGTCGGTGCACGATCAGCACGGACTGTCTGCAGTGCTCCGCGACGGCCGCGGCGACGCTGCCGAAGACGCGTCCAGCGAACCCATGGCGGCCGTGCGAGCCGAGCACGATCAGGTCGACGTCACGCTCGTCGGCGACCTTCGCGATCCCTCGCCAGGTCGGTGCCGATTCGGCGGCCATGCTCCGCGCGCGGAAGCCGGCCTTCTCGGCGAGCTCGGCGCCGTGCGCAGCGGTCTCCTCCGCGGCCTTCCTCACGTCGCTCGCCTGCGCGGCGTTGAAATGCAGCTCGCCGGCGGGCACAAAGCCGACGTCCGCCGGCTGCCAGACACAGAGGACGAGCGCGTCGCGCCCCCGGGGCAGCTGCCGGCCGGCCTCGTCGATCGCGAGCTTCGCGAGGTCCGAGCCGTCGTAGGCGAACAGGACCAAGCCCGAGTCCGCGATTGTCGTCTCCGCAGACGCCCCGCTCGAGCTCATGTCCGCTCGGAGCTCTCAACCGCCGGTTGCACGTGTCCGTCCTCGCGTGCGATGCGCGGGCGGGGCGGGAGCCCGTCGGCGCCGTCCGGGATCGGAGCGGTCCGGGCCGCCGGCTCGCGCCGATCCGGCGCTCCACGCACTCGCGCGAGGAGCGGCGGCGAGTACCAGGCCGGATCGTCGCCCTCCAGGAACCTGTCGATGTCCGGGGTCTGCGGGCGCGCGCCCCCGAGTGCGTAGATCGCGACGCCGATCGCGGCGCCACTGAGCGCCAGACCGAAGCCGATCCAGAGCGCGATTTCGGTGCCGGGTTCGAGTCCTCCGCCGACCGTCAGGGCGAAGTGGGCGAAGATCGGCGCGATCATGAACGCGGCGACCGCGCGCAGCAGCTCGACGATCGCGAACACGCGCTGGAGATTGGCGGAGGGCAGCGAGAAGCCGGCGACGAAGAGCGCGGGCGCGACCGTCGCGCCGAGGCCGATGCCGGTGAGCCCCGAGCCGATCAGCGTGAGCATTTCGCTCGGTGGCATCTGCACGCCGAAGACGGCGATCCCGGCTGCGAGGAACAGCATCCCGGCCAGCGGTAGGTAGTGGATCGAGCGGCGCCTGAAGACGACGCCGAGAAGGATCGCCGTGATCACCGCTCCCGCGACCTCCGGGAGGTAGAGAAGACCGACGTGAAGCGGGTCGTAGTGCTGGAGCAGCACGGCCGAGGTGAGGGCGGTCGCCGAGACCGACGCGGCTGCCGCGAAGAGCGCGACGGTGACTCCGGCGACGGGCATCGTGCTCGTGAGCATCGTGCGGATCGTGAGTAGCGGGTGCTTCGCGCGGTACTCGTAGACGATGAGCGTGACGATCAGCGCGAGCCCCCCGAGCAGCGGTACGATCGTCGTCGGGCCGACGAAACGGTGGGTGAGGAGCTGGGAAGCACCGAAGAACGCGGCGACGCAGCCGACGGCCGCGAGCGCGATGGCCGGCAGGTCGCGCGGCGAGTCGGGGTCGGCCGGCGGCGCGTCGTCGAACGTGAGCAGCGAGAGGATGAGCGCGACGGCCGCGATCCCCGCGACGATCCAGAAGAGCGGGCGCCAGCCGCCCGAGTTCGCCTGCAGTCCGCCGAGCGTCGGTCCGAGCGCGACCGCCCCGAAGATGCACAGGTTCATGATCATCGCCGTGATGCGCAGCTTGCTTGCGGGATATCCGATCGCGAGCGGCGGCACCGCGGCGATCAGCAGCAGGCTCGTGCACAGTCCCTGAAGCACGCGGCCCGCGATGTACATGCCGGAGCTCTGCGCCGAGGCCGCGAGCACCGACCCGGTGAGAAGCAGGGCCGCGTAGGCGACGAGCATTCGCCGCTGCGGCAGGTGCTGTGCGAACTGGACTGCGAGCACGGTCCCGATCGCGTAAGCGGCGTTCGCCAGGCCGAAGCCGAGGCTCATCGTCTGCAGGCTCGCGTGGAGGTCCTTCGCGATGATCGGCGTGAGCGGCTCGAGCGCGGCGGAGAGTGCGAGGTATGGGACGAGCGCGAACAGCACCATCGCCGCGACCGCGGGGTAGCGACCTGCGAGCGGTCCCTGTCGCATCAGCCGGCCCCCTTCGCCTCGGCGCCAGGGTCAGGCGGGCGCCCGAGGTGCGCGTCGAGCGGGCCGGATGTCGGTCTTCTGGTGGCGCGGGCAGCGATCGATCCGTTATAGCCGACAGCGGGCGCCGGCTCGGCCTCGAAGATCGCGGCTCACGGCTACACGATGAGCGACACCGACGCGTACGATGAGCGGCGGCCGAGCGGGCGGCGAGGCAATCGATCGGACCTCCACAGCTCGGCCCAGCCGAGGGCCGCGAGACCCATGTTCGTGCGCGCGCGAGCACTCGTAGCTGCCGGCGCTCGCCTGGCACCCGGGTCGCCCCGCCGCCGCTTCGAGCCGCGCGTCTAAACCCGGGCGCGCAAGTCGTGTTGCGCAGAAACCGCTTGTTGCTCCAGGGTCCCGCCACCGCTCGGCCGGTCCGTTGCTAGAAGGTGATCACCGTCTTCCCGTCAGCGCGGGTGTTGCCGTTCAGTGCGAGTACATCGTCGAGCTTGACGCGGGTGATCGGCGGCGCGACTATGCGGCCGTTTACCACCGCGTCCGCGAGGCGCTCCAGCAACCCACTCGACATGCTCACCCGGAAGTTCACGCCGGCAACTTCCCGTGATGCGAGCGCCTCTGTGTCTGCGACGTACCGCGTCGTCAGCGCCGTCCCGCCGCGACGAACAAGTGCCGCGAGGGCGGCGAAGCTGTCGGCGTCGCTGGCCACGTCGACGAGCACATCGATGCCTTGCGGGTGCGTCCGCTGCACGGTGTCCAGCACCGAGGTCTCCGTGCGGTCGAGCGTCTCGGACGCGCCATAGTCACGCATACGGTCATCGGCGCCGGCGGGCGCGACGGCGATGACCTGCGCGCCGGCGTTTGCGGCGAGCTGCGTCGCGAAAGAGCCGACGCCACCGGCCGCGCCCACTATCAACACGGTCTTCCCGGTGAGCGACTCGAGCGACTCGACGATCTCGAGTGCTGTCACGCCTGCGGTCGGCAGCGCCGCGGCGATGCTGGGTTCAAGGCCCTTCGGGAGGCGCGCTAGCGGCGCGTCCTCGGTGACCGCGACGTATTCCGCGTACGTGCCGGCCGTGCCGAGCGGGGCGATCAGCAGCTGGCCAAGCACCTCGTCGCCGGGCAGGAACTTGCCCGCGCCCTCGCCGACGGCCTCGATGACGCCCGCCAGGTCGGCGCCGAGGATAAGCGGGAAGCTCGCCGGCATCGCTTCCTTCCAGCCGCCGTTGGCGATGGTGCGGTCCATGGGGTTCATCCCCGCAGCCTCTGTCTTGATCAGCAACTGGCCTGGTCCCGGCCGCGGATCGGGCATCTCCGTGAGCGCGGGTGCCGCGCCGTATTCGTTGACGGTGATTGCACGCATCGTGGTCTCCTCTCTTGTACGCGAGTAACGGTAGGCGCGCGGGACGCCCACCAGGAACAAGTATTTCGCGCCGGCCATGCCGCCAGAACTCCACCCGTGAGCGTAGGCGGAAGCTTCGCTTCCGCAAGACTCGGGGGAGCTGGCCAGCTCACCGGCCTGCCGATCCGTTGCTCGCGTAGACGCTTGTGGCCGGTCGGTGGGTTCATCCCGGCGAGTGTTTCCAGTGTGGGCAGTGATCGCATCCGCCAGGGGACAGTGCGGGTGGCCAGTCGTGGCCTGGCGCGCACGCTCCACTTCGCTTCTTCTCGTCACCCCAGCGGGCGGGGGTCGCGGGCAAGCTTCGTATCGTGGATGCGGTGCAGCCACGAAGCAAATCCGAGGGGCGAAGGTGAGCGCGACGCTCAAGCTGGTCGCCGCCGAGCCGGACGCACGCCCGCAGGCGGCGCCCGAGCCGGATTCAGGTTCCGGACGTGCGCGCGAAGCAGCGGCGCTTGACGCCTATTCCAGGACCGTCGTCGACGTCGTCGAGCGGCTCGGACCCAGCGTCGCGAATCTGCGTGTGCTCCGCAACACCCGCCGCGGCCGCGTCCCAGTGGGCGCGGGCAGCGCGGTCGTGCTCACGCCGGACGGCTTCCTGCTCACGTCTGCCCACGTGGTGGCTGGCCGCGACCGGCTCGGACGGGCGACGTTCGTCGACGGGCGCGAGATCGGTTTCCGTGTCGTCGGCGCCGACCCACTGTCGGATCTCGCGGTGCTGCGCAGCGACGCCGACGACCTGGTCCCAGCGGCGCTCGGCGAGGCCGCGCACCTGCGCGTAGGGCAGCTGGTCGTCGCGATCGGCAACCCCCACGGCTTCGCGGGCTCGGTGACGACCGGCGTCGTCTCGGCCCTCGGGCGCTCGCTGCCGGCCCGATCAGGGAGCACTGTGCGGATGATCGACAACGTGATCCAGACCGACGCCGCTCTCAACCCGGGCAACTCCGGCGGCGCGCTGGTCGACTCACGCGGCGAGCTCGTCGGAATCAACACCGCCGTGGCCGGTGTCGGGCTCGGCCTCGCGGTACCGATCAACGAGGCAACGCGCAAGGTGATCGGCGACCTGATGAGCCACGGCCGCGTGCGGCGCGCCTACCTCGGCATCGCCGGCGGACCGCGCCCGCTGCCGGCGCGCGCCCGGCGCGAGCGTACTCAGGCAACCGGCGTGGAGATAATCGAGGTTATGACCGACAGCCCCGCAGAGGCCGCCGGCCTGCGTCCCGAGGATCTGATTGTCGAGCTCGCCGGAGACCGCATCGAGGGAGTCGAAGACATCCAGCGGCTGATGGTCGCGGACCTGATCGACTCAGACGTGGACATCGTTGTGCTACGCGCCGGCTCGCCGCGCCGGCTACCCCTCAGGGTCCGGGAGCTGAGCTCCTAGCCTCCGCTGTGCCTGAACCACGATCATCAGGAGTGGGCGCCTTGCAACGCTATGAGCAGTTCAGCGTCTGCAGCACCTAGCCGACCCAGCGCGATCACCCCTGCTTCGAGGCCGAGCGCGCCTTGCTGCGTTTCAGTCGCCAACCGAGGTAGACCGTGAGGAGGGCCGCGACGGCGATCGCCAAGTAGAGGTCATAGCGCGTGGCCGTGGTGTAGATGGTGTTGATGTGGCTACCCGACGCGTAGCCGATGCTCGTCCACAGGGCCACCCACAGCGCCGCCCCGATCGCGTTGAAGATCAGAAAGCGCGCCCAGTGCATGCCCGAAACGCCGGCGATGATCCCGTTCGCTTGTCGTAGCCCCTCGATGAAGCGAGCGGCTACGACGACCTTTGCGCCGTGGCGCTCGAAGAAGGCCGTGGCCGAATCGAGACGCTCACGTGTGATCAGCACATAGCGGCCGTAGCGTTCGATCAGGGGGCGACCGCCGAAGTGGCCGATCGCGAACCCGACGTTGTCGCCGAGCACTGCGGCGACGAAGCCGATGAACGCGACCGCGAGCACATTCAGACGACCTGTGCCGGCATAGACGGCGCCGAGGATCAGGATGGTCTCGCCCGGGACCGGTACCCCGAAGTCCTCGAGGAACACAAATCCGGCGACCGCGAGATAGCCGTAATGATCCAGCGCCGGCTCAAGCGAATGCAGAACGCCTGGAAGGTGCTGGGGGGCGCTCACCGCAAGCGGTGCTTCGCTCAAGGACCAAGCCATGCGGTGAGATAGTCGCACGATGGATTTTTAGGCGAGCGCGGGCGATCCTCCGGCGCTGGTGGCGGATTGACTCCGAGGGCGGTCCGGCGCCTGAACCGGTGTTTCGGGCCGGTCGATCGCGAGCTGCGGCAGGCGTCGTCCGAGCCATGCTGGTAGCGCCCAGGTGCGCGAATCCGGTGAGGACCAGGAGGTGGACTGCGAGCCCTAGAAGAGGGTTCAGCGGTTGTGCCGCATGTCCGCCGGTCGTGTCAGTGCTCAGGCGCTGCGGGCGGGGCCATGCTGAGCGACGCCTCGAGCTGGGCCAGCTCGTCTGGGGCGAGCGTCCGCCGGGTGACGCCCTGCGCGCCCGCGCCTAGCTCAGCAAGCATTTCCTCCACGTCAGGGGCTGCGGCGATCACGACGACCGCAGATGACGATCGGGGCACCGCGGCGCGCAGCTTCTCGGCGAGCATCGCCGGCTCGGCCTCGGTATCGCTCGGAGCGCCCGCCTGCGAGCCGATGAGCCCGCCGCCCACGATCCCGACGGCGATGCCTGGCGGCCCGAGGAGTACGCCGAGAAGCCCTCCGGCAATGGCCCCCTCGCCCGCTCCCTTCTGCGAGACGCGGTCGCTCTCGTCCACGTCGAGATAGCGACCCGCGAACGTCCCGCGCACCACGAGGCGCCCGTTGTGGTGATGCTCGACGAAGCCAACCTCGTGCGTCCACTGGGCGCCGCCGCCGGAGCGCTCGCTCGCAGCAGCGTACCGCTCGACGGCTGTCCCCTCTCCGTCGAACTGGACGATTCCGAGGTCGACACCCACCCGGGAAAGTTTACCGGCCGGTCCACGAGCCCGGCATCTCCCACGCCAACGTGTCTGCCGCCGATCGATGCGGGTGTCTCGTTGCCCGAGCAGCTTGCGGGTCGCTGCGTCGACGAGCGCACGGGTAGGCTTGGGCTGCCTTGATCCCTGGGCGCCGAGCTTGAAATTGCCGCTATGTCCAAGAAAGAGATCGACCAGTACCTCGCCACCCTCGATGAGCCCAAGAGAGCAACGCTTGCCCAACTGCGCGACACGATCGTCGCGATCGTCCCTGACGCAGAGCAGTGCATCTCGTATGGCATGCCGGCGTTTAAGCTCAGGGGAAAAACCATCGCTGGTTTCGCCGCTTTCAAGAGCCATCTCAGCTACCTGCCGCACAGCGGCTCCGTGATCCCGCGGCTCGTCAAGGAAACCGAGGGATACACGAAGACCAAGGGTTCACTGCACTTCCCCGTCGACAAGCCGCTGCCGACGAAGCTCGTGAAGAAGCTGTTGGACGCCCGGATGGCTGAGGCTTTCGGCTCAAGGCGATAGCCGAGCTTCGACTCGCCTAAACCCGAAACGGTCAACGGCAGACCCCCGCTAGCTTCAACCGTCAGCCGAGCGGCACGCTAGCCGCTCGTCTCCCCTCTGAGGATCCCAGTCGCCTGGCCGACCTCTATCAGGTGGCCGTCTGGGTCGCGGATATAGCAGCGGATCTCGCGTCCATGATCCTTCGGCGGAGTGAGGAACTCAGCGCCCCGTGCGCTCCAGTCCTTGTAGATCGCGTCGATGTCCGCGACGCGGATATTGATAAAGCTACTCACTAGGTCGGGGTCACTGGGCGCCTCGAGCGTGACCGTCGGCTTGTCGTCGGTCGGGCCCCCGCCAACGTTGATGATGATCCAGCCATTCGCGAGCGCGACGATTGAAGGTTCGCCCTCCAGTACGAGCTCACCGCCGAGCACGTCCGTGTAGAAGCGCCGGGAGCGCTTGAGATCATTGGACACGATGAAATGCGTGAGCACGATCCCCTCCTTCGGTGCAGGGAATTCGGCCATCTCAGCCTCCTTGCGACTGGTTTGTCGGGGACACGCGATCGTTGCAGCTCAGGACGCTGGGCCGTCGCCCGGACCGCTCGTCACTCGGACGTGCTCAGCGTGGACGATGCCAGGGTAGCTGCAAGCTCAGGCGTGCTCATGACGACTTGCCGGGGGTCTGTGCGGTTTCGATCCGCCCGCATGACCAAGCTGCCCTCGCGGCGACGCGTCCCGTGGGCTCGCCTAAGGTCTCACCAACCGACGTCCGCCAGAGCGCCACGGACGCGAGGGCGCCGAGGAGGCACAGGCTTGCGCCGATGCCGAACGCGAGTTGGTAGCCGCTGGTCAGCGCACCGAGAGGAGACGCGCCATGCACGAGCTGGCTGGCGGTGTGCGAGTCGGCGATCGTGCTGAGTGCGGCGAGCCCGAGCGCCCCTCCCACCAGACGCGAGGTGTTGAGCAGGCCGGACGCGAGCCCGCTCTGCGCCGCTGGAACACCCTGCACAGCGACTATCGTGGCCGGGACGAGCGCGAGGCCCAGGCCGGCCGCCGCGAGTACCCCGCCGGGTAGCACCGTGGCGACGTAACTACCCCCAGGACTCAAACCGGTGAGCAGGCCCAGACCGACGGCGGCGCTCACCATGCCGGCGGTGAGCACGAAGCACACTCCGACGCGACCGACGAGCCGAGGGGCCAGCGTCGATGCCAGAGCGACGCTCAAGGTCATCGGCAGGAACGCCAGCCCCGTATGCAGTGCGCCGTAGCCCAACACGTCCTGCATGTAGAGGGTCAGGAAGAACCACATCGAGAACACGCCGGCGAACAGCAGGGCGATTACCAGGTTGGCGGCGCGCAGGCGGCGCATCCGCAACACCCCGAGGGGCAGCAGCGGCGCGGCCGCGAAACGGTCCTCGACGAGCGCGAACATCGCGAGCAGCGCCACCGCTATCGCGAGGGGCCCGAGCACCCCGGCCGAGCCCCAGCCAACGCTCTCGCTACGGACGATGCCGTACACGGCGACGACCAAGCCCAGCGTGACCAGCGTCGCACCTGCGACGTCAAAGTGGCGATCGATATCCGTGCGTCGACTCTCGGGGATGATCCGGCGGCCGACGAGGATCACCGCCGCGCCGATCGGGACGTTGATCAGGAAGATCGCGGGCCAGCCAAGGCCCTGCGTGAGCAGACCGCCGAGCAGCACGCCGGAGGCGCCCCCAAGCCCGGCCATCGCACCCCACACGCCGAGCGCGCGATTGCGCTGTGCACCCTCAGCGAAGGATGTCGTGATGATCGACAGACTCGCGGGCGATAGCACCGCTCCACCGAGACCCTGGAGAGCGCGCGCCCCGATCATGAGGCCGCGCGAGCTCGCAAACGCGCAGAGCAGCGAGGCGAAGCTGAAGAGCGCGGTCCCGGCGAGGAACACCCGTTGGCGGCCGAGCAGGTCGGCCGCGCGCCCGCCGAGCAGCAGGAATCCGCCGAACGTGATCGTGTAGGCGTTTACCACCCACTGCAGTCCGGTGGTCCCGAAGTGAAGCCCTGCACGGATCGACGGCAGCGCGACGTTGACGATCGAAACGTCGAGGATGACCATGAACTGCGCCAGGCAGATGACCACCAGGAGCAGGTTCGAGCGCTCGCGCGAACGGGGCAGATCGCCCCCTCGCTGCAAGGCGCCGGTCGTTTTGGTCGCCATCAGCGTGCTCCTCGCTCGCCGTGGCGCGCCAAGCAGATCCGCGCGTCCGCCGCGAGGCCATGGCATCTCCTGAACTGCATCCGATGAGCAACGATCTCTAGAAAGGTAGCCGCGCGTCGCCTGGCTGCCGGTGCATCGGGTACACGCGCCGGTGTTTGCCGGCATCCGCCCGCCGTACGGGCCGCGCCCAAGCCTCAGGGTTGGGAGCTCGCGGCACCCCCCGAGCACTCAGGGGCCTCAAGCAAGTCCCGAGATTCGGGTGTCCCAGTGGTCCTCGAAGGGCGGCACGCCAAAGAGCTTCGCGAGCGCCCATAGCGGCGGGAGTATGAGGTTCTGTACCCAGATAGGCGGTGAGGTCACCCGGCTCTCGTGGCGGAAGTGCCAGAGGGTAGAGCCGAGCTGAAGCGGATTCTTCGGTGCACCCCGGGGCGTGGTTCTGCCGTCGGTCGCGAGGCCGGCGAAGGCCTCGTGCATCTCCCTGCTGTGCAGTGCTGGACGGAGCTCGACCACGCCTCTGATCTCGACGGATCCCGGGTTCGCCTCGGAGTGACGAACGCCGATTGGCACGACGATCGTTTCACCCGGTCCGACGACGCGTTTCTCACCGTCAACCGTGAAGTGGGCCTCGCCGGCCATGATGGTGAAGCGCTCCTCCTGATGAGGATGGGTGTGCTCGGTGATCGCGCCACCGGGCATGCTTCGCCAGTTGAAGCGGACTATGTCTTCGTCGCTGTCCTCGGGGATCGCGACGAACTGGATCCACTCGCCGGTGGCGGGGTTGGAGATCGGTCGGAACCTGGCGCCGGCGTCCTCACCGGCGAGGTTACCAACGGCGTCTGTGGCGGCGGTGAGGTCGGTGTCGGTGCTGGCCATGAGCTAGGTCCCTCCTGTGGTGGCGTGTCTGGCGTAGCGGTCTGAGTCCGATACCAGGCGACGGTCGCGGCGATGGCGTTGGCGAGTGGCGTGCCGGCGGCCCCGAAGGTGGACTCGTACCTGGAGGTATCGAGCACGAAGGGTTCTTCAAACTCGTAGGCCATCTCGGCCAGCTCTCGCATCATGGGGTTGAAGAGTCCGAGTGCGCGTATAGCCAGCTTCGGCACCGAGCGAACGCCGACCGGGTGCCCGACCTCGCCGGCGATGAGGTCGAGAACCTGTCGCGTCGTGACGGTTTCCGGGCCCGGCAGGTGCCACACTCCTCCAACCGCGCGCTCGTCTGTACCGAGTGTGGCCAGACCCGCAGCAACGTCAGGGACGTAGCTGTGGGTGTGTGGCAGGTCTGGGTTTCCAAGGAAGTCGGCGCGCTTGCCCGCGACAGCGTTGGCAAAGACGCGCTCGCCGAGCACCGTCTCGGTGACCCCGGCGCCGAAGAAGTCCGACGCCCGCCCGATGGCGATGCGGACGCGACCGGCGTCCGCGGCGCCCAGCAGCTCCTCGGTCATAGCCGCCCGGGTCCGGCCCTTGACGGTCGCGGCGGCGAGCGGGAGATCCTCGGTCATCGGCTTGCCGCCCGTGGGGCCATAGCCGTAGACGTTCTCCAGGCTCACCAGGAGCGCATCGTTGCGTTCTGCCGCGCTGAGCACCCCCTGCTGCAGCGGCGGGAAGCGTTCCGGCCAGTTCGTGTAGGGAGCGCTCAGGCACTGGTAGACGACCGACGCGCCTCTGGCCGCGGCGATCGCGGCGCCGGGGTCGCTTGCGTCGGCCGCGCGCCATTCGACTCCGTCGGGCAGCCCCACCGGCCGCTGCCGCGATATCGCCCGTACGGCCAGGCCGAGGTCCGCGAGCCGGGCGCCGAGGGCACGCCCGACCTGCCCGGCCCCGAACACGACGTGCAGCCGATCCTCACTCATAGCTGCGCTCCACTGCTGGCTGAGATGGCGACGCCGTTTCTTCTGGCCTGCTCCGCTCCGCGCCGAACTCCCGAGAGGTCGTGGAAGCCGGCGACGGCGGTGCCGAGCAGGAGTGCGCCGGCGGCGATGCCCGTCGTGGCGACGAGCGCGGTGCCTGACATCGCGGCAACGAGGATCACCGGTCCGACGGTCAGTGCCCATCCGACAGGCCGGTAGCGGGGGATGTGGACGAGGTGGTCGAGGTACAGCAGCAGTGGCCCGATCGTGATCGCGATCGACGGCAGGACCCAGTCGGAGTGCCCGGCCGCGATGACGATGACGGGCAGGACGAACGCGGCGGCGAACTCGATGACCGTGGCGAGGGTCACGGCCCGCTCGATCCGCTTGCCCTCCGGATCGTTCGGTCGGGGGGCGGTGCCGGCCGTCGCCCTGATGGCGTAGAAGAACACCCCGATCACGGTGACACCCGACACGGCGATCAGCACACCTGCCACGGGGCCGCCGATCACGAGGCTCCCACGTAGGAGCCAGAAGGCGGCGAAGGCTGCCTGAATGAACCCGCCGACGCGCCTCACGCGCCGCGACCACGCCACGGTTGGGGTCAAATCGGTGGCGCTCAGGCTTAGGTCTGCTGAGGCCGTTGCCTGCGACTTGGTCGTCGCGGCGGACTCCTGTGGGCGCTCGCTGACCAGCATGGCTGGCTCCTCTCACTGATCCTCGAGCAACCTGGCGGTCGGCGACGGCCGAGCCTCGGAGATATCTGCCCTGAAAGCTACACCAAATAGCAAAAGGTTTCTAGAAAGCGATGCCTATAGTTGACCCATGGCGGAGTGGAGCTTCCTCACCAACCATGCCCGAGCCCTCGTCTGTATCGCGCACGATCCGGGGGTGCGCCTGCGCGACGTCGCCGCCGCGCTGGGCATCACCGAGCGACGCGCCTTTGGCATCGTCGCGGACCTGACCGAAGCCGGCTACGTCGAGAAGCAGAAGGAGGGCCGCCGCAATCGCTACAGCATCCAGGACCACTTGCCCCTTGGAGAGGCCGTCAGTCAAGAGCGAACGATCGGCGAGGTGCTTGGAATGCTGGTGGACACGGCCGCAACAGAATCCGCCCAGATTGCACACCACGACGATTCCGACGTCCACGAGAGGACCCCGGCTTCCTCCTCCCGGTAGTGGCGCAAGAGCCGTGCACGCACGATCCGGCCGCGCGGGCTGATGGTCCGGCGCTCCGCGCCCTTATTCGACGAGCGCTTCAGGCAGGGACCGCCTCAACCTCGCCGCGACCCGCAGCCTTCGCCTGCTCGCGGCTGTCGCGCGAGGAGATCAGGACAGCCGCGAGGATTGCGCCGACGATCGCAAAGCCCGCACCGACGAGAAAGGCGCGGTCGAACCCGCTGGTGAGAGCGACCGAAGGGTGCACGCCGGCGCTCAGCAGCCCTTGCGTGTGGCTATTGGCGACAGTCGCGAGAATCGCCAGGCCGAGTGCGCCGCCGACTTGCTGGGCAGTGTTGATCAATCCCGAGGCCAGGCCGGCCTCATGCGGCTTGGTCCCCGTCACGGCGCCAATCGTCACCGAGACAAACGCGAACCCGAGGCCGAAGGCGGCGAGCAGCGACGGCCCCAACACGTCGGCACTGTAAGACCCACCGATTGCGGGGACCTGCGAGAACCACAACAGAGCGCCCGCGATCAGCAGCAGACCTCCGATCAGGATCGGCTTGAAGCCGATCCGTGTAACGAGCTGCGAGCCGACCCCGGCCGAGATGATTATGCCCACGGCGAGCGGGAGGTAGGACACCCCGGTCTTGATCGCAGAGAAGTGCAAGACGTCCTGTAGGTAGAGCGAGATGAAGAAGAACATCGAGAAGAGAGACATGCCGATCAGCAGGCCCACGATGTCCGATCCGCGCAGCGTGCGCAGGCGGAAGATCGAAAATGGCAGCAGCGGGTGGCGCTGGCGGCGCTCGATCGCCACGAACGCCGCGAGCAGCAGGAAAGACCCCGCGAGCCTAAGCAGCGTGCCCGTCGAGCCCCACCCGACGTTGACGGCGTCGACCACCGTGTAAACGAGCAGCGCGAGCCCCGCCGTGACGGTCACAGCCCCGGGAATGTCAAAGCCTTCAGTGCCATCTTCGGACCGACTCTCGAGCAACAGCCGGGGGGCGAGCGTCGCCGAGGCAATCCCGATCGGGACGTTCACGAACAGCACCCAGCGCCAGCTGAGCCCGCTCGTGAGAATTCCGCCGAGCAGGACTCCGGCGGCCCCGCCGGCACCGGCGACCGCACCCCAGATGCCCAATGCACGGTTGCGCTCGGCGCCTTCGGCGAACGTAGTCGTGATGATCGAAAGCGCCGCCGGCGAGACGATCGCCGCGCCGAGACCCTGGGTCGCACGCGCGGCGATCAGCCATGCCTCGGACTGGGCCAGGCCGCCGGCCAGCGAGGCTAGCGAGAAGACAACGAGGCCGATCATGAACATCCGCCGGCGTCCAAGCAGGTCGGCAAGGCGTCCGCCGAGCAGCAGGAACCCTCCGAAGGTCAGCGTGTAGGCGTTCACGACCCACGAGAGGTCATCGCGAGAGAAATGCAGATGGGCGCCGATCGACGGAAGCGCCACGTTCACGATCGACGCATCGATCACTACTACGAACTGCGTCATCGCCAAGAGCATCAGCGCAAGGTTCTTGCCGCGCTGGGAGGTCAGGTCGGCAGGTGCCCTGTTCGGACGCAAGCCCATCGTCGCTGTGCCGCCAGTTTGGGTCTCGGTCGTGGTCATGCTGGTCCTCTCGGAGTGGAATGGGGGAGAAGGATCTGGAAGCGGAACTACGGTTCCCCTTGCTTATAGCAGCATACGGAGCTAACATTCCGTTTGTCAAGCCCATGTCCACCGATCAGCGAACACTCCGAGCCGACGCCCGACGCAACCGCGAGCGGATCCTGGCCTCGGGCCGCAGGCTGTTCGCTCGCGACGGACCGGAGGTGCCGATGGACGAGATCGCCGCGCACGCCGGGGTAGGTATCGGCACCGTCTACCGCCACTTCCCGACCAAGGAGGCGCTACTGACCGAGATGGTTCGCGTCCGCTTCCAGGAGTTCGCAGCGATCGCGACGCTCGCCGAGAACACGGTCGACTCACGGGACGCGCTTGAGACCGTCATGCGCCGCTCCGCGGAAGCGGTCGAGGGGGACGTGGGCTTTCAGCTGGCGATGATGGGCTCCAACCAGCTCGAATGGGAGGGCATCGAGGAGCAGAAGGCCGCCCTCGCAGTGGTCCTCACCCGGATCATCCGACGTGCGGTCGACGCTGGCGTCGTCCGCGACGGCTTCACCTTTGACGACTTCGGAATGATGATGTGTGGAATCACCTCGACGATGTACTACAAGCCCGGCAGTGCCGACTGGCGTCGCCACCTCGAGCTCGTCCTCCACGGCGTTTGCCCTCCGGCACGCGAGTCAGCCCAACAGATCACCTGAGACGACTGTTTTCCGAGGAGGCTTCGTGCCTGGACCGGTGTTGTTCTGCTACGACGGATCGAAGGGGTCGCGCGCAGCGATGGCCGCGGCGGCAGAGCTCGTCGCCCATCCGGCGCCTGCGGTCGTGCTGACGATCTGGCAGCCCGCGGCGGTCTTGCTGACGCGGGCCGGGGGCTTTGGCGGCGGCTACCTCAACGACGAGGGCAAGGTCGACGGGGAGCAGGCGCAGCTCGCCGGTGACGCTGCTGAGGAGGGGGTGGCGCGCGCGCGTGACCACGGCTATGACGCGAGCTCTCGTGTGGAGGAGGCCACGGAAGGCGCGGGGCGCAGGATTATCGAGATCGCTGACGAGCTCGACGCGCGGCTGATCGTGTGCGGTCGGCGCGGACTCGGCGCCGTCGCCTCGGCGCTGCTCGGAAGCGTCTCGCACGTGGTGCTCGCCCACGCCGGTCGCCCGGTTCTGATCGCACCGGAGCGCTGAGGACGGTCCATCACCGCGCTGGGGTCACTCGAGCGGCGCTCGCGCAGGACCATGCCGTCAATCCCGAGCTGGAGCGGTTCTCCGCCGAGCGCATGGGCGCCACGACGTACGAAGTCGAGAGCAGCCACGTCCCGATGCTCTCCCACCCCGACATCGTGCTCGACGCGATCCGCAACCTCACGACCGCGCTCCAGGAGTCGGCAGCCGCTGTCGTGTAGGGCGAGCTGGGACGTGTAGCGCGCGGCCAGTCATGAGGGTGGGCCTGCGTCTCGACGCCGGTCAGGCGGACGGCATCCAAGCCGCCCGCCTGACTGACAGCGGCGGCGAGACAGCCGCCACTCGAAGACGCTCACATATAGTCGCGGCGTGTCGACAGCGACGCCCAACGGGGTCCCCGCCGATCCGTCGTCGAGCTACAGGGCCATAGAGAACCTGATCGCAACCTACGCCGAGCTTGTTGACGGCGGCGATTTTGCAGGAGTTGGCATGCTGCTCGTGGAGGCCACCTTTACCGGCGGCGCCGGATCGGTGAGCGGCGGCGATGCGATCGAGAAGATGCTGCGCGACAACCTGATCACCTATGAGGATGGCACCCCGAGGACCAAGCACGTCACGACCAACGTCATCATCGAGGTCGACGAAGACGCGGGCACCGCGGTTTCGCGTTCGTACTTCACCGTGCTGCAGGCGTTACCTGATCTAGCTCTGCAACCTATTGCCGGCGGTCGTTACCACGACCGCTTCGAGCGTCGCGGCGGGTGGTGGCGCTTTGTGGAGAGGCACGTTCACACCGATCTGCTCGGAGATGTGAGCCGCCATCTGCGGGGCTTTGGGGCCGACGCTAACTGAGCGTCTGTCGGGCGAGCGGTCCACGATCGACTCGACGCCGTGGGTCAGGACTACGCTCGAGCGCGTCGGCCGACGGCAACATCAGACAGTCGGTGCCAGGCTCGCGCTTGAGATGCTGTTGGCAGAGCCGCGTGCTGGCCATGGGCTCGCCGCTCGTCGATCGGCATGTTCATCATGCGCAGCATCGCCAGGCCGCCGCCCCGACGGAAGTAGCGCACTACGAGCACCGCGGCGAGCAGCAGGAACACGATATTCAGGACCGTTGTGTAGTTCCAGCTCACGCCGGCGTCGGTGACCTTCGCGTGTCGTGTCCCCGTCGGCGCGATGCCAACCAGGGTGAAGATGAGGTCGACGATAAGTCCCGAGGCGGCCATCGTCGCGTAGAACGTCACGAGCAGGAAGACTGCCACGCGCCGGCCGTAGTACTTGCGGTAGATGTTGAGGATCGGCAGGATGATCAGGTCGGCGAAGATAAACGCGAGCACGCCGCCGTAGCTGATGCCGCCGTTCCAAAGTACGGCGGCGAGCGGCACGTTGCCGATCGAGCAGACGAACGAAAGCATCGCCACCAGCGGCCCGATCAGCGGCCCCCAGATGATGGCCAGCGTGCCGTGGTGCTGGAGGAAGAGGCCTTGCCAGAAGGAGTTGGGAACCCAGGCGGCCAGTGCCCCGGCGATCAGCAGTCCGCCGAACACGTCCATCCAAACGGCCGCCCAGTCCATCACGAAGTAGTTACTGATAGCGGTGAACCCTGTTGGAGAGCGAAGGCGCCGCCAGCTCGAGCCGCCTTCAGTGACGCTCATGTCCATCTCGGCGTGTCCCTCCATGCGCCCGAGCACGCCGCGGTCGGCCTGGCGTCGGGCCTCGTCGACCATTTCTGGCTTGAGGAAGCGGCGGAACACGAGCGCCATCAGCGCGATCATGATCGGACCACCGACGAACTCGCCGGCGGTGAACTGCCAGCCGATCAAGACGGCGAGGATGATTCCGAGCTCGACCACGAGGTTCGTCGAGGCGAACTCGAAGGCCATCGAGCTGGTGAAGTTGGCGCCCTTGCGAAACAGCGAGCGCGCGAGCGCAACGGCTGCGTAGGAGCACGACGAGGACGCGGCGCCCAGTCCGGCGGCGATTGTCAACGTGCGCGGGGAGCTGTCGGGCAGCAGTCGGCGCATCTGCTGCTTGCTAACGACGGCCTGCACGGTGCCGGATAGCGCGAACCCAAGGATCAGTGCCCACAAGACCTCCCAGGTCATGCCAAAGGCGAACCGCAGGGCGTCGCCGATCGCGCCCACCCCGTGCTAGCCCCGACGCAGCAGCCGCCCGACGGCGGCCAGCATCTCGTCCATGCGCTCCTCGGGTGGGCCCTCCGCCGCACCCCCTACTACGCAATGGCGGGCGTGGTCGTCTAGCAGGCCGAGCGCGACCTTGTCGAGAGCCGCCTGGATCGCGCTGATCTGCGTCAGCACGTCGATGCAGTAGCGGTCGTCCTGCACCATTCCCTGGATGCCACGAACCTGACCCTCGATGCGCCGCAGGCGTGCCAGAAGCTGGTCCTTGGTGGCGCTGTAGCCGCGGGTGGGTGTTGTGCCCTGCGCCATAGCACCCACCCTAGCATTACCCCATGGGGGTATATCGCGTGTCTAGGATGAGTCTCGCGCAGCCGCCGACAGCTTCGGCGCGAACTCTTCGCTGACCCCGACGATTGCCTGGTGGAACGCGATTCCCATTCGTAGGGTCAGCAGCGGGTACGAATCGCCCTTCTGCACCGCGCTTTCTGCCTCCGGCTCGATCGCCCGCAGAGCTGCGACCCGCTCCTCACTTCGCCGCCTGACGGCCATCAGCAACCCGAGCGCATCGGACTCGTCGAGCGCGTCAGCGAAGAACAGCTTCAGCAATCCGGTGTCGCGCAACTCGAAGGGAATCGGCTCGTGCTGACCCAGCCAATCCTTGAGCGCAATCTCTCCGGCTGGCGTGATCTCGAAGACGCGCCTCGGGCGCCGCCCCTGGGGGTCGGAACGACCCCGCAGCAGTCCTGCCCGCTCCAGCAACTCGAGGCTCGGGTAGATCTGCGCCTGGGAGATCGTCCAGAAGAAGCGGATCGAGATTTCCACCCGCCGCTTGATCTCATACCCCGACCGCGCCCCCAGCCCGACCATTCCCAGGACGACGTACGCCGGTGTGCCCAGATCGGAACGATCGACGGGGGGTATAGCGACAGCAGTTGACCTGGGCATATCTGTTAGCCTAACATGTTGCCCTGATCGATCTAAAGGAGCTGCCATGTCAACCCCGGCACCGACACTCTCTGAACTCCCGCTCCGGAAAGCCATGGAGGAGCGCGACCTCGTCGCGGCCACGAACGCCTTCGCCCCGGACGCGGTGTTCAACTCGCCGTTCACCAACAAGCTCGTGTTTCGAGGACGTGAGCAGATCGGAGCGCTGATCCAGATCGTGCTCGAGGACTTTCACGACTTCCGCTACACAGCCGAGGGGCGAACCGAAGACACCGCGTTCCTGGTTGCCCGGGCGAACGTTGATGGGCAGGACATAGAGATGGTCGACCACCTGCGCCTGAACGCGGACGGGCAGATCCGGGAGTTCACCGTCTTCGTCCGACCGCTGCCGGCAGCGGCAACCGCGCTGCGGGTCATCGGCACAGGCCTCGGCCGACGCAGGAGTCCGCTAAGGGCCGCGATCGTCTCCGCACTGACGCGCCCGCTCGGGCTCATGACGCGGGTTGGCGACGGCCTCGGAGTCCGACTCGTGCGACCTGCGCCCTAAACGCGACAGCTCGCGGGTCAGTCGCCGGGCAGGCGGCCAAGCCCACGCGAGCAGCTTCGATCATCTAGGTGGAATCCTCGGCGGCGGCGATCAGCGGCCCGAGCTCCTCGCTGGCGCGGAAGGTGCGCAGCGCGTAGAACGTCGACCAGGCGAGCAGCGCGATCAGGAACGGGGCGTCGCTGGCGGCCACCACGAGCGCATAGCTATCGGTGCTGAGCGTGAGCAGAGCTGCCAGCCGTACGAGCCCCCGCAGCACGAAGTAGCCCCCCCATGCGTAGGTGATCACGCGCATCGCGTGGCGGTACGTGCGCGACTCGAGCACATCCCGCGGGAACGGGTACACGTCCATCGCGAACCATGAGGCGAAGGGGCGCCCGCTCGCCAGCGAGGCGAGCACCGTGGTCGCCAGCACTGCGTCGATGGCGATCTCGGTCGCCAGGTACGCGCGACCGCTGCCCGAGACGATCCCCACCGTCGCTCGGATCGCGACGAGGACGAGCGCGAGGCGCACGACGGTCGCGGGCCGTCCGCTGCGGCGCTCGTGGACGAACAGCGCCAGGCCGAACGCGACCGCCGCCGTGATGCCGGCGCCGAGCGAGACCAGCTTCCAGCCGGCGTAGAAGACGGCGAGCGGCCCGAACGCGTCGCGCACGAGCCGCGGGCCAGCGCGCCGGACGGCGCTGCCCACGCCCACCGGCTCGGGCAACGCGACCTGGACCGGGGAACCTGCCACCGGCCCACTCTACGCCACCGTTGCAAGGCCGCGATAATCGCCCAAATCCGCAGGTGCTCGCACGAAGCCCGAGCACGAGACGCGTTCCCCACGCCGCTGGCGAATTTGACGAGCCGATAGTACGAGAGGAGCGAGACCTTATGAAGACAATGACCTGTAAACAGTTGGGTGGACCATGTGATTTCCCGCACCGTGGAAATACTGCGAATGACGTTATAAAGGCGCAGGACGGGCACCTGAAGGAGATGGTCGCCGGAGGTGATGAGACTCACAAGAATGCCTTGGGGGAGATGCAGGGTAGGTGGAAGAAACCGCTTTCAGGAATGGGGTGGTATCGGAAGGCCAAGCGTGACTTTGCCGCGCTTCCCGAGGACGGGTGAGTGCCGGGCGCCGCGGCATCCGAGTAGTCCCGACGCTCGGCTGAGGCATATTGCAAACTATATAGCTATCTGCTATAGATGTAGAGGCTGTTGGTACTTGAGCTCCCCTCAGGAAAGGAGCGGATCATGTTCCAGAACATCCTCGTCGCGATCGACGGCTCACAGGACGCCGATCAAGCGCTCACACAGGCAATCGACCTAGCCGAGTCAGAGCACGCCCGCTTGACGCTCTTCAGCGCCGTTGCGACGCCTCCCGCCGCTGCCTACTTCGGCGCAGGCGGTGGTGTGGCGGCGACGCTCGCCAGCGAAGCCGAGACCGAGACAGAGACGATCCTGCGAGAAGCCGTCCAGCGGGTTCCCGATGGGGTCTCGGTCACCACCTTGCAGAGCAGCGAGCCGGTGAGGCCCTCGCTGATCGAGGAGCTCACCAACGGACACTACGACCTCGTAGTCATGGGCTCCCGTGGACGCGGCGCCCTGCGCTCGGTACTGCTTGGCAGCGTGAGCCACTACGTGCTACACCACAGCCCGGTCCCGGTCCTGATCGCGCATGCCGAGCGAGAGCGAGAGCTCGAATCCTGCGCCAATGCCTCGCGCGATGAACTGACTGCAGGTCATCTCACCGTCACTGCGGGCGGCTGACAAGCCGAGCGAAAAGACGCGCTCGGAAAAGACGTGCCTCTACTCGCGCATGCGCCGTACGGTGCTCTCGATGCTGAGCTCCTGGTAGTCGAGATGGGCGAGCAGGTTTCGTTCGAGCCCAAGGAGCGCCTCGACGACTGCTGCGCGTCCGCACACCGACCTCGCGACGCTGGTCTGGTCTGGCTGATTGCACGCAACTTATTCGATCAGGCGGTTGAGACGATCATGCGGCCGCCGGCCAGATTCTAAGAGCTCTCGAACAGCCGTTGGAGCGTCGCCAAGACGGCTGGCCAGGTCCACAAAGCGCGGCTTATGGAGTGGCGCCCGACGTGGTCGGTTTGGCAGACGTGCTCGTGGGCGTCGGAGCTGGCGTCGTGACCGTTGTCGTCTTCGTCGGCGCGACAACGGTCGTCGTCGGCGCTGTGACTGTTGTCTTCTGCGTGACCGTCGACGTTACCGTCGGCGCGATGGTGTTCGTGGTATGGCCGACGCTGAGCGATTGCGTGACTGTCGGCGTTTTTTTGGAGCTGCTGTTGGTCGCCAGAAGGATCACGACCACGATCAGTGCGATCACCAGCGCCGCACCGCCGGCGATCGCCAAGCCTTTGCCACGGTCGTCGCCGGGAGGCGGAGCTTCGCCGCCCTGTGGCGGATAGCCCGAGCCTTCTCCGGAGGGCGAAGCGGGGTCGGGCAGCGGTGGATTGCCTCCTGGCGGGTCATAGCCGTCAGTCATCACTGGCTCCTTTCAGGTGGGCGGAAGTATGCGCTATGGCGAAGGCTTGCGACAAGCGATTGTCGCTAGTAGCGGCGTTTCTGGCTCCGCGTCGTACGCTGCTCTACGCCCCAGCAGGCGGTCCGAACCAGGTGGTCAGCGCTTCAGGAAGTCCGAGGTGGGTTCGGTCGCCGACCCAGGCGACGTATCCGTCGGGCCGGATCAACACGACGGTGGGAGCGGTGACCGCGCCAAGCACCGGGAGCTCCCACAGACCGTCATATTCAGCCTCGATCAGCTGGACGCGGTCAGCCCACGGAGCGACGTCGAAGCTGCCAGGCTCGCCGAGGTTCAGTAGCACCGGCTTGGCATCGTGCAGCAGGGTGAAGACCCGCAGCGGGCCGTCGGCAGTAACGACGTCCAGATCGGGCATGCGGCGCCCGAGCAGGGGGTGGCCCTCGCCGAGGTCGTAGTGAATGTCCAGCCCGGAGATGATCCCGGCGAGCCGTTTGCGAGGCTCGTCCATGGCCACCAGCTCCGACACAACATCGCCCAGGGCCTGCATCCGCTCGTCCTGGCGTCGGAGCGCGATCTGCGCCATCGTGTACTGGAGCGCACGGGCAGCGACCGGGTGGCGCTCGTCCTGATAGGTGTCTAGGAGGCTCTCCGGGGAGGTCCCTTTGACCACCTGAGCCAGCTTCCATCCCAGGTTCACCGCATCCTGCACACCGAGGCTGAGGCCCTGACCGCCAGCCGGGTAATGCACGTGCGCCGAGTCGCCGGCGAGCAGGACCCGTCCCGCGCGATAGGCCGCGGCCTGACGTGTCATATCGGTGAACCTGGAGATCCACGTGGGGTTGTGGATTCCGAAGTCGGTGCCGTACACCGCTATCAGCGCCTCGCTCAGATCCTGCAGGGTCGGCTCGCTGCTGGGCCCGAGCTGCTGCTCGGTCACGACGACCCGCACCGGTCCACCATCCATGTAGACCACCTCGCCGTCGCGAACCTCGTACTCCAACCTGCCGATGCCATGGGTGCCCTTGTCATCGCGGCGGACGCCCAGCTCCGGCTCCTCGGCCATCTCGACCTCGGCGATTAGGCTGCTGACCGTCGGATCGCACCCGGGGAACTCGATGCCGGCTGCTTTACGGATCAGGCTGCGTCCTCCGTCGCACGCGACGAGATACCGCGTCCGCAGCGACTGACCGTCGGCCAGCTCGACGTCGACACCGGTGTCGTCCTGCGCGAAGCCCGTCACCTCAGATCCGTAATAGAGCCGCACCGGCAGCTCGGCGATCCAGGCGGCCATGATCCGCTCGATCTGGTTCTGCCAGATCCCGAGCGAATACGGATGGCGCGTCGGGAAGTCGCTCATGTCCAACGCGGTCGTGCCGAACATCGCGACCTGAGCGACCTGCCCCTCCGCGAGGAACCGATTAGCGACCCCACGCTGATCCAGCACCTCGATCGTGCGCGAGTGAAAACCGCCGGCCCGTGAGCCGACGAGCACGTGATCCGGACGCCGCTCGACGACCGCGACGTCTACCTTCGCCAACGCCAACTCGGCCGCCAGCATCATCCCCGCCGGACCGCCTCCGGCGATCACCACCGCATACTCGGTCATACCCACACTCCCATCGGACACGTCGACAGCAACACACGCACTTCGCGACCCGAGCTCCGTAGGTTCTGGTCTGGGCCGGCGGTTATACAGCAAGACCCGGGGCTTCATGAAGGCCCCGTGGGTGGTATAAATTGGAGGTGGAGAGAAGGGGGTAAGCGCTTTCCACCGCGGTCTCGGCGGGCCGCCGAGAGTCGACCCGGCCACGAAGGTCTAACGCGGCCCGGCTGACCCGGATCGCTCATGGTGGGCGTCGCCCGGCGCTACTCCTGCGGCCGGTGGCGCAGCCCGTCGAGCGCGATGTGCACGAGGTGCCTGGTCTGCTCAGGATCGCCTGCAGGCGCCTTGCTGATCGCGATCACCATCTGGATGACCTGCGCGATCGTCACGTCGGACCGCACGGCGCCGGCCTCCTGGGCGCGCAGTAGGAGCGGCTCGCCGGCGGCGAACAGGGCCGCGCGGCAGCTCTGGAAGAGAGTGGCGTCGCGTTCGAGATAGTTGAGCAGCTCGTGGGACAGCGCCTGCTTGGTCGCCATGTAGGCGATGACGCGGTCGAACCAGCTGTTCAGGGCCTCCCACGGATCGCCGCCGTCGAGTTGCCCCGCCGTGTGGCAGACCTCGATCACCTCGTCGACGTAGAGCGCCTCGAGCAGCGCCTGGCGAGTGGGGAAGTGGCGGTAGAGCGTGCCGATGCCGACGCCCGCGCGGCGCGCGATCTGCTCCAGCGAGGTGCTCTCGCCGCCCTCGGCGAAGGCCTCGCGCGCAGCCGCTAGCACCTTCTCGTAGTTGCGGCGCGCGTCGGCGCGCCTGGGGCGGGTGAGGAGAGTCTCGGGAAGTGCCTCGGTTGCGTTCATTGGATTCCCTTGACAACCGGAGGATCCCTCCGTATAGTTCTGGAGGCTCCCTCCGGTTAGTTCTGGAGGTGGCCTCCATTTTAGCTCGACATCGATCCCATTACAAGACACGACTCTCACATCCGCCCCGCCACCACCGTTGGAGCTCACATGAAACTCACATCCACCTTCCCCCTCTCGCCCGCGCGCCAGCGCTGGGCGACGCTGCTCGTGGTGTGCCTCGCGCAGCTGATGATCGTGCTCGACGTGACGATCGTGAACGTCGCGCTGCCCTCGATCCAGCATGACCTGCATTTCAGCCAGGCCAACCTCACCTGGGTCGTCAGCGCGTTCCTGATCACCTTCGGCAGCCTGCTGCTGCTGGCCGGACGGCTCGGCGATCTGGTCGGACGCAGGCGCGTGTTCCTCGCCGGCGTGGTGCTTTTCACCGGCGCCTCGATGCTGTGCGGCGTCGTCTCGAGTCAGGGCTTCCTGATCGGCGCCCGCTTCCTGCAGGGCGTCGGCGCCGCCGCCCAGGCCTCGGTGATCCTCGCGATCATCGTGACCGAGTTCCCCGAGCCCGCTGAGCGCGCACGCGCGATGGGCGCCTACGTGTTCGTCTCGGTCGCGGGCGGCTCGCTGGGCCTGCTCGCCGGCGGGCTTCTCACCCAGGCGCTCAGCTGGCACTGGGTCTTCTTCGTCAACGTCCCGATCGGCCTCGCGACGCTGGCGCTCGGCCGGCTCATCATCCCCGCCGACCGCGGGCTCGGTCTGGGGCGCGGCGTCGACTGGCTGGGCTCGCTGCTCGTCACGTCATCACTGATGAGCGCCATCTACGCGATCATCGGCGCCACGGCGCACGGCTGGATCTCGCCGCAGGTGCTCGGATTCGGCGGCCTCGCGATCGTCTTGATGGCGGCGTTCGTCGCGCTCGAGGCGCGGATCGCGAACCCGATCATGCCGCTGCGCATCCTGGCGGTCCGCGGGATGGTGCCGGCCAACCTGATCAGGGGCTTCCTGGTGACGGGCATGTACTCGACCTTCTTCCTCGGCACGCTGTACCTCGAGCACGTTCGCCACTACAGCGCCGTGCAGACGGGGGCGGCCTTCCTGCCGTGGACGATCACGGTCGCGATCCTCTCGCGCGGCATCACGACCAGGCTCGTCAACCGCTTCGGCGCACTGTCGGTGCTCGTCGCCGGGATGGGGAGCGCGATCGTCGGCCTGCTGCTGTTCAGCACGTCCGGCCCGGACACGGCTTTCTTCCCGACGATCTTTTTCGCCTGCTTCGCGATCGGGTTCGGCATCGGCAACGCCTTCATGCCGCTGCTCACGATCGCGATGGCCGACGTCCCGCCCGCCGACGCCGGTCTCGGCTCGGGGATCACCAACGTCTCACAGCAGGTCAGCGGCGCACTCGGCCTGACGGTACTCGGGGCCCTTGCGACCGACCACACGAAGACACTGCTGAACGAGCACCATGCGGTCACGAGCTCGCTGGACAGCGGCTATCACCTGGCTTTCGTGACCGCTGCGGCGGTGGTGGCCATCGGCCTGCTGCTGGCGCTCGCGCTGCTGCGCCCCCGTAACCCACGCCCGTCGTTGCGGCTCGCCGATGCCAGCCGGCGCGACGGGGACACTGCCCTCGACGACCTCGAAATGGAGCGACAGGCCGCATGACCCAGACCGACTACACCTGCCGCGGCGGGCGCCCGAGCGGCGTCCGTCGTCCCGGAGCCCGCCGCATAGCCGCACGCCGCACGCGCGTGTCCTCGGACGCGGTGATCTCCGCCTACATCCTCGACATCGCACGGCCACACGCCGGCGACAAGCAGCGCGACCCCACCCCGTCATCATCCCCGTCACCGTCCCTGAGCCTCGCACGCGATCGAGTTCCACCGAGACCGAGGAACCTCGATCCGGCGCCAACTCCACGCCACAGGCTGCCAACGGCGTTGACCGGCGGCGGCTACGCCTGATAGCCGCCGTCCATCCACGCCTTGAATAGCTGGACCTGGTCCGGCGACCACGGGGGCTCGCCGCTGTCGCCCGGCGGCATGGTGCCGGTAGAGACCGCGTCGTAGACGCTTCTTGCGTTGGCTGGCTGGCTCATGTACGCATACTCGTCGAGCGAGACTCCCGCGTAGCTCATGTGCTCGATGTCCATACTCGTGAACAGCGGCAGGATGTCGGTACTGAAGCTGACCGTCATGGCGATCCTTCCTGTCCCGTGTTGGTGGCGGTTGGGTGGTGGGGCGACCCGCTCGTCCTGATGTGCCTCTCAACTGCCCCGAGTCTAATCTCGCGTCGGCCTGCCGTGGATGGGCTGAGGAGCGGTTTTAGTCGCGGCGACTGGCGGCCGACGCGCCGCTCGTGCGACGGTGGCGTCGCGTCGGCTGCACAGCGGGCGCTGGCCTGTCAGGCAGAGCCGGCCAGCTTGGCCCGCCTCGTTCCTCGAGCAGCACCGAGAAGGCCTCGGGCTCCATTGGCCTGGCGAAGTAGTAGCCCTGAGCAATGTCACAGTCGAGCTCCCGCAGTCGCTTGGCCTGCTCCGCGGTCTCGACGCCCTCGGCGATCACCTGCTGACCGAGCGCGTGCCCCATCTGGATGATCGCGGCGGCAAGCGCGGCGGCCTTCTGCGAGGAGACGATCCTTTCGATCAGCAGTCGATCGATCTTGACCTCGTCGAAGTTCAGGCTGGCGAGATAGCTCAGCGAGCTGTAGCCCGTGCCGAAGTCGTCGAGTGACAAGCGCACGCCGAGATCTTTGAGTGCATCAAGGGCGCTCCGCGCGGCGTCAAGCCGCTCGATCAGCATGCTCTCGGTGATCTCGACGGTCAGAAAGTCTGGCGGAATTCCCTCGGTGGCGGTCACCTCGCCGATCAGCGTGGCAAGCTCGTCGGGCTGCAAGAGCTGGCGCGTGGAGACGTTCACGGCAATACGGGCGAAGCCCGGGACATGTCGCCAGCCGGCGCTCTCGCGCGCCGCTCGGCGCATCACCTGCGCGCCGAGCCGGCGGATCAGCCCGCTGTCCTCGGCGACGGCCACGAACTCCGCGGGAGAGACAGACCCCCAGTCGACGTGTCGCCAGCGCGCGAGGGCCTCGGCGCCCACGATCTCGCCACTGCGCAGCGACACCAGGGGCTGGTAATGCAGGTGGATCTCCTCGTTGTCGAGCGCTGCACGGAGAGCCGACTCGGTTCGCACGCGGTCGAGCACGCGGATGTGCATCTCGCGGTCGAAGAGCTCGAATCGCCCGCGGCCTGCCAGCTTCGCCTGGTACATGGCCGCATCCGCATCGCGCAGGAGCTCCGCGGCGCCGGCCCCGGAGGTGCCGACGGCGATGCCGATACTCGCGCTGACCATGTGCTCGTCGCCGCCCAGCACGATTGGCTCCTGTAGCGCGCTGTTCAGCTGGCCGGCGATCGCCGTGACGGCCGCCTCGGAGGGAAGCTGCTCGCAAAGCACCGCGAACGCATCGCCGCCGAGGCGTGCGAGGGTGTCCTGCCCGCGAATCGCGCCCGCGAGGCGCGGGGTCACCAGGCGCAATAGCTCATCGCCCGCTTCGTGGCCGAGGCTGTCGTTGACGAGTTTGAAGTGATCGAGGTCAACCACGAGCACCGCCGGCGGTTGGGAGTCCCGCTCGCTCGGGACGAGCGCGTGGGCGACGCGATCGAGGAACAGGGTGCGGTTGGGCAGCCCCGTGAGCTCGTCGTGGAACGCCCGGTGGCGGATGGCCTCTTGCACGTCTCGATTGTGTATGGCGTCGGCCAGGACATTCGCCAGCGCATCCAGGAACGGCTGACAATCCGGTGGGACCACGCCGGCGCGCTTGTAGTGAACCGCGAGAACTCCAAGCGGCGCCTCGAGCTCACCGATGAGCACGGCGACGCTGCTGCGCACGCCACGGTCCACCAGCCTCTGCGAGGGCGGAAAGCGCCGCTCCTGCTCCCAGTCCTCGACGATCGCCAGTCCGCCCACGCTCGCCACCTTCTCCAAGGAGGAGGGTTCTTGGCTGACGACGCGGTCCCCCTTGCGGTCTTGGGGCCATCCCACGGACGCTATGACGGCGAGATCCTGCGTGCCGGGGACACGCTCGAACAGCTGCGCACAGTCACCCGAAAGGACGCGCGCCGCGGCGCCAACGGCCTGGTCGAACAGTTCGTTCAGACCGCCGCCCTTGAGGGCGAGCCGGCCGAGGTTGACTACCTCCTGCTGTGCCTCGAGATGGCGCAGTAGTGCCACTTCGGCCTCACGGCGCGCGCTGATGTCAACCGTGAGGTTGACGTACATTTTCGGCCCAATCCCGTCGCCGGGTGCCAGGGGGCGCATGCGAGCGTAGACCGGGAACACCCGTCCGTGCTTGTCGCGCACATCGACTTCGTCCTCGATCGTCACGCCGGCAAGCACGGCGGGCCGATGCCGTACCGCCGACTCACGCCGCTCATCGGGCGTGATGAGATCCATGAGCGAGCAGCCGATGGCCTCCTCGGCCGTGTAGCCGTAAAGCCGTCGGGCGCCGTCATTCCAGTAGCGCACGACAGCCTGCTCGGCCGAGACCTCGAGGAGAATGACCGCTGCGTCGACCTCGTCGAGCAGTTGCGCCTGCAGGGGGATCTGCTCGCGTAGCGGGGCCACGGGCATCACGTGGCTCGCGCCGGGCGCTCACCCGCCGGGCACGCCTCAGGAGCAGGCAAGAGTTCCGTGAGCCCTGAGGCGGGCCCTCGGGGGTGGTGGCGCATAGGGCTCTGATCGGCCTTACGGGTGGGGTGCTTGAGCGTGGGCGCGCTCGGCTAGCACCCTCGCGTGCGACCGCCAGGCCCGGCCGCCGTTAGGAACCGCTGTTCACGAGTGCCTGGTAAGGGCGGCAGGGCTCGTTGCGCAGGCTTGGGCACGCAGGCAGTCCGGTGGGCACACTGACACCGGGCACGATCGGCAGGATGAGGCTGGACGGCATGCTCGACGAGAAGGCGACCGACTCCGTCGCGGTGGCGCCCGCCGGCTGTGTCTGGCTGAACGACCACACCGGCTGTGTGCCATCAGGTGCGGCAATCGTGACCCTGATACGCGAGCCCGCGCGGTACGCGTGCCCCTGGAAGTAGAGCGGGATGACGACAGGGACGAATTCGTTCGCCGGCATGGGCTGCGCGTCGGACGCGAGAAATGTCGGGATCGGCTGGAGCAGCGTGGGGCTCTGCTTGAACATGTTGTCCGAGCTGGCGGCAAGCTTGCGCTCGCTCGCCCGGATCCAGCCGTTCTGGACAAACGTCTCGTTGCCGTCGGGACGCACCTCGCTGACCGTCGCCTGGAGATCGACGTCCGGAGTGGATGACTTGACCCAGAGGTGGACGGCGCCTCCACCGATGGCGGTGGTGTTCGTCGTGAGCGGTGCCGACACGTAGGACACGGCTGAGCCGGCCGGCGGCGGCGCCCAGTTCCATTGCCACTCAGATGCGTTGCCCCAGAGGCCGCCTGAACCGGTGTTGGCCCCGTAATCGGTCAGCGGCACGGCGTTGGCGTCTGAGGTGTAGGAGTCGACGCCTTCGGTCGACGGCTGCAGTTCATTGAGGGTGCCGTCCGGGCCGAAGTACCAAGATCGAGCCTTCGTGCCGGGGATCGGGAACTTCGAGAACGACTGTTCGAACCCCGGGTACGGATCGCCGGCCGTCGTGCTGCCGGTCGGCGAGGTCCCTGCGCCGTTGTCGAACAGCACCCGGATTTCGGGGAGTGCTTCGAAGGCGGCCAGCGCCGATTCGTAGGTCGGCTGCAACTGGATTGGGTCCGCTGGAAGCGTGACGATGTCACTTTTGGGGAGTCCCATCGCTTCCTGGTAGATGACCGGGGCCGCGGCATGCACGACAGTCGCGTTGATGATCGGCGCCTGGTGCGCGACGTACAGCTCCAAGAAATCGTACAACCGGTCATACGTGTACGGATCGAGCGAGTCGACATGGGCGCCGTTGGTGAACGTGAACCACTTACGATTCGTGCCGCTGAAGTGCTGCGCTAGATCGGCACAATGTCCCCCGGTCTGCTCGTCCTCCCATTGGCAGGCCATGAACGTCGGCACGTTGATCTTGTGCACGAAAGTGACCGGGTCAAGCGGGTCGGCCACGGAGGGGTTGTAGGTCGCGTTTTCCCCGATCTTCGCCATCAGGTTCGCTGCCTCGCCGTGCAGGGACTGGTTGGCCGCGCAGGTCTGATCGCCTTCTTCGATCCGCTTGGTTGCCCATGCCTGCCCATGGCCGGGACTGGCCGGTTCGGCGTTCTGCTGGCGCTGTTCTGCCCAGGCCACCGCGAAACCGGTGTTCAGGATGCCGCCGGGGTAGAGGGTCGTCGCTGTCGCGTCGATCGTCGACAGCGGCGCGATCGCCTCGAGGCCTTCCGGCTGGGTCTGCGCAGTGAACAGCTGGCTGATCGCGCCGTAGGAGATGCCGAGCATGCCGACCTTGTTGCCGAGCACCCACGGCTGGTGGGCGATCGTTTCGATCACGTCGTAACCATCGAGATTCTGTAGCGGTTCGAAGAAGTCGAAGGCGCCGCCCGAGCAGCCGGTCCCACGCATGTTCACGTCGACCACGGCGAAGCCCATCAGGTTGGCCAGCACCGCGATGCCATTTTCCGGGCCGGCCGGGTTCGCATAGCCGTAGCCCGAGTACTCGATCAGCGTCGGATACGGCGCGACGTAGCTGGGGGTTGGCACACCCAGCTGCGGGAAGGTCGGAACGTGAAAGCTCGACGGCACTCCAGGCTCGCCCGCCGGACTGGTCGGCGGGTGGACGTCGATCGACAGCTGGGTGCCGTCACGCGTCGTCAGATAGGTGTACCCGTTATCGGGGATCGATTGGTTGTAGATGCCGGGATCCCACGGCGCCGCGGCGTCCGAGTGGACGGTGATCGGGCCCGACGCCTCGCCCGTGGAGGTCAGGCGAGCCCGATAGCCGGTTCCCGGCGTCACGCTGCGGAACAGCAGCCCGCCGAGCGAGTCCGCGTTCTGCGTGTACACAGTGGCGCCGTTCGAGTTCAGCAGCGAAACCTGGGCATTCGCGGCCAGGCCGGTGACGTACACCTGTTCCGCGCTTCCCTGTGCGGTGAAGGCGGACGCGTTCGCGGCCGTTATAAGCGAAACAGCGAGCACCACGAGCGCAAGGATGACGCTGACCCGGGCACGTCGCGGAAGCGCGGACCCCACGCGGCGACCTTCTCCCGCGTGACTCACGACTCGACGATCTCCGCTCGATCCCCACGCACCGACTCCACCCCCCCAGCGCACACGCGCAGAAGCTTGGCCCCTCGCTCCGGTCCGGTCCCTTGGTCGGACACCGGCCGGAATACACGCCCACATACCCATGTATGCGCGTTCTAATCACCTATTCGCCAAGATTGGCACCCGCGACCGCGCCCAGGCCGCCCACTACGCCTACACACGCGGGCTCGTGGCATGAGATGCTGGCGATGAGTCTGATCGTCGTCCGGAGTCTTAATGCCCGAGCCCCCCAAGAAGGAGAGCGATGAGATGCCTGAGCACAAGATCGGAACGCGCGAGGAATGGCAGGCTGCCCGGGGCGAGCTCGCGAAGCTCGAGGCCGAGCAGGCAGACCGAAACAAGAAGATCAAGGAGAAGCGGCGGGCGCTGCCGTGGGTCCAAGTGGACAAGGAGTACCGGTTCGACACCGACAGCGGAAAGAAGACGCTGCTCGAGCTCTTCGACGGCCGCTCGCAGCTCCTCGCCTATAACATCATGTTCGGCCCCGACTACACCAAGGGCGCGTGTCCCGGGTGCACGAGCCTCGGCGACGGCCTCGACGGCTCGCTCGTCCACCTCAACCACCGCGACGTCACCCTGCTGTGCTTCTCGCGGGCGCCGATCGAGCGTCTTCAGGCCTACAAGGAGCGGATGGGCTGGGCGTTCCCGTACGTGTCCACCTACAACACCGAGTTTCCGTTCGACTTCGGGCTCGCGCTGACCGAGGAGCGGGCGCAGCAGGTTCCCGAGATCAAGGAGATGGTCGACGCTCCGCCCGACTGGCTGGTGGAGTGGTCGCACCAGATCGGGGCCGAGCTCAAGGACGGGCTGCGCGAGGGTCCGACCTGGATCGCCTTCGCGCGCGAGAACGGGACCGTCTACCACACCTACACCGTGAGCGCGCCCGATCCGTTTGTGGCCCCGTACTTCAACTTCCTGCTCGACCGCACGCCCAAGCCCCAGCCCGACGAGCCTCGCACGTTCCGCAAGGACGAATACCCGGTTTGAGCCCCGCCCCTCGGCGCAGCGATATGACTAAAGCTAGTCACCCAAAACACCCCAATGGGCCAGCGCGGGGTCGTGCCTTCGTGGGCGACGGGCGTGCGGCCATATCGCGCTGGAGCGGCTCTGCTTGGGGTGCCATCGCGGTGACGACAGCTTTCATCGGTGTCACTTGCTGGTGGCTGACACAGGATCGCAGCATCCCGGTCTTTGACGCCGGCTTTCACCTGTACACGGCGATCCAGTATCACAACATGCTCCAGTCCGGCGACCTGCTGGGCCCGTTCAACAACGCCGTGGAATATCCCCCGCTGGGGTATCTGGTCGGCTCGGTCGCCATGTTCATCGGAGGGGTGAACATCCCATCTCCGATCATCGCTGAGAACCTCGTCTTTGTCTCACTGCTCGCGCTCGGCTGCTATCAGACCGGACGGCTCCTGTTCGGCGCGCGCGCTGGCCTGCTTGCTGTGATCTTCGTGCTCGGATCGCCGCTGTTGATCGCACAGTTCCACGTCTTCATGCTCGACGCGCCCGAGACCGCTCTCGTAGCCGTCTCGATGTGGCTGCTCCTCGCGAGCCAGGACTTCGAGCGTACTCGCGTGGCGGCCTTGGCGGGCCTCGCGGTCGGTTGTGGCCTGCTGATCAAGGCGCCGTTTGCGTTCGCCCTCGCGGGAATCGTTCTGACAGCCCTAGCTCGTGGCGGATGGAGACACTGGCGCGGTCTGGTGGCATTCGCGGTTGTGCCGCTCGTGCTCGGAGGTCCGTGGTACATAGACCATCTCTCGGAGTTTCATACGATCGCACGCCTCACCAGCGCGAACCTGGGCCTTGGCGGTACAGCCTCGAGCAACCTAGCCGGCAGCCTGCCACCGACGCTGTCCAGCGCGAATGTGCTGTGGTACTTCTGGAGCACCCTCAACTCCCAGCTGCTGGTTCCGCTATTCATCCTGGCGCTCGGAGGTGCGATCTGGACCGTCTATGCCGTGGTGCGCGACCGGGTAGCACGGGGGCCAACGCTGGAGTTCCTCATTGGTGGCTTTGTCGCGTGGCTTTCAATGTCGCTGACCGCTCTCCACGACATCCGCTACGACATGCCGCTGATGCCCTATCTGGCGGTTATCGCCACGGGCTGGATTATCTACCTGCCCCGTGTAGCGCGTCTTGCCGCCACCGGCGTGCTCGTGCTTGCCGTCGCCGCCAACACTCTCGGCACGACCTTCGGCGTGGGGGGACAGCTGGAAACGAAGCTCGTGCGCTCGCCGCCGGTCACAGAGGCGCTCGCCGACCGGATCGTTTTCTACTCCAACCGGGGCTTTCTCGTAGCCGGGCCAAAGCGCGACGGCGACGTGCCAGGCCTGTTACAGGCGCTGGGACGTAACGGGGTCCGGGCGGTCGGATGGATCCCGAGCCAGACCGAAGGGCCGGACTTCTCATTTGAAGGACTTGTTCCGCTGGTGTTGCTCGCGGGGGCGAACTGGTCCAACGAACTGGCTGTCGTGAGGGCCTACCCGGCCTCCGGAGTGGGGCTGATTCACCTGCCGATCTCCCACGGTGCGCCGCCGACATGCACCAGACTGAGCGATGGCACAGGCGTATGGGTGCTCAGGACCAACCCGGTGTCCCGCAAGGTGGAACTCTACTGCCCGTTTCACGATCCGCAGTTTTACTCTCCCTCGCCTTGGGTCGTGGAAGAAACCGGCGCCACCCAGGTGAATGTCCGATTCGCCACCGGTGTGGCAGGTGGATGACGATGCGCGCGCTGGAGGGATGGACGAGGTCGATGACGGCGGGCTACCCGGCGTGGCCAGTGGCGAGGCGCGGCGGACCGCGGCGGCGCTGCTAGCGCGCCGGCGCAGTACGCTGGACAGATGCCATCGCCGCTCGCGCCGGGCGAAGCTCCGGCCGCGCCGCTTCGCGGCGAGCTGCGCTATGGCCTCGAGTTGGCGCGCCTGCTCGTCGACCGGGAGTTCCTTCGTCCTGCGCGGCGGCGCAGCGGTCCCGCGGTGCTGCTCGTGCCGGGGTTCATGGCGGGAGATCAGTCGCTGAACGTGCTCGGGGGATGGCTGCGCAGGCGTGGTTCGCGCACCGCAGGGGCCGGCATCCTTCTCAACACCAACTGCGCCGAGCGCGCCTTGGAGGGGATCGAGTCGCGCCTGCGCGGCCTCGCCGAGCGCGACTCCGGCCGTGTGGTGCTGATCGGGCAGAGCCGGGGCGGCCAGCTGGCGCGTGTCGCGGCCCTTCGCAACCCGGACCTGGTCAGCACGGTCGTGATGCTTGGCGCTCCCGTGCTCGACCCGCTCGGCGTCGGCCCCGCCGTGCTCGGGGCGGTGCGCTCGGTGGCGCTGCTCGGCGACCTCGGCTTTCCCGGGATGCTGTCCAGCGAATGCGGCGACGGTCTGTGCTGTGCCGCGTTCCGCGAGGAGCTGCGCGCGCCGCTCCCACCGGAGGTGCGCGCGGTGGCGATCTATTCGCGCAGCGACGGAATCGTCTCCTGGCGGGCGTGCCTCGATCCAAGCGCAGATCACATCGAGGTGCAGTCGAGCCACGGCGGCATGTCGGTGAACCTGGGCGTCTACCGCGTGCTCGCGGGGATCCTCGACGAGGAGGGGGACCGATGGACTGGATGAGCCCGATGGACGCCTCGTTCCTGCATATCGAGGGACCGATGAACCCCATGCACGTCGGCGGCGTGAGCATCTTCGAGGGCCCGGCCCCTCCGTTTCAGCAGCTCGAGCAGATGGTCGCGGGCAAGCTGGGCCTCGTCCCTCGCTACCGCCAGAAGGTTCGCTTCGTTCCGCTCGGCCTGGGCCGCCCGGTGTGGGTGGACGATCCTCATTTCAACCTCTCCTACCACCTGCGCCACACCGCCCTCCCGGAACCCGGCAGCGACGATCAGCTGCGCCGCACGGCCGCGCGCATATTCGCCCAGCACCTCGACCGCAACAAGCCGCTCTGGGAGATCTGGATGGTCGAGGGATTGAGCAAGAGCCGCTGGGCGCTGCTCTCGAAGGTCCATCACTGCATGGTCGACGGCGTCTCCGCGACCGATCTGATGTCGGGCATGTTCGAGGACGAGACTGCGCCAGCGGCCGCCCGCGCCTGGGAGCCGGGCCCTGAGCCCAGTGGTGCCGAGCTGGTGCTGCGCACGCTGACGCACCGCACGGTCAATCCGTCCGAGCAGCTGCGCAGCCTGCGCGCGGCGTTGCGCGCGCCGCGTGCATCGCTTGTCCAGGCGCGAGATCTGCTGCGCGGCATGACCTCGGCGGCACAGGTGATGCGCCCGCTGGGCAGTTCCTCGCTGACGGGTCCGATCGGGCCGCATCGGACCTGGAGCTGTGCACAGGTGCGCCTGAGCGACGTCAAGGCGATCCGGGCCGCGCTCGGAGGAACCGTCAACGACGTCGTGCTGACGGTCGTCTCCGGCGGGCTGCGCGACCTGCTCGAGGCGCGCGGCGAGCGCGTCGCCGACCGCACGATCCGCGCCCTCGTACCGGTGTCGGTCCGCCGGCCCGATGAGCTTGGGGTCTACAACAATCGCGTGTCGGCGATGTTCGCCGAGCTGCCGATCGGGGTTGCCGATCCGGCAGCTCGACTCGCAGCTTTACGCGCCCAGATGGGCGGCCTCAAGCAGTCAAAACAGGCCGTCGCAGGCGACGTGCTCACCTCGCTTTCTGGCTTCGCTCCGCCGATGTTGCTCGCGCTCGGTGCGCGCCTCGCGGCGCGGTCTCCGTCGTTCGGCGTGCAGACCGGCGTGACCAACGTCCCCGGGCCCCAGCAGCCCTTGAGCACGCTAGGGCGAAGACTGCTCGAGTCCTTTCCGTTCGTTCCCGTGATTGGTCAGGTGCGCATCTCGATCGCGATCTTCTCCTACGACGGCGGCCTTTACTTTGGCGTCACCGCCGACTACGACAGCTCAAGCGACATCGACATCCTCACCAGCGGCGTCGAGCGGTCGATGGCAGAGCTGCTCGCGCTCATCGCCCCGCCGCCGGCCAAGCGAAAGCAGGCCACGCGCGGGAAGGCCGCCAGCGGGCGCGCCAAGCGTCGAGCCTGACCGCGCAGCGCTCCCGAGCTCGGGGGGCGCAATAGGAACAAGACTGATTCCTATTCATCTGGTAGCCTAGCGCGCGCTGTTCTTCAAACGCGCAACGACCGGAGGCTCGATGGTGAGATCGCGGCTGGCTTTGACGGTGACGCTGCTGCTCTGTATTGGCGTTCTGGTGGCGGGCTGCGGGGGGTCGGCATCCTCCTCGACGAACGCCTCGGGCAAGATCCAGGTGAGCGCGGCGGAGAACTTCTGGGGCAGCATCGCCGCTCAGCTCGGGGGCGAGAAGGTCGCGGTGAGCAGCATCATCGTGAACCCGAACACCGATCCGCACTCCTACGAACCGACGGCTTCGGATGGTGTGACGATCGCACGCTCGCAGATGGCGATCGTCAACGGCATCGGCTACGACACTTGGGCGTCGAAGCTGCTGGCGGCGAACCCGTCCAGCGGGCGCGTCGTGCTCGACGTCGGTGGCCTGCTCGGCCTGAAGGAGGGCGATAACCCCCACCAGTGGTACTCGCCTTCGAGCGTCCAGCGCGTGGTCGAACAGATCGTCGCCGACTACAAGCGGCTCGACCCCCAGGACGGCTCCTATTTCGACCAGCAGCGCAGCGCCTTTGAGACGAGCGACCTCGCCGAATACAACCGGCTGCGCAGCGAAATCCGCGCGCGCTACGCGGGCGTGCCGGTCGGCTACTCAGAGAGCATCTTCCAGCCGCTCGGGCAGGACCTCGGGCTGAGCTTGATGACCCCCTACAGCTTCGCCAAGGCGATCGCCGAGGGCACCGACGTGAGCGCGCAGGACAAGCAGACCGTCGACAAGCAGGCAGAAGAGGGGGCGATCAAGGTCTGGGTCTACAACAGCCAGAACGCCACACCCGACGTGCAGCGCGTCAATCAGCTCGCGCGCGCCGCGCACATCCCGATCACAACGATCACGGAGACCCTCTCTCCGGCCTCGGCTACCTTCGAGCAATGGCAGGACGCGGAGCTGAGGAGCCTGATGTCGGCGCTTCACCAGGCCACCGGCAGATGAGCGCCCTCGCCCGCACAGGGCCGGCGTCGGCGCTCGCGGGAGCTGCGGCGGGGCCAGACACGCAGCGTGCGCCCGTCGCGGTGCGCGTCGAGGGCGGGCAGGCACGGCTCGGTGGCCGCATGGTGTGGAGCGACGTGAACGTCGAGATCGCCCAGGGCGAGTTCGCGGCGATCCTCGGGCCGAACGGATCGGGCAAGACGACGCTGTTGCGGGTGCTGCTCGGAGAGCTCGCGCTGAGCCGCGGCACGGCATCGGTGCTGGGGCGCCCGCCTGGCGCGTCAAAGGGACAGATCGGCTACCTGCCCCAGCGCCGTCACTTCGAGGCGGGCACCCGGGTTCGCGGGATCGACCTCGTGCGGCTCGGGCTCGACGGCGCGCGCTGGGGCCTGCCGCTGCGTCGCTCAGGCGGTGAGCGCGTCGACGCGGTGATCGAGCTGGTCGGGGCGAGCAGGTACGCGAAGCGACCGATCGGGGCGCTGTCCGGCGGAGAGCAGCAACGGCTGCTGATCGCCCAGGCGCTGGTCAGCGAACCCAGGCTGTTGATCCTCGATGAGCCGCTGGACAGCCTCGACCTGCCCAACCAGAGCGCTGTGGCCGCGCTGCTGCAGCGCGTTTGCCGCGAACAGCGGGTGACGGTGCTGCTCGTCGCGCACGATGTGAACCCGCTGCTCTCCTACCTCGACCGCGTCGTCTACTTCGGGGCGGGGCAGGCGATGGTGGGCAAGCCGCGCGAGGTCATCACGGCACAGTCGCTCAGCCGCCTGTACGGCGCTCCGGTGGAAGTCCTGGAAACGACCGACCGACGGCTCGTCGTCGTCGGACTGCCCGAGGCACCCGCCCACCACTCCGACAGGCATGCACACCGCTAGCGCGATCTTCGTCGCGGCGGGACCCTCGCTGAGCCCGATCTCCGATCTCAACCAGCTGACCGCCTATCCCTTCATGGTCAACGCGCTCGAGGCGGGGACCATCGTCGGGGTCATGGCCGGCGTCGTCGGCTGGTTCATGGTCCTTCGCCGCCAGGCCTTCGCCGGCCACACGCTCTCGGTGATGGCGTTTCCCGGCGCCACCGCGGCGCTGTTGATCGGGCTCTCGGCAGCGGTCGGCTACTTCGTCTTCTCCGGCCTCGCGGCGCTCGTCATCGGACTCGCGGCCGGCGCGACCGCGCGACGCAGCCACGGCCAGGAGTCCGCGATCACCGGCGCTGTGCAGGCGTTCGGGCTCGCGTGCGGGTTTTTGTTCCTGAGCCTCTACCAGGGCGTGCTCGCCAACTACGAGAGCCTGCTGTTCGGCAGCTTCCTCGGCATCACCTCAGGACAAGTTCTGGCGCTCGCCGGGATCGCCGCGATCACGCTCGTCCTGCTTGCGATCGCCGGACGGCCGCTGCTGTTCGTGTCGCTCGACGAGGGCGTGGCGCGCGCACGCGGCGTGCCAGCTCGCGCGCTCGGCCTCGGCTTTCTGCTGTTGCTGGGCCTGGCTGTCGCCGAGACCGCGCAGATCACAGGAGCGCTGCTGGTGTTCGCGCTGCTCGTCGCGCCACCCGCGACGGCCCAGCTCATCACCTCGCGCATCGGGGCGAGCATCGCGCTCAGCGTCGTCCTCGGCGTGCTGATCACGTGGGTCGGCCTGGCGCTGGCCTACTTCTACGACTACCCCGTCGGCTTCTACATCACGACCGTCGCCTTCGTGACCTACGTGATCGCGCGCGTCGCGCGCGCCGTCGCCGACCATCCGACGCTGCTGCGCGCGCGCTCGCGGCCCGTCGAGGCGCGCGGCTGATGTTCGCCCACGAGTTCTTCCGCAACGCCGTGCTCGCGGGCACGTTCGTCGCGCTGGCGTGCGGCGTCGTCGGGTACTTCGTGGTGCTGCGCGCGCAGGTCTTCGCCGGCGACGCGCTGAGCCACGTCGCGTTCACCGGCGCCCTGGCCGCCGCCGCGGCCGGCCTCGACACGCGGATCGGCCTGTTTGCAGCGACGATCGCCGTCGCGCTCCTGCTCGGGGCAATCGGCCAGCGCGCAGGGGCCGACGATGTGGCGATCGGGATCATCTTCGCCTGGATCCTCGGTCTCGGCGTCTTCTTCCTCGCGCTGTTCAGCACCGGCTCGGGAGGCGGGAACGGGCTGCTCGGCGCCCGTGCCCTGTTCGGCTCGATCTTCGGGCTCGGCGCAGCCGACGCCCGCCTCGCCGCGCTGGTCGGCGCGCTCATCATCGCGGCTGTGCTGGCGATCGCCCGGCCGCTGCTGTTCGCCAGCTTCGACCCGGCCGTCGCGGCGGTGCGCGGGGTGCCCGTCCGAACGCTGGGCCTGGTGTTCCTGGCGCTCGTGGGCGCGACCGCGGCAGAGGGGACGCAGGCTGTCGGAGCGCTGTTGCTGCTCGGCCTGCTCGCCGCCCCCGCCGGGGCCGCGCAGCGGCTCACGCCCAACCCCTACCTCGGGCTCGCGCTATCCGCCGCGCTGGGTTTGATCGCGATGTGGCTCGGGCTGGTGCTCAGCTACGCGATCCCCGGCCTGCCGCCGAGCACCGCGATCATCGCGGTCGCCACCGCCAGCTACCTGCTCGCCTTCGCGCTCACCGCGGGGCGCCACCCGCAACGTCCGCCTGCCTTCCCGGGCACGGCGATTGACGGCCAGCACGAGACCTAGACTGAGACCGCGATGACCAAGAGTCCGACAGACAGCTGGGCGACGCACGCAGCGCAGGTGCTGGCGCGAAACGGCCACCACTCCGGTCAGGCCCGCCAGGCCCTCCTGGAGCTGCTGGACTCCCAGCCGTGCGCGCTGTCGGCGATCGAGATCGAAGACGCGCTGCGCAAGAGCAAGCGGCGGGTTGCTCGCGCCAGCATCTACCGCATCCTCGATGAGCTCGAGCGCCTGCACCTCGTGCAGCGCGTCCAGGTCGGCCAGGACATGACGCGCTATGAGCCGATTCGCAGCGGCGAGGGGCACCATCACCACCTCGTGTGCGACAGCTGCGGCACCGTCACGCCGTTTACCGACGAGGGCGTCGAGGACGCGATCGGCAAGCTCTCCCGGCGCCTGCCGATGCGCGTCGCCGAGCACGAGATCGTCCTGCGCGGCGCCTGCCCGATCTGCGCCGCCAGCTGAGGGAACGGCGGCCGCGCACATCGGCATGATCGACGACTCGCCGGCGCTGCAGAACGTGCTCAACCAGCTGAGCGCGACGCCGAGCAGCTCCTTCCAGGCGAGCTGCACGCACTTCGGGGGCACGATCTAGGCTCGCCAAACCCCGTCAGACGGGCGATGGTCAGGGGCCCTCCTCGGCTCCGATCGAGGGCACGCCCTCGCCCTGCCTCGGGTCGAGCTGGGCCCCGGCGGCGAAAGAGCTTCGCCAGTGCGGGATCGCAAGCGTGATCAGCCGCAGCTGCTTTTCTCCCGAGACCAAGACTTCCTGCTCGGCCAGCGGATCGTCGGCTGAGACATCGAGCAGGATCTCCACCGCCGCGACCATCGTGCCGACCATCAGCGTTGCGACCATCTGCACGTCGTCCGAGCTCCAGCTGTGCAGCTCGGGGACGCGCGCCAGGTAGAGCGCCAGCTCGTTGCTGAGCTGCCGGATCTCGCCGCGGATCGTACGACGCAATGCGGGTACGCCGCCGTTTAGCTCGCGAACGAGGAAGCGAAAGTGCGGACGGTGGTCGTGGATGTTGCGGGCCAGGACCACGACCGAGGAGTGGATCGCGCCCCAGTAGTCCGAGCTGTCCTCGCGCGCGGCGCGCAACATCTGGCGCAGCCGCCCGAAGGACTCGTCGACGAGCGCGAAGCCGAGCTCGTCCATGTCCTGAAAGTGACGGTAGAAGCCCGCCGGGACGATACCCGCTTCGCCCGCGACCTCGCGCAGGCTGAGGCTCCCGAAGGAGCGGTCCTCGAGCAGTCCGAGCGCCGCGTCGAGCAGGGCCTCGCGGGTGCGCTGCTTGCGCTCCGCGCGACTCTCGACGGTCGGCGACCTGCGCCTGCGTATGTGTTGCGGATGCCCTCTGATGGCGGGTCCAGTCTTGGCGAGAGCGAGCGTTTGCCCGGAATCTAGGACTCAGCGTACTACGCGAGTCCGGTCGTGGCGTGAACGGGCGTTTACCCGAAATCTGGACACGGAGTACTACAGTGTGTATTCTGTTGACGTGAGGGGGGCGTGTCCGCTAGGGTTCAGTAAACAGATGTTCACCCGCTTACCGACAGAGCTGCCGCTGGCCCTACCAGGTCGCGGCGTTTGGAGATCGCACGGATGCCGACGGTGTCGGGATTCTCGCGACGCTCGGGGAGCGCGGGTGTCGCGCAAGGAGGTCTGCTGAACCTGGACTACTGAGCGAGCTTTATCCAGTGTCGATGCGAGCGCGAGAGGGCTTCGGTTCGCATTTTCTGTCTAGCTTTTGAATCTCGAGGGCGCAGCGTCCTTCGGGCGGCGCGCACTTCGGGGGGAGGGAAAGGGATGTATCACTCGATTGACGCTAATCAGCGTCGGGGACTGAAATTGCCCCGTCGCGCGGTTTTGGTGCGAGTGCTGCTCGCACTGTCGGTTCTCGGTGCCCTGGTCATGGCGTCCACGGCATCGGCGACGCCGGTCGAAGGGCCAGAAGGCGAAGGCTTCTACACGGCGCCGAAAACGCTTCCCACAACCAAAAACGGCGAACTGATCCAGTATCGCCCGACGACGCTCAACCTCAACGTGACGCTTCCCGGGTACAAAGCCTGGAAAGTCATGTACCAGTCCGAGACCCAGAAGGAAAAACCGATCGCGGTCACCGGAACGGTGATTGAGCCGACGGCGGCGTGGACCGGAAAAGGTGTGCGACCGGTCGTCACGATTGGGATCGGGACGCAGGGGCTCGGCCAGCAGTGCGCGCCCTCAAAGCAGATGGAAGCGGGCACCGAGTACGACGGCACGGCGGTGATCGGCGCCCTGAAAGCCGGCTACGCCGTGGCGGTCACCGACTACCAGGGCTACACGACCGGAACCGTACCGGCGTACAGCGATGGCAAGTCCGAGGCCACCGACGTGCTCGACGCCGAGCGCGCGGCAAGGGAAGTGCCGGAATCTGGCATCACCGAAAGCAACCCGGTAATCGCTTGGGGCTACTCGATCGGCGGCCAGGCCGTCAGCTGGGCTGGTGAGCTACAGCCGAGCTACGCGCCCGACGTCAAACTGATCGGCGTCGCCACGGGCGGCACCCCCGCCGACCTGCAGGCCCTCGCCAAGTTCGGCAGCGGGTCCGTCGCGGCAGGGTTCGCGCTGGACGGCCTGCTCGGGCTGCAGACCGCCTACCCGGTCGAATTCCCGGCCAGCCCGCCCGAATTCGGGGCGTTCTCGTTCATCAGCACGAAAGGCTTCGAAGAAGCCCGGCAAGCCGAGAAAGAGTGCGCGATCCAGACGCTGCGTGAATTCAACGACAAGACGTTCGAAGAAGCCTCGATCGAAAACAAGTCCCTCGAACAGGTCGAGGAAGCACACCCGAACGTCAAGCAGATCATCGAAGAACAGAAGCTCGGCACGAAACCGATCACCGTTCCGGTCTACCACTACCACGGCCTCGAGGACGAGTTCGTGCCGGTGGCCCCGGATGCCGAACTGCACTACGCGTGGTGCAAACTGGGCGTCAAGGACGACTTCCAGCTGTACCCGGGCGATCATCTGCTGACCGACCCGACGGCCGTGCCGACCGTCGTCAAATGGATCGAAGAACGGGTCGCCGGCAAAACGGCGCCGAGTACGTGCGGTCAGCACGAACCGGGCGCCAAACTGCCAGCGACGGCTCGGCTGACGCCGGAGACAGGCGATCTGATCGTTCCGATCCCGGGCTGGAACCTCTCGGGCGCGGTCACGGAGAAGAAGAGCGGCATCTCGCTCGAAGTCCCCAAAGGCGCGACGCTCAGCGCCGAAGGTGACCTGACGAACGAAAAACTGACCGCTACCTTCACGATTCCGCCGATCAAACAGACCATCACCGTGCTCGGGCTCCCGGTCCAGGTGAGCGGTTCGTTGACCCCGACGGGACCGGCGAGCGGCAAAGTCAGCCTCACCAACGAAGGCGTGCTCTCAGAGAGCGCTGCCGGCTCGGCCTTCATGAAGGTTGGGTCGATATCGCTCGGATTCCTGCGGGTGCCGATCGGCTGCACGACATCGGAACCGATCGCGCTTCCGCTCTCCGTCTCAGAGCCGGTGAACCAGCTGGCCAGCGGCGGCTTCACGACCAAGACCGAAGTCACCGTGCCCCCGTTCAGCGGGTGCGGTCTGTTCGGTCCGATCCTGACGTCGCTGATGTCCGGTCCGGAAAACTCGATCACCCTAACGGCAGCGCCGCCACCGCCGATCAACTTCTAGGCGGAGGCACCTTGGGCGGAGCTGCATGCTCCGCCTGACGAAACCGGGGGGCGGTTCTAGGACCGCCCCCCGGCTTTGCGTTTGAAGCCCCGGATCGTGCTCAGGCGGTCAGGATCGTCTTGACGCCGCCGCCGAGGAAATGCTCTCGCAGGGCGCCCGGAGCCTCGTCGAGCGGTGCGACCGTCGCCGGGACGGCCTGCGGATCCAGGCGCCCGTCGACGATCAGCTCGAGCACCTCGGGGATCAGCGTGCGCACATGCGCACGCCCGACGTGCAGCGTGACGTTGCGTGCGTACATCTGAAGGATGGGGATGCGCGCGCTGCGGTGGAGCGTGCCGGCGCTCGTGCACACGCCGTCGGGCGCCGTGCTGAGCAGCGCGCGGGCGAGCCCCGAGACGCTGCAGTCGACGACCAGCGAAGCCGCGGGGCGGCGGCGCAGCTGTCGGGGGTGCAGCGTGTCGAGCCCAAGACGCTGTGCGTGCGCGCGAACGCCGGGCCGGGCGTCGGCTAGCGTGACGTCCCGTGCGCCGAGGGCGCGCGCGATCAGGCCGGTGTACAGCGGCAGGCTCGCGCTGAACAGCATGCGCGTGCGCAGCGCGCCGATGATCAGGACCTGCGCGTCTGGATCGCGCTGCAGGAGCGCCGGCAGATGGGGCGCGATGTGGCGGTAGGCGTCGCACACGTTGTCGGCGACGCTCGCCGCGGCCTCGGGCGCCACGCGGTCCGGTAGGGAGACGAGCATCGCGTCGGCGTAGGGAACCGCCAGCTCGTCGGAGAACGCGCCGCCCCAGTGCCCGCCGAGCAGGCCGAACCCGTACATCGAGATCGGCGGCACCGCGGTGCAGCTGCCCGTCCAGCCCGCGCGGCAGGGCGCACAGCCTCCGCAGCTGATCTGGAAGGGGACGACCACGCGGTCGCCCGGGCGCACCGTCGCCACGCGCTCGCCCACGCTGAGCACCTCGGCGACGCATTCGTGCCCTAGGTGCAGCGGCAGCGCGAACAGCGTGGCGCCGAGCGCCAGCGGACAGTCCATGTCGCAGGTCGCAGCTGCGATCGGGTGCACTATCGCACCGTCGGGCGGCGGTGGCGGCGGCGTCGCGACGTCGCGCCAGCGCAGCCGTCCGCCTGGCGCGGCCTGCAGCGCGCGCATCCGCGGGCGTGCCCCGGCTCGCCGCCGGCCGCGATCGGCGATCGCCTCGGCGACCCGCCGGGTGCGCTGTGCGCGGTTTCGCTGGAGCGCGCTGCGCCCTCCCACGGCGGAGCCCGCGGACAGGAAGCCGGCGTAGTGGCGCAGCCGGCCCCGGGGGCGATTGCGGTTGGCGGCCATCGTCTTGCTCCCTGCGCGAACTCGGCACGATCGGGGTGCGTCCAGACTACGCCCTCCGCGCCGTCGGGCGAAAAGCGTGCTTAGATACGGGCCTTGCAGGCAAACTGCTTGCACGACAGCCAAAACGCGCGCCCGTAGCTCAGTGGTCAACGGTTCTCTTCGGGGAGCCAAAGAGCAGCGGTCTTTCAAGCCGCAGGCCGCGGGTTCGATTCCCGCCGGGCGCACTTCTTCCCAGCTTCGCCCCGAGCGCCTGGATCCTCGCCCGGCGCGCGCTCGCGGGCCTCGTTTGCCCGCTCGCCGGCGCGCCGGTGCAAACGTCCGTGCGATCCGTCGTTGGTCATTGACATTCTGCGTAAAACGTGGTTTATATGTGGCAGCGAGAAGGATCTCGCGATCGAGGTGCAAGTGATGAGCGCGGACAACTCCACGGCGACAAAGCCCTAGCGAGGGTCCGGACAAGGGGTCGAGGTCAAGCAGGATGCGAGACCGGGAAGGGGGCAGATCGAGGTGAGAACGTTCGTTTGTCAGGAGCAGCGGATGCTCCGCACGCTGCACGGACGCTGGCCCTATCGGCGCTCGCACTGCCGCCACGATCTGCATCTGCTTGTACGCGTGCGGCCGCACGCCACAGCGTGTTCATCGGGCCGCGCGCACTCGCTGGCGGTTCTGCCAGCCGGGAGGCGCCGACCGCACGCCGGCTAGGAGGACCGGTGACGGGGGTGCCAGGAGGGGTGGGGGGACCTACACCATCGGGCCCGAGCGGGACGCCGCGCGGGCCCGCGGGTGTGGGGTGCGCCGCGTGCTGCGGTCGGCGCGCGCGGTGTGCTCGCTGATCGCATCGATCAGCCTCGGCCAGGCGGCTCGCGGCAGATCGTGGCCCATGCCCGGCACCATCATCAGGCTCGCGCCCGGGATCGCGCGGGCCGTCGCGCGACCGCCCGACGGCGTCACGAGCGGATCGGCCGTGCCGTGGATCACCAGCGTGGGTGCCGTGATCGTGCGCAGCTGGGCGGTGCGGTCGCCGGAGGCGATGATCGCCGCGAGCTGGCGCGTCGGCCCGGCCGGATCGTGGTCGCGGTCGTAGCTCTGCTCGGCCTGCGCGCGGATGTCGTCGTGGTCCTGGGGCAGGCCGGTCGAGCCGATGAGCGCGAAGAGGCGTTCCCCGTCGGCGATGAACCCCTCGCGGCCGGGTAGCGGGCGGCGTACGAACAGCGTGTACAGGCCGAGCTTCGGCCGGCCGCTGAAGCGGTTGCCGGTGTTCGACATCATCGACACGAGCGAGCGCACCTTCGCCGGATGCTCCGCCGCGAGCGTCTGGGCGATCATGCCGCCCATCGAGGCGCCGGTCACGTGCGCTGGCGCGAGCCCCAGGCCGTCGATCAGGCCGGCGGTGTCCTGCGCCATGTCAGACAGCGTGTAGGCGCTCGCGCGCCGCGCGCCCGCGACCGAGCGAAGCGCCAGCTGCGCGATGTTAGGCGGGCGTGTGCGCATGTGCGTCGAGCGCCCGCTGTCGCGGTTGTCGAAGCGCACGACGTACAGCCCCCGAGCGGCCAGCTCGCGGCAGAAGTCCTCATGCCAGGCGACCAGCTGGACCGCCAGGCCCATCACGAGCACGGCCGGCGGGTCGGCGGGATCGCCGAAGGTCTCGTAGCAGAGGGTGATCCCTCGGCCGACGTCGCAGTACTGCTCGGGCATCGTGCAGTGACTGTAGCCCCCGCGTCCGCGCAGCGCCGCTAGGATCGAGTCGGATGGAGGCCAGAGTCCAGGAGAGCGCCTCGCGACCCGCCGCAGCCGGCGGCGATATCCGCCGGCTGTCGATCGACACGGTGCGCTGCCTGGCGATGGACGAGGTGCAGAAGGCGAACGCCGGGCACCCGGGCACCGCGATGGCGCTCGCGCCGCTCGGCTGCACGATCTTCGGCGACTTCCTGTCGGTCAACCCGGGCGACACGAGCTGGCCCGATCGCGATCGCTTCGTGCTCTCCTGCGGACATGCGTGCGCGCTGCAGTACGCCCTGCTTCACCTCACCGGCTACGACCTCGACCTGGATGACCTGCGTCAGTTTCGCCAATGGGGCTCGCGCACGCCCGGACACCCGGAGCGCGGGCTAACCCCCGGCATCGAGGTCACGACGGGGCCGCTCGGACAGGGCTTCGCCAACGCCGTCGGCATGGCGATGGCCGAGCGTTTCCTGGCCGAGCGCTTCAACTGCCCCGGGCACGAGATCGTCGACCACCGCGTGTATGCGATCTGCTCAGACGGCGACATGATGGAGGGGATCTCGCAGGAGGCCGCTTCGATCGCCGGGAATTTCGCGCTGGGCAAGCTGATCGTCTGCTACGACGACAACCACATCACGATCGACGGTACGACGTCGCTGAGCTTCGACGGCGAGAACCACGGCGCACGCCTGGAGGCCGACGGCTGGCACGTGCAGCGCCTGGAGGACGCCGAGGACCTCGACGCGATCGCACGGGCGCTGGCGACGGCGCGGGACGAACACGAGCGCCCATCGCTGATCTCGCTGCGCTCGCACATCGCCTACCCGGCGCCGCACGCCGTGGACACCGCCAAGGCCCACGGATCGCCGCTGGGCGAGGACGAGGTGCGCGCCGCCAAGGAGGTCATGGGCTTCGACCCCGAGCAGACGTTCGTCGTGCCCGACGGCGTCTATCAGGACATGTCGCTGCGCGATCGCGGCGCGGCCGCGCAGGCGGAGTGGGAGCGGCGCTTCGCGGCCTGGCGCGAGGCCGTTCCGCAGGCCGCGGCCGACTGGGATCGAGCCTGGTCGGGTCGCATGCGCGACGGCTGGAGCGAGACGCTGCCGGCGTTCGCCGCGGGCGAGGAGCTCGCCACGCGAGCCGCCGGTCAGAAGGTGATGGCCGCGTTCTCGGAATTCGCCCCGACGATGATCGGCGGCGCGGCGGATCTCGTGGAGTCCACCAAGACCCTCTTCGAGGGCGGCGGGGAGTTCTCGCGCGTGCACAGCGGGCGCAACATTCCCTTCGGGATCCGCGAGCACGCGATGGGCGCGATCGTCAACGGGTTAGCCGCCCACGGGGGGATCGTCAAGCCCTACGGCTCGACGTTTCTGATGTTCTCCGACTACATGCGCGGCGCGGTGCGGCTGTCGGCGCTGATGCAGCTTCCCGTCCTGTGGGTGTGGACGCACGACTCGGTGGGGCTCGGCGAGGATGGACCGACCCACCAGCCGGTCGAGCACTACGCGGCGCTGCGCGCGATCCCCGGGCTGTGGGTCATCCGACCAGCCGACGCAGCCGAGACGGTGGCCGCCTGGGAGGTCGCGCTGCGGCGCGAGGACGGCCCGGTCGCGCTGCTGCTCTCGCGCCAGGGCACCCCGGTGTTCGACCGCTCGCTGCTCGCGCCGGCCAGCGAGCTGCAGCGCGGCGGCTACGTGCTCTGGGACTCGACCGCGGCGGGCACCGCCAACGGCGACTCCTCCGCGCTTTCACAGCTGATCATGATCGCCACCGGCACCGAGGTGGCGCCGACGCTCCAGGCCGGGCAGGCGCTGGCCGGCGAGGGCATCAAGGTGCGCGTCGTGTCGATGCCGTGCATCGAACTCTTCGAAGCGCAGTCGCCCGAGTACCGCGAGCAGGTGCTCCCGCGCGCGGTCACCGCGCGGCTGGCGATCGAGCCGGGGGCGACGATCAGCTGGTGGAAGTGGGTCGGCCTGGACGGCGAGGTCCACGGGCTGGATCGCTTCGGAGCCTCCGCACCCGGCGCCACGGTGCTAGCGAAGCTCGGCTTCGACGCCGATGGGATCATCGCCGCGGCCAGGGATTTGATGAAAAGGAGATCCGATGTCAGCTGAGAGCCGATCGCCGCTGCAGCGGCTGTCTGAACTGGGCCAGAGCGTGTGGGTGGACTTCCTGTCGCGCGAATCGATCCGCGGCGGGCACCTGCAGAGCCTGATCGACGATCGCGCGGTCGTCGGCGCCACGTCGAACCCGACGATCTTCCAGAAGGCGATGACCGGCTCGGACGCCTATGACGAGCAGATCTCACAGCTCGGCGGCGGCGACGCCGCGGAGATCTTCTGGGCGCTCGCCGAGCAGGACGTCAAGGACGCCTGCGACGTCTTCCGCCCCGTGTGGGACGGCGGCCGCGGCCGCGACGGCTACGTCTCGCTGGAGGTGGACCCGCGCCTTGCATACGACACGCTCGCCACGTTTCGCGAGGCGATCAGGCTGCACGAGGAGGTGGACCGGCCGAACCTGATGGTCAAGATCCCGGCGACCAGGCCGGGCCTGGCGGCGATCGAGGACGCCATCGCCAAGGGCCGCTCGATTAACGTCACGCTGATCTTCTCGCTGCGCCGCTACGCCGAGGTCGCCGAGTCCTACGTGCGCGGCATCGAGCGGCTGGTCGCCGAGGGCGGCGATCCGTCGCGGGTCGCCTCGGTGGCGAGCTTCTTCGTCTCGCGCATCGACACCGAGGCCGACCGGCGCCTGGATGAGATCGGCGGGCACGACAAGCTGAAGGGCAAGCTCGCGATCGCCAACGCGCGGCTCGCCTACGCGCACTTCCAGGAGGTCTTCTCCGGACCGCGCTGGGACTTCCTGGCGTCCAAGGGCGCCACCGCGCAGCGCGTGCTGTGGGCCTCGACGTCGACCAAGAACCCCGCCTATCCCGACGTGCTCTACGTCGAGGAGCTGATCGGCCCCGACACGGTCAACACGATGCCCGAGGAGACGATCCAGGCCTACGAGGACCACGGCGACCCCAAGCCGCGCCTGGGACAGGGCATCGACGAGGCCCGCGCGGTGTTCGATCAGCTCGCCGCGGCCGGCGTCGACTACGACGATGTCACCGATACGCTGGAGCGCGAGGGCGTGGAGAAATTCGCAGACTCCTTCGCGCAGCTGATGAGCGCGCTGGCAGAGAAGCTGCAGTCGCCCGCCCCCGCCTGAGCGGCCGACGCCCGCGTCCCGGCAGGCCCCGCGCGCGCCTCAGGAGTAGGGGATGGGCACGAGCACGACGATCCGCAGAGGGCCCGAAGGGAACGCCTGCGCGTTGATCGTGAAGACCCGAAACTGTCGCCCCTGATAGACGTAGGGCCCCTGCGCTGGCGGGGTTGCGGGAGCTGGGCCGAGGCTGTTCTTGACCAGCTGCGAGCCCATGTACATCAGCACGGGCAGGCCGGCCAGGCGTCCCGCCAGCCGCTTGTATCCCTCGTCGTCCTGGACCGAGAGCACGAGGCTGCCGATCTGGCGGCCGCCCAGGCGCAGCGGCGCGCTCACCGGGGCGAGCACGTAGGGGCCGCCGACGTCCGCCAGGACGCGTCCGCCGGCGCTGACGCGCAGGCGCACCACGTGCTGGTTGAGCAGGCCTTGCACCGCGCTGCGCGCCGCGAGCGGGTCGCGACGCGCGACCGCGCTCAGCAGCGCCGGGTCGTGCTGCACGCGCTGCACCTGTTGGCCCGCATGGAGACCGCGCTCGCTGTCGTAGAGCAGGTTCGCGACGCGCTCGAGCGTGTTGACCAGCGTGTCCTGCCCGTTCGCGCCGCACAGCGGCGTCAGCGAGCGGTCTGTCCTCAGCAGGTACACGCGCAGCGACCCGGACGGGTAGGCAGCGGCCGGAAACGACGTGTAGCGGTACGCGACGCCGCGCAGGTTCATCGTGCCCGAGCTCGGCAGCGGTCCCGCGGCCAGGGCGAAGGAGTCGGGCAGGCTTTGGTCCTGCTGGCGCAGCGACGCCAGCCCCTGCGTGATTCCCTGGATCTCGATGACGAAGCCGCTGTCGGTCCACACGCTCGTCTGAAAGCTCCCGATCGGCGCGCCGCCGGCGCCGCTGAGCCTGCCGCTGATCGGGGCCAGCGCGGGCGGACCCACTTCGGCCAGCACCTGGCCGCCGCCGGCGCCCGGGCCGCCGCCGCCAGGACTGCCCAATCCGCCGCCGCCGGGGCCCGCGGTGCGGGTGACGCGCAGATTGGTCATGCGCCCCGCGGCGATCATCGCCTGCGCGGCCGCCTGCGCGCCCGCCGCGTCGCCGCGTTCGACGGCTTCGCGCAGCGGCGTCGACGTGGAGATGAAGTGTTCGGCGACGGCGGTCCGTTCGCTGCGCACGCCCTCGCGGTAGACGCGCGTCGCGACGCCGCGCAGCGCCTGCATCGCGATGGCCGCGCAGCCGGCGGTGAGAACGTGCGGCGCGGGCGCGCTCGCCTGTTGGGCGGATTCCCCAGGCGGATCGCTGTCGGCGCGCGCGCTCGCCGTCGCGCCGCCGTGTGCGGCCGATCCGCATCCGGCCAGGCAGGCGGTGGCGGCCAGCGCGGCGCCGGCGCGGGCGGCCAGGCAGGACTTGCTCACGCGCCGAACCATCGAGCGGCATGCTAAGCAAACGCTAACGAGGTCGTGAGTCTCCTCACACGGCCGCCGGTGCGCGACGGGCGCGGGGCGGGGCGGTCGGCTCAGCCCGGCGGCGGGTAGACCGACAGCCACGCGAACAGGCTGGTCGTCGCGGCCTGGGTCTGCAGCATTCCCGGGAGCGCGTACTGGCGCGGCAGCGTTTCGCCGTTCCACGACAGCAGGTAGAGGCCTTCGCCGTCCAGGGCGCGCGTCTGGGCATCGCGCGCGTTGTCGGCGGCCAGCGCATACAGCGTCGGGTCGCCGTCGAGCGAGTAGAGCGCGAGCATCCACTGCAGGTAGATGGCGTCGTACTGCGGCGAGAAGTCCAGCAGGTAGCCGAAGCGGTCCAGCGCGGTCGCCTTCAGCTGCTCGGCGCGCTGGCACTCGGCCGGCGTGGACGTCACGCGGCAGAGCACGGCCTGCGCATAGATCAGCGGCGCCTCGATGTAGTCGATCGGCGTGGCGCTGATGTCGCTCGCCGCATAGAGCCCGTTGGCTTCGCTGAATCCCGCGGTGTTCGCCCACGCCAGGAACCGCTGCGCCTGGGCGAGGTCGAAGGCCGATCTGGTCTGCGCGTAGAGCAGCGTCGCGAGCAGCGTGGCCGAGGCGAGCGCCTCGCCGGCCTTGTAGGGGTGGGTCGTGTTCCACCAGATCCCGCCGCCGCTGCGGTCCCAGCCGACGGCGGCGATGTAGTCGAGGCCGCGCTGCGCGTCGGTCAGGTAGCGGCGCGTGCCGGTGGCCACGTAGGCGTTTACGAACGCCAGGCCCCACCAGCCGTTGTCGTCGAACCAGGTCTCGGTGTCGCGCGTGCGGTCGCCCGGATAGGGCGAGTAGCCGGCCAGCGGCCGCAGCCCCCGGTTCAGGTAGCGCTCGGCCCCGCTGGCAAAGCGCGCGACCGCCCGCCTGTTGGCCGGCGTCGGCTGGGCGATCGCGATCGCGTCGAGCGACTGAAACAGCGGCACGATGTCCCAGATCGTGGCCAGCGGGTAGCGTTCGGCGTCGGCCAGGCGCGCGTCATACCAGCCGAGCCGACGGTCGCTCCAGCGCGCCGTTGCCCGCGCCGCGCCGGCCTGGGCGAGCGCGAGATAGCCCTGCTGGGGCGCGCTCAGCTGGGCTCGCACGGGCGGGGCGAGCGCGGCGCGTGCGCCGACGGGCGCCGGGATCGCGCAGCTGGCGCTAAAGGCGGCGAGCGCGCTCGCCGAGACGATCAGCAGGACCCTGACCATGATCATTAGAACCCGAGACTAGGTGCGCTGTAGCGCTGGATGCGCAGCGCGTGCCCCAGGGGCGCTGCGCATAGCTGTGTACACCACTCTTTAACGTGCCTAGAGACCGCCCGTATAGGGTCGACCCGCCAAGATGACGATGGCCGACACCCCGTCCCCCGCCGCATCCTCGATCGCCGCTGCGCTGCCGGCGCCCCCGTCCGAGCGCGGCCCGTGGCTGCTCGCCTGCACGGTCGGGCTGCTCGGCCTCGCGGTGCTGGTCGCGGTGCTCAGCGGGCTGGTCGGACGCTCGGCGCGCGCGACGGCGAGCGCGAGCCCGCCGCGCGTGCTGCTGATCGAGCCCACGCCTACCCCGGCGGCGGCCGCGAGCGCGCGCGCAGCAGCGCGATCGGCCGGCGCGGCGCGAGGGGCGATCGTCGCGCAGCCGTCGAGCGCGCAGCAGAGCGTCGACGCGCGGCTGTTCGTCGATCAGACGCAGACGCGCATCTCGCGGCGCTGGATGGAAGGCTTCTATCCGATCTACGCCGTCGCGCAGCGCACGTTCGGCGTCAACTGGCTGCTGATCGCATCGATCCACAGTCAGGAGTCGGCCTTCTCGACCGCTCCCTCCACTTACCAGGGCCTGAACTTCGCCGGCTGCTGTGGCGGGCCGATGCAGTTCAACGTCACCAACGGCCCGGTGAGCACGTGGGAGCGAGGTCAGCGACTCCTACGTCTACGGGACGCGCCCGGCCGCGTATGACCACATGACGACCACGCACCCGTCGATCTATGACGACTTCGACTCGATCATGGCCGCCGCCCACCTGCTGTCGGCCGACGGCGCCGGCTATGCGCTGGACGCCGGCGCCTGGGGTGCGGCCTACGACTACTACGGGCACGACGCCACCGGCGTGACCTACGCCGATCAGGTGCTCGCGCGCGCGATCGGCTGGTCCCAGCACGGGTTCTGCATCAACTGCGGCGTGCAAGCGGCGATGGTCCAGGCGGTCGACGCCGCCTACGGCGCCCCCGTGCTGGCCGCGCTGACCGGCGCTCAGCCCACCGCGAGCGCCGCTCGCTCGCGCAAGCGGCGCTGAGCCGAGCAGCCGTACCGGGCAGCCGGGCAGCCGCGCCAGAGCGCCGGACCGGCCGGCCTGCGCTCGCGCCGCGCCGGCCTGCGCTCAGGCGGCGTTCGCAGCGCCCAGCAGCTCGCCGGCCGTGCGGTCGCTCGCGCCGGCGGTGCCGCCCAGCAGGCGGCGCGAGAGCTGGGCGCGGCGGAAGTACAGCGGGGCGTCGTGCTCCCACGTCGCGCCGATGCCGCCGTGCACGGAGATCATCGTGCGCGCCGCCTGGTCGAGCGCATGCCCGGCGACGGTGCGCGCCGCGTTGGCCGCGAGCGGAAACTCGCCAGGCGAGCCGTTGCGCGCCCAGCCGGCGTAGTAGAGCAGCGAGCGACCGTTCTCCAGCTGGCGCAGCACCTCGACGAGCGAGTGCTTGACGGCCTGGTAGGAGCCGATCGCGCGCCCGAACGTGAAGCGCTCCTTGGCGTACTCCACCGACGAGTCCAGCGCCGTCTCGACGCTGCCCAGCGACTCGGCGGCGATCAGCGCCTGGGCGAGATGCCAGGCGCTCGCGAGCGACTGGAGCGGCGCGTCGAGCACGACCGCCGGCGCGTCCTTCAGTGACACGTGCCCGAGCGAGCGCGTCGCGTCATAGCGCCGCACCGGCGTGATCTCCACGCCGGGCGCGTCGCCGAGCACGGCGACGCCGACGGGCTCGCCGTCGCGCATCGCGACGCCGACGAGCACGGTCGCCCCGGGCGCGTCGGGCACGAACGCAAAGCTGCCATTCAGAGCTACGCGGCCGTCGTCTGCAGGCGGGCCCGCCGTCGGCAGGCCGGCGCGCGCAAACCCGCTCGCCGAGTCGCTGCTCCACTGCCCGCCGAGCGTCTCGTCGGGCGGGCAGCAGGGAAGGTAAGCCGCTCGCCGCTCGCCGCTGGCCAGCGCGGGCAGGAACTCGGCGGCGTTGGGCGAGTCGTTGAGGATCGCGGTCGCGGGGAGGTGGCCGAGCAGCGGGATCGCGGCGAGCACCCTGCCGCACTCGCCGAGCACGAGCATCGCGTCGAACGCGTCCAGCCCGGCGCCGCCGTGCTGCTCGTCGATCAGCAGCCCTGGCCAGCCGGCCTCGCAGGCCATCGGCCACATGTCGGGCAGCTCGCCATCGCCGTCGAGCGCCTCGCGCGCGGCCTCGAAGGTCTTAAAGCGCGACAGCGCGCCGCGCGCGGCCTCGCGCAGGAACTCCTGCTCGTCGGACAGAGAGAGATTCACGCCGGCGCTCCTTCGGTTGTGCTCGGCCGCCTCATGCCGCCGCCCCTTCCTTGGAGCGCAGCTCGGAGAACGGGATGCCCTTGTCCAGCCGCGGCTCGCTCGGCAGCCCGAGCACGCGCTCGCCGACCGTGTTGCGCAGGATCTCCTCGGTCCCGCCCGCGGACTTCAGCCCCGGCAGGAACGAGATCATGTACCCCCACTCGCTGTCCTGTGAGAGCGCATCGGGGCCGACCACGTCGGCGATCAGGTCGCCGGCCCTGATCGCGCCGTTGACGATCGTGACCTTCGCCAGCCCCACCTCGGGACCCGGGATCTGGCCTTTCTGCAGCGCCGTGAGCGTCCGGTAGCCGCCGAAGCGCACCGCCAGCAGTTCGCTTGCGATCTCGCCGATCTGGCGGCGCACCTCGCTGTCGCGGCTGGCGTGCTCGTCCTTGGCGATCGCGGCGGTGAAGCGGGTGGGCGTGTAGCCCATGCCCTCGCCGCCGAGCCCGATCGTCGCGCGCTCGAACATCAGCGTTGTGAGCGCCGTGCCCCAGCCGTTGCCGACGCCGCCGACGGTCGCGTCGGCGGCGAGCGCGACGTCGTCGAAGAAGACCTCGTTGAACTCGGCCTCGCCGGAGATCTGGCGCAGGCCGCGCACCGTCACGCCCTCGGCGTCCATCGGCACGATGAACATCGTCAGACCTTTGTGCTTTGGCACGTCGGGGTCGGTGCGCGCGAGCAGCAGGCCGAACGAGGCGAACTGCGCGTTGGTCGTCCACACCTTCTGCCCGCTCAGCCGCCAGCTGCCGTCGTCCTGCTGGCGCGCGCGGGCCTGCACGGCCGCGAGGTCAGAGCCGGCGGCCGGCTCGGAGAACAGCTGGCACCACACCTCGTCGCCGTGCAGCATCGGCCCGAGATAGCGCTCCTTCTGCTCCTCTGAGCCGTGCGCGATGATCGTGGGGCCGAGCATGCCGACGCCGATCACGTCGAGGATCCCGGGGACGCGCGCGCGGCCGATCTCCTGGTTGCAGATGACCTGCTCGATCGGCCCGAGGCCCTGCCCGTCGTACTCCTTGGGCCAGGTCACGCCGGCCAGCCCGCCCTCGGCGAGCTTGCCCTGCCAGGCGCGCCGCGCCGCGATGTACTGCTCCTCGCTGGTGCCGTCGGCGGAGGTGTGCTGCAGCGGCGGCGCCTGCGCCTTGTGCTCATCGAGCCAGGCACGCACCTGCGTGCGGTATGCCGCCTGATCGGGTGTGTCGTCGAGATCCACGGCTGCTCCTCGTTGTGTGCCGTCTTTCGGCTGTGGGCTGGCGCGCGGCCAGCGATTGACTGACCAGTCAGTCAGTGTAGAGCAGGCTACACCTTCTGCCCGCGAATGTCGAGCGCCGGCCTACGCGCTCGGCGGCATCGCGGGCTCCGCGACCGGGGGGAGGTGGTAGACCTCCGAGAAGGCGCGGTCGAGCAGGTAGGAGGCCTGCTTGCCCGGCGCGGGCGAGTGCAGGAGAACCACGCCCAGCCGCACGCCGTGGCGCTGCGCGGTCGCCACCAGGCAGCGCCCGGCCGCTTCGGTCCAGCCGGTCTTCAGGCCGGTCGCGCCCGGGTAGTGGTAGACGAGCAGCGGGTTGTTGTTGTAGAGGAACAGCCGCCCGCCCTTGATCGGGAACGGCAGCGCCGCGGTGTAGGTCTTCGTGACGCGCGCGATGCGCGGCTGGGCGAGGTCGACGTGCGCGAGGATCGCGAGGTCGGCGGCGCACGAGTAGTTGCCCAGGTCGTAGTAGCCCGACGGCGAGGAGTAGCGCGTGCAGCCCATGCCGAGCCGCGCCGCCTCGCTGTTCATCCGCGCGACGAAGCCGCCGACCGTGCCCGAGACGTGCTGCGCGAGCGCGTCCGCGGCGTCGTTGCCCGACGGCAGCAGCAGTCCGTAGAGCATGCTCTCGAGCTTGACGTGCCTGCCCAGCGGCAGCACGCCGACCTTCGAGCCGGCCGTGTCGACTGCCTGGCGCGTGACCAGCACGCCGGCGTCTGGCGGCGCCGAGCTGACGACCAGCAGCGCGGTCATCATCTTCGTCAGGCTCGCGATGCGCAGCCGCGTGTAGGGGTTGCGCGACCACAGCACCTGGCCGGTGTCGAGGTTGAACAGCATGCCGGCGCGCGGCGGTTCGTGAAAGATGACTTTGATCGGCTGCTGCGCGGGCGCGGCAGCGCCGGTGAGTGCGAGCGCGGCCGGGCCCAGCGGCAGGCGCTCCTGGGACAGGCGCGCGGCGGGCGCGCTCGCGGCGGTGCTGTCGGGCCTGGCCGCGACGCGCCCGGCCGTCGGGCGACGCGCATCGTGCGACCTGGCGGGGGCCATCGCGACGATCAGCGCCGCGACGGCGATCGCCAGCGCGAGCACGCAGACGGCCGCGATCTGCCGCCGGCGGCGCCGCGTGCGGCTGCGCGCGCGGCGCGCGCGACTCTGGTCGGGCGTCATGAACGGCGACTTGTTCACGGCTGCGGCGCACCTCCTTGCGGGCTCACGGATCGCTGCACCTGCGCTCGGGCGTCATCGGGGAGGATTGCGCAGCGCGCCGACGATGCCAACGAGCATGAGGACGATGATGAAGACTGCCACCACGCCGCCGATGGTGAGCCCCTCCGTGGATATCGTCGAGATCGTCAGGCCGGCGAAGCCGAAGATGAACAGCACGGCGATCACGAGGATGGCCACGCGCATCAGCGGTGCGCCCCGGCGCGCGGAGACGGCCGGCGCTGGGGGCGCTGGGTCGGTCGCGCGCGCATCGCGTCAGTAGAGCGAAGCGGGCGGCGGCAGCGGCTGCGGCGCGGCGCTCCGCGGGGCGGCGCGTCCCGCGCGCACACGGCCTATGAGCCCGCCTAGCTGCTCGCCGCCAGCGGCCCGACACCGGCGCGCGCCTGGGGGACGTGCTGGTCGGCGTGGTAGGAGGAGCGCACGAGCGGCCCCGCCGCGACGTGCTCGAAGCCGAGCTCATAGGCGGCCTGCTGCAGCGCGGCGAACTCGTCCGGGTGCCAGTAGCGCACGACCGGCAGGTGGCGCTCGGACGGGCGCAGGTACTGGCCGACCGTGAGCACCTGCACGCCGTGCTCGCGCAGCGCGGCGAACGCGTCGACCATCTCGTCGTGCGTCTCGCCGAGGCCGACCATCAGGCCGGACTTGGTGACGACCTCGCCCGCGCCGAGCTCGTGCGCGAGCGCGAGCACGCGGCAGGAGCGCGCGAACTCCGAGCCCCTGCGCGCCAGCGGGTAGAGGCGCGGAACCACCTCGACGTTGTGGTTGAACACGTCGGGGCGCTCGGCGATCACCTTCGCGAGCGGCATCTCCTGGCCCTGGAAGTCGGGCGTCAGCACCTCGACCTGGCAGCCCGGCGCCTGGCGGCGGATCTGGCGGATCACGCCGACGAACGCCGACGCGCCCTTGTCGGGCAGGTCGTCGCGGTCGACCGACGTGATGACCGCGTGGCGCAGCCCCATGCGCGCGACCGAGCGCGCGACGCGCGCCGGCTCGAGCGGATCGTTCCACGTCGGCCTGCCCGTCTTGACGTTGCAGAAGCCGCAGCGCCGCGTGCACGTGTCGCCGAGGATCATAAACGTGGCCGTGCCGCGCTCCCAGCACTCGCCGACGTTCGGGCAGGCGGCCTCCTGGCAGACGGTGTGCAGGTCTTCGGCGGCGATCAGCTCGCCGAGCGCGCGATAGCGCTCGCCGCCGGGCGCGCGCACCTTGAACCAGGGCGGCTTTCGCTCGCGCAGCGGGCGCACGTCCGCGCCGAGCACGCGCAGCACGTCGGCGCCGCCGGGCTTGGAGCGCGCGCGCGTGGCGCTCACGCGGGCACCGCCTGCACCGGAGCGCGCGGCGGGGCCTCGCCCGGGCCCTTGATGTGCTGCGCCCCTGCCGGGGCTCCGCCGGTGGGGTTCGCCGTGCCGGCCGACAGCTCGGCGGCGGAGACCCGGCGCGCCGTCCGGCCGTGGGCGCGGCAGAAGCTGTCTGTCATCTGCGCGCGGAAGCGCTCGCGCAGGGGGCTCGGGCTGCGCGCGGGGCCGGCGTGGCGCGCCGGCTGGGAGCGCGCGTGCGCGTCGAGCTCGCGCGCGAGCGACGTCATCGCGACGTCGGGCAGCCCGCAGGCGACGATCCACGAGAACGGCCGCAGGTCGACGTCGACGTTCACCGCGAAGCCGTGCGTGGCGATCCCGCGAGCCACGTGCAGGCCGATCGACGCGATCTTGCGCTCGCGCACCCACACGCCGGTGTAGTCGATGCCCTCCGCGCGGCGCGAGCGTGCGGCGACCCCTTCGCCGGCGAGCGCCGCGACGATCGCGCGTTCCATCGTGCGCAGGAACGCGCCGACGTCTTCCACCGCCATGATCGGGTAGCCGACGAGCTGCCCGGGGCCGTGGTAGGTGACGCGCCCGCCGCGATCGGTGTCGATCACCTCGATGCCCTTCGCGCGATAGAAGCGCTCGCCCATCGCCAGCTCGCCCGGCTGCGAGCGCCGCCCGCGGGTGTAGACCGACGGGTGCTCGAGCGCCAGCAACATGTCGGGCAGCTCGCCGCGCTGGCGCCGCGCGCGCAGGCGCTCCTGGATCGCGAGCGCCTCGCGGTAGGGAACCGTCCCGAGTTCGCACACCAGGAGCTCTTCGCGGGGTCGGCTGACGACGGTCATCTACTGCACTCAGCCTAGCGGCAGCCGCGCGGCTAGAGCGTCAGCGCCGCCGGAGCTTCCAGCAGCTCGCAGATGCGTGCGAGAAACAGCGCCGCGCCGGCGCCGTAGAGCACGCGGTGGTCGCACACGAGCGTCGCGCTCATCGCGTGGCGCACGGCGAGCTCGCCGTCGCGCGCCACCGCGCGCTGGGTCACCGCGCCGACCGCGAGGATCGCGACCTGCGGCGGGTTGATGATCGCGCTGAAGCTGCCGACGCCGAACATCCCGAGGTTCGAGACAGTGAACGTGCCACCGCCGAGCTCGGGCGGCGTGATCGATCCGTCGCGCACGCGCCCGGCCAGCGTGCGCGTCTCGCGCGCGATCTCGCCGAGCGACTTGGCGTCCGCGTCGAACACGGTCGGCACGACGAGGCTGCCGGCGCCGGGATCCGAAGGGCCCGCCCCGCCCGCTGGCTGTCCGTCGCCGGCCTCCACCGCGACGGCCACGCCGACGTTCACGCGCGCGTGCAGCTGCAGGCTGCCGTCGCGATAGCTGCAGTTGGCGCGCGGGTGCTCGCGCAGCGCGAGCGCGCAGGCCTTCACGACCATGTCGTTGTACGTCGGCGCCTCGCGCCCCGACAGCCGCTTGAGCTCCGCGCGCAGCGCCACGCACGCCTCCATCTCGACCTCGCGCTGGAGCGCGAAGTCGGGGATCGTCGCCTTCGACTCGGCCATCCGCCGGGCGATCGTCTGCTGCGAGCGCGACAGCGCCACGGTTGTCGCCTCGCCCTTCGCGGTCGCCACGCCGGCGAGCCCTGCGCCGGCGCCGGGCGCGCCGGGGTCGCCCGGCTGGCCGTTCTTGCCGTCCGCGCCCCCGCCCGCCGCGCTGCCAGCCGCTCGCGTGCCCTCCGCCGCCGCCGCGCCGCCCGCCGCTCGCGTGCCCTCCGCCGCCGGTGGGCCGGCCGCGTCCGCCGCGCCGCCCGCCGCCAGCACGTCTGCCCGCACGATCCGCCCGCCCGGGCCGCTGCCCGACAGCGCGGCGAGGTCCACGTGGCTGTCGCGCGCCAGCCGCCTGGCCAGCGGCGAGGCCTTCACGCGCGCGCCCGCGGGGCGCTCCGCCGGCGCGCCCGCGGCCTGCGCCGGCCCCGCGGACCCGCCCGCCAGAGCTCCGCCTTTGGCGGCGGTGCCCCCGTCGGCAGCGGCCGTGCCCACCCCTGCCGGCCGCGAGGCCGGCCCGTCATCCTCTTCTTCGGCTCGCTGCTCGGCCGCGCCGCGGGGCTGCTCGGCGCCGACGTGCGCGATCAGCGCGCCGACCGCCAGCGTGTCGCCCTCGCCGGCGAGTGTCTGCAGGGTGCCGCTCTGGTCTGACTCGTAGCTCATCGTCGCCTTGTCGGTCTCGATCTCGACGAGCTCCTCGCCGCGCGCGACGTGCTCGCCGTCGCGCTTGAGCCAGCGCAGGATCGTGCCCTCCTCCATCGTGTCCGACAGCCGCGGCATCACGATCTCTGCCATCAGCGTGCGCCGGCTGCGGCGCCAGCCGTGGCGAGCGCCGCGTGCACGACCTGCGCCTCGTGCGGGTAGGCGATGTCCTCCAGCGGCTTGGAGTAGGGCATCGGCAGGTCTGCGCCGCTGACGCGCTCGATCGGCGCGTCGAGGTAGTCGAAGGCCTGCTCGCCGACGAGCGCGGCGAGGTTCGCGCCGACGCCGCTGTGCGGCCAGCCCTCCTCGACGATCACGCAGCGGCTGGTCTTGCGCACCGAGGCGAGGATCGTGTCGAGGTCCAGCGGGCGCAGCGTGCGCGGGTCGATCACCTCGGCCTGCACGCCGTGCTGCTCGGCGAGCGTGCGCGCCGCGCGCTCGGCGGTCAGCGCCATCCGCGACACGCCCACGATCGTCACGTCGGCGCCCTCGCGCGCGATGCGCGCCTGCCCGAACGGCACGAGCAGCTCGGGATCGTCCGGCACCTCGCCGCGCACGCCGTACAGCGACTCGTGCTCGATGAAGATCACCGGGTTGTCGTCGCGGATCGCGCTCTTCAGCAGCCCCTTGGCGTCCGCGGCGGTCGACGGCACCGCGACGAGCAGCCCCGGCACGTGCAGGTAGAGCGCCTCGAAGCAGTGCGAGTGCGTCGGCCCGAGCTGGTGGCCGGCGCCCTGCGGCATGCGCACCACGAGCGGCACCGTCACCTGCCCGCCGAACATGTAGTGGATCGCCGCCGCGTGGTTGACGATCTGGTCGAACGCCAGCAGCGAGAAGTTGACCGTCATCAGCTCCACAACCGGTCGCAGACCGGTCATCGCCGCGCCGATGCCGACGCCCACGATCGTGTTCTCGGAGATCGGCGTGTCGCGCACGCGCCGCTCGCCGAAGCGCTCTAGCAGCCCCGCGGTCACCTTGAACGCGCCGCCGAACACGCCGATGTCCTCGCCCATCAGCATCACGCGCTCGTCGCGCTGCAGCTCCTCGGCCAGCGCGGCGCCGAGTGCCTCGCGATAGCGCATCTCGCCCATCAGCCAGAGCTCCGCGACGCGGCCTCGTCGGCGAGCGCGTCGCCGTCGCCGCCCGCCGGCCTGCCACCGTCCTCGCCGGCGGCGAGCGCGTCGGTCAGCTGGCGCGGCACCTCATCGGGGCCGGACTCCTCGCCGCCCGGCTCCTCGCGCGGCTGCGTACCGTCGCGGTGGGTCGTGTCGAGCGAGTACCAGCCGTGCGCCTGGCCGCTGAGCACGTACACGTCGTCATACAGCGACTCCGGGCCGGGCAGCGGCGAGCTGTCGGCGAACGCGACGGCGGCGTCGACCCGCTGCAGCGCCTCCGCGTCGAGCAGCTCGCGCGCGGCCTCGTCGAGCACGCCCTCGGCGACGAGCCGCTCGCCGAAGGCGGGGATCGGGTCGCGCTCGCGCCAGCGCGCGACCTCCTCCCTGCTGCGGTACTCCTCGGGGTCTGCCATCGAGTGGCCGCGGAAGCGGTACGTGACGGCCTCGACGAGCAGCGGCCTGCGGTCCTCGCGCACGCGCTCGACGGCCTGCGACACGACCTCGTGGGTCTGCACGACGTCCATCCCGTCGCAGCGCATGCCCGGCACGCCGAGGCTCTCGCCCTTGCGGCCGAGGTCCGTGACGGCCGAGTGGCGGCTGAGCGCCGTGCCCATGCCGAACTGGTTGTTGGTCACCATGAACACGACCGGCAGCCGCCACAGCGCGGCGAGGTTGAGCGTTTCGCCGAACGTGCCCTGGTTGGAGGCCCCGTCGCCGAACACGCACAGCGTCACCTCGTCGGTCTGCCGGTAGTCGCTGGCCAGCGCGATGCCGGCGGCGATCGGCAGGTTGCCGCCGACGATGCCGTAGCCGCCCATGAAGCGCCGCGCGGCGTCGAAGATGTGCATCGAGCCGCCGTGCCCGTGCGAGCAGCCGTCCACGCGCCCGAACAGCTCGGCCATCACGTTCTCCGGCGGCGTGCCGCGCGCCAGCGCGTGGCCGTGCGAGCGGTAGGTGCAGATCAGGTAGTCGCTGTCGCGCAGCGCCCGCGCGCTGCCCACGATCGTCGCCTCCTCGCCGATCGACAGGTGCAGGAAGCCGCCGATCTTGGCCCTCGCGTACATCTCGCCGGCGCGCTCCTCGAAGCGGCGGATCAGCGTCATCGTCTGGAGCCACTCGCGCGCGACATCCGGCTGGGGCAGCGTGTCGGGCATCAGTTCTCCACGGTACTCCAGCGCGCGATGAACTCCTCGGCGTTCAGCTGCGAGAGATCGTCGCGCAGCGCGCGCGCCAGCCGCGACGCCGCCTGCGGCGGGCGGTCCCAGAACAGCACGACCTCGCCGTCGTCGATGGCGACGATCTCCACGTGGTCTGCGCGGCGCGCGTCGGCCAGCAGCGCCGGCGTGCGCCCGGCGCGCGTGACGATCAGCTGATATGCGCGATTGGCCCGCACCGCGCGCCGCTCACCGTCCGGCGAGCGCCAGCGCCGGCACCTCGCTGACGCCCGCGCGCGCGGCTCGCGCGGTGGCGTCGCGCAGCTGCTCTGCGATCGCGCGCCGCCGCGCGCCCTGGCGCACGGCGTTCGGGTGCATCTCGCAGGCGGCCGCAGCGATCAGCACGAAGTCCAGCTGCTCGAGGTCGTGCCCCGCCGCGAACGCCTGGCGGAAGGCGGCCTGGGCGAACGGGATCGCGCGCCCGATCGAGCTCGCATACGTCGCCGCGCGCATCGCCAGCGAGCTGTCGAACGGGAAGCGGCTCGGCCAGCGCAGCGGCTGCAGGCCGAGCGCGCGCGCGCGGCGCGCGACGTCCTCGCGAAACGCCTCCTCGTCGGCCAGGCAGCGAAAGCCCGCCTCGCGCGCCGGCCCCGGCAGCTCGCTCGCGAGCACCGGCTGCCAGCTCAGCGGCCCGCGCACCAGCTGAAGCACCTGCTCGGAGGCGAGGTAGGCCAGCGGGCTGGCGAGGTCGAAGTAGAAGACCGCCGGCGCGCGCACGCGCTCAGCCGTGGATCAGCCAGCCGTCGGTTGCGCGCCCGGCCTCCATCACGGCCTCCGACAGCGTCGGGTGGCCGTGGATGATCCGCGCTACCTCCGGGTAGCCGCCCTCGAGCGCGCGCACGTTCACGAGCTCCTGGATCAGCTCGGTGGCGCGCGAGCCGACGATGTGCCCGCCGAGCAGCTCGCCGTAGCGCGACTCGCCGACGAGCTTGACCAGACCCGTGCGGTCGCCGTACACGATCCCGCCGCCGACCGCTCCGTAGGGGACCTTGCCGACGACCACGTCGTGGCCCTGCTCGCGCGCCTGCTCCTCGGTGAGGCCGAACGAGCCCACATTGGGCATGCAGAACGTCGCGCGCGGGATGTCCACGTAGGCGATCGGGTGTGTCGCCATGCCGGCCGAGTCCTCGGCGGCGATGATGCCCTCGTCGGACGCCTTATGGGCCAGCGCGGGCCCGTGCACGAGATCGCCGATCGCATACACGCCGGCGCGCGACGTGCGCTGCGCGCCGTCCACCGCCACGAGGCCGCCGTCCTGCAGCTCGACGCCCGCCGCGTCCAGGCCGAGCGCCTGCACGTCGGCCTGCCGGCCGGCGCAGATCACCAGGTAGTCGACCTCCGCCGACTCGCCGCCGTAGCTGAAGCAGACGCTGCTGCTGTCGGCCTGCACGGACTCGATCGGCGTACCGGTGTGCACGGCGACGCCCTGGCGCTTGAGCCCGCGCTCGACGAGCTTTGAGATGTCGGCGTCCTCGCCGGGGAGCAGTCGCTGCACGGCCTCGAGCAGCAGCACCTCGCTGCCCAGGCGCGCGTAGGCGGAGGCGATCTCGGTACCCGACGCGCCGGCGCCCACGACGGCCAGGCGAGCCGGCAGCTCCGACAGCGCCCACGCCTCCTCGGTGCCGAGCACGCGCCCGCCGAGCTCCACTCCTGGAATCGCGCGCGGGACCGAGCCGCAGGCGATGATCACCGCGGCGGCGCTCAGCGCCTGCTCGCCGACGCGGACCGCCACCGGGCCCTGCCCGTCGTCTGCGCGCGGCGCGAGCGACGCCTCGCCCTCGATCACGTCGATCGAGTTTTTCTTCATCAGCCCCGCGACGCCCGACGTGAGCGTGCCGACGACCTTCTCGCGGCGCGCCGTCACGCCGGCGTAGTCGACCTTCACCCCGGCCACGTCCAGGCCGTAGTCGCCCGCCTCCTGGATCTCGGACAGCAGGTCGGCGCAGCGCAGCACCGCCTTGGCGGGGATGCACGCGTAGTTCAGGCAGCGCCCCCCGAGCTTGTCGCGCTCGACGATCGCCGTGCTTTTCCCGAGCTGGGCGGACCTGATCGCGGCCACGTAGCCACCGGGCCCGGAGCCGATCACGATGCAGTCATAGCTGGCCTGCGCCATCGGTTGCGAGCCTATCGGAAGCGCAGCAGCGCGCCGCTGAGCGCGGCCTGTCCGCGTCTGGACCCCTGCGACCCTCGCCTGCTAGTCTGCCGGGCCTCCCGGGTGTCGCGGAGGGGTGAAAACGGAATGCGTGACCGGGGGCAGGGGGAGCATCGTTGTGAGGATGATCAACATGTGCGCGGGAATCGGAAAGCAGATCGCCGGCTCTTGGAAGCTGGTCACGGCTGCTGCGCTTTGCTGCGCGCTGCTCGCGCCGGCGTCCGCGAACGCCGCAGAACCCACCGGCAAGATCACGGGCACGGTCACGAGCGGCGGGCTCCCCCTGGCCGGCGTCGAGGTGTGCGCCGACGTGCCCAAAGGCGTCGAAGGCCTGTTTGGCCAGTGCGGCAACGAACTGACGAACGCGCAGGGTGAATACACGATCGAAAACCTCGCGCCGGGCTCCTACGTCATCGAATTCGCAACGCCGATCAAGAACGTCCTCACGCAGTTCTACAAAGGCAAGGCTCTGGAAAGGGAAGCGGAACTCGTCGAAGTCAAGTCCGGGGAGACGACGCTCGGCATCGACGCCGAACTGCAGCTGGGTGGCAAGATCACCGGGACGGTCACGAGCGCGGCTACGAAAACCGGCGTGCTCGGCGCCGAAGCGTGCGCGCTGAACAGTGAAGAAAAGCTTGCGGGGTGCGCCTTGACCGACGCCAGCGGCAACTACGAAATCGAACGCCTGCCCACGGGCAGCTACACGGTCTCGTTCTTCTCTGAAACGGTCCTGCAGTACTACCACGACAGGCGCTCGTCGGCGACCGCCGAACCCGTCGCGGTCACGCAGGGGCAAGTCACATCGGGCATCGACGACGAATTCCAGGGCTTCGGCGCGATCACGGGCACGGTCACAGTTCGCGAAACACAGGCACCGCTGGCGGGCGCGCGCGTCTGTGCGGACCCCGTTGGCGAAGGCGGACCGTCGCCGGAAGTCTGTGTGGAAGCCGACGAACAGGGTCAGTACACGCTGTCGCACCTGCAAGTCGGCGACTACAAAATCGTCTTCTCGTCTGCCACGACCGGGACGCTGACCGACGAAACGGCCGTCAAGCTGGACGAAACGCAGACGCTCGACGCCGCGCTGATCGAACGCGGAAAGATCAGCGGGACCGTCACCCACGCGCTGAGCAAACTGCCGATCGCGGGGGCCTTCGTCTGCGCGGGGCAGCGCAGCGAAGGCGCGTTCACGCCCGAACTCTGCGAATTGTCCGGCGAAGCGGGCGAATACACGATCAAGGACCTCGAAAACAGGTCCTACGTCGTAGAGTTCGGCGCGCTTCTGCCCGGCTTTCAGGTCAGGTTCTACAAGGAACAGACCTTGCTCAACCTGGCGGCGGCGCAGGAAGTCCCGGCGAGCGAAGGCAACACGACGACGGGCATCGACGCCGAGCTGCTGGGCGCCGGCGAAGAGCTGATCAGCGCCTCGAAGGCCGGAACGGGATCCGGCACGGTCACGAGCGCGCCGGCGGGCATCGCATGCGGCGCGACCTGCTCGGCGCTGTTCGCGCCCACGACCGAACCCGTCGCGCCGCAGATCGTGACGCTCACCGCGGCGCCGGCCGAAGGCTCGACCTTCACCGGCTGGTCGGGCGGCGGCTGCTCGGGCACGGGCCGCTGCGAAGTCACCAGCGAAGGCAGCGCCGAAGTCGTGGCCACGTTCACCCTGAGCAAATCCGAACCGCCGCCCCGGTCGCGCGGGCACCGCGGCCCGCACGTCACGCTGACGAGCGACACGCTCACCGTCAGCCCGTCGGGCGACGTCGTCCTGGGGCTGAGATGCCCGTCCCGCGAGACCACCTGCATGGGCAGCGTGACGCTCACAGGACGCGCCGCCGGCCGGGGCGAGGCGCTGCCGCTCGGCAGCGGCTCGTTCAAGATGCAGGGCGGCAGCGTGGAGGCCGTCACGCTGCACCTCTCGCAGGACGCGCGCAGGACGCTCGCGCGCGACCACGTCCTCAAGGCGATCGCGACGATCTTCGCGGTCGACCCGGCGGGGGCGACGCGCACGACGTTCGCGCCGGTGACGCTGCGGCTACAGACGCGGGCGGGCGCGGCCAGGTAGGCGGCTCGCCTGGATGCGGCCCATCACACGCACGAGCTTCCAGAACAGCCACCCCCCGAGGGCGATGCTGACCAGGCAGACCAGCGCCGCGGGGATCGTCGAGGCGACCACGAGCGCCAGCGAGGTGACGAGGATCTGGAAGGCCAGCAGCGCCTCGAAGCCGAGCACCGCCCAGTAGCGGCGCCGGTACATCCCCAGCGCCAGCAGCGCCAGCACGCCGCCCAGGAACAGGCCGCCGGGGAGCGATCCGCCGTGGCGGCGCAGGCCGTGGACGGTGAGCGCGCCGGCCACGACACCGACCGCCAGCAGCGCCGCCACGGCCACGGCCACGAGCAGCGCCGGCGGGCGCTCGTCGGCCGCCAGCGGCGCGAGCGCGGCGCGCGCCTGCTCGTCGCGCTCACCGCGCGCCGGCCGGTCCACGTCAGCGCGCCCCCGCCGTGGCGTCGAGCTGCGCGCGCAGGCCGCGCGCCGCGAGCTGTGCGTCGGGGGCGTCGCAGATCGCGCGCAGCACGCACACCGCGCGCGCGCCAGCGGCGAGCACCTCGCCGAGGTTGGCGGCGTCGATCCCGCCGATCGCAAAGAACGGCACGCGTGCGCCGCGCGCCGCGTGGCGCACGAGCTCCAGGCCCACCGCCGCGCGCCCCGGCTTGGTCGGCGTCTCGTGCAGCGGGCCGACGCCGATGTAGTCGATCGCCGGCTCGCCGTCGGGACGGCGCGCGTCGGCGGCGTCGACCTCGCGCGCGGCGTGCGTGGAGAGCCCGATCAGCATGTCCGGGCCGACCAGCTCGCGCGCCTGCGCCACGGGCATGTCGTCCTGGCCGACGTGCACGCCGTCGGCTGCGGCCGCGCGCGCGACGAGCGGGCGGTCGTTGACGATCAGCAGCGCGCCGAGCGGCTCGCACACGGCGCGCGCCGTGCGCGCGAGCTCGGTCAGCTCGTCGTCGCCGAGGCGCTTGTCGCGCAGCTGCACGATGTCCACGCCGCCGGCGATCGCGCCGCCGAGCAGGCGCTGCAGCTCGCGCAGGCTCGCCGCCGAGGTGTCGAAGCGGGCGGCGCACACCAGATACAGACGCGCGCGCGCCAGGCGCGCACGCCGGCGCGCGCCGAGATCGTCGCCCGGCTGCTGATCGCCGAAGGCCATCGCAGTGAGTCTGGCAGGCGCGCCGAGGCGCGTTCGGCGGTCGGCCGCCGACTAGCATCGAGGACATGCCCGCGAGCACGCGCACCCCCGACGTGATCGTCGTCGGAGGCGGCATCATCGGCCTGTCGACCGCCTGGCGGGCACGCGCGCGCGGCGCGAGCGTCACGCTGCTCGAGCGCGACGCCACCGGGCGCGGCGCGTCGCACGTCGCCGCGGGGATGCTCGCGCCGGTGGCCGAGGCGGAGTTCGGCACGGCCGGCCGGCGGCTGCTGGCGCTGGGGCTGCGCTCGGCCGCGATGTGGCCCGCGTTCGCCAGCGAGCTACAGGCGACCGCTGGCGAGCCGGTGCAGCTGTTGGCGGGCGGCACGCTCGTGGTCGCGCGCGACGCCGACGAGGCCGGCGAGCTCGAGCGCCAGCTGGACTTTCGCCAGGCGCTCGGCCTGCGCGCGCAGCGCCTGCGCGCGAGCGCCGCGCGCGAGCTCGAGCCCGCGCTCGCGCCCACCGTGCGTCTGGCGCTGCATGCGCCAGACGATCACTCGGTCGATCCGCGGGCGGTGCTGCGCGCGGTGCGGCGCGCCTGCGAGCTCGCCGGGGTCGCGCTGCGCGAGCACGCCGCCGTGCGCTCGCTCCAGGTCGACGGCGCGGGCGCGCGCGTGACGGGCGTCGTGCTCGACGACGGCCGCGCGCTGGCGGCCGGTCAGGTCGTGGTCGCGGCCGGCGCCTGGAGCGCCGAGATCGACGGCCTGCCCACCGCGGCGCGGGTGCCTGTGCGCCCCGTCAAGGGCCAGATCCTGCGCCTGCGCGACCCGGCGGGCCCGGGGCTGGTGGGCCGCGTGGTGCGTTTCGAGGGCGGCTACCTGGTGCCGCGCGGCGACGGCAGCTACGTGCTCGGCGCGACAGTCGAGGAGCGCGGCTTCGAGCTGGCCGCGACCGCCGGCGGCGTCTATGAGCTGCTGCGCGACTGCCACGAGCTGCTCCCGGGCGTCAGCGAGCTGCAGATCGAGGAGCTGTGCGTCGGCCTGCGCCCGGGGATCCCCGACAACGTGCCGGCGATCGGCCCGGGCGCGCTGCACGGCCTGACGTGGGCGACCGGGCATCACCGCAACGGCATCCTGCTCGCGCCGCTCACGGCCGAGCTGGTGAGCCAGGCGCTGAGCGGCGACGCCCGCGAGGCCCGGGCGCTGGCCGGCGGCTGCGCCGCCGAGCGCTTCGCCGGGTCGCCGGCATGATCACCGTCAACGGACAGCGCAGCGAGCTGCGCGGCGGCGAGACGCTGGGCGAGGTGCTCGCGCGGCTCGGCCTCGCGGTCTCCGCGCGCGGCGTGGCGATCGCCGTGGACGGCGAGGTCGTGCCGCAGCGCGAGTGGGCGGACTACGAGCTCGCCGAGCACGCGCGGGTCGAGGTGCTCACCGCGATGCAGGGGGGATGACGGTGGACGCGCTGCAGGACGATGCGCTGACGCTCGCCGGGCGCACGCTGGGCTCGCGCCTGCTGCTCGGCAGCGGCGGCTTTCCCTCGCTGCAGCTGCTGTCAGACGCGATCGCCGCCAGCGGCAGCGAGCTCGTGACGGTCGCGCTGCGCCGCGTCGACCCCGCGGCGCGCGGCTCGCTGATCGACGTGCTCGCGCAGGCCGGCGTCGCGCTGCTGCCCAACACCGCCGGCTGCATGACCGCGCGCGACGCCGTGCTGACCGCGAGGCTCGCGCGCGAGGCGTTTGCCACCGACTGGATCAAGCTCGAGGTGATCGGCGACGAGGACACGCTGCTGCCCGACGCGCCGGAGCTGCTGCGGGCGGCCGAGGAGCTCGTCGACGACGGCTTCACCGTGCTGCCCTACACGACCGACGACCCGGTGCTCGCGCGGCGCCTGGAGGCGATCGGGTGCGCCGCGGTGATGCCGCTCGGCTCGCCGATCGGCAGCGGCATGGGCATCCGCAACCCATACAACATCAGCCTGATCCGCGAGGCGGTGAGTGTGCCGGTCGTGCTCGACGCCGGCGTCGGCACGGCGTCGGACGCGGCGCTCGCGATGGAGCTCGGGTGCGACGCGGTGATGGCGGCGTCGGCGGTCGCGCGCGCCGAGGATCCCGTGCGCATGGCCGGCGCGATGGCAGCGGCGGTGCGCGCCGGGCGGCTCGCGCGCAGGGCCGGGCGCATACCGCGGCGCAGCTACGCGACCGCCTCGACCTCGAGCGAGGGTCTCGCCGACTTCGCTACTTGACGACTTCGATCGTCCCGTTCATCGACGCGGGATGGATCGTGCACAGGTAATGGATCACGCCGGGCCTGGTCAGCTTGACCGAGAACGTGTGGCCTTCGCCGAACGTCCCCGAGGCGAATTTCTGCGGGCCGCTCTGGCTGGTCACGTCGTGTTCGACCGAGTCCTGGTTGATCCACGTGACCGTCGTCCCGACCCGCACGCGCAGCGTGTCGGGGTTGATCGTGATGTTGTGGTAGTCGACCTGCACCGCGCCGCTGCGCACGGGCTGCGAGGACGACGGGGAGGCGAACTGCGGTTTGCTGCCCAGGTTGGTCGCGCTGTGGCTGCCGCCGCTCGTCGTGCTCGCCGTCGAGCTGGCCGCTTCGCCGGACGTGCTGTTCGAGCTGCTCGACGAGCCGCAGCCCGCCACGAGCACCGCCACCAAACAGCCGATCAGCATTGACAGTGCTCTGCCCATCGCGCGTCTCACCCTAGCCTAGACTGGCTGCCCGATGCCACGCCACTTTCTCACCGGGGAGGAGCTCTCCGCCGCCGAGCTGCACGCCCTGCTCGACCGCGCTCTCGCGCTGAAGTCAGCGCCGCTGTCCTCGCGCGCGCTCGCCGGGCAGAGCGTCGCGCTGATCTTCGAGAAGCCCTCCACGCGCACGCGCGTCTCGTTCGAGGTCGGCGTGCACGAGCTCGGCGGCCACCCCGTCGTGCTGCGCGCCGACGAGCTTCAGCTGTCGCGCGGCGAGGCGCTGCGCGACAGCGCGCTCGTGCTGTCGCGCCACGTGCGCGCGATCGGCCTGCGCAGCGGCTCCGACGCCGCGCTGCGCGAGCTCGCCGGGGACAGCGCCGTGCCCGTGATCAACATGCTCACGCCCGAACATCACCCCTGCCAGGCGCTGGCCGACCTGCTGACGCTGCGCGAGGCGTGCGGCGCGCTCGCCGGCGTGCGCGTCGCCTACGTCGGCGACGGCAACAACGTCGCTCGCTCGCTCGCGCTGCTCGGCGTGCTCGCGGGCATGGACGTGGCCGTCGCCTCGCCTCCCGGCTACGCGCTGCCCGACGACCTCGCGCCGCCGGACGGCGCAGCCGGTTCGCTCACACTGTACGAGGACCCGCGCGAGGCGGTGGCCGGCGCGCGCGCGGTCTACACCGACGTCTGGGTGAGCATGGGCGACGAGGCCACCGCCGACCACCGCCGTGCCACGCTCGCCGGCTACCGCCTCGACGACGCGCTGCTCGACGCGGCCGCGCCGGGCGCGTTTGCGATGCACGACCTGCCCGCGCACCCCGGCGAGGAGATCTCGCCCGAGGTGCTCTACGGCTCGCGCCAGCGCATCTGGGACCAGGCCGAGAACCGCCGCCACGCCCAGAAGGCGCTGCTCGAGCTGCTCGTCGCCGGGGAGGCGCGCGCCGATGATCGCGGCTGACGCACCGGGCGTGCTGGCCCCGCGCCCGCAGCGCGGCGACGAGCTCGAGCTCGAGATCGAGTCGCTCGCGTTCGGCGGCGAGGGCGTCGCGCGGCTGGGCGACGGCGGCTACGTCGTGTTCGTCGCGGGCGCGATCCCCGGCGACCGCGTGCGCGCGGTCGTGCACAGGCGCAAGCGCAGCTACGCGCATGCGCGCACGCTGCAGGTGCTGCGGCCCAGCCGCGAGCGGCTGGAGCCGCGGGCCGATCACCCCGGGGTGCCGTGGCAGGTCATCCCCTATGAGCGCCAGCTGGAGGTCAAGCACGCGCAGGTCGACGAGGCGCTGCGGCGGATCGGCAGGCTCGACGGCTTTCAGCTGCAGGAGATCGTTCCCGCGCTCGAGCAGTGGCGCTACCGCAACAAGCTCGAGTACTCCTTCGGCGAGGACGGGCAGGGGCGGCTGATCTGCGGCTTTCACGCTCCGGCGGGCGCCAACCAGGTCGCGGCGATCGAGGACTGCCTGCTCGCGTCCGAGCGCGGGAACCGCGCGCGCGAGCTCGCCCTGGCGTGGTGTCGCGCCGCCGGGCTCGCCGCCTGGGAGCGCGGCGCTGCTCCGGGCTCGCGCGACCGAGCGGGCCCGCGGGGCGAGCGCGACCGCCAGCGCGAGCAGCGGACCGGACCCGCGCCCGACGGGCGCGCGCGCCTGCGAAACCTCGTCGTGCGCGAGGGCCGGCGCACGGGAAAGCTGCAGCTGCGCATCGTGAGCACCGAGGGCGAGCTCGACGCCGGCGCGCTGGCCGCGAAGCTCGCCGAGGACCTCGGCGAGAGCCTCGGCGGCGTGCTGTGGACGCGCACGCGCAGCCTCGCCGAGACCACCGCCGGCGGCGACACCGAGCTCGTATGGGGCGACGCCGAGCTGCCCGAGCGCCTGGGCGAGCTCGACCTGCGCATCTCGCCGGAGGCGTTCTTTCAGACGAACACCGAGATGGCCGAGCTGCTGTACGGCGTGGTCGGCGAGTACGCCGCGCTGGAGGGCTGGGAGCGCGTCTATGACCTCTACTGCGGGATCGGCACGATCGCGCTCACGCTCGCTCCGCGGGCCGGCGAGCTGTGGGGGATCGAGCTGGTCGAAGAGGCGGTCGCCGACGCGATCGCGGGAGCGCGCCGCAACGACATCTCAAACGCGCGGTTCTTCGCCGGCGACGCGCGGCTGGCGCTGCCCGAGCTGGTGCAGCGCGCCGGCCGTCCCGACGTCGTGCTCGTCGACCCGCCGCGCGCCGGCCTCTCCAAGAAAGTCGTGCGCCGCATCGTCGAGGCGTCGCCCAAGCGCATCGTCTACGTCTCGTGCAACCCGACCACGCTCGCCCCGAACGCCGCCGAACTCGTACAGGCGGGGTGGACGCTGCGCACGGTGCGGCCGGTCGACATGTTCCCCCAGACTCACCACATCGAGTGCGTCTCCCTATTCGAGCGGAGCGATGGGCGGCGCAGCTCGGCGTCCTCGGTCGCTCGCGTGCAGAGCACGCCACGCTCCCTGCGTCCTTGATCTGCTTGCCCCTCGCTCCGCTCGGCGCGCAGCGGCGCAGCTCGGCGCCCGGCTCTGGGTAGGCTTGCGCGGTGCGCGCAGCGACGATCCGCGACGGGGAGATAGTGATCGAGGAGCATCCCGACCCGGTGGCCGCTGGCGAAGAAGTGCTCGTGCGGGTGCACGGGGCGGGCCTGAACGGGGCCGACATGATGCAGCGCCGGGGGCTGTATCCCGCGCCGCCCGGCTCACCGCAGGACATCCCGGGGATGGAGTTCGCCGGAGAGGTCGCCGAGCTCGGCCCCGATGCGACGCGCTTTGCGGTCGGCGACCGCGTGATGGGGATCGTCGGCGGTGGGGCCCAGGCCGAGCTCGTGACCGCGCACCAGCGCGTGCTGATGGACGTGCCGGCGGTGCTGGACTGGCCGGCGGCCGGCGGTCTGCCGGAGGTGTTCACGACGGCCCACGACGCGCTGTTTACCCAGGCGCGGCTGCGCCCCGGGGAGCGCCTGCTGGTGCACGGCGGCGCTGGTGGTGTCGGCACCGCGGCGATCCAGCTCGCGCGCGCCGCCGGCGCACGGGTGACCGCGACGGTGCGCAGCGAGCAGCTGCGCGCGCAGGTGAGCGAGCTCGGCGCCGAGTCGATCGATCCGGAGGGCTTCGCCGAGCATGGGCCGTTCGACGTGATCCTCGAGCTCGTCGGCGCGGTCAACCTGGCAGACAACCTCAGCGCGCTCGCGACGGGCGGCCGGATCATGGTCATCGGCGTCTCCGCCGGCGCGACGGCCGAGCTCAACCTGCTGGCGCTGATGGGCAAGCGCGCCCAGATCCGCGGCTCCACGCTGCGCGCGCGCGCGCTCGAGGACAAAGCGCTCGCCGCGCGCGGGCTCGAGCACGAGGTGCTGCCGCTGTTCGCGTCGCACGCCCTGCGCGTGCCGGTGGCCGAGACGTTTCCGCTGGACGCCGTCGCCGCCGCCTACGAGCGCTTCGCGGCCGGGGGCAAGCTCGGCAAGATCGTGCTCGTCAGCGATCAGTAGGGCGGCTGCGCGGCGTGCCAGTCGCCGAGCGCGCGAAACGCCGCCCAGAAGGCGCGCTTTGAGCTCTGGTCGTCGAGCGAGTCGTCGATGTTGGGCACGTACAGCGCGTCGATCATCGGCGTCAGCTCCTGGACCTCGCCGAGCCGCGGCTGCAGCGGGCGCGCCAACGGGATGTCCATGTCGCTCAGCGCCGCCAGTGCGTCGGGTCCCATCACGACGATGATCTTCGGCTGCACGATCACGATCTCCTCGACGACGCGCGACATGCACGCCGGCTCGGCGAGCGACGGATCGCCGAGCGGGCACTTCGCGCACAGCGTGCCGTAGACGGCGAGCGGGTCGATCGACAGGCGCTTGAGCGACTTCATCAGCGCCCCGCCGGCGCGGCCGTAGAAGGCCACGCCCTCCTCGATCTCCGAGGGAAGCGGCGAGTGCTTGAGCAGCATGATGTCCGCCTGCGGGTGTCCGGAGCCGAGCACCGGCATCAGGTTGCCGCGCGGGCAGTGCGGGCACGACTGCAGCTCGCGCGTGAGCGTGTTGAGCTCGCGTATCGCACGCTCGAGGTACTTCTCGCGGATCTCGTCGTCGGTCACCGGCATCGACCCCGAAGCTTTTGACGAAGCCCCGAGCTGTCCCTGCAGTTGCACCTGCGCTTGCGCTGGCGGCGAGCCGCCGACTGCGCCGCCGCGGGCGGGCGGGCGCTCGCGGCGAGCGCCGTCGCTCACGGCCGGGCCCCGCCGGTGGCGCGTCGCACGCGGCGCGCCCGGCTGGCCCTGCGCGCCGACGGCGGCGTCGCGCGGGTCTGCAGGAACTTCAGCGCCTGCACGTAGAGCAGGCTGGTCGGGCGCGTGCTGATATCCGCGCCGCGCAGCGACTGCAGGAACTCCGCCGGGCCGTCGAAGTCGCGCATCCTCACGCGCACCGAGCCGAGCCCCTGGGCGACGTGCGAGTCCGAGCCGGCGCCGGCGAGGATCCGATACTTGGCCGCGAAGCGCTCGGCCTCGTCGTTGAACGCGCCGATCGCCACGCGCGGGTTGTAGATCTCGATCGCGTCGACGTCGTCGATGATCTTGCCCAGGTGCTCGTAGTCGGGCACCGCGTGCATGCGGTCGAACGGGTGCGGCACGTACACGAGCCCGCCCTGGCGCTTGATCTCGGCGACGGTCTCGCTCAGGCTGAGGCCGCGCGGGATCTTCTCCTCTATGAAGAGCCCGATCACCTCGCCCTCGCTGGCCGTCTTGACCTCCTCGCCGACGATCACCTTCACGCCGGCCTCGTCAGCCAGCGCGCGCGCCGCCAGCGCGCCGGAGATCTCGTTGTGGTCGGTCACCGCGATCGCGCCGAGCCCCTGCGCTCGCGCGGTCGCCAGCAGGACCTCGACCGGAGTGGCGCAGTCGCCGGAATGGTCGGTGTGCATGTGCAGGTCGACGTCGATCAGCTGGCGCCCGGCGAGCAGCTCCCCCAGCGCCTCGTCGCCGGTCTGAGCGTGGCGTCGCGCAGCCAGCTCGTCGTAGATCTCCTCCAGCTGCGCAGCCGCCCCGTCGCCGTCGGGCACGAGCCGGTAGTCGCCCGGGAAGTGGCGCTCCATCAGCCGCGCGGTGGCGGCCAGGCTCGCGGTGCGCGCATCGAGGCGGCCGAAGAAGCTCTCGACGAAGCGGCGCGCGACGAGCGTCGACAGGAGGTGCTCGCTGGAGGAGTGAAACGAGCCCACGTTCAGGGCGCGCGAGTGGCGCAGCGCGGCGTTGGAGGCGCTCGGCGCAAACGGCTCGTGCACGTGCACGAAGTCCAGCGGCACCAGGCCGAGCAGTTCCTCGATCGTGCGCGCGACGTCGATCGGCAGCGCCGGCGTGCGCCGCCGCGACGAGCCGGCCGGCACGTCGAGCACCTCGCCGACCGCGATCACGCGCGGCTCGCCGCGATCGGTTCCCTGCAGCAGCGCCTCGGGCTTCCCGCGCGCCGCTCGCAGCGCGCGCCGCGACGCGCGCACCCGCTCCTGCGAGCGCGACGGCGCGATGATCAGCACGCGGTGGCCGTGGCGTGAGAGCGCCGCGGCGACGTCGCCGACGTGCCCGTTTACCTCGTTCTCCTGCGCCTCCCACGGATACGGGGTGACGTGCGCGATCGCAAAGCGCTGCTCAGGCACCCTTCCCAGCATACGGGCCAACCGCGACGCGCGCGCAGGCCTGCGCGCGCTCAGGCGCGCGCCCGGCGCCCGCTGCCGGCCCGCCGCGCGGGCGGCTTTGCCGTCGCCGTCGCGCGCGCGCGCGTGCGCGTCGCCGGCTTGCGCGCGTAGCGCGCGATGAAGCGCTCGGTGTCGGCGCGCGCCTGGTCGTCGGGCCGCTGGTGCTGCGGCGACTTCATCAGGTACGAGGACGGGCCGTCGAGCTGCCCGCCGACGCCGTGGTTGAGCGCGAGCTTGCAGCAGCGCACGGCGTCGATCACGATGCCCGCCGAGTTGGGCGAGTCCCACACCTCGAGCTTGAGCTCGACGTTCAGCGGCACGTCGCCGAACGCCTGGCCCTCGACGCGGATGTGCGCCCACTTGCGGTCGGTCAGCCAGGGAACGTAGTCCGACGGTCCGATGTACACGTCCTGCGCCGGCAGCACGTCGTCCATGATCGAGGTGACGGCGTTGGTCTTGGAGATCTTCTTGGACTCCAGCCGCTCGCGCTCGAGCATGTTGTAGAAGTCCATGTTGCCGCCGACGTTGAGCTGCGAGGTGCGCAGCATCTTCACGCCGCGGTCGGCGAACAGGCGCGCGAGCGCGCGGTGCACGATCGTGGCGCCGACCTGGGACTTGATGTCGTCGCCGACGATCGGCAGGCGCGCCGCTTTGAAGCGCCTGTCCCAGTAGGGCTCGCGCGCGATGAACACCGGGATGCAGTTGACAAAGCCGCAGCCGGCCTCGAGCACCTGCTCGACGTACCACTTCGTCGCCTGCTCGGAGCCCACCGGCAGGTAGGAGACGACGACGTCGGTGTGCGTGTCCCTGAGGATCTTCACGATGTCGGCGGTCTCGCCGGGCGCCTTTGAGATCTTCTCCTTGAGGTACTTGCCCAGCCCGTCATGGGTCATCCCGCGCTGCACCGGCACGCCCAGGCGGCGCGGCACCTTGGCGAAGCGCATCGTGTTGTTCTGGCCGGCCCAGATCGCCTGGCCGAGGTCCTTGCCCACCTTCGTCGAGTCGATGTCGAAGGCGGCGGTGAACTCGATGTCGCTGACGTGGTAGCCGCCGAGGTCGACGTGCATCAAGCCGGGGACGCGCTCGCGCGGGTCGGCGTCGCGGTAGTAGTGCACGCCCTGCACGAACGCCGACGCGCAGTTGCCCACACCGATGATCGCCACCCGCACCGTGTCTGACTGGTAGCGGCCGGCGCCGTTGGAGGCCGCCCCGCTCGCGCGGCCGTTGCTGTGCTGGATTGCGGTCAAGAGCCCATCCTTTTTCGGTGTTCGAGGACGGCTGCGCTGCGCGCGAGCCGTGCACACTTCGGCCGCCGCCGTCGGCGAGGGGAGCGCGCGAACCTGCGGAGACTACCCCGCGGGCGGCGATGGGTCACAGGCCAGCGCGCGGCGCACGTGCCAGACGCGCTGGCCGACGGTGATCACGCTGAGCGCCGCGAGCACGTACACGGCCGGCTTGAGCAGCCCGAAGTCGCCGAGCGACGCGCCGTGGGCGAAGACCAGCCCGATCGACAGGATCACGACGCGCACCGGCCGCGTGGCGATGCCGACCTTGCACTCGACGCCGAGCGCCTCGGCGCGCGCTCGCGTGTAGCTGACCATCAGCGACGCGAGCACGGCCACGACCACCGCCGCCACCGCCACGCGGTCGCCCGCCAGGGCGAACCGCGCCGCGACCGCGGCGAGCACGATTCCCTCCTCGGCGCGGTCGAGCGTCGAGTCCAGGAAGGCGCCGAACGGCGTCCCCTTGCCCGACATGCGCGAGTAGCGCCCGTCGAGCGTGTCCATCACCGAGCCGACGATGAACGCGATCCCGCCGAGGAACAGCAGCCCTTCCCAGATCAGCGCGGCGGCGAGCAGGTTGAGCGCCAGCCCTGTCAGCGAGATCGCGTTGGGCGTCAGGCGCGACTCGATCAGCCGGTGGCGCACCAGCTCGCGCCGCTGCGCGGCGGTGACCGTCGCGCGGCCGTTTGCCCGGCGCCGCCCGCCCGCCCAGCGCTCGCGTCGCGGAGGAGCCTGTTCTGTCGGTGACATCCGGCCCCGCGCCGCCGTCTAGGAGCTCGCCGTGACGCGCGCCGGGCCGAGCGCGTAGAAGCGCCACGCTCCGGGCCGCGCGCGCGCGAGCCAGCTCGCGCCGTAGCCCGACGCGGCGGCGGTCAGCGCCCCGAGGAATGCGTCGACGATGAAGTGGTTGGCGGTGACCACGATCACGAACGTGATCAGCAGCGGGTAGAGCAGCCACAGCAGCCCGAGCACGCGACGGCGCGCCAGGCGGGCGAGCGGCCAGGCGATCATCAGCGCGAACGCCACGTGCATCGATGGCACCGCGGCGTAAGGGTTGAACAGGCCGCTCATCGAGCCGCCCACGCGCAGGTGCACGCTCGTCACGTCGGCCACCGAGTCGATGAAGCCCCACTCGGGCATCAGGCGCGGCGGGGCGGTTGGGAACACGATGTAGCCGACGAGCGCGATCGCCATCGCGATCATGAACATGTTGCGGATGAAATAGAAGGAACGGTTGTGGCGCACGTAGAAGTACAACAGCGCCGCCACCGTGACGGTGGTTTGCGCGTTGACATACAGCCAGCTCGCGACGACCATCACGAAATGACTGCTCGACGCCCACGTCTGGATGCTCGGCTCGACGAACAGGTGCAGCGTGCGCTCGACGCCGATCAGCTCGCGCGCATGCGCGAAGGCGGCCGTGGCATCCCCCGCGGCCAGCCCTCTGACGAGCCGGTACGCGAGATAGGCGGCTGCGAAAAGCGACACCTGCCGCAGCAGGTCAAGCCAGCCATGCGGCAGGACGCGCGCCTGCAACCCACGAGCGCGGGCGAGCACGCGTGAAAGCCTAGACGATCGACCGCCCTACCCGCTCCCGACCGGGCGTCAGGTGCAGCGAGGCCCGTGGTCGAGCACGCGCGACAGCGAGAAGCGGATCACGACGCGCAGGCTGCCCGCGCCGGCGGCCCGCACCGCCGTCCAGCCGCCGGGCGCGCTCAGCACGCATCCGTGGGCGCCGGCCAGCGCCCAGTAGGGGGTGAAGCGCACGCGCGCGACGTAGCTGCCCGCGCGCGGCTCGCGCAGCGTGAACGAGTCGGCGCCCAGCGCGCTCATCACGGCCGGCGCCTGGGCCAGCGGCGTGGCGCCGAGCACCGCGAACAGGCGCCAGTGGCGCGAGCTCCAGACCTCGCGCAGGTAGGAGCGCGCGCCGGCGCTCGCGACAAGGGGCCCCTCGGACGTCGCCGAGTAGTCCAGCGGGGCGTCGGGCAGCGCGACGTATGAGATCGCCTGCTGCGCCAGCCAGGCGCGGTAGCGCGCCGAGCGCAGCGGCGCTTCAGCTTCATAGAACAGCGCGTTGCGCCCGACGTCGAGCTGGCGCTCCCAGCCGCGCGCGAGCGCGACGTGCGGCGCGACGTAGCGCGCCTCGGCGTGATCGCGCGTCGCGACGACCTCGATGCGCGCCGGGCGCCGCCCGTAGCCGACCCCCAAGGCGCGCAGCTCGGCCAGCAGCGGCGCGTAGTAGCCGCGGTCAACCGAGGGATTCGACACCGCCGAGCCGAAATCCGACAGCGGGGCGTTGACCTGCCAGTAGAGCAGGAAGGGAGCCAGCACGGCGAGCACCAGCGCGCGCTTGGGGAGCAGCACGCAGACCGCGAGCGGGCCCGCGAGCAGCGCCCCGAGGCGGTCGGCGTTGCCGCCCACCGCGCTGGGGATCGCGTACGCGGCGGCGAGCAGCACCGCGTACAGCAGCGCGCCGACGAGCAGCGCGCGACGCGTGCGGTCGGCGCCGGCGTCCGCAGGCGCCTCGCGCGCGATCAACGTCGCGATCAGCAGCACGCCCCCGAAGGCCGGCCAGAAGGAGGAGCCAGCGAACGGCTGTGTCCCGCCTTCCGGGAAGACGAGCTGCAGCAGCGCGATCGGCAACAGCGCCACGCCGCTCAGCGCGAGCGCCCATGCGACCTGCGCGCGCACGCGCGTCGTGAGCGCCCGGGCGAGCAGCGCGAGCACCAGGAACGCGCCGGCGACGGGGCTGGCGAGCGAGCTCGCGAGCGCCAGCGCGAGCGCGGGGGCGCGGCGCTCGCGGCGCACGGCGAGCAGGCAGCCCAGCCCGAGCGCGAGGCCGAGGTTGAACGGGACGCGGTTGGCCAGCAGCGACACCGAGGCGCCGACGGCAAACCAGAGCGCGGCCAGGCGCGTCGCCTGCGCAGCGAACAGGCCGTCGATCAGCCGCGCGAACAGCGCCGTGGCGGCGACCATCGAGAGCGCCGCCAGCAGCTGCACCCCGATCAACGCGCCGAGCGCCGGCGCCAGCACCGAGTAGCCGGGGAGGTGGTGGCCGCCGTACCAGCCGTTGTCCCACAGCGTGAAGCCCGCCCGTGCGAACAGTTCGCTGCGATACGCCGCCGCCGCGAGATCCGCGCTCTGCGGCCCGGCGAGCACGTACGCAAGCCCGCAGGCCGCGGTTATCGACCACGCGGGCACGCGCCGCAGCGCGTCCGCGGCGCGCTCTCTCGCGCGCCGGCTCGCGGGTCTCTGGCGGTCGGGGCGCTCTGGTCTCTGGCGGTCGGGGCGCTCGCTGGCGCCGCGGGCGCGGCCGGGAATGGCGAGCGAGGGCATCGCTCAGCGCGCCCCGTCGGCGAGGAAGCCGCACAGCGTGTCGATCACGTCCAGGCGGTCAAGCCACGGCCAGTGACCCGCGTCGGGCAGCGCGATCAGCTGCGGGGAGCCCAGCACGTCTGCGTACGCGCGCGCGAAACGCTCGGGCACGCAGGGATCCTGCATGCCCCAGATGATGAGCGACGGCATCTGCAGGCGCGCCAGCTGCGCGCCGGCCCGTGCGAGCTCGCGCTCTGAGGCGCCGCGGTAGATCCGCAGGATCGCGCGCTGGGTCCCCTGGTCGAAGTGCTCGAGCACGCTGTCCAGCCAGCTCTCGGGCAGCGGCCCGGGCGTGGCGCTGAAGCGCGCCGAGGCACGACGCAGCACGCCGCGCGAGGTGCAGCCCATCGCGAGCTCGCCGAGTCCGGGCGTGCGCCAGATGCGCGCGACGCCGCCCCACTGCACGCCGGGCAGTAGGGGGACGGCGTTGATCAGCGCCAGGCGCTGCACGCGCTCGGGATGGCGCTGGGCGAAGGCGAGGCCGACGGCGCCCCAGTCGTGCATCACCAGCTGCACGCGCTCCACCGCGAGCCTGTCCAGGAACCACTCGATGAAGCGCTCGTACTCGGCGATCGTGTACTTCAGATAGCCGGGCTTGCCCGAGCGTCCGAAGCCGGGCAGGTCGACGGCCAGACCGCCGCTGCGTTCCAAAAAGCCCGCGTCATAGGGCGGGGGCTGCACCGATTCGTCGCCGGCGCGCCGCGCTCGCCACCAGCGCCGCCACCGCGGCCTGATCGCGCGGTGCTCGCGCGGGGCGATCCAGTCATCCGAGCTGCCGGGCACCCCGTGCAGGTAGAGCGGCACGGCACCCGTCCGCCCGTCGCCCGCGAGCGCGCCGCCCGAGGGCGCCGGCGCGCTGCGCCAGAAAACCGGCTGCCCGTCGATCTCGACACGCTCGTCGCTGACCTCGGGCACGGGGCGAGGATAGTGACGGGCGCGCCGCATCGTCGACGCGCGGCTACGGTTGGCTGATGAGCGCAACGCCTGCAGCGCGCCGCCCCGCCGCCCGCGCCTGGAGGCCGCCGGCGCGCGCACGCGTGCTGCGCGTGCGCGACCGGCTGCGCGCCGTCTACGGCGTCCCGCTGATGCGCCCGCACGGCGACCCGGTCGCCGAGCTCGTGCTCACGGTGCTGTCGCAGAACACCAACGACCGAAACCGCGACGTCGCCTACCTGCGTCTGCGCGATCGCTTCCCGACGTGGGAGCGCGTGCGCGACGCCCCTGTTGCGAGCGTCGAGCGGGCGATCAGGCCGGGGGGGATCTCGAAGGTCAAGTCCGCCCGGATCAAGGCGATCCTCGGCGCGATCGGCGCCGAGCGGCGCGGCCAGCTGACGCTGCAGTGGCTGGCCGATGCGCCGCTCGATGAGGCGCGCGACTATCTCCTCGCGCTGCCGGGCGTCGGTCGCAAGACGGCGGCCTGCGTGCTGCTGTTCGCCTTCGGCCGGCGCGAGGTCCCGGTCGACACGCACGTCTCGCGCGTGGCCACGCGCCTGGCGCTGCTACACGCCGGCGCGTCCTTCGAGCAACTGCACGACCAGATGCTTGCGCTCACCCCGCCGGGGCAGGAGCTCGAGCTGCACGTCAACCTGCTGCGCCACGGCCGGCGCACCTGCCACGCGCGCCGGCCCGCCTGCGATCGCTGCGCGCTCGCGCGCATGTGCCCGAGCCGCTGGCTGTTCGCCGCGTCGCAGCGCTAGCCGTGGGGCAGCACGGCGAACGCGATGACCGCGTAGTGCAGGCAGGCGGCCGCGAGCACGAGCGCGTGGAAGACCTCGTGATAGCCGAACACCCGCGGTGACGGGTCCGGTCGCCCGCTCGCGTAGACGACCGCGCCGGCGGTGTACAGCACGCCGCCGGTCGCGAGACCCGCCACACCCAGCCAGCCGATCGCCGCGGGCAGCTCTCCGATGACGGCCAGCGACACCGAGCCCAGCGCGACGTACACGAGCGCGAACAGCCACTTCGGCGCGTCGAGCCAGACGAGCTTGAACACCACGCCGCCGACCGCGCCGGCCCACACCACGATCAGGATCGCCGTCGCGAGCGAGCCCCTCAGGGCGAGCAGCGCCACAGGCGTGAAGGTGCCGGCGATCAGCACGAAGATCATCGAGTGGTCCAGCCGGCGCATCCAGCGCCGTGCGCGCGGGCGCCAGGTCACGCGGTGATACAGCGCGCTCGTGCCCAGCAGCGCCGACACGGCCGCGGCGTAGATCGCCGCCGCCATGCGCGCGCGGCCGCCCGACGCGCCGAGGATCAGCGCGACCCCGCAGGCCAGCGACACGAAGAATGCGTACTGGTGGGATACGCCGCGCAGACGCGGCTTGATCGGCGCGATTCGCGCGAGCGCGCCGGCGTCCAGGCTCGGCATGTCCACACCGTCACGCTAGCGCGCGCTGCAGCGCTTGTCGAGCGTGCTAGCCGGGTTGTCAGACGCGCGAGGTCTCGGCCACCCGGCCGGCGTGGCTACCCTCGCGCGCGGGCTGTGCGTCGGGGGCGCGCGGATCCGAGGCGCCGCCAGCGCGCTCGATGCGCGCGCCCAGGCGCTCGCCGCCGCTCGGCGCGCCCGCCTCGGGCGGGCGCGCGAGCTTGGCGGTCGCGCGCTCGGGCGTGACGCGCACGACGTCCCACGCGAGGCCGACGCGCGCCATCGCGAGGATCAACCAGCCGGAGGGGTCGAGCTCATACCAGCGCAGGCCGTGGAAGGCCGACTGCGGGAAGGCGTGGTGATTGTGGTGCCAGGCCTCGCCGAGCGACGGCAGCGCCAGCCAGAAGACGTTCGTCGACTCGTCGTCGGTCGCAAAGCGCCGCCGGCCGAAGAAGTGGCAGATCGAGTTGATGCTCCACGTGATGTGGTGCACGAGGAAGATGCGGACCAGCCCGCCCCAGAGCAGCGCGCTGAGGCCGCCGGCGACGAGCGAGCCGCCGCTGAGCGCGAAGCCGAGCAGGAATGGCACCAGGAGGGTGCCGAGGGCGATCAGCGGGAAGCCCTTGTTGATGCGGCGCATCGTCGGTTCTTCCAGCAGATCGCGCGCGAAGCGTTTGGAGGACGCCTGGCCGTGGGTCTCGAACAGCCAGCCGACGTGCGCGTGCCACAGCCCGGCGATCATCCCGTGCAGCCCCGCGCCGTGCCCGGCGTGCGGGCTGTGCGGGTCGCCCTCTTCGTCGGTGAACGTGTGGTGCTTGCGGTGGTCGGCGACCCAGTCGATCACCGGGCCCTGCAGCGACATCGAGCCGAGCACCGCGAGCGTGTAGCGCATCCACGGGCGCGTCTGAAACGCGCGATGGGTGAGCAGACGGTGAAAGCCGACCGTCACGCCGACCGCGGTGAGCGCGTACATGACGGCGAAGATCGCGAGATCGCGCGGGCCGAGGAACCTGTTCCACAGCAGCACACCGGCGAGCATCACGCCGAGGAAGGGGATCACCACGGCGGCGATGTTGGCGTTGCGCTCCAGGCGGGTCACGTGCCGGGTATACCCACATTCGGGCCGATGGTTACCTCAATTTTGCGGGAGGCACGAGCGCGCCGCCGCGAGCGCGGTCCGATCGGGCGCAAATCGCGCTGCCGGCCCGGCGGAATGGGGACATCGAGGCCGGTCGGCAGGCTCGAATTTGGACATTTGCAGGAGGTTTCCCACCTTGACAGACCTAAGATAATCTGCCATACTGCCGCTTAGATTTATACCGCTGATTGAAGGAGCACTTCCACATGGGCAAGACCATTGGCATCGACCTAGGCACGACGAACTCGTGCATGGCCGTGCTCGAGGGCGGCGAGCCCACCGTCATCGAGAACGCCGAGGGCGGCCGCACGACCCCCTCGGTTGTTGCGTTCACAGGCTCAGGCGAGCGCCTCGTAGGCACCGTCGCCAAGCGCCAGGCCGTAACCAACCCCCAGAACACCATCTTCTCGATCAAGCGCTTCATGGGCCGCAAGGAGGCCGAGGTGCGCGAGGAGGAGGCGATCGTCCCCTACAAGGTCGTCGCCGGGCCGAACGGCGACGCGCGCGTGGAGGCCGGCGGCGAGCAGCACTCTCCGCCCGAGATCTCCGCGATGATCCTGCAGAAGCTCAAGTCCGACGCCGAGGCCTACCTCGGTGAAAGCGTCGACGGCGCGGTGATCACCGTTCCCGCGTACTTCAACGACGACCAGCGCCAGGCCACCAAGGACGCCGGCAAGATCGCCGGGCTGGACGTCAAGCGCATCATCAACGAGCCCACCGCGGCCTCGCTGGCCTACGGGCTGGACAAGGAGTCAGACCAGACGATCCTCGTCTTCGACCTCGGCGGCGGCACGTTCGACGTGTCGGCGCTCGAGATCGGCGACGGCGTGTTCGAGGTCAAGTCGACCGCCGGCGACAACCACCTCGGCGGCGACAACTTCGACAAGGCGATCGTCGACTGGCTGGTCGCCGACTTCAAGCGCGACCAGGCGATCGACCTGAGCGCCGACCCGATGGCGCTGCAGCGCCTGTACGAGGCTGCGGAGAAGGCGAAGATCGAGCTCTCGACGACCCAGGAGACGCAGATCAACCTGCCGTTCATCACCGCCGACGCCTCCGGCCCCAAGCACCTCGACACGCGGCTGACGCGCGCGAAGCTCTCAGAGCTCACCTCCGAGCTGCTCGACCGCGTCGTCGCTCCGGTGCGCCAGGCGATGGACGACGCGAAGGCCAAGGGCGTCAAGGAGATCGACCACGTGGTGCTCGTGGGCGGCATGACGCGCATGCCCGCGGTGCAGGAGAAGGTCAAAGAGCTGACCGGCTCAGAGCCCCACCGCGGCGTCAACCCCGACGAGGTCGTCGCCGTCGGCGCGGCCATCCAGGCCGGCGTGCTGGCCGGCGACGTCAAGGACGTGCTGCTGCTCGACGTTACCCCGCTGACGCTCGGCATCGAGACCAAGGGCGGTGTGATGACCAAGCTGATCGAGCGCAACACGACGATCCCGACGCGCAAGGCGGAGGTCTTCTCGACGGCCGAGGACAACCAGCCGTCGGTCGAGATCCACGTGCTGCAGGGCGAGCGCGAGATGGCCGCCTACAACAAGTCGCTGGGCAAGTTCCAGCTGACCGGCATCCCGCCGGCGCCGCGCGGGATCCCGCAGATCGAGGTCGCCTTCGACATCGACGCGAACGGGATCCTCAACGTCTCGGCGAAGGACCTCGGCACGGGCAAGGAGCAGAAGATCGAGATCAAGTCCGGCTCGGGCCTCTCCGAGGAGGAGATCAAGAACATGGTCTCAGACGCCGAGTCCCACGCCGAGGAGGACCGCCGGGCGCGCGAGCTGGCCGAGGCGCGCAACAACGGCGAGAACGCCGCCTACCAGGCCGAGCGTCAGCTGGCCGACCTGGGCGACCAGGTCGACGCGGACTCGAGGTCGCGCATCGAGCAGTCGATCAAGGAGGTCCGCGAGGCGCTCGAGGCCGAGGATCCGGCCGCGATCAACTCCAAGACCGAGGCGCTGCAGACGGCGTTCCACGCCGTGTCTGAGGCGATGTACCAGCGCGCCCAGGAGCAGACGGCGGCCGGCGGAAACGGCAACGGCGCGAGCGCCGGCGGCGGCGAGGCCTCCGACGAGGAGGACGTCGTCGATGCCGAGGTCGTCGACGAGCCGCAGCCCTAGGAGGCGCGATGACCCGCGACACGAGCGAGCCCACGCTGCACGACAGCCCCGGCGCGGATGACGCGCCGGGGCGCGACGCCTCTGGCGGCGCGTGCGCCGAGGGCGCCAACGGCAAGCGCGCCGGCGAGCCCGGCCGCGACGCCGCGCCGGCGCCGGGCGCGCACGAGGCGGCCGAGATCGAGGGCGACCTCGACGAGCTGGTCGCCACGGCGGCCCAGCGGGATGAGTACCTAGCGCTCGCCCAGCGCACGCAGGCCGACTTCGAGAACTACCGCAAGCGCGTGGCGCGCGACGCGGCGCTCGCCCAGGAGCGCGGCGTCGCCAAGCTCGCCAAGGAGCTGCTGCCCGCGCTCGACAACCTCGATCGCGCGCTGGACGAGGCCGGCGCGAACAACGGCAATGACGACCCGCTGCTGGCGGGCGTGCGCCTCGTGCGCGAGGAGCTGAGCGCCGCGCTCGCGCGCGTCGGCATCGAGTCCTTCTCGCCGGTCGGCGAGCCGTTCGATCCCGAGCTGCACGAGGCGATGGCCCAGCAGCCGGTGGCGGGCGCCGCGAGCGGGACCGTCGCGGAGGTCTACCAGCCGGGCTACCGGCTGGGCGACCACGTCATCCGCCCGGCGCGCGTGGTCGTCGCCGCGTAGCACCGGAGCAGACAGATGGCATCGCGTCCCGACTACTACAAGACGCTCGGGGTCGACAAGCAAGGCGACCGCCGAGGAGATCAAGAAGGCCTACCGCAAGCTCGCGCGCACGCTACCACCCCGACCGCAACCCCGACGACAAGAGCGCCGAGGAGCGCTTCAAGGAGATCTCGCAGGCCCACGACGTGCTGGGCGACCCCGAGAAGCGCAAGCCCAGTACGACAGCGGCACCGGCCCGTTCGCCACCGGCGCCGGGCCCGGCGGCGGCTTCGGCGGCTTCGGCAACTTCGACTTCGACGCGTCCACGATGGGCGACATCCTGTCCAACCTGTTCGGCCGGCGCGCGCGGGGGACCGCGGGCGGCGCAGCGACACCGCGCGCCCAGCGCGGCGCCGACCTGGAGGCGCAGGTCTCGATCTCCTTCGACCAGGCGATCGCCGGCGCGCAGGTCCCGCTGTCGGTGCCGATGCGCGCGACCTGCCCCACCTGTCACGGCACCGGCGCAAAGCCCGGCACGACGCCGAAGGTCTGCCCGCGCTGCGAGGGGCGCGGCATCGAGACGCAGGGGCAGGGCATGTTCTCGATCTCCCAGCCCTGCTCGCTGTGCGGCGGCTCGGGAACGATCATCGAAGACCCCTGCCCGACCTGCCACGGCGCCGGTGCCGTGCGCACGGTCAAGCGCCTGCGCGTGAACATCCCGCCCGGGGTGCGCGACGGCAGCCGCATGCGGCTCGCCGGCAAGGGCGAGCCCGGGCGCGACGGCGGCCCGCCCGGCGATCTCTACCTGATCACGCACGTGGCGCCCTCGCCGGTGTTCAAGCGCAAGGGCAACAACCTCGAGGTCGAGGTGCCGCTGACGATCCCCGAGGCGCTGCGCGGCGCCGAGGTGCAGGTGCCGACGCTCGACGGCACAAAGACGCTGCGCGTCGAACCGGGCACCAAGCACGGGCGCGGTCCAGCGTCTGCGCGGCGAGGGCCCGCCGAAGCTCGGCAGCGGTCCCGCGCGCGGCGACATCCACTACCGCTTCGTGCTCGACGTCCCCGAGGAGCTCGACCCGACAGAGCGAGGCGGTCGAGGCGCTCGCCAAGACGATGAACGGCAACCCCCGCGCGCGCCTGTTCGACAGGGACGTCCTCGTCGAGGGCGCGCAGGTCCTCGGCCAGGCAGCGTCGCGCGCGGTCGAGGTCGTCCGGCCGACCGCGGCGTGTTCATGATCTCGGTCGCCGCCGAGCTCGCGAACATGCACCCGCAGACGCTGCGCATGTACGAGGCGCGCGGCCTGATCGAGCCGCAGCGCTCGCCCAAGGGCACCCGCCTGTACTCTCAGGAGGACGTGAGCGGCTGCGCCGCATCCAGGAGATGACGGCCGATCTGGGACTGAACCTCGCGGGCGTCGAGCGCGTGCTCGACCTCGAGGCGGAGATCGAGGGCATGCACGCGCGCATCGAGGAGCTCGAGCTGGCAGGCGCTGCGCGCGCAGGTCGACTGGCCGAGCAGCTGGAGGAGGTGCGCCGCTCCTTCCGCGCCGAGCTCGTGCCCTACCGAGGGGCCACCGACCTCGTGCGCGCCGCCGACGCCCGCCAAGCCTTTCCCCCGACCAGACGGAGGCGCAACGATGGCAGCCTAGCAGCGCACCGCCGGCACAGCAGGCCCAGCCCGAGGAGGAGCAGAGCCCGCTGGAGCGCTTCGGACGCGACCTGACCGAGGTCGCCGAGCAGGGCAAGCTCGACCCGGTGATCGGGCGCGACGAGGAGATCCGCCGGGTCATCCAGGTCCTCTCGCGACGCACCAAGAACAACCCGGTGCTGATCGGCGAGCCGGGCGTCGGCAAGACGGCGATCGTCGAGGGCCTGGCGCAGCGGATCGTCTCCAAGGACGTGCCCGAGTCGCTGCGCGACCGGCGCGTGATCGCCCTGGACATGGGCGCGCTGATCGCCGGCGCCGCCTACCGGGGGGAGTTCGAGGAACGGCTGAAGGGCGTGCTGAAGGAGGTCGCGGAGGCGCAGGGCACGATCATCCTGTTCCTCGACGAGCTGCACACGATCGTCGGCGCCGGCGCGGCCCAGGGATCGGTCGACGCCTCCAACCTGCTCAAGCCGATGCTGGCGCGCGGCGAGCTGCGCGCGGTGGGCGCGACGACGCTCGACGAGTACCGCAAGTACATCGAGAAGGACGCCGCGCTGGAGCGGCGCTTTCAGCCGGTGATGGTCGGCGAGCCGAGCGTCGAGGACACGATCGCGATCCTGCGCGGGCTGAAGGAGCGCTACGAGGTCCACCACGGCGTGCGCATCCAGGACAGCGCGCTGATCGCCGCCGCGACGCTGTCTGACCGCTACATCGCCGACCGCTTCCTGCCCGACAAGGCGATCGACCTGATCGACGAGGCGGCGTCGAAGATCCGCATCGAGATCGACTCGCTGCCGACCGAGATCGACGAGGTCGAACGGCGCGTCATGCAGCTGAAGATCGAGCTCGACGTCGCTGCGCAAGGAGAAGGACGACGCCGCCAAGCAGCGGCGTAAGGCGATCGAAGCAGAGGTCTCAGAGCTGGAAGCGCGCGAGCGCGAGATGACCGAGCAGTGGAGAAGCCGAGAAGCGCGCGATCGCCGGCATCTCCGAGACGAAGGAGCGCCTCGACGCCGCGCGCGTGGAGATGGAGCGCGCCGAACGCGAGGCCGATCTGCAGCGCGCCGCCGAGCTGCGCTACGGCGAGATCCCCGAGCTCGAACGCAAGGTCGCCGAATCCGAATCCCAGGAGCGCGAGCGCGGCGGCGAGGCGCCGGTGTTCCTCAAAGAGGAGGTCGACGCCGACGACGTCGCCGAGGTCGTCGCGCGCTGGACGGGCATCCCGGTGAGCCGGTTGCTCGAGGGCGAAACGGAGAAGCTCGTCCACATGGAGGAGCGCCTGCACGAGCGCGTCGTCGGCCAGGACGCGGCGATCGATGCGGTCGCCACGGCGCTGCGCCGCTCGCGCGCCGGCCTGCAGGACCCGAGCCGACCGATCGGCAGCTTCCTGTTCCTCGGCCCGACCGGCGTCGGCAAGACCGAGCTGGCGCGCGCGCTCGCCGAGTTCATGTTCGACTCCGAGGACGCGATGGTGCGGATCGACATGAGCGAGTACATGGAGAAACACTCGGTCTCGCGCCTCGTCGGCGCGCCCCCGGGCTACGTCGGCTACGAAGAGGGCGGTCAGCTGACCGAGGCCGTGCGCCGCCGTCCCTACACGGTCGTGCTGCTCGACGAGATCGAGAAGGCCAACCCGGACGTGTTCAACGCGCTGCTGCAGGTGATGGACGACGGCCGCCTGACAGACGGCCAGGGCCGCACGGTCGACTTCAAGAACACCGTGCTGATCATGACCTCGAACCTGCCCGTCGGCAGCGCCGAGGTCGAGGACGCCTATGACCCCGGCGACGACGCGCGCCTGCGCACCGAGCTGCTGCAGTACTTCAAGCCGGAGTTCGTCAACCGCCTGGATGACATCGTGCGCTTTCACGCGCTCACGCGCGCGCAGATCGCGGAGATCGTCGACCTGCAGGTCGACGAGGTCATCAAGCGCGTGGCCGAGCGCGGCGTGCAGGTCACGCTCACCGACGACGCTCGCCAGCTGCTCGCGAACATGGGCTATGACCCGACCTACGGGGCGCGCCCGCTGAAGCGCGTGATCCAGAAGCAGCTGGCCGATCGCCTCGCGCTGGCGCTCCTGAAGGGCGAGCTGCGCGAAGGCCAGTCGGTCACCGTGGATGTGGTGGCCGGCGAGCTCGCCCTAGAGGCTGCGGACCGCGAAGCGGCGGCGGCCTGAGCGCCGGCCAGCTGGCGCCAGTCGAACTCGGCTGGGCGCCGTCTTGCACCACGCGCGTGCCGCTACGCAATGGCTCGCCGCGGGTGCGACGATGCCACGACCAGGGGAGGGGTTCATCTGTCGCTGCAGGAAGCGACCAAGGCAGGGACGCCATCGACACGGATGCCAACCACCAAATTGGAGGCACTGATTCACATGTCCGCGCTACTCACCACCCGTCGAACGGCCGTGCTCGCCGCGACGGGAGCCCTGCTGCTGCTCACGCTATTAGCCGTGGCCCCGCGAGCGCAGGCGGGGACCATCTATGCGTGCTTGAAAAAGAACAGCGGCACGGCCCGCATCTTCACCAAAGCGCCAAAATGCACGAAGGGCGAGAGCAAACTGTCCTGGAATACAGCCGGTCCCGGTGGCACGAACGGCACGAACGGCACGAACGGGACGAACGGCACGAACGGCACGAACGGGACGAACGTGACCACGAACGGGATCAACGGCACCAACGGCAAAGAAGGCGCACCGGGGCAGCCGCAGAAAGCGGTCAAGTTCAACCTGACGCTGAAAACACCCGGGCTTTTCGAAAGCGAAACGGCATCTATCTTCACGCTCGGCGGGATCTCCGCGAGATTGGTGTGCTTGAACGTGTTTGCCAACTTCAGCATCATCGAAGCCGCTGCTCCGGCTGGTTCGCATGCCGAGTCAGGCATGGTGCTCACCGATGAAGAAAACAAGTCCGGGAAAGCGCCGAGCGCCGTGCAGGAACCGATCAGAGACGTCGAACTCAGTCCGTCTGGGTTGGGGATCGCCACCCTCTCCAGCAACGTGGCCGCGCCGTTGACAAACATCGCGCACCTCAATGCATCGATTGCGGCACCCCATGAAGTGGCCCTCATCGATGCGTTCGTGAAGACGGGCCCAGATCCAACTGCGTGCACTGTTCGAGGGATCGCCTTCAACATTCCCGCATAGCGAGTCGGGCTCTGAAGACCGGTGCCCCTGTCTTGGGCACCGGTCTTCCTTCGTTCGCGCCATCCGCGCGGATGCGATACAACGACGCTGCGCGCGCCAGACGGTGCGCGCCCACGACGATTGAGGAGCTTCCATGCCCACCTACGTCATGCTCTCGACCCTGACCCCCGAGGGGGTGCAGACCGTCAAGAACAACCCGCAGCGCATCCAGGAGGTCAACAAGGAGGTCGAGCAGCTCGGCGCGGTCGTAAAGGACCAGTGGGCGACGCTCGGGCACGTGGACTTCATCTCGATCGTCGAGGCGCCCGACGAGGCCACGATGGCGCGCGTGTCGCTGGAGCTCGGCTCGCGCGGCACCGGCCGCTATGAGACGCTCGCCGCGATCCCGATCGAGGACTTCATCGCCTCGCTCTGAGCGGCGCCGCGAGCGGCTCGGCCAACCGCGAGGCGCGAGCGCCCTCCGGGGCGCGGCGTATGCTGGCGCGCAGACGATGAGCGCTGACGGGGGGACACCGCGGTCGCACGACGGCCCCGCAGAGGCTGGCCAGGAGGGCGGGCCCTCGGGCCAGCACAGCCGGGGCGACCCCGGGTCGGCGATCTCGCTCGTGCCCGACCCCCGCGCCGAGGCCGAGGCGCAGGCCCAGCTCGAGGAGTTCGACGTCGAGGGCCCGCGCGTGGGCATCGTGATGGGCTCCGAGAGCGACATGGAGAAGATGGGAAAAGCGGCCAGCGAGCTCGAGGAGCGCGCGATCGAGCACGAGGTGCGCGTGATGTCCGCCCATCGCGAACCCGACGTCGTCGCCGACTATGCAAAGGGCGCGCGCGCGCGCGGGCTGCGCGTGATCATCGCCGGCGCGGGCGTGTCCGCCGCGCTGCCCGGCGCGGTGGCGGCGCACACCGACATCCCCGTCATCGGCGTGCCGCTGTCCGGTCGCCTGACCGCGGCCGGCGGCCTGGACGCGATCCTCTCGATCGTGCAGATGCCCCCGGGCGTGCCCGTCGCGTGCGTCGGCCTGGACAACGCGCGCAACGCGGCGATCCTCGCCGCCCAGATCCTCGGGCTGTAGCGCCGGGAGCCGCGCTGCCCCCGCAAGCCAGCACATCAGCCGCCCGGCCGCAGCGCGCCTTCCCACCCCCGCCGCCGGCAGGCGGCCATAATCGATAGAAGTGATCCCCCGCTACACCCGCCCCGAGCTCGGTCGTCTGTGGACCGACCAGGCTCGCATGGAAGCGTGGCGCGAGGTCGAGCTGGCGGCGTGCGAGGAGCTGCCGGGGCTGCTCGGCGAGCACGGGCCGAGCGACGCCGAGCTGCAGGCGATCCGCGCGGCGACGTTCACCGTCGAGGCGGTCAACGAGCGCGAGCGCACGACCGACCACGACGTGGCCGCGTTCGTCGACGTGCTGGGCGACTCGGCCGGCGAGGCCGGACGCTGGATCCACTTCGGGCTGACCTCCTCAGACGTGCTCGACACCGCGCTCGCGCTCCAGCTGCGGGCCGCCGGCGAGATCGTCGTCGCTGGTGCGCGCGAGCTGGTCGGCGTGCTCGCGGCGCGCGCACGCGAACACGCGGGCACGCTGTCCGTCGGCCGAACCCACGGCGTGCACGCCGAGCCGACCACGTTCGGCGTCAAGCTCGCCGGCTTTGCCTTCGAGGCGCACCGCAACTGCGTGCGCCTGGAGCGCGCCTTCGCCCAGGCGCAGGTCGGCGCGCTGTCGGGCGCCGTGGGCACCTACGCGGCGACCAGTCCCGAGTACGAGCGCCGCGTGCTCGCGCGGCTGGGCCTCGGGTGCGAGGACGTCTCGACGCAGGTCATCGCGCGCGATCGCCACGCCGAGCTGCTCGGCGCGATCGCGCTCGCCGGCGCGGGTCTCGAGCGCCTGGCGACCGAGCTGCGCCACCTGCAGCGCACCGAGGTGCGCGAGACCCAGGAGCCGTTTCGCGCCGGGCAGAAGGGCTCCTCGGCGATGCCGCACAAGCGCAACCCGATCAAGAGCGAGCAGATCTCCGGCCTGGCGCGCGTGCTGCGCGCAAACGCCCAGGCGGCGCTCGAGGATGTCGCGCTCTGGCATGAGCGCGACATCTCCCATTCCTCGGTCGAGCGGATCGTGCTGCCCGACTCGACGACGCTGCTCGACTACTCACAGCACTCCGCGATCTCGCTCGTGCGCGGCCTGATCATCGATGCCGAGCGGATGCGCGTGAACCTCGAGCTGACCCGCGGCGCGCTGTTCTCCGGAGCCGTGCTGCTGGCGCTGATCGAGCGCGGAGACACGCGCGACGAGGCCTATCGCATCGTCCAGGAGCTCGCCCAGCGCGCATGGGACGACGAGGCATCGCTGCGCGACCTGCTGCGTAGCGACCCGCGCACCAAGCAGCTCGACCTCGACGCGATATTCGACTACTCACACTACGTGCGCCACGCGCACGAGATCATCGCGCGCCTGGACGCGATCGCCTGAGCGCTGCGGCCTGCTGCCGGGGGGCGGCTCGCTAGAGTCAAGCGGGCGATGACCGCGCTAGCCGACCTGCCCCTGATCGCGAGCGGCAAGGTGCGCGAGATGTACGAGCTCGCGCAGGCCGACAAACCCGGCGACGACGACCAGCTGCTGATGGTCGCAAGCGACCGCATCTCGACCTACGATGCGGTCCATCCGACCCCGATCCCCGACAAGGGCAAGGTGCTCACGGGGCTATCGGTGTTCTGGTTTGAAAGGACGGCCGGGATCGTCGCCAACCACATGCTCTCGACCGTCGAGGGCGTGCCCGAGGAGGCGCTCGGTCGCGCGCTGGTCGTGCGCAGGCTGAAGATGCTTCCCGTGGAGTGCGTCGTGCGCGGCTACATCACCGGATCGGGCTGGAAGGACTACCAGGCGACGGGCAGCGTCTCCGGCGTCGCGCTCCCCGCCGGGCTGCGCGAGTCAGAGCGCCTGCCCGAGCCGATCTTTACCCCGAGCACGAAGGCCGACGACGGCCACGACGAGGCGATCGACCTGAAGCGCGCAGAGAAGCTCGTGGGCGACGCCGAGCTGATGGGCCGCGTGCGCGACGTCTCGCTCGAGCTCTATTCCTACGCCGCCGAGCACGCGCGCGAGCACGGCGTGATCCTCGCCGACACGAAGTTCGAGTTCGGGCTGGACGCCGGCGGCGAGCTGGTCGTCGGCGACGAGGCGCTGACGCCCGACTCCTCGCGCTACTGGCCGGCCGACGGGTATCAGCCGGGGCGTGCCCAGCCGAGCTTCGACAAGCAATACGTGCGCGACTGGGCGGCGGCGAGCGGCTGGGACAAGCTCCCGCCCGCGCCGGCGCTCCCCGATGACGTCGTGGCCGGCACGCGCGAGCGCTACGTACAGGCCTACGAGCTCCTCACCGGCGAGCCATTCGGCGAGTGGCTCGCGCGCACCGGCGTAGCGGTGGCGTGAGAGCCCGCGTGCTGATTCGCCCGAAGGCGGGCATCCTCGATCCGCAGGGCGAGGCCGTGGAGCGGGCGCTGCCGGCGCTCGGCTTCGACGGGGTCGCCAACGTGCACGTCGGGCGGCTGGTCGAGCTCGACGTGCCCGACCCCGCCGAGCTGCAGGCGATGTGCGAGAAGCTGCTCGCCAACCCGCTCGTCGAGGACTACGACGTCGAGCTCCTCGACGGCGACGCCTGATCGCGCGTGAAGTTCGGCGTCATCCAGTTTCCCGGCTCCTGCGACGAGGTCGACGCGCTCGGCGCGGCGCGGCGGGTCGGCGAGGCCGAGCTGATCTGGCACGCCGAGCGCGACCTGCGCGGCGCCGACGCGATCGTCATCCCCGGCGGCTTCTCCTACGGCGACTACCTGCGCGCCGGCGCGATCGCGCGCTTCGCGCCGGCGATGGAGTCGGTCATCGCGTTCGCGCGCGAGGGCGGCCTGGTGCTCGGCATCTGCAACGGCTTTCAGGTGCTCTGCGAGGCGGGACTGCTGCCGGGCGCGCTGCTCGGCAACGCAAACCGCCGCTTCACGTTCCGCCAGGTGCGCCTGCTCGTGGAGCGGCCCGACACCGCGTTCACCGGCGCGTGCGCGCCGGGCGCCACGCTGAGCATCCCCGTCAAGCACGCGTGGGGGCGCTACTACGCCGACGAGGCGACGCTCGACGCGCTGGCCCAGCGCGGCCAGATCGTGCTGCGCTACGCGCCCGGGCACAATTTCAACGGCTCGCTGCGCGACATCGCGGGCGTTTGCAACGAGGCCGGCAACGTTTTCGGTCTGATGCCCCACCCCGAGCACGCGGTCGACACGCTGATCGGCCCCTCGGTCGACGGCCTCGCGGTGTTCGAGTCGATGCGCGCCGCGACGGCGAGCCGTGCGACGGCGGGAGCCACGTGAACGCCCAGGCCGTCGCCGCGCCGACCGTGCAGGACGCGATCGCGCTCGGGCTCACCGCCGCCGAGTACGAGCTCGTCCGCGAGCAGCAGGGCGGGCGCCCGCCCAACCAGGTCGAGCTCGCGATGTACTCGCTGCTGTGGAGCGAGCATTGCGCCTACAAGCACTCCAGGCGCCTGCTGCGCACGCTGCCGACCGAGGGCGAGCACGTGGTGATGGGCCCGGGCGAGAACGCCGGCGCCGTCGACGTGGGCGGCGGGCTGGCGTGCGCGTTCAAGGTCGAGTCCCACAACCACCCGAGCGCCGTCGAGCCCTTTCAGGGGGCGGCGACCGGCGTGGGCGGCATCCTGCGCGACATCTTCGCGCTCGGCGCGCGGCCGATCGCGGTGCTCGACTCGCTGCGCTTCGGCGAGCTGGGCAGCGCGCGCGCGCGCTACCTGCTCGACGGCGCGGTCTCGGGAATCGGCCACTACGGCAACTCGATCGGCGTTCCGACGGTCGGCGGCGAGGTCTACTTCGAGGGCCCATACGAGCACAACTGCCTGGTCAACGCGATGGCGCTCGGGCTCGCGCCGCGCGAGAGCCTCGTGCGCAGCGCGGCCGCCGGCGTCGGCAACCTCGTCGTGCTGTTCGGCGCGAGCACCGGGCGCGACGGGATCGGCGGCGCCTCGGTGCTCGCCTCGGCCGAGCTCGGCGGGAGCGGCGCGGGCGACGACAGGCGACCGACCGTCCAGGTCGGCGACCCGTTCGAGGAGAAGAAGCTGCTCGAGTGCTCGCTGGCGCTGCTCGCGCGCGGGCTGGTCGTATCGCTGCAGGACCTCGGCGCCGCCGGGCTGACCTCCGCGGCGAGCGAGATGGCGGCGAAGGGCGGGGTCGGGATTGACCTCGACGTCGGCCGGGTCCCGCTGCGCGAGCGCGGGATGGAGCCGTTCGAGGTGATGGTCTCAGAGTCCCAGGAGCGGATGCTGTGCGTCGTGCAGCCGGCCGACCTCACGGCGGTGCTCGAGCTGTGCGAGCGCTGGGAGGTCAACGGGGCGTCGATCGGCGAGGTCACCGACAGCGGCCGCATGCGCGTGCTCGACGGCGAGCGCGTGCTGGGCGACATGCCGGTGTCCGGGCTGGTCGACGAGTGCCCCCTGTACGACCTGCAGCCGGCCAAGCCCGCGCGGGCCCTGTACCCACCCGCGCCGGCGGCGATCGCGCCCGGCGCCTGCGCGCGCGACACCCTGCTCGCGCTGCTCGCCAGCCCCAACATCGCCTCTCGCCGCGCGCTGTTCGAGCGCTACGACGCGATCGTCCAGTCACGCACCGTGCGCCGTCCCGAGGAGGCCGACGCCGCCGTGCTCGCGCTCCCCGACGGCGGCGCGCTGGCCGCGAGCATCGACGGCAACGGTAGGCGCGTCGCAGCGGATCCCTACACCGGGACCGTCGCCGCGGTGCTCGAGTGCGCGTCGAACCTCGCATGCGTCGGGGCCGAGCCGCTGGGCACGACGAACAACCTGAACTTCGGCAACCCCGAGAAGCCGCACGTCGCCTGGCAGCTGAGCGAGTCCGTGCGCGGCCTCGGGGACGCCTGCCGCGCGCTGCGCGCGCCGATCGTCGGCGGCAACGTGTCGCTCTACAACGAGGGCCCCGACGGGCCGATCTACCCGACGCCGGTGATCGGCATGGTCGGCCGGCTGCCCGACGCCCGGCGGGCTGCGCCGGCGGGCTTTCACAGCGCGGGATGCGCGATCGCCCTCGTCGGCCCGTTTGCGCCGTCGCTGGCGGCCAGCGAGCTGTCCAAGCTGCGCGGCGAGCAGCTGCCCGACGGACTGGCCCGGATCGACCTCGAGGCCGTCCGGGCGGCTCAGCTCGCGCTGCGCGACGCGGTCAGGACGGGCGCGCTGCTGAGCGCCCACGACATCGCCGAGGGCGGGCTCGCGGTGGCGCTCGCCGAGTGCTGCCTGGCGGGCGAGCTGGGGGCGGAGGTGTCGCTGGACGGCGATCTTCTCCCCGGCGCGCCGCTCGACGTGGCCCTGTTCGGGGAGGGCTGTGGCGGCTTTGTGGTCAGCGGCCGCGAGCACGCGCTGAGCGAGCTGTCGCGGCGCGTCGCGGTGCAGATGATCGGTGCCGTGGGCGGCGAGGAGCTGAAGATCGAGCGCGCCGGCGAGACCGTCCGCGCGACGCTCGGAGAGCTCGCGGCGGCCCATCAAGCGCTCGGCAGCGTGATAGCGTGAGACTCGCGATGGCTGGCGCAGCGGCCGGGGAGGTCGTGTCGGATGACCGCGATGGACCGCGCGACGAGTGCGGTGTCTTCGGCATATACGCGCCCGGTCACGACGTCTCGCGGCTGTCCTACTTCGCGCTCTACGCGCTTCAGCATCGCGGCCAGGAGTCGGCCGGCATCGCGGCGGCCGATCGCGGCGGCCACATCATCACGCGCCGCGAGCTCGGCCTGGTCAGCCAGGTCTTCAGCGAGAACGACCTGCGCACGCTCGCGGGCGAGCTGGCGATCGGGCACGTGCGCTACTCGACGACCGGCTCGAACGCCTGGGAGAACTCCCAGCCGGTGCAGCGCTCGGAGGGCACCAACGGCTCCCGGCGCGAGGTCGCGCTGGCCCACAACGGCAACCTGATCAACGCGGTCGAGCTGCACGAGGAGCTGCTCGCGCGCGGGGTGACGTTCAGCTCCACCTCGGACTCGGAGATCATCGCCGCGATGATCGCCACGCACCCGGCCGATCGCATCGAGGACGCGATCGCCGACGTGCTGCCGCGCCTGCGCGGCGCCTTCTCGATCGTCGCGATGACAAAGGATCGCGTGGTGGCCTTCCGCGACCCGCACGGCTTGCGCCCGCTGGCGATCGGCGCGCTCGCGCCCGAGGGCCGCGACGAGCAGCCGCGCCACTGCTTCGCGAGCGAGTCGTGCGCGTTTGACATCATCGGCGCGCGCTTCGTGCGCGACGTGGCGCCCGGCGAGGTCGTGACGCTTGGCGAGCACGGGCTGGAGAGCCGGGTGGTCACCCCCGACGCCAGGCACGCGTTCTGCATTTTCGAGTACATCTACTTCGCGCGCCCGGACTCGCGCATGAACGACCAGGTGCTGCAGGTGGCGCGCGGGCGCATGGGCGAGATCCTGTGGCGCGAGGCGCCGGTGGATGCGGACATCGTGATCGCGGTCCCGGACTCCGGCAACCCCGCGGCCCGCGGCCTGGCGCGTGCGGCCGGCCTGCCCCAGGACGACGGCTTCGTCAAGAACCGCTACGTCGCGCGCACGTTCATCGCGCCCGGACAGGAGCTGCGCAAGCACGGGCTGCGCCTCAAGTTCAACCCACTGCCGGAGGTCGTGGCGGGCAAGCGGCTGGTCGTCGTCGACGACTCGATCGTGCGCGGCAACACGACGCGCCAGATCGTGCAGATGCTGCGCGACGCCGGTGCCAGCGAGATCCACATGCGCATCTCCTCTCCGCCGATCAAGCACCCCTGCCACTACGGGATCGACATGTCCACGCGCGAGGAGATGATCGCCCACGGCAGAACGACCGCGGAGATCGCCGCCGAGCTGGGCTGCGACTCGCTCCACTACCTGTCCCTTGGCGGCGTGTATGAGGCGGTGCGCGCCACGCCCGCGACGCACTGCGACGCCTGCTTCAGCGGGCGCTACCCGCTCGACGGCACCGGCGAGGCCAACGGCAAGTATGCGCTCGAGGAGCGCCCCGCCCCGCTCGTCGGAGTCTGAGCGCGCGCTTGGCCGGCGCTATTTGGCGTGCGTCGCCAGGAAGCTTTCCTGGCCGTTGCACGCCGACGACGCTTTGAACGTCGACTTCTCGCTGCCGTCGAACGACCTGCCGAGGAACGTCCCTTTGATGAGCGCCGTGGCGAACGGTTTGCTCGAGCCGCGCGAGGTGAACGTGATCGTCGCCTTCAGCGCGCCGTGCGTGATCGACCCGGGCGTCGGGTGCGGCGTCTCGGGGCCGCTGCCTCCTTCGCAGTAGCCGGGGATGGACGGCATCGTCGCCGTGGCCGTCTTGCCGTTGCTCGCCACCTTGATCGTGACGAGCGTGTGGTGGACTTCGCCTCTGTAGGTGGCGCCCTTGACGGGGCCGGGTTTCACCGTGCTCGCCCCGGCGCTCGCCGCCAGGCCGCCCGCCGCAAGGACGGCCAGCGCGATCTTCACCGTGCGATGACTAAATCCCAACATCCGAACCCCCCTGCGCTGTCGATCATCCGGCCGGTCATGTCTTTCGCCGAGCACCCTATCCGAAGGCCGCGCGCGAGCCGCCGACGTTGTGCGCCAGACCGGCCGACCGGACGATTCGCCGGCCGGCCGGGAGCGTCTAGGAGGTGTCCTCCTGGCGTGCGCCGGGAGCGTCGGTGTAGATGTTGTTGTACGGGTGGCGGACTATCGTCTTTCCGACGCGCCCGGACCGCTGCGCGTAGGCGAAGGCCCCCACGATGATCAGTGTGACCAGGATCGCTGTGAGCATGTCTACCCCCCTGATGGGTCGTTGACAGCGTCGCTTTCGAGTCAAACAGCGTCCTGGACGTGCTCGTGTGAGGTGGGTCACACTTATGTCCGGAAGGTATGTATAATAGATGCATGCCCAACAGAGCCCCCAGAGATCGCAACAACCCAGTCCGCCGCAAGTCGTCCGAATCGGACTTCTCGACGATGGAGTTCACGCGCCTGTTTCCGGATGATGCCGCCTGCCTAGACCAGCTCTGGCGTGACCGCTTCGCTCCCGACGGGCACCACGCGCACTGTCCCCGCTGTGAGCGCGAGCGCAAGTTCCACCGGACGAAAACGCGGGCGTCCTACACCTGCGATACCTGCGGGCTGCATATCCATCCGCAGAAGGGCACGATCTTCGAGCGGTCGTCTACCTCGCTGCACCTGTGGTTCTACGCGATGTTCCTGATGGCTAGCACTCGCTGCGGGATCTCCGCGAAGCAGATGGAGCGCGAGCTGGGCGTCACCTACAAGCAGGCCCACAAGATGATGAAGCGGATTCGGACGCTGATGGGCGACGACGGCGAGCCGCTGTCGGGCGACGTTGAGATTGACGAGACTTCATGGGGCGGCAAAGCACGCGTACCAATGGATCGCTTTGAGGCCGCTGCTTACCGTGAGGCCAAGCCGACGATTCTCGGGATGGTCGAGCGCGGCGGCCGCATTCGCTTCCGCGTGATCGCCTCTCGCCGTGGCGCTCCGGTTAGTAGAGCGGTGCTTGCGAACGTCAACCCATCCTCGATCATCTTCACGGACGACTGGCCCGCCTATAAGCCGCTACATGGGCAGTTCCTAGACCACCGCGTTATCAACCACTCGGCAGGGCTCTACGTGCGCGGAGACACCTACACGAACACCATCGAGGGCGCGTTCGGCAACATGAAGACGGGAATGCGGGGCGCCTACAAGAAGGTCTCACCGCGCTACCTACAGTCCTACCTTGACGAGTACTCGTGGCGACACAACGCGCAGCGCGAGCGCGAAACGCGGGGTGTACCGCTGTTCTCGCAGCTGCTCGACCGTGCCGCCGAGGGCAAGCGCGCTCAGGTCTAGGGGCGCAGAAGTCTCTCAACGCGGAAGCCCGGACTTGACTCCGCGCCCGCGTGGATCAAACAGCCAGTCGCTTACCATGCCTGCCACTTCGTCCCACGCCCTTCTACTGACCATGGCGATGTCACGCCCCTCCTCAAGAAAGCCCTCGCGCCGCAGGACCAGCTCCGTAATCTCGTCAGCACCTACATCGCCGGTCAGGTCCTCGGCTGTGAGCCAAGCGTCGCAATAGCCATGGCGACCCAGTTCGAGCAGTAGTCCCTCCCGCACTGATGTAGGTCGATCACCCACGCAGCTGGCTAGTCCTTCGGTGGCGGCGTGTGCTCGGCTCGCTCAAGCAGACGATCCCACGCGCTCCGCTTCGGGACAGGGATCTCGACCGGCTCGTAGGGCTTGCCGGTCTTCGGGTCGATGCCTTTGGGCTGCGTCTGCTGGGTAGACTCCGCGCCGTGATCGTTGTCGGTCATCTAGGGCGAGGGTAGCGAACGGTGGAGATGAGCTTTGAGCAGTACAGCGCGGAAAAGGACGCCGCGTATCGCGCGATTGGACGCTATGTGGTCGCTTTCTCCCAGCTGATCGCCCACATGCGGCGGCTCATCGCTCGTCACCTAACGGAGAACACCACCCATCCTCCGGCAGCCGTGGAGATGTTGCTGGGCGATGTCGGTTCCAGGAACGTTGCGGACTCGTTCTTCAACCTCTGCCGCACCACCGGAGATCTCCAAGACGACGAGCTGCTCGCCGCAGCGCGACTCCAAAAGCGCGTCTTGGAAGCAAACGAGATCCGTACCGACGTGGCTCATGGCGACTGGACTGTGGGCGATCTTGAGGGATCAGACTCGGCCCGGGTACTGCCCCCCGAACTTCTACGCATCCAGGCGAGTCGCAAGGGTCACCCGGCGGCTCAAAGCATCCCGATCGACGTGGATGAACTAAACGTCCTGACCGATGATCTTTGGACGCTCGCGGCCCTGGTCGTGGACTTCGGAAAACTCGCCTTCCGGCTGCCGCTCTGGGTCTGGAAAGATGAACCCGATGGTCGCTACCTTGTGGCCCCCGAGCCGGGCGACACGATCCGCGTGGGGGATGTCTACCGCAACGAGGGAAATGCTGCCAAGCCCGTTGTCGGCAGAACTGGCGTACGCGCCGACGACGTCGCCCTGATGCGCTATGCGGGCATGGACGGGCGATGGGACAACGTGATCGAGATGGGGGCCGTTGCTCGCATCCTCGCGGAGCCGATCAAGCCCAAGGCACTTCGCTAGCTGTTTTCGGCTTCGCGTTCGCGGGCTTCGTTCTCGGACTGACGCTCAGCCTCCTGCTCTAGCCACTCCGTCTGCTCGTCCTCGCTTAGCTGTGCGATACCCCACGAGGCGCGGAACCGCTCCCAAAGCGGGGCTTCGCGGCACTGCCCTGTCACTGGCTTTGAGTCTACATACCTATTGGACATATGTGTGAGGTGGGTCACACGAGCCGCTCGCTATGGTGGCGGCGGTGGACGCGCCGATGCCGATCGCCGTGCTCGTGTCGGGGGCGGGCACGAACCTGCAGGCGCTGCTCGACGCGGTGCACGGGCGCGAGGTGGACGTGGTGGCGGTCGCCTCGAGCGCCGCCGACGCGCCGGCGCTCGCCCGGGCGCAGGCCAGCGGCGTGAGCGCTCAGACGTTCGCCCGCGCCGAATACGCCGATCGCGCTGAGCGCGACGCGGCGATGGCCGACTGGCTGTCAGCGCGCGGGGCGCAGCTGATCGTGCTCGCGGGCTACATGGAGCTGCTCGGCGAGCCGTTCCTGCAGCGCTTCCCAGGTGCGGTGATCAACGTGCATCCGTCGCTGCTGCCGGCCTTTCCAGGGGTGCGCGCGATCGAGCAGGCGCTGGCCTACGGCGTGAAGGTGTTCGGCGTAACCGTGCACTTCGTTGATGCCGGCGTGGACTCCGGGCCGGTGATCTCCCAGCGCGCGCTAGAGCTTGACGGAGAGCGCGACCCCGACGCCGTGCACGACGCGCTGCGCCCGCTCGAGCACGCGCTGCTGACCGAGGCGGTCCGAGCGTACGCACGCGGAGAGCTGCGCGTGAACCGCGAGAATCCCCGACAGGTCGCGAGCGGCGGATAGGCTCTCAGGGTGACCGCCGAACAGGATCTGACGACCGCCGACGACGTGCTCGCGCGCGCACAGGACACGGCGGCGGGCGCCCCCGACGAGGACGCGCGCGGCGGCATCACCGGCTCGCGCCGGCGCGGCGGCATCGAGCGTGCCGCTCCGGGCGAGGTGCGGCTGCGCAGGGCGCTGCTGTCGGTGTCAGACAAGCAGGGGATCGTCGAGTTCGCGCGCGGGCTCGCCGAGCTGGGCGTGGAGATCGTCTCGACCGGCGGCACGGCGCGCGAGCTGGCCGACGCCGGGATCGAGGTCAGGCCGATCGACGCATTCACCGGGTTTCCCGAGATCATGGACGGACGGGTGAAGACGCTGCACCCGCGGCTGTATGCGGGACTGCTCGCGCGGCGCGACGACGATCAGCATCTGCGCGCGGCCCGCGAGCAGGGCATCGAGCAGGTGGATCTCGTGTGCGTCAACCTGTACCCGTTCGAGCAGACCGTCGCGCGCGAGGACGTGAGCGAGGCGGAGGCGATCGAGAACATCGACATCGGCGGGCCGACGTTGATTCGCGCCGCGGCCAAGAACTACGCGTTCGCCGCCGCAGTCGTCGATCCTCACGACTACTCGCCGCTGCTGTCAGAGCTGCGCGGGTCCGCGGTCGGCGAGGCCGCCCGGGCCGAGGCTCCGCTGACGCTCTCGCTGACCACGCGCAAACGACTCGCGGCGAAGGCGTTTGCCTGCACGGCCCGCTACGACGCGGCGATCTCGACGTGGTTTGCGCTGCGCACCTACGAGGGCTTCCCGCCGAGCTGGCGAGACGCGTATGAGAAGGTCAGCGATCTGCGCTATGGCGAGAACCCGCACCAGAGCGCAACCTTCTACGCGCGCGTCGGGGCGCCGACGCATTTGCTCGCAGGCGTATCGCAGCTGCACGGCAAGGAGCTGTCGTTCAACAACCTGCTCGACCTGAGCGCCGCGCGGGAGCTGGTCGAGGAGTTCGATGTGCCCGCGTGCGCGATCGTCAAGCACAACAACCCTTGCGGCTGTGCGCTGGGCGACAGCGGCCAGGCGGCCTACGAACGCGCCTTCGCGTGCGATCCCCAGAGCGCCTATGGTGGCGTGATCGCCGTCAACCGCCCGGTGGACGGCGACTTTGCCGGCGCGCTCTCGCAGCAGTTCATCGAGGTGCTGCTCGCGCCGGGCTTCGACGAGCAGGCGCGCGAGCTGCTGATGGCGAAAAAAAACGTGCGCCTGCTGGAGCTGGCCCAGTGGCCGCCGCCCAGCCACGAGGTCGAAGGCAAGGCGGTGCTCGGCGGCCAGCTCGTGCAGACCCGCGACGTCGTCTCAGAGACGCGCGAGCAGATGCGCGTGATGAGCCGGGCGGTCCCGGACGAGGAGCGCTGGGAGGACCTGCTGTTTGCGTGGACGGTCTGCCGCCACGTGCGCTCCAACGCGATCGTGATCGCCCGCGGGCGCGCGACTATCGGGATCGGCGCCGGCCAGATGAGCCGCGTCGACGCCGTGCGCATCGCCGTCGAGAAGGCGCAGAGCTTCCAGCCGGCTCTGCTGGACGGCTCCTCGCTTGCCTCGGACGCCTACTTCCCCTTTGCCGACGGCGCGCAGCTGGCGATCGACGCCGGGGTGAGCGCGCTGATCCAGCCGGGCGGATCGGTGCGCGACGAGGAGGTCGTCGCGGCGGTCGACGCCGCCGCGGCGGCGATGATCGCGACCGATCGCCGCCACTTCAGGCACTAGCCGTCGATCCCCGGGCGGCGCGGGGCCCGCGCCGGTGGCGGAGGGGGCTTGAAGAACGTGGGAGAACACGATATATCGTGTAACTACTTTGATAGCTCACGATAGGAGTTGCAGATGTTCGCTCACGCGATCGATTTGAGAGACGAGGGTCGCTGCGGATGCAGCGAGCCGTATCACCTCGGCGCCCTGTGGAGCGCGATGACCGGAGCGTCCGGAGGACGCGCCGGGCGCGGGTCTGGCAGGGGCCGTGAAGGATCTGAGGAAGGGCGGCACCGTCACGGCGGCGGGCGCTGGGGCCAGGGTCGTCATGGCGGCGGGCTGTTCGAGTTCGCCGGGTTCTCTGGCGGTCCGCGCTGGGGAGGTCGCAAGGCGCGCCGTGGCGACATTCGCACGGCGGCGCTGCTGCTGCTCGCAGAGGAGCCGCGTAACGGCTACCAGATCATGCAGGAGGTCGAGGAGCGCAGCGAAGGCGCCTGGCGTCCCAGCCCCGGCTCGGTGTACCCGGCGCTCGCCCAGCTGGAAGACGAAGGGCTGATCCGGGCGCAGGAGACCGACGGACGCAAGCTGCTGCACCTGACCGACGCCGGTCGCGAGCTGCTCGCCCAGCGCGGCGAGGACAAGCCGGCGCCGTGGGAGCAGATGAGCGGCGACGTCAGCGAGCAGACCGTGCAGCTCGCCCGGCTGATGCGCGAGGTCGCATCGGCCTTCACCCAGGTGATCCGCTCAGGGAGCGACGCGCAGATCTCTGCGGCCCGCGAGGTCCTTACGACCACGCGGCGCGAGCTGTACCGGATCCTGGCCGACGGCGACGACTAGCGCCGGGCGGGGTGCCGCACGGCCTCGGCCGACACGCCGAGCAGGGGATCCATCGCGTGCTCCTGCTCGGCGGGGTCGGCCAGGCGCATGGCCTCGACGAGCCGAGCCGGGTCGCGCGCGGCGAGGCGTTCGAGCAGCGGCTGCAGGACGCCGCCCAGCGCGATCGCCGCGCCCACCCAGCGCGGGGTCCACACGCGCGCCGCCCGCCGCTCGATGCCGCGCTCGATCGCGTCGATCGCGGTCGACAGCGGCGCCGGGTCGCGCAGGAAGCCGGGCACACCTGAGTTGAGCGCTTCGCTCGAGGGCTGGGCGTAGCTCGCGCGCACGAGGTCGGTGTCGATGAAGCCGAAGTACGCGCAGCCCACCCGCGCTCCGCTCGGGGCGGTCTCGCCGCGCAGGCTGTCCGACAGAGCCTCCACGCCGGCCTTGGCGGTCGCGTAGGGGCCCATCATCGGCGCGTGCGTGACGGCGGCCAGCGAGGCGATGTTCAGCAGGTAGCCGCGGCGTGCGACGATCTGCTCGATCACCGCTCGGTCGGTGCGCCACACGCCGAGCAGGTTGACGGCGAGCGTGCGCTCCACCTCCTCGATCGGCGCTGTCGCGAGCGGTCCGAGGAAGGCGAGGCCTGCATTGGCGATCGCGACGTCGATACCGCCGAAGCGCTCGACGGTCCCGTCGACGGCGCTGCGCAGCGCGTCGAAGTCGGTCACGTCGGCCTCAAACCACGCCGCCCTGTCGGGCCCGAGGCGCGCGGCGAACTCCTCCAGGAGCTCGGGCTCCAGGCCGACCAGCGAGACGTTCGCGCCCTTGGCGTGCAGGCGCTCGGCGGCACCGGCGCCGATCCCGCGCGCGGCCCCGGTGATGAACACCGTGCGCCCGCGCACGTCATATGGATTGCTCGTGGCGCGGCTCATCTGGCGCTCCCCTTCCTGTCGTGAAGAAGATACGCGTTCCGGGCCGGCATCGCGTCATGCCTCCAGGTCAGCGCGCTCGCGGTGATCTCTGATCTGGGCCCGCTCGGCGAGGCGGTTCGCGCGCCGCAGCTGCGCCTCGCGCTCGCGCCGGCGATCGGCGTCGGACGCGGGCTGCAGCTGGGGAACCGAAGCGGGCCGCCCATGCTCGTCGATCGCGACCATCGTCAGGTAGGCCGAGCTCGTATGGCGCGTCTCGCCGGTGAACGGGTGCTCGGCCTGGACGCGCACCCCGACCTCCATCGAGGTCCGCCAGGCGGCGTTCACGCTTGCGCTCAGCGTGAGCACGTCTCCAACCTGCACTGGGTGGCGGAAGGTCATGCGATCGACGGCCGCGGTGACGCACGGCTGGCGGGCGTGCCTGATGGCCGCCAGCCCGGCCGCTTCATCGCACAGCTTCATCACCGTGCCGCCGTGAATCCGCCCGGCGTTGTTGGCGTCGGTGATGCTCATCCACTTCACCAGCGTCGCGCGTGGTTCGCTCATTGGTAGGCCTCCGGCGCAAGATGCTACCCGCGCCGGTCAACCGGGTCGCGCGCGCCTTTGAAGTGGGGCCTGTGCAGTGAGATCCGTTCGCTGACGTTCTTGAAGCTGCGCGAGCCGGCGCGCGACCACGAGTAGTCCTCGCCGGTCGCGTCGCGCACGGCGCGCGTGGCGAGCACCGTTCCGGGCCGCGCGCGGGCGGTGATCCGGCTGGCGATGTTCACTGGCCGCCCATACCAGTCCCCCCAGCGGTTGATCGCCTGTCCGTATGCGATGCCCACGCGCAGCGACGGGAGCTCCTCGTCGGCCTCGACGGTGTCGACGAGCGTGAGCATCGCGCCCACCAGGGGCGAGGGCTGTGGCGAGACGAGCATCACCGCGTCGCCGATCGTCTTGACGAAGCGCACCGGCGGCTTGGCCACCTGGCGTCCGGCGCCCGACAGGCGCGCTGACAACTTCGCGAGCTCCTCGCCCGGCACGCGCTCGCCGAGCCTGGTGAAGCCGACCAGGTCGGCAAACGCGACAGCCGTGGGCTGGGCTCCCGCCAGCGGCCAGGACGCCTGCTCGGCCCCGCCCACGACATCGCGCCGCACCAGCTCGCGCAGCTGGATGGCAAGCGCGTAGTTCGGCAGCGGGCTGAGCAGCGGGCGCAGGTCGAGCGCCGCCCGCTCGATGCGAAGCCCGAGGTCGTGCTCGGTGTCCCCGGGGCGCGGAAGCGCCTCGCCGACGAGCCTGCGGATGCCCTCGGCGAGTGGCACCATCGCGTCCCCGAGCATGCGTGCGAGCTCCAGCAGGCCGTCTTCGGGGAGACCGGCCTCCCTGAAGCGCCCGAACGCGCGCATCGCCTCGACGTCCTCCTGGCCGAAGAGCACCTCGTCGGGCGCCGGGACCGGCAGGCCGAGCGCGTCCGTCAGCTCGAGCAGGAACGGCTCGTCGACCTCTGCGAGCTCTGCCGACTGTGCGGCCGTGTAGCGAGGCTCGCCGATCAGCACGCTCTCGACCGGCAGCAGTGCGAGCCGGCCCTCGGCGATCGCCTCCTTGAGCTGGTCGGTGCCGAAGCCGCTCTCGTGCAGCAGATCGAGCAGCTTGACGCGGCCGGCGCGTGCGTCCGAGCCGAGCCCGTCGAGCATTCCCTCGGCTTGCCAGTCTGGCGTCATAGGCCGCGCGTAAGGGTAGTGCGTCCTATACGGTTGGCATCGATGGACGACGATGCCGAGGATCCGGAGACGGCCTATCACCTGTTCCTCGATCGCGAGGAGGTGTCGGTCGCGGCCAGCGCGCTGCGCCTGCTGATCTCAGACGAGGCGCACGAGGAACAGATCCGCCGGCTCGCGCGCGACGTGCTCAAGCGGCTCGATGCGCAACCGGACGGCGAGCACCCGCTGACGGTTCCGCTCACGGCCCCGCAGATGAAGATCACGTACACGGCGGCGCGCCTGCTGCTCAACGACCTGCAGCGCGAGCAGGACGACGAGCGCCAGGTCCTGTGGCAGATCCTCGGGAAACTGCCCGACGAGCACGCGATCCGCGCGATCGAGCTCGACTAATCGCGCCGCCGGTGGCGAGCCGGTCATCCTGGAGGCATGCAGTTCGCCGATCGTCGCGATGCCGGACGTCAGCTGGCGGCGCGGCTGGCCGCGCTGGCGGACGAGCAGCCCGTGGTCGTCGCGCTGCCGCGGGGCGGCGTGCCGGTCGGCGTCGAGGTGGCCAGCGCGCTGCGCGCGCCGCTTGACATCCTTGCCGTGCGCAAGCTCGGGGCGCCGGGCAACCCCGAGCTGGCGGTGGGGGCCGTCGCCGAGGACGGGAGCGGCGTGTTTGACCAGCGCTCGGCCGAGATGCTGGGGATGACGCGCGCGATGTTCGACGCGACGCTTCAGCGCGAGTCGCGCGAGCTGCGCCGTCGTGTGGAGCGCTATCGCAAGGGAGGCTCGCGCACGTCTCTGGAGGGGAGGGTCGTGATCATCGTCGACGACGGGCTGGCCACGGGACTGACGGTGCTGGCGGCGATCCGGGCGGTGCGCGCGGCGGGCGCGCGGCGGGTCGTCGTCGGTGTGCCGGTCGGCGCCCGCGAGCCGCTGCAGATGCTCGCCGACGAGGCCGACGAGGTGGTATGCGTGAGCGTGCCTTCCCGCCTGCTCGGAGTGGGCATGTGGTACGACGACTTCTCGCCGGTATCCGACGAGCAGGTGGTCGCACTGCTCGAAAGCCGCGCAGAGAACTCCTAGGCCGCCGCTCGGCAGGTGGACGGCGCACGATCGTTTGGGTGGTCAACCTCCGGGGTGGCGCGGATCGTCCAGCTCGCGCCTCAGCTTCTCGACGAGGCCTTCGAAGAACGGGTACACCCCCGGCCCGTGGACGGACTGCAGCGCAGGCCTCCACATCTCCCAACGATCTATCAGCGTGGGCCCCAGCAGCCGCTTGATCAGCTCGAAATCGAAGGCGCCGAGGCTCTCGAGCGCGGCCAGTTGCTCGAAGTAGTCCAGCTCCCGGTAGAGCACGTAGGCCTCGGGCGCGTTGGCAGCGACGTACGCGGGAAACGCCCTGGACAGATCCTCACCAGACTTGAACTGCGCAACCAGTCGGCGTGTCTCCACCAGTGCGTCCTCGTCCCACCTGCGAAAGAACTCTGCCGCCATCTGCGCCTCGCGGCTGCGACGGGTCTCTCGGACCTGCTGCGCCGCGAATATCGCAGCCCCGAACGCTCCCAGGAGGCTAATGGCCAAGAGCGAGGTCGCGATTGCCGTGACCTCGCTCCAATCGACTGCTGTGGCGAGCACTTCCCCTCCTCGACAGCTCAGCCTCGTCCTCAGAGTTCTTCAATCGCTGCGACCAAGCCGAGAAGTGCCCCGTGCGGGACTCGAACCCGCCCCACCGGATTAAAAGTCCGGGGCTCTGCCAGATGAGCTAACGGGGCCAGCGGGTCAGTCTGGCATATGAACGCGCCCACCGAGCGGGCCGCGCGGACGGCCGGTCAGGCCGACGGGTCTTCGGCTGCCGCGACCTGGAGCATCTCGTCGATCCGCGTGAGCTTGACGCGGGGGCGCCCGACTGGCTCGCCTGCAGCGCGCTCGTGGCGGTCGATCTCTTCCCAGCCCTGATAGGTGACGAGCGCGGGCTGGTGAGCCGACAGCATGGCCTCAGCCGCGCCGGCCTGCGGGCTCGCTGGCAGTGGCGGGCGCCCGTCCCCGTTGCTCGCGGAGATGTCGGCGAGGATCGCGTCGACGGTCTGCTGCGCGTCCTTCTTGTTGGTCCCGATGACACCCGACGGGCCGCGCTTTATCCAGCCCACGACATACTCGCCCGGGATCGGAGAGCCGGTCGCCGGATCGAGCACGCGCCCGTCGGCGTTTGGGATCGTCCCCGCCCGCTCGTCGAACGGCACCCCCGGAAGCGGCACGCCGCGGTAGCCGATCGCCCTGAACAGCAGCCCCGCGTCGATCGTCTCGCGCACGTCGGTCTGGTGTGGGCGCAGGCTGCCGTCGGGGGTGACGGTCAGCTCGTTGCGCGCCAGCTGCACCGCGCCGAGGTGTCCGCCCTGCGCCGGCTCGAGCGCGATCGGCGACAGCAGGAAGCGCAGCACGATTCGACGAGCACGCCCGGCGGGCTCGCGTTCGGCGTAGGAGCGCAGAATCTCGACGTTGCGCCTTGCGGTCGCGTTGGCCTGCGCCTGCGGATCGGCCAGCGACAGGCCGAGCTCGAGCTCGTCGCGGTTGACGATCACGTCTGCGTCCGCTAGCTCGCCGAGCTCCAGCAGCTCAGGGTTGGTGAAGGCCGCCTGGGCGGGGCCGCGACGACCCACGACGACAACCTCGCGCACGCTGCTCTGTGCCAGCACCTCGAGCGCGTGGTCGGCGATGTCGGTCGATGCGAGCTCTGCGGTGCTCAGCACGAGCATGCGCGCGACGTCGAGCGCGACGTTGCCGTTGCCCACCACCACGGCGCGCTCGGCCGACAGAAGGTCGACCTCGAGGTCGACATGGTCGGGGTGGCCGTTGTACCAGCCGACGAACTCGGTCGCCGCGTGCGAGCCGCGGAGGTCTTCGCCCGAGATGCCGAGGGGGCGGTCGATCGACGAGCCGGTGGCGTAGACGATCGCGTGGTAGTGGGCGCGCAGGTCCTCGCGCGAGACGTGCTCGCCGAAGTTGACGTTGCCGAAGAAGCGAAAGCGCGCGTGGGCAGCGGTCTTCTCGTAGACGCGCGTGACCGACTTGATCTTCGGGTGGTCGGGCGCGACGCCCGAGCGCACGAGGCCCCACGGGGTGGGCAGGCGCTCGATCATGTCCACCTCCACGCGCCTGTCGGAGTCCTTGAGCAGGTGGCCGGCGGCGTAGAACCCGGCCGGTCCGGAGCCGATCACGGCGATGCGGATGGGGGCTTCTTCGGTCATCGGTGCGCTGAGCGGGACGGTAGGCCGGGGGTTTTCGGATGGGCGCGGCCCGACTCGAACGGGCGACCCCCTCGGTGTAAGCGAGGTGCTCTGACCAGCTGAGCTACACGCCCATATTCGGGGGCCTCAAGGCTAGCGGGCCGCATCGCGTGAGCCGGCTGGGGGCCCTGCGAAGCTTCTGCGGTGGCAAGAGCTGGCCGGATCGTCGCGTGGTGTGGGGGCGCGGTGGTCCTGGCGCTGGCGCTCGCACAGCTGCTGCTCCCGCGGATCGCGGCGAGCAGGATCTCCTCGCGGGTGGGCAGGTATGGCGAGGTACAGAGTGTCAGCGTGAGCGCCTGGCCCGCGGTGAAGCTGCTGTGGGGAAGCGCTGACTCGGTGAGTGTGCGCGCCGGGAGCCTGCGCATCTCGCCCTCGCAGACGGCCAAGCTGCTGTCAGAAGCGCGCGGCGCGAGCAGCCTCACGCTGTCGGCGTCGAGCGTGCGCGAGGGGCCGCTGCTGCTCAGCGGCGCGAGCCTGCACAAGCATGGCGACCAGCTCACCGCGCAGGCCGCGATGACCGAAGCAGCCGTCCAGGCCGCGCTCCCGCCCGGCCTGCGGCTGGCGCTCCTGTCGAGCGACGGCGGTGAGGTGGAGGTCAGGGCGAGCGGTCGCACGTCGGTTATCGGCCTGCTCGGCCGCGACGCCTCGGTGGACGTGCTCGCCGGCGCAAGCGGCGGCGTCCTGATCGCACGCCCGTTGGGGGCTGGGCTCGGCGCGCTGCACCTGACGCTGTTCTCCAGCCCGCACGTGTCCGTCGAGGGCGTTGCGGCGACGCGGCTGGTCGTAGATGCTCAGCCGCCGAGCTATCTGCTCGCGATCAGGGCTCGTCTACGCTAGGGACTGCCATGAAGGAGGGCCTCCTCGGTGGCAAGCTCCGCTTGTCATCGAGAACCGACCTCGAGGAGGCCCGTTTACATGTTGCACGCTGGACTCGATCTAAGTCGAAAGAAGCTTGACGTTTGCCTGCTCTCCGATCAGGGAGAGCATCTGGACCAACTCGCCGTACCGCCCGAGGTCGACTCGCTGAGAAGGCTCGCTCGCCGCGTCGAGGAAGTTCACTGTGAGCCGGTTTGCGCGGTGATCGAGTCGATGACCGGCGCAAGGATCGTCCACGACACCCTTGAGCAGCAGGGCTGGTCGGTGCAGATCGCCGACGCCCAGAAGGTCAAGGGTCTCGCGCCGCTGGCGTGCAAGACCGACAAGATCGACTCGAAGGTTCTTGCGGTGCTCAGCCACCGCGACCTGGTGCCGGCGATCTGGCTGCCCGATCCGAGCGTCCGTGAGGAGCGTGAGCTCGCCCGCTTCCGGTTGCACCTCGTCAAGCACAAGTCCGCGCTCAAGAACCGCATCCACTCGACGCTGATCAACTTCGGCAAGCCGTGCCCGGTCACCGACCTGTTCGGGGTCGAGGGCCGCCGGCTGTTGAAGCGACTCCAGGTCCCGGAGCCCTGGCGGGGCAACATCACCGCCTGCATCGAGCTGATCGACGACCTCGAACGCCAGATCGCCGAGATCAACCGCCGCCTGAAGGAGAGCCACGCCGAGCACCCCTACGTCCCGCTGCTCTTGACGGTGCCCGGGATCGGCTGGGTCCTTGCCTTCACGATCGCCTCTGAGATCGGTGAGATCGAGCGCTTCCCATCGCCAGATAAGTTCACCGGCTACACCGGTCTTTGTCCGCGCGTGAACCAGTCCGGAGAGAAGGATCGCCGCGGCCCGTTGACCAAGCACGGCCCCACCTACCTGCGCTGGGCGCTACTCGAGGCGACGATGCACGCGCTAAAGCACCCCGCCTACTCCGAGCGCTACCAGCGAACCAAGCGCCGGCTCGGAAAGCAGCGCGGCGCCAAGGTCGCCCAGGTCGACATCGCCCGAAGACTCTCCCACGCGATCTGGCACATGCTTTCCCGCAAGGAGAAGTTCGCTCCCCGAGGCGCCTCTTTTCGTCTGGCGGCCTGACCGCCCTTTTGGGACTTGCGCCCGAGCGAACATCCAATTTCGCCTGATCCTCCCGACGAGGAGGCCATAGAGACATGAGCGTCGCTCCAAACCGAATCCCGAGAGGAGGGCGAACCGAACTACAGACCGCCACTTGACAACCAACCCTCCTTCATAGAGACGATGTGCGGCTGGACCGGCCGGTGTTGGGCGCGGCGCGGACCGATCCGGCATGCCTTGGCATACTGAGGCGGCGCGGGCATGTCGAACGATGATCCGCGCAAGCGCGGGGGCGTAGCTCAGCAGGTTAGAGCGCTGCCCTGTCACGGCAGAGGTCGCGGGTTCGAGTCCCGTCGCTCCCGTAGAAGTCCCTGCAAATGCCGCTGAGCGGCGAGTCGGGTTCCGGCTCGCGCATGCTTGCATTCTCTGCCCTCAGGTCTTCCACTTGATCGAGCAACCGACCGGTGGCGTCTCGACCGGGTCGGGGTCGCGACCGGCGAGCAGCGCATCGAGAGCGCCACGCAGGAAGGCCGCGTTCTGCGCGGGATCGTCGTAATCGGCGTCCGGAGCGCCGCGGTAGCGGAGCACCCCTGTGTCATCGATCACGAACACATCCGGTGTCGTCTTCGCGTCATAGGCATGGGCGACGCGCTGCGATTCGTCGTACAGGTAGGGCACGCCGTCGAACTCTCCACCCTGAACTCGAACCCGCATCGCCTCGGGCGAGTCGCGAGGATAGCGCTCGGCGTCGTTCGGGTTGATCGCCAGCACGCGAACGGCGCGATCGGCGTAATCGCGCGCGACCCCGATGATCCGCTCGTGCCACGCCAGCGCGTAAGGACAGTGGTTGCACGTGAACACGACGACCGTCACGGGAGCCCCGCCCGGCTCGTGCATGGTCCCCTCGGTGTCTGGCAGTCGGAACGCCGGAGCACTATCGCCAATAGCAGTCATCTATGTCCTCTGGGTAGCAGCGGTAGCGGCGGCGTGGAGCGCATCGCGCACGTCGGCAGGGTCCGGTGTCGGCGATATCCGGCCGTCGCGTCGATGGTAGACCCGGCACGTCAATCCGACCGGCTCCTCGCCGGGTGGCTGAACATCCACGCCGTCGATGCGAATCGTCGGCGACCCGACGAAGCGCTGCAGCGCCGCCTCTGGCTGCGTCTTGACCTCGCGGACGACGACCGTGCCCGGGTCGAGCCCGACATCCATCATCGCCTCGCGCAGCTCGACAAGCGCCCTGGGATGCGAGGGACAGCCGTCCCAGAACAGAAGCTCGACACGCATCCCTTCAGGCTAGGGCGTCGACTCGATGGCTCCGTTCACGCGGCAGCCCGGCCCGCCGCCTGGAAATAGTGCCCTTCGTCGAGGTCGGCAACGAGCCCGGCGTGGGTTGGCTGCCAGCCGAGCAGCTCGCGGGTGAGCGCGCTCGAGGCTGGGGCGTCAATCGCGAGGAAGCCGGCAAGCCAGGCGAAGTGCGCGTCTGCGTCCTCTGGGGCGATCGACACGACAGGGAGCTCGAGATGGCGTCCGATGACCGCGGCGATCTCGCGGACCGGCACGCCCTCCTCGGCGACCGCGTGCAGCGTCGATCCCGCGGGGGCCCCGTCTAGCGCGAGGCCGAAGAGGCGCGCCGAATCGAGCCGGTGGACGGCGGGCCAGCGGTTGGTGCCGTCGCCGATGTAGCCGGAGACGCCCTTCTCGCGGGCGATCGCGACCAGAGTCGCCATGAAGCCGTTATCTCCGTCTCCGTGGTTCGTCGGAGGCAGTCGCACGACCGACGAGCGGACGCCGCGCGAAGCGAGGGAAAGCACGAACTCGGCCGTAGCCAAGCGAGCCTGCGGACCGCTGCCCCGTGTGGCCAGATCCGGATTGGAATCGTGTCGGTCCTGCTCGGTCGCGAGGCGCCCAGGTGCGACCCCCAGCGTGCCGGAGGCGATGAGAAACGGTCGATCGGTGCCCGCCAGTGACTCGCCGAGGGCCTCGACCGCGCGACGATCCGCGTCGGCAGCGGCCTGGAAGTCGCCCGAGAAGGCGACGTCGTGCTTGAACGCGAGGTGGATCACGCCGTCGGACGCGGCAGCCCCGCTCCGCAGGATGTCGAGATCATCAAGGGTGCCGCGGTGCACCTCTGCTCCGGCCGCGGTGAGGGCAGCGGCCGAGGCATCCGAGCGAGCCAGCCCGATGACACGATGGCCGGCGCCAATGAGCTCGGGAACGACGGCCGAGCCGATCCAGCCCGACGCTCCGGTCACGAATACGCGCATGAGAAAACCTCCAGGTGGTCAGCCGTCCCGAGCGCAGATCCAGCGCGGCGACGGCGTGATGTCAGTTGCTGCCATCACCCTAGCACCTGATGTCAGTCGCTGCCGTCAGCTAGAATCGCGGACATGGGTCGATGGGAGCCGGACGCGCGCGGGCGGCTCCTGAAGGCGGCGATCGACCTCTACGGCGAGCGCGGGTTCGAACAGACCACGGTCGCCGAGATCGCCGAGCGGGCGGGACTCACCGAGCGCACGTTCTTCCGACACTTCGCCGACAAGCGCGAGGTGCTGTTCGCCGGAGCGCGCGCGCTGGAAGACGTTCTCGTCAGTGCGGTTGCCAACGCGCCGGATGGCGTTGCGCCGATCGAGGCGGCGGCAGCGGGTATCGAAGCCGCCGGGGCTGCCATCCAGGAGGGTGGAGAGCTTCCACGACAGCGCCAGAGCATCATCGCTGCAAGCGCCGAGCTCCAGGAGCGCGAGCTGATCAAGCTCGCGTCACTCGCCTCGGCGCTCGCCGACGCATTGCGTCAACGCGGTGTCACGGAGCCGGCCGCGAGCCTGGCTGCCGAGGCGGCTATCGCCGTCTTCAGAATCGCCTTCGAACGCTGGCTCAGCGAGACCGACCAGAAGGACCTGTCGCAGGTGATCCGAGAGTCGCTCGACGAGCTGAGAGCGGTGACCGCGCCCAGCGCCTGATCGTTGAGCTAATCATCCTCCTCAGCGCGCCACAGAGGTTGCGGCGGCGCTGCGCTGAGGGCGCGCCGAAGCAGCTTAAGCAGCTCGCGACGCTCGCTGGCGGCGAGTCCTCGGAGCAGCTCGTGTTCCACCTGAAACGCGATCCCCCGGGCCCGCGCCAGGAGCCGGCGGCCCTTCGGAGTAATGGCGACTTCCCGGGCCCGGCGATCCTTGGGATGCGCACGGCGCTTGGCCAGGCCGGCGACTTCAAGCTCATCGATTAGCACCACCATCGTGCTGCGATCTATGCCCATCGCTGAGCCGATCTCCTGCTGAATAGCTCCCTCGCGAGCCCCGAGGACATTGAGGAGGGCGAACAGCGGCGGCGTTAGACCGATCGACTCGAGCGCCTCCGCCATGCGCGTATGGGAGGCTCGCCAGAGCCGGAAGAGGAGCTGACCGGCGAACTCGGCGACCTCGGGGTTGGTGGAGGTGTTCGTAGCCATTGGAGAATCGTTTCGGATTGATCCGCAGATCGGATGATCTGTGATATAGATTATCAGGCGGACACACCATCGACGTTACCTACGACCACAGGAGTGACCATGACCGGCTCTTCCACCCAGGGAATCAAGACCGTGCTGCATCCGGTGTCCGACCTGGCGGCGGCCAAGGCGGTGTACGCCGCCCTGCTCGGCGTCGCGCCGCAGACCGACGGGCCCTACTACGTCGGCTTCGAGGCCGAGGGCCAGCAAATCGGGCTGGTGCCGGGCGGCGGACCGCAGGGCATGACTTCGCCGGTGGCCTTCTGGCACGTGCCGGACATCGAGGCGAAGCTGGCAGAGGTGACCGCCGCGGGTGCCACCGTGAAGGAACCGCCGCACGACGTGGGTGGCGGCCGCCTGGTTGCCACCGTCACCGACCCCGATGGCAATGTCCTCGGGCTGCTTCAGGACCGATGAGCGCGGCCGTCTAAAGGATGGAGAGACGATGAGCAGGGCCAAGACGACCGGCACGCCGTCGCCTGCGCTGCCCGCTGCCGATAGCCACGATCTGATCCGCGTGCATGGCGCCCGCGTCAACAACCTCAAGGACATCAGCGTCGAGATCCCCAAGCGCCGGCTGACGGCGTGCACCGGCGTCTCGGGCTCGGGCAAGAGCTCGCTGATGTTCGGCACGATCGCCGCGGAGTCGCAGCGGCTGATCAACGAGACCTACAGCGCCTTCGTGCAGGGCTTCATGCCGACGCTCGCGCGGCCCGAGGTCGACGTACTCGACGGGCTGACGACCGCGATCATCGTCGACCAGGAGCGGATGGGTGCCGACGCCCGCTCCACGGTCGGCACCGCCACCGACTCGGGCGCGATGCTGCGGATCCTCTTCAGCCGCCTCGGTCAGCCGCAGATCGGCTCGCCCCAGGCGTTCTCCTTCAATGTCGGCTCGATCTCGGGCGCCGGGACGGTCACGATCGAGCGCGGCGGTCGCACGACGAAAGAGAGGCGGAGCTTCAGCATCCTCGGCGGCATGTGCCCGCGCTGCGAGGGCCGGGGCTCGGTGAGCGATATCGACCTCACTCAGCTGTACGACGACGCCAAGTCGCTGGTCGAGGGTGCGCTCACGATCCCCGGCTACAGCATGGACGGCTGGTACGGGCGCATCTTCACGGGCTGCGGCTTCTTCGATCCGGGCAAGCCGATCAAGAAGTTCACCAAGAAGGAACTCAACGATCTCCTGTACAAGGAGCCGACCAAGATCAAGGTCGACGGCGTCAACCTGACCTACGAGGGCCTGATCCCGCGGATCCAGAAGTCGATGCTCTCCAAGGACGTCGACTCGCTGCAGCCGCACGTCCGCGCCTTCGTGGAGCGGGCGGTCACTTTCGCCATCTGTCCCGAGTGCGATGGGACCCGCCTCAGCTCAGAGGCCCGGTCGTCGAAGATCAAGGGGGTCAACATCGCCGACGCGAGCGGGATGCAGATCAGCGACCTCGCCGCGTGGGTAAGCGAACTCGACGACCCGTCGGTCGCGCCGCTCCTTGACGCGCTTGGGGCGACCCTCGATTCGTTCGTGGAGATCGGGCTGGGCTACCTCTCGCTAGACCGGCCGTCGGGCACACTGTCGGGCGGTGAGGCACAGCGCGTCAAGATGATCCGCCACCTCGGCTCGTCGCTCACCGACGTCACCTACGTCTTCGATGAGCCGACGATCGGGCTGCACCCGCACGACATCCAGCGGATGAACGCCCTGCTGCTGCGGCTTCGCGACAAGGGCAACACCGTGCTGGTCATCGAGCACAAGCCGGAGGTGATCGACATCGCCGACCACGTCGTAGATCTCGGGCCTGGCGCCGGCAGCGCCGGTGGCGAAGTGGTATTCGAGGGCACCGTCGACGGGCTGCGGGCCAGCGGCACGCTCACCGGGCGCCATCTAGACGACCGGGCCGCGCTGAAGGAGACCGTGCGGACGCCCAGCGGCACGCTGGAGATCCGCGCCGCGACGACGCACAACCTGCGTGACGTCGATGTCGACATCCCGCTCGGGATGCTCGTCGTCGTCACCGGCGTCTCCGGCTCGGGCAAGAGCTCGCTCGTGCACGGGTCGATCCCCGCCGGCGCGGGTGTGGTGTCGATCGACCAGGACGCGATCCGCGGCTCGCGACGGAGCAACCCGGCGACGTACACCGGACTGCTCGACCCGATTCGCAAGGCGTTCGCGAAGGCCAACGGCGTGAAGCCGGCGCTGTTCAGCGCCAACTCCGAGGGCGCCTGCCCGAACTGCAACGGCGCCGGCGTCATCTACACCGACCTGGCGACGATGGCCGGCGTCGCCACCGTCTGCGAGGAGTGCGGGGGGAAGCGCTTTGAGGCGTCGGTGCTGGACCATCACCTCGGCGGCCGCGACATCAGCGAGGTGCTCGCGATGTCGGTGACCGAGGCCGAGGAGTTTTTCGGCGCCGGCGAGGTGCGCACGCCGGCCGCGCACCGCATCCTCGAGCGCCTCGCCGACGTCGGGCTCGGCTACCTCAGTCTCGGCCAGCCGCTACCCACGCTCTCCGGCGGCGAGCGCCAGCGGCTCAAGCTGGCCACCCAGATGGCCGAGAAGGGCAGCGTCTACGTCCTCGACGAGCCGACCACCGGCCTGCATCTCGCCGACGTCGAGCAGCTGCTAGGCCTGCTCGACCGGCTCGTGGACTCCGGCAAGTCGGTGATCGTCATCGAGCATCACCAGGCGGTCATGGCGCACGCCGACTGGATCATCGACCTCGGCCCCGGTGCCGGCCGCGACGGCGGCCGGATCGTCTTCGAGGGCACACCCGCCGACCTCGTCGCCGCCGGCTCCACCCTCACCGGCGAGCACCTCGCGGCCTACGTCGGCACCTGACCGAGGCCCTCGCGCACGCCGTGAGAGAGTTCTCTCATCGCGTCAAGACCGAGAAGACCTTCCAAGACCGCAAGCCCGCACGTGGATCGGGAACGCATGCACCGCGTGGTGATCGTCGGAGGCGGGTTTGGCGGTCTGCAGGCCACGCTCGGGCTGCGACGCGCGCCGGCGCAGATTACGCTCGTGGACAGGCGCAACTTCCATCTGTTCCAGCCGCTCACCTATCAGGTCGCCACGGGCGCGCTATCGCCCGGGGAGATCGCATATCCGCTGCGTGCGATTTTCAAGCGCAACCGCAATGTCCGTGTGCTCATGGCCGAAGCCACCGACCTTGATCTCGAGGCGCGCGAGCTGCACCTAGCTGCGGACGACGGCGTGCCCGCGCCCGCGTCCATCCCATACGACACGCTGATCGTCGCCGGGGGCTCGCGCTACTCGTACTTCGGCCACGACGAGTGGGCGGAGTTCGCCGAGGAGGTCAAGTCGCTCGAGAGCGCGCTCCTGGCACGCGGACGCATTCTCAGCGCCTTCGAGGCGGCTGAGATGGAGCCCGATCCAGCACGGCGTGCGGGCTGGCTGACGTTCGCGGTCGTCGGCGGAGGGCCCACCGGCGTCGAGATGGCCGGCCAGATTGCCGAGCTCGCGCGCGACACGCTCAGCCACGACTTCAGATCGGTGGACCCTCGCGCGGGACGGATCCTGCTGATCGAGGCGTCCGACCGGGTGCTCACGAGCTTTCCGCCGTCGCTGTCCGCCAAGGCCGAGCGATCGCTGAAGCGACTCGGCGTGACGCCGCTACTCGGCCGCAGCGTCGTCGGTGTCGACGCCGAGGGGGTGGCCGTGGATGACGGCAGCGGTCAGACCGAGCGGATCCCTACGCGCACCGTCATCTGGGCTGCCGGCGTCACGGCGTCGCCGTTCGCCGCGAAGCTCGCCGAGCGCAGCGGGGCGGAGCTCGACCGCGCCGGCCGCGTGGCCGTGGGGCCCGACCTCACGCTTCCGGGCCGCCCGGAGGTCTTTGCGCTTGGCGACATGGTCCGCGTGCGTGGCGGCGATGGTGTGCCTCGCGTCCTGCCCGGGGTCGCGCCCGTCGCAATGCAGCAGGGCGGCTACGCGGCGAAGGTTGTGCGCAATCGCCTACGCGGCAGGGATTCGCCGCCGTTCCGCTACCGCGACAAGGGCAATCTCGCGACGATCGGTCGGGCCGCGGCGGTAGCGGACATCGGAGGCCTGCGGCTGAGCGGCTTGATCGCCTGGGTCACGTGGCTGCTCGTCCACCTCTGGTACCTCGTCGGGTTCCAAAACCGCATCGTCGTCTTCATCCGCTGGTCGTTCAGCTTCGCCACGCATGGCCGCGGCGCGCGCCTGATCACCGAGGCGCAGGCCCCGGACAGCCGCGACGAGCTGCGAAGCGCGGATGACGCCGGTGGGCAGCAGACGCGGCCCGCCTAGATGTTCGATCTGATCTTGCCGCCGTCCACTTGGTAGACGGCGCCGGTGATGTAGGAGGCGCGCTCTGAGGCGAGGAACGCGACCAGGTTGCCGACCTCGATCGGGTCACCCAGCCGACCGACGGGAATCGTGGCGGCGAGTGGCGCGAGCTGTTCCTCGAGCTCCTTGCTGATCTTGCCCTCGTCTAGGGCGGGGTTGATACGGGACGTGAGGAACGTGCCCGGGAGGACGAGGTTGATCATGATGCCGTCCTTTGCGAGGTCGGGCATGATCGCCTTCACCAGTCCCGCGATGCCAGGTCGGATTCCGTTTGAGAGGTCGATGTGCTCGACTGGTTCCTTCACCGAGCTCGACTGGATACCGATGATTCGGCCCCATCTGTTCTTTCGCATATGCGGCGTGACCTCTCGGACGAAGCGAACAAAGTTGAGGGTCACAACCTCGAACGCCTGGCGCCAGTCGTCGTCTGAGAGATCAGCGAACTTCCCCACCCTCGGCCCGCCGGAGTTGTTCACGAGGATGTCAACGCCACCAAAGCGCTCGACCGTCTCGCTGACGACACTCTGGATGTCAGCTGCCCCGGTGAGGTCGGCCGCGACGGCGAGCACCTCGGCACCTGTCTCACCTCGAATCTCGCCGGCGGCCGCCTGGAGATCCGCCTCGGTTCGGGCGCAGATCGTCACTCGCGCGCCCTCCCGCGCAAGCGCCAAGGCGGACGCCTTTCCGAGGCCCTTGCTCGACGCTGCCACGATTGCGACTTTGCCGTTCAGGCCCAGGTCCACGGATCGCTCCAAACGTAACTCGACCGGCGTGCGCTCGCGCGAAAGCCGACTCTAACACCTGCCGGAGCACGCCGGCGGCCCTGGAACAAACGTCCGATCGGGCTCGACGCCCTTCATCTCGCACTGGAGCTTGCCGACCGATGCGGAGTCCCCGTTGAACAGGCAATTCCGTGTCCTTGTCTTCTCCTGATAGCCATGCCGCGCGGGCGCGCGCCACGATCATCGCGCTGCTCGGCCTGCTACCGGCGCTGGCGATAGCGCTGACCGGTCTTACGCCGGGCGCGCACGCGGCAAGCACCGCGAATGCGCGCCACGCGAAGCGGGGTCACGGCGGCGGGTCGACGCAGTGCGCTGGCAAGCACGGCAAGTCCAAGCGCACGAGCTGCAAGAAGGGCGGCGGAAGCACCAAGAACGCGCTCGTCACCCTGCGGGACCCCATCACCGGATTTACGGTGCGAGCACCACGCGACTTCACGGTCAGCCACACGTCGAAGGGCGTCGAGCACGTCGCAAGCCGCACGCGGCGAGCGTTCGTCAACTACCTGCTCATCAGCAGTCAGGAAGCGCCGGCGAAGGTCGCGCAGACGTTGATCGCGCAGAGCAAGAGCACGACCTCTTCCTCGAGCCAGACCGCAAGCTCGTTCACCGCGGCGATCGTGCGCAGGGGGCGGGCGGAAACCCTCGAGGTGCGTCAGGTGGGCAGTGGGCGGCTCGCGATCACGGCCTGGGGGACCATCAAGGCCAAGCCCACAGCGCGGCATAACAACAAGAGCCACGGGAAACCTCGTGCCAAGCACTCGAAAAGAAAGACGCTCGCCACGAAGGCAAGCGTCGCTCATGAGAGTGCGGCAGAAGCGCTCCAACCGCTGCTCAAGCAGATCGCCGAAGGAGCCCAGGGCGGCAAGCTGGTGCCGGTGCCCGTGGGAAAAGTCAAGACATCGGTTGCGCCCGTAGCGCTCGCGCCGTTCACGAACTCGGATCGCTCGGCGACCGCGGAAGTGCCCGCCGGCTTTAACTGCGCCGGCTCCAAAGGCATCATCGAATGCCTCGATCCGGCGCACGGCGGCATCGAATTCGGGGTCGGAATGCCGGTCTGCGTGCCCGGGTCCAGCAAGGCGTTCTACGCCGAACACGTTGCAGGGGAGAGCGCGCTCTGCCCTGCGATCTACCCGTTCCTCGAAAACTCGACGACGGCAGCCAGCACGCTATGGAGTGCGGCGCTCGACAAGCTGATAGGCGCAGGAATCGCGAACGTGACGGTCGTCTCGAGCCAACCCGTTGCGTTCGGTGCGGGCTGGCATGCGTCCTTCAACATTCTCAGGTTCACGCGCAATGGCGTCCCCTGGGAAGTCGCGATGATCGCCGCGACGACGGCCGCAACGGGCAGCCCCGAAGAATGGCTCTTCTACTACTCGGACGTGTCGGCGCCGCAGAGCGGTGACTCCGCGTACGGCCAGGCACTCGCGAAGTCCTGGGCGAGCTTCAACCCTTCGGCCGCCGAGCAGCAGCGCTTGACTGAATCCGAGAACGACCAGAAGGCAACCACGGCGATCATCGAAGGAGCCAATGCCTTCCGCCAGGAAGTCTTCGAAGAAGCAAACGAAAACTGGGACGCGATCATCCGCGAAGCCGGAGCGGGCGGCAACCGTGGGGGTGAAGCCGCGGAAACGGCCAAGGAAGAAATAGACGAAAAGACGCGCGAAGCGGTGGGCAGGGCAAAGGAAGAAATAGAAGAACAGCTGCCCTGATCGCGATCGCACTCCGGCCGCTCGCAAGGTCGCAGGCGCGTCAGATCTCGGAGAGCTCCAAGGTGGTGCGGCGGGCCAGCGTGGCCACCGGGGAGGAATCGCTCCACCGCAGCCTCGAGCGCAAGCCACGACCCTCTCCTGCGGTCGGGGTTTGGCCCAGCCAAACGCCCCTTGTCCGCGCGCGACGAGTCCCCGCGCGTATCCTGCGTGCATGTCGAGAGGTTTCGGTCGCTTTGACAATCGGGTTGCGGCATGAACGGCCACGACGGGACCGCGGGCTTTTGGGCGCGCTGGGGGCGCGTCCTGCGCCGCCGCGCGCCCTTGATCGTGCTTTGCGCGGTGCTCGTCGGCGGCGCGGCATTCGCGTTCTCCGAACGACAGACCAAGCAGTACAGTGCGACCGCTTCGCTCGTCTTCGACAACAACCAGCTCAACCAGCAGGCAGCGGGGCTCGCGGGGGCCAGCAGCAATATCCCGCGAGCTCAGCAGAGCACCAACGTCAAGCTCGTAGAACTAGGTGAAGCCGCGAACCGAACCGCGACGCTGCTGGATAACGGGTTGACCGGGCAGCAGATCCAGAACAGCCTGCGCGTCAAGGCGCAGGGTGAATCGGACATCGTCGACCTTACGGCCACCTCGCCGGTTCCGCTACTCGCCGCGGAAATCGCAAACGTCTATGCGAATCAGTTCGTGGAAGAGCAGCAGAACGCCAGCCGTAAATATTTCACCTCGGTACTCGCGGCCGTGACCAGGCAGCTCGCGGCGCTCTCGCGCACACAGCGTGTCAGTCCACAAGGGCTCGCACTCCAGGCGCGCGCACAGTCGTTGGCCATCCTCACCAAGACCCCGTCCGCCAACGTACAGATCGCACAGACCGCGACGGTTCCGAGCGCGGCCTCCCCTCCGCCGCTGGCGCGTAACATCATTCTCGGTGCCGCGCTGGGTGCGGTGCTGGGGCTCGGTCTGGCGCTTATGCTCGAGACCCGGAACCGCCGGATTAAGAAGCCAGACGATCTCGAGCGGATCTTCAAACTACCGCTGCTTGGGATAGTCCCGGAAAGTCGGGCGTATCGGCGGCATTCCTCCCGCAACGGCAGCGAAGGTCCCACACCACTTCCGCCGGACGAGACCGAGGTGTTTCGTGCGCTCTGCGCCCGCCTTCGCTACTTCAACGTCGATCGGGAGCGGCGCTTGGTGCTCGTCACATCGGCCGACCGCGACTATGGTAGGACAGTTGTTGTACAGAACCTCGCCGAGGCGGCGACCGCGATGGGCAACTGCGTCTTGATTATCGAGTCCGATCTGCGCCATCCCAGCCTTGCCGATCGCTTTGCACTGCGGCGGGCGCCGGGGCTCGCCGAGGTGCTGATCTCAGCCAGCACGATCGTGGACGCGATCCAGACCGCTTCGGTTGTCTCAACGTCCAATGGATCGACGGCCAGCAGAAGCACCATCAGTGTTCTCACGGCCGGCGCGCGTCCCCCAAATCCGGCCCAGCTGCTCGATAGCCACGCGATGGGCCGTGTACTCGAATGGGCGGCCGCGAATTACGACCTCGTGCTGCTCGATACACCACCGCTGTCGAGTGTGCCCGATGTGGCCCCGCTGCTAAGCCGTGTCGACGGCGTGGTGATCGTCAGCCGGCGTCGCAAGGACACCCGAGATGGAGCCAATCGGCTGCATGAACAGCTCGCGCGTCTCAACGCTCCGATGCTCGGCGTCGTGGCCAATGGCTTCAAAGCTAGGACTGAGCTCAGCTCCCACTGAGCCCAGCTCCCAAGTTGAGTACTCCAAGGTTCGGGCGGCGCGTACACCGCCAACGGTCCAACGGCACTGACGGCACAGCCGGTTTAATCCACGGCCAGCTTCACCTTCGTTAGAGATCACTTGCTACAGACGACGTACGCCTGAATCGCCGCTTCCTTGGTTCCTTCTGTCTTTTTCACAACCACAGCAGTTGCAGACCAGCTGGTCGCGAGTGCGGTAGGTGGTAGCGGACTCCCGACGGACGAGCTCGGGTAGGACGTATCCAGGGAGACGACTCCCGTCCCGGGCTGTTCAAGAACTGCGCCACCGCCAAGGGCCACCTTGCCAGCCGGACACGTAGCGGTAGTGATCGCTGACTCCGTTCCGGGTTCACTGTCGGGGGGGACAAGAATTGTTTGGCCGGTAACGTTCTGGTTCGCTGTCAGGCCCCCCGGACCGGTGGGCCCGGTGGTCCCGGAGGCTCCGGTTGCTCCAGTGGCGCCCGTTGTTCCGGTCGCACCGGTGACGCCATTGGCGCCGGTGTTCCCGGTTGCGCCTGTGGTTCCGGTGGCGCCTGTTGCTCCCGTCGGCCCGGTCGCGCCGGTGATGCCGTCCGATCCTTTTCTGCCGACGGAGCCCGTTTCGCCCGTCCCTCCCGTGGCCCCGGCGCCGCCGGTCGCCCCGGTTGGCCCCGTGGCGCCTGTGAGACCGCTAGTTCCCGTGGCTCCCGTGACGCCCATCTTGCCGGTGGCTCCCGTTTCGCCGGTGTTCCCGGTGGGGCCCGTGGTGCCCGTTTTGCCGGTGGTGCCTTCTTTGCCGGTGGCTCCAGTGGTGCCCGTTTCACCGGTGGGGCCCGTGGCTCCCGTGACGCCCATCTTGCCGGTGGCTCCCGTTTCGCCGGTGTTCCCGGTCGTGCCCGTGGTGCCCGTTTTGCCGGTGGTGCCTTCTTTGCCGGTGGCTCCAGTGGTGCCCGTTTCACCGGTGGGGCCCGTGGCTCCCGTGACGCCCATCTTGCCGGTGGCTCCCGTTTCGCCGGTGTTCCCGGTCGTGCCCGTGGTGCCCGTTTTGCCGGTGGTGCCTTCTTTGCCGGTGGCTCCAGTGGTGCCCGTTTCACCGGTGGGGCCCGTGGCTCCCGTGACGCCCATCTTGCCGGTGGCTCCCGTTTCGCCGGTGTTCCCGGTCGTGCCCGTGGTGCCCGTTTTGCCGGTGGTGCCTTCTTTGCCGGTGGCTCCAGTGGTGCCCGTTTCACCGGTGGGGCCCGTGGCTCCCGTGACGCCCATCTTGCCGGTGGCTCCCGTTTCGCCGGTGTTCCCGGTCGTGCCCGTGGTGCCCGTTTTGCCGGTGGTGCCTTCTTTGCCGGTGGCTCCAGTGGTGCCCGTTTCACCGGTGGGGCCCGTGGCTCCCGTGACGCCCATCTTGCCGGTGGCTCCCGTTTCGCCGGTGTTCCCGGTCGTGCCCGTGGTGCCCGTTTTGCCGGTGGTGCCTTCTTTGCCGGTGGCTCCAGTGGTGCCCGTTTCACCGGTGGGGCCCGTGGCTCCCGTGACGCCCATCTTGCCGGTGGCTCCCGTTTCGCCGGTGTTCCCGGTCGTGCCCGTGGTGCCCGTTTTGCCGGTGGTGCCTTCTTTGCCGGTGGCTCCAGTGGTGCCCGTTTCACCGGTGGGGCCCGTGGCTCCCGTGACGCCCATCTTGCCGGTGGCTCCCGTTTCGCCGGTGTTCCCGGTCGTGCCCGTGGTGCCCGTTTTGCCGGTGGTGCCTTCTTTGCCGGTGGCTCCAGTGGTGCCCGTTTCACCGGTGGGGCCCGTGGCTCCCGTGACGCCCATCTTGCCGGTGGCTCCCGTTTCGCCGGTGTTCCCGGTCGTGCCCGTGGTGCCCGTTTTGCCGGTGGTGCCTTCTTTGCCGGTGGCTCCAGTGGTGCCCGTTTCACCGGTGGGGCCCGTGGCTCCCGTGACGCCCATCTTGCCGGTGGCTCCCGTTTCGCCGGTGTTCCCGGTCGTGCCCGTGGTGCCCGTTTTGCCGGTGGTGCCTTCTTTGCCGGTGGCTCCAGTGGTGCCCGTTTCACCGGTGGGGCCCGTGGCTCCCGTGACGCCCATCTTGCCGGTGGCTCCCGTTTCGCCGGTGTTCCCGGTCGTGCCCGTGGTGCCCGTTTTGCCGGTGGTGCCTTCTTTGCCGGTGGCTCCAGTGGTGCCCGTTTCACCGGTGGGGCCCGTGGCTCCCGTGACGCCCATCTTGCCGGTGGCTCCCGTTTCGCCGGTGTTCCCGGTCGTGCCCGTGGTGCCCGTTTTGCCGGTGGTGCCTTCTTTGCCGGTGGCTCCAGTGGTGCCCGTTTCACCGGTGGGGCCCGTGGCTCCCGTGACGCCCATCTTGCCGGTGGCTCCCGTTTCGCCGGTGTTCCCGGTCGTGCCCGTGGTGCCCGTTTTGCCGGTGGTGCCTTCTTTGCCGGTGGCTCCAGTGGTGCCCGTTTCACCGGTGGGGCCCGTGGCTCCCGTGACGCCCATCTTGCCGGTGGCTCCCGTTTCGCCGGTGTTCCCGGTCGTGCCCGTGGTGCCCGTTTTGCCGGTGGTGCCTTCTTTGCCGGTGGCTCCAGTGGTGCCCGTTTCACCGGTGGGGCCCGTGGCTCCCGTGACGCCCATCTTGCCGGTGGCTCCCGTTTCGCCGGTGTTCCCGGTCGTGCCCGTGGTGCCCGTTTTGCCGGTGGTGCCTTCTTTGCCGGTGGCTCCAGTGGTGCCCGTTTCACCGGTGGGGCCCGTGGCTCCCGTGACGCCCATCTTGCCGGTGGCTCCCGTTTCGCCGGTGTTCCCGGTCGTGCCCGTGGTGCCCGTTTTGCCGGTGGTGCCTTCTTTGCCGGTGGCTCCAGTGGTGCCCGTTTCACCGGTGGGGCCCGTGGCTCCCGTGACGCCCATCTTGCCGGTGGCTCCCGTTTCGCCGGTGTTCCCGGTGGGGCCGGTCGGCCCCGTGGGGCCGGTCGGTCCCGTAGCGCCCGTGACGCCGCAGAAGTCGTCAGAGGAGTCGTCAGACGAGTCGTAAGAGTAGTTAGACGAGCCGTAAGAGGAGTAGTTAGACGAGTCGCCCGAGAAGTCGGAGCATCGATCGTGCCGGTCGTTCCCGCTTCCGCCTCCATCGGCTGCAGCCGTGGCGGGAACGAGGAAGGCCAGCATGCCGAGCACAGCGAGCGCGCCGACCCCAGCGCGAACAACCGCACGGGTCCGGTCGATGATTGAGGCGGTGTTGCCCCCGCGACCCTTCGCTACCGATCTGCTTTGCGTCGCAGCCGGGTGCCTGTCCAGTGAATTCCTTGTCAACACGACGACACGACCCCCCGTGTGCGAGAAACCTACCTATGTCTGATCGGCGCGATGCTACAGACGGCCGGCTCTGCCGCGCAAGGAGTCAAGGTGGCAAAGGGCGCAAATTCCAAGAAATACCGGGCCTCACTGGTTGACGCCGTATTCGGCGTCGGTCACCTGCTCGCCCCAGGTCACTGCGCTGCCCTGGTCATCGACTTGCTGGATTGCGAGATGGGTCATGAAACGGTTGGGCGCGGCGCCGTGCCAGTGCTGATCGCCGGGCTCGAAGAACACGCGGTCACCGGGACGGATGACCTCGACCGGTCCGCCGCGCTGCTGGCAGCGGCCCACGCCCTCGGTGACGTAGATCGTCTGGCCGTTGGGGTGCGTGTGCCACGCCGTTCGAGCGCCGGGGGTGAAGTGGACGCTTGCGGCCTGCACGCGAGACGGCTCTGACGGCGCCGCCACAGCATCGATGTGGACGGTGCCGGTGAACCAGTCGCTCGGTCCGGGCGATGTATCGATTGAGTTTCTCGTGATCTGCACGGCGTCTCCTGGATGTCGGGTGCTGGGCAGCTGCGGCCGGCTCGCCACGGCATGCCGCGCCGCGCGAGTCAGGTCGTCGCTGGTCGGGGACGGTTGCACAGAGAGGCCCAGCCCCGACGCGCGGGCGGGCGGGCGCCAATAAACCAGCGCTACCGGGGCGCTCGCCGGGCGCGCACGGCGCGCACCGGCACGTCAAGCGGTCCGGATCAGCCCAAACGGCCCGGATCAGCGAGATCGGACTCGGCGATCACTTCGTAGTGAACGTCGGCGGCGGAGACCGGCTCGCCGCAGCACTTGCACACCACTGCGGTCGTCAGCCTGGCGCCACAGGTGTGGTGGACGTCGAGGGTAGGAGCATCGCGGTCGAGCAGGTGCTCATCTGACCACGCCTTGAGTGCCAGGATGACCGGGAAGAGGTCGAAACCGGCCTGCGTGAGCCGGTACTCATACCAGTCGGGGTCTGTGCGGTAGCGGACCCGTTTCAGGAGGCCCTGCTCAACCAGTGCCGAAAGACGCGCGGCCAGGACGTTGCGACCAATCCCGAGGTTGCGCTGAAAAGAGCCGTAACGACGCACGCCAAAGAACGCCTCGCGCAGCACGAGGAACGTCCACCGGTCTGCAAGAACGCCAAGCGCACGCCCGACGGCGTCTGGTTCGGGGCGGACGATCGTCTGGTCCATCCTTGAGAACTAGTTCGGGTGCGCCTGACGGATTGGTTGCGTCCGTGCGTCGCGAGCGTACCATCTTGGCGCCAAGCGAACAATGGCTGTGGCTCGAGGAGCCGGCAAGTCGACTTCGGCGAGCAGGACGACAAGACGATCAGCAGATCGCGTGAGGTTGCGATGAAGGACGGTGGTCGGGTTCGCGATAGATGCGTTGCTCCTCACGGTGGTAACCGTGCTGTGACCAGGCATGCTTCGTCGACCTCGAAACGGAAGTTCAACCCCACCCTGAGAACAGACCGGGCAGGCCTTCGTTGCTGGTGTAACTGTTCTTGTGCAGGGGGTCTCGCGCATCGCTGTTGCGTGGTATGCACCTGCTGTCAATTGGACAGCCAAGTCAAGACTATGCGGAGGTAACAGAGCTCCAACGGCTCGAGACAACAGCATTCGCGTTCACTACGGGAGGAGGAGGACAAATGCTCATCGTCAAGGTTCAAAGAGCTCTCGGGCGGGTCCCGATGCAAGAGATCCAGCCAGTGCGCGTGCTCGCGCGCCTCGGCCTGGCAGCCTGTGTGGGGAGCCTGTTCCTGCTCAGCGCGCCCATCGGGGCCTCGGCCTCGGCCACGCTTTCGGAGTGCGTGCCCAACGTCGAAGGCCAGGTGATCAAGACTCCTAGGAAAGGCGTCTGCGAACGGGGCTACACGCTCGTCACGCTGAACGTGGAAGGCAAGGAAGGCAAACAGGGTTCCACCGGCGCGACCGGAGCAAAGGGAGAAACCGGATCGACCGGAGCCAAGGGCACGACCGGAGAAGCCGGGCCCAGGGGGGCGACCGGAGCAACCGGAGCAACCGGAGCAAACGGAGCAAACGGTGCAACCGGTGAACGCGGCCCGACAGGGCCGACCGGACGCGAACCGGTTTGTGGCCCAGACTGCTGCAACGGAGTCAATGGGTGCGCTGGGCCGCCCGGCCCAACCGGCCCAACCGGAGCGCAGGGCGCAACCGGGGCAAACGGTGTGACGGGAGCAACCGGCCCAGCCGGTGAACGCGGGTCGACCGGAGCAACCGGGCGCCAGGGCGCAACCGGGGCCAACGGTGTGACGGGAGCAACCGGCCCCCAGGGCGAAAAGGGTGAAACCGGAGTGACCGGAGCCGCCGGCCTCCAGGGCGAAAAGGGCGAAAAGGGTGAAACCGGAGTGACCGGAGAAGCCGGAGTGACCGGAGCTACCGGTCCGGCGGGACCGACAGGGCCCGAAGGGCCGTAGGACGGGGGCGACGGCCTAGGTGGTGGTCCGCGCCCTTGGCGCGCGGGCCACCACCGCTTCGCCTATCGCGCGCGCCAGCTGCGCGCGTCAGCCGGGAGGCCGGCGCAGCCACCACGTTGGCGGGCCGGCCGCGATCGCCACGTCGCTGGGCTCGACGAAGCCGCGGCGTTCGTAGAAGCGACGGTTGGGCTCGGTGGAGGTCTCCAGGCAGCACGCGATGCCGCTGCGGTCCGCAGTGTCGAGCACCGGGGCGAGCGCCGCGGTGGCGAGGCCTTCGCGCCGGCGCGCTGGATGGGTTGCGAGCACTCCCAGATACCAGTAGGGATCCGCCGGGGAGACGGCTGCGAGGGCCCGTTTGTAGGTCACGAGCCGCGCGTGGGCCGCCTCGCCCGCCAGCGCGGTGTATCGCGCCCACAACGCCCGCGCGGCGGGCGACGGGTCACCGCCCTCGCTCGGCCCGTCCCACATCGCGACGCTCGCAAGGTCGTCGCTGACCCACACGTTGCCGGAGTCGACCCGCAGGTCGAACAGCGTGCCCGCGAACTCGGGCGCGAGCTGCTCGTACTCGTCGTCGAACAGAAACGCCCACGCCGGATCATCGGCGAAGGCCGCTGTCACGGTCGCGACCACGTCCGCTCGGTCACGCGCCAGCGCCCGTCGAATCACGGGCGCCGACTGCTCATCGGCCTCGCGGCCGTTGTTCATTGGGTTCTGCTCGCCATCGGACCCGATCAGCCTAGAGCCGTGTCTGCTCGGGCGCCGAAGGCGGGCTCTGGCGCACGGGCCGCAGCCGGGGCCGGGCTCGGGCGCCTCCTCAGGAGCACAGCCGAGGTGAGGCCCGCCGCGACGAAGAACGCGAGGACGAGGTAGATCGCTCCGCGGAAGGTTGCCACCGGGTCGGCGTGATCCACGTGAGCGAGGATCGAGATAAGTCCGGCGACGCCGAGCGCCGTGCCAACCTGGCGCGCCATGTTCAGCACACCGCTGCCGGTGCCGAACCGTGCCGGCGGGAGCGACGTGCTGCCGGCGGCCAGCAGCGACGGGATTGTCAGGCCGACGCCGATACCGCCGATCAGCTGGGCGGGCAGAAAGTGGGTCAGATAGGCGGGCTGGGCCTGGATCTGGCTCAGCCAGAACAGCGAGGAGGCCGCGTTGATCAGGCAGCCCAGCACGGCCACGCGGCCTGGGCCGCCAAGACGGATCATCAGCCTGGGCGCCACCAGCTGAGCGACCGGCAGCACCATCAGCGGGCCGGGGGCGATGGCGAGGCCAGCGCGCACGGCCGAGTAGTGCCAGACGCCGGTAAGGAACTCCACGGCGCTCAGCACGACGACGCTGAAGCCCGCGTAATACAGCAGCGATGCGCCAGCCGTGACGCTGAACGCCCGCGCGCGAAACAGGCCGAGCTCGAGGACCGGAGCCATGTGGCGCCGCGAGCGGGAAATCAGCGCGGCCGCGCAAACGAGCGCGGCTGCGACTGTTCCCAGAAAGCGGGGAGACCCCCAGCCCCAGTCGGGGGCCTTGACCAGCGCCAACACGACGAGTCCCACGCTGGCGGCGAGCAGCGCCGCGCCGGCGACGTCCGGGCGGCCCTGGACTTGCTCATCGCGGCTCTCGCGCAGCGTGCGCAACGCGAGCACGATCGCCGCCAGGCCGATCGGGAGGTTGATCCAGAACACCCACCGCCAGCTGGCCTGCACGAGCAGACCACCGATCACCGGCCCGAGGGCTGCGCCCAGGGCGCCGAGGCCCGCCCACGTGCCGATGGCCCGGGGGCGTGCGGCGGGCGGGACGGCGGCCAGCAGGAGTGACAGGGACGCCGGAACCATCGCTCCACCGCCGATCGCCTGAACGACTCGCGCGGCGATCAGCGCGTCAACGCCGGGCGCGAGCCCGCACGCCAGCGATCCCAGACTGAAGACGAGCAGACCGCCGATCAGCATCCGCCTGCGCCCCACGCGGTCGGCGAAGCGTCCGGCCGGAACGAGCGTGGCGGCAAAGACGATCGTGTAGCCGTTGAGAATCCACGAGAGCGAGTCGAGGCTCGTGCCGGGGTACTCGCGTCCGATGTACGGGAACGCGAGGTTCACGATGAACAGATCCAAGCTCGCCATGAAGATCGCGAGCGACAGGACGCCGACGACACGCCTCGTGGAGCGGTCGCTGGCGGTTGGCGCCGACGTTGTGGTGGGTGTGGTTTGTGTGCTCACAGCTGCTCCTCTGGTTCTGGCGCGTTGAGCGCGTCGTTGCCTTGCGGACGGGCGTGCGGTGGTGAGCTGGCACTCACGCGCCGGCCACTCGATCGACGCCCTCACCAAGTCCGACGCAGCGCGGATGAGGATTTGGACAGTCCGCGCGAGACTGGCCGGCGATCGCGGGCGAGGGCGTCAGGCTCGCTTGAGCGTCTGCAGCCGGCGCTGCAGCTCGGAGCGCTCGACGGCGTTGGAGCTGAGCTCGATCGCGCGCTCGTAGGCGCGTTCGGCGCCCGCGACGTCGCCCGCGCGCCTGAGCAGCTCCGCGTGGGCGGCGTGCAGCGGCTGGTAGCTCTGCAGCGCGGGGTCCTCCAGCAGCGGCGCTAGGTGCGCCAGCCCGGCGCGCGGACCGTCGGCAAATCCGAGGGCCGCCGCGCGATTGAGCTCGACAACTGGCGATCGGCTGAGCTTCGCAAGCGCGCCATAGAGCTCGGCGATCTGCGCCCAGTCGGTGCTGTTGCCGTCGTCGGCATCGATGTGCAGTGCGGTGATCGCCGCCTGTAGCTGGTATTGGCCGGGGCGACGCAGCCGCACCGCCTGCTCGAGCGCCCTGAGACCCTCGCGGATCCGCCCCTCATCCCAGCGTGAACGGTCCTGCTCGTCCAGTGCCACGTAGTTCCCGTCGGGTGAGACGCGCGCGAGACGGCGTGCGTCGTGCAGCAGCATCAGCGCCAGCAGCCCCCAGACCTCGGCGTCGTCGGGCATCAACCTGCACAGCAGGTGCCCGAGTCGGATCGCCTCGGAACACAGCTCGCCGCGCACCAGCCGCTCGCCCTCGCTGGCGGCGTAGCCCTCGTTGAAGATCAGGTAGACGACTCGCAGCACACCGTCCATGCGGTCGGGCAGCTCGTCGTCGGCGGGCACGCGGTATGGGATGTGCGCGTCGGCGATCTTGCGCTTGGCGCGCACGATCCGCTTGCCCATCGTCGGCTCGCTGACGACGAAGGCTCGCGCCACCTCGGCGGTGCTCAGCCCCCCGAGCGCGCGCAGCGTCAGCGCGACGCGAGCGGGAATTGCCAGCGCCGGATGACAGCACGTGAAGATCAGCCGCAGCCGGTCATCGGCGACCAGGCTCTCCTCTGCCGCCGTCGGATGCTCCTGGGAGTCCAGCCGCGCCAGCTCGGCGAGGCGGTCTGTCCGGTCCGCCAGCGAGCGCGTGCGGCGCAGCCGGTCGATCGCCCGCCGTCGCGCCGCGGTCGTGATCCACGCGCCCGGGTTCGACGGGACCCCGTCGCGCGGCCACGTAGCCACGGCGGCGGCGAAGGCGTCCTGCACCGCGTCCTCGGCGAGCTGGAAGTCGCCGACGTGGCGGATCAGGGTCGCGAGGACCGACGCGCGCTCCTCCCGGAACGCCCGTTCGACGGCGGCGGGCGGGTCGCCCGCTTTCACGGTCCGCCCGCCGCCCGCGTTCACGACGCCGCGGCCGCCTGTTCGCCGGTCGGCGCCGGCGCCTCGGCGTCGAAGACCGGGCGAACCTCGACCGATCCGTAGCGGGCCAGCGGCACGCGCGCCGCCTGCTTGAGCGCCTCGTCGAGATCGGCGCACTCCAGGGTGAAGTAGCCGACGAGGTACTCCTTGGTGACCGCGAACGGGCCATCGAGGATCTCCGTCTCGTCGTTGCGCACCCGCACTGTCGTGGCCGCCTCGACAGGGTGCAGGCGCTCGCTGCCGACGAGCAGGCCGGCGTCGCGCAGGCTCTCGTTGAACTCGATCCAGAGCGGTGGCTCGGTCGGGTTCGGCTCGCGATCCTGGCGGTAGAGCAACAGCATGTACTTGGGCATCGGTGCCTCCATCGGTTTGAACTGCGCCGCGCGCAAACGCGGCCCTCATTGTCTACGACGCGCCCCGACACCCGAGTTGGACCGAGACGCGGCGCTTTGACGGGCGCCTTTGCGGTGAGAAGATCAGCCAGATGTCGTTGACGCCCGTAATCTGTCCAAGCTGCGCTCACGCCAACCCGGAGGACTCGAGGTTCTGTGAGTCGTGCGGCGGTGGGCTGGCGCCCAGCTGTCCCGCGTGTGGCGCCGAGGTATCGGCCTCGGCGCAATATTGCCGCTCCTGTGGAGCGCCGCTGGGCGGCGCCCAGCCGGGAGCGGGACGCAAGGTGGTCACGGTCCTGTTCGCCGATCTGTCCGGATCGACGGCCATGCAGGAGGCGCTCGACGCCGAGTCCGTGCGCTCGGTGATGGCGCACTTCTACGAGGCGATGCGCACGGTCATCGAGGCGCACGACGGGACTCTCGAGAAGTTCATCGGCGACGCCGTCGTGGCGGTCTTCGGGACGCCCACGGTGCGCGAGGACGACGCGCTGCGCGCCGTGCGCTGCGCCGGCGCGATGGCCGCTGCGCTGGAGGAGCTCAATGGCGAGCTGCAGCGCGACTGGGGCGTGCGCCTGGCGATGCGCACGGGCGTGAACACGGGCGAGCTCGTGATCGGCCAGGGCGCCGGCGATCATCGCGGTGACGCCAACATCGTCGTCGGCGATGTGATGAACACGGCCGCGCGCCTGGAGCAGGCGGCTGGCGCGGGAGAGGTCCTGATCGGGGAGCAGACGGAGCGGCTCGTGCGCCATGAGGTAGAGCTCGAGCCGGCGCGGGAGCTCGAGCTGAAGGGCAAGGCTCAGCCGGTGCGCGCGTGGCGGCTGGTCGCGGTCGAGCGCGCGAGCGGCGCGGACGACATCTCCGGCGAGACGCCGCTGATCGGGCGCTCCGGCGAGCTCGGGCGGCTGCGCGCGGTGCTCGACGGCGCGATTGGCGCGCGCGACTGTCGCCTGGTGACCGTGATCGGATCTCCCGGGGTGGGCAAGACGCGCCTCGCGCGCGAGCTTGCGCGCGGGCTCGGCGAGCAGGCCGCTGTCGTCGAGGGCCACTGCGAGCCATCCGGCGAGGGCATCACGCTGCTGCCCATCGCGGAGGTCCTGCGCAGTCTCGCGGGCATCGGCGAGGCCGATCCGGCTGACGTCGTGCGCGAGAAGCTGGGCGCGCTGATCGCCGACAGCGGCGAGCGGGAGCGGCTGATCGAGCCGTTGGCGGGCGTGCTCGGGATCAGCGCACCCGCCTCGGCGCAGGAGACATTCTGGGCGCTTCGCCGCGGGCTGGAACTCGTGGCCAACCAGCGCCCGATCGTCGTTATCCTCGACGACCTGCACTGGGGACAGCCGATGTTCCTAGATCTCGTCGAGCACCTGATCGAGTGGGTCAGCGACGCTCCCGTACTGCTGCTCGCGCTTGCCCGACCGGAGCTGCGCGAGATCCGCGAGGCGCTCGCCTTCCCCGGTCGCCGCGCGGCAGACGTCGTCGAGCTCTCGCCGCTTGACGACGACGAGTCGCGCGCGCTCGTGGGCGGCCTGCTGGGCGGCGTCGAGCTTCCGGAGGCGCTTGCCGGTCGCATCCTCAAATCGAGCGAGGGGAACCCGCTGTTTCTGGGAGAGATGCTGCGTATGCTCGTCGACGAGGGCGCGATCCGGCGCGAGCAGCAGGAGTGGGTCGCCGGCAGCGACCTCGCGAGCGTCGAGGTGCCGCCGACGATCCACGCTCTGCTGGCGTCGCGCATCGAGCGCCTGGGCTCCGAAGAGCGCTCGGTGGTCGAGCGCGCGGCGGTGATCGGCAAGGAGTTCTACCGCGGCGCGGTGGCCGAGCTCGTCGCGCCGCCTGTCAAGCCGCGCCTCGACGGTCACCTCGAGGCTTTACGACGCAAGGACATGGTCGAGCCCGACGGGACGTACTGGATCGACGAGCCCGTATATCGCTTTCACCACGTCCTGATCCGCGACGCCGCCTACCGCTCGCTGCTGAAGGAGGCGCGCGCCGAGCTGCACGAGCGCTTCGCGGACTGGCTGCAGGAGAAGGCGGGCGAGCTGGTCGGCGAGCACGAGGAGGTGATCGCGTTTCACCTCGAGCAGGCGCAGGCCTACCGCCGCCAGCTCGGGCCGCTCGATGCGCGCGGGCGCGCACTGGGCGATCGCGCCGCGCGGCGGCTGCACTCCGCGGGGCGCCGGGCGCTGGCGCGCGAGGACCTCGCCGCGGCCGCCAACCTGCTCAGTCGCGCGCTCGCCTGCGGCGCCGGCGCCGAGGAGGAGATGCAGTGGGATCTGTGCGAGGCGCTGCTCTCCGCAGGGGATGCCGCCAGTGCGCGCGACGTCGTGGCGCGCTACGACGCGGCCGCCGGCGACGATCCTCGCCGGCGCGCCCGGGCCGTCGTCCTTCGGGCCGAGCTCGCCAACCTCAGCGGCGCGGAGGGTGCGGAGGCCAGCGCCGAGGCGGCCGCCGGCGCCGCGCAAACGCTGGCCGAGCTCGAGGATCGCGAGAGCGAGGCCAAGGCCTGGCAGGTCGCCGCCGGCACGTACGCGCGGCTCGGCCAGGTCGGCGCCGTCGAACAGGCGCTCGACCGGGCGCTGGCGGCTGCGAGGGCCGCCGACGACCGCCGGCGCGCCACGGCGGTCCTGGCCCGTGCGCCGCGCGCGGCGCTGTGGGGCCCGTCGCCGGTCGTGCGCGCGAGCGGACGCTGCCTGGACGTTGTCCGGATCCTGCGGATGACGCCCGGCAACAGGCACGTGGAGGCGATCGCGCTGCGCTGTCAGGCGGTGCTCGAGGCGATGCGCGGTCGCATCGAGGCGGCCCGCGAGATCCTCGCGGCCGGGCGCGCGACGCTCGAGGAGCTGGGGCTCGCGCTCGAGCTGCATGAGACCGCGGTGCATGCCGGAATCGTCGAGCTCCTCGCGGGCGACCCGAAAGCCGCCGTCGAGCAGCTGCGCGCGGCGCGCGAGGGCTTTCAGTCGCTGGGCGTCTCATCTGGCGCGGCCCAGGCCGCCGCATTGCTCGCTCGTTCGCTCATCGAGCAGGGCGATCACGACGGCGAGGCGATCGAGCAGACACGCTTCGCCGAGGAGCACGCCGGCGAGGACCTGAAGACCACGATCACGTGGTGCAGCGCACGCGCGCAGGCGCTGGCGCGCAGCGGAGAGGACGAGGAGGGGTTGTCGCTGGCCCGCCGTGCGGTCGCTCTGGCGGAGCCGACCGATGCCCTGGCCGACAAGGCCGACGCGGCGATGGCGCTGGCGAGCGTGCTGCTGGCGGCAGGACGCGCGCCCGAGGCGCGGCAGGCGGCCGCCGCGGCCCGTGATCTCTACGAGGCAAAGGGGCACACGCTCGGGGCGCAGTCGGCGGCGCGGGTCGCCGAGCCAGACGCGCGCTCGGCAACACATGAGGCCGGCGGCGCGCGGCGGCCCCCGGAGACCGCGCCCGCTGGGACGCCGGGACGAGCTGCGCTCGGCGATCGCGCTCCAGAGCGTTTCTGGGCAGAGTTCCAGCGCCTGGCCAACGAGCGCGACTACGACGCCATGTCGCCGCTGATCGCGCCCGACCTCGCATGGGCAGACCACCGGGCGCTCGGATGGGAGGAGGCGCACGGGCGCGAGCAGACGATGTCCGTCCTGCGCTCGACGTTCGGCGCCTCGCCAGATCTGCGGTTGGACTTCGACGAGGTGCTGGCGTGCGACGAGCGGGTGATCGCCGTGCGCATGGCGTGGCGTGGTCGCGGCGTCAAGGCGGGCGAGCTCGAGCTGGCGGCGGGCGCCGTGCTGATCGTCGAGGACGGACTGTGGATGAGCGTCGACTTCTACGAGCCCGAGGATCGCGCGGCGATACTCGCGCGCTACGCCGAGCTGGGCAGGCGCCGGGCCGTGCTCGGGGACCGCCCGCCCGAACGCTGGTACTCGGAGTATGCGCGTCGCGTCGCGGCGCATGACCTCGCGCGATGTCTCGAGCTCTACGCCCATCATCACGTGATGACCGATCATCGCGCGTTGGGCTGGGAGCCCGTGCGGGGCCGGCAGAGCATCGGAGAGGTTCTGGGTTCCGCGTTCGTCAGCGTGCCCGACATCGAGCATTTCACCGACGAGGTGCTCGCGTGTGACGAGCGTGTCATCGCTGTGCGTGCGATGTGGCGCGGGCACGCACTCGACGGGGGCGGAGCGGCCGAACTACCGATGGGCATCGTGAACGTCGTCGAGGACGGCCTGCTCGTGAGCACAGACCACTACGACTACGACGACGACACGGCGATGCTCGCGCGCTACGCCGAGCTCGGCGGGCGGGAGCGCCGCGCTGGGCGCCATGCGGACCCGGATGGGCAGCGCGCGATGGCCGAAGCTCCGGCGCCGCGCCGCTCCGACGCACAACGCCCGCCCGAACGGGTTCAGGCCGAGTACCGGCGACTGGTCGCCGCGAAAGACCTCGACAGGCTGCTCGACCTCTACACCGAGGATGTCCAGCTGGTCGACCATCGCACGCTCGCCTGGGAAGAGGTGCACGACAGGGCCTCGCTCGCGGAGGCGATCCGCAGCGCGTTCGCTATCGCCGAGCAGCGCATAGAGGTCGACGAGGTGCTGGCGTGCGATGACCGGGTGATCGCCTCGCGCGATGCGTGGCGGGGGCGCGCGACCGACGGCGGCGGCTATGTCGAACGCGCGCAGGGCACCGTCACGGTCATATCGGACGGACGGATCGCCAGCCGCGACATCTACGAGCCCGACGACCGCCAGTCGATGATCGCCCGCTACGCCGAGCTCGGTGGCGGGCAGGGGACACTCGGGGACCGTCCGCCCGAACGGTTCTATGCCGAGTTTGTCCGGCGATTCGCGCGCCGCGACCTTGATCGGCTCGCCGATCTGTGGGCCGAGGACTGGCGGTTTGTCGATCACCGTCTGCTCGCGTGGGAGGAGCAGGTTGGTCGTGACACGGGGATGGCAGGGCTGCGCTCGGCGCTGGAGGGCTCCCTGGATCTTCGCGTCGAGGTCGACGAGGTTCTGGCCTGCGACGACCGCGTGATCGCGTTCGTCTGCAGCTGGCGGGGCCACACGCTGACGGGCGGCGGCGAGCTCGAAATGCAGTTCGGCACGGTGATGGTCATCGAGCACGGCCAGGGCGTGAGCGCCGACCAATACGACCCCGGAGAACGACAGGCGATGCTCGCACGTTACGCTGAGCTCGGCGGACAGCGCGCTCTCGCCGGCGAACATGCGCCCGAACGCCTGTGGGCGGAATGCGCCCGCTACGCCAACGCGCGCGACTACGAGCGAGTCCTGGATTTCCTGGCCGAGGACTGCCGCTGGATCGATCATCGGCCGTTGGGATGGGAGACGGCACGCGGCCGCGTGCCGTGTGTGGATGTGATGCGTTCCACGTTCGGGGCGGCGCCCGACGTTCGCATGGAGTGTGAGGAGGTTCTGGCGTGCGATGAGCGCGCGCTCGCCGTGCGTCTGGCGTGGCGTGGAGCGGGCGTCAAGGCGGGCGACTGGGAGGTTCAGGTCGGCGCCGTCGCGGACTTCATGGGCGGGAAGTGGCGGAGCACCGACTTTTATGAGCCCGATGATCGCGAGGCGATGCTCGCCCGCTTCGCCGAGCTGTCGGGTGAGCGCCAGGAGCCTCGCGTCAGCCCTCCCGAAGCCTGGTTCGCCGAGTTCGGCAGGCGCTGGGATGCGCACGATCTCGACGGCCTGCTCGAGCTCTACGCCGACGATTGGGTTCTGACCGATCGCCGCACGCTCGCCCTTTGGGGGCAGGTGAAAGGCAGGGAGGCTCAGGCTGCCCTCAATGCGTCGGTCCTGGCGGTCTCACCAGATACGAGCTTTGAGCTCGATGAGGTGCTCGCCTGCGATCAGCGGCTAATCGCCGTGCGCGGCAAATGGCTGGGATCGGGTCCGGACGGCGGCGGCGAGAGCACGGTCGACGTCGGCGGCGTCTGGGTCATCGAGTCAGGCCTGGCGGTCAGCGGCGACGTGTACGAGCTCGATGACCGTCAGGCGATCATCGCGCGCTACGTCGAGCTCGGCGGCGGCCTGGAAGGGTTCGGCGACCGTCCGCCGGAACGACTTTTGGCCGAGTACGCACGCAGGTACGCACGCTTCACTCAGGAGCCCGAGCCCTATCTCGAGCTTCACTGCGACGATTTCTCGATGATCGATCGGCGCGAGCTGGCCTTGTGGGAGGAGGTGCGTGGTCGCGATGGCGCCGGCGCCATCGCGCGCTCAGCCTTCGCGGCGACCGCCGACCTGCGCCTGGAAGTCGACGAGGTTCTCGTCTGCGACGACTGTGTGATCGCGCTCCGCGGGAGCTTCCGCGGTCATGCGCTCGATGGAGGGGGTGAGGTCGAGGTGCCGATGGGGAGCGTGGTGGTGCTCGAGGACGGCCTGCTCAAGCGGATCGAGCAGCACGAGCCTGAGGACAGCGAGGGGATGCTGGCGCGCTACCGCGAGCTGGGCGGCACGGGATGAGCCGCAAGACGGCGACGTTCTACTTCGATCTCGGCTCGCCCTACGCCTACCTGGTGGCCGAGCGTGCGCAGTCGGTCATGCCGGCGCCGGTGCGCTGGCAGCCGGTGCTGCTCGGTGGCCTGTTTAAGCTCAACGGCCGCAGCTCGTGGGCGCTCGGCGACGATCGGCGTCGCGAGGCGGGGAGGGCCGAGATCGAGCGCCGCGCCCGCGCCTACCAGCTACCGGCAATTCGCTGGCCGGACCCGTGGCCGAGCAACTACCTGGTGGCGATGCGCGTGGCCACGTTCGCCTTCACGGCGGGTCGCGGACGCGAGTTCACGCTGTGCGCTTTCCGCGACGCCTTTCAGCGCGGCCGCGACCTGAGCGTCGCGGCGCGCGTGATGGACGCGGCCGAGCAAGCTGGCCTTGATCGAGACGAGGCGCAGGCCGCGTCGGGCGATCCACAGATCAAGCAGGCGCTGCGCGACGCCACCGACGCCGCGCACGCGCTCGGCGTGTTCGGCGTGCCCACGATCGCGATCGGCGGGGAGCTGTTCTGGGGCGATGACCGCCTGGAGGACGCCGGGGCCCTGTTGGCCGCGGGCACGCCCGCCGGCGAGTCGCAGCCGAGCTAGCGAGCCGCCATCTGGCCCGAGCGCCGCTCGGGTGCGCGAGGTCGCTAGGATCGCGCGGCGATGCCCGATACTGCGACCAGAGGCGCGGTGCTCGTCACCGGCGCCTCGACAGGCATTGGGCGAGCCTGCGTGGAGCACCTAGACCGCCTCGGTTTCACCGTGTTCGCCGGCGTGCGAAAGCAGTCAGACGCAGACTCGCTGCGCGAGGCCGGCGCTGCGCGCGTCCAGCCGGTGACGCTCGACGTCACCGACGGCGATTCGATCGCGGCGGCGCTGCAGACAGTCGACGCGGCCGCGCCAGTCGGGCTGGCGGGGCTTGTCAACAACGCCGGCGTCGCGTTCGGCGGGCCGCTCGAGTTCGTGCCCCTCGAGCAGTGGCGCCAGCAGCTGGAGGTCAACTTCATCGGTCAGGTCGCCGTGATCCAGGCGGCCCTGCCGGGGCTGCGCCGCGCCCGCGGGCGCATCGTGAACGTTTCCTCGATCGGCGGGCGCCTGGCGACGCCCTTCTTCGGTCCCTACAACGCCTCCAAGTTTGCGCTGGAGGCGATCACCGATTCGCTGCGCATGGAGCTGCGCGACTCCGGCGTCGAGGTGATCGCGATCGAGCCGGGGGCGGTCGCGACCCCGATCTGGGGCAAGGGACGCGCCACCGCCGAGCAGATGACGAGCAGCATGCCGGCCGAGGCACAGCAGCTCTACGGCGGCGGGATCGAGGCGATGCGCAGGGCGATATCCGAGCTCGAGCGCTCGGGCGTGCCGCCGCTCGACGTCGCCCGGGCCGTGGAGCACGCGCTGACCGCGTCACGACCGAAGACGCGCTACGTCGTGGGGCGCGAGGCGAAGCTGCGCCTGACCGTCTCGCGGCTCTTGCCCACCCGCGTGATGGACAGGCTGGTCGTGCGCGCGATGGGCCTCTGACGGGCGAGTTCGCCTAAACCCCGTCCAGCCCGCTGATCGGCGGGCGCCTTCGACTTCAGCTTTCTTTCACAATCGCGCGTCAGGATTGGGCGCATGCATCTACTGGTCGTCGACGACGACCCGGGAGTGCGCGAAGCGCTCGAGCTCGTGCTGGGCCTCGACGGATTCGAGGTGACAACGGCCGCCGACGGACGCGAGGGGATACGCAGGCTCTCGACGGGCCGCCTGGACGCGGTGATCCTCGACGTGCTGATGCCCGAGCTCGACGGCCTGGAGGTCTGCCGGCGGATCCGTGCGACCGGGGATCGCACGCCGGTCCTGATGCTGACCGCTCGCGCCGAGGTCAGCGAGCGCGTGGCGGGGCTGGAGGCCGGGGCCGATGACTACCTGCCCAAGCCGTTCGCGCGCGAGGAGCTGATCGCGCGCCTGCGCGCGCTGTTGCGGCGCACCGGCTGGGACGGGGACGACCAGGTCCTGCGCTTCGACGATCTCGAGCTCGATCCGCTCGCGCACGAGGCGCGCCGTGGCGGACGGCTGCTGGAGCTCACGCGCACCGAGTTCCTGCTGCTCGAGCTGCTCATGCATCACCCCCGCCAAGTGCTCACGCGTTCGACGATCTTCGATCGTGTGTGGGGCTATGACTTCGGGCCGCGCTCGAACTCGCTGGAGGTCTACGTCGGCTACCTGCGCCGCAAGACCGAGGCCGCCGGCGAGCCGCGTCTGGTGCATACGGTGCGCGGGGTCGGCTACGTGCTGAGGTCCTCTGTGCGGTGAGCTTTCGTCGGCGCATGATCCTTCTGGCGGCGGGAGCCGTCGCGGCGGCCGTGGTGATCGCGTCGGTCGTGGTGTACGTCGTGACGCGCAACGAGCTGCGCGGGCAGATCGACGCGAGCCTGCGCCAGAAGCTCACCCCCGGCCTGCCGCAGTCGGTCCGTATCCGGACGACGAACGTGAGCCCCGCCGAACTGGCCAAGCTGCAGCGCGAAGGCAGGCTGGCACCCCGGGGGTTGCCCCCGATCGGCTTCGGCTCCTCGGGAAGCGTCGCTCGGGTCACAAAGGGATCCGGCGGTGCTAGTGGCCGCCAGCCAAATTCGGTGATGATCGAACACAAGGAAACGTTCGCCCAGGGCAGCTCCCGGGGCGGGGTCGTCGCGCCGGCACCGTCGCCGAGCGGTGGGCCGTTGGGCCTCGCGAGGCTCGTGCTGCCGGCGCCTAAGCTCGGCGCCGCCGTCGGGTACGTCCAGCTGATCCAGTCCAACGGCCAGGTCCTGCGGTCGGAAAGCAGGGGATCGGTGCTTCCCGTCACCGCCGCCGCGCGCGCGGTCGCGGCGGGCCGGCACGGCGCGTTCTTCAGCGACGCGACCGTCGCCGGCACGCCCGTGCGGGTGCTGACCGAGCGCGCGCCCGAAGGCGGGGTGTGGCAGGCCGCCCTGCCGCTGGCCGACACCAACAGCACGCTCACGCACCTGAAGCTGGTGCTGGCGATCGTCTGCCTGGGCGGCATAGCGCTCGCGGCGGCGCTCGGGCTGCTCGTCTCGCGGGCGGCGCTCGTGCCGGTGCGCCGCCTGACCGGCGCCGCCGAACGGGTCGCCCGCACACAGGATCTAGGCCATCGCATCCCGGCCGGCGAGGAGGACGAGCTCGGCAGGCTGGCCGGCAGCTTCAACACGATGCTGGCCACCCTGGAGCGCTCGCGCCTGGCCCAGCGCCAGCTCGTCTCCGACGCCTCGCACGAGCTGCGCACGCCGCTGACCAGCGTGCAGGCCAACCTCGACGCGCTCGCGCTGGGCGCGGGCCTGTCCGTGCCCGAGCGCGCCCGCGTCATCGCCGCGGCGCAGGCGCAACTGCGGGAGCTGACCGTGCTGGTGGGCGACCTGGTCGACCTCTCCAAGACCGAGGTCGAGCAGATCGAGGTCGAGGACGTGCGCCTCGATCTGGCCGCCGCCGGGGCGCTGCAGCGCGCCCGTCTGCATTCGCCGGAGTGCGATTTCTCCCTCGACGCCGAGCCGTGCCTGGTGCGCGCGGCGCCCGCGTGGCTGGATCGCGCGATCGCCAACCTGCTCGACAACGCGTGCAAATGGAACCCACCCTCCCCGCCCGCCGGTCCCATCGAGGTGCGCGTGCGCGACGGCTGCCTGGGGGTGCGCGACCACGGCCCGGGGATCGCCGCCGAGGATCTGTCGCGCGTCTTCGACCGCTTCTACCGCGCGCCGAGCGCCCGCGGACGGCCCGGATCGGGGCTGGGCTTGGCGATCGTGCGCCAGTTCGCCGAGACCCATGGCGGGACCGTGCACGCCGCCAACGACCCCGGCGGCGGCGCCCGCCTGACGCTCGAGCTCACGCCGCTTGAGATGACCGACGCCGAGCTCACGGCGTCCAGGCGGGGGCAGGTGCGATCGCCGGCGCCCCGGGGGCCGGACGGCGGCGCCGTTCAGGCAGTTCCTCGCCTGCCCTAAGGCGATTCTCAGGTTCGGACGGTTTGCTGAGCCTGCTGACGCGAGCGATCTGAGATCGCGCGCCGGCGCCATCGATCAGCGATCGCCCCACAAAGGAGCGCCATGTCCCGCCGTCCCGCAGGCTTCCTCACCAGTCCGAGTGCCCGGCGCGCGCAGCTGGCGCTGGTCGTCGCCGTGGGCGCGATCGCCCTGAGCCTGATGCTGGCCGCCTGCGGAGGGTCGACGGCGGCTTCCAACGCCGCCGACAAGGAACAGTCCCAGGAACAGCAGGCCGAAGCGAAGTTCGCCGACTTCGCCAAGTGCCTGCGCGAACACGGCGTCAGCGCCGAAGCCATCTCGCACCCCGGCGGCGGTCACGGCCTCAAGGTCGGTCCCGGTCAGGCGGGCGGCGGTCCCGCGACGCTGGAAGCGGCGGAAAAGGCCTGCGCTCGCTACCGGCCGGAACCAAAGAAGGTGAACCTCTCGCCACAGCAGAAGGTCGAACACGAAGAAGCGGTGCAGAAGTTCGCCAAGTGCATGCGCGAACACGGGATCAAAGTCGAAGCCTCGGCGCAGGGTGGCGGCATCCAGATCAGGATCCACGCGCACGCCGGCGCGGAAGGCGCACCGAACCCTGAAAGCCCGGCCTTCCAGTCCGCGCAGAAAGACTGCCAGGGCCTGCTTCCGGGGGGCGGCCCCCGCGCGGGTGGTCCGGGCCCGCTCAAGGCGCCCGGCAGGGAAGGCTCCGGCTCCGGCAGCTTCCAGAGCCAGAGCCGCGGCTGAGACGGTGAACGCACCGGTCGGTGATTGGCCGCAGGGCGCGGCGAGGACCCCCGATGTCGCCACGCCGCTCGAGGGCGAGGGAGAGCGCGAGCTCGCAGCCACCGCCGACCGCCCGGCCGATCCCGGCGGCGCCTTGCCGCCGGCACGGTCCGCGGGAAGAGCGCGGCGCCGCCGAGCGCTGGCGGGCGGCGCGGTGCTGCTGGTGGCGATCGTGGTCGCCGTCGTCGTCCTCACGCAGTCGCGCTCACCGAGCCACAACGCCGCCGGGACAGGCGTCCCCGCGGGCGACACCACCGCCACCGTCACGCGCCGTACGCTCGCCGAAAGCTCGACCGTCGACGGCACGTTGGGCTACGGCAGCACGCTCGAACTGTATGACCGGCTGTCAGGGACCTTCACGTGGCTGCCAGGCGTGGGCGCGGTCATCGCCCGCGGCGGGACGCTGTTCCGCGTCAACAACCTTCCCGTGGCGCTGATGTACGGGTCGGTGCCGGCATATCGGACGCTGAAGGAGGGGATCAGCGACGGACCCGACGTGGTCGAGCTGAACGAGAACCTGATCGATCTCGGCTTCGATCCCCACGGTGCGATCACCGACGACGACGCGTTCGGCGAAGCGACGGCCGCCGCCGTGCGCCGCTGGCAGAAGGCGGAGGGACTCCTCGAAACGGGCCAGGTGCAACTCGGCCGCGTCATCTTTGCCCCGGGCGCGCGGCGAGTTACGGCCGTGAAGGTCGCCCTCGGCCAGGACCCGCCGGGCGCGACGGGCTCGGCGGGTCCACCCGCCACGAAACCGAGCCCGGGCCAACCGGCAAAGAAACCTGGCTCGACGGAAAAGGCCGCCAAAGAAAAGGCCGCCAAAGAAAAGGCGGCGAAAGAAAACGCGTCCAAGGCAAAAGCCGCCAAAGAATCTCCCGCCGAAGATCCCGCGAAAGAACCTTCCGGCAAAGAACCCGCTGACAAAGAACCGGGCGGCAAAGGTGAAAACGAAGGCGGCGGTGGCAGCGGCGGGGCGGGGATGGTTGTGCTGAGCACGACCTCCACCCAGCAGCTCGTGCAGCTGAAGCTGAAGGCCGAACAGCAGACGCTTGCCCGCGTGGGTCGATCGGCTCCGGTGACGCTGCCGGGTGGTGGTGTGGTTCAGGGACGGATCATCGAAGTCAGCTCGGTGGCGAGCGCGGCGAGCGAAGGAGAAAAAGAAAAAGCAGGAGGCGGCGGAGGAGGAGAAAAAGGCGAAGGAGAATCGGCCACGATCCCCGTGACGGTCGCGCTCGAGCGTCCGGTCGCCCATCTCGACGAGGCGCCGGTCAGCGTCGAACTGGTCAAGAGCATCCGCCGCGACGTGCTGGCCGTACCGGCGACCGCGCTGACGGCCACCGCCGGCGGCGGCTACGCGATCGTGGTGCTCGAAGGCACTCGCCGCGTCCAGCTGGCCGTCACCCCGGGCATGTTCGCCGACGGTTACGTCCAGGTCGAAGGCGCGGGCGTGCGTGAAGGGCTGACGGTGATCGAGTCCGAATGAGCGTCGCGCCACGACACGGTTTCGGACGCCCGCAGGACTCTGCTGCGGTGCTGGAGCTGATCGACGTGGTCAAGGACTATCCAGGCGGCGTGCAGGCGCTGCGTGGGGTGAACCTCACCGTCTGTGAGGGCGAGCTGTGCGCGATCGTCGGACCGTCGGGCTCTGGCAAGTCAACGTTGCTGCACATCATGGGCACGCTCGAACGACCCACCAGCGGGGTCGTGCGGATCGCCGGTAGCGATGTCGCAGAGGCTTCAGACGGCGGGCTCGCCGCGCTGCGCGGGTGGAGGATCGGGTTCGTCTTCCAGCAGTTTCACCTGTTGGAGGCGCACTCCGCGCTCGAGAACGTCGAGAACGGCCTGCTCTATACCGGCACGCCCGCGCAGCAGCGCCGCCGCGCGGCCCGCGCGGCGCTCGACCGGGTCGGGCTGAGCCATCGCGCGCAGCACACCTCGGCGCTGCTATCCGGCGGAGAGCGCCAGCGCGTGGCGATCGCCCGCGCGCTCGTCAGCTCTCCCGCGATCGTGCTCGCGGACGAGCCGACCGGCAACCTGGACACGGCCAGCGGCGCCGGCATCCTGCAACTGCTGCACGCGCTGAACGCAGAGGGCACGACGGTCGTGGTGATCACCCACGACCGCGAGATCGCCGCCACGCTGCCACGGCGCGTGGAGCTGCGCGACGGGCGCCTGATCCACGACGAGCTGGTGGCAGCGCCGGCATGAGTGGCGCGGGCGTCGCAATCCCCCGCAGCCGTCTGCTGCCCGCGGATGTCCTGCGCGTGGCGAGCGTGGGACTGCGCACGCGCCGCGTGCGCGCCGCGCTGTCGGCGCTGGGCGTGGCGATCGGGATCGCGGCGATGGTCGCCGTGCTGGGGATCTCTGAATCGAGCAAAGCGGGCCTGGTGGCTCAGCTCAACACGCTGGGAACCAACCTGCTGACGGTCGCGCCCGGGCAGACGTTCTTCGGCAAGTCGGCGAAGCTGCCCGAAGCTGCCGAGCGCGCGGTGCGCAACCTCAGCAGCGTGCGCTCGGCGGCCGCGGTCACGGCGATCTCGTCAGCGAGCATTCGGCGCAACCCCTATATCGAAGCTGCCGAAACGGGGGGACTCGCCGTGTACGCCGCCGATTCCGAGCTGCTGGCGACGCTCGGCGGGCGGGTGCTGAAGGGCCACTTTCTGGACTCGGCCAACGAACGCTATCCGCTGGTCGTGCTCGGTTCCGTCGCGGCCCAGCGGCTCGGTGTCGATGCGCTGACCGTCGGCGGGCGGGGAGTGCAGGTCTATCTCGGCGACACATGGTTCACGGTCGCGGGCTTGATCGGCCCGCAGCCGCTCGCGCCGGAAATCGAACGCGCGGCTCTGATCGGCTATCCGATCGCCCACAGCCTGTTCGGCACGAGCCGCCACGCAACGATGCTCTATGTGCGCGCCGACCCGGAACGAGTGCGCGAAGCGGACTCGCTGCTGGCCGCGACCGCCGACCCGCAGAACCCCGAAAACACGACCGTCAGCCGCCCCTCCGCCGCGCTGCAGGCGCGCGCCGACGCCCAGAGCACGCTCACCGCCGTGTTCCTGGGGCTGGGCGCCGTCGCGCTGCTGGTGGGCGGCGTGGGGATCGCCAACGTGATGGTCATCTCCGTGCTCGAGCGCCGCCCGGAGATCGGTCTGCGGCGCGCGCTCGGAGCGCGTGCGGTGCACATCGGCGTCCAGTTCCTCGGCGAGTCGGTCCTGCTGTCGCTGCTCGGCGGGGTCGCCGGCATCGCGCTCGGCGCCGCGGCCACGGCCGCTTACGCCTCGAGCCAGGGGTGGATCGTGGTCGTGCCGGTGCTTGCCGTGGCGGGCGGGGTCGCGATTGCATTGGCCCTCGGTGCGCTCGCCGGGTTGTACCCGGCCGTGCGGGCGGCCCGCCTCGCGCCGGCGGCAGCGCTGCGCAGCGTCTAGGGGGCGATCTGGCTCGGGGCCGCCGGGGCCGCCGGGGCCGCCGGGGCCGCCGGGAACGGCAGATCGAACAGGCGCTCGGCGTCGTCGGCCGGGCTTGGCTTGCCCATGAACAATCCCTGGGCCATCGCGCAGCCCAGCGCCTGCAGCGATGCCAGCTGCTCGTGGGAGTCGACGCCCGTGGCGATCACTGGCAGCGAGTGTTCATGCCCGATCAGCACGATCCCCTCGAGCAGCCAGTTGCGGTACTCCTCGTCGGCCGACGCGGCAAGCGCGCTGCGATCCACCTTCAGGAAGTCAAGCGCCAGACGGTGCAGTTCGGAGTGGTGCGCGTACTCGCCGTCGAGATCGTCGAGCGCGACGCGCACCCCGAGCAGCTTGATCTGCTCCAGCTGCGCGGCGGTCGCTGAGATGTCGCGCATCGCGCTCGCTTCGGAGATGTCCAGCGTGAGCAGCGACGGCGCGATGCCCGACTGCTGCAGCGCCCGGCGAACGTCGGTGAGGAACCCGTCGCGGTTGAGCTGGTTCGCGGTCGCCTTGATGGACACGCCGCCCCGGCGCCCGGCGACGTTCCACGCCGCAGCGCGCGAGCACGCCTGCTCCAGAGCCCAGCGACCGATCGGCACGATCAGGCCGGTTTCCTCTGCCAGCGGGAGGAACTCGTCGGCGCCCAGCACGCCGCGCGTGGGATGCTGCCAGCGCACGAGCGCCTCCAGCCCGCACACACGGCGCGCGGCCAGATCGAAGATCGGCTGATACAGAAGGAATAGCTGGTTGTCCTGCAGCGCGGCGTTGAGCTCGATCTCCATCGCCCCGCGCCCCTCGATCACCGACCGCATGTTGGCGTTGTAGAGCGTGTAGCGGTCCCTGCCGGCCGCCTCGGCCGAGTGCATCGCCTGCTCGGCGTCGCTCAGCAGCTCATCGGGCGTGGCATAGCGGCCGAACGCGACGCCGATGCTTACGGTCAGGGAGAAGCTCGGTCCGAAGCCGTCGAGCTCGATCGGCTGGTGCAGCACCTCCATCACGCGCCTGGCCAGCGAGTCCAGCCTCATCCCGCGCGCCGCCGACTCGACCAGCACGACGAACTTGTCTCCTTCCAGGCGACCGACGGTGTCGTGCGTGCGCACGACGTTCTCCAGGCGCTCGGCGACGATACCCAGGAGCTGGTCGCCAGCGTCGCGCCCAAGCTTCTCGTTGATGTCCTTGAACCAGTCGATGTCGATGAACAGAGCGCCCACCAGCGAGTCAGACAGTCGTCCCGCGCGGGCGAGCATGCGCTCGGCGCGATCCAGCAGCAGCGCGCGGTTGGGAAGGTGCGTCAGCGGGTCATAGAGGTCCTCGCTGGGCAACGCGCGGGCTTTCGGGGCCGGCCGAGCGTCGCCGCGGGCGCCGAGCATGAACACCAGCAGGCCAGCGAGCACGCTCACCAGCGCCCCGCCGATTAGCAGCTCGAGCGCGCTCGTGTCCGACACCACGTTTGCGCTGGGTGCGCCAGGCCCGAAGGTCCGAACCGTCCATCCACCGGCCAGCTTGCTCGTGCTGCTCTGTGCCCCCTGCGCTGGCGTGCCGCTCGTGAACTCGACCTTCGAAGCGCCGCCGCTGTGGCGCAGGCGCAGCGCGTACTGCGGGGTGACCGCGAGCGCCTGGCCCAGCAAGACTCCCGGGCTGGACACCTCGCGCAGCCAGCCTGCGAACGCCGCGCGCCGTGCGGCGAAGCCTGCTGGCGGCTGGTTGCCGCGATAGACCGGCGCGTTGACTTCCAGGCCGGCGTTCGCGCCGGCGCCGCTGGCCGCGTACACGCTGTGGGTGCTGTCGCGCGACGCGAGCAGACCCGGCGTGTGCGCACAGCGGTCGATCGCAGGGGCTGATCTGACCGAGCCCCGCGCGAGTTCGACGGTGGCGAGGCAGTAGTAGGGGCGCGCACCCGCCGGAGTGATTCGCAGGCGTTTGACCTGGCTGGCGGCGGAGGACCTGCCGGGTGCGACCGGGCGGCCGGACACGAGCGCCTCGAAGGCGGGCAGTTCTGAGGAGCGAATGAGCGTCACGAAGCCGAGCCGCTGCAGTTCGGGATAGCGGCGCAGCGTGCGCGCCCAGTGCACCCAGGCGCTGAACCGCGCAGCGGTCGCCTGGGGCTCGCCGGCGAAGAACGTGCTCGCCGCGATCACGAGGTCTTCCTGGTGCTGGATCCTCAGCGCCAGCCCCGAGCCGATCTCGGCCGCCGTGCGCGGAAAGGCCTGGCGGGCCTTTTCGGCGTCGTTGTGCGCGACCGCGCGGGCGCCCAGCAGCGAGGCCACCAAGCCCGCCACGACGCACAGCAGGGCAGCGCCCGCCCATGCTCCGCGTCGGCCGCGCAGCGCGCGGCCGGACCGGGCACCCTGGTCGAGCTCTCCGGGAGAGCCGCTCGGCGACCCTTCCGGCGTGCTGGCAGGCACCACCTCAGGGTCGGGACCGGTCTCAGGTGCCGCGTCCTGCGGCACGCCGCGTCCTTTGGGACCGCTCTCAGGTATCGGGTCCTGCGGCACGCCGCCTCCCTTGGGACCGGGCTCAGGTGTCGCGTCCTGCGGCACGCCGCCTCCTTTCGCTCCCAGGCGCGCGCGCGGGCTGACGATGGCAGGTTGAAGCCGCGGCGCAGACGTGTCCGAGCATCGTGCTGTTGCATTCGGCCCAACCACCGCCAAGCTTTAGCGACGCAGGACCGCATGCCTGGCCATGTGGACGAGCGAGTCGTCGTCTGCGAGCATGCGTCGCGGTGAGAGGATGATGTCATCGGCCCCTGACGGCGAACCGATCACGCCCGCCGGTCTCGTCGCGCTCGAGGCCGAGCTGCAGGAGCTCGAAACCGACGGACGACGAGCCATCGCCGCGCGTATTCTCGCCGCGCGGGAGCTCGGCGACCTCAGCGAGAACGCCGAGTACCACATCGCCAAGGAGGACCAGGCCCACCTCGAGACGAAGATCGTGCGACTGCGACAGCGCCAGCGCGACGCCCTGATCGTCGAGAGCGACGCGGCCGATCCCGCGTTCGGCTTCGGGCGCACCGCCGAGGTCCTCGACGTGGACAGCGGCCGGGTCCATCTGTGGACGATCGTCGGCTCGACCGAGGCCGACCTCGCGGAGGGCAGGCTGTCGGCGCAGTCGCCCGTCGGCAAGGCGCTGCTCGGTCGCAGCGTCGGGGAGTCCATCGAGGTCCAGACGCCGCGCGGCGGGCGCACCTACACGGTGCGGCGACTCGTCGCGTGAAGCCTCGCCCGATCGTCCCGATGCTGCCCGGCCTCGCAGCTGCCCTCGCGGCCGTCGCGCTCGGCTCGCCGGCCTCCGCGAGCGCGCAGCCCTGCCCGCCGGCGGCGTCGGCGCCGCTGAGCCAACCACAGCCCACAGCCGCCCTGCTGACCCCCCAGGCCGAACAGGTTCTGGCGTGCGCCGGTGCGCAGCCGGTGACCGGCGCGGTGTTTGCGCACTGGGCCACGGTCGCCGAGAAAGCGGAAGGCAGCGGACACCAGCCACCGAGCTCAGCGACGGTGATCCAGCAGGTGATGGGCTTTCTGATCTCGGGGGACTGGGTTCTCGGCGAAGCTCAGAAGCTCAAGGTCGTCGTCTCGGTGAGAGCCGTTCGTCGTATGTTCGATCGACTCCGCGCCAGCGAGTTTCACAAGCCCCGGGAATTCCGCGCGTTCCTGCGCACGTCCGGAGAGACCGTCGCGGATGTGCTCTTCCGCGTACGTCTGAACCTCGTATCGAGCAGGCTCCAGCAGCATGTCGTCGCCGGTCATCGCAGCGCCAGGAGCAAGGAACAAGCCCTGCTGCGGTTTGTGAGCGGCTTTAGAAGCAGGTGGCAGGCGCAGACCTACTGCGCCGCCCAGTACGCCGTGATGGACTGCGGACACACGTTCTAGGCCTACCGGGGCGTCGCCGTCGGCGCTCGCTGGCTCGGGCGCGACGCCGCCCCGCATGACACCCGCGCGACGGTCACCGTGGCCGCCCCGCCAGCCCAGCGCCGACGGGGCGGGCCCGGTGGCGTGTCAGCGACGGCGGCCGCCCGACGCTTTGAGCTGGGCGTCGTGCAGCACGGCGGTCGCCTGTGCCGTCTGGCCCCCGATCATGCTCACTGCCTTCAGCGCAAGGCGGTAGTTGCCATGTCTGGCAGGAAGCACGACGACGAGCGCGCTGCGCCCGGAACCGACCTTGCGCGAGCCGCTGACCAGGCCGCGACCGCCGAAGCTGATCTTCGCCGCAGAGGACACCGTGAGTATCAGGCGAACGCGCGATCGCGGGTGGCCCTTCAGAGACCGCGATCCAAGGCGTAGCGTGAAGGCCTTCTTGGCGCTGCCGGCCGCGCCGTTCGTGCCCGGGCTTGTGGAGCTTCCGTTCGCGCCACTCGCGCCGGGGGTGCCGGCGGACCCCGACACTCCAGGCTGACCGTGGTCTTCGATGAGCCGCTCGAGTGCCAGCGGGGGAGTGATCAGCCCTCCCGACGCTCCTGAGAGCTGATCAAGCGCCGAGGCCAGTGTCGTTTGCAGCGGGAGGCTCCGCACGAGTTCGTCGACCGCAGACGTCACCGGCATGCCGGCCGCGACACCTTCGAGCTCAAGCTTCACCGTCCCCCCGGGGACACCCTGGAGTTCGGCGAGCTGGCTGAGCGTGAGGTTCGAGGTCGAGATCATCGTCCCGTTGACTTCGATCGCCGCGCCGCCGGCCACGACCGTGATGCTGTCGCTCGCCAGCCCGGGCGCCGGGAGCATCGCCAGCGACCCGAGCGTCAGAGCCGCGACGATGATGGCCCTCGACGTTCGCGAATGCCCGGTGCGGCGCGTCGTCTGCGATCTGTAAAACACAGGACCTCCTTGTCCATGCTTGTTGGCTGCTGCATCCGTGCACGGCGACGTCAGGGCGTGACCGCCCTTACCGGGACGCGCTGACCCACTTCACGCCGCCGGGAGGACAGCTACCCGCGATGGCGGCCGAGCACCCGCGGCGTCGAACACACGTCCAGCGCCCATCAGCTGGCGGCGGGCTCCGTCGCCTACAGCTCCCGCTCATAGAAGTAGTTCACCGGCCCATCCGGGCCGCGATCGCGATTGGTGAAGCCGAGGCTCTCATACAGCGCACGCGCGACCACGTCGCCTTCGCCCGTGCCGAGGTCCATCTGGTCGGCCCCGCGCTCGCGGGCCAGCGCGATCGCGGCCCGCATCAGCGCGCGTCCGAGGCCAAGACCGCGCTGGGCGGGGACGACATACAGCTCGGCCAGGTAGCACTCGAGCGCCTCGCTCCAGATCCCCGGGCGGAAGCGAAGCACGGCCAGCCCGTCGGGTCCGCTCCCCGCGAGCAGGATCGTCGCGTGGTCCTCGTTCAGCAGGTAGGCGACGCGCTCGGCCAGGCGCGCCTGGCCGGGCGTCGGCTCGTCGAACTCGCTGTTGAAGTCGTGCAGCAGCTCGCCGATCGACTCGGCGTCGGCCGGCCCGGCGAGGCGCACCGTCGGCTCGGCGGGCTCGCTCATCGGTGCTCGTCAATCGGCGGCGACGCCCGCCAGCGAGGCGGCGCGGCCGGGCAGGATCATTCCTGAGCCGCTGGCCAGCGCGATCGTCTTGCCCTCGCGGTTGACGACGTCGGCGTTGGCGATCGCCAGCGTGCGCCCGCGGTGAACGACCGTGGCGCGCGAGACGAGGTCCTCGCCGTCGGGGTTGGCGGGGCGCAGGAAGTTCACCTTCAGGTCGACCATCCCCAGCGCGGTCCTCGCAGGTAGCGTGGTCTGGATCGCGCTCGCCAGCGCGCTGTCGGCGAGCATCGCGATCACCCCGCCCTCGACTTTGCCCAGCGGGCTGCAGAGCCAGCGCGTCGCGGGCAGCTTGAACGTCGCGCTGCCCTCGCTCACGGCGCTCGGCCTGACCCCGAACAGGTGGCTCATCGGCGGGCGCGGCAGGTCGCCGGCGAGCTGGGCTTCGAGCACCTCGAGACCGCTCATGCGATCCCACACCTCCTGCGCGAGCACCTCGCCGGCCACCGGTCGTTCGTGGGGATCGGGGCTGTCGTGATGCGCCTGTGTCTCGGTCGCCTGTGCCTCGGTCGCCTGCGGCTCGCGCGTCTCGCGCTCTGGCTGCGCCTCGGGCTTCACCTGGACGGCTGGGAGGATGAAGCAGAGCGAGCTGCGGTGGGCAAGCAGGCGCCCGTCCTGATCGTGGATGAAGACCTCCGACAGCCCGAGCGAGCGCTTGGCGTGCACCAGGCGGCCGAGAGCCGTGAGCCGCCCGCCCGCTCGGGCGGGCTGAATCAGACGCAGGGAGAGCTCAGACGTGGTGTAGGGCGTGGCGGGAGGCAGCGTCGTCTGGATCGCGCATCCGAGCGGCCCGTCGGCAAGCACGGCGAGCGTGCCATTGGCGATCGCACCCTGCGGGGACTGCAGCCACTGCGAGGCGGGCATCGCGAAGGAGCTGCTTCCGGCTCCCACCTCCACCGGGTGCATTCCCGTGAGGCGGCCGATCGGCGGCGCCGCGCATTGCCGCGCGATCATCGCGCGCAGCTGGTCGATGCCGCTGCTGAGGAACAGGCTCGCCGGCGGGAACCCGCCGCGCGCCGGCTCCTGCCAGGGCTCTGTCACGACGCTCATCGACTCGGCGGCTGCTCGCCGTCGTAGTAGTCGACCGCGTCCTCGACGCGAAACAGCTTGCGCAGCCCGCCGCCGTCGGTCGATCGCTCGAACGCGCCGAGCTTGCCGGAGTCCGGGTAGAGCACGACGTCCGGCTCCCCGTTGGTGCTGAAGGAGAGGAAGCGAACCGTGTCCGGGGTGTCGTTGACGATCTGGTGGGCGCCGTGCTCGCCCCGGTGAAACGCGACGACCTCGCCCTCGTGAAGCTCGCGCCAGCCGTCGGGCGTGCGCAGGCTCGGCCGGCCGAGCAGCACGACTACGAGCTCCTCCGCGGCGAGGTGGTGGTGATACGGATAGGCCGCCTCGCCCGGCGGGACCTCCCACAGGCTGAGGCCCAGGCGCTCAGACCCCGCCTGGCGGCTGACCCGCGCGCGCGTGCAGCGAAACCCGGCCTGTTCGCGTGGCTCGTCGAACGCCGGCTGGTTGATGTTGGGCACGTCGCCAGCGTACGCGCTTTGCCTGAAGCCCGTTCACGCCGGTCGGCGGGTGCGGCGGTCACCGCTCAGCGCGCTCGGCGAGGTATCCCCGCACCAGGGGCTCCGGCGCGCGCGCCAGCCAGGCCTCGGTGATCACCTCCTCCAGGTCGGCGCGCGAGATGCGCTCCAGGCGGACGAGGATCGAGGCGTGGTTGTCGAAATGCGCGGTCGTGAAGAACACGCCCGGATCGTCGGCCAGCAGCGCCTCCTTGGCGCCGAGGTGCTCGACGCGCGCACCGAGGATCGGCCCGTCGGGAGCGCTCTCGCCGAGCACCTCGATTTCCTTGGGGCGCAGCGGTCGCTCCCAGACGAACAGCCTGCCGTCGATCCGCCACTGGCACAGCTCGCGTGACAGGCGCTCCTCGCTTGCGGGCAGCCCGAGCGCGATCTCGCGCACGTCGTCCCAGCTCGCCACCGCTCAAACGCCTCCTGCGCCGCCAACTGCCAGCCGGCCGTCGGGGCCGAGCACGAAGCCCGGAAGCCCAAAACGGCTCGCGAGCAGGTCGGGCACGTCGCCGAGCTCGACGGGGCTCGCGGTCCTCCCGGCCGGCGTCTGCTCGGTGAGGGTCGGCACCTGCTCGTCCAGCGCGAGCGAGTCCCAGTCGCTGAGCGACGTGCGCGTCCCGTCGTCGGCGTGCGCGGCGACCACCAGGCCGGTGACGAACGGAGAGCGCGGATGTGTCGAGGTCCACCAGTTGCAGACCTCGACGTCGACCGGCGCCACCGGCTCGGGTGCTAGCGCGTAGACGTCGACCCAGGCTTCGTCGAGCACCGTCTGGAGCACGAGTTCAGGCCCATCGCTGACGACGCGAAATCTCCATCCCGCCTGCTCGTGCTCGCCCCCCGGGCCGAACGGCAGCGGTTCGAGCAGGGTGCCCAGACCAAAGCCGACATCGGCGTGCCAGACCGCGCCGCCCTCGTGCACGCGCAGGACGAGATGCCCGCGCGGGCGCGTCGAGCCGGCGGGGGCACCGAGCCGCACGCGCGCCAGCAGCAGTTGCACCTGCGCGCCGAGCGCCTCCAGGCCGGCCTTCAGCAGCAGGTTCTGCTCAAAGCAGTAGCCGCCGCGCCGCTCGGCGACGAGCTTTCGCTCGATGTCCTGCGGCGCCAGCGACACCGCGACGCCGCGATGGGGGTCGAGGTTCTCGAACGGGATCGACGTAGCGTGCGCGCGGTGCAGCTCGGCGATCTCGGGGCGGCCTCGCAGCCCGATGCGGGCCAGGTAGGCGTCGAGGTCGAGCACGGCCGAACTCTAGAGGCAGGCAGCGGACCCGGCAGGCAGCGGACCCGAGGGCCTAGCGGCGACGCGCGGCGCCGAGCCTGACCGCGACGGGCGCCTTGTCGGTGAGGCGGGCGCCGACCGGTGGTGACTGTCCCGTGACGATCAGCTTGGCGCGCAGCGCGCGCGGCTCGGTGACCCTCCCGAGCTTGCAGTGCGCCTTGGATAGCGCGCGTCGGGCAGCGCGCAGCGTGTCGCCCTTCAGCGAGGGGACCAGACACTGGGTGTTCGCCGGCACACTGCCGCTGCCGAGCGGTTCGTCTTCGCTGGCCGCGGTTTCGCGTTCGGTGCGGTGAAGCACCGCCGCCTCTTCGGCCACCATGAGCGCTTCGGCTTCGCTGCTCAGACGTTCTTCGTCTTCCGTTTCGACCGCTTCCGACGGTTCTTCCGCGGCCGCCGCCGCGGGTGTGCTCGCCGGGGGTTCCGGTTCGGTCTTGAGCCCCGTTTCGAGGGCTTTGGCTTCGCCTTGGGCAGCGGCGGCCGGCGTCGTCTGCGCCGCGCGCGCGACGCCGGCCGCCGCGAGCGCAAGAACCGGTACGAGGACGATCAAGGCGAGCCTTGGGCGCATCGCGTTGAAGGTACCAGCGATCGGTAAAGCCGCCGGCATGCAGCACGCTCCTGCGAGGCCGTCGCAGTTGGAACGGTTGCGGATCGGCGGCGCTCGCCGAGCGCGACGCGACCGAGCTCGTGTGGACCCCGAGCCGGTCTACGGAGCGACGTCGCCGAGCTCCCTGGCGACGTGACGCAGCCCAAAGCCCACCAGCGTCAGCAGCAGACCGCGGACGACGAGCACGATTCCGAAGATTACCGCGAGCGTCGCGAGGCCGAGTTCGGGCCAGGACAGAATGACGATGCCCGCGACGATGTCGATCAGCGCGACCAAGAACCCCAGCGCGCGGCCCTCCGGCAGCGCAAACGTGGCGACGAACCGCACGATCCCGACGACGACGAACCAGACGCCGATGATCAGCGCGAACACGACGAGCGTATCGAAGGGTTTCTTGATCAACACCAAACCGGCGATCGCGCTCAGCACCCCGACGAGCGCGAGCAGCCCACGGTTGGCGCTCTCGCCGAAGACCGAGCGCACGAGCGCGATCACGCCGTCGGCCAGCAGGAAGATGCCCGCGATCACCGTGAACACGCTGAGCGTTTCGTGCGGCGAGGCGATCAGGAATACCCCAACCCCGATGGTCAGGACGCCGAACAGCGCGAACAGCCACCACACGCTTTCGACGATGTCCAGGCTGTCAGAGGTCGAGTTAGTCATCGCGCACCCTCCAGTCGTCGCCGTTGGACTTTGTAGCTTACGTCACGCACAGGCGGGTTAGGACCGGCCCTGTGTACCCAGCACGACTTGACAGAGCACGACTTGACAGGTGACCAAATAGTCACCTATACTTCCCGAGCAATGGACGATGTGTTCAGGGCCCTCGCCGACCCCACGCGCCGCGGCCTGCTCGACGAGCTGTTCAAGCAGGACGGGCAGAGCCTCAGCACGCTGGAGCAGCGGCTGCCGATGACGCGGTTCGGCGTGATGAAGCACCTGCGGGTGCTCGAACAGGCGGGCCTCGTGACCACGCGGCGACGCGGTCGCGAGAAGCTGCACTTCCTGAACCCCGTCCCCATCCGGCTCGTCCACGACAGGTGGGTGAGCAAGTACGCCGAGCCCTGGGCCGCCGGTCTCTCAGAGCTCAAGCACAGACTGGAGGACAGGACGATGGAGAAGGTATTCGAGATCTACATCAAGACGACCCCCGAGCGCCTGTGGGAGGCGATCACCGACGACGAGATGCGCCGAACGTACAACTTCGGCGTGGGCGTCAGCTCCGATTGGACGCATGGGTCCTCGTATGAGGCCGCCCACCCAATGTCGCCAACACCGATCTGCGCGGGCGAGAACCTCGAGGTCGACCCGCCACGGCGCCTGATGCAGAGCTTCACCGCGTTGTGGAGCGATGAGGTCAAGGCGGAGGGCACCTCGCGCGTCACCTGGGAGATCGAACCGGTTGGCGACTCCTGTCGTCTGACGGTCACCCACGATCAGCTGCGCGAGGATGCCAACAGCGAACTGTACGGCGGCTGGCCGATGATCCTCTCGGGGCTGAAGACGCTGCTGGAGACCGGAGAGACGCTCACGACCCCTGGGTCGCTGCGCTACTCACAGGCTGCTCCTTCGCCGACGGCCTGACGGAGTCCGGTCCCGTGGCCGGGGCGTCGCCCCCGGGACGATCGTCCCGGCCACGAGCATCCGCGGTGAGGCGGCGCTAGCCTGTCGGCGTGGACGAGAGCTCACCGCGCGTGCGGCTGCGCCAGGCGGTGCTCGCGGCCGGGGAGCTGGAGCCGGTCGTGCTCTTGCTGATGCGCGATCTGGGGCTCGAGGAGCCCTATCGCGATCCGGGAGTCGGCGAGTTCGGCCTGGTCAACGCGGTGTTCGCGCTGGGCGACGGATTCCTGGAGGTTGTCTCTCCGACGAGGCCAGACGTGACGGCGGCGCGCTACCTGGAGCGCCGCGGCGCCGATTGCGGCTACATGGTGATGTTCGACCTCGAGGATCTCGCCGGCGCGCGACGGCGCGCGCGCCAGGCGGGCATGCGCGCCGTCTGGCAGATCGACCTGCCGGACATATCCGACACCCACCTGCACCCGGCCGACATCGGTGGGGCGATCGTCGCGCTGGACAAGTCGCGGCCCTACGGGACCTGGCGCTGGGGCGGCCCCCGCTTCACCGGTCAGGTCGACCGCGGCGCGGCCGGGCGCCTCGCCGGCCTGACCGTGGCCGTCGGCGATCCCGCGGCGACGGCTGCTCGCTGGGCCGCCGTGCTGGGCGTTCCGCTGCTTGACGCGCCCGGACCGGCCCTGCAGCTCGACGACGCCGAGATCAGCTTCATCCCCGCCGAGCCGGCGATGGAGGGCGTTTGCGAGGTTGCACTGGAGCTCCCCGGCGAGGTGCGCCGCGGGCGCGAGGCGATCGAGCTCGGAGCGGTTCGGCTGCGGCTCTTAGAGGCGGACGGCTAGCGCCAAGGCCTGGCTGGTTGGCCCGCAATCGGAGTTCGGGCCCGCTACCACGGGCGATCAGGCGGCCGGGGCGGTTTGTCCGGCTGGCTAAGATCGTCGCGATGGCGCCGCCCAAGGAGATCGGGGTCCGTTGCGGCGGTCGCTCTTCCACCTACCCCGAGCTGTTCGAGCACGCGCGGCGCGCGGCGCGCGGCCTCAGCGAGCTGGGGATCGGAGCCGGGGACCGGGTGGCGTTGCTGCTGCGCAACTCGATCGAGTATCTGGAGGCGTCGATCGCCACCGTGCCGCTCGGTGCGAGCGCCGTGCCGCTGAACTGGCACTGCAGCGGCGAGGAACTCGCCTATGTGCTGGCGGACAGCGGAGCGAGGGTCCTTTTCGTGCACGCGGATCTCTTGCCCGCCGTGTCATCGAGCGTGCCCGCAGGGGTCGCGCTGGTCGTCGTCCCGCCACAGACAGACGATGACGGTCCGGGCGCGCAGGAGCCGGCGGCGCAGCTGACCGACGGCGCGCGCTGGTGGCCGACTTGGCTCGCCGGCTGCGAGCCGTGGGCGGACACGCCGCAGAACGCGCCGCTGAACGTCATGTACACCTCTGGCACGACCGGGCATCCGAAGGGCGTCGTGCGGACCACGCCAAGCGACGCACAGCGGGCGGCGATGCGCGCGAAGCTCGCGCAGATCTTCGGGATCGGGGACGACGAGCGCACGCTGATACCGGCGCCGCTGTACCACTCTGCGCCCAATGGCTATGCCCACGCTGCGGCCGTCCGTGGCATGGACATGACGCTGATGGAGCGCTTCGACGCCGAGCGGTTCCTGGCGCTGGTCGCCGAGCATCGCGTGACCGTCGTGCAGATGGTCCCGACGATGTTCGTGCGCCTGCTCGCGCTGCCCGAGCTCGTGCGCGCGCGCTACGACGTCTCGTCGCTGCGCTGGATCGTTCACGGCGCGGCGCCGTGCGCGCCGGATGTAAAGCGCGCGATGATCGAATGGCTCGGGCCGATCGTGACCGAGTACTACGGAACGACCGAGACCGGCCCGATCACGTTCTGCACGAGCGAGGAGTGGCTCGAGCGCCCCGGCACCGTCGGACGACCGATCGACGGGGCCGTGGTGAAGGTCCTGGATGCCCAGGGTCGCGAGCTGGACAGCGGCGAGTCGGGTGAGATCTACATGTGGCTCGACATCTGGCCAGACTTCACCTATGCGGGCGACGCGGCCAAGCGCAGCGCCGCAGAGCGAGACGGCCTGATCAGCTGCGGCGACATCGGCTATCTCGACGCCGACGGCTATCTGTACCTCAACGATCGCCGCAGCGACATCGTCAACAGCGGCGGCGTCAACATCTACTCGACCGAGATCGAGGCTTGCCTGCTGTCGCTGGAAGGGGTGCGCGACTGCGCGGTGTTCGGCGTGCCCGACGACGAGTACGGCGAGGTGCTGGCCGCGCACGTCGAGCTCGCCGAGGGCGCCGCGCTGAGCCCAGAGCGGGTCCGCCAGCATGTCCGCGAGCACCTCGACCCGTACAAGACGCCGCGCATCATCGAGTTCAGCGACGCGCTACCGCGCGAGGACTCGGGCAAGATCTTCAAGCGCCGTCTGCGCGAACCGTACTGGTCCGGGCGCGAGCGCACGATCTAGCGGCGCCTATTCGAGCAGCAGCCGAACGATCCCGCTGGCGGCGTCGATGTCGGGGTCGATTTCGGCGACCGGATCGCCGTAGATGAACCCCTCTGTCACCTTGACTATCGCGTAGGCCAGGTCGGCCGCCGGGGCGCGCAGGGCGAGCGAGCCGCGCTGCCGTTCCTCTTCGAGGAGCTCCGCGACTTGGCGGCTGACCGTCGCCTCAACGACGCTCCCACGCAACGTCAGGACACGAAGGGCGAGCGAGGTCTCGTTCCGGACGAAGCGCCGGAGCGGCTCGAACGCAACGATCGTGCTGACGTTGTGGCGATAGACCGCCATCACGCGCTCCACGCCCTCGAGCTCGGTGGCCGTAGCCAGCCCCCCTTCGAAACTGATCTGGCTGAGGTAGCTAATCACCTCCCCAATCAGCTGCTCCCGTGAGCCCGTCCAGCGGTAGAGCGTCGCCTTGGCGATGCCGAGCTGGGCTGCCAGGCGCCCCATGTCCAGCCGCGGGCCCTCTTCGAACGCCCTGACGGCGGCGCGAAAGGCGTCGGCCGGCGTACCACGCGGCCGAGCTTCGTCTTCTCCGAGCATTGCGGCATAGGCCGTTGATCGAATCACGGCGCCCGTGCCCATGGCGGGCAGGATAGCGTTACTCAACATTGGCCCTTCCCCAAACTAGACTTGACCTGAGTCGGATCTGTAATATAGCTTATAGCAAGACGTATATCCGATGTGCTACGAGGAAACAGGGGGAGCAGTGAAGCTGAAGGTCAACCCGATGCTGGCCGTGGCGGCGGCCGCGGTGCTCGCGGCAGTCGCAATGCAGGCGGAGACACGGTCTCCGGGCCCTGCACGAACTTCGGCATCGGAATCTAGGGGCGTTCACAGCTCCATTTGACTAGCCGAGTGGCCCGTCGCGCCTCGACACGCGTCGTGCGCGGGGCGGGCCTCGCATCGACAATCAAGGAGGAGTGGTACACGTGTTGCATCGAACAAATTCCTGGCGAGCAGTACTCGCGCTCGCGGTTCTCGCCGTCCTGACAGTCGTCTCCACGGCCTCGGCGTCGCCGGTGCTGGGTCCGGAAGGCTCAGCCTTCTACACGCCGCCCAGCACTACGCCGAAAGGAACCGCCGGCGAACTGGTCTGGTACCGGCCGGCGACGCTCAACCTAAAAGTGTCGCTTCCGGCCAACAAAGCGTGGACGGTGCTCTACCAGTCCACGGCCCAGCGCGGCGAACCGGACTTCGTGACCGGCACAGTGATCGTGCCGACGGGCAAATGGAGCGGCAAAGGCTCAAGGCCGGTGGTGACGATCGGGGTCGGCACGCAGGGCATCGCCCCGCAGTGCGCGCCGTCCAAGCAGATGGTGAGCGGCAGCGAGTACGCCGCGGGCGAAGTCATCGAGGCGCTCAAAGCCGGCTACGCCGTCGACGTCACCGACTACCAGGGTTACACCAACGGCGCGATTCCCACCTACACGGCGGGCAAGGCCGAGGGTCAGGCGGTGCTCGACATCGTGCGTGCGGCAAGACAGGTCCCGGAATCGGGTCTGACCGAAGGCAACCCGACGTACGCGTGGGGCTACTCGCAGGGTGGTCAGGCTGTCGGCTGGGCCGGTGAGATCCAGTCGAGCTACGCACCCAACGTGAAACTGTCCGGCATGGCCGACGGTGGCGTACCTGCCAACCTGCGCGAATTCGGCGCCTTCAGCGGCCCGAGCACCACGTCTGGGCTGGGTATCCTCTCGGCGATCGGCCTCGAGGCTGCCTACCCCGAACTGAAACTCGGCACGTTGACACCCGCCGGTGAAGCAGCCGTCGGTGCCGCGCTGAGCAACTGCGTGATCGAACTGCTGACCAAACTCAACGGAGCCAACTTCCAGGAATTCACCACCAGCCACGAGTCGCTGGAAGAACTCGAAAAATCAGAACCGAACTTCAAGAAAGTCCTTGAAGAACAGTCGCTTGACAACAAAGCGACCTCCGCACCGGTGTACCACTACCACGGCCTGGAAGACGAGGTCGTGCCGATCAACCAGGACGTCAATCTGCACTACGACTGGTGCAAACTGGGGGTCACAGACGACTTCCAGCTGTTCAACGGCGAGCACCTGTTCACCGCTGGAATGGGGGCACCGAGCGCGCTGAAGTGGATCGAAGAACGAGTAGCCGGCAAATCGGCGCCCAGTACGTGTGGACAGCACTCGCCCGGTGCGACGCTGCCCGCCAACGCTCGTCTGACCCCCGAGATCGGCGATCTGATCGTCAAGCTGAACGAATGGTCGCTGAAGGGCAAGGTCACAGAGAAGAAGTCGGGCATCTCCGAGGAACTCCCGGCGGGCTCGACGATCAGCTCCACGGCTGACGCCACGTCGGGCGCGTTGACGGCGACGCTCAACATCCCGCCGATCAACCAGACGATGGTCGTCCTCGGAATCCCGGTCACCGTCAGCGGCGCGCTGACGCCGACCGGCCCGGCGACGGGCACGTTCGGGTTCAGCTCGAACGGCAGCGAAGTGTTCGAGAGCGCGGAAGGCAAGGCCAACGAGCTCGTGAAGGCCGTGAGAATCGGCTTCTTCACCCTGCCTATCGGCTGCAAAACCGTTGAACCGATCGCCCTGCCGCTGAGTATCAAAGAGCCGACCAATGCACTGTCGACCGGCAGCTTCTCCTTCAAGGCAGAAGTGACGGTGCCGCCGTTCGGCGAATGCGGCCTGTTCGGCCCGACCATCACGGCGACGACGTCGGGACCGGGCAACACGGTTGAAATCACGGCAGCACCGCCGCCGCCGATCAACTGGTAGACGAGGTTGCTCAGCGCAGGACCGGCTGAGCCGAAGGGGGCGGTCACCAATCCGGTGGCCGCCCTTTTTCTCCTCGGTACCACGGAGGCGATCAGGACGCCGAGCATCTTGCAGGGCCTGCCCCTGGGGCGACCGCGCGGGCTGGACATCCGGCGTGGGCGGCGTATTCTCTGCGCCATGAGCTCCACGGGCTATGCCGCCGAGCTGGCGCCGGGACGCGCGCAGTCGCTGTTCGGGCGGGTGATGGGCCTCGTCGCGCTGACGGTTGCGATGGCGACGCTCGGCGTGTTCGCCGCGCGCAGCTGGGGAGGCGCCGGATGGTTCGTCGCGTGGCTGGTCGCGCTCGGCTGCCTCGTCGGCCTGAACGTTGCAAATTCGCGCGGCAACCACAACCTGGCGCTCGTGCTGCTGCTCGCGTTTGGCCTGCTGATGGGCATGGCCGTCTCGGCGACGGTCAACTACTACTCACAGGTCGACCCGACGGCGGTGCGCCAGGCCTTCGGGGCCACCGCGCTGTTCGTCGGGGGCCTCGGCGCCGGTGGCTACGCGATCCGGCGCGACCTCTCGTTCCTGTATCGGACGGCGTTCTTTTTGCTGCTCGGGCTGATCCTGGCGGGAATCGTTTTGATCTTCGTGCAGATCCCCGCTGCCTACACGGTCTACGCGCTGGTCGGCCTGGCGATCTTCGGCCTCTATACGGTGATCGACTTCAACCGCCTGCGCCATGGCGGAGCCAACGAAGCGATTCCGCTGGCGGCGGGCATATTTCTGGACATCCTGAACGTCTTTCTGCTCTTCCTGCGGCTGTTCGCCGGCTCAAGCCGCTAGCCGCTACTCGCCAGAGCGCGCCTTGCGCAGCCACTCGCTGAGCTGCTGCCCGGCGTCGTTGACCGACTCGCCGAGGTCGCTGAACGTGTCGCGGAAGCGTTCTGCATAGTGGGCGACCGCGGCGCTCGCCTCCTCGCGGGGACGCTGGGGCTGGTCGCGCCTGACGTAATCGCCGCCGACGATGTGGTCGTAGTCGCCGGACTTCACCCAGGCCATCAGCTCGTGCACGCGCTGGACGGACATCGGGTGGCTGAGGTTCAGATCGGCCAGCAGCCGCGAGAAGCGATCGAACGGCGAGGCCTTCTCGCGGTAGTCCTCGCCCTGTTTCATGAACACATCGAGATCGAGGTTGGCCGCCTCGGCGCCGGCGGCGATCACCATCAGCGTGCGGCAGACGGCGAGCGGGTCGCGGATCACGAGCGCCGCCGCGCGATCGCAGCTCAGCTCGGCCGCGCGAAACCACTCCATCAGCGCCGCCTTGAGCGGAAACAGGGGCACCGGGATGCCGGGGACGATCGACAGCGAGAGCAGGATCACGAGCGCCGTGCGGTAGAGCACGTGGTCTGACAGCACGTGTCCGGCCTCGTGCGCGAACACGCCGCGCAGCTGCTCGGCGTCGAGCAGCCGCACGAGCTCGGAGTGGACCACGACGATCGGGCGCCCGGCGCCGATCGTCATCGCGTTGGCGGTCGGGAACTGGGTCAGGTACAGGTCGGGCACCGGCGCGAGGTCGAGCGTCGCGTAGGCGCGCTCGTGCGCCTGCCACACCGGCGTGAGCTGCCCGTTGCCGAGGCGCACGGCGGAGCCGAGCACGCCGCGGCGCAGCGCGCGCTCGTAGCCGAACTCGATCACCCTGCGAACGACGGTGTCCAGGTGCGGGACCGCCTTCAGCGTGGCGGTGGCCGCGCGGTCGGCGGGGTGCTCGTAGGCCTTCGACGAGATTCCCTTCAGCTGATAGCCCTCGACCGGGAGCGTCATCGCGGGCCAACGGTAGCGGTCGATGCTCAGCGGCGCCGTCCGCCGCGCACGATCGTCGCGGCGACCACCGCGACGCTCACGGCGAGCATCACCCTGCCCACCGTCGAGCTCACCGCCGCCCACGCGCCGCCGGCCAGCATCCCCGCCAGCACGAAGGCTGTCGCCCACAGCGCGCAGCCGGCCGTCGTGAGCAGAACGAAGGGCCCGAGCGGCACGCCCCGCGCGCCGGCCGGCAGCGAGACGAAGCTGCGCGCCAGCGGAAGCAGCCGCGCGACGAACACGGTGCGTGTGCCGTGCTGCTCCATCTGGTCCTGCCAGCCGCGCAGCGCCGATCGCAGGATCGGCACGCGGTTTGGCAGGCGCGTCGCGCCCACGCCGTACGCGATCAGCGAGCCGACGAGGTTGCCCGCGGTAGCGGCCAGGATCGCGAGCGGCATGCTCATCCAGCCGGCGTGCACCGCGAGCCCGGCGAACAGCAGCGTCAGCTCGCTCGGGATTGGCACGCACGCGCTCTCGGGGACCATCAGCAGGAACACGCCGAGCGCGCCGAAGCGGACGATCACGCCGGTCACGGACGAGGCCCCGGATGACCTGGACCGCGCCTGTGGCCGCGGCCTGCGCCGGGCTCTCGACGCCCGGGCCGAGTGCCCGGAGGGCCGATCGGCGGCGGCGGCGGCGCCCCCGGCAGCGGTGGGCCAGGCCGGCGGTAGCCGAGCGCCGCTTGCACGCTCGATGGACGCCACTTCGCTCCGCCGCGCTGCGTCGGCACGTCCTCGGCATTGAGCGCGTCGGCGATCGCCTGCAGACTGAGACCGCTCTCGCGCAGCGCGCCGATACGCCTGCTCAGCTCGGGCGCCCGTGCCGCGAGACCGGGGCGCCCGCGCACCGGACGTCCGTCCGGCGGATCTCGCTCGGCGCGCTGCAGCTCGCGCAGCAGCGCGATCGTGCGCCGGCCCGCCCGCGATCGACTGTCGAGCTGCACGTCGCGCACGATCAGGCTCGCGCCAGCCGCGGCCAGCCAGTCCAGCAGCGCGACCAGCTCACGCAGCGAGCCCGCGACCGCGGCCAGGCGGTCGACGAGCAGCGTCGATGCCTCGCCGTCCGCGAGTCGTTCGAGCGCTTCGCCCAGGCCAGCGCGGGCCTCCGGACCCTGCTCGCGCACGACGGCGACGATCTCAAAGTCCTCGCCTGGAGGAGAGGCCGGCTCATCTTCGGGGCTGCTCTGCCCGAGCCCGCTCAGGTAGGCAATCGCGCTGCGTGCCATCCCCTCAGTATACGCAAATTATTAGCGTATAGCGGGAGCGGCAGAGACGGCCGGTATTCAGTCCTGCGTGGTGGCTGGACGGCTAGCTGGCCAGCAACGCCGGCACGTCGTGGACGATTTCGCTCGGATTGAAGTTCGACGCGTAGATGGTCATCACCGTGCCCTTGGCACTGATCCCGTACACGAGCGCCGAGTGGTTGACCAGTTGCGGGTTTCCGACGTCGCGGGTGGACCCGACGTTCCACGCCTTCCACACTCCCGCCAGGGCGCTCGGCGAGCCGATCAGGTACTGCATCTGGCCGGTCAGCTGGTGCTCCTGTAGGAACCGAGACACCGTCGACGGCGTGTCTCCGCGCGGGTCGACCGACACCGCGATCAGCTGCACCTCGTGGGCGCGGGAGCCCAGATCGGCGAGCGTGGTGTGCAGGCCGGAGGCGATCAGCGGACAGACGTCGGGGCAGTGGGTGTAGAGGAACGTCAGAAAGACTGCCTTGCCGCGGTAGCTGGCGAGGTTGATCGGCTGGCCCTGGTCGTTGTGCAGCGTCGACAGCGGCGGCGCCGGCTTGGCCGGGCTGAGCTCCAGGCCGTCGAAACCCGTCGTGTGGGCGCTCGTGGCTCCTCCGGGCAGCTGGGACCTGCCCGACCCGCCGACCAGCAGCGCCGTCACGCCGCCGAGCACGGCAAGCATCACGATTGCCGGCAGAAGCAGGCGCGGCATCCCACCGCGGCGGGGCGGCTCGGGCTGCGGGCCATCGTGTGGATCAGGGGAATCGTGCGAGACCGCGCTTGGCGGCTGCGTGCTCACCGGGCCAGTCTCGCACAGCCCGTTGCGCCACGCGTCGGTTCAGCGCGCCGGGCTGGCGTCGCTATCGTGCGGGCGCGCTCGGACCTTGCCCCTCGCGGCGCCTGCTGGTGCGGCGCGTGCTCCACCAGCTCCAGCCGCCAACCGCCGCCACCGGGACGACGAACATCATCGACTCCTCCCAGTGCATCGCGCAGGCGACCAGGATCATGTCGCAGAAGCTAGCACGCTGGCCCGCGGCCTGCCGCTAGCTCGACCCCCGCGTGGCGCGCCGCGCGAGCACCAGCGCGCCGAGCCCGATCAGCACGCCGAGCGCGCCCACGATGAGCGCCGCGATCCCCAGGCCCTTCGATGCCCCGCCGCTCGATGGGGTGGTCGCGGCGGCGGGGGCGCTCGACGGACTGCCAGCCGTCTCCCCTGCCGTGGGGCCGGCCTCGTCGCCGGCGACTTCCTCGATCAGACCGCCTTTGGCCGTCACGTTGATCCGCGGAGAGGGATGTTCAGCGGTGAGCGCCGGCTCGATCCAGTGCACGACCTGGCCGTTGCTGTAGGTCTGGACCGTCCTGAATTCCAGCGCCTTGCCGGCGGCGTTGGCTGGGATCGCCAACGACAGCGGGAAGTTGATGAACTGTCCGTTGTTGACCTCCCCTGTCGGCCCATTCCAGGTCCAGACGATCTGAGACACCTCGGTGTTTATCGTTTCACCGCCTTCTTTGATCGGAGTGGCGAGTTTGGTTTCGATCAGGCTCGTGCTCCATCCCGGGATGTTTTCGTAGTCGACGCCGACGAAGCCGGGCGGGAACAGCACGTCGACCTTCGTCACGTGGGCGCCTTCCTGCTCGCCGGGTACGCGCACGTCGAGCGTCGCGAACGCCCCGGCAGGGATCGTGTTCGGGTGAAGGCTGATGTGTGCCTGGGCGCTTGCCGGTGCGGCGAGCGCCCCGACGACCAGTAGCGCTGCGAGCCTGGTGGCTTTCATGCTTTTCGTTCTCCTCGGTCAGTGGTTGAGAGTTGCTCACGGGCGGACTTGGTTGGCAGACCGGTCGCTCGTGTCATCGGATGGGCACGTTCACCGTGCGGCTGTACTGTTCAAATTCAGAGACCCGGTCGGTGAGTTCGATCTGCCAGCTGCCGCCCGGACTGAGCACTGCGCCGCTGAGCACGTAGTGCCCGGGGCCGGCGAGGTTCGCCTTCAGAGGCAGCGGGCCGATACCCTTGGCGGGCAGCCGAGCGGCGACCGTCAGTTCCTTGGTCGCGGTGAACTGGCTCCCCGTCTTGGCGTCGATCAGGTAGATGTGAGCCGTGTTCAGCCCAACCTTCGCCGGTTCGACGGTCATCTCGAGCTCGGCCGGCCCTAACGTCGTGTTCGTCGAGAACGGTCCCGAGGCCGCGTCGATCGGTGGCGCGTAGCTGATCAGCGCTGCGGTCACGCCAAAGACGCAGAGCATCAGGGCGAGCTCGCTGCGCATCGTGCGGCGGGCGAGCACGCCGGTCTCGCCCGGCGCACCGATTGCGTGGACGAGGCGACGGAGCGCCGGAATCACCCGTTCGCGATTGACCCAGCCGAGGGCGATCAGCACGAGCAGCAGGGCGACCTTGGCGATGATCAGCGCGCCGTAGGTGGTGTGCAGCAGGCCGTGCAGCGTGCGCACGTCGATGTAGGCCTGCACTACACCCGTGACGGCGATCGCGATCACCGAGCCGAACGCCAGCGGGGAGAACCGCGCGAGCGTCGCGAGCAGCAGCCGGCTTCGCTCGGGCCCCTCGAGCTCGCGGGTCGCCGAGGGAAGCGCCAGGAGCAATGACGCGATCCCTCCGACCCACACGCTCGCCGCAAAGACGTGTATGGCGTCGGATGGAAAGAAGATCCAGACCGGGCTCTGGATGCTCGCGTGACCCGACAGCGCGGGCGTGATCGCGAGATAGCCACAGCCGATCGCCAGCAGCCCCGCCAGCCAGCGCGGAGGGCCCTGATCGAGCGCCGGCGGCTCGGTGTCTGCCCGCAGCACGGACACGACGCGGCGCCCGAGCCCCCTTGCGGCAAGCAGCAGGGCTCCGATCACGACCCAGTCGATCGCACGCCCCCCCCAGACCTCGCCGAAGCGGCTGTGCTCGGTGTTGGTGAGGACCGCGCTTTTCAGTCCGCTCCACAGCGACACGCCCGCCGCGCTGGCGCCCTGGAGCAGGAATCCGAGCACGCTGGCGACGATGCCCAGCGCGACCGCGGCAAGCAGGAGTGCTTCCAGGCGCCCTGCGAAGCTGCGCGAGGCGGCATGCCAGCGCGGCTGCGAATCGGCGACCGCGGGCAGCGCGCGGCGCCAGGCGACGAGCACAAACGCCAACCCGCCGAGCATCAGCGCGATCGAGAGGTAGTCGAGCCAGCGCGCGACGCCGAAGGCCACCAGCGTCACCTCGCCGCTCTTGTTGCGCCCGATCAGGCCGGCGACGGTGAACTTCGGTGCGGCGCCGGCGTGACCGATGTTGAACACCAGGCCGCCGTAGACGATGTGGGTGTCGGCCGAGATCACGCGGTAGGTGCCCGTGTACGTGCCGTCGGGCAGGCCGGGCTTCAGACCGACGCCCATCCAGTGCTCCTGCCCGTCGGGGTGTGAGACGTCGAGGTTGTCCACCTCGTTGCCCTGCGCGTCATAGACGCGTACCGCCCCGAGCGTGCCGCCGACGTCCTGGTTGAACTTGAAGATCACCTCCGATGGCTGAGTGGGTACCGTCGAGCCCGATTCGGGCGCCGTGCCCAGCAGCTGTGCATGCGCGAAGGCGTTCGGCGCATGACCGAGCGCGGCGACGCCAACCAGCAAGCCGACCAGTCCCGCCAGCACGAGACGCCGCGCAGCGGTCACCAGGCTTCCCTCCCTGAGGCGCTGCTGCCCGTGGCCGGCGGATCGTTGACGCCCGACCCCGGAGCGGGCGGCGTCGTGCGCGAGCGGCGCCGGCGAACCGCGATGACGAACGCGATCGCCAAAAGGACGATCACGACGAAGGCGACGATCGCGCCTGCAGGCGCCTTGGAGCTCTCGGGCACCCAGAGGAGCTGTCCGCTCACGGCGCCGGTCTGGGAACCGACCGCGATCGGAACGCTCCAGTTGAAGATCTTCGTGCGCCGGCTTGTGTCCTTGACCTGCGGCGGGGTGACCGGGCTCATCCAGTGGATGCGGTGGTCGTGCCATTCAAAGCTGCCGGTCCGATCGACCACGACCCACTTTGGCGGGGCGCTCGCGTTGGCCGACGGCGGCACCGTGACGTTGGCGTAGAAGTTCGTGTTCAGGTAGACAGCAGGTGAACGGATGTTCTGTTCGGCGGTTCCGTTCGCCAGCACTCGTGCGTAGGGCTCACCTGAGTAGCCATAGACGGTGACGGTGAGCCCGGTGTGGTTTCTGAGCAGCAGGCGGTCCGCGAACTCGAGCACTTCGATGCTGAGGCCCGGCGGATTTGGGCTGACCGCTGTTATGTAGGAGCGGAAGTTGAAGTTGGCGCCCTGGTCGGCGATCGGGCTGCCGCTCTCGTTCACCGGAGGCTGCTCGGCGGTGCCCGAGCTGTCCTCGCTGAATGCGGCGTTCGCCGGCGCCGCCGACGCGAGCAGCGCGACGACGACAACGGCGAGTATCGACGGACGTGACATGAACGGCGTTCACCTCGGTGCTGGAAGGGATACGTGCAGCTCGCCCACGCGCCGGCGGCCCGTCCTGAAGGTGGGCACCGCCGGGTGAGCGCTCACGGCGGCTCGCCACGACCCTACGGGCGCGGTGATCTAGCTTGCCGTGAGGGGTGTGCGCGGCGGGGGACGTACGGCCAGGGCGCAGGCGAGCAGCAGGCCGCCACGCGGTGTCGCGGCTGCCACGCGCCGGCGCAGCGGCGCGCTCGAGCGCGCCCGCTGCCAGCGGTGTCGGGGTGCGGTGGACAGGCGCGCGAGCGTTCGCACGCCGGGGTAGCGGCGCAAGATGAGAGGAGCGGCGAGCGCAAGCGTTGGCAGCAGGCAGAGAGCGGTCGCGTCGAGCGCGGCCAGTGCGAGCACCGCGAGCACGAGCACGGCGAGCAGCATGAGCGCCGCCATGGGATGCGCGACGCGCAGCCTGACAGGACCGCCGGGGTTCACTCGCACGAACACCTCGGCCGAACCCTACTCCTCGGCGACACCGCTGTGGGGCGGGAGCGTCAGGTCCCGACCGCTGACAGCAACCACAGCCCGAAGCTGGTGAACGCGACCATCACCGCGAGCATCCAGTACTGCGAGCGCACGGCCTCTTCGACGTCTGGATAGATCGCAAGCGCGCGGTCGTGCGCGAGCGCCAGCCCCCCGACGTGACCGGAGACGAGCGCGGCGACCTGGACGTACCAGATCGCCGCGTAGGAGATGATCTGGTAGTCGATCTGGTAGCTGCTGGTCCCGAACAGATTGGCCCCGTTGCCGAGCGGGTCCGATGCCAGGTACCCGATCGCCTGACCCTGCCAGATGAGCAGCGAGAAGTAGTGCGCGAGCGCGTAGGCGAACGCGATCGGCACGAGCGTGTGAACAAAGGTGTGGGTCAGCTGCGGGGTGTCATAGCGCGAGCTGACGCTGCGAACCCCCGCGATGCCGAGCGCATAGACGGCGCCGATCAGCCCGATGCAGAACAGCAGGCCCAGCGAGTAGGTGAGCTCGATCGCGGGCGTCTGGTTGAAGCCGAGGTCGGCGAACAGTTCCTGCACGCTGGGCTCGAGGTTGCGCCAGATCCCGCCGTTGCTGAACCCGTCGAACGTCGTCGTGCCGATGATCGCGCAGATGAAGGCGACCGTGCCGGGCCCGACCTCCAGGTCGGTGATGCCGCTGAGCAGGCGGCGCGTGCAGACGTAGCCCTGCTGATCGGTGAACACCGCCGACAGGCGCGAGAGCAGGTTGAAGTAGGCGCCGAAGCCGTCCGCCTTCTCACACCACTCCTCGATTCCGAAGAGCATCATCCCGACGAGCATTACAAGGAAGTAGCCGAGCGACAGCGCGGCGAGCGTCGAGGGCCGGTCGCGTTCGACATAGACGAGCTCCAGCCAGGCGAATCCGACCAGGCCCGCGAACGCCGGCCACCGACCGAGCCTCGCCGGATAGCGCAGGGCGGGCGCCGCGGACGCCCGTGGCGCAACGCGGCGCCCGGCCCAGCGGATCGCCCGCGCGCAGCTGCGCCAGGGGCTCAGCACGGCGAACACGTCGCCGACGAGCACGCTTGCGACGGGAAACCCCACCCAGAACACGACATAGATGAAGGTGACCGAGAAGTTCGCGCTCCAGACCTGCGTGCCGGCGAACCCGCTGTAGAGCACGAGCGCGAACAGCAGCACGCCGACGAGGCTCGCCAGCCAGCCGAGAGCAGCGGGCAGCTTGAACAGCCGCTTGCTGCGGTGCTCCTGCAGCCGCGGCGTCTGCCAGAGAGTCGAGAGCGCGACGAAGGACACGACGAGCACGATCGCCGCGGTCCAGCTGAAGAGCCAGACGGGGATCGGCAGATCGGCGCGGCCCACGATGCCGTGCGCCTGTGCGCTCGCGGGATTCGCCAACGCCGTGACGCCAAGAGCGCCGAGCAGGGGCGCCAGCAACCGACGTCGAGACCTCATCCGAAGGCCAGTCTATGCGAGCGGATTTCGCCGTGGCGCAGCTCGCCTCTCGGTGCGCGGCGTAGGCTTCCGGGCCCATGGTGCGCATCCCGCTGGCAGCGTCGACCACGCTCGAGGCCGTTCTGCAGCTCGGTCCGCTCGCGATCATCGGGCTGCTTTACGCCAAGCGCGTGCGAACGCTCGCGCTCCAGGGTCATCCCGTTCCGGGCTGGCGGCAGGCCTGCTTCTACGGCGGCTTCGTGACGATCGGGGCGGCGCTGACCTCGCTTGGCGGGGTGAGCGAAGAACTGCTCGCCGCGCACATGGTGGAGCACCTGCTGCTTGGCGACCTGGCCGCGCTGCTGATCGTGCTCGGACTCACCGGTCCGCTGATCGCCCCCGTCCTACGGATCGGCTTCTTCAATCGCCTGCGCGTTCTCGCCCACCCGCTGATCGCCTTCCCGCTGTGGGTCGTCGACCTCTACGTGTGGCACCTGCCGATCTTCTACGAAGCCGCGCTGCGCCACCCTGGTGTGCACGCGCTGCAGCATGCGATGTTCCTCGGCTTCGGCATCAACATGTGGATGTGCCTGTTCGGCCCGCTGCCGATGCCCAAATGGTTCGGCAACTTCGCCAAGCTCTGTTACATCGTCGCGGTGCGCCTCGCGGGCACCGTGCTGGGCAACATCTTCCTGTGGTCGGGGACTGTCTTCTATCCCTATTACCTGCACGGCGACGCGGTCTGGCACGTCTCGCCGCTCGCCGACCAGAACATCGCTGGTGCGATCATGATGGTCGAGGAGAGCTTCCTCACGCTCGGACTGCTCTGCTGGCTGTTCCTGCGCACGGCAAAGGAGGGCGAGGAACGCCAGGACCTGCTCGACTTCGCGCACGCCCGGGGCCTCGAGCTCAGCGATGAGCGGGCAACGCGCGCGGTCAGCGCGGGGCGCGGGGCCGAGCTGCGCAACCGCCTGGAAGCCGGCGCCGGGGCGCGCGAGCCCAGCTGAGCGCTTCACGAGCGAGCTGGCGTGGCGTGCAGGCGCTCAGCGAGACGCGGCCGCTGCTTCGCCGAGCTCCTGCGCGCGCTCGTCGCGGTCGAGCATGTCGATGAACACCGCGACCAGCGCGATCCCGAACACGAGCACCTCGAGCAGGCACATCGTGGCCCCGGCGATGTGCTGGTCGGTCGACGCCGAGATTCCATAGGCGCGCGGCCCGCTCGCGTAGAGCGGGTAGATCGTGTGACCCAGCCAGGCGAGCGGAAGGCAGACCAGCGCGCTCGCGCCGCGCGAGAACCCGAGGTAGGTGAGACGGACCATGCCGGGGTCGCGGCGGTCGCTGGGCAGCGGCGTGATGATCAGCCACCACAGCGCAAAGCCCGTGTAGAACAGGGTGGCGTGCTCGAAAGCGTGCAGCAGCGCGTGCTGGGAGGTGTAGTCGAAGATCGCCGGGATCGCCCAGATCCAGGTGGCGGCAGCCCAGGCCGGCAGCGCCACCCACGGCTTGGTGGCGACCGCCCAGAAGCGCCCGAGGGGACTGCGCGGAGCGACGCTCTTGAGCATCCCCCGGGGCAGCCCGAGCGGCAGGACCGGCGCGCGCAGGCCGAGGATCAACAGCGCCGGCGCGACGTCGGCCAGCAGCACGTGCTGGAGCATGTGGGCCGACAGCAGCCAGCGGTCGCCGATCGCGTCGAGCGGCGAGATCAGCGCGACAGCCAGCACCCCGAGGCCTGAGCCGTAGGCAAGCCAGTGGCCCGGGCCGACCGGCTTGCCCGTGACCCGCTGGACGCGGCGCAGCATCGACACATACCAGGCGGCGGCTGCGATCAGGAGGATCGACAGCAGCGGGTCAAAGCTCCAACTGTCCCAACCCGGGGCGCCAGCCATCGCGGCGCAGGCTATCGCAAAGCCGAGGCCCGGCGTGTGCCTGGATTGCCCGCCGGGGTCGCGGGTAACGTGCCTGTGTGATGCAGGAGAAGGCGAGCCCGTCTGGTGATGGGGCCTTTGCCGCGCGGGGGCTCAGCGTGCGCTTCGGGGGCGTTGTCGCGCTAGAGGACGTCTCCCTCGAGGTGCAGGCCGGCGAGGTGCTCGGGATCATCGGGCCCAACGGCGCCGGCAAGACGACCCTGTTCAACGTGATCTGTGGCTTTGTGGCGCCGCAGGCGGGGGCGCTTCAATGGCAGGGCCAGACGCTCGGGAGCGTGCGCACCGACAGGCTCGCCGAGCTGGGCATCGCGCGCACGCTGCAGGGCATCGGGCTGTTCCCCGGTCTGACGGTGCTCGAGAATGTGATGCTCGGGGCGCACCGTTTTCGCCGTGGCGGGGTGTTCAGCTCGCTGCTTGGCCTGCCGCGCTGTGATCGCAGCGAGCGCGAGCTGCGCGAGCGCGCTGCGGGGACGCTTTCAGAGCTCGGCTGCCACGACGTCTCGGGCAGGCTTCCGCAGACGCTTCCCTACCCGGTGCAGAAGCGCGTAGCGTTGGCTCGCGCGCTGGTCAGCGAGCCGCGGCTGCTACTGCTCGACGAGCCCGCGGGCGGCCTGGGCGGGGACGACGTGCGCGAGCTCGGCCAGCGGATTCGCGCGCTGCGCGGCTCGATGGCGGTGATGCTCGTCGAGCACCGCATGGACCTCGTGATGTCCGCCTGCGACCGCGTCGTCGTGCTGGACTTCGGGCGCGTGATCGCGCAGGGCGAGCCGCAGGCCATCCAGAGCGACGAGCGCGTTCTCGAGGCCTACCTCGGTGGCGAGCCTCAGGGGGGCAGGGAGGGCGCGGGCGGCGGCGGGGCGAGCGCTGGCGGCGAGGCCCACGGTCACGACGGGAGTCGTGGCGACAGTGGAGCCGGCGCGTGAGCGCCGGGGGCGCGCTGCTCGAGGTGCAGGAGCTGAGCATGCACTACGGACCGGTGCGCGCGCTCGACGGCGTGTCGCTTTCCGTCCCGCGCGGGAGCGTTACCGCCGTGCTCGGGGCAAACGGCGCCGGCAAGACGTCGCTGCTGCGAACGATCTCGGGCCTCGAGCACGCGAGCGCAGGCCATGTGCGCCTGGACGGCGAGGAGCTTCTGGGGGTCGCGGTCGAGGACATCGTGCGACGTGGGGTGGCGCACGTGCCCGAGCGCCGCGGCGTGATCGCCGAGCTCACAACAGAGGAGAACCTGCGTCTCGGCGGCCTGTGGAGCGGAACCGACAGGTCCGGGCTGGGGGAGGCCTATGAGCTCTTCCCGCCGCTGCGCGAGCGCCGCGACCAGCCCGCCGCGTCGCTGTCCGGCGGCGAGCGCCAGATGCTGTCGATCGCGCGGGCGCTGATGGCTCGTCCGCGTGCGCTGCTGCTCGACGAGCCCTCGCTGGGCCTCGCCCCGCGCGTGAGCGCCCAGATCATGCAGCTGATTCGCACGCTCTCCACCGAGCGCGAGCTCGCCGTGCTGCTCGTCGAGCAGAACGCGCGCGGCGCGCTGTCGATCGCAGACCGCGGCGTGGTGCTCAACCTGGGACGCGTCGTCGCCGACGACGCGGCGCAGACGCTCGTCGCCGACGAGGACCTGCGCCGAGCCTACCTGGGGTTCTAGATGACGCGCTTCATCGATCTCACGCTCAACGGGATCTCGACCGGCGCGATCTACGCGGCCGTCGCGCTGGCGCTCGTGCTGATCTGGCGCGCGACGCGGATCGTCAACTTCGCGCAGGGAGCGATGCTGATGTTCACGACCTCGATCGCGCTCGGCGTGATCAACTCGAGCGGCTCCTACTGGCTGGGCTTCGCGGTCGCGCTGGCCAGCGGCCTGCTGGGCGGCGCGATCGTCGAGCGGGTGCTGATCCGCCGGGTCGAGTCGGCGCCGCCGCTGAACGCCGTGATCGTGACGCTCGGCCTGCTGATCTTGCTGGAGGCGGGGGCCGGGATGATCTGGGGCAACACGCCGCGCTCGTTCCCGCCGGCGTTCTCGATCCGCGGCTATGACATCGGCGGCACGCGCGTGCTGTTCTCGCCCAACGACACGTTCACGGTGCTCGTCGTATTGGGCGTCGCGTTCGCGCTGCGCGTGCTGTTCATCAATACGGCGATCGGGCTGAAGATGCGCGCCGCGGCCTTTCGCCCGGAGGTGGCGCGCCTGCTCGGCGTGCGGGTGGGGCGCATGTTCACGCTCGGCTGGGCGCTGGCTGCGCTCGTCGGCTCGCTCGCCGGCGTGCTCGTCGCTCCGGCGGTGTTCGTCGGTCCCAACCAGTTTGACTCGCTGCTCGTGTTCGGCTTCACCGCGGCGGTGCTGGGCGGCCTGGACAGTCCGCTGGGCGCGGTCGTCGGCGGAATGCTGCTCGGGCTCGTCCTGTCCTACGTGTCAGGCTATGAGGGCGCCTCGCTGGTCACGCTCGCAGCGCTCGTCGTGCTGGTCGCGGTGCTGATGATTCGCCCGAGCGGGCTGTTCTCGAGCACGCGGGAGCGGCGCGTATGACGGCCCTGGCGGCTCGGCTGAGCAGGCCTCGCAGCACGCTCGTCCGCTCGCTGGGCCTTGTCGTGCTGGCTGCGCTCGCCGTGTATGTCGTCAGCGAGCTGCTGAGCTCCTACCAGAACCTTCAGCTCGCAAACGGCGCCTATTACTTCGCCGCGCTGGCGGGGCTGACGGTGCTCACCGGACTGAGCGGCCAGATCTCGCTTGGCCACGGAGCGCTGATGGCCGTGGGTGCATACACCGTGGCGCTGCTCGTCGGCAACGAGCAATGGCCGCTGGCGGCCGCGCTTGCCGCCGCCGTGGCGGTGAGCGTCGTCGTCGGCGTGGCTGTCGGCGCGGCCGCCTCGCGCCTGCGCGGGCCCTACCTCGCGGGCGCGACGCTCGCGTTCGCGGTCGGCCTTCCCGCGTTGGCGGACAAGTACCCGAACACGCTCGGCGGCGAGAACGGGCTGAGCATCAACCCGCCGGTGGTGCCGTCCTGGCTTGGCAGCGGCTTTCCGCTCGAGCGCTGGGAGGCCTGGATCGCCTGCGCGGGTGCGCTCGTCGTGATGTTCGTGCTGAACAACTTCGTGCGCAGCGGCTACGGGCGAGCGTTTAGCGCGGTGCGCGACGACGAGATCGCGGCCTCGCTGTGCGGACTTCGCGTCGGGCGCGTGCAGACGCTTGCGTTTGTGCTGAGCGCGGCCTGCGCCGGGCTCGGGGGAGGGCTGCTGGCGATCGTGCTGCAGCTCGCCTCGCCGGGGGCTTTCACGCTGGAACTCTCGCTCGCGCTGCTGACCGCGGTGGTGCTCGGCGGCCTGGGGTCGCTGATCGGCGCGGTCTGGGGGGCCGCGGTGCTCGTGCTCCTGCCGAGCTGGACCAACGACATCGCCCACTCGTTCTCGCTCTCGGAGCGGGTCTCGGCGAACATGCCGCTGGCGATCTACGGCGTTGTCTTGATCGTCGCGATGCTGCTGTGGCCAAGCGGCTTCCAGGGCGGCGTCAGGGCCCTGTTCGCCGCCGTACGCGCGCGGCTGCGCCAGCGGGTCGACGGGGCGCAGGACAGCGCGACGGGTAGCCGCGGGGACAGCGGGTAGAGACAATTGCTACAACCACTTCCAGAGCAGATGTCAGCGACGCAAGTCGTCGACCAGCACGAGGAGAGACCCGGCACGCCGCGAACCGGCAGGTGGCAGCGGATTCACCCAGCAGCCCCGACGAGCAGCGCAACGGGCGCCCAAGACCAACCAGCATGAGGAGAGAAAGATGAGACGAAGGAGCTACAGGGTCAGTGTGACCAGCGTCGCCTGTGCAGCCCTGGTCGCGATCGTCGTGGCCGGCTGTGGGTCGAGCAGCAGCAGCTCGCCGGGCGTCACCTCGACGAGCATCACGTTCGGCACCCATCAGCCGCAGACCGGGCCCGCCGCACCGGGCTACAGCGAGATCGCCCCGGCGTCGCAGGCGTTCTTCAACTATCTGGACTCCCAAGGCGGGATCAACGGGCGCAAGATCAACCTCATCAATAAGAACGACGAATACAACCCGGCGAAGACGGTCAACGTCGTCCATGAACTCGTGCTGCAGGGCAACGTTTTCGGAATCTTCGAGGGCCTGGGCACGCCGACCCACACGAAGGTCGTGGGCTTCTTGAACAGCTCGAAAGTTCCGGACATGTTCGTCGCGTCCGGCTGCCCGTGCTGGGACAACGGGACCGCGCAGCCGTATACGTTCGGTTGGCAGCCCAACTACACGATCGAGGGCAAGATCCTCGGCCAGTACCTCAAGCAGCACTTCGCCGGCAAGAAGGTCGGCGTCTTCTACCAGGACGATGACTTCGGCAACGGCGGCCTGACTGGGATCAAGTACGAGCTGCCGGCCAGCCAGATCGTCTCCGCGCAGCCCTATCAGCCGGGCGGCACCAACGTGGCGCCGCAGATCTCTGCGATCAAGGCGGCGGGCGCGGAAGTGCTCGTCGACTTCACGGTGCCGATCTATACGGCGCTCGGTCAGCTGACGTCGTTCACGCTTGGCTACAAACCGCAGCTGGTGGTCTCCAACGTCGGCATCGATCCGACCACGGTCGGCGGCCTGCTGAAGACGTTCTCCAAAGGCAAGGCGGGGACGGAACTGATCGAAGGCGCGATCACCGACGGCTACCTTCCGTCGGTCGCTGAAACGTCGAACCCCTGGATCGCGCTGTTCAAGAAGGTGCATGACCAGTACGACTCGAGCGCTCCGTTCGACGGCAACGTCGAGTACGGGATGGCAAACGCCTACACGCTCGCGCAGGCGCTGCAGCTCGCGGGCAAGAGCCCGACGCGCGAAAACGTCGTCGAAGCGGTCAACAACTCCGGCTCGAAACTCACGGGGCCGGGCCTCGTGCCGTTCCGCTACTCAAAGACCGACCACGGCGGCTACGCCGGTGCGGAGATGGGCCAGGTCAGAAATGGCCAGATCGTGCTGTTCGGCGGGCCGCTGATCACCGAACCGACGGCCGGCTCGCCGATCACGCCCTACACCGGCAAGCCGCCCGCTCCGCCGGCCAGCGGCGTGTCGGTCCCCTAGGGCCAGGCGCGGACAAACCAGCTAGCGCAATCGACCACCCACCACCCCGGCCGGTCCGCTCGCGGACCGGCCGGGCGCTGCTGCACGTCGAGCGACGGCCGGCGCGCGGATGTCAGGCGGAGTGCGCGAGCGCCCGGGTGGCGCGCTGGACGTCGCGGTCGAGCACCGTGAGCAGCGCTTCCACGACCTGGGGGTCGAACTGGGTGCCAGAGCACTTCTGCAGCTCTGCGCGGGCACTGGCGTGACCGATCGCCGCGCGGTAGGCGCGGTCGCTGGTCATCGCCTCAAAGGCGTCGGCCACGGACAGGATGCGCGCCTCCAGCGAGACCGCATCGCCGAGCAGGCCCAGCGGGTAGCCGCGGCCGTCGGGCCGCTCGTGGTGTGCGCCCACCCAGGCACGGACATCGCCCAGCTTGGGGTGCTCGAGGATCTGAGCCCCGAGCTCGGGGTGGCGCTTGATGATCTCGAACTCCTCGTCGGTCAGCTTCGCAGGCTTCTGCAGGATGACGTCGGGCACGCCGACCTTGCCCACGTCGTGCAGCATTCCCGCCAGGTGCACGCGTTCCACACGCTCCTCGGGCAGGCCGAGCTCCTCGGCCATCATCGCGGCGTAGCGCCCGACGGTCTCAGAGTGGCGCGCGCTCCCGCTGAAGCGCAGGTCGACGGCCTCTGCCAGCTCCAGCACGACGGCGATGAAGCGCTCGCCGGCGATGTCGCGGGTCTCGCGCTCGGCGCGCGCTGCGTTGTGCAGCGCCGTGCTGTGCAGGACCGACATGTCGCGTCCGTTGTCCTTGGCCGCGAACAGGGCAGCGTCGGCGGCGCGCAGCAGCGAGCCGGCGGTCTCGCCGTCGTCGGGATAACCGGCGACGCCGAAGCTCATCGTGATCGCGACGGCGTCCTCTGCGAACTCGGTGCGCACCGCGTTGCGCAGCCGCTCGGCGATCACGAAGGCGTTGTGGCGGTCGCTGTCGGGCAGAACCAGCGCAAACTCCTCGCCGCCGACGCGCGCGAGCCCGTCGATCTGGCGCTTCTCGCGTTCCAGCACGCGCGCGAGTCGCGCCAGCGCGTTGTCTGCGACCTGATGGCCCGAGCGGTCGTTGACTTCCTTGAAGTGGTCGGCGTCGCCGACGATCAGCGTGACCTGGCTGCGGCTGCGCCGTGCGCGCTCGAGCTCGAGGTCGAGCAGTTCGCGAAACCCGCGGCGGTTTGAGAGCTTGGTGAGGGGGTCGGTGCGCGCGGCGTCGTAGAGGCGCTCGATCAGCACCTCGACGCGCTCGCGCATCGAGCGGACCAGGATCGCCGCGACGAGCAGCGTGCCCATGCCGACCACCCACCACGCGCCGGCGCCGCTCGAGGGCGGCCGCGCGATGAGCAGCGCTCCGTACGCGACGCCGATGTAGATCACCTGGATGGCCGTGCCGGTGGTCGTGAAGAAATACGACGCGTAGAGCGAGCTCCACAGGAAGAAGAACACGACGGGGCTCGGGCTGCCGGCGGAGAAGTAGGCGACGGCTGCGGTCAGCGTGCTGCCCCACCCAAGCGCGAGCGGCAGCGTCCACGCTGGGAGCGTGCTGGCGCGCCAGAACAGCAGGCCGGCGACCAGGTAGGAGGCGCCCACCGTGAGCAGCAGCCCGAGCGCGCTGGCCGATGCCGGATGCGGCAGCGCAGCGGTCAGCAGCGCAAGCGTCGCGCCCGCCGCGAAAAGGCCCGCGAGGATCTGGGCCATCAGGCTCGTCTCGAAGTTGCTTCCAACCCTCGAGCGCGAGTCAGATTTCGTGTTCAGCTCGTCGTCAGTCGTGAGGGCCGACATGTACTGTCAATGTCGGTCGCCGCGGCATGATTCATGAGCCGCGATACGTGTCAGATAGCCATCTAGACACCCCGGTCTGGATGGCCTCGCGGCGCGCCGGCCCGCGTCTGGACATAATGCGCACCGCGTCGGCAGCCGAGTGGCGCACAGAGCAGCGGAAGGCTCCCGAGAACCAATCGTGAAGGCAATCCAGATAGTCGACCTGTCAGGTCCGGCCGGTGCGCTGTCGCTGGTCGACCTGCCCGAGCCCGAGCCGACCCACCCCCTCACGCCGGGCGAGGGTGTGCTCGTGGAGGTGCACGCGGCGGGCGTCTCCTTTCCGGAGGTGCTCCAGACCCGCGGCGAGTACCAGATCAAACCTCCGCTTCCCTTCGTGCCCGGAAGCGAGGTTGGCGGCATCGTCAAGAGCGCGCCGCCGGGCGCGCAGGTCAAGGCCGGCGATCGTGTCGCCGCCTTCTGCGCGCTGGGCGGCTTCGCCGAGACGGTCGTGGCGCCGGAGTTCCTCACGTTCGAGCTCGCCGGCGAGCTGGACTTCGCACAGGGCGCGGCGCTGATCCTCAACTACCACACCGTCTACTTCGCGCTCGTCATGCGCGGGCGCTTGAGCCGGGGCGAGTCGGTGCTCGTCCACGGTGCGGCCGGCGGTGTCGGAACGGCGGCCCTGCAGGTCGCCAAGGGCCTCGGCGCGAGCACGATCGCGGTTGTTTCGAGCGATCTCAAGCAGCAGGTCGCCGAGCAGGCGGGGGCGGACCACGTCGTGCGCTCGGACGCCGACTGGAAGGACCAGGTCCTCGAGCTGTCGGGCGGTGGCGTGGACCTCGTGCTCGACCCGGTAGGCGGCGATCGCTTCACCGACAGCCTGCGCTGCCTGCGCGAGAACGGCCGGATTGTCGTCGTCGGCTTCACGGGCGGCGCGATTCCCGAGGTGCGCGTCAACCGCCTGCTGCTGAGGAACACTGAGGTCGTCGGCGCCGGCTGGGGCGCCTACGTGATGAGCAAGCCCGAGGTGTGTAGGGAGATCGGTGCGGCCGTCGGCGCGCTCGTGCGAGACGGCGCGATCCGCCCGATCGTCGGTGCGCACTTCCCCCTGCAGAGCGCGCGCGAGGCGCTCGAGGCGATCGACGAGCGACGCGCGACCGGCAAGGTTGTGCTCGACGTGCGGGCCGGCTGAACCGGTCGAGGCGGGGGCTATCCCCACCCTCTGTCAGGGGGGCAGCAGTGGACGTTCGGTGGATGCCCGCAGTGAATAACGCCGGTTGCTCGGCCATTATTAATGGATGAGCGTCGCCGCGGGACCGCGTCCAGAGGCGCAACGGCGAGCAGAGCCGGGTCCGTCAGAGCAGAGTCCGTCATCGGGCGAGGTCGAGCCCTGCCAGGGCGAGCGGCTTAACCAGGCGATCACGGGCCTGATCACCGCGCTGCCGCCGCTGCTGCTGGTGCTGGTCGGCTGGCAGCTGTGGGACAGCGAGCTGCACTGGCGCGACATCGCGATCTTCGTGGTCATGTACATCCCGATCGGGCTCGGTGTGACGATCGGCTTTCATCGCCTGTTCACGCATCGCAGCTTCAAGACCTCGCCGTGGATGCGCGGGCTGTTCGGCGTGCTCGGCACGATGGCGATCGAGGGCCCGGTGATCTCGTGGGTCGCCGATCACCGCAAGCACCACGCCTACTCCGACCGTCCGGGTGATCCTCACAGCCCGCACGTCGACCACGGCGGCGGCCTGCGAGGAGCGCTGCGCGGCCTGGCTCACGCCCATGTCGGGTGGCTGTTCGACCACACCCAGCGGGGCGCGCGCGAACGCTTCGCCCCCGACCTGATCGCAGATCCGGTGATCGGCTTCGTGGACCGGACGTTCATCCTGTGGTCGCTGCTGGGCCTGGCGATCCCGTTCGGTCTCGGCTATCTGATCGGCGGAAGCCTGCTCGCCGGCCTGGAGGGCGCGCTGTGGGGAGGGGCCGTGCGAATCCTCGTCCTGCATCACGCCACGTACAGCATCAACTCGCTGTGCCACTACTTCGGCCGGCGCCGCTTTGACACCGAGGACCACTCGCGCAACCTTCTCTGGCTCACGCCCTTCACCTTCGGCGAGGCCTGGCACAACAACCATCATGCGTTTCCGACGTCGGCGATCCACGGCATGGGCCCCCGCGACCTCGATCCGTCGGGCATCGTGATCGGCGCCCTGGAGCGGGTGGGCCTGGCGTGGGACGTGCGGCGCGTCAGCCCCGAGCGCCAGGCGACCAAGGTGCTGGCCGGCTGAGCGGTTTCGCGAGATCGTCGCTGGCGCTCCGCCGAGGACGGCGCCGTGCGACCATTGGTCGCATGAGCGAGCGCGCTCAGCTGGTCGTCGAGGTGCCGGTTTCGCCGGCCGTGCGCCCGCAGGCGCGGCGCTGGATGCCGAGGCTCGCCGCCGGCCTGTCGATCGGGCAGTACGCCCGCTCGCTGCTGCGCCGCCTGGCCTTCCTGACGAGCATCTTGCTGGTCGCGATCTGGGCGCTCGACGGCAGGGGATACTTCTGGCCGGCCTGGGCGCTGCTCGGGATCGGCGTGGCCGTGCTGCTCGAGTTCACCGCGGGCTGGGCCTGGCGCAAGCCACCGGGAGCGGTGCGCCGGGTGGCGTGCGTGTGGGCGCTCGTCAGCGCTGCCGCGGTGATCCTCGTCGTCACGTGGCTGCTGACCTGGCTGATGGCGGGCGTCAGCACCTTCTGGCCCGCCTGGGCGCTGCTGGGGATCGGCACCGCCGGCAGCGCCTACTCGCTGATCGCGCTGCACGACCGCGTGCTCGTGGCCCACGGCAAGCGCGCGCTGCGAGCGCGGATCGACCTGCTCACGCGCACCCGGCGCCAGGCGGTGGACGCGCAGGCGGCGGAGCTGCGGCGGATCGAGCGCGACCTGCACGACGGCGCGCAGGCGCGGCTCGTCGCGTTGACGCTCCAGCTGGGACGAGCCGAGCTGCGCGTCGACGGACAGCCCGACGTCCAGCGCCTGATCCACGAGGCCCAGGGCGAGGCCCGTCGCGCGATCGACGAGCTGCGAGACCTGGCGCGGGGCATCGTGCCGCCGCTGCTGGCCGATCGCGGGCTGATCGCGGCCGTGCGCTCGCTCGCCGCGCGCTATGGCCTCGGCACGACGGTCGAGGCGGATACGCGGCGTTGCCTGGTCCCGGCGGTCGAGCGCGCGGCCTACTTCGTGATAGCCGAGGCGCTCACGAACACCGCCAAGCACGCGGCGGCCCGGCGCAGCTGGGTGCGCCTGGCCGACTCCGGCCGCTCGCTGGTCGTGATCGTCGGCGACGACGGTCGCGGCGGCGCCAACCCGGCAGGCTCGGGGCTCGCGGGGCTGCGCGCGCGGGTCGAGGCGCTCGACGGCAGGCTGCAGGTGCATAGCCCCGCGGGCGCGGGAACCGTGGTGGAGGTGGGCTTTCCGTGCGGGTCGTGATCGCCGAGGATCTCGCGCTGCTGCGCGAGGGGGTGGTCGCGCTGCTGCGCGAGAACGACATCGAGGTCGTCGCCCAGGTCGAGGACGGACCGGCACTGCTGCGCGCGATCGCGGGCCACGCGCCGGACCTGGCGATCGTCGACGTGCGCCTGCCGCCGACGTTCAGCGACGAGGGCCTGCGGGCCGCGATCGAGGCGCGCCGTCGCCAGCCCGGGCTGGGCGTGCTCGTGCTGTCGCAGTACGTCGAGACCGCCTATGCGAGCGAGCTGATCGGGGAGGACTCGGCGGGGATCGGCTACCTGCTCAAGGAGCGGGTCGGCGACGTACGGGGGTTCCTGGACGCCCTGCGGCGCGTCGCGGCCGGCGGCACGGTGCTCGATCGCGAGGTCGTCACGCAGCTGCTCGCGCCGCGCGAAGGTCCGATGGACGCCCTGAGCAGCCTCACGGCGCGCGAGCGCGAGGTGCTCGAGCTGATGGCCGAGGGACGCTCCAACACGGCGATCGCCGAGGCCCTGGTGGTGACGCCCGGCGCGGTGGAGAAGCACATCACGAACATCTTCGCCAAGCTCGGTCTGCCGGCGTGCGAGGACGACCATCGCCGCGTGCTCGCCGTGCTCGCCTACCTGCGCATCGCCCGTCATTCGCCCGGTGGCGAAGGTCACGCGATCGCGGCAAGAAGCTGATAGAAATCCGGGCGAGGATCGTGCAGCCGTGATCAGCGTCATCGGAGCAGGACTGCCGCGCACGGCGACGACGACGCAGCTCGCCGCGCTCGAGCAGCTTGGCTTTGCGCCCTGCTACCACATGCGCGACCTGCTGGCCGATCTTCCGAAGGGCCTGCCGCTGTGGGAACGCGTCGCCGCGGGCGAGCCGGACTGGGAACAGATCTTCGGCGACGCACGCTCGACGGTGGACTGGCCATCGGCGCGCTACTACCGCGAGCTGATGGACCACTACCCGCAGGCCAAGGTGCTGCTGAGCGTGCGCGGCGGCGAGAGCTGGGCCGCCAGCATGCGCGAGACGGTCTGGGGGATCTTCCACGGGGACTCGGTCATCCACCACGTCTCCGAGGCGCGAGCCGCGCTGGATCCCCAGTGGCGCGCCTACACCTCGCTGATGGCCCGCATCACTTGGCAGGAGGGCGGCGCGCTCGCCGGGGACACCTCGACGCAGGCCGGGCTGATCGACGTGATGAATCGCTGGAATGAGACCGTCAGGGAAACCGTGCCGGCCGACCGCCTGCTCGTCTGGGATCCCGCCGACGGCTGGGAGCCGCTATGCCGCTTCCTGGAAGTGCCGGCCCCGAGCGAGCCGCTGCCGCGCCTGAACACGACGGCATCGTTCAGGGAGGGCATCATCGGCGACGGGCTGGCGGTCGTCAACGAGTGGTGGGCCAAGCGCGAGCGCCCGGCGACGGGCCTGCACGGCGCGGCGCTCAGCTGACCTCGCGCCCGGCGCCGGTGCGCGTCTCGCCCGGTCCTCAGCCGCTGATCGTGTTGGAGGTGGCGAGCACGTTGCCGCCTTCGCCGAGCGCCTGCACGGCCACGTAGGCCTCGGGGGCCTGGGTCGTGATCGCGGTCTCAAAGCCGCTGCGGGGTGCGCTGATCACCGGTTGCAGCTGCTGGGGGGAGGGACCGGCCAGCACGCGCCAGGCGGTGGTCTGAGTGTCGCCGTTCCAGCTGGCGTAGACGGTCACCGGACCGCCGGCCGGCGAGGCCTGCGCGGCGATCGAGGGGGGACCCGGCGGGGTGCCGGTCCACGGGAAGCGGTAGGCGCGGTATGACTCATAGGAGCCGTGCAGGTGGGCGTCGAACAGCAGCTGGCCGCCCGCGCTGAACTCCGAGAAGTAGGGCTCTGAGCCCCATCCGACGAGCACGTCGCCGTTGGGCAGCGCCTGCAGGTTGCCCTGGCTGCCGGCCAGCAGCGCGCCGGGGTGCTCGTACTCGCCCACCACGCTGTCGGTCCGGGTGGCCGGGTTGACCGACAGCACGAGCCCGCGCGACTGCGGGTGCACCTTCGGCGCCCCGCCGTTGTCAAACAGGGTGATGTCACCGTTGGGCAGCATGTCGGCGTCGTGCTGGAAGGCCGTCGCCGCGCCGCGGCCCGGCTTGATCGTCGAGCTCCTTCCGCCGATGCTCGCGAGCACCTGCCCGGTCTTGGTGTTCAGTTCATACAGCGCCCAGGTGTTGCGTGCCGAGATCAGCGTCCTGCCGCCGGCGAGCTGATCGATCGAGTTGAGGTGAAAGAAGTCAAACGGCCATTCGCGCGTCGCCTTCACGACCGAGCTGTAGGAGGCCGACAGCGCAACGTGGTCCACGCTGTGCCACTCGCGGCGCACCAGCCCTGTTCCGAGGTCCAGTTCCTCGAACACGCTGTCGGTGACGGCTCCACCCTGCGGCCCGCCCCATTGGGAGAGGTTGCAGTAGATCGGATCGAACACCGTGATCAGCGCTGTGTTCTGCGCCGTGAGGTGAAAGTCGTGCAGGTCGGCCTTGTAGCCGTTGCCGGCGCGCACGCTCCCGATCTGCTGATAGGAGGCGTTGGCGATCACCTCTTCGCCCGCGCCGAAGCCCTGTGGCGGAATCACTCCCTGCCACCAGGTGAGCACGGGCTGCCCGTTGTACTGCTGGACCTGGAGGTTGGTCGATTCGATCCCCCGCGGCAGGGGGTGAAACCAGATCAGGTTGCCCGCTTCGTCGAAGATCATCGGTCCGCTCGGCCCGGGCCCGGCGTAGGGCGCGACGAAGATGTCGCCCGGCGCGGTGGCCGAGGAGCGCGCGTTCACCTGCAGCGTCGGCGGCAGGAGGTTCGGAAGCGAGTGAAAATGCTGCATCTCGTTGTAGTCGGTACTCAGCGCCTGGTGCGCGGGCGGGGCGGTCGTGATCGTGTCCTGGCTTGCGACGGTGAAGCGGTACTGAAACGACGTCGTCCCGTGGCTGGTCCTGACGCTCCCCCGCACGGCCACCTCCTCGCCCGAGCGAAACGGCTTGGCGGGCACGAAGCTCGCGCCGTCTCCCTGCGAGTAGCCGATCAGGCGTCCCGGATGGGCGCCCGTCTGCGAGCCGCTGACGTGCACCGCCCCGAGCATCTGCGCCGGCGCGCCCAGCAGGCTGATCTGGGTCGCCGGAGAGGCGTCGTAGGAGTCGGGCAGCGGTGACACGGCGAGCGCGGTGCCGGGGAGCACGTCGGAGCGGTTGAGCGTGCTCGGAACGCAACGCGCGACTGCGGGCGAGCGAAACGCGGCCTGCTCGGAGACGATCCGCCGCGAGGCGAACATCAGCGTGGTCGCGCTCGCCAGTGCGACCAGCACGGCGCCGACGGCAAGCGACCTGCGCAGCGCCGTCGACGTCAAGTCGTCCGCCCGCGGTCCTCGATGCCGGTGCGGTGGCCGCCGTGTCGCGGTGCGGCAGCTGGGCGCCTGAGAGCGCTCATCTTGTCCTTGGTCTGATCCATCGGGTGTTTTGCACGAGGCGCTTGGCGATCGCGCCGCTTGCTCGAGCATCACCGAGCGCCAGCGTCGCGCCGCTGCGCTGACGCCGCCGATCCTACCGTTGGGACCCGCCGTGCGAGCTGAAGTTGCCGCCGTCGTCTAAGAAACTGCGAAAATGCCCCGGCCGCGCTGTCGAAGTCGGGCAGCCGCACGCGTGTCGGTGGTGCGATGCTGATCGGATGAGCGACGAGGCCGTGCGCAACTCAGATCGCCCGTCGAGCGACGCAGACGCCGGCGCCGGCTCCGGCGCCAACGCGCTGCGCGTCGAGGCGCTCGAGCTGATGTCGAGCCTGCTGCTGGGCGTTGGCGAGGGCTCGCCGCCGGATGCCTTCTTCAGCAGCCTGTGCGAGGCGATCTGCCACCTCACCGCGATGCGCCGAGCGGTGCTATTTCGCTACGACTCAGACCATCGCCGGGTGCGCGCAGCCGGTGCGCACGGAATCGAGCTGGAGCGTTTCGCCGAGCTGTTCGTGACGGTCGACTCGGTGCCCGTGGCGCGCCGTGCGCTGGGCAAAGACCGCGTGCTCGAAGTGCTCGGGACGGCGGACTTCGACGTGCCGAGCTCGCTGCGCGAGCCGTTTGAGAACGCGCTGATCGTCTGCACGCCGATGGCCGCGGCGCGCCGCTACGTCGGCGTGGTGCTCAGCGAGCGCGATGCGGCCGCGCCGCCGATGGGCGAGGACGAGCGCAATCTGCTGTGGACGCTCGGCAAGGCGATCGCCATGGCTTCGGTCGCGCGCGAGGTGACCGCCTCCAACGAGCGCAGCAGGCAGCTGCAGCAGCGGATCGACCTGGCGCGCGAGATCCACGACGGGGTCGTGCAGCGGCTGTTCGGGGTGTCGCTCGCGCTGTCCCAGCCCCAGCGCCTGGATTCGGCGACCCAGCGGCGCTGCGCCGATGAGGTGCAGACGGCCCTCGGCGACCTGCGGATCGCCCTGCAGCGTCCGCTCGGCCCCTCCTCGCGCCCGACCGCCGTGACGTTCGGCGACGAGCTCGTGCGGGTTCGCGGACTGCATCCCGACGCCGAGATCGTCCTGCGGGAGGGCAGCGGCGAGGATGTCCCCAGCGACCTCGAGGCGCTCGCGCAGTCGGTTCTGGTGGAGGCGGTGCGCAACGCGCGCAAGCACGCGCGCGCCGCCTTGGTGGAGGTGTCGCTGCGCAACGACGGCCGCACGTTCGTGCTCGAGGTGCGCAACCAGACGGCGACGCAGCGCGACGGCGATGGTCGAGCTGGGATCGGCCTGCGCCTGGCGGCGCTGGAGGCGCTGCAGCACGGCGGTGTGCTCGAGTACGGCGAGCCGGTGTCGGGCGCCTGGCAGGTGCGACTCGTCGTGCCGACGGGCGAGCGGGTGCCGGAGCAATGACCGCGCAGGGTGCGCTGCCCGCGGCGGGGGAGCGCGACCCCGGCCCGGGCGCGGGCGACGCAGGACGCCAGCTGCGCGTGCTCGTTGTCGACGACCACGACGTCGTCCACTGGGGCTTTCGGCTGATGCTCGGACAGCTGCCCTGGGTGCAGCGCTGCCGGGGCGCGCGCACCGGCAGCGAGGCGCTCGCGATCTGCCGTGCGTTCGAGCCGCACGTCGCGCTGGTGGACCTGTTCCTCGGCGGGGAGTCCGGTCCTGAGCTATGCGAGCGCCTGCGCTCGCTGGCACCGGCGCCGCGGGTGATCCTGATGTCGGGGGCCGGCGGGATCTCACCCAGCGCGGCACGCGCGGCCGGGGCCGCCGGCTTCATCTCCAAGGACTCGCCGGCCAGCGAGATCGCCAAGCTCGTGCGCAAGGTGGGCGACGGCGGTGAGGTCTTCATGGCCAGCGCCGCGCTGCCGGCTCTGACCGATCGCGAGGGTGAGATTCTCGGGCTGATCGCCGGCGGGTCGACCAACCGCGAGATCGCCGAGCAGCTCCACCTTTCCCCGCACACGATCAAGGAGCACACGAGCGCCCTGTACCGCAAGCTCGGGGCGCGCAACCGCGCCGACGCCGTCCAGCGCGCACAGAGCTTCGGCCTGCCCCCGAAACGCGTCTGATCACCCCCCAAGTGGGGGGGTTTTGCGCCGCAGATCGGGCGTTCAGCGGCCGCGCGCGCGCAGGAGTGCCCGCTGCGCGATAGAAGTAGCGGCTGTTGCCCCGTTCGATACCCCCGTCCTCCTCGATCCTTGCGTCAGCGTGCCCCCGGCGCTCCTAGCGGGCCTGTTCCCCGGTCAGGGGAGCCAGACGCCGGACCTCCGCGAGCAGGTTGCCCGGCTTGCCCCCGACCTGCTCGAGCGCTGCGTCGAGCTCGTCGGGGAGGACCCCTTTTCGCTGGTCGGCGAGAGCACCCGCTTCGCACAGCCGGCGATCTTCTGCGCGAGCGTCGCCGCCTGGGAGCACGCGCGCACACACATCGCCCCGATGGCGTTCGCCGGGCACTCGCTGGGTGAGCTGAGCGCGCTGGTCGCCGCCGGAGCGCTGCGACGCGACGACGGCCTGCGCCTGGCGGTGCGCCGCGGCGAGCTGATGGCGCAGGCCTCCGCCGGCGCGCAGGAAGGCATGCTCGCCGTGCTCGGGGGCCAAGGCGAGCAGGGTGCCCAGCTCGCCGGCGAGCACGGCGTGATTGTGGCCAACGACAACGCGCCCGGCCAGCTGGTGCTCGCCGGCGAGGTCGGCCGGCTGCGCGAGGCCTCAAAGCGCGCACGCGAGCTGGGGGTGCGCGCGATCATGCTCGATGTGACCGGCGCCTTTCACACGCCTGCGATGGCTGGCGCCGTGCAGCCGTTTGCCGCCGAGCTGCAGCGCGTCGAGCTGCGAGCGCCCGAGGTGCCCGTGATCTCAGGCGCAAGCGCCATGCCGTTCGTCGATCCCCGAGCCGAGCTCGCGCAGGCGATCGTGCGGCCGGTGCGCTGGCGCGAGGTGATGGGTTCGCTGGCGGGCCTGGGCGCCGCTGCGTTCGTCGACTTCGGCCCCGGGCGCGTGCTCGCGCGGCTGGTCACGCGCAACCTCCCGGATGCCCGCTTGCTCGACGTCGATGAGCTGACCGCGCTTGCCAGCGCAGAGGCCAGCGGTGTCGCCTGATCCCCTGACCTCGCCCGCCGCAGCCGCGCTTGCGCCGGCCGCGCGCGTGCAGGCTGGCGCCGCGCACGCGAGCGCGATCGACCCCGCGCTTGACCCTCGCGGCGCGGGCGCGATCCGCACGGCCGGCATCACCGGGCTGGGCACGGCGCTGCCGCAGCGGCGCGTGGCGAACTCCGAGATCGCCGCGCGTCTGGGTGTCGACGTCGCCTGGATCGAGCGCCGCACCGGTATCCAGGAGCGCCGCTACGCGGCGCCCGGTGAGCGCGTGAGCGACCTCGCGAGCAGCGCTGGGCGACTGGCGCTGGCGGACGCGGGGCTGGACGCCGGCGAGCTCGACATGGTGCTTGTCGCGACGGTCGCGCCCGACGAGATCACGCCGGCGGTGGCGCCCGTGGTCGCACACGAGCTCGGCGCGGGGCCGGGCGCCGCGATCGACGTCGGCGCCGCCTGCGCGGGCACGATCGCAGCGCTCGCACACGCGACGTCGTGGATCGAGGCCGGGCGTGCGCGCCATGCGCTGGTGATCGGTGCCGAGATCCTCAGCCGCTTCATCGACTACGACGATCGTCGCACCGCGCCACTGTTCGGCGACGGCGCCGGGGCGCTTGTCGTCTCGCTGGACGCGCCGGGACGGATCGGGGGGTTCGTGTTCGGCAGCGACGGCGGCGCGGCCGACGCGATTCGCATCACGCGACAGCGCGGCGTGCTCGAGATGGAAGGCCACGAGACGTTCCTGGCGGCCGTGCGACATCTGTCCTCCTGCACTGAGGAAGTGCTGGACGGCGCGGGGCTCGAGCTTGGCGACGTCGATCTGTTCGTGTACCACCAGGCCAACTCGCGGATCCTCGCCGCGGTCGCAGAGCGCCTCGAGCTCCCCGAGGGGCGCGTGTTCGACTGCATCGCCCAGCTGGGCAATACGAGCGCCGCCAGCGTGCCGCTGGCGCTCGGGGCGGCCGCGCAGGCCGGCGCGCTTGCGCCGGGTTCGCGCGTCGTGCTCGGCGCGATCGGCGCCGGCCTGAGCTGGGGCGCCACGGTGCTCACCTGGGGTGGCGAGTGACGCGCGCCGGCGAGCAGCCCGAGACCACACAGGAGCGCGAGGGCTGCGCGCTCGTGACCGGCGCCTCGCGCGGCATCGGCCGGGCGATCGCCTGCACGCTCGCGGCCGATGGCTGGCCGGTCGGGGTCAACTTCTGCAGCGACGAGCAGGGGGCTGCGGCGACGGTCGCCGAGATTGAGAATGGCGGCGGGCGCGCGCTGGCGGTGCGCGGCGACGTGACCTCGCCGGCGGCGCTGGACGCGACCTTCGAGTCGCTGAAGGCGCGGTTCGGCCCCGCGCTCGTGCTCGTCAACAACGCCGGCGTACGCGCGGACGATCTCGCGCTCTCGATGGACGACCACGACTGGGTGCGTGTGATCGACACCAACCTGACGGCCGCGTTTCGCGCGACCCGCCGAGCGCTCGGTGCGATGATCCGCGCGCGATTTGGCCGGGTCATCAACATCGCCTCGGTCGTCGGGCCGCGTGCCAACGCCGGCCAGTCTAACTACGCCGCCGCGAAGGCCGGTCTGATCGGGATGACCAAGACGATCGCGGTCGAGGTCGCGCGGCGCGGGGTGACCGTCAACGCGATCGCCCCCGGGCTTATCCAGACCGACATGACCGCCGACCTGGACGGCGCGCTGCTGAGGGCCGTGCCCGCCAGACGGGCGGGGCGCGTCGAGGACGTCGCGGCGTGCGCGCGCTTCTTGGCCTCCGAGCAGGCCGGGTACGTGACCGGCTCGACGCTGTTCGTCGACGGAGGCCTCGGCGCCTAGGCGCCCAAGGTGGCTTTGGCAATGACAAGGCTCGCGAACAGGACAACCGCGAAAGGAGCGACATGAGCACGACAGTGACCGAAGAGGAGGTAGAGCAGGTGGTGGTCGACTCGCTGGAGAGCTTCGGGGCCGACCGCGAGCAGATCACGCGCGACGCGACGCTCGAGGATCTCGACATCGATTCGCTTGATCTGGCCGAGCTCTCGCAGATCGTCGAAGAGCGCTTTGAGATCCAGCTGAAAGGATCGGACGTCGCCGAGGTGAAGACGGTCGGCGACGCGATCACGCTGATCGCCGGGCGGGCCTAGCGGGTGGAGCCGGTCGTCGTCACCGGGATGGGCGCGGTTACGCCGCTGGGCGTCGGGGCGCGCGTGCTCTATGAGCGCTGGAGCGCGGGCGAGATCGGCATTCGCGACGGCGAGGCGCCCTGCGCGGACTTCGAGCCGACCGACCACCTCTCCGTCAAGGAGGCGCGACGCGCGGACCGGTTCACGCAGCTGGCGATCGTGGCCTGCGCGGAGGCGCTCGTCGACGCCGGCTGGGAGGACGAGCTGCCGTACGACCCGCGCCATGTGGGCTGCGTGATGGGGACCGGGATCGGCGGCATCTCCACGATCGTCCACGGCCAGGAAGTCCTGCGCGACCAGGGTCCCGAGCGGGTCTCGCCGCTGTCGATCCCGCTGATGATGAGCAACGCCGGCGCCGCGGCCCTGTCGCTGCGCCACGGGCTGGCGGGCCCGAGCTTCGCTGTCTCGAGCGCGTGCTCGTCAGGCGCCCACGCGCTGGGCAGCGCGCTGCGCATGATCCAGAACGACGAAGCCGACGCGGTCGTCGCGGGTGGCTCAGAGGCCGTCCTGACACCGCTGGCCCGCGCGTCCTTCGGCGCGCTGGACGCGCTCTCAGAGAGCGGGATATCGCGCCCGTTCGACGCCCGCCGCGACGGCTTCGTGATGGGCGAGGGCGCGGCGGTGCTCGTGCTCGAGCGCGCGGGCGCCGCACAGGCGCGCGGCGCCAGGACGCTCGGCACGCTGAGGGGCTACGGGGCGAGCTCGGATGCCTTTCACATCACCGCGCCGAGCGAGGACGGCTCCGGCCAGGCCGCCGCGATGACGGCGGCGCTCACCGACGCGGGGTTGCAGGCGGGCGAGGTCGACTACGTCAACGCCCACGGCACGTCCACGCCGCTGAACGATCGCGCCGAGACCGTCGCGATCAAGCGGGCGCTCGGCGAGCGCGCCGCCAACATCCCGATCTCCTCGACCAAGTCGGCGATCGGGCACCTGCTGGGCGCCGCCGGCGCCGTCGAGGCCGTCGCCACGCTGCTCGCGCTGGCCGAGCGCGTGGCGCCGCCGACGATCGGCTTCGCAGAGCGCGAGGAGGGCCTGGACCTCGACTACGTTCCAGACTCGGCGCGACCGCTGTCGCTGCCGAACGGCAAGGCGCCGGTCGCGTTGTCGAACTCGTTCGGCTTCGGCGGGCACAACGCGGTGCTCTGCCTGGAGGGTGCATGGCGGTAAGGGTCGCCGACCGTGTCGAGGAGCGCCTGGACGAGCGCCTGGACGCGCTCGCGCGCCTTCAGGCGCTCGCCGATCCCGGGTCGCTGCAGCTGCTGCGCACGGGCGTGCTGTCGCGGCGCATGGGCGAGCGCGCGCGGCCCGGCGACGGGGTGCTGGCCGCGCAGGCACATGTGGCCGGGCGCCCGGTCTACTGCTACTCGCAGGACGCATCGTTCGCCGGCGGCTCGCTCGGGGAGGCTCATGCGCAGACGATCATCGAGGTCATGCGGCTCGCTGGCAGGGCGCGCGTGCCGATGCTGTCGTTCATCGAGTCGGCCGGCGCGCGCATGCAGGAGGGCCTCGCCGCGCTGTCGGGCTACGGGCGGATCTTCGCCGAGAACGTGCGGCTGTCGGGCGCGGTTCCGCAGATCGCGATCGTGTGCGGGGCCTCGGCCGGCGGATCGGCGTACGGGCCGGCGCTCAACGACTTCGTAATCATGAGCAACGGCGCCGCGATGTTCCTCACCGGACCCGCGGTCGTCTCGGAGGTCACGGGCGAGCGCGTGGACGCCGTGTCGCTCGGCGGTCTGCGCGTGCACGAGCGAAACGGCGTGTGCCATTTCGCGGCGCGCTCTGACCTCGACGCGGCGCTGCTGGCGCGCGAGCTGCTGGAGTTCCTGCCCCAGCACGGAGGCGAGCTGCCGCGCATGGTGCCGGCGGTCGCCGCGCCCGGCATCGAGCCCGCGGCGTCCGTGCCTGCGCAGGCCCGCAAGGTCTACGACGTGCGCGACGTGGCGCGCTCGCTGGTCGACGGCGGGCGCCTGCTCGAGGTCGAGCCGCGGCGCTCGCGCAACGTCGTCTGCGCTCTGGCCCGGCTGGAGGGTCGCTCGGTCGGGATCATCGCCAGCCAGCCCAGGCACCTGGGTGGCGTGCTCGACGCAGACGCCTCGCAGAAGGCCGCGCGCTTCGTGCGCACCTGCAACTCCTTCGGGGTCGCGCTCGTCGTGCTCGTCGACACGCCGGGCTTTCTGCCGGGCACCCGCCAGGAGCGCGACGGCGTGATCCGCCACGGGGCCAAGCTCGTGCACGCGTTCGCCGAGGCGACCGTGCCCAGCGTGACGGTCATCCTGCGCAAGGCGTTCGGCGGCGCGTTCATCGCGATGAACTCAAAGGCGCTGGGCGCCGACTACGTGTTCGCCTGGCCCGGTGTCGAACTCGGGGTGATGGGCGCCCAGCAGGCCGTCGGGATCCTCAACCGCCGCGAGATCGCCGCCGCCGAGGACCCGCAGGCCGCGCGCGACGCGCTGGCCGGCGCCTACGCGCACGAGCATCTCCAGGTGCACGGCGCAAGCGGCGGCGGGTTCGTCGACGAGATGATCGAGCCCGATGAAACGCGTGCGCGGGTCGCCTCGTGCCTGCAGATGCTCGCGGGCGTTGCTCGACCCGACCGCAGCGCCGGCAACATCCCGCTGTGATGCTCGACGGGCGGCGGGTCCTCGTCACCGGGGTGCTGACGCGCGACTCGATCGCGTTCGCGACCGCCCGCCGCGCCCAGGAGCTGGGCGCCGAGGTGATCCTCACCGGTTTCGGGCGGACCAAGCGGATGACCGAACGGGCCTCCGGTCAGCTTCCCCAGAGCGTCGACGTGCTCGAGCTCGATGTCAACAGCGTCGAGGACGTGCAGGCGCTGCACGGCGAGCTGACCGCGCGCTGGGGGCGGATCGACGGCTTGCTGCACGCGATCGCCTTCGCGCCGCCCGACGCGCTCGGAGGGGGCTTTCTCGAAACGCCCTACGAGAGCGCCCAGACGGCCTTTCAGACGAGCGCCTACTCGCTGAAGGAGCTCACGGCGGGCCTGCTGGATCTGCTCGAGGCTGCGCCCGACGGGGCGGGGGTGGTGGGATTGGATTTCGACGCCGCCGTGGCCTGGCCGGCGTATGACTGGATGGGCGTGGCCAAGGCGGCGCTGGAGGCGGTTGCGCGCTACCTGGCGCGCGACCTGGGCTCGCAGGGCGTGCGCGTGAACCTGATCTCAGCGGGCCCAGTGCAGACGCTTGCCGCGGGCGGCATCCCCGGCTTTGAGCAGCTGGCCGAGGCGTGGGCCAGGCAGGCGCCCCTTCGCTGGGACCCCGCCGACGCCACGCCGGTCGCCGACGCGGCCTGCTTTCTGCTGTCGCCGCTGGCGCGCCAGATCACCGGCGAGATCCTGCACGTCGACGGCGGCTACCACGCGATGGGCTGCCCGCGCCCCGAGCCGGCCGTCTCCGTCTGAGCCCCGCCGCGGCTGAGCGCTCCACGTGCAGGGCCGAGGTGTTCCAGCAAGCGTGCACGGCGCGAGAGCGACATGCGCCCGCGCCGCCGCGCGAGCCGGCCTTGCTTGCGCGGTCGCGCTGCTGGCCGGCTGCGCCCTGGCTGGGCCGGTCAGGGCGGTCTCCTACGTGGATGGGATCTCCGATCAGCACCTCGCCTCCTGGGCTAACAGCTTCTCTGCGGGAGCGCAGCTGAGCGCCCCGTTTCCGGGTTCGTTTGCGGGTCCGTGGGCAGGTGGCCCGCTGGCGCGCATCCGACTCGCCCGCTACGTGGTCCAGTGGGACGTGATGAACGGCGTCGGCTATCCACAGGAACTCGCCAATCTTCAAAGCTGGTATGACGCGGCCCTGGCGCTCGGGCTGACACCCGAGCTCGCGCTTGCCAACTACAACTGCGCCGCCTGCGTCGCTCCGCGCGGCGCGGGCGACTTCGCGCGCGCGCTGCAGGCGCTGTACAGCAGGTTTCCGGCGATCGGCGTGTACGAGGCCTGGAACGAGCCCAACCTCCCCACGAGCTTTCACCTCGCCGCGACAGCCGCTGCGCAGCTCATGAACGTCACCTATTCCTTCTGTCAGCTGCGCGGCTGCGTGGCGGTCGCCGGCGACTTCTCAGATGCCGTGCCGGGGATGACGGTTTACGAGCGTGAATATCAGAGCGCGCTCGATCCGCCCGACCCGCGCAACTGGGGGATTCACCTCTATCGCGCGGTGAAGTCTGAAAGCCCGCGGACGTTGGACGAGTTCCGCGCGCTGCTGCCCGATCCGCGCACCGATCAGGTCTGGTTCACCGAGCTCGGCGCCTACTACTGCGAGTTCGGCGACCGGCGTGGCGCCGGCAGCCAGCTGCGAAACGCGACCTATCTCCTCGACAGCCTGATCGCATCGGCCCAACCGCTCCACGCGTTCTACTACCAGGCGGTGTGGCCGTTTGACGAACAGCCGCCCTGCTCCTCTGACACGGAAGACACGGCGCTGTATGCCGCGCCCGCCGACGGTGGGCCGCTCGTCGCGCGCCCCGCGGCAGACGTCGTGCTCGGATCGGGCGGTCCGTGAGCCGGGCGGGGTGCCTGCGAACGGGCTCAGGCACGAACGACTTCGACCCACTCGTGGGAGCGTCCGCACAGTGAGCGCCAGTGGCCCGGGGTGACGGCGTCGAGCGGCTGGGCCGCGGGCGCGCCGGCCGGGGCGAGGAAGAGGGCATACAGCGCCGCCGAGCCGCCGTTGCCCGGAGCCAGCGTGAAGCCACCGCGCAGCAGCGACAGCCGGTGGCTGCCGGCGGGCAGTGAAACGGAGAGGGGTGTGAGGCTGTTCAGCACGAGTGAGTTGCCGTCGAGCTGAGCCCCGACGGAGCCCGTGCGTCGCCCATCCACCTCGACGCCGACGGTTGGCATGATCTGACCCTGTAGCCACACATCCCACGCACCCGCGCGTGGCAGCACGAACTCGGTCGATAGGCGGCCGGGCGTGCTCATCAGGAGCCCGTCCCGAACGGGACCCCAGTGGGCGGGATGGGATGTTTCGTGCAGGTTGATGCGCACGAGCTCCGGTGATCTCGCCGCGACCAGATCTGCGCTCCTTGCGCGGGCGAGGCGCGCCAGCTGCTGGATGCTGGCGCACTGCTGGCCGAGCGAGCCCGACAGGCCAGCCGCGGCGATTGCCGCAGGCGCGCCGCGCCGGCGGCCCCACACCTCGTAGTAGCTGCCTCGCCACAGCAGGCTGTATGCGGACGGCGGGCGATCCGCGCTGGGGTCGCGGCGGGTGACGATCAGCGGATAGGCGCGCAGCGCCTGCGGGGGCAGGCGATCCAGTTCGACCGGGTACCGATACTCCCCGCCGGGCCCGAGCAGCGCGGGCGGCCCATAGATGAAGTTCGGGCCGCCGACGTCGAGGTCGCGCAGCTCATACAGGGAGTATTCGTCGAAATCGGTGAACAGGGCCGGTCCCCGGCCGGCGAAGCGATGGTCGAGCGAGGCCAGCTCTTCATAGCGCGCGGTCGGAGCGAGGTTTGAGCTGTGGTACTGCATGGCGTCGGAGGCGACCACGCCCCCGGCCAGCGCGAGCGCCATCAGCGGCGCCGCGAGCCGGAAGACCGAGCTGCGCAGCGTGGCGACTCCCCCCCAGGCCAGCACCGCCACGACGGGCGAGGTCAGCATCAGGGTCTTGGCGTCAACCCACGTCGTGCTGTGTACGCTGACCGCGAGCCAGACGAGGAGGACCAGCGCAATCCAGCCGCCCAGTGCGTAGTCGCGCCTGCGGACGAGGCCGATCACTCCCAGCGCGACGGCAAGCAGCGTGATCGCCACCAGCACGTTGGTGGCCGTGAGATCGGCGCCACGCGGAGCAGTCTTGTAGCTGCCCCACAGCCACACGCCGAGCACCTGTACGGCGTGCAGCGGCTTGAGCAGGTTGCCCGGATTGGTCGTCGAGGCGATGTTCTGGGCGATCGTCAGCGAGCCCGAGGCCTGGACCCAGGTCGGTAGGGCGGCCAGGAACGCGATCAGGGCGCCGACGCCGATCAGGCCGAGCGTGCGCCGTCTGCGGCGAGGCTGCGCCGCGATGCCTGCGAGCAGCGCGACGGTCAGGATGAGCGCCGCCGCCAGGACCCACGCGCCGAAGCCGACGCCGAGCGCCGACACCCCCGCCGCCGCCACGAGGGCGAACGGGATCACACCCGTGGCGCGCCGCCACAGCCAGTGCCGGTGAAGGACGACCAGTGCGCCCAGCGAGAGGATCATCCCCAGCGAGGTGATCTCCTTGATCGAGCCGATCAGCTCGTAGCCGTAGACGAGCGCGGGGATGGTGACGCTGAGCGCCGCAAGCGCCGCCCAGCCGCCGCCCAGCCCCACGCGCCGCATCAGCAGCCACGCCGGGCACGCGGCCGACGCGAGCATGAACGCGTTGAAGGGCTGGAAGGCCCAGATCAGCGGCAGGCCCAGCAGCTGGGCGCTCGCGCCGAAGAGCGTGTCCGAGCCGGAGGGATAGTAGGTGTTGTAGTAGTTGTTGACGTACAGGCCGTAGGAGTTGCGCAGATCCAGGTGGGCGTAGTCCTGGCCGTGGCGAAGCAGGAAATCGGCGCCCATCATGTGGGTCGCGGAATCCGACAAGGTCAAGAAGGACGAGAAGCTGGGCCTGCCCGCCAGCAGGACCGGTGCGAGCGCGAGCACGTAGGCGAGCACCGGAGCGACGAGTTGCCAGGCCGAAGCGCGCAAGCGGCCGGGGAGCGCGCGCAACCTCTGGGATCCGAGCACGAGCCCGGCCACAGCGAGAGCTGCCATCGCGAACGGGGTCGCCGCAGCGAGCGGCACCGCGTAGGTGAAGAGCTGCGACAGCGCGATCAGGGCGGCGGCGCCGACCGTGGGGAGCAGCATCGCCGGAAGAAAGCCGCCGCTGAATCGATCGACCAAGAGACCGGCACCGACGCAGAGCACCGCGAGCACCACCGGATAGACCAACGTCGTGAGGACGAACATCCAGCCAGCGGACCGGGTCAGCGGCCGAGCCGCTCGCCGACTTCTCCGACGGATATCAGCGCCGGTCGGTCACGCGCGAGCATCGGCACATCATCCCAGGGCGCTGCTCGCCTGAGCGCCCGCTCAGAACACGGGCGTCTCTGAGTAGTCGCCGAAGACCTGCTGCAGCGACTGCACGATCTCGCCCTCTGACGCCTCGGCGCGTGCGCAGCGCAGAAGCGCCTCCATCAGGTTGCGATCGGGGTGGGCCGCGTCGGCGCGCAGCGTTGCCAGCGCCTGCTCCACTTCGGCCCCGTCGCGGGCGTCGCGGGCGGCCTGCAGGCGGCCGGTCTGCTTGCGTTCGAGCGCGGGGTCGATGCGCAGCGTGGGGATCGGCTCTTCGTCCTCGCGCACGAAGCGGTTCACGCCCACGACGACGCGCTCGCCGGCGTCGATCTCCTGCTGGAGCACGAAGGCGGCCTCGGCGATCTCGCGCTGGGGATAGTTGTCCTTGACCGCCTGCACCATCCCCCCGAGCGCGTCGATCTGCGCGAAGTACTCATAGCAACGGCGCTCCATCTCGTCGGTCAGCGCCTCGATGAAGTACGAGCCGCCGAGCGGGTCGACCGTTGACGCCACGCCGGACTCGTGCGCGATCACCTGCTGGGTGCGCAGCGCGATCGCCACCGCCTCCTCGGTGGGCAGCGCGAGCGCCTCGTCATAGCTGTTGGTGTGCAGCGACTGGGTTCCCCCGAGCACGCCGGCGAGCGCCTCGATCGTCGTGCGCACGATGTTGTTCAGCGGCTGCTGTGCCGTCAGGCTGACCCCGGCGGTCTGGGCGTGGAAGCGCATCTGCCAGGAGCGGGGGTCCTTGGCCCGGAAGGTCTCGCGCAGCTCGTGCGCCCAGATGCGCCGCGCTGCGCGGTACTTGGCGATCTCCTCGAAGAAGTCGATCTGGGCATTGAAGAAGAAGCTCAGGCGGGGCGCGAAGTCGTCGACGTCCAGGCCGCGCGCGACCGCCTGCTGCACGTAGGTGAGGCCGTCCTTGAGCGTGAACGCGAGCTCCTGCTGGGCGGTTGAGCCGGCCTCGCGAATGTGGTAGCCGGAGATCGAGATCGGGTGCCAGCGGGGCATGTTCGCGCTGCACCACTCGATCATGTCGCCGCACAGGCGCATCGCGGGGTCGATCGGAAAGCACCACTCCTTCTGGGCGATGTACTCCTTGAGGATGTCGGCCTGGATCGTGCCTGACAGTCGCTCTGGAGGGGTGGGATGGACGGGATCTGACTCGGCCGCCACGACGTAGAAGGCGAGCATGATCGCCGCGGGCGCGTTGATCGTCATCGACACCGAGACCTCGCCGAGGTCGATTCCCGAGAACAGCGTGCGCATGTCGGTCGGCGTGTCGATCGCGACGCCCTCGCGCCCGACCTCGCCCAGGCTGCGGGCGTGGTCTGAGTCGTGGCCCATCAGCGAGGGCATGTCAAACGCCGTCGACAGCCCGGTCTGGCCGTGGTCGAGCAGGTAGCGGAAGCGCTCGTTGGTCTCCTCGCTGGTGCCGAAGCCGGCGAACTGGCGCATCGTCCACAGCCGCCCGCGATACATCGAGCCGTAGATGCCGCGCGTGAACGGGTACTCGCCGGGGCGCCCGATCGGGTCCTGCGGTCCACCGATTCCCTCCGGCAGGTCCTCGGGCGTGTACAGCTCGCGCACCGGCTCGCCAGAAAGCGTGCGAAAAGTGGGCTCGATCGACGGCTCTTGGCTGACTGCCATGCGAGATGAATCCTAGTTGGCGCAAGGCCGCCGCCTCACCGGGAGTAGCCTGGCGATCGATGGGCGGAGAGCTGATGCGGGAGCTGGGCCGGCTGGTCGGCGCCGAGCACGTGCTGCAGGCGCCTCCCGGCTCGCCCTACAACCAGGACGCCTCTCATCACCCCGGTCTGCGGGGCAGGTCCGACGCGGTCGTGCTGCCGGGCAGTCCCGCCGAGGCTGCCGCGGTGCTCGCCTGGTGCTATGCCCACGACGTCGCGCTCGTCCCGCGCGGAGGCGGGACCGGCCTGACGGGCGGAGCCGTTCCGGTCGACGGCGGCGTCGTGTGCTCGCTTGAGCGCCTGCGCGCCGTGCGCGAGCTCGTGCCCGAGCTCTGGCGCCTGGAGGTGGAGGCCGGCGTGACCACGCACCACGTACAGCGCCTGGCGCGCGAGAACGGGCTGCTGTTCGCCCCCGACCCCGGCGCTGCAGAGCAGTCGCAGATCGGCGGCAACGTCGCGACCAACGCCGGCGGGCCGCACGCCCTGAAGTACGGCGTCACCGGCGCGTGGGTGATGGGCCTGGAGGTGGCACTCGCGCCCGGAGAGCTCGTGACGCTGGGCGGCTGGGCGCGAAAGGACGTGGCCGGCTATGACCTGAGAAGCCTGCTGATCGGCTCGGAGGGCACGCTCGGGCTGATCACAGCGGTGCGCCTGCGGCTGCTGCCCGCGCCCGAGACGGCGTCGGCGCTGGTCGTCTTCCTGCCGACGCGGGGCGACGGCTGTGCCGCGATCGTCGACGTGCTCGGCGCGGGCTTGCAGCCGTCGGTGCTCGACTTTCTCGACGCCGAGACGCTCGGCATCCTCGCCCCCGGCTACCCCGGCGAGGTTCCCGCGGAGGCGGGGTTCGCGCTGATCGCCGAGGTCGATGGATCGCGCGCGCAGGTGCGCGAGCAGCGCGATGCCCTCGTCGGGCTGCTGCGCGAGCGGGCGGTCGCGATCGACGAGCCGCGCGATGCCAGCGCGCTGTGGCGCTGGCGCGACGGCGCCAACCCGGCCGTGACAGCGGTCCGCGGGATGAAGGTCTCAGAGGACGTCGTGTTCCCGGTCGAGCGGCTCGCCGAGGCCCTCGACCGCTTCGAGCAGATCGCGGCCGGTCGCGGCCTTCGCTCGTGCGCCTGGGGACACGGCGGGGACGGCAACGTGCACGCCACCGTGCTCGTCGATCCCGCCGACGAGGGTCAGCTCGCCGCGGCCGAAGCGGCCGGCGAGCAGCTGTTCTCGCTGGTGGCCTCGCTGGGCGGGTCGATCGCCGGCGAGCATGGCGTCGGCTGGCTCAAGCGCGGCCGGCTGGCGGCCCAGTGGGACGAGCCGGCGCTCGCGCTGCACGAGGAGATCAAACGCGTGTTTGACCCCAAGGGCCTGTTGAATCCCGGAAAGAAGCTAGCCCGCTTGCCGGGCGCTACTGGTCGGCCAGCCGACCAGTAGCCATAACCCGCGCGCGGGCGGTACCGTCAGGGGTGTGACGCAGGTCTCAGAGCTCGAGCTTCCGCTGTTCGACTACACCCAGGGCGCGCTGAGCGGCGAGCGCTTCCACGAGGCGATGGCCGAGCTGCGCAGCCAAGGCTGGATCGCGGCGGGCCCGTTCGACAGCTACATCGTGCTCGACCGCGAGGCGGCCGAGTTCTTTCTGCGCACGCGCTCGGCGATCTTTCCGGGGATGAAGATCGCCGAGATCTTCGGCGTGACCGAGGGCGCGCTGTATGAGCAGATGCGGCGCAACATCCTGCACGTCAACGGCCCGGACCACACGCGCCTGCGCAGCCTGGTCAACCCGGCGCTGTCGCCGCGCGCGGTCGAGCGCTACCGCCCGCAGATGCGCGACTTCCTGCAGCAGCTGCTCGACGAGGCGAGCAGGGCCGGCGCGGGCAACGGCGCGACCGTGCGCTGTGACTTCGTCGAGGCCTTCGCCAAGCCGTATCCGTCGATGGCAATCGCGACCGTGATGGGCGCCCCGGTCGAGGACGCAGCGAAGCTACACCACTGGTCCAACTGGATCCAGCGCCAGTTCGACGCGCTCAGCATGGCCGGCGAGCGCGAGAAGATCGAGACGGCGGTCGAGGAGTTCTACGTCTACGCGCGCGCGCTGGTGCGCGCACGGCGCGACAACCCGGGCGACGATCTGATCTCCAAGCTGATCGAAGCCGAGGAGGACGGCGAGAAGCTGGACGAGGAGGAGTGCATCAATCTCGTCTTCAACGTGCTCGCCGGCGGGGTCGACACGACCCAGAGTCAGCTCGCGCACGCCGTGCGGCTGCTCGCGGAGCACCCCGATCAATGGGCCGCGCTGGTCGACGACCCGGCGCTCGCCGAGCAGGCCGTGGAGGAGGCGCTGCGCTATGAGCCGATCACGCCGTTCACCGCGCGGATCCTGACCGAGGAGGTCGTCTTTCGCGACGTCGTGATGCCTCCGGACACGATCGTGATCGTCTGCGCCTTCACGGGCAACCGCGACCTGGACGACGCGTCGCCCGCCGGCGAGTCAAACGGCGCAGGGGCGCCGGGCAGCGACGGCGAGCAGGCCGTAGACCCGGAGCTGTTCGACATCACCGCCGTGCGGCCGCGCGCGCGAACGCTGACCTTCGGGGCGGGCGTCCACTACTGCCTGGGCGCGAACCTCGCGCGCCTGGAGATGCAGGAGGCGCTCACGTTCATGTCGACCCGCATGCGCGATCTTGCCCTCGACGGCGAGCCCGAGTACGACAGCATCACCGGCATCTACGGCCTCGCGCGCATGCCGATCTGCTTCTCGCTCTGAGCCAGCGCTCGACGCGCACTGCGCCGCCCGCGCGGGGAGAGCATTATTCGCGGGGGGGGGCCATGAGGCCCTCAGCCGCGACAGACAGTGAGATGGCGGTACGGATACTGCAACGAGCGCTCGCAGCCGGTCCTGCACTGGCGGTAGGGCTTGTCGTGCTCGGCCTGGCTGGCGCGAGCGCGCAGGCGGGCCAGTATCACGTGTACTCCTGCCGGACGCCGACCGGCCAGCCCGCGCCGACCGACGGGTGGACGGGGTCGGTCGCGACGGGCGGCGCGGTCGACGATTACGCGTTGAACACGTGCGGCGCCGGGGGCGCGCTGATTGCGGCGCTGGGGGATGAGACGAAGCACTTTCCCAGCATCGACTTCGGAACATGGGCCTTCGCGGCACCGGCCGGCGAGACGATGATCGCTGCGACTCTGTGGCGTGCCGGAGATACAGATGGCGGTGGAGGCGCGCCGGCTACTTACCAGTTTTGGCTCGCTGGGCCGACTAACAGCGACGTCATCGAGCAGTGCCTATTTTCGTTCGGATGCACGAGTGAGGGCGACCCAACACAGCCTTTTTCGAGTGCCAACCGAATACAGGTGCCGACGACAAACCTCGGACCAAATCTCTACCTGAGCGCCTCTTGCACCGCAATCCCAGGGAATCAATGCCCCGGCGGCGTCGGCGACGCCAACGGCTACGCCGCTGTCGTCTACCTCTACGCCGCCGACATTGTGCTCGAACAGCTCGCTGGCCCGGCGGCGGGAAACGTCGGCGGTGAACTGGCCAGTGCGGCGACGGTGCGCGGCTCGAGCGACCTTGCGTTCAGCGCGAGCGACCCCGGCTCGGGCGTCTATCAGGCCCTCTTCAGCGTCGACGGCCAAGTCGTGCAGCGGACGGTGCTCGACGACAACGGCGGCCGCTGTGAGAACGTCGGGCAGACGAGCGATGGGCTGAGCGCCTTTCTCTATGTCCAGCCCTGCCCGCCGTCGGTCAGCGTCGACGTGCCGTTCGATACGACGAGGGTCCCAAACGGCCCGCATCATCTCCTGGTGAGCGTGATCGACGCGGCTGGCAACGCCACGACCGTGCTCGCCCGCCAGATCACGGTGGCAAACCCGCCGCCGCCGGGGGCGCCGAACGGGATCGGTGCGTCGACGAACGCAGCGCTGAGCGTCCGCTGGAAGACCACGACCCGGGAGCGACTGGCGGCCGCATATGGGCGCTCGCACACGATCGAGGGTCGGCTGACCGGCCCCGGCGGCGCGCCGATCGAAGGGGCGCAGATCGACGTCACCGCGACGCCGTCCTACCAGGGCGCTCATCCGATCGCGATGGCCAGCCCGCGCACCAGCCACGGTGGGCGCTTCAGCGTGCAGCTGCCCCCGGGCGTTTCATCGCGCGTGCTGCGGATCGCCTACCGGGCCCACTTCGGCGACACGCTGCCCGTCGCCGCGCGGACGCTGCAGCTGGCCGTCGCTGCCGGGGTCCGCCTCGCGGTCTCCCCGCACACGACGAGCGTGGGCAACACGATCTTCTTCACGGGCAGGCTGCTCGGGGTGCCGCTGCCGCTTGGCGGCAAGCAGCTGGTGCTGGAGGCGAGCTCGCCGGGTGGTCCGTGGCTCCAGTTCGACGTGGTCAGGACCCACGCCAGGGGTCGCTTCCACGCCTCCTACACGTTCAAGTTCCCCGGTCCGGCCGACTATCGCTTCCGCGCGGTGAGCGAACCCGAAGCCGCCTATCCCTTCGCGGCGGGCGCATCGAACACGGTCGGCGTGCACGAGCGCTGAGCGTGGGCCTGGCGCTGCCGGCGGCGACGCCGAGCGATCGGGCTGAGCACGGCGTCCAATAACCTGCGCCCCTATGAAGGCGGTCATCCTGGCCGGCGGCTTTGGCTCGCGACTCAGCGAGGAGACCGCCGTGCGCCCCAAGCCGATGGTCGAGATCGGCGGTAAGCCGATGCTGTGGCACATCATGAAGATCTACGCTGCCCACGGCATCGACGAGTTCGTGATCTGCCTCGGATACAAGGGCTATCTGATCAAGGAGTACTTCGCCAACTACTACCTGCACACGTGCGACGTCTCCTTCGACCTGGTCGCGGGTGGGATGGAGATCCACCGCTCAGAGACCGAGCCGTGGCGGGTGACGCTCGTCGACACCGGCCAGCAGACGATGACCGGTGGTCGACTGAAGCGCGTGCTGTCCTACCTGGGCGACGAGGACTTCTGCTTCACCTACGGCGATGGAGTAGCGGACCTCGACATCAGCGCGCTGATCGCCTTTCACCGCGAGCAGGGCGCGACGGCCACCGTCACCGCGGTGCAGCCGCCGGGGCGTTTCGGCGCGCTGAGCATCGACGGTGGGCGGGTGCGCGAGTTCGAGGAGAAACCGCGCGGCGACGGCAGTTGGGCGAACGGCGGCTTCTTCGTGGTCTCGGCCGGGATCGACCGCTATCTGGACGGCGATGACACCGTCTGGGAGCAGGAGCCGATGCGCGCGCTCGCCAGCGAGGGGCAGCTCGCCTGCTATCGCCACGAGGGCTTCTGGCAGGCGATGGACACGCTGCGCGACCGCAACCTCCTCGACCAGCTGTGGAGCTCGGGACAAGCTCCTTGGCGGACCTGGGGCTGACGCCGTGGGCGTAGAGCAGGCCGGCGCGCTCGACGCGCTACCGAATGGCGCCGTGGAGCCCGAGTTCTGGCGCGACCGACGCGTCCTGGTGACCGGTCACACGGGCTTCAAGGGCTCGTGGCTGGCGCTCTGGCTGCAGGCGGTCGGTGCGCGGGTGACGGGGTTCTCGGTCAACGGGGTGTCCAGGCCGGCTCTGTTCGAGCTCGCGCGAGTCGGCGAGGAAATGGTCAGCATCGAGGGAGACGTGCGCGATCACGATGCGATCTGCGCGGCGGTGGTCGAGTCGGCGCCCGAGGTGGTGATCCACATGGCGGCGCAGGCGCTCGTGCGCCGCTCGTTCGTCCAACCGCGCGAGACATTTCAGACGAACGTGATGGGGACCGTCAACGTGCTTGACGCGGTGCGCCTGCATGGCGAGGACGTCCGTGCGGTCGTCAACGTGACGTCGGACAAGTGCTACGAGAACCGCGAGTGGGAGTGGGGCTATCGCGAGGACGAGCCGATGGGCGGTCACGATCCCTACTCGAGCTCCAAGGGGTGCTCCGAGCTCGTCACGGCCGCCTTCCGCAGGTCGTTCTTTTCCGATCCGGGCGGCCCGCGCCTGGCATCGGCCCGTGCGGGGAACGTGATCGGGGGCGGCGACTGGGGGGAGGATCGACTGGTCCCCGACATCATGCGCGCGGCCCTCGGCGGCACCGAGCTCAGTGTGCGCAACCCCAACTCCCTGCGCCCCTGGCAGCACGTGCTCAACCCGCTCAGCGGCTATCTCGTGCTTGCTCAGGCGCTTTGCGAGTCAGCCCAGTACGCCGGTGGCTGGAACTTCGGTCCACCCGAGCGTGACGCGCGTCCGGTCGGCTGGATTGTTCGCCGCGTCAGCGAGCAGTGGCCCCAGGGGCTGCGCTGGAAGGTCGCCGACGGCCCTCATCCGCACGAGGCCGGCTACCTCAAGCTTGACTCTTCCCGTGCGCGCGCGCGCCTGGGCTGGCGTTCACTAATCGACCTCGAGACCGCGCTCGAGGCGACCGTCGCCTGGTATCGCGAGCTCAGCGAGGAGGCCGACATGCGGGCCGTGACTCTCGCGCAGATCGAGACGTTCGGGTACGCCCCAGCCCCGTCATGAGCCAGGCCGTCTGTCGCTTCTGCTCGGCTCCTTTGGACGTCGTGTTTGCAGACCTCGGCATGTCGCCGCTGGCGAACTCCTACCTCCCGCCGGAGCAGGTGAACGCCATGGAGCCGTTCTATCCGCTGCGCGCGCTGGTCTGCGGCAAATGCTTTCTCGTGCAGCTCGAGGAGTTCGAGACGCCCGAGCAGATCTTCTCCGACTACGCCTACTTCTCCTCGTACTCGTCTAGCTGGCTGGATCACAGCCGCCGCTACGCCGAGCAGATGATCGAGCGCCTCGGTCTCGACGATCACAGCCAGGTCGTGGAGATCGCCTCAAACGATGGCTACCTGCTGCAGTTCTTCCGCGAGCGCGAGATCTCCGTGCTCGGCATCGAGCCGGCTGTCAACGTGGCCAAGGTCGCCGTCGAGAAGGGTGTTCCGACGCTCGTGGAGTTCTTCGGTGAGAGCACCGCTAGCTCGATAGCGGCCGATTCCTCTGCCGACCTGCTCTTGGGTAACAACGTGCTGGCTCACGTCCCCGATCTGAATGACTTCGTCGCGGGTATGAAGGTCTTGCTGAAGCCGGGTGGCGTCATCACGATGGAGTTCCCGCATCTGATGCGCCTCGTAGAGGAGAACCAGTGGGACACGATCTATCACGAGCACTTCTCCTACTTCTCCTTTCTGACCGCCAGCTGCGTCTTCGAGGCTCACGGCCTGCGCCTGTTCGACGTCGAGGAGCTGTCGACCCACGGCGGCTCGCTGCGCATCTACGGCTGCCACGCTGAGGACACCGACAGGCCACGCACCGAGGCCGCCGCCGGGCTGCTTGAGCGCGAGCGAGCGGCCGGCTATGAACAGCTGGACACCTACCGCGGCTTCGGCGCGGGCGTAGAGGCCGACAAGCGCCAGATCCTCGCCTTCTTGATCGACCTGAAGGCGCGAGGCCTGTCGCTGGCGGGCTACGGCGCTCCGGCGAAGGGGAACACGCTGCTGAACTACTGCGGCGTGCGCCGTGACTTCATCGACTACACATGCGATATGAACCCACGCAAGCAGGGGCACTTCCTTCCGGGCAGCCACATCCCGATCCGCTCACCGGAGATGATCCGCGAGGCCCGGCCTGACATCGTGTTGATCCTGCCGTGGAACCTGAAGGACGAGATCGTGGAGCAGCTCGGGTTCATCGGCGAGTGGGGCGGCAGGTTTGCGGCGCGCACGCCCGAGCTGAAGCTGCTGTCGTAATGCGGTTCGCCCCGACATCGCTGCCGGGAGCGTGGGTCATCGAGCTGGAGCAGTTCACCGACGAGCGCGGCTGGTTTGCACGAACGTTCGACGCCGAGGAGTTCCGTGCGCACGGCTGCGACTCCCACATTGCGCAGTGCAGCGCGTCGTTCAACCCGCGGAAGGGAACTCTGCGTGGCATGCACTATCAGGCCGAGCCCCACGGTGAGTCAAAGCTCGTGCGGTGCGTGCGCGGGGCGATCTTCGATGTGGCGGTGGACGTGCGCCGCGAGTCAGCGCACTGCTGTCAATGGCACGGCGTCGAGCTGAGCGCGGAGAACAGGCTCGCGTTCTACGTTCCCGCGGGCATGGCGCACGGCTTCCAGACGCTGAACGACGATTGCGAAGTGGTGTACCAGATGGGCAGCGCCTACGTGCCCGACGCAGCCCGGGGCGTGCGCTGGGACGACCCGGCATTTTCGATCCGGTGGCCGCCCTGCTCCGGGGGACGCACGATCTCGGCGAAGGATCGTCAATTCCCGGACTTCGAGCGGTGAGCGTGACGTGAGCAGGGTGCTCGTGACGGGCGCGTCCGGTTTCGTGGGCCGCCCCCTGGTTGAGATGCTCCTCGCAGAAGGCCGGGAGGTGCATGCGCTCCGGGTGGATCCTCGCGATGGAGCGGACATGACAGGGGTGCACTGGCTCGACGGCGACCTGCTCGATCCGGCGGTGATCACACGTGCCCTGGCCGACGCGCGGCCCGAACAGCTCGTGCATCTGGCCTGGTACGTGGCCCACGGTCGCTTCTGGTCGGCGCCGGAGAACATCGAGTGGGTGCAGGCCAGCCTGGGACTGCTGCGCGCCTTCGCAGACGCCGGTGGACGCCGTGCGCTGCTGGTCGGGTCCTGCGCGGAGTATGCGTGGGGCTCTCAGGAGGACCTCGAGGAGCTCCGGTCCCCGCTGGATCCACAGACGCTCTACGGCGCCAGCAAGGATGCGCTGCGGCGGATCGCCGGCTCCTATGCAGCTGAGGTCGGCTTCGAGCTCGCGTGGGCTCGGTTGTTCTTTCTCTACGGTCCGCGCGAGGATCCGCAGCGGCTCGTGCCGGCCGTCATCCGCTCGCTGCTGGCCGGCGAGCGCGTAGCGACATCGGCCGGCGCGCAGGTGCGCGACTTCATGCACGTCCAGGACGTGGCCGGCGCGCTCGCTGCGCTCCTCGGCAGCGATGTGCAGGGTCCGGTGAACATTGCGTCGGGAGCAGGCGTGTCGGTTGGCGAGGTGCTGGACGTCATCGGAGACCTCACGGGCCGTGCGGACCTGATCGACCGCGGCGCGCGCCCGGCGCCTGCTTCTGAGCCGGCGCGGATCGTGGGTAGCGCCGGGCGGCTCACCCGCGAGGTTGGCTTCCAGGCGAGCACCTCGCTCCCAGAGGGCCTGGAGGCGACGATCCGGTGGTGGCGCGAACGTCAGTAGCTCACCCGGCGCGCCGGGCGCGCGACCAATCGCGCAGCGGCCCCGTGATGCCGATCAGGCGACGGTGCATGATGAGCGGTCCGACGGCGTCCCAGAGGACGTCGAATGTGTGACTCGCGACAATGACAGCGGCGGCGGCGAAACCGAGCATGAGGCGGCGTGCGGACCCCAACCGCGAGTACGCCGGGGAGGAGAACGCGATGTCGCGGAACTGGTTGAACGCGATCGACAGATGGGGGTTGCGCGCCGCGCGCGTGGAGAGCCCCGACACCGCGGCGATACGCTGAAAGTCCGCGCTTGCGCCGCCGCGGGCGCGGTTGAGATGCGTGTCTGCGGTCGTGCGCATGGGCCCGCTGAAGGCCAGCGCGGAGACGAAAATCCAGTCGGCGCCCATCACGTTGGGAATCGGCAGCGCGTCGTGCAGCCCGCTCGTGCGCAGCAGGCCGTAGAAGGCGGCGCTAGAAGAGCTGCTGCGCAGATACTGCAGTACGCGGCGCCCACCCGAGGTGGCGGGGATGTCGTCGTTGAGCAGACGGTCAGCGACCGTGTCACCCTCGAAATAGCGCGTGGCGCCCATCACGGCTGACAGTCTCCGATCCCCGTCCATGATCGCCACGCAGCGCTCGACGTAGTCAGCATCGAGCCAGTCATCGTCTGCGAGCAGCAGTGTGAACTCGGTGCTCGCCCGGCTCAGCAGCCAGTTGAAGTTCGCGATCGGTCCGCGGTTGACCGGCTGGCGGAAGTAGGTCACCCGTGCATCGCGTGCCGCAAAACCCTCGCACATCGCGCGCGTGTCGTCGTCTGAGGCATTGTCTGAAATCAGCAGCTCAAGGTCGCTCTGCGTCTGATCGAGCACCGAGCGGATCGCCCGCGGCAGTGACGCTGCGCGATTGTAGGTCGGCAGGAGTACCGTCAGACGCGCCTGCGCGTGGGCCACCCTCAGTGCGGCTCAGCGTCGGCGTCGAGCCGGCGCAGGAAGCCGCTTTGGCAGTAGGTGACCTCGAGACGGTTGAACGAGGGATCGACCTCGAACTCCTTGTGCGTCTCCAGGTAGGCCGACACTGCCTCCAGCGGGTTGTCGGTCTGCCAGTTCTCCCCCGCGCCCGGCGCGTCGCTCACCATCGTCATCACGCTGTCGAATACGACGCAGTAGCTCCCGGGTGTCACCAGCGGCGCGTAGCGCTCGAGCTCTGCGGCGACATGCTCACGCGAATGCTCTGAGTCCAGTGCCACCATCACAGTCGCGCCCGGCGGGATCTCGGCTCGCACCCGCGCGAGCGTGTCATCGCCGACGGAGTCGCCCTCGATCAGCGTGATCCGCTTGCTCATCGGGTGCGCTTCGATGGCGAGCCGGTTGTACTTGCGGATTTCGATGTCCACGCCGACGACGTGGCCCTTGCCGATCGAGTCCAGCAGCGAGGCATAGAGGATCAGCGCGCCACCATGCGCGACGCCCGACTCGATGATCACATCGGGGCGCACGCGCCAGATGAGCTCTTGCATCATCAGGATGTCCTCGGGCAGCTGGATGATCGGAATCCCCATCCAGACGAGCTCATACGTGGATTTGCGCTGCCAGCCCGAGCGCGTCCACAGCTGCGAGAGGACCCCGTAGCCCTCGTCGGTATAGATGTCGATATCGCGCGCCCCTGCGGGGGTCTGGACCGTGACTATGGCGCCGAAGTCGGCGGCGTCTGAACGAGCGATCGGGGCCACGAAGGTGGCATCATAGCCATCGCGACTGCGCCGTCGGCTGCTATCGCGCGCCGGCCCTGAGCCGGTGCGATGGCCGTGGCCTCCGGGCTTCACGACACAATCTCACGGTGGCGAGCTAGATGAGCGACGAGACGGACATCGACGTGCTCGCAACCAGCGAGGCCGGCCCGACAGCAGTCCGAGGCGGCGCGCTGCGCGTCGTGTCCTACCTGTGCGGAGCACTGATCAGCGCCGGAGGCGCGGCGCTGCTGTTCCACCAGCTGGGACTCGTCAACACCGGGCGCTATGTCACAGCGGTGGCCGTCGTGGGGATCGTCGGCGGGGTCTCTGATCTCGGGCTGAACGCCGTCGGGGTGCGCGAAAGCGCAATCCTCGATCAGAGCAAGCGCGCTGACCTCTTCGCCGATCTGCTCGGGTTGCGCCTGGTCCTGACCTCCTCAGGTCTTGCGATAGCGCTCGCCCTGGTCTCGCTGGGCTACTCCCCCACGATCGTGCTCGGCGTGCTGCTTGCCGGGATCGGCCTGATGCTGCAGACGATCCAGGACAACCTCTCGCTGCAGCTGCTCGTGACGCTGAAGCTGGGGACGATCGCGTTTCTTGAAGTGCTCCGCCAGGCGCTGACCGTGCTGGGGATGCTGTTGCTCGTGCTCGCCGGCGGCCAACTGCTGGCCTTCCTGTCGGTGTCGATCCCGGTCGGCGTGGCGCTGCTGGCGATCACGGCCTACCTCGTACGGCGCCAGCGCTCGCTGCGCCCGCACTTCAGCTGGCAGCGGTGGCGACCGCTCGTGACGCGGATCCTGCCCTACTCGGCTGCCGCCGCGGCATCGGTCCTCTACTACCGGGTCGCGATCCTGATGGTTTCGCTGCTCTCAAACAGCGTCCAGCAGGGCCTGTTCGGCGTCTCCTACCGGATCATCGACTTCCTAACGCTCGTGCCGTCGCTGCTCGCCGGGGCGGCTCTGCCGATCTTCTCCCGCGCGGCCGACGAAAACCACGAGCGCCTGATCTACGGGCTCGGGAAGGTGTTCCAGGTCGGTCTCATCGTCGGCGTCGGGGCAGCGCTGACGATCGGCATTGGGGCCCCGTTCATCCTGCGCCTGCTCGGCGGCGCGCAGTACGTGCCGGCCGCGAGCGTGCTCGCGATCCAGGGCATCGGACTGGGCGCGACGTTCGTGGGGATCGTGTGGGCCAACGGGCTGCTCAGCCTCGCCCTCTACCGCCATATCCTGGCGCTCAACGCCGCCGGCCTGGCGGGCATGATCGTCCTTCTGGCGCTGGTCGTTCCCGACCACGGTGCCCACGGAGCGGCCGTGGCGACGGCCGTCGGGGAGATCGCCCTTGCGCTCGCCGGGGGCGTCGTGCTGATGCGTCGCCACCCGAGCCTCGTCGATTCGCTGCGCCTCGTGCCACGGATCGTGCTCGCCGCGGCGATCGGAGCAGCGTCGCTGGCCATTCCAGATCTCTCCTCGTTCGTGCGGATGGTTATCGCCGGCACGGCCTACGTCGTCGCGCTGCAGCTGCTGCACGCCTACCCCGAGGAGCTCATGGCGCTGCTGCCGCCCAGGCTCGCGCGCTCGCTGAAGCCGGTGGGCTGATCGACGAGGCCTCTCGGTCAGGCCGGGCGGCGGGCTCGCACACGGTCCAGCAGCGGTCGCACATAGCGTTCGGTGCGCGGGTGGGTGACGAGCGGACCAAAGGTGTCCCAGAGGAAGTCCAGCGGATGCCCGGCGACGATCGCGCCGGCGGCGCCGAGGCCCAGCGCAAGGCGTCGTACCGGCCCGAGGCGTGCGTAGGCGGACGAGGAGAACGCGACGTCGCGGAACTGGTTGAACGCGATCGCGGCGTGTGGGTGACGGGCGGCGCGCGCCGACAGCCCCGACACCTCGGCGATGTGCGCAAAGCTCGCGCTCGCGCCGCCCTGCTCGCGGTTGAGATGGGTCTCTGAGATCGTCACCGCGCGGCCCGCGAATACCACGGCGGCAATGAAGATCCAGTCGGCGCCCATCACGTTGGATATGGGCAGCGCCGGGCGCACCGCGCTGCTGCGCAGCAGCCCGTAGAACGCGGCGCTCGACCAGCGCCCGTGCAGGTAGCGCAGCACGCGCACAGATGCCGAGGAGTCGCGGAGGTCGAGGTTGTGGCCCAGCTGCCGGCGAGCGTCGCCCTCGTCGTAGTGATTCACACCCGTGACGATGGCCAGCGACGGATCGCGATCCATGACAGCCAGGCAGCGCTCGACGTAGTCGGGGGCCAGCCAGTCGTCGTCGGCGACCAGCAGCATGAACTCGGTGTCGGCGTGGGCGAGCAACCAGCTGAAGTTGGGGACCGGCGTGACGTTCACCGGCTGGCGTGCGTAGTGCACGCGCGGGTCGCCACGTTCATAGCTCTCGCAGACGGCCGCCGTGTCGTCTTCGGAGGCGTTGTCTGAGATCAGGACCCTCAGGTCGCGATGCGTCTGGGCGAGCACCGAATCCAGCGCGCGACGCAGCAGCGCGGCGCGGTTGTACGTCGGCACGAGGACCGTGACCCGCGGTGGTGAGCCCGTCACGCCGGGAGCATAGTTCTCGCTAAGGTTCGCGCGATGGTCGCCCGGCGCATCGGCCCTGCCTTGCGCGGTCGGGCGGTCAGGCGATTCGATGCGTGACCGGCGCCCTGAAGAGACGCTGCGGGTCGGGCTCAACCTCGTCTATCTGGTCGAGGACTCAGGCGGGTCTGGAACCTACGCGCGCCAGCTGATCGCCCACATGCTCGAGGCCGACCCGCGTCTGCAGCTGAGCGCGTGGATCGGCAGCACGGCGCCTGACTGGCTACTGCGCGAGCCCTGGGCGGAGCGTGTTTGCTGGATCACCCTGCCGGTACGCGGCATCGGGAGCCCGTGGCACATGTGGCACGAGCTCATCGGCATCGGCCTGGACGCGCGACGACGGGGAATCGATGTCGTGCACGGGCTCGCCAACGTTGTGCCACTCGTGCATCCCGGTGTTCGGACCGTGGCCACGATCCTCGACGTCATTTGGGCTCACTATCCCGAGGCTGCGACCTGGCTCTTTCGCACGATGGGGCGTACGCTCACACCTGCGGTCGCACGCGACTGCGCTCGGATCATCGCGATCTCCAACGCCGCACGAGACGACATCGCCGCGACGCTGCACGTGGATGTCGGGAAGTTCGACGTGACGCCGCTGGGGATCCTCCCGCCGCCGCCGGTGCAGCGGCCCCCCGACCCGCGCGTCGTGCGCGACCGCCTCAGCCTGGGCGCTGAGCCGATCATCCTCTGCGTGGCCGCCAAGCGCGCCCATAAGAACCTTCACGGGCTGATCCGCGCGGTCTCGCTGCTGGGCGACGAGTCCGCACAGCTCGTCCTGCCCGGCTCGCCCAACGACTACGAGCGCGAGCTGCGCGCGCTCGCGAGCGAGCTCGGCGTGCCGGAGCGCGTCCGGTTCCCCGGGTGGATCTCTGAGTCAGACCTCGAGGACCTCTACGGGGTGGCCTCGTGCTTCGTGCTGCCGTCGTTTCAGGAGGGCTTCGGACTGCCGGTGCTCGAGGCAATGGCCCGCGGGCTGCCGGTCGCCTGCTCGGACACATCCTCGCTTGTGGAGGTCGCCGGCGACGCGGCCCTGTTCTTTGACCCGCGCGACGAGCAGCAGATCGCCGAGCAGATCGCACGCCTGCTCTCAGACGGCGCGCTCGCGCGGACCCTCACCGAGCGCGGGCGCGCGCGCTGTGAGCTGTTCACCTGGAGGCGCACCGCAGAGCTGACGATCGACAGCTACCGCCGTGCGCTGGCTCCTGCCCGTGCCTCGCTCAACGGCGGCTCGCCGCCTTGAGCCTGTCGGGAGCCCACATCGGCCTGAACCTGATCTTCCTCGTGCCCGGGGAGACCGGCGGGATGGAGGTGGCAGCGCGCGAGCTGATTCCCTCGCTCGTGGCCGAGGCCCCGCCCGGGACGCGCTTCACCGCGTTCGTCAACCGCGAGGCGGCGGCCGTGAGCGATGGTCCATGGAGCGGGCTCGTGCCGTCGGTGACGGTGCCCGTGAATGCACGGAATCGCGTCCAGTGGGTGCGCGGCGAGCAGATGCTGCTGCCGCGGCTGGCCGCGCGCGCGGGCGTGAGCCTGATGCACAGCCTGGCGAGCACGGCGCCGGTGTGGGGGAGCTTTCGCAGGGTCGTGACCGTGCACGATCTGATCTACGCCCGCTTCCCCGAGGCCCACGCAGGCATTCGCGATCGCGGCATGAAGGTGCTCGTGCCGTGGGCAGCCCGCCGTTCGGATCGGGTGATCGTCGATTCCCAGCACACGCGCGGCGACCTGATCGAGCTGCTGGGGATCGCTCGCGCCCGGATCGACGTCGTGCCGCTCGGCCTCGGCACCGTCAAGCGCCAGGCGCCGCTCGGCGAGCCTGAGGTGCGCGAGCGCCTCGATCTCGGCGAGCGGCGCGTCCTACTGAGCCTGTCGGCAAAGCGCCCGCACAAGAACCTGCTGGCGCTGATCGAAGCGCTCGCGCAGATTCCCGCCGAGGAGCGTCCCGTGCTCGTGCTTCCCGGCTATCGGACGGCGTATGAGGCCGAGCTCCGCGATCGGGGGCGCTCGCTCGGCGTCGAGGGCGACGTGCGCTTCCCGGCGTGGCTGTCGGGCGCGGAGCTCGAGGGGCTGTGGGCGCTTGCCGGCGGGTTCGTCTTTCCCTCGCTGTATGAGGGCTTCGGGCTGCCGGTGCTCGAGGCCATGGCGCGCGGCGTGCCGGTCGCCTGCTCGAATGCCTCCTCGCTTCCCGAGGTCGCCGGCGATGCGGCCCTGATGTTCGATCCGCGCGACGTCTCAGAGATCGCGACTGCGCTGCGACGCCTGCTGGACGAGCCCGAGCTTGCCGCCCGGCTGCGTGCCCTCGGCCTCGTCCGCGCGCGCGAGTTCACCTGGCAGCGCACAGCACGCCTGACGCTTGAGAGCTATGCGCGCGCGGTGGGCAGCACTGGGCCGGGTCAGCTCTCATAGCTCTGCAGGACGATTCGCAGCGAGGACTCCAGAGAGAGGCGCTCGGCGTTGCGCGCGAACCAGTCGGCGGTCTGCTCACGCATCGCAAACCCGGCCTCGTGAACACGCACGATCGCCTCGGCGATGGCCTGCGGGTCCGCGCGCGGCGCGATCGTGCCGTTGACGCCCTCCGCGATCAGCTCCGTTGCTGCGTTGTCCTCGCCGGCGACGACGACGCTCGGGGTGCCACGGGCGGCCGCCTCGACGACGATCATGCCGTAGCCCTCGCGGCGCGACGGGAGCAGCATGCACAGCGCGCCACGCAGCCCCGCGTCCACATCCTCAGACGCGACGAAGCCCGGCGCAGTGATCGTCTGCCGTGCGCCGTGCTCGGCGATCGCCTCGAGCACCGCCTGGTGCTCGGGGCCGTCGCCCAGGAAAACGCCTCGCAACTCGGGAATGCGCTTGATCGCCTCGGCCACCCCGGAGACGCCGAGCGGGGCGCGCTTCTCGGGGATCATTCGCCCCGCGAAGATCACGCGCGGCTCGGCGGGCTGTGCGGTCGGAGGCTGCAGCGATCCGGCGTACTCACCCTCGAGCACCGTGACGCCCCCGCGCACCCCCTCCCGACGCAGGCGCGCGGCATGCAGCTGTGAGAAGCAGAAGGCACGCTGGGGCAGGCGGGCGCAGAGACGCTGCACGGCGTGACCGATCGTGCCGCCGATGCCTCCCAGGTATTCGCGCCAGTAGGCGCGGCTCCACACCTCGTGCCAGTCCACCACCAGGCCGAAGCCGCCGAGCGGGCGCGCAACTCCCGCTGCGAGCAGGGAGAAGTAGGGAAACGACGCGCTGTGCACGACGTCATAGCGACGACCCCTACGTAACAGGTGTGCCAACACGCCCAGGCCGAATACGAGCGGCGGGGCGATTCTGCGGCGGCCGTCGTGCGTATACAGGTCCATCCTGGGTCCGACCGCAACGACGTCGACATCGCAATCGAGGCTTGGAGTTTCGCCGCGGTCCCACTGGCGGAGTGTCACGTAGGTGACGTCGTGTCCCTCCTGTGCCAGGCGCTCGGCGAGATTGCGGTACCAGCGCTCGGCGCCACCGACCGTGTAGGGGAACAGGCAGTCGTAGATGACGCACACGCGCACGCTCCTAGCATGCCCGATCACCTGGCGGTACGATTGAGCCGGTGCGGCTCCGCGTTGAGCGCCACTTTCCGCCAGACGGAGCGTTATAACCGGATGGCGCGCGTTGCGCCCGGAGAGGCCGCGAGACGCTTGAGCCGATGAGCACACTCCTCCAGACAAGCGATCCCTCAACGGTCGATCCCGACCGCGTGCCGACGCCGTTGGTTTCGGTCGTGATCCCGTGCCTCAACGAGGCGGAGAACATCGAGCGCTGCGTCGTCGGCGCGCTCGACGCGCTGCGCGAGATGGGCGTCCAGGGCGAGGTCGTCGTCGCGGACAACAACTCAGAGGACGACTCGGCTCGGCTCGCGCGCGAGGCCGGCGCGTACGTCGTGGTCGAGCCGCAGCGCGGCTACGGCAGCGCCTATCTGGCCGGCTTTGCGGCCAGCAGGGGTCGCTACATCGTGATGGCCGACGCCGACCTGACGTATGACTTCAAGGAGATCCCGCGCTTCGTCTCCGCGCTGCAGGACGGCGCGGAGATGGTGATCGGCGATCGCATGGACAACATCCAGCCGGGGGCGATGCCGTGGCTTCACCGCTATGTCGGCAACCCGATCCTGACCGGCATGCTCAACCTGTTCTTCGCGACGGGCGTGCACGATGCCCACTGCGGCATGCGCGCGCTGCGGCGCGACGTGCTCGAGCGCCTGGACCTGCGCACGACCGGCATGGAGTTCGCCTCTGAGATGGTGATCAGGGCGTCCAAGGAGAAGCTGCGGATCGCCGAGTTCCCGATCGAATACCACCCGCGCGGGGGCGAGAGCAAGCTGTCGAGCTTCCGCGACGGCTGGCGCCATCTGCGCTTTCTGCTCGTTCATAGCCCGACCCACCTTTTCATCATCCCCGGCGCCGTGCTCGCTGGATTGGGCACGCTGATCGTCGTGTTCGTCGGCGCCGGCCTGGACTTCTTCGGGCGCGCCTGGGGCCTGCACGCGCTGATCGGCGGGGCGCTGCTGATGATCGTGGGCACCCAGGTGCTCGCACTCGGGCTGTGCGCGCATGCCTACGGCACGTACTTCATGAACGAGAAAGACCCCTGGTTTGACAGGATGCGCGCGCGCTTTCGCCTCGAGCACGGGTTGCTGTTGGGTGGCGCCTTCGCGCTGATTGGCGTGGTGATGGGCGGCGTGATCGTCGCCACCTGGATCGTGAACGGCTTCGGCTCGCTGGCAGACGAACATCTGGCGGTGATCGCCGCCTCGCTGCTGATCGTCGGTATACAGATCTTCTTCTCGTCGTTCCTGCTATCGATTCTCGGCCTGCGGCGACGGTGAGCGTCCGCTCGCCGGGCTTGCCGTCCAGCGAGGTGCCGCGGGCGGATGGCAGGGGCCGGCTCGGAATGCGGACCGCTTTGCCCGCCTGGCTTGACGGCTCGCGCGCCGTGTGGTGGCCCGCCGCGGTCGCCGGGCTGATCCTCGCCGCGGTGATCGTGTGGCAGGTCACGATCCCGCGCAACTTCTACACCGGCACCGACAGCGTCGGCGTGCGCAGCCTGGTGGCGAGCGTCAAGCCGGGTGAAACGCTGTGCGTGCCCAAGCTGAGCCTGCCGGCTGGAACCGGCAGGGTGCAGCTCGCGGTGTTCGCCAATCGGCCGCGCTTCGCGGCGCGGGTGCATGTCAGCGCGGCCGGTCGCACCTTCGGCTCGACGATGGCCGGCCTGGTGGGTCCGAGCACTCTCGCCTTTGGACGGGCGCCGATCCCCGTCCGTCCGAGCTCGCCGGCGACGGTGCCGGCGACGGTCTGCATCAGCCCCACCGACGGGCCGATCGGTCTGGGCGGGATGATCGGCCTGCAGGCAAACCAGGTGCCCGCGCTGCAGAACGGCGCTCCGATTGACAATCGCGTCGGGGTCTGGTTCCTGCCGCCCGCCGGCGTCCAGCGTTCGCTGCTCGCCTCCGCCGGACAGATCTTCTCGCGCGCCGCGCTCTTTCGCCCGGGGATCGTGGGCCCATGGACCTACCCGGTTCTGTTGTTCGTCCTGCTGCCCCTGCTGTGGATCTGCTCGCTGGTGCTGCTCGCGCGCGCAGCCGCCGGCCGGCAGCTGATGCTGCGCGGCCGCGTCGTTCGCAGCGGGCTCGCCGTGGCGCTGATCGCCTTCCTGAACGCGGGCTCATGGGCGCTCATCACCCCGGCGTTCAACGCGCCCGACGAGCCCGATCACTTCGCCGACGCGCAGTACCTGGCCACGACCGGCAACGCGTCCGCGCGCGTACCCAGCGCGCAGCCGGCGTTCTCCACCGATGAGACGCTCGCGCTGAACGCGGTCAACGTGTACTCGCAGGTCTCGCTGCCCGAAACGCGACCGCCGTGGCTACGAGGCGCCCAGGTCGCGTGGGAACACGAAACATCCAGGATGCCGCCTGCTGACAACGGTGGCGGCTACGTCTCCGCCGCGTCACCCCACCAGCCGGCCTACTACCTGCTCGTGGCGCCAGCCTACGAGCTGGTGCGCTCGCAGTCGACCTTCTCCCAGCTGACCGCCCTGCGCCTTGCTTCGGCGCTGCTGGGCGCGCTCGTCGCATTCTGCGCCTTCGGCGTCGTTCGCGAGATGCTGCCGCGCTGGCCCGTCGCGGCGCTCGCCGCCGGTCTGCTCGTCGCCTTCCAGCCGATGTTCGGCTTCATCTCGGGCGCGGTCAACAACGACAACGGAGTCAACGCGGCGGCTGCCCTGTCGCTCTATCTGGTGATCCGCGGGCTGCGCCGGGGATTGACATGGCGCCTCGCGCTGGCTCTCGGCGCGACCGTCGCGCTGGTTCCGGCGATGAAGGAGACCGGCTATGAGATCTACCCCGCGGTGGTGGTCGGGGTGGCCGGCATGCTCTGGCGCGCTCACCGGCGCGAGGACGTTCGCGCGTGGGCGGCGCTGGCCGGCGCGTTCATCGCGGTCCGCGAGGGCTGGTTGCTGCTGCAGTCCGCGCTCTACTCCAGCGTGGCCGGCCATTCGACGGGAGCGGGCGGGATTCAGGCGACGGGCGCGCTGAGCCTGGCCGAGCAGCGCCCAGGGCGCTTCCTCGAGTACCTGTGGGAGCTGTTCCTGCCCAAACTGAGCTTCATGGGGCCCCTGTTCCCCCGCGGGCAGTGGCCCTTTGAAGCCGTGTACGTGATCCGCGGCTGGGGAGCTTTCGGCTGGTACGTGTGGGTCTTTCCGAACTGGGTCTACTCCGTGATCATCGCCGCGCTTGCGGTCGTCGGCCTGCTCGCGCTGTCGACGGCGCTCAGAGAGCGCGTCGCGCTGATCGCGCGCAGTTTCGAGGTGGCGGTCATAGCGCTGTTCCCGATCTGCACGCTCATCGCGGTCGAGGCTGCATTCTTCGCCCCACAGGGTGGCCGCACGGTGGTGGCCGAACAGGGCCGCTACATCTTCCCGGCGATCGCGGCCCTGTCGGCGATCGCCGTCGCCGGGACGTTCGGCTTGGGGCGTCGACTGCACGCGTCGATCGCGACCGTGCTGGTGGTCGCGATGTTCGGCCTGAGCTATGCCAGCCAGCTGCTCACGCTGGGCAGCTTTTTCAGCTGACCGCAGCCGTCAGCTGACCGCGGCCGGTTCCCGCAGGCGCAGCGCGTGGCGCAGGCCGGCCTCGACCTCGTCGGTCGCGTGATCCCAGGTGTGCGAGGCGACGAGCTCGATGCCCTCGCGTGAGCGACGCTCGCGCTCCTCGCGATCCTCCAGCAGCCGCTGCAGCGAGTCGGCGATCCGGTTTGAGTCAAGCGGCGCGAGCTCGAGCGGGCCGTCGGAGCCGAAGATCGACTCCGCGCTGATGCCCGCGAGCTCCACGCACGGCAGCCCGCACGCCATCATCTCCTTGGGCATCAGCGAGAAGTTGGTCAGCGACAGGCAGAGCCCCACCGTCGCTTCTGAATAGAGCCAGGACAGCTGCGTGGGGCTGAGCACGTCGATGTGCTCATAGGCGAAGGAGGCGTCGAGCAGTTCGTCGGTCCCGAACAGCACGATCCGCACGTCGGGCCGACGGCGCTTGAGCTCTGCAAGGGCCATCAGGCCGATCGGCACCGCTCGCCGCGGCGTGGCATAACGGGCGTAGTAGATGATGGTCGCGGGCTGGCGCTCCACCGGGCGCGGGCGATAGGTCTCGTGGTCGACCCCCAGCTGAAAGGCCTCGGCCGTCGTGTCGTAGCGTTCGATGAGCAGGTCGCGCAGCCACGGGCTCGCCGCGATGCAGTGCATGTCATGACCGTAGGTTTCGGCGGCCAAAGCGTGCTCGGCGGAGGCCGGGTAGAAGTCGGGCTCGTGGTCGTTTACGACGTAGGCGCGCGCGCGGCAGCGATCGAGTGCGAGCATCGCGTGGACGGTCTGCCAGCCGGTCGCGATCGCGACGTCGGCGCCCTGCCAGGCCCCGAGGTCGTTGTAGACGGGACCCTCGAACGGTGCGAAGTGTTCGCGTATTTCCTGGCGCAGCACCGCCGGCCACACGCCGCGCCGGTAGCCGTAGTAGTCGACCAGCCAGACGCTGCAGGCGTGCCCGCGACGCTCCAGGCGACTGAAGATCTGAAACAGCGTGTTGTGACCTCCGCTTCCGCGGCTGAACGGCGGGATCATCATCGCCAGGCGTAGGCGCTCGCGCTCCGCCATCCCGGGCACTGGGTCCAGCAGCTGCGCGGGACCGTCACGCCAGATACCCGCCGCTACGTCGTAGACCTCGCCGGAGAGCTTCTGTGCGATCTGGCGCCCGGGCGGCACCGGAGAGTTTGCAACCGCTGATCCCTGCACCGGTGCGATGCTATTCGCACGACCGATCCCTGCGCCATTGGATCCGGACGATTCGCTCGCAGCGGCCTCGACGCCAGGCGCGCCGCGTCGCTCAAGTGACAGCCGGCGTCGCAGCGGCGCTGGGATTCGCTCGGAGTGCGAGCCCAGCGCCGAAAACACGCGACGTCCAGCGTGATGACCGATCGCCCGCGCGCTCCAGCGGGCCCGTTCTGCGCCGCCAAGGCCCTGTTTGGCCATGAAGCGGCGGTCGGCCACCACCGCGCCGCGCACGTAGCGGACGGTCGCCAGGGCCCCGAAACGCTCCACGTGCCCTGTGGTCTCCCGCAGCCCCCGGTACTCGTCGAAGTAGCGGCGCATGAACTCGAGCTGGTCGTAGTCGTGGGCATGTAGTACCGCCGCCCGGGGTTGGTAGACCTTGATCCAGCCGGCGGCGAGCATCTCGGCACCGAACGCCTGGTCCTCGGCGTAGCCGAGATCGCGAAAGCGGATCTCTTCCCAGCAGGCTCGCCGGTAGCAGGCATTGACGTTCGACAGAAACGTCGGATCGCCGGAGCGCTGCATCACCGGGCGAGCGTCGGGAGCGAACCCGGCGAAGAACTCGGTCAGCTCTCGCGCGATCATCGGGCTTGTGTCCGGCCGCGGAAGATGAGGCCCGTAAGCTGCTCCCACGCGTGTGTCGAGGGCGAGCGCCTCGCGGTGGGCGGCCAACCACCCGGGGACCGGCGTCGCGTCCTGGGTCAGGAAGCAGATCAGCTCGCCCGACGTGCGCTCGGCCCCGAGGTTGCGCGTGCGACCGTGACCGAACTCGTCGGGCGTGATGCGCAACAGCTCCGCTCCCGTCGAGCGCACGATCTCGAGCGAGCCGTCGCGCGACCCTGAGTCGATGACGAGGATCTCCTCGACGCCCTCGTCCTCCAATGACTGAAGCACCTGCCCGAGGTACCGCGCCCCGTCCTTGACGGGAATCACGACCGAGACGGTGCTCACGAGCGTTTGAGGCTGCGCTTGGTCCGCTTGACGCCCCGAACCACCGAGCGGACCCCTCGAATCGCTGCGCGCGCCTCAGCCGCACCCCGGCGGCGCATCAGCGCGTTCAGGTCGAGATGCCAGCGATCCAGCCAGTAGGCGCGCTCCTGCCACTCGGCGATGGCCGCGTTGGTGGCTGTCTGAACTTCGACGAGCTCCGTCTCGAGCGCGGCCACACGAGCGCGCAGGCGCTCGTTCTCGGCCTTTAGCTGCTGCTCGGCGGACGCTCGGTGTTCGGCCGTAGGAGGCATCGCTACAGATTCTCCGCGATTCTTGCTGCCGCACGGCTGAACACCGCGAAGCCGACGACGAACAGGGCGACAACGATCGCCAGCGCCCCGAACAACGAAGACCAGCTGCCGATAACAGCCTCGGCCGCAGGCGTCGCGTGCGTGATCATCGCGTGGCGAAACTGCTGGAAGATCACCGCCAGCGGGTTGAACATGTAGACGTGCAGCAGGTACTGGTGGTGGGCCAGGAACTTGTGTTCGGTTCCGTGGAAGGCGTCGAGGATCGTCTGGATCGAGATGATCACCGGTGAGGCGTAGAACAGGATCTGCGCGATCACTTCCCAGATCGGCTGGATGTCGCGGAAATGGACGAACAGCGCCGAGAGCAGCATCGAAACTCCGGTCGCGAAGACGATCAGCGCGAGGACGATCAGCGGCAGCTCCAGCCAGCTGAGCATCGGGTGCACTCCGGCCCCGAGCGCGAAGACCGCTACCACGATCAGGTTCAAGACCAGATTGAACAGCGCGAGCAGGACGACCGACAGCGGAATCACCAGGCGCGGAAAGCGGATCCTGCGCACGATGCTCTCGCGATCCACCACGCTGCGGATCGACCCGGTCGTTGCTTCGACGAAGAAGGTGAACAGCACGATCGAGCCGAGCAGCTGGGCGCCGTAATATTTTTCGCCGGGAGTTTTCCCCTTGTTTACGTGCCCGACCTTCGTAAAGAAGATCCACAGGACACCGAACAGCAGCAGTGGTCGCACGAGGGTCCACACGTAACCGAGCACCGAACCGTAGAAGCGCAGCTTGAATTCGGTCCGAGCGAGCGTGAACGTAAGCGACCAGAAACGCCTTAGATCGTCACCCAAAGCCGATGGTCCGTGAACCTGACGGGTCGCAGACGAACGCCAGGGTAGGGGCACGGGGCGCGGCGTCGCGTTCACGTGCGCTCTATTCTCGTTTGGAGCGGGAGCTCCAGGATGCCACCGGTTGCGTTGCCGTGCACCATCACCGATGCCATGTCCTCCACCAGCGCGATCGCGTCATCGCCGGTGCCCTCGCGAGCGAGCGAGGGCGTTAGCACGTAGCGGCTGGCCGTAAGCCAGTTGGGCACCTCGAATCTGGCAATCACCGATTCTCCGGCCCTGAAGGCACCGCTCGTCGCGCCCTGCTGGTCGCTGCGAGCGACGAGGATGGTGTGCCCGAGCTCGGTCCGAAGTGTGGCCGCGAACACGGGGTCGGTCAGATCCTGCGCGAACCTGACCTCAAAGCACATCGTCAGCGCCTCCTGCTGTGAGACGCTCGTTACCCTCTCGCCAGCGGAGTTCTCAAACCACGCGTCGGCTATTGCCGTGCCGTCGCCCGCATTCTCCTCGGCAGGCGGCTGATGGGGGAGCTGGCCGAAATTCAGCTTGTGGTAGGCGCGCGCGATCGCGCGCGGCTCGCCGAGCTGGACCATGTTGCCCCGCTCCATGAGCATCGCGCGATTGCAGAAGCGTTCCACGGAATACATGTCGTGTGAGACGAAGACGATCGTCTTGGCTTCGCGCTTGAGCCGGAAGAACTCCTCAAAGCACTTCTGCTGAAAGGCGGCGTCCCCGACCGCGAGTACCTCGTCAATCAGGAGTATCTCCGCATCCACCTGGATCGCCGTGGCGAACGCGAGGCGCACGAGCATGCCCGAGGAATAGTTCTTGAGCTTGAGGTCGATGAACTCCTCGAGTTCGGCGAACGCGATCACTTCGTCAAAGCGCGCATGCGCTTCGCGCCTGCTCAGCCCGAGCATGATCGCGTTGATCACGACGTTGTCGCGCGCGGTCAGATCCATGTTGAAGCCAACGCCGAGCTCGATGAATGGCGACAGCCGCCCGGTGATCGAGATCCGACCGACGTCCACGCCGTAAATCCCCGCGATGCACTTCAGCAGCGTGCTCTTGCCGCTGCCGTTTCGCCCAACGATGCCGAAGAACTCCCCGGTGGCGATCTCAAGCGAGATGTCCTGGACGGCGTGCAGCTCATCGTAGGACGTGCTGCGGAACGGATGAAGCGCCCGCTCCTTGAGCGTGGAGTATTGCTGGTGGGGGAGCCGAAACGTCTTGCTGACGCTATCGATCGAGACCGCCGGTGAAGCGGTCGACTCGGAGGCGGTGAGCGTCGCTTCAGGTCGCTGGATAGTGGTCGGCAAGAGTCAATGAACGCTAGCAACCGCCCCGGCCCGCGGCACTCTCCCGGTGTTAGCCAGGCTACCCCGGGCTAGACCCGCTGCAGCACGTAGACGTCCTGGTTGTCCAGGTTGCGACCCGGTGCGAACTCAAGAACGCGCCAGCGGGGACAGAGTTGCGCGAGCATCCACTCGGGGGAGAGAAAGGCCGAGCCCCAGTCGGGGTTGAGAACTCCCCAGTCTCCCTTCTCGCCGAACTCTGGCGCGTACCACCAGCCGTGACGGTAGAGCGATCCCGCGATCTCATCCGACTGCTGCGGCGTTCGCAGGCTGAGCCCGGCGTAGTAGGCGACCGAGGTGAAGCCATGCGTGGTCACGACCAGATGGCCACCGGGACGGATCAGCCGGCGCATCTCCTCAAACCAGTCGAGTCCCAGACCGGGGGCGAAGTGCGACCAGACCGAGATCGCGTAGGCGAGATCGAGCGAGGCGTCAGCGAGGGGCAGTGGCGGGTCGTCGCCGCTGACGAAGAAGTCGATCCCAGGGAGGTTCTCGTCGGCCCAGGCAATCGCTGGCGCGTTGGGATCGCACCCCTGCCAGTGGACATCGGGATAGGCGGCTGCCAGAACCCGTAATACGCGCCCCGATGAGCAGCCGAAATCCAGTCCGTCGCGAATCGCTCCGAGGTCGACGCCGATACCGACGAGCGCGTCGTACAACAAATCGGCCTCGTAAAGGCCTCCCGCTGCCGAGATTGGGCCGCGCGCCATCGCATGGATCTCCCCTGAGGGCTGGGCAACGGGCAGCCGTGTCTTTTGCAGCAGCGCCGGTACGCCGAGCCAGACTCCAAACGCCAACAACATGTGGCGCCGTGTGCCTGGATCGCTGATCGCTGCGTACTCGGTCTCGAGCTCCGGGGTCTGGGAGATCAGCCGCTCGATCTCGGAGATATCCTCTTCATCGAGCAGCTCGTAGAGCACTCGGCTGACACCCGTTTGATGCAGCGCGAGGAAGCCGGGCTTCAACTCGCGGGCGAAGCGCGCCGGCGCCCCCGGTTCCGGGCCTGGGGTAGGAGGTGGGGGCTCGACCTCCGGGATCGGGTCCGGCTCCGCGATCGCCTCGGGCGCCGCCGGTGGCATATTCGGATCCAGAGCGGGCTCAGGGGGATCCCCAACCGCGGCGAGGGCGCGCGTTGCCCCGCGCTCAATCAGGCGAGCCAGGCGCTTTCGGTCGCGCAGCGCATTCATGCGCCGGGAAGCTAGCACGCCCATTGCGTCGATCAGCCGCTACGTACTTGCCCCGAGCGTGGGTGGTCGCGGGCCCGTAGCAGCGCTGGACGGTCGCTCCGCGTCGGTTACTCCCGCCCTCGCGCGGGCTACGATGGCCGACGGATGCGGATCACGACCATCATTGCGCGGCGGGAGCTCGCGCGGGCGCGCACGTTGATCGAATCCATTCATCGCCACGATCCGACGGCGGCGTGCACCGCGTTCGTACTCGACGCCGCGCGCGAGGACGCGATGCAGACGGAGCGCTTCGAGCTCCTGGGTCCCGAGGATCTGTCGATCGCGGGGTTCCCGATTCTCGCCGCACGGCTTGACTTGAACGAGCTGCGCGAGGCGATCAAGCCATATCTGCTGCGAGCGATGCTCGAGCGCTCGCCGTCTGAGTCGATTCTTTATATCGATGCCGACTCCCAGACATACGGCCCGCTCGATGACATCGAGCGACTGGCCGCTGAACATGGTGTGCTCGTGTGGGCGCGCGCAAGCACGCCCCTTCCGTCCGATGGTCTGCGCCCAAACGAGGCCGATCTGCAAGGGTGGGGATTGTATGACCCGGGGCTGCTTGCGCTTGGGAGCGGGCACGGTCACGCCGCGCTCTTGGACTGGTGGACCGCTCGCGCTGTCGAGGGCGCAGATCCAGCTAGGGGGCCCGCGCCGGTAGAGCGCTTGACAACGCTCGCGAGGTCGCATTTCGAGATTCGAGCCCCCGCTCTGGGCGCCTCATTCTGGAATCTCTTCGCCTGCTCGATCGAGGAACGCGCTGGCGATGTGTTCGTGGATGGTGTGCCCTTAACGATCATGCGGCTGATCGACTTCGACCCCGAGCAGGCCAAGCTGCTCAGCGACAAGCAGGACCGCATCAGGGTGGCCGATCACCCGCCGCTCGAGAGACTTCTCAGCCGGTATGCAGAGCGGCTGTTCGCCAACGACGACTCGCTCGCTCGGAAGGTTCCCTACGCCTGGGACGCGCTGCCGGACGGGACCCGCTTCGACCGGCGTCTGCGCGACATCTACGCGCATGCGGTCAACGAGGCGGGGTTGCGACGCTCCCCCTTTACTCGCTGGGGCATGGAGGAGTTCTACGCCTGGCTCGCTGGGCCCGCTCCGGCCGGCAGCGACTTCGGCATCAACCGCCTTTGCTGGCTCGTCCGCGACGCGCAGCCCGAGTTGCGTGAGGCGTACCCAGACCTCGACCGACCCGAGCAGGCGGAAGGCTACATCGGCTGGCTGAATGCCTACGGCACCGAGCCGGGGACCCTCCCTCGCTCACTGGTCCCTTCTGCCAGCCGAACCCAGGAGATCGAGGAGCGCAAGCGTGCTGCCCCCGGCCCGCCATGGGGAGTCAACGTGGCCGGCTACTTCGAGTCCGAGCTGGGCGTCGGGCAGGCTGCGCGGCTTGTGGTTGCGTCCCTCGATAAGGTCGGCGTCCCGCTGCTCCCCGTGCACGGACGCAGCGCTCCACCGAGCCGCAGGGGACACCACTTCACTTCGCTAGACGCCGACGCTGCACGTTTTCCAGCGAACCTGGTCTGCGTCAACGCCGATGGGCTCCCCGGATTTCGTGAGGAGATCGGCGAGCGCTTCTTCACCGACCGCCACACGATCGGTCTGTGGTGGTGGGAGGTCTCGACCTTTCCGCAGGATTGGCTTGATTCCTTTTCCCTCCTCGATGAGGTCTGGGTGGGCAGTGAGCACGTAGCCAAGGCCCTGCTGGTCGATTCTCCCGTGCCGGTCTACACGGTCACGCTTCCGGTCCCGCATCCTCGCATCGAGTCCATACCGCGTGAGACGCTGGGATTGCCGGAGGGCTTTGTATTTCTGTTCATGTTCGACTACCACAGCGTGTTCGAGCGTAAGAATCCGCTCGCAACCATTGAGGCTTTCAGGCTGGCATTCCAACCTGGGGCGGGAGCGAAGCTGGTGGTCAAGTGCATAAACAGCGCTGACGATCCCACCAATCACGCACGCTTGCTCGCCGCGGCCAGCGAGCACGGGGATGTGCAGATCATCGACGGCTACATGTCCGTCTCCGAGAACGATGCGCTCATCGCCGCGTGCGACAGCTACGTCTCGCTTCATCGGTCCGAGGGCTTCGGACTCACCCCCGCTGAGGCGATGGCGCTCGGCAAGCCAGTCATCGCTACAGGCTATTCAGGCAACCTCGACTACATGACCCCACAGAACTCCTACCTCGTCGATTTCGAGCTCACGCCAATTGGCCCAGGCAACGCGCCCTACCCCCCTTATGGGCATTGGGCTGCCCCGAGTACGGAGCATGCGGCCCGCCTGATGCGGGAGGTCTATGACAATCAGCCCGAGGCCAGGGCGCGCGGTGAGCGCGCAGCCAGCGACGTCGCACAAACTCACTCATTGGAGGCAGCCGGGCACTCGATGAAGCTGCGGCTGGAGAGCCTCCGGGCACGAGCTCTGATTCCGGCGCGTAAGGATGATTCTGGTCATCTCGATAGCCGGTCGCCAAGGCTCGACGAGTCGCGCAGTCTTCGCTCGCGCCTGAGCCGCTACCTCGCCAGGAACCAGCTCGATGTCATCTACGCACGTATCGATGAACTTCGCGAGCAGCTTGGCGAATCTCGCGCGGAGCTTGCGGAGTTGCGACTCGAGCGCAATCTCGACGCCGAGCGGGCGAATAGCGAGATGGCGCTGCTCCAAGCCAAGGTCCTCATGTCGCTGCGCCGCCAGTCGGGGCTCTATAGCGGCTCGCTGAGTGACTCGTCGCCCGGGAGGCGATAACCCGGGGCTATGGCACAAGTCAGTGGCAACTCGTAGGACATCCCCAGATACTCAGGGTTGCCTAGCGTTGGCGTCGCCGTCACCATGCACCGGCCCGGAGCGTCCGCTGGCCATGCCTTGACCTTGATGGGCTCGAGTCCGCTGGAACGACACCAATCGATCAGCGCCGTCGTGCTTGGCTCGAACCAGTTGCTACCGTCCCCGTTGAGATCGTCTAAGCGGTGAAAGTGGACCAGTGGAATGCGTGCCACCTCACTTAGAACTCGGTCACTCACAGCGGTCTCGATCAAGGCTCGGCCCTTTGTCAGCACACGCACAACATCGAGTGCGAGCAGAGGGTGTCTCAGGTGGTACAGGACCCCGCAAAACGCAACAATGTCAAACTGCTCATCGAGCTTGGCCGGAAGCTCGTATACGCTCGCACGGAGATATTCGACCTTCGAGTTGAGCAGGGTTCTGAGCTGTTCGAATCCGAACCAGTCGGCATCATAGATATCGACCGCTACAACGTGCATCGCTCCGAGCCGCTCGAGTTCAAATGCCAGACCCCCATTCGTTGTCCCGATATCAAGGACTGAGGCACCTTCGATGCTCTGGGGCACGTCCGCTGCTTTGAGCAGAGTATCGATATCGTTGTTGCCCGGAGTGTGAACCCCTGGAGCCAACTCAAAACGTTGATGCCAGTGGAACCGGGCATCGCGAATAAAGCGCTCAGCCGCGTATGGGGCGATATCGCAACGCATCTCTAGGCCTGTCAAGGATACTCGAGCGCCCCCCCGAGCGAACGAGTGACTCTCGCTGGCTCGCGATATCCGCCGCTATTGCCTGGGTAGGACGGAGGTCCGACTGGCGCGCGCGCGCTGCGGTTGACCTCGGCCGGATGGAAGTCAGCTTGATGCCCCGCGACCCAACTCATCAAAGGCTTGGGCGAGATCCCACTCGAGCTCGCCGAAGAGCGTGTCACGCGCGCGGACGATCGTCACGTTCGCGCCTAGATTTGCGTCCCGCGCATCCATGGATGCAACGATCAGTCCGTCGCCACTACACGACTCGGAAACCGAGTGCTCAGCGACGAAGTGTGCTCCTGCGTCGCGTAGAATGCGCACGCAGCGCTGATGAGTGAGTGGATCGCCGCTAATTCGATGGTGATGAGTCGATATGACGAGAAACCGAACACGGTGCTCTGCTAAAGCTCGTGCGGCTCCCACGAGTGCATCCGTCTCGGCACCCTGTGCATCGCACAACAGCAAGTCAATCTTTCGAAGACCGAGGTCGGTCAGAAGCCCATCGACGGAGACCTGGCGGTTCACGTGCGACTGGCCGTCGCTCTCCCATGTCAGCGTCACAGACGTGTTGTGCTCGCTTCCGACGGCCGCGTGCAGGATGCACGCTTGCATATCGTTGACTTCGAGATTGCGGCGGCCCACCGCTAGGTTGTGGGCATCGGGCTCCACTAGAAACAGACGGATCGACGGGATCTCGCGCCTGGCCCATAGCGAGTAGTAGGCCCAGAAGCTGCCCAGCTCGACCATCGTGGGGAATGGCGTATCCGACGCGAGGCGTTGCAGGACGGTGTGGAATGCCAACTCCTCCTGGGGCTCGTGATGGCCCCGCAGCCGCCGGATGACCTCGGTCATCCAAGCGCCGTAGTAGCATCCCTCGCGGATGACGACGCCGTTGTGCATTGTCTGAACGGCTACCCCGTTGCGGGTGGACACCTCGCCAGCGCCCGGAACCTTTGGGATCACGTCGGTGTCCCGCACGGAGACAGTCAGAGCGATGCGCCGCTTCTCCAACTCCGAAAATGGCCGGTATCCCACGGTTAGTCATGGTAGACACTGACCTCGAGACGAGGTCTTAGCCCCACCGCTCCGTCGGCAGCATCGGCGGCCTCGGGACTGCGGCGCGGCACCCATCAGCCTTGTCTGCGAGCATCCCGAACAGCATGAGCTCTGCGTTCTCAATGCGCAAATGGCGATCGGCAAGTAGGCGTAACGAACTCGGCGGCAGGGCTGCACGAGGGCGCCTTGTCGGTTCACTGCTCGTCGCCTCACCGTTACTGTTCGGCGTGCCGGTAGCCCTCGGCATCGTGATATCGGTCATCAGGCTGCTTGGCACCCATTACCCCGACCTCGGCTGGGCGACGACTGTCAACAGCGACGCCGAGCAGCTGTACCTCGGGCACACGCTCTACCAGGATCTGGCTCGGGGATACACGGGCCAGGTCTACACGCCACTGTTTCCAGCTCTTATAAGTCTCCTGCTTCATATCCATTTGTGGAATGGTTGGTCGCTGCTTCTGGTGATTGGCGCGAGCGTGTCTCTCACCACCCTTGCCGCGCGGATCGCTTACCTCCCCGCTGGCCCGGAGGGGCGGGTCGTGCGTATGCTTGGCGCGGCCGGAATCGGTGGTATCGCCTACTGGTGCGTGTCGAGCGTAGGCCTCTCGCTGCTCGACGAAGCTCGGGCCGACCAGGTGGCCTGGGCGTTTGCGCTATTCGGATTGGTGGCGGTCGCCGACTTTGGCCCAGTGCCGTCGCGGAGGCGCGTCGTACTCGCTGCCCTGCTCCTAACCGCTGGGATCTGGACGAAGCAGACCACCATCGCCGTCGCGGCCCTTGCCCTCGCCTGGGTCTTCGGACTCACCGCCGCCTCGGTGCTGAGCCGTAAGGCGGCCTGGCTGTTCGCAGCCGTGCTCGGCGGCGTGAATCTCGTGCTGCTTCTCGTGCTGAACATCTTGACCCACGGCTGGGAGTTCTACATAAGCTTTGAATTGGCCAACCACGAGGCGACGCGCTCGCTTTACCGCTGGTATGTCATCCTCGGGCTGAGGAGCTGCGCGCTGGCACTCGGGTTCGTCGGCATTATGTGGCTGGCCGTAGGAGTGGGCGCCGCGACGAGGTGGCGCCGCTCATCGACGCGTTTGCGCGCACGCGCACTGGCCGGCGGCCTGCGGAGCCTCCTCGCCGCTGATGACCCGACAGGTCGGCGTGCACTGCTGCTCGGACTCTATGCCGTACTCGGGTTCGCGCTGGCGGTGTACTTCCTGCGCAAGCAAGGCACCGACACCAATCAGTACATCGGCGTCGTCTGGGCCCTGGGCCTGCTCGCGGCTGCGGGTTGGCGCGCGGCACAGCGCGACGCTCGTGCCGCCGCGGCAGCGGGCGGATGCGTCGTCTTGTACTTCGCGCTGGCTCAGCTCGGGCCGATCCGCGCACTGGCTGAAGAACGCAACGTCACAATTCCACCACTTGAGAACGCAATCCGGTGGCCGCAGATTTCCTCCGAACTGCGCTCCTGGGCCAGGGATCACACGTTCTACGCGCCGCTCTACGCCGACCTGAACGTTCCCCAGGGTGGTCCGCTCTACCCCAACTTCTACAACCTCGCCGACAAGATGGCGGTGGGCGACCAGCCCCGGTTTCTCGTGCTAGCCCTGCTGGACCGCCGCTTCGACGGCGTACAGCTCTTTCCAGCCTCGGAAGACCCCTACACGTCGGCGTATGGCAAACAGGAGGAAAACTACTTGTGGAAGCTGAACGAAGTGATAGCGGCGCGTTACGTCGCAGGCCCCGGGCTCCCGAAGGGGGTGCTGGGACGTCGTCCCGGCCCGGAGCAGGCAGCGTGGATGCGTCACTGCTTCGGACCCTTCGTCGCAGGCGGGGCCAGTTTTCGCATCTTCCACGGGGGTGGCTTCTGGTGTTCCTCTGAACCGGGCCGCTTGCGACTTGTACGGGCGCCGACACCGCTCAGTGAAGTGGTGACGACGCAGCCGACGCGCTTGGCGGGCACGATCGCAGTCAGCCTTGGAGGACAGGCGTCTGCCCAGGTCAACCTCGTGCTCGAAAGCGGGCGCGACACATGGATGACACGCGTGGCGGTGCCGGCCGGAAACTCGCGTGACCTCGTGGTCTCGACCTACCTCGGTGGCGCGTCGCTTGGCAGCACGCCCGTGACCGCAATAGATCTGCCCGGCGGGCGCCGCGAAGTGCGGCTCAGCGTGACGCCAACGAGCAGTCGTCCCGGACCTCCCATCCCGCTTGGCCCAGGCGCGGCTACGCTCACAGCGCCGGCGACGAAGGCCCCGTTTGCGCTTGTAGCAGCGAGCGGCGCCGCAATCGACCTCAGTGCCATGCGCCTAGGTCATGAGCATCCGATGGACGCCATCGGTGGCGCCTAACCCAGCGACGGTTGGAGCCAGTGCGCGCCGAACCGCGCCGAACGGCGGCGGAGGCACACGCTTAACTGGCCCGTGACGTGCGAAGAGCGCGAAAAGCACGACCAAGACTACGAAGTGGTGCGGTTAGGCGCCAGCTTTTCGATGATCTGAGGGTCACCAGTGCCGCGTCAGACACGAACAGCTCTGCCTCGCGTGCATCAAACCGAGTTCGCAGCCCCGTCAGCGCATCAGTGGCGATACGCAGGGACTCGTCGCGCTCGGCCAAGAGCGCGTTGGCGTGCTCGAGGTCCTGCGCGCGGGTGACGAGCTCGCGCGCGAGCTCGTCGCGTTCCTCGACCTTGTGCTCATAGGCAGCAGTTGCGTCCGCGGTCGCGGCGTAGGACCGTGCGAGATGGTCCTCGGCAGACAGGGCTCGGTCGCGCCACAGCGAAAACTCGTCCTCGATCGGGAGGGCTGGCGCGCCCTGCGGTGACATCACGTTCACTGGCGTGCCGGTGTCGAGATCGAGATAGATACCCTGCTCAGGGTGCGATGGGTGGCCTCGGCCACTCTGGAAGTAATTTGGGATTGACCGCGTCGGTACCTCGTCCGCGTCGGGAAAGCGGCCCGTCGCGAGATCGTCGCGCACAAAGAACGCATTCACGCCACATAGCTCGGTGTGGACGAGTCGATACCCCTTACGATCTCCCAGTGCCCGTAGCGCACCCAGCGATGCGCCAAAGTAGTCGCTTCCGTCCCAGTCTCGCTTTAGGTCGGCGGGCTGCACCAAACGTCTGGACGGATCGAGCGCACTGTTGTACTCGATGACGACCACTCGCGGCCGGTAGTCATCGATCGCATCCCAAATCCAATAGTCGTTCCCGTCGACGTCGATCGACAGGATCGAGGGCTCGGCCGGCACGCCCGCGTCGGCGAACAGCGTCTGGACGTTCTCAGGCGTGACGATCGCTTGTGTCGCTTGCGCACGCTCGCTTGTACGGTACTTTCGATGCAGTAAGCGAAACGAGTCCGCGTCGCCCTCGACGAACAGTCCTCGCCAGTTGGCGACGTCCGCCAGATATACGCAGTTTCCCTCTCGACCCGTCTCAGCGCCGAACTCCACGAAGAAGTCCTCGCCGGCGCCCACCCGGGCGAAGATCTCTGCGAGCACCCCGTCCTCGCCGTTCTGGCTGAAGACGCGCAGCTCAAACGCAGTAAGAGGCTCCTTGTGATCGTGGCTACCGGGAGCCGCTTCGGTCGCTAGACGGCGCTCACCCATGCGCGCAAGGGCCAGATACAGCGCACGCTGCGTTTCCATCTCGGCTCAACCACCAAGACCCGTGAGTAGGTCAGTGACCTGCTCGGCGCTGTCTTCGTGGTTGCTAGTCGACTCAATGGTCGTCGCTTCGCTGTGTGCTGGTTGATCAGTCCGCAGCAGTCTTCCGGGCATCTCCTCGATGCTCGCTGCCTGACGACGCAGCTCGGCGAGCTGGGCCGCGGTCCGTCGGGCCGTTCTCAGCCGCTCGTCCCTCGCTTCGGTGGCTACCTGGGTTGTGCTTTGCGCGGTGTCGCGCAGCACGTTCAGAAGCTCGGAGTTCACGGTGTTCTGAAAAGCCGTGAATGGCTTGATGACTCGCAGCACGAGACGTCGCAAAAGGCGAGCCGGGGACCCTGCGCTCGAACGTCCCTGCGGTCCTTCGGCGATCAGCTCGGCAAGCCGCATCGAATCAGGCATCGTCGGGCTCCGTGCGACACGCCGCGGCCATCGACTGCGGCGGGCATAGACATGCTCCAGGCGACGCTGCATAGAGCTTGCCGCCGCCTGCGGTGAGTGCCGCTCTCGCATGTCGGCAACACCCTGTTGAGCACGCACGAGAGCTGAGCTGGAGCGACGGAAAATCTCGCGCATGTGGTTGCTGGCCTGATCGAGGTCGGGGTCCGCCCATTCCCCCTCCTCTGGGTAGGGTTGACGCCCCGGGCCGATAGGCGTCAGCCTGTAGTCGACTAGCCAGCTGTTCCGGTCAGTCATGAACTCCAGGTTGCCGCCGTAGCGGGTAGCGATCACGGGTTTGCCCATGCACAGCGCCTCAGCCATCGTGAGCCCGAAACCCTCTCCGCGGTGCAGTGAGACGTAGCAGTCGGCACTGGCGATCATCGCGTTCTTAGCGTTGGCGTCGACGTAGCGATCGATCACTTGTATGTCCGGATGCTCCCTGGCACACAGCAAGAGCTTCTCATGCTCATCTACGTGATGTTCGTGGTTGATCGACTTGATCACCAGCTTCGCGCCTGAACCAGGCCTGAATGCGTGCTTGAAAGCCTCGATCGCCCCGAGCGGGTTCTTACGATCGAAGATGCTGTGGTGGTCGAACAGGAAGAGGAAGAGAAAGTCCTCCGGGAGCCCGAGCTCGGACCGCGAGCGCGGAATCACGGACGGTGGGCTAACCGGCAGCGTGACCTTGGTTACCGGGACGCTCGAAACCGGTGAGATGGCATCAGCCACAAACTGGCTCGCTACCCACACCTCATCCACAAGATCAAAGCTCGGCAGCCACTGGGGCGGAAACGCCAGGACCTCCCACCACCAGAAGCCGATCGTGTAGCGGCCTGAGAAGAAGCTTTCGCCGGCATCTGCCGCCCACTGCTCAAGGACGTCGGCGTTGACACACACGATGTTCATCGGGAATGCCGCGTCGTCTGTTGCAACCATGGCGTAGGAGTGGGCCTGACGACTGCTCGGACGCCACACGCCATGCACCGGGAGGACCGGGATGCGCGCAGCGTCCAGGCCAGCGATGAGACCGCGCGCGGCCTCGCCGATACCGAGTTCGGACTGCAGGAACCCGGCGACATTGACTCCCCACGGCTCGTCCCCGTCCGAGGCCTCTGCGGGCGTCTCCGACTCGCCGTGTGTTTGGTCGTCGTTGCCGCTAGGCGTTAGCCCACGTACGTCACCCATTTCCTCTCCGAAGCCCTCGATCCAACGATTGAACGCCTCGACTTCGTCGATCAGTTTGGGAAAAACGACCTGCAGATCCTTGCGCTCCTTATACACGTCGAACCAGAAGCGACTGACCGGCAGCGGCGCCGGATCCCCGGGCGCCGGCTCGTTGAGCCAGGCCAGGAACTCGTCCCCTCCGTCGACCTCAAAAGGCGACCGATTGAAGGCGGATTCGCGCTCCCCCTCACGGTAGAGTCGCCGCAGTCGGCGGCTCAATTGCCTCCCGTCGCCCAGCGTGTCCCAGGGATAAGTGCCGTCTTGGTCCCCCGCCCGCCTGTCGGCACGCACGTCACGCGCATAGTCCCGGCACAGCTGCGCGAGCTCCGGTCGATCGCTGAGACGGGTACGCGTCTGATGCCTGCTCAGCAGCTCAGGATTGTCGGGATCAAAGCCGCTGAAATGGAAGAAGCGCAGAGGCGTTCCGTTGACTAGCCAGCTGCCGTCGGGGCTCCTCGACAGCGTTCGCTCATGGAGGTTCCAGTAGGCAACATTGACCCCCGGGTCGCGAAGGACCGACGTCCGGTCGAACATGCTGGGGACGAGATCGAACCAGCGCTGATCGACGAAGTAGCCGAGCGCGTGGTCGATCACGCAGTCGTAGCGCAGCCGCTTCTGCCACCAGCCCAGCAGCTGACGCACCCGTGCGGTCGGCGCCATCCCTACGAATCCCAGGTTGTAGGTACCCGATGCCATCAGGCTGAGCTCGTCAGGCTGCTCGCCGTCATCGGGGATCGGTGCGGTGATGTGCGGGATGAGCACCAGCTCGTGCTCGACCGCGAGCTCGTTGATCTCATCCACGGGCGCGTAGAAGCGGATGTCGGGGTCGAAGTAGCTGACAGGGGTGTCCTGCTCGGCAAGCAGATGCTCCAGTAGCCACGGCTTGACCGCGGTCGCGAGCTCGGTGACGTCGTACATAGCCGCCATTCCCTCGAAGCGCTCGATCGACAGGTCGTTTGGACGCAAGACCCTGAACGGCTCGCTCGTATCCTTGACCTCACCGGCACGGTCGTCGATGACCAGCACGTTACATTCTCCCGCAGGGTGCTGTGCCAGGAACGACTCGGCGAGAACGCGGGCGTAAGCCAGGTAATTACGGGCGACAATCGTGCAAATGCGCATTTGGCAAGCTGATGCTAACGCATGGTCTCGGTGCCAATCGTGTTCGCGTCGGTAGGCATCGGCGGAATTACGACGGAACCAAGAGGCGCGGAGTCGGGTGGCAGCTCGACCTCGGCCAAGCCCGGGCGCGAGCGCCGCATCTCGAGGACCCACTGGTATCCGCGTATCGGGGGCGCGTGCGTTGAAACGACCGTTAGGCCAACCTCGCGGGCCGTGTCCAGGACCCAGCCTCTATCGAACACGACCGCTGCTGAAGGGTGCTCCCAACTCACATAGAGGGCGTTCGTGTGCGGCTGCATGAAGGGGAACTCCCGCTTATCGAGTAAGAAGAACGAGGCATGCACAACCCCATCATCCGACACAACCCGCCCTGCTTCACTAAGGTAGTGCGGTGCCTGATCCTCGGTGAGATGAGTAAACACTGAGATCGCGTTGACGAGCGTGAATTCGCGGTCTCCCGCCGGGAGGGGAGCAATGCTCGGGGTTTTCTCGCCAGGGTTGAAACTGTCATCGAACACATCATGGTGCAGAAAAGCGAATTGAGGTGCGCGCGGCGTGAGGTTATTGTTACACCAGTCAATCATCCCCGCATGAAGATCGATACCCAGGTAGCGTTCAGGTTGTTCACGCTGCTGAATGAGCTGTCGTGCCACGCGACCGCACCCGCAGCCGAAGTCAAACACGCACCGATAAAGGGAGGCATCAAGATAGGGGAAGGCAAGGGCGCCCGACGGGTTATCAAACGCCGCGACGTCCGTCGGCCCCACAAGTGCGCGCATCTCCGGCGGTGGTATCGGCAAGGCCTCGCGCTCGGCAAGATGCTCGTCACGGGCTGAGGCTTGTCCTGGCTCGGTCACGCGCTCTAGCTTACCCACAGCGTCTTTATAGGGAGCTACTCGGAGAGCAGTTTGTGACAGCACGCATTGCTACGAGCTGTAGGCCCTGGGGAGGCTCCGGTGGGGCGTAGGGTTCCGGAGGCACGATCCCGGGAAGCGCGGGCGCGATTAGCTGAATCGAAGCTCGTCGCACGGGCGCTACACCTGTCGCCCGTACGCAGGCCGTGACCTGTCCGGGCTTGACGAGTGCTCTGACTCCGGTCTGTGGGGGCACCGAAACAGGTACGAGCGTTTGAAAGCGAAGCGAGATCCAGGCGGGGTCTGATCCTCCCCCTATCACAAGCATATGGAGCGGCCCGACCACCCACGCCAAGGCCTGCTGATCGAAGCGCACGTCGGGTACGGCCAGCCCGGAAAGGACTGTGGCATCGAGCGGGGTCGTTCGCTCCTCAAGTGCCAGCGGTCCGGTGCGAGCAATCAGCTTGCGCCCAGTCTGCACGCCAGCCATCCGCGTGAGCACATACCGGTAGTTTGGATCGAGGTGGGGGTTGGCGGCGCTTGGTGCTGTCAAATATGCGAGGCTGTTGTAATCGTCGAATTCCGTCGGCAGCGAGACTTCTTCGTGGTGACGCTCGGATGCGAGGAGGTATACCAGCGGGAGCTCTCCGGGCGCGGCCCCCGAAGGGTTCTCGCCGTAGCCTTCCAGCTCCACTGGGCCTCCGCTCGCGGGCAGATGCGACAGTAGCGAGCGATCGCCGTCGTCTAGGAAATACGCGTCAGCAGCAACCCTTAGTCGCTCTTGACGCACGCGCTGGCCAACTGCCAAAAGAATGAGAACGGCCATACCGATGCCAGTCCAGCGGAGCCAGCGACTTGGTGCGGTTGCCAGCGCAGCGATACCGAGCGCGAGCAATGCGATGCTCAGCGGCGCAATCGGTAGCAGGGTGCGATCAGTGCAGTAAGAACAGTGGTGGCGGACGCTCACGTACTCAGCCATCGCGGCAAAGATCAGCACAAGCGGCACGAGTATCAACCCGATCCGGCGGCGTTTTAGGCCGGAGACGATGGCCCAGATAAACACGATTGGAAGGATTACTCCCAGCAGCACCTGCTTGGCAGATGTACTGCCAAGTTCGCTCAGAAAGTAGAATTCGCGTGTCTGCAGCAGCCAGCCTGGGAGGACTGAGTACGGAAGGTGATAGACCGGAAGACCGGTAATGTAGTAAGCACCATTGAGCACGCCCCGCCAGTAGCGCACATCCCGAGTGAAACTCGGGAGGTTGAAGAGTGCGGACAACGCCAGCACAGCTCCGATGCGGGCACCTGTCAACAGCAGCACGCGTCGCGTGAGCTCTCCACGCCACCACGCCTTCCCGCCGACTACGAGCAGGATGGTGGCACCTGCGAACGCCACGCCCGGAACGAACAGCGGGTAGAGTGCCAACAGCCCGGAGACCAGCAGTGCGAGGAGGACCAGGCTGGCCGTCCGCGGCTTTCGCAATGCATCTAGGCCCACGACCGCGATGGGCAGGAGGGTCCCAAGACCGCAGGTAGCGGCCTGGCTTCCGTCCGCCATCAGCTGCAGGAAGAACGGGCCGGCGAACAGAGCGCCCGCGAACGGTGCGACCCAACGGGGGTCCGGCGCGAGATAGCGAACCGCCGCAAAGGCGCCAAGCGCGCCCGTTATCAGGAAGACGATCAAGAACAGGCTCTGGGTGTCGGTGCCACGCAGGCCAGCCAGCCCGTCGACGTTGGCTGATAGAGGCGCTGCGTCGAGGTTTTGAACACCCAAGGAGTAGCCTGCCCACATCAGCCGAGTGAAGTTCGCATTCAAAGGCTGCCCTTGTTCAGCCTGGCGTATTGACAACTGCAGCATGGCGTCAGGCTCTGCCGTGTAGTCGTCCGCGTCCCAGATTGACATCCCAGTAGGCCCGACGCTGTGGCGCTCGTGCAGGGTGTAGCTGAGTGGAGCCGCCACGACAACACAGACGACCACCAGCGCTATGGCGTCGAATGCTCCCAGCGCCCGAGCCAACGCTGCGACGCGGAAGCGAAGCCGCCTATCGTTCTGGTCGCTCGTCACCTTCAGAGCCCGACGTGCAGCGACCACGAGCGAGACAAGCCCCAGGATGGGCAGCAGCCAGTAGGTGTTGCTGGCGGCGGTGAACCAAAGCAATGTCGTGAATACGCACGTCCCTGCGCACAGACCAAGGACCGGCGCCATTGCGACCCGCGCCGCCGGATCAAAACGTCTTCCCAGAAAGGACGCAGGCCCACTGCCGAGCGCGAGTAGGGTGATGAGCATGAGCAGCTCGCGTGTGGCTATGTCGGTCCAGAGATGCATCGCCGGAAAAATGCGAGCGGCAGGGCGCCGAGCCTAGCGGCGATGGGGCCGCCGGGAACGCGATCGTGAGCCTACATGCTGAGCCGGTGGGCTGGGCGCGGCTCGGTTGGCCTGCCCATGTCAGACTACCGGGCGCTGATGGGATTGAGCGAACACACAGCGGACTACCTCGAGGCAACCTCTGGGCTAGCGCAGAAGGTGGAACCGAAGCAGGTCGATGCAATTGCCACGGGCTTGGCCGCGGTACGCGATCGTGGGGGACGGCTCTTTGTCCTCGGGGTTGGGGGAGGCGCAGGTCACGCGTCGCACGCCGTCAACGACTTTCGCAAGCTCTGCTGCCTTGAGAGCTATGCTCCAACCGACAACGTCTCCGAGCTTACGGCCCGGATCAACGACGATGGTTGGGAGAATGCGTTCACTGCCTGGCTTGAGGTGTCGCGGCTGGGTGAGCGCGACGCCCTGCTGGTCTTCTCGGTCGGCGGGGGTTCGCGCGAGCACAACGTGTCGACGAATATCGTCGGCGCTATCGAGGCCGCGCACGAGCGCGGCGCGTCGATATACGGAGTCGTCGGAGCTCCGGGCGGCACCCTTGCCGAGCTGGCTGACGTCGCGATCGTGATCGAGCCTCCGCCGAAGCTGAGGACGCCGCTCGTCGAGTCCCTTCAGGCTGTCATCTGGCACGCGCTCGTCTCGCACCCCGCGCTGGCGGTCCAGCCGGGTCACTGGGAGTCGCTCGCGGTGCGCGGCAGGTCCTGACCCGCCCGTGGTCGGGGACTCGCGATCGCAGCCTCGGGCGCATCAGTCGTCTGTTCGTGCGGTGACGCAGCCGGGTCGGGCGGCAGCGTTCCTGGATCGCGACGGCGTCCTCAATGAGGCCGTCGCGGATCCGTTCTCTGGCGCTCCGGAGTCGCCGCTGCGGGTGCAGGACGTGTGCCTGCTGGAGGGGGCTGCCGCTGCTGCGCATCGGCTGGCCGAGGCCGGGTATGCGCTGATTTGCGTCTCCAACCAGCCCGCCGCCGCCAAGGGCAAGGCCACGGTCGCAGAGCTGCAGGCGGTACACGAGCGAGTCATCGAGCTGCTGGCGAGGGAGGGTGTCTTGCTCGACGCCTCGCGCCTCTGCTTGCATCACCCCGAAGCTGTGATCCCACAGCTCTCGGGTCCTTGTGACTGCCGCAAGCCCGCGCCGGGCATGCTGCTCGACGCCGCGGAAACGCTTGCGATCGACCTTGGCGCCTCGTGGATGCTCGGCGACGTCGACGCCGACGTCCAGGCAGGGCAGGCCGCAGGATGCCGCACCGTGCTGATCGAGTATCCCGGCAGCGCCCACAAGCGCTCGGGCCTGGCTAGCCCGGATCTTTGTGCGCTGGACCTTCCCGACGCGGTCGCGCAGCTACTCGACCACGACGGCGTTAAGCTCTAGAGGCGAACAGATCGCGAACCGAACAGGTCGGGCTGGCCCGGTCGTCCCTGTGAGGTGGGACTGTGCTCGAGGAGATCTCCACACGCATATTCGCCGACGGAGCCGATCTCGACGGCATCCTTGCGCTTGCCGCCGATCCGCGGATCGCCGGGTTCACGACGAACCCGACGCTCATGTGGAAGGCCGGACTGACCGACTATGCCGAGTTCGCGAAGCGGCTGCTCGAGCGGATCACCAAGCACCCGATCTCCTTCGAGGTGTTCGCCGACGACGCCGATGAGATGCGGCGGCAAGCCCGGGTGATTGCTTCGTGGGGCGAGAACGTGTACGTCAAGATTCCCGTGACGACGACCAGCGGCGAGTCGATGGCCCAGCTCATTCGCGAGCTTTCCGAGGACGGCGTCAAGGTCAATGTCACGGCATTGTTCACCACCGCCCAGGTCGAGTTGATCACGGTCGCGATCAAGGATGGCGCACCTTCGTACATATCAGTGTTCGCCGGGCGAATCGCAGACGCGGGCGTCGACCCGATGCCGATCATGGCCCGCTCGGTGGACATCATGGCGCAGGCACCGCGCTCGGAGCTGATCTGGGCCTCTCCGCGGGAGATACTCAACCTGGTGCAGGCCGATCAGGTGGGTTGTCACATCATCACGATGACCCACGATCTCCTCAAGAAGCTCGACTGCCTGGGAAAAGACCTGGAGCAGTATTCGTTGGAGACGGTGAAAATGTTCCACGGCGACGCCGTGGCTGCCGGATTCACGCTATAGCCGATGCTTACGGCCATGCCACGGATCCGGTTCGTCGACCGGGCCAGCGTCGGGTGTGCGCGGTGAGGCGCGTCTGCATCACAGGCGGAGCCGGGTTCATCGGCAGCAACCTGGCAGACCGGCTGAGCACCGGTGGCGCCGAGGTCGTGATTGTCGACGACTTCCGCACCGGGCGACACGAGTTCGTCCGCGACGCCCTCAAGCGACCGGGCGTGACGCTCGTCGAGGGAGATCTGCTCGACCCGCAGATTCTCGATGACGCCGTCAAGGGTTGCGATTGGGTCTTTCATCTGCAAGCGAACGCCGACGTGCGTCATGGCCTGGAGCATCCCCGCCGTGATCTGGAGCAGAACACGATCGCCACGTCGAATGTGCTCGAGGCGATGCGGGCCAATGGGGTGAGTCAGATCGCCTTCTCCTCGACCGGCTCAGTTTACGGCGAGCCCGAGGTCTTTCCCACGCCTGAGGACGCCCCCTTTCCGATCCAGACGTCGCTCTACGCCGCATCCAAGCTGGCTGGCGAGGGTCTCGTCGCGGCGTACGCCGCGGGCTATGACTTCACAGCGGTGACCTTTCGCTTCGTATCAATTCTCGGCGAGCGGTATACGCACGGTCACGTGTTTGACTTCTATCGTGCACTCAAGCACGACCCCGCGCATCTGCGGGTGCTGGGAGATGGCCGGCAGGAGAAGTCATATCTGTACGTCCAGGACTGTATCGACGCGATGCTCACAGTGGTTGGGCACCACCAGGACGAGCCTGGTGCGCACGTCTATAACCTGGGGACCGAGGAGACGATCGCCGTCGACGACTCGGTGGCGATCATTGTCGAGCAAATGGGGCTCTCACCGGAGATCGAGCACACGGGGGGACAACGCGGCTGGACCGGCGACAGCCCATTGATCCGCTTGGACACCGCACGCGTGCGTGGCCTCGGCTGGAAGCCTCAGCTCACGATCCGTGAGGCGATCCTGCGTACTTTGCAGTGGCTCTCAGACAGCGAGTACGCTTCGCGCGATCCGGTCCCGGAGGGCGCTGCAAGGTGAACGCCGCGATGACACAATGAGCGTCATCTTCAGCCGTGCCCCCCTGCGGATCTCGCTGGGTGGCGGCGGTACGGATCTGCCGTCTTATTATCGCGAGCACGGGGGCTTTCTCGTGTCTGGAGCGATTGACAAGTACGTCTACATGCTCACCCATACCGTCTTCCAGCGGCGCTACCGGATGAAGTACTCCGAGATGGAGGAGGTAGACAGGATCAATGAAATTCAGCACCCGATCCTGCGCGAGACCCTCCTTCGCCACTGGCGCGGCAATCCCCTGGAGATCGCCTCCGTGGCGGACGTTCCGGCCGGCACGGGCATGGGCTCCTCTGGCGCCTACACGGTCTGCCTGCTAAAGGGCCTGGCGCATGCGCGGAGGACATCGATCACACCCGGCGCCCTTGCCGAGGCCGCGTGTGAAATCGAGATAGACGTGCTCCGTGAGCCGGTTGGCAAGCAGGACCCTTACGTGGCGGCACATGGTGGCATCTGCGCCTACACGTTCGGTCCGGATGGAGGGGTGGTGGTGGAGCCGCTCGAGTTGAGCCCAGGCGTTCTCAGGCGCCTGCGCGACCAACTGCTGCTGTTCTACACCGGCGAGGCGCGGTCAGCCTCCAAGGTGTTGGCCGACCAGGATGAGCGCTCGAAGGCTGGAGACGATCAAATGCTGGAAAACCTCCACCAAACCAAGGAGCTCGGGCGGCGCGGCTGCGAGCTTCTGCGCGCCGGGGAATTGGAGAGCTACGCAGAACTGATGCACGAGCATTGGGAGCACAAGCGCCGCCGCTCGCCGGGGATGGCGAACGAGCGGGTCGATCATCTCTACATGCTCGCCAGACGCAGCGGGGTGATCGGCGGGAAGCTGGTGGGGGCCGGTGGGGGTGGGTTCCTGCTCGTCTACTCGCCCCGACCGGAGGACACGCGGCAGGCGATGGCGGCGGCCGGAGCGCCGGAGCTCGCGTTTGACTTCGAGTTCGACGGCGCCCACGCCAGCGAGTACGCATGAGCGCGCGGCGCGTCGCGATAATCGGGTGTGGACTGATCGGGGCCAAGCGCGCCGCGGCGCTCGGGCCCCAGGACGAGTTGCTTGCCTGCTATGACGTCAACGAGCAGGCGACGGGCGAGCTGGCCGAGCGCTACGGGGCTCGCCCGTGCGCGAGGATCGTGGATCTGCTCGCGATGAACCCCGAGGTCGTCATCGTCGCTGTCGTCCACGATCAGCTTGCGGGGCTCGCCGAACAGGCGCTGCAAGCCGGTGCGCATGTTCTGCTCGAGAAGCCGGCGGCTGTGTCCACGGCGCAGATCGATGGGTTGATCGAGCGTCAGCACAACGCGGGGCGCATGGTCAAGGTCGGTTTCAATCACCGCTTTCACCCTGGAATCGCGCGCGCCGCGGAGGAGGTCCACTCCGGACGTCACGGCGATCTCATGCACCTGCGGGCCCGCTACGGGCACGGAGGGCGTCCCGGCTACGATCGCGAGTGGCGCGCTGACCCGGCGCGCTCAGGCGGTGGGGAGCTTGTCGACCAGGGAATGCATCTGCTCGATCTGAGCCACTGGCTGGCCGGTCCGCTGGAACTGCACGCCGCGCTTTTGCGGACCCATTTCTGGGACACGCAGGTCGAGGACAATGCGGCACTGATGCTGGGCAATCCACAGTCACGCACCGACCCCTGGGCGATGCTGCACGTCAGCTGGACCGAGTGGAAGAACCTGTTCTCGCTGGAGGTCTACTGCCGTACCGCGAAGATTCAGGTAGACGGGCTCGTTCGCTCGTACGGGCCGCAGTGTCTTCGGATCTATCGGATGAGCCCTGAGCTCGGCCCTCCGGACCTGGAGGAGGTCCGCTATCCCGACGAGGATCATTCCTGGCAGCGCGAGTGGGCCAACTTTACGGCGGCGATGGATGCCGCGGACGAGCGTCTCCTGAACGGCACGTTGCACGATGCGCGCTACGCCTGGGAGCAGATCGAGGCCGCGTACGCCAGCGGTCCCTACGCGGCCGTTCCCCATGCCGTCGCCACCCACACCCTGGGATAGGATCGCCGCGAGCGATGCCAGCAATCCGAGCCAGCGAGCGCAGGCCCATTGGGGTGGTTGGCCTGTGGCACCTCGGGAGCGTCACCGCGGCGTGCCTCGCCGAGGCCGGCTACGAGGTGATCGGGGTCGACCCCGACCCCAGCGTGGTAGCCGACTTGGCCGGCGGTCGACCTCCGGTCTCAGAGCCGGGGCTCGCCGAGCTGCTGGCCGCGTGCTCTGCCCGGCTGCGATTCTCGGTAGATCCTGAGGCGCTCGCCGAGGCGGGTTGTGCGTGGGTCACGTTCGACACGCCGGTCGACGATGACGATCGCGCGGATGTCGACTGGGTTCTAGATCAGGCGGCACAGATGCTGCGGGCATTGCCAGCAGGCGGGCTGGTGATCGTCTCCTCACAGCTGCCTGTCGGCAGCGTCACGCAGCTGCAGAGTCGCTGTGCTGCAGCTCGCGGACAGGACGACCTGCGCTTTGCGTGCATCCCCGAGAACCTGCGATTGGGTCAGGCGCTCGACGCGTTCCGCTCGCCCGACCGGATAGTTGCCGGAGTGCGGGGGGAGGAGGACAGTCGCGAGCTGAGCGAGCTGCTGGCGCCGTTCGGTGCCGACGTGCAATGGATGCGCGTCGAGTCGGCGGAGATGACGAAGCACGCGCTGAACGGCTTTCTCGCTACGTCGGTGGCGTTCATCAACGAGGTCGCCACGATTTGCGAGGCGGTCGGCGCGGACGCTGCGGAGGTGTCACGCGGGCTCAAGAGCGAGCGCCGTGTCGGCCCGCGGGCATACCTCGGGCCCGGCGACGCGTTCGCCGGCGGCACGCTGGCCCGCGATATTGGATTCCTGCGCGGCCTAGCCGAGCGCCACGACCTGCCGGCGCAGGTCTTCGCTGGCGTGGCCGACGGCAATGCCGCGCACAAAGGCTGGACCGAGCGCAAGCTGGTGGAGCTGTTGACCGATGGGGGTGGAGCCGCCGGCGCGATGCTCGACGGGACACTGCTAACCGGGCGGGTGGTGGCAGTCTGGGGCCTGACATACAAGCCCGGGACCGACACGCTGCGGCGCTCGGGCGCGGTCGAGCTTTGCCGGCGCCTCGCCGCCGGCGGCGCGAAGGTTCGCGCACACGACCCGGCGGTGAGCACCCTGCCCGAGGAGCTCTCAGGCGCCCTTGAGCTGTTCGCGGACCCGCTCGCGGCGGCCGCTGAAGCGGATGCCCTTGTCCTGTGCACGCCGTGGCCCGACTATCGCGAGCTGTCCGGCGAGGAGGTTTGCTCCGCTCTTGCCAACGGATTGGTCATCGACCCGGCCGGCGCCTTGCAGGACACCCTCGGCGATCATCCCGGCCTGCACTATGTGCGCGTTGGTAGCTCCTCGGTGCCTCGCGACCGGGCCCCGTCGGGGTCGCGACTGTCACAGGCACAGGTTGCACGATGAGCCGCTCGCTGGCCGGGCGGACCGCCCTGGTGACCGGGGGAACGCAGGGTCTCGGTCTGGAGATCGCTCGGGCCTACCTGGACGCGGGAGCAGACGGTATTTGCGTGTGCGGGCGCGATCGCAACACGCTCGAGACCGCCGCAGCGCAGCTGCGTGAAGCCGCCGGGTCGGGGCAGACGGTGCTCGCCGAGGTGGCGGACGTGTCCTCGCTCGCAGATGTGGATCGGCTGGTGTCATACGCGGTCTCGGGCCTGGGCGGGGTCACGATCCTGGTCTCGAACGCCGGCGTGTACGGCCCGAAGGGCCCGATCGACCGTACCGACTGGGCTGAGTGGGTGCGGGCGGTGGAGATCAACCTGCTTGGCTCCGTGCTGCCGGCGCGCGCCCTCGTCGGCCATTTCATCGAGCGCGACTACGGGAAGATCGTGCAGCTCTCGGGCGGAGGTGCGACCAACCCGCTGCCCGGTCTCAGCGCCTACGCGGCCTCCAAGGCTGGGGTCGTACGCTTCGCCGAGACGCTGGCGGGAGAACTGCGCGAGCACCACGTCGACGTGAACTCGATCGCGCCCGGTGCGCTCAACACGCGCATGCTGGACGAGGTGCTTGCTGCCGGCCCGGAGGCCGTCGGCGAGGCGTTCTACGAGCGCGCGCTCGAGCAGCAGCGCTCCGGGGGTGTGCCGCTGGGACGGGGCGCCGAGCTCGCGGTGTTCCTCGGCTCTGCGGCCAGCGACGGAGTCACCGGAAAGCTGCTGAGCGCCCTATGGGACCCGTGGGGCGAGCTGCCCGAGCACCGCGAGGACCTCGAGTCCGACGTCTACACGCTGCGGCGGATCGTGCCGGCGGACCGCGGACTGGCGTGGGGGGAGGTCTGAGTTGACGGGCCGTTCGATCACGTTGGTCGCTCAGTGATATCCGCCGAGCGGCAGCCAGTCCTGCGGCCTCCGCCCGGCAGCGACGGTGTTCCGGCATTCGACCGTGGCTGGCGGCGGGCGGACGGAGGGGTCGACCCGTACCTGCGCTACGCGGCCGAGGGTCAGGCGGTGAACTGGTCACCAGAGCTAGAGCAACTGCACGCCGAGGAAAGCCGCGATCACTTCATCGATGTATGGACGCGCCGCGCCATGCTGGAACGGCTCGGGCCGGTGTCGCCACGCGGGGTGATCGTCGATCTGGGGTGCTCAACCGGCTATCTGCTCGAAGATCTTCGTGTCGCTTACCCGCACGCGCAGCTGATCGGGGTGGACCTGGTCGATTCGGGATTGCGCACGGCGCATGGCGTCGTGCCCGATGCGCGCCTGCTGCAGGCGGACGTATGCGCGCTGCCGCTGGCCGACGCGAGCGTCGATGGGGCGATGAGCGCCAACCTCCTGGAGCACGTGCCCGACGACGAAGCGGCGCTCGGCGAGCTGCGCCGCATCCTGGCGCCCGGCGCGGTGGCCGTGCTCGTCGTTCCCGCATCGCCCGGCACCTACGACTACTACGACCGGTTTCTCGGTCACGAGCGCCGTTATGGCCGCGGCGAGCTGGCCGTCAAGGCGCGGCGAGCGAGGCTCGAAGTGGTCGAGGACGTGCACCTGGGCAGCGTCATCTTCCCGGCGTTCTGGCTTGTAAAGCAACGAAACAGGCGCCGCTACGACCACCTCGAGGGCTCGGCGCTGCAGGCGCGCGTCGCGGCAGACATCGCGCGCACGCGCGACACGCCAATCGGTCACGCGGCCTGCCAGCTGGAGCGCGTGCTGTTGAAGGCCCGCGTGCATCTGCCGTTTGGGATCCGCGGGTTGACTGTCGTCCGCCGTCCAGGGGCCGTGCGGTGAGTGAGCGCTTTGACCAGCGAGATGCGCGAGCACAGCGCCATCGCAGTCTGAGCATCGTCATCCCGGCTTACAACGAGGAGCGCAACATTCAGCTCGTCTACGAGCGGTTGCGCGACGTGTTGTCTGGCCTCGACCTGGACTGGGAGCTCGTGTTCAGCGTCGATCCGTCGACCGACCAGACCGAGGAGCTGATCCTTGGGCTGCGCGAGCGCGACCCGCGCGTGAAGATGCTGCGCTTCTCGCGCCGGTTCGGCCAGCCGATGGCGACGCTCGCCGGCCTCGAGGCCGCCAGCGGCGATGCGGTTGTCGTGATCGACTGCGACCTGCAGGATCCACCGGAGCTGATCGCCGACATGGTCGTCCGCTGGCGCGAGGGGTATGACGTGGTGTACGCACAGCGGCGCACGCGCGCCGGTGAGACGCTGCCAAAGCGAGTTGTGTCGGCGCTGGGATATCGGGTAATAGCGCGCATCGCCGAGGTGGATATTCCCCCGAACACAGGCGATTTTCGCCTGATGAGCCGGCGCGTCGTCGACAATGTGGTGGCGCTCAAGGAGCACCACGGTTTCCTCCGTGGCCTGGTCGGTCTGGTCGGATTTCGCCAGTGCAGCGTGCTCTACGACCGCGATCCCAGAGCGGCCGGGACGAGCAAGTACAACAAGTTCTGGGGCTCGCTGGTGATCGGACTAAACGGCATCATCGGCTTCTCGCGCTATCCGCTGCAGCTGATCTCACTGCTCGGCGTGGGTCTATCGATCATCGCGTTCCTGCTCGCGATCGTCTATCTGGCGCTCAAGATCGCCGGTGTTGGCTTCCCGATCGGCAACCCCACGATCGTGATCGTGGTGTCGTTCTTCGCCGGTATCCAGATGCTCTCACTCGGCGTGATCGGCGAGTACGTCGGGCGCATCTACGACGAGTCTCGCGAGCGTCCAAAGTACATCCTCGAGTCCCGCTATGGATGGGACGATTGACACAGGCAGGCACCGGGAGGGCGATCGAGATGCCGCCCGTTTGCATCCTCGCCGGGGGGCTTGGCAGACGAATGGGCGAACTTGTGGCGGACACGCCAAAGCCCCTGTTGGAGGTCGCGGGCGAACCGTTCCTCATGCACCAGCTTCGTCTGCTCGCCGCTCACGGCACGCGTGAGGTGGTGTTATGCGTCGGTTATCGTGGCGATCAGATCGAATCGCGGATCGGACGACGGCAATTCGGGATCGCGATTCGCTACAGCTTCGACGCGCCCGGACTCGACGGGACGCTCGGTGCGATCCGCCGCGCGCTGCCCCAGCTTGGCGAGCGCTTTCTGGTGCTGTACGGCGACACCTATCTGCGAATCGACTATGCGGCAGTCGCGCAGGGGTGGCGTGAAAGCGGGCGCCCAGCTCTGATGACCGTGCTCCGCAACGAGGGTCGCTGGGATGTCTCCAACGCGTACTACGAGAAGGGTCGCGTGCTGGTGTACGACAAGGCTAGGCCGACACCCGAGATGGCCTGGATCGACTATGGCCTCGGGGGCCTGACCGCGGATGCCCTGCGTGCCGTCGAGGAGCGGGAGAAAGAGCTCGCCCACCTCTATCAGCGCCTCGCCGAGCGCGGTCTTCTCTACGGCTACCCGGCGACCGAGCGCTTCTACGAGATCGGCACGCCATCCGGCCTCAAGGAAACCGACGCCTTCCTTCGGGAAACAGGCGGTGCGAGCTGGGCCGCGAGCCGTCAGCGGCGTGCATGATGGCGCCGCGGCAAGTGACGAGCGATCTTCGCCCGCCGAGCAGGATGGGACTGCAGCGTCGTCTACGGTTCCTTGCGTGCATCAGCCAGAGGAAGCCGGCGGGTCATCCGGCGGCGGCGGAGTGCGCAAGCTCGTCCGAACGCTGAAAGCGCCGGAGTCCGGTGTTGCGGGTCAAGGAGTGCGATTTGCTCTGTCGGGCGGCACCGTGGCGCTCGTATATCTCGCGACCACGACCGTTCTCGCGAGCGTCGTGGGGCTGCCGTTTCAGGCCGCTCTGGCCATTGGCTTCTGTGTCGGCCTCGTGGTCCACTTCACGCTTCAACGCCTGTTCGTGTGGACCCATCACGAGGAGTTCGCGTTGCCGCTCGGTCACCAGGTCGGTCGCTATCTGGCGCTTGCCGGCGCTCAGTACGGGGTGACCGCCGCCTCGACGGCGCTCCTGCCAGCTGCGCTGGGCCTGTCAACGGAGATCGTGTATCTGGCGACCGTGGCAGTAGTGCTGGTCGTCAACTTTCTTGTGTTTCGCAACGGCATCTTTCACGCGCGGCCGACAAGCGGGGGTTCAGTTCACGTTTCTGGTAGCGGCCGGTAGCGTCGCCGAACATGCCCGGCTGACGCCTGCCAGTCCCAGCAGCGCAGCTCGCGCGGTACGCGCTCGCAGGCGACGAACGCCGCGGCCCCACCGTTCAGGTCCAGCTCGGCGATCCACGGCTCAGTCACCGATGAGCTTGCCTGGGGGGCGCCGATGCCGGTACCGCGGCACTTGAGCATGGCCTCGTGCCTCGCCCATAGCCGCAGAAACTCGCGCCGGCGGTCGCTCGCATCCAACGCCGCGAGACGCTCGGCCTCGGCTGACCCGAATGCGCGCCTGGCGATCGACTCCTCGGCTATCGCGCGGCGCGGCCCCTCCACGTCTACGCCGATCGCTGCATCTGAGCTGAACGCGTAGAGGGCAAGCCCTCCCGAGTGCGACAGGTTGAACGACAGCCGCCCGTCGGGCAGCTGCGGCTTGCCATGCGCTCCGACCGTGAACATGATCTCGCACGGGCGCATCTGGAGATAGTCGCTCAGCAGCAGCCTGAGCAGTCCGTGGGCCCTGCCCCAAAGCAGCCCGTCGTGTGCGCGCGCAAAGCGCGCGACGCGCTCCCTCTCATCGTCTGACAGCAGCTCGAGCAACTCGTCGCCGATCTCCTCGAGCTCTGCTCGCCACACGTGCACCGCCCCATCGGCGAGCCTCGGCTGGGCCGGGGCAGGCCCCCACGACCGATCGGATGTCGAATATGGGCCTTGTGGGGTCAGTTGGACCACCAAACTGCCGATCATAGGAGCGATGCGCCAAATCGTCTGCTCGCCCTCAGGCCGCCCGGCCAGAGCATCGCTGCTGCGGGCCGCCGCGGCGGCCCTGCTGACGACGTGCCTGCTTGCGCTGGGCTGCGCCTCTGCCGCGCCGCCCGCGCAGGCCGCCGAACCCGGCGTCGGCGTGGGCAACCCGACGCCCGGTGAGATCGCCGGCGTACGGGCACTCGGTGTGCACTGGGTGCGCATGTTCGTCACCTGGCCCGACATCGAGCCGCAGCGCGGGGTCTTCGCTGCCAACTGGATCGCCTCCTACGAACAGCTCTTCAGCCAGCTGTCGCCGGGCACGAAAGTGATCCTCGTCGTCGTCGATACGCCGCGCTGGGAGACGGGCTCCAGCGACGAACACACCCCGCCCGCCAACCCGAACGACTACGCGGCGTTCGTCGCCATGCTGGCCCAGCGCTGGGCCGGCCGCGTGAGCGCGTTTGAACTTTGGAACGAGGAGGACTCCTCCGCCTGGTGGGCCGGGGGGCCGGACCCGGCGGCCTATACCCAGCTGCTGCGCGCGACCTATCCCGCGGTAAAGGCCGCGGATCCGAGTGTCATGGTGCTGCCGGGCGGGCTCACCGGCAACGACTACCCGTTTCTTGAAAACCTCTACCAGGCGGGCGCCAAGGGCTACTTCGACGCTGTGGCCGTGCACACCGACACGGCCTGCAACGTCCTCTCGCCGTATGACTTTCTGCGTGGCGCGGACAACCGCCTGATCCCCGACTCCTTCCTCGCCTATCGCGAAGTGCACGCCACGATGCTCGCCAACGGCGACGACAAACCGATCTGGATGACCGAGCTCAGCTGGCGCACCACCGGCGCGGTCTGCCACGAAGGCGCCTGGGCCGGGAAGAAGGCCGAGGGCGTGACCAACGATCAGCAGGCGACCTTCCTGCAGCAGGCCTATCACTGCATGGCCCAGGACCCATACCTGCAGGTCGCGCTGTGGTACCCGCTGCAGGACGAAGGCGCACTCGTGTCCGGGCTCATGCGGTCAAACGGGTCGCACAAGCCGTCCTTCGCCGCGATGCGCGGATACGTGCAGCACGGCGACCAGCTCACCGGACCCTGCGGCGTGTTCACCGGGCCGAAGATCAGCGTCAGGTCCCCGTCAAACCGCCTGTCCTACACGGGCCCGCTGCCGATCCACGTCTACGCCTCGAGCTCTGACGGCGTTGCGCGAATCACGCTGCGGATCGACGGCAAGCTGATCCGCAACTACGACAGCCTGGGACGCGACCCAGCAGTGCTCGCCGGGTTCTTGGACTGGCAGGGCGCCAAGCACCTGCGCCCCGGCAGGCACACGCTCACCTTCCTGGCCTATGACAAGGAGCGCAACGTGTCGAACGTGAGCATCACGATCTTCCACCGCGCGCCCAAGCACCGCGCTGCCCGTCACCGTCACGGCTAGGCGTCAGCGCCGGGAGCGCGATCGAGGCTCGCGGCGCCTGTAAGCTGCGCCGCCATGCGCATCCTTCCCGGCCGCCTGACGGGACTCATGATCATCGAGCCCGACGTTCACGGCGATCAGCGGGGCTTCTTCTCTGAGACCTACCGCCAGCAGTGGGCGGCGCAGATGGGCATCCCCGAGGGGCAGCGCTTCGTGCAGGACAACCACTCGCGCTCGCGGCGTGGCGTGGTGCGCGGGATGCACTTCCACGTCGGCGACGGCGCCGCAAAGCTCGTGCGCTGTGCGCGCGGAGCTGTCGTGGACGTGGGCGTCGATCTGCGGCGCGGCTCGCCGACCTACGGCGAGTGGGAGGCGGTGCGCCTGGACGAGGAGAGCATGCGCTCGCTCTACGTGCCGGTTGGCTTCGCGCACGGCTTCTGCGCCGTAAGCGGGCTCGCCGACGTGATCTACAAGCAGAGCGCCTACTACGACGCCGAGCTCGAACGCGCGATCGCCTACGACGATCCCGACGTGGGCATCGAGTGGCCGCTGCCCGCGCAGGAGCTGATCGTCTCCGAGCGAGACGCCCAGGCGCCGCGCCTGGCGGAGCTTGCGAGCGAGCTGCCGTTCCGCTGGCGTCCCTGATGAGGGGTCTTCCCAACACGAGCCGCGAGCTCCGCTTGACGGCGCTCGCGACGCTCGCGTTCCTCGGCGTCTCGGTCTGGTGGCTGACACAGGAGACGCGCACGCTGGATTTCGACAGCGCCATGCACACGCTCTACGCGTTCACCGTGCACGATGAGATCGCGGCAGGGCAGTGGACCGCCGTGTTCAACGAATGGAACACCTATCCGCCACTCGGTCACGTGATCGGTGCGATCGGGGTGTTCATCGGTGGCCACAGCACGTTCGCGGTCATGCTCGCGCTCAACCTCGTCTTCGTGCCTCTGCTCGCGGCCTCCTGCTACGGCGTGGGCCGGCTCGTCGCGGGGCCTCTCGCCGGACTGCTGGCCGCGATCTTTGCGCTCGGCACGCCGATGATCGTGTCCGAGGCGCACGAGGTATATCTCGACCCCACGCAGGCGGCGTTCGTGGCTGCCGCGGTATGGGGGATCCTCGCCAGCGAGCGTTTCGAGCGCTGGGGGATCGCGGCCCTCGCGGGCCTCGCAACCGGCCTCGCGCTGATGACGAAGGAGACCAGTCCAGTGTTCGTCGCCGGCATTCTGGTGGTCGTGCTGGCGCGCGGCGGCTGGCGTCACTGGCGCGGTCTGCTCGCGTATGTCGTCCCGGCGATGGTGGTCGCCGGACCGTGGTACTTCGATCACCGCACGTTGATCCATCAGACGTTCCTCGAGCACAGCGCGCTCGCAAACGCCGTCGAGGCGAACCCGTTGGGTGGCTCCTATCCGACGCTGTTCTCGCTCAAAAACGTCAGCTGGTACTTCTGGGACGCGGCGAACATCCAACTCCGTGCCGGCCTGCTGCTGCTGTTCCTGCTGGGCACGATCGCTGCGATTCGCAGCTGCATCAAGCGCTGGGCGCCGCAGAACCTCTATCCCGAGCTGCTCGGTGGAGCCTTCGTCTCCTGGCTCGGGATGACCTGGCTGACCCACAAGGACCCGCGCTACGACCTCTCGGCGCTGATCTACATCGCCGTCCTCGGCACGGCCTGGATCGCGACCGCACGACCGCGAGTGCGCCCGTGGCTCGTGGGGGTGCTGCTCGTGAGCGTCGCGGCGAGCTTTGCGAGCGTGGCATTCGGGCTGGGCGGGGCCGGCTATCAGCTCCGCGTCGCGCTGCCCGGCGCATACGACAAGAGCCCACTCGGCGCGCGCTACGTAACGCTCTACTCGACGGCTGGCTGGGCGCGCGGTGCGCCCGACAACCACGATGGAAATGTCCTTGCGCTGATGCGCGAGCTGCGCCGAGCCGGCATCAAGGGGGTCGCCTTCTGCTGCGTGAACCCGGTCGACTTCAGCATCGGCGGGCTCCAGGTGTTCGCGATCGAGGCGGGGCTCCCCGACCTCGGCACCTCACCTGCCGAGCTCGCCACGCTCGGCCCCAACGACGTGTTCCTGCTCGCGCACGGGTGGATGCCCGGCGAACCGCGGCCCTGCCAGACGTTCGACGGTGACGGCATCTACGCCGAGCTCGGCAACCCGCTGATCAAGCCGTTCTCTCAATACGAGTTCATCTGCCCCGGCCGCCGGCCGGAGATCTATGGGCACACCTAGCTGTAGTTCCTAACGAGGTTCGTCAGGCGTGACGCGGGTGGTTGGTGGCCGAGCGAGCCGTGGGGTCGTTTGAAGTTGTAGCGCTCGAGGAATAGGGGCAGCGCTGCGGCTCGTTCGGCTGAGGTGCCGTAGATGCGCTCGTAGGCCCACTCGTTGGCGAGGGTCTGGATGAATCTCTCTGCCTTCCCGTTGGTGCGAGGTCGGTAGGGGCGGATGCGCAGGTGGCGCAAGCCAAGGTCGGTGAGCGCCGCGCTATAGGAATGGGCGACGTAGGCAGACCCGTTGTCGCTCATCACGGCTTTGATCTTCACGCCGCGTTCTGCAAACCAGCTCACGGCCCGGCGCAAGAAGTCGATCGCGCAACTGGCCTTCAGCGTCGGGAGAACCTCGGCATAGGCCAGGCGTGTGTGGTCGTCGACCATCACGTGAACGTACTCAAAGCCGGTCGCGCGCTCGATGCGCCGGCCGTTGTGTTTGCGCGGGATCACCTGGCTCTTTCTGTGGCCGACCATGCGGTGGCCTGCTCCACGCTCAGAGATGCGCCCGAGCTGCTTGATGTCGATGTGCACGAGCTCGCCGGGGTGGCGGCGCTCATAGCGGTTCGGTGGCTCAGGCGGCGCCAGCCGTGAGCGCTTGCCCAAGCCGAGCCGCTTCAGCCACAGCGAGACCGTCGAGAGCGCGAGCGAGAGCACCTCGGCGATCTCGGCCGCGGTCATCCGCAGCTTGCGCAGCGAGCGGATCGCCTGGACCTTTGCCGCCGACAGCTGCCTGGGCGATCGCTGCGGCCGGGAAGAGCGGTCGATAAGACCCTGAGCGCCCTCTCGGCGAAAGCGCCCCAGCCAGCGATAGACGGTTCGCTCTGAGATGCCGGCGGCCGCTGCCGCGGCCGACACCGCCCAGTCTTCTTCGATCACTCTCTCGATCAGCAGACTGCGGCTGTTCGGACAGGTGCGGGCATTACCGTGGAGCTTCATCCGGTGTCCTCCTTGGGTTCTGAGTGGCTTCAGCTCCTCTCAGCCTCCAAGGGGACCCGGATGTCTACTGACGAACGTGCTTAGGAACTACACCTAGCCGGGTGAGGGCTCACCCGCTCGCCGGCCTTGGCATGCTTTAGGCCAAATGCGCCCCCGTCTTGAGCGCCTGCGTGAGCAGACCAACGGCTACACGGTCAGCGCGCAGCAGTACGTGTACTTCGCCTACGCCGCGCTGATCGCGCTCACGCTGATCGTGCTGACAGGCGCCGCCGTGCGCCTCACCGGGTCGGGCCTTGGCTGCCCCACCTGGCCGAAGTGCTACGGCAACGTGTATCCGCCGCTGAACTCCCACGCCGTGATCGAGTTCTCAAATCGGGCGCTGACCGGCCCGGTGTCGATCGCGGCGGGGCTGGCGTGGGTGGCCGCGCTGCGCCGCCGTCCCTACCGACGCGATCTGGCGTGGCTCGCGGGGCTGCTGCCGCTGGGTGTGATCGGCCAGGCGGTCCTCGGCGGCTTCACGGTCAAGGGCGCGCTGGACTACGGCTGGGTGATGGGCCACTTCGCGCTCTCGATGCTGATCCTCGTGGACGCCGTGGTGCTCGTGTGGCGCGCCACACGCGAGCAGCCGGAGGCGCGCGCCGAGGCACAGGTCGGCGTGGCCGCGGGCGCCGAGCGCCCGGTCGACCGTACGCTCGTGTGGTCGGTGCGCGCGCTGGTGGTGCTCGGTGCGCTGACGATCTTCGCGGGCACCGCCGCGACTGCCGCCGGGCCGCATGCTGGCGGCTCTCCCGGCCAGAGGATCAACCGCCTGAGCTTTGACGGGCGGGGCACGATGGACTTCGTGATCCATCGCCACGCGGAGATCGCGCTCGTCTTCAGCCTCGCCGCCGTGGCGGTGTGGTGGCTGGCGCGGCGGCGGTCGGCGAGCGCGGGGCTGCAGCGCCCGCTGACGGCGATGTGCGTGCTGCTCGCCCTCCAGGGGGCCGTGGGGCTCGATCAGTACGAGACGCATCTGCCGACGGAGCTCGTCTGGGTGCACGTCGGGCTCGCCTGCGGGGCCTGGATCGCGACCGTCTGGGCCGTCTGCGCAGCCGGCAGGCTTCAGCCGCGCGTCGCGCCCGCGGACGCCCAGCGGGCCGTCGGCGGCTCCCTCGTCGCCGGCTCACCGCTCAAGTTCCCCGGAAATTAGGGCTTCCATGGGGCGCAAGCCCCGTGTTTTCGAGCGTCGCCGTCCTCGCCAGCGGTTAGCCTGCTCACAGCAACGACACACGAGAAGGGAGTGGCATGACCAAGAACGAGCTGGCTGAGCAGGTGGCCAAGCGCAACGGAATGGCCGCAAGCCAGGCCCGGCAGATGCTGGAGACAGCGATCGAGGTCGTCTCCGACGAGTTGGCCGCTGGGGGTGAGGTTGCGCTTGCTGGCTTCGGAAAGTTCAGCGTCAGCCACCGCGCTGCCCGACTTGGGCGAAACCCGTCCACCGGGGCGACGATCAACATCGCGGCGAGCAAGGCGGCGAAATTCTCGCCGGCTAGCGCGCTGAAGAAGCGCCTGAACCCCTGACCCGTCCTGAGCTGCGCCCAGAGGTCAGCGGCCGTCGTGGCGGCGGCCTCTGGGCGTGTGCCGATCGGTGCGCCGCCGGGCGGGCGCTCAGGCTTCGGGTCGCTCGTCATAGCGCGGGAGCCCGTCGTCTGGAATCGCCTCCCAGGGGGCGGCGTAGGCGACGAACTGCCGGTACTGCGGCCGCAGGCCGGGGTCTGCGTCGAACGTGCCCAGGCGGATCACGATCTGCTCGTCGGTGAACGGATCGCCGCTGAACAGCGCCGATCCGCAACTGGCGCAGAACAGCTTGGGAACCCCCGGCGCAGGAGGCGTGTAGGAGCGGATCTCCGACGCGCCGCTCACCAGCCGAAAGCCCGCCCGCGGAACTAGCCCGTTGGCCGACGACGCCGTCCCGGTGCGTCGCTGGCAGCGCGTGCAGTGGCAGTAGCGAGCCGTCGACAGGGGCTTGGTGACCTCATAGCGCACGGCGCCGCATAGGCACCCGCCCCCGAGCGGGGACTGCAGCGACGGCGCGGCGGGCTGCTCGGCTGCCATGCGTTGATGCTAGCCGCGCGTCCCAGGCGTGCTGGCCACGCAAGCGACCGAGGACGCCGAGCACTGCATGGCGTCGTCGATCTGAACGGCCATGCGGGGGTGGCACCCTGGACACGCGCTCGCGCGTACATCGTTTGTCCAGATTTCTGGACATCTCCCCACGGGTCCTGCATCCTCGCCCTCTGCGCTGGCCGGTCGATCCGACGAAGCGACCGCGTCCAGGCGGCCCAGTCTACGGTCTTTATCGAACCGCCAGCACAGACAACGCATGGACGATCCAGTCAGGGGGAAAATCACATGGGACTGTTCGCAAGCCGCCGCTCACAGCGGCGTATCTCATCAAGCGATTACGTGCCGTTCTCGCGCTCAGCTTATGGGCGGCACAGCGAAGCGAGTCGCCACGACCCGGCGATGATCGGCGCGCCCACCATCCCGCGCGACCCGTTCGTCACGTGGATGGAAAAGCGCGAAACCGAGGAGCTACTCAAGCGCGAGTCAGATGAGCTGATCAAACGCGAGCAGGAAAGCATGCTGCACCGCGGCTGAGCGCCGCCTCAGCCGCAGCCGGTGTTGTTGCCGCAGGAAGAGCACGTGTAGCAGCTGCCCGTGCGCTGCATCATCCCCCCGCACTGGCTGCACGCCGGTCCGAGGTCTAGCCCGTGCAGGCGCGCCGGGACGACCGGCGGGCTGTCTGTGAGCGCGGCCGAGGGAGCCTCGGAGCCGCCGTTGCCGCCCGACGCCTCGGGCGATTGGTCGCTCGCCTGGGCATCGTGTCCGTTGCCCGGTCCGGCCGTGTCTGACACCTGCACGGACTGGACGGCCTCCTGGGCCGCTTTGCGCGCGCGCACGGCGGGTGTGAGGATGCCGAGCTCCTCCTGGGCGTCTGTGTCCAGGAAGCGCGAGGCCAGCCAGCGCATGATGTAGTCGGGCATCGACTTGGCGAAGGGGATCTCGGGGTTCCCGGTGACCCCCTCGGGCTCGAAGCGCATGTAGCTGAACTTGCGCACGAGCGTCTCCAGCGGCACGCCGTACTGCAGCGCGATCGAGATCGCCGTCGCGAACGAGTTCATCATCCCGCGCAGCGTCGAGCCCTCCTTGCCGATGTCGGTGAGGAAGATCTCGCCGACGCTGCCGTCCTCGTACATCCCTGCGGTGATGTAGCCCTCGTGCCCGCCGATCGAGAACTTGTGGGTGATCGACTGACGCTCGCGGGGCATGCGCTTGCGCCGCGGCCCCGCCTCGGCGAGCGCCTTCTCGACGGCGGTTGCCACGAGCGCGTCGACATCCGTCTCGGCCTGGGCGTCCTTACCTGTCTGAGCGTCGGTGCGCAGTGCCTGGGCGGTCTTCGACCCGTCGCGGTAGATCGCCAGCGCCTTGACTCCCAGCCGCCACGCCTGGGTGTAGGCGTCGGCGATGTCCTCGACCGTCGCGTCCTGGGGAAGGTTCACAGTCTTCGAGATCGCCCCCGAGACGAACGGCTGCACCGCGCCCATCATCTCCAGGTGGCCCATGTGCGAGATCGCGCGCTCGCCGACCGCGACGTCGAACACCGGCAGGTGCTCCTCGACAAGGCCGGGCGCTCCGATGATCGTGCCGTGCTCGGCCAAGTGCGCCTCGATCTGCTCGACCTGCTGCTCTGAGTAGCCGAGCGTCTGCAGCGCCAGCGGAACGGTTCGGTTGACGATCGTCATCTGCCCGCCACCGACCAGCTCCTTGAACTTGACCAGCGAGAAGTCGGGCTCCACGCCGGTCGTGTCGCAGTCCATCAGAAACGAGATGGTCCCGGTGGGCGCGAGCACGGTGGCCTGCGCGTTGCGGTAGCCGCTGCGCTCGCCGAGCTGCAGTGCCTCGTCCCATGAACGGCGAGCAGCGGCGAGCAACTCGCCGTCGGCGCAGCTGTCGTCGTCGATCGCGTACGCAGCATCACGGTGCATCGCCATCACGTGGTTGTGGGCCTCGCGGTTGATGGCGTATCCCTCGTAAGGGCCGAGCGCGGCCGCGACCTCAGCCGACCGTCGGTAGGCGCGCCCAGTCATGAGTGCAGTTAGTGACGCAGCAGTGCCCCGGCCGGCGTCGGAGTCGTATGGCACGCCGTCTGCCATGAGATACGCGCCGAGATTTGCATAGCCGAGGCCGAGCTGGCGGTAGGCCCGTGCGTTGCTGGCGATCTGCTCGGTGGGGTAGCTGGAAGGGCTGACGATGATCTCTTGCGCCAGGAGCACGATGTCGACCGCGTGCTCGAACGAGGCGACGTCCAGCGTGCCATCGTCGCGGCGGAACTTCATGAGATTCAGCGAGGCGAGGTTGCAGGCCGAGTCGTCGATACTGAGGTACTCCGAGCACGGATTAGACGCCGTGATGGGTCCAGTGTTTGGGTTCGTGTGCCAACGGTTGATCGTCGTGTCGTACTGCACTCCAGGGTCGGCGCAGCGCCACGCGGCCTCGGCGATCTCCGCCATCAGCTCTCGAGCACGCACGGTCTCAGTCGGCTCGCCGGTGCTGCGGGCGATCAGCTGCCACTCGCCGTCCTCCTCGACCGCACGCATGAACTCGTCAGTAACGCGTACCGAGTTGTTCGCGTTCTGATACTGGATCGAGAAGAAGCCCTCGCCGTCGATCGACATGTCAAAGCCGGCGTCGCGCAGGGCGGCTGCCTTGTCCTCCTCCTTGGCCTTGCACCAGATGAACTCCCGAATGTCGGGGTGGTCGACGTCTAGCACGACCATCTTGGCCGCGCGACGGGTGCCGCCACCGGACTTGATCGAGCCAGCCCACGCGTCGGCTCCGCGCATGAACGAGACCGGTCCCGACGCCGTGCCGCCGCGGCTGAGCGGCTCCATCGAGCCCCGGATCTTCGAGAGGTTGATACCCGAACCCGAACCACCCCGAAAGATCATCCCCTCCTTGGTGTTCCAGTCGAGGATCGACTCCATCGTGTCCTCGACGGAGAGGATGAAGCACGCACTCGCCTGATTTTTCGGGTCGCCCACCGGGTGCCACCCCACGTTGAACCACACCGGCGAGTTGAAGGCGGCCATCTGGTGCAGCAGGATGTGCGTCAGCTCGGCCTCGAAGGCGTCGCCGTCATCGTCGCTGGCGAAGTAGCCCCGCTCGCGGCCCCACCCGGCGATCGTGCCGGCCACGCGCCCGATCATCTGCTTGACCGAGCGCTCGCGCTCCGGCGATCCCGGCTGCCCGCGGAAGTACTTCTGCGCGACGATGTTCGTCGCGTTCTGCGACCAGCCCTTGGGGAACTCGACGTCCTTCTGCTCGAAGGCGACCTTGTCGCCGTGGCCGATGTGCGCGTCGCGCAGCTCCCATTCCACCGCGTCGAACGGGTGCGTGTGCGGCGACGTGAACAGGCGTTTGACCGTGAGCGCCGTGCCGGGGGCTGTCTGCTGGGAGATGGTCGAGTGCGGGGTCGGGTCCATGGCTTTTCCTCTCTCTGCGCCGGCGACGCGGACGCTCACAAAGCTGTTTGTCGGGCCGGTCATCCTCCCTCCACGACCGGACAGAACGCATGAGCAGACCACCCCTTATTTTAGAAGCTCGAGGGCCCTCTCGCATGCCCCGCGACGGGCCCGCGACGGTCGTCGGGAGACCGTCGAGACCGCCCTGCCTGACCCGGCCCGGCTAGCGCCCGAGCCGCAGCCAGTCGCCCAGTTCAGCCCACGTCTCCGACGCGCGAAAGCCCGCCTCGGCGAGCGTGTGGCGCAGCGAGAGCAGCCAGCGCGGCTCCAGGGCGCGGCGTCGTGCCACCGCCCAGGCCAGGCAGCCGATCGCCACGACGGCGGCCACGATCGCGATCGCGATCGCGCCGCCGGACACGCCCGTGGTCGTGCTCGTGGCGCGGCTAAACGTCCTCGCAGCTTCGGCCTGAGCCGGGCTGGCCGGCGAGAAGGCGATGAGCGCGCAGGCGAGCGCCAGCGCGCGAGCCGGAAGTCGGTGGCTCAGGGAGAGCATCTCGCGAGCATGCTAGTCAGCGCAGACGGCGCCGGTCCCAGGCCGCCGCGCCCATCCGCCTGGAGCCCGCGTCACCGCGGGGCGGCCGGCAGCAGGTCCTCGAGGGCCAGCAGCGCGTCGCCGAGCACGCGCTCGGGCGTCTGCTCGGCGTCGATGCAGCGGATGCGCTGCGGCTCGGAGCGGGCAAGCTGCGCGTATGTGTCGGCGATCCTCTGAAAGAAGCCGGCGTCCTCGCGCTCCAAGCGGTCAGGTGCGAGCGCGCGCTCGCGCAGGCGCGCGCGACCGGCCGCCGGGGAGATGGTCAGCAGCAGCGTGCGGTCGGCCTTCAGGCCGTGCGTGGCGAGTAGGTTGACCGCGCGCACAGCGTCCACGCCGAGCTCGCGGCCGCCCCCCTGGTAGGCCAGCGAGGAGTCGACGAAGCGGTCGAGCAGCACGGTCGTGCCGGCATTCAGCAGCGGTTGGACGCGCTCGGTCACCAGCTGCGCGCGAGCGGCGGCATAGAGCAGCGCCTCGGCCTGCGGCGAGATCGCAAGCGCGGGGTCCTTCACGAGCGCGCGGATGCGCTCTGAGAGCTCGACGCCGCCCGGCTCGCGCAGGAGCTCGACGGCCATGGCGCGCGCGGCGAGCTCCGTGGCGAGCGCCTGCGCGAGCGTGCTCTTGCCGGCGCCGTCGAGCCCCTCGATCGTGATCAGTCGCCCGGCGCGCACGAGGCTGACCGTAGCGGCTCTAGCATGCCCGAGGTGATGTCCGTCGACCCAGCGCTGCAGCTCCCCGGGATCGAGGCGCATGCGCACGCGCGAGCGGTGCTCGGGCCGGCGCTCGCGCCCGGAGGCAGTCCCTCGCACGCCTACCTGTTCCACGGTCCCGCCGGGAGCGGCAAGCGCGACGTGGCGCGCGCGTTCGCCGCGGCGCTGCTCGCCGGCGAGCGCGATCAGGCGGACGTGGTCGCGCAGCGGATCTCGCGGGACAGCCATCCCGACGTGACGTGGGTGGCGCCGAGCGGGGCCGCCGAAATGCTCGTCGGCGACGTCGACGAGGCCGTCGTGGCGGCCGCCGCGCGCACGCCGTTCGAGGCCGCGCGGCGCGTGTTCGTGCTCGAGGACGTGCATGCGATGAACGACCAGGCCGCCAACCGCATGCTCAAGACGCTCGAGGAGCCGCCGGCGTTCGTGCACCTGCTGCTGCTCACGGATCGCCTGGAGGACGTGCTCGCGACGGTGGCATCGCGCTGTCAGCACGTGCGCTTCGATCCGCTGCCCGCGGAGCGGATCGCGGATCGCGTGCAGTGTGCCGACCGCGAGCGTGCGCGCGCGTGCGCGCGGCTTGCGCTGGGTGACGGCCGCCTGGCCCAGCGGCTGGCGGGCGAGGAGGGCCAGGCGCTCAGGGCGGGGGTGGAGCAGCTGATGCGCTCGGTGCTCTGCGAGGACAGCGGCGAGCCGCGGTGGCTTGCGCTGCTGGAGATCGCGCGCGCCGCGGGTGCGAGCGCCGGCGAGCGAGTGGAGCAGCGCGCCGAGCGCGAGCTGCAGTTCGCGGCGCGCGGCGAGCGCAGACGCCTGGAGCGCGAAGCGCAGGACGCCAGGCGGCGCAGCGAACGGCGCGCGCGCACGAGCGCGCTCGACCTGGCGCTGCGCCTGGATGAGCTGTGGCTGCGCGACATGCTGTGCGTGTGCGCGGGTGCCCCCGAGCTGATCCACGCCGTCGATCGGCGCGCGCAGATCGAGCGCGACGCGCAGGGGCGCGACGGCGTGCGTGTCAGGGAGGCGATCGAGCTCGTGTCCGACGCGCGTCTGAGCCTCGCGCTCAACGTCGGCGAAGAGCTCGCGCTGGAGGCGCTCGCCTACCGGCTGGCCGAGCTGCTAGGCAGCGCGGCGATCGGGCCGAGGTCGGCCTCCAGCCCGTAGGTCTGAAACGCCAGAAAGCGCGAGAACAGGCGGTTGTCGGGCCCGTGGAAGTCAGACGAGCCGGTCGACAGCAGCCCGAGCTCCGCGCAGCGGTGAGCCAGCAGCTCGGTCTGCTCGCGCGTGTGCGTGACGTAGAAGGCCTCGACGCCGTCGATTCCCAGCGCGCGGAAGCGCTCGATGCTCGCCAGCACCTCCGCGGGGCGCTCGATGTCCCAGAAGGGATGCGCCCAGACGGCGACGCCGCCGGCCGCGTGAATCGCCGCCACGGCCGCGTTTGCGGTCGGCGTCTGGCGCAGCGCGAACGCGGGCCGGCCCTCGACCAGGTACGTCCTGATCAGCGAGCCGATGTCGTCGATCTGCTCGGCGGCCAGCCGCCGCGCGTTTGCCGGTGCGGCGAGCACGGCCGCCGCCAGGTGGGGGCGGCCGATCGGCTGCCCGGCGGCGATGCGCGCCGAGATCTCCTGTTCGTCGAGCTCGAAGCCGAGCTCGCGCAGCGCCGTGGCCATGCGCAGCGTGCGGTGCTCGCGGTCGGCGAGGAACTCGGTCAGCGCGCGCGCGAAGGCGGCGTCGTTGTGCGCGATGCGGTAGCCGACGACGTGCAGTTCGCGCGGCGGCGCGGCGCCGTCGTCGACGACCGAGATCTCGACCGCGGGTACAACCTCGACGCCGTGTCGCTCGCCGGCCGCGAGCGCCTCGTCGACGCCGTCGACCGTGTCGTGGTCGGTCAGCGCGAGCAGCGTGACGCCGGCCTCGGCGGCGCGCTGGACGACGTCCGAGGCGCTCAGCTCGCCGTCGGAGTGCGTCGAATGCGACTGTAGGTCAAACCGGGGCGCCACCGGCCGGAGCGTATGCAATCGGCTTCGTGGCGCGCCGCTTCGCGCGACAGCACATCGGCGATCGGCTCGCCGGTGAAGTCGAGGTCGGCGGTCGCGATCAGCCGAGCCACCTGGTCGGCGAGGCCCAGGCGCAGCGCGCGCACCGCGCCGTGGTAGCGACGCGCCTGATCCTGCAGGGAGTCCTGCGGTGCGTGCGCGCGGTCCCGCGGGGTGCTCGCAGGAGCCAGCTCGGCGAACGCGGCGTCGGTCTCGAGCGCGCGGCGGCAGGCCTCGATCCAGAGCGCCTCGAGGTAGGCGAGGGGCGCGCCGAGCTCCTCCTCGGGCAGCGGGTCGCCATGCTGGAGCTCGCGCAGCAGCGGTACGACCTCGCGCGTGAGCCAGTGCTGCTCGGCGTGCGTGCGTAGCAGCACGCAGACGTCTGGTGGCGGGAGGGCGGCGGGGCGGTCGATCATCTTGAGCGTCCTTGCTCGGTCGACGACCGGGGGATCGGCGACCTGCGTGTGACTTCGACGCTCGCCGGCGCCGCCTTTAGGCGACCGTGCCAGCTTCCACGCTTTTTGCGGCAAAATCAGTGCCGGGCAGGCGCCGCTCAACAGTCGCGGCGGATTGACCGATGAGCAGGGGACGATGAAGCGCGTGACCGACCGATGAGGGTGCCGAGATGGACATAGCCGGCAGCGACCCCACCCGCCGAACGGCCGGACAGCACGCGCGCGCTGTCGTCGAGCGGCTGCGCTTGCGCACGCTGGCGGCGCTCGGCGTGCTGGCCGTCGCCACCGCCCTGCTGGGGCGGACCTTCGGCCTACGCGACGTGCGCTTCCTGGGCTCGGAGGTGGCGCTGCTCGCGACGATCTTCGTGGTCTGGCGCTACGTGCTGCCGCTCGTGGCCAGGCGCGATCGCGGTGCGACCGGCGAGGAGGAGGTCGGGAGCCTGCTCGAGGAGCTCCCGGGCGAGCAGTGGCGGGTGATCCACGACGCGAGCCTGGGCCGCGGCAACGTCGACCACATCCTGATCGGCCCGGCGGGTGTGTTCACGCTCGAGACCAAGAGCCGCAGCGAGCCGGTGAGGGTGCGGCGGGTGCACGGTGCCACGCTGCGCCAGGCGCACGCCCAGCAGAAGGCGATCGAACGTGTCTCGGGCGTGCACGTCGAGCCGCTGATCGTGTTCAGCCGTGCGTGGGTCGATCGGCCGCTTGCGATGCGCAAGGGGGTGCGCGTCGTCCCCGCGCGGATGCTGCTCGGGTACCTCGCCAAGCGCGACGCGACGCTCTCGGCGCAGGAGGTCGAGCGGGTGCGCGGGCGGGTGGCCGCCGCGCTGGCCGAGCACGCGAGCGCGCGACGCGGCGGCGGGATCGCGCGACGCCCGGGCACGGGCGCGCCGCGATCTGGCGGGCGCGCGACGCTGCGCTGAACGCCGCCGAGCGGCGGGGGCGCGGAGGAGGGGTAGGCTGTGTGAGGATGAGCGCGACGACGCCGGAGCTGGCGGCGGGAGCGCAGGGCGCGCAGGCGGGCTCTGCGGCTCAGGGCGCGCCGCCGCGGCCGCCGGGACCGAAGATGCCGGCCGTCGCGCAGACGCTCGCCTGGGCGAGCGCGCCGACCTGGCTGATGGACCATTGCGCGCGGCGGCTGGGCGAGACTTTCACGATCACGTTCGCGCCGAGCGGGCGAAGCCTCGTGATGATCAGCGACCCGGCGGCGGTCAAGACGCTGATGACGGCGCCCGGCGATGTGGCTCCGTCGGCCGCGGCGAACTCGCCGGTCGCCGCGGTGGTCGGCCCGAGCTCGGTGCTGATCCTTACAGGCCCGCGGCACATGCGCCAGCGCAAGCTCCTTCTGCCGCCGTTTCACGGCGAGCGCATGCGCGAGTACGAGGACGTGATCGTGCAGGCGACCGAGCGCGACATGGCGGGCTGGCCGTTGGGCCGGGCGATGCCGGTGCAGGAGCGCACGCGCAAGATCACGCTGGAGGTGATCCTGCGGGCGGTCTTCGGTGTGGAAGCCGAGCGGATGCGCGAGCTGAGGATCGCGATCGGCGAGCTGATCGAGCCGTTGCACCTTGGGACGATCCTGCGGGCGCTGATCTCCAGCCGCGCGCCCGAACGCCCCGCGGGAGCGGCGGGGCAGGCTCTGGATCGCCTGGACGCGCTGATCTACGACGAGCTTGCGCGGCGCCGCGGCGAGGGCGACCTCGCACAGCGCGCGGACATCCTCTCGCTGCTGCTGCAGGCGACCGACGAGGCCGGCGACGGGCTGACCGACGCCGAGCTGCGCGACGAGCTCGTGACGCTGCTGCTCGCCGGCCACGAGACGACGGCGACGTCGGTGGCCTGGGCGTTCGAGCGGCTGGTGCGCCACCCCGCGGCGCTCGAGCGGCTGACCGCGGAGGTCGACGCCGATGGCGATGAGGGCGAGTACATGACCGCTGTGGTCAACGAGACGATGCGCGTGCGCCCTGTCGTGCCGATCGTCGTGCGCGAACTGCGCCAGGAGCTGCAGCTCGGCGACTATGCGCTGCCCGCGGGCACGCATGTGGCGGCGTCGATCTACCTGACCGGTCGCAACCCGCGCGTCTACGACGCGCCCGAGCAGTTCCGGCCCGAGCGCTTCGTCGGCAGGGCGCCGGACACGTTCGCGTGGATTCCGTTCGGGGGAGGCATCCGGCGCTGCATCGGTGCGTCGTTCGCCCAGCTGGAGATGCGGCTGATGCTGCGCACGATCCTGCGTGAGCTGACACCGAGCCTGCCCGAGCGCCGCCTGTCGCGCAACGGCGAGTGGACGCGGCGCCGCGCCGTGACGCTCGTGCCGTGGTCGGGCGCGAGCGTCGTGTGGGAGCGCAGGGGCACGGCGGGACGCTCGGCAGGACGATGATGATGATGGGGCCGCCGAGGGCGGCCCGGAGGGGTTGGCGCGGCGCTGGCCGGCGCGCGGTGCAGCGCCCAGGCGGGTCCCGGCCGCGAGCGCGGGTAGCGTCTGGGAGATGCAGGCGAGCGCAGCCAAGCGAGCACCGGCGGGAGATCTCCTGTCAGACGCGCCCGAGCGGCTGCTGGCGCGCTTTGGCCTGAGCGCCTTCCGGCCCGGGCAGCGCGAGGCGGTGGGCGCCGCGCTGCAGGGCCGCGACAGCCTGGTGGTGATGCCGACCGGCGGTGGCAAGTCGCTGTGCTACCAGCTCCCGGCGCTCGGCGGCGGCGGCTTGGTCGTGGTCGTCAGCCCGCTGATCGCGCTGATGGCCGATCAGCTGGGCAGGCTGCAGCGCGCCGGCGTGCGCGCGAGCATGCTCGCGTCGGGCATGGCCGACGGCCACAACGCGCAGGCGCTGCGCGACATCGAGTCCGGTGCGAGCCAGCTCGTGCTGGCAGCGCCCGAGCGGTTCGCGTCGGCGGCGTTTCGCGACGCGCTCGCGCACCGCGCGGTGGCGCTGTTCGTCGTCGACGAGGCGCATTGCGTGGCCGAGTGGGGGCACGACTTTCGCCCCGACTACCTGCGACTGGGGGACGCGATCGCGTCGCTTGGCCGACCGGCGGTGATGGCGACGACCGCCACGGCGACGCCGCGCGTGGCGCAGGAGATCGCGCAGCGGCTGGGGCTGCGCGACTGGGTGTCGATCCGCTCGGGCTTTGACCGGCCGAACGTCAGCTTCGATGTGGTGAGCGTCGAGGGCAAGGGCGCGCTGCAGCGCAAGTGGGCGGCGCTGATGTGCGCGCTGGGCGACGAGCGCGCGCGGCCGGCGATCGTGTATTGCGGGACCCGCAGGGACGTCGAGACGCTCGCGCAGCGGATCGCCGGCGAGCGCATCGCGACCGTGGCCTACCACGCCGGGATGACGCCCGAGGCGCGACGCGACAGCCAGGCGGCGTTCATGGAGGGCAGGGCGGAGGTCGTGGTCGCGACGAACGCCTTTGGCATGGGCGTCGACAAGGCCGACGTGCGGACGGTCGCCCACTGGGCGCTGCCGACGAGCCTCGAGGCCTATTACCAGGAGGCGGGGCGGGGCGGTCGCGACGGCGCGCCGGCGCGCGCGCTGCTGTTGGCCGCGCGGATGGACCTCGGACGGTTGATCCGCTTCATCGGTGAGCGCCAGACGAGCGTGGACGACGTGCGCGGCTACGTGACGCGGCTGCGCGCGCGTGCCGAGCAGGGAGTCGTCGAGGTCGGCCACGGTGAGCTGAGCGAGCGCGAGCGCGTGTTGCTGTCGATCGCCGAGCGCGCGGGCGCCCTGCAGCTGCAGCCGGGCGCCGAGGGGGGACTGCTCGTGACGCTCACCGGCGCGGGCAGCCCGCGCCGCGCGTGGCTTGCGATCAAGGCTGCCAGGGATCGCGCGTGGGACTCCTACAGGTCGATCGAGCGCTACATGTCAGACGGCGAGCGCTGCCGCCGGCGCCAGATCCTCGATCATTTCGGCGATCGCGAGCAGACCCACGCGAGCGTGCGCTGCTGTGACGTGTGCGAGCCCGACGCCGCGCTGCAGCAGGCGGTCAGCGCGCCGCTCGCGCGCTCGCATCGACGCAGCGCGGGGCGAGCGACGGCCGGGGCGGTCGGAGCCCGAGCAGCCGCTCTCCGCGAGCCCGCCGATGCGCGTGAGCCCGTGGACGAGACGAGCTTCGAGCGCCTGCGGGCCTGGCGCTGGAAGCGCGCGGAGGGCAGGCCCGCCTACACCGTCGCAGCGAACGCCGTGCTCGAGGACGTCCTCCGCCGCCGCCCGCAGAGCGCCGACGAGCTGCTGCAGGTGCGCGGCATCGGCCCCGCCTTCTGCGAGAAGCACGGCGAGTCGCTGCTGGCCGAGCTCGCGGCGCTCGCGCCGGCGCCCTCGCCGACCTAGCCCGTCGAGCAGGTCGCTCGCGCTCCAGATCGCGCTCTGCGTGTCGGTCCGTCCGCCGCAGGCACGAACATGGCGTCGGGTTCAACGTGCGACCCGAAGGGCCGCGGGTGTCGAGCCTGTGGTCTTAGCCCCGGACATTGGAGGGAGCATTCGTGCCCGTCAAAACAAAACCGAGCACCAGGAAAAAAAGCACCCGCTCTGCGGGAGCTGGACGATCCACCGTCAAACGCGCGGTCAAAGCGAAAGCGAAACCGAAAACGAAAGCCAGGGCGACAACCAAACGCGCGGTCAAACGTCCTGTGAAACGCACCACGAAAGCCGCTGCCAAACGGACCACCAAACGGCCGGCAAAACGCAAATAGCCCTCCCGACATAGGACGCCGTCGGAGACCGATCCGGCGGCGTCCTATGTGCTCGACGCCGTTCGTTCGACCAGGCCCTCGCGAGCCATGCTCGCGCGCCGAGTCGGAAACCGCCCCGACGAGCGGAGGCCCGAGCGGCCCGGCGCTCGCCGATTCTCGCCGCGTCCGAAGCTCTCCGCACCTTCGCTTCACGAGATGACGTGGACTCGCTCGCCGACAGGCGTTCCGGCGAGCCGACAAGCGGGTAGATTTGTAGGACATCTCGCCGACGTAGCTCAGCTGGTAGAGCACTTCACTCGTAATGAAGGGGTCCGGGGTTCGAGTCCCCGCGTCGGCTTGGGGATCCTCGAGGTCCATCGATGCGTGCGGCGTTCGGGCTGCGTCTCACACAACGCGCTCCACCCTTCTACGATCGGGCGCTCGCGGCGAGCGTCAGCCGGTCACGACGAAGAACTTGACCGTCGCATCGTTCGAGCGCTGACCGGCGGAATCCGTAGCTCGCACGAGCAGCACGTAGGTTCCGGGTGCGAGCTGCTTGCCCTGTGCGATCTGCGCGAGCGTCACGCTGTGCCAGCCCGTCGCCATCCCAGCCCGGGCGAGGTGCAGCCGGATCGTCCGCCCGGTGCGACCATGCGGCGCCGACACGCGGGCGGCTGTGCCTAGCGTGACGCCGTTGATGCCGGTCGCGCCCGGGCCGACGAGACCGCCGATTTCGCTGTAGCTGCCCGAAGCTCGGCCCGGCGCGGGTCCGCACGTGCGGCGTCCGGGACTGCCGTCGCGACGCTTGACGACGTAAAGCACGCTCGCCGGCTCGTTGAGCGTGTAGGAGAACGCGAGCCCGCCCGCCCCCGAGCTCGGCGCGCCGGCGAGCTGCGCGCGAGAGACACAGCGCGAGCGGGCGCGGAGCTGGCTGACGATCGGCGCCGGCGTTCTCGCGGCGGCCGGCGACGTGGAGCCCGGGGATGCAACCGTCACCGGCTCGACGATGCTCGCCCGACCCGAGCCGTTGCACAACGCCGTCTGTCCGGTGAAGACGAACGTCGTCGAGCAGCCTTCGCTATCGCTGACCGTCAACCGCGCCGCATATGTGCCCGGCGCGCCGTAGGTGTGGCTCGTGGTCGCCGACGCGGTCGTTTCGCCGGTTCCGTCGCCGAATTCCCATCGATATGTCGCGATCGAGCCGCGCGCGTCGCTCGACGCGGACGCGTCGAAGCTCGTCGCCCCGCCGAGTGTCGCGGCCTGCGCGACGAACGCCGCGATCGGCGCCTGGGCGGGGGCGATCGCGACCTCGAACGCCAGTCCACCGACCGCGATCGGTGAACCCACGATGGTGTTCGTGGTGGTCGAGATCGCCGTCACGGCGTCCTCCGAGCCGCCTTTGCCGTCGTTCGTGTTGGTCACGTAGAGCGTCCTTCCGTCCGGCGTGATCGCGTCGTCGACCGGCAGGCCGGGGCCGGTAGAGATCGGCGCCAGAGCGGTGTTCGTCGCCGTCAGAAAGGGCGTGACGCTGTTGCTGAATTCGTTGACCACGTAGGCCTTCTGCCCGTCGGGGGAGATCGCGATCCCGAACGGAGCGGTACCGATTGCAAACGGAGCACCGGCGACGTTCGTGGCGGTGTCGATCGGCGTGACGACGCCCCCGAAACCGACGACGTAGGCGGTCTTCCCGTCGGGCGTGATCGCGATCGACGCCGAGGGCGTCGTGAGCGAGACCACGTTCACGACGGTGTTCGTGGTGGTGTCGATGACGGCGATCGCGTCGTTGCCTTCACCGCCCACGTAGAGCGTCCTGCCGTCGGGCGTGATCGCGATTGCGAAGGGGAATGCCACCGAGATCGGGATCGGGGTGCCCGCCGTCTTCGTGGTCGTGTCGATCGGTGTTACCGAGTTGCCCCCGCGATTGGTGACGTAGGCTGTCTTGCCGTCCGGTGTGATTGCGATTCCGACCGGCTGTGAACCGACGGCAATCGCCGGGGCCGCGGTGTTCGTGGCCGTGTCGATCGGCGTCACCGAGTTGGAGGCGAAGTTCGCGACATAGGCCGTGCTGGCGTCGGGTGTTATCGCGATTCCTACCGGCTCTGAGCCGACGGCGATCGGTGGACCAGCGGTGTTCGTGGCTGTGTCGATGGGGGTGACCTTGCCGATGATCGTCCCGGTGACATAGGCCGTCTGCCCCCGGGCGCTGCCGGGCACGAGCAGCAGGGGCGCAAGCAACGCCGCTGTCAGGAGGCGAACACCGACCCCCGGCCGCGGGCAGGCGCGACGCATGAGCACGCACGCGAGCATGCGGCCAGCTTAAGGGGCGAACCGGCGGGCCCCGCCGTCACGGCGGCCGCGCGGACGCCGACATCACAGCCCTCGACACACTCGTAACGAACGGTCCGGGGTTCGAGTCCCCGCGTCGGCTTGGAGGCCTCGAGCTCCAACGATAAGTGCGACGCCCGTGCTACGTCTCATGCAACGAGCTCCCGGGCGGCTGGCCCGTACGACTGCTGCTTTTCGCCTAAGCGAGCGTCAGCATGGCTCTTGCTCAGACGCTCGGTCATCCGCGGAAGCAGAAGCGAGTTGGCTGCGCCAGCTCATGTACGCCTGCACCAAGCCCGGCCCGGTGGCGGACGTCGAACAAGAAGAAAATGCCGGGCGTGTCGATTTCGGCCGATCTCGTTCGACGTGCGGGTAGAAACCACCTCATCCACCACAAGGAGACACAAATGCGTTTCATGGTTCTGGTCCCAGGGAGCCCCGAGTCCGAGGCGGGCGAGATGCCCAGCACCGAGGATCTGGGGGCGATGACGAAGTACAACGAAGAGCTGGTCAAGTCAGGCGTGATGCTGGCCGGCGAGGGCCTGCACCCGACCTCCAAGGGGGCAAGGGTCCGCTTCAAGGGCAGCGAGCGCACCGTCGTCGATGGTCCTTTCACCGAGGCCAAGGAGCTCATCGCGGGCTATTGGATCTGGCAGTGCGCGTCGCGCGAGGAGGCGATCGAGTGGCTAAAGCGCGCGCCGTTCGACGGCGGTGTCGAGATCGAGCTGCGCCAGATCTTCGAGGCCGACGACTTCGGCGAGCAGCTGACGCCGGAGCTCCGCGAGGCCAACGAGCGGCTGCGCGAGCGGGCCGCCCAGAGTTAGGCGCGTGACGCTGTCGGCCACCCACCGTGCGATCGACGCCGTCTGGCGCATCGAGTCGGCCCGGTTGATAGCCGGGCTGACTCGCATCCTGCGCGACGTGGCGGTGGCTGAGGACCTGGCCCAGGACGCGCTCGTCGCGGCGCTCGAGCAATGGCCTGAGTCGGGGATCCCGGACAAGCCGGGCGCATGGCTCATGGCCACCGCCAAGCGCCGTGGCATCGATGCACTGCGCCGACGCATCACACTCGAGCGCAAGCACGAGCTGATCGGGCGCGAGCTGGAAACCCTGCAGCAGCTCGACCGCCCCGACCTGGCCGCACCGGTCGACGACTTTCAGGACGACGTCCTGCGCCTGATCTTCATGACGTGTCATCCGGTCTTGTCCCGGGAGGCGCGCGTCGCGCTGACGCTGCGTCTGCTCGGTGGCCTCTCGACGCCAGAGATCGCGCGCGCGTTTCTCGTCTCCGAGGGCGCGGTCGCGCAGCGAATCGTTCGCGCTAAGCGCACCCTCGGGGAGGCACACGTGCCATTTGAGGTCCCCGGCCGCGACGAGCTGGCCGAGCGTCTGTCGGCCGTGCTCGAGGTGATCTACCTGGTATTCAACGAGGGCTACTCGGCGACCGCCGGCGAGCACTGGATCCGCCCAGCCCTGTGCGAGGACGCCCTGCGCCTCGGACGGATCCTTGCAGCACTGATGCCCCGCGAGGCCGAGGCCCAAGGCCTGCTGGCCCTGATGGAGCTCCAGGCCTCGCGGTTGCGGGCGCGCATCGGGCCGGAGGGGGAGCCGGTGCTGCTCCCCGATCAGGACCGGGCGCGCTGGGACCATCTGCTCGTGCAACGCGGCCTTGCCGGGCTGCGGCGTGCCGAGAAGCTCAGCGGCGCACTGGGCCCTTACACGCTTCAGGCCGCGATCGCTGCCTGTCACGCGCGCGCGGCGAGCTTCAAGGAGACCGACTGGCCGAGAATCGTCGCGCTTTACGACGGGCTCGCGGCGCTCACCGGCTCCCCGGTCGTGGAGCTCAACCGCGCTGTGGCCGTGACCATGGCCTTCGGTCCCGAGGCCGGGCTCGAGCTGGTCGATTCGCTCGCCGATGAGCCCGCCTTGGGCGGCTACCACCTGCTGCCCAGCGTGCGTGGGGACGTTCTTGTGCGCTTGGGGCGGCTGGCTGAGGCGCGCGAGGAGTTCGAGCGCGCCGCCGAGTTGTGCGCCAACGAGCGCGAACGCGAGCTACTGCTCTCCCGCGCGATCGCTTGCGACGCATAAGGCGCGCGGGTTGGCCACTCGAGTTCGGGGCGAGGACCGCATTGTGTCTCGCCGCCGCTTCGACAGCTGAGCGCGCGTCAGCCATGCTGCCGCACAGACGATCGCAGAGGACGAAGAGCGAGTGGGCCAGCGTAGCGTTGCGTTAGGGTAGGCGCCCCGACCCCAACCCTAGGGAGTCTCTCATGGCACTGGGCATCTATTTCCCCGGCACGTCCTTCACCAAGGACCAGTACGACGCGGGGGTCCGAAAACTCGAAGAGGCCGGGGAGGGCTCGCCTCCCGGTCGGTCGTATCACTGCGCCTTCGTGGGCGCCGGCGGCGGCGTGCAGGTTTTCGATGTCTGGGAGTCGCAGGCGTCGTTCGACAGGTTCGGCCAGAGCCTAATGCCGATCCTCGAGGAGGTCGGCGCGGACCCGGGTGAACCGCAGATTGCCGAGGTCCACAACATCATCGTGGCGTAAGCCCGGGGCGCAGCGAACTTGCCGCTAGCGCTCGATCTGCGAAGACCGGCCGATGCTCAGCTTAGATGCGCAAAGACGACCGCACTCCCAAGACAGCGAGCGCGCGGGCGGTCGACTCCGACAGTGCTGAGATGGAGGACGAGCACTTGTCCGCGTTCCGATGCGCCAGACGCTCGCTTCGCCATGGCCAAGGAGGAGTCTCGCACGCGCTGGGCGAGACGCTCGCAAGTTGTCCCAAGCGAGCGTCTGCACAGCCTTCGCTCAGGCGTCTGCTCTACTCCGAAAGCGCCAGCGAGGCGGGCCGGTGGCCCGAGCCTGCCTGTCCGTAGCGCCAGCTTGGGTCAAGGCGTGACCCGCCGCGACCGCAGCTCGGGACGGTAGGGTGCACCTCGTCGGGGCTTGCGCGCCCCAAGTCGTATTCCGTCCATCCGTTTCCACCGCCATCGCGAAAGTCTGAGAGATCATGGATCCCGATCATCTGAAGACCATTCCGCTGTTCTCGTCGCTGTCCGATAAGGCTCTCGACACGGTGAGCGTGTTCGCGAGCGAGACGTCGGTCTCGACCGGCAAGCGGCTCGTGCACGAAGGCGACTACTCCTACGACTTGATCGTCATCGAGACCGGCACCGCCGATGTAATCAAGGGCGGCGAAGTCATCGGGTCGCTGGGGCCCGGCGACGTCTTCGGCGAGATGGGGATGCTCTCCGGCGGCAAGCGTTCGGCCGACGTCATCGCAACCTCCTCAATGCACCTGATCACCCTCAGCAAATGGGATCTCAAGCGCATCTCGACCGAGGTCAGCGACCAACTACAGTCGCTCGTCGAGCAGCGCCAAAAGCTCAACGAGGAGCGCGCTCAGCCTTCGTAGCCGTCTCGGCAGGCGTGAGGTGGACGACGCAGCCGGCACGCCGGATGACGTGGCCGACTAAGGGTTTCATAGATGCGAGCCGGCGGCGGTCGGAGCAATTCTTTGGTAAATGACACCGCGTTCGGAACCTGCGCTGATCGCGGCCGTCGCGATCCTGTCGCGTCCAGGCTCGCTCGCGGTCAAGGCGCAGACGGTCTCTGGGTTCCTCCAGCTTGCGCAGGTCTCGACTCGACCCGCACTTAGCCGGACCAGGCCTGGCCGCCAATACCACCCGTCCAGAGGAGACGATCGAATGAGCAACGGCCCGCAACCGCCCCCGGCATCCCACCCGATCGCGAACGAGCAACTACCCGCCGCCTACCGTTTCAAGCTCGGCGGATTCGAATGCACAGTAGTTTCTGATGGCCCGCTCAAGCTCGGCACGTTCACCGAAGAGATGTTCAGGGGCATCAGTCAAGAGCGGATCGACGCAATCCTCGCCGCCAATTTCCTCGACAGAAACGACTTCACGGTCGACCAAAATGCCGTGGTCGTCAACACCGGCTCCAAGCTCGTCCTCATCGACACCGGCATGGGATATCGCAAGATCTACGGCCCGCGCACCGGCCACTTGCTCGCCAATCTTCGGGCCGCGGGCATCGACCCCGCGTCAATCGACGTTCTGGCGTTGAGCCACGCTCACCCGGACCATGTCTGGGGGCTCGTCGGCGAAGACGGCAAGCCGAACTTCCCCAACGCCGAGATCCATATCAGCGAGGCCGACCTCGAGTACTGGACCGACGAAGCCAAGCTCTCCGATCCGGCGATCGGCCACTACATTGGGCCAATCCGCGACGCACTGCTGCCGTTGCTCGACCGCATCGTATTCCTGAAGGACGGCCAGGAGGTTCTGTCAGGCATCCAATCGCTGTCAACGCCTGGCCATACGGTCGGTCACACAAGCTTTGTGATCAGCTCGCAGGGTAGCTCGATCGTCTATACCGGCGACCTCGCTCACCGGCCTGTGCTGCAAATGGAGAACCCACGCGCTGAGTTCGCCCGCGACACTGACCCGCAGCAGGGGGTCGTGTCCAGGCTGCGCCTATTCGACATGGCGGCGAGCGGCCAAATCCCGATCGTCGCTTACCACTTCCCTTGGCCCGGCGTCGGCCATGTCGCGAAGAACGGCGATAGTTATCGGTACGTCGCAATCGAAATGCAGACGGTGCTGTAACGGGTGGGCGATCAATCGACGTTTAGCTGCTCTTCCTGAGTAGGTTGGTCCATCCGGGCCCCCTCTACAAGGCTGCTGCATCGCGATTACCAGCAGCGCGGCGGCGGACGCCAGACGTCGATCGACCGAGCGGCACGGCTCCGTGCGCTCTCCAACCGTCTGCGTCGGAACGCCATACGGCTGTTCACGATGGCATACACGTGGACTCAACTACATCTCCACCTCGCCGCTCACACAGGTGATCGTCCCGCCTCCGACCCAGATTCCCCCATCCGCATCCTGCGAGATGTGGACTCGTCCGGCTCGCCCGCGCGCGGTGCCTTGGCTGACGACGTAGGGGGCGCTCGCCCGACCGCTCGTGATCAGCCATTGGGCGAGCGAGGCGTTAAGACTGCCCGTCACCGGGTCCTCGACGTAGGAGCCGTCCTTGGGGAAGAACGCCCGCACCTCGAACGCCTCAGGGGCTCCGGGCGGATACGCACCCACGACACCAACGTCGAGGTCGATCAGTCCTGGCTCGAGCGCGCGCACGCGCTCGGCGCTCGCCAGCATCACCGCCACCCAGCCCGGACCGTTGTCCACCCACTGGGAGTCCACTACCTCCTCGCGCGAGATGCCCAGCAGGGACGCGAGGCGCCCGATGAGCTGCTCCTCGACGGTCCCGCCGCGGACGAGTGCGGGCGCCCCGAACGCCAGACCCTCCGGCGTGCGGCGCACGGCGATCAGCCCTGCGCCGCACTCCTGGATGATCTCCTCCTCGCGCTTGGGCCGACCGCCGCGGGCGAGCCAGGCATGGCAGCTCCCGAGTGTCGGATGCCCGGCGAACGGCAGCTCGGCCACCGGGGTGAAGATGCGCAGGCGGTAGTCCGCCTCGGGATCGCCCGCGGGCAGTAGGAACGTGGTCTCCGACAGGTTCATCCAGTGGGCCAGGCGCTGCATCTGCCCGCCGTCGAGGCCCTCGCCGTCGAGTACGACGGCCACCGGATTGCCGTGGTAGGGCATCGTGGTGAAGACGTCGACGAGCGCCAGTCCGCGCATCAGGTCACATCGACGTCGGGGAACCACTCTGCGCAGTGCTCGCACGACGCCCTCCGCACCCGCGCAGGCTCCCCGGCGGAGGCCACGCGAAACCGGGCGAGCAGCTCGCGTTGGCGGTCGGTCGGCGCGGAACGCGACACACACGGCAGGGGCGCTCGGGACCTGGCCCAGATCGCTGCGGCGCGGCTCATCCCACGCTCATCCGGCGAACCCCTGCTTCGAGGTCTGAGCGATCGAACGATGTCGGTGGCGGCAGCGTTAGCCCCATCGGCGAGGAACGCTACCGCGGGGCGGGTCTGCTGACGCCTACGCGACGCGCTTCACGAGCGACGCCGGAGGTTCGCCACCGCGTATTGTCGGAGCGATGCAAGCCGCGGAGCAGATGGCCGGGCGGGTGGTGGTGCTCACCGGCGCGAGTTCGGGGATCGGCGCGGCCGCCGCGATCGAGCTTGGGCGTCTTGGCGCGACCGTCGTGCCTATGGGGCGCAGCGCGCAGCGGCTCGCCACCGTGGCCGAGGAACTCGAGGCGGCCGGAGGGACGGCAGCCGACCCCGAGGTCGCCGACCTGTCCTCGCTGCAGGAGGTCCGTGCGCTGGCCCAGCGGCTGCTTGCGCGGCACGCGCGCATCGACGTGCTGGTCAACAACGCCGGCACGCTCGCGTCACGGCGACCGCTGACGCCCGACGGCCACGGCAAGACGTTCGCGGTCAACCACCTCGCGCCGTTCCTGCTTACCAACCTCTTGCTCGATCGCCTGCGGGCCTCAGCGCCTGCGCGGGTCGTGACCACCTCCTCGATCGAGCATCGCAAGGGCTCCATCGACCCTGAGACGCTGCCGCAGGATGAACGCTCATGGGCGCCACAAGCCGCCTACCGCAACTCAAAGCTCGCCAACGTCCTCTTCACACGCGAGCTGGCGTGCCGGCTGGAGGGATCTGGCGTGGTCGCCAACTGCCTGCACCCCGGTGGCGTGCGCACCGAGCTGGGACGCGAACTGCCGCTGGTGATGAAGCTCGGGTGGAAGTTGATCTCGCGCTCGTTCGCCACGCCGCAGGAGGGCGCTCGCACGCTCGTCTACCTCGCCTCGGCCCAAGAGGCCGGCGCGGTGTCCGGCGAGTACTTCGCCAACTGCCGTCCGGCGCGGGTCTCCTCGATGGCAAGCGACCAGGCGCTGGCACGCGGGCTTTGGGACGAGAGCGAACAGCTCGTCGGGCTTGTCCCGCGAGCTGAGTAGCTGGGCCGACCCACGACTGCAAGAGGGCGGCAAGGTGCGTTGTTGCGAGCGCGCCGAGCTCGCTCGACGCGGCAATGTGCCAAGGAGTGAAGTGCTCACTCGTAGGCCCACCCTTTAGGGCCCACCCTCGACGTGGGAGCCCGCACGAAAGCGGTAGACAACGTCTGAAAACCTTCTTGACCGCCGCGATTTCGCCCGCGGAAGCGGCGTTGAGACCTTGATTACGAGTGAAGGTCGCTTGGGCCGCCGCGCGCGCTGGGCCGGTCCCCAGACGCTGCTTCTTGAGCGATGCGGTCGCCACGCCGATGGCGGCCGTGAGTGCTGCAGCTCGTCCGATGCAAGAGCGTGAGCGGCGTCCGCCGACGCGCCCGCATCGATGCGAGAGCAACGCGGCCTGTTTGTGCTCGCTACAGCGGCCAGACAGGGCTCGAGACCGAGCCGGGCATCGCCTTCTCCCACAGCTCGCCCAAGCGCTTCAGATCTCGCTCACCAAGGTGGTCGAGCAGCAGCTCGCGGACGACCGCGTGGTGGGTTATCTGTGCGGCGCGTAGGCGGGCGAGGCCCTGCGGCGTGAGTCCCACGAACAGGCTGCGCCCGTCGGCCGGGTTGGCGCTCCGCTCCACCAGACCGATCTTCGCGAGCCGGTCGACCGATCTTGAGACCCCGCTGGGACTCAGGTTGCGCCGCTCCCCCAGCTCTCCAATCGTGAGCGTGCCCCCGGGCGCACTAACGAGTGTGATCAGCACCCCGTAGGCGTCGACGCCGAAGCCGTGATCGGCTTGCAGCCTGCGCTCGAGCTCTCGAAAGACTGTGGCATGCACCCGCAGCATGCCACGCCAAGCGTCGAACTCGCCCGGCGTGAACGGGTTTGGCTCGGGCGTCCCGTCGAGTTCGAGCGCGATCCTCGGTTCGCTCTCAGAACTACTTGACATCCGCAAATACTCTGGCATACTGTTTGCACACTGCAAATACCCTAGCATCCGCACGCGAGGGTTCACAAAGGAGACGCGCAATGACGAGCACCGCCACTGAGCACACGGTCCTGGGCGCGGACGAGGGCCTGCGGCTGCAGTCCGGCCCGGGACGAGACCTCGTCTTTAAGGTCACCGGAGAGGACACCGGTGGCGCTTTCGATTACTTCACCGTCGAAGTCGCACCGGAAGGCGGGCCCCCACTGCACGTGCACCACAAGCAGGACGAGACGATCCACGTCCTGAAGGGGCGCTTCAGGGTCAGGATCGGTGACCAGCTCTTTGAGCTCGATGAGGGCGGCTTCGCCCACCTGCCGTCGAAGATCCCCCACGCATTCCTCAACCTGACCGATGTGCCCGGCGAACTGATCATGGTCTTCAGCCCCGGGGGCGGCCACCGCTTCTTCGAAGAGCTCGGGCCCGCAACGCGGAACGGAACCTCCGATCATGTCGAGGTCGCGGCGATCTTCGAGAGGCACGACATGTCACTGCTGGGGCCGCCACTGAGCGCCGACTGACCTCTGGCGCCCAACGGCACCAACCCGGGCAGCGGCCGCGGGCGGCGCAGGCGCGGCGCGCTCGGACCTCATACCGGCGCCCAATCCGCGATACCGGATGCCCACCGAGGGCAGGACAGTGCGAGCGCGGCGCCGACGCGCCGCCCTCGGGGCGAAACCAGGTGAGTCAACCGTTATCTTCGCGGCGATCACGATCACTCTCGCGGAGAGTGCTCCTATCCCACTAGGAGCGAAGGGGGACCGTCACTCGCGCCGCGCGCGTGCCGCGCATCTCATCGGACCGGTGATCATGTTCGCGGGATCCCCGAGCAGCCGTCGGGCCTCGTCGATCTCCTCGCTGTCTGCTCCTAACGCCATCATCCGCTCGCGTAGGCGCTCTAGCGACAACGACAACAGGCGAGGGTTGAGTGTCCCACCTGGACTGCGGCCAGTGACGTAGTCGGCGTGAACATCGACTAGGCCGAGCGCTTGTAGATCGCCACACAGGCGTGCGCCATAGCGCGGGTCCCAGCCGCCGTCCACGAGCGCATCAATGAACGCCGACCAAACTCGCTCCCATGTCAGGTTCGTTGGCGATAGAGCCACCGTCGTAAAGTCGGGATCCATTACGGCAAGCCATCCTTGGGGCCTTGCGGCGCTTGCCAGTCGTCGCAGCGCATCCAACCGCGACGGAAGATGCATAAGTAAGAGTCGTGCGTGCACTAGGTCAAATTCGACTTCGGGGAGCGGGTCGAGAAGTAGATCGTGGCGGCGAACCTCGATCTGATCGCTCGCCAGCTCCTCGAGCAGGCTCGTGTCGAGATCGACTGCGAGCACCGAACCCGTGCTGCCGACGCGCGCGGCGAGCATCTTCGTCGCTGACCCTCCGCCCGCCCCGACGTCCAGGCACCGCCAGCCCTCGCCGACGCCGATCGCGTCCAGCTGACTTATCGTCAGCGGGTCGTGGACCTCCTCGAGAAGCCTCAGACGCGGTCGCTCGACGTCTGGCAGGCCCTGCTGTGAGAGGAGGTACTGCGTCATGGCGGGTCCGGGCGATTCTCCACGACGATCGCGGATCGGTCAACCTCGCGCGGCTTGGTCGCCGGGCAGCGACGGCGCGGGCGGGTCAAGGCGCGCACGCCCGCCAGTCCTTCTCGATCAGAAGAGCACAATCAGCTGTGCGCGGGAACGTATCAGACCTCACAAACAACGAGCATTGCTGCCGCGTCCGTGCTGGCGGTTTCACAGGCGAGCGAGCGTCCGAGCAAGGGCCGCGCTCACGCTCGCTCCGGACGACGACCGGGAGTGCAAGGACCGTCGCCACGCGCGACTGCTTTTCGCATGAAGGCACGCCTCCGGCTTTGCTCGAACCCGGTCGACAGTCGCGTGGTCTTCCATAGGCCCACCTATGGGCCCACCCGGGACGTTCGAGCGCGTTCGAGAGCACTCGAAACCGTCCGAAAACGCTCTTGACGACTGTGAGATGTCGCGATTGCCGCGCAATGAATGCTCGATTTTCAGTCGTGCGCTCTCGGGCGCGCACCGTACCCGGAAACTGGGGAGATCCTACGCCTCCCCGACGCTCTCGTGAGGGCCCCGTATGATCGCCGCGACGCTGAGTCCCGCCACCCCGAGGAGTCCAAAATCGTGCGATTGCTGCTCAACATCATCTGGTTTGTGCTTGCCGGGCTCTGGATCGCCATTGGGTACACACTCGCCGCGCTGATCTGCTTCATCCTGATCATCACGATCCCGTTCGGTATCGCGTCGCTGCGTATAGCCATCTTCGCCCTCTGGCCGTTCGGCAAAACGGTCGTCAAGCGGGCCGACGCCGGGCTGGCATCGGGCATCGGCAACATCCTCTGGTTCGTACTCTGCGGCTGGTGGCTGGCGATCGCGCACCTCGTATCAGGAGTGCTGCTGTGCCTGACCATCATCGGGGTCCCGCTAGGCCTTGCGAACTTCAAGCTCATCCCGGTCTCGCTATTTCCGATGGGACGCGAGATTGTCAGCGTCGACCAGGCCCGCGCGCTCGGCATCCAGCCGATGTTCGGGCCAAGCGGCACGTCACCGTCCTGAGCTTTGGCTTGAGCTGGCGAACGCTGGATGCGTCTCCGCGACGCGCACGCCGGTCCGAGGCCTTTCGAGTGAGATTGGACCCCAATTGGACGCCAGCGGACTGCTGCGACCCCGGCGACAGTCCAAAAACTAGCTGATTTGCAGGCCATTACTGAAGCGGGAGCGAGGGGACTCGAACCCCCGACCGCCTGGACCACAACCCCGTGATTATCGGCGTCGGGTGATCATCGGCCCTTCTGAGAGCGCCAGCTCGCGACGCGCTCGGACGCCTGACGGCGCGCGAGTTCCAGAGCACCCCCGTATTGGGTCGTCGAGTCACGGCAGTGAAGTGCACTCTCGTGGACCCACCTGTGGACCCACCTGAGCGTCGCTGGTGCTCAAGAGAGTCCGAGGGCGTCCGAAGAGGCTCTTGACGGCGGTGATATGGCCGGCGCGGCGATGGAGCGTTGATTACGAGTGAAGTGCTCTACCAGCTGAGCTACGCCCTCCCCGGGCGCGTGCTCGACGAGTTCGCGGAGGACCGCTTCCTCATCCTCACGCACCCGGAACCGCCGGATCGAGCGCTTTGTGCCGATGCTCGAGCGCGGCGAGACGATCTATCCGCAGCGGGCGCGGCCCAGTGGGCCGAACGACGGCTAGATGGCGGCGGGCGCGCCCGCGCGCGTGCACGCGGGTTCGCCCGCGAGAAGGCCGTTGCCATTTTGCGCGGCCCCGGGCCCGCGCATCCTGCGGCGGGTGCGCACCACGGTGCCCTTGCGGGGCGAGAGCGTCACGTTGCGGCGGGTGACGCGTTCCGCGCGCGGAGCGACGCGCGAGATGACGCTCTGTTGCAGGACGGTCTCGAGCACGACGCGCATCTCCATTTCCGCGAAGCTCGCGCCGATGCAGCGCCTGACGCCACCGCCGAAGGGGATCCATGCGAAGCCGCTCGGCGGGCTATCCAGGAAACGCTCGGGGCGAAAGGCGAACGGCTCAGGGTAGATGTCGGCTCGCGTGTGCGCGAGCCAGATCGCCGGCGTGACGTCCGTGCCCGCGGGGAGGTCCAGCTCGCCGGCCTGAAGCGGCGCCGCGAGGCGGCGCCCCGCGAGCGGCACAACGGGGCGCAGGCGCAACGCCTCGCTCGCGACGGCGCGCAGATAGCCATCCTCCTCGCCGGCGTCGACCTCGGCGACCAGGCGCGCGAGCGCGTCGGGATGGCGGGTGAGCAGATCGAACGTCCAGGCGAGCGCGGTCGCGGTCGTCTCGTGGCCGGCGAGTAGAAGCGTGAGCAGCTGGTCGCGCAGCTCCTGGTCGCTCATCGCGCTGCCATCCTCGAAGCGTGCGCCGATCAGCAGCGAGAGGATGTCGGTGCGCTCGGCCAAGCCGGGGTCCGCACGGCGATCGGCGATCTCCGCGAAAAGCAGCTCGTCAACGCTCGCCGTCGCCTCTTCCACGCGAGCGAGCGGGTTGCCGCGGCCGAAGCGGCTGGACAGCAGGAAGCGAAGCTGCACACCCACCGAGGAGGTCTCGCCGAGCAGCGTCGGGAGGCGCTCGCGCAAGCGTTCGCGCAGGGCCTCGTCGGTGACGCCGAAGACGGCCTGCAGGATGACCTCGAGCGTGACCGCCTGCATGTGGGGATGGATGGCGAAGGGCCGGTCCTCGGGCCAGCTGTCGATCGAGCGCTGCGCGGCGTGGCGCATGATCGACTCATACGAGCGCATGCGCTCACCGTGGAAGGACGGGAGCATGAGCTTGCGCCGCGCGAGATGCTCACTGCCCTCGAGCAGCAGCAGCGAGTGGCGGCCGAGCACCGGCAGCAACGAGACCGTGCGGCCCGGCGGCAACCCGTTCTCGCGGGCCGCGTAGAGGGCTTTGATCGCCTCGGGATCGGAGATCATGACCATCGGCCGCTGAAAGCCGGGGAAGCTGACGCTGAACTGGTCACCGTATCGCCGTCGGCAGGACTGCATGAAGGCGATCGGACGCACCAGCCAGCGCATCAGCTGGATGGGCGGGGGCTCCGGTGGACCGGGCGGGAGCGCGTTCACCAGCACAGAGGTTACATCCGCCGCAAAAACCTGGCTACGCGGCCAGCTTCGGCATCAATACGGGGTCCTCATAGCGTGTGTTACCCCGGCGACGAAAGCTTGCTTCTCGAGCAACGGGATCGCGACGCCAACGGCGATCGTGACTGCTGCATCTCGTCCATGGCGGTCATCTCGGGTCGGGCGCACCCACACGTTCGCTTTCGCACGAGAGGGCACGTCAGCACGGTCTGTCGGTGCTCTCAGGAGAGGCGCCGGCGGACCCAAGTTCGGGTGGATCCCGAATGGCAACGGCGCTGTCCTACGATGCGTCGATGGCCGCGAGGCAGAGCGCTGGGATCCTACTCTTTCGCCGTCCGACGACGGCCAGCGAGCCGGAGGTCCTGGTCGGTCACCCAGGCGGCCCGTTCTTCGCGCGCAGGGACGAGGGCTACTGGTCGATCCCGAAGGGCGAACCGGATCACGCCGATGAGGATCTGCTGGCGGTTGCGCGGCGTGAGTTCGCCGAGGAGGTCGGCCATCCGGTGCCTTCTTGTCAACTGGACGGATCGGCGCCGATCCCGCTCGGCACGATCGTCCAGAAGGGGGGCAAGGTCGTCTATGCCTGGGCGATCGAGGGGGATCTCGACCCCGCCACGGCGCGGTCGAACGTGTTCGAGCTGGAATGGCCGCCCCGGAGCGCCCGGCGCGAACGCTTCCCTGAGCTCGACCGCGTGGCGTGGTTCACACCCGCTGAGGCTCGCCGCCGGGTGAAGCCGGCTCAGATCCCATTCATCGATCGGCTGATTGCGGCCGTCGCCGGTGAGTCCTTGGCGTCTCGAACGGCCCGCTAGCCTTCGAGCCGCTGAGGTGATACCGCACAGCGTGGCTGTCGGAATGCGCGGTCGACAGCGTGTAGCCATGTCGGAGAGGCACTTCTTAGCCGCCTCTCAGCCGTTGGGTAGGTAATTCTCAGTTCGCCGTCCGATCCTTTCCTGGAACGGTCCCGAGGGTGGACCGCCACAAACCAGGAAGGGAGCACCAATGAAGAGACCGACCATCATGCGGACCGCCGCCGTCGGCGCCACGTGCGCGCTCGCCGGCGCCGGCGCCGGCATCGCGAGCAGCTCGGCATCCACGGATAACAGCACCAAGGGGCGCGCAGCGCATCACGCCGCCAGGGCCGGGGCGATCAAGGCTGGTATGGCCATCGGACCCGGATTTGGGATCCGCCCCCCCGGCGACGTCGCCGGTCCTCCGGTCCACTCCGAATCGGTGGTGCCGAACGAAAAAGGCGGCTTCGACACGGTGACGATGGACCGCGGGACGTTCTCCTCGCTGTCCGGGGAGCAGCTCACGATCACCGAGGGCACCAAGAGCGCCACGTACAAGACCGTCACGCTCACGATCCCCGGCGACGCCACCGTGTACCGCAACGGCCAAAAGGCCGCGCTGTCCGACATCAAATCAGCCGACACCGTAACCGTCCTGCAGAGTCCGTCGGGCACTGTCGTGAACGCCTTCGACGCCGAACACGAACCGAAGCTCCAGATTCAAAAGGGCGGCGAAGGTTCGGGTCCACTCACCAGGAAGGCGGGTGAAGGACCGCCCCCGCCAGGACCGCCTCCGCCGGGCGGCCCCGAAGGTCCCATGGGCGGAGGCTTTTCTGCCTCCGAAGGCGCGCAAGGCAACTCGTCGCGCTAGACCGTGTAGCTCCGCCCTGGGATTCACCGCGCCCCGGCATGACCGGGGCGCGGTGTCGCGTGACCGTGCCAGTGCGCACGTCGGACCGTCTCGTCGCCATGAGCAACGTCACGCGGGAAGTGTCGCGTTGAGCTAAAGACGGCCAGACGACGGCTTCGCGTGGCGTAAGCGATCGTGTCGCGAGCCGGCGCTGGTACGGCTCGAGCTCGCCCGAAGCCGCCCCCGTGGCGATCGTGCGCCGCGACTTCGACACCGGCGCCCGCAACATGGTCTTCTTCGCCGATCCCAATAGAACAGTGCTCATGCCCCATCACGCCACGCTCAAGCACTTTCCAGCACTGCGCTTGACGATCATCCGCTTCGGGCTGCTCGCCGGGACGGTCTTGGCGCTCGCCTCGTGCGGCGCCAGCACACCGAGAGCTCGCGCTGAGCGAGCGGCAACCGGCTCGCCGACAGCGGCCGTGTCGAGACGCCCGCACTCGACGCAGCCCAAGTCGACGCCGGCGGTGCCAGCCGCCCCGGGGACGCCATTCGGCAGATCGCTCACGCCGCTTGCGAAACCGGCAAACCTCACTCCCTTCCGGCGATCTATGACTCGTGCGGAAGGAATCTGGCGGCCCGCCGGGCGCCGCGTCGAAGGCACGAAGGCTGTCTATGAGACCGCGCTGATACCGCCAGGCGGCTCGCAGCCTGCGGGCATTGCGTGGATGGACACGAGCTTGCTCTCGGCCCGGCTTTACTCGGGCTCTGAGAGCCCCGGCGGTGGCGCGCACCGGTACACGGCGCCCGTCCAGCCGGCCAGTGCGCGGTCGCTGGTTGCCGCGTTCAATGGCGGCTTCATCATGAACGTCGCGAACGGCGGCTACTACACGGAAGGTCGGATAATCGATCCGTTGCGCGTCGGAGCGGCCTCGCTCGTCATTTATGCCGATGGCTCCGTCAACGTTGGAGCGTGGGGCCGCGACGTGAGAATGACCCCGAGGGTTGTTGCCGTGCGCCAGAACCTGGTGCCGCTCGTCGCGGGCGGTCGTCCCACGGCGCGCGCCGCCAGTGCCGACTGGCAGCAATGGGGTGCGACCTGCGGCGCGAGCTCGTGCGCCTCTAGCGTGCCCGGCATCGCGCACCAGTGGCGCTCCGCGGTAGGCGTGACCGCGAACGGTGCGCTCGTGTACGCCCAGGGTCCGGCGCTCGATCCTCTTCAGCTCGCGAGCTTGTTGGCACGTGCCGGCGTCGTGAGAGGCATGCAACTCGACATCAACCCCGACTGGCCCATATTCGCGACATACGATCCGGCAGGCGAGAACGGTCTCGCTTCGGCGTCCGCCGGCCGTAAGCTGCTCGCCGGGACGGTACGCGGTCCGGGGATCTTCTTCGAAGCGTGGTGGGCACGCGATTTCATCACCATGTCGGCTCATCACGCCGCCTCCGGATAAGGCGCTGGGTTGAGCCAGTTGGCGCCGGAGCGACTCTGAACTGCGAGAAACTCGTCGCTGCGCTCGCGCGCGGTGGCGAGAGTCGCTGACTTGACGAAGGCGAGGTTTCCATCGGGACGAACGAGCTACCGTCGTCCCGCCCACAGGAAAGCAAGCGTGCTGCTCTCCCCCTGTATTGTCTCGCACGGGTCTCGCACGGTTGCTCTAGCGCCGCCCTTCGGGGTCTATTTCGACGGTCATGAGACCGTCACCGTGACGATGGATTACTCTCCAGGCGCCGTCCTCTCGCCGGTAGACCGAGGTTGCCCTGAGGCTCATTTCGTCTGTGTTTCCGTCGATCTGGCGAGTGAGGTGCTCGAGCTCGACGGTAAAGCCCAGCTCGTCGCCAAAGCCCGAGGCGAGCGTCTCCGCGTCCCAGGTCTCGTAGTTGAGCGTCTCAGCTGCCGCCGTCAGTAGCGCGCTGACTGCCTCGATGCCGACCTGATGGCCGCCGACGCCCCCCATCAACGAAACGTCCGGGGCGCGTGACCACAGTCCGAGGAACGGTTGTGGGTTACCACAAGTGTGCTCGCGAAGGGCGGCATGACACTGCTTCAGGAACTGCGCGGCGTCCGCGCTCGGTGTGGTTCGTGCTGTCTGCATCGTCTCCTCCTGCTCGGTGTTCGACGGGATCCTACGCTCGGCAGGGAGTGCGAGAGAATCCGCCACTGCTCACCCTGACCGCCGGCATATACCCGCCGATCGAGTCAGGTCGACAACCCCACTCGAAGGAGGCACGTCAGTTTGCGCTCGTAGACGCTCGTTTACGCCTGCGAAGCAGTCGTGATCGTGTCGTCGGCCTTGGCGCCACCTGCTCGTCCTACGCGACAGCCTGGTTGCTCGCGGCCGGCGCAGTCGCTCCTGCGGTGGGTTCGCTATCAGGCTTCAGGGTGCTCTCGTGGGCGGCCGTCTCTCGCGACCGCGGCCTTCTGGATCATCGAGCGGCGTAAGGCATCGGCCAAGGCGGGTGCCTACTATCCGTACCTCGTGGCACCAACCTCGGCTGGGATCGATTGCATCACGCGAGCGCGCGCCGAGCGCGCTGGGGGGTGAGCGGCGCATGGCCAGGATCATCTTCCTGGGCGGCGGCGTGTGCGGGCTAACGGGGGGGATGATGCTGGCGCGCGACGGGCACGAGGTGACGGTGCTCGAGCGTGATGCGGCGCCGGTGCCGGACTCGCTCGATGAGGCATGGGGAACGTGGGATCGCGGCGGCGTGACGCAGTTCCGGCTGGCGCACTTCCTGGCGCCGGCCGGTCGCGCCGTGCTTGAGCAGGACCTTCCCGAGGTCCTTGAGGGTCTCGTGGCGGCTGGCGCTGCGCGCCTGGATCTGCTCGCGTTGATGCCCCCCAACCTCGCCGAGGCTGGGCCGCGGGCGGGGGATGAGCGGTTCGTGACCTACACCGCCCGCCGCCCGATCTTCGAGCAGGTCCTGAGCAAGGCCGCGGCAGAGGAGCCGCGCCTGGAGGTCCGGCGGGGCGCGGCCGTAAAGGAACTGACGATGCATCTGGTCGACGGGACGCCGCACGTGGACGGCGTGCGACTTGACTCGGGGGAGACGCTAGGCGGGGATCTCGTCATTGACGCGATGGGCCGGGGCTCGAAGCTGCCGCGCTGGCTAACCGACGCGGACATTGGACCCCTGCACGACGAGTCCGAGGACTCCGGGTTCATCTACTACGGCCGCTACTTCCGCTCGCCCGACGGAACGACGCCGCAGCCCTTCGGCCCGCTACTCGCGCCGCTCGGCAGCTTCTCGGTTCTGACCCTCCCCTCCGACAACGGCACGTGGGCAGTGACGCTCGTTACCTCGAGCGGCGATCGCGTGCTCAAGCGGATGCGCGACCCTGATCTGTGGACGGCCGTTGTCAAGGCCTGTCCGCTGCACGCGCACTGGCTGGAGGGCGAGCCGATCGGCGAGCTTGAGGCGATGGGTGGCGTGCTCGACCGCGACCGCCGCCTGCTCGCGGGCGGCCGGCCGCTGCTGACCGGGGTCGCGCTGCTCGGTGACGCGTGGGCCTGCACGAACCCTTCCCTCGGACGCGGTATATCCCTCGGCCTGCTACACGCGCGGGCCCTGCGAGAGGTCGTCGGCGCGCACTTGGACGATCCGCTGGAGTTCGCCGAGGCGTGGGATGCGGCCACCGAGGCGAGGATGACGCCGTGGTATCGGGAGACCGTGGAAGAGGACCGGGACCGTCTGCGCGAGATTGATGCGCTGCGCGAGGGGCGCGAGCCAGCCGCGCCCAGCGAGCGCCCAGCCGTTCTCAGAGACGCGCTCAACACGGCGGCCGTGTTCGACCCCGATCTGTTCAGGGCCTATCTGGACTCCCGCGCCGTCCTGAAGCGCCTCGGGGAGACGTTCTCCGAGGACGGCGTGGCCGAGCGGACGCTCGAGGTGGCTGGCGAGAACCAGCGGCTCCAGCTTCCGGGGCCCAGCCGCGAGGAGTTGATGGCGCTGCTCGGGTAGGTCGACGAGTGTGCGGGCCGAGCGGCGACCCGCGCGGCGGCGGTCGTCACCTGGGCACGCCGCTCACTGGACTGGAGGCGACGTTAGTGAGACAGACCTTGGTGCTATGGCCGAACGGTAGTCTGCGGCTGCAATGCCCGAACCTGCTCAACGAGAAGGACAGCGTGAGCGGATCGCGCTCGTGCTCGCCGGTGGTGGGGCGCGCGGGGCGTATGAGGTCGGCGCGCTGGCCGCGCTGGCTCCGGCCCTAACAGCGCGCGGCGAGACGCCGGACATCATCGTCGGGACCAGCATCGGCGCGCTGAACGGCGCGTTCCTTGCGGCTCGCGCGGACGAGCCGCTGGAGAGCGCGACGGGGGCCGCGCATCAGATGTGGCGTGACCTGGGCTGGGGCGATGCGCTTCGTCCGTTGGTGTCGCCGTATGAGCTCGGTCGTCTGCTGAGCGCAGGAGCGATGCTTGCCGGCGTGCCCGGTGCCGACCTGTCAGGGCTGCTGGACCCCTCGCCGCTGCGCGGCACGCTCGGACGGCTTGTCAATTTCAAACGGATCGCACGCAACGTCGAGGACGGCGCGCTGACGGCTGCCGCCGTCGTGGCAACGGCTTACGCCACGACACGCAGCGTCGTCTTTCATCACGGCGGCCCGGCACTTGCACTTGACTCGATGCGCGCGATCGACTACGCCGCGACTCCGCTCGCGCCCGAACACGTCCTCGCGTCTGCGGCGATCCCGGGTGCCTTCCCGGCGGTCGAGATCCGGCGGCCGCGCGCGGCCGCGGGTTGCTACGGCGACGGCGGCGTGCGTCTCAACGCGCCGCTCGCGCCGGCGCTCGCGCTGGGCGCCGACCGCGTGCTGGTGATCGGTCTGAACCCCTCGGTGACGCATGCCCGGGCATCGGCGCGACCGGACGCGCTCGACGGCGTCGCGCAGCTGCTCCAGGTCGCGCTCGCCGATCAACTCGCCGACAATGTCGCAACGCTCGCGACCGTAAACGAGACACTCACAGCAGTAGGGTCATCCGCCGACGGAGCCGGGCGGCACCACCGAAGGATTCCCTACATCTTTATTGCGCCGAGCGATCGCCTGGAGATCGGACGTCTCGCGCGCGATATCTACAAGCGTCACTACGCGGGCATCCGCGGCCTCGTGCGCGACAGCAACCTCGCGCTGCTAGGGCGGATCGTCAACGCCGAGCGCAGCGCGATCCATGGTGAGCTGCTCAGCTACCTGTTTCTCGCGCGCGAGTTCCTCGACGAGCTGATCGCGGCAGGGCGGCGCGACGCCGAGCGTTGGCTTGATGCGCGGCACGATGCCGGGATATGGCAAATTGGGCGGCTACCCGCTAGCCCGACAGACAGTGCTCGCGCACAGGGCAAGCGAGGCAAACGTAAACCTCGCGTAGCTCGCGCCTGAGGGCGCGCGCCGATATCGCGACACTGCCTGCCGTAGAATTTCGAGCCGCGATCACGAAATCCGGGGACGCCCGGGCGTCCGCTGGAAGCGCAGGGAGATGGAATGGAGGAGTCCAAGCTTGAGAGCGTCGGCCTGTTCGCCGGATTATCCCGGCGCGAGATCCGCCGCTTGTCGACCGTCACCGATGAGGTCGTGGTTCCCGCAGGCACCCGGCTCATAGACGAGGGGACCTTTGCCCACGAATTCCTGCTTATAGAGGCAGGAACCGCGGATGTTCGTCGTGGCGGCGAGCTTCTCGCCCAACTCGGTCCGGGCGACTTCGCGGGAGAGATCGGTGTAATTCAAGGCGCACGTCGTAATGCCACTGTGACGGCCTCCACCGAGCTGACGGCCATTGTGATGACCGCCCGTGACCTGCGCCAAATCGCCAAGGATATGCCCAGCGTGGCGGCACAGATCGACGCCGCCATCGCCGCGCGCTCGGCAGCTCCCGACGCACCCACGTCTGACTAGCGAAATGGTCTGCTTGCCGCCGCAGGCTGTCGAATCAACCCACCGCGAGGAGTCCAGAGTGCCCCCGAAGATCCCCCTCCCCAGCGACGACGAGCTTCGTCGCGACAACCGCGAGATGCTCGCAAACCTTCCGCCGCTGAATGTCTTTCGCATGGTCGCCGGTGTGCCCCGCGCGGCCCGGCCGTTCATGGCGCTCGGGGGGGCGGTGCTCTCCACGGCACTCGACGCGCGACGGCGGGAGATCGCAGTCCTAAGGGTCGCCCGCGCGACCCGCGCTGGCTACGAGTGGGCCCAGCACGAGCAGCTCGCCAGGAACGTCGGCGTGACCGAGGAGGAGATCGAGCTGATCGGCAGGGAGGACCCGGTCGTGAGCCTCGACGAGGAGTGCAACCTGATCTGCCGGGTGGCCGACGAGGTGAGCCGGGACGTGCGCCTCTCGGACGAGGCGCTCGAGCAGATCATCAACCGCTACGGGCCACGCGAGGCGGCCGAGCTGATCCTGCTGGTCAGCTACTACAACATGGTCAGCCGCTTTCTGGAGTCGACTCGGGTCGAGGTCGAGGACGAGCAGCTGCTCAGAGGACAGACGCCGGGCTCGATCGCGCGCGGGGCCGAGGGCGACCGATGAGGAGTTCGATGCGACTCGAGGGAAAGGTCGGCATCGTGGTCGGCGCGGGCCAGTCACCTGGCGAGACAGTCGGAACTGGCCGAGCCGCGGCAATGTTCTTCGCGCGCGAGGGAGCCAAGGTGCTGCTGGCTGATCGCGACATCGACTCGGCGCGCGAGACGGCCAAGATGATCGCCGACGAGGGTGGCGTCACCGACTGCGTGGCCGCCGATTGGACCAGGGCGGCCGACTGCCAGGCGATGGCTGCAGCCTGCGTCGAGGCCTGGGGCCGGATCGACTTTCTCCATAACAACGTCGGCATCGGCACCGGAGACGCCAGTCCCCTCCGGCTCAGCGAGGAGGCGTTCGACCACATCATCGCAGTGAACCTCAAGGGCTGCCTTTTGTCCTGCCAGGCGGTCGTGCCGGTGATGCGAGAGCAACGTTCCGGGTCGATCGTGAATATCTCCTCGATCGCCGCGCTCGCGGCTTCCGTTCCGCTGACCGCCTACCGGATCTCGAAGATGGGCATCAACGTGCTCAGCCACTCGCTGGCAATCGAGAACGCCGCGCATGGCATCCGCGTGAACACGATCATGCCCGGGCTGCTCGACACGCCGATGGCGATCGACAGTTGGGCGGCCCGGCGCGATATTCCGCGCGAAGAGCTTCGCGCGCAGCGTGACGCCATGGTGCCGCTTCGCGCCAAGATGGGCACCGGCTGGGATGTCGCCTACGCGAGCCTCTTCCTGCACTCCGACGAGGCGGGATTCATCACCGGCGCCGTGCTGCCAGTCGACGGAGGTCAGCTGGCGCGAGTCGGTGGCTGATCAAAACAACGCACAAGCCTTCTCGTGGGCTTTGCGCTGCCTAAGCATGCGGGAGCTACCCTCAGCCGAAGGAACTCAGAGGGCGTCGCGAGCGTTACAGGCTCCCGGGCGTCAAGCGGACGCGATGCGCTCACGAGCGCGCTGGCGGGCGGGCCGCTGAGTGAGGCGCGCTAAATATTCCCTCAGGTTCGTCGGAAGCTCATCCGCGAAGCCGATGCGCTCCGTGAACGCGAGCGCGCTTCCGACAAGTATGTCAGCCACCGTGAAGCGCCCGCCGATGAGATAGTCGGTCCCATCCAGGGCGCTGGACACGGCGCTGGCGGCCTCGTCAAAGCGCCGTCGCGCAGCGGCGGCGCGGTCGGGGTCGCGCTGGGCGTTCACGGCGTACTCGATCACCGGTGGCTCGAGCTCGGCTGGGGCGAAGATCGTCCACTGGTAGAGCAGCGCTCGATCGTGGGTCCGAGGTGCCGGCGCCAGGCCGGAATCGGGATGCAGGTCGGCGAGATGCAGGCAGATCGCCGCCGATTCGAACACGAACCCCTCCTCGTCCTCTAGCACGGGCACGCGGCCCAGGGGATGGCGGGCGCGGTGCTCCTCGCCCTTGGCCTCCTCGCGCGTCATCATCGTGATCTCATACGGTTCGCCGAGCTCCTCGAGCATCCACGCGACGCGGATGGGCCGACCCGCGTGCTCTCGGTGATACAGGCGCATCATGCGCGCCACGATAGTGGCCGGTGCAAGCGCGCGCCGGTATGGCTCAGGGACATCGACATCACGTCATCTCGACCTCTCGTGTGCCAGCGCCGGGCGCACCTTTACTTAGTGCGTCCGGCGGGGTCATGCATCCGGGCCTGGTCGTCGACTACGGCTTGGTGAAGTGGTGGACTGGAAACTCCTTGATCTCCGGCGGCCCCTGAAACGTCTGATCGCCCAGCTCTTGGATCGCCGGTTGGATGCGATTCGCGAAGAACTGGTCGAACGCTTCGCGCGACTCCCAGACGTCGATCACGCCCCACCCTCCGTCGATCGGACCCGCCATGTGAAAGATCATGCCCGTTGGCGGGTTCTCGTCGACGCCCATCTGTCCGTCAATGGCGTCGTACTGCTCCTGCGTCCCGCCTGCGAATTTGGCTGTAAGGCCAACTGGCATTGCATCCACCTCCCATTCGTTTTGCGACGAACCTTATTCGACATGCGGGGCGGCGTCTCTGCGCGCTCGTCCCTGGATCAGCCCTCGCACGCGAGAGGTTGGAGATCGGAGGCGCACCTCGGCAGAAATCGAATCACACGGCCACGATGGGGTTGAGCCCTTTTGGCCCCCTGCCGGCGCGACTGGATGCCTTCGGCCTCCCCGTGAGCCTGTTCTGCTTCGCGGGGCGACTTTGTCCGCCGGACGCCTCGCCGGTCGAGGTGTGTTGCTTGGACTCTTCGGTGGAGCCGGTGGAGCCGGTGGAGCCGGCGGGCCGCAGGTTGAGCGCAAACCACACGGTCTTGCCGTTGGAGGATGGGATGATGCCCCACTCGTCTGAGATCTCTTGCACGATCCGCAGGCCGCGGCCCGACGGCGCCTGGGGCGGGGGGGATTGGACTTGGGGCTGGCCGTGGTTGGTGTCGCGCACCTCGATACGGACCTGGTCGCGCGCGCGGATCGTGATCTCGAAGTCGGTCTGCGCATGCTGCACGCAGTTGGTGGCGAGCTCTGAGACCATCAGCTCCGCCGCGTCGACTACGTCGCTGGACTGACCGCGCAGGACGTCGCGCGCGAAACGGCGGGCTGCGGGCACCGAGTCAGGCAGGCTGTTGAACGTGCGGGCGCTGGTCATGACTCGATGGGTAGGAGCTCGGACAGGCCGGTGACCTCGATGACCCGTCGCACGACCTGGGATGGGTTGCGCAGACACACGCTGCCCACCGTCCCCGCGGCTCCGACCAGCACCGCGATGCCGGCGCTGTCCATGAACCGCAGGCCGCTGAGATCAAAGATCAGCCGCTCCGGGCGCGTAGCGGTGATCGACGTGAGCGTCGTGCTGAGCGCGTCCACGTTGGAGCTGTCGAGTTCACCGGAGAGGATGACGACCTGGGCACCCGCAGAATCGGCCCGTGTCTCGATTGCGACCTCGGCGGCGCCCTCGCCGTCTACTGTTGCCATCGAATGCCTACTATCGCCGTGTCATCGTGGTGATCGTCGGATGCGAGGTCGCGTATCAGCTTCGTCAGCAGCTCGCCGAGCGCCAGCGATCGCGTGGTCGCGGCGTCTCGCAGGCGGGCAAGACCGACGTCTAAAACCTCTCCGCGACGCTCTACCAAGCCGTCGGTGAAGGCTACCAGCGTCGTGTGCGGCTGAACGGAGATGCTGTCTTCCTGATATGGCGAGTCATGCCGAACGCCGATCGGTGGGTTTCCGTGGAGCTCTACGAAATGAGCCTCGCCGTCGTTGATCAGCAGCGGTGCGAGATGTCCCGCGCTGGCGATTGTCAGGCTGTGGGCATCGACGTCAATCAGCGCGCACAGCACCGTTGCGAAGTAGTCGTGCGCCCTGCCGTCGACGAAATTCGCGAGCTTGGCCAGCACCTTCGCGGGGTTGTTCTCCTGCGCGGCGTAGGCCAGCGCGGCATGGCGTAGCAGCGCCATGTTCGTGGCGGCAGGCAGCCCGTGTCCAGAGATGTCGCCGATCACAAGCAGCACCCGTCCACCGTCCTCGTCGACGACCACGTCATACCAGTCGCCCCCTACGTCTAGACCACGCGCCGCAGGGACATAGCTGGCGCTCACCTGCAGCCCCGACGGCTTTGGCAGCGTTTCTGGCAGCAACGCGTGCTGGAGCGTCTGGGCGATGCTGCGCTGTTCGGTGAACAGATCGTGGTTCTCAGCTGCGACGCGGTTGAGGACCTCGGTCAGCTCTTCGGCCTGCCGTCGGCGCCGTGCCAGTCGATCGGTCATCAGCGCCGCGGCAAACGAGAGCACGACGCCGACCACGACGATGATCCAAGGCAGGCTCGCAAAGAACGTCCCGCCCAGGGGGCCTCTCGGGGTGACCACCAACGTGAACGCGCTGTCGCCGAAGGGGACGACGATCGAGGACTGTCGGCCCGTGATCGGAAACCGGTTGAGGCTCGTCAGCAGCAGGGCGCGCGGGTCGCGCGTCCGACCCAGATAGAGCGTGTAGTTGAGATCCGAGAACGCCGAGTTGCTCGCGAGCGCCGACCGCCTGTTCTTTGGGAGGGGGTTTTCCGTATACACGGCGAACCCGTTCCTGACCCCCGGCGTGCTGAACCCAAAGCCAAGGCTTGGCTTGCCGGTCCCCAGGATGCCGGTGACGCTCAGCACGGGTGACCGTTCGGCATGGGCGAAGAAGGCGTCTGCCTGCGCCGGGAGCGCGGCTAGCGCGGGGGCAGCGCCAACGACCGCCGCGGGTGTCGGGTGAGCGCCCCCCAGGCGCCACAGCGACGCGGAAACGAACTGACGGCCGGGGCCCACGTAGGGCGAGATGAACGCACGGAACTTCTGTGCGTCGCCGCCGGTCGCGTCAGCCAGCTCGGCGGCCGAGGCCAGCGGCGTCTGCAACGAGGGAACGGCCGCCGTCAGGACCGAGCCTACCTCGCGCGCACGCAGGCGCAGCAGACGATTCTCGCTCTGGTTGTACAGCGCCAGGGACGTCAACGCCAATGCCGCGGTCACGACGAGCCCGAGCCCGAGCGCCACGACGGCGACGCGCACGGGCCTCCACCTCCACAGCGGCTGGTGGGCCGCCGGCGGAGGTAGGGCGTGCGCTGCTACCCCGGTCGCCGTAGCGCCGGGCGCCCCGGACGGGCTCCCGCTCGCGTGCTCTGCGGGTTCACGATCAGGCCCCTCTGCCTCGCCACCGCCGGAGTTCATTCCCGTCTGAGCATATCCACGCGCTAGATGGCACCCGCGATCCGCCTTGCGAGATCGCTTAGTGTGTCTGGCTCGATGCGCCCATGCGTAGCCCGAACTCCCCCGCGCCGGCGATGAGCGAAGGCCGCGATCTCGACGTCGTGCTGTTCGGGGCCACGAGCTTCGTGGGCCGCCTAACAGCCGAATATCTGTCCCGCGCGGCGCCGCCCGAGGCGCGGATCGGGCTGGCGGGCCGCTCCGCCGAGCGCCTGCGCGACGTGCAGCGCTCGCTCGACGGGCGTGCGGCTGATTGGCCGCTGCTCGTCGCGGACGCCAGCGACCCGGGGTCGCTGGACCGCCTAGCCGAGGGAGCGCACGTGCTGGCAACGACCGTGGGCCCGTATCGCCGCTACGGGCGGGCGGCGATCGAGGCGTGCGCTAGGGCAGGAACGCACTATGCCGACCTCACCGGCGAGGTCCTGTTCATGCGCGACGCGATCGACCGCTTCGACGGCATCGCCGCGGCGAGCGGCGCACGCCTGGTGCACGGCTGCGGCTTTGACTCGATCCCATCTGACCTCGGGGTGCTCTTGCTGCACGAGACTGCGACCGCAGACGGCGCGGGCGAGCTGGAAGACACGACGCTTGTGGTGCGGGCGATGAAGGGCGGGGCCAGCGGCGGCACGATCGCGTCCATGAAGGGAACGGTCGACGACGCCCGTCGCGATGGCGAGCTCGCGAAGCTGCTCGCCGACCCCTACGCCCTGAGCCCGGAGCGCACCGCCGAGCCGCGTCTCGGCGCCGAGGGCGATCTGCGCGGAGTGCGACACGACAGGCAGATCGGGCTGTGGGTCGGTCCGTTCATCATGGGCTCGATCAATACGCGCGTGGTGCGGCGCAGCAACGCGCTACAGGGCTGGGCCTATGGAGCGCGATTTCGCTACCAAGAGGTGATGGGCCTCGGGTCGGGTCCGCTCGGCGCAGTTCAGGCTGGGGCGCTCGCGAGCGGCGTGGGCGCGTTGACAGCCGGGCTGTCGATCAGGCCAGCGCGCGTCGTGCTCGACCGTGTTCTGCCGGAGCCCGGCGAGGGCCCGAGCGCGAGCCAGCGCGAGCGGGGCTTCTTTCGCATCGAGATCCACACGCGCACGTCAAGCGGTGCGCGCTACGTCTGCCGCGTGGCCGCCCAGGGCGATCCGGGCTACAAGGCGACGTCGGTGATGCTCGGGGAGAGCAGCCTGTGTCTCGCGTTGGACGCGGACAGCCTGCCGGCGCGCAGCGGGGTGCTGACGCCCGCGACGGCGATGGGCGACGCGCTCGTTCAGCGGCTGCGGCGCGCCGGGCAGACCTTCGAAGTGCAGCGCGCCGACTAGCACCCGCGATCGCCGCTGGTCGGCTGAGACTCGCGAGATTCGTCGCCGCGCTGGCCGGCGAATGTCGCGTGGACCGGAGACGCTGTTTGGCTGTAAGCTCAGAGCGAGGGAGTCCGATGAGTTCGATAGCCGCAGAGCAACCCACCCAGGTCGGTGCGCCGCCACGGCATGTGGACGTGCTGATCGTCGGCGGGGGCGTTTCCGGGATCGGGTGCGCTTATCACCTGCAGACAGAACAGCCCGCCAAGAGCTATGTGATCCTCGAGGCCCGCGACGCCACCGGCGGGACCTGGGACATCTTCCGCTTCCCCGGGATCCGCTCGGACTCCGACCTGCACACGTTCGGCTATGAGTTCAAGCCGTGGCGCGATGAGAAGGCGATCGCAGACGGCCCGTCGATCCTGCGCTACATCCGCGAAACCGAAAACGAGAACGGCATCGGGCGGCATATACGCCTCAATCACAAGGTCACGCGCGCGGAGTGGTCAAGCGAGCAGGCTCTCTGGACCGTCGAGGTCAGCCGAACCGACACCGGCGAGATCGTCCACTACACGTGTGACTGGCTGTTCGTCGCGAGCGGCTATTTCAGCTATGACGAGGGGTACACCCCGGACTTCGAGGGGCGCGAGCGCTTTCAGGGCGAGGTCGCTCACCCCCAGCGCTGGCCCGAGAATCTCGACTACGCCGGCAAGCGCGTGGTCGTGATCGGCAGCGGTGCGACCGCCGTGACGGTGGTCCCGGCGATGGCCACGACGGCCGAGCACGTGACGATGCTCCAGCGCTCGCCGTCCTACGTTGTCGCCGTGCCCGAGCGAGACCCGATTGCCAACGCGCTCAAGCGCATCCTGCCCGCGCGCACGGCATACGCGCTGACGCGCCGCAAGAACATCTGGCTGCAGAAGACGATCTACCGGCTCAGCAAGAGCCACCCACAGCTCGTGCGGCGGGCGCTGCGCGCGCTGGTCAAACGCCAGCTCCCGCAGGACTATCCGGTCGACACGCACTTCAAGCCGCGCTACAACCCGTGGGACCAGCGGATGTGCGTGGTTCCCGACGGCGACCTCTTCGAGGCGATCAGCGCCGGCCGCGCGTCGGTCGTGACCGACCAGATCAGGACGTTCACAGAGCACGGCATCGAGCTGGCGTCCGGGCAGGAGCTTCAGGCCGACGTGATCGTCACGGCAACCGGGCTGAACCTGCTCGCCCTGGGCGGGATGCAGCTTGTCGTGGACGGCACCGCCGTAGAGCTCTCGCAGACGCTGGCCTACAAGGGAATGATGCTCAGCGACGTGCCGAACTTCGCGTTCGCCGTCGGCTACACGAACTCCTCGTGGACGCTCAAGGTGGACCTCGTCTGCGAGCATCTCGCCCGCGTAATCGCCTACATGGACGAGCGTGGCTACGACACGTGCATCGCGCACAATGACGATCCGACGATCACCACGCTTCCACTGCTGGGCCTCGGATCCGGCTACGTGCAGCGCTCGATATCTCAATTTCCCCGGCAGGGCTCGCACTTTCCATGGTCGACGGCGATCAGCTACACCCAGGACCTCGAAAATCTGCGCAACCGCCCGATCACAGATCCGGCTTTGAGGTTCTCCGGGCGCCCGCGCGCCCCGCGCGGCGCCGCTGCGCGCGCGCTCGCGGTCTGAGTGCCGCCAGACGCTGCGCGCCGGTCGAGCAGGCGATGTCGCCTGGGCGCTCTGCCTAGCGCGGCTTCACGCCCAGAGTTCGTCGCAGGAAGTCGTACTCGCGCGACAACGCGGGACCTGCGACGGTCATCGGCAGCGAGATGAAACCGTGCGGAGCCTCAGGCCAGACGTGCAGCTCCGTCGCGTTGCCAGCAGAGCGCCAGCGTGCCTCCATGAACAGGGTGTCGTCGAGCAGCGCGTCCTCGGTGCCGACCGTGAAGATCGCAGGAGGCATCGCCGACAGGTCGGCGTAGAGGGGTGAGATCTCCGGGTCGCGGCGCTGCTCGAGGTCGTAGGTCGGCAGGAACTGTTCGGCGAACCAGTTGAGGATCGGCCCCGAGAGCACGAGGTTGCGCTCACCCCACAGTCGCTGGCTCGGGGTCATCGAGAGATCAAATCCGCCGTACTCGAGCACGGCCGCGCCGAAGGCGTCGGTGATCGCGTGACGGTCGCGCAGCCGCAGCAGAGTCGACACCGAAAGGTGCGCGCCCGCCGACTCGCCGCCGATCGCCAGCGCGCCCGCGCCGCCGACCATCGCCTTCCCCTCCGCGCTGAGAAGCCATAGCGCGGCTGCTTCGCAATCATCCGGGGCCGCGGGATAGGGGTGCTCCGGGGCGAGGCGGTAGCCGACGCTGACGACCGTCATGCCCGTCTCGCGGGCCAGCTCGTCAAGCCGCTGGTCTTGCAGGTCGTTCTCTCCCAGCACCCACCCTCCGCCGTGGATATGCAGGAATGCTCCCGCCGGCTCGTGCTCAGGAGGGAGCACGCGCAGCGACAGCGGGCCGCCGGGTCCGTCGATCTCGACCATCCGCGCTGTAGACAGGAAGACGGGCGCCGGGTAGATCCCGCGGCCTTCGCGTCGCGCGCTACGCGTCAGCTCCGGTGGCAGCGTGTGGGCCGAGGGCATGCTCGCAAGCAGGCGTTCGAGCTCGGCGTTGAAGGCTCGCGTCTCGGCGAGCAGCTTGGCGGTGTCGGGTGTGGTCATGGCAGCGGCCGGTTCGGCTGGGATTGTCGCCGATCCAGTACGGAGCGGGAAGTGCGCCCCGACAGCGTGGGCTCACGGCCGTGGCCAGCTGCCGCGCGATCTTGCTCGAGCCTGGCCGCGCATAACCGCTCGGCGCGCCGTGGTGCTCGCGCTTAGAACGGCGCGAGCCTGTTCAGGTCGTAGTCAAAGCCGGCCGCGCGGAGCCTGAGCAGCAGCTTGGACCTCCACGTGCCGGCCGCATCGAGGTGCACGAAGGTGACGCCCTCGAGATCGCACGGCAGTTCGACGCCCTCCTCATACAGGACGCAGATGAAGCGCGGCGTGAGCACCGCGACTAGCACGCCCAGCTCGAAGACGACCCCCTGGCGCGCGCGCGGCGAGAAGTATGGCTCGCGGTCAGAGTCAAGCCGCGTTGCGCCGACATCGTCCGCGGTCAGCAGCACAACCGCAAAGCGCGCAGCTACGGCGCGGTCGTCGAAGTGCTGCACTAGCGCGCGGCGTTCAGCCGGGCGCTCGTTGAGGATCGTGACACCGTAGCCGCCGGCGCTCTGGAGCAGGCCGGCCACGGCCTCCTTGTACTCCTCGTTGCGCCCGTGGACGAGGAATACCCGTCCGGTTCCCTCCGGCGCGGGCTGGCCCGGCACCGGCATGGGGACGACCACCCCGTCAATCGGGCGCGCTGCGAGCTCGGCGGCGGCGGAGGGCCCTTGGTCTGGCTCCGCGCCCTCGAGCGACGGCGAGGGCAGCGGCGGGTCGACATCGAATGCCGGCGCAAGATCCGAGTCGTGCGGTTGGGCCGGGTCCGCTTCCCGCTGCTGCTGCTGCTCAAACAGCAAGACCAGCACGTCGACGCCGAGCTGCACACGCTGGGCGTCGCGTTCGTATTCCAGGTGCCACGGCCCTAAGCGGCCTGGGTTGGCGGCCACGCTGCGAAACTGCTCCGCCGCTTCACGCCCGTCGTAGATCTGTTCGAGCGTGTGCAGGGTGAGTTCGATCCAGTTTTTCTCGTCCGTCTTCCAGCTCTCGTAGTCGCTGGCGTCTCCGATCAGGTTCGCGCGCTCGATCAGCGTCGTGCCCTGCTCGATGTGCTCGGCAAGCATCTCCTCAGCGATCTGCCGACAGGTTTGCGGCATCGTGGCGCTCACCGTCGCGTCGGTGTCCCACGGATGGTCGGGGCGCGGCCATCTCGCGGAGTCGGTCGACTGGCTGCTGGGGCGCCGAATGGAAAGCCGAGCCGGCGAGCCCCGCAATCTGCCGGAGCATCGAGCCCCCACCACCTTGTCCCAGTTCGCGCGATCATCGCCTGCCCAAGTCTCCTTTCAACGACTTCGGCGGTCGAGCACGACCAGGGGGAGCGTGCTCACTGCACCGTTGCCTCTCTATCGACCGGGCTGCTGAGCTTGCGTCGCTTTTTCCGGCTGCTTCGACGGTTGTTTGATGCCCCGCGCTTCGACCCGCCCGAGGGGTTTTGTGCGGTCGGGCGCGGTGGCGAGATCAGCGCGCCCCTAGCCAACTGCGAGCGACAGTCCGCGCGCAACCATTCATCGGCGCATCGCACTCTGTCGTTCTGGCACGGGCACGTTTTGAGCTGCGCGGCGCGGACGGCCCCCGGGCTGCTTCGGTCAGGACGGACAGGTCAGCTTGTAGCCCGCGAACTCCCTCGCGTTGCTCGGCTTTGCTCCAGTGAACGTCACCGCGACGTGGCGATACACGGACACCGCGCGTTTGCACGCTTTCGGTTTGGATGCATCGACGAGGACCGGGTAGGTCTTGGTCGAGCCGGCCGCGCAGTTGGGTTCGCAGGTGTTGATCGAGATCCGGCCTTTGGCCTTGGCGGTGTTGCCGCCGAAGCTCGACCACTTCAGCTTGAAGAGCACGACGCCTGCGTCGGCGCATGCCAGAGTCAGCGTTTTGGGACGGGTCAGCGCCTTGCCGCAGTCTGTGATCTTCACATTGTGCGGCGAGGGCGCGGCAAGCGCTGCAGCGCCAGGGATGGCAACCGCGCCGCCCGCGAGCGCACACGCTGCCAGTTGCAACGAGCGGGATATGTGCATGGACCTGATCCTTTCATCGTCCGCGGCGGAACGCGGCGCTTGTCCGGTGCACCGCGCGGCTGTTCGGTGAGCGTCACGAGCTTGGCTTCTTCGCGGGGCGGCTCGCTCGTATCATGTGGCGCTACCCCGAGGTCACGCGAATGCGACTCCGGGGCGCTTGCGCGCCGTATGCGCACCACGATCCAAAGGAGCGCCATGTCCCGTATGTACATCGATTGTCGCGAGATGCCGAGCGAGAACAACTGCGACCTCGCGATGTCCGGTAGTGAAGATCATGTGCTCGATGCTGCCGTGGCTCACGCGGTCGCCGTACACGGGCACGAGGAAACCCCTGAGTTGCGCGAGCAGATCCGCGGGGGACTCAAAGAGGCCGCCCCAGGCGTGCTTGCGTAGTCAGCCGGCGCCCGGCCGGCGCTTGCGCCGCCGGCCCCAGGGACGCGCGAGGTCACGGATGACCGCGCGCGCGGCCCCCTCGCCGCACATCCCGTGCACTCCGCCACCCGGCGGCGTCGACGCGGAGCACAGGTAGACGCCTCGCAATCCCGTCCGGTATGGCCGCAGGCTGGCGCTTGGCCGAAAGACCATCTGGCGCAGCGTGGCCGCGCCCGAGTTGATGTCGCCGCCGATGTAGTTGGGGTTGTGACGCTCGACGTCGGCGGCCGTCACGGTGCGCCGCGCCATGACCAGGTCGCGAAAGCCAGGCGCAAAGCGCTCGATCTGGGCTTCGATCCGTTCGGTCATGTCGACAGGCGATGCCGCGGGAACGTGACAGTAGGCGTAGAACGTCTGACAGCTGCCCGGAGCGCGTCCCGGATCCGCGACGCATGGCTGCACGGCTATGCAGAAGGGCTGCTCGGGATGGCGCCCGGCCGCGACTTCCTGCTCGCTGCGTGCGATCTCCTCGAGTGTGCCCCCGAGATGCAGCGTCGCGGTGTCGCGACACCGCGCGTGTGCCCACGGCACCGGTCCCGAGAGCGCCCAGTCGACCTTGCAGACCCCCGGCCCATAGCGAAACCGTCTCAGCGAGCGGCTGTAGCGGGTGGGAAGTCGCGCGCCTGCCAGCGCCACAAGCTGGCGCGGTGTCACGTCGAGGAGCGTCGCGCTGGCGGGCGGCAGCTCAGCGAGATCGGCAATCCAGCGCCCGCCGTGGACCTGCCCTCCTGAAGCCGCTATTGCGTCGAGCAGCGCGTCGACGACCCGGGCGCTGCCTCCCTCTACGACCGGCCAGCCGGCCGTATGGGCGAGCACGCCGAGCAGCAACGCGAAGGCGCTCGTGCCCGGTGCGCTGAGCGGGCGCATCGAGTGGGCGCCGAGACCGGCCAGCAGCGCCCGCGCGGCGTCGGTCTTAAAGGCACGGGCGAGCCTGGTGAGCGGCCACAGCCCGCGGACTCCGAAGCGCGCCAGCGCAAGCGGGTGCGCCGGCGGCGCCAACAGCGGGCGCAGAACCGCCGGAATGATCGCCGCCGCGTCGCGCACCAGCGGCGCGAGCAGGCGCCTGTAGGCGACGTCATCGTCGCCCAGGGGCGAGGCGGTCTGCTCGACGGATCGCACGACTGTAGCGGCGCGACCGCCGTCCAGCGGGTGCGCGAAGGAGACCTCCGGGAGCCGCAGCGAGTAGCCGGCCAGCGACGCATCTGCGAAGAAAGGCGAAGCTGCGAGCAGCGGGTGAACAGTCGAGCAGACGTCGTGGGCGAAGCCGGGAAGCGTCAGCTCCTCGGTGCGGCAGCCGCCGCCGGGGGTTTGCGCACCCTCGTAGAGCTCCACCGCAACCCCGGCGCGCGCGAGCGTTAGCGCGGCCGCAAGCCCGTTGGGTCCCGATCCGACGACGACGGCGTCGAGGGCGCCGCGTGTCGCAGCGCGCCGGCGCGCGGCGCTCACGACTGCCACACGCTGCCCTGTACGGCCAGCGTCACGGCCGGGGTGGGCGCGAGCTGACGCGCCAGCTCATCGAGCGCGTCGTCGGTGCGGTCCGGGCGATGGTGGAAAAGCACCACGCTGCGCGCCCCCGCGCGCTCTCCGAGCTCGACGGCGTAGTCGGCGATCGAGTGGCCAAAGCGCCCTTCGGTTGCCAGCTCCCGCTGTGTGAGCAGCTGGGAGTCGTGTACGAGGACGTCGACGTGGCCGGCGAGCTCGAGCGCAGCCTCGTGGTACTCGCCGTTACCATCGGGTCCGGGTCCAAGAGCGGTGGGGCAGTGGTCGGGCATGTACGCGAGCGTCGCATGCCCATCGCTGACGCGGTAGCCGAACGTCCGCCCTCCCTTGTGGGGTATCTCGCGGACGAGCACCGTGAACTGCTCGATCTGGGACTCGCCGGGTGAGATGTTCGCGAACATCCAAGAGCCGCGCAGGCCACCCGGCCCGAGCGGGAAATGCGGCGGCGACATCGAGCGGGCGAGCACGGTGGCCGCATCGCTGCCATCCTGCTGATCGGGCAGCAGCACGGTCAGGCGTGCGTCGTCGCGATCACCGGCGGCGAAGAATGGGAGTCCCTGGACGTGGTCCCAGTGAAGGTGACTGAGCAGGATCGTGCCGGTGAACGGGTGATCGCCGATCAGCGGTGTGACGGTGCGCAATCCGGTACCGGCATCGAGGATCAGCGTGGGCGCCGGGTCGCCGTCGGACCCGATCGCGATGCACGATGTGTGTCCGCCGTAGCGCAGAAACTCAGCTCCAGGCGCAGGCGTCGAGCCCCGCACGCCGCAGAAGTGCACCCGCACGAAGCTCAGCCCCGCGCTGTCTGTTTGCGGCGACGGCTCGCTCGACGATGGTCCGACGTGATTGAGCTCTGGTGGCGCATACGGAGCCTGTAGAGCGCCGCTCGCGGGCCCTGAGCGGCGATTCTAGAGGGCCGCGAGAGGCTCGGCAAGCGAACGACCGCGACCCGGCGGCTCGCTATGCTGGCCCCGTCTTCACCCCGCCGGCAGCTGAGAGAGAGCCGATGAGCCAGGAACAATGGGTCGCAGTCGACCGCTACATCGCCGATCTGCTGGTCGGCCGCGACGAGGTGCTCGAAGATGCGCTGGCCGCCAGCGAGGCAGCGGACCTGCCGCCGATCGCGGTCTCGCCGGCGCAGGGCAAGTTGCTGCACCTGCTCGCGCGCGTCCAGGGTGCGCGCAGCATCCTCGAGCTCGGCACGCTGGGCGGCTACAGCACGATCTGGCTAGCGCGTGCCCTGCCGCCCGGCGGTCAGCTCGTGACGCTCGAGGCAGAGCCCCGCTATGCCGAGGTCGCGCGCGCCAACATCGCGCGGGCCGGTGTGGATGACCGTGTGCAGCTACTCGTCGGTCCGGCGGCGGACACGCTGGCCGCGTTCGTGGCCGAAGGTCGGGGCCCGTTCGACCTGATCTTCATCGACGCCGACAAGCAGAGCATCCCTCAGTACTTCGAGCAGGCGCTCGCGCTCTCACACCCGGGCAGCCTGATCGTCACCGACAACGTAGTTCGCGGCGGCACGCTGATCGACGAGCAAAGCGATGATCCGCGCACGCTGGGGATCCGCCGCTTTCACGAGCTGGTGGCCGACGAGCCGCGCGTCGATGCCACGACGATCCAAACGGTGGGCGTCAAGGGCTACGACGGCTTCACGCTCGCGCTCGTCGTCAGCTGAACGTCCCGACCAGCAAGCTCGTGGCGCTAGGCGACGGCGCCGGCGCCGAGCTCGAAGCTCACCCCGGTCAGCTTTTCTGATACCTCCCACAGGCGCGCCGCAGCGCGTTCGTCGCGGGCTGCAGCGTTCGGCTGGACCTGATGCGGATGGCCGCGAAACTCGCCGGGCCCGTCGGGGCCGATGTAGATCCCGCCCTGCAGACCCGGCTCGGTGGCGGCGTACAGCGGCGCGAGCGCACCGGCCTCGGCGCTCTGGGCCAGCAGCAGATTGCCCAACGCCATGAACCAGCGATCGACGGCCGGTGGCGCGGCGAACTGCAGGTTCGTCGCCGCATAGCCGGGGTGGGCGGCGAGGCTCTTGATCGTCGAGTCCGCAGCACGCAGGCGCCGATCGAGCTCGAGGGCCGTCATCAGGTCGGCGAGCTTGGACTGCCCATAGGCGCGCCAGCGCCGGTAGGAGCGCTCGGACTGCAGGTCGTCGAAGTTGATCTTCCCCATCTTGTGCGCGTTGCTGCTCAGCGTCACCACGCGCGCGTCGTCGCGCCCCTCCATCGTTGTGATCAGGCGGCCGGTCAGCGCGAAGTGGCCGAGGTGGTTGGTGCCGATCTGAAGCTCGAAGCCGTCAGCCGTCTCACGGCGCGGCGGCGCCATCACGCCCGCGTTGTTGAGCAGCAGATCCAAGCCGTCGTGGCCGGCTGAAAACCGCTCGGCGAAACCCGCCACCGATGAGAGGCTCCCCAGATCGAGCTCCGCGAGCTCCAGCTGCGCTTCGGGCACCTGCCCGCGGATCTGCTCGACTGCGGCCGCTCCCTTCTGCAGGTTGCGGCAGGCCATCACGACGCTCGCCCGCTTGCGTGCGAGCTCGCACGCAGTGACCAGTCCCAGGCCGCTATTGGCGCCGGTGACGATCGCGGTCCGGCCATGCTGATCTGGAATCTGCGCAGTGGTCCATCTGGTGCTCACGGCGCTCCTCTCGACTCGCGACGGTGGCGTCTGGGATCGGGCTGGGTCTATAGCAGACGGCGCGCATTGGGCGCACGGCTGGGAAAGCCCGTCTCGCCGGCTAGGGGGCCCGCTGGAGAATCGCGTCGCGCGGAAGCGCGCTGTGTGCGATCCCGATTCCGTCGCACAGGCGGATGCACGGGATGTACACCGGGCGAAATCCGAGCAGTTCGGTGATCGTGACGATGCGGTAGCCGCGCGCCCGCAGCGCCGCGATGATCCGCGGATAGGCGGCCAGCGTCTGCCCGCGCGGGCCGCCGCCGTCGTGGGAGATGATGATCGACCCGGGCTGGACCTGGGCGAGGACACGCTGCTCGATCGCGCTCGCTCCCGGCAGGGTGTAGTCGCTCGGATCGACGTTCCACAGCACGGTCGCCAGGCCGAGCGAGCGCGCGGTGGCGATAATCGAGCTGTCATACGCCCCGTAGGGCGGACGGAACACGCACGGCGTGTAGCCGGTCAGCTCGTGGATCACCCTGATCGTCGTCGCGAGCTGACCGCGCACATCGGGGCTGGATGTCAGGAAAGGATGGGTGAACGTGTGATCGCCGAGCACGTCGCCGTCCCGCAGCTCGCGCAGCAGCGTCTCGCGGTATGACGGCGTCACCTGCTCTCCGATCATGAAGAACGTCGCTCGCACGCCGTTGTGCTCGAGCATCGCCACGAAAGCGGCCGTGTCCGGCGCGGGCCCGTCGTCGAACCCGATCGCGACCTCGCGCCTGTGCGGGCCATGCAGATAGGCGACGTCGTCACGGCTGCGACAGCCCACCACCCGGTAGCGAGTGGGCGCGGGAGCGCCGCGCGGGCCCGTCGACCCCGTCGGACCGCCCGACAGCCCCGTCGAACCCGTCGGGCCGCCGCGCGGGCCGGTTGGTCCGGTCGCGCTCGCCCGACGACCCACGCCCGCCGATCCCGAGCCCGTCGCGGCTAGCGACCCCGCGCTCTGCGAGAAGGCCGCCGTCGCCGCCACAGCCGCCACGGCCAGCACGCCGAGCCGAGCTCCGCTGGGGCCCCCTGGGCCGGCTGCGATCGCCATGACGTGAGCTTAGGGCTGGAGCACCATCGCGTTCATTATCTGTCCATAGGTGTTGACGGCCCGGGCTTCGAAGTCGGCCTCGTCCTGTTCGAGCTGGCGGATCTGGCGCACGATGCCCTGCTGGCCGGCGCTCTCGAAGGGCGCCAGCCCGCCGGGCAGTTCTCCGAGCGGCACGTTCACCGCTTTGTAGCGTTCGTTGAACTGCACGGTGGCCGCCGGCAGCGTCTGATAGCCGCTGGCGACCCACGCGCGCACATCGCCGCACAGGCCGGGCGGCGCCATCGTAGACAGGGTGCTCAGCTGGCGGGCGAACGTCTTGACGGTGCGCGTCAGCGCGCTGTTGCTCCAGCGCAGCCGCGATACCGCCCGCGCATATCGGGCGACCGCCTGGCGATTGGGCGCGGTGCCGGCGATGATCATCGCGCCAACCAGCTCGTTGCTCAGCTGTTCGGAGTCGGTGTCCTGCGGCGAGGCGGCGGCCACGTTCAGACATTCGCGCCGAACGCCCCCAAGCAGCCTTTGCAGCGCTGCTTCGGAGGCTCCTTCTTGCGCCTTGGCCGCTCGCCCGAGCGCGTAGCTGGCGTTCAGGTAGGCCTGCGTCGCGGCGGCGTTCCCCCCAGCCGCGCTCGCGGGGACGGCCGGCAACGCTGCGAGCGCCACGCCGAGTGTGAGACAGACGACAAGCGCCCTCGTGCCCATAATCTGAGCGTACGCGATCGCCTGGCCGCGGGCGCCGGTGGACGCCGCGCGCCGCGCGGCTCCGGGGTGCGCGATCGGCGCACGCTCCGCTCCGCGGGCGAAGAACTTGGTAAAGATGGCGCCGCGGTGCAGAGCCGCGCCCGGCTGGCGCGGGTTACCCCGGTATTGTCCGGATCTGAAGCGAGGGTTTGCTCGTCTGTCGGTGGCTGCGTCCTGCCGGCAGCTCGACGCGACGCCGACGCCACGCGAGAGCCGCGCGGCGACGGCCGGCGGTCACGTCTGCTGGTCGAACCCCGCAAGCGCACATGAAACGCTCCGGCTACATCGTCCTGTCCATCGCGGCCGTGGCGTGGGTGGTGGTCGCGATCCTGCTGAGCGGCGGCTCGCTGTCGGGCGCGCACAGCGTGATCGGTCCGAGCGGCGTCTCGCCGGCCTGCCTGCCCGCGACGATCGAACACAGCTCGGCACTCGCCGGGACGACCGTCGACGTCTCGCCCGCCCCGGAAACCGATACCGCCAACCCAGCGACTCAGATCAGCTTCCTCGGCACGCCCGTGACGAGCATCCAGGACGTGTCGGTCGAAGGAGCTCGCACGGGCTACCACTACGGACACGTTTACGGGTACTTCCAGGGAGACGGCGGCAGCTTCGTCCCGGATCAGCCCTTCGACGCCGGCGAGCGAGTCGTCGTGCGTGCGCTGCTCGGCCCCCCCGGCGCCGAACGCCGAGTCAGCTTCGCGTTTCGCATCGCCACGCCCTACCCGACCAGCGGCATACCTTCGTTTCCACATCCCGCCGCGCCGGCGGCCGACTACCAGACGTTCGTCTCCGCGCCCAATCTTCACCCGCCGATTCTCAGCGTCACAACCCCCGACAGCGACCCTGCTGCCGGCGATGTGATGATGACCGCCGGTCCCGGTCCCGGCCAGTTCGGCCCGCTGATCTACACCCCGCAGGGCCGTCTGGTGTGGTTCGAAAGTCTTCCCGAAGGTGTGAACGCGCTGAACCTGAGCGTTCAGGAATACGAAGGTCAGCGCGACCTGACCTGGTGGAAGGGCAAGGTGCTCGCGCTCGGCTTCGGCCAGGGGGAAGACATCATCACCGACCCCAACTACCAGACCGTCGCCACCGTGCGAGCGGGCAACGGCTATGAAGCGGACCTGCACGATTTTCAGATTGCGTCCGGCCACGTCGCGTTCATCACCGTCTACAACGTGATGCGCTGTGACCTTTCCCCGGTCGGCGGCGCTCGCAATGGCGTGATCATCGACGCGGCGGTGCAGGAGGTCGACATGAAGACCGGCCTCGTGCGCTTCGAATGGCACGCGCTCGACCACGTAAACGTCAGCGAGTCCCACGCGCCGGTGCCCAAGACGGCGATGCCCTGGGACTGGTTTCACCTGAACTCGATCGACCCAGAGCCAAATGGAAACCTGCTCATATCGGGGCGCAGCACGTGGGCCGCCTATCAGCTGCAGGCCGGCAGCGGTGACATTCTGTGGCGGCTTGGTGGCACGAACAGCAGTTTCAAGATGGGTCCGGGTACCGAAACGGCCTGGCAGCACGACGCGCGGATGATGCCCGACGGCACTGTGACGTTCTTCGACGACGGATCAAACCCGCGCGTCCACTACCAGTCGCGTGGTGTGCGCGTGGCGATCGACAGCGTGCGTCACACCGCGACGCTCGTGCGCGACTACACCCACCCGAGCCCGCTGCAGGCCGACAGCCAGGGCAACATGCAGACGCTTGCAGACCAGAGCGTCGTTATCGGGTGGGGTGCGGTGCCCGAGGTGAGCCAGTTCTCCCAGAACGGCGAACTTCTCTTCGACGCGCACATGCCCGCGGAAATGTCCTCCTACCGGGTCTTCCGCTTCCCCTGGGTGGGCCATCCGCTGACGGCCCCTGCCATCAGCGCCAAGATCCGCACCACCGGCGACTCCACGGCCGTATACGCGAGCTGGAACGGCGACACCGAAGTCGCCTCCTGGCAGGTGCTCGCCGGCGAAAGCCCCACCGCGGTGAAGGCGCAGGGCTCGATGCCCGCCAGCGGCTTCGAGAGCTCGACCATCCTGCCGCAGGCCTACGCGTACGTGTCCGTGCAGGCGCTCGGCTCCGCCGGCCAGCTGCTGGGAACCTCGAACGTGGTGTACGTGCCCAAGCCGCCACCGACGCCATCGGGCTGACGGGCCGGCGGCTAAAGTCGAATCGGATGAGCTCGAAGCCAGCCACCGTGGCCGATCTGCCCGCCACCGCGGGCCACGCTGCAGAGGGTCACGCGGGCCCGCCTCGCCACGCCCTGCTGCTGACGGTGTGCTGCGTTGCGCAGTTCATGGTCATCCTCGATATATCGATCGTCAACGTCGCGCTGCCGACGATCCAGCGCGACCTCGGCTTCTCCACGACCGACCTGCAGTGGGTCATCAACGCCTACACGATCACGTTCGCGGGCTTTCTGATGCTCAGCGGACGGGTCGCCGACCTGTTCGGGCAACGGCGCACGTTCGTCACCGGGCTGACCCTGTTCGGACTCGCCTCGCTGGCCGGCGGCACGGCCGGCACGCAGGAGCTGCTCGTAGCGGCGCGCGCGCTGCAGGGGCTCGGCGGTGCGGTCATGGCGGCCGCCTCGCTGGCGATCATCACCTCCTCCTATGCGCCCGGCCCCGAACGCCATCGCGCGATCGGCCTGTGGGGCGCGATGAACGGCGCCGGCGGCGCGACGGGCACGCTGCTGGGTGGCGTCATCACCGAAGAGCTCAGCTGGCGCTGGGTGCTCCTGATCAACCTGCCGATCGGCCTCGCGACCGCGGTGGTGGCGAGCGTCGTTGTCAGCGAGCGCAGGCGCCGGTCGGGCCAGGCGGGCGGCTTCGATCTCGGCGGCGCGCTCGCGATCACCGGCGGACTGCTCTCGCTGGTCTACGGGATAGTCAACGCCGGCTCCGAAGGCTGGGGCGCGGCGACCGCTCTCGGCCCGATCGCGCTCGGACTGGCGCTGCTGGCCCTGTTCGTGCTAATCGAGGCGCGCCTTGCGCCAGCGCCGCTGGTTCCGCTGCGCGTGTTCGCGTCGCGCTCGCTGCGAAGCGCCAACATCGTCGTGCTCCTGTTCAGCGCGGCGCTCTTTCCGATGTGGTTTCTCACCTCGCTGTACCTGCAGAAGGTTCTGCTCATGCCGCCGCTGGGCGCCGGGCTTGCGTTTCTGCCGATGGCGCTCACGATCATGGCCTGCGCGACGAGGGCCGGCCCGCTCGTGGCGCGCTTCGGCGCGCGCGCCGTGCTCGGCTACGGTCTGATCCCGCTGGCGCTCGGCATGGCGTTGTTCGCCGCGCTGCTCCAGACCAACGGCAGCTATGGCGCAAACGTCCTCGTGCCCGGCCTGCTCGTCGCGGTCGGCATCGGCTTCGCGATCGTCCCGGCGACGATCGTCGCGACCACTGGCGTCAAGCCCACCGAGGCCGGCCTCGCGTCGGGGCTGATCAACACCGCGCGCCAGATGGGCGGCGCACTCGGGCTGGCGATCCTCGCCTCGGTCGCCGCACAGTTCACCAGCCATCTGATCAACTCCCGCTACCAGGCGCCGCTCGTCGCGCTGACCAACGGCTTTCGCCTCGCCTACCTGGTCGGCGCGCTGTTCGCAGCCGCCGCCGTGGTTGCCACGTTCAGGCTGATCCCGCGATCGTCCGGAAGCGCGCCGGCCGCCGCACCCACCCCTGCCGCCGCGCCTGGCACCGCGGGCCCGCCCGCGGGCACGCCCGATGGCCAATCCTCCCCGGGTGCCTCCGGGACGTCACAGGCGCCCACCACGCCGCAGCCCGACGGCATCGCGCACGCGTCTCCCAACGGCAGCCCGGCGCCCTCGGCCCAGCCGGGGCCAGCAGCGCTGCCCCAGCCGGCGCCAGCGCCGCACGAGGCGGACAGCGGGTCAGCCCCGCCGCCCGCGCCGGTCGAACAGCCGATCGCGGGCCCGCCGGCGCGCCGGGCCTCTTCTGAGCGAGCCCGGGTCGGTGCGGTCGTGTTCTCGGTCGCCGGTGGCGCGCGCTGGCCCCTCGCCGCCGGCTCGATGACGATCCGCTTGGCGTCAAGCGCCGAACGCATCGAGCCCGCCCTGTGACGCGCCGAGGTCGTGTGGCGGCTGCCGGGGCGGTTTGCCTGCTGATCGCTGGCGCGCTGGTATTCGCGATCTCTGGCGGGGGCGACTCCTCCTCGAGCGACGGCGCGTCGCTGGCGGGCTCCGGCGCAGCCGTGCGCGCCGAGGTCAGCGCGGCGGCGTCGAATCCGGTCACGGTCTCGCCGCTGCCGGGCAGCAGGGACGCGTCGCCGGGCAGCCAGATCAGCTTCCTCGGCGGTCCGGGAACGCAGGTCGCCCGCGTGCGCGTCGTGGGCTCGGTCAGCGGCGCGCACAGCGGCCGTCTGGAGTCCTACTCGACCGGCACCGGCGCGAGCTTTCTGCCCTCGCGCCCGTTCGTGCAGGGCGAGCGCGTGACGGTGCATGCCCTCGTCGGGACCGGGACGCCCGTCCAGGCAGCGAGCACGAGCTTTCAGATCGCCCGCCAGGCGACGTTCACGCACAGGGAATTCCCCAACAACCCGGGTAGCTCCCACGACATCCAGCACTACAGCTCGGCGCCCTCGCTGACTCCCTCCACGGTGCGCATCACCACGCCTGCGCGTGCGGGTGCCACGCCGGGCGACTTCCTGCTGGCGCCCTACCAGGGCGATGGTACGCCGGGACCGATGATCGTCGACCAGGCGGGCAACCTGGTCTGGTTTCACCCGGTTCCCGCGCACGACGAGGCGACCAACCTCGAGGTCCAGCAATACGAAGGCAAGCCCGTCCTGACGTGGTGGCAGGGACGGATCCTCCAGGCCGGGTTCGGCCAGGGCGAGGACATCGTCGACAACACCTCCTACCAGCGCGTCGCGGTGATCCGTGCGGGCAACGGCTACCAGGCCGACCTGCACGAGATTCGCCTGACGCCGCAGGGCACGGCATGGATCGACATGTTCGATCCCGTTCACATGAACCTGTCCAGCGCGCACGGGCCCGCCGACGGCGTGGTCAGCGACTCGGTGATCCAGGAGATCGACATCAAGACCGGGCTGGTGATGTGGGAGTGGCACGCGCTCGACCACATCGCGATCGATGAATCGTTCAACCCGATCCCTCCCGGCGGCCTTCCGTGGGACTACATCCACATCAACTCGGTCGACCCCGGTCCGTCCGGCGACGTACTGCTGTCCGCGCGCAACAGCTGGACGCTGTATGACGTCGACCTGCACAGCGGCGGCTTTCGCTGGCGCTTGGGCGATCAGCACAGCAGCTTCAGGCTCGGTCCGGGAACCCGCTTCTACTGGCAGCACGACGCCGAGTTTCAGCCGGGCGGGCTGATCTCGCTGTTTGACAACGGCTCAGACCCGCCGAAGGAGAAGCAATCCCGGGGCCTGCTGCTCGCCCCCAGCGCGGCGAGCCACAGCGTGACGCTGGTGCGCCAGTACACGAACCCGAGCGAGACGCTGCTGGCCGAAAGCCAGGGCAACATGCTCAGCCTCCCCGGCGGCAACTGGCTGCTCGGCTACGGCCGGCTGCCGAACTTCACCGAGTTCAGCGCCGCCGGACATGTCCTGTTCGACGCGACGCTCGGGCGAAACGTCCAGAATTTCAGAACCTACCTGGCGCCCTGGCGGGCCACGCCGACGAGCACCCCGTCGCTCGCGGTGACCGGCGGCGCGGGCGCGCTGAGCGTCGCGGCCAGCTGGAACGGGGCGACGGAAGTGGCCTCCTGGCAGGTGCTCGCCGGGCCCTCGCCGTCGTCGCTGTCGGTCGCGGCGAGCGCTGCGCGCAGCGGCTTTCAGACGAGCATCGCCCTGAAATCGTCGGCCGCGTACGTGGCGGTTCAGGCGCTCAACAGCGCCGGCGCGGTGATCGGCACCTCGGCGGCCGTCAAGGCCTGACCGTCGGCGATCCGCGTCAGCGCTGAGCTTTGAGGGCCGGGCTGTGGGCCTTCAGCGCGAGCGCATCGCGTTCGGCGCGATGCGCGGTCGCGCGCGCGGCGATCCGCTTGGCGACCGTGAAGTAGTTGAACAATCCGCGGCCGGCCGCCTGGCGCAGCGGGTGCGGCAGCGGACGGCGCAGCTCCTGTTCGTATGCGGGCGCAAGCAGCGCGCTCAGCGTTCCTTCCAGCGCGCTGCGCCCGGCGACGTTGTCGAGCTCCAGGCGTCCGCGATGCGTGGCGTAGTCGTACAGCTCGCGCTCCTGGCCGGCCTGCAGCGGTTCTATCTGTTCGCCCGACCAGTTGGAGTAGGTGGCGAGCTTTGCGTCGGGCGTGCGCAGCGCCACGACGTGCAGCGGCGCGCTGGCCGCGTATTGCTCGGTCGCGAACTCGGTCACGGTCTCGTCTGTCGCGTGCAGCACGTAAGGACGTCCGGGCGCGTCCGGGCTGGCCAGGATCTGGGCCAGGTCCAGGCGGTGCGCGAGGTGGGCGTAGCGGGGATCGCTGCGCCATTCGGCTGAGCCGGTGGCGATCGTCAACAGCAGCGGCGCGATGTCGACGCTCGAGCTGAGCTGGCTGCGCGGCTGCGCGGTGGCGCCGGTCAGCTTGCCGCGCGGGTCCTTGACGATCAGCGGCACGCGGATCGCCTCCTCGTAGGCGCCGGCGCCCTTGCCGCGCAGCCCGTGCGAGGCGCCGTACTCGCCGTGGTCAGAGGTGAACACGACCACCGTGTTGGCGGCGACGCGCGGGCGGCTAGCGAGCGCGTCGAGCACGCGGCCGATGTGGCGGTCGACCTCGCTCTGGAGCTTGACGTAGAGGTCAAGAAAGCCCAGCCAGTCGGCCTCCACTTCAGGACCGGAGAAGGGCACTGTCCCGAACGAGGCGGCGGCGGTTTCCTGCAGCGAGAGCTGCAGGCGCGGCTTGCCGGCGTCGGTCAGCATCTGCGGCGTCTCGAAGTTGGGCGGCAGGCCGGCCACGACGCTCGGCGCCTGCGTCTCGCTCGCCACGCGATCGCTCCACACGTACCACCAGGCGATGTCGTGCGGGTTGACGAACGACACCGTCGTGCACCATGGCTCGGCCTCGCCGGTCGTCGACAGCCACTGCTCGAACTGGCCGGCGATGCCGGGGTCCACGCGCCAGCCCTGGCCCGGCGCCCCGTCGGGCGAGGGATAGGTGCCGCCGCCGAATCCGTAGCGGTCGAGCACCCGCAGCCCGGGTCGTGGCGTCCAGCGGTTGTCGCCGTGGGTGAGGTGCCACTTGCCATACCAGTGCGTGCGATATCCCTGTTCGCGCAGCATCGAGCCCCAGGTGGGAAAGCCGGGATCGAGCGTGCTGGCGCCGGTGATCATGCAGCCGGTCTGGTGCGTGTACAGGCCCGTCAGGAGCGCTGCGCGCGCGGGGCTGCAGTCATTGGCGGCGGTGTAGTGACGTTCGAACGACACGGCATCTTCGCTCAGGCGCTGCAGGTTTTCGGGCAGGCTCGGTGCTCCCGGCGCCGCGCCGAACCACTGCGGCGTACGCAGCTGGTCGACGACGATCACGAGGATGTTGGGACGTTCCGTGCTCGCTGGGGGCGGGGCGACAGCGGTCCGTCGCGCGCTTTGCGTGCCGGCTCGCGCAGCCTCGCTCGACGCCGGCTCGGAGTCGCTCATCGCGTCGGCCAGCTCGCCGGCTGCGAGGCCGGCCGTCACCAGTCCGGCGCCCACGATCAGCCCGTCCTTGAGGAACGTGCGCCGGTCGATTCTCTTGTCGCGCTCTGGTTTCATGCCTTGCGTGCGTCGCGTCATCGTAAGCCTGATGGTGGCGGTCGGGCTGTCTGCGGCCGTACCGAGCGCGGCCTCGGCGCGCGCCGCGCATGCCCGGCCGGCGCCGGCTTGTGTCCCCGCGACGCTGGACAACTCCGCGGTGCTCGACGGTAGGGTCACCGTATCGCCGCTGCCGGGCAGCCGCGACGCCACGCCGCAGACCCAGATCAGCTTCCTCGGGGTCCCGGCGCGCGAGATCGGCGCGATCAGCGTCGTGGGCTCGCTCACCGGCCGCCACGCCGGGCGTCTGCGGCCCTACTCGCAGGGCGACGGCGCGAGCTTCCTTCCGGCGCGCCCGTTCGCCGAAGGCGAGCGCGTCACGGTGCGCGCGCGTTTGCGCACCGGGCGCTCGGTCCACCGGCTGCTCGACCGCTTCGACGTCGCCTTCCAGGACCAGATCAGCTCCACGCCCGAGGCCATCCACTCCGGCAGCCCGCTCGAAGTCCAGAGCTTTCGCTCGCGCCGGGACCTGCGCCCGCCGGTCGTCACGGTCAGCACCCAGTCGCCGCTCGTGGCGCCCGGCGACGAGTTCGTCGCGCCCTACTCCGGGCCAGGGCAGGCTGGACCGATGATTCTCGACCAGCACGGCGGCCTGGTTTGGTTCAAGCCGCTGCCGCCGTATGAGTCGGCGAGCGACCTGCGGGTTCAGGAATACGGGGGCAAGCCGGTGCTCACGTGGTGGCAGGGCGACATCTCGGTGCACGGCTACGGGCTGGGCGAGGGTGTGATCGCCGACCAGAGCTACACCGACATCGCCCACGTGCTCGCGGGCAACGGGCTGCGCGCCGACCTGCACGAGCTGCAGCTGACTCCGCAGGGCACGGCGCTGGTCACGGCATACGACCCGATCTCCTGCGACCTCGCAGCGGCGGGCGGCAGCTCGGACGGCGCCGTGATGGACACCGACTTCCAGGAGATCGACGTCCGGACCGGTCTCGTAGAGCTCCAGTGGACGAGCCTCGATCACGTCGCGATGGGCGAATCCTTCGAATCAGTGCACAAATCGAGCCGGGGCTCGCCGTTTGACTACTTTCACATCAACTCGGTCGCGCCGGGCCCGGCCGGGAGCCTGCTGATCTCCGCGCGCAACACATGGGCGATCTATGACCTGGACAGCCGCAGCGGTCAGATCCTGTGGCGTCTCGGCGGCAGGCACAGCACGTTCGCGCTGGGCGCCGGCGTGCCCACCGCCTGGCAGCACGACGCGCGCGAGCTGGCCGACGGCTCGCTCAGCATCTTCGACAATGGCGCCTCGCCGGGCGTGCATTCCCAGTCGCGCGGGATCGTCGTGAGCCTAGACGCCGCGCACCGCAGCGCGACGCTGCTCGATCAGTTCGTGCACCCGACGCCGCTGCTCGCCGACAGCCAGGGTGATCTCCAGGCGCTGCCGAACGGCGACTGGTTCATCGGCTGGGGCCAAGTGCCCGACTTCTCCGAGCTGAGCCCGAGCGGGCAGCTGCTGTTCGACGCGCACTTCCCGCCCCACACGCAGTCCTATCGCAGCCTGCGCTTTGCCTGGACCGGCACGCCCGCCCACCGGCCCACATTCGCGATCCGCCCCGGCCCGAATGGCGGCGGGGCCGTCTACGCCAGCTGGAACGGCGCGCTCGTGACCGGCTGGCGCGTGCTCGCCGGGCAGAGCGCGGACGCGCTCGTCCCCGTCGCCGAAGCGACGCGCGCGGGCTTTGAGACCGAAATCCAGCTCCCGAGCGCCGTGCTCGGCCCGTACTTCACGGTCCAGGCGCTCGGCGGCGCCGGCGCCGTGACCGCGACCGCGGCCACCGCGAAGCTCGGCTGACGTGCGAGCAGCCACGAGTTGGGCGTGTGCCGCTAGGGTTCGAGCGGCTTTGGCGAGCATTGCCGTGGTCTTGGGCGCTCGGAGCGCCGGACCGCAGGGCTCGCCTTGACAGCAGTTCATTGATCTTCGTCGAGAGGGAGGACAGGGACGTGCTTGGATTTCGACTTTCACGATCGCTACATCACGGCGCGGTGCGCGTGCTCGCCACCGCCGGCCTTGCGCTGGGTGCTCTGGCGCTGGCCGCCGGCCCGGCCGCGGCGCACGGCGGGGACGATCACTCCCCGCAGTGGGGCGACTGGCATCACCACTCACACCGACCCACGAAGTCGCACACCTGCGCGGGCACGCCTGAAATGCCGGGGTCGCTGGCGGGCTTCTACCGCGGCGACGTCACGGTTGAAGGCGTCTGCGTGGTCAACGCCGGGCAGGCCGTCGTGCGGGGCGACCTGACGGTAACGCCGGGCTCGACGCTGTTGGCCGTCTTCGGCCTCAACGACCAGACCGGCAGCGGGGGCTCGAGCCTGACGGTGGTTGGAGACGTGCGCGTGAAGAGCGACGCGACGCTGTTGATGGGCTGCGAGCCGGAATTTTTTCCGTGCGTCGACGATCCCCACCCAGAACCGGGGACGCTCTCAAGCCGCGACCACGTGTTCGGCAACATCATCGGGCAGGAAGCGCTGGGCATCGTGGTGCACGCCAGCGTGATCGGCGGAAACGTCAAGCAGACCGGCGGCGGCGGCGGTGTGACCTGCGCGCCGAGCGGGGCCTTCGCGACCATCGTCAAAAGCCCGGTCTTCAGCGACTACGAGGACAACAAGGTCTACGGCAACATCAACGTGACCGGCCTGCAGTCCTGCTGGATGGGCTTCGGGCGCGACAACGTCGACGGCAATCTGCGCGTGATCAACGACCAGCTCGCCGAACCCAACGCCATCGAGATCATCGCCAACGAAATCGATGGCAACCTCGTCTGCCGCGAAAACAAAATGGTCTGGGATAGCGCCCAGCCGGGCGCAACGCTCTTCCCGCGGCTTCCCGAGCCCAACAAGGTGCAGGGGGACCGTCGCGGGCAGTGCAAGCTCGCGAGCCCGACCACCGAAGGCGGTCCGCTCGGCCCCGGGCCTTTCTAGTAGTTGCGACAGGCGATCTACGGGCCCCGGCGTCATGTGCCGGGGCCCGGGGTCGGTCGCTCACGATCGCGAGTCCGCTCCCTAGCAGATCGCTGCCGCCGGCCGTCGCCGACGGTCACCCGCGCGGCGGTCCCCAAAGGCACCGGCAGCGAATAAGATGAGGCCAACCCGGCAGAGGAGACGACATGACGACGGCAACCGATCAGGCCCTTCACGTACGCGACAAGATCTACATCGGTGGCGAGTGGGTGCAATCCACCGGTACCGGCGTGCTCGAGGTGATCAATGCCACCACCGAGCAGGTGATCGGATCCGTTCCGGAGGGAACCACCGAGGACGTCGACAGCGCCGTGGCCGCGGCGCGGCAGGCGTTTGAGAGCTGGTCTCAGACCTCGATCGAGGAGCGCGCCGACTGGATGGCGAAGATCGCCGCCGGCCTCGCCGCGCGGATGGACGCGATCGGGGCGTTGATCGCCGAAGAGGTCGGCATGCCCGTCAAGCTGTCGAACATCATCCAGGCCGGGCTGCCGACCGGGACGTTCGCCTCGATGCCCGAGCTTCTGGCCGGCGTCGAGTGGGAGGAGGAGGTCGGCAACTCGCTGATCGTGCGCGAGCCGGTAGGCGTGGTGGCCGCGATCACCCCCTGGAACTATCCGCTTCACCAGATCGCGGCGAAGGTCGCGGCGGCGATGGCGGCGGGATGCACCGTCGTCCTGAAGCCCTCGCAGGTCGCGCCGCTGAACGCCGCGGTGCTGGCGGACGTGATCGACGAGGTCGGGCTGCCGGCCGGGGTGTTCAACCTGGTCACCGGGCGCGGCTCGGTGATCGGCGAGGCGCTTGCCCTGCACCCCGACGTCGACGCCGTCTCGTTCACCGGCTCCACCGTCGCCGGGCGGCGGGTCAGCGAAGCGGCCGCCGGGACGATCAAGCGCGTGGCGCTCGAGCTGGGCGGAAAGTCGCCGAACATCCTCCTCGAGGACGCCGATTTCGAGAACGCGATCAAGGACGGCGTGGCCAAGTGCTTTCTGAACTCCGGGCAGACCTGCAGCGCGCTGACGAGGATGCTCGTTCCACGCGCGCGCCTTGCCGAGGCCGAGCAGATCGCGACCGCGGTCGCCGAGTTCTACAAACCGGGCGACCCATTCGACGCGGACACCACGCTGGGTCCGCTGGTCTCAGAGGAACAGCTCGAGCAGGTGCGCAGCTACATCCGCAAGGGCGCGGCTGAAGGGGCCAAGCTGCTAACCGGCGGAGCCGAGCCGCCGGAGGGCATGGACAGCGGCTACTTCGTCGCGCCGACCGTCTTCTCCGAGGTCACGCCGCAGATGAAGATCGCCCAGGAGGAGATCTTCGGGCCTGTGCTCGTGCTGATGCCCTACGAGGACGAGGAGGACGCGGTGCGCATCGCCAACGACTCCATCTACGGCCTCGCCGGCGGCGTATGGTCGGCCGACAAGGAGCGCGCCAAGCGCGTCGCCCGGCGGATCCGCACCGGTCAGGTCGAGATCAACGGGGGGGCCTTCAACGCGCTGGCGCCGTTCGGTGGCTACAAGCAGTCCGGCTACGGGCGTGAGCTCGGCCACTATGGCCTGGAGGAGTTCCTGCAGGTCAAGGCGCTTCAGCTCTAGCGACCGGCGGCCGCCACCGCTTCAGGAGGTGGGCGTCCAGCCCGCCGGAAAAGCGCCCGCCGGGATGTCGCCCGGATAGTCTGCAAACAGCTCAAGCGCGCTGCGCTCTGCGGTGCTGCCAGCCAGCAGCGGGCGCAGGTCGCCGACCGTCAACAGCACGCGGATCGTCGAGCCGATCTGCAGCCCGGCGGCCGTCGGACGCTGATCGCCGAGGATGCCGCGGCCCGCGAGCTCCTCGACGTGCGCGAGCTTCGCCGGCAGACCGGCGAGATCGTCGTGCAGGCGGGCGGCCGAGATCTTGTGGTAAAGCCACGAGCCGTGCGTGTACCTGATCGCGAAGTCGGTTCCGGGGCCGTCCAGCGGCTCGCCGCCGTTGAACGTGCCGAGCGCCTCGGGGCGGAAGTGAAGCGCTCCCCAGGGAAGCCGGCGCCCGAGGTCCTGCAGCTCCCGATCGCCCCACAGCTCCGCCTCGCGGACCTCCTCTGAGGGATAGAGCGTCGGCTCGGGGGCGATCTCCTCGAGGCGCGGCAGGATCGCGACCGAGCCGTGCACGGGCTCGTCGTCGATCAGCAACCCTGGGACCGTCGAGTTTCCCTCGCCGTAGATCTCCTGCATCTTCTCGATGTGCTCGCCGGGTTTGAAGTCGATGCGCTCATACGCGAGCCCCTTGACGCGCAGGGCCGTCTCGACGGTCATGCAGGGGTGAGACGGCGCCAGTCCGTGCATCGTAAGCGTGGGTGCCATCGGTGACGCAAGCCTATCGGCGCGCCACTGGCGCCGGTGCCCGCGGGGTGCCCGCGGTGCGCCTCAGGATGCCGGGTGGGCAAGGCTCGCCGCGCCGGCGCCGTCCATGAACGCCTCGATCGCCTCGACCTCCAGCGGGCGCGAGAAGAGAAAGCCCTGTCCGTAGTCGCATCGTTCGCGCTGCAGCGCGTCCAGCTGCGCCTTGTCCTCGATGCCCTCGGCGAGCGTCTCGATCTCCAGCGACTTGCCGAGCGCGACGAGCGTGTGGAGCAGCGCCGTGGACTGCTTGGAGGCGACCATCCCGGTGATGAACGAGCGGTCGATCTTCAGCGCGTCGGCCGGGAACTGGCGCAGGTAGGCCAGCGAGCTGTAGCCGGTGCCGAAGTCGTCGATCGCGATCCGGATTCCCAGCTGCTTGAGCGAGCGCAGGCGTGTGGCGGTTGCTTCGGGATCGCGCATCAGCGCCGTCTCGGTGACCTCGAGCGTCAGCCTGGCAGGGTCCAGGGCGTTGTCCTGCAACGCCGCCTGGACGTCGGCGATCAGCGCGTCGCCGTCCAGCTGCCGGGCCGAGATGTTGACCGCCATGCCCAGCTCGCGTCCCTGGGCGTGCCAGACGGCAAGCTGGCTGCAGGCCTCCTGTAGCACCCATCGGCCGATCGGGACGATCAGCCCGGTCGTCTCCGCGACCGGGATGAACTCCGCGGGCTCCAGGACGCCGCGCGTCGGGTGTCGCCAGCGCAGCAGGGCCTCGACGCCGATCACGCGCTCTGACTGCAGGTCGAACGTCGGCTGGTAGAGCAGGAACAGCCGGTGCTGCTCGAGCGCATCTGCGAGATCCATCTGGATCGACAGCCGATCCTGGATCGCCGTCTGCATCGCCGCCTGGAACAGCATGTAGCGGTTTCGCCCCGCCGCCTTCGCCTCGTAGAGGGCGACATCGGCGTCGCGCAGCAGCTCGGCGGCGCTGTCGCGCAGGCCCGACGCGATGCCGACGCTGGCCGTGACCGGGAGCTCGCGGCCGATCTCGCTGTTCATGTCATACGGCTGGCGTAGGACGTCGAGCAGTCGCTCGGCGACCAGCTCGGGCCCGGCATCGAGCGTGGATCCCTCGACGAACACCACGAACTCGTCGCCGGCGAGCCGGGCGGCCGTGTCGCCTTCGCGAATCACGCTCTGCAGCCGCGCGGCGACGTTGCGCAGCAGCTCATCGCCGGCGGCGTGCCCATAGCGGTCGTTGACGTCCTTGAAACCGTCGACGTCGACGTACAGCGCCGCCACCGGGAGCTGCTGGCGACGCGCGCGCGCAAGCATCTGTTCGGCGCGGTCTAGCGCAAGGACCCGGTTGGGCAGGCCGGTTAGCGCATCGTGAAGCGCCTGGTGACGGAGCTGGGCGGTCTTCTCCCTGACGATCGCGAGCGCGCGCTCGCGCGAGCGCCCGAGCACCAGCACGAGCGTGAGCAGGAGCATCGTCCCGATCATCCCGACGGCGAACACGACAACGGCCTGCAGCGTGCCCGAGGGCCCCGTCGCGACCGGTGCGCCGGCGACCGTCACCGTCCAGTCGCCGTCCACCCCAAGCGTCGCGGAGTGCACGAACGGATGGGCCGTCGCGGCCGATCCGAGCCGCCCGATGAATTCCCGCTGGTTCTGTCCGGCATTCTGGTGGTAGAGCGTGACCCTGAGACCGTGCGCTGCGCCGAGCGCCACGTGCAGCAGCGTCTGGATGTCGAACGAGCTGAGCACCCAGCCCACCACCGCGGCACGGCGCTCGGCGACCGTGTTCAACGGCGCGCCGGCCCGGTACGCCGCGGCTTCGAGGATCAGCGTTGTGATCCCTGAGGTGGCCGCCGGATAGGCGGCGAACTGGCCGCTGTCGGTGATCGCCTGGGTGAACTGGGCGCGCGTCGTGCCGTTCTGGCGGTAGGAGCCGATCAACGAGGTCGGATCGCACCAGTCACCCTGTAGCTCGAGGGCCAGTTCGGTGCTGTCCTTGATGTTTGCGCTGCCTCCCGAAAGCAGGCAGTAGCGGGCGCGGCCGGTGACCGCGACCGGTTCGACGTGACCTCCGACGAGCGAGCGGAACGCGGGATCGGCGTCGCGGCGCGCCTGAAACGCGGCCAGCTGCGACGCCGGCACCGACTTCACGACGAGCGCGCCGAGGTTGCCGAGCTGCTGCTGGCGGTCTTCCAGCAGCCCCGACCATTGCCTGAATTCGCTCGCGCTGAGGCTGGGCTGCATCGTCAGCACGGCATGAACGGATCTCACGAAGTCGGTGTCGCGACGCAGCAGCGTCTCGAGCTGGCCGCTGACGTCGGTGGCGCTTGTTTGAAAGCTCTGCTCGTCGCGCGAGCGAACGCTCGAGTGCCACAGCAGCGCCGCCACAAGCGAGGCACCGCCACCAAGCAGGACTATGGCGCAGGAGATGAGCAGCCAGCGCCGCCCGCCCCACGCGCGCGAGGACGCCACGGCCTGTCCGTTGGGGCCATCCTGGTCAGACTCAGGCACGCGGTCCTTCACCGGCGCCGCCGCTGGGGCGGGATCGATCGTGTGACTGCCCCCATATTGCTTCTATCGGGTCGTCCGGCGGTCGCCTTGATAGGAAGGGTGAAGCTAAGCGGCGATCGTCCAGGCGGACGACCTGCTGGCCCGCTCAACCGCCGTCATCTGCCCTACCTCACGGCAGGCCCAAACTGCACCCGGGGCGTCTTGAGCGATTTAGGCCGGAGCCCGCCGGCTGGCGAGCTGGCCGGCCAGACGCATCGCCCGCGGCATCCGCCGCGCGAGCGTGACGGCGACGCGATCTGAGCGACGCATGTAGCCGGCAGGGCCGTCGAGCTCGACCTGCGGCTCGCGCTCCTCGCCCAACGAGTAGAGGTGCCACGAGCCTGGAACGCCCTTGAGCTCATGCTCGCCGCGGTCGACGAACTGCATGCCGGAGCCGACCACGAGCTCCTTCACGGTCGAGGAGACGACGATCTCGCCCGGTTGCGCGAGCGCGCTGACACGGGCACCGATGTGGACGGCGAGGCCGCCGAGATCCTCTCCAATTGTCTCGCACTCGCCGGTGTGAATGCCGCTCCTGACCTCGATACCGAGGTCTTTCACCCCTTCGTTCAGCGCCTCGGCGCAGCGCATCGCCGTCGCTGGGCCGTCAAAGGCGCAGAGCGCCCCGTCTCCAACGTGCTTCACGACCCGCCCGCGGTGTTCTGAGGCCGACCGGTCGACCAGCGCATCGTGTCGCTGCAACAGCTCGCGCCATGCGCGGTCGCCGAGCTCCGCTGCGCGGGTCGTCGACCCCACGATGTCTGTGAACAGAACAGTCACGAGGACTCGACTCGACTCGGCTCGCTGGACCGTCCCCGTGACAAACCGCTCGATCTCATCGACGATCGCGTCGGGGTCTCCCAGCCAGAAGTTGTGATCGACGCCCGGGACGGTGACAAAGCGTGCGCCCGGTATCCCGTCGGCGAGCCGCTGGCCCATTTCGATGGGTACCGCGTGGTCTTCAGCCAGATGTAGCACCAGCGTCGGAACGCTTACCGACGGCAGCAGGTCGCGTATGTCGATCTGTACGAACATCTCAATCAGCGCCCGCGCCATTCGCGGGCTTGCCGCCGCCCGCGCGAACATCCCCGCAGCGCGCTTCTGCTGCTCGGTCGCGCTTGGGCCGAAGAGCTCCATCAGCCTCGCTCCGTCGCCCCAGTCGTCGACGAGAGCTTCCAGCGCGTCGATCCTCGCGCGGAAGCGCGCGACGGTCTCAGGCGGGAAGTCCTCAGACGCCGCGGTGGGCCAGACGGCAAAGCTGCCGTAGATGATCAGCGAACTGACGCGCTGCGGGCGCATCGCCGACATCAGCAGGGAGGTCGGGCCACCCTCGGAGACGCCCACGAGCACGGCCTGCTGTGACCCGGCGGCATCGAGGACGGCCTCGAGGTCGGCGACGCGCTCCTCCAGCGTGGGCAGTCGCGGGATGGGGTCAGACAGGCCAGTGCCCGGCTTGTCGTAGAGAATCAGCCTCGTGAACGAGGCCAGGCGGGTCAGAACCTTCGAGATGCCGGGGTCTGCCCACTGCAGGTCGAGATGGGTGATAAAGCCCGGCGAGACGATCAGGTCGCGCGGGCCGTCTCCGACGACCTGGTAGGCGATCGAGATCCCGTCTCGATCGACGTACTTCGTTTGCGGTGGCTGCACAGAGCGAGTTTACGGTGGCAAACGTAGGCGCTAGCGGAACTGAAGCTCTTGGGCCATGGACCCGACGATGCGGCGATCGGGGCCGTACAGCACGCCGCGAATCGTCCCCCGCCCACCGGCGTGAACGAGCGACTGCACGTCGTAGAGAAGCCAGTCGTCCGCTCGGGCGGGCCGATGGAACCACATCGCATGATCGACGCTGACCATACGCGAGCGATCCGGGGGGCGGGACAGATCCCAGGGACAGGCGCCGTTGTAGCTGACGTCCCCGAGGAAAGCGAGCAGGCACTCGTGCACGCGGGGATTCGCTGGCAAGGCGCAGGGGATCCGCATCCATGCTCGATGGGTCGAGTCTCGTGTGCCATCGTCGTGGGGCGGAGTCGGCCCGACAAACGCGAACTCGAGCGGACCGGGCCCTTGTCTCGTCGCAAGCTGCGACGGACCGCGAACGTCCTGCGGGCAGGCCAGCTCGTACTCGCGCCCGTCTCGGTCTCCCGCGAACGAACACAGCATCGTCAGGACCGCGTTGTCACCCTGACTCGCGGTGACGGTGCGGGTCTGCGAAGAGCGTCCGTCCTTGATCGGTGCGACCTCGTAGACGAGAGGGGCACTGCTGTCAGCCGGACCGACGAAGTACGCATGCAGCGAGCGTGCCCTGCGCTCACCCGGCACCGCATCGGCGGCGGCCGCCAGCGCCTGGCCGAGAAGGATACCGCCGAACACGACGGGGCCATACCAATTAGGCGACTTCCCGACCAGCTGGGCACCGTGCCGTTGCACGGAGACGGCCGCGAGCACCTCGTCGATCAGCGGTCCATCCTCGCAGTCATCGCGCCAGCCAGCCTAACAGTCGCTCCGCCTTACCAAATCCACCAAACCAGTACGGAGGGGGAGGGATTCGAACCCTCGAGACGGGGGTTGCCCGTCTGCTGGTTTTCAAGACCAGTGCATTCAACCGCTCTGCCACCCCTCCCGCGCGGATGTCCGGCGACGTGCGGCGCTCGCGCTGCCGCGTCGAGTCTACCCACGGCGGCACGGCCCGCGCCCCCCTGGCCTCGGTGGTCGATTCGGGGACAGGCTCTAGACTGGCACTCGATCCAGGGAGAGGTGGCCGAGTGGCTGAAGGCACTCGCCTGCTAAGCGAGTATGGGGATCAAACTCCATCGCGGGTTCGAATCCCGCCCTCTCCGCTGACTGCACGAGGCGCTCGCGGCCTCTGTGACGCCTACGGGGATGCGGCCAGTAAAGGTCTCCTGTGCAATCACGTCGCGCTAACAAGCCGTGCCGTAAGGCGCGACCGAGAGCGCGAGCGCGTGGTCCTGATCGCGGGCCCGTGAGGGCGGGTGCACGCGGGACGCGGCCTTCTTGGCATGCAACGCGACGTCGACTTCGTGCAGGAAATCGTCAGCGGTTTCGCCGGGTCGCCATTGCACGGACGCGACGCTCGCGGTTGGTCGTAGATCTGGGCAGATGCGTCTACGTGCACGGACGATCGCTTCGTCGATGCGCTGCACGACCGCGTCCGCGTCGTGCGGATCGGCGTCCTCCAGCACGACGACGAACTCGTCGCCCCCCCGCCTGGCGACCAGAGCGTCGATTCGAACACGCTCGGTCACGGTACGGGCGACCGCGACGAGCACCTGATCGCCGGTGGAGTGGCTGTACACGTCGTTGACCTGCTTGAACCCATCGAGGTCGATCGCCACGGCGAGTGGACCTAGCGGGCGCGAGGGAGCTCGCTCGACGACGTCCGTCAGCCTGCCTCGCAGCGCTCGCAGGTTCCCGACGCCGGTCAGCGCATCCAGCTCGGAGAGCTGGCGATTGGTGCGGGCAAAGCGGATCGTGACCAGGCGCAGCTTGGCGACCAGACCGCCGACGACCGCCACCACGACGGTCGTTATGACCGTCCGCGCAACAGCTTGATCGAAGCCCCCGCCGATCGCAAAGGCACCGTACATGCCCTGCCCCAACAGCAGGTAGAGCGCTGCCGTGCGGGCCTTGAACACGAGGAAGCCATAGATCACGATCGCCGGGATCAGGTCAAGCAGAGCCGTTCCCGAGGGACCGGCAAGGGTGATCTGGAGAGCGAGCAGGCCATAGGCCGCGAGCCATGGAAGGTGCAGCCATCTGGGCGGTACACCCGATATCCCGGCCCACGCGCAAGCGAGCGCCAAGCCCAGCGACCCGGCGGCAACTCCCGCTCCGGCCGAGGGCGTGAGCGGTTCGACCAGCTGGGCGGTCGAGACTGACACGGTCACGAGGGAGCCGAGGCCCAGCAAGAGCGCCGCGAACATCCAGTCCGGGTTGGAGCGAGCGTATGCGCTGGTGACCGCTCGCGGGACGATGCGAGCGGGTCGAGCTCCTCTGTGCCGAGCTTCGTCGGTTGACTCTCTGTAGGGTCCCCGCGCGCCGGTACCGGCGGCGCCGTTCCCGCGCGTCTGCAGCGGCTCGGCGAGTGGGGGCGCCTCTTCACCCCGGCGCTGGCGAGAGGCGAGCTTGGCGTCATGCAGCGCCTCGTCGGCGCGCTCCATCATGGCGCCGAGTTCCTCGCCGGGCTCTGTTCTGATGTAGGCGACGGTTCCGCTCGGCGTGACCTGCGGGCATGTCGCGATGCGGGCCCTCGCGATCGCACGCTGCAGGCTGTCGCGCAGGCCGTCGAGATCGCGTGTGGAGGGGTCGGGCACGAGTACCGCAAACTCGTCCCCGCCACGTCGAACCGCCAAATCGCCCGGCTGGAGCTCTTCGCAGATCGCGTCTGCGATCGCGGAGAGGACACTGTCACCCATCGAGTGATCGAACTGGTCGTTGACCTGCTTGAAGTTGTCCATATCCATCGCATACAGGGCGAAGGACCGTCCGTCTCCGGTCGGTCGGCCGAGCTCAGCGGAGATCTGCTCGCGCAGGCTGCGCATGTTCGCGATCCCCGTCAGGGGATCGATGTAGGCGAGGTCGCGGTTGTGGCGGGCGCGTAGCTGTGTTCGCTGCTTGGTCACGATCATCGCTGCCGCGATCACAGCGAACGCGCACGTCGAGACGATCGCGTGGGCCACGCGCGCCGGTCCGTCGACTGGGAGCTGCCCGAAGAACACGAGCAACGCGCCAGCGAACACGTATGGAAGCGCCAGCCGCCACGTGTAGAGGTAGCACGGCGTCGGGACGATCAACAGGGGTATTAGCCCAAAAGCGACGACCTTGTCGTGCAAGATCAGGACGGCCGTCACGAAGATCGCGAAGCCGGCGATCAGCCGCGCGTGCGTCGTGAACTCGAGGACTCGGTGGGAGCCTTGAAGGTGTCTTCCGGCGACGATGCAGAGCGCGCCGATCAAGACCGCGATGCAGCCGAGATAGAAAACGCCGGCAGCAAACATCGTGGGATCGATCGCGTAGAGCACGGTGACGAGCAAGCCACCACCGCCATAGAGCACCGCGGAGGAGTACCAGGCCGCCTTGGGTGAGAGCCCCATCTCGGCGAGCTCGGCCGCAAGATCGGCCGAGCCGTCCTCGGCGCTTGGCACCCGCCGAGCATCGCGCGCGCGTCGCGAGCCCCCTGCACCGAAAAGCGACGTGTCCAGCCGGGGTTCATCCGGTCGCGGTGCCATCGTGTCAATCGTCGTTCTCAGGGGTTCTCATCGTTAGCGAGCGCCATAAACTCGGACAGAAGATCGGCCTCGGTTGGTCGGGCTGGCATGCTCCGCGAGTCGGCCGCGAAGCACGACCCGATCGCAGAAGCGGGAGCTGATGCGGGCGTTGTTCGTCGGCGACGTGGTCGGTCCGCGCGCCGTCGACTGGCTCGCCGCGCGCCTGCCCGCGCTGCGCGCCGAGCATGAGCTCGGCCTGATCGTCGTCGACGCCGAGAACTGCGCGCCCGACGCCGAAAGCATGACGCTCGCGGGCGTGCAGCGGCTGCTGGCCGCGGGCGCCGACGTGATCACCGGCGGCAACCATGCATTCGAAGGCGCAGAGGTCGAGGCCGTGCTCGGGCACGAGCGCGTGCTGCGCCCGCTCAACGTGGCCGACACGGTGCTTGGGCGGGGCACGCTCACGACGCGCGTCGGCGCCGAGGAGGTGCGCGTCGTCGTGCTCGCCGACAGCGCCGCCCTGGAGGTCGCGCCGCCATTTGCGCGCATGACGCTGGAGCCCTATGACGCGCTCGTGGCGCTGCTGCCCGGGCCGACGACGATCGTCGAGATCCATGCGCTGTCGGCGATGGCCAAGCAAGCGCTGGCATACGCGCTCGACGGTGAGGTGGCCGCGGTGCTCGGCACGCACACCCACGTGCCCACGCTCGCCTTGGAGATCCTGCCGCGCGGCACGGCGCTCGTCACAGAGGTGGGTATGACGGGACCGCTCGGCGGCCCGCTGGGCATGGACCCGCAGGGCGTCGTCGAGCGCGTCCGCGGCCTTCCCGCGCGGAATCTCTCGCCGATTCGCCCCGCCGGTGGCGGGATCGTCCTGAGCGCGGTCCTGCTGGAGATCGAGCACGGTCTGACGCGTTCGCTCGCGCGCCTGGCCTAGGTGTGCGCGGCGCATGGACGCGGCCGCGCCAGCGCTACGCGAGCCCACGCGTTAGGTAGTCTCCTTGGGGCAGATGACTGAGGCGGTGAGCGACAGCGCCACGGCCGCGAGCGAGCCCGCGGCCTCGACGGGGCCCAACGACGAGGCGATCCGCGCCTGGGACGGCCCGCTGTATGAACGCTTCGTGCGCTTTCGCGAGATGGTCACGAGCGGGCTCGGCGCCCACGGCGAGGAGGCGCTGCGGCTGCACCCGCCCGCGCCTGGGCAGCGTGTGCTCGATATCGGCTGTGGTTTTGGCGACACGACGCAGCGGATCGCCGGCCTGGTCGCGCCGGGCGGCGAGACGGTGGGCGTCGACGCCGCCCCGAGCTTCATCGCGGACGCGATTCGCGAGGCCGGCGAGGCGGGTGTGGACAATGCGCGCTTTCTGGTGGCCGACGTCCAGGACTCGCTCGCCGGGGAGGGCTCGTTCGACGTCGCCTTCTCGCGCTTTGGCACGATGTTCTTCGCCAATCCGGTGGCGGCGATGCGAAACGTGCGCGAGGCGCTCGTGCCCGGCGGCGAGCTGCTGATGGTCGTCTGGCGGCGGCGGATCGACAACGACTGGCTCTACCGTGCGCAGACGATCGTCGAGGCGATCGTGCAGCGACCCGAGGAGTACGACGAGCCCACCTGCGGTCCGGGGCCATTCTCGATGGCCGATGCGGACACGACGAGCGACGTGCTCGCCGGCGCGGGCTTCAGCGAGATCGCGCTGCGCCGCTGCGACATCCCGATCGTGATCGGCAGCGACGTGCAGGAAGCGCTCGAGCTGGTGATGGCGCTCGGGCCCGCCGGCGAGATCCTGCGCCTGGCGGGCGATCGCGCGACACACCTCCACGGGCAGGTCGAGCAGGCGCTGCGCGACGGCCTGGCCGAGTTCGTCTGCGACGACGGGCAGCTGCGCGCCCCCGCGTCCACCTGGATCGTCAGCGCCCGCGCACCCGGCGCGTGAGCGCACTCGCGCCCGCCCGCCCGCCCGCGCCGCCCGCCCGCCTAGCCCTTTTCGTCGTCCTCCGCGGCGACCGCGAAGACGACGTGCCGGCGAGCGACTGTGAGGTAGCGGTGGTGCTCGGACGGACCGCCGTCCAGCGGCGCGATCGTGACGTCGGTCAGCGTGATGAAGTCGCGCTCGGAGGCGTTCAGCACGTCTGACACGCGGCTGCGAAAGCCGTCGCGGGCGAGCGTCATGAAGCCGTCGATGCGGTGGCGCTCTGTCTCGAACCTGACGCGCTCGCGACGATGGTCCATGTTCTGCTCGCCATTGGCCGCCTGGGCCTCACCCGTGGAGCGCTCGGCGCCTGCCATCCATCCAGCGTACCGCCAGTCGCGGGAGCGGGCCGGCGTCGGCAGCGCTGGTGCGCCGCGCAGGTTGCTCAGCGACTGACGAGGAACGTGCGGTGGATCGTCGTGCGTCGGCCGGTCGGCCCCGCGGCGACGATCGTCACGCGCGCGGTCAGCGCGCTGCGCCGGCCCAGCTCGCGGCGCAGGCGTCTGAAGCCGGCGGGCCCCAGCCGCAGGCGCAGGTGCGCGGCCTGCGCGCGCGGCAGCGTGCGGTAGGCGGCGATCAGCGCCACGGCGCCGCGACGCGCGCGCGGCGACAGTTTCGCCGTGACGAGGACCTTGCAGCCGCGCTGGCAGCCGATCAGCAGCGACAGCGCGCGGCGCGAGAGCACTCCGGAGGAGCGCGCCATGCGGACGTTCAGCACGGGTGCGACGTCCAGCGGCGGCGGCCAGCTGCCGGCCGGCGCACAGCCGGTCGGCGCCGGCGAGACGAGCGAGAAGCGCTGCACGCGGTTGTTGTTCGTGTCCGCGACGTACACGTCGCCGTCGCAGCCCACGGCGATCGCCGTCGGCTGTGAGAAGTCGCCGGGGAAGGGCCCGTGGATGCCCCACTTGAAGAGAAATTCACCGCTTGGCCCGAACACCTGCACGCGGTTGTTTTCGCGATCTGAGACGTACACCTGTCCGGCGCCGTCGACGGCGATCCCCGTCGGTTGGTGAAAGGCGCCGTCGCCCGAGCCCAGCGAGCCCCACTGGGCGAGCACGCTGCCGCTCGGGGACAGCTCGACGACGCGGTTGTTGCCCGTGTCGGCCACGTAGACGTTTCCCTGGGGCGCGACCGCGACCGCCTGGGGATGCACGAAGGCCCCCGGCCCGCTGCCGCCGGCGCCATTGCCGCCTTCTGCCCCCCAGTGCGCGAGCAGCGCGCCGCTCGGGGCGTAGACGACGATCCTGTTGTGACCGGAGTCGGCGACGTACACGTCGCCCGTCGCCGCCGCCACGGCGACCGACTGCGCGCCGTTCAGGCCCGCGCCGCCGATGTCGGCGGGGCCGCCGGTTTCAGACAGGTATGTGCCGTCGCCCCACATGTGCGCGAGACGCGCGTTTTCTTCGTCGGCCACGTAGACCGCGCCGCGCGGGTCCACGCCGATGCCGGCGGGACGCCGAAAGCCCGCGCTGTGCCCGCCCGCGGAGTTCCACACGCTCTGCAGGGCGTCGGTCGCTGGAGCGAACAGCTCGACGCGGTTGCCGACCGTGTCGGACACGAGCAGCCCGCCGGCCGGGTCGGTCGCCAGGCCGCGCGGGGCCGTGAGCACGCCGGGCGCGCGACCGGAGACGCCAAGCGTGCGCCGGAATTCTCCGTCGGGGCCGAACACCTCGATGCGATCGTTGGCGGTGTCGGCGACGTAGGTGTTGCCGGACGGGTCGCTGGCCAGCGCGCGCGGGAACGCGAGCTGGCCCGCTTTTGACCCGAACCCGCCCCAGGCGCCGGCGAAGGCGAGCTGCGGCGTGAGCTTGACGACGCGGTGGTTGATGTCGTCCGCGATGTACACGTCGCCCGCCGCGTCGAGCGCCACGCCGTAGGGGTAGCCGAACTGGCCCGGTCCGCTGCCGTGTGAGCCGACCGAGCCCTCGAAGGCGCCGCTCGGGCTGAACTTCTCCAGGCGGTGGTTGGTGTCGTCTGAGACGATCACCTCCGATTCGTTGGCCGCCACGCCGCGCGGGTAGGAGAACTGCCCGGGCCCGCTGCCGTAGGACCCCCACTGCGTCGCTTCTTCGCCCTGCAGGTTGAAGCGCTCGATGCGGTCGTTGCCCGAGTCGGCGACGTACACGTAGTTGCCGGCGACCGCGATCCCGCCGCCCGGCGGCTGTGTCGGGTTCTGCGAGGAGAAGAAGCGAAACTGGCCGAGCTGGCTGCCGCCGTGGCCCCAGGAGGTGATGAAGTTGCCGCCCGGGCCGAACTTCTCGATCCGGTTGTGGCTGGAGTCGACGACGTACACGTTGCCCGCGGCGTCGGTCGCCAGGCCGCCGATCGGCCCGAATTGTCCCGGGCCGCCGCCGTAGAAGCCCCACGCGGTCTCCAGTTCGCCGCCGATCGTGAACTTCTGCACCACATAGCCGAGCTGGTCGGCGACGTAGACGTCGCCGCTGGCGTCGAGCGCGACGGCCTCGGGGAAACGCAGCACGCCCTCGGCCTGCGGGCCGATGATCTGCGTGCCGAGGTACGGGCACGGCGCGGTCCCCGATCCGGCGCACGCTTCGGCCCGCGCGGGCGCGGCAGCGGCGCCCGCGACCGCCAGCCCGGCGGCGAGGGCGGCGCAAGCCGCCCGGGCGTGCGCGCGGAGTGCAGCCAAGCGAACTGCCATCGCAGCATCACAACACGTTTCGGTTTTCGCGGATGCGGTTGGCCGGGGTGCGTCACAGCTCGCTAACAAGCGCACGGCGGGTCGCGCGGCTCGCGCTCGGCGAGCGTGCGCCGCGAGCGCCGCTAGCCGACGTGCTCGGGCTCGCGCGTGGCGGCGAGCCCCGCGCGCGTGACCGGGGCGACGGGCCGGGCGGCCGACCTCGAGGGCCGGTTGCGCTCCTCGCGCACGATGTACAGCGGGCGGTGCTTGACCTCGTCGTAGATGCGCCCGACGTACTCGCCGATCACGCCGAGGGCGATCAGCTGGATGCCGCCCAGCAGCAGGATCGCGATCGTGATCGAGCTGAAGCCGGGGAGGTAGGAGTCGGTGACGCGCAGCACGAGCACGATCGGGATCGCGACGAACGCCACACCAGCCGACAGCAGGCCCGCGTAGGTGGCGAGCTGCAGCGGCAGGTGAGAGAAGGACGCGATCGCATCCAGCGAGAAGCGCAGCATGCGGCGCAGCGTGTACTTGGTCTCGCCGGCGTGGCGCGCGTCGCGCTGGTAGGAGACGGCCGTCTGACGAAAGCCGACCCACACGGTCATGCCGCGCAGAAAGCGCGAGCGCTCGGTCATCGCCAGCAGCGCGTTCAGCGCCTGGCGATCGAGCAGGCGAAAGTCGCCGGAGTTCGGCTCGAGGTCGACCTGGGCCAGTTTGTCGAACAGCTTGTAGAACCACGACGCGGTCGCGAGCTTGAAGGCCGTCTCGCCCTCGCGCCGCTCGCGCACGGCGTACACCACGTCTGAGCCCTGGCTCCACTGCGCGACCATCTCGCCGATCAGCTCCGGCGGGTCCTGCAGATCGGCGTCCAGCATCGCCACCGCGTCGCCGGCCGCGTGCTCCAGGCCGGCGGTGAGCGCGGCCTGGTGGCCGAAGTTGCGCGACAGATGGATCACGCGCACGCGCGGGTCGCGCGCGGCGATCGCGTCGAGCAGCTCGGGTGTCCGGTCGCCGCTGCCGTCGTTGACGAGCACCAGCTCGAACACGTAGTCGGCGACGGCGTCCAGCGTGCGCGCGACGAACTCCTCGATCAGCTCCTGCTCGTCGTAGACGGGCGCTACCACGCTGAGCAGCTCGGGAGTGCGAAGGGCTGTATCCGACATTTTCGTTGTGTTCGGCGACTCGTCCGCTTGACGCTTATTCGAGCTGCGACACCCTCGAACGAGGGTACCGGTGCCAGGTGTCGGGGACGCTGTCGCTGGACAGTTTGCCGCTGATCCTTAAGCCGGACCTGAAACTATCGTGCATCCTGTGTGGGAATGTCTGCTCCCCGCACAGGCCGGGGGCCGGCGCCGGGCACGGGCGAAGCCGCCATGCCTCACCCGGCCGACGGTCCCGCGCCCCGCGCGCCAGAGGGCGCCCGCCCGCCCGCGGCCCCGCTGGCTGGAGCGCGCAGCGCGGCCGGCCCGGTGGTCGTGCAGTTCGTGAAGTTCGGGATCGTCGGAATCTCCAACACGCTGATCACGTTCGCGGTCTACACGCTGCTGCTGAAGGTGTTCGGCGTCTGGTACCTGGCGGCCTCGGCGATCGGGTTCGTGCTCGGCGCCACCAACGGCTTCCTGCTCAACCGCGCGTGGACCTTTCGCGGGCACGTCGGCGACTCGCTGACGCCGGTTCGCTGGGGGGTAGTCCAGGGCTGCGGCCTGGCGCTCAACGAGGGGCTGCTGTTCCTGTGGGTGGACGGCCTGGGGATCGACAAGCTGCTCGCCCAGGCGCTCTCGCTCGTTTTCGTCACGACGAGCACGTTCTTCGCGAATCGCGCGTGGACGTTTCGCATGACCGGCTCGGCCCACGCGCTCGCGCCGGCGACCGGCCCCGATTGCGGGGGTGCGCCGTCGCGCGGGGCGGCAGGGGCGCCGCCGCCGCCCTAGCGAAAGACCGCCAGCAGCGAGAGCCCGGCGGGGATCCGCCCGCCGTGCCCGATCAGCCCGGCCTCCAGCGTCAGCGGGCGCTCCAGCAGCCAGTTCAGCGGCTCGGCGGGCACCCACAGGTCGAGGCTCGACTCGGTCGTCTTCCGGTTCAGCCGCTCGAGCAGGCGCAGCATCACCGCGACGGGCAGCAGCAGCGAGTTGAAGTAGGTCGTGCGCACGCAGCGCCAGCCCGCGCCCTGCGCGACCGCGAGCAGCGAGTCGCGCGTGTAGCGGCGATGGTGGTGGTTGACCTCGTCGTGCCCGCTCCACAGCCAGGGGTAGGCGGGAACCGTCACGAGCAGCGGTCCGCCGGGCGCGATCACGCGGCGCAGCTCGCGCAGCGCCCCCGCGTCGTCCTCCAGGTGCTCGATCACGTCCAGCGAGACGGCCAGGTCGAAGCTGTTCTCGGCGAACGGCATCGAGAGCACCGACCCTTCGATCACCTCGCCCGCGTGGCGCGCGCGCGCCAGGCACACGCTCGTCTCAGACAGCTCCACGCCGGTCACCGTCCCGTGGTGCGCGAGCTCGACCATGTTGCGCCCGCTGCCGCATCCCGCGTCGAGGATGCGCGCGCCGTTGGGAACGGGCAGGTCGTCGATCACCCGCTCGAGCACCGTCCGCCGTCCCCGGTACCACCAGTGGCGGTCCTCGGCGCGGTGGGTCTGCAGCTCGTAGTCGCGATCCATCCGGGGGCATCTTTTCCTAAAGACCCTCCTCTGCGCGGTGCGCCCGTTGCAGGCTGCGCTGTCAGGCGTCGTCGGCGGCCCGAATCGCGCGGTCGGTCGCGCCGCTCGGCGCCGCCGGATCGCCGGGGCGCGGTACCCCTTGGGGGGCCGCGCGCGACGCTCCTGACAGCTCGCTCAGGAGGCCGGCGGCGCGAGCGCGGAGCGCAGGAAGCTCACCGTGCGATCCCAGGCGGTCTGAGCCAGCTGCGGGTCGTAGGTCCCCAGGCGGTTGTGGTCGTTGGCGAACGCGTGCCCGGCCCCGTCGTAGTAGTGAAACGTGACGTCCACCCCCGCGTCGCCGATCTCCTTCTCGAGCGCCTGCGCGGCCTCGCGCGGGATGAATTCGTCGCTCGTGCCGAAGTGGCCGAGGACCGGTCCGGTGAGCTTTGAGAAGTCCGGCTTGCCGTGCGGCATCACGTAGTAGTAGGTGACGCTCGCGGTGATCTGCGGGCACGCGGCGGCCGCCCAGATCGCCAGCCCGCCGCCGAGGCAGAAGCCGACCGCGCCGACGCCCGATCCCTCGACGCCCGGGCGCGAGCTCAGGTAGTTCGCGGCGCCGCACATGTCCTGCTCGACGCGGTCCATCGAGAGGGCCATCATCTTCTGTTCGGCCTCGCTGGGCGCAGTCGTGGTCTCGCCGCGGTAGAGGTCGGGGGCCAGCGCGAAGAAGCCTTCGTCGGCGAGCCGGTCGCAGATCGCCCGGATCGAGCTGTCCAGACCCCACCACTCCTGCAGCACGATCGTGGCAGGGCCGTGCCCGTCGGCGGGTGTGGCCAGATAGCCGGGGACGGCCTCGGCGCTCGTGGCGAACTCGACATCAGGCATGCGCTGCTCCTCTCGCGGTTGACGGCGTCCCGCGCCGGTGCTCGCCGGCGCTGCCCGGCATACTCTCACGCCGCGCGCGACTAGCGTCCCAGCGTGCGGACGAGCTCGCGCGCCCGCGCGCGAATGTCGGCCAGCTGCGAGCGCACCTCGCCCAGCCCGTCGCGCAGCTGCTGGTCGCCGACCTCGACGGGCAGCATCGAGTCCTGCAGGGCGGCGAGCGTGGCGTCGGCCCGCGCCGCCGCCTCGACGGCGTCGTCGAGGAAGCCGCGCGCGCCGTGCGCGGGGGCGCCCGGCGCGATCTGCGCGAACGCCTGCTCCGCGAGCCCGTGTCGCCGCGCGAACTCGGCGTGCGTGCGCTTTGCGCGGCCATAGGCGAGCTGCACCGGCGCAAACAGCCGGCGCTCGAGCTCGTCGGCCTTGCGTTCGTCCAGTTGCTCGTAGGCCTCGCCGAGCGAGCTGAGCGCGAGGCCGATCTCGGCGATCGCCTCGGCGAGCGTGTCGAGCAGCCGCTGTCTGCCGTCGGCGGTCGTGTAGGGCATCGCGCCTAGGTTATGAGGCGAGGCGAGCGCTCGGGTTATGGTTCGGTGTCAGCTCAGCGACAGGGAGGGGACTGGATGGACCTCGTAAACCACCAACTGCTGCTCGCCGCACGCCCGGTCGGGCTGCCAACGCAAGGCGACTTCAAGCTCGTCGAGGAGCCGGTCGCCGAGCCCGGCGAGGGCGAGGTGCTCGTGAAGATCCTCTACCTGTCGCTGGACCCGGCGATGCGGGGCTGGATGAGGGAGGGCCGCTCCTACGTGGCCCCGGTGCAGATCGGCGAGGTGATGCGCGCGTTCGCCGCTGGCGTCGTGGTCGCGTGCAACGACCCCGGCATCGCGGTCGGCGACCACGTCGTCGGGCTGCTGGGAGCGCAGGAGTACGCCGTCGTGAGCGCTCGCGCGGTCACGAAGGTCGACACGCGGATCGCGCCGCTGCCGACGTTCCTCGGCACGCTCGGCATGCCCGGCCTGACGGCCTACTTCGGGCTGCTGGAGATCGGGCGCCCCGAGGAGGGCCAGACCGTCGTCGTCTCCGGCGCCGCGGGCGCGGTCGGCGGCGTCGTCGGCCAGATCGCAAAGCTCAAGGGGGCGCGCGCCGTGGGCATCGCCGGGGGCAGCGAGAAGTGCAGCTACGTCGTGGGAGATCTTGGCTTCGACGCGGCGATCGACTACAAGGCTGGCGACGTGGCGGGCGGCCTGGCCGAGCACTGCCCGGACGGGATCGACGTTTACTTCGACAACGTCGGGGGCGAGATCCTCGACGCCGCGCTGGCACACCTGGCGCGCGAAGCGCGCGTGGTCCTGTGCGGGGCGATCTCGCAGTACAACTCCACCGACGGAATGCGCGGCCCGGCCAACTACATGTCGCTGCTCGTCCACCACGCCACCATGACCGGCTTCGTGTTCTCCGACTACTTCTCGGGGATCGCCGACGCGGCGCGCGAGATGGACGAGTGGTTCGGCGCCGGCGAGCTGAAGTCGCGCGAGGACATCGCGCAGGGCGGCCTCGGCGCTCTTCCAGAGACGATGCTGCGACTGTTCAACGGCGACCATCTCGGCAAGCTCGAGCTGCAGGTGGCCGCGGAGTAGGCGACCAGACCCGCGCGCGCCGCCGCGGCGGGCGCCGAGCGGGCCGCCCGACAGCGCGGGCGACCCGCGCAGTAGGCGCGCGCGCGCGCCGCAGCGCCCTGCGCGCCGCGCTCAGCGCACCCCGGCGGCCTGCAGCAGCTCCTCGAGGCGATCGAGCGACGTGGGCGTGCCCATCGCCACGATCATGTCGCCGGGTGCCAGGCGCGTCTCGCCCGGAGGCTGGGGCTGGAAGTCCACGCCGCGGCGCAGCCCGACGATCATCGAGCCGCCGCGGATGTCCTCGACGGTGCGGTCGACCGCACCAGAGCCCTCGCCGACGGAGATCTCCTCCAGACGGTATTCGAGGTCGACGTCGACGACGCCGCTCAGCTGCGGATGCAGCGCGAGGCGGGCCATTTCGGTTCCGCTGGCCTTATAAGGCGAGATCACCCGATCGGCGCCCGCGCGCTTGAGCTTCTTTTCGGTGTCCTCGATCGCCGCGCGGGCGACGATCGCGATATCCGAGCGCAGCTCGCGCGCGGTGAGCGTGATGAAGACGTTGTTCGCATCGGAGTCCGCGCAGGCGATGATCGAGCGCGCGCGCTCGATCCCGGCCTGGATCAGCACGTCGTCCTCGGTCGCGTCGCCGACGATGAAGCGCGTGCCGAGATCTTCGGCGAGCTGGCGGTTCTCGACGTTTGAGTCCACGACCACGTAGCGGGCGCGCGCCGCGTCCAGGTCGCGGGCGACCTGGCGCCCGACGCGGCCGAAGCCGCAGATGATGTGGTGGTCTGAGAGCGAGTCGATCATCTTCTGCATGCGCCGCTGCGTGAGCACGTCGGCGAGGTGCCCGGCGACGAAGAACTCCGCCACGGTGGCCAGGGCGTAGAAGAGCGTACCGACGCCGACGACGATCAGGCCGACCTGGATGACCTGGCCGGCGACCGTGTGCGGCTGGGGAAAGCCGCCGACGGTGGCGGCCGTGTCGAGCGCCCAGCGAAACGCGTACCAGTAGCCGACGCCCTCGCTGATCGCGAGGCCGAGCGCGCCGACGAGCAGCAGGTCGACGGCGATCACGCCCACCACGACGATGCGCCGAACGAAGGTCCTCAGCTCGCCATGGCTTGTCATGGAGGAGGACCTGGAGCCCACCGCGACATCATCGCCCATTCGCCTGAGCTCACGGAATCGCAGCGCCCGGGCGCGGGCGGGAGTCCACCTGCGACGTCATCGACCATGCGCCTGGCCCACGGAATCGCGGCGCGCGTCCGCCGGCGATCGAACCGGGCCGGGCCAGCTGCTCGCTGGCCCGGCCCGGGGAGGAGGGACACGTCAAACGCTGCTCACATCAGGAGAACGTCGGACTCGTCGACATCGCTCAGCTCCTTGCGGCGATGGGGGCGCCGGCCGGATCGCCGTCCTGCGCTCGCGCGCGGGGCGGCTCTCGGTGAACTGAACAATGTCGATCAAGTTTATCAACAATCTGCTCGTGTTGTCAACCCCTCTGAAATTGAACCCCCACAGTTGGCCTTATCGCGCGCGGCGCGCGGCGCGAGGATGCCTGCGTGTCGACGGATGTGACCACCAGCGAGGCCGGGGCGCAAGGGAGGGGACGTCCGCGGACGCGCGCTGGGTGGGCCGGGAGCACGTCCGAAGACACGGCTCCTCCTGGAGCGTCCGGGCGTCCCTCGGCGGGGCGTCCGGACAAGTTAGGCGCGAGCCCGTGCGAGCATCGCGCGGCGCCTGCCATGGACATGCTGTGCGGCCGCCTGCGGCAGACGCGCGTGCAGCGCCTGGAGCTCGGTCGCTACGCGGTCGACGGCGGCGAGCGCGTCGTGTACGCCCTGTCCGCCAACGGGGTGCTCGACCTGATCGACCTCCCGGCCGGCGGGCGCGGACGGCGGTATCTGATCGAGCGCGGCCTTGATCTGAGAAGCCGCGGCACGCTGAGCGCGCTGGTGGACGACTACCTCGCCCAGGCAGCGATGCTGCGGGCGGTGCCGATGGCGGGCAGCGCGCTGCGCCACGTCGAAGAGCTCGAAGCCGCCCGCTGAGGGTCGTGCCGGCGCCCGGCCGCTCGGCGCGAGGCGCTAGCCTGATCTCTCACCGACCAAAGGAGGCTGTCATGGCGACCTGCACACACCTCGACCAGATCGAGCTGACCGAGCTGCCGGATTCGGTCGACGGCTGCCCGCAGTGCCTGGCGGCCGGCGATCCGTGGCTTCACCTGCGCATCTGCCTGGAGTGCGGCCAGGTCGGGTGCTGCGACGACTCGCCCAACAAACACGCCTCCAAGCACGCGCAGGCCAGCGGCCACCCGATCATCCGCTCGCTCGAGCCGGGCGAGAGCTGGTCGTGGTGCTACGTCGACGAGATCGCGATGCTGATCGACGCGGTGCACGGCAGCACGCGGATACCGCCGTCGCCGATGCTCTCCGGACAGCCCGGCTTCTGAGACGTGGCCGAGGCGTTCGTCGTCGGCGGCGTGCGCACGCCGGTCGGGCGCTACGGCGGGTCGCTGTCGCACCTGCGCACCGACGACCTGCTGGGGCAGACGATGCGCGCCGCCTGCGAGCGCGTGGGCGTCGCGCTGGGCGAGATCGAGGACATCGCCGCGGGCTGCGTGAACGTGGCCCACGAGGGGATGGGCGACGTCGCGCGCTGGGGCGCGCTCGCGGCGGGCTTTCCGGACTCGGTGCCGGCCGCGACCGTCAACCGCTTCTGCGCCTCGTCGCTGACCGGCGCGATCAACATCGCGCATGCGATCTCCGGCGAGGAGCTGCAGGTCGGCATCGGCGCGGGCGTCGAGTCGATGTCGCGCTCGGGCTGGGCGCTGATGAAGGGCGATGCGCCTTTCAGCCCGCGCGGCCCGGTGTTCATGCTGGACACGATGTGGGCCGGCGCGGGCGGGCCGCCGAACCCGGCGCTGCTCGCGCAGGACGCCTACATCGAGATGATCAGGACGGCGCAGAACGTCGCCGACCTCTACCAGCTGACGCGCGAGGAGATCGACGCCTTCGCGCTGCGCTCGCACCAGCACGCCTCCGCGGCGCGCGCGTCCGGGCGCCTGGCGGCCGAGATCTGGCCGGTCGAGATCCCCGGCACGCGCAGGCAGCCCGCGCGCACGTTCGAGCACGACGAGATGATCCGCGACGACTCGAGCGCCGAGCAGCTCGCGGCGCTGCCGCCGCAACCGGGCACCACGCAGATGACCGCGGGCAACTCCTCGCCGCTGTCCGACGGCGCGAGCGCGGTCGTGCTCGCCGGCGAGGCCGCGTGCGAGCGACTGGGCGTCGAGCCGCTGGCGCGCGTGCTGGCCTCGGCGACGCACGCGCTCGACCCCAAGATCATGGGCATCGCGCCGGCCTACGCGATCCCCAAGGCGCTCGCGCGCGCCGGCCTGACGCCCGCGCAGATCGACGTGTGGGAGGTGCACGAGGCCTTCTCCGCCCAGGCGCTCGGCGTGCTGCGCGAGCTGCCCAGGCAGCTCGACGGCTTCGAGGTTCCCGACGAGCAGCTCAACCCCAACGGCGGCGCGGTCGCGATCGGCCACCCCTTCGGTTCCTCGGGAACGCGCTACGTGCTCACGCTCGCGACCGAGCTGCGCGAGCGCGAGCTGCGCTACGGCGTGCTCGGCGTGTGCGTCGGCTCGGGCCAGGGCGTGGCGCTCGTGCTCGAGAACCCGCGCGCGGCATAGACGCAGCGTGAACAGCGGCGAGAGCCGCTCGGGCCGCCTAGCGCTCGCCCGCGAGCGCGGCCATCTGCTGGAAGATCTCGAGGTTGTTCAGCGGCTCGGGGTCGTCGTCGAGCTCGCGGTAGAGCGTCGCGATGTTTACCACCAGGCGCTCGGGCTCCGCCCAGGCAGACCAGCGGTCCAGCGCGATCGTGCGAGCCGCGTCCAGCGGCGCCATCCCGTCGGCGTGACAGCGCCGCGCCTGCTCGCCCAGATAGTCGAAATAGTCTTTGAGCTCGCGTATCGCATGCTTGTCCGCGAGCGCACCATGGCCGGGGACGATCACGTCGACGTCCATCTCGAGGATCCGCTCGCAGGCGGCCGTCCAGTTGGAGATCGGACCGGCCCAGGCCAGCGGGTGCATGCCGTGAAACAGGATGTCGCCCGTGAACAGCACGCGCTGCGCGGGCGCCAGCACGAGCGTGTCGCCGCGCGTGTGCGCGGGACCGACCTCGATCAGGCGCAGCTCCTGCGCGCCCACCCGCAGCGCGAGCTCGCCCTCGAACGTCTCGGTCGGCAGCGTCGTCTCGATGCCGCTGAAGTCGAAGGTGCCGAAGATGCGCGTGAAGAACTCGCCGACCTCGCCGAGGCTCGGCGCGTTCTGAAGCAGCGCGGCCAGCGTCGCGGCCCGCAGCTCGGGCATCTCCTCTGCCGTGTGCCGCGAGGCCACGATCCGCGCGTCGCCGACGAGCTGGTTGCCGTAGGTGTGATCGCCGTTGGCGTGCGTGTTGACGAGCGTGTCGATGCGCGCCGTGGCCGGCACAGCGCGGCGCATCTCAGACAGCATCCGCTCGGTCAGCGGCAGGTCGAACAGCGTGTCGATCAGCAGCGTGCGCTCGCCGTCGGCGACCAGGCCGGCGTTGCTCCAGCCCCAGCCGCCGTCGGGCTGCAGGTAGGCGTACAGGCCGTCGCCGACCTCCTGCAGCCCGCGCTGAAAGTCCGGGCTCATCCGCCCCGGCGGCGTCCCGCCCGCCCGAGCTCGTGCCTGCGCTGCGCTGACATCGCTCTCCCGTGCCGTCGACGTCGCCGAGCTTCCGCGACGCGGGCGGATTCTACATCCCGCCGGCTGCCCGGCGGCTGCGACGGCCGCGCGCCGGCGGCGTGCGATCCTGCGCGCATGGACGTCGAGCAGGCAATCCGCACGCGGCGCACGCACAAGGCCTTCGCGAGCGAGCCGGTGCCGCGCGAGCTGCTCGCCGAGCTGTTCGAGCTAGCGCGCTGGGCGCCCAACCATCATCTCACGATCCCCTGGCGCTTTCGCGTGCTCGGCCCGGCGGCGCTCGCGTCGCTGAAGCGCGCGGCGGGCGATGAGCAGGCCGCCAAGCTGGACCGCGCGCCGACGCTGATCGTCGCCTCGGTGGCGCTCACGGGCGACCCGCTCGCAGACGAGGAGGACACGCACGCCGGCGCGATCGCCGCCTACATCCTGCTGCTCGGCGCCCACGCGCGCGGCCTGGCCGGCTACTGGCGCACGCCTGCGGTGCTGCGCACGGCGGACGGACGCGCCGCGGTGAGGCTGCCGCGCTCCGAGCACGTGCTCGGGCTGATCCACCTCGGCTGGCCGCGCCAGGACAGGCCCGCGCCCGCGCGCGCCGACGCCGGCGAGTACGTCGCCTACCTCGACTGAGCGACCGGGCGCAGACCGATCCCTACGCCGCCTCCGCGCCGTTCGCCTCGCCGGATGCGCCCGGCGCGGGCGTGGCGTCGGGCGGCGCGGGCGCGGGCGGCGCTGCGTCGGCGACGAGCTTCGCGCCAGCTGCTCCGATCACGCCCGCCCCCAGCGCGGCAAGCGCCCACCCGGAGCCCTTGCGTTCGCGCCCCAGCGCCGCGTCCAGCGACAGGCCGCCAGGTCCGGCGTCGGCCAGCGCGAGCACGGCGGCGATCAGGACGACGTTGTACTCATAGCCGCCGTTGCCCGCCCAGGGGCCGTTTTTGAGGTGCACCGTGCGGATCGCGGTCAGCATCGTCGCCGTGAGCACCGCGGCCGCGAGCGGCGTGGCGAACCCGGCGAGCAGCAGCGCGCCGCCGCCCGCCTCGGCGCTGCCCGCGGCGAGCGCATGGGCCCGGCCGGGTCGCAGACCGAGCTGCTCAAAGCCTTCGCCCGTCGCCTGCAGGCCGTGGCCCCCGAACCATCCATACAGCTTCTGCGTGCCGTGCCCGACGAAGAAACCACCCACCGTCGCGCGCAGCAGCAGCCGTCCGATCTTCATCGTCGATCCTTTCTGTAGCGGTTTACCCGCTCGCCTTCACGGGGCGCCCGGAACAAGCGTGACAGGACCGCCGTTCGTGGACAGCTCGCCGGTCTGGAACGCCGGGCCGGGGAGTCGCTGCACCTCGGCCGATAGCTCCAGGAACGCGTCGGCGGTCTCCAGGAAGCTGATGCGCGCGGTGCGGTAGTGCATCGGCACGACCCACGTCGGATCCAGCGCGTCGACGATCTGCTTGGCCTGGCTGGCGCCGATCGTCGGGCCGCCGCCCACCGGAAGGATCAGCATGTCCACCTCCCCGAGCGCCGACGCCTGTTCCTCGCGCAGCGCGCGCTGGCCGAAGTCGCCGAAATGGCAAACCCTGATCCCCTCCAGCGTGAACAGGAAGATCGTGTTCGGCCCGCGTTCGGTGCCCGCCGCCTCGTCGTGCTCGGACGCCACCGCGATCACCTCGCCGACGGGCGACTGGAGCTTACCCGCGGTCGAGCGGATGACCGCGGGGTCCCCGCCGATCACCTCGACGCCGTTGTGATCCATGTGCTCGTGGGTGACGAGCAGGAGGTCCGCGCTGACGCGCTCAATCGCGGGGTAGTCGAACTGCATGCCGCGCTGCGCCATCGGCGACAGGTCCCCGAACGGGTCGATGAACACCGTCTGCTCGGGGGTGCCGAGGCGAAACGCCGACTGGCCATACCACTCAACCTGCATGCTGCTCCTCTCTGCCGTGGAGTTGACTGACCGCACCTGCCGGCACGCCGAGCGAGAGCTCGCCGAGACGCTCGCGCTCCTCGACGCCGTCGTCGCGCGGGGCCGCGTCGTAGTGGTAGCGCCCGCCGCGCATCAGCGACGCGGCCGCGGCGATCAGGCAGGCGACGATCGCAAACGCGAACGCCTCGTGCAGGCCGCTGCGAAACGCCGCGGAGATCAGGTGGGGAAAGAACGAGCGGCCGGTGAGCGTCGCCTGGGCCGCGGACGGCAGCGCGGACAGCGCGTGCGCGCCGACGAGGTGCTGGATCGGGTTGTAGCCGAGGAACGCCGCGAACAGGATCGACACCGGCGGCAGCCTGGCGACCTGCTGCGCGGTGCCCGCGGCCAGGCCGTGGGCCTGCAGGCCGCTGCTCAGCGCGTGCGGCAGGCTCGACGACAGGCCGAGGATCATCAGCGTGAAGAAGATGCCGATCGAGAGCACCTGCGCGGAGTTCTGGAAGGTCTGGTTCATGCCGCCGCCCGCGCCGCGGTCGCCCGGCGGCAGGCTGTTCATCACCGCCGCGCGGTTGGGCGAGGCGAACATGCCCATCGAGATGCCGTTGAGCGCGAGGATGGCCGCGAACACGCCGAAGGAGAAGTCGATCGGAACCAGCGTCAGCAGCACGAAGCTGAGCGCCGCCCCCAGCATCCCCCCGGTGGCGAACCAGCGCGCGCCGAAGCGATCGGACAGGTAGCCGGAGAGCGGCCCGGCGACGAGCAGCCCGAGCGTCAGCGGCAGCATGTAGATGCCCGCCCAGAGCGGCGTTTCGGTGTAGTCGTAGCCGTGCAGCGGCAGCCAGATGCCCTGCAGCCAGATGATCAGCATGAACAGCAGCCCGCCGCGCGCCACCGCGGAGAGGAACGTCGACAGCGTGCCGAACGTGAACGCGCGGATGCGAAACAGCGGCAGGCGGAACATCGGGTCCTTGACGCGGCGCTCGATCACCGCGAACGCGACGAGCGACAGCGCCCCGGCGCCCATCAGCGCGATCACGAGCGGGCTGCCCCAGCCCGTCGGACTGCCGCCGTAAGGGCGGATGCCATACGTGACCGCCACCATGACCAGCACCAGGCCGAGCGCGAACGTGAGGTTTCCCCACCAGTCCACGCGGGCGGGCCTCGGTTCGCTGCGCTCCTCGAGCTTCAGGTAGGCCCACACGGTGCCGAACAGCCCGACCGGCACCGAGATCAGGAACACCAGGCGCCAGTCGATCGGCGCGAGGATGCCGCCGAGCAGCAGCCCGATGAACATCCCGCTGACGCCGACGATGTTGTTGATCCCGAGCGCCATGCCGCGCTGGTTGGCCGGGAACGCGTCGGTGATGATCGCCGCCGCGTTGGCCAGCAGGAAGGCGGCGCCCACGCCCTGCACGATGCGCCAGGCGATCAGGTAGATCGCACCCGCCGGGCCGGTCATCCAGTCGACCGTCAGCGCCAGCGAGGCCAGCGTGTAGACGACGAAGCCGAGGTTGTACATGCGCACCCGCCCGAACATGTCGCCGAGCCGGCCGAAGCTCACGATCAGCACGCTGGTGACGACCAGGAAGCCGAGGATCATCCACAGCAGGTAGAAGCTGTTCGCCGGCACGAGCGGGTCGAGCTTGATGCCGCGAAAGATGGCGGGCATCGCGATCAGCGTGATCGATGCATCGAGCGTGGCCAGCAGCACGCCGAGCGTGACGTTCGACAGCGCGATCCAGCGGTAGCGGTCGGCGTGGGGGCTTGTGCCGGCGATCCCGCTCACCTACCCGCTAGTCTCGCGGTCGACGGGCGCTCGCCTGGTCACCTGGCGGATTATACAGGTAACCTGCGCAGTTTGCCTGCGCTTTCGGCTATAGTCCAGCTCGCTGTGGCCTCCTCAGTCGACGTCTCTTCCGTCGCGAGCGAGCTGCGCGTCGTGCTCGGCCAGCTGGTGCGCAGGCTGCGCGCCGAGCATCGCTTCTCGCTAGCGCAGGGCGCCGTGCTCGGGCGCCTGGATCGCGAGGGCGCCAGCAGCACCAGCGACCTCGCCGCGGGCGAACGCGTGCGACCGCAGTCGATGGCCCAGACGGTGTGCGAGCTGGAAGCCGACGGCCTGGTCAGCCGCCGGCCCGACCCAACCGACGGGCGCCGCGCGCTGCTCGAGCTCACCCCGCTCGGGCGCGAGACGCTGCAGGCCGACCGCAGCCAGCGCGAGGGCTGGCTGATCAAGGCGATCGCCGAGGGGTTCTCCGACGAGGAGCAGCGCGCGCTGGCGCGCGCCGTGCCGCTGCTGGAGCGCCTGGCCGGCTCGTGAGCGCGCCGCCCGCCCGCGGCGCCCGTCGGCGCGAAGGCGCCGGAGGGTGCCCACGCGCGACGGTCAGCTGTAAGACTGCAGCCGATGGACGACTGGGATCTCCGTCGCCTCGCGTGGAGGCCGCACCACCCCGAGATCCTCTCCTCCAACGAGGAGGGGCGCGCGATCGTGCTCGACCTGCCCGCCGGCGAGCGCCTGCAGGACCATCAGGTCCACGAGGGAGCCTGGATCACGGTGATCGACGGCGAGGTGCGGATCACCGGCGACGCCGGCCAGAGCACCGACGCGCGGCCCGGCGATCTGGTGCGCTTCGCCCCGCGCGAGCGACACGAGGTGCAGGCCATGGCGGACTCGCGCCTTCTCCTGCTGCTCACTCCCTGGCCGGGTTCGGGCCATCCCGGCGCGATGACGCTGCAGGAGAAGGCCGACGTGCGCGAGCGCGCCGCCGAGCACTCGCGCTGAGCGGCCTGGCGTCAAGCTTCTGCAGGTCGCGGAGGCTGGTAATGAACCCGCGCCTTCGCGGCAGAGTCGACCTCTTCGGGTGTCAGCAGCGTCACGATCTTGACCCTCGTCGTGCCGACTTGGTTGACGTTGAGCGCGATCGCCGTAGCAGCCTCATTGCCTGGCAGCTCGCCGAACGCATACACGTCTACGTCGCCAAACGCAAAATAGAAGCCCTCCAGCTCCCCGCCAACTGATTTGAAGAGCTGGTCAACGGCGTAGCGGCGCGCGGTTCCGCCCTCATCCGCGACGCCTCTCACCCCGGTGGGGTCGTAGGACGCCTCGAATAGATACTTTGGCATCACTCTACCTCCCTTGTTGGCTGGGAGGCGGGATTATCGCCCAGCCGTCGACCGTCCGTCATCCGCGGCCGTGGCCGGCCGCGGCCGCTCGCGAACGACGTCCGCAGGGTCCTTGTCGTCGCGCAGTCCCAGAAAGCGCGGCTGGCGCAGACGACCGTCGGTCGTCCACTCGGCAAAGCCGATCTGGGCGACGAGCTCCGGTCGGGTCCAATGCGCACCGCGCGGGATCGGTCGCGCGTCGACAAACGGCGACTCGTGTGCCTCGAGCCCACGCAGCTTGGCACCCAGCTCGTGCAGCGTCTTAGCGCTGAAGCCGGTTCCGACCTTCCCGGCGTAGCGGAGCTGGGCGTCCTCGTAGTAGCCGACCAGCAGCGCGCCGAAGTCGCTGCGGCTGCCGCCGGGGTCGGTGAAGCCGCCGACGACGAGCTCCTGCTCCCAGGCGCACTTCAGCTTCAGCCAGTTGCTCGAGCGTCCCCCGGTGTAGGGCGCATCCGCGCGCTTGGCGATCAGTCCCTCCCAACGCGACCGGCAGGCCTCGGCGAAGCGCCGGCGCGAGTCCCCGCGCCATGCTTCGGTCAGCTGCAGCGCCGCACCCGGTGCGATCGCGCTCGCGAGCCGGGCGCGGCGCGCGAGCAGGGGTTCGGCCGTGATGTCCTCGCCGTCGACTGCGAGCAGATCGAACACGCAGTAGACGACCGGGTACTCGGCCACGAGCTGGGGGGAGGGCTCGGCCACCCCGAGGCGCTGCTGCAGTCGGCTGAACGACGTCTGCTCGCCGTCGAAGGCGACCAACTCGCCATCGAGTAGCAGCCCCCCGGGCCGCTGGGCCGCCACCGCGGCACGGACCTCGGGATAGGTGGCCGAGAGGTTCTTGGCGGTGCGCGATTGGAGGCGCACATCGCCGCCTTCCTTGCGTGCAACGCAGCGCTCACCGTCGAGCTTTCGCTCGAGCAGCCAGTCCTCGCCGAAATCGCGACGGTCGGTCAGCGTCGCCAGCATCAGCTCGACGGGCATGTCGGCACCGTCTGTCATTGAATGGCAGGTCGGCTCACACCGCGCCTACGCGAGCTTCGCCGTGAGCTTGATCTCCGGGATGCCGGCCAGCGCGCGCGAGACAGGACATCCGGCCTTTGCTTCCTGCGCCGCGCGCTGAAACTCCGCATCGTCGATGCCCGGCACGCGGCCTTCGGTCGCGAGGCCCTCGCTCTCGGCAAAAGCCCGACTGGCACGAGAACGGGCCCTCGAAGATGTGCTCACCGACGCTGATCGTTTCCGACCGGCTCTGGACATCACCGTGGCACTCGGCACTGCCTGGCGCCGGCCGCACGGCCTGAGTTCTCACCAGGCTCAGTGAATCCGGCGCGAAAGGATCGCCTTGGTGATCGCGACCAACGGGGCCGAGAACACGTTTCCGGCCGTGCCTGACAGGCCGACCGAGACGAACACCTTCGGCCCTCTGGGTTTCAGGGGCGCGTAGGTGTATACGGTGATCGTCTGCTGGTCCGGCTCCCCTTCGCACAGCGGCGGTCCCAGTTCGGGCAAAGCCGCTCCCGGCGAGTTACACGGGCCTTTCCCCACGACCACGTTGTTTACGTAGAACGCGATCGCTCCAGGGATCGTGATGTTGTGAGTCACCGCACCGGGCGCGGCATGGAAGCTGACTTGGCTTTTGGCAACTTCGAACACGCGCCGACTCGTTGCCCTGACCGAGACGGTGAGCAGGTCCGCGTAGCCGCCGGGTGCTGGTGGTCCGCTCTTGAACAAGCAACTGTTGGCCACGGGGTTTCGCCCTTGCAAGGTGAGCGAGCCTGACCCGGTCAGTTTCGCCATCGCGGCCCCCGAGAAGTGGGCGCAGTTTGGGACCCGCGCGGCGCCGGCGAGCGCGGGGGTCGCCAGCATCACGAGCAGGGCGCCGCCCGACGCTCGCAGAAGTGCCACGCGCGTGGTGGGCAACAGGCGCGGCGGCATCGCTGGAACATACATGCTGCAGTAGCGGGCCCGTCGTCAAACGGTCGGGACCGCACCGGCCCCAGCGACGCTCGGCCCAGCGTCGCCGCCTGCGACCTGCGGATGAAGGCCGGACTCAGCGAGCCAGTCGCGGAGCGTGCGGTGCATCGCCTCGTCGCCGACGATCGGCACGGCGGGCTCGCTCCAAGAGGCGGGAACCACGGCGACCGGTCGCATCTGCGGGCCACCGAGGCCTCCGTGTGAGCCCATGAACTCCTCGAAGGGCCCGACCTCGTCCTTGTCGGGGTCGTAGGCGCTATTGACCAGCAGGTCCGGGCAGTGCGGGAAGCTGTCGTGGCGGCGCAGGTGATCGGCCGCAGTCGGCCCGAATGCAGCGAGCGGATCCTCGCCCTCAACGCTGTCGTCGGCCAGTTGTCGCCGGCCGCGGGCGCCGATCACGAGGGGTCCCTGGATCTCTGAGCGCACGAGCACGAAGCCGATGCCGGGGTGCTCGGCCAGCTCTGAAACCAGCCGAGGATGAGCCTCGGCTATCCGCTCGAGCGTGAGCCGCGCGGGGCTGGCCGTGAGGTAGACAAGCCCAAGTGGTCCGGAGACCATCACGACGACGTCGCTCTCGGGCGCCTCCTCGTCCTCGCTGAGGGCATCGCGGTTGGGTCCGAGCGCGACGGTTCCCTGCGTCGTGCGGCCCCGCGTCGCGCGGCGCAGGATGTGGCCGCCAGCGCTGTCGTCCTCGCGAGCGTCGGCGAGCACGGCGCCGAGGTCGCCCCACCCCTCCTCAACGGCCGTCGGCGCGCGCACGTCGCCGCCGGCGAGCGCCGCCTTGACGAGCTCCTCGAGGGTCTGGCCGTAGCGCTGGCGGAAGGGGCGGCCCTGCGTCTGACCGTGGTCCGATAGCGCAACCAGGTGATATGGCCGCGGCGCCTGTGCGATCGCGCGCTGCAGCCGGGCGAGCTGGCGGTCGTGGCGGCGCAGAACTTTCAGCGCGTCCGGCTCGCGAATGCCCGAGTGGTGTGCGACCTCGTCGTAGCCCACGAACGTCGCGTAGGTCACCGGGATGCCCTCGACGATGTCGGCCATCAGCGTCGCGACGGTCACGTCGCGCATGACGACCGCGATCGCCGCGCGCACAAGGGGGTAGAGGCCTCCGCGCTTTACGTGCTCGTCGCCACGGCGCCTCTGGCGCCGCGCAGCCAGACGCTCTTCGGCGATGTCGGCCAGCGATAGCGCGATCGTGCGGATGAACCCGTAGGGGTCGGCGAAGTAGGCGAAGAAGTCCCCCGAGCGAGAGCGCTTGCGGTCGCGGATCATGCTCATCGTGGCCGAGCAGCGCGGCGCGTCGCCCGAGAACATGTTGCCGCGACTGGTGCCACCGGCGGCCAGCAGCCCGTCGCCACCTGAGCGGCGCCGCTCGATCTCGGCCGCGTCGGGCGGATGGTTGGACACCATCGTGCGACCGGTCTCCTTCTCATACCAGCGAAACGCCGGCATGTCCCAGTTGCTGCCGAGCAGAAGCCCCGCCTGACTGGCCCCGGTCTGCGACGAGAGGTCACATTCCCAACCCACGATGCGGTGGGATCCCTGCTGCAGCCAGCGCGCGATCGTGGGTGCATAACCGTTCTGCGCCGCCTCGCGCAGCACCTCCTCACCGAGGCCGTCGAACTCGAACAGGACCACGCCCGGGACATCGGTCTCGTTGCGCGCCCTCCCCCGGCGCACGCGCCGGCGCACGACGCGCAGGTGATAGGCGTCGCCGTCGAGGTCCAGCAGCGGGGTGATCAGCATCGCCGCGAGGGCGAGCACGGCCGCCACCAGCACGGCCGCCCCGAAGCTCGGCGACTTGTTGTCGACGAGCTTGAATGCCAGCTCGATGACCACCGCGTTGAGCACGAGCGATCCCAGGCCGAGCGTGAGCAAAGTGAAAGGGAGCGCAAGACGCGTGAGCACGGGCCATACGACCGCGTTCAGCAAGGCGATCGCGGCGGCGGTCAGGAGGGCCGCGCCGAACGAGGGCACCGAGATGGCCCCAACGATCTCCGAGAGCGCCCACAAGAGCAGCGCGTCGAGCACCAGCATGATCGCCGCGCGCGCGGCGAACCCCACCGCCCGGCGCCCGTTGCTCACGCCCCGCGAGGCGGGGTGTTTGTTCTGTGCATGAGTCATTGACCCTCCGACGGTGGACCCGCGGACCAGCCTCAGTCGCCGTTCCCGCGTTGTGGCCTCACGTTGAATCGCCCGACGATATCGGGCGGTTCTTTCGACCTCCGCCTAAGCCTGAGGTCACGATCAGGGTTTTTCCACACCGTGGGCAGCCCCGGGTTTCGCGGAGTATCGTCTCTCGATGGTGGCGACAAAGCAGCGCACGAGCACTGCCAGCTCGGCAGTGCCGCACCTGACAGTGGCCGAGCGGGTCGCTCGCGGCAAGGCGGCGCGTGCGGAGGTGCCGCGCTCCAGTCACGCCACCTTCGAGCCGGCGCCGCACCGCGTTGATCCGATCGAGCTGCTCGAGCGCCAGGCTGAGACACGCGTCCCCGAGCTCGTCCCGATTCGTTACGGGCGCATGCTTGTATCGCCATTCACGTTCTATCGGGGCGCCGCGATGATCATGGCCAGCGACCTGGCGGCGACGCCGCGCTCGGGGCTCACCGTGCAGTGCTGCGGCGACGCGCATCTGTCGAACTTCGGTGTGTTCGCCTCTCCCGAGCGCAGACTCGTGTTCGATCTCAACGACTTCGACGAGACACTTCCAGGGCCCTGGGAGTGGGACATCAAGCGCCTGGCCGTGAGCGTACTCATCGCCGCCCGCGACAACGGCTTTGCCGTCAAGGATCAGGACCAGGTGGTGCTTGACACCGTCGAGGAATACCGCACCTCGATGGCGAGCTTCGCTGGGATGGGGAACCTCGACGTCTGGTATGCCCGGCTGGACATCGAGGCCGCGCTCGCGGAACTCGGTCCGCGGCTCACCCCCAAGATGGTCAAGCGGACCGGGAAGAACCTGGCCAGGGCGCGTACGCGGGACAGCATGTCGGCTTTCTCCAAACTGACGCGCGTCGTGGATGGTGAGGCGCGGATCGTCGCCGATCCGCCGCTGATCGTGCCAGTCGACGACCTCGCGCAGGGCCTCGAACGCGATGAGCTGTTCGCCTGGCTGCGCGCGCTCTTGCGCTCCTATCGCGAAACGCTCGTGCATGACCGGCGCGCGCTGCTCGAGCAGTTCCACCTCGCCGACTTCGCGCGCAAGGTCGTCGGGGTGGGGAGCGTCGGCACGCGCGCCTGGATTGCGCTGATGCTCGGCAACGACGGACAGGACCCGCTGCTCCTGCAGATGAAGGAGGCCGAGGCATCGGTGTTCGAGGAGTTCCTCGGCCCAAGCGAGTTCGAGAACCACGGCGAGCGGGTCGTGGCCGGACAGCGGCTGATGCAGGCCAGCAGCGACATCTTTCTCGGCTGGCTGCACGTCGAGTCTGCACTCGACGGCCGAGAGCGGGACTTCTATGGCCGACAGCTGAAGGATTGGAAGGGCTCGGCAGAGATCGAGCAGATGTCCCCCGAGGCCATGGCCCACTACGGCCGGCTGTGCGGCTGGACGCTAGCGCGTGCGCACGCCCGCAGCGGCGACCGCAGAGCGATTGCCGCGTATCTCGGCAAGAGCGCCACCTTTGACCGCGCGATCGTCGAGTTTTCCCACGCCTACGCCGAGCAGAACGAGCGTGATTACACGGCCTTGGTCGCGGCGGTCGAGTCCGGCCGCGTCGCCGCCGAGACGGGCCTTTGAGGTGTCCATTCCGAGGTTCTGATGGACGTGCTCACCAGACGGCAGGCGCAGTCGTAAGGGAGCACGAATGGGCATCCTGGGCTCGATCTCGCATGCAGGGTGCGAGCAGCCGGGTGACCGATACTCGATGGTGCGGGCGTCGCTACGATCAGATCCGTCGGGGACCTTCAAGGAAGGCAGGCGTGTGGAACCGACTACGAGGCGGAGGCGATGGTCGAAGAATTGACGGGCAAGCGTCAGAGGCGACTCGCAAGCTTCATCAAGCCGTTCCGGGTCACGCCAGGGAGGACCGTCGATCTCGCCCGAGACTTCGACCCGGCCTTCAAAGGCGGGATCAGTAAGAAACGCGAAGGCGTCGCGCTGCTCGAAGAGGGAGTGCAGCTGTTGAGCGAGTACCAGGCCCGCCTGGCGGCCCAGAACACCTGGGGGGTCCTCGTCGTCCTGCAGGCGCTCGACACGGCCGGGAAGGATGGGGCGATCCGGCACGTGATGAGCGGTGTCAATCCTCAGGGGGTCTCCGTGCACAGTTTCAAGGTGCCCTCGGCCGAAGAGCTCGACCACGACTACCTCTGGCGCTACGCGCAGCGGCTGCCCGCGCGCGGTGAGATAGGCATCTTCAATCGCTCGCATTACGAGGAGGTGCTCGTGGTCCGCGTCCACCCGGAGAATCTCGACCGCCAGAAGCTTCCCCCCGGGCCGAAGAACGGGGACGTCTGGAAGCGGCGTTTTCGCGAGATCAACGATTGGGAGCGCTACCTCACAGACAACGGGTTCCGCATCGTCAAGCTGTTCCTGAACCTGTCGAATGAGGAGCAGCGAATGCGGCTGCTCCGACGGATCGACCTTCCTGACCACAACTGGAAGTTCTCTCAGGCCGATGTTTCCGAGAGGGCACTATGGGATGACTACCAGGCGGCATTTTCGCAGATGCTTTCGCACACGAGTACCGAGTGGGCCCCGTGGTGGGTGATACCCGCGGATCGCAAGTGGTTCGCGCGGATCGGCGTCGCGACGGTGCTAGTACAGGCGTTGATCGATCTCGATCCTCGCTTTCCCGTTGTCAGCGCCGCCCAGCGCGAAGCGCTGCTCGAGGCCAAGGAGGCCTTGGAGGCGCAGGCGCCCAAGGGTCTCGCTCCGGATCCGTTCGCCCAGGAGGCCTAGCTGGGCGATCGGATCTAGCTGGGGCGATCCGGCACAGGGTCGCCTGCCTGTATCTCCTCGAGAGCGGCCTCGAGCGTGGGGTAGAAATGGTCGCGATCGAGAGTCTCCAGCAGGCCGTAGCGAAGCGTGAGGTCCTGGAGACGGCTGCGCATCTCCGCAAACGCCATGTGGGTTCCGGCGGCATTGAGCTCGTTGTCGAGCCGCTCGAGCATCTCGGCGGCGGTGACGTCGACATCGGTGACGGCCTCGCACTGCAGGACCACCCATCGAGGCTTGCGGTCACGCACGAGTTTGCGGATCTGCAGGCGGAACGAGCCGGCGTTGGCGAAGAACAGAGGCGCCTCCCAGCGGTACACGACGATGCCCGGGACCTCCTTCGCGTCTGGATTCGTGTCGAGGTCGTGCCACCCTTCGTCTCCCTCGAGCTTGCCCAACACGGCCCCGTGTGGCCACCAGTTGCGCCGAAAGAACAGCAGGATCGCGAGAGTGACCGCGACGACGATCCCCTGCAGCACGCCGAGCAGCATCACGCCGGCCGTGGCGACCAGGGACACCGCGAAAGCGCTCTTGCGCACGCGCAGATAGCGCCGCAGGATGCCCACGTCCATCAATGACAGCGCCGCTACGATCACCACCGCGGCCAGCGCCGTCTGCGGGAGGTCGGCGAGCAGCGAGTTGAGGAACAGCAGGAGCACCACGACCAGGGCTGCACCCACGACGCCGGTGACCTGGCTCTTGGCTTTCGACTGTTCCGCGACAGCGGTCCGTGAACCGCTGGTCGACACGGCGAAGCCCTGGAAGAGCCCGGCCGCGATGTTCGCCGCGCCCATGCCGATCATCTCCTGGTTGGGCTCTACCTCTTCGCCGCGCCGCGCCGCGAAGCTCGTCGCTGTGGCGATCGTGTCGGTCAGGGACACGAGCGTGATACCCACCGCGGCGATGAGCAGCGGAACGACGTTGCTGGCAGTGGTCCAGGGCAACGTGGGCGTGGGAATGCCCTGTGGCAGGGCGCCGACCGTGATCACACCCTCGCCGGCGAGTCCAAACACCGCCGACGCGACGGTGGCGCCGACGACCGCCACCAGCACTGCCGGGAGCCTGGTGGTGACGCGGGGGAGCACCAGCAGGAGAATGAGCACGGCGAGGCCGACGACGAGGGTCGTCGTTTGCGTCTGGCCGAGATTGTCAGCGAACGCGCGTAGCTCCGCCAGGAACGAATCGGCGTGCGTGGAGAAGCCGAACAGCTTCGGCAGCTGGCCGACGATGATCGTGATCGCGAGGCCGTTCATATATCCGACCTGCACCTCCTTTGACAGGAGGTCTGCCACGAACCCGAGCTTGCCGAGTCCGAGCCCGATCTCGGTGAGTCCCACCAGGATGGCCAGCATGCCGGCCAGGGCAATCGCGCTCGCGGGATCTCCGGTTACCAGCAGCGGCGTGATGGCGGCCAGGATCAAGGGCGAGATCGAAGAGTCGGGTCCCAGCACAAGCACCCGTGAAGGCCCGAACACCGCGTAGCCGACCAGGCAAGCAATCGTCGTATAGAGACCGGTGACCGCCGGGAGCCCGGCCAGCTCGGCGTACGCCATTCCCTGCGGGACGAGGATCGCCGCCAACACCGCACCCGCCACGAGATCCGCTCGCAGCCACGAGCGCTGGTAGGTTCGCACGACGCGGATGCCCGGCATCCAGCGTTCGGCGGCGGTTGAGCTCGGCACACTCATCCGACGATCTCCGCTCGCTCATGCCCCGTGGGTCGTTCGCGAACCCACCGCGGCAGGCGTGTGGCGAGAACGCCGGAGCCGATCCCGATCGCGGCGCCGGCCGCCACGTCGCTCGGGTAGTGAACGCCGGTGTGCACGCGCGAGTAGGCGACGGCGCCCGCTAGCGGAACGAGCACCGGCGCCAGGACTGGCAGCTCGGCGCAGGCGCCGCTGGCAAACGCGAACGCGGTGGCGCTGTGACCGGAAGGAAACGACGTCGACCGCGGCACGCGGATCAGCGTCGGCCGCGAGCGCCGGGAGGGACGGCGCCGGCGCACGAGCAGCTTGGCGGGGCCGTTGGCCACGGTCGCCGCGATCGCGATCGCGATCACGCCGCGACCAGCCGCCCTGCGCCCTTGTCGGCCTCCGCATGCTGCAAGCGCGCCCGCGATGAGAAGCCATAGGCGGGAATAGTTCGCGGCGCGCGTGACCTCGACGAGAGCACGGTCCAGGCCAGGTGAGCGCGCACGAGCAGAGCGCCTCATCAGGCGCTGGTCCAAGCGCTGGACACGACCCGGTATCCGCCCCCAACCCCCGGTCCTCACTTGACTGCGGTCTCCCGCACCCAGCGCGCAACGAAAACAGCCCAGCCCGTCCCTAGCAGGACGCCAGCGATCACGTCCGCGGGATAGTGGACGCCCAGGTAGACACGTGAGAGAGCGACCGCCAACACCAGCGCAACCGCCAGGCCGGCGGCCACGCGGCTAACCAGCGGTGCCACTCGTGCCGCCCGCAGCGCCAAGACCAGCGAGAACCAGAACGCGCTTGCTTGCGTGGCATGGCCCGAGGGAAAGCTCGAGCCGCTAACCGACTGCAGGTGCTCCACCGGGGGGCGCGGGCGGGACACGAGCAGCTTGACGACGTCTGAGATCAGCATCGCACCGGCGAGACTCAAAGCGATAGCCAAGGCCTCCCAGCGCAGTCCGGACCGGAAGAACAGCAAACAGCAGACCAGAGCGAGCGGGACAAGCACGAATGCGCTCCCCGCCCACGTCACCACCCGCGCTGCGGTGGTCAGGCCGGCCGAGCGTTGGTCGACGATGTTGCGCATCACCTCCAGTTCGCCTGACCCCACGACCGAGGTCCACAGCGCCCCGGCCGCCCAGCCGACCAGCACGAAGACGATCAGACCGAGCACCAGGCGGGCCGCGGGGAGCCTCACCTGCCGGCAGCCACCCGCAGTAGCGCGCCCAGGTTCTCCGTAGTCAGCGCAGTCGCGCGGGCGCCGGTGGCGGGCCGACTCCGACTGGGCAGGCGCACTCGCAGCGCCCCTGGCAAAGAGGTGAAGCGCAGCGGCGGATCGAGCACGAGCGCCTCGCCGTCGAGGCCGACCTCCACCGGGCCATTGGAGCGGACCTCGAACTCCTGGGTCGACCAGGTCATGAGGCCGGGGAAGCGCCCCACCTGCCCGACGAGCTCGAGCGCGACGAGCTTTGACACATCCGCGGCACTGCGTACCCGTGCCGCCACGACGCCGAGCAGGCCGGTGTCGATACGCACGCGCGTGCCCGCACCGGCGAGGCTCGTCAGCTGATACGGGTTGTTCGATACGAGCACGAGCGGCGCGTCGTCGCAGCTGCTCCCATCGGGGGCGGTGAACTCGAGATCGATCGGCTCCGCATCGGGGCCAAGCAGGTCGGGCAGCATGCTCGTCCAGGTCTCGAGCTTGGCGTCGCGGTAGGCGTCGGACTGGACGACCTTCGCATAGACGCCGAGCGATGCGTTGTTGACGAACACGCGGTCGTTGACGCGCGCGAGGTCGATGCGCCGCTCGACACCGTCGGTGAACGCGTCCAGCGCGCCCACGACGTCGTCACGGTCCAGGCCGAGGTCCAGGGCGAAGTGATTTCGAGTCCCCGCCGGGACGCAGACGTGGGCGACGTCGTGCCGCGCGGCAACCGTCGCGACGAGCGCCTGAGAGCCGTCGCCTCCGGCCATCCCGATGACCCGCGCACCGCGCGCGATGGCGCTCTCGGCGAGCTCGAGCAGGTCATCGCCGGGCTGCAGAACGACCGGCTCGATGCCCCGTCGCCGGGCTTGCGCAGCGAGGTCGATAGCGCTCGGCCTTGCCGCCACCCGACTTCAGGTTGATGATCAGCACCGCCGATCCGACAGCGCCCACCGGCACGACCGCCCCGGCCATGCCGTTCACCGCTGCCGCCCCGGTCCCGGCCCAGTGCGTAGCGCGCGGCCAGGCCGAAGACGGCCAGAAGCAACAGCAGCGCAACCAGCACGAGCACCCCCTGCCAGTTGGTCACCAGCACCACGACCAGGCTGGCCACGGCGAGCGTCGCGAGCGCCGCGCCGACAGCTCGCCGGGGGCCGCGACGGGTCAAGGCGAACCAGATGGCCGCGCTGGCGACGAGCACGAGCACGACCGCCAGCACGGCGATGGCGACATCGCTCGCCAGCGCGATCGCGGCCACGACGGCCATCACAACCGGCGCGAGGAGCGCCACGACCGCAGCGATGCGACGCCACAATGACCGCCGCGCCGCAGGACCCTCAGCTTCAGAGGCGGGGGTCGCGTGCACGATCAGTCCATCTTCCCAGGCACCCGGACGCGGTGTCATGCAGCGGACCTGCTCGTCGAGGGACGGCTGATCATCGCTGCGGCACGCGCCGGTCTCTATCAAGCGGTTGATCTTCAAGGGGATGGTCCGCTGCGCATCGTCTGCGGAGCCGTCCTCGTGAGGGCCACGACCCCGACACACATCACGGTGAACGCGAGCACGCTGCCGGCGATCACCGCCGCGCTGCGCGAGTAGCGCTCCTGGAAAAGCCAGACGCTGAGGATGATGCTGACGGTTGGGTCGACGATCACCAGCAGTGGCTGGGACACGCTGAGGGGCCCGACATGAAGGGCCGCCTGCACCAAGATGATGCCCGCCGCCCCACCGGCGGCCAACGCGTACACCGGCCAGTCGGTGAACACCGCGGCGATGCCGGATTCGGTCAGGGTCTCGGTGGCGGTCTTGATGAACGTGGCCACGAGCGCCCACACGATGGCGGCGGCCGCTGCGTAGAGGGCGGCCCTGCGCCTCGGCGACCCCCAGCGAGCCGCCAGCGTCATGACAGCTGCCGCGCCGCCGAACGCCGCCAGTGCCCCGGCCCACGCGTGCGAGGCCGGAGTGGGAGTGCCGCCCTGTGGCTGGTCGACGACCACGAACGCGGCGAGTCCGACGCACGTGAGTGCTGCCGAACCCCATGCGGCGGGACGGATCGCCTGGCGTATCCACACCTTCCGCAACAGCAGACCGAAGACGAGCTCGGTCACGAGCAGCGCTTGCACTATCGAGAGCTGACCGTTCTTCAGCGCCGCCGCCTGGAAGGCGAACGCCCCGAGCGCGGCCGCCCAGCCGAACAGCCACAGCGGGCTACGGATTAGATAGGCGACGAGTCGCAGGCCTGACGCCTTGCGCACGCGGCCGCTCGTGCTCGCGACGTGCTGCGTCGCCACGTACAGCGCGTTGGAGAACGCCGCACACAGAGCGAAGATCGCGCTCACCGGGCGGCGCTCCCGGCCAGCAGGTTACGCTTGGCGCACGGTAGCTCGAGGCTCGCGCTGATCTAGGTGTTGAGGACCTTTGCCTTGGCGGCCGCGAACTCCTCGTCGGTGAGGACACCCGACTCGTGCAGCTGGCCGAGCTCCTTGAGCTTCTCCATCGGGTCCTGCTTCCGGCGGGGGCGGCGCGGCGGCCATCGGCTGCTGTTCCTGGGCGGCCCTCTGCTCTTCTTCCTGTCGGGCCCAGCGGCCCTGCTGGCGATGCTGAACGGCTCCGGCTGCGCCGCCTGCGACGGCGCCGACGGCGGCCACACGGGCAACGCGGCGAAGTAGTGGCATGCTGGTTTCTCCTTCTGTCTGGGGTGCCGATCAGGCGGCGTCGAGGGCTTGGATGGCGGCGATGACCTCCTGTGTTGGGACCCGCTGGAAGTCCAGCAGCCGGCCCCCGTTGCGGCGTACCGCGGCGGCGAAGGGCCCGGCCCAGGCGTTCTCGAAGCAGAGCAGCACGGCCGCCTCGCCCGGCTCGAGCACCTCTCCCGCCAGATCTGCGTCCTCGTCGCCGAGCATGCCCGTCCGCGCCCCTTCGAACACGAGAAGGTCGCCCGCGCCGTCACCGTCGAGGTCGGCGATCTCGAGGCCCGAGACCATGCCCTCAGCGTCCTTTTGGACAACGAGCACGTCTATCACCCGGATGATCCCGCGGTCCACGAGGTCCACGAAGATCGGGATCGCCTCGCCGGTTCGCGGCGCGTCCGGAGGAAAGCCAATCACGACGATGTCGACGGGGCCCAGCTCCAACTCCTCGCTGCTCACGGCTCCTCCTCTGTTGGTCTGAGGTCCCCCGAGGGATGCCGGCCATGGTCGGCTCGTCGGCGGTATCGCGGCCGAGTGTAGCGGGGCAGGAGCAGGCCGCTCGAGCTCACGGTGCCCTCGGCCGGAATGGCCGCAGCTCGTCGTTGCCTGCACCGACGATTCGGCAGGTCGCCTCGGACACTTCGTTCCACACCCCGGGGATGTCGCCAAGCGGCTCCGAGACGATCAATCGTGCGTCCTCGGACACCTCCTCGTATAGCCGCCGTTCGGGATAGAGCTTTCGCAGCGTGGGCACGTCGGTCGTGTAGAAGAGCGAGCGCGATTTGCCCTCGCTGGAGTATCGGAATGCCCAGATCGCCTCTCCGCCCGTGGTGGCGATCGTACCCTGGAACGGATGGGGAACTGAAAGCCGGCTTCCCACTGCCTCGACGAGCCCGACCGCGCGCTCGATCGCAGCGGGCGGGTCGTCCTCGAGGCCGAATGTGAGGGCGAGGAAGAACAGTATCTCGGAGTCCGTCTGTCCTGCGATCTGCGGATACAGCGACGGATCGACGGCGAGCACGAGGTCGCGCTTGATCGTGGCGAACTCGTTGATGTAGCCGTTGTGCATGAACAGCCAGCGGTCGTGGCGGAACGGGTGGCAGTTCGTCTGTTGGACGGAGCTGCCGATCGCCGCGCGGATATGGGCGAAGAAGTTCGACGAGCTGACGTGGTCCGCGAGCTCGTGCAGGTTTTTGTCGTTCCAGGCCGGCTCAGTGCTGTGGAATACGCCCGGCAGTGCTGTGGAATACGCCCGGAGTTGGGAGCTCGCCATACCAGCCGACGCCGAAGCCGTCACCGTTCGTCGGCTCGGCGCCGAGCCGCGAGTGAAGGCTCTGTTCGATCAGCGAGTTAGCCGGCCCGTACAGCGCTTCCTTGAGCAGAAGTGGAGCTCCCGAATACGCGAGCCAGCGGCAGATTGGCGGATCCTTTCTTCGATGCAGCGGTTCGCGTGTAGTCTAGGCCGTCGCGAGCGGGCCAGCCGAAGGTCCAGCTGTCAAGAACCCGGACCGCGGGGCTTGCGCCCAGATGCTCGAGGCGACCGCACCGCGGATCTGACGAGATCTAGAATCGCCCGGGATGCCTTGAAAGCGAAAGGGAGGTTTGAATGACCACGAAGCAAGACTTCTCGGCGCCGGAGTGGGAGCAGATCCTGGAGGGACCGCCGAGCGCGGGCATGATGGTCATCACGGCGGCCCACGGCGGAATGTTCCGCGAGACCGTCTCGATGGCCAAGGCTTACGCCGAGGCGCGCCAGCACCATGGTCAGAGCGAGCTGCTCGATGAGATTGTCGCCGCCAAGCCGAAGGTCGACCATTCCCGGTACGGCTCACCTGAGGAGCTCAAGGAGCATTCACTGGCCCACCTGCGCGACGCCGTGGCGTTGCTCGAGGCCAAGGCCACGCCCCAGGAGAGTCAGGACTACAAGAGCTTCGTTATCAAGCTCGCGGAGAGGGTCGCAAGCGCACATAAGGAGAGCGGACCCGCGGAGGGCTCCATCAGCGAACCGGAGCGAGCAGCGATCGACTCGATCGCCCAGGCTCTCGGACCCGGCGCCTGAACAACACGAGCCATGAGATGCGGATCGTCTCATGAGGGAGGCCACCCCATGATCAGCGACACGGATAGCCGCAGGCGCGGCTCCGGCTGCCGTCATACAACGCTTCGCCGCAATCACCGGCGCAAGATTGGGACGCGCTCGGCTTTTCGGGTGTCCGTGCTGGGCCTCTCAATATTCGCGTTGGCCGGGTGTGGATCGGGCGCGACGGCCAGCGTGGCCAGCAGCCTGAGTCAGACCGCCTCCAGCCGTGCCGAGGGAGCGACCGCGAGCACGACCGCCAGCACGCCTACCGCCACACAGAGCAGTACGCCAACCGCCCCGCAGGCCAAGACTGCGACTACGTCCTCCCAGGACCAAACAGCGACCGCGTCGGCGCAAGCAAAGCCGGCGACGACCGCGGCCGCTCCCACGACGCCGACCACCACGAGCACGGCGCCGCCCCAGACAAAGACCGTAACTCAGACCAACACAGTGACCGCGCCGCCGAAGACGACGACCGTGACCGCGCCCACGCAGACGAACACGGTCGTCAAAACGCAGACGGTCACCACTCCGACCACTCCCACCACGACGACCACCACGACCACGACGACGACGAGCCACGCTCCGGCCGCGGCGGTCGCCGGTGCCGCGGCGGCCGCGAACAAAGAACCGTCCTCCGAATCGAGCGGTCTTCCGGGATGGGCCTGGGCATTGATCGGCGCGGCCGTCGCCGGCGTCGCGATCTGGATTTTCACCCTGATTCGGCGCGGCCGAGAGGACAGTTCACCGAGCGACGGGACGGGGCCCCCGGGAGCATCGGGCGACGGGCCGCCGCCGCCCGATGAGCCGCCTCGAGCATGAGCGATCCCGACTCCCAGGGCCGCCGCCTAGCCGAGCGGGATGTCTGACCCGCGGGGAGGGGATCGCTCGACCCCCGCGGGGGTGACTCACGCCGGAATCTGCCCCCGGTCGAGTCCCTCCAAATACGGCGCGAGATACTTCGCGGCGATCTTGTTCGGCGGCGACCACGTGGCGGTGTCGGTGATCTCTGAGCTGAATCCGTGCCCGCCGGTGATGCGAGCAGTCAGGTACAGGGGCTTGCCGTCGGTGAGCAGTATTCCGTGAATCACTGGTTGAAACGCTTCGGGGGTCACCTCAGCTCCCGCCAATGCGGCGATCGACAGCGCCGCGACATCGGCCTGCTGGGCGCCAAGACCGCCGTGCTTGATCGGGAAGTCGATCGCGTCGCCTGCAGCGTAGATGTGCTCCGTGCCGGCTACTCGTCCGTAGGGGTCCACAGGGATGAAGCCGTGCTCGCCCAGCGGGATACCTCGCACGGAGGGGCCATAGAGCTCGGGCAGCGCGATCACGCGATCGACGTGCAGATGACGGTCGCCGGGGTGGGCAACGACCTCTCCCGGTTGGGGAACCTCGGCGTAGGCCGAGTTGATCCGCTGGATCTTCGCCCGGTCGAGCGCAGCCGCCACGGCATTGCTTGCGTTCGCGCCGAAGATCGCCAGCGGGCTGTCCTCCGGCGTGACGATCGTCGTCGAGAGTTCGATCCCCATGTCATACGCGCGCCCTGCCGTCATCAGCGCGAGCTCGTACAGAGGGAGCTGCCACGGCATCCGGCCCGGCGAGACGAACGCCAAGCTGTGGATGTAGCCCCCCTCGACATCCTGGATCAATCCGTGCAACGTCTCGTCAAGTCGGCGGTCGTCGATCGTCACGGCGTGCTCGTAGCGAGCGTGAGCCTTGGCGCCTAGCGCCAGCACAAGCGCGTCGTACGGGATCTCCTCGCCAGCCTCGGTGTGGGCGATCTCCCGGGCGGGGTCAACCCAGGCAAGCTCACCGACCAGCAGCTCCGCGCCCGAGTCCTTGATTATCGGCGCGAGCCGGTAGCGCCGTGCCGCGCCGTAGGCGAACGGCTCGCGGACGGTCATCGGCCGGTTGACGAACTCGTCATTGGGTGCGATCACAGTCACGTCGGTGAGCACAGGCGCAAGGTGCGCGAGAGCAAGCGCGGTCTCGAGGCCGGCCACCCCGCCGCCAGCGATCACCACGCGGAGCTTGTTGATGTCTGTGGTGGTAGCCATATTGAGGAGGCTAGCCCCTGGCGGGGGCATCGCCAGCCGAGGAAAGCCGCCAAGCCGCGAGGAAAACTACCGAGCTAGCACGCCTCGAGGAGGGTGGCGCCGTCCTTCACGCCGGCTCGGGAGGCCTCATGCGCCTGTGGCAAAGCCCCGATCTTTCCGAGACGCGCCCTGCTGGCGGCTGATTTGCTTGCCCGTAGGGTGATTCCGTGGTCATGTGCGGGAAAAACCCGGATGCCCCGGGCGTAAGATCGTCAGATCCTGCTCCTATGCAACTGACGCGGCGACGACCTGACACGCCGGAGGTTCGCTCCATCGCCAATCGCTCGGAGTCCGCGATCCACACCGACCGGCTCTCCAAGCGCTACGGGAGCACGCTCGCGTTCGATGGACTCAACCTCACGGTGGGCAGAGGCGAGGTCTACGGCTATCTCGGACCCAACGGGTCGGGCAAGACCACCACGATTCGGCTGCTGCTCGGGCTGCACCGGGCGAGCAGCGGGCGGGCGGAGCTGTTCGGTCTGGATGCCTGGGACGATCCGGTCCGCGCCCACGAGCGAGTCGCATACGTGCCGGGGGAGCCATTCCTCTGGCCATCCTTGACGAGCGCGGAGACGTTCGAGTTCCTCGCGTATCTACACCACGGCACCGACGTCGCCTATCGCGATGTGCTCGTTGAGCGCTTCCAGCTCGATACGCGCAAGAAGATCCGAACGCTGTCGAAGGGCAATCGCCAGAAGGTGCAGCTCATCGCGGCGCTCGCCACGCGTGCGGAGCTGCTGCTGCTCGATGAGCCGACCAGCGGTCTCGACCCGTTGATGGAGGTCGCCTTCAGAGACTGCGTAATGGAGGCCAAGGGGCGCGGGCAGACCGTCTTTCTCTCCTCCCACATCCTCAGTGAGGTCGAGGCGCTATGTGACCGGGTAGGGATTCTCCGCGACGGGAAGCTCGTCGACGAGGGAACGCTTGCAGAGTTGCGCCACCTCGCAGTGCAGACCGTCGAGGTGACTTTCGCGGGCGGCGCGCCGGAGCTGCCAGCGCTTGCGGGAGTCCACGTGCAGAGTGCGGGCGCGAACGTGCTGCGCTTCGAGGTCTCAGGAAGCGTGGGCCCGCTGATCGCCGCGCTAGCCGAGGTGGGTGGGGACTCAATCAAGACATTGACCAGCCGCGAGCCCTCGCTCGAGGAGATATTCCTCCACCACTACGACGGCTCCGATAGTCATGTCGGCGGCTAGCGGGACGGTCGCGGCGCCCAGCGCGCCCGCATCGAACACGGGGCGAATGAGTCTCGCGGCGCCGCGGGCGTTGGCTCGGCGCGCGTTTCGGGACGCGCGGGTTCGCACGATCTCCTTCGCGTACCTATTCGCGATCATCGCCTACATCCAGCCGGCCGGCTACCGCGACGCCTACCCGACGCCAACGAGCCGGCTCGCTTTTGCGCACAGCTTCGCCGACAACAAGGCGATCCGCCTGTTCTACGGCGTCCCTCACGAACTGCTCACCGTGTCCGGCTACACGGCCTGGCGAGTCGGCGGCACGCTCGCCATCTTCGCGGCGGTCTTCGGGCTGCTGGCGGCCGTGCGTGCGCTGCGAACCGAGGAGGACTCGGGCCGGATGGAGCTCGTGCTCGCGGGCTCAGTCGGGCGCGGGGCCGCATATCTCTCGGCGCTGGCCGCGATCGCCGCGGGCGTCCTGATCCTGGGTCTCGCCGAGTTCGCCGGGCTTATCCTGGCCGGCCTGCCGGCGGGTGGCTCAGCCGAGCTCGTCCTCGCGACGGCTTCGATCGTGCCTGTGTTCGTTGGGGTCGGCGCGCTCGCGAGCCAGCTCGCATCGACGCGCAGGACGGCGCTCGAGCTCGGCGGCGCCGCAGTCGCGCTGTTCCTCGCACTGCGAGTCATCGCCGACACCTCCGCGAGCGCCGGCTGGCTGCGTTGGGCGACACCGCTCGGATGGGCCGAGGAAGTGCGACCCTTCACCGGCGCCCACCCGATGGTGCTCGCGCTTCCGGTCGCGGTGGCCGTGCTGCTGCTCCTGCTCGCCGCGCGGATCGTCGCCCGCCGCGACATCGGCACCGGGCTCCTCCCGGCGCGCGAGAGCGCCGAGCCACGTCTGCATCTGCTGTCCTCGCCGACCGCACAGGCGCTGCGCTCAGAGCGAGGCAGCCTGATCGTATGGCTCTCCAGCATCGGCGCCTTCGCCTACATCACCGGCGTGATCGCAAAGAGCACATCCACCGCCGGGATCTCAAAGAGCCTGCAACACGAGGTCTCAAAGCTCGGCACCGGCTCGATCGTCACGCCCACCGGGTACCTCGCGTTCGTGTTCATCTTCTTCGTGCTGGCCGTCAGCCTGTTCGTGTGCGCGCAGGTCGGTGCCGCACGCCACGAGGAAGCCGATGAGCGACTGGAGACGTTGCTCTCTCTGCCGGTCAGCCGCAGCCGGTGGCTGGGAGGGAGGCTCGTGCTCGCGCTCGCTGGCGCCACCGCAATCTCCCTCACTGCCGGGCTGCTCACCTGGGCCGGCGCCGAGTCGGGCGGCGTCAGCATCTCGCTGTCGGGGATGCTCGAAGCTGGCGCCAACTGCCTGCCCGTCGCGCTCATGTTCCTCGGCATCGCGGCGCTCGCCTACGCGATCGTTCCCCGAGCGAGCAGCGGCCTCTCCTATTCGCTCGTCACCGTCGCGTTTCTGTGGGACCTATTTGGCTCGCTGCTCAGCGTGCCAAAATGGCTCGTGCAGGCGACTCCGTTTGCGCACGTCGGGCTCGTACCCGCGCAACCCTTTCGCCCGGCCGCCGCGCTGGTCATGCTCGCGATCGCGCTGGCCAGTGCGATCGCGGCGACATGGATCTTCCAGCGGCGCGACCTGATCGGAGCTTGATGAGAATGAGCCCGTGCTCCAGAAGGTAGCCGTCCACCAGGCGGGCTCCAGCTGTAGGATCCGGACGACAACCGCACGGAGGGCGCATGGACTTCGAGCTGACAGACCGCTGCCGCGACTACCAGAGTCGGCTGACAGACTTCCTGGACGAGCACGTGTATCCGGCGGAGCAACGATTTGACGATGAGCTGCGCGCAGCTGGCGATCCGCACGCGGAGACGGAGGTGATGGCGGAGCTGAAGGGCGAGGCTCGCCGCCGCGGCCTTTGGAACCTGTTCCACCCCGACCCACGGTACGGACCGGGGCTGAGCAATGCCGAGTACGCGCCGTTGGCGGAGATCATGGGTCGCGCGCATCTCGCCTCAGAGGCCTGCAACTGCTCGGCGCCAGATACCGGCAATATCGAGGTGTTGTCGCTATTCGGCTCGGTCGAGCAGAAGCAGCGGTGGCTCGAGCCGCTGCTCGACGGCGAGATCCGATCGGCATTTGCGATGACCGAGCGCGACGTGGCCAGCTCTGACGCGACGAACATCGGCATGTCGATCGAACGCCACGGTGACGAGTACGTCCTGAATGGACGAAAGTGGTGGACGAGCGGAGGAATGCGGCCGAACTGTCGGGTCCTGATCGTCATGGGTAAGACGGACCCGAGCGCTGCCCCGTATCGACAGCAGTCGATGATCCTCGTGCCGTCTGACACGCCGGGCGTGCGCGCCGTGCGTGATCTGTCTGTGTTTGGCTACACCGACCCCGAGAGCCACGCGGAAGTTACGTTCGAGGAAGTTCGCGTGCCGGCCAGCAACCTGATCGCCAATGAGGGTGACGGCTTTCTCATCAGCCAGGCGCGACTGGGACCAGGCCGCATCCACCACTGCATGCGGACGATCGGCGCGGCCGAGCGCGCTCTGGAACTGATGTGCCGGCGCGCCGCCGAGCGCGTGACCTTCGGTCAGCCTCTGGCCATGCGTGCCAACGTCCAGGATTGGATCGCCGAGTCGCGGATCGAAATCGATATGGCCCGCCTGCTGACGATGAAGGCCGCCTGGCTCATGGACACGGTAGGAAACAAGCAGGCGCGAACCGAGATCGCGGCGATCAAGGTCGCCGCCCCGGGTGTCGCGCTGAAGGTCATCGACCGCGCGATTCAGGTCCATGGTGGTGGCGGTGTATCTGCGGACTTTCCACTCGCCGCGATGTACGCGCACGTGCGTACGCTGCGCCTCGCGGATGGACCCGATGAGGTGCACAAGATGTCGATCGCGCGGCGCGAGCTTCGCCGCCACACGGTCGCCCCGGCCGATCGCCAATCTGCGCCGCTCGAGGCCGCGAAGAGCACGTGAGCGTCGCGTTGCGTCCGAGCCCTACCAGCTGCACCCAAGCACGGCCCGGACCTGCTGAGCGATCTCGATGTCCTCACGGGCGCTGAGAACGAGCGTCCGAACCGCCGCGCCGTCGGCCCCAATCTCATCGTCGGCTTGCCTTTCAACGTTGCGGGCGTCATCGACCTTCACACCGAGGAACCCGAGTCCCGCCCCGGTTTGAGCGCGGACCTCGCTTGAATGCTCGCCGACGCCGCCCGTGAACACGAGCGCGTCCAGGCCGCCAAGCGCCGCTGCCATCGCGGCGATTCCAGCGCGCAGGCGGTGGACATACACATCCAACGCCAGGCGCGGCGCGGGCTCACCAGCACAAGCAGCAGCGACGATCTCACGCATGTCGGCGCTGCCCGCCAGGCCGAGCATCCCCGAGCGGTGCTCCAGCGCGTCCGCCAGCTCCGTCGCGGACAGCCGCTCGTGCTCTGCCAGCCACAACAATATCCCCGGATCGACGCTGCCCGAGCGGGTGGCCATCACGAGGCCGTCGAGCGGTGTGAATCCCATCGTCGTGTCGATGGAAATGCCGTCCTTGATCGCGCACAGCGAAGCTCCCGCCCCGAGGTGACAGCTGACGATTCGCAGCCCCGAAGCGTCCCGTTCGAGCAGCTCCGGTGTGCGCCGCGCGACCCACGAGTGCGAGAGGCCATGAAAGCCGTAGCGGCGCAGTCCCCAGCGCTCCCGCCACTCCGCGGGCAATGCGTAGGTTGACGCGGCTGGCGGCAGCGTCGCATGGAAAGCCGTGTCAAAGCAAGCGACTGCCGGCAGATCCGGCAACGCCGACGTCACGCCATCAAGCGCGGCGAGCGACTTGGCCTGATGAAGTGGAGCGAGGTCGCTCAGCTCGCGCATCCCCGCCTCCGTCTCGGCGTCGATCCTCACCGCCTCGCGGAAGCGCTCGCCTCCGTGGACAACGCGGTGCCCAACCGCATCCGCCTCGCACAGCACCGTGTCGAGCGCGACTCGGAGCTGGTCCCGGTCGACCTGCGCGCGAGGAGCGTCGAGCTCCCGCGCGGCGATCACAGTGTCATCGCCGTCGAGCAGCGTGAGCTTCACGCTGCTGGAGCCGGCGTTGACTACCAGTACCCGCATTGCTGAGCCTATGCTGACCGAGCCTCGGTCGAGCCTGGCCAGCGCCAGTCGGTGACATCGGGCGGGTCCTGTCCGTGCTCGCGTGTGTAAGCCCTGTGGCGTAGCCGCTCGTCGGTCATCTCCTGACGTATGTGCGCTGCGTGCTCAGTCAGGCCTGGAACCCGGTCGATCACATCCATCACGAGATGGAAGCGGTCCAGGTCATTGAGCATCACCATGTCAAACGGCGTCGTAGTCGTGCCCTCCTCCTTGTAGCCTCGAACATGGAAGTTGGCATGGTTGGTGCGCTGATAGGTGAGACGGTGAATCAGCCACGGGTAGCCGTGGTAGGCGAAGATCACCGGCCGGTTCGTCGTGAACAGCGCATCGAACTCTGCATCTGGCAGCCCGTGGGGATGCTCGGTGTCGGGCTCCAGGCGCATCAGATCAACGACATTCACAAGCCTCACCTTCAACTCAGGCAGACGCTCGCGCAGGATCGCCACCGCCGCGACGCACTCCAGTGTCGGAATGTCCCCGGCGCACCCGAGCACCACATCGGGCTCCGCCTCGCCGTCGCTGCAGGCCCAATCCCACATGCCGACCCCGCGCGTGCAGTGCGCAACCGCCTCGTCCATCGTCAGGTAGTTGAGCGCCGGCTGCTTGCCGGCGACGATCACGTTCACATAGTCGCGGCTGCGCAGGCAGTGGTCGGCAACGGACAGCAGACAGTTTGCATCGGGGGGCAGGTACACGCGCACGACCTCCGCCTTCTTGTTGATCACATGGTCGATGAACCCCGGGTCCTGGTGGGAGAATCCGTTGTGGTCCTGGCGCCACACGTGCGAGGAGAGCAGATAGTTCAGCGACGCGATCGGTGCGCGCCACGAGATGCCGCGCGTCACCTTCAACCACTTCGCGTGCTGGTTGAACATCGAGTCCACGATGTGGATGAACGCCTCGTAGCTGTTCAGCAGGCCATGTCGACCCGTCAACAGGTAGCCCTCGAGCCAGCCCTGGCAGAGATGCTCGCTCAAGACCTCCATCACCCGCCCGTCGGGCGCGAGGTGATCGTCGCTGTCCAGGCGTTCAGCGTCCCACGCGCGGTTCGTGACCTCGAACACGGCACCCAAGCGGTTGGATGCCGTCTCGTCAGGACCCACGATGCGGAGGTTCTCCGGGTTGGCGCTGAACGCGTCGCGCAGGAACGCGCCCAGCACCCGCGTCGGCTCGCTGATGCTCGCCGTCGGCGCGGGGACCTCGACGGCATAGTCACAGAAGTCGGGCAGCTCGAGGTCGCGCAGCAGCGCACCGCCGTTGGCGTGCGGATTCGCGCCCATCCGTCGCCCGCCCTCGGGCGCGAGCGCGGCCAGCTCCGCCCGGAGTGCGCCGTCCTCGTCAAACAGCTCCTCGACACGGTAGGAGCGAAGCCACTCCTCGAGCTGACGCAGGTGTTCGGGATTCCCGGCGAGGTCGGCGAGCGGAACCTGATGGGAGCGAAACGATCCCTCAGCCGGCAGCCCGTCGACTACCTTCGGGCCGGTCCAACCCTTGGGGGTGCGCAGCACGATCATCGGCCAGCGCGGACGCTCCGAGTCGCGATCCTCGCGGGCGCGACGCTGGATCTCCGCGATCTCCGTTGTGACCTCATCCAAGGTGGCAGCCATCAGTTGGTGCATCACGTGCGGGTCATCGCCCTCAACGAAGCGCGGCGCATACCCATAGCCCTCCATCAGAGACCGCAGCTCCTGCGGCGATATACGCGCCAGCACCGTCGGGCTGGCGATCTTGTAGCCGTTCAGATGCAGGACCGGGAGTACCGCGCCGTCGCGGGCCGGGTTCAGGAACTTGTTTGAGTGCCAGCTCGTCGCCAACGGACCCGTCTCTGCCTCGCCGTCGCCGACCACGCAGCAGACGAGCAGGTCGGGGTTATCGAACGCGGCCCCGTAGGCGTGCGCGAGGGAGTAGCCGAGCTCGCCGCCCTCATGGATCGACCCGGGAGTCTCGGGCGCCACATGACTCGGGATACCGCCAGGAAATGAGAACTGGCGGAACAGGCGGCGCAGGCCCTCCTCGTCACGCCCGACATGGGGGTAGACCTCGCTGTAGGTGCCCTCGAGATACACGTTCGCAAGAACCCCTGGAGCACCGTGGCCAGGGCCTGCCACATAGAGGACGTTCAGGTCACGCTCTCGGATCACCCGGTTCATGTGTGCGTACAGAAAGTTCAGGCCGGGAGTCGTGCCCCAATGCCCGAGCAGACGTGGCTTGACGTGCTCGATCGCAAGCGGCTCGCGCAGCAGCGGATTGTCGAGCAGGTATATCTGGCCGACCGACAGGTAGTTCGCCGCTCGCCAGTAGGCGTCCAGCGATTCCAGCGCCTCCGGCGAAAGCGAAGGCGCATCCGCGCGCGCATCCTTGGTCACGAGGAGGACTCTACGCTCGCCCCGGCAGGGCCGGAACCGAGTGTGTCGATGCGGCAGTTGCCATTGGCTTCCTCCTGTCGAAAGCGCCTGATGTCGTGGAAGATAGATTCGGCGCGGGCGCCCATCATCGGGGCTTTGTTCGATCCCGGCTGCGCCTTTCTACCTCTCTCCCGCCGTGGCGAGGCCCGCATAGATGGCGCGCGGTGATGGAGACTACAACGGGCGGTCGAGGCACAGGGGGAGCGATCAGTCATCCCCCGAATGTGCCTGCGTCCAGCCGGTATCTTCATGCCGATGCCCGACCAGGACCCAACGCCGATCGACGGTTCAAGCGGCGAGGAGACGGCCTCCGCGGAGCCGATCCGCATCGTTCTCGCCGACGATCACGGAGTCGTGCGCGCCGGGCTACGGATGCTGCTCGACAACGAGAGCGACTTCGAGGTCGTAGCCGAGGCCAGCGACGTCGACGGCGCACTGCGCTACGTGCGCGGCCACCACGCCAGGGTGCTCGTGCTCGACCTAAACATGCCGGGCGGCTCGAGCCTTGAGGCGATCCCCACGATCCGGGAGGAGTCGCCCGATACACAGATCGTTGTGCTCACGATGCAGAAGGAGCCCGCCTTCGCGCGCGAGGCCCTCAGCGCGGGAGCGCTCGGGTACGTCTTGAAGGAGGCCGCCGATGACGAGCTCGTCGAGGCCGTCAGGCGTGCTGCTGTCGGAGAGAGCTACCTGAACCCCAAGCTGGGTGCCCGCATGGCATCCGAGCCGTCCGGACCGCCTGACGATCTCTCGTCGCGCGAGGTCGACGTGCTGCGGCTGATCGCGCTCGGGCACACCAACGCAGAGATCGGCGAGCAGCTCTACCTGTCGGTACGAACGGTAGAGACCCATCGCTCGCACATCCAGCAGAAGCTCAGGCTTTCAAGCCGTGCGGAGCTCGTGGCCTATGCCCTCGATCGCGGGCTGATCAGCGCCGATCGCGAGCGCACAGCCTGACCTAGGTGCTTTGCGGCGGGTCGTAGCGCTCTGGGGACATCGGACGCGGATTTCTACGGAGCCAAAGGCCGGCTTGACCCGGATGCCCTCGAGTTAGGCGCGATCTAGCTTGACGGTATGTTTTCGGAAGGTTCAACGACACCGGCGCAAAGAGCAGCGAAGCTAAAGCCGCAGCCTTGGCGCTGGAGCCATCCACGGGTGCTCGTCGAGCACCCCGACGAGGCGGCCGGGCTCGCGATCGCCTCCGGCTTGCGGTTCGCCGGATACGCCGTCGCCATCTGTCCGGGCCCGGGGGGGCACGCGCGGTGTCCGCTGACCGGGCCCGCCGGGTGTGCCCCCGCTCACGATGCTGACGTGGTGGTTTGCTCTTTGGGCTACGAGCACGAGGAAGCCCGAGAGGTCTTGCGCGAGCTGCGCATGCGTTACCCCGACACGCCTCTGCTGGTCGAGGTGCCGTCCGACCTGGACCCGGACCTGCGAGAGCTCTCAGACGGCTGCCAGCGCTTGCCAGCACCGGCAACTCCCGAGCAAGTTGTGGCGGCTGTCCAGAGCCTGTCGGAGCATAGCGCGCAGGAGGGCCCGAACGGTGCGTAGCCCCTTTCACAGCGAGCAGGAGGCCTTCCGCTTCGTCCTGCTGCTGATGCTCGCTCTGATCCCACTCGCTCTCGCGGTGGCGTTCGGCCCGACGTGGCTCGTATTTGTCGTGCTTGGGATCATGCTCGGCGCGCTCGCAGCGCGCGGGGCGCAGCTGCGGATGCGAAAGCTCCGCGGTCTTGAGCTGCAGGTAAAGATGGCTCCCCCGCACGTGGGCTCGGCGGCGGAGCGTCGCGTCCTCATTGTCGCCAACGACACCCTCGGCGAGGATGCGCTCGTCAGCGAGGTCGAAAGGCTGGCCTCCGTGCCGCATACCCGCGTGTTCCTGCTCGTACCCGCGCTGATCTCGCCTGGAGCCCGGTTGACCGGCGCCGTCGACAGTCCTTTGGACCAGGCCCGCGTCCGCCTCAAAGCGGCCCTCGAGCGCATCGGTCGCGAACGCGTTGTGATGGGCGAGGTTTCAGAGGCGGACCCTCTCGAGGCCATCGAGGACAAGTTCGCCACCTTCGCTCCCGACGAAGTCATCGTCTCGACTCGCTGGGAGCGGGCCGACGGCGGGCTCGAGCCACGGCTCGCAGGTCTCGTCCGTGAGCGGTTCGCCGTGCCCGTTCGTCATCTGGTCTTCGAGCCCGGCTCCGCCGCGCACGAGCCAGACAGGGACGCCGAGGCGAGATATCGACACGAATTCGGTGACGCGGCCGCGAGGAGGTTCGGACTGAAGGCGCTCGCGGGTACGGGAGTCCTGGCCGCGGTGTTGATGTCGATGGTCGCGCTTGTCCAGAGCAGCGAAAGGCAGGAAGCACATGCGGCATCCCAGGCCGCCGCTCAGCTGACTGCCGGGCTACCGCCCGTGGCAAACGTGGTCAGCCTGTCAGTCATCGCCGAAGGCAAGCGCGGTCCGGAAGGCGAAAAGCACGATGAGTTCACCGTGACCGAATTCTCCACCCGGGCGGGCCAGCCTCAGGAGCTCCGGATCGACAACACCGATACCGTGCCCCACAGCATCACCGCGCCGGAAGCGGGCGTCAACATCGTCGTTATGCCCGGCAATCACGTCTACACCTTGCTCGTCAAGCGGACGGGACGGTTTCTCTGGTTTTGCACCTTCCAATGCGACGAATGGGCGATGGAGCACCCGGGTTATATGAGCGGTTACATCACCGTCAGCTAGCTGCAAGTCCCAACTTGGTTGGGGCACGTCACGCCCTGCGACCTCTCGCGTGTGAAGCGGGACCGGAATCCTCCAAAGAAGCGCAAGAAACAGCTCTAGCAAGCCATGCGCGGGTATATGCCCCGATGCCTTGTTCCCCTCGGACACCGAGGATTTCCGGCGGATTTGGCCCACCAAACGGCCCCGGTGGGCCAAATCGAAGGTCGTTTAGTGGAGCCCGCCGCAAGGTTCTGGCCCACTTCCCCGGAACCCAGGTGAAAGAAAATCAGAATTTGCCCAGGGGCTACCGCGATGACAAGCAGCAGGCCGAAGCCGCGAACAAGGATGGCGACCGCCCGCCGCCACCTCGTGGTACTTGCCGATCATCAACAGGCCGACGAGGGCGAGCCCCAGTGGCACCACAGCCACTGCGGGGGTCGACGCCGGCCAACAGCCCGATCCCGGCTGCCCCGGCTTGGAGAGATCGGCCGCGATGGTGACCACATTGACGAGAACCACCGACACCAGTAGGACCGCGCCCACGCGTCAGCCGTAGCGCCTCACTGTCAGCGTTTGGAGGTCACCGCGCTCTGGCCATTTCGTCCAGCGGAGTTGACAACCTCCGGGGCGGCTGCGATCCTCGCCGCCAATGGCCGACGGGGGGCTTACACGATGCTCGGCCTGCCGGGGTCTAGCCCGCATCGCTCTCGCCCTCGCCTTCCTCCTTATCGCATTCGCGGTGCGCGCTGGCCCGGCGTGGGCGGCGATGAGCACGGTCTCCTTCGAAAGCCTGTCGGGCGGGAACGAAGTCAAGGGCCAGCTGCGCGCCCAAGGCATCGAATTCGGCCATGAGGCGGAATTCGGTCAGGCAGGTAAGCCCGGCGACTGCGGCGCGCCGACCGTAGGTGAAGAACCTCTGTACTCGCCTCCTAAGTACGCGCTGCTTGGGGTGTGCGTGGGTGCTATCAACACGCTTGGCACTTTCGGTTCGTTGGTGAACCATCCGCGGGGCACTTTGTCGATGCAGATGAGGGACGTGGAATCCGGTCCGCCGCCGCCCGAAGTGACTTTGACAACCTACGATGCTGAAGGTCACGAACTGGCGATCGGGCACGCGGCCAGCAACAACGGCAGCTGGGAAACGTTGAGCGCGGTCCAGGGAGAAGGAAAAAACGCCCAGATCAGTTACTTCTCGATCTCCACCCCGGTCACGACGGCAGCGAAGGTCGCGATTCGCAACATCACGTTCGAAGCGCCTGAAGAAGAACACAAAACCCCCACCGAAGAACCGAAAACCTCCCCTCCCCAGCCCAAACCCACGCCGCCCACGGCGACGTTGGCGCTGGCGACGCCCAACCCCCACGCGGGCGAACTTGTCGCGCTGAGTGGCGCCGGATCGATGGCGGGCAGCGGTCACATCATCTCCTACGGCTGGAACTTCGGCGGCGGCCAACAAGAAGAAACGAGCACGGGCACCGACCCGACCGCGCACATCATGCTCGCGCCGGGATCGCATACGATCACGATGATCGTGACCAACTCCAATCACGAACACTCGACGACACACCTCAACGTGAGCGTCTCGCACCTGACGAGGGCCGAATCCCTGTACGTGCCAGATGGAGGTGAAGGCGAATGCATGTCGCAGCTCGAAATCGGCGACGCGAACCTGCTCGCGAAGTGCATCCAGAAGCAGGGCAGCGGCTACGTGATCGAGGGCCAGGTTGCGCTCAACGGCATGACGCTCGTGCCCAAGAGCGGCGGCTTCCTCCGGATCAAGACGGTGCCCGCCTACGCCCTCGGCGGCGGCACTGAGACCGAGCTCTACGGGGCGCAGGTCTACATCGAGCTGGAAAACACCCCGCTCGGAAACATGGTCCTCGGGGAACGCGATCTCGAAACCGAACCGATGGCGCTGGAACTGCAGATCTCCGCGCCCCCGCACTACGAAGGGATCATCCACGGCTTCAAGGGGCCGCGCGCGCGCAACGCCGCCGGCAGCGGGTCCGGCGGCGGTGGCGGCGGTGGCGGCACCGGTAAGCCAACGGGCGGTGGCAGCAAACCCTCGAAGACGCTCTTGATGGTCTTCGGCGCCGGCAAGCCGTGCGACCTCGGCGAAAAGAAGGGCTGCTGCCCGCCGCCGGGGCCGCACAGCGCATGCGCGGAACTTCCGGGCAACTTCCCGATCAAGGGCGTGGTGGACGTCTACCTGACGAACAAGGGTCAGACGCTGTTCGACGTGCAGGTCGAATTGAGCCTCAAGGAAGTCAACCTCGAAGCGACCGGCGCGCTGGAGATCAGGGCCAACAACCAGAAGGGCATCGAACTCCAGTCGCTGAAGTTCGAAATCGGCGAAGCGAGCCTAAAGCCCATCTTCACGATCGAAAAGGCCTCATTCGAATACTTCTTCCCCTCATACGAAGAAGAATCTAAGGCCGACAGCTGGCAGGCGAAGGGCACGATCGGCTTCGGCGAAGGGGTGGCAAAGCTGAAAGCCGAAATGGCGTTCAAGCACGGCGATTTCCGCTCGGCCTCGATGAGCCTCAAGATCAAACCCGGCGTCACCGTGTACCCGGGCGTCGAACTCAACGAGATCGGCGCCGGTGTCGGTGTCGAACCGGTCGAATTCAGCGGCAGCCTCGGTGCTGAAATCGTCAAGGAGTTCGAGCTTGAACTCGCGTTCAAGTTCCGCGAAAAGACCGAAAAGGAACTGGGCTTCTTTGGCGGCAAGGGCACGCTCTCGCTCAAAGAACACGAAATCGCCTCGCTGGCGGCTGATGTCTACACCGACGGATACATGGACGCAGAACTGAAGTTCCACATCCAGCTTCCGTTCGAAGGGAATGCGTTCGCCAAGGTCGCAGGTCAACTCGGCTTCTGGGACGAACCGGCCACCGGCAAGTGGGAAGCCGATGGCAGCGTGGAAGGGAAGCTGTGGGAACTCGAAGCCGAAATCGCAGGCCTCATCAACAACAAGTACCTGGCAGGGTGCGGCAGGGCAGGCTTTGGCGAATTCAAGGTCGGCGCATACGGGTACTGGGACTTCGAAACCTCCTCAGGCGGGGGCCAGTTGTTCCCGAACAACTGCAAGGAAACGCTCGAACCGTACAAGGAACACCCCGCGGTGAAGCACACCGGAGGCTTCGTCGGCGGCGAATCCGCGCGCTTCTTGCCGGGCTCCATCGACCCGCTGCCTGCTGCGTCATCGATAGCGGCCGACGCCCGCGCGCTCGCCGCCGCGGGTGGAGAAAGCGAGACGGTTCGCCTGCCCGGCAACCCACACGGCGAAGAGCTTCGCGTCAGCTCGAGCTCGGGTACGCCGGTCGTGACGCTCGTCGGCCCGTCGGGTCAGACGTTGACCACTCCGTCGCCCCAAGGACGGTTGACGGCGTCAGCTTCGGGTTCGGAGTTCGCGGCGCTGGAGCCAAACCAGCGCGAAGTGATCATCCTTCTGAAGAAGGGGCAGCGGGGCGAATGGCGCATCGAGCGCGATCCGGGCTCGGGCCCGATCAGCAAGGTCGAAGGGGCGGGCGTGCTCCCCGCACCGACCATCCGGGCGCACATCCACCGCAACGGCAGGAGCTGGCTGCTTGCTTATCGGATCGGCCACTTCTCGCCCAGCATGAAGGTCGAGCTTTTTGAGCGCGGCCGCGACAGCAACCATCTGATCGCGACGGTCGGCAAGGCAAGCGGGACGGTCCGCTTCACACCGGCGGAAGCGCTCTCGCGTTCGCGCCAGATCATCGCGACGGTAGTAACTCAGCAGGGTGCTCCCGTGCAGACCGTCACGGTGGGCCGCTACACCGCGCCGAGTCCCTTCCGGCCAGCCGAGGGGCGCGTGCACTTCGTGCGGCGCAAGAACACCGCGTTGATCACGTGGAGCCCCGTCGCCGGCGCGCGCAGCTACCGCATCAAGGTCGTGGGGAGTGACGGACGCCTCGAAACTCACGTCCGCAACACGGGCCAGCGGAGCGTGATAGTGCCCAACGTACTCGGCTTCGAGAGCTTCACCGCGACGGTGACGGCGGTGGGCGGCAAGGACATGCTTCCCGGACGGCCTGCGACCGGCACGCTGAAGCCGATCAAGGTCAAGCCGCCTCCAGCGCGACATGGCGCCAGAGGCAAGCGCAAGCACTAAGCCGCGACGGCGTTAGTGTGCAGATTCATCTGGTGTCCTCGTTGGACTGACGTGCTTGGCAGCTCTCAGCCTCCAAGGCGCCCGGATGAACCAACCTACTCAGGAACTGCAGCTAGCCGGCCAGTTCGAGCCTCGGACTCGGGAGCTACGTTGAGAGTGTCGGAGGCGGGCCGTGGCGCACCACCCCGAGTTCGCTCTCGACCGCCTCGACACGCTCGGCTGAGACTCGTGGCCCATCGGGCGGAGGTTGCAGCCAGGGCCATGCGGCCGGCTCGGCGAGGGCGCGCACGTAGTCCTCGATCCCCGCGGGCGTGGAGAGCACGAGCATGCGAGCCGTGTCGGACTCGGCGCGGAAGCTGTGGGGTGTCCCTCCCGGGGCAAACGCCATAGCTCCGGTCCGGCAATGGCGCGGTTCGTCCTCAACCCAGACGGTGACCTCGCCGTCTAGTACGTAGAAGGTCTCATCTTGGGGGTGGGAGTGAAGCGGCGGTGAGGCGCCATGGGGCAACACGACCTCGAACGCCGCAAACGCCCCACCTGTCTGCCGGCCGTCGAGCAAGATACGGACGAGAGTGCCCAAGAACCAAAGCGGCTGCGTCTCGCTGACGACCCGAGGTGTGATGTCGACACGCTCGTTCAAATCCAAGTCCCTTTCGACCGCGGATACCGTAGTCGATTTGGGTTTGGGACGGCAACGGCGACCCGGACTTGTCGTCTCTTTCTCTCGACGTCCACCCCCGGCTGAAACTGCTCGATGTCGAACGGCGAGGTCACCGAGTCGATGCCGATCTGCTCGCCCGCCGCACGCGCTTCCTCGGCCGTGAGGTGGGCCTTTTCACTCACGCGATGGAGCCTACGCTGAGTGTGCGCCCGCTGTCGCGAGGTCCGCGAACGCGTCCGCTCGACGCCGCCGAGTAGCACGCGTTGCGCCCCTGGCGGCTCGCTGACTCAAGAGCAACGTGCTCAAATATCTCTAGTTGCAGGCCAATGGGCGCGGCGGGTTTCGAAAACTGCGACCTCTCGCGTGTGAATAGGTACCTCACCTCGGCGGATTTGGCCCGTTTTCCCTGCAAATCGGAGCTATACAAGTCGGGGGCCGATCTTGGTAAACCGGCTGATTTGGCTCACTTCGGCTGGGTTTAGGCCAATGAACGACTCCACTGGCCTAAACGTCACGGCGGCATCGAGTGGCCCGAGAGGGCCGAGAACGGACGAGTTGGTCGACCAAGTGCGGTCGTTCCCACGATGGTCTCAGCAACGCGAGCCGAGGCGCCTGGTTTGTCGCGCAAAGCAGGAGCCAGTCCGCAGCCCTCCGAGACGCCTGCAGGTCGTCCGCACCAGCGGTCTCGCCGGCTTCCGTCGTCGCACTTGCTATGCAGTGCAATGCGGTAGCGACGGGTGGCGTGGCGATTGGAGTGGCACCCGTGCGCAGAGCGGTCAAGTCGCGGCGAGCCTCGGTACGAACCGCTGGATCGCCTCGTATGCGTGGTCCTGGACCTCAGGGTCGCGGAAGTCGGGAACGATCTCGGCCTGGTCGATGACCGGTCCGGTGATCGTGCTGGCGGCGCTTGCGTAGAAGACGCCGCTCTGCAGTGACGCGTCCGTGACGGCTTTGACGAGTCGCTCGGCCCCAACGTCCAGCTTGTGCCCGATGCGAAGAGCAGGCGCGAGGTACGGGAGCAGGATCCGGCTGGCGATGATCCGCACGAGCGCGGGCTGGTCGCGCAGCACCTCGGTTCCCGCGGTGTTTCCCGGCGACATCGTGATAAACCTGAGCTCGGGGTGCATGCGGGCCATCGCGCCCATCCACAGCGCGCCGAGGTACTTGACCTGGCCGTAGGAGAGCATCACGTCGAAGCTGGCGCCCTGGAAGAACGAGCCGTCGATCACCGACGCGAACTCCTCTGAGCTGTGATCGGTGAACGTTGGTCGGGCGATCCGCAGCTTCGGGACTCCGCGCGCCGCCTCGCTGCCTACGAGGACGGCGACATCCGTGAGCAGCCCGGCTGCCAGCAGATTCTCGAGCAGAACCACGTGACCGAGCAGGTTCTGGGCGAATATTTCGGTCACCCTGTCTTGCGTCAACGATGCTGGCGTGGGACCGCCGGTGCCGCCGGCGTTCATTGCGAGGGCGTTCAACGGAGCGCCGATCGCGGCCACCGCAGCACATACCGACGCAAGGTCTTCCAGGTCGATAATCACTACCTCGAAGATCTTGCGTCCGCTGACCGTCTCCAGGTCGTCCTTTGCACGCTCCGCCTTCTCCGGATTGCGGCAGCCGAGATAGATCCGCTCGAAATCCCCGCGCAGTGCCAGCTGCCTCGCCATCTCCTTGCCGAGGCCGGTATTGGCGCCCGTGATGAGGATTGTCTTTCCCTGGTTCTGTGTCATAGGTTCACGACCTCGTGTTGGAGAGTTAGGGCGTAGCACGACGAGCTGCCGGCAGTGGTGATGAGGATCACGTTCATGCCTCCTTTGCGGTCAGGATGTCGGTTTCGTTCGGCGCTCACACGGCGACCCGGCCGCCGTCGGCAGGCAGGATCGCACCGTAGATGTAGCTCGCCTGCTCCGAAGCGAGGAAGCTGACGGCGTTGGCGATCTCGTCAGGCGTTGCGCCGCGGCCGGCCGGCGTGCTCGACGCTAAGGCATCGAACCTCTCGCCCATCGCCGCGGCTACGGGGGTGCGTGTCGGGCCAGGTGCGACCGTGTTGATACGGACGCCTTGGGCGGCGTACTCGGCAGTCCACGCCTTGGTGAGTGACTCGAGTGCAGCCTTGGACGCGCCATAGGCTGCCAATCCGTTCATGCCGATGGTCGCGGCCATCGATGAGATGTTGATGATCGAGCCACCGCCCTTGGCCGCCATGCGCGGCGCGATCGCAGCCGTGAGGAAGAACGGAGCCTTCACGTTGACATCGAACGTGACGTCGAACGCCTCCTCCGCCGTCTGCTCGGGACCGCCGCGAGAGACACCCGCGTTGTTCACCAGCACGTCGACCTCGCTCGTGGCCTCAGCGAGGCGTCTTACATCCTCGAAGCTCGCCAGGTCAGCGGCGATGAACCGTGCCTTGCCCCCAGCGGCCTCGACCGCCTGGACGACCTCGCGGCCACGAGCTTGATCGCGCCCGGTGATGGTCACCTCTGCGCCCTCGCCGGCGAAGCGCTCCGCGACTGCTCGGCCGATGCCTGATGTGCCGCCGGTGATAAGCGCGGTCTTGCCTTGAAGTGCCATTTCGTCTCGTGCTCCCTTCGAGTGGTTGTCGCAAACCCAAAGAACTGGATTGCGCGTTCCACTCTAGCATAGAATGGATGGTGCGATCCATTCTGTTGGTAGAATCTGCGGTATGACCACGGCTAGCCCCTCCCCTCGCCCGTTGACGCGCAAGGGCCAGGAGACCCGTCAGCGCATAGTCGACGCGGCGGCCGGCTTGATCTTCCGGCAAGGTGTCGCCCACACGACGATCGAGGACGTACGCGCGGCAGCGGACGTCTCCAGCTCGCAGCTCTACCACTACTTCGACGACAAGCCGGCCCTGGTCCGGGCAGTCGTCGACCACCAGGCCGACACAATGGTCGGCGGGCAGGAGATGTTTGATTTCAGCACCCTGGAGGGCCTCCGAGCCTGGCGCGACTATCTGATCGAGTACCAGCGCGAGCACCACTGCGGCGGCGGCTGCCCAATCGGCTCTCTCGGAGGCGAGCTAGCCGAGACCGATCCCGACGCAAGAGCCCACGTCGCCGAGGGCTTCAAACGTTGGGAAGCCACGATCCAGAGCGGTCTACGAGAGATGCACGCGCGCGGCGAGCTCACGCCCGACACCGACCCCGACACCCTCGCCCTCGCGCTGCTAGCCGCCCTGCAGGGCGGCCTGCTCCTCACTCAGGTCAGCCGCGACACCAAGCCGCTAGAGGCCGCGCTTGACGCAATGCTCGAACTGGTCGCCCGACTCAGCGGCGGCAGCTGGTAGCAGAAGTCCGAGCGCTTGGCGGGCGGTCCTTAATCCGTTCCGTTCGTGGGCGTCAGGGGCTTGGCGCGTCGACGCGCCACAACGAAGGGCTATGTGCGGACCTCGTGTGCCGTGAGCCCGAAAGGGAGGTTGCGGGCTCGCCGGTTATGGTTGGTCGATGACCGACGCGACGCCCACCCCCCGCGCCGAGGCGTGGCTTGCGCGCGGAAAGCACTTCTCGTGGAGCCCGGCCGGCGAAAGTGCGGCACCTGTGAACGTCTTCCACGTGGAGCTCGGCGACGCGGACGCGCCGGTCATGGCGCTAGTACACGGCTTCCCGACGTGCAGCATCGACTGGTTTGATGTTGCTGAGCGGCTCACCCCGCGGTATCGCGTGTGCATGCTCGACTTTCCCGGCTTCGGGTTCTCTGACAAGCCGCACGGGTGGGGTTACAGCCTTCGGCGCGACGCCGAGCTCCTGGACCACTACCTAAACCAGATCGTCGGCGCACAGTCGGTCGTCATGGTCGCCCACGACCGCGGCGACAGCGTCTCACTGATCCACACGACGAACGAGGTGGCGGGGCGGGCACATACGGCGGTCGAGCACTTGGTCCTTTCCAACGCCAACCTCTTCCTGCCGCTGTCGAACCTAACTGACGCACAACGGCTCATGCTCCACAACCCCGAGCTGCTCGACCAACTTACGCCCGAGCTCCTAGCGGCGGGAATGGGCGCCTTAATGTTTACGCCACCTCGCGCGCCTGACGATCCCGGAGTACTAGCCCTTGCTTCGACGTTCGCGCACGACGATGGAGTTGCCGTGCTGCACGAGACGATCCAGTATCTCGTCGAGCGCTCGATGGACGAGACAGCCTGGCTGCAATCGCTGGCGGCAACTGCGGTCCCCACGACTCTCATGTGGGGTGTGTGCGACACCGTTGCGCCGATCCGGGCGGCGAACTATGTCTGGCAGGAGCACCTGATGTTTAAGCCCGGCCGCAACGCCTTCTACCTGATCCCCGGCGCCAACCACTACGTACAGAACGACCGACCCGATGCCTTCGTTCAGACCCTCGCGCACGCGCTGGACGCACCCGACGACGCCGCTCCAGGTGCCCTCAGCCATGCGCTCGACGCACCTATCCTCGTCGACCGATCGCGTGCGGAGCTTCCCATCGCCGCGCAGCTGATCGCGCAGCGCGCGAGGGTTCCCTCACAACAAGCGTAGGGCCGGAACGCCCCTCGCGGACCAGGCTGGCTCCGAAGCAACCGAGGCGGCTGCGCCTCCAGGCGGTAGAAGCAGGCGGCGGCTTGAGCCGCGGCGGTCAATGTGCGGCTCGGGGTTGACCGACGACGGGAAGCAGCTCCCGCCGGAGCCGGGCAGACGCCTGCCTATGCCTGGATGCGAGCGCGTCGACAGATGCCGCTCACGCTGCTGGTCTGGACGAGTTGCGATCGTCAGCGACCTCCACGTCAACGCTCTCGCTCTTGCCGCGGAGCAGGCGTGAAACGTGTAGGCCCGCCTCGTCGACTGAGGATCAACGTGTTAAACGGTTAAACGTGCACATTTGCGGGCCGTTTATGGGCGCGGCGGGTTTCGAACCTGCGACCTCTCGCGTGTGAAGCGAGCGCTCTCCCACTGAGCTACGCGCCCTGGACGCCTGATTCTATTGGCCTTGAGGCATCCCGCACCGGGGCCGGTATGGTTGGCCCGTGGGCGCACGCCAGACAGTGCGACGGCCATGCCCGTCAGCGGGCGGGCGGGCGCCGCGCCTGACGCTCATCGCGCTCGCCGCAGTCGGCGCGTGCGCGTTTGTCGCTTGCGCATCGGTGTGCGCGATCGAAGCGCAGGCGTCGTCGCGGACGTGCGCCACGCTGAGGGGCAAGCGCCTGCCGAGCAGCCATGCGATCAAGCTCGTGGAGCAGACCGAAGAAGCGCGGGGCGCGGTCTATGCCTGCGTTCCCCCCGGGGGCGCGTGCACCTGCTGGGCGTGGCCAGCGACGACACCAACAGCAGCGCCTACGGAGTGACGGAGCTCGCACGCGCGGGCATGTGGTTGGCGCTGGACTTCAGAAACCAGATCGGCTCCCACACGTTCGAAGAAATTGGCAAGGCTTGCGAGGCCGCCAGCGGCAGGTGCTACCGCTTCTTCGCGGAAGGCTTTCCGGAACCCAGCCTCGAAGCAGAAGTCCCGCAGCTGCGGTTCTCCCTGCAGCGGGTGGTGATCAACAAGTTCGGCCAGCTCGCCCTGGCGCTCGAGAACTACGACACCGTGCAGATCGTCGGCTTTGGCTCTGGCGGCGGGCAGCGGTTGCTCGACAGCGGACCGCAGGCGCAGATACCTTCCGCCTCGCTGCGGCTCGAAGGCCACACGGTTCGCTGGCTCGACGCCGGCGCGCCGCGCAGCGCCGCGCCGTAGACCCCCAAGCAGGAGCCCGCCGAGGCTCGCAGCGACTAGGCTCGTGGCGTCCCTGATCAGGCCGTAGCGCCGTCCGCGAGTGACCGCAGCTACCGGCCAGCTGCCCGTTTCTGAAAGGATCGTCATGGCTCCCACGCAGCTCTCCGGAGGTACCTTCACGCTGGCGGATGACCTGACGGTCACTCGCCTCGGGTACGGCGCGATGCAGCTGGCCGGACCAGCCGTATTCGGTCCGCCTGCCGACCGCGACGCCGCGATCGCCGTGCTGCGCGCGGTCGTCGAGCTTGGCATCACCCATATCGACACCAGCGACTACTACGGCCCGTACGTCACCAACCAGATCATCAGGCAGGCGCTTCACCCGTATCCGGACGACCTGCGGATCGTGACCAAGGTCGGGGCCCGCCGCGACGCCGAGGGTGGATGGCTACCGGCGCTGGCGCCCGAGGAGCTACGCCAAGCGGTGCACGAGAACCTCGAGCACCTCGGCGTCGATGTGCTTGATGTCGTAAACCTCCGCGTCGGCGGCTTTGACGCTCCGACGCCCGGTGCGATCGCCGAGCCGTTCGGCGTGCTGGCGGAGATGCAACAGGAGGGCCTGATCAAGCACCTGGGCGTCAGCACCGTCGACGCGGCGCAGATCGCCGAGGCACGGTCGATCGCCCCGGTCGTGTGCGTCCAGAACTTCTACAACGTCGCCCATCGCGTCGACGACGTGCTCATCGAGTCGCTTGCTGAGCAGGGCATCGCCTACGTGCCGTACTTTCCGTTGGGCGGTTTCAACCCCCTGCAAGCCGATGCGCTCGTGTCGGTCGCATCGTGGCTTGAAACGACGCCGCTGGCGGTCGCGCTTGCGTGGCTGCTGCAACGCTCCCCCAACATCCTGCTCATTCCCGGCACCTCGTCGGTCGCCCATCTACGCGACAACGTTGCCGGCGCAGCGCTCACACTACCCGCGGACGCCGTGGTCGAGCTCGACGCGATCGCCAGCTGACCCCACGGGCGCGACGCGTGGCTCGCGCCACATCCGCCAGGATGGCGGGCCACCCTTTGGAAACCGAAACTCTTCGGTGACCTCGAATCCCTGCCTGAGGTAGCAGGCGCGGTTGCGGGGGGTTGTGGCCTCGAGGTACGCGGGCATGGCCTCCTGGTCGCAACGGTCGAGGACTGGCTGCAGCAGCGCCGAGCCGATGCCCTTTCCCTGTAACTCGGGTTCGACGCCGACGAAGGCCAGGTAGTAGTGAGGCTTCTGAGGGTGGTTTGACTCGATCGTTCTGAGCGCCCGCAGTACCTGTGGGAGGCGAGCACCCATGGCGACGATCATTCCCGGCGCCAGCGCGAGCTGCGCCAGCGGGCCCAGATGCCACTTGTTCGGGGGCAGCCACAGCGCCCCACCACCCCCGCTCTCGGTCGCGTAGCACTCATCGTGTGGCAGATAGACCTTGCGCAGATAGAACGCAAACCCCCGCTCCGAGCGGCGGAGGCGCTCTGCGTCGTCCGGAACGATCCATTTGAAAACAGGATCGTCATAGAACGCGCGTGCGAGTGCTCCGGCGAGCCCAGGAACGTCGTCCGCCGTCGCCTTGCGAATAATCCTGCCGGGACCCCCCAACAGCGCCGCTTAGACCGCGCTTCGCTCGGTCGCGGCAAGCGTTGTCATCTCGCCGATCAGATTCTCTTCCAGCGCGACCGAGTCGGCCATGTTCTCGCTGACCCACTCCGCGGTCTTGGCGGTGGCCGCCTCGGCCTGCTCACGCGTCTCCCACGTGCTGACCGATACGAAGCGTCCGCCTCCGACGTCGGTCGTCGAGTAGAAGACGAAGCCTGGGCTGTCGCGCAGGATCGGCGCCAGGCCCCGCCGTGCATCCTCGATCAGCTCGTCGTAGGTGCCCTTCGTTATCGCGTAGATGCCCATTCGGACGTGGTTGGTCATCGATTTCCCCTTTCGCTGCGCGATCTGCGGACTTTGGAGCCACACTACTCCCGACCGCGCGCGCGAGCCACCCAGGTGGCGTATGCGACCATCATTGCGTGGGACTCCTCGCAGTGAAGCTCACGCTGGCCCCGGCCTTCGTCGTCGGCGCGTCGCTCGCCTCGCGCCGCTTCGGACCGCGCATCGGCGGACTGATCGCCGGCCTTCCCGTCGTCGCCGGCCCGATCCTGCTCGTCTACGCCCTGGCCCACGGCCGCGCGTTCGCGTCCGGCGCCGCCGCGGGAACGCTGCTCGGCCTGGTTTCGCTTACGGCCTTCCTCGTCGTGTACAGCCGCGTGGCAGCGCGTGCGACCTGGAGCGTGAGCCTGCTTGCAGGCTGGGCCACGTTCGCGCTCGGCACGCTCGTGTTCAGCGCCTTCTCGATCCCGGTGGGCTGGGCGCTTACGATCGCGGGCGCGGGCGTGCTCGCGGGCCTTGCGCTGCTGCCCCATCCGGGCGCGAGCGAGTCGGTGCCGGCGCCGCCCCCGCGCTGGGACCTGCCGCTGCGCGCCGCGTGCGCGGCGGCGCTCGTGCTCACGCTCGCGGCCGTGTCGGGCTGGCTGGGCCCGCAGGTCAGCGGCCTGCTCGCCCCGTTCCCGATCATCGCGACGGTGCTCGCCACGTTCACCCACGCCCAGCGCGGCGTCGACGACGTGCGGCGGATGTCGCGCGGCATGGTCACCGGCTTCTGCGCTTTCGCGCTGTTCTGCTTCACGGTCTCGCTGGCGCTGCGCACGCTGGACATCGCGTCCGCCTTCGCGCTCGCGACGGTCGTCGCGCTCGCCACGCAGACGGTCATGCTCGGACTGCTGCGCGCGCGCTCCGCTCGCCAGCTCGCGGTCGTGGCGGCGACCACGGCGTCGCCCGAGCGGGCCGTGAACTGAGCCGTCCAGCGCCGCCGCGCTCGCCCGCGCGGCCGCCCGCCGGCGCTCTACAGCGACGGCAGCTCCTGCACGAGCGACAGCACCGGCGCGAACAGGTCGCCCTGATCGGCCACGCGCGCCAGCACGTCGGGCGCCTCGAAGACGAGCGTCTGCGGATCCCCTGAGGCAAGCGCCGCGCTGACCTCCTCCCAGGTGACCGGCGTGGAGACGGTGGGGCGCGGCTGCGCGCGCAGCGAGTAGACGCAGATCGTCGTCTTGCGGTGGTCGTTCTGGCTCCAGTCGACGAGCACCTTGCCCTTGCGCAGCGTCTTTGTCATGCGCGAGACGACGAGCTCGGGATCGGCGTTCTCCAGCAGCTCGGCTACGGCTTTGGCGAACGGCTTGGTCTGCTCGTAGGAGACGGCGTGCGAGTTGAGCGGGACATACAGCTGAAGGCCCTTTTTGCCCGATGTCTTGGCGAAGCTCTGCAGGCCGAGGTTCTCGAACATGCCCTGCAGCGTCAGCGCCACGCGGCAGCACTCGATGATCGTCGCCGGCGGGCCGGGATCGAGGTCGAACACGAGCGTCGTGGGGCGCTCGATCTGCTCCGCGCGCGACAGCGGCGTATGCAGTTCGAGCGCCGCGAGGTTCGCCAGCCAGATCAGCGTCGGCAGGTCCTGGGCGAGCAGGTAGTCGATCGGCTTGCGCTCGCTGGGCAGCGTCACGGTCTGGACCCACTGCGGGCGCTGCGCCGTGGCCTGCTTTTGAAAGAACGACTTTCCCTCGACGCCGTCGGGCCAGCGCTTGACGGTCAGCGGACGATCGCGCAGGTGGCCGATGATCGCCGTCGAGATCGACGCGTAGTAGTCGATCACGTCACGCTTGGTCCAGCCCGCCTGGGGGTAGAGCGGCTTGTCGAGGTTCGACAGTTTCAGCTCGTGCCCGGCGACCTCGACGGTCGCGCTCTTGCCGCGCGCGGGCACGACGAACGGCTCAGCAGACATATCCTCGCGAACTACCCGCTCGGGGTCCTTGTCATCGCGCAGCCCGAGATAGGCGGGGTGGCGCAGGCTCCCGTCCGTCGTCCATTCGCTGAACTTCACGTCGGCGACCAGCCGCGGCTCGCAGAAGACGGCCTCGCGCGGCGGCGCCGGGCCGCTCTGGAACGGCGACGTGCTTCGCCGCAGCGGCGCGAGCAGCCGCGACAGGCGCTGCAGCTCTGCGTCGCTGAACCCGCTGCCGACGCGCCCGACGTAGCGCAGCTTGCCTTCAGGGTCGTGCACTCCGAGCAGCAGGGCCCCGACGTGCTCGGCGCGCCGGCCCTTTCCGGGCAGCCAGCCACCGACGACGAGCTCCTGGCGCGCCACGCTCTTGGCCTTGATCCAGCTGCGCGAGCGAAGGCCCGGCTGATAGGGGGAGTCCAGGCGCTTGGCGACGATGCCCTCAAGCCCCTGCTCGGCGGTCGCGCGCAGGATCGCCTCGCCGTCGCCGAGCACGTGGCCCGGCGTCTGCCAGCGCTCGCCGCTGAGCCCTAGCCCCGTCAGCAGCTCGGTGCGCCGCTCGTAGGGCTCGTCGGTGAGCGAGTGGCCGTCTAGCCAGAGCAGGTCGAAGATCATGTAGGTCACGGGCTGGTCGGCGGCCCGCCGTTTCGCCTGGGCCCTGGATGCGACGTGCATGCGCTTCTGCAGCGCGGCGAAGCTCGGCCTGCCCGCGCTGTCAAACGCGACGATCTCGCCGTCGAGGATTGCGCTGTGGGAGCTCAGCTGGCGGTTCAGCTGCGCGAGCTCGGGATAGGAGTCGGTGATCTCGATCAGGTTGCGGCTCTCCAGGCGCAGCACGCCGGGTGTGGAGTAGGCGACCGCGCGCACGCCGTCCCACTTGATCTCATAGGCCCAGCCCACGTCGTCGGCGGGCAGCTGGCCGGTGCGCGCGAGCATCGGCAGGAGGTGCTCGGGCATCGGCTCGCGCGCCTCGTCGCGCGGCGGGTCCATGCGATGGATCATCCAGTCCTTCGGCGGGCTCGCCTTGTCGATCGCGAACAGCGCATAGCGGGCGTCGACGCGCCCGCCGCGCAGCGCGACCTCGACCTTGCGCGGCTCCCACTTCAGGCAGTCGTAGGTGCCGCTGTCCCAGATCTCGATCGTGCCCGCCCCGTATTGCCCTTTGGGGATCTCGCCGTGGAAGTCCAGGTACTGCAGCGGATGGTCCTCGGTTGCAGCGGCGAAGTGGTTTTCGTTGGGCGCCTGTGGCAGGCCCTTGGGGATCGCCCACGAGGCGAGCACGCCGTCGCGCTCCAGGCGCAGGTCCCAGTGCAGTCTGCGCGCGTGGTGCTCGTGGACGACGAAGCGCGGCGCTCCGCCGCCCCGCGCCTCGCCCGGCGGCGGCTCGGGCGTGGCCTTGAAGTTGCGTTTGGCGCGGTAGCTCGCGAGCTCTGCGCCGCTGGAGCGGGAGCCCTTGGCGGCAGCGCGTCGCGCCGGCACCTAGCGCTTGGCGGCGGCCCGCGCGGAGCCCGGTTTCTTGGCGGCGGGTTTCTTGCCCGGCGTTTTCTTGGCGGGCGCTTTCTTGGCGGGCGCCTTGGCCTGGGCCTTTTTGCGTTTGGGCGCCCCGTCGTCCTGCGCGCGCGCGTTGACCGCGTCGAGGCTGGCCTTCAGCGCGCCCATCAGGTCGGGCGCCGTCGGCGCGACCTCCTCGCTTGGCGGCTGCACGGCGATCTTCTTGCCCTGCGCCTTGCGCTCGATCAGCCCGAGCACCTGCTCGCGGTAAGTGTCGCGGTACTTGTCCGGTTCGAACTGGCCCGCGAGCGACTCCACGAGCTGCTCGGCCACCTCGAGCTCGCGCTTTGTGACCTTGACCTCGGCGGCGCCGGGCACCTCGTCCAGGCGCTCGGGCGAGAGCACTTCGTCGCCGAACAGCATCGTGGCCATGCCGAGCACGTCGCCCATCGGGCGGACCGCCACGAGCTGCTCCTTGGAGCGCATGACCACGCGCGCGATCCCCACCTTGCCGGTCTCGTGCATCGCCTGCAGCAGCAGGCGATAGGGCTTTGCGCCGCCGGTACCCGGGACGAGGTAGTAGGGGTGGTCGTAGTAGATCGGGTCGATCTGCGACAGCTGCACGAAGTCCTCGATCTCGATCGTGCGCGTCTTCGTCGGCTCGAGCGTGTCGAGCTCGCCCGGCTCGATCACGACATAGCGGTCGGGCGCGAGCTCGTAGCCTTTGACGATGTCCTCGTAGGCGACCTCGTCGCCGGTCTGCGGATCGATGCGCTTCTGCACGACGCGCACGCCGGTCTTGGCCGAGAGCTGGTGAAAGCGCACGCTCTTGCGGTCGATCGCGCTGTACACCTTCACCGGCACGGTGACCAGCCCGAAGCTGATCGCGCCGGTCCAGATTGCGCGTGGCATGCACCAGTTACTACCACGTCGGCAGATTGCGAACCATTTCTGCAAGATCGCGCGCGCTCACTCGCGCGGGCTCGCGGCCGCGCCGGCGCGCCGCGCTAGGACCCCAGGCGCACGCCCGGGTGGGGGTTCAGGCGGTCGTTCGCTTCGGAGTAGGTCGCGGCCAGCGCGTCGACTTCGCCCTGGGTGAGCGCCGCGCCGAAGGCAGCCGGCCCGCCGAGCGTGCGGTAGGCGCCGGGCAGCTTCTTGCCGATCTGCCCGAGCACGAAGTGGCCGTCGTAGACGCTGTCGATGTAGAGCGCCACGTTTTCGCGCGCAAAGCGCGCGGCGGCCGGCGAGCCGTGCCCGATCTCGTCGCTCGCCGCGCCGATCAGCTGCCAGCCGCGCGCGCTGAGACCCTGGTAGGTGCGATACAGGCCCGCCAGGGCTGAAGCCGGGCCGGTGAGCGTCGCGGCCTGGGCTTCCTGCAGCTGCGCGGGCAGCGGGAGCTGCGCGGCGCTGAGCGTCGCGGCCTGGATCGCGGCGCGCGGGATCGCGCTGGTGGCGGCCGGCAGGCCGTTTGCCACCCGCGGCCAGGCGGCCTTGGCCGCGGTCAGCTCTCGCGCGACGGCTGGCTCGGGGGCGATCAGCGCGCGGCTGACCGCGATCAGGTCTTCGCGGCGCAGGCGCTCGGCGGCCGGCTTGGGCGCGGCACTGCCGCAGCCGGCCAGGGCGAGCGCCGCCGCGCAGAGCGCGGCCGCGCAGAGCGCCCGACGAGTCAGCCGCATGCGCCTGCCGCAGCCTGCCGGGCGCCTGTCGCCGGCGCCTAGACCGCCAGCAGGTCGACGACGAAGACGAGCGTCGAGTTCGGCGGGATCTTCGGCGGCGAGCCTTTGGCCCCGTAGGCGAGCGGCGCCGGGATGATCAGCTCGCGCCGGCCGCCGACTTTCATGCCCGCGATGCCCTGGTCCCAGCCGGGGATCACCTGACCCTTGCCGAGCGAGAAGGCGAACGTTTCTTTGCGCTTCCAAGAGGAGTCGAATTCGGTGCCGCCCTTGTAGAGCACGCCCACGTAGTTAACCGTCACCGGGTCGCCGGCTTTCGCTTCGGCGCCGGTGCCGACGATCAGGTCCTTGGTCTGCAGCGTGGCCGGCGCCGCGCCGCTCGGGACTGTGACGGTCGGCTTGGTCGCCAGCGGGCCGCTCGTCGGCGTGCTCGCCGGGGGCGTCACGCCGGCGCTCGCGAGCTGTTCGTCGGCCTTGTTCTCGTTGCCGATGGTGATCGTGCTGCTCGAGCCGCTCGAGCCGCAGCCGGCGATCAGCGCGGCGACGCCGAGCGCTGCGAGGCCGGGCAGCGCGCGCGTGCGCAGCGTGGAAGGGCGCTCCTTGAAGTAGGTCACGAGCGGGCAGACTAGCGGAACTCCGTTAGGATCGGATGTGGACCGTGCTAGGCGGGGAGGTAGCGGTGCCCTGCACCCGCAATCCGCTCTAGCGGGGCTGAACTCCCCTCCCAGGGGCTTTCCGCTCCGGTCGCTCCGCCGCACGGGGCGTCGATGGCTCGGGTCCCGCGCGGTGTCGGCTCGTGAACCAGGTCAGGTCCGGAAGGAAGCAGCCTTAAGCGATCCCCGGCAGGCGCAGCGGGGGCTCCCGGACCGGAGCCGCGGGCGGCGATCAGGCGACCTGGGCGCCAGCCTCAAAGAGGGGTGCACGGTCCGCTTGGCGCTCGTGCGCGGCGCGCGCGCCTAGGAGCAGCGTTGGAAGATCAGCCACGAGGCGTCGGCGTGCGCCTCCGTGAAGCCCGGCGGGATGCTCACCGGCACATGCGGGTCGTGCGGGTCGAGCACGTAGTCCTCTTCAACCTCGGCGCTCGCCGGGTCGACGTACTGGCCTTCGCGGCTCGGCGGCGCGGCGACCTGGGCGCTGACGATGTTCCTCGGGCTCGTCTTCAGATAGAGCGCGAGCAGCGGGACCGGCGCGTGGTTCGGCACGCCGACCGGTCCGCAGGCGAGGTTGATCGAGCCGTCGTGCACGAGCGCGAGCAGTTCGTCCTGGATGCTCTGCTGACGCGCGAGTTTGTCCATTTCACGATGCGCGGCGCGGTACTGGCTGGGCGCATAGGCGATCAGCGCGACGAGCAGCAGCGCGCCGGCGGCCATCCACCAGGGCCGTCGCGGGTCGCCGCGCGCCAGGCGCGTCCAGCCGAACACGCCGGCGCCGGCGAACACGCACAGGATCGCCGAGGCGAGGAAGGCGTAGCGCGTGTTGATCGGCAGGCCGGCGGCGGCGAAGGCCGCGAACACGATCACCGCGAGCACGCCAGCTGCCGCGCCTGGGAACGCGCGCCGGCGCAGCCAGAGCAGCGACAGCACGCCGCCGAGCGCCGCCGCGGCGAGCACGGGCGGGCGCAGGATCTCGCCGATGCGCCGCGGGATGTACTCGGGCACGTTGGCGATCCCTGTCACGCGATCGAGCGCGCGGGCGGTGTTGCGCGTGTTCGTCAGCGACCAGAGCGGATCGCCGGTGATCGCGAGGTCGCTGAGCAGCCAGATGAGCGGGGCGCTCGCGGCCAGCAGCGTGAGTCCGATCAGCTGGCGGCCGCCGTAGGGCAGCAGCGTGTGCGTGCGCACCCTGCGCGGTGTGATGCGCATCAGATACAGCCAGTACAGGCCCGAGAATGCCCACGCCTCGGGGCGCAGCAGCCCGGCGAGCGCGAGCAGCGCGAGCACGGGCGCGCCGGCGCGCCGGCGGCGGGACTCGACGAGTATCGCGGCGAGCACGAGCAGCAGGTAGGGGATGTCGACGTAGGCGCGCACGCCGTAGGAGAGGATCGGCACGCGCGTGATCAGCAGCAGCGCCGCGAGCGCGCCGGCCGCGCGCCCGAACCAGCGCTCGCCGAGCCGGTAGACGACCCACGCGCAGCCGGCGAGCGCGAGGAAGCCGAGCGCCACGGTGACGTCCTCGATCGCGCTGGCCGAGAGCGGCGCGAGCAGCACGCCGAGCGCCTCGACGAGCGGGTGGGGCGTGGGCGCGATCGGGATTTCGTAGGCCGGCAGCGAGCCGCGCGACAGCTGCCCGCCCCAGGCGAGCGCGTAGAGCGTGTCGTAGTTGGCAAAGCCGACCCCGGTGATCAGGCGCAGCGCGAGCGCGCCCGCCGCCAGCGCGAGCGCGCCCAGCCCGAGCGCCAGCGCGGTGCGCCGCGAGGGGCGTCTGTCGAGGACGTGCTGCAGGCGCGCGCGCAGGGCCGTCACGAGCGGGCACGCTATCCGCTGAGGGGCCGCACCGGCGCGCGTTTGGGCTCCCCGGGGCGGGCCGGCGCGACTGTCCGGGCGAGCGTGCGGCCGCGGGTAGACTCAGCCGACGTGTCGGTTTCCCAGCAGCGCCCAGAGCAGCAGACCCCCCAGGCCGCCGAGCTTGCGCAGCGGTCGCTGTATCGCAGGCACCGCCCGCGCACGTTCGACGAGATGGTCGGCCAGGAGCCGGTCGTGCGCACGCTGCGCAACGCGGTGACGGGCGGCAAGGTGCACCACGCCTACCTGTTCGTCGGCCCGCGCGGGACCGGCAAGACGTCGACGGCGAAGATCCTCGCGGCGTGCCTGAACTGCGAGCGCGGGCCGACGATCGAGCCGTGCGGTGAGTGCGACTCGTGCCGCTCGATCGCGAGCGCGAGCTCGCTGGACGTGATCGAGATGGACGCGGCGTCGAACAACTCCGTCGACGACATCCGCGACCTGCGCGAGAGCGTCGCCTACGCGCCGGTGTCGGGCAGGCGCAAGGTGTACATCCTCGACGAGGCGCACATGCTCTCGACCGCCGCCTGGAACGCGTTTCTGAAGACGCTCGAGGAGCCACCGCCGAACACGGTCTTCGTGCTCGCGACGACCGAGGCCCAGAAGGTGCCGGCGACGGTCGTCGACCGCTGCCACCGCTTCGACTTCCACCGCCCGACGGTCGAGCAGATCGCGAGCGTGGTGCGGCGCACGGCGCAGCGCGAGTCGATCGAGATCCCGCCCGAGGCGGTCGCGGCGCTCGCGCGCTCGGCGACGGGCAGCTTTCGCGACGCGCTCGGCACGCTCGAGCAGCTGGTCACCTACAGCGGCTCGGAGATCGTGCTGGCCGACGTGCTCGCGGTGCTCGGCGTGGCCGACGCTGCGCTGCTGACGAGGACCGTGGACGCCGTCGCCGCCGGCGACGCGCGCGCGGCGCTGCAGGCGGTGGGCGAGTGCGCCGAGCAGGGGCGCGACGCGGGCTCGTTCGCGGCCGACCTGGAGGTGCGCGCGCGCGAGCTGCTGGTCGTGCAGACGCTCGGCGATGTACCAGGCGAGCTGTCGCTGACGCCCGAGGCCGACCGCGCGCTGCTCGAGCAGGCCCGGCGCGTGGATCACGCCACGGTCGTCGCGCTGCTCGAGCTGATCGCCGGCGCGATGGAGGCGGTGCGCGCCGGCGCGGACCCGCGCACGCGCCTTGAGCTCGCGCTCGTGAAGGCCGCCGAGCCGCGCCTGGACGGCTCCACGCGCGCGCTGCTTGCGCGGATCGAGCGTCTGGAGGCCGCGGGCGGTGCGAGCGAACCGGTGAACCCGGCGCCCGAGGACGGCGCCGGCGAGACGGCGGAACAGGTCGTCAGCGAGGCGTCTGGCGCTCCGGCGGCAGACGACGATGATGAGCGGCCGCCGCAGGCGGCCGGGGTGGCGGGCGCGGTGCAGAGCGGGGGCGGCGCGGAGGCTCCGCAGGGCCTCGAGGACCTATGCAAGCTGTGGCCGAGCGTGGTCGAGCTCGTGAGCGCGGGGCATGCGCTGTGCGGGGCCGTGATCGCCGATGCGCGCCCGGTGGAGGTGGCCGGCGAGGACCTCACGGTCGGCTTCCCGACGACGGCGGCGTTCTTGAAGAAGAAGGCCGAGGATCCGAACAACCGCAGGATCGTCAGGGGCGCGCTGCGCGAGCTGACCGGTGCCAGCTGGCGCGTCTCCTACGAGCTGCGCGAGGATCTGGACCCCGGCGATGAGGACGGTGCGGCCGCCCGCTACTCCGAGGAGGAGTGGGTGGCGCGCTTCAAGGCCGAGCTCGATGCCGAGGAGATCCCCGTCGAGCCGCTGCCCGCGCAGGGCGCGGAGCAGGGGAGCTGAGCGCGTTGGCGAAGGGTCAGCGCCCGCCGCGCGGGGGCGACATGCAGCAGGTGATGCGCCAGGCGCAGAAGATGCAGCAGGACATGCTCGCCGCGCAGGAGCAGCTCAAGAGCGAGACCGTGCAGGCCTCGGCGGGCGGCGGCATGGTGACCGTGACGGTGTCGGGCGACATGGAGGTGCGGGCGGTCAAGATCGACCCGGCCGCCGTCGACGGCGAGGACGTGGAGATGCTCGCCGACATGGTGCTCGCGGCGGTCAACGAGGCGCTGCGCAAGGCCCAGGAGCTCGCGGCGAGCAAGATGGGCGGCGCCACGGCCGGGCTTGACCTGGGCGCGCTCGGTGGACTGGGCCTGCCAGGTCTGTGAGCAGCTACGCACCGCCCGTCCAGCGGCTCGTGACCGAGCTGTCGAAGCTGCCCGGCGTCGGCAGCCGCACGGCCCAGCGCCTGGCGTTTCACATCCTGCGCACCTCCGACGAGGACGCGGCCGCGCTCGCCGGCGCGATCTCGGACGTCAAGCGGAAGATCAGGCTGTGCGAGGTCTGCTTCAACCTGACCGACGAGTCGCGCTGTCGCATCTGCGCCGACACGCGGCGCGACCACGGGCTGATCTGCGTCGTCGAGGAGGCCAGCGACGTGATCCCGATGGAGCGCATGCACGAGTACCAGGGCGTCTATCACGTGCTCGGCGGCGCGCTCTCGCCGATCGACGGCGTCGACCCCGAGGACCTGAAGATCGCCGAGCTGTTCGCGCGCGTCGCCGAGGCCTCCGCGGACGGCGCGGTGCGCGAGGTGGTGCTGGCCACCAACCCGACGACGACCGGCGAGGCCACGGCCCTGCACATCGCCCAGGAGCTGCGCGAGCGCGCGCCGCAGCTGACGGTCAGCCGCCTGGCCAGCGGCCTGCCGATGGGCTCTGACCTCGAGTACGCCGACGAGGTGACGCTCGGCAAGGCCTTCGCGGGACGCCGCGCGCTATAGCGGGTGCCCATGCGCAGGCGCCGCCGCTCCTCCCGTCAGCGGCGCCTGCGCGTCGGGCTACGGGCAGCCTGCACGCTGGGCCCGCACGGGGAGCGAGCGAGCTTCGCGAGCGGGGCCGGTCGCGGTACGAGGGTGCATGCCGCGAACCTTCTGCCCTCCTGAAGTCACGCAACATAACCAACCGCGAGCGGGTGATGGCGCGGGCTGGACGGATGGCCGATGGGCGGTCGGGGGTGGCGCGCTGTGTCATCCTGGCGCCCATGCCGAGCCTGTTGGTGATGAAGTTCGGGGGCACGTCGGTCGCCGATGCGCAGCGCATCAAGCGCGTCGCGCGGCGCATCGTCGACCAGCGCGAGCTGGGAAACCGCGTCGTCGCTGTGCTGTCGGCGCGCGGCAAGACGACCGACGAGCTGATCGCGATGGCGGACGAGGTCTCCCAGACGCCCGACCCGCGCGAGATGGACATGCTGCTGTCGAGCGGCGAGCGGATCTCGTGCGCGCTGTGCGCGATGGCGATCCACGACCTCGGCCACCAGGCGATCTCGCTGACCGGCTCGCAGGCCGGGATCGTGACCGACTCCTCGCACACCAGGGCGCGCATCCTCGACGTGCGCGCCGAGCGGATCATCGAGGCGCTGGGCGAGGATCGGATCGTGCTCGTCGCCGGCTTTCAGGGCGTCTCGACGAGCTCGAGCGACGTCACGACGCTCGGCCGCGGCGGCTCTGACACGACCGCGGTGGCGCTCGCGGCGGCCGTGGGCGCGGATGTCTGCGAAATCTACACCGACGTCTCTGGTGTCTACACGGCCGATCCGCGGATCGTGCCGGACGCGCGCAAGCTCGACCAGGTGTCCTTCGAGGAGATGCTCGAGATGGCCGCCTCGGGCGCCGGCGTGCTGCAGCTGCGCTCGGTCGAGTACGCGCGCAATCACGGCGTGCGCATCCACTGCCGCTCGTCCTTCGACGATGCGCCCGGTACGGTTGTGCTCGCGGAAGGGGAGAGCACGATGGAGCAGCCACTGATCACAGCCGTCACCCACACGACCGCCGAGGCGAAAATCACGCTGGCGGGCGTGCCCGACGAGCCGGGCGCGGCGGCGCGCATCTTCGAGGCGATGGCGCACGGCAACGTGAACGTCGACATGATCGTCCAGAACGAGCCGACCTCTGCCGGCGGGCTGGCCGAGATCTCGTTCACCGTGCCGCGCGAGGATCTGCGCGACGCGCGCGACGCGCTCGCGCCGCTGGCCGGCGAGAGCTACGCCGAGCTGACCGCCGACGAGGAGATGGGCAAGGTCTCGATCGTCGGCGCGGGCATGCGCTCGCACCCGGGCGTGGCGGCGAAGGTGTTCGGCGTGCTCGCCAGCGAGGGCGTGAACATCGAGATGATCTCGACCTCGCCGATCAAGATCTCCTGCGTGATCCCGCGCGCGCGCGTCGAGCAGGCGGTGCGCTGCCTGCACGACGCCTTCGAGCTCTCCGGCGAGGGCACGGTCCGCGTCGAGGAGCCGTTTCGACCAGGCGCGGCGTCCTCCTAGAGCGCCGGAAAGCCGCAGTTTGCGGACGCCGAGCTCGCAATATGTAACAATTCCTGCTCATCGCTTCGCCTCGCGAGCAATTCAAGGACGAGTTGACATGCGCACAGTTCAGAGACCGCGACGCTACCTCGGATGGCGCCGGCTGATGCTGATCAGGCCGTTCCTGCGCTACAGCCCGTCGCGCCGCGCCTACGTGCTGCGGTTCGTCGGCGGTCGCGTCGGGCCTGTGCTGCGAGTCGACCGCCGGCCAGCGGACGGCCGGCCGTTCGACGGCGCCGACGGCGCCGAGCGCCGCGGCGCGCGCGTAGCCTAGCTCCAGTCGCGAGCGCTGGCGGCGAGCCTAGCCGACTTCGAGCGAGCGCTGGAGCTGCTCGAGCACGCGCACCACGCGCACGCCGCTGTGCCCGTCCGAGCGCGGCGTGGCGCCGCTGCGCGCGCACTGCACGAAATGCTCGCACTCGATGCGCAGCGGCTCGGCGTTGGCGATGCGCGGCGAGAAGATGTCGCCCGAGCGGGCGATGTACTCCCCCCAGGAGCGCGCATCCTCGTCAAAGCCCTTGTCATAGAGCGTCAGCTTGCCCTCGAGCAGCATGTCGTCGAACGTCGCCATCCGGCGGGCGCCCACCACGGTCACGCGCCGCTCCTTGTGCGGGTCAAGCCAGGACAGGTGCAGGTGGGCGACGATCCCCGACGGGAAGCGCAGGTAGCAGAAGACGACGTCCTGCACGCCCTCGCGCACATAGGAGGCGCCGTGGGCCAGGCACTGCACCGGCTCCTCGCCGACCAGGTGGAGTACCACTGACACGTCGTGCGCGCCGAGGCTCCACAGCGCGTTCTCGTCCGCGCGCAGCTGGCCGAGGTTCAGCCGGTTTGCATACACGTAGTAGAGCCGGCCGAGCTCGTCGCGCTCGATCAGGTCTTTGAGCGCGTCGACGGCGGGGTGGTACTCGAGCAGGTGGCCGACCATCAGGATCCTCCCGGCCCGCTCCGCCGCCGCGACCGCGCGCTCGGCGTCCTGCACGCTGGTCGCCAGCGGCTTCTCGACGAAGCAGTGCTTGCCGGCCTGCGCCACGGCGATCGCGAGCTCGGCGTGCGTGGACACGGGCGTGGCGATCGCGACGGCGTCGAGCTGCGGGTCGGAGAGCAGGTCGCCGAGCTCGCCCGTCGTGCGCGCGCCCGGGAAGGCGCGCGCGGCGTCCGCGCGCGCCTGCTCGCGTGGATCGCACAGCCACGCAAGCTCACAGCCCTCGATCGCGGCGAAGTTGCGCGCGAGGTTCGGGCCCCAGTAGCCGAGGCCGGCGACGCCGACGCGCAAGGCCTCGCGCTGCTCGTCACTCACCGCCACTGCTCCTCCTCCTCCTCCTCCTCAAGATCGATCACCCGGGGTGCCGACCATCGCCCTGTCCGCCGCCAGCGCGTCGATCGCCTGTACGCAGCGCTGCGCGGCGTGCCCGTCGCCATACAGCGCCGGGTGCTCGCGCGGGCGGGGCGCGGCCAGGGCTCGCAGCGCCGCCTGCGCGTCGAGGTCGACGAGCGTGTTCCAGCCGCGGTCGACAGTCTCGACCCACTCCGTGCTCGCTCGCAGCGTGACGCAGGGCACCTCAGCAAGGTACGCCTCCTTTTGGACGCCGCCGGAGTCGGTCACGACGGCGCGCGCCTGGCACAGCAGCGCGCTGAACTGTGCGTAGCCGAGCGGCTCGGTCAGCCGCAGGCCCTCCAGCTGCTCGAGCTGCGCGAGCAGGCCCGCGTCTGCCAGGCGCGTGCGCGTGCGCGGGTGAAGCGCGAACACGACCGGCCCGGGCAGCGCGGCCACCAGCGCGGCCAGCGCGCGCAGCCGGACGGGGTCGTCGACGTTGCCCGCGCGGTGCGCGGTCATCAGCAGGTAGTCGCCCGCCGCCACGCCGTGCGCGCGCAGCGTCTGCTCGTCGGCGCGCGCGCTGTCCTGGCGGCGCAGCGCCACGTCGACCATCACGTCACCGACGACCTCCACGCGCCCGCGGACGGCCTCGCGCGCGAGGTTGGCCGCCGCCGTGTCCGAGGAGCACAGGAGCAGGTCGCCGAGGTGGTCGGTCACGACGCGATTGAGCTCCTCGGGCATCGCCGGGTCGAACGAGCGCATCCCAGCCTCGATGTGGATCACGGCCACGCCGGCCTGCGCGGCGGCCAGGCCGCCGGCGAGCGTCGAGTTGGTGTCGCCGTAGACGAGCACCGCGGCCGGTCGCTCGGCCGCCAGCAGCGGCTCCAGCGCGCCGAGCATGCGGGCGGTCTGCGAGCTGTTCGAGCCGCCGCCGATGCCGAGCTCGCGCTCGGGCTCTGCCAGGCCGAGCTCGGCAAAGAAGACCTTCGACAGCGAGTCGTCGTAGTGCTGGCCGGTGTGCACGAGCAGCTCGTCGTGGCGCTCGCGCAGCGGGCCCGACACCGCGGCTGCCTTGATGAACTGCGGCCGGTTACCGACGACCGTGAGGATCTTCACGGGAGGACTCTCGATCGCTGAGACGGGGGGTGGTCGGGAGGGGGGCCTGCCCCCCTCCCGCTCAACTGGGTGAGAATCTTCACGGCAGGAGCCGGCGCGGCGCCCGCCGCTAGGCAGTCGCGCCGACCACCGAGGTCGACCAGTCGATCACCGATGTCGGTCGCACGACGTGGCGGCCGAGCCCGAGCTCCTTGGGCTCCAGGCCGAGCGCGAGCCCGACCAGCTGGGGTAGGTGAAGGATCGGCATTTTCAGCTCCTTGCCGACGACGCCTTCGGCCAGCGGCTGCTGCAGATCGAGGTTCAGGTGACACAGCGGGCATGGCGTCACCAGGCAGTCGGCCTGTGCCTCGACCGCGTCGCCGAGGTGGCGCCCCGCCTGCTTCAGCGACGCCTGCTTGTTCATCGTGATGATCGGAAAGCCGCAGCACTTGCGCATGCCGGCGTAGTCGATCACCGTGCCGCCGAGCGCCTCGATCAGCTGGTGCAGGTACTCGTCGCGAGGATGCTCGGCGTCGATGCCCAGGCGCTCGCGCGGGCGCACGATGTAGCAGCCGTAGAAGGGGCCGACGCGCAGGCCGCTCAGCGGGCGGCGGACCTTCGCGCGCAGCGCGTCCAGCCCGATCTCCTCGACCAGCAGCCAGAGGAAGTTCTTGTTCGTGAGGCCCTTCTCATAGCTGAGGTTCTCGGGGGCGAGCGTCGAGTTGATGTGCGTGCGGTACTCGGCGCTCGCATCCAGTCGCTCCTGACACTCGCTCTGCGCGCCCTGGCAGGTCGAGCAGATGTTCATCATCAGCTCGGCTCCCGCGACCTGCTGGGCGAGCGCGAACGTGCGCGCGTTCAGCGTGTCGGCCAGCTCCTGGTTGTGCTCGGCGATCACGCCCGCCCCGCAACAGCTGGCGCGATCGAGCTCGACGAGCTCGATGTCGAGCAGCGGCGCGACCTTGGCCATCGAGCCGTGCAGCTCGGGCGTGAAGCCGCGACTGACGCAGCCGGGCCAGTAGGCGACCCTCATGGACTGTCCTCCTCGGATGTCGCGACGGTGCCCTCGCCGCTTTGCGGCTCGGCCTCGTCTTCGTCGTCGCCCGCGACATACAGGTTCAGCTCGTAGCGCTCGTGGCCTTCGACCTCGTCGTAGATCGCCCTGACGTGCTTGAGGTCGTCCTTCGCAAGGCGGTGCGGTTTGAGCGCGCCCAGCGGGGTCACCTTGCCGCGCAGCAGCGCCTTGATGATCGCCGGCAGCGAGGAGAGCAGCTCTTTGCCGGCGGACGGCGCGAACTTGCCAAACCACGAGTTGCCACCGTATGAGCGCGGCAGCAGCTCGGCCTCCCACAGCAGCCCGTTGTCCCTGATCAGCCCGGTGAAGGCGGCCTCGTGACGCTCGCCGTTGTTGTGGTCGACGATCTGCTGGTCGGCGGTCGCGATCCTGCGCAGGCGCATGATCTGGCCCATCGGGTTGACGTCCTTCGGGCAGGCCTGCACGCACTTGAAGCAGTGCGTGCAGTCGTAGATGCCCTGCGGGTCCTGGGCCAGGTCGACCAGTCGCTCGCGCTGGCGGTCGTCACGCGGGTCGCCGACGAAGCGGTAGGCCTTGGCCAGCGCCGCGGGCCCGATGAAGCCCGGATCGACCTCCATCGCCAGGCAGTCGGACACGCACGCGCCGCACTGGATGCAGGCCATCGACTGTGTGACGTCGACCATGCTCTCTTTCGGCACGACGTACTCGCGCTCGGGAACCGGCTGCTTGTTGATCAGCCATGGCGTGACGCGCTGCACCTTCTTCCAGTGCACGGCGTCCATGTCGACGATCAGGTCCTTGATCACGGGCATGTTGCCCATCGGCTCGATCTCGATCACGCCGTCGGCGGCGCTGTCGCGCGCGTGGTCGAGGTGCGTGTGGCAGGCCAGCCCCGGTTCACCGTTGATGCGCACGCCGCAGGAGCCGCAGATCGCCGCGCGGCAGGAGCAGCGGATGCCGATCGAGCCGTCGAAGCGCGCCTTGGCCTGGAGGATCCCCTCCAGCACCGAGCGATGCGGCTCGAGCTGCACGGTGTGCTCGGCCCAGTAGGGCGCCTCGCCTGACTCGGGGTCATAGCGGCGCATGCGCAGCGTGAACGGCTCGGGCGGTCTGTGTGTTTCGGCCATCAGTATTTGCGCTCCTCCGGCTGCCACTGGGTGATGGTGACCGGCGAATAGCTGACCTCGGGCCCGGCGCCGTTGAGCGAGATGTCGATGTGCTTGAGCCACTCGTCGTCGTTGCGCTCCGGGAAGTCGGTGCGAAACTGCGCCCCGCGCGACTCCTTGCGCTCGATTGCGCCGAGCACGGTCGCCTCGGCGCAGTCGAGCATGTAGCCGAGCTCGATCGCGCCGAGCACGTCCTGGTTGAAGACCGTCCCGCGGTCGTCGATGTAGGCGCGCTGCGCCTCCTCTTTGAGGCGGGAGATCACCTCGCGCGCCTGCGCCAGCCCGGCCTCGTCGCGGTACACGGCGACGTGCTGGTTCATCGTGTCGCCGAGCTCCTGCTTGATCTCGGATATGCGCCGCCCGCCGCGATCGCGCGCGATGATCTGATCGATCATCGCCACGTCCTCGTGCAGCTGTGCGTCGGGCGCCTTGGGCATCGGCAGCGCGCGGGCGCGCGCCGCGGCATGTTCGCCGGCGCGCCGCCCGAAGATCAGCGTGTCGAGCAGCGAGTTGGCGCCGAGGCGGTTGCCCCCGTGCACCGACACGCAGGCGACCTCGCCGGCCGCGTACAGCCCCGCGATCGAGGTCGCGCCGTGGGTGTCGGTCTTCACGCCGCCCATGATGTAGTGCTGGCCGGGCCGGATCATGATCGGTTCGCGCGTGATGTCCACGCCGGCGAAGTCCTTGCCGATGTTGACGATCTCGCGCAGCGCCTCGAGCGTGCGCTTACGCGGCACCTTGGTGATGTCGAGGTAGATGCCTTCGCCGTGCGGGCCGACGCCGCGCCCCTCGAGGATCTCGGTCTGCTCGGCGCGCGAGACGACGTCGCGCGAGGCGAGATCGAGCTTGTTGGGCGCGTAGCGCTCCATGAACCGCTCGTCCTGCGAGTTGAGCAGGATCGCGCCCTCGCCGCGCGCGCCCTCGGTGATCAGCAGGCCGTTCTCGACGAGCGTCGTCGGGTGATACTGGACCATCTCCATGTCCATCAGCGGCGCGCCGATGCGGTAGGCCTGGGCGATCCCGTCGCCGGTCACGATCAGCGCGTTGGTCGTCGGCCGGTAGACCTGGCCGGCGCCGCCGCTGGCGAGGATCACGTTCTTGGCGTCGAACACCTCCATGCGTCCGCTGCGCACGTCGCGCGCGACGACCCCGCAGCAGGCCCCGTCGTCGTCCTGCAGCAGCGAGGTGGTGAACCACTCCTCGAAGCGATCGACGGTCTCGTGGTGCTTGAGCAGCTGCTCATACAGCACGTGCAGGATCGCCTGTCCGGTGATGTCGGCCACGTAGGCGGTGCGCTTCATCGACGCGCCGCCGAAGGCGCGCAGGTCCAGCTCGCCCAGCTCGTTGCGGTGGAAGGTGACGCCGATGTGCTCGAGGTGCATGACCTCCGCGGGCGCTTGGGAGCACATGATTTCGATCGCGTCCTGGTCGCCGAGGAAGTCCGAGCCCTTGACGGTGTCATAGGCGTGCGAATGCCAGTCATCGGCCACGCTGATCGCCGCGTTGATCCCGCCGGCGGCCGCGACCGAGTGCGAGCGCACGGGGTGGACCTTGCTCATGATCGCCACGCTCACCCCCTCCTGCGCCGCGGCGAGCGCGGCGCGCTGGCCGGCGAGGCCGGCTCCGATGATCAGGACGTCGTGGGATGGCATGGCAGGTGGGGCAGACAGAGAGTCGCCCGCGGGCGCGGGCGTGCGGGGAACTCTATAGCGCGCGCCTGCGCCGGTCGTGCGCGCGGCGCCCGATCGTGGCGCTCTACGTCGCGACGCGCAGGGCACGGCGCACGTCGGCGAGCGTGACGACTCCCTGCAGCACGCCGTCCTCGTCGACGGCGACCATTGCCCCCAGCCGCCCAAGGCCCTCGGCCGAGAGCAGCGATTCAAGCGGCTGGCCTTCGTCGATCCGCACCGGCAGGTCCTCCTCGAGAACGTCGCCGACCGCCAGCGCGGGGCGCCCGGCGGAGATCTCCTGCTCGACGCGCGAGCCGCGCACCACGCCGAGGAAGTGGCGCGCCGGATCGACCACGGCGAACCATGGCCAGCGGTAGCGGGCAAAGAACTGCTCGCGGGCGTCCAGCAGCGTCGCCGCGGCGGGGATCGTGACCGGCTCGCGGTCCATCACGTCGGCCACCGTGATGTTCTGGATGCGCTGGCCGGTCTTTCCCTGCACGACCGCCACGCTCGCGCCCTGATAGAGGAAGAAGGCGATCAGCAGCGTGAAGAGGCCGAATTCCCCCCGCGCGGAGAACTGCCAAACCCCGAACAGCCCCAGCAGCAGCGCGAACGCCTGCCCGGCGCGGCCGGTCCCGTACGTCGCGCGGTTGCGGTCGCCGGTGCGCCACCAGATCGCGGCGTGCGCGATCCGCCCGCCGTCAAGCGGAAATGCGGGAATCAGGTTGAACAGCAGCACGAGCGCGTTGATCGTCGCCAGCCAGCCGAGCCACACGAGCGCCGGCGAGGCGTGCACGCCGCTGCCCGCGACCGCGACTTCGAAGAAGTCGCGCCTGTTGGCGATCAGCCGTCCGACCACCACGCACAGCACGATCAGCGCAAGCGTCACGAGCGGCCCGGCGGCGGCGACGCGCGCCTCGACGCCGGGCGTCTTTGACTCGCTCGTCCGCGTGATCCCGCCGAGCGCCCACAGATCGATGCCCGCGACGGTCATGCCGTTGCGCCGCGCGACGAGCGCGTGCCCGAGCTCGTGCAGGATGATCGAGACGAAGAACGACAGCACCGAGGCGACGGCCACCAGGTAGGCGGTCGTGCGCGAGCCGCCGAGCAGTTCGTGAAACGTCGGCGTGAAGGCGATGATGAACACGAACAGCACGACGAACCAGCTGATGCCCACGCCGATCCTGATCCCGAACACACGCGCCAGCTGAAAGTTTGTGCGTCGGAACACAACTGCCATGGTAGGCGTACGCCGCGCCGCTGCCCGCGGCGGGAGCGTTGACGAGCGTTTAGCGCAGGCGCGCAGCGTTCACGCCGCCGCGCAGCGGTGTCGATGCCCGACGCGTGGAGCTGACCTACCGCAGTCCCCGCTTCACGCGCGCCGCGGGCGCCGCGGCGCTGGCGACGGTCGCGTTCGCGGCCTGGATCGCGCTGAACATCGGCGGCGACCGGGCGACCCTGTGGATGGACGACCTCGTCACGCCGCTGGCGGCGGGACTCGGCTGTGCGCTGTGCTTCGCCGCCGCCAGGCGGCACGACGGGCGCATGCGCACCTTCTGGGGCCTGCTGTGCGCCGCGATGGCCTGCTGGACGCTCGCGGAGGGCATCTGGGGCGTCTATGCGCTGATCCTGGCGCGCGAAGTGCCGCTGCCCTCGTGGGCTGACCTCGGCTACCTGTCGGCGATCCCGCTGGCGGTCGCCGCGCTGATCATGCACCCCGCGACGAGGGGCTCGGGCTCGCGCTCGCTGCGCGCAACGCTCGACGCGCTGGCGCTCGCCACCGCCTTGCTGTTTCTCAGCTGGACGCTCGTGCTCGGGCCGCTGTGGCACAGCAGCGACCTGACGACGCTGGCTGGGCTCGTCGCCGTGGCGTATCCGTTCGGCGACATCGTGATCGTGTTCTTCATCGTGCTCGCGATCCGCGGCATGACCGGCGACGGGCGCCTCTCGCTGTGGTGCCTGCTCGCAGGGCTGATGGCGATGGCGCTGTCGGACAGCACCTACACCTACTACACCGAGGTGGCCAACTACTCGAGCGCCAACGCGAACCTGGTCGACGCCGGCTGGGTCGCGGCCTACCTGGGCATCGGGCTTGCGGCATTCAGCGCGGGCGCCGGCAACCTGCCACGGCGCGCACGTCTCGACAGGCCGTCGCTGGTATCGCTCGTGACGCCGCTGCTGCCGATGCTGGTCGCGCTGTGCGCCGCCGCGATCGAGATCGAGCTCGGGGACACGCTCGATCAGGCGGCGGTCGTGATGCTGCTCGTGCTGATCGTGCTCGTGCTGGTGCGCCAGGCGCTCCTGCTGCGCGATCTTTCAGGGCCGGGACGGGGAGCGGCGGCGGGCTCGAGGTTGGCGCCCGCCGCGCTCGAGGGGGCGCTCGTCACCGGGGGCGTGGAACCGAACTATCAGAGGGCTTCCAGTCGTGATAGCGCATAGACCAGAGAACGAAGGGGGCGGCGCGGCCCACCGTCCGCCCGCCAGCGGCGCGACCGACGACGCGTTCGACTTCCGCTGGATTCCCGAGCCTCAACAGGCGGCTTCGGCGGCGCCGGTCAGCTTCGGCGCGAGCTCGCGCTCAGTGTCGCAGATCGCTCGCCGCGAGGACGTCGAGAACCGGATCGTGATCGCGCTCACGATCGCCTGCACGGTGCTGGCCCTGTTCGACCTCTTCCTGCTGGCCTCGGGCGTCTGAGTCCGCTCGCCGGCTTAGGGCACGTGTCTTCTCGCTGGCCGCGGGCTCTCGACAGCGACCGCCGGGTGCCCGGGCGTGTGCAGCCGGGACGTGCAGCCGGGGCGTGTCAGTCCCGGGTCGCGCGGCCGCGGGCGATGATCGCCTGAAAGTCGCTGCCGGGGGGCAGCGTGCCGTACTCCAGGCCGCCTTCGCCGGCCAGCCGCGACGCGCAGAAGGCGTCGGCCACCGCGTGCGGTGCCTGGCGGACGAGCAGCGAGCCCTGCAGGCACAGCGCCATGTCTTCGACCACGCGCCGCGCCCGCACCTCGAGCGTCGCGGGGTCGGCGAACTGCCGCTTGAGCTTGCCGAAGCGCTCGTCCAGGCGCCGATCGGCGCCGGCGCCCAGCTGCACCTCGTCGAGGAACACCTCCAGGGCGCGCGGCGAGCGCGTTAGCGCGCGCAGCACGTCGAGGCTCATCACGTTCCCCGAGCCCTCCCAGATCGAGGCCAGCGGAGCCTCGCGGTACAGGCGCGGCATGCCCGACTCCTCGACGTAGCCGTTGCCGCCCAGGCACTCCAGCGACTCGAAGGCATGGTTCGGCACGCGCTTGCACGCCCAGTACTTGCCCACGGCGGTCGCCAGGCGCTTGAACAGCTGGGCGTCGCTGCGGTCGTCACCCGCCTGGGCGTCGGCGTGCGCCTCGTCATAGGCGCGCGCCAGGCGCATCGCGAGCGCGGTCGTCGCCTCGGACTCCAGGCACAGGTCGGCGAGCACGTTCTCCATCAGCGGCTGGTCGATCAGCGTCCTGCCAAACACGCTGCGATGGGCCGCGTGGTGGGTGGCGTTGACGACCGCCGCGCGCATCGCGGCGGCTGCTCCGATCACGCAGTCAAGGCGCGTGTGGCCGACCATTTCGATGATCGTCGGCACGCCGCGGCCGGGCTCCCCGACCATCCGCGCCCAGGCGCCGTGCAGTTCGATCTCAGAGGAGGCGTTCGAGCGGTTGCCGAGCTTGTCCTTCAGGCGCTGGATGTGAAACGCGTTGCGGCTGTCGTCGGGCAGGACGCGCGGCAGCAGAAAGCACGACAGCCCCTCGTCGGTCTGGGCGAGCACGAGGAAGAGGTCTGACATCGGCGCCGAGCAGAACCACTTGTGGCCGGTGAGCTCGTACTCGCCGCCCGAGCCCTCGCCGCCGATTCCAAAGCGGCTGCTCGGTTGCGCGTAGGTCGTGTTCGCGCGCACGTCAGAGCCGCCCTGCTTCTCGGTCATCGCCATGCCGGCGATCGCAGAGCCCTTCTTCGCGGCGGCGACCAGGCGCGGGTCATAGGTCGTCGCGGTGACGAGCGGCACCCACTCGGCGGCCAGCTGCGGCTCGGCGCGCAGCGCCGGGACGACGGCGAAGGTCATCGTGATCGGACACGCAAAGCCCGCCTCGGCCTGCATCGCGGTCATGTAGAGCGCGGCGCGCGCGGTGTGCGCGAGCGGCTGCTCGCTTGTCCAGGGCAGCGAGTGCAGCTCGTGCTCGACGCCGAGCTTCATCAGCTGATGCCAGGCGGGGTGGAACTCGACCTCGTCGATGCGGTTGCCGTAGCGGTCGTGCGTGTGCAGCACCGGCTCGTTCTCGTTGGCCAGCCGTCCCCACAGCTGCTGGGGCTCGCCGCCCACCAGCCGCCCGAGCTCAGACGCCCGCTCGCTCACCCAGCCGGCGCCCTCGCGCTGCACCGCCTCCACGAGCGGCACGTTGCTCGCGTACACGTCGACGTCCTGCAGCGGCGGCACCTGGTTTGCGACGGTGTGCGCCCTGTAGAGAGCCTCGTGCGCGGCTTGTGAGACGACGCTGGCCACGCAGACAGTCAAGCAGAGTGAGGCGGCGCGCCGGGACCGCAGAGGCGCTGGCGATAGCATCGGCGGCCCCGTCCGTTGCACGAAGCGCGCTCGCGAACTCCACGAGGACTGACAGACATGGCCAAGATCAAGGTGCAAAACCCGGTCGTCGAGCTCGACGGCGACGAGATGACGCGCATCATCTGGTCGTTCATCAAGAGCAAGCTGATCCTTCCCTATCTCGACATCGATCTGCGCTACTACGACCTCGGAATCGAGAGTCGCGACGCCACCGAAGATCGCGTCACCGTCGAAGCGGCCGACGCGATCAAGCGCTACGGGGTGGGGGTCAAGTGCGCGACGATCACCCCCGACGAGGCGCGCGTGCGCGAGTTCGGCCTGAAGGAGATGTACCGGTCGCCCAACGGGACGATTCGCAACATCCTCGGCGGCGTGATCTTTCGCGAGCCGATCGTCATCTCAAACGTCCCGCGTCTGGTGCCCGGCTGGACGAAGCCGATCGTGATCGGCCGCCACGCCTTCGGCGACCAGTACCGGGCGACCGACATGGTGGTCCCCGGCGCCGGCAAGCTGACGCTGACGTTCACCCCCGCCGACGGCTCCGCGCCCACCGAGCTTGAGGTGTACGACTTTCCAGGCGGTGGCGTGGCGCTCTCGATGTACAACCTCGACGAGTCGATACGCGAGTTCGCGCACGCCTGCATGCGCTATGCGCTGGAGCGCGGCTACCCGCTCTACCTGTCGACCAAGAACACGATCCTCAAGCGCTACGACGGGCGCTTCAAAGACCTCTTCGCGGAGATCTACGACGCCGAGTACAAGTCGGACTTCGAGGCGGCCGGGCTGACATATGAACATCGCCTGATCGATGACATGGTGGCCTCGGCGCTGAAGTGGGAGGGCGGATACGTGTGGGCGTGCAAGAACTACGACGGCGACGTCCAATCGGACAGCATCGCCCAGGGCTTCGGCTCGCTAGGGCTGATGACCAGCGTGCTGCGCAGCGCCGACGGCAAGACGGTCGAGGCGGAGGCGGCGCACGGCACGGTCACCCGTCACTACCGTCTGCACCAGCAGGGCAAGCCGACCTCGACCAACCCGATCGCGTCGATCTTCGCCTGGACGCGCGGCCTGGCCGCGCGCGGGCGGATGGACGACACGCCGGAGGTGGCAGCCTTCGCCGAGGCGCTCGAGCGCGTCTGCGTGCAGACGGTGCAGAGCGGCAAGATGACCAAGGACCTCGCGCTGCTGATCGGCCCAGATCAGCCCTGGCAGACCACCGAGGAGTTCCTGCAGTCCGTAGACGAGAACCTCAAGCTGGCGATGGTGCCGGCCTGAGCGCGCGTGAGCAGATCGTTGTCCACACCGCACACTCAGGAGACATAACGTGACACAGCCCGTACGAGTAACCGTCACCGGCGCCGCCGGTCAGATCGGCTACAGCATCATCTTTCGCATCGCCTCGGGACAGCTGCTCGGTCCCGAGCAGCCGGTCGACCTGCGGCTGTTGGAGATTCCGCCGGCGATGGGAGCGCTCGAGGGCGTGGCGATGGAGATCGTCGACTGCGCCTTTCCGCTGGTCGCGGGACTCGACCTGCACGACAACCCCGACGACGCCTTCGACGGCGTCAACATCGCGCTGCTGGTGGGCTCGCGTCCGCGCACCAAGGGCATGGAGCGAGCGGAGCTGCTCGCCGAGAACGGCAAGATCTTCACCGTCCAGGGTCGCTCGCTGTCCGAGCGCGCGGCCGCTGATGTGAAGGTGCTGGTCGTCGGCAATCCGGCGAACACCAACTGCCTGATCGCGATGAGCAACGCGCGCGACATCCCGCGCGAGCGCTTCACCTCGATGATGCGCCTCGACCACAACCGCGCGATCGCCCAGCTGGCGGCGAAGCTCGAGGTGGCCGTCACCGACGTCTCGCAGATGGGCGTCTGGGGCAACCACTCGCCGACGATGTACCCGGACCTGTTCCACGCCAAGGTGCGTGGCGAGCTGGCGGCGGGCGTGGTCGACGATCAGGCGTGGATCGAGGAGCAGTTCCTGCCGAACGTCGGAAAACGGGGGGCGGCGATCATCGAGGCGCGCGGCGCCTCCTCGGCCGCGTCGGCGGCCAGCGCGGCGATCGACCACGTGCGCAACTGGGTCTCTGGAAGCGGCGGCGAATGGGTCTCGATGGGCGTCGCGAGCGACGGCGCTTACGGGGTGCCCGAGGGTCTGATCTGCGGCTTCCCGTGCAACTGCGCAGACGGCGCGTGGTCGATCGTGACCGACCTGGACCTGGACGATTTCTCGCGGTCGAAGATCGACGCCTCGGTGGCCGAGCTGATCGCCGAGCGCGACACGGTCAAAAGCCAGGATCTCATCTGAGAGCCCGGTTACGCGAACGAGGGCGCGGCGGCCGCCGCGCCCTCGTTGGCGCAAACTCCGATTTGGACGGGGCTAGCCTTTGGGGTGCCAGCCGCGCCCGCGCTTGACGACCTTTCCTTCTTGGCGAAGGCCCGGTAGCACGCGGTAGAGATAGTTCTGCTTGATGCCCATCTTTTTGGCAAGTTCGGGGATCGCGATGCCCGGCTGTCCTTTCACCAGGGCGAGCGCTTCGGCAGCGCGCGTGCCGCTGCCTTTGCGACGCCCGGCGCGCGCTTTGGTCGCTTTGGTCGCTTTGGCCGCTTTGGCTTTACCTTTGCCTGGCGGGCGACCCGGTTTTTTGCGTGCCGGTTTTTTCGCTTTCGAGGCTTTCGAGGCTTTGGCGGCCGACTGGCTCACGGAGCCTTTCGGACGTCCCGGGCCACGACGGCGAGAGGCGGCCGCGGTGCGGGTTTTTTTACCCGCTCCTCCGACACCGGCCAGGGCCGAAGCAGCGGTCTGCAGGCGATTGAACTCGTCCACCAGCGGCTTGAGCTCGGCCAGCCTGTCGGTGATCTCTCGGCGCTTCTCGTCAAGGAAGTCGTTCACGATTGAATCCTCTTCACTAGTGTCGATGCGATCTACACCACATCATTACCGTGTGCAACCCTACACTAGCCAACAGCTGAAGACTTGCTCTGCACATAGTCACGCAACAGTGCGAGCGTGCGCGTGGCTTCCCGCTCGGGCAGCTCGCCGACGAGCGCGCGACTGACGATCGCGCCGAACGCGCCGAACGGCGCGCGGAACTCGTTGCGATAGTCAAAACGCGTACCGCCCTGTTCGGGGTTCAGTCTATAGCGCGTGTGCGCGCGAGAGTGCGCCGGCCCTTGGCCCTCCCACTCGGCCAGCTCGCCCGGGCGACACTCGACAAGCGTCCAACGGACATCGATATTGACGCCGCGCATGTGCAGCTGCTGCTCCATCTGAAAGCCCACACGCGGCGGGCCCTCGTCGGCGCGCAGGAGCTTGCGGTGAATCGTGACCCAATCCGCCAAGCGGGCGGGATCCATGACCGTCTCCCACACGTCCTCGGGTGGGGCCGCGATCTGGATCGACGCTGTGATGACGCTCATCGCTGTTGTGACACCGCCGGCGGGTCGCGCCTAACCGTACCCGGTGCGCCGACGGGGCGGCGATCGCTCAGCGCGCCGCCAACGGCTCCAGGCGCTCCCACTCGCCCAGCGCGTGCTCGACGGCCGCGCCGAAACTGTGCAGGCGCACCCGCGCGAGCTCACCGACGCGATCGTCCGCGGGCAGCAGATCCCCCGCCAGGCTCTCCATCAACGCCGAGACCAGCTCGGGGTCCTCGCCGGCGACCGCGGCCGCGATGCGCGGGCCCAGCGAGCCGCCGCCGGCTGCCAGCGCCAGCACCGGACGCTCGACGAGCATCAGCTCGGCGATCCGTTCCATCATCTGCTGATAGGTGAGCACGTCGGGGCCGCCCACGTTCACCGGCCGGGCGACCGGCGCGGCGGTCGCGCTGACGGCGAGCAGCTCGGTGACGTCGCGCGCGTCGATGGGGCGCGTGCGATAGGAGCGCCAGGGGGGCAGCGCGAGCACGGGCATGCGCTCTATCAGCCTGACCATGAAGCGAAACGAGCGCGAGCGCGCGCCGATCACGATCGACGCGCGCAGCGCGATCAGGTCGTCGACGGAGTCATTCAGGATGCGCTCGACGGCGATCCGGCTGGCGAGGTGACGCGACAGCGGACGGTCGAGCACGACCGGGCCGCCGAGGTACACGATCCGCCGCACGCCCACGCGCTGCGCGGCGGCCGCGAAGTTGCCCGCCGCCGTGCGCTCGCGCTCGGCGAACGTCGCGCCGCCGGCGCCGTCGCGCGATCGCTGCATCGAATGGATCAGGTAGTAGGCCACCTCGACGCCGTCGAGCGCGCGCTCCAGCCCGACGCCGCTGAGCGCGTCGGCCATCACCAGCTCGGCCGCCTGACTGCCGGCGTGCGCTCCGGCGCCGTCGGCCTGCAGCTGTGCGCGGATCTGCGGGTCGCAGATCGGCCCGCGCACGAGCGCGCGCACCTGGTGCCCGTCGGCCAGCAGTCGCGGGACCAGCTGCGAGCCGATGGCGCCGCTGGCGCCTGTTATGAGCGTGCGCATCGCAGCGGATCGTGGCGCGCGCGCGCCACGCCCAAATACCTCGCAAACAGCGAGCATGCGCGCGCGATCGTCACAGGAAAATAGTTTTTGCGGGTGTTTGGGAGGGGTATCAATCGTTTTCTCTGCGATTTGCGCGGTGGCCGTCAACGGCCGCTTGAGCGGCCGCCGAAACGGTGCTTTGATGCCCGTCTCGAAACTTGGTCAGGCTCACTGCCTGGAGGGAGAGACGTGCAGGTCAAGCAGAGTGGACGGGCGTCACGCAAGGTCAGCTGCGACGAATGCTACTTTCGCCGCAACCTGCTCTGCGCGCTCGACCTGCCTGAGCCCTGCGCGACGTTTCGCCCCGCCGAGGCCGAGCTCAGGCCGCCCCAGCAGCTGCGATTCGTGTTCCGCCAGGAGCGCCGCGCGCGGCTGACGTGGGCGTTTCCCTCCGCGCAGGAGCAGGCCGCGCTGCACACCTGATGGTCGCCGGCGCCCGCGGCAGGGGCGCGGCTTGCAGTAGCATCGCGTCCGCTCGCCCCGCGCTGATCGCTGCGCGGGCGTATATTTGAGCTTCGAACTGCAAGCTCTCCCAGAGGCGGTGGCCAAGATGGCGGCAAAGGACAGGATCGGAAAGGCTTCAGCAGCGGCGCGTGCCGCCCAGCGAAATCGGTATCTGCAGCGCCTGCTCGAGGACGATCAGCTGCGCAGCAATCTGATCGTCGCGTACGGCGCGGCCCGCAGCGCGTACGGTCGGATGAACAACGGCAAGCCCGCGACGAAGGTGCTATTCGAGGATCGCAAGCTCCAGCGCGAGCTCAGGGAGGCGGCGAACGCCCTGCGCGACGCGTCGAACTCGCTGCGCGAACCCACCAAGCGCCGCCGGCGCCGCGGCGGCCTCGGCCGCACGCTGCTGCTGCTGACGGTGGCCGGCGTGCTGGCGCTCGCGCTCAGCGAGAGCCTGCGCTCCAAGGTGCTCGACCTGATGTTCGGCGCCGAGGAGGAGTTCGACTACAGCTCGACGGCCACCGACGGCGAGCCCGCGCCGGCCGGCGCGTCGGCCGCGTAAGGCGTCGCTGACCGGATGAGCGCCGCCACGAAGATCGCGCCGGATGAGCTGGAGCGCAGCCGCTCCAGCTCGCCGGTCGCCGTGGCGCGGCGCAGCCGCCCACCGAGCGACAAGGCCGAGCGGATCGTGGAGGCGATGCGGCTGAGCGTCGCGCGCCGCGGAACGGCGGCGTCGACGTTCGATCAGGTGGCCCGCGAGGCCGGGGTCTCCAGGGGACTGCTGCACTACTACTTCGGCTCCAAGGAGCACCTGCTCGTGGAAGCGGCGCGCCGCGACTTCGAGCTGCGCATGGAGGTGCTCGAGCGCCAGCTGGTCGCGGCCACGACGGCCGACGACTTCATTCACCTGATGGCAAAGCACCTGGAGGAACGGGTCTCCGAGGACCCCGATCTGATGACGCTGATATTCGAGCTGTTCACCCTCTCGCGGCGCAACGGCGACATCGCGGTCGAGTACACCGAGCTGATGCGCCAGAGCCGCGAAAAGGTGGCGGGCATGCTGAGCACCGCGCAGCGCGAGGGGGTCCTTCACCTGGCGGCCGCGCCGGAGTCGGTCGCCGAAGTCCTGTTCGCGCTCGCCGACGGCCTGGCGCTGCGCATGCTGCTCGAGCCCGAACGCGATTTCACAGCGACGATGAGCGCGGGCATCGCCTGCGCGCGCGCGCTGCTGGCCGACTGACGCCGCGCCGGCGTCCGCGCGCGCTCTCACCTACGCCGCGTTGTGGCTAAGTCGTTCCCGGCGGGGTGTAACCAGGGCGCTCTTATAATCGGCTGGCATGCCGATCTATGAGTACCGGCGTCCCGACGGGACGACATTCGAGCTTCAGCAGGCTTTCACTGACGAGCCGCTGACCAGCGACCCTGACACAGGCGTGCCTGTGACACGCGTTCTGCACGCCCCCGCGGTCCACTTCAAGGGCAGCGGCTTCTACAACACCGACTACGGGACGCGCAAGCGCCAGCGCGAGCTCGCGGCGGATGGCTCCTCGGGCAACGGCAAGGAGTCCGGCGCCGACTCCCCATCGGGCGACTCCGCTTCGGCTGACTCCGCATCGGCTGACTCGGCGTCGGCTGAGTCCTCCTCGTCCGCGGGCAAGGACGGGGCGTCCAGCCCGGCCGCGACCGACGGCGCGTCCAAGCGCAAGTCCGGCGAGCAGGCTGGCAAGGGCTCGGCGAAGGCCAAGCCCGCCAAGCCGACGCCGACCGAGGACTGACGCTCAGCCGTTCATGAACTGCGCGGCCGCCGCGCGGCGCTCGGCTTCTGAGACGGTGAAACCTTCTTCGCCGTCGGGCAGCGTCGTGCTCCCCGTCGGTTTGAGAACCCGCGTCGGCGGCGTGCCCGAGATCTCAAGCGCGCCGAACAGGCCGAGCAGCGTCTCGGCGCTCATGTCGGAGATGATCGCCGGCGGCGCGTTCCAGGCGATCAGCGGAAGGCGAAAGAAGCTCGACGGCGAGAGCAGCCTGCTCTTCATGTCGGTGAACAGCGCCTGCTGGTGTTCCTCGCGCTGCAGGTCGGTCTCATTCGGTGCGCACAGGTTCTCGCGCGTGCGCGCCAGCGCCAGCGCCTGCTTGCCGTTGAGGTGGTGGGTGCCGGCGCTCAGGCGCAGCGTGTAGCCGCCGCGGATGAAGCCGCCGTCCAGACGCGAGATCACGCAGCCGCCGCTGTAGGTGACGCCGCCCATCGCGTCGATCAGCTGGGGGAAGTCTTCGAAGTTGACTTCCACCACGTGGTTGATCGGCACGCCGAGGAAGCTCTTGATCACCGAGACCGACAGCGCCGGTCCGCCGAAGGCGTGCGCGGCGTTGATCTTCTGCAGCCCGTGCCCCGGTATTTCGAGGATCGTGTCGCGCGGGATCGACAGGCGCGCCGCGTGGCCGGCCCCGGTGCGGATCAGCATGATCGTGTCCGAGCGACCGAAGCCCGTCGTTTCCGCGCCCGGTTCGCGGCTGTTTTTCTGGCGCCGGTCAGAGCCGAGCACCAGGATGTTGTTCGCCGACGTCAGCGGGTAGCCCGACTTGTCGAGCACGCCCGCGACTTCGGAGGGCAGCGGCGTGCGCTCGAGGTGCGAGCTGACGAGGAACAGCACCAGCGACAGCGCGACCCAGGCGAGCGCCAGCGCGAGCAGCCCCAGCAGCACGCGTTTCAGCGTCAGCCCCCGCAGCCGCTGGGCCCAGCGCTCGCCGCGCGAGGACGGCGGCGGCAGCTGCTCGCTGTCGGCGCGGCGGCGCAGCCGCGGTCCGACGCGGTAACGGGTGTACTGGGGTGGATCGGGATGGTCTGGCGGCAAGGGGCCACCCTATATTTGCGTGATGACCTCTCTGGAGGCCCCGGTCGGGCGGCTGGTCGTCTGCCCAACCCCGATCGGCAACCTGCAGGACGTGACGCTGCGGGTGCTGGCCGCGCTGCGCGAGGCCGACGTCGTCGCGTGCGAGGACACGCGGCACACCGGCGCGCTGCTGCGCCGCCACGCGATCGCCGCCGAGCTGATCAGCCTGCACGAGCACAACGAAGGCCCGCGCGCACGCCAGCTGGTCGCGCGCATTCGCGACGGAGAGGTTGTCGCGCTGGTCTCCGACGCCGGCACGCCGCTGATCTCCGACCCCGGCTTCGCGCTCGTGCGCGACTGCCTGGCCGCCGGCCTCGCGGTCGAGGTCCTGCCCGGGCCGAGCGCGGTGCTGGTCGCGCTCGTCGCGTCGGGCCTGCCGGTCGAGCGCTGGCGTTTCGTGGGCTTTCTGCCGCGCAAGGGCGCCGACCGCGAGCGCCTGCTGCTCGAGGGCGACGAGACGCTCGTGGCGTTCGAGTCCCCGCGTCGCCTGCCCGCCACGCTCGCGCTGCTGGCCGCACGCGACCCTCAGCGCCCCGTCGCGGTGTGTCGCGAGCTGACCAAGCTGCACGAGCAGGTCAGCCGCGGCAGCGCGGCCGAGCTGGCGGCGCAGTTCGCCGGCGGCCCACCGCGCGGCGAGGTCGTGCTGGTCGTCGGCGCCGCCCCGCCGAACGCGGGGTCGCTCGGCGACGCGCTCGTCGCGCTGCGCGAGCTCGTCGATGCGGGAGCGCGGCCGCGCCCGGCGGCCAGCGCGCTCGCGCGGCTCACCGGCGTGCGCGCGAACGAGCTCTACCGCGCGCTGACTGCCGCGCCCGACGGACGGGGCACGGGCGCCGGCGCGCGGCGCGGGAGCGGCGGCGACGCGGAACAGTAGCCTGGGCCGAGCATGTCGTTCTATGTCACAACGCCGATCTACTACGTCAACGCGGCACCCCATCTCGGGCACGCCTACACGACGATCGCCGCCGACGTGATGGCACGCCATCATCGCCAGCGCGGCGAGCGCGTGTTCTTTCTCACCGGCACCGACGAGCACGGCGAGCCGGTCGCCGACGCCGCGCACGCGCTGGGCGTCGAGCCCCAGCAGCTCGCAGACCAGAACGCCGAGCGCTTCAAGGCGCTCGCGCCGCTGATCGAAGCGAGCAACGACTTCTTCATCCGCACGACCGATCCGCAGCACATGGCCGGCGTGCAGCGCGTGCTCTCGCGCGTGCGCGACAACGGGTTCGTGTACGAGGGCATCTACGAGGGCTGGTACTGCCCGCGCTGCGCGGACTTCAAGGCCGACAACGAGATCGACGAGGGCAACCGCTGCCCGATTCACCACATCGAGCTGACGCGCGAGCAGGAGGAGAACTACTTCTTCGCGCTGTCGCGCTTCCAGGAGCGTCTGGAGGAACTGTTCGCCGAGCGCGAGGACTTCGTCATGCCGCGCTCACGCTACAACGAGGCGCTCTCGTTCATCCGCTCGGGCCTGCGCGACGTGCCGCTCACGCGCAAGCGGCTCACCTGGGGCGTGCCGGTCCCGTGGGACTCTGAGCACGTCTTCTACGTCTGGTTCGACGCGCTGCTCAACTACTACACGGCTCTCTCATACGCGCCCGCCCCGGGCGGCGCAAGCCCAGCCGGCGAGGATCTCACGGCCGAGTTCTGGCCGGCCAGCTACCACGTGATCGCCAAGGACATCCTGCGCTTTCACGCGGTCTACTGGCCGGCGCTGCTGATGGCCGCGGATCTGGCGCTGCCCGAGCACGTGTTCGTCCACGGCTACCTGCTGATGGACGGCGAGAAGATGAGCAAGTCGCTTGGCAACGTGCTCGACCCGTTCGCCGTGATCGAGCGCTTCGGCGCCGACGCGCTGCGCTTCTACCTGCTGCGCGACGTGCCGTTCGGGCAGGACGGCTCGGTCTCGACCGCCTCGTTCGAGCTGCGCTATGAAAGCGAGCTCGCCAACGAGCTCGGCAACCTGGCGAGCCGCGTGATCGCGATGGTCCATCGCTACCGCGACGGGCTGGCGCCCGCGGCCGACCCGCGCGCCGATCTCGCGCCCGATTTCGTCGGCCTGCACGACGAGGTGACGGCGCTGATCGACCGGGCCGAGCTGACGCAGGCGCTGGACGCGATCTGGCAACGGGTGCGCCGGCTCAACCGCTACGTGGAGGAGTGCGCGCCCTGGCGGCTGGCCAAGGATCCCGAGCGCGCGCGCGAGCTCGACGACGTGCTCGGCTCGCTGGTCAACGGCCTGCGCATCGTCGCCATCCTGCTCCACGCCTACCTGCCGGACAGCATGCAGACGCTGCTCGGCGCGCTGCACGCCGAGCCGTCGCTGCAGAGCGCCCGCTGGGATGCGCCGGGCCCGTCGGGCGAGCCGCTCGCGCGCATCGACTCGCTGTTTCCCAAGGCGCCCGAGGGCTCGCCGGCGTGATCGACTCGCACACCCACCTGGACCTCTGCGAGCCGCCCGACGCAGAGCTCGTCGCAGCCGCCGACGCCGCGGGCGTGACGCGCATGCTCACGGTCGGCATCGACGGCGCATCCTGCCGCGCCGCGCTCGCGGCGGCCGAGGCGTTTCCGCAGGTCTACGCGGCGATCGGCCGCCATCCCAACGCCGCGCGCGGCTTCGACGACGCCGACCTGGCCGAGCTGCGCGCGCTGGCCGCGCACGAGCGCTGCGTGGCGATCGGCGAGACCGGCCTTGACTTCTACCGCGACGGGGCGCCGCGCGAGGACCAGCGGCGCGCCTTTGCCGCACAGATCGCGCTCGCGCGCGACACGGGCAAGCCGCTGGTCATCCACTCGCGCGACGCGGCGCGGGAGACGCTCGACCAGCTGGCCGCCGAAGCCCGCGGCGTGAGCGTCGTGATGCACTGCTTCTCGATGCCCGCGCAGCTGCAGGAGTGCCTGGCGCGCGGCTACGCGATCTCCTTCGCCGGCAACGCCACCTACAAGAACGCCCCCGAGCTGGCCCGCGCCGCCGCGGTAGTTCCCGAGGACAGCCTGCTGGTCGAGACAGACGCTCCCTACCTGACGCCGCAGGCGGTGCGCAAGCAGCGAAACCAGCCCGCGTTCGTCGTCCACACGGCGGCCTTCATCGCGCGGCTGCGCGGCGTGTCCGGCGAGCAGCTGGACGCGACCGTCGGGCGCAACGCGGCGCGCGTGCTGGGCTGGGAATGAGCGAGCCGCGCGCGCGCGAGCCCGTCCAGCCGACGCTGCGCCGCCTGCGCCGGTTTCAGATCCGGCCAGACCGCGAGCTCGGACAGAGCTTTCTCGTCGACTCGAACATCCTCGGCGTGATCGAGCGCGCGGCCGAGCTGGCGCCGGGCGACGTGGTGCTCGAGATCGGCGGCGGACTGGGCGTGCTCTCCGAGCACCTCGCGCAGCGCGTCGCCGCCGTGCACGTCATCGAGGTCGACGAGCGCCTGCGCGAGGCGCTGTGCGACGCGACCGATCCGCACCAGAACGTGGTCGTGCACTGGGGCGACGCGATGAAGATCGACCTGCGCGCGCTCGCGCCGGCGCCGACCAAGCTCGTGGCCAACCTGCCCTACGGGATCGCCGGCGCCGTGCTGCTGCGCACCGTCGAAGAGCTCCCCGGCGTCAACACGTGGGTGGCGATGGTGCAGCGCGAGGTCGGCGAGCGTCTCGCGGCGGCGCCCGCGAGCGGCGCCTACGGCGCGCCGTCGGTGATCGCGCAGCTGCACTGCGAGGTGCAGGTGCTGCGGGCGATCCCGCGCACGGTGTTCCACCCGGTCCCGAACGTCGAGTCGGTGCTCGTGCTGATGCGCCGCCGCCCGGCGCCGGCGCGCGCTGACGGCGGCGAATCGCCGGTCCGCGCGGCCGCGCTGCGCGGCCTGATCGCCGCCTCCTTCGCGCATCGGCGAAAGACGCTCGCCGGCTCGCTGGCGCTGTCGGCGCAGGGCGCCGACCGCACCCGCGTGCGCGCGGCGCTGCAGCAGCTAGGCCATCGGCCCGACGCGCGCGCCGAGCGTCTGGCGCCCGAGGAGTTTCGCGCCCTCGCGCGGCTGCTCGACGTGTAAGGCCGGAAACCCGCGCATGACAGGCGAAACCTCCTCCTCCTCCTCCTCCTCCTCCTCGCGGGGGGCGAACCTGCCCGCGCACGCGCGCGCGCCCGCAAAGGTGAATCTCGGCCTGTTCGTCGGGCCGCTGCGCGACGACGGCAGGCACGAGCTGGCGACCGTGATGCAGTCGATCTCGCTGGCCGACGAGCTGACGCTCGAGCTCGCCGGCGAGCGGGCCGGCGAGGACGAGATCGTCTGCGCGGCGCTGCCGGGACCGCCGAGCGAGAACCTCGCCTGGCGCGCGCTGCGCGAGTTTCGCGCGCGCAGCGGCTGGCGCGCGCCGCCGCTTCGCCTGACGATCGACAAGGCGATCCCCGTCGCCGCCGGTCTGGCGGGCGGCTCGGCCGACGCCGCGGCGGCGCTTCGGCTGGCCCGTCACGCGTCGGGGCTGGGCGACGAGCGGCTGCTGGCCGGGCTGGCCGGCGCGCTCGGCGCCGACGTACCCGCGCAGGTGCGCCCTGGCAGCTGGCTTGCCGGCGGCGCGGGCGAGCGCCTGCTGGAGCTGGCGGGCGCCGAACACTCGCTGGCGCTGCTCGTGCTCCCGCTGGACGCCGAGCTCTCCACGGCGGCGGTCTACGCCGAGGCCGACCGGCTTGGCCTCACCCGCAGCGCGCAGGAGATCGAGGAGCGCCGGCGCGCGCTGCTGGCGGCGTGGACGGGGCCCGCGCCGGGCGCGCGCGGCTGGCTGGCGGCGCGCGGCGCGCTGCTGCACAACGACTTGCAGCAGGCCGCCGTCTCGCTCTGCCCGCAGATCGCCGAGGCGCTTGCCGCGGTCGGCGCTGCCGGCGCGGACCGCGTGCTCATCAGCGGCTCCGGGCCGACGGTCGTGGGGCTGTTCGCCGGCGAGCAGCAGGAGCGCGCCGGCTCCCCGGCCTCGCAGGGCGCGCTGGCGCGCGCGCGCCGGGCGACCGCAGCGCTCGCGCAGCGCTCGCCGGCGGCGATCTGCGCGCTGCCCGTGGACGGCGAGTTCGCGCTTGCGCGCGGCGGCTCCTAGGCCGCCCGGCCGGCGCGCGGCGCGGACAGGCGACGTCGCCGTACGTCACAATCAGCGGCGGAGAGCCAGATGAGCCGCACAGACATCAACTACCTCGTCGCCGTCTGCGCGGGCGTGTTCGGCCTGGCGGCGTACACCGGCCTGATCCTCGTCCCGGCGTGGACGGCCTACTCGCGCCTGTGGGAGCGGCTGGCGGCCACGTTGCTGTCGCTGTACGTGTTCGCCCTGCTCGTCGGCGTCGGTGCGGCCGGAGCGCTCGCCATCGTCTACTTCTGGGGCTGACCCGCGATGTCCGAATTCGCGGCGATGGACGCGATCACCGAGGCGGTCGAGTCCGGAGCCGGCCTGCCCGAAGTCGTGCGCGCGGCTGCCAGGACGCTCGAGGCGAGCCTCGCGGTGACGGACGCGTGGGGCGCGACGCTCGCCGTGGCCGCCGCGTCGCCCGCCGAGGAGCGCGCGCTGCTGTCCAGCGGCAAGGGCGTGACGAGCCTCCCGCTGCGCGTCGCCGACAACGTCGTCGGCTCGCTGCACATGCGCGCGCGCGCCAAGCCGAGCGCCTCGATGCAGCGCCTGCTGGTGACGATGATCGCCTCCGAGGTCGAGCGCGTCCGCGCGCCCGAGCGCGTCTCTGAAACGGCCGCGGCCGACTTCCTGCGCGCCGTGCTGGCGCGCGAGCTGACCGAGCGCGAGCAGCTGCTGCAGCGCGCGCGCGAGCTGTCGCTGGAGCTGGACGGCGGCGCGAGCATGATCGTCGCGCGCGCCCGTGCCCAGACGCCCAGCGAGGAGGGCTGGCGCGGACGCGTGCGCGCGGTCGCCGAGCGCGGCGCGCGGGCGCTCGTCAGCCGCTCGATCGCCGCGCTGTCAGAGCGCGACGGCGTGCCCGGCGCCGAGGTGCTCGTGCTGGTCCCCGGCGCCGACGAGGCGCTGGCCGCGCGCGCGGCGGAGGCGGTGATGCGCGAGATGGAGGTCTCGCTGGCCGGCTACACGTTCGCCGTCGGGCGCAGCCGCATCGCCGAGGACCCCGCCGATCTGCCGCGCGCCGCCAGCGAGGCGCTGCTGGCCGCCAACGTCGCCGAGGGCCGCGACGATCGCGAGGCGCTGGCCTTCGAGCAGACCGGCGCCTACCGCCTGCTGCTGTCGACGATGAGCGACAACCCCGCCGAGCTGCAGCGCTTCTACTCAGAGACCGTCGAGCCGCTCGTGGCCTACGACGTGCAGTACGAGACCGAGCTCGTGCGCACGCTCGAGGCCTTCCTGGAGGCGGACGGCAACGTCGCCGGGACCGCACAGCGGCTGTTCACGCATCGCCACACGATCTACTACCGCCTGGAGCGCGTGCGCGATCTCTCCGGCCTGGACGTGAGCTCCAGCGACGGACGCGAGAAGCTCAGCCTCGGGCTGAAGGCGATGCGCGTGCTCGGCATCGCATCCGAGGCCGGGCCGGCCACCGAGGCCGGCGCCGAAGGCGGGCGCGTGCCGCGCCGCCCCGGTCGCGGGTCCTAGCGCGGGCGCGCGTGCGACCATGTGGTGGCCCCTGGGGGGTCGTCCAATGGCAGGACATCAGGTTTTGGTCCTGAGAATCGGGGTTCGAATCCCTGCCCCCCAGCTCCCAGCGCCCGCCCGCCGTCCGATTTCAGGCGGTCGCACGCCTCCAGGGAGCTAGCATCCGGCGGATGACGGCGCCTGCAACGGTCGTGATCCTCGCCGCGGGCAAGGGAACGCGGATGCACTCGCGCACGCCCAAGGTGCTGCACGAGCTGTGCGGGCTGCCGATGATCCTGTGGCCCGTGCGCGCGGCCCTCGGCGCCGGTGCCGCGCACGTGGTGGTCGTCGATTCGCCCCAGCGCGCGATCGAGCCGCTGCTGCCGGCGGGCGTGCAGCTGGCGGTCCAGCAGAAGGCCGACGGCACCGGCGGGGCGCTGGCGGCCGCCGTGGCGGCGCTGGACGGCGCCGGGCCGGGCGACGACGGACCCGTCGTCGTGCTCAGCGGCGACGTGCCGCTCGTCAGCTCGCAGGCGATCTCAGAGCTCGTGCGCGCGCACGAGGCCAGCGGGGCGGCGGCGACGATGGCCAGCGCGCTGCTGGACGATCCGAGCGGCTATGGCCGCGTCGTGCGCGACGCCGACGGCCTCGTGCAGCGCGTCGTCGAGACGAAGGCCGATGGCGACGCCACGCCGCAGGAGCGCGAGATTCGCGAGGTGAACACCGGCGTCTATGTCTTCTCGGGCCCCGCGCTGCGCGCCGTGCTGCCGCGGCTGACCGCCGACAACGCGCAGGGCGAGCTCTACCTTCCCCAGGCGCTCGATCTGCTGCGCGCCGACGGCGCGAGCGTGGCGGCGCACGCGGTCGCCGACGAACGGCTGGTGCTCGGCATCAACGACCGCGCGGCGCTCGCGCACGTGCGCGGCCTGGCCCAGCGGGCGATCAACGAGCGCCACATGCTCGCCGGCGTGAGCATCATCGATCCGCTGGCCACGGTGATCGACGTGGACGTGCAGATCGGCCAGGACACGACGATCGAGCCGTTCACCACGATCAGGGGCGCCACGAGCATCGGCGAGGGCTGCACGCTGCGCCACTCCTACCTCGTGGACTGCACGCTGCAGGACGGGGTCAGCGTCGGTCCGTTCGCCTACCTGCGCCCGGGCACGCTGCTGCGCTCGGGCGCCAAGGCCGGGACGTTCGTGGAGATCAAGAACTCCGACGTCGGCGCGGGTGCGAAGATCCCCCATCTGTCGTACATCGGCGACGCGGACGTCGGCGAGGGATCCAACCTCGGGGCGAGCACGGTGACCGCCAACTACGACGGCTGGGCCAAGCACCGCACGAAGATCGGACCCGGCGTGCGCACCGGCGTGGACACGACGTTCGTGGCGCCGGTGACGGTCGGCGAGGGCGCCTACACGGCGGCGGGCTCGGTCGTCACCAAGGACGTGCCCCCCGGCGCGCTGGCGGTGGCGCGCGCGCGCCAGCAGAACGTCGAGGACTACGTGCGGCGCCGGGCAGACGCGGCGGAGAAGGGCGAGGATGGCCAGCCGCCCGCCTGAGGCCGGTTCCCGGGCCTCGCCTGACGCGGGTTTACACTTGCAGATGTGATGAGCAGCGTGATCGACTCGCGCACGCAGCAGGCCACCCAAACAAGCCTTCCGGTCGACTACAACAAGCGGCTGATGCTGTTCAGCGGGCGGGCGAACCCGCAGCTGGCGGCCGACATCGCCGACAAGCTCGGCGTCGACCTCGGCCCGATCACGCTCAAGACGTTCTCCAACGGCGAGGTCTACTGCCGCTATGACGATTCGATCCGCGGCGCGGACGTGTTCATCGTGCAGCCCACCTGCGGCAACCCCCAGACGGGGGTCACGGCCAACGACTCGCTGATGGAACTGATGTTCATGATCGACGCCGCAGTCGGCGCCTCGGCGCACCGCGTGATCGCGGTCACGCCGTGGTTCGGCTACTCGCGCCAGGACAAGAAGAGCGCGCCGCGCGAGCCGATCTCCGCGCGCCTGGTCGCGCGCATGCTCGAGGGCGCGGGCGCCGACAGGGTGCTGACGATGGATCTGCACGCCGGCCAGATCCAGGGGTTCTTCCAGAAGCCGGTCGACCACATGACCGCGCTGTTCATGCTCACGCAGTACTTCGGCGATCTCGGGCTCTCCGATCTGGTCGTCGTCGCGCCGGATGCCGGGCGCGTGAAGCTCAACAAGAAGTTCGCGTCGAAGATCGGCGCCGAGCTCGCGATCCTCGACAAGGACCGCCCGGCCCAGCAGGTGGCCGAGATCGGCTACGTGATCGGCGACGTGAAGGACAGGACTGCGGTGATCGTCGACGACATGATCGACACCGCGGGCACGCTCAAGGCGGCGGCGAAGACGGTCCTCGACGCCGGCGCCGCACGCGTCTACGCCGCGGCCACGCACGCGGTCTTCTCCGGCGATGCGTTCGAGAACCTGCGCACCTCGGGCCTGGAGGAGATCGTCGTCACCGACACGATCCCCGTCAGCCCGGATCGCCCGCAGAACATCCGCGTGCTCCCCTGTGCCGAGCTGCTGACCGACTCGATCCGCCGCATCTTCACCGACGACTCGGTGAGCGAGGTGTTCGGCGGCGAGAACCAGCTGTTCTGACCGGTAGCCTCGGCGCGTGATCCCGATGGGAGACTCAATCGAACTGAGCCCCGAGGAAGCGGACGACCTCCGCCGCCGTATCACCCTCGCGCTGCGGGAGATCGGGCAACAGCTACTCGAGACCACGGACGAGCCCCACCCAGACGCGATCGATAGGACAGGCGCCATGCTCGAGCTCTACGCCGAATTGCTCCGCGTTGCAGGCGGAGAGGAGATCAGCGAGGAGTTGTTCGAGCAGATCGCGAGCCGGGACATCGAGGTCCTGGCCGGCAGCGAGGTGTTCCGGCGGCTCAAGACCTGGGATGGCCCCTGACGCCCCTTCGGCCGGATCGCCCCTGGCAAGCGGCGCTGCGCAGCGCACCCCGCGCGCCTGGTGGAAGGCGATCCCGCTGCGGCGGCGCGTGGCGCTCATCGTCGCCTGCCTCGTGCTGTTCGCGGGGGTCGGCGTGGTGCTCGCGCGCTTCCTGTCGGCCGAAAACGTCGAACGCGAAGACATCCTCGCGGTGCTCCAGGCGCAGGCGCACGGCGACGCCGGCGCCGAGCTCGCGCTGCTGGGCGACTGCCCGCCGGGCAGCCGGTGCGCCGCGGCCGTGCGCGCGAGTGCCGCGGCGCTGAAGCGCGAAGGGGCGGTGAAGATCGTCTCGGTGAAATCGACCGCGAACTCCTCGCTGGGCAGCTCGACCGGCACCACGCGCGTGGCCTGGACGGTAATCGGACGCCTGCCGGTCGTGCAGTGCGTGCGCGTGCACCGCTCGGGAAACGTGCTCAGCGGCGTCTCGGTGCGGCTCCTGACGCTCAGCGCGCCGATTGAAAACGAAGGCGATTGCTAGAGTCTTGACCCCTGCGATGGCCGAGGAGACCACCAAGCTAGAGGTTGAAAGCCGCGCCGCGGACGGGTCGCGCGCGGCCCGGCGCCTGCGCCGCAGCGGGCGCGTGCCGGGGGTCGTATACGGCGGCGGCGGCGAGTCGGTCGGCTTCGCGGCCGATGCGCGCGAGCTGCGGCTGGCGCTCGCGTCGGCGGGCGCCGTGCTGGACCTCAGTGTCGACGGCGAGAAGGCGACGCCGGTCGTGCTCAAGGAGGCCCAGCACGATCACGTGCGCGGCGGGGTGGTCCACGTCGACCTCCTGCGGGTTCGCCTCGATCAGGCGATCCACGCCGTCGTGCCCCTGGAGCTGGCGGGTGTGGACGACGCGCCGGGCGTCAAGGAAGGCGGCGTGCTCGAGCAGATCACGCGCGAGCTGAACGTGGAAGCGCTGCCGACGGCGATCCCCGAGTCGATCGTGCACGAGGTCGGCGAGATGCAGATCGGCGAGACGATCGCGCTCGCTGCGATCGCGATCCCCGAGGGCGTGACGCTGCTCGACGACGTCGAGGAGGCGGTCGTGGCCACGCTCTCCCCGCCGCGCCTGCAGGCCGAAGTCGAGGAAGAAATCGAGGCCGAGACCGAGCTCGTCGGCGAGGGCGTGGGCGAGGGCGAGCGCGGCGAGGCCGAGGAGGGCGCGAAGGCCGAGGAGGGCGCCGAGGGCTCCTCCGAGGAGGAGTAGCAGCTGCTGCGACGCCTCGGCGGCCGCGGCAGCGCAGCGATCGACTGGCTGATCGTCGGGCTCGGCAACCCGGGCGCCGAGTACGCCGGCACCCGGCACAACATCGGCTTCGCGGTGGCCGAAGCGCTCGTCGCGCGGTGGCAGCTGGGGAAGGCAAGGGACCGCTTCCGCGGGCGGTTCGTCGAGGGGCGCGCCGCCGTGCCGGGCTCGCAGCCGGGGTATGGCGCGCGGGGGCCGCGCGTGGCGGTGCTGTGCCCGCAGACGTACATGAACGAGGCCGGCCGCTCGGTCGGCCCGGCGCGCGGCGCGCTGAAGCTGGCGCTGGACCGCGTGCTCGTCGTGCACGACGAGATCGACCTGCCGTTCGGCGAGGTGCGCGCGCGTGTCGGCGGCGGCCTGGCCGGCCACAACGGGCTGAAGTCGCTGCGGCGCGAGCTCGGCGGCGAGGACTTCACGCGCGTGCGCGTGGGCGTCGGGCGTCCTGACTCGAGTGACCCCGAGATCGTCTCGGCGTACGTGCTCGGACGCTTTCGCGAGGACCGCGAGCGCGTGGACGAGCTCGTGCAGCGCGCCTGCGAGAAGGTCGAGGAGGTCGTCCTCGCCGGCGGCGTGGCCGCCGCGGCGGGCGACGGGCGCGACGAGGCCCGGGGGCGCGACGAGGCGCGGGGGCGCGACGAGTCCCGGGCGCCCGGCGAGGCGCGGGAGAGCTGATGGCGCCCGAGGGCGGCTCGCTGCGCTCGCTGCTGGGGCTGGTCGAGGAGAACCAGCCGGCGATGACGCTCGCGCGCGAGGGCGGCCGCGCCTTCGTGTCGAGCTCGCTGCGCCCGTATCTGATCGCGGCGCTGCTGGAGATCGACGCGCGTGCGCGCGCGCGCCCGACGCTGGTCGTCGTCGGCGACGACCGCGCGGCGCGCGACCTGGCCGGCGACCTGCGCGCCTGGCTGTCGCCGCGCGCGGTCCGCTACTACCCGTCGCGCGGCGTCGCGTACGAGTCGCATCTGGCCCCGCCGCCGCACCTCGTCGGCCTGCGCGTGGCGGCGCTGGACTCGCTGCTCGCGGCGGGCGATCGCGGCGCCCGCCCCGACGCGATCGGCCAGCCCGTGGTCGTGGTCAGCGCCGTCGCGCTGTCGGAGAAGGTGCCCGACCCGCAGCTGCGTCCGCGCTCTTTCACGCTGCGCGTGGGCGAGCTGCTCGATCTGGACGAGTGCGCCGCGCAGCTTGCCGGCGCCGGATATGAGCACGTCGACCAGGTGCAGGAGCGCGGGCAGTTCGCGCTGCGCGGCGGCCTGCTCGACGTGTTCCCCGCGACCGAGGAGCGAGCGGTGCGCGTGGACATGTTCGACGTGGAGATCGAATCGCTCCGCTGGTTCTCGACGTTCACCCAGCGCTCGCTGGGCGACGTGGAGCAGGTCGAGATCGCGCCGGCGGCCGAGCTCGCCGTCGAGCACCGCGAGCTGGCGGAGATCGCGGCGGCGACCGGCGCGTTTGACTCCAATGGCGACCAGGGCTCCGAGCGCCCGGACATCGCCGAGCTGCTTCCCCTCGAGCGCTTCGGCGCGCTGCTTGACCTCGTCGGCTCCGGCGCGGAGATCGTCGTGGCCGCCGAGGAGGAGCTCGAGCCGGCGCTCGCAGACCACTGGACCGACGTCGGCGCGGCGTTTGGCGACCGCGACGCCAAACACCTGTACGTCAGTCCGCAGAGCATCAAGGCGACGCTTGCAGAGCGCACGCGCGTGTGGCTGTCGGCGCTGGCCAGCGGCCAGGAGATCGAGCTGCGCGCGCAATCGGCCGACACGGCCGCGCGCTCGCTGGCCGAGGCCGAGCCCCAGCTCGAGAGGCTCGTGCGCTCGGGCTATCGCACGGTGGTCGCGTTCCCGCGGCGCGGTGAGGGAGAGCGCGCGGCGTACAACCTCGGGCGGCTGAAAGCCAGCTGGCTGGCCGAGGACGTCGACGCCGGCCGCCAGGCGATCGAGCCCTCGCTGCGCTTCACGACGGCCTCGCTGCGCGAGGGGTTCGTCGCCCCGCAGCTGAAGCTCGCGGTGTTCCCCGAGCACAGGCTGCTGCGTCGCCGGCGCCCCGAGCGCGCCGGCGACGGGCGGGCGCCGGCGGGCGCGCGGCGTGGGGCGCTGCGCTCCTTCAGCGAGCTGCGCACGGGCGACATCGTCGTGCACGAGGACCACGGCGTGGCGCGCTTCGCCGGCTTTGAGACGCGCACGGTCGCCGACGTCACGCGCGACTACCTGTACCTGGAATACCAGGGCGATGACCGCGTGTTCGTGCCCACCGATCAGCTCGCGAAGATCTCGCGCTACGTCGGGGCAGGGGCAGGGGCAGGGGCCGAGCACCCGCCGCTGAGCAAGCTCGGGGGCACGCGCTGGGAGACGATGAAGGCGCGCGCGCGCCGCGCGGCGCAGGAGCTCGCCGGCGAGCTGCTCAGCCTGTACGCAGAGCGCAGGCGGCGCAGCGGGTACGCGTTCGAGCCCGACTCCGACTGGCAGCGCGAGTTCGAGGAGCGCTTCCCGTTCGCAGAGACGCCCGACCAGCTGCAGGCGATCGAGCTCGTCAAGGCCGACATGGAATCGCCGCGGCCGATGGACCGGCTGATCTGCGGCGACGTCGGCTACGGCAAGACCGAGGTCGCGCTGCGCGCCGCCTTCAAGGCGGCCGGCGAGGGCAAGCAGGTGCTGATGCTCGTGCCGACCACGATCCTCGCCCAGCAGCACTACGGGACGTTCGTCGAGCGCCTGGCTGACTACCCGTTCACGCTCGAGCTGGTCTCGCGCTTTCGCACCGCCGCCGAGCAGCGAGCCGCGATCAGGGGCTTTGCCGAGGGGCGGACAGACATCCTGATCGGCACCCATCGCGTGCTCTCGCGCGACGTGCGCGCGAAGGACCTCGGCCTGCTGATCGTCGACGAGGAGCAGCGCTTCGGGGTCAAGCAGAAGGAGCTGCTGCGCCAGCTGAAGCTGCGCGTCGACGTGATCTCGATGTCGGCCACGCCGATCCCGCGCACGCTGCAGATGTCGCTGGCCGGGCTGCGCGACATCTCGGTGATCGAGACGCCGCCCGAGGGCCGCCGGCCGGTCAAGACCTACGTCGGCGAGTACGAGGAGGAGCTCGTCCGGCGGGCGATCGTACGCGAGCACGAGCGCGGCGGCCAGGGGTTCTTCCTGCACAACCGCATCGAGTCGATCGACGAGACGGCCGAGCGCCTGCGCGCGCTGTGCCCGGGCGTGCGCTTCGCTGTCGCGCACGGCCAGATGGCCGAGGGCGAGCTGGAGGCGACGATGATGGACTACCTGCGCGGCGGCGCGGACGTGCTCGTGTGCACGTCGATCATCGAGTCGGGGATCGACATCCCGCAGGCCAACACGCTGATCGTCGAGCACGCCGACGCCTTCGGGCTGGCCCAGCTCTACCAGATACGCGGCCGCGTGGGGCGCAGCCGCGAGCGCGCCTACGCCTACCTGCTGTACGACTCGGCGGCCGCGCTGACCGTCGAGGCGGCGCAGCGGCTGGCCGCGCTGTCGGACTACACCGAGCTGGGGGCGGGCTTTCAGATCGCGATGCGCGACCTCGAGATCCGCGGCGCCGGGAACCTGCTCGGCGACGAGCAGTCCGGGCACGTCGCCGCGCTCGGTTTCGAGCTGTACATGCAGATGCTCGACGAGGCCGTGCGCGCGGCCGAGCCCGAGGGCGAGGCCGGGGAGCCGCTGCCCGAGCCGGTGCGTCTGGACGTCAACGTCGACGCCTACGTGCCCGCCGACTACGTGCCCTACGAGCAGGCCAAGATCGAGGTGCACCGCCGCGTGGCCAGCGCGCTCGAGGTGGCAGACGTGCAGCAGCTGCGCGACGAGCTCGAGGATCGCTTCGGACCCGTGCCGGCGCCGCTCGAGAACCTGCTCGCGCTGCAGCGCGCGCGCATCAAGTTCGGCCAGGCCGGAGCGCGGACGGTGAGCTTTCGCGGCGAGCGCCTCGCCGTCGCGCCGATCGAGCTCGACTCAGCGCGCGCGCGGCGGCTGCGCGAGGAGCTGCCCGGCGCGCTGTATGAGTCCGGCCGCGCGCAGGTCTCGATGCGGGTGCCCGAGGACGCGGGCGAGCGCTTTCCGAGCGTCGTCCGGGCGGCCGACGTGCTGCTCGCGGTGACCCGCGAGGCCGCGGCGGACGCGACCGGCGCTGGGGCCTCGAGCCTTTGAGAAGTTTTTAGGACTTTTCGCTAGAGTCCCCGCCTCGTGTCCAAGCTAGCTCGCTGCACCACGGCGCTGGGCGCCGTTTTATTTGCCCTCGCCGGCCTTTCTGCATGTGGCGGAGTCCCCGGCAATGCGGTCGTGCAGGTTGGCGGCACGCCGATCACCACGACGGCGTTCAATCACTGGATGGAAGTGGCCGCGGCCTCCACGGCTGCGACGCCCGGAAGCAAGCCGGTGATCCCCGACCCGCCGAGCTACACCAACTGCATCGCGCACCTGAAAGCCGTCCAGCCACCGCCTGCGAAAGGGCAGCCCGCGCCCACGGAAGCCGCGCTGAAGTCACAGTGCGAACAGCAGTACAAGTCGATGCAGCAGGAGGTGCTGAGCTTCCTGATCTCATCGTCCTGGGTGCTCAAGGAAGCCGAAGCGATGGGCGTCAAGGTCAGCGACCAGGAAGTGCACAAGAAGTTCGAAGAACTGAAGGCGCAGGAGTTTCCAAAACCGGCGGAATTCCAGAAGTTTCTTGCCAGCTCGGGGCAGTCGGTGTCCGATCTGCTGCTGCGGGTGAAGCTGAACCTGATGTCTTCCAAGCTGCAGCAGAAGATCGTCAAAAGCGGGTCCAACCCGTCCAATGCGCAGATCGAAAAGTATTACAACGAACACAGCTCGCAGTTCGGCACGCCCGAAAAGCGAAGTGTGGCCGTGATTCTCACCAAGGAAGAAGCGCAGGCCAAGAAGGCCAAGCAGGAACTCGAATCGGGCAAGAGCTTTGCGCAGCTGGCAAAGGCGGTGTCGATCGATCCCGTCAGCAAGGCCAGCGGCGGACTGCTGGTCGGAGTTGTCAAGGGCCAGGAGCAGCCGGCGCTCAGCTCGGCGATCTTCTCGGCCCCGGTCAACAAGCTCAGCGGGCCGGTCAAGACGCCGTTCGGCTACTACATATATGAAGTCAAGAGCATCTCGCCCGGCAACCAGCAGTCCCTCGCGCAGGCGAAGTCGACCGTCAAGTCGCAGCTGATCGTGACAAACCAGCAGGCGGCGCTGAGCAAATTCGTGGCGAGCTTCAAAAAGCGCTGGACCGAAAAAACGGAATGCCGCTCGGGCTATGAAGTGATGGACTGCAAGGGCTACAAAGCGCCCAAGGGTGCGAGCGGCTTGACCGCCGCGCCCGCAGGCGTCACCTAGCGCACGGTGGCCGTGATCGGCGGCCGCGCGCGAGCGAGCGCCGCGGTGCAGCGATGAGTCGCATCGAGCGCCTGCACGCCAGGCAGATCCTCGACAGTCGCGGCAATCCCACGGTGGAGGTCGAGGTCGGCCTGCGCTCGGGCGCCCACGGGCACGCGGCGGTCCCGTCGGGCGCCTCGACGGGCGAGTTCGAGGCCACCGAGCTGCGCGACGGCGGCAAGCGCTGGCAGGGCAAGGGGGTGTCGCGCGCCGTGGCCAACGTCAACGGCGAGATCGCGACCGCGGTGGCGGGCATGGAGGCGTCTGACCAGCAGGCGCTGGACCGGGCGCTGATCGAGCTCGACGGCACCCCCGGCAAGTCGCGGCTCGGCGCCAACGCGATCCTCGGCGTGTCGCTCGCGAGCGCGCACGCGCAGGCTGCCGAGGAGGGCCTGGCGCTGTGGAGCTACCTCGGCGGCGAGGCCGCGCGGGTGCTGCCGGTCCCGCTGATGAACGTGCTCAACGGCGGCGCGCACGCCGACAACAAGGTCGACTTCCAGGAGTTCATGATCGTGCCGTGCGGCGCACCGACGTTCAGCGAGGCGCTGCGCATCGGCGCCGAGATCTACCACGCGCTCAAACGCACGCTGCACGAGCGCGGGCTGAGCACCGCGATGGGCGACGAGGGCGGCTTCGCGCCCGACCTGGGCTCCAACGAGCAGGCGCTCGAGATGCTGATCACGGGCATCCGGGCCGCCGGCTATGAGCCCGGCGAGGATGTCGCGATCGCGCTCGACCCCGCCACGAGCGAGCTGTTTGCAGACGGTGCCTACGTGCTCGAGCACGAGGGCCGCACGCTGAGCGCGGGCGAGCTCGCCGACTACTGGGCAGCGCTCGCGGCGCGCTATCCGATCGTGTCGATCGAGGACGGCATGGCCGAGGAGGACTGGGACGGCTGGCTGGCGCTCACGCAGCGCCTCGGCGCCGAGCTGCAGCTCGTCGGCGACGACCTGTTCGTGACGAACACCGAGCGCCTGCGGCGGGGCATCGAGCTCGGCGTGGCCAACTCGATCCTGATCAAGGTCAATCAGATCGGGACGCTGAGCGAGACGCTGCAGGCGATCGCGATGGCGCGCGACGCCGGCTACACCGCGGTGATGAGCCACCGCTCCGGCGAGACCGAGGACGTCACGATCGCCGACCTCGCGGTCGCGACCGGCTGCGGGCAGATCAAGACCGGGGCGCCCGCCCGGTCGGACAGGGTGGCGAAGTACAACCAGCTGCTGCGCATCGAGGAGCAGCTGGGAGCCGACGCGCAGTTTCCCGGGCGCGCGGCGTTTGGCGGTCGCTAGCAGGAGCTTCGCCGGCGGGCGCGAATGCGTGATCGTGCCCGCAGGATCGATAGCCGGCAGACGCGCCGCGGCGGCGCCGCGCGTGCGCTGGGACCGCATCGGACGCGTCGCGATGGCGCTCGTCGCGCTGGCGCTGTTCTACCTGTACGTGAGCGCCGGCGTCCGCATGCTCTCCACGCTCGGCCAGGCGCGCGGCGACAGCGCCGCGGTGGCGACGCTGGAGCGCGAAAACGCGCTGCTGACGCGCGAGCACGAAGCGCTCGGGCGCAGGAACACGCTCGAAGAGGAGGCCCGCCGGCTGGGCATGAGCAAGAGCGGCGAGGTGCAGTACCTCGTGAGCGGGCTGCCCGACAACTAAAAGACGCGCGAAGGGCGCAGGACGGCGCTGCTAGCCTCGGCGCGTGCCGTACGCGAACGCGATCTACCAGTGGCAGCAGGGCGAGCGGCGGCTGCAGGACGCGCCGCCCGAGCGCCGGGCGCTGCTGGAGCGGGTGACCGAGATGCTCGTGGCGGAGCTTCGCCGGCGGCTGGGCGGGCGGTTCTCGACGGAGGAGCTCGTCGAGCTGTATGAGCGCGGCACGAGCTGGGGTCTGCAGCTCGCGATGAAGGCGGCGCCCGACGCTCCGTGGGCCTGGGATCAGGGCGTCGTCGTCGACGCGGCGTTCGCGCGCTACCTGCGCGGCGCGGCCGACTACGCCGGCGGGCGGCGCGAGGTCAGAGCCTAGTCTCCTCGCCGCTGCGGCGAATCACGATCTGGTCCTCTTCGACGACGATCTCGACCGGTCGGTGCCCGGCCCAGTGCTCGGCGTAGATCGGGTTGTCCTGGATGGCGGGGTCCAGCCACAGGCCGTAGCCCTCCTCGCCGTGGTCGAAGGTGCCCTCCAGGGGCTGCGCAGCGCCCGATGCGCGCGAGCCGGCCGCTCGCCGGCCGCGCCCCCCGCGCCTGCTGCGGCGGCGCGCGCGCGGCGCATCCTGGTCGTCGGCGTCCTCGTCGCCATCCGCGTCCTCGTCGCCGGCCGGCGCTTCGGCGCGGACGCGCTCGGCCTCCAGCTCGGCGGCTTCGAGCTCGGCGGCGATCAGCGCGTCGTCCTCGGCGCGTAGGTCGATGTCTTCGGGGTAGCTGGTGGTTGTGGTGCTGTCGATCGCCTCGCCGTTGCCGACAAGCTCGTTCTGGCGCTTGAACTGGTCGATGTCGCGCACGGTCACGTCGAGCTGGTGGGCCACCCAGGCGTCCGTGCGTCCCTGTCGCACCCACGTGCGAATCTGGTTTAGGTGCGGGCGCAGAGATCTACGAGGCATCGACGGTCCGTGAGACTAGCGCATCGGCGGCACGTCGCGCCGGGGGACCCGACCGGAGAATCTCGCAGGTCTTTGCGGTTAGAGCGCGAACTGTGGACGATGGTTCCGACCTGCGTTCCGTCCTCCCTGGCACTATGCTTGCCAGATCGGTGGGATGGGGGCGGCGCCGGTTTGCCTATCGCCAAAAAGGAAGGTGCACCGCAGTGCTGGTTCTGACGCGCAAGGCCAACCAGAGCATCATGATCGGCGACGATATCGAGGTCTCTGTCCTATCGGTCATGGGCGAGAAGGTGCGCATCGGCATCCAGGCGCCGCAGGAGATACCGGTCTTTCGCACCGAGATCTACCTCGAGATCCATGGCGAGGATGACCAGGGCGGCGAGGGGGCCCCGCAGGAGGACGTGCGGGCTGAGGTCAGCGACGAGCTCGGCGACCTGGGCAAGGAGTAGCCGCCCGCCGCACGGGCTCGGTCAGCCCAGCAGCAGGTAGAGCGTGCGGAACATGACGACGGTCACGAGGACCGCCGTGAAGATCAGCGTGAGCGTGAGCATGAGGAAGCGGACGGTGCCGCGTTTGTGGGCGCGCTCGATGCCGCGCTTGCGCGTGCGCTGCTGCGCCGTGCGCTGAAGCGAGGCGCGCCGCACGCGGTCCAGCGAGATCTCCTCGGCGAAGGCCCGCTCGAGCTCGGACAGGCTCTGGCGCATCCGCATGGCGCTAGGCGACCGGGGTCTTGCCAGCCGCGCGCTCGTAGACGTCGACGAAGCGCAGGTAGTTGGCGGCGATCGTCTGGGCGCCCTGGGAGCGTTCGATCTTGCCGTCGACGTAGGCCTTCAGCGGATCCCACCAGATCGAGCGCCCGATCGCAAAGCCGACGAAGCCGTCGACCGGGGCGGCCTGCGTGAGCCAGTGGTCGACCTTGGCGTCGTCGGCGCCGCGGCCGAGCACGACGCACACGACGTGCTTGCGCCCGCCGCTGCGCGCCTGCTCGACGAGCATCTCGCAGTCCGCGCGCTGGTCCACGCCCTCGATCTTCCAGACGTCGACGTCCAGGCCGCCGTCCTGCAGCGCGGCGATCGTGCGCCGCATCAGCTCCGGGCGGAGCTCTGCGTCATAGCGCTCGACGTCGCCCCCGACGGCCTGCAGCTGGGCGTCCTCGGCCGGCACGAGCAGCTCGAACAGGAACTTGCGGTCGTGCTGTGAGAGCCAGTCGCTCAGCCGCTTCAGGCGCGCCAGCTGCTCGGCGTTTGCCGCGGCGTCGCCGTCGGGGTTGTAGCGGACGAGCACCTTCGTGAAGTCCGGGTCGTAGCGTTCGATGTGCTCGCCGAACTGGTCGCCGTACTGGAAGTCGAACAGCTTCTGGCCGGAGCGCTCGGCGGGCATCGCGAGGATCAGGCCCTTCTCGCGCGCCTCCTCGGGGACGGTCGAGCCGAACTGCTCGTCGACCAGCACGCCGGTCGAGGATGGCTCGGCGCCGGCGCTGCAGGCTCGCAGCAGCCCCTCGAAGATCAGGTGCTTGGCGTCGGCGATGATCGCCGTCTGCTCGGGGTCGGGCTCGCCCTCGATCCCGAAGAACTTCGTCTGGAACGAGCCGCGGTGGTCGAAGGCCAGGATGTAGAGCCGCTGGTCGGGTCCGATCTGCATCGCGCTCAGTATCCCAAAGGCGCCCAGGCGGCGGTCCGTTGGTCTGAGGCGGGCGATCGGGGCGGCCCTAGAATGAGTCGCCATGTCCTCGGGTGCCGACCTGTTCGTCGTGTGCAAGCAGTGCGGCTCGGAGGTCAGCCCGTACATCACCGAGTGTCCCTACTGCGGCCATCGCCTGCGCCGGCGCGCGCCGAAGCTGCCGCGCGAGAAGGAGCGCCGCTCGCCGGCGCGCGGCCTGTCCCGGCGCCTTCGCCGGCGCCGTTCAAGCGCGGCGCTCGCGCCGGCGCGCGCGCGACGCGCACTGGGCCTGCAGACCGGGCTCGGCCGCCCGTACGTGACGGTCGCGCTCGTGGCGGTCAGCTGTGGCACCTGGATCGCGTGGCGGGCCGGCTGGATCGGCCTGGACAAGCTCGTGATCGCGGGGCCGCTGCACGGCGACTGGTGGAAGCTGTTCACGACGCAGTTCACCTACCTGAACGGCTGGTATGAGTTCGCGACGCTGATCGCGGTCGCGCTGTTCGGCTGGCTGGTCGAGCGCCGCCACGGGGCGGCGGTCGCGCTCGCGCTGTTCCTCGGCGCGGGGGCGACGGGAGCGCTCGTGGCCAGCGCCGTGTACGCCGATCCGCTGATCAGCGGCGGCAACGCCGCCGCCCTGGGGCTGCTGGCGGCCTGGGCCGTGCCCGACCTGCGCGACGCGCGCGCGGGCTCCTACTACGAGGGCGACCTGCTGGGGACCGGCGCGATCGCCGCGCTGCTGCTCGCAATGCCGCTGGCGCGCCCGGAGGCGAGCTGGCTGGCGGGCGTGACCGGCGGCGCGCTCGGCCTGGTCGTCGGCCTCGGGTTGAACCGGGCCGGCGTGTCCGAACAGCTGTAGCGGCGGCGGGCGCTCATATGATGTGGGGCGATGGCGATGACCCACGCCGTGGTGCTGATCGAGGCCGAGCGCGACGCGCTGTCCTCGCTGGGAGGCGCGCTCGCCGACATCGACGGGGTCGCGGAGGCCTACTCGGTGACCGGCGAGTGGGACTTCGTGGCGATCGTGCGCGTCCCCAACCACGAGCAGCTGGCCGACGTCGTGACGGGCGAGATCAGCAAGCTGTCGGGCGTGACGCGCACGCAGACGATGGTCGCGTTCGCCGCCTACTCGCGCCACGACCTCGAGGCGCTGTTCTCGATCGGTGAGTAAGCGCTGATGACCGCGGTGCCGGTCAAGCCGCAGTACGGACCGACGCTCGGGCGGCTGCTCGCGCCGCGCTGGCGAGCCGCGTCGCCGCTGCTGCGCGGCACGCTGATCGCGGGCGCGGCGGTGCTCGCGGCGGTGCTCGTGGCGGGCGCGCTCGCGCTGCTGAACCCGACCTACTCGCACGGCGGGCCGGTGCCGTTTCACTTCGGCTACCGCGACCTCTACCGGACCGCGCCGGGGCCGGGGCAGATCGTGAGGGTCCAGCGCCTGCGCTCAGACGGACGCGTGCGCGACTCGCTGGCGGTCGCGCCGCTTGCGCTGCCGAGCTACGCCGGTGAACAGTCGGCCGAGCTGCCGCTGTACGCGGGGGGTGTGATCGGCCAGCTGCGCGCGCGCTATGCGCGATTCGCGCTGCGCGGCGATGGCAAGAGCACCGTCAACGGCGCGCCCGCGTACAACATCTACTTCAGCATGCGCCAGGAAGGCCAGGCGATGTACGGACGCGAGGTGCTGCTGCTGCACCAGAGCCGCGGCGCGCGCGACGGCGTGCAGGTCACGCTGCTGACCGTCCCGTCCTCGAGCGCCCGCTCGCCGCTTGAAGTGGCGTCAACGGGCCCGCTGGCCGAAGCGCTGAAATCGCTGACGCTCGGCTGAGCTCAGGGGCCGGTCGCGCCGGTTTCGCCCTGCTGCCCCGAGCCGTTCTGTCCTGTGGGGCCGGCCGGCGGCGGCGTCGCCGCTTCGGTTTCGCCCGTCTTTGAGGGCGCTGTTGCGGGAGTTTCGACGGGGGAAGCTGCAGGCGCTTCGGCCGGCGGGGCCGGCGCCGCGCTGGAGGTTTCAGTGGCGGTCGGTGCGGGGGCGGCCGGGCTGGGCGCCGCGGTCGTCGGTTCCGGCGCTTCGGCCGGCGGGGCTGACGTAGGGGAGGGAAGCTGGGTGGTCTGGCTGGTCACCTGGGTGACCTGCGAGCCCTCGGCGCCTGTGGCTTTGGGGTCTGCCGGTTTGGGCGCGGCGGTCGGTGCGGGGGCGACCGGCGCCTTGCTCGCGGCGCTTACGCTCGGCGCGGTGACGGCCGTCTTCGGGGTCTGGGGGGCGCTGGAATGGCGGGCGGTGAGGGCGATCGTGTGCGCCGCGGGGCTGGGCGCCTGGGGCTCCTCGCGCACGACGACTGGTTCGCTTGCGTGAGACAGCGGCGCCGGGGCGGCGCCGGTGCTCAGCCGGTGGCGCGGGGCCGAGTGATCGGCGGCGACGGCGCCGGCGGTGACGATCGCGGCCGCGGCCAGGCCGGCCACGGCCTTCGTGGCCAGCGCGCCCGCGCCGGCCGTGAAGACGCCGCCAGCGACGCCCGCTCCGCCCCCGGCGGCGGCGCTGGCGCCCGCCGCTCCGCCCGCGCCGACGGCGGCGCCGGTGCCGCTCGCGACATGGGCGCCGGACGCGGAGGCGGTCGAGCCGAGCTTGGCCAGCCCGAGCTTGGCGAGCAGGAGCTTTTTGAAGATCATCAGGGGGCCGACCGGGAAGACCGCGGCGAGCGCGTGGTTGTTGGCCTTCAGATGCTTTCTGAACGAGCGGCAGCGTTCGCAGTCGCGCGTGTGGCGGCGCGCGGGCGGGCTCAGCTTGACCAGGCCCTCGGCCACCTGGCCGAGCTCCAGGCGAACCTCCTCGCAGCTGAGCTTCCGCGCCTCGGCGGCCTCGGCGAGCGAGATGCGGGCGCGCACGAGCAGCGACTTGACCGACGGCACGGTGGTCTCCATCGCGTGGGCGATCTGCTCGTAGGACAGCGAGTCGATCTCGCGCAGCAGCAGCGCCGAGCGTTGGGTCTCGGGCAGGTGTTGGACGTCTTCGAGCAGCTGGCGAAAGCCCTCGCGGCGGATCACGCGGTCGCCGGTCGACAGGCCGTGGTCGGCGAAGTGGACGTCCATCGAGTCCACGCCGATCGCCGACGCGCGGCGCAGGTGGTTGAGCGAGCGGTTGCGCGCGATGCGATAGAGCCAGGGGCGGACGTTGATCTCGCGCTCGTCGGCGAGCACCGCGTTGAACGCCGCCGTGAACACCTCCTGTAACACGTCCTCGGCGTCCTCGCGCGAGTTCAGCATGTGCCGGCAGAACGACAGCAGGCGCGACTCATAGCGCCCGCAGAGCGTCTCGAACGCGGCGTGCTGCCCCCGCCGCGTGAGCGCGATCAGCCGCTCGTCAGACTGCAGGCGAAGCAGCGGCGACGGGCCCCGGAGGCCCGGCAGGCTGCTTGCATGTGATGCTGCGGAGACCTCCACTGAGCGCCTCGCTCCCGTTGGTAGCTATCTGACTTCATCTACACGGTACCCGGGCGTAAGTTGCGGTTCATAAAGACCCCGCGAACGCTGCATAAACGTGTGAGCACGGGATGCTGGCGATTTGACCGGATTGAGCCAGGACGCGAAGGCTTGGATGCGCGCGTGCAGCGGCCGCGCGGGGGCTCGGGCGCCTGGCGATCTGACCGGTCTGGGCGAGGGCGCGCATAGACTGCCCGCAGGGCCCGGGTGGCGGAACGGTATACGCAGCGGATTTAAAATCCGCGGCTCGCAAGGGTATGTGGGTTCGAGTCCCACCCCGGGCATCGCGCCGGCCCCAGGATCTCGCCCGGCGGCGCGTCCCGGCGGCGGCGCGATCGCTAGAGTCGCCGGCAGATGGCCAGCGAGGTCGGCAGCGAGCAGGGGGTGGAGACGTTCAGCGGCGGGCGGCTGGTCGCCCGACGGCTGAAGGCCCACGGTGTGAGCAGGCTGTTCACGCTGAGCGGCGGGCACCTGTTCTCGATCTACGACGGCTGTCGCGCGGAGGGGATCGAGATCGTCGACGTGCGCCACGAGTCGACCGCCGCGTTCGCCGCCGAGGGCTGGGCGAAGGTGACGCGCGAGCCCGGCGTGTGCGCGCTCACGGCGGGCCCGGGGGTGACGAACGGGATGAGCGCGATGGCCTCGGCGCAGGCCAGCCACTCGCCGATGCTCGTGCTCGGCGGCCGCGCTCCGGCGGGGCGCTGGGGGATGGGGTCGCTGCAGGAGATCGACCACATTCCGTTCGTGCGTCCGCTCAGCGTGCTGGCGAGGACCGCGGAAAGCACCGAGGAGATCCCCGGCCTGGTCGACGAGGCGTTCGGCGCAGCGTGCGCGCCGCACGGCGGTCCGGCGTTCGTCGACTTCCCGATGGACTACGTGTTCATGGAGGCGCCCGACCCGACGGGTGCGCAGGGCGAGGACGGCGAGGGAGCGGGTCTCGCGCAGCGCGCGGGCGCGCCCGCGGCGAGCACATCGATCGAGGCGGCCGGGCTTCTCCTCTCGGAGGCCGAGCGGCCGGTGATCATGGCCGGCAGCGACCTCTACTGGGGCCACGGGGAGCAGGCGCTGCTGGCGCTCGCGCAGACGCTGCGGATCCCGGTGTTCCTCAACGGCCTGGCGCGCGGCTGCGTGCCGGCCGACAGCGAGCTGTTCTTCTCGCGCGTGCGCGGGCAGGCGCTGACGGGCGCCGACGTGGCGATCGTGGTCGGCGTGCCGATGGACTTCCGGCTGGGCTTTGGCGGGGCGTTTGGCGATGACACCGAGATCGTCGTCGTCGACGTGGCCGAGCCCCAGCGCGCGCATGCGCGCCCCGTCGCGGCCGAGTGCTACGGCGACCTCGCGGCGACGCTCAGCGGGCTGGCGGAGGCGGCGGGCGGGCGCGAGCTGGCCAGCGAGCGCTGGGTCGGCGAGCTGCGCGCGGCCGAGAGCGAGAAGCGCGCGGCCGAGCGCGAGGAACTGGAGGACGATCGCGCGCCGCTTCACCCGATGCGTGTGTACGGCGAGCTGGCGAAGGTGCTCGAGCGCGACGCGATCGTGATCGGCGACGGGGGGGACTTTGTCTCCTATGCGGGGCGCGTGGTCGACAGCTACCAGCCCGGCTGCTGGCTCGACCCCGGGCCGTTCGGCTGCCTCGGCACCGGGCCGGGGTACGCGCTGGCGGCCAAGCTCGCGCGGCCCGACAGGCAGGTCGTGCTGCTGCTCGGCGACGGGGCGTTCGGCTTCGCGGGCCTCGAGTACGACACGCTCGCGCGCCACGGCGTGGCGGTCGTCGGCGTGATGGGCAACAACGGGATCTGGGGCCTGGAGAAGCACCCGATGGAGTTCCTGTACGGCTACTCGGTCGCGGCCGAGCTGCGCCCGGCGACGCGCTATGACCAGGTCGTCGAGGCACTGGGCGGATACGGCGACCTCATCGAGCGCCCGCAGGACCTCGCGCCGGCGCTGGAGCGCGCCTTCTCAGAGGGCAGGCCGGCGCTCGTAAACGTGCTGACCGACCCGGCCATCGCCTACCCGCGCCGGGCCAACCTGGCCTAGGCGGCGCCGGCGAGCCGCAGCGCGGCGCCCTGCAGGAGGTCGTGCTCAGAGACCTCGACCTCGTCGAGCTCGAACGCGCGCATCGCCTCGCCGAGCAGGATCATCCCGGCGACGATCGTCGGCGCGCGGTCGGGGTGCAGGCCGACGACGGTGCGCCGGCGCGCTTCGTCCATGTCGGCCAGGCGCGCGAGCAGCATGTCGACCTCCGCCTCCGCCAGGTGGTAGCCGTGCACGCGCGAGGGGTCGTAGGGATCGAGCTCCTGCGCGATCGCGGCGGCCGACGTGGCGGTGCCGGCGACGGCGATGCCGCGCGTGACCGCCGCGCGCTCGTCCACCGGCAGCCCTGCGCGGAAGATCGCGCGCACGTCGCTGGTGATCTCCTGCAGCTCCGCGGGGTCGGGCGGGTCTGAGTGGATGTGGCGCTCGCTCATGCGCACGACGCCGGCGGGCAGCGAGACGTGAAAGCCGGCGGTGCGCCCGGCGCCGATGACGAACTCAGTCGAGCCGCCGCCGATGTCGATCACGACGGTTGGCTCGCTGAGCGCCGGGCGGTCGGACATCGCGCCGAGGAACGTGAGCTGCGCCTCTTCGTCGCCGCTGAGCACGCGCGCATCCAGGCCGTAGTCCTCGCGCACGCGCGCGGCGAACTGTGAGCCGTTGTGCGCGTCGCGCACCGCGGAGGTGAGCACGGCGATGTTGGCCTCGCAGTCGTGGGAGTCGATAAGGGCGCGGTAGTCGTCGAGCGTGCGCAGCACGCGTTGCATCGACTCCTCGGAGAGCGAGCCGTCCGCGTCGACACCGTGTCCCAGCCGCGTGACTTCCGAGCGGCGCAGCAGTTCCTGCACCGCGCCGCTCGCCGGGTCGACGTCGGCGATCAGCAGGCGGGTCGAGTTGGTTCCGATGTCGACGACCGCCACGCGCACGCGCGGGATGCTAGACGTGTGGGCGTACACGAGCGAGAGGGGATGGAATGAGCGAGCAGGACAGCGCCGGCGTGGCTCTGGTCACGGGCGCCAACCGCGGGATCGGCAGGGAGGTGGCGCGCCAGCTGGCGCAGCGCGGCTATCGCGTGCTGTTGAGCGCGCGCGACGGGGAGAACGCGACGGAGGCCTGCCGCGAGCTGGCCGAGGAGGGCCTGTGGGGCGTCACGCCGCTGATGCTCGACGTGTCCGACCCGCAGAGCATCGCGGCCGCCGCGGAGCGGCTGCACGCAGATCCGGGCCGCCTGGACGTGCTGGTCAACAACGCCGGCATCGGCAGCGACTTCGGCGTCGCCGGCGTCGACCCCGACTTCGACGCGATCCAGCGCGCCCTGGACACGAACTTCTTCGGCGCCTACCGCCTCACGGTCGCGCTGCTCGACCTGCTGCGCAACAGCGAGCACCCACGCATCGTCAACGTGTCGAGCGGCATGGGCGGCGTGGCGGAAATGGGCGGCTGGTCGCCCGGCTATCGCGTATCGAAGGCCTCGCTGAACGCGATGACGCGCATCCTCTCGGCCGAGCTGAAGGACGCCGGCTTCCTGGTCAACTCGGCCTGCCCGGGCTTCGTCAACACCGACATGGGCGGCCCGATGGGGGCGAAGAAGCCGGTGGAGGACGGGGCCGCGGGGATCGTGTGGCTGGCGACTTTGCCGGACGACGGGCCGACGGGCGGGTTCTTTCGAGATGGCAAGCCGGTGGCGTTCTGAGGGGGCGTGGCGGGCTGCGCGGGGTGTTGCAGGGGAGGGGGCGAGGGGTTCGGCTCGGGCGGTTCTTTGCTAGAACATAGGTAGCGACGCGGGGTGGAGCAGTCTGGTAGCTCGTCGGGCTCATAACCCGAAGGTCGCGGGTTCGAATCCCGCCCCCGCTACTTTTCCCTGCAAATACGCACTTGTTAGCGTTTGTTAGTAGCGGGGTTGACGGGGTTCCGCAGGCCACCGGCTGGCTCGACAAGAAGCAGCACGAGATGCTGATCGCGCTTCACGAGGACCCCCAGTCCGTGGCTCCGTCTTGAGGGTGCGGCGACCCAGCCGGCGGGGGGCGCCTGCTTTCCGCGCCAAGCGGGGCTGTGCCGGCGTCCGGGTAGATGCTCGCCGCCGAGCAAAGCGGGGCGCCGCGCTGTGCTGCTGCCTCCCGGGGCGGAGGCGTGACGACGAGGTGATGGAGTCATCGACGGTGCGGAGTTTGTGAAGGGAGGAGTCGGATCTAGGACCTGGACTGCTCGCCGGCCTCGGGCTCCTTTGGCCGGCGTGCGCGTGAGGTCGCCGGTCGTCGGGGGGTGCTGTCCCCTCTGGGGTCGCCCGTTCGTCTCCAGGATGATCAATCATCCCCCAAAAGGAGGCGGCCGTGAAGTACGTAATGCTGATCTACCCCAAGCCGGGCAGCGAAGAGGCACTCGGAGAGGACGAGCACACATCGGTGTCCGCCGAGTACCTGGCGCTCCGCGATGATCCACGCTGCGTCGGTGGCGCCCACCTGCAGCCGGGCGAGATGGCGACCACGGTTCGCCACGGGGGCGCTGAGAATCTGATCACCGACGGGCCGTACGCCGACACCAAGGAGGTGCTCGGGGGCTACTACGTGTTGGAGGCGTCCGACCTGGACGCGGCGCTCGAGTTCGCACAACGGATTCCGGCGGTGCGGCTCGGCGGTGCGGTCGAGGTCCGCCCGCTCGTCGAGATCCCGATGGAGACGGCTCACTGATCGAGCAGGTCTTCCGGCGCGAGTGGGGCCGGGTGCTCGCGTCCCTGTGCGAGGTCGCCTGAACACCCGCTGGCCTGGCTGGTGGCCACTGGGCGCAATCGCGCCATCGATCGCATCCGACGCGAGCGAACGCTGCAGGGCAAGACGCGGCTGCTGGAGGACGATCGATCGACCGCGACCATGGACGAGCTCGACCTCGACGAAAAGCACGATCTCCGACGAGCGTCTTGAGCTGATCTTCACCTGCTGCCATCCGGCGCTGGCCGTCGAGGCGATCCGGCTCGGCCGGCTGCTCGCCGAGTTGATGGCCGACGAGCCCGAGGTGTAGGGGTTGCTCGCCCTCATGCTGCTGCACGACTGTTAGTGGGCGGACGTCCCGGCTGGCACCAGCCGCCGGTCGGGTTTGCGCATCCTCGCAAAACCGGTGAGAAACCGGTGACGTACAGAGTCGCGGGAACGCGGTCGAGTCCGCGGCCAGGGAGCGGCCGCGCGGATGACGGCTCGATGGAGGTTCGCCCATTTTCCGGTCGCATAAAAGCTGTCCCCTAGGCGTGCGCCCGTTCGTCGTTAGGGCGACAATCCACCTACCACTAGGAGGCTCAGGTGATGTACGCGATGTTGATCCACTACGAGCCCGGCTACACCGACGCGCTGTCCGAGGACGAGCAAAAGGCAGTGTTCGCCGAGTACAGAGCGCTGGCGGAGGACCCGCGCGCCCGAGGCAGCGCGCAGCTCCAGCCGATCGAGACCGCCACGACGGTGCGCGTGCAGGACGGCCAGACGCTGAGCACCGACGGCCCGTACGCCGACACCAAGGAGGTGTTGGGCGCCTACTACGTGTTCGAGGCGGACAACCTCGACGAGGCGATCGAACTGGCCGCGCGGATCCCGGCGGCCCGTTTCGGCGGCGCGATCGAGGTCCGGCCGTTGGTGGAGCGCTAGTAGCACCCGCCGCGGTCGGGTTTGCACTTATGGCAACACCGGTGACGTACAGTCTCGGCAACGCGGTCGAGTCCGCGGCCAGGGAACCGGCCGTGCGGATGACGGCTCGATGGAGGCCCGCCCAGTTTCCGGTTCGCATGAAGCTGTCCCCTAAGGGTGCACCCGTTCGTCGTTAGCGCGACAATCCGCTCTCCTCCGTAGGAGGTTTCAGATGAAATACGCGATGTTGATCCACTACACGCCCGGCCACGCCGACGCGCTGTCCGAGGACGAGTTCAAGGCGATGCTTGCCGAATACATGGCGCTCCGAGATGACCCCCGGTATATCGCCAGCGCCGAGCTGCAGCCGATCGAGACCGCCACGACGGTGCGCGTGCAGGACGGTCAGACGCTGACCACCGACGGGCCGTTTGCGGACACCAAGGAGGTGTTCGGCGGCTACTACGTGTTCGACGCGGACAACCTCGACCAGGCGATCGAGCTCGCCGCGCGAATCCCGGCGGCCCGTCTTGGCGGCGCGATCGAAGTCCGTCCGTTGGTGGAGCGCTAGCGCTGCTGGAAGAGGTTTTCCGCGACGAGTGGGGGCGTGTGCTTGCCTCGCTGGTCGGTTTCCTTGGCGATTTTGATCTCGCCGAGGAGGCCGCCCAAGAGGCGTTCGCGGTCGCCGCCGAGCGCTGGCCGCGCGACGGTGTCCCGGCCAACCCGGGCGCCTGGCTGACCGTCACCGCGCGCAACCGAGCGATCGACCGGATCCGGCGTGAGCGCACGCTGGCCGCGAAGACACGTCAGCTGGAGGTGCCTGAAGCCACGATGGACGAACTTGACGACACTGTGATCGAGGACGAACGGCTCGAGCTGATCTTCGCCTGCTGCCATCCGGCGCTGGCGCTCGAGGCGCAGGTCGCGTTAACGCTGCGGGCGCTCGGCGGGCTCACCACGGACGAGATCGCGCGCTCCTTCCTGGTCTCCGACGAGACGATGAAGAGGCGGCTGTCGCGAGCCAAGGCCAAGATCAAGGCCACCGGCGTGCCCTTTGCCGTTCCGGCCGACCACCTCCTGCCCGACCGTCTGGGTGGGGTGCTGGCGGTCGTGTACCTCATCTACAACGAGGGCTACTCGGGCCGCATCGACCTGGCCGCGGAGGCGATCAGGCTCGGCCGTGTGCTCTCCGCGTTGATGCCTGACGAGCCGGAGGTGCATGGACTGCTGGCGCTTATGCAGATCCACCATGCGCGGCGCAAGGCAAGATTCTCAGGCGAGGAGCTGGTGCTGCTCGAGGACCAGGACCGCTCACTGTGGGACGCGGCGGAGATCGCCACGGGGCGCACCGCGCTCGATCGCGCGATCGCGCTGCGCGGCCGCGGGCCGTACTTGCTCCAAGCCGCCATCGCGTCTCTCCAGGCCGAGGAGCGGATCGACTGGAACGAGGTCGCCGCGCTGTACGAGCAGCTTGTGCAGGTCACCGGCTCGCCTGTGGTCGAGCTGAACCGCGCGGTCGCGGTCGCCGAGGCCGGGCGCACCGAGCAGGCGCTTGAGATCGTCGACGGCCTCGACCTTGCCGACTACCAGTACCTGCACTCGACCCGCGGCGAGCTGCTGCGCCGGCTCGGCCGGCCCGTCGAAGCCCGCGCGGCGTATGAGCGTGCGCTCGAGCTCGCACGCTCGGAGCGCGAGCGTCGCTTCCTCGCGGGTCGGATCACCGAGCTGTAGACAGCTCCGGGCAACAGCCGGCCGACGCACTGTCGCTGTCCCCTCGGCGCCCGCCCGTTCGTGGTCAGTGCGTAGCGATCACACGACCCGGAAGGACACCGAGATGACCCAGCCACGCACCCACATCACACGCGAGCTCGACAGGCGCGCGGGCGACGGGATCGAGGTCCGGCTGCTGTGGCGTAAGAACGACGGCCAAGTGACGGTCGCGGTCACCGACACCAAGACCGGTGAGGCGTTCGAGCTCCCGGTACGCGAGGACGAGCGCGCGCTCGAGGTGTTCCATCACCCCTACGCGTACGCGGCGCGGACACAGCGTCGGCGTGTCCCGATCGCGGCCTCCCATTCGTCGTAACGACAACAACCGCAAAGGAGCAGCGATGCAACACCACACCAACACCCAACCTTCTGTCCCTGTCCTGACCGCTGGAGGTCCGATGACGTCGACATCGCCGAATATCAATCGCTGGCGCGCGTTCGCGCTGTTGGCGGTGTCGTTCTTCATGACGATTATCGATCTGACGATCGTCAACGTCTCGCTGCCCACGATTGGTCGCGATCTGCACTTCAGCGCGACCAGCCTGCAGTGGGTCGTGACGGCGTACGCGCTCACGTTCGGCGGCTTCATGCTGCTCGGCGGTCGTGCGGCGGACCTGCTCGGCCGCCGCCGGATCCTGATGGTCGGGCTTTCGTTGTTTACGGCGGCGTCGCTGGGAGCCGCGCTGTCGACCGGCGAGGTGTCGCTGATCGCAGCGAGAGCTGTTCAGGGGCTCGGCGCGGCGATGATGCTGCCCGCCGCCCTGTCGATCGTGATGAACATGTTCGCCGAGGGCGCCGAGCGCAACAAGGCGCTCGGGATCTGGGGCGGGCTCGGTGCCGGCGGGGCGACCGTTGGTGTGATCGCCGGCGGGCTTCTCACTCGCTACGCCGGGTGGCAGTACATCTTCTATCTGAACGTCCCAATCGGGGCCGCCGCGCTGGCGCTCGCACCCAGGATCGTGCCCGAAAGCCGGCTCGCCACTACGCGCCGGCGGTTTGACGCGCTCGGTGCCATCGCGGGCACGGGCGGGCTGGTGCTGCTGGTCGACGCGATCTCCCAGGCACCGCAGTACGGCTGGGGCGCCACGCGGACGGTCGCCCTGCTGGCGGCATCGGCGGCGCTGCTCGCCGCGTTCCTCGTGATCGAGGCCCGGGCGAAGGAGCCCGTGCTGCCGCTGTCGATCTTCCGGCTGCGCACGCTCGCCGGCGCGAACGCGGCGGGGCTGCTGTTGGGCGGCAGCTTCTTCGCGTTCATCTTCGTCGGCACCCTCTACATGCAGGAGGTGCTGCACTACAGCGCCCTGCAGACCGGTGCCGCATGGCTGGCCGCGTCGCTGACCTCGATGGCCCTCGCTGGCATCTCACAGGCGTTGGTCACCCGTGGTGGCGCCAAGGTCGTGATGGCGGTCGGGATGACGCTGATCGGAGCGGGCGTGCTGTGGGCGACCCAGGTGCCCGTCCACGGTCACTTCGCGGCGAACCTGCTCGGGCCGTTCGTGGTTGCCGGCGCGGGGACCGCGTTCGCGTTCATCCCGATCTCGATCGCCGGGCTCGCGGGCGTCGAGGAGCATCGCGCAGGGCTGGCGTCGGGGCTTCTGAACACCAGCCAGCAGCTCGGAGGGGCGATCGGGATCGCGATCGCCTCGAGCGTTGCCGCCAGCCACACCCAGGCGCTGCTTCACGCCGGCAACGCCGCGCCCGCGGCCCTCACCGGCGGCTTCCAGCAGGCGCTCTGGGTGCTCGGTGCGATCGCGCTGCTCGCCGTCCCGGCGATCTTCGCGCTCGTCCGCCGCGACGAGCTGTCCGACGCGATTGCCAAGACCACGATCCGCGAGCCACAGCCCGCGCTGGCCGGCGCGAACTGACCAAACCAAACCAACCACCACACACCCCAAACAAAGGGAGACACACACATGGGCGGACATGTGTGTGTCTCCCTTTTCCACCGTCGAAGAAAAAAGGTCTCGTCACCGGGCGAATCGCGGTCTCGGGCGGGCACTCGTCGACGAGACCCTGAGCAGGGGCGCCAAGCGGGTGTATGCCGCAACGGGCCAACCCCCTTGGCCCACCCGGATGAGCGCATCGTGGCGCAACTCTTCGAGCGTGGCTTCCAGACGCCCGGTCCCGTCGAACTCGAGCTCGCAGCCGCACGCGGCCAACTCGATCAGCCGTCAGGCTGGACGCGGCGGCGCAACGCGCCGGCGCTGACTTAGCCTCGAGCTAACGCAGGGCGCATCGGACCGACACTAAGAACTCTTCGGCGCGGATGCTGGGGCTTCGCCATCCTGATCGGTGATCGGGATTGGGGCGGAGCGCTTCCATGCCGATCCCTGGTACCGCATCAACGCGCCCAGCGTAGCCACAGCTGCTGTGCCTCCTGCGGTGAGCGCAGCCGCCAGAGAGTGAGCAGAAACGACCGCGGCGAGCAGCCCGACGGCGGAGCCCGCAAGTACGGCCGTGATGACCGCGACCATGCCCGCCACCGTTCGGAATGCGTGCCAGCGTCCGCCCCACAACCCCTGAACCTGGAGCCGGTGCTGTTTGACGCCTGCATGCAGGGGTGGTTGGGGAAGATCGGCTTGCCGCTGTTCGGGGACGCTGAGCAGATATGGGATCAGCTCGGGCGCCTCGTCGAAGTAGTAGCCCCGCAGCAGCGCGATCCGCCGCGCGTAACCGAGATCCTCGATTCCCGACTGCAGTACTCGCTCGAACGTCACCAACCCGGTGAACGCAAGCGTCGGAAGCAGAACGAGACCGAAAGCGTAGAAGGCTGTGCCCACGCGACTAGCCGTTGCGATCAGTCCCAAGGCGACCAAACCACCCGAGACGGCCCCGAGGAACATCGTCGCACGTCCAGTCGACTCCGCGATCGTGGACGCCCGAGCACTCTGGAGCGTGAAATGCTCGGTCGTCGCGAACGAGACCGCCGCCGGGCGCGGGGCAGGGGCTGGCCCGTCAACATCGCGACGAAGCCGTGGGCGGGGGTCCCCGCCTTCTTCGCTGCCCGCGTCCTCCGCCAATCAACCGGCCCCTTTCATTTCGCAAGTAGAGCCTGGCAAGTCGAGAACCTAGTGGAACTGCCAAACGCGGGGCTGCGGCGCCCGCGTGCCTCGGCGACCAGCAGCCAGCGCCGCCGCCGATCTCGGGCCCGCTCAGGAGGACCCGCGATCACCCTGGCTGGGGCTCCGCAGACGATCGCTTACGCCCGGGCGAAGCAGTAGTCTGGTCGCCGTCGGCACCGACGCCCGCCGGTCATCCCAAGCATGCGTCTCGTCTCGGGCCGACGACCTGCCTGCTTTTGGCGATTTGCAGGGGTGGGCGGCGCCGCAAGCCAGGACCCGCGTTCGGGCTCGCGCGGTGTTTGTGCCGTTGCCTAGCCGCGGTCGGCCAATCTACCTGTCGAACTGCGTGCCGCCGACGGCAAAGAGCCACTCGCGCTGCTTACCGGCGGATGGCACGAAGGCATGCGCTCGCCCAGTAAGCATCACCCGGCGCCCCGGCTCCCACCGCGCGACCCGCGACTTGTCCAGCCCATTGCGAGATAGAACCTCCGCAACCGTGTTTTCTGCTGTCACCCGGACGACCCGCGAGCCTTTCAGGATGTGACCCGCGGTTGCGTGGGTGGGCGACCCCCCATCGGCGTGGTCAGTCGCCGAGGATCGTCAGGTCAAGCGACTGCAGGCGCTCGGGGTCGGCCAGGATGTCCATCTCGGCGATCTTGCCGCCGCGGACCGTGCAGGCCATCACCGAGAACGGCTTGCCGTCCCTGGTCGCCACGAGCCCCGCCGCGCCGTTGACGAGTGCCGGCTGGTAGTCGAGACCGAGCCGCGAGAAGCTGCGTGCCCGGCTCGCCACCGCCTCCGCGCCGCGGACTTCCCTAGACAAGCGGGATATTGCGCCGGCGTCCGCCCTCAGCACGATATCGGGGTCGAGCGCCGCCACGAGCGCGTCGAAGTCGCCTTCGCGCGCGGCGGCAAGGAACGCGTCGATGACCTCCCTCTGCCTGCCTAGATCGGCGTCCGGCGGCGGAGCGGCGCCAGAGACGTGACGGCGAGCGCGGCTTGCGAGTTGCCGCGCGGCCTCCGGCGAGCGATCGAGTATCGATGCGACCTCGTCGAAGGGCACGGAGAACATGTCGTGCAGCACGAAGGCGAGCCGCTCAGCTGGACTGAGCGTTTCGAGCACTACGAGGAGCGCCAGGCCGACCGAGTCGGCGAGCAGCGCCTCGTGCTCGGGGTCGGTGCCATCAGCACGGTCGATGATCGGATCGGGCACATGCGGGCCGAATGACTCCTCACGCCGCGTGCGCCGCGAGCGCAGCATGTTCAGCGAAACGCGCGCCACGACGGTCGTAAGCCAGCCGCCGAGGTTCTCTATCTCGTCCGCATCGGAGCGGCTGAGCCTGAGCCACGCGTCCTGCACGGCGTCGTCGGCCTCGCTCAGCGAGCCGAGCATGCGGTAGGCAACCGCCCTCAGATGGGTGCGGTGCTCCTCGAAGCGCTGTGCCAGCCATTGCTGATCGTTCATCGGTGATCCTTTGTCGTGGTGTGGACCCACGTCACCATGACCGGCGGAAGGCTGCCGATGTGACATCCGCTCGGCATCTGGTTACCCGCGGTCCACCGGATCGATGCAGGACTGCGGGTGACCGCTGCCCACGTCAGCAGGTCACGTTCCGCATGCGCGCTGGGTCAGAGCCATGCAAAACGCGAGGTGGTTCAAACGACGACATACCCGCACACGCGCGTACAAGACACCGCGATCGCAGAGCAGGACGGGTTCCTTCGCCAGTGGCTCCGAGTACCGCGGGCGACCTCGCCTTCGGGTTGATCGACGCCTTCTCCGGCGCGGGGCTCGCATTCATGAGCTTCTTGGCCGCGGTCCCGGGCCTCCTTGCCGCGGTGATCCTGACGGTGCTGCTCATCGCGCCGTTGTTCGTCCGCTGCTGGTTGTAGGCGCCGCCGCCGGTCTCGTCCTCGGCATCCTTCGAGTGGCGGCGCGGGCACTTGCGCTCGCTGCCTCGCTGGTCGGGCGCGTGGCCCGCGCAACGCGGAGCGTCCCACGACCTCTGGAGGACACGCACGCCCCGGTCCCGCCCCTGGTCCACACCGGTTCGTGGCCCGCGCCCCGCGGATCACCCGGCCCTCCGAGCCGGCCGCTGAGCGTCCGACTGGGAGGCTCACGGGGTTTCCATCGATGGACCGGGACGAACTCGCCGCAGAGCCGCGCCGACGACAGTGGGATAACCCCCTGTCCGCGTGAGAACGGTCGGCCCGCGGACCGCGCCGGGCCCTCGGAGCCGCGCGCGCAACTCCGGCCATCCGGCTCGTCGATTGTCACGTTTGTGTGTCGCGTCGTGTCATCGGGGTAGACCCGCGGTAAGCGCCCCGACGGCCAGCCAGCCGCCCTTGGCGCCTCTTGCGGGCCCCATGACAACCTCAATCGATTGGAGGACCACCATGCAGCCACGTATCGAGAACCCCGCTGTGACTGTCCCCGGCGCATTGGCGGCATTTCAGAAGCTCGGGGCCGCAGTCAAGCAGTCCGGCGTACCGGAGACAACGCTGCAACTAGTCGAGGCGCGCGCCAGCCAGATCAACGGGTGCAGCGTGTGCCTGGACATGCACTCGCGCGAGCTGAAAGCCCTTGGAGAGCCCGACGAGCGCATCTTCATGGTCGGCGCCTGGCGGGAGGCTCCCTACTTCAACGACGCCGAGCGCGCCGCCCTGGCGCTGACCGAGGCCACCACGCGGCTCGCCGACAGCTCCGATCCCATCCCTGACGAGGTGTGGGAGGAGGCAGCCAGCCACTACGACGAAACTCAGCTCGCCGGGCTAGTGCTCGCGATCGCGACGATCAACGCCTTCAACCGCGTCAACGCCGCCACGCGGCAGATCACGGGCGACTGGGTCGCCCAGTACATCCAGCCGAGCCGGCCCGCCGCCCAGGCGGCCTGACCGCCGATTCCGTCTGCCCTGGTCATCAAGCGTGCGGGTGAGCGGTGGCATCACGCACCGCTCGCCCGCGTCGATTGCTCACGACCGTCCTCGATCCAACGATCGGGTTCCGCCGTACGGGGCCGTTATTCCTCGGTCGCGGGCAGCCTCCAGGTCTGTCGCGGACGTCGGCGGGGCTGGATGGTCAAGCGTCGAGGAGCTGCACTTCAATGATTGGGCTCGCTGCGGCCCAGGACTCGAGGTCGCCTTCGCGCCCGATTCCCGCGAGCAGCTCGTGCAGCACGCGCCGGCGCTCGGCCGGATCGGTGACGAGGCGAGCGCGGGCCGGGAGATCGATCTGCGCCGTTTCCTTGAGGTGAAACACGAACTCGCGATCAGCGACGAGGTTTGCGTACCAGTCTCGCTGGCCCGGGAGACCACTGATGTAGATTCGTCCGCCCAGATGGTGAAACCAGATCTCGATCCGGCGCGGCTGTCTGGATCGCCGACCGGTCGTCGTGATGTCGATCGTGCGATCGCTGGCCAGTGCGCGGCGCGCTCGCTCGTCGACCACCGAGGGTTTGTCGGGTAGTTCAGACAAGGGGATCGATCGTCTTGCGATGTTCGTCGATGAGGTCAAACGTGTTGCCGTAGGCCAGGCTCGCGCCACCGAACTCCCCTGGGAACCCGAGCGGCACACGGCTGGCGTGATCGAGCGCCTCTAGCTCATGGGGCTCCAGGTCGATCTCGACCGCCGCGAGATTGTCAGCGAGCTGCGCATCGGTCCGCACACCAACGATCGGGATCGTTACTGCGCGTTGCTGCTGGGCTCGCACCCACGCGATCGCTATCTGACTGGCGCTTGCACCGCGCGCGTGGGCGACCTGGTTGACCGCGTCCGCGATCGCGATGTTGCGCTCAGACAGGGTCCGCTGCGCGTAGGCGCCGCCAATGCCGGCCACACGACTGTCGGCGGGGCGCTCGCGATCGGATCCGTAACGGCCTGTGAGCAATCCGCCCCCGAGCGGTGCCCATCCGGTCACGGCGAGATCGAGGGCGCGTGCCATCGGCAACAACTCGCGCTCGACGGTCCGCTCGACCAGGCTATATGGAACCTGGAGAGCGCAGAACGGGGTCATGCCGCGCTCCTCGGCGAGGGCGACGGCTCGGGAGACGATCCACGCCGGTGTGTCGGAGATGCCGACGTAGAGCACCTTGCCGGCGCGCACTAGGTCGTCCAGCGCGCGTATGATCTCCTCGACCGGGGTGAAGGCGTCCCAGATGTGCACCCAGTAGAGGTCGATGTAATCCGTCCCGAGTCGTTTGAGGCTTGCGTCGATTGCGCGATGCAGGCTCTTGCGGTGCGAGCCACCGGCGTTGGGATCCTCCGCGTCGGCGCTGACCGTGTACTTGGTTGCCAGTACCCACCGGTCACGTTCGGGGCCGATCACCTCGCCGACGAGCCGCTCGCTCTCGCCGCCGGCGTAGTTGTTTGCGGTGTCGATAAAGTTCCCGCCCGCTTCGGCGAAGCGCTTGACGATCCCGGACACCTCCTGCGGCGATGCGCCCCAGCTCCCGCGGCTATCTCCAAACACCATGGCCCCAAGGCAGAGCTCGGAGACTCGCAGGCCGGTGCGCCCCAGCAGTCGATAGCGCATCTCAGGCGAACAGCTTCGCGGCGGCGGCGACGATCTGCTCGTGCGGAACATCGTGCAGGTGTTGGCCGATGTTCCAGCGGTGGCCGAAGGGGTCCTGCAGCTGACCGTGCCGGTCACCCCAGAACATGTCCGCAAGCGGTTGGCGGACCTCAGCCCCGGCCGTTACGGCCTGTGCGAACACAGCCTCGGCGTCGGCGACGGCGAGCGCCAGGACGACCGGCGTGCCGCCGATCGTGGGCGGCGCGAGCACACCCATCTCGGGAAACTCGTCAGCGATATGCAAGACGCCATCGCCGATGCGCAGCTGTAGCGACATCAGCCGGCCGTCGGGTGTCGGGATTCTGCTGAGCTCCTCGGCGCCAAAAGCGTCGCGGTAGAAGGCGCCGGCGCGCTCGGCGCCCTGAACAACGATGTGTGGAGTGATTGGCATCCGACCACCATACGCACGCGGCATCGGACGGTCTTGAACGTTCTTGCGCCTAAGATCACGCCGTGGCGAACGAGCAGGTGCGGATGTGGCGACCCGTCGACCAGAAGCAGGTTCTGCTGATGGCGGGCCAGACCACCGGCTACACGATGGAGCCGCGCGGCGAGTACGTCTTCGGAGTCCTCGCCGGGCATCCGATGCGCTCGCGCCGCGGTCGTGAGCGCCGACTGGTCCGGCCGGGCCAGCTCGTCGCTTGGGACCCATCCAACACGCACGCGGGCGCCGCCGTCGATGCGAAGCCCTGGTTCTCTCGCCTGATGATCGTCGAGGTCGGCACCCTCGGCGACCTCGCGGAGGATGGGGAGTCCAACCTACTAACCAACGTGGCTTTTCCCGAGCCCGTGCTGAGTGACGCCGGACTGGTGCGCGACTTCCTGCGGTTGCACCGTGCGCTCGAGGCGCCCACCACACGGCTCGAGCGTGACGAGCAGCTTGACGAATGGCTGCGCGCAGTAATCGAACGCTCCACAGCTCGTCGCCCGTCGCGGTCGCCGCTCAACCCTCGCGACGATAGAGCGCTTCGTCTGGCGTGCGACTATCTCGGCGACCGGTCCGAGCGTAACGTGGGCCTCGACGAACTCGCTGCCGCCGCCGGCATCGGCAAGTTTCGCCTCATCCGGCTGTTTCGCGAGCGCACTGGCCTGCCACCCCACGCGCTGCTCGTCGCCCACCGCGTTCGCAACGCGCGGCGCCTGCTTGAGGCAGGCGAGACGATTGCCGGAACTGCCGCCGCCAGCGGTTTCGCCGATCAAAGCCATCTTCACCGCCACTTCCAGCGCAGCCTCGGAGTAACACCTGCTGAGTATCAGCGGCGCTCGCGCGGCTGAGAGATGGCGTCGCCCGGTCGGGCCCTGCTTCGCGGTTTCCGCGGTAACCGGCCGCAGACCGACCGAATGCCCGGAATGCGCGGATACGGGGTGCTTGGGATCGCTAGCGTTTGTCGGGAACCGGCGGGATCCTGAGGTCGAGTCGCGCGAGCCGGTCGGGGTCCAAAAGCGCATCGATCTGAGTGATCTTGCCGTTGGTGACTGTGAAGGCCATCACGGAGAACACTTGCCCGCGCGGAGCTACTACGGCACCCGCGGCGCCATTGACGAGCGCCGGGATCACGAATGGGTGTAGCTTGGAGTAGGTGGTCGTGTGTCCTGCGACGGCCTTTGCGCCGCGAAGCACAACCGAGGCTTCCCCGCGCATGACTCCGCCATCGATCCGGAGCTCGACGTCGGGATCGAGCACTGCGGCGAGCGCGTCGAAGTCGCCGTCGCGTGAGGCCGCGAAGAACGCCTCGACGACCTGTCTCTGTCGCACCAGGTCGGGGTCCGGCTCTGGGGCGCCCTGAACGCGCCGCCGAGCGCGGCTGGCGAGCTGCTGGGCGGCAGCTTCGGAGCGGTCAAGAGCAGTGGCGATGTCCGCGAACGGCACACCGAAAACATCGTGCATGAGGCGAACGCGAGCCGCTCGGCGGGGGTCAGCGCGTCGAGCACCACGAGCAGCGCCAACCCGACGGAATCGGCGAGCAGCGCCTCGCGCTCGGGGTCATCGTCCTGATCAAAGCTCACCACCGGGTCCGGGACGTGGACCAAGAGCTCCTCGCGGCGCGACCTGCGCGAGCGCAGCATGTTTAGGCAGACCCGCCCGACGATCGTCGTCAGCCAGGCCTGCATGTTCTCAACGCTCCCGGGATCCTGGTCGCGAATTCGCAGCCACGCCTCCTGAAGGGCATCGTCGGACTCGCTCACCGACCCGAGCATCCGGTAGGCAACCGCGCGCAGATGCGGTCTGTGCTGCTCGAACCGTTCGGTCAGCCAATCGCGCTCGTCCATCGTCAGCTTCCGGCTCCCGCGATCAGATGATCACCAATGGTTGTGGTAGGCGACATTCGTGGTCAGAGCCGCCGCCAGGAACAGAAAGAACACGGCTCCGCCGATCTGGCGGTCGCGGACTCGTAGATGAGCCGTCACGGCGCAAATGAAGTACAGGACGAGGCCGATCGATGCAGCCGTCCCGAGCGCCGGCACAGCGAAGCCCGCCAAAAGTCCAATTGCACCCGACGCCAACAACGCGCCGAGCGGGACCATCCACCCTCGGGAGACCCGTACGCGGTCAGCGACGACCTTGACCGACTCGGCGCCAACGAAGTCCAACGCGGCGGCATAGCCGTTCGCGAGCGCCGCCAGGATCGTGGTAACGAGATAGGTGACTTGCATACCTCCTAGACACGCGTCGCCCGAAGAACCTGACACCGATGATGCCTCTCCTCCCCGCACGACGGATCGTCGGCCGGCTCGAACCTGGCCATGAGCACCCTCCACCTACCAGGCAGTCCTGCTCTGCTCCCGTCGCAGGCACCTGAACAGCTGCCCGCGGAGCCTTGCCTTGCGCGGCGAGCAGGGCACTCGTCGTCTCCCGGCCGCCGCTGGCTGCCGCAGGTGGCGCTCGTGGCGATTTTCGGAATCGCCCCGAGGGGGGCCGCTGTGACCTGCTTTGCCAGCGCGACACGCACCTCCTCGCGTGGCGAGGTGCATCGACCTGACTGTCATCCGTCGAAACCGTCGTACTCGTTCGCCCCGGCGGATCCGGGTCAGGGGCCGGTGGTGCCAAGGTCGTCCGTTCGTCCGGCTTCCAGACGGGACCACTGCGCGGTGGGACGTCCGTTGGTGCGTAGATGGGACATCACGGGAGCCTGTGGCCAGCCGACGGGCGAGTCCTCCCAGCTCTCCTGCCGGCCGTAGACCGTGAGGTCGAGCAGTCCGTAGCTGTAGTCCATCGCCTCGACGCCGCGGAGGGTGGTCCAGTAGGTCTCGAAGACTCTGTCACCTTGACGCAGATAGCACACGACGTGCATTTTGCCGACGCGGCGGCCGATCAGCAGAGCGTCGCGGGACTCTTCGGCCGAATACCAAGGCATCTCCCAGCCCATGAACTCGCGGTAGCGGATGCTCTCCTCGTATGGCCCCTGGCAGAACGTGGCGTAGGTGACGTCGCGCGAATGCAGGTAGGAGAGCTCCCTTACCTGCGTGGTGTAGTGGGTGCACCCCTCGCACTGCTCGGCAGCGGGATGGCCGGTCCACCACATGAAGTAGTAGGCGATGAGCTGGCGGCGGCCCTCAAACGCGTCCAGCAACGTCACCGGGCCGCGCGGACCGATCAACGGCAGGCTTGGGTCCATCTCGACCATCGGGAGCCGGCGACGCGCCGCGGCGATCGCATCGCCCTCGCGAGTGTGCGCCTTCTCGCGGACCCGGATGGCATCGAGCTCGGCTTGAAACGTGTCCCGCTCGACCACAACGGGGCCCTCCACTGGGTCGGTTACATCGGCTTCTGTCTGCCTGAGCTCGTTCGGTTCGTGGGTCATGGCTAACTCGATTCGCTCGTTGGTCAATGGTTAGGGGCTGGGGTAGCCCCGTCTGTGACAGCTAGCGCGGCGTGAAGGCGATCACCGGAATGAGTCGTTCGAGCTCTTGCTCGAATTCGAAGAGCCTGTGGCCCAGCTCCGAGCGCTCGGCCTGGGTGCGAAATAGGCGCGCGCGCTCCTCCCCGGTCGCCTCGCTTGCAACAACGTCGATCGTCTCGGTTCCGACCTCGATCGTGACATTGGGGTGCGCCTGGACGTTGTGGTACCAGCCGGGACTGCTCAGGGCTCCGCCGTTCGAGGCGATCACTACATAGCGGCCACGGTCGCTCAGGTAGGCGATGGGGTTGACACGTCTCTTGCCGGATTTCGCTCCGACGTGGTGCAAGAGCAGAATCGGAATCCCCTCGAACACGCCGCCGACGCGGCCCTCGTTGGCGTGAAATTCGTCGATGACCTGGGCGTTGAAATCTGCGGCTGATGTGGACATCGTGCTCCCATCTGTTGGTCGGGGTCGGTCCGCTCCTGTTGGTCGGGGTCGGTCCGCTCCTACCCCATTGCCTTCATGGCGCGCATCGAGCCGGGAGCGCCTGGGACGACGAGCCCCGGCACCTCGTGCGGCATGGCGAGAATCGCGACCGCGAGCACAACGAGGACGCACGCACTCGCCACCTTCGCGGCGCGGCCCCACGGCCCGACCTTTTCGAACGCCACGAGCCCCGCGATCAGCGCCATCCAGGTGAGGTTCATGACGCCGAGCGCGAACAGGGCGGCCATCAAGGCCCACGAGCAACCCAGGCACCATCCGCCACTGCGCAGGCCCATCACCAAGGCCCCTGACCGGTCATCGCGCCACGTCGCGCGCAGGAATAGCAGCGGGCTTCGGCACCTCGTAAGAAAAGCGCGCTTGAACGGCGTCAGCTGATACAGCGCGGCGAGCACGAGCACACCCGCCGCGAGCCACCGCCCGCCGCTGTGCCATGCCAGGGCGTTGGCGAAGAGGCCCTTGCCGAGGTCGAACAGCCCGTAGGCCAGGACTCCCGCTGCACTCCAGACGAACAGGTAGCCGCCAGCGAACAAGAGTACTCGGCTGGGCTCACGACGCACCAACGCGGCGTAAACGGCGGCCGTCGGTGCGAGCGACGGCAGCATCATCGCCGCCATCATCACGGTCCACACGCCCGCGAACCAGCCGAGCGCACCGAGGGCGGTGCCGGGTCCTGCGTCCATCCCCCCCATCCGGTCGGCCGTCGACCACCACGCTAGGCCGGCCGCCGTAAGCAGTGCCGCGACGATCCCGAGCTCGGTGCGCATCGTCGTAAATGGCGACCAGCGACCGATCCCGGGGTCGAAGCCCCGACTGGCGCCAGCGACGATGGTCGTCCTGCCCGACGAGTCGCTCATAGTCGTCCTCTCCTTTGCGTGTCCATGGTTTCACCGGTTGTCGTACTCGTCGTGGCGGCGCACCCACAACGGCTCCGAGGCGCTCTCGTCGCGACCCTTCGGCGTTCGGTCCAGTAGGCCGTAGTAGGCCATTGCGAGTTCGAGGCCGCGAGCGGTCGTTACGTAGGTTCGGTAGACGGTCCCGCTCGACAGCGCATACACGCTCAGGCCCGGCCCCTCGGCGACGTACCCGCCCGCGTCCGTCCCGCACATGCGCGCATTTTGCTCGACGGTGGACGGGATCTTCCCTTCCAGGAAGGGCTTCAGCTCCTCCTCTGTGTACAAGAAGCCGAGGTCGCGGTTGAAGTCGCTGCCGCCGCTTGAGACCCAGTCGATGCCCCAGCCCATCCGCCCCCCGAAGGCGAGGAGCTTCTCGAGCGGCGCGCGCGAGGCAAGCAGCAGAGTGGTGTCCCTGGCCTTCAGGTGGGCGACCTGGGGATTGAGCGTGTCCGTGATCGAGGAGCAGACGGGGCAGCCTGCGGTCCAGGTCGGCCCGAACATGAAGTGGTAGACGAGCAGCTGGGAGCGGCCGTCGAAGAGATCGGCGAGGGTCTTTGTGCCGCCCTCGGCCTCGAACCGGTAATCCTTCTCGACCGCGACCCAGGGCAACTCGCGCCTCTTCCTGGCCAGCTCGTCGCCGCGGTGGGTGAGCTCCTTCTCCGCCTTCAGCAGCTCGTCGCGTTCGGCCTGCCACTCCTCCTGCGTGCCGATCCTGTGCTCTGTCATCAACGTGCCTCCTCGTGGTCTGGGTGCACGGGCACTCTATATAATTAGCAAAATGGCTAACGATGCGTTCAAGGCCCTCGCCCATCCGCTCCGGCGCGAAATCGTGGAACGGCTCAGCGGCGGAGTGGCGACCGTGGGAGAGGTGACCCGGGACTTCGGCGTCTCCAAGCCGACGATCTCGCGGCATCTGAAGATGCTGGAGGAGGCAGGCGTCGTGAGCCGCGTGATCGACGGCAGGACGCACCGCCTCGCCCTGCGGCCGAAGGCGCTTGCCGAGGCATCGGACTGGATAGAAAGCCAGCGAGAGCGCTGGGAGCGCCTGTTCGATGTCGTCGGCGAGTACCTGGAGGAACGGCAGGAGCGAGGGTGAGCGAGGGGTCCGGTCACGCAGCGCGGCTCGAACGAACCTTCGCGGCTTCGGCCGAGGACACCTTCGACGCATGGACCAGCCCCGAGGTGATGCGGCGCTGGTTCCACTGCGCCCCCGACTGGGACACGCCGGAGGCCGAGGTCGATCTTCGGGTCGGCGGAAAGGTCCGGCTGGTGATGCGGAGGCCCGACGGCACGGAAGTCGAAGCGCAGGGCGAGTACACGCTGATCGACCGGCCACACCGGCTGGTGATGACCTGGACCTTCGACGATGATCCTTCCAACGAGCAGCTGATCGAGCTTTCGTTCTCGGAGTCCGAGGGCTCCACCACGGTGGTGATCGTCAACAGCGGAATCTCGACCGACCAGCGCCGCGACGCTCAGGATGATGGATGGCACGGGTGCTTCGACGAGCTCGAGCGGGAGCTGGCCAGCTGATTCCGACGAACGCGGGGACCTGATCGTGACCTCGTTCGCGGTTGAGTTGCGTCGCACGGGCGGTTGGCGAGCGGCTGGGGCACGGCGCCCGGCACCGGCTGCTGGGCCCGCCGCTTCACACCGGACGTCAATCATCGGCACGCCAGACGCGCTTTCCTCCGGCGACGGGCGACATGCGGCTGGCTGGCACGTGATGCGGGGTTAGCCGAAGTCGGCCGCGGTGATCCCATCGGCGTGCCCTGCTGGCCACTGCACCAGCTCGATCCGGTAGTCATCAGGGTCGCTGAGCCACGACGTCCGCGGACCGTCGGGCCCTGCGGGCTGCTGCTCCGGCTCCGGCTGCAGCCCCCGTCGTGACAGCACGTCAACGGTGGCGGCGAGATCGTCTACTTGGACGACGAGGTGGCTAAACCCGGTGCCAACCTCCACCGGTCCGCCGGCCGGTCGGTGAACCAACTCAAGCGTGACGACGTCCTCGCCCGGGAACTTGAGCACCGCCAGCCTCGCCCCGTCCGCGACGCTGATCCGCCCGACCTCCTGGTAACCGAGCGCGAAATAGAAGTCCAGCGAGACGGCCAGGTCAGTGACCCGATACGCAGTGTGGAGCGTTTTCATCCGCCCGACTGTAGCTTTCTCACGCCTGCTTGCGCTCAGGTGCGGGCATCGAGGCCCGAAGACGGACCAACCCGCTCCGCGCGGAAACCGGGACGCTCGCTTGGCCGACACATGCGACCGCCCACGCGTCCGCCGGCGGCACCACCCCGCCAAGCTAGGACGTAGTGTCGTCCGGTCGGGGTTGGAGCCCGAACGTCGGCCAGGCGTCGACAAATCCTTTAGGAAGTCTTTAGGGCTGGGATTGAACCGGCTGTGAGCGGCTACCCAGGCTGGCGTCCCCGCGTGCGGCCGAAGGAACATCTCGCGGCCCAAATAGGCTGGAAATCGGCCTGTTCATGGCAGCTTGCGCAGTTCCGTGACCTGGTACATGCGCACGCAGATGTGGTTGGGAGCGTCGGGGATATGCGTACAGACCCCGCCCCCGCTATGAAGAAAGGCCCTGGTAATCGGGGCCTTTTTTCTTGCCCTGGCTCGGCACGATTGGCGCCGCGGGCATCAATCGGGCATCAATTTGTTGGCGGACTTGAGGCTGAGCGGCCTTGTGTCGAACCCTTCGTGTCGTCCTGATAGGGCTGTGAGCAAGCCTGTATATGCCGGAGTTGGCGGACGGGAGAGACTGTGCTTATGCGCCTCTGACAGCATCTGACGGCACCACAACCGGCGCCCTCTGAACTCGAGGTGGGACACGGGGCCCTATCCCTAAGCTGGCTTTGTGCCAGATGAGAACGAGGACACGGGCGATCAACTCACTGGCGAGCTACAGAGCGCCGGCACGGATCTGGCCGGTGCCCTTGTCGGCGGGGGGACTGGGCTGATCCTCGGCCCGGTCGGCGTCCTCGCTGGGGCGGTCCTCGGTGTCGCGGTGCAGCACACGGCAAAGGTCCTCGTTGGCCGGCTCAACCGACGCGAGGAAGAACGAGTAGGGGCCGCGCTTCTGATCATGGGGGCCGATGCTCGTACCCGCGAGCAACGCGGCGAGAGGCCGCGGCAGGACGGCTTCTTCGACGCTCGCGGCGCGCTTCGACCAGAGGCCGAGGATCTACTGGAGGCGACTCTCCGGCAGGCAGCAGAGACCTACGAGGAGCAAAAGCTACCGCTGCTTGCACGCCTGTACTCGGCTGTCGCTCACGACCCCGCAATCCCGGCGAGCGACGCCCTCTACACCGTCCGCGTCGCGGGCGAACTGACCTAAAGACAGTTCGTGGCGCTGGCCGTAGTTACTCACAGTGATGAGCACGCGAGCGCTCTCGCCAACGTGGAGGCTCTTCACGAGACCGGCCGCCATGAAGCCGACGAGGGGATTCTGTTGGAGCTGGGCAACCTCGTCGACCTGCGTCTGCTCGGGATCAGCAACGACGGGCAGGTTGGCGCGCTGAACAACGTATTCGGGGGTCTGATGCCTCGGGGCAAGACAACCTACGGCCAGCTGGGGCTACTCCCCGGCGGCGAATGGCTGGTGTGCATGACAGGTGCAGATGAGATCTCCCTAAGCGAACGAGAGAAATGGCTCGACGAATTTACCGGGCGACCCCGAAGCTAGCTTGCTCCTCTTGAGTGTCCCGACCTGGTAGTGGGCGATAACTCGTGCCCACGGCGCGCTTCACTCGTAATCAACGGCTCACCGCCGCAACTGCCGGCCATATCACCTACGTCAAGGGCGCTTTCAGACGTTCTCAGACGCCCTCGAGCGCCTGCGAACATCCAGGGTGGGTCTACAGGTGGGTCTACGAGCGTGCACTTCATTGACTTGGCGCGAACCCTGGGCCGAGCTGGTCTAGACCTGACCGAGCGCTTCGCTCGGCATCAGTTGTCGCCCGTTCGGCAGGCGCCGCTTGTGCGGCGCTCAGAAAGCGTGCGGCGGTCGTGGCCAAGCGCGGGAATTTGGGGAAGTCAAGCGCCCGCGTATGTTCAGCGGCTTCGCTGAGGGCTTCGTGGAGCAGCAGCGCGCCCTGCAGGTAAACCGCGAGGGGCGCAAAGTGCGCCGCCGGTTCGCTGCGGACCAGCAGCCCTTTCAGTCAGCGTCACGTCTGACGACACCGGCGGCCTCAGCTCGGGGAGTGATCGGCCGTCTCCGGTGACTGCTCGTCCTGCTCGTAAACCGCGGCGGAGAGCGCGTGCTCGATTGGCTCGAAGCCCGGGCGAACGTCGCGGCCATAGTGCGCAAACACTTGGCCGATTCCATCTCGGGCGAGGCCGAGAGCGGCGAACACTGGCTCGGGCCTAAGCGTGCGGGAGGGTGTGCCGAAGGTTCCTACCCGGTGGGCGCGGTGTAGGGGCTCGGAGCAGAGGGTCGTATCGACGTCTCGGACAGCAGGCCAATCGCCGTGATTCGCGCTCGACAACGGGGCGTATGAGAGATCGTACTCCCGCTTGAGGCCGGCCTCGATTGCCATATCCCGCTGGCTGGCATCGGTAAATGCGCCGAGGTTCACGGGTTGAGTCCAATCTTCGTACTCAAGATTGACGCGCCGGTCGAAGTGCTCAAGCATCTCGCGCGCGCTCTCGGGCGGATCGTCACCCAGGTCGTCCTTGATGTGCTCGTGCAGCAGCTTCAAGCGCCCGAGTCCGAACGAGCGATACGCCTCGAACAACGCCGCGTCGTTCTTGGAAATCAGCCAGCCCGAGAGGATTCGAGCGTCCACTAGGGGACGCAGATGCAATGCCGCCGTGTCGGGTGCCCACGCCGACGGTCGCTCAAGGAAGGCGTAGAGGAGTCGGTACATTCTCGAAGCCAATCCGAGCAGCACTTCGTTGGGCTCGTCCGTTTCGGGATCGCTTAGAAAGGCGAGCTTCTCCGAGCGGAGTCGATCACCAAGCTCATCGAGCGCGACGAGAATCGCGCTCATCTCCGACACTCGCATCAGGGGCTCGGGATCAATTGGGCCGTCTGTCCCTGGCATCTCTCGCTCCTCTCGTTGAAACGCGACGCTGCACCCGACAAGCTCGCGGCTACGTCGCCAGAACTCGCGCGGCCACTCAAGTAGGTCGGGGTGTGCGTCTACTTCAATACCGAATAGGCTGAGCCACGTAGCGCGGATCGTTGACTCGACCGCTCGCTGCTCATCGTCGGTCAGGTCGTTCGGGTACTTGGGGATCAGTTCGTAGACGCCGGTGCCTGGGTGGGAAAACTGGCCGTGTACTGCGCGACGCGAGAAGGCGGCCATGCGAAGCCGGGTGGAGCGCACGCTGGTCTTGTCGGCGTTGTCTGCGACTAGCGACCGCAGCAGCTCGGCCCCGACCTCCTGGTCCGGTTCAGGCTCGGTCAGCCAGTCCTGGTATAGCCAGAGCGCCGGGCATCGTGGGTATAGGCCGAGCGCGTGACCAAACGCGCTTGGGAGTGCATGTGGCGCCTCGCTTCGTAGGGCGTCGCGCGCAGCTTCTCGCCGTTCTTGCGGAACGAGCGCGAACGTACTCAGACGGCCGTCGGCAAATCGTGGCCCGTCGGGGACAAACCGGTCGAGGACGTTCAGAGCGCTGTCGACGGCGCGCCAATCAGAGCGCCGGCCGAGCATCAGGGCAATCCACAAGAAGTCGGGCAGCATCTCGTAATGCCAGGAGTGCGAGCGCATCGGTCCCGCTGCCATGATCGGCGGGATTAGCACGCGCCTTCGTTGCTCGTGGTCGCCAAGAACTCCCGGCCGTTTGCGCTTCCGCTTGGGATTGCGGGCCATCGTGAGATATTCCTTCGCAGGGCGGATGTGTCGCGGACGGGCCTGTGAGATCAATCCGCTGCCTCGGGCAGGATGACCGGGTGCCGAGTGCGAGCGTCCAGGGGGCCTGAGCAGCGATCCGTTCGTAATCGTGCACGACTCCTCGATCCTGTAGCGACCGGGACGCGCGGCGGGCACCGCCTCATCATGATCCCCCAGCACTCCACGTACTGACATGATCCGGGCCATGTCCCGCGCCGCGATGTGCCTCGCGCTGGCTAGCGCACTCCTCGCGGGGTGCGGCAGCCTCCCGTCGGCCAAGCGGTATGCCGAGTCGATCAACCTCAAAGCCTCGGACGTGCCGGGATTCAAGGCGGTCGAAGGCGAAGTCGAAGGTGACACCCCCGGCGTCGACAGTGACGCCTATGCCCGGTGTGCGCACAGCCCGCCAGCCACGCTGCTCGTTGTTGCACGAAGATCCCAAGGCATCCAAAGCGACGTCATCAGCCTCGCTTCCCATGTTGAAATCTGGCCGACGTCTGAACTGGCATCGCGCTCGGTCGCGGCCGACGACAGCAAGCGGGGCCGCCTATGCGAGACGCACGAACTCGAATCGCTGCCAGGCGCTCGCTTCTACAAAGTGGTGGACGAACTCTTGCCCTCGCGAGCACTGAACGTACCAGGGAGCTACTGGAGGCGCGTGATGGTCGTCGGGACGCGGCCGGGAACACGAATCAGCCGCGCGGCATACTTCGACAACCTTGGCTTTCTCTCGGGCCGCGCGGAAATCAGGCTTAGCGTGAGCGCCAACCGTCCCCCACCTGCGCCGCTCGAGCAACGGCTCCTCTCCCTGCTCTACAGCCGCGCCAAGGAGCACGCGCTCTAGCTCACTCACGGGGCATTCCCATGAACGGCGACCTTGAGGCGATTCGGGACGAGTACCGACCAGCACGCGGCGTGCGGGTGCTGCTCGTTGGCGAGTCACCTCCGCCGGTTCGAGGCTTCTTCTATACGGCAAAGTCCAGCCTGTTAAGAGCACGGTCCCCGTACTTGTCAAAGAGCTCGGCTTCCCGGAAGAGCCGGCAGCCTTCCTCAAAAGATTCGCCGAGGCCGGCTTCTTCCTTGACGACTTCTCAACAAAGCGAGACGATAAGCCCGCTAGCCGCGCGGACGATGCTGACGTCCGCGAAGCAGTCGCGAGGATCGCGAAGGCGATCAGCGCGGACAAGCCGGCAATCGTCGTGGGCGTGCTGAAGAGCCTGGAAGCGCTCGTCGCCGAAGCCGTAGAGCTGTCTGCCCACACGGGCACCAGCTGGAAGTGCCTTTGCTTTCCGTATCGGACGAGCGCGCATCGGCAGCTCGAGTATCAGGAGGGTTTGCAGCGGATCGTCCACGATCTCCGCTTCACGCTATCCAGTTGACCCGCGATCAATCGACAGCCCTCGCCCCGTGACGCATACGGCGACGAGGTGCAGGCGGGTGCGCCGGGCTCCGAGTTGCGCGACGTGGGACGCTTCGAGACTTGACTTAGCTCGGGACCGCGCTATCTTCTAGGCGCGCTCCCGAAGCGTCCCGTTTGCGCTATGGCCCATGTCCATGCGCATTAGCCGGGGAAGCGGCTCAGCCGTCGGGGTTGACGCTATGACCCTTTCATGGCGGGCATGGGACGCCACGGTGAAAGGAGAAGCAAAGTGTCAGCCCAGCCCAACCGCAAGCAGCAGCGTCTCGCCCGCGAGCTAGTAACACGGGATGGCGTCTCTTATCAACGGGCGCTCGCGCAAGTGAGGACAGCCGGCCAGGAGCCGAGCAACAGCGTGGCCGCGGCCCCGCATCACAAGATGCTGGAAGGCTTGTATGAGGCGTTCGCACCGACAGGGAAGTGGCCGCTATTCCAGTACGTAAGCCAACTATGGGATGACTCGCACACCGAGGCACGCGACGTTTACCTCGACCTCGCTGAACAGGGCTTCGTGCGTCCGGCGACGGCTCGCACCCATCAGTTTCAACTGCGTGAGGATACTGTCGTAGGCGTCAGTCTCCAAGGCTTGACCCGGCTACCCAGGGCGGCCGAGGACCTCGACTGCTTTGTATCCGCGGTTCGGTATGTCGGCGAACGCGCCGCCGAGTTTACGCCAGCCTCCGCCACTGAACTCGGGCGTCTGTCGATCACCGGCGAGCGAGTTTGCGACCACCTAGGAATCAAGTCGGGCGACCCCGCGTCAACACGTGTGGGCACGCTGATACGCGATGAAGCCGGGCAGCTATGGACATCCTTTGGCAGTGCAGAGACGGGCGAGTGGTCCATGGAGGTCAACCTCGAACGAGCACGACGCTACCGGGAGATCAATACGCTTGCCGAGTTTCTGGCTATCAGCTACCCGCCGGCCGCGCCCTTGCCAGCGGAGCCAACACCGGCGATAGCCGAGTTGATCGACGCGAGCTCGCCCGACCTGGGACAACCAACAGCGTTCATCAGCTATTCACACCAAGACGAGGCGTTTGTACTCGCATTGGTGCAAATGCTGGACGAACATGGCGTCGGCGTGTGGATCGACCGGGTCGATCTGCAGATCGGCGACTCGCTGATCCGCAGAATCGGCGATGCCATACGCGACGAAGATTTCGTTATCGCCGTGATCTCTGAACACTCGGTGAAATCACCATGGTGTGAGAAGGAGCTGTCACTGGCCGTGACGCACGGCATTCAGTCCAAGCAAGTCAGGGTTCTGCCCGTCCGGCTTGACGAAGTTGGGCTACCGAGCTTCCTGGCGGACACTTTGTCGGTCGATGCAGACCGATCCGATTGCACGGCAGTCGCGGCCCAACTAGCTGCCGCGGTTGAGCGGCACCTCGAACGACGACGGCGCGCAGACGCCACCGACACGTATGGCTCGTTAGCCGGGGTGGAGCGGCATCGCCCAGTCGTGGAGCACGAGCCGATCCGGTGGGACCAGATCAGCGAACGTCCGCGCCCCGGCGAGGAGCCGATTCCGCTAGAGCCGTGGCTGGAGGACCGAATCGCCGCACACGCGGCACTCGTACGACAGCGTCCCACGCGGGGTGATACGTGGTTCCTCGGCGCCATACACCACTGGGAGGTACGCAACACGCACGAGCTGCTGACGAAGGTCGCGCCCGAGCTCGTCAATGACTACCGCGGCAACCCTCCTGGGCACCTACCCGGACAGGAGGAGGCCTACTACGACCGACAGCTTGCGTGGCTCACCGAAACGCTACGCCAGCTAAGGTCTCCGGCCGCTACCACTTCGGGGGCCGCCGTCGAAGTCACCACGCCAGAGTCCATCGCAGACGAACTGAACGGCTTTGTGCGGACTGCGGGGCAGCTACTCCAGGGGGAGGTGACGCACGATCAGGTGGACGATTGGGCCGGGAACGCCGGGATCACCGTCCGGGTCAGAGGACCCGAGGGCGAAGAGGACGTATTTCTGTCTGTCGGACGCGGCCTCGATCCGCGGGCACGTCTCCAAGCGAAACTCGCTCGCATCCAGAACCACATCCTTCCCAAGGTCAGAGTAGGGGAATGGGCGCAGTGAGTACCACTGATGCTCGACGACGCGGCGCCTCACGGCGCGCAACTCCGAGATCCGGCGGACGATAGCGCCGCTTGCCGTATGAGGAGAGCGTAAGGGCTCGCGTGCACCGCCCGCCACGACCGCGCCGGCCGCCGCTCTGCGCGAAGAATTGCATAGCGACGATGCTCGCTTTATCGCGGGCCTGTCCTCGCCCATCCGAGCGTCCCGTCCCAAGCGCCTGGTAGACCAGCCGACATGCCGCCCCACGTCCTCCCGACCGCTTCTCCCGGCCCGCTCGCCGGCGTGATCGGTGTTCTCGGCCTGCTCGCGGTGGTCGCATGGGTCGGCTGGCGCTTCGGACCGACGCTGGCCCGTGTCACCGGTTGGTGCTCGTGGTGGGTGGCGTGGGCGTGCGGCAGCCAGGGCGGCTACGGATACTGCGCCGCGTTCCTGGTGCTCGGCGCGCTGGCGTGGGGAGGCGGGACGATCTGGTACGCCAAACGTCGCGGGCGCTGGCCCTCGGCACTCTCGGCGAGGCTGTTTGCCCGCCTGCTCGGCAAACACAACCCGGTGACCCACGCCGCGCTCCCGGCTGCCGTCATCGTTTCGCCCCGCCACCGATAGCCAGGCGGTCGCCGAGGATCCCGACCGCGTGCCGCTGCGAGCGCGTGAGCGCTGCTCGCAAACGAGCCGCGACCGGACGCCGCCAAGGGCGCGGGCTCAACCCCTGTCGTCACGAATCGCCGTCGGGGGCGCGGGGTATGGTGCCCGCTGACGAACAAGTGAGCCGGGTTCGGCCATCGTCCCGGCTGCGCCGAGCCGAGGGGAGGCGAGATGTTCCTGGGAGCGTCGACACATTCTGCGATCTGGGCGAGAGCTCTGCACCCGACGCGTGGTGGGGTGGTTCTGCTCGCGGGTTGTGCTTTCGCATACGCGCTGTTTGCCCCGACGGCTCAAGCAGTGACGACCACTGAGACCTTCACTTACACCGACGGTGAGCAGACATTCGTCGTGCCGAGAAACATCACGACCGTCGAGGTCCGAGCCGTCGGCGGACACGGGGGTGATGCGGGTCCTGTGCATCGAGCATTCGGGGGCGATGCGTCGGTGATCGCAACCCCCGTTAGCGTCTCCCCCGGGGAGACCCTCTATGTCGAGGTCGGAGGCGTTGGCCAGAATGAATCCGCCGGCGGGGGTGGCGGCTTCAACGGTGGTGCGGCAGGCCGTCCAGCACCCGGTGGTGCTGGTGGTGGCGGTGGGGCGTCCGATGTTCGGACGGCACCGCGCTCTGCCGGCCTGTCTTTTCCCGACACTCGACTTGTTGTAGGTGCCGGTGGTGGCGGGGCCGGGGGGGAAGTCCTTGAAGGATTGGAACTAAAAGCCGCTCCGGGTGGAGAAGGCGGCGCCGGCGATGAAAAGGGGCATGAAAATCAAGACACTGGAAGCGCCGGCGAACGAGGGGACATCCTCGGGAGCCGAGGTGGCGCCGGCAACGCTGGATGTGGAAGCGGTGAAAATGGCGCCCGCGGTGTGGGAGGCCGAGGTTCGGGACCTCCACCTGGCTATACAGGGCCAGAAGAAACCTTCGAAACCGATCTCTGCACGTCCACGGGCGGTGGCGGTGGCGGCGGCTTGTTCGGCGGAGGGGGCGGCGCCGGTGCACATCGCGGCGGGGGCGGGGGCGGGGGCGGGGGTGAATCGGTCAGGCCCCCAGAAGGGCCTGCAACCCTGATGAGCGCCTCGCCGGAATCCCAGCCGGAAGTGCAGATCACCTACACGGCCGAAACGACCGGGGCCACTGGTGCGACCGGTCCAACTGGGTCGGAAGGTGCGACGGGTCAGACCGGCGATACCGGAGCGACCGGCTCAACGGGCCTCACCGGCGGGACGGGGGACACCGGGCCCACCGGAGCGACGGGTGAAACCGGGGCGACAGGAGTCGCGGGCAGCAGCGGAACAAATGGGGCGACGGGTTCGAGCGGCACGGTCGGGGTCACCGGCGCGACCGGCAAAGAAGGCGCTACGGGAGCAACGGGCGGCACAGGTGCCACGGGACCGGCTGGCAGCGGCGTCGTCGGTGGCGGCATAGGCGGCAACGTCGGGATTAGCGGCGTTAACATGTCCCTGTATGCGCAGTCGACTCCGACTCCGATGATCCAGGCAGGCACGCTGCGGAACTTCACCGCCCACTTCACAGCGCCCGTCAGCACAACCACGGTGCTCACCGTGCAAAAGGACGGATCCAACACAGCGATCACGTGTACCGTCACGACGAAAGCCAACAGCTGCTCGGATACGACAGACACGGTTGCTTTCGCCGCAAGCGACACCGTCCTCGTCCACGCGAGGTACTTCGGGATCAATACCGGTACGAACCCGTCGTGGAGCGCGACCTACCCGTAAGCCTGGCTCATGGGCGAGTAGGCGATCTGCTGCGTAGTTGACCCCCCGGCCGCGGGCAGACGCGAGTACGATTGCGCGCATGACCGGAGCAGACCGCGAGCGCGAGCCCTGGGGATCACCAGGCCCGGTGCGTTTCTGACGATCGCCACAGCCCGCGGCGACGTGGCGCTGCAGGCTCTCGGCGTCGACCGCTACCTCCTCACCGGCCCCGGCCACGAGCAGCAGATCACCGGCTTTGACGAGGCGCGCGCGGCTGCGCATGCCCTCGCCTGCGTGCCGGGCTGAGGGGGACAGGCCACCGCTCGGCTCCCCGTTGCCCTGAGCGGCCCGACCGCGAGGGCCGGGCCGCCGACGTAAAGACGTGAAACGCGCGAGGCCGAACCGTAGCCCTGCGCAGGTCGATCTAGCAGCCGCTCGGCAGAGGGAATCCCCCAGCGTTGAAGAGCACTTTGGCCCCCGTCTTGTCGACTACCGACAGCCCCAGCGAAACGAGATGGCTGCCGGACAACTCGCATGGGAGAGCGGAGGACACCGAGAAGGTGCTTGCGATGGGAAAACTGACGATAATAGACTCTCCACTGCCACCCGTGTATAGGGCCTGGCACTCGCCAAACGCTCCCGGCGGCACCGGCACCCCAAAGCCCGAGCACGTGACCGGGAAGAATCCTCCTGACGCCGCTCCCGCGACCACGTCCAGCCCTACGAGCTGCCCGCCTTTGGCCGCGTAGCTCGTGCATTTGCCTTCGTTCTTGAAGGCGCTTCCGTCCTGCGCCAGCAGCACGCCCGCATAGCCGCCCGCTTCGCAGAGCGCAGCGTTGGCGCTGTTGCCGCCCTTAGCCGCCCACGACGGAGCGGCCATCAACGCCATCGACGCGAGCACGCCGAGGCCAACGGCTGTCGAACGGACACCGATCCTTCTAATAGACATGAGATCCCTCTCAGTCGCGCTATTCGCGACGCAACGCCCCTGACGAGCCCTTCCGCGTGGCATCCCGCCACCTTGAGCGGGGCACTCTACGCCGTCGAGCGCCGCCGTGCGGCCTCACTTGCGGGCTACTTCTGAGCTTCGACTGGGTCGTGCGCGGACTTGCGCCTGGGCTCGGTGGCTGCGGCCCCAGGTAGTTGATTGCGCCTGCACCCACGCTGCACATGCGGTTGTTCGCAGGTGCGAGCCATCGTGCAGCGCTCGGCCCGCTTCCGCACGCTGGGTTACGCTGAGCGTGTATGCCAGGATCAAACTCGACCAGGCTCAGCCTTCAGCTCGAAGGTGGACCAGCCGACCGAGGTCGGCTGCCACTCTCTGAGCTGCTTCGCGTTGGCGGCCAGGTGCATTCGGTCCTTCGAGATGTCGCCACCGTGCTCGCCTCGGGCTCAAGCGGCCAACCGGGACGCGTCAAGAAGTTCATCGAGGCGGCAACCGAGCTGGAAGTCGTGGCAGCGCCACGGCCGGGAAGCTTCATCCTCGACCTTGAGCTGGCCGACAGGGCGACAGACCTTGGCGGCGTGCTCGACGGTCTCGACGTCGGTCCCCATCTCGGACAGGAGGCGCTGGGCGCGCTCGTGACTGGGATCAACGCGCTCGACGACAGCTCAGATTCCCTTCCGACTGGCTTCGACCGAGGAGTCCTTCGGGCGATCGAGAAATTTCGGCCGGCGATCACGAGGGGCATAAGCCACATCAGGCTCGAGGTCTCGCGCAATGGTCAGTCCGAGACGGCCACAATCGACGACGGAAAGATCGGCGCCGCCCGCCGACTCATCAAGCAGCCCGTCACGGGGCACGCCGTCGTCGAGGGAAAGATGCAGATGGTTGATGTGGGTCGCCTTGAGTGCCGGGTGGACCGCCTCCCGCGGCCAAGCGTGACTTGCCTGTTTCCCGAGCATCTTCGCAACGAGGTACTGGCAGCCATCACGAAGTACGTGCGGGTCGCGGGCGAGGGGGAGTTCCAGCCTGGGAGCGACGAGCCGAGTCGGATCGTCGTCGAATCGCTGGTTGTCGTGTACGAGGTCCTCGGCCTCGATCCCACGGTCTTTAGCCAGCGCAAGAGCATCAAAGAGCTCGCCGCTGAGCGTGGCGTCGGCTCGTCTGAGCCTTTGCTCGATATCGGAGCTGCGGCTGAGGACATAGCGGATGAAGCCGCTGAGTGGATCCGAGCGGCGAAGTCGGATGCGTGACGCGTGCCCGTCCGGGATAGGTGGGTCGGGAGGGCTGAGTGGTGGACGGAATACTGCTCGATACCGATGTCCTGATCGACCTCGTCCGTAACTCGCCACGCGCCCCGAGCTGGCGCCCATTGGTTGCCGACAAGATCCCGGCCGTCTGCTTCGTGACCGTTGCGGAGATGTGGAAGGGGGCAATCCTCAACGCATACGGCGAGGAGAAGCGCAGGGAGCTCCGAGCGACGATCAATTCGCTCGTCGTTGTCCCGTCAACCGATGATCTGGCGGAGGAGTGGGCCAAGGTCGTGGCCGAGGCGCGAGCCCTCGGCCACGCTCTCGGAGCGTCCGAGTTGGGGCAGAACGTCCATGCCCATGACGCTTGGATTGCTGCGACGGCGCGACTTCATCGCCTGCCTCTGCTGACCGGCAACCGGCGACATTTCGAAGGATTGTCCGAGCTCCAACTCGTCAACCTGCCCGCCAGCTAGGGTCCACACGGCGCGCGGCCGGCTCTCGCGCATGTCGAGTCGTCGTTGTTCTCATCGCTCCGCGACCTCCGCGCTCGTCGTCCCTCCCCGGCTCGCCCGAGCTTCGATCGGCTCCGCGCACGTCCATGCTCGCGCTCCACCCCCGCTGAAGCATCGCCATCCCGGCTGTCCGACAAAGGCATCCCTGCCGCTCAGCGTCGCTACGCTCCGCCTCGCAGCACACAGGTCCTCCTGCCCGGTCCGTTGCCGGTCCAGTTGATGGCTTTCCCACTCACACAGGCAAAGGAGCACAGACGATGAGCACGATCACCACCCAAGACGGCACCGAGATCTACTACAAGGATTGGGGTAGCGGCCCAGTCGTGACGTTCTCGCATGGTTGGCCATTGAGCGCTGACGCATGGGACGGCCAGCTGCACTTTCTCGCGGAAAACGGGTATCGGGTCGTCGCACACGATCGACGCGGCCATGGTCGTTCGAGCCAGCCCTCGGCCGGTAACGACATGAACGGGTATGCCGATGATCTGGCGGCGGTGATCGAGTCGCTCGATCTCACCGATGCCACGTTGGTCGGCCACTCAACCGGAGGTGGAGAGGTGGCTCGTTACATCGGCCGTCACGGGACCGAGCGGGTTGCGAAGGCGGCGCTCATCTCCGCCGTGCCGCCGATCATGGTGAAGAGCGCAGCCAATCCGGAGGGACTGCCGATCGCCGTCTTTGACGGTCTGCGCGCAGGTCTCCTAAAGGATCGCTCGCAGTTCTACAGGGATCTGGCGACGCCGTTCTACGGCGCCAACAAGCCCGGCGCCGAAGTGTCACAGGGCGTGCTGGAGCAGTTCTGGCTCTGGAGCATGCAGTCTGGCCTGCGGGGCGCCTATGAAAGCATCAGGGCCTTCTCGGAGACCGACTTCACCGAAGACCTCATGAAGATAGACGTTCCGACGCTCGTGCTGCACGGCGAGGACGATCAGATCGTCCCGGTCAACGATGCAGCGAGGAAGTCCGCCCGGCTCATCCCCAACGCGCAGGAGATCTACTACCCGGGGGCACCACATGGACTGACCGACACGCACAAAGACCGGTTCAACGCCGATCTGCTCGCCTTTCTGCGGACCGAAACACAGCCAGCGGATCAGCCTGGCGTTGAGTCGGCCGTGGCTGTTTGATTCATGTCTGCGTGTTCGAGCGGGGCTGTAGTCGGGATCGTGGCCCACGCGTCACAGCGCGGGCCGCGATCCTGCCGCGCCGGTCGTGGCATAGGCAGCAAGGCGGACGTGCCGCAGGCTCCTGCCACGGCCGAAGAAGAGCGCTGACACGGTCGGCTCGGACACTTCCGCATTGCGCCGCGTAAGCGGGCGTGTGCCGGCTGCCAACGGACGCGCTCGGAAGTCGTCCGACTCGAGCGTATGGTGAGCATCAACCGAGATGCCTGCTTTCGCTGGCAAGGAGGGCTATCGCTCGGCCGCTCGAAGGCCAATCGGAGGGCTGACGCTAGCTCAGACTTCGATGCCCTCCGTGGCCGCAGCTCGGGCAGATCGCCGACCACGACGTCGGCAGCGCGGGCCTACAGGAGGCCGGACAGACCTCTCCGCTCAGTCGACTGCTACGAGGAATGGCTTCCCCTTCTCGACGATGTACGTGGCCAGCTCCGTCGCGTTGCCACTGCCGACGTTCCTCGCCGCGTGGACCGTTTCGGCCGGTACCATCAGGCCCTCGCCGGCGCTGACCCTTGTCGGCGACTGGCCGTCAACGTCGTACTCCAGCGATCCTTCCAGAACATAGATGACCTCCTCTCCCGGGTGCTTGTGCCGAAAGACGGGTGCGTCCGGGCTAACGTCGACGCGGTTCTGAATGACTTTGCGTCCGAGAACACTCAGGTCGTGCTCCTGGATATCGGTGCGTTTGAGTCCCTGAGCCTGTGGAGCGTTGGTGCTCATGGCAACCTCCTCTGGTCTTGTAATTGTCGAGACACGATCGCTTGGCGGTGCCTCGAGGCCATCTTTGCTGCGCTCGTGTGTCCGTGCGCAGCGCCGCGCCCGCTCGATGTCCGAGCGCCTGACGCATGCGTATCAGCCGAACGTGAAGACGCAAGCGCGCACGCCCGGGTCGAGGAACGTGATCTCGAAGTCGCGCTCGCTGACTGCCCCTCGCTCGCGGACGAGCTGGTACATCCGGGGCTCGGAGACGGTCCCCTCGCCGGCCGCGTTGATGTCGAGGCCGTGGGAATCGGAAGGCGCCTGCCCGTCGATGCGCACGGAGAAGCTGACCGCAGCGCCGGGGGACGGCGGTGCAAGGACAAGGTTGACGTCGCGGGCCTGGAAGCGGTACCTAACCGAGCCCACAGCCGCGTCGAGCACGGCGGCCTCGCTGCCGACCGACCACGCGCCCGTGAGCGACCAGTGGTTGAGCGCCAGGCGACCAGCATCCGGGTCGCTGCGGCGCTCGCTGCGGGCCGAGCCCAGGTAGGTCTCCGGCGATCCGAGTGTGTCCCAGTCAGCAGCCTCGAAGAGGCCGTCGGTATCGACGCGGACAGTCGCTTCCTCGATGTCTAGCAGTTGCTGGATCGCCCGCTCGGTCTCCTCGTAGGCCTCCTCGCCGAAATGATGAAAGCCCACGCTCCCTTCGCGATCGACGAGGTAGACGGCCGGCCAGTAATGGTTCTCGAACGACCGCCAGATCGTGAACTCGTTGTCGAGCACCACCGGGTAGCCGACGCCCAGCTCGCGTGTCGCGCGTTGCACGTTTTCCACGTCGTGCTCGAACCCGAACTCCGGCGCGTGCGCGCCAACCACCACGAACCCACGGTCGCGGTACCTCTCCTCCCAGGCCCTGATGTACGGGAGGGTCCGCAGCCAGTTGACGCACGAGTATGTCCAGAAGTCGACGAGCACGACGCTCCCGCGCAGTCGCTCGGCCGTGAGCCGCTCGGAGTTGGTCCAAACGTTCCCGCTGTCAATCGCCGACAGAGCGCTTTGTGTTGGATGCACGGTGGACATTTGGGCCTCCTGATTGGTTACTTGCGCCCGTCAAGCAGATTGGTAGGCGCGTTGACTTTGTCCGGCGGCTAGGACACTGTCGCGACCCCAGTGGCGAGGCGGTCAGTACCAGGTGTGGACTCGATGCCGAATACGCGCTCGGCGTTACCCCGGCCTACCTTCAACTTGTCGTTGTAGGAGAGAAGCGATGCATCGAACCAGCCGGCGGCTTCCTGCATGGTCTCGAATGGGTGGTCGGTTGAGAACATCACGCGATCCGAGCCAATCTCCGCGATTGTGGCAGCGACGCCCTTACTAACCACTAGTGGGGGTCTCCCCGTCCGCGAACACCTCGCTAAGCCGCCCGGTTTTGACGTCAAAGACGAACCCCCTGATGGGAACGTCTTGTGAGATCCATGGATGTGACCTGGCCTTCTGAATCTGTTCCCTGGTGTTCGCCTCGGCGTCGGTGAAGCTGTAGAACCTTGCCGGCGCAATTGGCGCCTGCCCCGTTTCCTTGCGGAGGCGCTCCTCCATCTCGCTGTCGGTGAACCTGAGCATCCCGCAGTCGGTGTGATTGATGATCATTATCTCTCGGGTCCCCAGCAGCCTGGTCGAGAGAACAAGCGACCGGACCGTGTCGTTATCTATCACGGTGCCGAAGTTCCTGATCATGTCGACATCGGCTTCGGCGAGGCCCAGCATCTGCTCGATGTTGCTCAGCCGGGGATCCGCACAAGTGACGATTGCGATCTTGGGCGCAGGCGGTCCCGCACGGCCGGAATCGTAGTCATTGGCGATGGTTGCATTCGCGCTCAGCGCCTCGTCGATGATGCTCATGACCCTTTCTCCTTGTCCCGGTCATTGGTGGTGGTCTCGTCCGACACGGCCGCTCCCTTCGTCATAAAAGCTGATCGATTGGCTTTGCATATGCAAGACCGCCTGATGTCACGACCACGTCACAGAGCGGCGACCTCTTCGACGGCCTCGACGAACACGCTCGGCGCCTCCTGCGGGAGGTTGTGCCCGATTCCACCATCTGCGGTCCGGTGCTCATACGCCCCCGAGAACTTCGTCGCGTAAGTGCTCGGCTCGGGGTGGGGCGCACCATTGGCATCGCCCTCGAGTGTGATCGTAGGCACGGCGATCGCCGGCCCTTCAGCGAGTCGCGCCTCTATTTCGCCGCACCCTGGCTCACCCGTGGAGAGCCCCAGCCGCCAACGGTAGTTGTCGATCACGATCGCGACGTGATCGGGATTCTCGAAGGACGCTGCGCTCCGATCGAAGGTCGCGTCATCGAAATCCCATCGTGGAGACGCCAGCCGCCAGATGAGCTTGGCGAACTCGCGGCGGTACTTGTCGTATCCGGCACGCCCTTTCTCGGTGGCGAAGTAATACTGGTACCACCACTGAAGCTCGGCTTCCGGGGGCAACGGCACCTTGGCGCCCGCTTGGCTGCCGATCAGGTAGCCGCTGACAGAAACCAAGCCGCTGACGCGTTCCGGCCACATGGCGGCAACGATGTCGGCGCTTCGCGCTCCCCAGTCGAACCCGGCGACGACCGCCCTCCCGATCCCGAGGGCATCCATCAAGGCGACCGCGTCGAGCGCGAGCGCCGCCTGCTCCCCGTTGCGGACCGTCCCCTCAGACAGAAAGCGCGTTGTGCCGTAGCCCCGCAGGTAGGGCACGATCACCCGGTGGCCCGACCGGGCCAGGAGCGGAGTCACCTCCTCGTAGCTGTGAATGTCGTAGGGCCAGCCATGTAGGAGAAGCACCGCCGGGCCGTCAGCTGGGCCTGCCTCGACGTAGCCGACGTCCAGGGCCCCGGCCTCGACCTGCTTGACCGGACCGAACGACGTGATCGGTGGCTCGGTAGTTGGTTGTGCCATGAGTTTGCCCCTTTCGTTGGTTGCGCACCCCCGTGAACCGCGACTCGACGACGACCTCTTCCGGGCCCGACAACGGCGCTACGCAGCGGCTGCGACCGAACCGACCGCAGAGAGTGCCTTCAAGATCACCTCGCTGACGGCGTCGGGCTGAGAGATCATGATCACGTGGGAGCCGTCGACTTCGGTGATCGTCGAGCCAGCTCGCTCGGCCATCGAGCGGATGACGTCGGCGCCGGCCGCCTTGTCGCCCGTGGCGACGACGGTCCACGAGGGCAGTGTCTTCCAAGCCGGCGCTCCCGTTTGCTCCGAGAACGCCAATTCGGCAAGTGGCCGCTGCGTGGCAGCCATCAGCGCGGTCTGCTCGGCTGGTAGGTCGGCCGCGAAGGCCTCGTGGAACTTCGCGGGATCGACCGTGAACTCGACACCCCCATCCCCGCCGTCTGTCCCTGGGTAGTGCAGCGGGACGAGCGCACTGCTCAGGATACTGTCCTTGGACTCTCCGTCGGCCGCGCCCAACGCCTCGCCCTCCTCGGTCGCAAACGCTGCCACATACACGAGACCGACGACGTTCTTCGCCTGCGTGGCTGCATTCGTGACGACGACGCCACCGTAGGAGTGGGATACGGCAAGAACTGGTCCGGGCGTCTCCTCGAAGACCCCAGCGATGTAAGCGGAGTCGACGGTGACCCCGCGCAGGGGATTCGCGGGAGCCGTCACCGCGACACCCTTCGCTTGCAGTCGCTCGATCACCCCGTTCCAACTCGACCCGTCGGCGAACGCGCCGTGCACCAGCACCACCGTCGGCGCCTTACCGTTATCAGTTGCCGCAGCCATTTGTCCTCCTTAAGTGGGTTTCCACAGTGTCCGTCAGCGCAGCGATCTGAACGCCGCTCGCATCTCATCCGCGAAGAGCTGCGGCTGTTCCCACGCCGCGAAGTGGCCGCCCCGGTCGAGTTCGTTGAAATAGATCAGGTTGTTGGGATAGGCGCGTTCCGCCCAACTCCGAGGCGCCTGATAGAGCTCGTCGGGAAAGACGCTGATGGCAAACGGGATCGAGACGTTCTTGGCGTCGAAGAAGCCTGCCTTGTTCTCCCAGTACAGACGGGCCGAAGATACGCCCGTGTTCGTCAGCCAGTACAGCGTGATGTTGTCGAGGAGGTCATCCAGAGTGACGTCGCCCGGGGGTTTGCCCTGAACGACCTGTTCTACGAGCCCGGGCTGTCCGGCACCGTCACCGTGGTCGAGAATGAACGACGCCAGGTCGATGGGCGAATCCGCCAGCCCGTACAGCGTTTGCGGGCGCGTCGTCATGATCAGCGCGTAGGCGACATGCTTCGCGTAGAAAGTGCTCAACTGCTCATACGCGCGTCCCTCATCTGCCGAGAGACCGGACGGCGGCGGGTCGCCGTGTTCGAACCCGCCTACAAGGTCGATCGGAGCGGTCCCAGGCATGTTGGAGTGAATGCCGAGCAACTCCGGGGCTGCCTGTTCTCCCATCGCTTGCGTGACGGCCGCCCCCCAGTCGCCGCCTTGGGCGACAAACCGTTTGTATCCAAGCCGCTTCATCAGCTCTACCCATGCGCGTGCGGTGCGGGGTGGACCCCACCCGGGAGAGGTGGGCTTGCCGGAGAACCCGTAGCCCGGCAGTGAGGGAATCACCACATCGAAGGCGTCTGATGAGCTCGCACCATGTGCCGCGGGGTCGGTCAGCCGATCGATGATCTTCAGCTGCTCGATGATCGAGCCGGGCCACCCGTGCGTGACGATCAGCGGCAACGCATCCTCGTGCTTTGAGCGACGGTGGATGAAATGAATGTCCAGGCCATCGATCTCGGTGATGAACTGCGGGAGCGAGTTCAGCCGCTGCTGGCACTTGGACCACTCGTAATCCGTCCCCCAGTAGCGAGCGAGCTCCTGGATCGTCGCGAGCGGCACGCCTTGGGAATCGTCGGCAACGGTCTCCCGCTCGGGCCACCGTGTAGCGAGTATTCGCCTGCGCAACTCGCTGAGCTCCGCCTCGGGAAAGCTCACCTGAAACGGCCGAATCGCGGTTGGGTCGCTGCTCGTCTGCTGCCCGACATCATCATGTTGAGTAGCGGTCGTGCTCATTGCGTGTGCTCCTTTGCTCTGGTGTGGGGAAAGCGCCCGCCGGCCCGGCAACGCAGCCGAATAGGAGGATCCGTCAGTCGCGCAAGACCCCCGCGATCAGGACGAGCCCTGCTGGCTAGATGGCGTTTCTGTCGCTACCGACGAAACAGTCCGTGAGGTCGGCGGGAGCTGGCGCCCCAGGAGCCTGCGCGAGAGATCCGAGCAGAAGCGGCCGATAACGGTCCCGCGTAGAAACTACCCCCAAGTTCCGAGGTCGGCAAGCGCCGCCTGCGCAAAACTTGTCGCAAAGAGCGCTGTTTATGCGAGGCGACCGCGAGGCACTCTGTGGTGCGCCCGCGCTTGAGGCACGGCGGCGGCACCCGACCCAACTGCCGTCACCGTCCACGCCTGCTTTGCCGGGAGCAAAGCGAGCTCAAGCCGACTCCGGCACCAGACTTGCGCGAGGGACGATGATCAGCACCAGCCAGCGTGGGCGTGCTCCACACGCTTGCTTTGCCGGCGTATGCAGCAGTCTTACCTCGAGCGCCCCGCGCTGTCGCGGCTCGTCGGTGAACAGCCGGAGTCGACCCGGCGGCCACTCTCGGCCGCCGGCTCGACGAGGCCGGATCGATCAGCGCAGCGACCTGAACGCCGCTCGCATCTCGCCCGCAAAGAGTTCCGGTTGTTCCCAGGCGGCGAAGTGACCGCCCTTCTCGAGCTTGTTGAAGTACACGAGGTTGGGGTAGGCGCGCTCGGCCCAGCTGCGCGCTACGGGGATTATCTCTCTTGGGAAGCTACTCACGGCGGCAGGGATCGAGACTTCGCCGGCCTTGGTTTTGTGGGCGCTGTTCTCCCAGTATGTGCGGGCCGCGGACGCCGCTGTGTTCGTGAGCCAGTAAAGCGTGATGTCGTCGAGCATCTCATCTTTCGTGAGCGCGCGCTCGGGTTCGCCGTCCGTGTCGGTCCATTCCGTGAACTTCTCGTAAAACCAAGCGGCCAAGCCGACCGGCGAGTCCGCGAGCGAGTAGCCGATCGTTTGCGGGCGCGTGGCCTGTATCGCCCGAAAGCCCGAGCCGCCCGTGGCAAGGTTTCTAGACCCTTCATAGGCGGCCGTTTCCTCGGCCGAGAGGCCCGCCGGCGCCGGTTCACCGTTTTTGAGCGCGTTCGCGACCTCGGGAGGCACGGTCGCTTGCGTGTTCGGCGTTGGTGGCCGTTGGATCGCGCCGAACAAAGTGGTGACATGGATACCCAAGAGACCCTCCGGCGCCTGGCGGCCCATGACGTCCGTGACGAGCGCACCCCAGTCGCCACCCTGGGAGACGTAGCGCCCGTAGCCCAATCGCCTCATCAGCTCCACCCAAGCGCCGGCGATGCGTTCGGCATGCCAGCCTGTCGCCTGCGGCCTGGCCGAGAAGCCGTAACCGGGCATTGAGGGCACGACGACATCGAACGCGTCCTCCGCGCGAGCGCCATGGGACTCGGGATCGCTTAGCGGCCCGATCACCTTCACGAACTCGAGGAATGAGCCGGGCCAGCCGTGGGTCATGATCAGCGGCAGCGCGTTCGCATGCGGCGAGCGCACGTGGAAGAAATGGATATCGAGCCCGTCGATCTCCGTGATGAACTGGGGGAGCGCATTCAACTTGGCCTCGAGCCTGCGCCAGTCATAATCAGTAGCCCAGTAGTCGACGAGCTCCTGGACCTTTACCAGCTGCGCGCCCTGGGAGCGATCGCTGACGGTCTCGCGCTCGGGGAAACGCGTGGCCGCGATGCGCGCACGCAGGTCATCGAGATCATCCTCCCTGGCCTGGAAGGTAAACGGACGGATCGCTTCAGAGCCCACCTGCTCTGCGGATGTCCGCGGCTCAGTGATGACAGACATGGTGCGCCTCCTTTTCTAGATGATCCGTGGAGATCGCAGCGTGCAGGTGCGGCCGCTGCCCGGGCGTCGCCCGCAGCGAGCTCATCGACCGCGATCCCTGGCCCTCTACGGAATTGGGTGTTCCTACGAACATCGCAACAATGGTGCACACGTCCGGGCGCTTGCACCATGCGGCAGACTGCAAAGTGCCCCGCCGGGATAGCCCGAGCGTTAGGGGGGTCAGCCCCACGCGCCCGTTGTCGTCGATGCTGATGACGCAATCGAGGGCAGCATCGAGAGCCAGCATCGAGAGCCGCGCGCTGCCTGTCTCCATCCGCTGCCTGAGCGGCGAAGTGCTCCGCGCTGTCCGGGTCCCGTATCGGCGTGCTCCGATCCTACTGTTTGCTCCGCGAGGAGCCAGGGCTCGGGAGGAGCCAGGGCTCGCGAGGATTGCCACGAACACCCTCGAGATCAAGTAGCTGACACGCCGCGAGAGAGTGATGTGCACCTGGAGCGCGAGTCGCAGCCGGCAAGCTCTTGGCCACCGAGTAGGCCGCCGGCGGATCTGACTGTCACCGCGAGCGGCGCGATGACCGCGTTTGGGGCTCAAACGCCTACTTCTGCATTCGCGAAATTGCGAGCGTGCGGGGGGACCTGGTCCGAGCTTGCGCTCAGGACGAGGAGGAGCAGCCTGAGCCGACGCCTACACCACGCTCGCTTGGCCCTCCAAGCAGCAGCCTGCAGGTTGCCGAAAAGAACCTGGGCGCCCCGCGAGGTCCTTAACCCAACGCGAACCACGGTAAACCGCGTGTATCGTGGCGTCGGGCTCCCATATGCTGACCGCCGATTTGCAGGTACTTTGCGGCATTTCCTCGCCTTGTCTTGTCTCCCTGAAAATCGTGGTGTCCTCGGTTCGATTCCGAGTCTCGCCATTTCTGGGTACCTCAGAGCGAGATCGCTCTGGAGGAGGATCCACGGATCCGCGACATCTTCCAGTCCGAGTTCCAGCGCATCGTCGAGGATCCCGCCGCGAACTGCCCGGTCTAGCGATTCGCGGGCGTCCAGATCACTCGACGTCGACCAGCTTGTCTCGGCGTCGGAGCAGGTCCCTCGTCACCCCAGCTACGCCCGGTCGAACCTTACGGCAAGGCGATGGCCGCGGGCGCCGTGCCGTCGAAGGCCTAGGCCGCATCCGCACACAAGCCCGCCGCCACGCGCCCAGCTCGCGTCGTACGCGGTAGAGTTCCCACCACGCAACCTCCGAGAGATCCGCTCCGCAAATGGCTGTATTGATCGTCGTGATCGTCGTCGTCGTGCTGCTCGCCCTCGGCTTGTGGGCCGGGTACAACGGTCTCGTCAAGAAGCGCAACCGGACCCAGGAAGCGTGGTCGCAGATCGACGTCGAGCTCAAGCGCCGCCACGACCTGATCCCCAACCTGGTGTCGACAGTGCAGGGCTACGCCGCCCACGAGAAAGGGACCTTCGAAGCGGTGACCCAGGCCCGGGCCAACGCGATCACCGCCGGCGCGACGGGCGATCCAAGTCAGGTCGCCCCTGCCGAGAACGCACTGTCCGGAGCGCTGCGTTCGCTGTTCGCGGTAGCCGAGAACTACCCGCAGCTACGGGCAGTGGAGAGTTTCCTCCAGCTTCAAGAGACGCTGACTTCCACCGAGGACAAGATCGAGTACGCCCGTCGCTACTACAACACCAGCGCCCGCGACTACAACATCGCGCTGCAGTCATTTCCACGCAATCTGATCGCGGGGCCGTTCGGCTTCAAGGGCGTGGCGTTTTTCGCCACCGACGAGGAGGACCGCGCCGTACCCGACGTGAGCTTCGCCGGTTCTGACCCAGGTGCGGCCAGCCCGACACCGGTACCTGCAGCCGCGCCCGAGGGCCCTCCGCCTGCCACCGGCGCCCAGGGCCCGCCGCCAGCCGGCTGAAGCCCCGCCGTTAGACGGATCGGCTGGATTAGACGGACTGGCCCGAGGCGATCTCTTCGAGGGCTGCGATCCTCTGCTCGATCGGAGGGTGGGTGTCGTAGAGGTGGTGATACCAGGCATCGTGGTGCTGCAACGGGTCGTCGATGCACATCGCCGCGGTCGCGTGGTTCATGGTCTTGAATGGTTTGTCGTTCTGCTGCAGCTTCTTCAGCGCGCCAAGCAGACCCACCGGGTTGCGAGTCAGCTCCACGCCGCTGACATCGGCCAGCGACTCGCGGCGGCGTGAGAGCGCCAGGCGCGCGAGCGGACCGAAGATGAAGCCGACTACCGCGAGCAGCGCGCCGGCGGCGAAGATCACGAGCACGAGCTGGTTGCCGTCCCTGCCGCCGCCGCCTCGCCCGAACGAGGCATAGAATGCGCTGCGCCACAGGATGCTGGCCAGCAGGGCGGCTATGCCGATCATGGTTCCCACCACGAGCAAAAGACGTATGTCGTGGTTCTTGATGTGGCTCATCTCGTGGCTGGCTACACCTTCGAGCTCCTCGCGGTTCATGATCGCGAGTAGTCCCGTCGTGAAGGTGATGGCTGCCTTATCCGGGCTGACCCCCGTGGCAAAGGCGTTGGGCGAGGGGTCGTCGATCACATAGACAGCGGGCTTGGGAATCCCCTCGCCGATGGCCAGTGCATCCACCAGGTTGTTCAGCTGCTGGAACTGGGCTGGATCGGCCGGCACTGCCCCCGAGACCCGAAGCACCAGCCCGGCTCCGGCGTTGAGTGAGTAGATGATCCCGCCGACGGCGAGGACGGCGCCGATCGCAACGCCGACGATTACCGGACCCCAGCCGTAGCTGGTCTGGTGGGCATTTTCGATAGCGGGATTGACTGCTGGGTGGGCAACGGCTTTGAAGAGGAAGCCCACGGCGGCTCCGATCGCAAGCCAGATCACGAAGAACGTGACGACGACGATGACGCTTCGTCGCTTGTTGGCGGCGATCTGGCTGTACATCCGCCGGATCCTACGTCACCGCGGGACCAGGACAAAGTGCATGGCGACGCGACAGAAACAGAGCACGACAGACTCGCGCACTGCTGCTTCGTGGGGTGAGCAGGCGTCCGAGGACCGGCCACGGTCACTAGCGCAACGGACGAATACCGGTCGCGACCGCCAACGAGGTGCGCCCTTTCGCTATCGCGACGGAAGTGAGCGTGAGCCGGTCGCCCTCGACGTAGGTCGGCGCGGGCATCAATTCGGGCATCAATTTGGTCGCAACTGGGGGCGCCCCAACGCCCCTGCGAGCCAATAAACCCGGGGCCTCGCGGGTCGACCCCACCCGAGGGTTCGATCTCATAACCCGAAGGTCGCCGTTTCGCGCCGCCCGCGCGATGGGCGATCGTTTTGCCTAGCGTTTGGGATTAGCGGACCGGCTGCGGTTGCTTCGTCGAGTCCTCGTTTCTGGGCCTGATCCACCCCAGGTGGTTTGTCCTCCTCGCGTCCCCTTTACACATTCTGGGCCCACTCGGTTTCCTGCGACTGTTTGGCTTGCTCGACCGCCTCGGCCGGACGCATCGTGCGGTACAGGTGCTCCTCGGCTGGGATGACCTCGACCATCGCGTCGATCATCTCTTGCGGGTCGTTCTGGTTTGCCAGCGCACCCGCGATGTCGGGGAGCGGCACCAGCGCGCGCTCGGGGTCATACCACTGCATCGTGGCCTCCACGCCGGTGTCGTTGAAGCCAGTGCCGTACACGCCGGGGTTGATCGTGGCGACCTTGACCCCCAAGGGCTCGAGCTCGCCCTTCATCGCCCCGGCGATCGCCTCGATGGCGTGCTTTGTCGCGCAGTAGATCCCGACGAACGGGACTACGACGATGCCGACAATGGACGATATCCAGACGATCTTCCCGCTTTTGCGCGCGATCATCTGAGGCGCGATCGCCTGCACCAGCTTCAGGTGCCCGAAGACGTTGACCTCGAACGACTCGCGAACGCGCTCCAGCGGGATGTCGACGATAGCTCCGCCCTCCATCACTCCCGCGTTGAGAACGAGGACGTCAACGTCGAAGGCGCTGGCGTGGCGGACGTCGATCTCGTCGAGGAGGTTGAGCTTGATGGCTGTGAGGGTGACGCCGGCGTCTTCGGCCGCGGCGCGAAGGCTTCGGACCTGGGGCCAGCTCTCGGCCGCTGCGATGACCTCGTGGCCAGCCCTTGCGAGTCCCAGGGCGCTACCGAGCCCGAATCCGCTACTCGCACCGGTGATCAAGATTTTCCTGGGCATTGGCCTCACCACCACTTCCGCTCAAGCGCCTTCCCGGTCCCCCGGGTTTCATCCAGCCCATCAAGCTCGGCCATGTCCTCATCCGACAACACAAAGTCGAAGATCTGCGAGTTCTCCTCGATCCGCTCGCGGTGCGTCGACTTGGGAATGACGACAATGTCGCGCTGAATGCACCACCGCAGCAGCACCTGTGAAGGCGTGCGTCCCACGCGCTGCGCGACGCGCCCCACGGTCGCGTCGCCCAGGTGCCGGCCGGTCCCCAGCGGGCTGTAGGCCTCCAGCGCGATACCCCGCTCCTGGCACGCCTCCAGCAGCGCCCGCCGGTACACGAACGGGTTGAACTGCACCTGGTCGACGACCGGCGCGGTGCTCGCCGCCGCCGTCACCTGCTCGAGCTCGCCGACGTCGAAGTTCGACACGCCGATCGAGCGCGCGTGGCCGAGCTCGTGAGCGCGCTCCATCCCCGGCCAGGCCCAGGTGGGACCGCCCTTCGGCCAGTGGATGATGTAGAGGTCGAGCTGGTCGACGCCGAGCCGCCGCAGGCTCTGCTCGGCCTCGGCGGCCGGGTCCTTGGCCCCGGGGTAGAACTTGGTCGTGATAAAGACCTCCTCGCGCGGCACGCCGCTCTCGCGCAGGCCCTGCCCGACGCTCTCCTCGTTGCCGTAGGCCTGGGCGGTGTCGATGTGCCGATAGCCGAGCTCGAGCGCCCAGCGCACGGCGTTGACGCACTCGGGCCCGTCGGGCGTCTGCCAGACGCCGAGGCCGAGCATCGGCATCTCGTTTCCGTCCGCGAGCACGCGAACGCGTCCGTCTGCTGTCACTGCGCCGACTGCCATGGCCTTCTCCTTGGGTCGCTGGAAACGGGTGCTCCCTGATCCTTATACCCGGTTGGTCCAGGCGTGCTCGACAACCGCTCGCCCCGCTCGCTGGCCGGGCGAAGCGGTGCTCGCGCGCACTGGCGACGATGGTCGCGGAATTGGACTTGCGCCTGGCGCCAGAAGATCTAGACTCCCGAGCATGGCGCTGGCGACGCGCGAGATCCCAAAGTCTGAGTGGCGAGTCTACTTCGACGACTTCAGCCGCGATCTCGATGAGCAGCGAGCGACCGTCGAGATCGACGGCGAGGGCGTGGGCGCACAGATCGAGGCCGAGCGGCCGCTGCTGCGTGGCATCACCTACGACGACGGCGACGACATCGTCGTGATCGGCCTGGATGCGTCCGGCGACAGCGGGGAGGACCTCGAGCACATCGTCTCCAATCCGCAGACGATCTATCTCGCAAGCGGCGACGACGGCGAGATGGTGTTCGACATCAAGGATGCCGAGGGGACCCAGACGCTCGTGCGTCTGGAGCCGGGCGCATAAGCGGAGCGGCCGGGCGCCGGACGCAGATCCGCGCCCGCCGTGCCCGCGTGTCAGCTGACGAGCGCCGGCGGCTCAGCCGGCGTCGCTAGAGCTGTAGGGCTCGTCCTCGCCGCGCAGGTCGCGGTAGCGACGCTCGAACAGCTCGAGCACGGCCGTGATGTCCGACGGCCCGCGCACGTCGTGGGTCGTGTTCTCCGCGTCGCGCAGCGGCTCGGCCGGCTCGGCGTCGCCGTGTTCGACGAGCTCGTCGCGCTCGGGGTAGGCGAAGCGCAGCTCCGCCGCGCCGCGCTCCTCGTCGAGCACACCGAGCTCGTGCTCCTCGTAGCGCACGACGATCAGGCCGCCGGCGACGCGAGCGACGTGCACGCCCGGCCAGGTGCCCAGCTCGCTGGCGATCTCATCGACAAACGCGCTTGCACGAGACACGGCGCGATCGTAGCGCGCTGCGCCGATCGGGAGGGATAGCATTGCGGCGATGAGCGACGAGAGCATCGCGACGCGAATCGATCGACTGGTCGCCGAGGAGCACGAGCTGCGCAGCCGTGAGACCAAAGACGCGGACGAGGCGCTCGAGGCCGACGCGGAGCGCCTGCGCGCGATCGAGGTCGAACTCGATGTCTGCTGGGACCTGCTGCGCCAGCGCCGCGCGCTGCGCGACGCCGGCTCTGATCCCGATCAGGCCGGGGCGCGCCCGCCCGATACCGTCGAGCGGTACTGGCAGTAGTCGTGGCGGCGTCTGCGCCCAGGCCGCCGGGAGCCGGCGCGGCTGGCGGCAGCGTGCGCGGCGACCTGAACGCTGTCGCGTTTCCAGTGCTGAGCGCCGCACAGCTCGCGGAGATCGCGGAATTCGGCACCGAGCAGCCGACGACCGCCGGGCAGCTGCTGTTCGAGGCCGGCGAGGCGTCCTACGACCTGTTCGTGCTGCTGGAGGGTCGAGCCGAGGTCGCCCGCTTCGATGACCCCGAGGCTCCCGTCATCGCCGACTACGGCCCGGGCGGCTTCGCGGGCGAGCTCAACCTCCTGACGGGCCAGAAGCGCTCGCTGGGCTGTCGGGTGACGGAAGCAGGCCGGGTGCTCGTGATCCCAGAGCTCGAGTTTCGCCGGCTGCTCGGGGCCAAGCCGGTGCTGGCTGAAATCATCTTCAACGCGCTCGTCGCGCGCCGCGAGATCCTGCGCTCGGAGGACGGAGCCCAGGCGATCCGCATCGTGGGGTCGCGCTACTCGCCCGACGCGATGAGCCTGCGCACGTTCGCAGAGCACTCGCATCTCGCCCACGCGTGGATCGACGTCGAGGACGTCGAGCAGCCCGACGAGCTGCTCGCGGGCATGGGGCTCGGCGCGCAGGACATCCCGGCGGTGATCATGCCGACAGAGACGCTACGTCGCCCCTCGGCGGCGACGTTCGCCGAGCACCTCGGGCTGACTTTTCATCCGACGCCCGGCTACGTGTTCGACCTGGTGGTCGTCGGCACCGGGCCCGCCGGGCTCTCCGCCGCCGTGTACGGTGCGTCGGAGGGCCTGCGCACGGTCGCGCTGGACGCGGTGGCGATCGGCGGCCAGGCCGGCTCTAGCTCGCGAATCGAGAACTACGCGGGGTTTCCCAACGGCATCTCCGGCGGCGACCTCACAGGGAGGACCGCCGTGCAGGCGATGCGGCTCGGCGCGCAGCTCAACGCGCCCTGTGAAGTGGCCGGCCTGCGGACCGAGGCGAGCTTTCACGTCGTCGTCCTGCGCGACGGCAGCGAGATCCCCACGCGCGCGATCATCATCGCCTCTGGCGCGCTCTACCGCCGCTTGGCCGTGGAGGAGCTCGAGCGCTTCGAGGGGGCAGGCGTCTACTACGCGGCGACCGACCTCGAGGCGCGTGTGTGCGGCGGGGCGCCGGTGCTCGTGATCGGGGGCGGCAACTCCGCCGGACAGGCCGCCATCTACCTCGCCCAGAACGCCTGCCAGGTCACGATCGCCGTGCGCCGAGACGGTCTCACAGAGACGATGTCGCAGTACCTGATCGAGCGGATCGAGGCCGATCCGCGAATCGAGCTGATCACGGGCGTCGAAGTCGAGCGTCTCGACGGCGAGCAGCATCTCGAGCAGGTGACGCTGAAGAGCGTGACGACCGGCGAGCAGCGGGCGCTCGGATCTTCTGGCTTGTTCTGCTTCATCGGCGCGAGCCCCGCGACCGAGTGGCTCGAGGACGAGGTCGCGCTGGACCGCAGCGGCTTCGTCCTCACCGGCCGCCAGCTGCCCGCGGAGCGCAGCGCGAATCAAGCCTTGTCGTTTGAGACGTCGGTGAGCGGTGTGTTCGCGGCCGGCGACGTGCGCAGCGGCTCGATGAAGCGAGTCGCCGCCGCTGTCGGCGAGGGGTCCAGCGCAGTCCGCTCGGTTCACGAGCGGCTGGCCACGCTCGCGTAGCGCGGAGCGTTCTCGGCCCGCGTCGCGCTAGGCGCCGCCGTCGCGCGGGGTGAGCACGATCACCGGGATCTTGCGCTCGGTCTGCTGTTCGTATTCGGCGAACTGGGGGATGCGCTCGGCCTGCGTGCTATACAGGCGCTCGCGCTCGGCGCCGCTGGCCTCGTTGGCGTGGACGTCGATCGTGTCGGCGCCGACCTCGACCTTTACGTCGGGGTGGGCGAGCAGGTTGTGGTACCACGCCGGGTTGGTCGGCGCGCCGCCCTTGGAGGCGAATATCACGTAGCGGCCATCGTCGGCCTGGTAGGCGAGCGGGTTGACCCGGGTCTCGCCCGACTTCGCGCCCGTGTGATGCAGCAGCAGCAATGGGTTGCCCTCGAACATGCCGCCGACGCGACCTTCGTTGGCGCGGAACTCATCGATGATCTCGGCGTTGAAATCAGCCGGCGAGGTGGACATCGCCCTCCTTTGGACGCGGGACGGAAACGGCAGAGCAGGTTCAGTCTAGGAACGCCGCGCTGACGCCAGGGGCTGGCGCGCTCCTCGGTCCTTCGTTTGCCACTGGTGAGCGCGCGCTGAAATGGGTACCGTCAGAGGGCAATGACGGTCGCAGGCGGCATCTGCGTTCTGGCGCCGGGTCGGGCTGGTTGAGGCCCGTGCGATGAGGGCGGCCACGGACGGCTTGGTGCTGGCGAACAGGGGTGGAGACCTCCCCGCGGTGTGGCCCGACACGGTCCTGATCGTCGCCCTGATCGCCCTGTTCGCGGTTGGCTGCCTCTTGATCGCGCTCTACCTGCGCCGGGCAAGCCGCCGGCCCAAGCGGGTCGCCGACCAATGGCAGGCGCTCGCCGTGATGGGCGAGCTGTGCCCGCACGGCTGGCAGGCCCGGCTCACCCTCTACGGGTGGGGCGCGCCGGTGCCCGGCGACGCTCCTCCGTCGCGCGTGCCGCAGGTCGAGCTGAGGTGGGAGCTGTTCGACGAGGAGCCCGGGCGCGTCATCGTCGTGCGCCGGGCATGGGCGCCGACGATCGAAGCGGCCCTGCAGACGATGGTCGACGGCCGTCGCACCGATCTTGCGCTAGAGCAGATCGAGCAGGCGACGGCCGAGCAGGGCCTGGAGTGGGACGAGGGGTGAGCCCGTCGTCGGACTGCCGACCGGCGTAGGGGCAGGCGCTGTGGAGGCTCGGCGTTGGCGCTTTGCGGAGGGTTGAGCGCGGCGCGGGCAGGGTAAAACACGGACCATGTCGTGGACGGCGACTCTCCCCGCCGTATGCGAAGCGCCCACCGAGCGGGTCGACGTGATCGCCTGCCTTGACGCGAGCGACCGCAGCCGGGCATCCGTCCGTCCCACGCAGCCCGGCCGCTATATCGAGATCGAGGGCCCTACCGAGACGCTCGTCATTCCGCTCGCGCGCGGCGTCACGCACATCGGGCGCGGGCTGTCTGCCGACCTGCACCTGGACGAGGCTTCGGTCTCGCGCAGGCACGCCATCCTCGTCAGCCGCCAGGACGTCCGCGTGCTCGACGACCGCAGCGCCAACGGCACGTTCGTCAACGGTCGCCCGGTCGACCGGGCCGAGCTCTCAAATGGCGACGTGCTGACGCTCGGTCGGGTGGTGCTGCGCTACCTCGAGGTCTCCGCGGCGCCCTGAGCGGGCGGGGACCTGAAGCAGCGCCGGCCCGGCCTTGCTGTGACCGCGCCGGCGCTGCAGACAGGCGGGTGGTCCTCCCCGGAGGGCAGGGAGGACCGCCGTTCGGGGGAGGGGTCAGGCTTGGCGATGACCCTGCGCTCTGCTGGCCGCGGAGCACAGCTGGACGCTGCTCGTGCCCGCCGTCAGCTGCAAGGTCACGCGACCGCTCCCTGGCACGGTCGTCGCCCCCGTCCTCGAGCTCACGGTGACCGCGCTTCCGGGCGCGAGCTGCAGGAGGGTCAGCGCTGTTTCGCCGTCGGTCGTCGCGACGAGCGTCGCGCACGTCAGACCCGCGCTGACCGTTTCCACAGCGATCGCGCCCACGTCGCTGAGGCTCAGCTGCAGTGACTGGCTGGTCGGCGGCGCCTGGCCGGTCGTCCACGTGAGCGAGTCGGTGATCGCGGGCGTCGGGCCGTCGGCCGTGCCGGTGTGGTGTTCGGGCGTCTCGCTCGGTTCGGGGATCGCGGCCGAGGACGCGTTGACCGTGGCGCGCGTACCTGGCGCCGAGCTGCGCGCCGCCAGGCCGCTCACCCAGTAGTCGCCGGTCGGGCCGATGCCCAGCGAGGAGGACACGAGGTCCGGATACCAGGTGAACGTGAACGATCCCGGGTTGTGAACCCTTTCGAGGTGTCCCAGCTGCGAGGTCGCCGGGGCGAAGTCGTTCTGCGTGGCGAACACGAGGTGGTCCTCGGCGGGATAGAGCACCGCGTAGTAGCGGTAGCCGAGCTTGTTGAACGCTTCGACCTGTTCAACGCCGCCGGTGAACGGCACCAGCTCGTCGAGCGCGCCGTAGGTCATCACGTACGGGATCCACTTGCCGTTGACGACCAGCGGCGTGGTGTTGCCGTCGCTGGTGCACTGGCCCGGGCCGGCGTTCGTGTTGACTTCGCCGATCACCCGCTCGCCGCACACGATCGGTCCCTCCAGCGGCATCGACTGCGCGAACAGGGCGGGGTATTCGAGCACGAGCTTGTAGGAGGCAAAGCCGCCCATCGAATAGCCCGACATCACGGTCGCGTCGGGATCGAGGTTGTAGTCCTGGGCCAGCTGGTGCCAGACATCCCAGAAATCGACCTGAGCCTCTTTGAAGTACCAACCCCCGTCGCTGAAGCCCTCCGTCGTCGCGCAGATGCTGTTGCGATTCTCGCACTCTTCCTGCAGCTGGCTGGGCGCGAGCGCGCCGTACTGGTTGTAGTTGACACCGAGCGAGTGCAGGATCCACGTGAGCGGGGTCGGCGTGGACGGGTTGTAGGTGGTCGGGACGTAGACCGAGTAGGGCTGGACCCTGCCGAGGTACGTGGGTCCTGTGTACGTATTGGCTTCTTCGGCTTCCTTCACGCCCTGTCCGAGTTCAAGCGGCGTCGTGTACCAGCGCGTCGAGTAGCCGGTCGGCTGCGGTTCAGGCGTGCCTTCACGGGCGGCGAGCGCCGACCAGTTGACCGTCAGCGCGTACTTCGACACGTTCCCGCTCGCCAGCGTGTTCGCCTGGTCGTTCTCCATCCAATAGTTTCCGCACTCGGTCACCGGGATGTTGGTAGACGTGGTTTCGCTGCTCCCGCCGAGTTCGCTCTGCAGCAGCGGGGCGATCGCCGAGTCGGCGAGCGCTTCGGTCGGGCAGACGAGCTCTGACTCCTGCTTGTAGGAGCGGAAGGTGGCGTTGTAGATGTTCGCCCCGCCCGGAATCCCGCCATCTTCTGCCGGCACCGTCGCGAATTCGGTTCCCTGCGGGTTGGCCAGGCCCGCGGCCAGGCGAACCTGCCAGCTGCCGCTCACCGGCAGCACGCTGGTGGGGATGCGCACGATGAACGAGCGCGACTGCATGTTCACTTCGGTCTGCAGGTTGGCGCCCGCGACCGGCAGCCCGGTCGCGACTTCCAGCAGCTCGGCGTGCTGGGCGGAGACGATCAGCGCGTACTGGATGCCGGCCGAGCTCACGCCGGCGTTGCCCGGCCAGGCACTGCCCGCAGCCGGCGTCGCGCCTTCGGTGCTGAACGTCCACTCGGCGATCGGCACGTTCGCATCTGCCAACGTGTTCCAGTCCACGCGCCAGTAGGTCGCGCCGTTGGCATAGCCGACGGCGGCGCGGAAGATGTCAGCGCCGTTTTTGTCCGCGGGTCCCGCCGGATAGGCGAAGCCGCCGTGGGGGATCGCGAGCGAGGAGACTTTCGTGCTCTCGACCTGGCCCACAGGGCTGCCGAGCGCGCCGTGGTCGTCGTAGAGGAAGTCCGTCCACAGGCTCGCGCCGCCCGACAGCAGCCCCGTGCCCGAGGTGCGCGAGAAGTTATTCGGGAACGGCCACTGCGAGCTCGAAGGCTCGGGCAGCGCGGGCTCGGGCGTTGTCGCGGCCGCCGGCACGCCGGTCGGAAGGCCCGGTATTCCCGGCACGCTGTCGGCCAGCTGGCGCGCGCCTGGACCCGACACTTCGCCCGCGAGCGCCGCGGGCACGCCGGCGAGCACGACCGCGGCCGCGACCAGCCCCACGACCGTCAAGCGCCCAGCAATCGTCTGAAGACAGCGTCCCGCGAGCCTCACACCCGTCCCCTCCCGTCAGGCCCGCGAGCCACTGTCCCGCGGGCGAAACAATTAAAGAAAAGAATCGCTGGGCCGCTGCGTCGGCCCCCGATCTTCACATCTGCGTTTCACTACCAATACCCGCTCATCCCCGTCTTCAAACTGCGACCTCGGGCGGCGGCCGCGTGCGCGTGATGCGCTGATCGTCTGCACGCGGTGCTCGCGACTCACCGGCGGGCGCCGTCTGCAACGATGCGCGAATGGGTTTTGACCAGTACCACGAGCCGCCCGACGAGCTGCCGGCCGAGACGCGGACGTTCGCTCGCCTGTGCGCCTCGCTCACCGAGGAGGCCGAGGCGATCGGCTGGTATCAGCAGCGCCTCGCGGTCGAGTCAGACCGCGAAGCGCGCGCGGTCATGCGCGACGCGCAAGGGGAGGAGTTCAAGCACTTCTGCATGGACCTCGAGTTCCTGCTGCGCCGCACTCCGCTGTGGCGCCAGATCGCGGTGGGGATCCTCTTTCAGGAGGGCGACATCGTCGAGCACGGCGAGGAGTCAGAGGAGCAGGCGGTCGAGGGAGCCGCTACGCAGGGAGCGCCTTTGGCGGGGAGCACGTCGCTGGGCATCGGCAGCCTGCGGGGAGGCGCGGGATGAGCCACCTGCTGCGCGAGCACGCCCCGATCACCGAGGCCGGCTGGCAGCTGCTCGACGACGAGGCACGCGAGCGTCTCACGCCGGCCCTTGCGGCGCGCAGGCTGGTCGATTTCGCCGGCCCCCACGGCTGGGAGCGGTCGGCCGCGAACCTCGGGCGCGTGCGCCCGCTGGCCGGCGGTCCGGTCGACGGGGTGACCGCGAGCCAGCGCCGCGTGCTCGAGATGGTCGAGCTGCGCGTGCCGTTCTCGCTGCCCCGCGGCGAGCTGCGCGACGCCGACCGTGGCGCCCGCGACGCCGATCTCGGTCCGCTGGACGAGGCGGCGCGACGGATCGCGACCGCGGAGAACCGCGCCGTGTTTCACGGCTGGGAGCCCGCCGGCATCACCGGCGTGGCCGACGCCTCGTCGCACAAGCCGATCGCCCTCGGTAAGGACTGCGAGCGCTACCCCAGACAGGTGGCGCGCGCCGTCGAGGCCCTGCTCGACGCCGGCGTCGGCGGTCCATACGGTCTTGCGCTCGGCCCCGACGTCTACACGCGCGTGCTACAGACCGCCGAGCACGGCGGCTACCCGCTGCTCGACCACCTCGGTCAGATCGTCGGCGGACCGCTCGTCTGGGCGCCCGGTGTGCAGGGCGCGGTCGTCGTCAGCCAGCGCGGCCGCGACTTCGTGCTCGACGTCGGCGAGGACCTGTCGATCGGATACGAACGACACGACAGCGACATCGTCGAGCTGTACATCGAGGAGAGTCTCACCTTCCGCGTCCTCACCGACGACGCGGCGGTCGCGCTCACCGCCTGAGCCGGCGACCCGCCTGTCAGTGCACTACGAGCGCGGACTCTGCAGCTCGTGGATCTCCTCGAGCGTGTCGCGCAGCGCGGTGACGCGCTCCTCGCCGATCGCCTCGGCCCACTCGCGCTCCAGGTCGGCGAAGATACGGCGGCCCAGCAGTCTGGAAGGATCTGAACATGCAACGCAAGTGGTGGACGCTGATCGCGGTGTGCGTGGCGACATTCATGCTGCTGCTCGACATCACCGTCGTTAACACCGCTCTCCCGAGCATCCGTAGAGATCTCAACGCGTCGTTCACCGACCTGCAGTGGGTCGTGGATGCCTACGCGCTCACGCTTGCGGCGTTCGTCCTCACCTCCGGCTCGCTGGCGGACCGGCTGGGGCGGCGGCGCGTGTTCATCGTCGGCCTCGTGATCTTCACGCTCGCCTCGCTGTTCTGCGGCCTGGCGGAATCCGCAACGGTGCTCAACGTCTCGCGTGCGCTTCAGGGCGTGGGCGGCGCGGTCATGTTCGCGGTGTCGCTGGCCCTGCTGGCCCAGGAGTGGCGCGGGGCCGAGCGCGCGACGGCGACCGCGATCTACGGTGCGACGATCGGCGTCGCGGTCGCGATCGGGCCGCTGGTCGGCGGCGCGCTGACGACGGCGATCGGCTGGCAGTCGATCTTCTTCTTGAACGTCCCGATCGGTGTGGGCGCGATCGTCGTTACGGTCCTGCGGGTCGCCGAGTCGCGCGACCCGACCGCACGGGGCATCGACTGGGCCGGCACTGTCACCTTCTGCGCGGCCAACGCGCTGCTCGTGCTGGGCCTGCTGCGCGGCAACGCCGACGGCTGGGGCTCGACGAAGATCCTCGCCCTGCTCATCTCCGCCGTGATCCTGTTCGTCGCGTTCGTCGCGATCGAGCTGCGGGTCTCACAGCCGATGCTCCCGCTTCACCTGTTTCGCAGCCCCGCCTTCACCGGCGCGCAGATCACGGCGTTCGCGCTCAGCGGCTCGATGTTCGCGCTGTTCCTCTACATCACCCTCTACATGCAGGAGATAGAGCACCTCTCGCCGCTCGGCGCCGGTCTTCGCTACCTGCCGTTCACCGTCGGTGCGTTCATCGTTTCGGGCGCGACGGCGTCGGTCTTCGTCAAGGTCCCACCGCGCGTGATGCTCGCGGCGGGTCTGGGGATCACGGCGCTCGCGCTCGTGCTGATCAGCGGCGCGCAGGCCAACGACCGCTGGACCGTGCTGCTCCCCGGCTTCATAGTCGGCGGAATCGGCGTCGGCCTGGTGAACCCCGTCCTCGCGAACGTCGCGCTCTCGACGGTGCCCGAGCGGATGAGCGGCGTCGCGTCGGGCATCAACGACACGTTTCGCCAGGTGGCCATCGCGGCGGGCACGGCCGGGCTCGGCGCGCTGTTCCTCGGCTTCTCACAGCAACGCATCCAGGATCTCCTCGCTGGCGCCAACGCTCAAACGGCGCGCGGCCTGGCCGAAGCCGTCTCGTCGGGCACGCTCCCGCCCCGCGCGCCCGCGCAGGTCGTGCATGCCGCGCGCGAGGGCTTCATCCACGGTTTCGCGACGATCACGCTGGCTGGCGCCGCTCTCGCGGCGGTGGGCGCGGTGCTCGCGCTCGTGCTCGTGCGCGATCGCGACCTTCGCCACGAGGAAGCACGCGAGGTCTCAGCCGAACCGGTCGCGGCCTAGCAATGAGGATGCGGGCTGCCGTGCTGGAGGAGTTCGCCTCGCCGCTCGTCGTGCAGGAACTCGAGCTCGCCGACCCGGGCCCTGGCGAGGTGCTGGTTCGGCTGGTGGCCTGCGGCGTGTGTCACACCGACCTGTACAGCGCCTCGGGCGCCGACCCGTCGGGCTATGCGCCGACGGTCCTCGGACACGAGGGGGCGGGGGTGGTCGAGGCGCTCGGCGAGGGAGTCGCTGACGTGGCGCTCGGAGATCACGTCGTCACGCTGTTCTCGCCGCAGTGTCGCGAGTGCGTGCACTGCCTGGATCCACGCACGAATCTCTGCCTGGCGATTCGCGAGCAGCAGAACAACGGGTACATGCCCGACGGAACGACGCGCCTGTCGCGCTCGGGCGAGCCGATCAGGCATTTCATGGGCACGTCGACGTTCGCGCAGTATGCGGTGATGCCGCAGATCGCGCTCGCCAGGGTCAACCCCGAGGCGTCGCTGGAGCGTGCCTCCCTGTTCGCGTGCGGGCTGTCGACCGGTCTGGGCGCTGCGATGTTCACCGCCGGGGTGGCGCCGGGCAGCACGTGCGTGGTGTTTGGCGCAGGGATGGTGGGCCTCGGCGCGGTGGCTGGGTGCCGGCTGCGGCGCGCCGAGCGAATCGTCTGCGTCGACCTGTCCGACGCGCGTCTTGAGCTCGCTCGTGGACAGGGCGCGACAGACTGCTGGCGCGCCGACGACCAGATCGTCCAGCGGGTGCTCGATGCGACCGGCGGGTTTGGCGCCGACTACACGTTTGAGGCGACCGGCTCGGTGGCCGTGATGCGCGAAGCCGTCGAGGCGGCGCGCATGGGCTGGGGCTTGTGCACCGTGTGCGGCGTCGCCGGCAGGGGCGAGACGCTCGACGTCGTTCCGCGCCTGCTGATCACCGGGCGTCGCGTCTGCGGCTCCTCGTTCGGGGGTGTCAAGGGGCGCGACCAGGTGCCGGAACTCGTCGAGCTCCAGCTGCGCGGCGAGATCGACGTCGATCCGTTCATCTCCCACCGGATGCCGCTCGAGCAGGTCAACGACGCGTTTGCGCTGATGGAGGAACAGGACGGGATCCGCTCGGTGTTGCAGCTGGGCGACTAGGCGAGGTCGGCGGGGGGGTCGGACGCCGCCTGTATTGTGCAACGCGTGCGCAGCGCGTTTCGCTGGTTGACGACGGCTCTGTTCGTGGCGATCGTCGTACAGGTGGGGCTGGCCGGCTACGGTGCGTTCAACGCGGTTCACAAGGCCGAAAACAGCCCGGTCTCCCAGAAGACGATCGAAGACGGGTTCAGCGCCCACATGGCGCTCGGCTACCTGATCGTCTTGATCATGCTGCTGCTCTTGGTCGTCGCAGCCGCTGGACGCCTAGGCTCGGCCAGCGTGAGGTTCTCCGCGATCCTGCTTGGCCTCGGCATCCTGCAGGCGATCCTCGGGATCGCCTCTGAGTCTGTTCCGGCGATCGGTCCCCTGCACACGATCAACGCGCTCGCGATCTACGCGGTCTCGGCGCTGCTCGCGCACCGGACGTGGACGAGCGATCGCCCGCGCCCCCCGGCCAGCGCGCCGGCTGCGCCGCCCGCCACCTAGCGTCAGCCCGGGCGATCCGCTACAGCGGGTCGGCCATCAGGCTGCCCTCGGCGCGTACCTGGCTCCAGCCCTCGGCGATCAGGCCTTTTGAGAACTCGTCGACCTTTCGCCTGGGGCCTTTGACGGTGAAGGCGACCTGCGTCGTGAGCAGGTGCGGGTGCTCGACGATCTCGCACTGCACGCCGAGCTTCTGCGCCCACGCGAGCATCGTCTGCTCGAATTCCTCGCGCACGAGCTTGCCCGAGCTTGCGACGAGCGTGCGCGTCACGATCGCGTCGGCGTCTCGCTCGGTCGCCTCCTGCTGGGCATGCTGCTCGGCGCTCAACGGGGGGTCGGTCTGCTGCCAGCTGTCTCGCTCCTCATCCCAGCGGCTGGTGCGCACGCTGTGGGCGACGTCGTCTCGCCGCAGCGCGTCTTCGATCGCGCTGCGCGCCCTTTTCAGCGTCGCCTCGTCGGCGGCGTAGGCGAACAGCCGCTTTCCATCGTGGGTGACGACCACGTCGTGGGGCACGCTCGACTCGACGTCGTGCACGACGTCCGGACCGCGTACGCGGCCCAGCAGGTCGTGCAGCGACCGGCGGCCGTCCGGGGCGTCGAGCTCGAATTCCAAGCGCCAGTCATCGTCGCCCGAGCCGGTCGAGGAGCTGTTGGACGCGTCGGTCGCCATCGCCGAGGAAGAATAGTCCCAGCGCGATCGCCGCACGCGATCACGCCGCCGGGCGGCTCGTGCGATCAGCCGGCGACGATGCGCGAGGCGCGCTGTGACACCGGCGCGGCTGCACGCTTGGCGTCATACAGCGCTGCATCGGCACGCGCGATCATCCCGACGGGGTCGTTGTCGGTGAGCAGCGCGATTCCCCATGAGATCGTCACGCCACGACAGTCGGGATCGTCCAGAACGGACGCGTTGATCCGCTCGGCGACCCCCCTCGCGTCCGCCTCGCCCGCGCCGACGAGCATGAACGCAAACTCGTCGCCGCCGAGGCGAAACGCCGCGTCCTCGCCGCGCACCTCGGTGAAATGGCGCGCGACGGCGCGAAGCACGTCGTCCCCCGCGGCGCGACCCAGGGTGTCGTTGACGTCCTTGAACCCGTCGAGGTCGAGCAGGCACAGCGCGAGATCGTCGCCGTGTCGGCGCACCCGCGCGGCCTCGGTCGCCAGGCGATCGTCAAAGCCGCGTCTGTTGCGTAACCCGGTCAGGGCGTCGTGGATGCTCGCTCGGTGCTGATCCTGGTCGTCGGCCGCGTGGGCCATATGGGCGGCGATCACCCCCGAAAGCAGCTCTAGCGTCTGCAGGTCGGCCGCGTCGAACGCGCCCGCCCGCGGGTCATAGACCTTCAGCACGCCCACGGTCTGCTGCTCGTGGCTCAACGGCACGCACGCGATCGAGACGGTGCCCACCTGGAGGCAGGCTTCCGCGTCGACCCGCTCGTCGGTCGCCGCATCCTCGCAGTAGAGGGCCTCGCCGCGGCTGATGCACAGGCCCGAGAGGCTCGACTCCGCCCGCAGGCGCAGGCCGACGCGGCTGGTCGCGGTGCCGCTGGCGACGTGGTAGACGAGCTCCTCCTCGCCGTCGAGCAGCTCGACCACCCCGGCCGCCGCACCGGCGAGCTCCTGGGCGCGTCGCGCGACGAGGCCCATCACGGCGTCGAGATCCAGCGCCGCGGCGGCGATCTCGTTTTGGGTCTCGATGACCGCGAGAAGTCGCTCGGAAGGCAGCTCAGGCTCCACGCCAAGATGATCGGCAGGATGCCCGCCGCCTTAAGCGCGGGCGCGGACGTCTGTACTAGGCGCCCCGTGCCGGGCGCGAGCCGGCCCGCTAGTCCGGCCAGCGGCCGTGGCGCTCGAAGTGCTCGCGCGCAGCGTCCTCGGCATCGCGCTCGCGCTCGCCGGCCGCGCCGATGCGAAACAGCCAGTTGATGAAGAAGATCGCCAGGCCCGCGCTGACGATCCCGGCCCCGCCCTCGAGATCGCTTTCGCCGCCGAGGGCCATCACGACCAGGCCCGCGACGATGACGCACGCCGGCAGGACGTAGCGCACGGCGTCGAGCGCCAGGCTGCGCCGCTGCGCGCGCTCCCCCGACAGCGGTCGCTCGCCGGACCGGCCGGCCGGGCGTTGGGGTGCGGCGTTTGGGAAATCCTCGGACATCGCGATGTGGTCGGTGGCCCCTAGCTTCCGCTTCGCACGCTAGCGTCTGGAGGCCGTGGCAGCGACCGAACGGCTCGAGGTCAAGCACCCGGCGCGCGAGGGCAGTCGCCCGTGGGCCACCGGCGGTCTGCTCGCCGTGATGCTGCTCGTCGCGCTCGTCTGGCGGATCGCGACGGCGCCCTCGCCAGTGCTTTCCGTGCACCGCACGCTCGCAGCGCACGTTCGCTTCGCCGGCACAGCGCCCGTGCTCGCATGGCCGCGCGAAGGACAGGCCGCGGTTGAGGTCGAGGGTGTCGGCAGCCTCGGCACCTCCGGTGCGCTCACGCGGGCCCCGATCGCGAGCGTGGCCAAGGTGATGACCGCATACCTCACGCTGCAGGCGCACCCGCTGGCGCCCGGCGCGCAGGGGTTCGCGATGACGGTCACACGCGGCGATGTGGCCGAAGAGCAGCAGCGCGCGGCGCTGGGGCAATCGACCGTGCCGGTCCGCGTCGGAGAGCAGATCACCGAGCGGCAGGCGCTGCAGGCGCTGCTCGTGCCCTCGGCGAACAACGTCGCGATGATGCTCGCCGACCGCGACGCCGGCGGCGTCGCCGGGTTCGTGGGGCGCATGAACGCGACCGCGCGGGCGCTGGGCATGGGCTCGACGCTGTACACCGATCCGAGCGGCTACCGGCACGACACGGTGTCCACCGCGGCCGATCAGCTGAGGCTCGCGCGCGCCGCGATGCGCGACCGCACGTTCGCGACGATCGTCGCCGAGCCCTCGGCGCAGCTGCCCGTCGCGGGCCTCGTGACCAACTACGACGGCCTCGTGGGCACCGACGGGTATGTGGGGGTCAAGACCGGGTCTGACCGGGCTGCCGGCGGCTGTCTGATGTTCGCCAAGCGCGTCGTGATCGCCGGCCGCAGGCTAACGGTGCTTGGGGTCGTGCTCGGCCAGCACGAAGGCTCGGCGATCGAAGCGGCGCTTGTCAGCGGCGCGCGGCTCGGCGACTCGGCCGCGGGCGCGCTGCGTGTGGCGACCGTGCTGCCGGCCGGCGCGCGCGTGCTGACCGTCACCTCTAGCGACGGCCAGCGTACCTCGGCGGTGACAGCGAGCGCGCTGCGCGAGATCGGGTGGGCGGGGCTGAGCCTCTCCGTGCACGTCGCAGCCACCACGCCCCCGACGGGCCAGCTGCGCGCCGGGCGGCGGCTGGCGACCGTCACCGTCGCCGGCACGGGCGCGGGCGACGGCGAGGACAGGACCGCGGCGCGGGCGAGCGGTTCGCTTGGCAGCCCATCGCTTGCCTGGCGTCTGCGCCACCTGCTCTGATCCGCGCCATGAGCCGCGAGCGCTGGATGGCGCTCCTGTTTGCGTGCGGGTCGATCTGCTTTCTGATCGGCCCGTTCCCGGGCTACGCGAGCCTGGTGGGGGATGCCGCTGACGCCGTCACCTTCTTCGTCGGCTCGATCCTGTTCACGCTCGGCGGGCTCACGCAGGTCCTGCTGGCCGCGCCCGAGCGCCGTTTGTCGCGCGTCGGGCGCGCGGCGTGGTGGACGGCCACGATCCAGTCTGCCGGAACGCTGTTCTTCAACGTGACGACCTATCGCGCGATGCACACGGCGCTGTCGAGCTCGGAGTACAACCGGCTTGTCTGGCGCCCGGACGCGCTCGGCTCGATCTGCTTCCTGGTCTCGGGCGCGATCGCCTACCGCGCCGCGCCACGACGGGGCTGGCTGCCGGCGCGCGGCGCGCGGGGCTGGTGGGAGCCGGCGGTGAACCTGCTCGGCTGCGTGTTCTTCGGCATCTCGGCCGTGGCCGGCCACGTCGTTCCCTCGACGGGCTCGATGCTCGATCTGGCGGCCTCCAACTGGAACACGTCGCTTGGCGCGGCCTGTTTCCTGGCCTGCGCGCTGGCGACTCTGCGCAGCGGTCGCACGCTGAAGTCGCCGCGCTTGCGCCGTCTGCACGAGCTCGAGCGAGCGGTCGGGCAGGACGTGCACGACCTCGCATGAGCGCGGGCTATTCCGGCACCCTGCTCGTGCGCAAGCTCGGGATCAAGCAGGGCCAGCGCGTCGCGTTCGTCAGCCCGCCCGCCACGTTCAGCGCGGCGCTCGGCGAGCTTCCAGACGGGGTGTGCCTGCTCGCGAGCGCCTCGCGCGCTGGCTCGCTCGATGTGATCGTGGCCTTCTTCATGCGGCGCAGCGCGCTGGAACGGCGGCTTGGCGGCTTGATCAGGCGGATCGACCGGGCGGGCGGGCTGTGGATCGCCTGGCCAAAGCGCAACTCGGGGGTCGCGAGCGACGTCAGCGAGGACGTCGTGCGCGATCTGGGCCTCGCGGCAGGGGTCGTGGACAACAAGGTCTGCGCGATCGACGACACGTGGTCGGCGCTGCGACTGGTGATCCGCGTGCGCGATCGCTGAGCAGCGCGTTCCCTGGGCGCGCGGATTTGTGTATTTGGCCCGTGGCGGCGGCGGTTTTGGGCGCCCCCGCGCGAGAGTCCAGGATGAGCGGCAGCGCTTCAGCTTCGCTGCGATCTGATCGATGATGGGCTCAAGTCAGGTGCAACCCAGCCCGCTGCTTGGGGCGCCGATGAACGTCTAAACCAGATGGCAAACGTCCAGTCATTCTCACCCGCGCCTTCGCCTGAGGACACTCATCCCAGCGAGCCTGCCGGCCTGCCCGACCACCTGCGGGCGCCCGAGGACGAGGTGTTCGACGTGGAGCACGACGAGCACCTCGATGCCCAGCGGCTCGAGTCCGAGCTGACGTTGCTGCTGGACCGCTTTCCCGACGCCCCGGTCGCCGCGTTTCAGGAATCGGGCCTGTTCGCCGAGATGCCCGACTCGATCAAGCTGAAGAACAACACCGTGCTCGGCGGGCGATGGGCGATGGGTCGCGAGGGCGGCGAGGACCGCGACGCGGTGTTTACGATGTGGGAGCGCGTGCGCAAGCAGGGCGCGGCGCGCTGTCTGATTCACCCCGCCGAGTATCCCGCGGAGCTGATGTTCTACACGCTCGACCTGCGCGAGCGTCACGGCGTGCTTCTCGGTGTGTTCGTGCCGACCGGCGTCGCGTCCGAACTGGCGACGCCGCCGGAAATCGGGGCCGCTCCGCCGCCGCGGTTTGCGACCGTGCGCAAGGACGACACGAGCACGATCATCAGCATCGACGAGGCCGTCACGCAGATCCTCGGCTGGAGCCCCGAGGAGATGGAGGGCCGGCGCCTACTCGATTTCATTCACCCCGACGACCATCGGCTGGCGATCGACAACTGGATGCAGATGCTCGCGCTCTCGGGGCCGGGGCGTCGCGTGCGCCTGCGCCACCGCACAAAGGACGACAACTGGGTCTGGTTCGAGCTCACCAATCACAACCTGCTGGCCGACCCCGAGCACGGCTGCGTGATCAGCGAGATGGTCGACATCTCAGACGAGATGGCCGCCCAGGAGGCGCTCAGAGCGCGCGAGCAACTGCTCGACCGGCTCGCCGAGACGGTTCCGGTGGGGCTCTTTCAGCTCGATGCCGACCGCCGGATCGTCTACGTCAACGACCGGCTGAGGGAGATCCTCGGAGTCGACTCGGCGACGACGGTCGATGCGCAGCTGGCGACGGTCGTGCCCTCCGATCGCGCGACGCTCGAGCAGGCGCTCGACCGCGTACTCGGCGAGGGCCTCGACACCGACACCGAGGTCAAGCTGCGCCTGACCGGCGACGAGCTGCACTTCTGCACCGTCAGCCTGCGGCCGCTGAGCCACGACGACGGCACGATCAGCGGCGCGATCGCCTGCGTGGTGGACGTGACCGACGGCGCGCGCATGCGCGAGGAGCTCAAGCTGCGCGCGACGTTCGACGAACTCACCGGCTGCTACAACCGACCATCGATCCTCACGGCGCTCGAGTCAAACGTGGCCAGCGGTCGCCGCCAGGCCGATCGCGCGGTGATGTTCCTCGACCTCGACAGCTTCAAGGAGGTCAACGACCGCTACGGTCACGCGGCCGGCGACGAGCTGCTGCGGGTCGTCGCCGAGCGGCTGCGCGGCGCCCTGCGCGACGAGGACCTCGTCGGGCGCATCGGCGGTGACGAGTTTCTCGTCGTGTGTCCTGACATCGGCGGCCCCGAGCCGGCGATGAAGCTGGCCGGGCGCCTCGCCGAGGCGCTGCGCGAGGGCGTCTCCGCCGGCATGGAGGGCATCGGTTATCAGGTGAGCGTCGGGGTGGTGTGGTCGAGCGGCTCCGCCACCGACGCCGACACGCTCGTCGCCCAGGCCGACCGGGCGATGTATGAATCAAAGCGCGAGCGAACCGGCAGCCCCAAGCTCGCGGGTGCCAGCTCTCCGAGCGACGCCCCCATGGTGGGGCGCTCGCGCACCCGCTAGAGCGGGTCGCTGACAGCCGACTGACGGCCAAGTGGCCACCGTCGCCGCGCCCATATCCTGCTGCTGATGTGCGGGCGCTACACCAACACGGCCGGCGTGCAGGAACTGAACGACCACTTCAGGGTGCCGATCACCGAGCAGACGGGTACGCGCCGCTACAACATCGCCCCTACCGAGGACGTTCTCGCGATCGTGTCGCGCGACGGCGAGCCCCAGGCCCGAGTGCTGCGCTGGGGTCTCGTCCCGCCCTGGGCGAGCGACCTCAAGGGCGCCTCGAAGATGATCAACGCGCGGGTCGAGACGGCCGCACGCAGCCCCGCCTACCGTCGCCTGATCCCGCACGCGTCGCGCAGGGCGCTGCAGCTGGCCGACGGCTACTTCGAGTGGCTGAAGCCCGAGCGCCGCGGCGAGCCCCGCCAGCCGTTCTACTTCCAGGTCGACGGTGGCGCCCCGTTCGCCTTCGCCTCGCTCTGGACGCCGGCCAAGATCGATGGTCGCTGGATCGCCAGCGTGGCGCTGCTGACGTGCGACGCGCGACCCAATGGGGTCGCCCGAGCGGTGCACGACCGCATGCCGGTGATCCTTGCCGACCGCGATGTGCAGCGGGCGTGGCTGGACTCCTCGCTGGACGCCGAGGAGGCGCTGGCGTTGTGCGAGGCGCTGCCCGCCGAGCGCCTGTCGGTCAGGGCCGCCAACCCGGCGCTGAACCGGCCAGACCCCGAGCACGAGAGCGCAGAGCTGCTGCACAGCCCGGCCTAGGCGACGTGCGCGGGCGCGCGCTCAGCGGGAACGGCTCACGCTCACACTCCCTGGGCTTTCGCGCGCCTCAGCAGGAGCAGGTAGAGAGACTGCTCGGCGGCTGCCGGGAAGGGCTGCGGCGCGCCTGAGGAGAGCAGCGAGACCTCGGCGGGGCCGTAGACGAAGCCCAGCAGGTCGACGTAGAACGGGATGCTCAGCCCGCGGCCGTCGATGGTCGCCGTGATGCGCCAGCCGAAGCTGCCGCTGGTCCCGGGCGCGGGCGGGTTTCCCTGTGCGATCGAGACTGCACCGAACGTCGCGCCGTGTGACCTTCGTCCCCTGAACAGCCGGTTGAAGTAGCGCGAGAGGCACGCGCGTGTGTGGGCGCTGTGGATCGTCCCCAGACCCTGACTGGCCGACGCCGTCGTGCGCGCCACAGCGACTTCCGAGCTCACGCTCTGCTCGGACAGCGGCGCTTCGCGTTCGAAGTCCTCAGAGCTGGCTTCTGCGAGGCCCGCGCGCGTCGCGGGAATCCCCACGCAGCCCAGCATCTGGCCTTCGAGTCGCTTTTCGGTCTTGGATTCTGCTCCCTGCTGGGGCTTAGCGGAGATCTTGAAGCCGGGGACATCCGCGGCGGTGAGGTTGACCGCGTGAGCGAACGCCAGGGCACGCGCTCTGGTAAGCGGACGGGCGGCGCCGGTCGACGCTGTCGCTGTCGCGTTCGCATGGCCGCCGGCGCCGCAGGCCGTGAGCGCCGCCGCAGCGACGCTCAGCGCAAGGAGCCCGGCGAGCCTGGTCACCGACGCCTAGGCCTTCTCCAGCGCGAGCACGAGCGCGTTGCCCGATGGATCGCGCACGACCGGTCCCGCGCTGTCGGGCTGCGGGTGCTGCCCGGCCGCCGCGACGCGCTCGAGCACGCGCTCGCGCTCGGCCGCGTCGGGCAGGACGATCGTCGCGCTGACCAGCGCCGCGCTGCCCGGCGGCGGCGGTCGCCCGCCGCCGCTCTCCCACGTGTTGGCGCCGACGTGGTGGTGGTAGCCGCCGGCGCTGAGAAAAGCCGCCTGCGCGCCGAGCGCCGCCATCAGCGACAGTCCGAGCACGTCGCGGTAGAAGCGAATGCTCTCGGGAATCGACACCACCTTGAGGTGCACGTGGCCGATCGTCGTGCCGTCGGGCAGGCCGTCAAACGGCTCGGACCCCGGCCGCGCGAGTTCGCCCAGCAGGCTGTCGACGTCGAGCGGGAGCGTCGTCATGCGCGAGGCGACCTGGCCCTCCCAGACCTCGCGCGGCCGGTCCCAGTAGATCTCGATGCCGTGCCCGTCGGGGTCTGAGAGATACAGCGCCTCGCTGACGAAGTGATCGGACAGGCCCACGAGCGCGACGCGGTCGCGTGCGGCGTGGGCCAGCCAGCGAGCGAGGTCGGTGCGCTCGGGCAGGAGCAGTGCGAAGTGATAGAGGCCCGTGTGGCCGCGCGCCGGACGCGCGCCGGGCAGCTCGTCGAGCACCAGCAGCTCGCGCGCGCCCGCGCCAAGCGACGCGCGGTCGCAGTTCTGTGCAAGCAGCGTCAGGCCGACGGCCGACGTGTAGTAGTCAAGCGAGCGCGCGAGATCGGCCACCGTCACGCGCACCGGGCCGACGTGCGTGGCCGGCGAGATCTCGGCTGTGGCGGGCGCTCCGGCCGCCTCGAGCTCCTCGGGATCGCGCGGCGTGCTCATCGCGCTCACGATAGACCCCGCGGGCAGCGGGGCAGCCGTCCGGTGGGCTGCGCGAGAATGAGCCGATGATCGCGTTCATTCCGAGCCCGTCGAGCAACGGGTTCTACATCGGTCCGCTGTTCCTGCACTACTACGGCCTGGGCTACGTCGTCGGGATCATCGCCGCGATCTTGCTCACCCGGCGGCTGTGGCGCGCCCGCGGGGGCGACCCCGACCTCGTGCAGGAAGTGGCGCTCATCGCGGTGCCGGCCGGCATCTTCGGCGGCCGGCTCTACCACGACATCACCAGCTGGAGCACGGTGCCGCACAACTGGTGGGGCTGGCTCGCGGTGTGGGAAGGCGGTCTGGGGATCTGGGGCGGGATCGCGCTCGGCGCGCTCGCCGGGATTCTCGTGCTGCGCCACCGCAAGGCCAACGTGGCCGTGTTCATGGACGCGGCGGCCCCGGGCCTGCTCGTCGCGCAGGCGATCGGGCGGATCGGCAACTACTTCAACCAGGAGCTCTTCGGCGGGCCGACGACGCTGCCCTGGGGGCTTCAGATCAGCCCCGCTCACCGTCCGGCGGGCTATCTGCAGTACGCGACTTTTCATCCGACGTTCCTGTATGAGCTGATCTGGGATCTCGCGCTGGCCGGCGTGCTCGTGTGGCTCGCCGGGCGGCGCACCGTGCGCCCGCCGGGCCTGTTCGCCCTCTACGTGACCGGCTACTCGGCGTTTCGCATCTTCGAGGAGCTGCTGCGCGTGGACCCGGCGAACCACATCCTCGGCATGCGCGTGAACTTCTGGGTGGCCAGCCTGCTGACGGTGGTGGGACTGGGGTGGTTCATCCGCACCCAGCGCCCGGCCTCCGCCCACGCAAAGGGCGAGCTGAGTTCGAGCTCGGCCTGAGCGGCTCAGGGTGCGTCGCGGCGTGCGGCGCGCGCTGCGCGGCGGATCGAGAGCGCCAGGACCGCCGGGACCGCGAGCGACATCACCCACCACGCGGCGACGCCGGCCCCGGCCGCGAGCGCGGTCAGCCCGATCGCCAGCCCGGCGCCGACGGCCGTGCGCCAGTCGTCGCCGACGACAAAGCGCCACACTCCCAGCGCCAGCGCGCGGAGCGCGTTCACCTGTGAAGCCCCGCTGGCCCGCCGCCGGCTGCGAACATCGCCTCGGCGTGCTCGCCCGCCGTCGCTGCGGCGGTTCGACGCAGCGCGAAGATCAGCAGCAGCGCGACCAGCAGCACGCCGAGCACGATCACCGGCAGCGCCGCATCGCCGCCCGGCCAGCTGGCGCCCGCGCCCTCGGCGCTCCAGAACATGCCAAAGGAGCAGAGCAGCACGCCCACCGCGAGCTTGAGGTTGTTCTCGGGCACGCGCGCCAGCGGCGCACGGGCCGCGACGCCCGCCGCGACGACGACCAGCACGGCCAGGCCGGCGGCCGCCGCCGCCACGCCCAGATGGCCCTGGTTGGCACCGAAGGTAAGCACGATGAACGCGACCTCCAGGCCCTCGAGCAGCACCCCTTTGAAGGCGATCGTGAAGGAGTAGGCGTCATAGCCCGCTCTCCAGCCGCCCGCGAGGCGCGCGGACGTGGCCTCCTGCTGGAAGGCCTGCAGCTCATCGTGCATCGACTTCAGCCCTCCGGCGCGCAGGATCGCCTTGCGCAGCCACTGCAGCCCGAAGATCAGCAGCAGGCCGCCGACGACCACGCGCAGCGTTCCGATCGGCAGCGAGGTCAGCGCCGGACCGAGCGCCAGCACGATCGCCGCCAGCGCGAGCATCGCGGCGCCCACTCCGGCGATCGCCGAGGACCAGCTGCGCGTCGTGCCGACCGCGAGCACGATGGTCAGCGCCTCCACGGCCTCCACGGCGCAGGCCAGGAAGACCGATAGCGCAAGCCCGAGCTCCCCGCCGCTCATGCTGCGATTGTGCTCGCTCGGCGAGCATCGTGCGGCGTGCTGAGCTTCAGCCGGGGCGCAGCCACGCCGACCGCTAGGGGGAGGCTTCGGCGCGATGCAGCCCGGTGAGCACCCAGATAGCGGCGAGCACGATCAGCGCCGCGGCGCAGGCGAACGCGAGGCCCGTGTGGTCGGGCACGCCGGCGATCAGCCCGCGCCCGGCGTCGAGGAATGCGGTGGCCGGGTTGACGCTCGCGACTTCGTGGATCCAGCCCTTGAGCAGGGCTAGCGGGACGTAGACGGGGGCCAGGAAGATGATCAAGAACAGCGGCGTCTGCATCAGCGGGCCGGCCTGGATGGAGCGAAAGCGAAACGCGACGCCGGCCGCCCAGCCGTAGCCAACCAGCACCAGCAGCGCCGCAAGCGCGAACAGCCCCGCTATGTCGATCCCGCCTCCGGTGATGCGCATCCCGCCGATCAATGCCACGACGGTGACGATCGAGAGCGTGATCGCGGCGCGCGTCAGGCCCACGAGCGCGTACCCGAGCGCGATGCCGCGACGATCGCCCGCGGCGAGCATCAGACGTCGCGCAAAGCCGGTTTCGAAGTCGAGCGCCAGGCTGAAGCCGGTGAACAGCCCGGCGAACATCGCCGTCTGGCAGACGACGAACACGAACTGAAACGCCGTGTAGCCGGCGGGGAAGTGAAAACCTGGCACTTTTCCCAGCGCCGACAGCCCGCCCGCGAAGCTCGCCAGGAAGATCAGCGGGAAGAGCAGCGAGGGCACGAACAGGTCGGGCCGGCGGATGTAGGTGTGCAGGTTGCGCCGGGCGATCGTGATCGCGACGACCCACAGCCCGCCGCCGTGCTCGCGCTCGCTCATGTGCGCTGAAGTCTCGTGCGCAGGGTTAACGAGACCAGCAGCAGGCCGACACCCAGCAGGCCGCCCGCGACGGCAAACCCCCGCCACAGCGCCGCCGGGTCCCAGCCGAAGATGAACAGGCTGCGAAACGCCTCGATCAGGTAGGAGATCGGATTCCACGTGGCGACGGTGTGAAACCAGCCGGTCTTCAGCAGCTGTCGGGGAAGGTTGCTGGAGGACAGGAAGATGAACACGAAGAACAGGGGAAACAGCCCCTGGACCGCCTCGCCGGAGCCGGTGCGCAGGGCCGCGGCGCACCCCAGCGCGCCGAACGCGACCGCCGCCAGCGAGCCGAGCGCGACGACTACCAGCGCGCCGCCAAAGCCGGCCAGCAGGTGCGCGCCGGCAGTCAGGCCCATGACGATGTAAACGGCCGACTGCAGGGCGCCCAGTCCGGCGACCCCGACGAGCAGCCCGCCGATCAGCGACACGCGGTGCATCGGCGTCAGCGCGAGGCGATTGAAGAAGCCGCTCTGGATGTCCTCGGCGAGGTTCGTCCCTGTGTTGATCAGCGAGAACAGCGCGCCCTGGACGAACGCCACCGCGATCGCGAAGGAGACGTAGGAGTGGGTGGGAAAGCCCGGCAGGAGGGTGGCGGCTTTCAGCCCGCTCGCGTTGACCGCGAGCAGGATCGCCGGAAAGAAGATGATCGGAAACAGCTGAAACGGCTGGCGCAGCGTCTTGCGCATCGAGCGCCGCGCGAGCACGCCGACCTGGTTGGCGAGCGTGCGACTCACGAGGCGACCGACCCGACGGCCGGCTGCTCCTCGGCAGAGGGCTCGTCGTCATCGCTCGCGCCCTCCAGAGAGCGTCCGGTCTTCGCGAGGAACACGTCGTCGAGCGTGGGGGAGTGCAGGCGCAGGTCGGCGATCTGCACGCCCTCGCTGTCCAGCGCGCGGACGATCTCGGCGAGATCGCCGGCGCCCTCGGGCAGCGTGACGGCGACCGCTCCGGACCCTGCCGCCGCCTCTGTGCCAAAGCGCCCGAGCACGGCGGCCAGCCGCTCGCAGTCGCCGGGATCCCGCGGTACGGCCTCCACGCTGCGCCGGCCGATCTCGGCCTTCAGCTCCGCGGGCGTCCCCTCGGCCACGATCTTGCCGCGATCGATGATCCCCACGCGGTCGGCGAGCACGTCCGCCTCCTCCAGGTACTGCGTGGTCAGGAACACCGTCACGCCCTCGCCGGCCAGCCGGCGCACCTCGTCCCACAGCGCGGCGCGGCTCTGGGGGTCCAGGCCGGTCGTCGGCTCATCGAGAAACAGCAGGCGCGGCTGGTGCACGAGCGCCAGGCCGAGGTCGAGCCGGCGCTTCATGCCGCCCGAGTAGGTCCCCACCTTGCGCTCGGCGGCATCGGCCAAGCCGACGCGGTCGAGCAGCTGTCGCCCGCGGCGCTCGCGCTCGTCCTTGCCGATCCCGTGCAGGGCGCTCTGCAGGCGCATGTGCTCGATCCCGCTCAGGAAGGGGTCCAGCGCGGACTCCTGCAGCGAGGCCCCGATCGCCCGTCGCACCTCGGCCCCCTGGCGAGCGACGTCCAGGCCGGCGACGCGCGCGGTGCCCGCTGTCGGCGGCAGCAGCGTGGTGAGCATCATCACGGTCGTCGACTTGCCGGCCCCGTTTGGCCCGAGGAAGCCGTAGATCTCGCCGGGGGACACCTCGAGGTCGATGCCGTCCACCGCGCGCACGCCGCCCTTGAAGTCGCGTACCAGTCCTTCGACTTCGATGCCGTTGCTCGCCTCGTGCATGGGCGCGAGGATAGACGCACCGCGCCGATACGCCGAGCAGCGGACACGCCGACGCGCGAACGTGTACTGTTAACCATATGGCTAACAGTGATCTGCTCGATCGAGCGTTCGCCGCCTGCTCGCACCCGATCCGCCGCGGCATCCTTGAACGGCTGAGCGAGGGCGAGCTGAGCGTCGGCGACGCCACGCGCGACTTCGGCGTGTCCAAGCCCGCGATCAGCCGCCACCTGAAGGTGCTCGAGGAGGCCGGCACGATCGTTCGCGTGGTGGACGGGCGCACCCACCGGCTGCGGATCCGCCAGGGGTCGCTGCAGGACGCGTCCGCGTGGATCGACCAGCAGCGCGAGCTGTGGGAGCGAAAGCTCGACACGATCGAGCAGTACCTGCGCGAGCAGCGCGCGAACAGACCCGGAAAGGAGCCGACGTGAGTCCGACCGAGACCGCGAGCCTGCGCCTGGAGCGCACGTTCGACGCCCCGCCGGAGGCGGTATTCGACGCCTGGACGAACCCTGAGGTGCTGAAGCGCTGGTGGCGCGCCAGCGCGGCCATGCGTACGTCGCTGGCCGAGATCGACCTGCGCGTCGGAGGCGCTTACCGGCTTTCCATGGAGGATCCACAGGCCGGCACGGTCCACACCGTGAGCGGCGAGTACAGCGAGGTGGTCCGGCCCGAGCGCCTCGTCTACAGCTGGTGCTGGGAGCAGGGCGGCGGTCAGCGCGGCCACGTGAGCACGGTGAGCGTCGAGTTCCTCGGCGACGGCGAGCGCACGACGGTCGTGCTCGAGCATTCGGGCCTCGAGTCCGAGCAGTCGGCCGAACAGCACCGCCAGGGCTGGTCGGGATGCATCGAGAACCTGCAGGCCGACTACTTCGCCCAGACGGGCGAGCGCGCCTAGGAGATGGCCGCAGGCGGCGCGAGCAAGCGGCGCAGCAGACAACTAAACACACAGACACACGGCGAAAGGAACGATCAGATGAGCAATTACGTGCTGGCCTACAAGGGCGGAGCGATGGCGCAGACAGACGCCGAACGCGAGGCCGCGATGGCCGCGTGGGGTGGCTGGTTCGGCAGCCTCGGTGACGCCGTGGTCGACGCCGGGAACCCGTTCGGGGCCTCGACCTCGCTGGCGGCCGGTTCAAACGGCGCGGCGTCCTCGGGCCTGAGCGGCTACTCGGTGCTGCGGGCCGACAGCCTGGACGCGGCGGCCGAGCTGGCCAAGGGCTGCCCGGTGCTCGCAAACGGGGGCGGCGTTGACGTGTACGAGACGATCGAGGTGATGTAAGGGCCGATCGGAGCGATGGCGGCGGGGCCGTGTAGGCTCGACCAGGATGGGTAGGCTCGACGAGGATGGCTGAGCGCAGCAAGTACGCTCCGGGGACGTTCTCTTGGGCGGACCTCGCGACCACCGACCAGCCGGCGGCCAAGGCGTTCTACAGCGCGCTGTTCGGCTGGGAGGCCGAGGACGTCCCGGCCGGCGAGGGCGTCTTCTATTCGATGATGCGCCTCGATGGCAAGAGCGTCGCCGCCATCGCCCCCCAGCCCCAGCAGCAGCGCGATGCCGGGGCTCCGCCGGCGTGGCAGTCCTACGTGACCGTGGATGACGCCGACGCCGCGGTGGCGCGCGCGAAGGAGCTCGGCGGGACGGCGCACACGGAGGCCTTCGACGTGATGGAGGCCGGGCGGATGGCCGTGCTGCAGGACCCGCACGGCGCCTTCTTCTTGATCTGGCAGCCCAGGCAGCACATCGGTGCCGCGCTCGTCAACTCGCCCGGGACGCTCACCTGGAATGAGCTCTCATGCCCGGACTTCGACGTCGCGGAGGCCTTCTACGGCGGCCTCTTCGGCTGGACGTTCGCGCCGTTTGAGGGCAGCCCCGAACCGTATCTCGTGATTCAGAACGGCGATCGCGGCAACGGCGGAATCCGTCCGCTGACGCCGCCGGGCGTGCCGCCGCACTGGCTCGTGTACTTCGGCGTGGCCGACCTCGACGCGGCGCTGGCAAAGCTCGAGGAGCTGGGCGGCGCGAGGGTCACAGAGCCGATCGACATCCAGGTCGGCAAGATCGCGATCGTGCGCGACCCCCAGGGCGCCCACTTCGCCTTCTACGCCGGCGAATTCACCCCTTAGTCGTCGCGGCCGGCCGCCGCCTGATCTTTCGCGTCTGCGCCGGTGGTCGTCGTCATCACCGCGGCCGCGCCGCTGCCGAGCGCGCGGCGCACGAGCGCCGGTGCGACCGAGCGCAGCGCCGCCGCGAGCGCATAGGGGCGCGGGACATAGCGCTCGGGCCGTCGCCCAAGCCCGGCTTGGAGGATCGCCTGCGCCGCTCGCTCGGGCGTGGACACCGCCCAGCGCGTCCACACGCGCCCGGTCAGCTCGGCCTGGGGAAATCCCTCGGTCGATACGAAGCCGGGCATCACGAGCCCGACGTGCACGCCGTGCGCGCGCTCCTCTGCCCACAGCGCGTCCGACCAGGCGGCCAGCGCGGCCTTTGAGGCGCTGTAGGCGCCAGTGTTCGTGCGCGCGACTCGGGCCGCGGTCGAGGCGACGTTGACGATCGCGCTCGGCGCCGAGCTGCGCAGCAGCTCCAGCAGCGCCTCGGTCAGGCGCACCTGGGCATCGAAGTTGACGGCCATCGTGCGCCGGACGTTCTCATAGCCGCCGTCGGCGAAGGACCGGCGCCACGACGCGCCCGCGTTGTTGACGAGCAGGTCCAGGCGACCGTGGCGCTCGGCGACGTGCTCGCGAATCCGCGCGGGCGCGTCGGGCGCCACCAGGTCGACCGCCACCCAGCTTGCCCGCTGCTCGCCGAGCGACTCCGCCAGCGCGTGCAGTCGCTCCTCGCGACGCGCGACGAGCACGAGCGCGGCGCCCGGCTCGCGCGCCAGCAGGTGCGCGGTGGCCTCGCCGATTCCGCTCGACGCGCCGGTGATCACGGCGACGAGCGGCTTCACGGGGTGGTTTGTTTGGGTACTCATGGCGTGCAGTCGCCCTCCGCGTGCTGATGGGCCGGGAGCGCCCCCGGCGTGGCGCGGGGCGGACTAGGGTTAGGGTCCAGAGCCTGTCAGATCGGCAACGAGCATGAGCGCCAAAGCGAGCGCATGAGCGCCAACATACCCAGCGATCTCGAAGAGCGCGCTCGTCGCGGCGGCGTGTCGCCGGCGGGGTCGCCGCGCGCCACGGCGCAGAGCGCGCGCAAGCGTCAGGCCGTGGACCTGTTTCGCGGTCTGCCCGGGCGCTATGACCTGCTCTCGACGATGCTCAGCTTCGGGCAGGATCCACGCTGGCGCAGTGCGTTGGTGGACGCCGTGGCGCCCGGTCCCGGCGCGCAGGTGCTCGACGTGGCGACGGGGACGGGCATGGTCGCCGCCGAGCTGCTGGCGCGCAGCGGCTGCTCGGTCGTGGGCATCGATCAGAGCGCGGAGATGCTGTCAGCGGCGCGCGCTCGCTTTGCGGGAAGCGACCGCGCGGATCGGGTGCGGCTGATCGAGGGGGAGGCGGAGCGCCTGCCGTTCGCCGACGCGAGCTTTGACGCGCTGACGTTCACCTATCTGCTGCGCTACGTCGATGACCCGCGCGCGACGCTGCGCGAGCTGGCTCGCGTCGTGCGCCCGGGCGGGCGCGTGGGCTCGCTCGAGTTCGGCGTCCCGCCGCGGGCGCCCGCGCGCGCTGCATGGCGCGTGTACACGGCGCTCGGCCTGCCGCTGGCGGGTGCGGCCGTGTCGCGCGAGTGGCGAGACGTGGGCCGCTTCCTCGGTCCGAGCATCAGGGGCTTTTACGAACGCCACCCGCTGCAGCAGATCGTCGGCTACTGGCGCGAGGCCGGCCTGCAGGACGTGCGGGTGCGGCGGATGAGCCTCGGCGGGGGCGTGATCATGTCGGCGCGGAGATCGCCGGCCTGATGTCGGCGAGCAAGGCCGCGGGCGAGGCACGGGGCGAGGCGAGCTCGCCGCTGATCGCCGCCAGCGGTCGCCCGGCCTTCTACGCCCTGGGCCGGGGGCGAGCCAGCGAGATCCTGACGCTGCTGCATCCTCCCTACACGGCGTGGCATCTGAGCTACTTCGCGCTGGGTGCGGCGATCGCTCCGCACGTATACGTCAACCGCCTGCTGTGGGGCCTGCTGGCGTTCGGCCTGGCCGTGGGTGTCGCCGCGCACGCGCTCGACGAGCTGCATGGCCGGCCGCTGGGGACGAGCTTCTCAAACCGGACGCTGCTCGCGCTCGCCGGGGTCAGCCTGCTCGCCGCACTTGGGATCGGCGTCGCGGGTGTGGTGACCGTTACGCCGCTGCTGGCTCCGTTCGTGGTCGCCGGTGGGCTGTTCCTGCCGGCGTACAACCTCGAGCTGGCCGGCGGGCGCTTTCACGGAGACATCTGGTTTGCGCTGGGCTGGGGCGCATTCCCCGCGCTGACCGGCTATTTCGTGGAGGCCGAGAGCGTCAGCGTGGCGGGGATCTTGCTGGCGGGGGGCTGCCTGATGATCAGCCTCGCCCAGCGCAGGCTCAGCTCGGCGGCGCGCGAGCTTCGCCGGCGCACGCGATCGGTCAGCGGCGTGCGCACACTCTCAGACGGCGGCGAGGAGCCGCTGTCGCTGGCCGGGCTGCTCGCGCCGCTGGACGGAGCGCTGGCCGCGCTGTCGCTGGCGATGGTGATCACCGCCTGCGCGCTCCTTGCCGCTCGCCTTTGAGGTTCTCCGCTGAGCCGGTTAAACTCGCTCCATCGCGTTCGCTGGCGAGCAACCGATGGGCGCACGCCCGGCAGTTCGGCGCAGCCACGTGACGGTCGGCGTCGGCGTGGTGGTCGTCGTCTTGCTCGCGCTCATTGGCGGTGTCTATCTCTATGATCGCTCGCAGCGCGACGTGATTGCCAATGGCGTCAAGATCGACGGGGTGAGCGTCGGCGGTCTGCACGAGGCGGCCGCGCGCGCGAAGGTCCAGCACCAGCTGGTCGCCGAACTCGACGCTCCGGTGACCGTCCACTGGGGCTCGCACAGCTGGACGCTGAGCGGGCGTGAGGCCGGCGTGACCGTCAATACCGACAAGATGGTCCAGGAGGCGCTGAGCGCAAGCCGCGAAGGTTCGATCGTGACACGCACCGCGCGCGGGCTGTTCGGAGGCAGTCTCAACCGCGACATCCCGCTGGCGGTCAACTACTCCCGCGAGACCGTGCGCAGACTCACCGCCAACGTGCGCGCGACGTTGAACCGCCCGGCGCAGAATGCAACCGTCCAGCCGACCGCGAGCGGCCTCGAAACGGTCCCGGCGCACTCGGGCGTGGCCGTCCAGAGCCACGCTCTCGGCGCACAGGTCGAGCTCGCGCTGACCGGCGTCGGCGCCGCGCGCTCGCTGACGGTGCCGACCCACATCCTCAAGCCAGCCGTGACGAGCTCGCAGCTGGCGGCCAGGTACCCCGCGTACATCGTGGTCGACCGGGGGGCCTTCCGGCTGCGCTTCTACGAACACCTCAAACTCGCGAAAACGTATGAAATCGCGGTAGGCATGGAAGGGCTCGAAACGCCCGCCGGGCTTCACAAGATCGAATGGGAGCAGGTCGATCCGCCGTGGTATGTGCCCAAAAAAGCGTGGGCCGGCTCGCTCGCGGGCACCGTCGTCCCGCCGGGCCCGGCAGACCCGCTGAAGGCCCGCTTCATGTCCTTCGACGGCGGGGCCGGCATCCACGGCATCGATCCCAGCGAGTACTCCACGATCGGCCACGACGCCTCACACGGCTGCGTGCGCATGCGCATCCCCGACGTGATCGCGCTCTACGGCCGCTCGCCGGTCGGCACGCCGGTCTACATCATCTGAGCGGGCGGGCGATCGCCGGTCGCCGTCTGACCGCGCGGCCGATCAGAGGTCGGCCGAGTGCCCGTTGCGCGCGTCTTCCTGGTTCTGCAGGTGCTCGCCGCGCACCTGAAACAGCGCGTAGACGATCAGGATGTTGACGACGATCCCGATCCCGATGAACGTGACGATCAGGCCGACGTCCTTGCTGAACGCTTGATCGGCGAGCACGAGCACGGCCAGAGCCTACCAACGGACCGGGCGCAGGTGTCGTAGCCTGCGGGGCATCGCCGCGGGAGAGGTGCCGGAGCGGTTGAACGGGCGCGACTGGAAATCGCGTAACGGGGGTCAACCTCGTTCGAGGGTTCGAATCCCTCCCTCTCCGTAGCAGCGCCAGATTTGGCTTGTTCGGTTCTTTCGCCGCCTTCGACGCATGAGCACTTCCGACGCAGGCATTGTTCGTCCACGCGTTGCGGTGCGCTAGCCGCCCCAACCGGTCGTGCCGATGAAGGAGGATGGCCGTGCATCCTCACAGGCCGCGTGTGCGTCCCCTGCGGAGCTTGCCGAGGCTCGGAGATACGACGACGATCTCGTGGTCGCTCGCGCTGTTCGTCGCCATCTTCGTCTTGCGCGTGAGTGATTCGAACGTCGCCGACGGCGAGTCAACCTTGTTCCTGATACCGATCGCGTTGCTCGCTCTTCGGTTCGGCCTAGCTGGCGGGCTGGCGGGCGCGTTGGTGACCTGCGCCCTCGTGGTCGCATGGGGTCGTTACGACGACGTGCACTTCGCTGTTAGCGGCTATCTGAGCCGGGGCGTCGCGTTCTTGGTGTTGGGATCGCTCATCGGCAGCTTCGTCGACCACCGCCGCAGGTTGGAGGCCGAGATCTTGCGCCACGGTGAGGCATCGCTCGACCTGCTGGCCACAGCGGATCTGGTTGGCCATTTCACGCGCGTGAACCCGGCGTGGGAGCACACGCTTGGCCACTCAGCCGAGACGCTGTGTTCGCGACCGTACCTGGACTTCGTCCACCCCGACGACCGCGAGGCGACCATCGCAGAGGCCTCCGCCCTCACCGAGGGCTCTCGCGATACCGTCCGGTTCCGCAACCGCTACCGCACCGCGGATGGGAGCTACCGCTGGCTCGAGTGGAGCGCACACGCTTCCCTCTCCGAAGGCGTGATCCACGCGGTCGCGCGCGATGTCACCGTCCAACGCGAAGCCGAGCAACAGCTTGCCAACAACGCGGCGTTGCTCGAAACAAAGGTCGCTGAGCGGACGCGTGAGCTGGATGATGCCCGGACCGAGACGCTGCACCGCCTCGCGATCGCGGCCGAGTATCGCGACGATCAGACCTTTCAGCACACCGAGCGTGTGGGGGTCAGCGCCGCAGAGATCGCCACGCGCCTCGGTCTAAGCAGCGAGCAGATCAAGTTGCTGGGCGAGGCGGCGCCGCTGCACGACGTCGGCAAGCTCGCCATCCCGGATCGCATCCTGTTGAAGCCCGGGAAACTGACCGCGCGAGAGTGGGAGGTCATGAAGACCCACACGTCGCTGGGCGCGCGGCTGCTCTCTGGCAGCAGCTCACCCGTCCTCCAGATGGCGGCGGTGATCGCTGAAAACCACCACGAGTGGTGGGACGGCACGGGATATCCGAATGGTCTCGCGGGCGAGGCGATACCGCTCGTCGGCCGGGTCGTCGCGGTAGCCGACGTATTTGACGCCCTCACCCATATTCGGCCCTACAAGTCCGCGTGGCCCGTCGAGGAAGCGGTCGCCGAGATCAGGCGCATAGCCAGAAGCCACCTGGATCCGCGTGTGGTCGACGTGTTTCTCACGATGCACGAGGATGCGCCTGCCGCACGCCCGACCGCCGCCCCGCGGGAAGTCCCGACGACCTCGCGTTCCGCGCAGTACGCCTGATTCCCCGCCTAGCGCGCGGGAAGCCGCCTGTGTAGCTGGCCAATGCGCTTCCACAGCTGCATCCTCGGCCAGCTCCAAGTCCATCTGGAGCCGCGCTCACTGGCACTTGTGCGACTCTCCACAAGACACTGGCCGCGGGCGACGCAACCCACCATGCAAAATCGGTCGCGTACCCGGGTTCATTGGGGCCAAAACAGCAAATTCGCATCGGCCAACCCGACTCGCACGGAGCATCAGCGACCGGGAGTGTGATCTCTGCGTTGTACTCTTTCGTATAGCCGCGGTACAACACGCCCTCGGCCGTGGAGACCTTACTTTGCATTTCCTTGCCAGGCGCTAGCTCTACTAGTTTGCCTCTCGACATGACTTCGTGCTGGACCTTGGCGGGGTCGCGTGGCTGAAGGTCACACAAAGCGGGCACCCAAAGGTTAAACGAGCACCATGTATTCGCTGCTCCGACATTGGTATGGTCACAGTGAGTCCGATCTTGTACGGTCGGGTTGATGAGACTTGAAAGGCGGGTAACTCATCTAGAGTGTCGATGGTGTGCGGTGCGCCGTCGGTGGCGTAGAGCTGAAAGTCGACAATCTCGATCTCGGCAGGCCGGAGGGAAGCGACCGCCTGATCGTAGGCTGGCTTCGCGTAGATAGCCGCTGCAACGGCGGCTGCGAAGATCGCAACGGAAGCGACGAGCACGTCCGCCGTAAGAACGGTAATTAGCGGCTCTCCTTCGTCGGCCAGAGCAATCGAGCTTGCCGCGGCCGCCACAAATGACGCCCCGATTATCATCGGGATCACCCAATGGGCACGCAGCGAGTGCCACACGTTGGCGCGGAGCTTCTCCCGCGTCTTTATAGCTCGCACGATTCGGAGCCTCTGATTATCGCTAGCGGATCCCGCCACGACACCCGCGATCGTAACATCAAGCACTTGTCTGCGTGTCCCCGAGACGCGGATCCTGCCGCGACCGAGATACCGCTTGTGCGATGTGCACTCGTTGCAATAACGGTAAACGCAACCGCGCCGGCGGCCAAGCCGATGATCCGCGAACCGGCGAAGGGCGCCAACAGTCGTCGTTACTTGTAGCGTGATGTCTTGATGCATCGCGGCGCAATTCAGCTTCTCCTCGTCGGCAGCCTCACCCCGGGGATGGGCGGCTCGGTCGCTGCCGCTGCCACTGCGCCGGAAACGGGCTCTGTCCACGTTCAGCGCCAGCCGAGCTTTCGCAGGGACGTGCCCATCAGCTTTCAGTCTGCGGGTCAGCTGCCCGAGCACGGGTACTACTACGCGGTCATCGTCCTGAGGCCATACGAGCGGTACACGAGGCGGACACCACCGCCCTGCGCGACTTCCAGCAACATGGAGCGGACCGACTACGGCTACCCGGCGCAGGACGGCGCCGTGCGGCTCACGCTCACGCCCACGGCGTCGGCGACCCACCATTGGTGTCGAGGTGGCTCCTACATCGGTGCGATCTATGCGGTTCCGCACGCGCCGCCGTGCGAAAGCAAGTACCCGTGCCGCAGCGAACCCTATGAACCACCGAGTCCCTGCTGGGAAATCGACGGACGCCAGGTGTGCGGGGTGGTGGCTCTGCCACGGCAATACGAATATCCCGACGGCCTACCAAAGCCGCTGGCAAGCGGCACGCGGATCGTTGGGCGCTTCAGCGTGGTGTTCCGGTGACGGAGGTTCGCGGCGCAAGCGCCACGCGCGAGATCTGGGGATAGGTTGCGCGATAGCCGCGCCGATTCGCGATCGGAGTCATAACGCCGAAGACCGCGCGCTGCAGCATCCGCGGCGGCCTGCGGAACACGATCACGTCTTCGAACTCCTGCGCAAAGAGCGCGAGCTGCAGCGGATGCGGCATGCCCTTGTCGTTCGTGTATCCGAGCCGTGCGAGGCCGAACAGCGTCTCGATCATGTGGGCGAAGCGCTCGCCCGGCGTGACTTCCACGTGCACCATGGCGTCGCGGTCGCTGGCGTTCCACCAGTCATGCCACACGCCGGGCTCGATCGTCGCCGATTCGCCTTCGCGCAGGACGCTCTCCTGGCCCTCGCGCTTGACGGTCAGCTCTCCCCGCTGCACGATGAAGCGCTCGACGATCGCGGGATGGCGGTGCTCGCCGGCGACGCGCGCACCGGCCAGCGCGGTGAGCTCGGCTCTGGCTCGGCCCTCGGCGTTGGCGAAGGGGAGCTCGAGCAGCGTGGCACGCTCGCCGGTGATGGGATTCTCGAAGACCTCCCCGACCTCGATCGGCGTGAGGTCTGGCGGGCCGTGCGGGTCAGGGTGGGACATGCTCAGATCGTCGTGGCTGGCAGGCGCGCAGTCAAGGGAGCAGGGTAGGCTGGCGGGCGATGGCGCTGGCACGGATCGAGCTGCTCGCGGGCCGCACGCCGGCCGACAAGCGCGGGATGATCGATGCCGTGCGGGCCGCGCTGAGCGAGTCCCTGCGCGCCCCGGAGAACGATCCGGCCGTTCGGCTGGTCGAGCACGCGCCAGAGCATTTCTCGCTGCCGCACGCGGATCGTCATTCAGACCGCTACACGCTGGTGGAGGTCACGATGTTCGCCGGTCGCTCGATGGACACCAAGCGCCGGCTGTACGAGGCCATCGTCAGCGGGCTCGCGCGCTTTGACGTTCCCTCCGGCGACGTGCTGATCGTGGTGCACGAGCCGGCGATGGAGAACTGGGCGATCGAGGGGGGCAGGCCGGCGAGCGAGGTCGATGTCGGCTTCCGGGTAGACATCTGATCGCACTTGCGATGAGCGAACGCCCGACACCGCAGCAGATCCGCGACACGATGCCGTTCGCGAGCTTGATCGGCGTCGAGCTGCTCGAGGTCGACAAGGAACGCGTGCGCGGGCGCCTGCAGTGGGCGCCGGAGCTGTGCACAGCCGGCGGGCTGGTGCACGGCGGGGCGTTGATGGCGCTGGCCGACAGCTGCGGCGGCGTGTGCGCGTTCTTGAACCTGCCCGATGGCGCGATCGCCACCGCGACGATCGAGTCGAAGACCAACTTCCTGCGGGCCGTGCGCGAGGGCGCGGTGACGGCGAGCACGCAGCCCCTGCATCGCGGACGGACAATGATCGTGCTCGAGAGCGAGCTGGCCGCCGCCGACGGCGCGCTGGTGGCCAAGGTCATCCAGACCCAGGCCTTTCACTATCCCCGCGCCTCCTAGCGGGCCTGCGCTCCGTCACTGGGCCGCGCGCACGCCGCTCGCGATCGCCTGCGCCACGACATCGGCCGCGAGGACCTCGACGGCGTCATAGGGAGCCGCCGCGGCGCCGGTCGCAAGGCAGAAGATCGCGTCGCCGTCGTACATCGTGTGCGCCGGGCGGACCGCTCTTGCGAACCCGTCGTGTGCGACCGTCGCCAGCCGGTTGGCCTGTTCCTTGGTCAGCGCGGCGTCGGTCACAACGGCTCCGATCGTCGTGTTCGTGCCCGGGATCAGGCTGGAGGCGCGATCCCAGGAGATCGGCGGCGTCACCCACTCCTCGCGCTGGTCGTCCCAGATGCCGCCGACGCTGTTGGCCACGACCACGGCGCACACCGCTGCCTCGCCGGCCCGTGCGCTCGCGACGCCGACCCCGCCCGCGCGCGTTTGACTCCCGTCGCCGGCCTTCGAGACGGTCGCGCCCGTGCCGGCCCCGACCGCGCCGATCGCGGGCGTGCGCGTGGCCGCCTCACACGCGGCATATCCCGCATCGGCGTCCGGCCTGGCCTGGGGGTCGCCGGCCAGCAGGTCGAAGATCACGGCCGCGGAGACGCCCGGGATGCAGATCGAGCCGAACAGCGACCCGACCCGCCGCTCCTCCAGGTAGCGCAGCACGCCCCCGGCGGCCGCGAGGCCGAACAGGCTGCCGCCGGTGAGCAGCACCGCGTGCCCGGTCTTGATCACGGTCCCGGGGCGCAGGGCGTCGGTGCCGAGCGTCCCGGGCGCGGCGCCACGGACGTCGACGCCCGCGACCGCGCCGCCGGGGACGAGGATCACCGTGCATCCGGTGCGGCCCGTCTCGTCGGTGTAATGGCCGATCGACACGCCGTCCGGGAGCTGTGCGCCAGTCGTCTCACTCATGCTCGCTCCTTGGCCGATGGTTGACACGCGGACAATACGGTCCGGGGGCTCGGCAGGCGCGGACGTTTGGCGTACGGTTCGGGGCGTAGGCAGGGCGGACGGTTGACCTAATTTATACCTGGGTAATATAGGGGCCGTGATCGTCAGGGGGGCCCCAAGACGCAGGCTTCCGCGCGGTGAGCGCGAGCGCCAGATCCTCGACAGCGCCTACCGGCTGTTCGCCGAGCGCGGCTATCGCGCGGTGACGATGGATGACGTCGCAGAGCGCGTCGGCGTGACCAAGCCGCTGCTCTACGCGTATCTCGGCAACAAGGAGCGGCTGTACATCGCGTGCATGGAACCCGCCGGCGATGCGATGCTCGCCGCCGTCGGGCAGGCGGTGCGCGACGCGCCGGACCCCGCGGGTGCGCTGCGCGAGGGCCTACTCGCATTCTTCGCCTTCGTCGAGGCCGACCGTGACGCCTGGCGGGTTCTGTTCGACGAGACGCTGCCCGCGGGGGGCGCCATCGCGAGTCGCGTGGGCGAATACCGCGACCGCCTGCTCGGGCTCGTCGCCGAGTCCCAGCTGGCCTGGCTGGGGCCGATCCGCCGCGAGCGCGCTGCGATCGAGATCGAGGCGCGGGCGACCGCCCTGCTGGGGGCATCCGAGGCGCTCGCGCGCTGGTGGCTGCGCACGGGCGCGCTCAGCGCATCGGCCGCGGCTGAGCTGCTGATCGCGACCGTCGAGCCCGGTCTGCGCTCGCTGGGCGCGCGCGGCACGACGGGGACCACCGCGGGGTCGTCACGATGAGCGGCGCGACGCGCAGGGCGGCCGTGCTCGGCGGCAACCGCATCCCGTTCGCCCGCTCCGACGGCGCATACGCAAACGCGTCAAACCAGGACATGCTCACGGCGACGCTCGACGGCTTGTGCGAGCGCTTCGATCTGGGCGGCGAGCGACTGGGGGAGGTCGCCGCCGGCGCGGTCCTCAAGCACAGCCGCGACTTCAACCTCGCGCGCGAGTGCGTGCTCGGCAGCCGCCTGGCGCACGAGACGCCGGCGTACGACGTGCAGCAGGCGTGCGGGACCGGCCTGGAGGCCGCGATCCTGCTCGCCAACAAGATCGCCCTCGGGCAGATCGAGGTCGGGGTGGCGGGTGGCGTCGACACCGCCTCCGATGCTCCGCTGGCGCTCAACGAGCAGCTGCGCGGCGTGCTGCTGCAGGCAAACCGAGCCCGCTCGACCTCGGGCAAGCTGCGGGCGCTGGGCAGGCTGCGCCCCCGGCACCTCGTGCCTGCGATCCCGCGCAACGAGGAGCCGCGCACGGGCATGTCGATGGGAGAGCACCAGGCGCGCACGACGGCCGAGTGGAAGATCACGCGCGCGGCGCAGGACGAGCTGGCGCTGCGCAGTCACCGCAACCTGGCGGCCGCCTACGACGACGGCTTTCAGGACGATCTCGTGACGCCATACCGCGGGCTGGAGCGCGACCAGAACCTGCGAGCGGACTCCACGCCGCAGAAGCTCGCGCGGCTGCGGCCGGCGTTCGGCGGCGCGGGGGGGACGATGACGGCCGGCAACTCCACGCCGCTGTCAGACGGCGCGGCGGTCGTGCTGCTCGCCAGCGAGGCCTGGGCGGGCGAGCACGGCATGCCGGTGCTCGCATACGTCGCCGACGCCGAGACCGCGGCGGTCGACCACGTGCGCGGTGGCGAAGGGCTGCTGATGGCGCCGACGCGCGCCGTGCCGCGGATGCTGTCGCGCGCCGGGCGCAAGCTCCAGGACTTCGACCTGTACGAGATCCACGAGGCGTTCGCCTCCCAGGTGCTCTGCACGCTGGCCGCCTGGGAAGACGAGCGCTTCTGCCGCGAGCGCCTCGGCCTGCCTGCCGCGCTCGGCGCGATCGACCGCGAGAGGCTCAACGTCAACGGCGGCTCGCTGGCGGCCGGGCACCCGTTCGCCGCGACGGGCGGGCGGATCGTCGCCGGGCTCGCCAAGGCGCTGCACGAGCGCGGCGGCGGGCGCGGCCTGATCAGCGTCTGCGCCGCCGGCGGGCAGGGCGTGGCGGCGATTCTCGACGCGCCAGCAATCGCGGGTGCTTGACATGCCAGACATCTACACCCAGCTCGTCAACACGCCGATCGGCCGGATCGTGACCAGGCAGGTGGGCCTGCCTGCGCCCGTTGCGCTGAGGCGCGACGGCGACGGCCCGGTCGCGGGCTCTGTCCTCTTCGCAGCGGCGCCGGGCGGGTGCCTGGAGGCGCAGATCGCCCAGCTGCTCGCCGATGCGGGCGCGCCGCTGGCGCGGCTCGGCACGGAGGACGCCTGGCATGGGTATCGCCAGGCGCTCATCTTCGACGCCACGGGAATCGTCGACACCCAGGGCCTGCAGGAACTGCAGGCCTTCTTCTCGGCCTCGATCCGCGCGCTTGCGCCCTGCGGGCGCGTGGTGGTCCTCGGCCGCCCTCCCGCGGATGCGAGCGCTCCCTCTGAGGCGATCGCCCAGCGCGCGCTCGAGGGCTTCACGCGCTCGCTTGGCAAGGAGCTGCGTCGCGGCGCGACCGCGCAGCTGGTCTACGTCGCGCCCGGCGGCGAGCACGCGCTCGCGTCGACGCTTCGCTTCCTGCTCTCACCGCGCTCGGCGTACGTGTCCGGCCAGGTCGTGCGCGTTGGTTCCGGCGATGCGCCCGCCGAGCTCGACTGGGAGCGTCCTCAGCAGGGCAGGGTCGCGCTGGTCACGGGCGCATCGCGCGGCATCGGCGCTTCGATCGCGGCGACGCTCGCGCGCGACGGCGCGCATGTCGTCGGCGTCGATCTGCCGGCGCTGGCCGACGACCTGCAGGCCGTCGCGCGCACGCTCGGCGGCTCGGCGCTCGCGCTTGACATCACGGCCGCCGATGCGCCCGCGCGGATCGCCGCGCACCTGCGCGACGCCCACGGCGGCGTCGACGTGGTCGTCCACAACGCCGGGATCACGCGCGACAGGACGCTCGGTCGCATGGACGCCGAGCGCTGGAGCTCCGTGATCGATGTCAACCTGCGCGCGCCGCAGCTGATCACCGACGCGCTGATCGACGGCGGCGCGCAGAGCGCGCTTCGCCGCGGCGGGCGGGTCGTCTGCGTGTCGTCGATCAGCGGCATCGCCGGCAACGCCGGCCAGACCAACTACGCGACGTCGAAGGCCGGCGTGATCGGCCTGGTCGATGCCTACGCGCCGCTGCTGACCGCACGGCAGGCGACGATCAACGCCGTGGCGCCGGGGTTCATCGAGACGCAGATGACCGCCAAGATGCCGTTCGCGCTGCGCGAAGCCGGGCGTCGCATGAACTCGCTCTCCCAGGGTGGCCTGCCGGTGGACGTCGCCGAGACGATCGCGTGGCTTGCCTCGCCGGCCTCCGGCGGCGTCAATGGAAACGTCGTTCGCGTCTGCGGACAGAGCCTGCTGGGGGCGTGAGGATGGCCACGACGCGCGAGCTCCATCAGCAGCCGGGCGCCTTCGACATGCTGCTGCGCGCGGCGCTGCCGATGATCCCCGGTGCGTCGCGGCTGCCGTTCGTCGCCGGCAGCGGAGGCGAGGTCCCGGACACGGTGCTGAGCCTGACCGAGGCTCGCCTGGAGCCCGACCGCCTCGCGGCCTATCTGCGCGTCTGCGGGTTTGCGCCGCGCGACACGCTCCCGGCAACGGCGCCTCACCTGCTCGCGTTCGGGCTGCACATGGCGCTGATGACAGACGGTTCCTTCCCGGTCGCGCCGATCGGGCTCGTGCACCTCGCCAACCGGATCGCGCTGCACCGCCAGATAGGCGTCGGCGAGGCGCTGGGCGTCAGCGTCCACGCGACCGCGCTTGCGCCCCACCCCAAAGGGCGCTCGTTTACGCTCGTCAGCGAGGCGCGCGTCGGCGGGGAGCTCGTGTGGGAGGAGCACAGCACGATGCTGCGCCGCGGCGGCGGCGGCGAGCGCCCGCAAGAGCGGCGCAGCGGAGCCGAGGCGCAGTCGCTCGGGGTCGTTGAGCAGTGGCGGCTGCCCGAGGACCTCGGACGCCGCTACGCAGCGATCTCGGGCGATCGCAACCCGATCCACCTCCACCCCCTGGCGGCGCGGCTGCTCGGGTTCCCGCGCGCGATCGCGCACGGCATGTGGACCAAGGCGCGCTGCCTGGCGGCGCTGCAAGCGACGCTGCCGGACGCCTACACGGTGCAGGTCGACTTTCGCAAGCCGATCTTCCTGCCGGGCCAGGTGTCCTTCGCGAGCGCTCACCAGCCGTCGGCGACCACGTTTGCGGTGCGCTCGGGCGATGACCAGACGACGATCCACCTACAGGGGGCGGTGAGCTGATGCGCGCGAGCGAGCGCGGCATGGGGCTCGGCCTGCGCGCGATACGACGGGTCGCCGGCACCGAGCTGATCGACCGGCTGGGGGCGCGCGGACCCGCACAGCGGCTTCTGTACCGCGCCACGCGCGACGGCTTTCGCGCGGCCGGCGCCGCCGGGCGCACGTTCAAGGGCGCGCGGCGCAACGGCCGCCCGGCGCGCCTGAAACCCGCCGGCGACAGCGGCCTGTTTGATCTCACGCCGACCGACGAGCAGCAGCTGCTGCAGGAGACCGTGCGCTCTTTCGGAGCAGATCAGCTGCGTCCGGCGGCGCCCGCCGCGGATGCGGCCTGCGCGCCATCGCCCGAGCTGCTCGACCAGGCAGGCGAGCTCGGCCTGACGCTGCTCGGCGTGCCCGAAGAGCTCGGCGGGGTCGTCAGCGAGCGCTCCACCGTCACGTCGGTGCTCGCCGCCGAGGCGCTGGCATACGGCGACATGGGGCTCGCGGTGGCGGCGCTCGCGCCGGCGTCGGTCGCGAGCGCGCTCGGCCTGTGGGGTGATGGCGATCAGCAGGCGACCTATCTGCCGCCGCTCGTCGGCGACGACGGCGCCGTGGCCGCGCTCGCGCTGCAGGAGCCCGGGGCGCTGCTTGATCCGAGACGCCCGCGCACGACCGCGCGGCGCGACGGCGGCGACTACCTGCTCGCCGGAGCCAAGGCGCTCGTGCCGCGCGCCGTGCAGGCCAGCCTGCTGCTCGTCGCGGCGAGCATCCCGGACGAGGGCCCTGCGCTGTTCATCGTCGAGAGCGGCGCCGCGGGCGTGCTGGCAAAGCCCGCGCCGGCGATGGGCGTGCGCGCTGCCGCCACGGGCGAGCTGCTGTTCGAGGACGCGCGCGTGCCGGGCACGGCGCTGCTCGGCGCCGGCGATCCCGCCGTCTACGCCGAGTGCGTACGGCGCTCGCGCCTTGCCTGGTGTGCGCTTGCGCTCGGCACGGCGCGGGCCGTGCTGGACTACGTGACGCCCTATGTGAACCAGCGCGTCGCGTTCGGCGAGCCGATAAGCCACCGCCAGGCGGTCGCCTTCGCCGTCGCGGACATAGCGATCGAGCTCGAAGGGATGCGCCTGGCGACGCTGCGCGCCGCCGCGCGCGCCGACGCCGGCAAGGACTTCGCCCCGCAGGTCGCGCAGGCGCGCTGGCTGTGCTCTGAGAAGGGCGCGCGGATCGGTTCTGAAGGGGTGCAGCTGCTGGGCGGCCACGGGTACGTGACCGAGCATCCGGTGGAGCGGTGGTATCGCGACCTGCAGGCGGTCGGCTTGCTCGAGGGCGGGGTGCTGGTGTGAGACAGCTCGACGACGAAGCGCGGCGGCGATGATCAACCTCGAGATCCCGAGGAAGTTCGTTCCGCTGGTCGGCCAGGCCCACCAGGTGGCAAGCGAGCTGTTCCGGCCGATCTCGCGCAAGTACGACGCAGCCGAGCATGCCTACCCCAAGGAGCTGGACATGCTCGCCGCGATGATCGACGGGGTGAACGACGCCAGCGACACCGACGACTCGGGCGCGGCCGGGGTGCGGCGCACCAACGGCGACGACACCGGCGTGCGCAACGGCTCAAACATGTCGACCGCGCTGGGAATCATCGAGCTGTGCTGGGGCGACGTCGGGCTGCTGCTGTCGATGCCACGCCAGGGCCTCGGCAACAGCGCGATCGCGTCGCTCGCCAACGACGAGCAGCGTCGGCGGTTCGACGGAATGTGGGCCGCGATGGCGATCACCGAGCCGGAGGCGGGCTCGGACTCCGCCGCGATCCGCACGACTGCCGTGCTCGACGAGCAGACCGGCGAGTATGTGCTCAACGGCGAGAAGATCTTCGTGACCGCCGGCGAGCGCGCGGACCTGATCGTCGTGTGGGCCACGCTCGACCGCTCGCTCGGCCGCCCCGCGATCAAGTCGTTTGTCGTCGAGCGCGACAACCCGGGCCTGCATCTCGAGCGCCTCGAGCACAAGCTCGGAATCCGCGCCTCCGACACGGCCGACTTTCGCCTGGAGGACTGCCGCGTACCGAAGGACAACCTCCTGGGCTCAGCCGACGTCGACGCCAAGCGCGGCTTCGCCGGTGTGATGCAGACGTTCGACAACACGCGCCCGCTCGTCGCGGCGATGGCCGTCGGGCTGACCCGCGCCTGCCTCGAGGAGACCGCTCGCCTGCTCGCAGAGGCGGGGGTGCAGGTCGACTACGACGCCCCTCCCTCGGTCCAGAGGGCCGCCGCGGCCGAGCTGCTGGCGATGCAGGGCGACTACGAGGCCGCGCGACTGCTCACGCTGCAGGCCTGCTGGATGGCCGACAACGCCAAGCCGAACTCGCTGCATGCGTCGATGGCCAAGGCGAAGGCGGGACGGACGTGCGTCGACGTCGCGATGCGCTGCGTGCGCCTGTGCGGCTCGCTGGGCTACGGCGAGGAGCTGCTGCTGGAGAAGTGGGCGCGCGACGCGAAGATCCTCGACCTGTTCGAGGGCACCCAGCAGATCCAGCTGCTGATCATCGCCCGCGAGCTGCTCGGCAAGACCTCGGCGGAGCTGCGCTAGCGCCTCGGGGAGCGCAGACGGCGCCGGTAGACTAGGCCGCTCTGCGCCCGTAGCTCAGCTGGATAGAGCGTCGGTCTACGGAACCGAAGGTCGGGGGTTCGAATCCCTCCGGGCGCGCTCATTTCCCTGCCGCGAGCTCTTCGCCAGCCGCGCTCCTGCAAGGACCGCGGCTGGCAGAGCTGGCTCATTCCTTGCTGTTGCTTTCGCCGTGGCTTTCTTTACTTTCGCCGTGGCTTTCTTCACCCTTGCCGTGGCTTTCTTCACTTCTGCCGTGCGTTTCTTCTTTGGCGTGGCTTTCTTCCTTGCCCTGACCTGCTTCGGTGCCATGGCTTTCTTCGCTCTTGCCTTTGCCCTGGCTTTCTTCGCTGCCGCGGCCTGCTTCCTTGCCGTTGCTTTCTTGTTTGCCATGGCTTTCTCTCTTGGCGTAGCTTTCTGCCTTGCCATGGCTTTCTTCGGTCTTGCCTTTGCCATGACTTTCTTCGCTCTTGCGGGGTCCGGTGCCTTGGCCGGAACCGGCGCCAGCGTTGCCGGAGCTCGAGTCCTGCGCGGTGACAGCGCCGCCGGCTGACGAGATCGCGGGCTGCGGAGTGGGCAATCCGCCATGAACCGACGGTCCGGCGATTGCAGGCCGCAGCCGGTCGGGGTGGTGACTTGTCGCTGTCGCGGCTGTGCTCATGCTCACGGAGGCTCTCTTCGATGTCGACTCGACCGGTTGCGCCTGCGGCCAGGCTGTCGACACTGAGCGCGCCTCGGTCGGATGGAGCTCGACGGGCGGCACGGCCAGTGTCGCCGTTGTGGCGACCCCGCCGCCGACGGCGGCAGCAATCGCAATCACCTTGGCTGCCGAGGCGACACTCGAGACGCTACCGCCCAGCCATGAGGCCACTCGCTCCGGGAGACCCGCCAGCGATGCCCAAAGGGCAAGCGGGCGTCGACCGGCATAGTGGCTGCAAAACGCCCGCACAACAGCCCGATCAAGCTGTGTGCCTGCCTCGTTTCTGAGAATGTCGATCGCGTTCTTGTGCGAACAGGCGGATCGGTAGGGGCGGATAAAGGTAATCGCGTCGAAGGTGTCGGCAACAGCAATGATCCGCGCTCCGAGCGGGATCTGCTCCCCGGATAGGCCGCTGGGATACCCCGTTCCGTCCAGCCGCTCGTGATGATGGCGGACCATCGCCGACAGCTCCGAATCGTGAAGGACATCCGCCATCCGCGCGCCGTCGCCCGGATGCCGCTTGATCACCTCAAACTCCGCCTCGGTGAGGGGGCCCGCCTTGTGAAGGATCGCCCTCGGTGTCTCGATCTTCCCGACATCATGGATCGCGGCCGCCGTACGGATCCGGGCCACCTCAGCACGCGGGAGACCCATCCGCCTGGCGATCATCCAGGAATGGCGGGCCACCCGGCAGGAGTGACCGTGGAGGTACGGGTCGCGCGTCTCCATCCTTGCGACTAGCCGCTCAAGCGGCTTAGCCTGATCCTTGGTGCTTAGGCCGTCGCCGACGCGCCGCTGAGTTTGACCGAGCGGCCCGAGCGTGTCAAGCGCGGACGCCAGTCGACGCTGTGCGCGCCAGCGACGCAGAAACCCCCAGATCATCAACTCGCTGAACAGGAGGTCTGAAGAATCGGTTCGTCTCTCCCAGCAGCCGCAACCAATATAAGAGGCGCCCAGTGAAAGGGTCATGCCGAGCACCACCTCCAAAACGGTTGATGAGACGGCGCCGGAGGTACGCAGCCACCATACGATTAGAACCGGGCAAACGGCGACGACGACTGTCGCCGTCGCAACCGGTAACAGGTACCGAGCAGGCGAAGCCAGATTTGGCTTGCTCACGCTCGGCATGCGATGTTCCGTACCCGCCGGGGGCGACTTATGTAATGCACCTCAGGACCTCGATGTCTGCATCGCGGAGAGCGCGACAAATTGGTTGAGGTCGGCAACCGGGCGGTCTCAAGAGAGATCCCTGGCTTTGCGTCCCCGCCTCGCGACGGGTTTGCCCTGAGCGACTTTGAGCTTGCTAAAGATGTCGGCTGTGCCTTGAGCCCACTTAAGGCATCGCTACCGAGACTCGACGAAGCACCGCAGCGCGCGGGAAGGGTTCGATAGCCGCCCGATCGCCTCAGTGGTGCTTTCGCGCTGGGCGAGAGCCATCGCTGACGCCGATTGGCCTGGTGGTTTGGACGAGCTCCGAGCGCGCGGGCCGAGAGGCTCGTCACGCTCGCTTCCGCAAGGCGAAGCAGTAGCTCGGGTCGCAGGGACGCGACGCCTGAACGTCGGTCGTCCCGAGGGACAGCGTCGGGCTGGGCCACCGAAACGCCCGCTCTCAGGTGGAAGGGAGCAGTCTCGCGTGGCGGCTCTTGTCGATCAGGAGGCAACTCGGCGCCTCGCACGGGGGGAGTACATCAGTGCGGTGTTGGCGTGCTCTGGGGACGGCTGACGAGGATTTGTGAGGTTCTGATACGTTTCCGCACACGACCGTCATCGGTGACCCTTCTCGGATGGAAGGGCATCTCAGCGAGAGCACCCTTGGCAAGCGGACGGGGAGTAGGTGGCAAGGACGGCATGGCACCACATCGGCTGTGAGCCGAGGGATAGCGACTCCCGGACGGCCCGGCGGACTCAGCGTCGGGCAGCGGCGTCTTGCACACGGTCCTCGGACGGTGTGCGGCCAGCGAGGCGGCACGCGGTCAATCTCGCGGGCGGCGTCTAAGTCCGCCCGCACGAATGGAGGCAATCACGATGAGAATGTTCAAGGCCCTACGGGGCGTGGGCGTAGCAGCATGTCCAGCGATGGGTCTGCGAACGGCGAGGCGTGCAAGCCTCCTCGCCAGCATGCTCGGCCTGCTCGTGTTCTTTGGCAGTGCCCAGGCGGCATCAGCGTTGCATCTGACATCCGTTTCGCCAGCATCCGGATGTCTGGGAACACGGGTCGCATTCACGGGGACTGAATTCAGCGGCACATCTGCAACTGCAACATGGTCAGACCCGGGCGCCACGCTATTCACTACCCAGTTCACGACCGCAAAAGTGACCAGCAGCACGCATGCTGAAGGCAACGTTCCATTCTTTCTACAGCTGTCGGGCAGTGATGTCGGCTCCGTCTCAATCCACGGCAGCAATACCGTATCCTTTTCTTACACCGGCCTTCTGACTTGCCTGCAAGGAGCGACCGGGGCGACGGGAGCGACCGGCGAAACAGGCGTTACGGGAGCGACCGGCGAAACCGGCAAAACCGGAGCAACCGGCGGAAGCGGCTCGACCGGCGCGACCGGCGAAACCGGCGCGACGGGACCGACAGGCGCGGCCGGAACGCACATCGTGTCAGGAGAAGTCGGATCGAATGGCCAAAAACTCGAAGGCTCGGGTTTCGAATCTAGCCTGGTCTCGACGGGCATCTACCAAATTCGTATCCCAACTTCCTCATGTACCGGTGCAATAACGGTCACGCCATTCACAGACACGGCCGGTTCGGCGATAATTTCGGGCTACCAGAGCGCCTGCTCGTCTGTCCCCACCGAGGCGAGGGTTTTCACCGTGATCCTGTCCGAACCAAGCGGGGCGAAGGCAAACGCCAACTTCGACTTTATGGCTGCAACACCATAAGGCTGGTACGGCGGCCCGACCCTCGCGGTCGGGCCGCCGTGCTTTGAGGCGCAATACGCGCCGCTTATCGAGGAACGGACTGCATTTGCGCCGCTGATCTGTGCCTTGAAGCCGCCGCACTTGCGCCGATGGCACGTCCTCGGGGAGGGGTTTAGGTCTGCCGGGCGTTCGCCTTCGACTCGCTGCCGAGGGTTTGGACCGCCCCCTGATCATGCCTGCCCCTAAAGCGGCTCCTACCGGACGCCGATACCGCCGATGGATGTTTTGGGCGTTCGGCTCGATAGCCGTAGGGACAATCGGCGTCGCGGGGGCTGCGGCTGCGCCACTCATCGCATGGCCCCCTGAGCCCGAGCCACGGTGGCGCAGGTGGACGGCCCGTGCGCTGCTCGCCCTCATGTTCGTGATGGTCGGCGTGTGGATCACGGTTGTTACCGGCATACATCACCGCTGGGCGAGCTTTCTCACGTTCGGCGTGCTCATCGCGGGAGGGGCTAGAGTCTCGTTCGCACGGGCTCGCCGGATTCGCGGACGCGGCGCACATCAGCGAGAAAGCCTCTCTCAGGACTGCGTCGACCTAAGCCGTCCGAGTGGAAGTCGCAATCCTGGTCTTGTCGCCCGTCGGCATATTGATCCCGGGGGCGCTGATCCTCTAGGCGATGTACCGCAGCACAGTTCTCACCCGACGCCTTCATCCACTCACACCCGAGCAAACACGGCGCAAGCGCAAAGCCTACGCTGTGATGATCCCCGCCCCGGTGGTGGCGGTTGGGTTCGCCGTTCTTTTGCGAGCAGAGGCACGGGAGCGGTTGTGGCGATCGCGATCCTGGCGGCAATCGTCGTGCTCGATGCCCTGCTGACGCCGTGGCTTCACTATCGGCGCGCGAAGCGGAAGGCAAGCTCGCCTTAGCCAATGCCGCGAACCTTTCGCGGCGACCCGATCGCGGGCGAGGCGCGACCAGTTTCAGGCCGTCGCCGCGCCCGCGAGTCGTCGGAATCCGCCGCTGATCCAGTCGACGATGAGACGGCCGTAGTCATCGGACGCCTGCTCCCACGCGAAGTGGCCGGCATCGAGCGGGTGGATCTCGCTGTTGGGCAGCAGGTCGGCGAGGTATTCGTCGTTGGACCAGGGCACGAGGTCGTCGTCGCGTCCGGCGATGATCTGGGCCGGCGTGCTGATCGAAGGCAGCAGATCGCGCAGCACCGGGTTCTGCTCAGGGTAGTGGCGGACGAAGCGAGCGGACTCGGCAAAGCGCCCGAGGTCGTACGCGCTGACGTAGTCCTCGTGGACGTCGGGCTCGCTATCGGCACCGGCGGCGGGCTCGACGGCGAGCCCGATGTTGGTTCGGGCGTCCAGCGCTCGGACGACGTCGAGGCTCGGAGCCTCGATGACGTCCTTGAGCGCGCCGCCGGCATCGATGGGAAAGCGCACCGCGCCTCCACCGATCGTCAAGCTCGTGACGCGATCTGGAGCGTTGGCCGCCAAGAACAACGCGGCGGCGGTGCCAACGTCCGGACCAACCACGTGCGGCGCCCCCAGGCCCCATTCCTCGATGAGGTGCGCAAGGAAGGTGCCCATCGCATCCGGTGCGATCAGCTCCGGCCGACCGTCTGAGTGGCCAAATCCCGGCAGGTCGATCGCGACCACGCGCGCGACCCCCGAGACTCGCTCCCAGATCCGCCGAAAAGCCCAGAGGCTCTCGGGCCAAGGGCTCAACATCAACACTGTCACGGCCGACGAGTCCGCTCTGTTGTCGGCAAACCGAATCCGCACCCCGTCGCAGACTCGAAAGAGCGGAGAGAGGGAGGAATACCCCGCTGCATTCATGGCTTTTGCCTCCAGGTCGATCGGGCCAAAACACGCAATGACGACCGTCATCGCCTGACGAGCCGGACGATAGCAGGCCGACGATGACGACCGTCATCCCGCCGAAATACACTGGTCCGTATGGACGCCCGGCCAGACACCTCGCGGACGAGGGGAAGCGGCGAGCAGCAGCCGGCCCGTGACCGCATCGTGCGCAGCGCGGCGGCGCTAGTTCGCGAGCGCGGCGTTCACGGCGTCGGCCTTCGCCAGATCGTCGCCCACGCCGACGGCCCTCGCGGGTCCCTCCAGCGCTACTTCCCGGGCGGGAAGACGCAGCTCGTCACCGAGGCCCTCAAACTGGTCGGCGCCGAGGTCCTGGACGACACCGCGTCGGGGCTCACCGAGGCGGCCACGCTGGCCGATGCGATCGACGCAATCTTCGCCCCGTGGCGCCAGGTCCTCGTCGAGAGCAACTTCACGATGGGCTGTCCCATCGCCGCGACCGTCGTCGATGCCTGCGGAGACGACCGGCTACGGCAGGAGGCTCACGCCCTCCTCGACCAGTGGCGTGACTCGGTACACGCCACGCTGGTCAAGTTCGGCGCCCAGAAGTCAACCGCAGGGGACGATGCCTGCGTACTCCTCACAGCTCTCGAGGGCGCCCTCATCTTGAGTCGAGCGAACCAAAGCACCGAGCCACTCGACACGGTGCAGCGCTTCTTCACAACCTCGCTGACCCAGGCCGCGGCCAACCCCGGCGCCCCCACACGGTAGCCGTGCAACTGCCTGCGGTGCTTGCGCTCTCGCGTGAAGGCGCTCACTCCATTCCTGGTGTACGGGCGCCCATCGCCGAATCTGGCCGACCACACGCAAGTGCGCTTCTGGTGCGTAGATGTCGCCGCCGACGTGAGCGAGCTTGCCCGTCGCGGCGTGGAGTTCGACCTAGTCGAGTTCGGCGATTTCAAGATGGTCGACCATGTGCTGACAACGCCTGTCGGCAAGTCAGCATGGATCAAAGACCCGGACGGCAACACCATCGCGCTGTTCCAACCCGCCTAGTGGCACCGGAAAGGGACACTCCGCGGCGAGAGACCACGGGCGAGCGGATTCCGTGTCCGGGGTCGAGTGCGCCTGCTTCACGCCGGATGCGAGAGTGAGCTGGGCGCGGCGAGGACCGCCCCATTTCGTCCGAATCGGCTGCACGCGGCCGGGTTGTCGAGACGCCTGCTCTCGGCAGAAGGGGACACTCTCGCTGGTGGATCATCGAGCGCCGCGGCGACTGTCTGCTTCGCCATGACGAAGCAGTCGCGTCGCCACAGCGACGGCTGATTTCTGACAATCGTGTTTGTGCAGACGTGGCGCTCGAGAGCACTGACGGCCGGAGGTCGAGCGATCTGACAAAATGCCGGTCGGGTCGGTGCGGTCCGTTGCACCGCGTCGACGAGTCAGGGTTAGCGGGACCGCGTCGGTCTCGCAGGGGGAGGTCTTGAGCATGTATGACTACGTGATCGTGGGAGCGGGCTCGGCGGGCTGCGTGTTGGCCTCCCGGCTGACGGATGACCCAGATGTCGGCGTCCTGCTGATTGAGGCCGGTCCGCCCGACTCGAGCGACAACATCCACGTTCCGGTCGCCTTGTCGCAGCTCATGCACTCGCACCTCGATTGGGATTACTCGACATTGCCCGAGCCGTTCGCCGATCGCCGGCGTATACATCTGCCGCGCGGCAGGACCCTCGGTGGGTCGTCGTCTACCAACTGGATGGTGTACATCCGCGGGCACCCTGCCGACTACGACGAGTGGCGCGATGGGGGCTGCGAGGGATGGGGGTATGACGATCTGCTGCCCTACTTCAAGCGTGCCGAGGACAACGAGCGTGGCGCGTCTGAGTACCACAGCGTGGGGGGTCCGCTGAGGGTGTCCGAGGGCCGCTCGCGCAACTCGATAACGGAGGCTTTCCTGGAGGCTTGCGATCAGGCCGGGCAGCGACGCAACGAGGACTTCAATGGCGCAGAGCAGGATGGGTTCGGGCGCTACCAGGTCACTCAAAGCGGTGGACGCCGCTGCTCGACCGCTGTGGGCTACCTGCGTCCCGCCATGTCTCGCCCCAACCTGACCGTCGAGACGTTCTTGCAGGTCCATCGAGTGCTGTTCGAAGGCGACCGCGCCGTCGGAGTGCAGGCCGAGCGGATGGGCGAGCTGAAGGAGGTTCGCGCTGAGCGCGAGGTGATTCTCTGCGGAGGTGCGTACAACTCGCCCCAGCTGCTGATGCTCTCAGGCGTCGGCTCGGCCGAGCTGTTGACCATGCTGCAGATCCCGGTCGTGGCAGACCTGCCGGCGGTCGGGCAGAACCTGCAGGACCACGCCGCGAGCGGGTGGTTGTGGACTCACGATGAGCCGGTTTCACTGTTGAGCGCCATGAGTGACGAGAACATGGCGCGGTTCGAGAGCGAAGGGTCCGGGCCGCTTACGTCCAACGCGGTTGAGACCGGCGGGTTCCTGCGCAGCAGCGAGGTGCTGTCGGCGCCAGATCTGCAGTTTCACGTCGCGGGGGCGATGCTCCTCGACGAACCGATATACGAGCACGGCCTCACAATCGGGGTCTACCCGGCGAAGCCCGCCAGCCGGGGAATGCTGACACTGCGCTCGCCCGATCCGACCGTCGCGCCCTTCATTCTCCACAACTACTACGCCGAGGACTCCGACATGCAGGCGGCCATGCAGGGTCTGCGCTTCGCCAGCGAGATCGCCGCGCAGCCGGCGCTCGCTCCTTACACCGTCAGGCCATATGACCAGCCGGAATCGGACTCGGGACAGGATCTGCGGGCCTACCTCCGCCGACAGACCTATACCGCGTTTCATCCCGTCGGCACCTGCCGGATGGGCTCGGACGCCGAGGCCGTTCTGGACACGGAGCTGCGTGTGCGCGGCGTTCAAGGACTACGGGTCATCGACGCGTCGGTGATGCCGAGTGTCGTTCGCGGCAATACGAACGCCCCGACGATCGCGATCGCCGAGCGGGCAGCGGACCTGATCCGCGGTGTCGAGCCGCTGGCGCCTGCGACGCCTAAGGCGGTCGCGGCCGGAGCATGAGGGCCATCGACTGAGGAACACGAGCGCTGCTGTGGGCCCCGTTGCGAGCGCGGGACCATCGGCGCCGCTAGCGACTGGTAATCGTCCGATCCAGGCGTGAGCACGGCCCTCGCTCGGACGCTCGCTCCGCCGGCAAAGCATTAGCGCGCCGAGTGGTGGCCCGTGACGTGAGGCACAGGCCACCACCCTGGCTGTTATCGGTCTATTGGCCTAGTAGCGGAACCTCACCGACCACTCTCTGTTGTTGCAGGACCAGGTCTTCCTGGGGCTCGTGGTCGTTATCTGGACCTCGAGCCTGTCGCCAGGCGCAGCTGCAGTCCCCGCTGTCGCCGGGTTCGAGCAGACACCTTTGCTCGTTGATGTGACAGGGCACGAGAGCAGCGCTGCGCCACTCGTGTTGTCGATGACAGAGACAGTCGCTGTGTCACCGGTGCTCACCGTTGCGTTCGTTTCGGCGTACAGGTTCGATACCTGCCCGCCGTTGTCGGGCATACCTGCCAGCAGGGGGCTGAGGGAGAAGCCCGTCGTTTTGGCGGGGCAGAATCCGGTTCCCGGGCCCGCGAGCATCGTGTAGTACAGGCAGTTGCCGTTCGCCACGCTCTGGGAGCTGGCGAACGTCGCGACTGCGGCGCTGCCAGCCGGGCCGGTCGGTCCTTGTGGTCCGGTCGAGCCGGTGGCTCCGGCGACGCCCTGCGCTCCGGTCGGGCCAGCGGGTCCGGTTGGGCCTGCGGGTCCGGTCGGGCCGGTCGCTCCGGTCGGTCCTTCGGGTCCAGTTAGTCCGGTAGGGCCGGTGGCTCCGGCGGGTCCCTCGGGGCCGGTGGGCCCTGTTTCGCCTGCAGGGCCCTGTGGCCCGGTGGCTCCGGCGACGCCCTGCGGGCCGGTTGGTCCGAACAGGCTGCTGATCGTTTCCGCCAGCACGGCGTAGCCGAGCGTGGTTGGGTGAATGTCAGCTTCCGGGCTGGACGGGTTGTACGTACCGCCCGGGCACATCGCCGTGTACGCGCAGATGGTCGGGAGATCTTCAGTTTCCGGGTTTCCCCCCACGCTGGCCGGGTTGAAGCGCGGCAGCGGGTCCGCGAAGACCGTTCCGGGCACTTTCGCAGCCTCGGCTTCGAGGAATTTGTTGAAGGCTGCCGTGCTCGTGTCTCCGCCCGGTGGGGGCAGCGCCAGTGGATAGGCGTTGTAGAGCCCCACCACCACGAACTGCGCGTGCGGCGCCAATGTATGCAGTTTTTCGAGGATCGTGCCCACTCGGCCGGCGACGGCCGCGAGCTCGGTCAGGACTTCGGTTGGGCTGCACGTGTCCGTGGACGGGAAGCCGCACGTGTGCTCGAGGAACTGCAGGATGTCGTTTGCCCCCATGTCGAGCGTGATCGGGCTGACGTTCGGGTTTGTTTTGAGGATCGCTTCGGCTTCTTCCAGCTGCGAGTTGTGCGTGTACGGGCGGTGCAGGAACGCCAGCGGGAACGGGGAGCCCGTCGGACCGCCGGCGCAGTAGGTTCCCGTGTACGGAGCGCCTGGGCCGTTCAGAAACGTTTCGGTGGTCTCCCCAGGGCAGCCGAGGTTTATGATCTGCAGCTTGGGCTGCAGCACTTTCAGCGTGGCGCCGAAGTCGTTGACGAAGCCTTCTTCGTAGTTTTTCGCTTCCGCGAAGCCTTTGCTTTTCACTTCTTCAGAGAACTGTTTGGCGTGATAGCCGTAGGTCAGCGAGTCACCGAGCGCGAGATAGGTGCTGCCGGTGACGATGCTCGCGGCGCCGGCGGCTGGCACGAACACCAGCGCCCCGACGACCGCAAGCGCAGCCAGGCAACACGCGAGCAGGCGTGCGCGGACGCGATACAGGACAGACATTATGAACCCCCTCCTTGGATGAAAGACACGCAAGACACGCATGCCGGGCCCCGTCGGCCCTCGGATGGCAACTGTAAACGACCTCAGACCATTCGACAACACGAGTTTCCCACTTCTCGCTCAGCAGATACCTGCCGCCGTCGCCCCGCGCCAGCTCCGGCGTTGCCTTGCCGCAACCAGCAAACGGCGATCTGGGACCTCTCGCTCGGCGCGTCCTCCCGCGTGGATGCGAGCGCGTTGGCGTTGGCCGCTCACGCTTCTGGATCGGACGAAGCCCAGTCGTCTCGGCGTCCGCCTGAAAGACTGCCGCTTCGCTCGGCGAAAGCAGGCGTCTCCCGATCGTAAGCCGGTGCTGTCGAGACTCGTCCCGACCAGGCGGGTGGACCGATCGAGCCCGCGTAGCGCGCCGCGCTGAGCGCGGCAGACAACAACCCCGTCGTTTGCCCCCCGGACAGTCGTGGCTCGCCCTGGTCGCTAACCGGCGGGCAGCTCCGCGACCGTCACGAGGTACTCGGCCTCGACCCTGAAGCTCCCGTCCGTGGCTTGGTTGAACTCTTCGTACAACGCGAGCATGTCCCGCTGAAGCTCCTCCCAGCGGCCCTGCGGCTCGAGCGCCGCTTTCGCCATCACCGCTGGCCCCAGCTTCTGTTCGTCGTCGGCCAGCCAGGCCTCGGGCGAGTCGCCAGCGAACGTCACCGTCCGGCGCTCGAAGTTCAATTCGACGCCCATGCCCTCGAACAGTCCGCGCACGTGTTGCTCATCGCCCCACATCGCTGGCGGCTTCAGCTCGGGAGGGGGCGCCGGCATGTACGGTGCCGTGGCGCTGAAGTTGCGCCCGATGAAGCCGTCCGGAGTCCACGCCACCACGGCGATGCAGCCGCCGGGGCGCACGACACGCACGAGCTCCTCCGCCGCCAGTTTCTGGCGCGGGGCGAACATCACGCCAAAGCACGAGGTGACCCGGTCAAACGAGTCGGCGTCGAACGGCAATTCCTCGGCATCGCCCTCCATCAGCTCGATCTCCACGCCCTCAGCCCCCGCGCGGGCGCGCTGTGCCTCGAGCAGCTTCGGCGTGAGGTCGAGCCCGGTCACCCTCGCGCCCAGCCGGGCGGCGGGAATCGACACGTTGCCGCTGCCCGTCGCAACGTCCAGCAGCTCGATGCCGGGAGCCGCGCCCGCGCGCTCGGCGAGGTACTCGCCGACAGTCACGATCCTCTGCGCGACCTCCGGGTAGTCCCCGGCTGTCCACATCGCCTTCTGCCCTTGCTTGAAGGCGCTGACGTCGATGCTCATGCTCTCTCTCCCTTCTGGTAATCGCGCTCCCGTCAGCGCAGTTCGAACAAGATACCTAGGCCGGACATCGGCTTCGAGGCGTCATTGTCGCCCTCGCTCTTGGTCGCATGCTGGTCGCCGCTGCGCGCTCTCACGCCGTGTTTGTCGCCCTATACCACGATCTAGGGAACCGAAGGTCGGCGGTTCAAATCCCTCCGGGCGCGTCCAGCGGTTAGCTCAGAAATCCGGCGTTTTGCCCATGAAGCCCCCCATTCCTACGCCACCGGGGCGTCGGGAGGGCCGAGGAAAGCTTCGATAGCCGCCCATGCTGCACCGTGAGTCAGTGGCCCCAGTCGCAGAGTCCATCCGTCGTCCAGCTCCTGGCGTACGGAGGCCTTGAGGTTTGCAGCCTCGAGGCGTCGTCGTTGGGCTTCGGCTCGTTCATAGCCTGTGTGGCACCCTGGTACGTGCCATCCACGCCGTATCGATCCCCCTCCACCGGCCAGACGGACATGCGGTCTGGCGCGAAGATGGGTCCTGTCTCCGCGGGCAGGGTCACATATCCTCATCGGCCACGCGACCCGGTGGCCTGAGCAAGTCTTGCTCCCGTTTGGGGGCTTCGACCCTGCCTCCCATAGGCTGGCGGCGCATTAGCGTCGAGGCGAGGTCATCCTCGCGGCTAGCCTCGCATAACAGCGCTCTTTGCGGCAATTTTCGCAGCAGAGGTGTGGGCAGTCCGTACAAACCCACAGCGTAGGAGTAGCGTCGGCGCGGGGCCGTTATCGGCCGCTTCTGCTCGGATCTCTCGCGCAGGCTCCTGGAGGCGCACCTCCCGCCGACCTCACGGGCTGTTTCGTCCGTAGCGACAGAGACGCGACACCTAGCCAGCAGGGCTCGTCCCGATCTCGGGGGTCTTGCTCTACAGGCAGATCCTCCTGTCCGGCTGCGTTGCCGGTCCAGTCGACGCCTTCCCCCTCACCCAAGCAAAGGAGCGCAGGCAATGAGCACGATCGCCACTCGACATGATGTAGGGCAACAGACGGGCAGCGACCAGACCGCGGTTCGTCCGTTTCAGATGAGCTTTCCCGAGGTGGAGCTCACCGAGTTGCGCAGGCGAATACTCGCGACACGATGGCCCGAGCGGGAGACGGTTACGGACGATTCGCAGGGCGTGCCACTCGCGACGATTCAGGAGCTCGCTCGCTACTGGGGGACGGATTACGACTGGTCCAAGTGCCAGTCGAGGCTGAACTCTCTCCCGCAGTTCATCACCGACACGGACGGGCTGGACATTCATTTCATTCACGTTCGCTCAAAGCACGAGGACGCGTTGCCGCTGATCATCACGCACGGGTGGCCCGGCTCGATCATCGAGCAGATGAAGATCATCGATCCGCTTACCGACCCGACGGCACACGGTGGCAGCGCGTCAGACGCCTTCGATGTGGTGATTCCCTCATTGCCGGGCTACGGGTTCTCTGGCAAGCCCACATCTACCGGGTGGGATCCACCGCACATCGCACGCGCATGGGTAGAGCTGATGAAGCGCCTTGGATACACACGGTTTGTCGCGCAGGGCGGCGACTGGGGCGCGGCCGTCACGCAAGCGATGGGAGAACAGGCAGCTCCGGAGTTGCTTGGCATTCACTCCAACATGCCTGGCACCGCTCCCCCCGAGCTTGTAAACGGGTTCCTGCACGGCGACCGGGCGCCGTCCGGTCTCTCAGCCGAGGAGGGACGCGCGTATGAGCAGCTGAGCAACTTCTACGCGAAACACGTCGCCTACGCGCTGATCATGACGACGCGCCCACAAACGCTGTACGGGCTCGCGGATTCGCCCATCGACCTGGCGGCGTTCATTCTCGACCACGGTGACGGTGCCGGACAGCCCGGGCTCGTAGAACAGGTCGTTCAGGGCAACCCCTCGGGCGACCTGACGCTTGACGACGTCCTCGACAACATCACGCTCTACTGGCTGACGAACACGGGGGTGTCTTCAGGTCGTCTGTACTGGGAGAACAAGGCGGGGTTCTTCGATGCCAAGAGCATCTCCATCCCGTTCGCCATCAGCGTGTTTCCCGACGAGCTCTATCAAGCGCCTCGGAGTTGGGCGGAACGCGCGTATCCCGATAACCTGATCCATTACAACGAGCTCGACCGCGGTGGCCACTTCGCGGCCTGGGAACAGCCGCAGCTCTTCGCGGACGAGATGCGGGCGGCGTTCAGGTCACTGCGCTAGCAAACCCAGTGAGCGGGCGCGCGGCGCCCGTGCGCCCGCTCACTTGGCCGAGCTCCGATTCGATTTGGCTCCGTACCCTTCGGCACCTTCGGGTCCGACGCGACGGTTCAGGATCACTCCTGATCAGCGTGAGCCGGTTACGGGCTTGAGCCCATACGCTCGTTCAGCTCAGCGGGGGTGACGCCGTGGCGAGCGAGCAATCTCTCGTATCTCGCGGGCTCAAATACGTCCGGCAGCGCGCTGTCGAGCGCCTCTATCGTCTCGGCTGAGTATCCCGCTCGCTTGAGCACTTCCAGCAGTTTTGCCTTTGTGCGCGGTTCTCTGAGGGTCGTCATGAGCTCGCCGAGGTTCGTAGGTCTGGGAAATCGATGTTAGCCCAGGGCGTCCGAGTGCGACCCAAGCGCAGCGCAGAGAGTCGGATCGGCGACGGCGAGGCGAAGGCCGTCCCCAGACAGCGCGCCCGCAGAGGTGGTCAAGACGGTGGACGCCAACCTCTGGAGAGGGTCGTCTGACCCACCTCGATCAGGTAGCCGTCGGGATCGCGGATGTAGCAGCGCATCTCGGTCTCGTGCTGCTTGGGCGGCGTCAGGAACTGGGCGCCCCGCGCGCTCCACTCGGCGTACACAGCTTGGATGTCCGCGACCCGGATGTTGAGGAAGCTGCTCACCCGATCTGGGTCGGGCGGCGTCTCGAGCGTTACGGTCGGCTTGTCGTCGGTCGGGCCTCCCCCGATGTTGATGATGATCCAGCTGTTGGCCAGCGCGACGTATGTCACCGCGTCATTCGCCTCGCCGGAGATGACCGTCTTGCCGCCAAGCACTTCGGTGTAGAAGCGGCGGGAACGCTCGACGTCATCGGAAACGATGAAGTGGGCCAAGACCATCTCCTCGTCGATAGTGCTCATCCTGACCTCCGGTGTTGGAATTGACTCCATGGCCGCGCCTTATACCGCGCATCGCGCCTGTGTAGTCCCCTAGTCCGATGCCCGGTGGCTTCCTGGTCGCCGCTGTGCGCTCTCACGCCCGTGTTTGTTGCCCTATACCTCGATCTACGAACCCGAAGGTCGGGGTTCGAATCCTCCGGGCGCGTCGGAGATGCCGCACGCAGGTCCCATAGGGAGCTATCTTCAGTGCTGATGGGGACAAGGCTCACAAGCACCCCGTGCTGCGCGCGCCTGGCAGCTGCGCTCGCGCTCGCCGCTGTAGGCCTCGCCGCGCCCAGCGCGGCGTCCGCTGAAATTCTCCAGGGAACGACGACCCAGTCGCCAGCCGGCGGCCCGGCTGCGCCATCGCAGGACATCGTCGGCGCGGCCGCGCGCTATGACACCAACGGGTCGCTGACGGTCAGCGCGACGATGAACGGGAACATCGCGGCCGGCCCCGCGACTTTCTTCAGCTTCGCGGTTGGCTCCTACGCGCCGCCGGCCACGTGCACGGGTCCCGTGACCGCGACGCTGTACGGGTATTCGACGAAACCGAGCGGCTCGACGCTCGTCACCGGCTACCCGACCGCCACCGCCGCGATCAGCGTGAGCGGCAACACGATCACCTTCTCGGCGTCGGGCGCGGAATACGCGAACAAACCCTTCTCCTGCATGACGCTCTCGGCCATCCCCGAACATGAACCCGCCGACCAGCTGAACCCCCCGCTGTGGTTTCAGGGATTCGGTCCGGCGCCCGGCTCGACGCCCAATCAGTCCTCGGTGCCCACCCGAACGTCGACCGCCGCTGCGCCCACCGTCCTGGCGTTTGCGTCCACGGTCGCGGTCAAGCTCCCCGGTGGCCTGGGCTCGCTCACCGCGCGCTGCGGGGCGCCGTCCAGCGAATCCTGCACCTTCTCGCTGACCCTGTTCGCGACGCTCAAAAACGGGCACGCACGCGCCAGGCGCGTCGCGGTCGGCACCGTGAGCGGCAAGCTGAAGGGTGGACGCGCAGGCAAGCTCGTGGTCCGGCTCAACACCGCGGGCCGAAAGCTGCTGCGCCACGGCACGATGCACGTGGAAGCCAACGGCACCGTGCGAGGCAGCGCCGGGCTCGTGACGCGCTTTCACCGGCGCCTGACGATCAAGCGCAAGTAGCGGCCGGCTGGCTAAGCGACGGGTGCGTCCAGCTCGCCCAGCAGCTCGCGCACGGGGGCGCGATGTCCTCGCGATCGCCCGGACCCGACCGCGAGATAAAAGATGTTTGGACGGCCAGCCAACCGGGTACGGGGCCCAGATATAAAGGACGAACAGGAGGGGTTATGTTTCGCAAGGCTGGTCGCTTTACGGCAGTGCTCGCCGCGGTCATCGCGCTTGGCGCGGTAGCGGGTGCGGCAACAGCGTCGGCGGTGGTTGTCCACCTGAACCAGACGTTCAGCAACTGGGTCGTGTCGGGATCGCTCACGCCCAAGAAGCTCGGTCAGCCGGTCCAGCTGCCGGAAGGATCGACGTTCAATGGCAGCGCAGAAGTGGAACTCATCACCGGAGAAGGCGGCAAAGGCCCGCAGCTCTCAGGCACGGTCACCGGACACGTCTTCGTGCCGCCCTTCAGCGCGTCGCTCAGCCTACTGGGGGTGGTGCCGACGACCGTCGGCGTGACGTTCACGCAGGTCGGCCAGACCGAAGGCTCGATCAACTCCGTAGAAGAAATCAACTGCGCGGGAGCGACAGGCGTCGCCGGTTCCAAAGGCTGCGTCGATCTGAGCGTGCCTACGAGAGCCAACCTGGGCATCACCGAGGTGGGCCTGTTGGGGATCCAGACACCGACGCACTGCGAAACAGCCGAACCGGTCACGCTGCCCCTGAGCACCGACGTGCCGTTCACCGAACTGCTCAACTCGGGCGCGCACTTCGCGGGCACCGCGACGATCCCGCCGATGAAGTGCGGCGGGCTCTCCGGGATAGCGGTCGGCGTCGCGTTGACCGCGCTGATGTCCGGACCGGAAAACCCGTACGCGCTCAACATCTCTCCCCACTAAGCGGGAAGGCCGAATGAAGCGCCGGCCGCGGAATGCGCCGCGGCCGGCCGGCCCGCGCGGTCGATATCTCGCAAAGGCGACGGCGCCGCCCTAGCGCGCGTGGCGGCCTAGCGCCGGAACGTGACCGTGGTCAGCGCCTTGGAGGTGCTGTGGCCGGAGCGGGGGACGAACCCGACCCGCAGGCTCAGCCGCATCTGCCGGGCACTGTGGCTCCTGGCGACGCCGGAGCTGGTGAGCTGCACCGTGAGCTTCAGCTTGCCGGCCTTCGCGACGCGACGGCGCAGCGTGCGCACGCCGCGCCCGCTGACGCTGAGTCGTCCGGCGGCGGGGACGAGCACCGTCAAGATCGCCTTGTTGCCTGAGGTCCGGTGCGAGATGACTTCCACCGGGCAGCTCGAGACGGTGATCTTCGTCTTGCCGTTGATCCTGGCGCCGCTCTGGCCGATCAGCGTCGTGGGCGCATAAAGCGTCGTGCGGCACAGGTTGCCGTTGGCCGCGAGCAGCGAGCGCGGGCCCACGGGGAGGGTGACCGTCGCGCTTGTGATCGGCGCATCGGGCAGCGTTTCGAATTTCGAGGAGATGATGCCTGACTTGATCTGCGTGTGGCCCACGAGCACCACCTCGACCCCGTCCCCGTGGAGTACGAGGTCGAGGTCGGGGAAGCCGGCGCCGCCGCGGGACACGAGGTAGGCCGGCCCAGCGAGCTTGCCCGGCAGCACCGGCGTGGCCACCGTGACCGTCCCGACGCTTGCGGTGCTGCGGCAGGTGCCCGGCGGCGGGCCGGCTTCGAACTGCGCGATCGGGCAGGCCTTCTGCAGCGTCGTGAGACGTGCCGGCAGCTGCTTGGGCAGCGTGATCAGCACCTGGCGAATGTTCGCCTGGTGGGCGCCCTGGACGATCTTCGTTTCAAGGCTCGCGCCGTTTGCTTTTGTCGCGTGCGCGCCGGTCGACACGGCGAAGCTCGGCTTGAACGCGAGCTTCTCGCAGCCGCCGACCTGAAACGGGCTGGAGAGGCGCTGGATCCCGCCGAGCGTCGAGCCGAGCACCGTTTCGGTGGCCAGCGGAGCGCAGCTGGTCGGGTTGAACAGGAAGCCGGGGCGGTTGACGGTGACGTTCACGCTGCGCAGCCGCAGCGGCACGCCCCCGACGATCGTCGGCACACCGCCAGACGCGGTGACGCGGCCGTCATACAAGCCGACGTTGATCGCCGCGCGCGTGACGACCGTGCCCAGGTTGAACGGTCCCGCTACGGCGGGAACCGCGACCGACAGCCCGTAGGGCCCTCCGCCGTACCGACCGGTGAGGCTGACCGGACCGGAGAACGAGTACGGCTGCGGGCCGGCCCCGGCGCTCACCGTCGCTGTCCCGATCTGGCTGGAGGCCGGACATGTCCCCTGCGCGGCCTGCGGTTCCCCGCACAGCGCTACCGACGGGATCGCTCCCAGCAGCCCCGGCGGCAAGGTTGCCGAGATGCTGCCCAGGTACTGCTGGCCATCGCCGCGCCCCAGGCTGAACGTGTACGTGGTGTTTGCGCCCGCCGTCGAGGGCTGGTCGGCGGTTGACTGGCTGAGCACGAAGGGGGGCGGTGAGGATGGGCATCCTGTCGTCGTGAACGGGCTCGAGGCGAGCCGCGCGCCGCCGCCCGTGTAGGGCGTCAGGAGCTCGCTGACCGGCGCGCTGCCGCACAGAAGCGGGTTGGCGATCGGCGCGAGCGCTCCGCCGTTGAGCTTCAGGATCAGTTCGCTGAACGGAAGCGGCGGGTTGTTGGTGAACGTCGTTTCGAGCTGGCCCGTGCTCAGGTTCGGGTAGACCAGGCCCGCCAGGCGCACCGAGACGCCGTAGATGCTCTCGGCGTCGATGTAGATCGTGAAGGGCGGGCCGGTGATCGGGCCGCCACCGGGATTGCCGAGGTAGACGTTGCCCGCCAGCGATCCCGACGGCAGGTCCGTTTCGATCGCCACTTCCCCGATCTTCGCCGCCGCGGGACAAGTCACGGGAGCGGTCGATCCGATCGCGATCTGCGCGGGCGTGCACGCCTGCAGGCCGCTGGCGGCCGAAGGGTTGAGCGTCATCCCTTCGGGCAGAGTCACGTGCACGTCTTTGACGTCGGACGTGTTGACCTGTTCGGGGCCGACGTTCTGCGGCACGGCGAGGCGCGTGGTCGCGCCGTCGGGCTCGTCTGACTGCGCCGTTTCTGGCACGACCGTCGTGGTTGGTTCAAAGGGCGGTTTGTCACACCCATCGACCCCCACCGGCGTGTGTGTCTGTGTGCGCGACACCTGCCCTTCCCAGGATTCGACTTCCAGGAATGACGTCGTCGAGCTCGAGCAGACCGAGGGAAGGGTGAGGAAGTTTCCCTGCCCGGCGCGGCCGTGGAAGATGAGCTTTGACTTCAGAACCGACAACGGCACTTTTAGACCGAGCTTTTCGCCTTCCTTGGGCACGTTCTTGATTTCGAAATACTCGTGATAGTCGCCGCTCCAGTCGACGTGGCCTTCGAGGAAGCTGTGGACGCCGACGAGCGGTTCCGCGCCGATCGCGATGCCGAAATCGAGCGGCAGACCGGGCGGCTGCTGCAGGTCGTAGACGTTTCCGCTAAGCGTCAGGTTTACGCCCGCCGCGAACACCGTGAGTTCGTTCGTTCCCACTTCCGTGTCGGGCGGGCATTTGTTGGCGTTGAATTCGGCGATCGGGCACTGTGGCAGGGCCTCGGGATCGGCGGCCAGTCCGGGGGGGATGTCGACGCGGATGTTGCGCAGGTTCCCGTCCGGTGCTTGTCCGGCCCCTTCGGGGTGGTGGTTGACTTCGAACGTGGTGATGCCAAGCGGCGGATGGCCGCCCGCCTGCGTGTAGAACAGCGAGGGGACGCTCGAGTAGACGCATGTGGGGGTGGATTCGAAGCAGGTGCCAGCTTCGAACTTGCTTTCTTCGACACCGAAGGCCGCGCGCGCGTTCGGAGTGCCAACAAATAGGAGACAGGTCATCGCGAGCAGCCACAGCGTCGCCACGATGCCCAACCACAGCAGCCGGCGTCGTGCGTTGTTGGCGAAAACCATCGTCATCCGTGATCTTTCCGGCGGATCGCTGAGCATCCGCGCTGCGGACACGGACTTCAGCTGTATCTCCCGTCGGTTACCGGTTACCCGGACTTGTGTCTTTTCACACACTCATGGCCGGGATGGCGGTGCGGATGGCGTCAGATTGCGGTGCCGTGGGCGCATGGGGTGACGGGGCACATCTCGCGGTCGGGCATCGCGCGCCGCCGCAGATCCTGCCCAACGGCGCTGTCTAGCCAAGCTGCTGGAAAGCCGGCGACCGGACTCGAACCGAGTGACCCCCGCTTTACAAGAGCGGTGCTCTACCAACTGAGCTACGCCGGCCTGCCGCTCGATCGTATCCGACGGCGATGCGCTGCCCCGGCGCGCGCCGCTCAGCCCTGCGGCGGCGCGAGCTCGCCCGAGCCGGCCAGCACCGGCTGGCCGTCGCGCTGTTCCTTTGACTCGTACATCGCGGCGTCGGCGCGCTTGACGAGTTCGTCGGCGGTCGGCGTTCCGCCGTTGGTCCATGCGACGCCGATGCTCGCGCTCAGCTCGACCGCGCCCGAGGACAGCTGGAAGGTGCCGCAGAGCGCATCGCGGATGCGCTGCGCGGCCTGCATTGCGGCCTCGGGGCCGGGAACGCTTCGCAGTAGCACGAGAAACTCGTCGCCGCCGAGGCGACCCACGGCGTCGTCGGTGCGGCTCGCGATCCGCAGCTGGTCGGCGACCTGCACGAGCACCTCGTCGCCGGCGGCGTGGCCGAGCGTGTCGTTGACCGGCTTGAACTTGTCCAGGTCGACGTACACCACGGCGGTGTTCGTCTCGTCCTCGCGCTCGAGCTCGTGCTGCAGGCCGCCGAGGATCGACTGGCGGTTGTGACAGCGGGTCAGCGCGTCGAAGGTGGCGCGTTTCTCGAGCTCGCGCCGCGCGCGGGCGGAGTCGGTGATGTCGAGCACGCAGGTGATCGCCCCGCCGACCTCGCCGTTGGCACGCTGCAGCGCGCGGATGGTCATCAGCGCGCGTCGCCAGGTGACCGGCGGCAGCACCATGTCGACCTCGACGTCCTGGTCGATGCCTTCGTCCAGGACGCGCGCGAGCGCCGCCTCGAAGGCGGCCATGCCCTCCTCGGTGAGCGTGGTCAGAAGCGCGCCGGTCGAGGTGAAGGGGGTATCGCTCTCTGCGCTCTGCGACGCGCCGGCGAGCTCACCCTCCGCAATGCCGGCGTAGGGCGAGCCGTGCAGGATGTCCAGCAGGCGGGCGTTGTGGTAGACGACCTTTCGGTCGGTGTCGACCTGGAACAACCCGACCGGCATCGCGTCGGTCAGGCGGTGCAGGAGCTCCTCGCGCTCCTGCAGTGCTTCCTGGGCCGCCATCTCCGCCGAGATGTCGATGATCTCGATCAGCACGTGGTTGCAGTCGGGCTGGTTGAGGAAGTTGTGCAGCGTCGTATCGACCCACATCCAGCCTCCGCCCTTGCGCCTGCGGCGCAACCGCGTCTGCTGATCGCGATGGGTCGAGAGCATCGCGAGCCAGCCCTCGACCGCGCGACCCTGGTCCTCGGGGTGGATGTGGTCGAGAACGGTCTTGCCGACGATGTCATCGGACGAAAAACCGAACATCTGGGTGAAGGCGTGGTCAACTTCCAGGACCTTGGCGTGCTCGTCCTCGATCAGCGTCGAGAACCGCGGCGCCGCCGGAGGAAGCTCGTCGAGCTCGCCGTCATCCTCAGACAGCTCGTCGCTGGGTATCACGATCCCCAGCGCGACGCCGTAGGTGTCACGCAGGTCGAGAAAGTGCAGCATCACCCAGCGCGAGGGCTTGTTGAGCAGCCGCACCTTGTCGCTGGCGGCTCGCTCGCCGTTCTGGATCGCGCGCTGCCAGAGCTCCACCACGGTTTTCCGGTCCGCTGCGACCACGCCATCGATCAGCGCTCGACCCTCGATCGCCGACTGACCCCAGAGCGGCACGCCCCCGGGCAGCGGCACGATCAGGCCGTTGCTGGCAAGCCCGCAGACGAGCGCGTCAGGATGCTCTCGCAGCAGCGCTTCAGCCGCCGGCGCAACCGAGGCGTCCTGCTGTCCGGCGCCGAGCGCCGACGGGCTGACGTCGCCGTTGTCAGCCGGCGTGCCCGGCGCTGGCTGGCTGGTCTGCGGTCGCGGCTCGGCCGGGGGAGCGGCGGGAGCCTGGTCGCTCTCGGGCGCCTGCGCCGGCGCCGCGGGAGCGACGCGCGTCTGATCGGTCGTGGTCTGGTCGGCGCCGCGTGCGCGGCGACCGCGGGCGGGGGCGGGCCTCATCCGCACCACCGCGCTGTGGCGGGCGCGCGCCGCGCGCTGAGCCTGGAGATTCTGTGTGAACTGGACATGACTTGAAAAACCCTCGCTGGCCTGATCGACGGTCGCGGGCGACCGATCAAGCTGCCGGCGCGTGCCTGGACAGGTGTCCGCCGCGCTTGCAAGCGTCCAGGGCCGCCCTGCTCAGCGGTGGTCGACCGACAGCGGGCGGGAGCGGATCGAGCGGCCTTCGCTGCCCGACTCGCTGGGCCCGGGGCCCGCGCTCGCGTCCGCAACGGGCTGGTGTGCGGCCGCGCGTGCGCCCTCAGTGGGCCACGTGTCGAGGAACTCTTCGGCCGCGTCCACGTCGAGCGGCCTTGCGAACAGGAAGCCCTGGCCGCTGTCGCACTCCTCGTCCTGGAGGATCGACAGCTCGTGCTGCTGCTCGATTCCCTCGGCGAGCGTCTCTATCGACAGCGCCTTGCCCAGCTGCACGAGCGTGTGAATCAGCGTCTCGCCCTCGGGGTTGTCCTTCAGGCGCGAGATGAACGAGCGGTCGATCTTCAGCGCGTCGACGGGGAACTGCTGCAGATGGGCGAGCGAGGAGTAGCCGGTGCCGAAGTCGTCGATCGCGATCCGCACGCCGAGCTGCTTGATCGCGGTCAGCCGCCGCGCGGTCTCTTCGGCGTTTCGCATCAGCGTGGTCTCGGTGATCTCGAGCGTCAGCGCGCTCGGGTCAAGACCGCTCTTGTCGAGCGCGCCGCGCACGTTGACCACCAGCTCGTCGCTGTCGAGCTGGCGCCCGGAGACATTGACCGCCATCCCGATGCGATGGCCGGCGTCGACCCACTTCTTGCCCTGACGGCAGGCCTCCTCGAGAATCCAGCGCCCGACCTGCGAGATCAGTCCGGTCTCCTCGAGCACGGGTATGAAATCGTTGGGCTGGACGATCCCGCGCGCCGGGCTGTTCCAGCGCAGCAGCGCCTCCATGCCGGTCGGCGTCATCCCGCGCAGGTCGAAGGTCGGCTGGTAGACGAGGAAGTACTCGTGATTCTTGAGCGCGTCACGCAGGTCCATCTCGAGCTCCATCTGCACCTGCACCGCGGCGCGCATGCCCGACTCGAAGACGACGTAGCGGTCCTTGCCGTCCCACTTGGCGCGGTGCATCGCGATGTCCGCGTCGTGCAGCATCTCCTCGGCCGATGCGCGGTCGCCCAGCGAGATGCCGATGCTCGCCGTGACCGTCAGCCGGGTCTCCTGCGGGGCGGTCAGCTCGAACGGCTCGCTGAGCGCCTGCAGGACGCGCTCGGCGATCAGCTCCGGTCCGGCCGCCAGCGAGAGCTCCTCGGCGATCACGACGAACTCGTCGGCGCCGATGCGCCCGAGCGCGTCGGTGTCGCGCACGACGCCGTCCAGGCGCGCGGTGACCGCCCGCAGCAGCTCGTCGCCCACGCCGTGCCCGAGCGTGTCGTTGACGGTCTTGAAGTTGTCGAGGTTGATCAGCAGCGCCGCCACGGGCGCCTGGTGGCGGCGCGAGCGCATCAGCATCTGCTCTCCGCGGTCGAGGATCAGCGTGCGGTTGGGCAGGCCGGTGAGCGGATCGTGCGTGGCCATGAACGCCAGCTCTTCCTGGCGGTGCGAGAGCTCCTCGTCGGTGCGCTTGCGCTCCGTCTCGAACACCTCGCACATCCCCACGAGCGTCGCGTCGAGCGTGGCCTGCAGGATCGAGATCGCCTTGGCGAGCGTCTGCGGCGAGACGTCGAGCTCCTCCGCGCACTCGGACAGCGCGTCCTTGGCGGCGTCGCGCCAGCGCAGGCAGCGCTTGGTCACCTCGTTGAGCGGGATGGCGCGGTGGGCCACGAGCTGGCCGAAGATGCTCCAGGCGTCCTCGCCGGAGATCGCGAGCGTCCTGGGGTCGGCGCCCGACATCCACTCGGCCACGGCGTGGGTCGAAAGTGTGCAGATCCGTTCAAAGCTGACGCGCACGAGGCTGCCCTCGGCTTCTTCGCCAGACTCGGCGTGCGTGCGCGCGACCGTCCGCTGCAGCACGGCGCCCGATCGCGCGTCCAGCGCCTCGCCCACTCGGCGCAGCTCATCGTCGACCGTCTCTAGGCCGGCGGGTGGGGGTGCTGCCCGCGCTGCCCCATCCATGCGGCTGCTGCCTGCATCGTCGGCCATCTCAGTGCCACGGGTCGGCGAAAATTAAACGTTCCTTGAGAAACGACTGCGTGCATAAACAACTGATGGGCGGCGACGCGGAGCGCGCTGCGCTGCGCCTAGAGGGAGGCGTCGCGCAGGCGCTCGCCGAGCGCGTCGAGCACCGCGCCTGTCGCCGACTGCGTGTCCATCTCGGGCGTCAGCTCGAGCTCGGCGGCGCGCGGCGGCTCATACGGCGCGTCGATTCCCGTCAGCCCGCTGAGCTGGCCCACGCGCGCGCGCGCGTACAGGCCCTTGCCGTCGCGCCGCGCGCACTCCTCCAGCGGCGTGTTGACGTAGACCTCAAGGAAGGTCAGGCCGTCTCGTTCGTGCAGCGCCCGGACCTTCTCGCGGCAGCCGGCGTACGGCGAGACCAACGCCACCAGCGCGACCGTCCCGGCGTCGGCGAACAGCCTCGCCATCTGCCCGACGCGATCCACGTTGGCCTCGCGATCATCGCGGCTGAAGCCGAGGTCGCTGCACATCCCGAGCCGCAGGTTGTCGCCGTCGAGTTTGTAGGCCGAGCGGCCCGCCGCGATCAGGCGCGCCTCGACGGCGCTTGCGATCGTCGTCTTGCCGGCACTGGGAAGGCCCGTGAACCAGATCGTCGCCCCGTGCTGGCCGAGCGCATGCCAGCGCTGCTCGCGGTCCACCGTCGACTCCTGCCAGGTCACGTTCACGGTCATCGAGGTCGACCTACATTCAAGGTGATCAACATAAGAAAGACGTCAGACGTACTGTCGCACCATCGGGCGGGCCTCCTGGCAGCAAGGACACATTGAGGGCGGCGCGCGCGACGCTACGCAGCACAGCGTGTTCACCTGCGCGCGCCCGAATCCTGGAAGGATGCCCCGATGAAACGCGACCCCCTCGTGCAGCTGCCCGCGGCGCTGACCGCGCCGCCGGCCGCCTCGGGCTCGCACGCACGCTACGTGCTCGGACTGGACGGCGGCGCGACCAAGACGCTCGCCGCCGTGCTCGACCTGCGCGACGGCACGATGCATCTCGGCAACGCCGGGCCGAGCAACCTCGACTCGGTCGGCGCGCAGGCCACGACCGACGCACTCCTCGGCGCCGCCGACGAGGCCCTGCAGCGCGCGGGCATCGGCGAGCGCGAGCTGGGCGCCGCGGTGCTGGCCGTCGCCGGGACGGACACCGAGGCGATCGCCGCCCACCTGCGCAAGGCACGCAACGAGGCCTGGATCGTCGTCAACGACGTCGTCGCCGCGTGGGCCGCGGCGACCGGCGGCGGACCCGGCGTGGCGGCGATCTCGGGCACGGGCTCCAACGTGTTCGGCGTCGGTCCCGGCTGGCGGCCGTGGCGCGCCGGCGGTTGGGGTCACCTTTTGGGCGACGAGGGCAGCGGCTACTGGCTCGGCCTGCACTCGATCCGGGCAGCGCTGCGCGACCGCGACAGGTCGGGCCCGGAAACCGCGCTGGGCGACTCCGCGATGAGCTTCTTCGATGCGCCGAGCGTCGAGGCGCTCGCGACGCGCGTCTACGCGGAGCCGCTGACCAAGAGCCAGATCGCCGCCTTCGCGATCGAGACCGCGATGCTCGCGCGCGCCGGCGACAGCGTGGCCCGCGAGCTGTACGAGCGCGCCGCGCACGACCTCGGCCAGCAGATCGCCGCCGTGATCCGCGAGACCGGGCTGGACGCGGTGAAGCGGGCGGGGTCCGATGCAGACGGCGTGGGCGCGACGGGCACGTTCCCGGTCGGGCTGATCGGCAGCGCGCTGAAGGCTGGCGAGGTCTTCCTGCAGCCGCTGCGCGCGTTCGTCGGGCAGGTCGCGCCGCGGGCGCGCGTCTCGGTCGTGCGCCTGGCGCCCGTCGGTGGGAGCCTCCTGCTCGCGGCGCGCGCCTGCCGCGCAGTGGACTCGCTCGATCCCGATCAGCTCACGCCGCTGCTCGACTCAGCCGTCCACGAGACCTCCTGACGCGGCGCTCGCGGCCTCGCTCAGGCGGGCCTCGATCGCCGCCCGGTCGCCGATCGACTGGGCCCCGACCCCCGCGAGGCGCAGCGCCGCTGCCGTGTTGGCGAAGTCCGCGGCCGCCCGCACCGAGCGCCCCTCCGAGAGCGCAACGAAGAACGCCGCAGCGAACACGTCGCCGGCTCCGAGGTCCTCGCGCGTGCGGCCAAGCGGAGCGACCTCTGACAGCAGCGCCGCGCCATCGGACGTGAGGATCGTCGTCGGCGACGCCTGGGCGGTGACGGCCGCCACGGCACCAAGCGCGCGCGTGCGCGCCAGCAGCGGCGCGCAGGCCGCCCGCTCGCGCTCGCTGATGACGAGCGCGTCCCAGCGCTCGGGGGCAAGCTCGCTCGCCTGCCCGTCGCGCAGCACGATCTCGGGGTCCTGCGCGTCCCAGAATCTCGCCAGGCCCTGCGGCGTGAGCCCGATGAAGCCAGCGGGCCCGCGCCAGCTGCGCGGCGTCTCGCGGGCCACCGGCGCGAGGTGCAGGATCGCCGTATCGACCTCGACGTCGTCGGCGATCGGTCCGGCCCACGCGAGCACCCGCTGGCGGCGGGCGTCTCCGAGCCCTGACGTGGCGAGCGTGGTCGTGCTCTGTGCGGGCAGCACTTCGAGCGCGACCTCCGCGCGGTGCGGCTCGAGCAGCTGCTCGATCTCGCCCTGCACGCCGCGCGTGAGGATCAGCGCACGCCTGCCCAGGCGAGCGGCCTGCAGCGCGCTGTAGAAGGCGCTGCCGCCCGCGCGGCGCGTTCCGTCGGCCAGCACGTCGATCGTCACGTGGCCGATTGTCGTGTAGTCGAAGTGCACGCCGGCATGCACCATCGGCCCGGCGCCTGTGGGACGATTGCTCAAGTCCCACCGAACCGTCGCAGGACTGCGCGCCCGCCGCGCAGTGCTGCCCGGACACCAAATCGATTCGGCGCGACGAATGTTCTGTGCGCTGACGCCCGATGCACGCCGCTGATCTTCGCAAGCACCCGGCACAGCCACCACGACGCGCGGCGCGCGGCGGCGCGCTGGCGCTCGCGCTGGCCGCCGCGGCTCTGCTCGCGGGCGGCGCCGGCGCGGCGGCGCGCTCGGTCTACCCGGCCGCCGCGCAGCGCCCGCCGAGCGCCGCGCGCCTGGCGCAGGTCGCCCGCCTGCGCGCGGGGCTCGCCGCGCGCGAGCGCCGTGCCAAGCGCGCGAGCGCCAGCGCCGCCGCGACCGGCGCACGTCGCTCGCGCAAGCCGAAGAAGCCGCCGCCGCCGACGCTCCACGGCGACGCGCTGCGCGCGCTGCTGGCGTTCGAAGCGATGCAGCGGCGCTACTACGTCGTGGGCTCGGGGCTGTACGCGGGCGAACCGTTCTCCTTCCTGTGGCCCTTCTCGCAGGCCTTCGCGGCGACGGTCAGCATGGACAACGTCCAGGGCGTGCCAAAGATCCCCGGCCTCGGCGCCAAGCTCGCGGGCGAATTGCACGCGCGCCTGCTCGGGCTGAACTCCTATCTGGACCTGACCAACTCCAGCGCCTCCGAAGGCACGTTCACGAGCACGCTCGCGGCCTTCGACGGCGAAGTAGCGCCGCCGGTCGGCCCGGGCGGCCCGAAGTACTACGACGACAACGACTGGCTGGGAATCGAGCTCGCGCGCACCTACAAGCTCACCCGCAAGACGGCCACGCTCGGCAGCGCCGAGGCGATCATGGCCTTCGAGATGGCCGGCTGGAGCAGCGACCCGAGCCTCGCCTGCCCGGGTGGCATCCCATTCTCGAACACCACCGAAAACACCGATCGCAACACGGTCACCAACGCGCCGGCAGCCGAGCTCGCGCTGCAGCTGTACGGGCTCACGCACAGCGCGCAGTATCTGCAGTTCGCCGAGATGGCCTACGAATGGGTGCGTCACTGCCTGCTGCAGTCAAACGGCCTGTACGCCGACCACATCGGACCCAACGGCGGGATCGAAGACACGTTCTGGAGCTACAACCAGGGCGCGATGATCGGCGCCGGCACGCTGCTCTACCAGGCCACCGGCAACGGCGCCTACCTCTATGAGGCGCGCCAGACCGCGGTCGCATCGGCGGCCTACTTCAGCCTGCAGCGACTGGACGAAGAGATCCCCTTCTTCCCGTCGGTCTACTTCCGCAACGTGCTCTATCTGGACTCGATCGTGCACGACCCGTCCGGGCCGCGCCTCGCACAGGCCTACGTCAACCACGCCTGGGAAGCGCGGCGCCTACCCGGCTACCTGTTCGAGGCCGGCACGCCGCCGAGCGCCCAGCTGCTCGTGCAGGCGGCGATCGTGCAGGTCTACGCGCTGCTCGCCTCGCCGGCGAGCAGCTACTTCTGAGCCGCGTAGGCGCGGCGCGCGCGGCGCACGAACTTCCGCGGCCGCCGCGCGTACAGGCGCCCGCCCGTGCGCAGCGCCCGCTTGCGCAGCCGCCGCCGGCGCCGCGCGATCACCTTCAGCAGCGTCTTGCGCGCGCCTGCGGCGTGCGCGAACGGCTCGTCGGCGGCGCGCACGCGCTCGGCCAGCATCGCCAGATCGTGCTCTTCGCCCAGCAGTTCTCCGAGGCCGTCGGCGCGGCGCGCCACGCGGCGCAGCCAGCGCGCCTGCTTGGAGCGCTTGCCGTGCCGCGCGCCGCCTGCCGCGTTGGCCGCCGAGCGGTTCTCGGCGCGCGGCGGGCGACGGTCGAGCATTTCCACGGCGTAGCGCAGGTCCTTGACGCGTTTTCGCCACAGGTGAAACGCGCGCCCGTCATCGGGCCGGCGCCGGGCGCGCGCCAGGCGCCGGCGTCCCTGGCCATAGAGCCTGCGCAACCCCGGCTCGCAGACGCGCATCCCGCGCCCGCGCAGCTCCCAGGCGGCGACCCGCTCGCGCACGGCTCGCAGCTCGCTCGCCGTCTCCCTCAGCGTCGCGCTGTCGGCGAGCGCGTTGCGCTGCGCGCGGTCGCGCTCGGCGGCGAACTGCGCGCGCAGGCGACGCACGGCGCCGAGGTGCGCGAGCTGGGAGCGGTTGCGCACCAGCAGCTGGTCGAGCGTGCCCACCATCACCTCGGCGTCGCGCACTGAAGACAGGCGCCGCGCGCTACGGCGCAGGACCGCGTTCTCGCGCGCATAGGCCTGCTCGCCTAGCTCGGGGCGAAGCGTCCTGACGAGCGCCCGCAGGCGCTTGAGCGCCTTGCGCGTGTCGTGCACGGCGGCCGCGCTGGGCGGGCGTCCCCCGTCGGCGTCCAGCAGCTCGATTGCCAGGTCGAGCTGGCCGAGGGCCATCCGCCGCAGTCCCTGCGCCGGGCGCTCGCCAGGGAGCAGGCCGAATTGCCGCGCGCGGCTGCGCCGGGCACCCTGCGCACGGCGGTCGCGCTCGTCGCGCACCAGCGCGACGCCCAGCCCGACGAGCAGCGCAGCCGTCAGCGTGATCGCGATGCTCGCCGCGAGCGGCGCCAGAATGGCATCGTGCCCGCGCTTGACCCCGCCCCATGGTGGACCATTCGCCCTGCGGCGAACCGCAAGCCGACGACGTATCGATGTCCGATCTGCGGTCAGCATCTGCCTGCTCTAGGCGAGCATATGCTGATCGCGCCAGAAGGCGACACGCGCCGGCGCCGCCACGCGCACACGGAGTGCGTGCTCGCCGCCCGCGCGCGCGGCCAGCTGCCGCTGCGCGAGGACTGGCTGCGCTCGCAGCCTCACCGGCCGGCGCTGTGGCGGCGGCTGCTGGGCCGGACCTGAAGGCCCGCCGCGCTCAGCTGGGACTGTTGGTGAACACGTGCTCGGGCTGCACGCGCAGGATCACGCGCTGTTCGCCCGGCTGGCGGTAGGGATAGGTGTCCTCGCCGAGGTACTTCTTGGCCAGCGCGTCGATGTGCTCGTCGGCCCCGTCGTGCGTGCGCTCGACCACGCGCCCGCGGATCATCGTGTACTCGTAGGGGTTCTCGAGGTTCTGCACCGTCAGCGTGATGCGCGGGTCGCGCTCGAGGTTCCTCGGCCAGGCGCGGCCCTCGGCGCTGTTGAGCACCGCGCGCCCGTCCTGCACGTCCACCCACACGGGGGAGGTCTGCACCGATCCGTCGGCGCGCAGCGTGGCGACGTCGGCGAAGTTCCTGTCGCGCAGCAGCTGCTCGGCGCGTCCCTCGATCTGCTCACTCATGTCTGCGTCCTTTGTCGTGTCGGGCCCCTGTGAGCCGCACGATAGACGCTTGCTTGCTACTGGCGGCTGAGCGCCGCCTGCGAGCTCGCCGAGGGGATCGACGAGAGCGGCGCGAGGCGCCCGTTGTCGAGCTGGAAGCTGACCTTGGCCTGACCGCCGCTCGGGCAGCACAGCGGGTCGCTCTTGCGATACAGCGGGTAGGCGAGCGTCACTTCGGTGTCGCTCTGGCCGGCGATCTTCAGCGTCGCGCTGGGCTGGCTCGAGTCGGTGCCGATGTAGCTGCCGTCGACGAAGAAGAACGCCTGCTGGCCGTAGCCGTCGCCCGAGCCGGTGCGCGTCCCGATCAGCACGCGCAGGGTCTGGTCGGGGTGGTACTGGGAGCTGTCGCTGGCGGTGAACCCCTTGGCGCGCACGAGCGCGAGCGCCGCGCTCAGCTGCTGGCCGCCAGACGACTGCCCGCTGGCGCCCGCGCCTTCGTGCGTGAAGGCGGGCGCCGGCGCCGTGCGCGTGGTGCCCGGCGCCGTCGCCGCGCCGCTTGCACCGCTGCCGGCCGCGGGCTTGGCCGCGCTCGTCGTATTCGACGCCGTCGCGCCGCTCGTCTGCACGGGCGGCGCTGCGGCGACCGACACGGTCTTGGTGCTCGAGCCGCACCCGGCGATCAGCGCCGCACAGGCTCCCGCGAACAGGGCTATCGCAATCGGCGCCGGGCGTCTCATCGCTGCCATGGTATTCGCCGCTCGCCCGCGGTCCCCTCGCCTCGGCTCGCGCGCGCGGGCGGTCCCGCCCACCGCGCGCGATGACGCCGGGCGCAGAAAACCCACGAGCGGCCGCGAGGCCGCTTCTTAGTTATTAGTAACTGCTAAGCTATGCGGACCGATGGATCTCTACGAGTGAGGAGCATCAGATGAGCGGTCCGCGCAGGAACAACTGGACGCTGGGAATCGTCTCGGTCGCCCTCTTCATGGTCGTGCTCGACAACCTCGTGGTGAGCGTCGCGCTGCCGACGATCCACCGCGACCTCGGCGCCTCGATCCAGTCGCTGGAGTGGACGGTCAACGCTTATGTGCTCGCTTACGCGGTGCTGCTGCTGACGGGCGCCGCGCTCGGGGACCGCTTCGGGCGAAGGCGCATGTTCCTGGCGGGCATGGCCGTGTTCACCGCCGCCTCGGCCGCCGCCGCGCTGGCGCCGAACACCGACGCGCTCGTCGCCGCGCGCGCGATCCAGGGCGCCGGCGCGGCGATCGTCACCCCGCTGACGCTCACGCTGCTGGCCGAGGCCTTCCCCGCCGAGCGCCGCGGGATCGCGATCGGCGTGTGGTCGGGGGTCAGCGGCATCGCCGTCGCGCTCGGGCCGCTCGTCGGCGGCGCGGTCATCCAGGGCATCAACTGGCACTGGATCTTTTGGCTGAACGTGCCGATCGGCCTGGTCATGCTGCCGCTCGCGCGGCGCTGGCTGCGCGAGAGCCGCGGACCGTACGACGCGCTCGACCTGCCCGGCCTGGCGCTCGAGGCGACCGGCGCCTTCGGCATCGTGTTCGGCCTCGTGCGCGCGCAGTCGCTGGGCTGGACGAGCACCACCGTGCTCGGCTCGATGATCGGCGGCGCCGTGCTGCTGGCGGGCTTCGTCGTGCGCGAGCGGCGCACGAGCCAGCCGATGCTGCCGATGTCGTTCTTCGCAAAGCGCTCCTTCGCGGTCACGAACGTGGCGTCGCTGAGCATGTACTTCGGGATGTTCGGCTCGATCTTCTTCCTCTCGCAGTTCATGCAGAACGTGCTCGGAAACACGCCGCTGCAGGCCGGTCTGAAGCTGCTCGCGTGGACCGGCGCGACGCTCGTCGTCGCGCCGCTGGCGGGCGTCTTCTCCCAGCGCCTGGGCAGCCGCCTGTTCATGGGCGCGGGACTGGCGCTCCAGGCCGGCGCGCTCGCTTGGCTTTCGACGATGCTCTCCACGCACGTTCCCTACTCGCACATGATCCTGCCGTTCGTGATGGCCGGCTCGGGCATGGCGCTCGTGTTCGCGCCGTCGGCCAACGCGGTGCTCGCCTCGGTGCGCCCCGAGCAGGCCGGCCAGGCCTCGGGCGCCAACAACGCGATCCGCGAGGTCGGCGGGGTTCTCGGCGTCGCGGTGCTCGCGTCGGTGTTCACCAGCGCCGGCGGCTACGCCTCCCGGCAGGCGTTCATCGCCGGCCTGCGCCCGGCGCTGTGGGTCGGCGTCGCGGTGCTCGGCGTCGGCGCCGCGATCGTGCTCGCGCTGCCCTTCTCCAGGCGCGAGGCCGCGGCCGGTGCGCAGCCCGCGCAGGCGCCGCGCCCGCACGCGCCGCTCGCCGCCGTCTCAGGTGAGGCGGCGTGAGCGCGCTGCAGCCATCGCGCCCGTCGCAGGCGCCGGCGCGCGCCGGCGACCCGGAGCCCACCCAGCCCGCGCGGCGGCGCGTGCCCGCCGCGCAGCGACGCGAGGAGCTGATCGCCGCGGCCGTGCACGAGTTCGCGCACGGCGGGCTACACGGCACGCCGGTCGACCGCATCGCGCGGCGCGTCGGCGTCGCCCAGCCCTACGTGTTCAGCCTGTTCGCCAGCAAGCGCGAGCTGTTCATCGCCGCGCTGGAGCGCAGCTTTCAGCAGGTCGCCGACGCGTTCCGGCGGGCCGCGGCCGACTATCAGCAGGGGCGCGCGCCGGCCGAGTGCGAGGACACACTGCAGGCGATGGGGCACGCCTACCGCGAGCTGCTGAAGTCAGACCGCGACTACCTGATGCTCCAGCACCAGGCCTACGCGGCGTGCGGCGACGACGAGCTCGTGCGCGCGCGCGTCAGGAGCCGCTACGCAGAGCTCGTCACGCTGGCCGGCGAGCTGTCGGGCGCCGACGCGCAGCGGCTCGACGACTTCCTGCGCCACGGCATGGCGCTGAACGTCGCCGCGGCGCTCGGCGTCGAGGAGCTCTCGGTGCAGAGCCCGTGGGTGCAGGCCGAGCGCGCGGCGCAGGCGCCCGCCGGCCGACCGCTCGCCGGCTGATAGGTCGCGGGCGCGAAGGCGCACGGTCAGGCTTCGCCCGCGCTAGCATCAGCCCCGAGATGGCCGCGCAGGCGCCCCAGGCCCCGGCGAGTGAGCCGGCGAAGCGCAGCCGGCGCGAGCGGGCGCGCAGCGCCGCGCTCGTCCTCGTCGGCGTGCTGTTCGCGCTGTTCGCCGTGCTCAACCTGGAAAAGGTGAGCGTCGACTGGATCGTCGGCTCGACCAAGACCCCGCTGATCGTCGTGATCGCGGTCTCGCTGCTCGTGGGGATCGTGCTGACGCACTTCGCCGAGCGTCGCGCCGCCAAACGGCGCTGACTCAGCCGAGAACGGCTTTCAGGGCGAGGATCCCGACCCCGAGCACGATCCCGACGCCGACCTCGAGCACCAGCTCGCTCGGCGTCGCATGTGAGCGCAGGCCGGCGATCAGCTCGAACGCCACGACCCCGCCGACGGCCACCCACACCGCGGCGCTCACGGCGGCGTGCTGGGAGGCGCCGGTCGCCCAGCCGAGCATCACGACCGCCAGCGGCAGGCTTGCGCCGCGCACGATCGACCACTCCTCGCCGAGCGCCCGGGCCAGGTGCGCGCCCGTGAGCCGCTCGCGCGAGGCCAGCCGGCGGCCGAGCAGTCCGGCGTATCCGTAGGCCAGCGTGTAGAGCAGGGCGGCGATCAGCGCCGAGGCGACCGTCTCTGGATATGTGTCGTGCGCGCCGCTCTCGGCGGCCAGCAGCGCCCCGATGGCGATGATGCCATAGACGACCCCTCCCGGATTTCGCGCCGGTACGATCCAGTCGCCCGCGCGCTGCGCCCAGCCGCGCGCGCGGTTGTCCGGCGGGTGCCCGGGGACGGGCGGCGACGGCGCCGGCGGGGCGGGCTGCGGGGCTGGCTGCTCGATCGCCTGATTATCTTCGGCGCACCGACGGAGCCGCTAGCGTTCGCCGCGTGAGCGGCTCACCGTGCCGCGGCCGGCCCCGCCAGGAGGACGCGTGCGCGCGCTCGTGCAGCGCGTGAGCAGCGCGCGCGTGCGCGTCGACGGGCGCACGGTCGCCGCGATCGGGCCCGGGCTGCTCGTGCTGCTGGGCATCGCCCGCGCAGACGACGAGGCGACCGCGCGGCGGCTCGCCGACAAGGTTCGCGCGCTGCGCGTGTTCGACGACGCGCAGGGCCGCATGAACGAGCCGCTGGGCGACCGTGAGCTGCTGTGCGTGAGCCAGTTCACGCTGTACGGCGACACACGCCGCGGCAACCGCCCGAGCTTCGCCGCGGCCGCCGACGGCGAGCACGCCGAGCCGCTGTACGAGCGCTTCTGCGAGCACGTGGGCGCGCAGCGCGGCGTGTTCGGCGCGCGCATGCTCGTCGAGCTCGCCAACGACGGTCCGGTCACGCTGCTGCTCGAGGGCTGACGTGGGGAATCAGGGCGCCGGGGGTACCGAGCGCCAACGCCGGTGGCGGCCCGACACCGTGGAGTATGGTCGTTGCATGTGGTCAGACGTCGAGGACGAGATCATCGGCGGCGACCTGACAGCCGCACTGGCCTACCTGACGCCGGCCGGCGGCGCCGTCGCGACGCCCGTCGCGCCGATCGGCCTGCGCGATCGCGAGGCCGGGACGGTCCAGTTCACAACCTCGCTCGGGTTCGGGCGAAAGCTCGACCGGATCGACGCCGAGCCGCGGGTGGCGCTCGCCTATCACGCGCGCGAGCACGGCTTTGCGAGCACGCCGCGCTTCGTGCTCGTGCAGGGCACGGCCAGCTACGACGCCCGGCCCGCGCGCGAGCTGCTGGCGCGCGAGATCGCGCCCGCCTCGGCGCGCTTCGTCGGCCCGCGCCAGCGCGGCGCCTTCTGGGATCGCTGGCTGAGCGCCTACTACGCAGACCGCGTGCTCGTGACGGTGCTCGTGGACCGCGTGATCTCCTGGCCGGACCTCGCCTGCGCGGGCCAGGCGACGGTCGCGGGCAGCCCGCTGCCGCAGGGCGATCCGGACCCACAGGCGCCGCCGACGCGCGGCACCGGACCGCGCGTCGACGTCCAGCGCGCGGCGCAGCGCGCGCGCCAGCTGCCCCACGCGCTGCTCGCCTGGCGCGGCGCGGACGCCTATCCGCAGATCGTGCCGGTGACGATCGGCGCGCCGAGCCGTCTCGGCCTCTCGCTGAGCGGCCCGCTGCCCGCCCGCGGCCGGCGCGCCGGGCTGCTCGCCCACCGCTACGAGCCGCGGCTGATCGGCCTGGAGGTGCGCCAGCACACAGGCTGGCTGCAGGACGGCGTGTATGCGCCGCACACCGAGCGGGTCGTGCGCGCGCCCGCCAACAGGATGCTGGTGCTGCTCGCCAACGGCTTCATGGCCCGACGCGGCCTGCGCGAGGCGCGCGCGCGGGGGCGGGTGTAGGACAATGCGGGCAGGCGAGGCAGGGGAGAGCAGCATGCCAGCAGCAGCCGGCGCGCCGGCAGGCGCGCCGTTCACGCGCAGCGCCGAGGTGCTGATCGTCGGCGCCGGCTTCGGCGGGCTCGCCGCGGCGATCGAGCTCGCGCGCCACGGGGTCGACGACGTCGTGATCCTCGAGCGCGCCCCGCAGCTGGGCGGCACCTGGTACTACAACAGCTACCCGGGCGCCGCGTGCGACGTGCCCAGCCACCTCTACTCGTTCTCCTTCGACCAGCGCCGGCACTGGTCGCGGCTGTGCTCGCCGCAGGCCGAGATCCACGCCTACATGAAGGACGTCGCGCGCGCCCACGGCCTGGAGCGCCTGGTCGTGCCAGACAGCACGGTGACCTCGTGCGCGTGGGACGAGCAGCGCTGCAGCTGGGCGGTCCGGACGGCCGCCGGCGCCAGCTACCGGGCGGGCGCGATCATCCTCGCCACCGGCCAGCTGAACCAGCCCGCGCTGCCGCGACTGCCCGGTGTGGAGACGTTCGCCGGCCACAGCTTTCACTCCGCGGACTGGGACCACGATTATCAACTGGCGGGCAAGCGCGTGGCCGTCGTCGGCACGGGCGCGAGCGCCGTGCAGTTCGTGCCCGAGATCGCGCGGCAGGTCAGCCGGCTGACGGTCTTTCAGCGCACCGGCAACTGGTTTCTGCCGCGGTCGGCCAGGCGCTATCCCGCGGCGGTCCGGGCGGCCATCCGCCATGTCCCCGGGCTGCAGGCGTTTCGCCGGGGCTTCATGTTCAACTACTGCGAGGCGCTGACCGCTTCGATCCGCCACCCCGAGACGCTCGGGCGCCTGCTCGCGGCGCGCTCGGCGGCGTTCATGCGCCGTCAGCTGAAGGACCCCGAGCTGCGCCGCAAGGCGTGGCCGCACTACACGTTCGGCTGCAAGCGCGTGCTGTTCAGCTCCGACTACCTGCCCGCGCTGCAGCGTCCCAACGTCGAGCTCGTAACCGAGGCGATCGCGCGCGTGGCGCCGCGGGGCATCGTGACCGCCGACGGCGCGCTGCACGAGGTGGACTGCATCATCTGGGGCACGGGCTTTCGCACCAACGACTTCATGTTCCCGATGGAGGTGACCGGCGCTGGCGGCCGCCAGCTGCGCGACGTCTGGGCGCGCGGCGCGCACGCGCACCTCGGCATGACCGTGCCGGGCTTTCCGAACATGTTCGTGCTGTACGGGCCGAACACAAACACCTCGGGCGGCTCGATCATCCTCTATCTGGAGGCGCAGGCCGCCTACGTGCGCCAGGCGCTCGCGCAGCTGCGACGCTGCGGCGCCGGCGCGATCGAGGTACGCCCGGAGGTCGAGGCGGCCAGCGACCGCAGCCTGCAGGCGCGCTTCGCCGGCACGGCCTGGACGCGCTGTGCCTCGTGGTATCGCGACGAGCAGGGGCGCAACGTCGCCAACTGGCCCGGCTACATGCGCGAGTACGTCGCGCGCACGCGCGCGCTGGATCCGAGCGAGTTTCTATTCACACCCCGGCCCGGCGGGGGCGCGCCGCTGGCTGCCGCCGTCGAGCCGGCCACGTCCCCGATACCGCTGCACGACACCTAGCCAAGGAGAGGAGGCGCCAGCAATGCCACAGAGCGCCGCGTATGACTACATCATCGTCGGAGCCGGCTCGGCCGGCTGCGTGCTCGCCAATCGCCTGTCCGAGGATCCCGCGGTGCGCGTGCTGCTGGTGGAGGCCGGCGGCAAGGACCGCTCGCTGAACATCAAGATCCCGGCGGCGTTCGCCAAGCAGTTTCACTCAAAGCTCGACTGGGACTACGAGACCGAGCCCGAGCCGCACGTCGACGGTCGCCGGCTGTACATGCCGCGCGGGCGCACGCTCGGCGGGTGCAGCTCGATGAACGCGATGCTCTACGTGCGCGGGCGCCCGCTGGACTACGACGGCTGGGAGGCGCAGGGCGCGCCCGGCTGGGGCTATGCGGACGTGCTGCCCTACTTCGTCCGCTCCGAGGACAACGTGCGCGGCGCCTCCCCCTACCACGGCGCCGGCGGTCCGCTCAGCGTCAGCGAGCAGCGCTCGCCGCGTCCGCTGAACCCGCGCTTTCTGCAGGCGAGCGCCGCGGCCGGGATCCCGACCATCGACGACTGCAACGGCCCCGAGCAGGACGGCGCCGCGATGGCCCAGGTCACGCAGCGAAACGGACGGCGCTTCAGCACGGCTGACGCCTTCCTGCGCCCGGCGCTCGAGCGGCCCAACCTGCAGGTGCGCACGAAGGCGACGGTGCTCGGCATCGAGCTGGCGGGCGAGCGGGCGGTCGGCGTGCGCCTGGCGCGCGGGCGCGGCGAGGAGCTCGTGCGCGCCGAGCGCGAGGTGCTGCTGTCGGCGGGCGCGATCAACTCCCCGCAGCTGCTGCTGCTGTCGGGGATCGGGCCGGCGCAGGAGCTTGCGAGCGCCGGCGTGCAGGTGCACCACGACCTTCCGGGCGTCGGGCGCAACCTGCAGGACCACCCGGTCGTCGCGATGATCTGGGAGGTCTCCGATCAGCGCACGCTGTACGGCGCCGACGGCGTGAAGGGCCTGGCGGAGTGGCTGCTTCGCCGCAGCGGCCCGCTGAGCTCTACGGTCGCCGAGGTCATCGCCTTCACGCGCACGCGCGGCGGGCTGCCGGCGGCCGACATCCAATTTCACATGGCCAGCGCCTACTTCGAAGACCACGGCGCCGAGACGTACGACGGACACTGCGTGCTGATCGGCCCGACGCTCGTCACGCCCAAGGCGCGCGGGCAGGTGTGGCTGCGCTCGGCCGACCCCACGGCCAAGCCGCGCATCATCACCAACTCGCTGTCTGAGCCCGACGACGTCGACTCGTTGATCGCGGGCATGGAGCTCGCGCGCGAGATCGCCGCGCAGGAGCCGTTGCGCGAGATCATCCTGCGCGAGCTGAAGCCCGGCCCGGGGATCGTCGAGCGCGCCGACCTGGAAGCCGACCTGCGCCGGCGGCTGATGCTCGTCTACCACCCCGTCGGCACGGCGCGCATGAGCGACACCGCAGAGGAGGCCGTGGTCGACTCCCAGCTGCGCGTGCACGGCCTGCAGGGCCTGCGCGTCGTCGACGCGTCGATCATGCCGACGATTCCAGGCGGCAACACGAACGCGCCCACGATCATGATCGCCGAGCGCGCCGCCGACCTGATCCGCGGCCGCGTCGCCGCCGGCAGCGGTGAGCAGGTGGCGGCGTGAACGACGCGGTGGAGACCCAGCGCGAGCAGGCCGGCGCCTCGCGCGGGCGCGTCGCGATCGACTACGACCGCAGGGGCGCCGGTCCGCCGCTCGTGCTGCTGCACGGCGTGGGCCATCACCGCCAGGCATGGCGCCCGGTGGTCGAGCTGCTGTGCGACGAGTTCGACACGCTCGCCTGCGACTCACCCGGCTTCGGGAGCTCGCCCCCGCTGCCCGCCGGCACGCCGCGCACGATCGCTGCCTACGCCGACGCGTTCGAAGGGCTGTTCGCCGAGCTGGGCCTCGGGCGACCGCACGTCGCCGGCAACTCGATGGGCGCAAGCATCGCGCTCGAGCTGGCAAGCCGCCACGCCGTGCGCTCGGCGAGCGCGTTCTCGCCGGCCGGCTTCTGGACGAAGCCCGAGCGCGAATTCGCCCGGGCGTCGCTGACGGTCGTCGCGCGCACGCCGCGGGCGCTGCGGCCGGCGGCGCTCGAGCTGGCCAGGACGCGTCCCGGGCGCCGCGTCCTGTTCTGGCAGCTGTTCGGCTGGCCGCTGCGCATGCCCGTGGACGAGGGGGTGTCGGCGCTGCGGGATGCGTGGAACGCCCCTTCGTTCCTCGACGTGTTGCACGCGTTTCGCGACTACCGCGTTCCGCCGGCCGCGTCGCTGCGCGACGTGCCGATCACGATCGCCTGGGGCGTGCACGATCGCCTGCTGCCCTACGCGCTGCAGGCGCCGCGCGCCCGCGCGCTGCTGCCATTCGCCGAGCACGTGGCGATCGGCGGAGGTCATCTGCCGTTCTTCGACGACCCCGCGGCGATGGCGCAGGTGATCAGGTCGTGCGCCGGTCGGGCTGCGGGCGACGGCCTCGCGCAGGCCGCGGCGAGCCCGCCGGCGACGCTCGCGCGGGCGACGGAGGGGGCCAGCTAGAGATCGGACTTGGTACTGCGCCCGCCGGCGCGCCCGGTCACTGCACCCCGGAGAGGAGCATCGCGTGGAGCTCGCCTGCGGTGGTCTTGCGCGTCACCTGGATGCGGCCGAGCGGTTGACCGCTTCCCGCGCGCGCCAAGGCGTTCTTGTCCTGCGTGAAGACCGCCCGGTATCGCTCCGTCAGCCAGCCGAGGAGATCGCCCGGGATCCGCTCGTCGTTCGTGCCGTCCTGGCCGTAGCTGCCGTACGGCGGCGCGAAGGCGAGCGGCCGATATGCCGGTATCTGCTCGGCGAGGGTCTGCTGGCCCGCTTCGATGTCAGACCGCACACGTTTGCGCCACGCGTCGAGGTCCTCGCCGCGCGCCTCATACGCGTAGTACGGACCCGTGTCGTCCGGAGCCGGGCCATAGCGGATCATGGTGTGGCCCTCGCCGGAGTGGAGCTGTAACTGCCAGCGGTCGCTGTCCTGCGCGGTCCGGAGCTCCTGCCAGGTGAGGTACTCGGGGTGGCCGACACGCCCGACATCGACGAACATGACCGCGTTGAAGTGCAGCTCGCGCAGGATGCTGTCCGCGCCCGTCCAGGAGTCGGCCCGTCCGTCGTCGAAGGTGATCAGCAGCGGTCGCGGAGGAAGCTCGACCGGCTTGCCGCTCACGAAGTCGAGGAAGGTCTGGAGCTGGACGGTCTGGTAGCCGGCGTGCCGGATCTCCGTCATCTGCGTGGCGAAGTCCTGAGCATCGACGCCGTAGGAAGCGTCCGCAGCGTTCGAGAAGTCGCCCTCTGGACCGATCCCGTGATAGACGAGCACGGGGATCGCCGACCGGTCCGGCGGGAGCTCGGCCCACAGCTCCTGCTCGGCGGAGGTCAGGGTGACCTCTGGGGCCGGGAGCGGCTTCGCCGAGCTGGAGTCGCCGCAGCCGTTCAGGGCGAGGCATGCCAGGGCACCCAGCAGGGCCGTCCATCTGCTCATTCGGCGGCCGCGCTGGTGGTGTCCAGCTGCTCGCGCGGCGTGTCCCACACCGCGCGAGCCTCATGCGGGCCACGGATTGCTGCCACGACCTGCGAGTGCAACGCCGCGCACGCCGACACGCCCCAGAACAGCACCAGGTAGGGCGGCGCGAGCATGAACGCGCGGAGGTCGAAGTGGTCGTACCGGAAGCCAAGCGCCAGCGCGACGACAAGCTGCAACGCGGCCACGACGGAGATGGCGATGCCCCACGCCATGCCGAAGGCGAACACACCGAGGCGGTATGCGGACACGACGCTGAAGACGAGGCCCAGCGCCAACGCGGTCACCCACAGCAGCGACGCGACCGACTCGAGCCCGAGTATCCACATCCGGCGGTTGCGCCAGGCAGCGATCGTGCGCAGATGCTCGTGCAGGATCTCGCCCTGGCCGCGCGACCAGCGCGTGCGCTGTGCCCATAGCGCCCGCAGACTCGACGGGACCTGCATGCCGACCAGCGCGTAGGGCTCATACGCGGTGTGCCAGCCGGCCATCAGGAGCCTCCAGGTGAGGTCGATGTCCTCCGTGGACATCCGGGCGTCGTAGCCGCCAACCGCGAGAACCAGCTCGCGACGGAACATCCCGAGCACCCCCGCGACGATGCCGACCCGGCCCGACAGCGACTGCGTGCGGCGGACCAAGCCGATGACCGACGCCGCCTCCAGCACCTGCATCGCGCAGATCAGCCGCGCGCGATTGGTGACGTGCGGCGCGCCCGCGACCGCCGCCACCAGCGGCGACTGGTCCATCCGCGCGGCCAGGCGGCGCACGGCGTGGGGCAGTATGTGGGTGTCGGCGTCGGTGACGACGACGAGGTCGTGGCGGGCACGGGCGAACCCGCTGTTGAGCTGCTCGGCCTTTCCGCGGTTGACGGGATCGCGCAAGACCTCGCAGCGCGGGTCCCCGGCGGCTGCAGCCCGCGCCGCCTCGGCGGTGCCATCGGCCGAGCCATCGTCGAGCACGAGCACCTCGAGCTCGGGGTAGTCGGCGTCGAGCGCCGCCCGGACGCTCGTGGCGATCACCTGCTCCTCGTTGTATGCGGGGATCAGCACGGTCACGCCCGGCCAGCCGCCGTCCGGGACATGCGCCTCGCGCCGCTCGTCGAACAGCCTGAACAGCACGCCGCCGGCGATCCAGACCGCTGCGGTGACGACCGGGTAGAGCGCGACGAAGATGAGCAGGAGCTCAGCCGCGCGCCGCATACCGGCGCTCCTCGCGCCGTCGACCCAGCCGGAGCACGATCAGGATTGGCACGGCCACCAGAATCGACCCGACCGCGATCAGAATCCCGAGCTCGATCGCGTCCGACCTGCGCACCAGCACGGCGACGATGACGAGCCCCACCACCCACAGGAATAGGCCGATGACGATCGCTGCAGCCAGCCTCGGCCCGGAGGCTGGGCGCATCGGCCGAAAGCGGTCATCCACCTGCGTGGCGTCCTGGCCCATGATCACCTTCTGATCATGACGGAGCCCTCAGTCGGGCATGGACGGATGGCCCGGCTGGTTTCGGAAATCGCCTCGGGCGAGCGCGCGCTGCGGCCATTCGCCGAGCACGCCGGTCGCCCCTGGAGACGATCGGCGTCAAGTTGGCGAAGCGCTACCCCGACATGTGGCCTGATGAACCTCTTCGGTGAGCGTGCTCATCTTCTGGCTCAAGGTGTGGATCTGTTCGGTCAGGTCGGTGTTCTTCGTGAGCAAGTCGGCCTGAAACTGCGCCAGCTCGTCCCTATGCTTCGCCGCTGCTTCCTCGTTGGCCTTGTCGGTCCTCGTCTGTGCCTTCTGGGCGATGATCACCAGCGCACCCGTGTAGAACGCGACGCCAGAGAAGATGAGATTGAGAAGGATCCACGGCTCCGGATCGAATTCGCCGCCTTTGGAGATGGCCTTGCCGGTGCTTTCGAGGTACTTGAGGGCGCCGTTGATGAACACCCAGCCGAGGATGATGAGCGAGCCGATCAGGACGAACTGCACGGTGCCCATGGCCGAAGCGACGCCCTCGGCCATCCGCTCCATGAAGCTGCTTCCCCCGGCATAGGGCGACGGGTGCTTACCGCCTTTTTGGTAGTGCTCGTGGTGGCGCAGAGGGTCCCCAACGACCGGCTTCTGATGCGCGTCCGTCGCTGCCATTGAGCTTCCTCTCGATCGCGTTGATAGGTGTGTTCTCGGTCATCTAGCGGCGGTCCTTGGCTCCGGCCTCGACGTCGGCCGGACTGGGAATCTGCCATTGCTGGGGGAGGTCGAAATTGTGTTGTAGAAGGACCATCTCCATGTAATCAGCCGAGCTTGCCAACCGAATGGCATCTATGAACTTGTTGATGACTCCCCAAGCCCACCATGCGAGGTCATACGACTCCAACCGTTGCGCGAGCATCAGCTCGGCTTGTGGATTTTCCGAGCTGAGCAGCAAGCCGCGGTCGTTGAGGACGTCGAGCGGGGCAGGCTCGCCCGGTCGAGTGGTCGTGGGTAGATCGTGCATTAGCTCGTACCGGACAGCGATGAGCTGCATCAGGTCGGAATGCTGATTCCGGTGGAGCGTGTGTCCACCGCCATACGTCGGCACCCGTAGCGCCTTGTCGGCGAGGCTGCCTTGTGTAATCAGCCCAAGCAGTTTCTCCCTCTTGCTTGCTGGCTCCTGGTCAACCTGCATGTGCATAAAAGTCAGTGTGCGATTGATCCACGACTCGAACGCCATCAGCAGCAGCGCGATGCTTGCGGGCGCGCGACGGGCCATATACGGGCGGCCTCGACCCTTGGCGGCCTCTTGACCCGCTTCATCGGACGCCGTTTTGAGGTCTTCGGCGCCGAGAACGACGTACCAAGGGGGTGACATCGGCCCACCTTGTGCCTGCTCCATCCCCTCGACGTACAGCTCTCGGCGGTCGGGGATCACGGCCTCAGAGCTTACCCAGTGAGGGCGATATCGCGAGCGCTATCGGCACGGCCACGGCCGCGAATGGGGAGATCCGGAGCATCAACGCGCCGTGGCTAAGCAGGCCGAGCGGATTCAGGGCAGCGACGCCGGCAGGCTCGTCGTGCCCGCGCTCGCCCTCTCGCGTGTCCCGCGCGCAAGAGCCGCCGCCGCGACGACACCGCCGATCCCGCCGAACAGATGCGCCTCCCAGGAGATCCCGCTGCGCGGGACGAGGTCGGAGATGAGCGCGCCGCCGAAGAGAAGCAGGACAACGATGCCGAGTAGGACCTCGCCTACGCGGCGATCGAACAGTCCGCGGCTGATGAGGTAGGTCGCGTAGCCAAACACGACACCGCTCGCGCCGACCGTCACGCTTCCGCTGGGTGAGGTGAGCCAGACCCCGAGCCCGCTCACGAGCGCCACGATCAGCGTCACGAGGAGCAGGCGTCCCGCCCCGGCGAGCGCGATCACCAGGCCAAGCACGACAAACGGAACCGTGTTTCCAAGCAGGTGTGAGAAGCTCGCGTGCAGGAACGGCGCAAAGACGATGCCGTCGAGGTGGGAGACGTTGCGCGGCACGATCCCGCCCCGATCGAGTCGGTAGTCGTCGATCGCGTTGACGAGCTCGACGGCCCACATGACCGCGACGAGTGCACCGAGCGCACACAGCCCGTCGATCTGCGCTGCGTGGCGCTCGCGACTTTGGTCCTTCACGTGCCAAGCATGGCAGTTGCGGCGCCACTCGCTCGGACGCTCGCTCGGGCCTGGAACCGACAGTGCCGGGTCTGTTTTCCCCGCTCCTGGTACCAGCGAGCGCCGCGCCCAGTGAGCGATTCACGTCCGACCCCTTGAGGACTGCTTTACGATCTATTGCTCGGGAGTCTTATTTACGGGGGCCGTGGTGTCGGAGTCGGTTGAGCTTGCGACGATCCTGCTGACCGACCTGGTCGGCTCGACTCGGCTGGCGACTTCTGTCGGCCCGGTGCGCGCGGATCAGCTGCGCGAGGAGCATTTCGGCCTATTGCGCCAGGCGATCGCCTCAACCGACGGGCAGGAGGTCAAGAACCTGGGCGACGGCCTGATGGTGGCGTTCGGCTCGGCCTCTGGCGCGGTCAGCTGTGCGGTGGCGATGCAGCAGCTGTTCGAGCGCCGCTACGGTCAGGCCGAGCAGGGACTGCATGTGCGGATCGGGGTGGGCGCCGGCGAGTCGACCGTCAAGGACGGGGATTACTTCGGGATGCCCACCGTCGAGGCGGCGCGGCTGTGCGCGCAGGCCCCTGCGGATGGGATTCTGATCTCGACACTCGTCAAGACGCTCGCGGGGCGCTGCGAGGGCATCGAGTTCGCCTCGGCGGGTGAGGTCGAGCTGAAGGGCTTCCCCGAGCCGGTGGAGGCGTTCTCGGTTTCCTGGGCGCCACTCGGCGAGGAGTCTGCAGGAGCTGGCGACTGGCCCCTGCCCGCGGTCCTGCGCTCGGTTCCCCCTGTCTCTTACGTAGGTCGCGTCGAGGAGCGGGCCGCGATCGAGGAGGCGATGGTCCTTGCCCGCGACGGTGCGCGCCAGGTGGTGCTGCTCTCCGGCGAGCCGGGGATCGGCAAGACGAGGCTTTCAAGCTACGGTGCCCACCGCGCCCACGCCGAGGGCTTCGCCGTCTGCTGGGGCGCTTGCTCTGAAGAGCTGGCGGTGCCCTATGAGCCGTGGATCGAGGTCTGCTCGCAGCTTGTCGAGCACGCGCCGCAAGAGGCGCTGAACCGCCTCGTAGAGCGGCACAAGGGCGAGCTCGGCCGACTGGCGCGAAACCTGGAGCGGCGCGTGGCGGACTTGCCCGCGCCCCAGACATCTGACCACGAGACCGAGCGTTACCTGCTGTTTTCGGCCGTCGCGGGGCTGCTCCAGGAGGTAGCGCAGAACGTGCCGTTGTGTCTGGTGTTAGACGACCTGCACTGGGCCGACGGGCAGTCGGTGGCGCTTCTCAAGCACGTCGTGCGAACCGTCGAGCAGGGCGCGCTTCAGGTGATCGCCACCTACCGCGACTCAGACCTCGGCAAGGATCACCCGCTGAGTGGGGTGCTCGCCGACATGCGGTCCATCGAGGGCGTTCAGCGCCTCGCGCTGCACGGCCTCGGTGCCGACGAGGTGGCCCAGGTCATGACCGTCGTGGCCGGGTACGAGCTCGACGGGGACATGCTTCAGCTGGCGGGACAGATCGCCGCCGAGACCGATGGCAACCCGTTCTTCGTGGGAGAGATCCTGCGCGGCCTTTGGGAGTCCGGGGCACTGACCTTCGACGAGGCCAGTGGACGCTGGAACATCGACAGCTCCGCAGCCATCGCGCTGCCCGAGAGCGTGCGCGAGGTGATCGAGCGGCGCGTCGAGCGCCTGGGCAACGAGGCCCTTGAGGTCCTGACCCAGGCGGCGGTGATCGGGCGCGTCTTTGATCTCGAGCTGCTCGAGTCGATCCTGGACATCGACGAAAGCCGGCTGCTGGATCACCTCGAGGCCGCCGTCGCCGCCTCGCTGCTGGGCGAGTCCTCAGAGCGGGTCGGGCAGTTTCGCTTCGCCCACGCGCTCATCAACCAGACGCTGTATGAGGGCCTCGGCGCCACCCGTCGTGCGCGGATGCACCAGCGCGTGGCCCAGGCGCTCGAGGACCTCTACGGCGAGGACCCGGGCGAGCACCTGACCGAGCTCGCGCTGCACTGGCGGCTTGCGGCCGTCTCGGTCGACAGGGCCAAGGCGGCCGACTACGCCCTCAGGGCCGGTCAGCGCGCGCTTGAGAGCCTCGCGCCGGCCGAGGCTGTGAAACTGTTCGCCGACGCCGTCGAGCTGATGGGCGACCTCGACAGCGCCGAGCGTTGTCAGGCGCTGATCGGGCTCGGGGAGGCGCAGCTCCAGAGCGGGGAGGCCGCGTACCGTGAGACGCTGCTCGAGGCCTCGCGGATCGCCTCGGCCCTGGCGGACGCCGAGCTCGCCGCGAGAGCGGCGCTGGCGAACAACCGCGGAGGGGTGTCAAGTGCGTTCGGTGAGATCGACGCAGAGCGGCTCGCAGCGATCGAGCGGGCGATCGAGCTCGACGATCCACCGAATCGCGCGCGCCGCGCGCGACTGCTCGCGATCAAGGCGGTGGAACTCGAGTGGGACCCGGACTTTGGCATGCGTCGCGCGCTCGCCGAGGAGGCGGTCTCGCTTGCTCGTGCCATTGAAGACGCGAGGACGCTCGCCGAAGCCCTCCGGAACGTCCACGAGGCGATCCGAGCACCGGATACGCTCGCCTGGCGAATCGGTCTTGCCGAAGAGCTCGTTGGCTGCGCCGCCGAGGTGGGTGATCCTGCGCTCCGATTCACGGCGCACAACGTCGACTTTCACACCCGCTTAGAACGGGGGGATCTAGAGCGCGCAAAGCTCGACCTCGAGCAGCAGGAGCTGATCGCGCACGAGCTCGATCAGCCCACAATCAACTGGTTTGCCACGTTCCTCACGGCCGGTTGGGAGCTCATGCACGGCGATCTGGTCGCCGGCGAGCGGTTAGCCGAGCGCGCGCTGCAGATCGGGCAGGAGGCCGGACAACCCGACGCCGTCTTTACCTACGGCGCCGCGCTCACCCAAGCGGCTGTCTATCAAGGCCGCGGTGGCGAGCTCATCGAGATGATCGAGCAGAGCGTGAGCGCATACCCGGCGATCGCCGCCTGGCGGGCAGGTCTGGCTTCCATCCTGTGCTGGCTTGACCGCCGAGCCGAGGCCGCGCAGATCCTCGAGCAGGCCGCGAGCGACCGCTTCGATCACATCGCGTCGAACTCGACCACGTTGAGCGCGCTGACGCTGTATGCCGACGCCGCCGTGTTGACCGACAGCTCAGGCCCCGCCTCGATCCTGTACGAGCTCATCGAGCCGTGGGCCGACCAGGTCGTCTGGAACGGCCTCATCGGCTACGGACACGCTCGCATGTGGCTCGGCTTGCTCGCCGCCTGCATGGGAGACCGCGAGCAGGCCGATCAGCACCTGGCGTTCGCCTCCGATTTCCAGGAGACCAACGGCCTGCTTCTGTGGGCAGCGCGCGGCCATTTGGGATGGGCGGAGGCGCTCGCCGGGCGAGGCGGCGATGCTGCGCGAGCACGCGAGCACGCCGCCCGCGCGCTCGAGCTGTCACAGCAGCACGGCTACGCCCCCTTTGAGGAGCGCGCAGCCGCCCTCGTCGAGGCGCAGTCAACCGCCTAGATGTGACCGGCGATGCCGCGCTGTGCTGTCGCCAGGCTGATGCTTACATGGCATAGCGAGCGCGCGGCGAGCAGCGCTACGATCGAAGCTCGAGGGGAGGACTTTCAATGGGGTCGGAACGGCCGCCTCAGCTGGACGATCGAGACACCGGTGAGGCGCCGGCGTACTGGTCGGTCATGCTCCGACGACTGTGGGTTGTCGGTGCGACGGCCTTCCTCTCGATCAACCTCTGGACAGGCTTTCCGCTTGCTGCGCTGTGGGTCGGTTCGGCGGCGAGCGGTCAGGCGGTTCTCAGCATGCAGGCGGTCATCGTCGTGATCCTCGTGCTCGCCGTGCTCGTGGTGGCCGCAGCGTTTGCCCTTACGTGGCTGAGCAACACCTACGATCAGCTGATCGGTCGCCCGCAAAGCGAAGGCCGCGCGACGTGGCTGCGCAGCATGCGGGCAGAGCCGGGTCACGTCAGCAGTCGCGTCGGCGAAACGGTCGTGGAGCGGATCGTGATGGTCAGCGTGTACCTCGCTGTGATCGCCTTCTTGATCTGGTTCATCTTCTTCGCGCACTACACGATTGCTCAGGGTTGACGCTTCGATATGCGACCGGGAAATGGGCCTCCGAACTGAGGTCTGAAGCCCTCGTGGCTACCACCACCCGACACCAGCACCTTCACCATTCAGACGAGCGCCGCTACCTCATCCCGCTCGACCACGCACACCTGGTCGCGTCCACTCAGCTTGGCCCGGTAGAGCGCCGCATCGGCCTTCGCGAACGCCTGCTCGTAGTCGAACGTCTCGCCTCGGTCGGACGCGCCGACGCCGAAGCTCATCGTGACGGGCACACCGCCGCCCAGGTCATTAGCGGACACTGCGTTACGCAGTTGATCGGCGAGCTCAGCCGAGCGCTCGAGATCTGATCCAGGCAACACGATCAGGAACTCCTCGCCGCCGATCCGATACGCGAGGTCGAATGCGCGCAGCTGCTTGCGCATCAGATAGGCGACCTCCTTGAGCACGGCGTCGCCGGTTGCGTGTCCATGCGTGTCGTTGACGCTCTTGAAGCGGTCCAGGTCCCCAACGATCAACCCGATCGGCTCGCCGGTCAACTCCGACTGCTGGGCGAGCTCGTCAACGCGTGCGCGCAGAGCCTTGCGGTTGAGCATTCCCGTCAGCTGATCGATGACGGCGTCGCCGCGGTGTTGGATATCCGACTGCATCAGCGGCGTGGAGAGGATCGCGACGCAAATCACGAGCGAGAACGGAACGACCACCAGCGCCGGTTCCCGGAGGACCTGCTGCGCATCGACGCCGAAGGCGACTGCCAGTACGAGAGCGATCGTGATCAGGACCCCGGTGATCACGCCTCGCATGGAGAAACGCGCGCTCAATACGACGGGTGCTATAGCAAGCCATGCGATCCCGGGCGCGTGTGCACCACCGGCCAGCGACACTGCGCCGGCGATCGTGAGCTGACAGGCGACAAACGCGGCGAACATCGGGTACTCCGGCCGGGCGACCCGAGACTTCAGCCGATCGGAGGCGGCGAAGAAAACCGCGGCGGGGGGCAGGAACAGCAGCGGCCACCACCCCACCCACGGGCCGAGAAGTACAAGCGAGAGGGCGAGAAGCCCAATGGCCCATTGTCGAGCGGGACGCACCCGCTCGTCCATGTCGAGCATGCGCTGCCGATCAAAGCCGTCGCGGCACAGCCACGAACTCGGGCTCGCCGGCGGCTCGTAGGCGGACGGCGCGCCAGATTCCTGGCCCGACCTATCAGACTCCACGGCCATCGTCCCGGGGGCGTCGGCTGCGTTCACGGGCGACCGGATCGCGTATTTCGCGAGAGTTCGCAGACCTATCGGGCGCATCTCGCGGGCGTTTGTCCTCACGGTCAACGCTGGAGCGCCAATCTCGGCCCAGGTCTGCAGGAATGTCTCGGCGGCGTCAGCGTCCAGCGGCCGGGCGAAGAGGAAGCCCTGGCCGCTGTCGCAATGCTCCCGTTGCAGCATGGATAGCTCCTGCGGCTGCTCGACGCCCTCGGCGAGCGTCTCGATCGAAAGGGCCTTGCCGAGCTGGACAAGCGTGTGGATAAGGCTCTCGCCCTCCGGATTCTCGGTCTGCCGGGAGATGAACGACCGGTCGATCTTCAGCGCGTCAACTGGAAACTGCTGGAGATGGGCGAGCGAGGAGTATCCGGTGCCGAAGTCGTCGATCGCTATCCGCACACCGAGCTCCCTGATGGCGGTAAGCCGCCGAGCGGCCTCCTCGACGTTGCGCATGAGAGTCGTCTCCGTGATCTCGAGGGTCAGCGCGCTCGCATCCAGTCCACTCTCTGAGAGGGCGTTCCTAACGTCGTCGACGAACTCGTCGCTGTCGAGCTGCCGCGCCGAGACGTTGACGGCCATTCCGATCAGATGTCCAACCTCGCGCCATATCGCGCCCTGACGGCAGGCCTCGTCCAAGACCCACTTTCCGACCTCGATGATCAGTCCGGTCTCCTCGAGCACGGGAATGAAGTCGTTCGGTTGGACTACGTCTCTGCTCGGGTGTCTCCAGCGGATCAGGGCCTCGACTCCGGTGGGGCTCAGGTCGCTCAGCTTGAACGTCGGCTGATAGACCAAGAAGAACTCGTCGTTTGAGAGGGCATCGCGCAGGTCCATCTCGAGTTCCATGCGGCTTTGGACCGCGTCTTTCATCCCGGACGCGAACACCGCAAAGCGGTTCTTGCCGTCCCACTTGGCCTGGTGCATCGCGATGTCCGCGTCGTGGAGGAACTCCTCGGCCGAGGATCGCGCGACCGTCGCGATCCCAATGCTCGCGGTCACGCTCACGCGAGCGTCGTGCTCTCCTGCGAGCCTGAATGGTTCCTTGAGTGCTTCGCGCAGACGCTCGGCGATCAGCTCCGGTCCTTCCGTGGGCGAGAGCTCCTCGGCAATCACGACGAACTCGTCCCCGCCAAGGCGCCCGAGCGCATCGGTGTCGCGCACAGCGCCATCGAGTCTCTCGGCTACCGCTCGCAGGAGCTCATCGCCGGCGCTGCGGCTGTACGTTTCGTTGATGGACTTGAAGTTGTCCAGACCGACGAATAGCACCGCCACTGGGGTTTTGTGGCGACGGGCGCGCATTAGCATCTGCCTCGAGCGGTCCAGGATCAAGGTACGGTTTGGCAGGCCGGTCAGCGCGTCATGGGTGGCCATGAACGCAAGCTCCTCCTGACGGCGTTCGAGCTCCTCCTGTCGCCGTTCGAGCTCTTCATCTGTTCTCTGGCGCTCAGTCTCAGAGTTCTCGCACATCCGCAGCAGCGAGACGTCGAGCCCAAACTGCACCACCGCCAGCGCATGGGAGAGCGCCTGTGAGGAAACGCCCAGTTCGGCGGCGCTCTCGCGCAGGACCTCAGACACCGCGTCGCGCCAGTACATGCCGCGTTTGCTCACCTCATTCAGCGGCGCCGCGCGCTGCGCAGCCAACTGGCCGAAGATGTGCCCCGCCTCCCGACGGGCTTTGCGACTCACTTCGGGATCCCCTCCTACCATCCACTGCGCCACTGCGATCGTTGAGGTCGTGCAGATTCGCTCGAAGCTGTCCTGTACCGTCGGATCGAGAGCCTGGCCGGATACTCTGGTTCGCGAGCGGGTTCGGTCGAGCACCTCCTCGGTTCGCGCGCTCAGCGCTTCGCCAAGGCGACGGACATCCCCCCGCGGCTGCTCTACCGGAGCGGGCTCCGGAGCCCGCGCTCGCGTCGCGTCCTCTCCTGAACTCTGGCGAGAGTGTTCAAGCGCCATCTCAACCTAAGCAGTCGGCGCCGAGGACACGCTCCTTGACCGTGTCTGCCTCGCGTAAGCGATGATCCGCTCTACAGAGCCAGATCGGCCGCCCAAGGCCCGCTCTAGCGCGAGATGCGGCAGTGTCGTTAAACAGATCCGGCCCGCGGAGGGGGCGGACCGGACGCTGTGCACATTCTTAGGAGGAGTTTGTGCGCTGGCGACTTCGATGTCGCGTACATGCAGTATCGCCATTTCGATGAGCGTGGCCTAAGGGTTCCTCCCACCGACGATAAAAGTCGGCCCCACTTGAGATAAGCGTTTCCACGCGGCCCGTCGGCAGGGAGCGCATCGCTCTGAAGGCGGGGCGTCATGCTCGGAGCAGCACCACCTCGCTGCCGAGGAACTCGGCCGTTTCGGGGATCACGCGGCGCGGAAGGGGTGTAAGGCCGACGGCGCGGCCCTCGCGCTCGAGCTGCGTTGCAGTGAAGCGCGCGAGCTGCAGAACCTCCACGGCTGTCGGCTCGAGCACGTCGCGGCGGTCGCCCTCGCCGATGACGAGGCGCCAGCGCTTGATCTCGATCGTGCGCGGCCTCACCCGCATGGCAGTGGCGTGGCTGACGTACAGGCGGCCTTCACGGCGGACGTGCTCGGCGGGTGGTGGCTTGTCCCCGTCGACGAGACTGTAGGACTCGAGCGCGGGGGCGATCGCGCAGGCGAGCACGCCGTCGGGCCGCAGATGCTCGCGCGCAGCTGCGAGGAAGCGCGCCCGGGGCCCGGGTCCGCCGAAGAGCTGGATCGTCTGCAGGGCGGCCACGCATAGCGCATAGCCACGCGACGGCAGGTCGAGCTCGCGTGCGTCGGCATGAACGACCGCCACCGGGAGCGCCGCAGCCCGGCGCGCGAGCTCGGCCAGCAGGGCCGCGTCCACGTCCACGGCCGTCACGGGATGCCCTGCACCCGCCAACGCGAGCGCCACGCGACCGGTGCCGCTACCGACCTCGAGCACCGGGGCTCCAGGTGTGGCGGCAGCGAGCTCGAGCCATAGCGGCAGGTCGGTGCGATAGGCGCCGGACTCGAGATCGTGCCCGCACTCGAGATCGTGCCAGATGACTGTCTCCTCGGGCGACCACATGGTCGAGGCCGTCGCCATCATGCCCCCTCGAGAGCCCGACATCGGACTCGAACCGATGACCCCCTCCTCACCATGAGTACGCAGGCGGGCGGTGCCGGGATTCCTGGGACATCGTGAGCGCAGTATCCCGGACCTGCTTCTAGCAGCCAAGCAAGCACCTCCAGAGCCTCGCCTCGCGCTAGCACGCTCAGAACTTGGCGCTACGGTTGGACGAAGGGGATCACTGTCCATTCTGCACGAGGAGATCGCATGTCCCGCTTCGCCGTCGTGAACCTGTTGGAGCTCGAAGACTCCGTTGGCGATCGGGCTCCTGGGATTGAGGGCCGGTTTGGTCGCAAGCGCCTAGACTCGCGTGACCTGGGGATCAGCCATTTTCGCTACGCGGCGAACGTGCGCAGTCCGGCAGCGCACAGTCACCGCGAGCAGGAGGAGGCCTACATCGTCGTCGCCGGGTCTGGACGGGTCCTTCTCGATGACGAGGTCCACGATCTCCAGCAGTGGGACGTGGTCCGCGTGGCGCCTGAGGTCGTACGCGCTTTCGAGGCAGGCCCTCGCGGGCTAGACTGATCGCCGTGGGCGGTCCGAGACCCGAGGGTGGTGACGGCGTAACGGCCAACGTGGCTTGGCCTGACGCTGAGTAGCCGCCTCCGAGCCACAGTCGCTACAGTTCCGCGTCCTCGTGGTGGGGTGGCCGAGCTACTGCTCCTCGGCGTCCGAGCGCTTGAACCGCAGAATCAAGCGGTCGGCCGGGTCTTCGTCCGCCTTGGGGGGGTCGAAATGGCCTCGGGTCAGGGCGCCGATCGTGCCATCCTCCGGATACTCCACCAGCTCGGGCATCACCTTGTTGGACACCATCAGGTACCGCACCGGCTCGTCGGTTCGATTAGCCAGCGTGTGGCCGCCCCGGCGACCCCGGGGGAAGGCGACGATGTCCCCGGGCGCGAGCTCGGACTCGCCCTCGAGCGTCCGCAGCGTCGGCCGGCCGGAGATCACGATGGCCAGCTCCTCCATTCCGTGGTGGATGTGCAGCGGGACGCCCTCGTAGCGCGGAGCCAGCTCGTACAGCGTCCCACCGAGCAGCTCGCCGCCCGCGGCCTTCACGACCGGCTCGGCCCGCAGGCCGGAGCGCTCCCTGCTGAACCTCTCAGCGAAGATATTCGGCCGCGTGCCGCTCACGACGCGATCATAAGGCGCGATCGCGGTTTCAGCATGTGCGGCCGTGGCTGCACCGTAACGACCGATTGGAGTGGAGATGGCCAAGCTGATCTATGCGGCGATCGCCTCGCTTGACGGGTACGTCGAGGACGAGGAGGGCAGGTTCGACTGGGCGGCGCCGGATGACGAGGTGCATGCGTTCGTCAACGATCTCGAGCGGCCGATCGGCACCTACCTATACGGGCGCCGGATGTACGAGACGATGGTGTTCTGGGAGACCGCGAGCACCGAGGCCGATGAGCCGGCAGTGTTCTCGGACTATGCCGGGATCTGGCGGGCCGCTGAGAAGATCGTGTACTCCCGGGCGCTTCGGACGGCGTCCAGCGCGAGGACGCGGATCGAGCGCGAGTTCGATCGAGACGCCGTCCGGCGGCTCAAGCAATCCTCGGGGGCCGACATCGCAGTCGGGGGTGCCGAGCTCGCTGGCCACGCAATCGGCGCGGGGCTGGTCGACGAGTGCCATCTGTTCTTGTGCCCGGTCGTGGTGGGAGGCGGCAAGCGCGCCCTGCCAGACAACGTCCGCGCGCAGCTCGAACTTCTCGACGAGCGCCGGTTCCAAAACGGCGTCGTTCACCTCCACTACCGCGTAAGCGTCTGACCGGCCGGCAACGGTGGCAACCGAGGACGCGACTGTTCTCAAACCGGAACCACGTGAGCGCTACGATCTCCCGCCGACACCACAACGAAGGAGGAGGCTCCGGATGACCGCTAGACGCGTCGTGGTCGTTGCCCTCGCGATCGCCGTCGTTGCGCCGGCGAGCGCGCTGGGTTCGAAAGCCAGGCCCGGAACGGTCGCGCCGACAACGGCGCAGCGCGCCGCGATCCTCAAAGCCTTCGGGGATCCGGGTGCGGCCGCGCCCTGCCTGATCGTGCGGCTTGCTGCTTCGGACCACAACTACGCAACTGTCCGGTTCCGCCGCACGAAGGGCTGTCAGCGCTGGGCGTTCGACGGCAAGAACGTCATCAAGCGCGGCAAGCACGGCCGCTGGAGCATCGCGTTCGAGGGTAGTGCCTACGGCTGTCCGCTTCCGCGCATACCCCTACAAGTGCAGCGCGACCTCGGCGTGTGCCCCTAAGGGGCGCTCGCGCAGCACCTACGCGCTAAGCCCAGCTCCGGACTCGAACCGGAGACCCCTTCCTTACCATGGAAGTGCTCTACCAACTGAGCTAGCTGGGCGTGGGGCGAGACGTGACTGTAGCGCGCCGGTCCGGTCGCCGCGACCGCCCGGGGGGAGGCGTACCGTGCGAGCGCGCGCCGGCGCGCGACGCTGGAGCCGGCGGCGCGTCGCGGCTAGCTGATGCCCTTGAGCAGCTCGCCGGGCGAGGAGAGCTGCAGGCCGCGGGCGAGGATCACGATCGTCTCGAGGCGCGGAGAGCGCTTGCAGCGCTCCAGCAGGCTGATCTCTGTGCGATGCAGGTCGCAGAGATCCGCCAGGGCCTCCTGCGATAGGCCGGCCCTGTCGCGGTGGTGGCGAAGGTTGACTGCGAATTGGGTGCGTGCTGTGTCCACGAGGCCGACTCTCGCCGAGAGCAGACGAAAGTTCCACAGACAAGCGTCTCGGACGCCGGCCGGCGTCCCGTGGGCGCGGGCTGTGGGAGGTGGGGCGAGCGCACGTCGACGAGGTAGTCTTCAGAGGATCTGCTGGACCTGGCCGGGTTGGTGCCAAGCGGGCTTTCAAGCCCCAGCGGAGTGGGTTCGACTCCCACCAGGTCCATGTCCATCTCTCTGACGGCGGAGCGTTAGGCCAGTTGTCGATGCCGTCCGGGCTCAGATTGTCCAAGCGTCGATGTCGACGGGCATCAAGCGACTGTTAGCGTCGCAGCATTAAGCATCTGGCCGCAGCGGCGGCTTAGATCCACGACGAGTGCGGGAGCGAGAATGCCTAGAGCACTGCTGGGGCTGGTCGGAGTCGGGTTGGCTATGTCGATAGCCGCATATGGAACGGCGGCTGGCGCTTCGACTCCGCCTAGTGCTGCAGCGGTGGCCGAATGCGCTCTGGTGACCGAAGGAAGCTCGGCCAAAGACGAAGAAGCGTGTGCTCAGGGTTACGACGCTGCGAAGGCCGGCAAGGCTGAGGCCCAGAACTGCGACCCGGTTGGTTCGGAAGCGGTTACCGACACCGAGGACGTCAAAGACTGCCTGGTTGGCTGGACGCTCCTCGACGTAGCCGGTAAGAGTGAAGCCTCCAAGCCCAGTGCCGCGGCAGCGGCTGAATGCGCTCTGGTAACCGAAGGAAGCTCGGCCAAAGACGAAGAAGCGTGTGCGCAAGGTTACGACGGTGCGAAGGCTGGAAAATCGGTGGAACAGAGCTGCTACTCGGTTGGCTCGGGCGCGGTTACCGACACCGAGGACGTCAAAGACTGCCTGGTCGGCTGGACGCTCCTCGACGTAGCCGGTAAGAGTGAAGCCGCCAAGCCCAGTGCCGCGGCAGCGGCGGAATGCGCTCACGTAACCGAAGGAAGCTCGGCCAAAGACGAAGAAGCGTGTGCGCAAGGTTACGACGGTGCGAAGGCTGGGAAATCGGTGCAGCAGAGCTGCTACTCGGTTGGCTCGGGCGCGGTCACCGACACCGAGGACGTCAAAGACTGCGAAGTGGGCTGGTCAGTGGGCTGACAGGCTGCGCGCCGTTACGAGAGGTCGAGCGCGGGCGCGCCGAACGCGGCGGGGTTTGCGCAACGTACGGTCATCTCGACTTGTTCGCGGCAGAGCGCCGCGTTCTGGCTGGTGCGCTGTCAGCCCGTGACCCAGGTCTTCGCTTGCTCGAGCTGGTCGAGGTCGAAGATCGTCACCTCGCCCGGGATCAGCCAGGCGAACATGTGTGTGGCTTTCGCGACCCAGTCAACGTCGGTGACAAAGGCGAAGCGCTTCCAGGCGGAGTGATGGCGGATCAAGACGTCGAGGCCGGTCTTCACGTCCTCGATCCAAGCGCCGGGCTCCAAGCCCTCAAAATCGGTGAGAACGAACAGAAGGCGGACCTCACCTAGCTCGACCGCCGCGCGCAGCGCCGGCTCCAGCGCATCGCGGTAATCCGCCTTGCTCAGCTTGCCCGACGCGCGCAACCCGACGGTTCCAGCGGGCATATCGTTGATCCGCTCGATCACCGCTCTCTCCTCGAGCTCGGCCACGTTGGCTTAACCCGACCATACAGAATGCCGGCCCCGAGCGACCGCAGTAGGCCTTCTCCTCTCGCCGCGCTCCCGATAATGGGAGGGGGCCGGTCTGAGCATCCCACGCCGCCAGCAGGCGTGCACGGGCCCCCGTGTCGCCGGCATGCTTGCCCACCTATCCGGAAGCGGGCTATGAGGCCGGGGCGTCTGCCGCGCTACGCGGCTGGCGCGATGTTCTGATTCACGCAGAAGAAGTTGCCGGGGTCGTATTGCGCCTTGATCTGCGCGAGCCGCTCGTAGTTCTTCCCGTAGGTGGTCCTGACGCGATCCTGGCCCTCGCCCTCGCCCAAGAAGTTGACGTAGGCGCCGCCGGCCGAGAAGGGATGCAGGGCCTCCCAGTAGTCGATAGTCCAGCGCTTGATCTTCTCCGCGTTCGCGGGTTCGGGATCTACGCCCACGATCACCTGCGCCCAGCGTGAGTCGCGGTAGGCCCAGGGCGTGGCCGTGTCGCTTACTTCGCTCGCTGCACCGTCGATCGGATACAGGTGCATCGTGCTGTGCATCGTCGGCATCTGCGAGCCCAGCTCGACGTGGCGCTCGACCGCCTCGTCGCTGATCTCCTTGACGAAGTCCGCGCGCCAGTACCACTGATATCCAGGCTCATACAGGCCATCGAAGGCCGACTGAAGCGCCGGGTAGGGCATAGGCTGCACCCCGTCGAGCGCCGGCTCGAGTGCGCGGGCATCGCGCAGTGCCTCGCTCGCCTGCTCCTCCGATCCGGTGTGGCACCAAACGACGCCGCACATCTTCTGCATGTGCAGCGCCTCGGGAAACGGGTCGGCGGGCGGCACGACGAGGAACGCGAAGAAGCCGCCCAGCTGCCTGGGCGCGGCGGGCAAGAACTCCCGGTACCAGCGCAGGATCTCGCCCGAGCGCTCGAGCGGCCACAGCATTGGGCCGCCGACGATCGTGTCCACAGGGTGCAGGCGAAACAGAAACGAGGTGACCACGCCGAAGTTCCCACCTCCGCCGCGAATTGCCCAGAATAGGTCGGAGTGCTCCTCCTCGCTGGTCTGCACGAGGCTTCCGTCCGCCAGCACCACGTCCGCGCCGAGCAGGTTGTCGATCGACAGTCCGTACCCGCGTGCGAGGTGCCCGACACCGCCTCCGAGCGTGAGGCCGCCCACCCCAGTCGTCGAGACGATTCCGCTGGGTGTCGCCAGCCCGAAGCCGTGCGTGGCGTGGTCGACGTCGCCCCACTTGCAGCCGCCCTCGGCGCGCACCGTGCGCGCGCCGGGGTCGACGCGTGTTCCCCTCATCGCGGAGAGGTCGACGACCAGCCCGCCGTCACAGCTCCCCAAGCCCGCTCCGTTGTGTCCACCGCCCCTTATCGCGAGCTTCAGGCCCTCCGCGCGCGCGTAGCGGACCGCCTGGATCACGTCGGCCACGTCCGCGCAGCGCGCGATGAGCGCGGGATGCCTGTCGATCATCCCGTTGAAGAGCCCGCGCGCGTCCTCGTAGCCCTCATCCGCGGGCCGCAAGAGCTCGCCCCGAAATCCTTCGGTGAACTCCGACGGCATGGCCACCTGAGCGTCCATATGTGCTTCCCCCCTTCTGCGCCGTTTCGCCTGAGATGCCCGCATGCGAGCGTCAGGCACGATACCTGGCGCGAAGTTGTTGTGAGCTGGTGATGCCCGCGGAGCCCGGCCCTTGGGCGCTAGGATCTGGCCACGATCGAGCATAGGAGGATGCGATGGCGCGCTATCTGATCGAGCGAGTGTGGGATTCCATGGAAGAAGAGGAGATGTCGGCCAAGGGGCCGCTGTCCAAGCGGATCCTCGAAGAGAACGACCGCTTCTCGCCTGTCGTGTGGGAGCACTCGCACACCGTCATGGATGAGGACGGCAACCTGAAGTCGTTCTGCGTCTACTCCGCCCCCAACACCGATCTCATCCGCGAGCACGCACGCATGCTCGGGGACCACAGCATCGATCACATCTACGAGATCGGCGGCGACATCTCTCCCGACGACTTCGACTGATTGCCGGCGCCGAAGTCGAATTCAGCGTGATATCGCTCCTGAAGCGCGACGCCCCGGCGTAGACGCGTCCGGCGGCGTCGCCCCTCGTCCTCCTCGGGGATCAGCTCTAGCGCCTGGTTGCAGAGGCTGATCACATCCTCATGCGCCCAGCCGCGCCCCGCTTGGTCGGCGGCGGCGAGCAGGTAGTCGGCGGCGCGCGAGGCGTCTCCCGCATAGCGCCAGTGGTGCGCGAGGATCGCCGCGTACGCCGCGCGGTCGCCGGTCGCCCGTTCGATGAAGCGCGCCACCTCCGCATGCCGCGCGCGTCGCGCGGCGATTGGAAGCGTCGCGTAGGCGACCTCACGGATCAGCCCGTGCTTGAAGCTCAGCTCCGGCTCGCCCTCGATGCGCGAGTAGGGCATGCGCCGGATCAAATCGCGAAGTTCAAGCGACTGCAACAGCTCAGGCAGCGGCTCCGGGGCTCCGAGCGCTTCTAGGCTGCCGGGCCAGAAGCCGTCGCCGATCACAGCCGCGGACAGGATCACTTGGCGCTCGGAGGCGGGCAGGCGGTCCAGGCGCGCCGCGATCATCGTCTTGACGTTTGAAGGCAGCTCGCCCGTGTCTGACGCTCCACCCTCGGACAGCCAGGCCGTCAGCTCCTCGATCAGCAGCGGGTTGCCGCCCGCTGCCCGCTCGACCCTGCCGGCTATCGCCCCGGTCCCGGACTCCCCGCCGAGCAACCTGTGCACGAGGTCCCCGACGTGGCTGCTGCTGAGGGCGTCGAGCTGCACCGTCAGGTTCTTCGGCAGTCGCGCCCACAGCGGCTGGTCGTCGACGAGCTCCGGCCTGGCCAGCGCGACGAGCAGCAACGGCGCGTCGAGCAGCCGCAGGGACAGAGAGCCGACGAGGTCGATCAGTCCCTGGTCTGCCCACTGCAGATCCTCCAGCACCACGAGCGTGGGCTGCTCGCGCGCTGACGCCTCCAGGAAACGCTGGGCGGAGGCGAACAGGTCCTCTCGCTCGCCCACGGTCTCCTCGGTGAGCCGCGCCATGATCGACAGGTGCGAGGCCGTCGTCGAGCTCTCCTCCGCCGGCAGCAGCGACTGCAGCCGGCTTGCGAGCTTGGCCTGCGCGGCGGCGGGCGTGTCGCTGGCGAAGATGCCGCAGGCCTCCCTGATGATCTGCGCGAAGGCCCCGTAGGCGGCCCGCTCGCCGTACGCGAGCGAGCGCCCCCGCAGCACCCGTCCCCCCTCACCTTCGATGTGGCGCGCCAGCTCGAGCGCGAGGCGCGTCTTGCCGATGCCCGGCGCGCCCAGGATCGTGAGCAGCTGCGGATAGCGCTCCGCGCTTGTCCGCCGCCATGCACGTTCGAGCAGCTCGAGCTCGGTATCGCGCCCCACCAGCGGCGCGCTCGAGACGGGGCGCTCCGGCGGAGTGGTCGCGGCGGAGAGCGCGAGCCACGCCGGCAGCGGTGCGGCCTTGCCCTTCGCCTGCACCGGCGCGAGGGCCTCGTACTCGATGTCATCGCCGGTCGCGGCACGTGTCTGCTCGCCGACGAGTACGCCCGTCGGCGGGGCGGCGGCCTGCAACCGCGAGGCGGTGTTCACGGTGTCCCCCATCACTGTCAGCTCGCGCCGCCCTTCCGGGCCCACGCGCGCGAAGATGACCTCCCCGCTGTTGACGCCGATGCGAACGCACAGCCCGCAGAACTCCTCGACGTTCTGCGCCGCGCGCTGCTGGATGTCGAGCGCAGCGCGGACCGCGCGCGTGGGATCGTCCTCGTGGGCGACCGGAGCGCCGAAGACGGCCATCAGGGCATCTCCGATTACCTTGTCGACCGAGCCTCCGTAGCGATCCACGACCTCGCCCATCGCGCGCATGCAGCGGTCGACCATCGCGCGGACCTGCTCCGGGTCGGTCCCCTCCGACAGGGCCGTGAAACCGGAGAGGTCTGCGAACAGCACCGTCGCCCAGCGACGCTCCCCATCGGTGTCCGAGCGCGGGGGCGCGGCCAGCGGCGCTCCGCAGACCCCGCAGAATCGATTAGCAGGCGGGTTCTCCCGGCCGCATGCCGCGCATGTCTGCTGCAGGGGGCTGCCGCAGGCGCCGCAGAACCGCTGGGCCGCATCGATCTGCTCTGCGCAGACGGGACAGCTTGCTGTTGCGGACAAGGCCCTAGCTCACGACATCGGCGCGGGGGCCGTCGCCGCAACCGCTGTGACCAGCTCGATCAACCAGCCCAGACCTCGCATCAGTCCAGGATAATGCGCCCGCGGCGGGCTCGAGGCCGAGCCAAAGGGCTTTGCTCACTCGCTGCGCGTACTTGCATTCTCGTGCATGCGGCGGCAACCTATGGCGGGGGCAGGATTCGAACCTGCGAAGGCAGAGCCAACGCGTTTACAGCGCGTCCCCTTTGACCGCTCGGGAACCCCGCCGCGGGCCGTCAGTTTAGGGCCTGCTCGCGGCGGCGTCAGCCGGACCCCTCGAGCTCCGGCGCGAGGCGCGGAGGCAGCGAGGGCTCCACGCGCAGCAGGCGCGCGGGAAGGCGCGGCAGCCACCAGTTCCAGCGGCCGAAGCGATGGACCGGCGTTGCTCGAGCGGGCGTTCACGCTTGCCGGCGCGCTCGAGCGCGAGCTGTGCGCGAAGCTCAGCGAGGGCGAGCGCGAGCAGCTGCTCGCGCTGCTGTGGCGCGTCGGCGCGCAGCTCGGCCTGCCGCCGGGAGTGCACGCCGGGCTCGCCCACTCGGCGCTCGCCGACGAGTAGGCAGAACCTGATTGCGGCGGCCTAGGAAGCCTCGCGCAGCTGCTGGGCGTCGGGGAGCGCCTGGAGCTTTTTCAGCGTCTGGCTCTCGATCTGGCGGACGCGCTCGCGCGTGATCTGAAACGCGCGGCCGACCTCCTCCAGCGTGCGCGAGCGTCCTCCGACGATCCCGTAGCGCATCTCGATCACGGCGCGCTCGCGCCGCGAGAGCGAGGCGAGCACCCGCGTGATGCTCTCCCGGCGAAGCGCCTCGGAGGCGATGTCGAACGGCGACGCCGCCGAGACGTCCTCGACCAGGTCGGCGAGCTCGGATTCGTCGCCGTCGCCCACCGGGCGCTCCAGCGAGACGGGCTGCTGGGCGACGCGCATGATCTCGCGCACCTCGCGCTCCTCGCACTGAAGCTCCGCCGCGATCTCCGCGACGCTCGGTTCGCGACCGAGCCGCTGCACGAGCTGGCGCTCTGCCCCGGCGAGCTTGTTGAGGCGCTCGACCATATGCACGGGGATGCGGATCGTGCGCCCCTTGTCCGCGAGCGAGCGGATCACCGCCTGGCGGATCCACCACGTGGCGTAGGTCGAGAAGCGGTGGCCGCGGCGGTGGTCGAACTTCTCGACCGCCCTGATCAGCCCGAGCGAGCCCTCCTGGATCAGGTCGAGCAGCGTCAGCCCGCGCCCGACGTAGCCCTTGGCGATCGAGACGACGAGCCGCAGGTTGGCCTCGATCATGTGCTCCTTGGCGGCTATGTCGCCGCGTTCGATGCGCTTGGCGAGCGCGACCTCGTCCACGGGGGTGAGCAGCGGGACGCGGCCGATCGTACGCAGGTACAGGCGCAGCGAGTCGAGGCTCGGGTCGCCGCTGGACTCCCCGCCGGGCGCCGGCTGCGCGGCCGGCCGCGCGCGCGAGCTGCGCACTTCGGCCCGCGCCGCCGCGCGTTCGTCGTCTGCCGGGTCGGGCTCTCCTGGCGTGCGTGGCGCGTGCGCCAGGCGGGCGACGCGCGGACGGTCGCGCTCGGCGATCAGCGCCTCGAGCTCCTCTATCGACGGAGCGCGCACGGCGATTGGCCCATCCAGTTCCTCCTCCGGTGAGCTGACCGGCGCTACCAACAGACCCTCAAGCTCCTCGCTCATCCTGGACCCCCCGGGTTCCCGAAGTTTCAAGCCACGGGCGATCGCCCGCCGCGGTCGTCCCCCTCTACCCTGCGGCTGCGTCTCCTATGCGTTGCGATGCTGGCATTGGCAGTTCCTTTGCGTGCTGCGCGGCCTCCGAGCCATCCGGTCCACGCCCCTCAGGGGTTGACTCGGCGAGCCAAGCATGAGCTCACGGCCAAGTCATACCAGAACGCGTCGCTGAATAGACGCAGGCTGGACGCTCAGACGGCGGGCTGCGCGCCCGGCTGCAGCGGGGCCGCGCGGTAGGCTTGGGCTTCGTGGCGACGTCGCGATCCCTCCCCTCCTTGTCGCCCGGCGCAGACGCCGGCGAGGACGTGCAGGCGCGCGCGCCCGGCGTGGCCGTGGGGCTGTCGCGCGTGGGGGTCACCGGGGTCGAGAAGGTGGTCCGGATTCGCGACGAGCTGTACTTCGCGCGCCTGGAGTGCCTGATTGATCTCAGCCGCGACCAGAAGGGCGCGCACATGTCGCGCTTCGACGAGGTCGTCAACGAGGCGATCGGCGCGGTCGTGCTCAGCGAGGCGCCGTTTCGCGCCGAGACGCTCGCGCAGCACATCGCCGAGCTCGTGCGCTCGCGCCAGGGCGCCGAGCGGGCCGAGGTGACGATCGAGGCGCGCTATCCAGAGCACAAGCCGGCGCCCGTGTCGGGCACGCAGACGCAGGAGATCTACACGCTCTACGGGCGCGCGGTCGCGTCGGCGCAGGGCACGCGGCGGATCGTCGGGGTGTCGGCAGCCGGCATGACCGCCTGCCCGTGCGCCCAGGAGCTCGTGGCCGCGCGGGCGCGCGATCGGCTGGCGGAGGACGGCTTCAGCGAGGAGCAGGTCGAGCGCGTGCTGGAGCGCGTGCCGGTGGCCACGCACAACCAGCGCGGGCTGGCGACGCTGCATGTCGGCTGCCTGGAGGAATGCACGTCCGAGATCGACGGCACGGCGCTGCTGGCGATCGCCGAGGCCTCGATGTCGTCTGAGATCTACGAGCTGATGAAGCGCTCGGACGAGGTCGCGGTCGTCGAAAAGGCCCACCGGCGCCCGCGCTTCGTCGAGGACTGCGTGCGCGAGATGGTGGCGGGCGTGGTGCGCGAGTTCCCCGAGCTCGACGACCGCACGTTCGTGCTCGCGCGCCAGGAGAACCTCGAGACGATCCACCAGCACAACGTGGTCGCCGAACGCCACGGCGTGCTTTCAGAGCTGCGCTCAGAGATCGAGTCGGGCGACCCGGCGCGCCGTCAGACGACGCTGGAGGAGTGGCTGGCCGCGGGCGCGAGCGGTCGGGGACGCGGCTGAGAGACGATCAGGGGCGCGGCTGAGCGGCCAGGCGCCGGCGCAGGCCGAAGAAGTAGTCCAGGCCCGAGATGACGGTCACGATCACGGTCACGTAGATCAGCGCGTCCAGCCATGCGGGCTGCCCGTGCACGGCGATCACGGCGAGCACCATCGCGATCTGCAAGCACGTCTTGACCTTGCCGAGCGTGCTCGCGGCCATTGTGACGCCCACCTGCGTGGCGCCGAGACGCAGCACCGTGACGGCCAGCTCGCGCGTGATGATCACCATCGCGACCCAGGCCGGGAGCCGCTGCAGCGAGACGAGCGAGATCAGCGCGGCGATGATCAGCAGCTTGTCGGCGAGCGGGTCCATCAGCTTGCCGAACGTCGTCACCGAGTCCTGCGCGCGCGCGAGGCGCCCGTCGACGAAGTCGGTCACCGACGCGAGCACGAAGACGATCGCGGCGAGCACGTCGCCGGCCGGCGTGTTGCCGAGCAGGGCGACGACGAGCGCCGGCACGAGCATGATGCGCAGCACGGTGAGCACGTTGGGGAGGTTCACAGGGAACACGTCGTCGTCATTATGCGCGCTCGCCGCGATGGGGCCGCGCGGCTGGTATACCCGAGTGCTGCGCCGCCGCCGTCGCGAGCCGCGCGTGGGACGTGAGCTGGCGCCGCGCGATGCGGACGAGTCGACCTGAGAGGAGCGAGGATGAAGAAGCGCACGCTCGGAGCGAACGGTCCGGAGGTTTCTGAGATCGGCCTTGGCTGCATGGGCATGTCGGCCTTCTACGGCGCCGCCGACGAGGGCGAGGCGCTGCGCACGATCCAGCGCGCGCTGGACCTCGGGTGCTGCTTTCTGGACACGTCTGACATGTACGGGCCGCACACCAACGAGCAGCTCGTCGGGCGCGCGATCGCCGGGCGGCGCGACGAGGTCTTCCTGGCGACGAAGTTCGGCATCAGGCTGATTCGCGACGATGACCTGATCAACCGCGTGATCGACGGGCGGCCGGAGTACGTGCGCGAAGCCTGCGAGGGCTCGCTGCGCCGGCTCGGCGTCGATCACATCGATCTCTACTACCAGCACCGCGTCGACCCGGGCACGCCGATCGAGGAGACGGTCGGCGCGATGGGAGAGCTCGTGAGCGAGGGCAAGGTCCGCTACCTGGGCCTGTCGGAGGCCAGCGCGCAGACGGTCAGACGCGCCCATGCCGAGCACCCGATCAGCGCGCTGCAGAGCGAGTACTCGCTGTGGACGCGCGACGTCGAGGACGAGATCATGCCGACGCTCGCGGAGCTCGGCATCGGGCTGGTCGCCTACTCGCCGCTCGGCCGCGGCTTCCTCTCTGGGCGCTTCAGCTCGACCGAGGAGCTCGACGAGGACGACTTTCGCCGCCACGGCCCGCGCTTCACCGGCGAGAACCTGCAGGCCAACCTGCGGCTCGCCGAGCAGGTGCGCGAGCTGGCGCGCGACAAGGGCGTGACGCCCGGGCAGCTCGCGCTCGCGTGGGTGCTCGCGCGCGGCGAGCACGTCGTGCCGATCCCCGGCACCAAGCACGTGCGCTACCTGGAGGAGAACCTCGCGGCCGCCGACGTGCAGCTCGCCGAGGCCGAGGTGCAGGAGATCGCGCAGGCGCTGCCGGCGGCGGCCGGCGACCGGTATGACCCGGTCGGGATGCGCACGGTAAACATCTAGGAATGCCCGCGCGCCCGCCCCCCGGGGCCGGCGGGCGCGCGCGATAGGGTGGGCGGATGCCGCTGATTCCGATGGTGATCGAGCAGACCGCGCGCGGGGAACGCGAGTTTGACATCTACTCGCGGCTGCTCAACGAGCGGATCATCTTCCTCGGCACGCCGATCGACGATCAGGTCGCCAACCTGGTCGTCGCGCAGCTGCTGCACCTGGAGAGCGAGGACCCCGAGAAGGACATCTCGATCTACATCAACTCGCCTGGCGGCTCGATCTACTCGGGGCTCGCGATCTACGACACGATGCGCTTCGTCAAGCCTGACATCGCGACGATGTGCGTCGGCGTGGCGATGTCGATGGGCTCGCTGCTGCTCGCGGGCGGCACGAAGGGCAAGCGCGCGGCGCTCGCCAACTCGCGCGTCCTGATCCACCAGCCGTCGGCCGGCTTCGAGGGGCAGTCCACCGACATCGAGATACACGCGCGCGAGATCCTCAACATGCGCCAGCGGATCGACGAGATCTACGCCGAGCACACCGAGAAGCCGCCCGAGGAGGTGCGCGCGGACATGGAGCGCGACCGCTTCTTCACCGCCGAGCAGGCCCGCGACTATGGCCTGATCGATCGCGTGCTCGAGGGCCACTGAGCGCGACCAGGTCTTTTGCCCCAGCGGCCTGCCGGCCGTGACGGGTGGTTCGCGGTGAGCGCCGGCAGCCGGTTGCGCCGGCTGGCCGCCGATGCGGCCCCGGCGACGGGCGGGTCCTGGCCGACCAATATGCTCGCCCGGCGCGATGTCTTCACTGAGCACGCCGGAGCGCGCGACGCTCGCGCTGATCGCGATCCTGACCGCGCTCGCGGGGGTGGCCAACCACCAGTCCTGGGCTGTCGTGCCGCGCTTTGCGCTGGCGACGCTCGCGCTCGCGGGGCTGGCGTGGGTGGTGTCGTTCGCGACAGAGCAGCTGGGCGAGCGCTTCGGGCCGGGCGTGACGGGCATGCTGCAGTCCACGCTCGGCAACCTGCCGGAGCTGTTCGTCGTCATCTTCGCGCTGCAGAAGGGCGAGCTGGTCGTCGCGCAGACGGCGATCATCGGCTCGATCCTCGCCAACGCGCTGCTGGTGCTCGGCCTCGTGCTGGTCGTGGGCGCGCGCCGTTCGCCTGACGGCGTGATGCGCTTCTCAAAGCGCCTGCCGCGCGACACGGCGACGCTGCTGCAGGTGACGGTGTTCATCATCGTGCTGCTCGGCCTGTCGCTGGCCGCGCACGACCCGGCCAGCCACCATGTGAAGTCGATCTCGATCGTCGGCGCGGTCTGTCTGCTGGTCGTCTATCTGGCGTGGGTCGTGCCCTACCTGCGCTCCGACGTCGCGCCGGGGGACGCGGCGCATGGCTCCTCGGGCGGCGAGGCCTCAGACCTGGAATCGCACGGCGACCCGCGACTGTCGCTGCGGCTGACGCTCGGACTGCTGATCGTCGGCGGCATCGCATCGGCGTTCGTGTCTGACTGGTTCATCAACGGCCTGGCGCCGGCGATCGAGCAGCTGAACCTCTCGCAGGCGTTCGCGGGCCTGGTGATCGTGGCGATCGCAGGCAACGCGGTGGAGAACACGGCGGGGCTGGTGCTCGCCTACAAGGGCCGCGCGGACCTCGCCATCTCGGTCGTCAAGAACTCGGTCGCGCAGATCGCCGCGTTCCTGTTCCCGGTGCTCGTGCTCGTGTCGCTCGCGCTGAGCACGACGCTCACGTTCGCGCTCGCGCCGGTCTACATCGGTGCGCTGGCGCTCACGGCGCTGGTCGTGTGGCAGGTGACCGGCGACGGCGAGGCGGCTGAATTCGAGGGCTGGGCGCTCGTCGCGCTGTACGTGATCCTCGCGGTCTTCACGCTGTACGAGTAGCGCGGCTGCCTGTTGCGCGCCGGCGCGCTAGACTGCCTGGACCTCGCCTGGGCGGGGTTTTTCTTCGCCCTCGACCGCGTTAACGACCACGCAGGGATATCGCACATGGCCCGCGGAGACGTCCGGATCGCTATCACCCTCGCGTGCGAGGAGTGCAAGCGCCGTAACTACCAGACCAACAAGAGCAAACGCAACAACCCCGATCGCGTCACGCTGCGCAAGTACTGTCGCTGGTGTCGCAGGCACACGAGCCACCGGGAGACGCGCTAGCGCGGGAGCGCCGCAGTGGCCCGTGACCGCAAACGTGCAAAGCAGCGTCGTGGTCGTCGCGCGGGAGCCGACGGGGCCCGCCGGCCGGCCGACAGCCAGCCGGTGCGCGCCGACGTGCCCGGCGCGCTCGAGCACGCGTCGGGGGACGTCGACGAGTTCGACGCCGCGCTCGTGCGCGGGGCCGGCGGCGTGCCGGCGACAGGCGCCCCGGCGGGCGACTTGCCCGCGAGCGATGCGCCGGACGACGACGTGGGGATCGACGTCGAGCACGACCCCGCGACGCTCGGCGAGCCGGAAATCGAGCGCGAGGCAGAGGCGGAGGGCGATCTCAGCGCCGACCGGCTGGAGGACGGCGACGGGGCACGCGTCGTCACCCCCGAGCAGGCCTCCGGCGCGCAGCTGCCGCGCAGCGGCAACCGTGCGATCGCCTTCCTGCGCGCCAGCTGGGCCGAGCTGCACCGCGTGCAGTGGCCCGACCGCCGCCAGGTCTTCCAGGCGACGGCGGTGGTGCTCGGGTTCGTGGTCGTCGCCGGCGCCTACCTCGGGCTGGCCGACCTCGTGGCCAAGGAAATCGTCGAAGTCATCCTCTGAGGTCTGAATGTTTCGCTGGTATGTCGTCAACACCTATTCCGGGCACGAGAACAAGGTCAAGCACAACCTCGAGCACCGCGTCGTCTCGCTGGGACAGCAGCGCGCCGTGCGCAGCGTGGTCGTGCCGACCGAAGCCGTGTCGGACATGAAGGACAATCAGAAGATCACCGTCGAGAAGCGCACGATGCCCGGCTACGTGCTCGTCAACATGGAGCTCAACGAGGACTCGTGGGGCGTGGTCAAGGGCACGCCGGGCGTGACGGGCTTCGTCGGGGCCTCGCAGGCGCCGGTGCCGCTCACCCAGGGCGAGGTCGACCGGCTGCTGCACAAGGAGGTCGCGACAGCGACGCGCACGCGCGCGCAGTTCGCGATCGGCGAGTCGGTCAAGGTCGTGTCCGGCCCGCTGTCGGACTTCTCGGGCGAGATCTCCGAGATCAACGACGACGCGGCGAGGCTGAAGGTGCTGGTATCGATCTTCGGGCGCGAGACGCCCGTGGAGGTGGGCTTCGACCAAGTCAAGAAGCTCTGAGCTGGCCGATGGCCGGCGCGGAGCTTCGTCCTCGATCGCTCGTGTGCGTTCGCACACTTCGCTCACTGCGTCCTCGCTCCACTTGGCCCTCGACCAGCTCAGTCGCGCAGTTCCGAATAAGCTCAGCAATGAACGACTAGAACAGAAGACGAGACATGGCAAAGAAGGTCCTTACGACGATCAAGCTGCAGGCGAACGCCGGGCAGGCGAGCCCCGCGCCGCCGGTCGGTCCCGCGCTGGGCCAGCACGGGATCAACATCATGGAGTTCTGCAAGGCGTTCAACGCGCAGACGCAGGCCGAAACGGGCACCGTGATCCCCGTCGTGATCACCGTCTACGAGGACCGCTCGTTCACGTTCATCACGAAGACGCCGCCGGCCGCGGTGCTGATCAAGCAGGCGATCAAAGTCCCCAAGGGCTCGGGCGAGCCCAACCGCGTGAAGGTCGGCACGATCACCCAGGCCCAGCTGCGCGAGATCGCCGAGCGAAAGCTCGCCGACCTCAACGCGCACGACGTCGAGCAGGCCGCCAAGATCATCGCCGGTACTGCGCGCTCGATGGGCGTGGAGGTGGCGCCATGAGCACGCATCACGGTCGCGGCTATCGCGAGCGCCGCGCGCAGATCGATCGCGAGCGCGAGTACGAGCCCGCGGAGGCGGTCGCGCTGGTCAAGAGCCTGAGCAGCGCGAAGTTCGACGAGTCGGTCGAGTTGCACGTGCGCACCGGGCTGAACGTGCGCCACGCCGACGAGCAGCTGCGCGGCACGATCGCGCTGCCCAACGGGCTGGGGCGCGACGTGCGCATCGCGGTGTTCGCCCAGGGCGACAAGGTGCGCGAAGCGCAGGACGCCGGCGCCGAGGTGGTCGGCGGCGAGGACCTGGCCAAACGCATCGAGGACGGCTTCGACGAGTTCGACGTGGCGATCGCGACGCCCGACATGATGTCGATCGTCGGGCGGCTCGGCCGTGTGCTCGGGCCGGCGGGCAAGATGCCCAACCCGAAGGTCGGCACCGTGACGATGGACGTCGCCAAAGCCGTCGAAGAATCGAAGTCGGGCAAGGTCGAGTACCGCACCGACCGCACGGCGATCGTGCACATGGTGATCGGCAAGGCGAGCTTCGAAGACGCGAAGCTGCTGGAGAACTATTCGGCGGTCGTGGACGAGCTGATCCGGGCAAAGCCGTCGGTCGCCAAGGGGCGCTACCTGCGCTCGATCACGCTCGCGTCGACGATGGGCCCGGGCGTGAAGGTCGACACCGGCGCGCGCGCGACTGCCGCAGCCTGACGAGGGCCCCGCGCGGCGCGGTGTCGCCGGCTGGCGAGCCCGGGCTCGGACCTCGAGACGATCAAGGGGCGCTGGCGAAGCTCCGATACTCACGAGGTGAGGCCGAGTCTTGGCTGTATCAACCGGCTCGCGCTGGTCGCGGTCGCGCTGTTGAGCGCGACGCACCTGGCGTTCTCGGTGGCAGAGCTCGGCGACTACCCGTCAGACGCCGGCCCGGCGATCATGGCTCTGCTGCACGGCAACCTTCACGCCTTCGCGCAGGCTCGTCCGATGATGGGCGATGTATCGCTGCTGGCGCGTGCTCCGTTCGCCGCCATCGCCTACCTGGGGGGGTCGCCGACAGAACTGAGCATGTATCGCTGGGGTGCGCTTGCCTGCGTGCTATCCGTGGCGGTGCTCGCGCTCTGGCTGTGCGCGATCGCCCGCCGCCGCGGGACCGGGCCGCTGGGCGAGTGGGCGATTTTGCTGGTCTCGCTGCTCAACCCGGTTGTCAGCTCGGCGCTGGCCGCCGGGCATCCCGAGGAGCTGCTGACCGCGAGCCTGTGTATCGGCGCGCTCGTCGCCGCGCTGCAGCGGCGATGGCTTTTGAGCACCGTGCTGCTCGGCCTCGCGATCGCCACCAAGCAGTGGATGATCGTGGCGGTCCTGCCCGTCGTGTTCGCGCTCGAGCGCGACCGCCTGCGGGCGCTGCTCGGCGCGCTGGCGCTCGCGGTGCTGGTGACCGTCCCCGAGGCCATCGCGTCGCCCGCCGCCTTCGGGCGCAACCAGCTCGCGGTCACGCACGGCTCCGGTCGCTTCGTCAGCCTTTGGAGCTGGTGGTGGCCGTTTGCGCCGCACGTGACCCGGCACATCGCCGTGGAAGGCCACCCGCTGTCGGTGACCTTTCGCTCGCTGCCGGTAGCGCTCGAGCGAATGCTGCGCCCGCTCTCGGTGGTGGTCGCTGCCGCCGTCGCGCTGGCCGCCGCGCGGACCCGTCGGCTGCCGCTCGGGCGCGACGACGCGTTCGCGCTGATGTCGCTCGTGCTGCTGCTGCGCTGCACGCTGAACAGCGAAACGGCGGACTACTTCCACGTTTCGCTGCTGTTCTCGCTCGTGGCCTGGGACGCCGTCTCGGGTGAGCGCATCCCCGTGCGCGCGCTCGCGGGAACCGCGGTCGCCTACCTACTGTTCGGCGACTTCGCCGTCGCACACCTGAGCTTCACGCTGCTGAGCGGACTCTACGGCGCGTGCACGCTCGCCGTGGCGGTGCTGCTCGTGCGGACGCTAGCGAGACGGCCACGCGCAGTCTCGCGTCCGGCCCGGCTCGCCGCGTCGGGCTCAGCCTGAGCCGGTCAGCGCGCGCGCTGCCCTCTGTGGGGCGAGTCTCTACACTGTCTCACCGCAAGCGCACCGCCCGAGACCCTCGGCGCCGCGACCGCGGAGAAGACCGAGGCAGGCTGGAGCGAGCGGCGGCGGTCCATCGGGTCGCGCTCCCTCGCTGGCTGTCCGGGCGGGCAACCCATCGAGAGGCGAGCCAGCAGATGAACCGAGACGAGAAGGCCGTGGCGATCGCCGAGATCGCGACCCAGATCCAGGAGGCGAGCGCGATCTTCGCGGTCGACTACCGCGGCATCTCCGTGCCCGAGGCTGCCGAGCTGCGCTCCAAGCTGCGCGACGCCGACGCCACCTTCAAGGTCGTCAAGAACTCGCTCACCGAACGCGCCGCCGACCAGGCCGGCGCGGACACGCTCAAGCCGTTCCTCTCGGGACCGACCGCGCTCACGTTCGTGCGCGGCGACATCGCGATCGCCGCCAAGGCGATCGCCGACTACGCGCGCGCCACGCAGCTGCTGCCGTTCAAGGGCGGCCTGATGGAAGGCGCCGAGCTCGACCCCGACGAGATCCGCGCGATCTCGCGCCTACCCTCGCGCGAGGCGCTCTACGGTCAGCTCGTCGGCGTCGTCGCCTCGCCGGTCACCGGCCTCGTGCGCTCGCTCGGCGCGCTCGTTGGCGGCCTGGCGGTGGCGCTCGCGCAGGTGCGCGACAAGAAGGAGTCCGGCGAGCTCCCGGCCGGCGAGCCGCCCGCGCCGGCGCAGGTGGCCGAGGAAGAGGCCCCCGCCGACGAGGCGACTGCGCAGCCAGCCGCGGAGAGCGCGGCAGACGGCGCACAGGAGTCAGCGGCGCAGGCAGCCCCGCAGGAGCCCGCTGCGGGGGAGCCTGCGGCGGCGCAGGCCGACGAGCCGGCCAGCGAGGAGAAGATCGCGGCGCAGGCGGCCGAGCCGGCCAGCGAGGAGAAGATCGCGGCGCATGCGGCCGAGGCGCCCGAGGCGCCCGAGGGCGAGCAGCCGCAGGCGGGCGAGCCGGCGCCCGACAGCGAGGCAGAGGCGGGGCAGGAGCAGGACGCCAGAGAAGACGACAACCAGGCGGACGTCTCGGCCGAGGCTGAGTCGCAGGACGCCGAGACGAGTCCCACCAAGGAGGACTGAGCAACATGGCAACCAGCACAGAGAAGTGGATCGAGGAGCTCAAGGGCATCTCGGTGCTCGAGCTCGCCGAGCGGATCAAGGCGCTCGAGGAGGAGTTCGGGGTGTCGGCGGCTGCCGTGGCCGCGCCAGTCGCGGCTGCCGCGGGGGCCGGCGCCGGCGGCGAGGCCGGCGGCGACGAGGAAGAGGGGGGAACCGTTGACGTGGTCCTCGCCTCGGCCGGCGACAAGAAGATCCAGGTGATCAAGGTCGTGCGCGCGGCGACGGGCCTGGGCCTCAAAGAGGCCAAGGCGCTCGTCGACGAGGCGCCCAAGCCGGTCAAGGAGGGCATCGAACGCGAGGAGGCCGACAAGCTCAAGCAGGAACTCGAGGAGGCCGGCGCCGCAGTCGAGGTCAAGTAGCGCGCGCGCGCGCCGGCGACTTCGGCGCTCGATCGGACCCGAAAGAGCCCGCGATCGCGCGGGCTCTTTCTTTACCCGCGCATAACATTTTCTCGCGTTTTGCGGTAAGGTTCCACCGCTGGCCAATAGCCGCAGCCGCCCAAGGCACGACGTCGCGCCACATACGCGAGCGTCGGGGCGGGGTCCGTGAGCGTCGGCGGCCCCTTGAGGGCGCCGCTGATCTGTGCTATCTTCGGTGGTCGCGCTTCGGCGCCCTCCTCTGCCCGTTCCTCGCCCTCCGAAGGAGTCGTTTCTTGGCCGCTGTAGATGCTCTCCGGACGCGCCGAAGCTTCGCGCGCCTCAGTAAGACCCTTGACGTCCCCAACCTGATTGACATCCAACGCCGCTCGTTCGCCTGGCTGACCGATCCCAAGAAGGGCGGTCTGCGCGAGACGATCGATGACATATCGCCGATCGAGGACTACACCGGCAACCTCGCGGTCCAGTTCGGGGAGTTCACGTTCGACGAGCCGGTCGCGTCGCTGGACCAGTGCCGCGAGAAGGACCTGACCTACGCGCGCCCGCTGACGGTGACCGTCGCGTTCATCAACCGCGAGACGGGCGAGATCCGCGAGCAGTCGGTGTTCATGGGCGACTTCCCGTGGATGACCGAGCGCGGGACGTTCGTGATCAACGGCACCGAGCGCGTGGTCGTCACTCAGCTCGTGCGCTCGCCCGGGGCCTACCTGATGGAGCCCAAGGACCGCGAGAAGCAGGTGTTCATCGCCAACCTGATGCCCGCGCGCGGGTCCTGGCTGGAGCTCGAGATCGACAAGAAGGGCAAGGTCTTCGTGCGCATCGACCGCAAGCGCAAGCTCCCGGTCACCGTGCTGCTGCGGGCGATGGGCTACGCGTCCGACGAGGAGATCCTCAAGCTGTTCGACAACTCGCTCTACATCCGCAACACGATCGAGTCGGACACCGAAGCCACGCGCACCGAAGACGGCGCGCTGATCGAGCTGTTCAAGAAGCAGCGTCCCGGCGAGCCGCCGAGCGTGGACAACGCCAAGACGCTCCTGAACCAGCTGTTCTTCGACCCCAAGCGCTACGACCTGACGCGCGTGGGTCGCTACAAGCTCAACTCGCGGCTGGGCGTGGACGTCGACATCGAGACGCGCACGCTGACCCACGACGACATCCTCGCGCTGGTGCGCGAGCTGGTCTCGCTGCCCAAGCGCCTGGGCCTGCCCGAGGACGGCGACGTCGAGATCAAGGACTACGCAGCTGAGGCGATGAGCATGCCGCGCGAGCCCGTCGCCGAGCACCTCGATGAGTACGAGCACTTCGGCAACCGTCGCCTGCGCACGGTCGGCGAGCTGATCCAGGAGGCGTTTCGCATCGGGCTGTACCGCATGGAGCGCGTCGTGCGCGAGCGCCTGACGACCGAGGACGCCGACACGATCACGCCGCAGACGATCATCAACATCCGCCCGGTCGTGGCGGCGCTGAAGGAGTTCTTCGGCTCCTCGCAGCTGTCGCAGTTCATGGACCAGACGAACTCGCTGGCCGGACTCACGCACCGCCGGCGCCTGTCGGCGTTGGGAGCCGGGGGGCTGACCCGCGAGCGCGCGCCGATCGAGGTGCGCGACGTGCACCCCACGCACTACGGGCGCATGTGCCCGATCGAGACGCCGGAGGGTCCGAACATCGGCCTGATCGGCTCGCTGTCCTCGTTTGCCGAGGTGTCCGAGTACGGGTTCGTCACGACGCCCTACCGCGTCGTCAAGGATGGCGTGCTGACCGATGAGGTCGTGCGCCTGGACGCCACCCAGGAAGAGGAGCTGCTGATCGCGCAGGCCAACACGCCGGTCGACGCCAAGACCGGCCGCCTGAAAGGCCCGGAGATCCTGTGCCGCACGCAGGCCGGCCAGTACGTCACCGTCGGGCCCAAGGACGTCGACCTTGTCGACGTCTCGCCCGAGCAGATCTGGTCGGTGGCGACGGCGATGATCCCGTTCCTGGAGCACGACGACGCCAACCGCGCGCTGATGGGCTCCAACATGCAGCGCCAGGCGGTGCCGCTGCTGAAGGCCGACGCGCCGCTCGTGGGCACCGGCATGGAGCGCAGGGCCGCGCTCGACACCGGCGACGTGCTGCTGGCGAGCGCGTCCGGGGGCGTGGACTACGTCGACGCCGACCGCATCGTCGTGCAGGGCTCAGACAGCAAGAAGCAGGACTACGAGCTGCACAAGTTCATGCGCTCCAACCAGGGCACGCTGATCCACCACAAGCCGCTCGTCGCGACGGGCCAGAGGATCAAGGCCGGCGACGTGCTGGCCGACGGCTCCTCGACCGACAGGGGCGAGATGGCCCTGGGCAAGAACCTGATGGTCGCGTTCATGTCCTGGGAGGGCTACAACTTCGAGGACGCGATCATCCTCTCCAAGCGCCTCGTGCAGGACGACGAGCTGACGTCGATCCACATCGAGGAGTACGAGATCGACGCCCGCACGACCAAGCTCGGCGAGGAGGAGATCACGCGCGACATCCCGAACCGCTCCGAGGAGTCGCTGCGCAACCTCGACGACCGCGGGATCGTGCGCGTGGGAGCCGAGGTCATCTCCGGCGACCTGCTCGTCGGCAAGGTCACGCCGAAGGGCGAGACCGAGCTGACGGCCGAGGAGAAGCTGATCCGCGCGATCTTCAAGGAGAAGGCGCGCGAGGTGCGCGACACCTCGCTGAAGGTCCCGCACGGCGAGGGCGGCGTCGTGATCGACGTCAAGACGTTCAGCCGCGAGGCCGGCGACGATCTGCCGCCGGGCGTCAACGACCTGGTGCGCGTGTTCGTGGCCAAGAAGCGCAAGATCTCCGAGGGCGACAAGCTCGCGGGCCGCCACGGCAACAAGGGCGTGATCTCGAAGATCGTCGACGTCCAGGACATGCCGTTCCTGGAGGACGGCACGCCGGTGGACGTGATCCTCAACCCGCTCGGCGTGCCGAGCCGCATGAACGTCGGGCAGATCCTCGAGACGCACCTCGGCTGGGCCGCTGCGCAGGGCTGGTATGACGACGGCTCTGACGCCTACCGCGGCGCGCACTCCAAGTCGGCCAACGGCTCAAACGGCGCGTCCGGACGCGTGTACGTCTCCACGCCGGTATTCGACGGCGCGACGATCGAAGACGTCGATCAGGCGCTCGTGCGCTGGCAGGACGAGCACAAGGGCCGCATCCGGATGGACATCGACAAGAGCCGCCGGCCCGGCGAGCAGGCGTCGGGCAAGATGACGCTGTTCAACGGGCGCAGCGGCGAGCCGTTCTCCGAGCAGGTGACGGTCGGCTACATGTACATCCTCAAGCTCCTGCACCTCGTCGACGACAAGATCCACGCCCGCTCGACCGGCCCGTACTCGCTGGTCACCCAGCAGCCGCTGGGCGGCAAGGCGCAGTTCGGCGGGCAGCGCTTTGGCGAGATGGAGGTCTGGGCGCTCGAGGCGTTCGGCGCCGCCTACACGCTGCAGGAGATGCTCACGATCAAGTCCGACGACACGGTCGGGCGCGTGAAGGCCTACGAGGCGATCGTCAAGGGCGAGAACATCGCCGAGCCGTCGATCCCGGAGTCCTTCAAGGTGCTGCTGAAGGAGATGCAGTCGCTGGCGCTCGACGTGAACGTCGTCTCCGAGGAGGGCGAGCGGGCGGAGATCCGCGACGAAGACGACGATCTGCTGCGCGCCGCCGAGGAGCTCGGGATCGACCTCTCGGGCGTGCGCTCGGTTGCCGGCGGCGGCGCGGGCGGCGGCGAGGAGGGTGGCGCCGATGGGGCGAGCGGCGACGCCGAGGGCGACGGCTCGCTGCAGGATCTCGAAGGGGGTGAGGCCGTGCTGGCCGCCGATGCGCTGGAGGGCGGCGCGGAGGGGCTGGGCGAGGATTCGGTGGAGGCGTTGGCAGATGAGGAGGCCTCCGAGGAGCAGGTGGCCGAGACGTAGGCCGCGGGCGGGCGGATCGCCGCTTGCAGCGGCGAGCGCCAAACGCGCGCCCGGGTGGGCCTGGCACCGGGACAGCGCACGCAGCAGGCAGGACAGGCAGGCCGATTCCGTTTCACCCGCGAGCGAAAGCTGACACAAGATGATCGACATAAACAACTTTGACGCCATCGAGATCTCGCTGGCCTCCTCCAAGCAGATCCGCGGCTGGAGCTCGGGCGAGGTGACCAAGCCCGAGACGATCAACTACCGCACGCTGAAGCCCGAGAAGGACGGGCTCTTCTGCGAGCGCATCTTCGGGCCGACGAAGGACTGGGAGTGCTACTGCGGCAAGTACAAGCGCGTGCGCTACAAGGGCATCGTGTGCGAGCGCTGCGGCGTGGAGGTCACGCGCTCGAAGGTCCGGCGCGAGCGCATGGGCCACGTCGATCTCGCCGCCCCCGTCAGCCACATCTGGTTCTTCAAGGGAGTGCCCAGCCGCATCGGCTACCTGCTGGACATGGCCCCCAAGGAACTGGAGAAGGTCCTCTACTTCGCCGCGTCGATCGTCACCTGGGTAGACGACGAGGCGCGCGCGAAGGATCTCGACTCGCTCGAGAAGGAGGTCAACAAGGTGCTCGATTCCTACGCCGCCGAGCGCGAGGAGCGGGTGCTCGAGCTGCGCGAGTCGCTGAAGCGTCGCGAGAAATACCTGCAGTCCGGCAAACAGACGAAGTTCAACGACGAGGACCACCTGTGGGCGGACTCGCTCGACGTCAACCTCAGCAAAATCTCAGACGAGGAGCGCGAGCGCCTGACCAAGGAGCTGCGCAAGACCTTCGACGCCGACATCGCCGACACCGAAGCCTACATCGAGGATGCCGCCGAGCGGCTGCGCAACGTGTGGGAGCTGTTCAAGACGATGGAGCCCAAGCAGATCGAGCACGACGAGACGACGTTCCGCGAGCTCAAGGAGCGCTTCGGCTCGCCGTATGGCTTCGGCGAGTACTTCCGCGGCGGGATGGGCGCCGAGTCGGTGCGCGACCTGCTGGCGCAGGTCGACCTGCAGGCCGAACGCGTCGAGCTCGAGGACCAGGTCAAGACGGGCAAGGGCCAGAAGCAGGCGCGCGCGGTCAAGCGGCTGAAGGTCGTCTCGGCCTTCATCCAGTCGGGCAACAAGCCCGAGATGATGGTGCTCGACGCCGTGCCGGTGATCCCGCCCGAGCTGCGCCCGATGGTCCAGCTGGACGGCGGTCGCTTTGCGACGTCTGACCTCAACGACCTCTACCGGCGCGTGATCAACCGCAACAACCGCCTCAAGCGGCTGCTCGACCTCGGCGCGCCCGAGATCATCGTCAACAACGAGAAGCGCATGCTCCAGGAGGCCGTCGACGCGCTGTTTGACAACGGCCGCCGCGGCCGGCCGGTCACCGGACCGGGCAACCGCCCGCTGAAGAGCCTGTCGGACATGCTCAAGGGCAAGCAGGGACGCTTCCGCCAGAACCTGCTCGGCAAGCGCGTGGACTACTCGGGGCGCTCGGTGATCGTGGCCGGCCCCTACCTCAAGCTGCACCAGTGCGGGCTGCCGAAGATCATGGCGCTCGAGCTGTTCAAGCCGTTCATCATGGCGCGGCTGGTCGAGCGCAAGTCGGCGCAGAACATCAAGGCCGCCAAGAAGATGGTCGACTCGATGATCGCCGAGGTGTGGGACGTGCTCGAGGAGGTCATCCACGAGCACCCGGTGCTGCTCAACCGCGCGCCGACGCTTCACCGTCTGGGCATCCAGGCGTTCGAGCCGCTGCTCGTCGAGGGCAAGGCGATCCAGGTCCACCCGCTGGTCTGCCACGCCTTCAACGCCGACTTCGACGGCGACCAGATGGCGGTGCACCTGCCGTTGAGCGCCGAGGCGCAGGCCGAGGCGCGCATCCTGATGCTCTCCTCCAACAACATCCTCTCGCCGGCGCACGGCGCGCCGCTGGCAACGCCGACGCAGGACATGATTCTCGGCGCCTACTACCTGACCTACGGTCCCGAGGACAAGGAGCTCGCCGCCAAACGCGAGCTGCTCACGAGCGGCAAGTGGCCCGCCAGCGAGCCGCGCCCGCACGTCTTTCGGACCGCCCAGGAGGCCGAGCTGTCCTACGAGGGCGGCGTGGTCAAGCTGCACGACCTCGCCGAGTTCCGCCCGTTCGGGCGCGAAGGCGGCCACGTGCTCACGACGATCGGGCGCATCATTTACAACGACCGCATCGAGCGCGCGCTCGCCGAGGCGCTGGGCGACTCGTTCGACGCGTCCAAGTACGCGTTTGTCAATCAGGCGATGAAGAAGCGCGACACGACGCGCCTGATCGACGCGCTCGTGCAGACGCACGGGCCGACGACGATCTCGCTCGTGCTCGACGCGTTCAAGGACCTCGGCTTCAAGTACGCCACGCAGGCCGGCATCACGATCTCCAAGAACGACGTGATCGTGCCGCCCGACAAGCAGAAGATCCTCGACAAGTACGAGGCGCTCGTGTCGGAGATCGCCGACCAGTACGACATGGGCCTGATCACCCAGCAGGAGCGCCACGAGGCGATCGTGGAGAAGTGGAACGCCGCGACCGACGACGTGGCGGACGCGATGATCGCCAACCTCGACACGCTCAACCCGATCTTCATGATGGCCAACTCGGGGGCGCGCGGGTCGTTCAAGCAGATTCGCCAGCTGGCCGGGATGCGCGGGCTGATGGCCAACCCGAAGGGCGAGATCATCGAGCGCCCGATCAAGGCCAACTTCATGGAGGGCCTGTCGGTGCTCGAGTACTTCATCTCCACGCACGGTGCGCGAAAGGGCCTCGCCGACACGGCGCTGCGCACGGCCGACTCCGGCTACCTCACGCGGCGCCTGGTCGACGTGGCGCAGGACGTGATCATCCGCGAGACCGACTGCGGCACCGAGGAGCACATCGAGCTGGTCGTGTTCAAGCCGGACGGACAGCCGAACGACGGCCTCGTCGGCAGGATCGCCGCCGAGCCGATCAAGACCAAGCGCGGCCGGCTGCTGGCCGAGCAGGGCGTCGAAATCGGCCTGTCCGAGCTCGCCGACATCGCCCAGGCATTCGCCGACGACCACGAGAAGGGCGTGCACGTCACCGTGCCGGTGCGCTCGGTACTCAAGTGCGAGGCCCCGAGCGGGGTCTGCCAGATGTGCTACGGGCGGGCGATGGCGACGGGGGCGCTCGCGCAGATCGGCGACGCGGTGGGGATCATCGCCGCCCAGTCGATCGGCGAGCCGGGCACGCAGCTGACGATGCGCACGTTCCACACCGGCGGCGTCGCCGGCGCCGACATCACGCACGGCCTGCCGCGCGTGGTGGAGCTGTTCGAGGCGCGCAAGCCCAAGGGGCTCGCGAAGATCGCCGAGCAGGACGGGGTCGTGTCGATCGAGGAGACCGACAAGGCGCTGACCGTCGTGGTCACCGACAAAGCCGGCGAGGAGCACCGCTACGCCTTCCCACGGCGCACGCGCCTGTTCGTCAGCGCGGGCGAGAAGATCACCGCGGGCCGCCAGCTCAACGAGGGGTCGGTCTACCCGCACGAGCTGCTGGCGATTCGCGGGCGTACCGAGACCGAGCAGTACCTGGTCAAAGAGGTCCAGGAGGTCTACAAGTCCCAGGGCGTCGACATCAACGACAAGCACATCGAGCTGATCGTGCGCCAGATGCTCAAAAAGGTGCGCGTCGACCAGAAGGGCGACACCGATTACCTGCCGGGGCAGTTCGTCGACCGCTTCGAGTTCGCCAAGGTCAACGGCGCCGCCAGCAAGGACGGCGGTGAGACCGCGCAGTTCGAGGACATCATCCTCGGCATCACGAAGGCCTCGCTGAACACCGACTCCTTCCTCTCGGCGGCCTCCTTCCAGGAGACCACCAAGGTGCTCACCGACGCGGCGCTCGAGGGCAAGACGGACCGCCTCAACGGGCTGAAGGAGAACGTGATCATCGGCAAGCTGATCCCGGCGGCGACAGGGCTGAAGCGCTACCGGCGGATCGAGATCGAACCGTCTGAGCCGCTGCCGCGCGCGATCGACGACGTGGGGCTGCTCGACCAGGACGAGATCGCGGCCGAGCTGGGGCTGTCCGGCGCCGAGGCGCTGGGCGGCGGCTACGGCCAGGAGTTCGCGGCAGACCTGGCGTCGCTCGAGAAGATCGGCGCCGGCGGCGGCGACCCAGGATTCGTCGAGGAGCTCGCCGATCTGGAGATCTCAGACCCGGACGGCTCGGGCGACTGAGCGCCGGGTCTGGCGCCGTCGGGCCGGCTGTGAGCCGAGCGCGGACGGCGGCGCGCCCGGTGGGAGCAATCTCATCGGGCGCGGCGGAAACTGCGCGCGGTTTGTCGTGTTCTAGGCGGCGATGAGCGAGCGCGGGATGACGCGCCGATCGATGCTCGCCGCGAGCGCGGGAGCGCTGGCTGGCGGTCTGCTGCGCCGCGGTGATGCACTGGCCGCGCTGGCGCAGCCGGCTTGGTCAGGGCCCGCGCCGCAGCCGCAGCTGTTCTGGCGCCCGCTCGGGCGCCTGGCGGCGGGTCCGCGCGGGGCGACGGTCGAGCTGCGAGCCAACGCGGATCTGCTGGGCGTGAGCTTTCGCGGCGACGCGTCGGCCCGCGTGCAGCTGCGCTTCGCCAACGCCGGCGGCGGCTGGAGCGCGTGGGTGTCCGCCGGGCCCGGCGGACACGGCCCGGACGGCGCGCGGCGATCGCAGACGATCACCGGCGACCCGGTGTGGACGGGCGGCAGCACGACCGCGCAGGTGCGCGCCGACCGCGCCCTGAGCGACGTGCGGATCGGCTGCGTGGACGTGAGCGGCGGGGCTGGCGCGCGACGCCGCGCGCTCGGCGCCGGCGCGCACGCTGCGGCCCTGGCGCTGGCGAGCCCGACGCTCGCCGCGGGCCCCGGACAGCCGCCGATCCTCGCGCGCAGCGCGTGGGCACAGGGGATGGCGCGGCCGCGCGTGGCTCCCGAATTCGGCGCGGTGCGGATGGCGTTCGTGCACCACACCGAGAACCCGAACGGCTACACGGCGGGCGAGGTGCCGGCGATGCTGCGCGCGATCTTCGTCTTTCACCGCTACGCGCGCGGCTGGAACGACATCGGCTACAACTTCGTGATCGACCTCTACGGGCGCATCTTCGAGGCCCGTGCGGGGGGCATCGACGAGCCGGTCGTGGGTGCGCAGGCCGGCGGCTTCAACGCCGAAAGCACCGGCGTGGCGGTGCTCGGGGAATTCATGACGAGCACGATCTCGCCTGCGGCGGCGCAGGCGCTGGAGCGGCTGCTGGCGTGGAAGCTCTCGCTGCACGGCGCGCCCACGCTGGGCCGCGTGACCGTGCGCGTGAACCCGGCCGGCGCCGTCTACACCCGTTTCCCCGCCGGCGCGCACGTGTCGCTGCCACGCGTGGCCGGGCATCGCGACGGCGACAGCACCGACTGTCCGGGCGACGCCCTGTACGCCCAGCTGCCCGCGCTGCGCCCGCGCATCAGCGAGCTCGCCGGGCGCCCCGCGCTGCTCACGCTGAAGCCGGCTGGGCAGGCACCGGTCCCCGGCGTGCCCGCGGCGCCCGCGCCCAGCGCGGGCGCGAGCGGTTCGCCGCTCGCGCTCGGCGGCCGGCTGGCCTTTCTCGACGGCACGCCGATCGCCGGCGCTAGCGTCCTCGTGCAGGAGCGCAGCGTCGCGCGCAGCGGCGAACTGGTCAGCGAGCAAACGATCGCAAGCGCGGTCAGCGACGCCGGCGGCGCGTGGTCGGCGACCGTCGCGCGCACGCCGCGCGCCGGCGCGAGCTGGCTGCGCGCGCTGTGCCCCGGGGGCGGCGCGAGCGCCGTCGGGGCCATCGTCTCGCTGCCGCTGCGCGTCGCGGGAGCGCTCGTCACGCCGCTGCCAGGCGCTTCGCCCACTGCGCCAGCAGCTGTGCCTCCCGCGCCGTGAGGCCGCACTCGGGCTGGGTGGCGACCAGCAGGGTCGGCGCCGGGCGTGCGTCTGCCCACGCGTGGCAGGCCTCGTTGAACGCGTCGTCGACCCACGCCAGCGCCCGCTCGCCGGCGTAGCGGTCGATCGCGTCGACCTTCCAGTGGCCGTCCACGCCGCTGCCCCGCCCGGCGCCCCGCGGGAAGCGAACGAACGGCAGCCCGGCGGGCATGCCCAGCAGGTGGGGCAGGTGCTCGTTGGCCTTCTCCTCCCAGCCGCTTGCCCACACGAGCTCGAAGCTCTCGCCCAGCGCGAGCAGGTGCGCCGCGGCGTCGTAGGAGAGGAAGTGGGGCACCCCGTCGATCGAGCAGTAGCGACCCTCGCGCGCGCGCTGCTCGTCGGCGCGATCGGGCGCGATCGCCGCGAGGCTTCGCTGGCCGGCGATCGTGGGCGCGCCGAACAGCGAGAGCACGCCGTCGATGTCGACCATCAGCAACGGCCGTTGCCTGCCTTGCGCGCGTTGGGGGGCCTCTTTAGCTTGCACAGAGGTTGACCTGGGTAATGTGCCGAGGTCGCTGGCGGGCAGTAAAGCATCACGGGGGGCCCGTCGATTCGTCTCTCAGCCTTCCAGCCCGCCCAGCCCACTCAGCGTGACTATCGACATCGGCATCCTGCTCGCCCTCGCCTGCGCCTTCATGGCGAACCTTGCGTTCTTCTACAAGCACCGGGGCGCCAACTCGGTCGCGAAGGTGCAGGTGCGCCACCCGCTGCGCTCAGCCAGGACGCTGTACTCCTCTAAGTGGTTCGCGCTGGGCATGCTGATCGCGACCGCGAGCTGGGTGCTTCACGCCGCCGCGCTCGCGCTCGCGCCGATGTCGGTCGTCCAGGTCGCGCTTGCCGCGGGCGTCGTGTTCATCGCCGTGATGGCCGAGCGGCAGTTCGGCTTTCAGGTTGGCCGTCGCCAGTGGTTCGGGCTCTCGCTGACCGCCGCCGGGCTCGTGCTGCTCGGCGTGACGCTGCCGGCGCTGCATGGTGCGCACTCGCAGTTCTCACAGGCGGCGATGATCGCGTTCGAGGCCGGCCTGTTCGGCCTCGGCGGCCTGCTGCTGATGGGGCCGCGGATGGGCGGGCGCTCAGAGCACCACGGTGTGATGCTGGGGGCCGCGGCGGGCGTGCTGTTCGGTGTCTCTGACACCGCGATCAAGGCGCTCACCGGCATCACGCACGCGCACGGCCTGCTCGGGCTCGCGCTCAGCCCATGGCTCGCGGTCGCCGTGCTCGCCTCGATCGTCGCCTTCTACGCGTCGGCGCGCGGGCTGCAGGACGGTGAAGCGGTGCCCGTGATCGCGGTCACCGGCACGGCGGCGAACATCGCCGGGATCGCGGGCGGGATCGTCGTGTTCGGCGATCCGCTGGCGGCCAGCCCGTTCGGGGTGGTCGTGCAGGCGACGGCGTTCGTGCTGGTCATCGTGGCATGCGCGCTGATGCCCGCGCCCGTGCGCGCGGCCGGCGTCGCCGCGCGGGCCTAGCGCTCGCTGGCCTGGCGCTGCTAGCATCCTGCGCCGATGCCGACCACCTCTCAGCTCGTGCGCAAGGGCCGGCTGGCCCCCAAGAAGAAGCTAGCCACGCCCGGCCTCAAGTCCGGCACGGGGCGCAAGAAGAAGGTCGCTGCGCCGCAGCGGCGCGGTGTGTGCACGCGCGTGTACACGACCACCCCCAAGAAGCCCAACTCCGCCCTGCGCAAGGTCGCGCGCGTGCGCATCTCGGGCTCGATCGAGGTCACGGCATACATCCCCGGCGAGGGCCACAACCTCCAGGAGCACTCGGTCGTGCTCGTCCGCGGGGGCCGCGTCAAGGACCTGCCGGGCGTGCGCTACAAGGTCGTGCGCGGCACGCTGGACGCGGCCGGCGTCAGCGACCGCAAGAAGGCCCGCTCGCAGTACGGCGTGAAGAAGCGCTAGCGGTGGTCGGCTGATGCCCCGCCGCGCCGCAGCCCAGATCCGCCCGCCCGAGGCCGATCCCGTGCACCGCTCAAAGCTCGTGCAGCAGCTGATCAACAAGGTGATGCTCGACGGCAAGAAGTCCGTCGCCGAGCGGATCGTCTACGACGCGCTGGCGCTGATCGGCGAGCGCAGCGACAAAGACCCGGTCGAGACGCTCGAGGCGTCGGTCAAAGCGCTCACGCCGACGCTCGAGGTTCGCTCGCGGCGCGTCGGCGGCGCCACCTACCAGGTGCCCGTCGAGGTCCCAAGTCGCCGCGCGCGCACGCTCGCGGTGCGCTGGCTCGTCGAGTTCGCCCGCCAGCGGCGCGAGAAGACGATGGCCCAACGCCTGGCCACCGAGCTGCTGGACGCCCAGTCCCAGCAGGGCGGCGCCTACAAGCGCAAGGACGACATCTACCGCATGGCCCAGGCCAACAAGGCCTTCGCGCACTACCGCTGGTAGACGCGCTCCTCCAGCGGGTAGCGGTTTGTTGATCAGAGCCCCTCGGGGCTCTGCTTGTCGCGGGGTGGCATTCCAGGCTTGCCGCGGACGTGCTGGACGTTCGTGTGATCTTGGGCACACAACCCTTGAAGGAAGAAGCTTCGGCACCTAACCTTTCGGTACCGAATGTCCTCCGGCCCAGCGACATCCGACGGCGGCTTTCACCCCGAGGCCTCCGACCGCATAGAGCCCTACGTCTGGAAGATCGCCGGCGTGGTGATCCTCGGGATGATCATGTCGATCCTCGACACGACGATCGTCAATGTCGCGCTCCCGACGCTGAGCCACGAACTGCACTCGACGCTCGCCCAGATCCAGTGGGTCGTGACCGGCTACATCCTGGCGCTCGCCGCGGTGATCCCCGTGACCGGCTGGGCCGCCCGCCGTTTCGGTGCCAAGCGCGTGTACCTGGTCTCGCTGGTGCTCTTCACCGCCGGCTCTGCCCTCTGTGCGGTGGCGGTATCGACGACGAGCCTCGTACTCTTCCGCGTGCTTCAGGGCGTGGGCGGCGGGATGATCATGCCGGTCGGCCAGCTGATCATGGCGCAGGTCTCCGGTCCCAAGCGGATGGGTCGCGTGATGGGCATCGTGGCGATGCCAGCGATGCTCGCGCCGATCCTCGGGCCGGTCCTCGGCGGCGTGATCCTGCAGAACTTCCACTGGTCGTGGATCTTCCTCGTCAACGTTCCGATCGGCGTGGTCGCGTTCCTGATGGGCTGGCGCATGCTGCCGCACACCGACTCCGGCAACGCCGGACGCCTCGACGTGCTCGGGCTGGCGCTGGTCTCGAGCGGGACGGCCACGATCGTCTATGGCCTCTCGAAGCTGGGCACCCCCGGCACCAGCCTTACCGCCCCGGCCGTGATCGGCCCGACCCTGGCCGGGTTCGCGCTGGTGGGCGCCTTCTGCTGGCACGCGCTGCGCATCGAGCGTCCGCTGCTCGACATCAGGTTGTACGCCAACCGCGTCTTCGCGGCCGCCTCGGCGACCACGTTCGGCCTCGGCGCGGCGCTGTTCGGGGCGATGATCCTGGTGCCGCTCTACTACCAGGAGGTCCGCCACGAGAGCCTCATCGCGACGGGCCTGCTCACCGGCCCGCAGGGCGTCGGGATGCTGCTCGTGATGCCGCTTTCTGGACGCCTCGCCGACCGCTTCGGCGGCGGGCGCGTGGCGATCTTCGGCGTCTCGATCCTGTGTCTGGGCACGCTCCCGCTGGCGTTCATCGGAACGAGCACGTCGGTGCTCGCGATCTCGCTCGTGCTCGTCCTGCGGGGCGTCGGGATCGGCTTCTCGTTCATGCCGGCGATGACCGCCGCGTTCGCCTCGCTGCGCCCAGAGCAGCTCTCCGATGCGACCCCCCAGCTGAACGTCGTCCAGCGCGTGGGCGGCGCGATCGGGGTGGCGGTGCTTGCCGTGGTGCTCCAGCGCGCCGCCGGCCATGCGCCCTCGCCCGCCCACCTCGCGCAGGCCTTCGACACCGCCTACTGGTGGTCGCTCGGGATCTGCGTGCTCTCGCTGATTCCCTGCCTCGTGCTGTTGCGAGCCGAGAACCCGCGCGCCAAGCTCAGCCGCTCGGCGTCGAACGCCGAGGCGACCGTCGAGCCGCTCGGGGCCTAGGACGCGGTGATGGGTGCCCCCGCAGCAGCCAAGCCAGGGCGCGAGCCAGCGCACGGGCGGGCCGCCGAGCTGACCGAGCTGGGGCTGGCCTTTCGCCACGTGTTTCGCACGCTCAACCGCCTGCGCGGGCGCGACACGCACCTCGGCGGCTCAGAGATCAGCCAGGCGCAGTTCGAGCTGCTGATCGAGCTGTATGAGCGCGGCGACCTGCAGACCGGCGAGCTGGCCGTCGCAGCGCGGCTGGCGCCCGGGACGGTCAGCCAGATGCTCGACCAGCTCGTCGACGCCGGCCATGTCGCGCGGGTGCGCTCCGAGAGCGACCGGCGGGTCGTCGTGTGCAGGCTGACGGCGTCTGGACGGCGCAAGATCGAGGCCAAGCGAAACGCCTGGCAGGGTCGCTGGGAGCGCGGCCTGCAGGACATCGACAGCGCCGAGCTGCGCGCTGCCACGCGGGTGCTGCAGTGCCTGGGCGAGGTGTTCGAGGATCCGCCGCCGGCGTAGGCCAGCGGGCGCCCGCGCGGACTGACCGCGCAGCCTGAGATTCGGCTTGCAGCCTGCGAATCGAACCCTTTTTGGAGCTTCGTAGCTCTGCTATAGTCGGCCTTGCGCCGCGGGTGGGCGCAGGTGGTTTGCCCGCAGCGTCGCACCCAAGTGATGGAGACCTCGAGCACATAGCGACGCGAACCGGTCCGCCGCAGACCCGCGACGTGTGTGGGCCCGAGGGGCCCATTTTTTTGCCCAGAAACGGCCGTTCGTCGACTCAGACGCCGCCCTTGCCTGAAACCACCCTGATCCGCCGATCAAGAGATCACAACCATGCCACGTAAGTTCAGCCTCCAGAACACCCGCAACATCGGGATCATGGCGCACATCGACGCCGGCAAGACGACGACGACCGAGCGCATTCTCTACTACACCGGACGCACCTACAAGATCGGCGAGGTGCACGACGGCGCCGCGACGATGGACTGGATGGAACAGGAGCAGGAGCGCGGCATCACGATCACCTCGGCGGCGACGACCGCAGAGTGGAACGGGCATCGGATCAACATCATCGACACGCCCGGCCACGTCGACTTCACCGTCGAGGTGGAGCGCTCGCTGCGCGTGCTCGACGGCGCGATCGCGCTGTTCGACTCCGTCGCGGGCGTCGAGCCGCAGTCTGAGACGGTCTGGCGCCAGGCCGACAAGTACGGCGTCCCGCGGATCGCCTACATCAACAAGATGGATCGCATCGGCGCGGACTTCCAGGCCGGCGTGCAGACGATGATCGACCGTCTCGCCGCCCACCCGGTGCCGATCCAGCTGCCGATCGGCGCCGAGGCCGAGTTTGAGGGGATCATCGACCTCGTCGCGATGAAGGCCGTCATTTATAAGGACGACCTCGGCACCGAACAGGAGGTCGTCGAGATTCCCGACGCGCTTGCCGACACGGCGGCCGCGGCCCGCGAGCACCTGCTCGAGGAGGTCTCCCACTACGACGACGAGCTGGTCGAGATGATCCTCGAGGAGACCGAGATCTCAGAAGAGCGCCTCAAGCAGGCGATCCGCAGCGCCACGCTGTCGACCAAGCTGACCCCGGTTCTGTGCGGCTCCTCGTTTAAGAACAAGGGCGTGCAGCCGCTGCTGGACGCCGTCGTCGACTACCTGCCGTCGCCGCTGGACGTGCCGCCGATGACCGGGACCGAACTGATCAAAGGCCAGGAGGAGGCGCGCGAGGCGGTGCGCCACGCCGACGACTCGGAGCCGTTCGCGGCGCTCGCGTTCAAGATCATGGCCGACCCCTACGTCGGCAAGCTGACCTACTTCCGCGTCTACTCCGGGCACCTGGACGCCGGCTCGCGCGTGCTGAACGTCAACAGCGGGCGCACAGAGCGGATCGGACGCATCCTGATGATGCACGCCAACGACCGCGAGGAGGTCTCCGAGGTCTACGCCGGCGACATCGCCGCCGCTGTGGGCATCAAGCAGGTGATCACCGGCGACACGCTCGCTGCGCCCGACGCGCCGATCCAGCTTGAGAACATCGTCTTCCCCGAGCCGGTGATCAAGGTCGCCGTCGAGCCGAAGACCAAGGCCGACCAGGAGAAGATGTCGGTCGCGCTGGGACGCCTGGCCGAGGAGGACCCCACCTTCCAGGTGCGCAGCAACGAAGAGACCGGCCAGACGGAGATCTCGGGCATGGGTGAGCTGCACCTCGAGGTGCTCGTGGATCGCATGAAGCGCGAGTTCGGCGTCGAGGCCAACGTCGGGCGCCCGCAGGTCTCATATCGCGAGACGGTGCGTGGCAGCGTGGAGAAGATCGAAGGCAGGTTCGTGCGCCAGACCGGCGGCTCGGGCCAGTTCGGGGTCGTGTACATCAACATGGAGCCGGCGCCCGGCGAGGGCTTTGAGTTCGTCAACAAGATCAAGGGCGGGAACGTCCCCTCCGAATACATTCCGGCCGTCAAGAAGGGCATCGAGGAGGCGCTCGAGACCGGCGTCAAGGCCGGCTACCCGACGGTGGACGTGCGCGTCACGCTCGTCGACGGCAAGTACCACGACGTGGACTCCTCGGAGATCGCGTTCAAGGTCGCGGGCTCGATCGCGCTCAAGGAGGCGGCCAGGCGCGCCAAACCGGTGCTGCTGGAGCCGATCTTCGCCGTCGAGGTCGTTACCCCCGAGGAGTTCCTCGGAGACGTGATCGGCGATCTGTCGCGCCGTCGCGGGCGCGTCGAGGGACAGGAGCGTCGCGGCAACGCGCTGGCGGTCACCGCCCGGGTGCCGCTGAGCGAGATGTTCGGCTACGCGACCGATCTGCGCTCCAACACGCAGGGCCGCGCCAACTACACGATGCAGTTCGAGCGCTACGAGGAGGTTCCGCCGAACATCGCGGAGCAGATCGTCGAGCAGCGCACGGGAGAACCGGTCCCGGCCTAGGCGGCCCGGCCGGGTAGGGCAGCGGATGGAGCGGCTTCCCGGCAGCGGTCAGCAGTCAGGGACGACCGCATTTAGATAGATTCCCCGGTTCGCCATCACACGGGCGGACATCCAAGTCGATACAGGAGCGAGCAAAAAGTGGCGAAGGAGAAGTTCGAGCGCGACAAGCCGCACGTCAACGTCGGAACGATTGGTCACATCGACCATGGAAAGACGACGCTGACCGCTGCCATCACGACGGTGCTGGCTGAGAAGGGGGGCGCCGAAGCGCGCAGCTTTGAGGAGATCGACAACGCGCCCGAGGAGAAGGAACGCGGGATCACGATCGCCACCTCGCACGTCGAGTACCAGACCGAGAACCGCCACTACGCTCACGTCGACTGCCCCGGCCACGCCGACTACGTCAAGAACATGATCACCGGCGCGGCGCAGATGGACGGCGCCATCCTGGTGGTTTCGGCGGCCGACGGTCCGATGCCCCAGACGCGCGAGCACATCCTGCTCGCGCGCCAGGTCGGCGTCCCCTACATCGTCGTGTTTCTCAACAAGGCCGACATGGTCGACGACGAGGAGCTGCTCGAGCTGGTCGAGGTTGAGGTGCGTGAGCTGCTCTCCGAATACGACTTTCCTGGCGACGACATTCCGTTCATCACCGGCTCGGCGCTGAAGGCGCTCGAAGGCGACGAGACATACAAGGGCAAGATCATCGAGCTGGCCGAGGCGCTCGACTCCTACATCCCCGAGCCGGTGCGCGAGCTGGACAAGCCCTTCCTGATGCCCGTTGAGGACGTCTTCTCGATCACCGGCCGCGGCACCGTCGCGACCGGGCGCGTGGAGCAGGGCATCGTCAAAACCGGCGAGACGGTCGAGATCGTCGGCATCCACGACACGGGCAACACAGTGGTCACCGGCGTGGAGATGTTCCGCAAGATCCTCGACGAGGGTCGCGCGGGCGACAACGTCGGCTGCCTGCTGCGCGGCACCAAGCGCGAGGAGATCGAGCGCGGCCAGGTGCTGTGCAAGCCCGGCTCGATCACACCGCACACCAAGTTCAAGTCCGAGGTCTACGTGCTCAAGAAGGAGGAGGGTGGACGTCACACCCCGTTCTTCACCGGCTACCGGCCTCAGTTCTACTTCCGCACGACCGACGTCACAGGGGTGGCCAAGCTGCCCGAGGGCGTCGAGATGGTCATGCCCGGCGACAACGTTCAGATGGAGATCGAACTCATCCAGCCGATCGCGATGGACCAGGGCCTGCGCTTCGCCATTAGAGAGGGTGGGCGCACGGTCGGTTCGGGTGTCGTCAGCGAGATCATCGAGTAGCACCGTCGCCCCTGCCGAGCGCGGGGGCGATGCGCATTGGCAGTCCGATACGACGAAGACAGCCCCGACGGAGTCGCACGCTGGCAAGGGGACGGATTGGCACGGGATCAGCCCGCCGCCCCCGCAGCTGCCGAACGGGTTGGTCGCGAGCCCGCCCAGCGACAGCGATCACAGGCGCAACTGCAAGACATATTCACAACCGCAAACCAGACACCACACAGAGAACGAGAACCTCAGAGAGCTTCGATGGCATCCGCCACGCAAAACAAGATACGCATCCGCCTGAAGGCCTATGACACGTCGGCGATCGAGTCCGCGGCGAAGGAGATCGTGGACACCGCGACGCGCACCGGCGCGAGCGTGTCTGGTCCGGTGCCGCTGCCGACCGAGAAGAACGTCTACTGCGTTATCCGCTCGCCGTTCAAGGACAAGGACTCGCGCGAGCACTTTGAGATCCGCACCCACAAGCGCCTGATCGACATCCATCAGCCGACCCCCAAGACGGTGGACTCGCTGCAGCGCCTGGACAACCTGCCGGCCGGCGTGGACATCGAGATCCGGCTCGCCACCTGAGTCCCGGGCCGACACGACAAGACAAGCCGCTCGCCTCGCAATGCCCGCCATCCTCGCCAAGAAGCTCGGCATGACCCAGGTCTTCCAGGACGACGGAAGCGTCGCGGGCGTCACCGTGCTGCAGGCCGGGCCGTGCCCGGTGACGGCGATCCGCACTCCCGAGCGCGATGGCTATGCGGCCGTGCAGCTCGCCTTCGGCCAGACCAAGGAGAAGCACATCTCAAAAGCCGAGCTCGGCCATCTCAAGAAGGCCGACGCGCCGCCGCTGCGCCACGTCGTCGAGTTCCGCCTCGCCGCGGACGAGCAGCCGATCGAGCAGCAGCTCGGCGAGACCGTGACCGTCGAGGCCTTCGCGGTCGGGCAGCGCGTGAAGGTCGCGGGAGTCTCGAAGGGCAAGGGCTTTCAGGGGACGATCAAGCGCCACAACTTCAGCCGCGGACCGGCGTCCCACGGCTCGCACAACGTGCGCGCGCCGGGCTCGATCGGCGCGTCCGCGACTCCCTCGCGCGTGCTCAAGGGCATCCGCGGGCCGGGCCAGATGGGCAACACCAGAGTCACCCAGAAGGGCCTTGAGATCGTGCGCGTGGACAGCGATGAGAACCTGCTGCTCGTCCGCGGCTCGGTGCCCGGGCCCGCGGGCGCGCTCGTGGAGGTGCGCAGCGATGCCTGACGCTCCGGTGCTCGGCGCGAGCAAGAAGGCCAAGCTCGATGACGGCGCGTTCGGCGCTCGCTTTGCGGGCACGCTCGTGCATCAGTGCGTGCGCGCCGAGCGGGCCGCGCGGCGGCGCGGCACGGCCGCCACGAAAACCCGCGGCAAGGTCTCCGGCGGAGGCGCCAAGCCGTGGCGGCAGAAGGGCAGCGGTCGCGCGCGCGCGGGATCGAACCGCTCGCCGCTGTGGACCGGCGGGGGGACCACTTTCGGACCGCAGCCACGCTCCTACACCTTCAAGGTGAACCGCAAGGAGCAGCGTGCAGCGCTGCGCAGCGTGCTCTCGCTGCACGCCGAGCGCGGCTCGCTGGCGATCATCGACGCGGGCGACTTCGACGCGCCGCAGACCAGCCGGGCCCACGAGCTGCTGCAGGACTGGGGCCAGCCCCGCCCGACGCTCGTCGTGCTCGATGCCGAGGAGTCCTCCGCCGCGCTGTCGTTTCGAAACCTCGCGCGCGTCGGCGTGCAGACCCCGGACGGCGTCGGCGTCGTCGACCTGCTGGGCGCCGCCTCGCTGCTGCTCTCACAGCCGGCGCTGGATGCGCTTGTCGCGCGCGCGGCAAAGCCGCGCGTCGCTGCGGAGGCAGGTGCCTGATGGACCACGCCGAGGTGATCATCCGCCCGGTCGTCTCAGAGAAGAGCTACGTGCTCTCGGCGGTCGACCGCTACACGTTCCGCGTCCACCCCGATGCCCACAAGACCCAGATCCGCCAGGCGGTCGAGCAGCTCTTCGACGTGCACGTGGTGGAGGTGAGGACGCTCAGCGTGAAGGCCAAGCCGAAGCGCCGCGGCCTCACCCGCGGACAGTCGCGCACCTGGAAGAAGGCGATCGTGCAGGTGCGCGCGGGCGACACGATCCCGGTGTTCCAGGGCCTGCAGGCGGCCGAGGGCTAGGAGGGACCGATGCCGATCCGCAAGCCCAAGCCGACGAGCCCTGGCAGGCGCTTTGTCTCCTACGCCGATTTCGCCGACATCACGCGCTCTGAGCCCGAGAAGACGCTGGTCGAAGGGCTGAAGAAGAGCGGCGGGCGAAACGTGCACGGGCGCAAGACCTCGCGTCACCGCGGCGGAGGCGCCAAGCGCTCCTACCGGCGAATCGACTTCAAGCGGCGCAAGGACGGGGTCAGCGCGCGGGTGGCCGCGATCGAGTACGACCCCAACCGCTCCTCCTACATCGCGCTGCTGCACTACGCCGACGGCGAGAAGCGCTACATCCTCGCGCCCCAGCGCCTCACTGTCGGGATGACCGTGGCGTCCGGCGAGAACGCCGACATCGCCGTCGGCAACTGTCTGGAGCTCGCGCGCATGCCCGTCGGGACGGTCGTGCACAACGTCGAGCTGCAGCCGGGGCGCGGCGGGCAGATGGCGCGCTCGGCCGGCGCGTCGGTGCAGCTGATGGCAAAGGACGGCGATATCGCAACGCTGCGCCTGCCCTCCGGCGAGATGCGCACCGTGCGCGCCGAGTGTCGCGCGACGGTCGGCACGATCGGCAACACCGACCACCAGAACGTCAAGGTCGGCAAGGCGGGCCGCAAGCGCCACATGGGCGTACGCCCGCAGACGCGCGGCGTGGCGATGAACCCCGTCGATCACCCGCACGGCGGCGGCGAGGGCTCGACCACCGCCGGACGCCATCCGGTCACCCCCTGGGGGGTCCCGACGCTCGGGTATCGCACGCGCAAGAAGAACAAGGCTTCGAACTCCGCGATCGTCCGCGGACGCAGGCGCGGGAAGGGCAAGAAATGAGTCGCTCCAGCAAGAAGGGGCCGTGGGTCGAAGAGCGCCTGATGTCGCGCATCGAAGCGCTCAACGCCGAGAACACCAAAAAAATGCTGCGCACCTGGTCGCGGGCCTCGACGATCTTTCCCGAGATGGTGGGCCACACGATCGCCGTGCACGACGGCAAGCGCCACGTGCCGGTGTTCATCAGCGAGTCGATGGTCGGTCACAAGCTCGGCGAGTTCGCACCGACGCGCGTGTTCCGCGGGCACGCCGGGTCTGCGAGGGTCAGATGAGCCCCGCACGCCGGCCCGTCGTGAGCGCGCGGGCGCGCTACGTGCGCACCTCGGCGCGCAAGGCGCGCATGGTGTGCGGGCACCTGCGTGGAAAGTCGGTGCAGGAGGCACGCGCTATCCTCGCCTTCACCCCCCGCGACGTGGCCCGCGATTGGAGCAAGCTGCTCGATTCCGCCGTGGCCAACGCGGAGAGCAACCACGAGCTGCTCGAGGACGATCTGGTCGTTCGTGAGGCCTACGCCGACGAAGGGCCGACGATCAAGCGCTTCAGGCCGCGCGCGATGGGGCGCGCCACGCCGATCCGCAAGCGCACGAGTCATCTGACGATCACACTGACCCCGGCGGCGTCCGGGACAAACGACAAACAGGGCTGACAGGAAAATGGGACAGAAGGTTCATCCAGAGGCGATGCGCGTGGGCTATATCCACGATTGGAAGTCCAACTGGTTCAACGAGAAGAACTTCGCCGAGTACCTCGCCGAGGACGTGCGCATCCGCAAGCACATCTTCGAGAAGCTGGCGCACGCAGGTCTGTCTGACATCACGATCCGCAAGGACGCAAACGAACTCGAGGTCAACATCCACACCGCCCGCCCGGGCATCGTGATCGGCAAGTCCGGCAGCGAAGTGGATGCGCTGCGGCGCGAGCTGCACGGCATGACGTCAAAGCAGATCAAGGTGAACATCCTCGAGATCAAGCGCCCGGAGCTGGACGCCAAGCTCGTCGCTCAGTCGATCGCCGAGCAGCTGCAGAACCGCGTGGCCTTCCGCCGCGCGATGAAGCGCGCGCTGACGAGCGCGATGAGGTCGGGGGCCAAGGGCGTGAAGGTGCAGGTCTCAGGGCGCCTGGGCGGCGCGGAGATGGCCCGCACCGAAAGCTACTCCGACGGGCGCGTGCCCCTGCACACGATGCGCGCGGACATCGACTACGGCTTCTATGAGGCGCGCACGACCTTCGGCGGGATCGGCGTCAAGTGCTGGATGAACAAGGGCGAGATCATGCCGGAGGGGTACACCGGCACCGACCTGACCGACATGACCGCGCCGCCGCCACCCGGGGGCGAGCGCGACGGCAGGGGCGGGCGCGACGGGCGCGACGGCAGAGGCCGCGGACGCGGCGGGCGCAGTGGTGGTGGCGGTGGCGGCGGAGGAGGACGCGGCCCGGGTGGCCGCGGGCCCCGCTCGGGGCCCAACGGAAGCGGCGGGGGATCACGCTGATGCTCGCTCCCAAGCGTGTCAAGCACCGCAAGCAGCACCGCGGGCGCCGGCGCGGCGTCTCGCGCGGCCAGGTGAAGGTCCAGTTTGGCGAGTACGGGCTCAAGGCGCTGGAATGCGGCTGGCTGACCGATCGTCAGATCGAGGCTGCGCGTGTCGCGATGACGCGCAAGATCAAGCGTGGCGGCAAGGTGTGGATCAACGTGTTCCCCGACAAGCCGATCACCAAGAAGCCGGCCGAGACGCGCATGGGCTCGGGCAAGGGCTCCCCCGAAGGCTGGGTGGCGGTCGTCAAGCCCGGCCGGGTGATGTTCGAGCTCGCCGGCGTCTCTGAGCCGCTGGCGCGCGACGCGATCCGCCTCGCGGCGCACAAGCTTCCGCTCAAGTCCAAGTTCGTGCTGCGCGAGGACTAGATGCGCGCCAAGGAGATCCGCGATCTGGACGAAACAGAGCTCGCCAAACGCGCCAGCGAGCTGCGTCGGGACCTGCTCGGCCTGCGCTTTGCCAACGCGACCGGCGAGCTGGAGGACACGTCATCGCTGGGGCGCACGAAGCGCGACTTGGCACGCGTGCTGACCGTCGCGCGCGAGCGCGCGCGGGTGACCGCCACCGGCACGCCCGACGGCGCTGGCAGGGGCTAGGCAGACAGATGGCAGACGAGACCGACAACGAGACCCCCGAGGCGCAGGACGGTCAGGCAGCCGACGCTCAGGGCGCCGGTGAGCAGCCCGAGCAGGCGGTCGAGTCGCAGGCCCCCGAGGCTCAGGCCGAGGAGACCGCCGACGCCGACGTCGCGCCACCGCAGGCAGCGGACCCCCCGCCTGAGGCGCCCGAGGCCGACGCCGCCGGCGAGCAGCAGGTGGGCGGCGAGGATGCGGACGCCGAGCCCGCGGCGGGAGACGCCGAGCAGGCGGGCGCTCCGGCGGACGAGGCGGCCGCGGGCGGCGGCGAGGCGCCCGCTAGCGAAACGCCTGCGGGCGAGACGCGGTCGCCCAAGGAGGTCCGCCGCAGCAAGCGCTCACGCCACGTCGGCGACGCCAGGCCTCCGCGTTCGCCGCAGGAGCGCCACGCCGAGCGCCTGGCGACGCGTGCGGCCAAGGCGCTGCGGCGCCGCGCGCGGCGCAGCCAGGAACGCGCGAAAGCTACCGAGCGCCGCGCCGCGACGCCGGCCCGCGAGCCTCTGGCGCCGGTGCACCCGGGCCGCGAGGGTGCGCGTCGCGAGCGCCAGGGAGTCGTGGTGTCCGACAGGGCCGAGAAGACGATCACCGTGCGTATCGACATCGCGCGCCGGCACCGCCGCTACGAGAAGATCGTACGCAGCTCGAACACGTTGCACGCTCACGACGAGAACAACGAGGCGCACATCGGCGACGTGGTGCGCGTGATCGAAAGCAGGCCGTTGTCCAAGACCAAGCGCTGGAGGCTCGTCGACGTGCTGGAGCGGGCGAGATGATCCAGAATGAGACGAGGCTGCGCGTGGCCGACAACACCGGTGCGCGCGAGATCCTCTGCATCCGCGTCAAGGGCGGGTCAAGACGCCGCTATGCGTACGTCGGCGATGTCATCACTGCGACCGTCAAGCAGGCCAACCCCCAGGGGGCGGTCAAAAAGGGCGAGGTCGTGACGGCGGTCGTCGTGCGCACCAAGAAGCCGATCGGTCGCGACGACGGGACCTACATCGCGTTTGACGAGAACGCGGCGGTGATCATCGACGACCAGAACAACCCCCGCGGAACGCGCGTCTTCGGGCCGGTGGCGCGCGAACTGCGCGAGCGCAACTTCATGAAGATCGTCTCGCTGGCGCCGGAGGTGCTGTGATGCGACGCGATCCGGCGAGCAGGCGGCGCAAGCTGAAGGTCCGCTCCGGCGACCAGGTGCAGGTGACCGCCGGCAAGGACCGCGGCAAGCGCGGGCGCGTGCTGCGCGTGGATCCGGCTCGCGAGCGCGTCTACGTCGAGGGGCTGAACATGGTCAAGCGCCACGTGCGCCCGCAGTCGACCGGCAAGCAGCTGTATCCCGGGACCGAGGGTCAGCTTGCCGGCGTGATCGACACCGAGGCCGCCATCCACATCTCAAACGTGATGCTGCTCGACTCCAAAGGGCGGCCGACCCGCGTGCGCATCGAGCGCGATGGCAAGGAGCGCTCGCGCGTGGCCAAGAGCTCGGGCGCGGCGATCGACTAGCCGCAAATGCAGACCTCGACCACGTCATCATCATGAACGCGACAGCGACGCCAGCCCGCCTGAAGGTCCGCTACCTGGAGGAGATACGTCCTGCGCTGCTCGAGCGCTTCGGCTACTCGTCGGTGATGCAGGCTCCGATGCTGCAGAAGATCACCGTGAACATGGGCGTCGGGATGGCCAAGCAGGACTCGAAAGTCCTCAAAGCGGCGACCGAGCAGCTCGCGACGATCGCCGGCCAGCGCCCGAGCGTGCGCCGGGCACGCAAATCGATCGCCGCGTTCAAACTGCGTGAGGGCATGCCCGTGGGCGTGGCGGTCACACTGCGCTCCGAGCGCGGCTACGAGTTTCTCGACCGCCTCGTGTCGATCGCGATACCGCGGATCCGCGACTTCCGCGGGCTGAACCCGCGCTCCTTCGACGGCCGCGGCAACTACTCGCTGGGCGTGCGCGAACAGATCATCTTTCCCGAAATCGACTACGACGCCGTCGACGAGGTGCGCGGTCTCGACATCACGATCACGACGAGCGCGGCGACCGATGTTGAGGCCTTTGCGCTGCTGTCGGCGCTCGGGCTGCCGTTTGCCGCCCAAGGTCGTCCGCGCGGCTTTGACCCGCCCGGCAGCGATCAGGCCAACGGCGCCGAGCCGCCCGCCGAGCAGGAGGCTCCCGCCGAGCCCCAGCCCGTCGCGGAGGAAGAGGCAGAGACCGAGGCAGACGCCGAGCAGGCGAGCGCCGCGACCGACACCGAGCAGCAGGAGGCGCCCGCCGCCGAGGAGGACGCAGCGGAGGCTGAGGCCGAGGCCGAGGTTGAGGCCGACGTCGAGGCCGACGCCGAGGGCGACGTCGGCCTCGACGAGGCCCCGGAGTCCGCGCAGGCGGATGACGAGGCGGCCGGCGACGGCGACCAAGCAGATGACAAGGAGTCCGACTGATGGCCAAGACATCGCTGCGCGTCAAGCAGACGCGAACACCGAAATTCAAGACGCGCGCCTATACTCGCTGCACCCGCTGCGGGCGCCCGCGCGCGGTGTATCGCAAGTTCGGGGTGTGCCGCATCTGCCTGCGCGAGCTCGCCCACAACGGCCAGATCCCGGGGATGACCAAGTCCTCCTGGTAGGGCGCGAGGTTTCCGCACCATGTCAATGACCGATCCGATCGCCGACTTCCTCACGCGCGTGCGCAACGCGATCCGCGCCGCGCACGAGACCGTCGACATACCGGCCTCGAAACTGAAGGCCGAGCTCGCACGGATCCTCGTCGAGCAGGGCTACATCGAGGCCTGGGAGATCGTCCCCGGACAGCCGGGCAGCGCGGGAGAGCTGATCCAGATCCGCCTGAAGTACACAGAGGATCGGCGGTCGGCGATCTCGGGGCTGCGCCGCGTCTCGCGGCCGGGCAGGCGCACCTACGTCGACGCCAAGCACATTCCGAAGGTGGTCGGCGGGATGGGGACCGCGATCGTCTCGACGTCTCACGGCGTGATGACCGGTCACGACGCGCGGGCGGCCGGGGTGGGCGGCGAGGTCCTGGCGCAGGTCTGGTGAGGGAGTCGGTCGATGTCGAGAATCGGAAGACAGCCAATCCCCGTGCCCAGCGGCGTGACCGTGGCGATCGAGCCAGAGTCGGTGAGCGTGAAGGGTCCCAAGGGCGAGCTCTCAGAGCGCATCCCGCGCGACATCGACGTCAAGCAGGAGGGCGAGCAGCTGCTCGTCAGCAGGCCGACCGATCGCGGTGAGCATCGCGCGCTTCACGGGCTGACGCGCTCGCTGGTGGCAAACATGGTCCAGGGGGTGACGTCCGGCTATGAGAAGCGCCTCGAGATCCAGGGCGTGGGATATCGCGCGCAGCTGAAGGGCAAGGGGCTCGAGCTCGCGGTGGGCTACTCGCATCCGGTCAGCATCCCCGCCCCGGACGGCATCGAGTTCGAAGTCCCCCAGCCGACGCGCGTCGTCGTCAAGGGCATCTCCAAGCAGCTCGTCGGCGAGACGGCGGCGATCATCCGCAAGCAGCGCAAGCCCGAGCCCTACAAGGGCAAGGGGATCCGCTACGAGGGCGAGTACGTCCCGCGCAAGGTGGGCAAGCGCGCATGAGCACGATCACCAAGGACGACCGCCGGCTCAAGCGCCGCCGACGGGTACGGGCGAAGGTCTCCGGCAGTGCGACGCGGCCGAGGATCTCGGTGTTTCGCTCAAACAACGGCCTCTCCGCGCAGCTGATCGACGATGCGCGCGGGCACACGCTCGCGGCGGTCAGCTGGTTCGAGCCCGAGCTGCGCGCGCTTGCGGGCGAGGAGCGCACCAAGCGGGCCGGGCAGCTGCTCGCCGAGCGCGCGAAGGCGGCCGGCGTGAGCGTCGCGGTGTTCGATCGCGGCGGCTATCGCTACCACGGCCACGTCCGCGCCTTCGCCGAGGCCGTGCGCGAGGCGGGCGTCACCGTCTAGCGCCCGCACGGCCGCGATCGCTACCCTCTCCCTTCGCACGATGTCCGACACCTTGAGCCCATGCCCGTAGATCGCTCGGTCAGCCCGTCGGGGCTGGACCTCCAGGAGCGCGTCGTCGAGATCAACCGCGTCGCGAAGGTCGTCAAGGGCGGTCGGCGCTTCTCCTTCACCGCGCTCGTCGTGGTGGGCGACGAACGTGAGGTCGTCGGCGTCGGCTACGGCAAGGCCAACGAGGTTCCGCTGGCGATCCAGAAGGGCGTCGAGCGGGCCAAGAAGGACCTCTTCACGGTGCCCAAGCACGGCAGCACGATCACCCACCAGACGACCGGGACCTTCGGCGCCGGCCGCGTGCTGCTCAAGCCCGCCGCCCCCGGTACGGGCGTCATCGCCGGCGGGGGCGTGCGCGCGGTGCTCGAGCTCGCAGGGATCCACGACATCCTCTCAAAGAGCCTCGGCACGCAGAACCCGATCAACCTCGTAAAGGCGACGGTGGCGGGCCTGCGTGGGCTGCGCACGCCCGACGAGGTCGCCACGCTGCGCGGCCTGACGATTAGCCAGGTTCTCGGTCTCGGCGGCAAGGCGGGCAACGACGCCGAGCACATCGCCGCCGACGCAGGCGACGGCGAGTCGCCGGCCGGCGGTGAGCAGCCAGCGCCCGACGCGCCGAGCGGCGCCGCTGAGGACTCCGCTGCCCAGGCGCAGACGCCTGCCGACGCGCCGCCAGAGGCGCAGGCGTGAGCACGCTGACCGTCACCCAGCGCCGTTCGCGCAACGGCGCCGACCAGAAACAGCTCGACACCCTACGCTCGCTCGGCCTGCGCCGCATCGGGCACACGGTGCGGGTCGCCGACTCCCCGCAGGCGCGCGGCATGCTGCACGCCGTGCGCCACCTGGTGGACGTCAAGGAGGGCAAGTGAGTCCGGGCGGGGACAGCGCGGGGCAGCGCATCGGGCTGCACAGCCTCGCACCGGCGCCGGGCAGCAGGCGCGCACGCAAGCGCGTCGGTCGCGGTGAAGGCTCGGGCACTGGCAAGACTGCGGGCCGCGGGCAGAAGGGCGCCGGCGCACGCTCGGGCGCCAAGAGCCGGGCGCGCTTCGAGGGCGGGCAGATGCCGATCCACATGCGGATGCGAAAGCTGCGCGGCCCGCACATGAAGAAGTCGATGCCGTTTGAGCCGTTTCGCACGCACACGCAGCCCGTCAACATATCCGCGCTGCAGAAGCGCTTTGACGCGGGTGCCGAGGTGACGCTCGAGCTGCTGGCCGCGCATGGGCTCGCGACGCGCAAGGGCGTGCCCGTGAAGGTGCTCGCAAAGGGTGAGCTGAGCAAGGCGCTGACCGTGCACGCGCACGCCTTCAGCGGCGGGGCGCGCGAGCGCATCGAGGCCGCGGGCGGGACCTGCAAGATCGTCGAGGTCTGAGCCGCGCCGCCCGGCGTGCGGGGGCCGGGCCGGCGGGCGCAACCGGCCAATGAGCATCGTGCTATCCACTAGACTCGTCATCCGACGCGCGGGGAGCGTCGCGCCGCACAGGGCGCCGCGCTTGGTCCGCTCGCTCTAGCCACCGCAGCCAAGACCATGCTCGCAACAATCCTGAACGCCTTCCAAGTCGCGGACATCCGCAAGAAGATCGCGTTTACCGCGGGGATGCTGCTGATCTACCGGCTGGGGTCGCACATCCCCGTTCCGGGCGTCAACCTCACAGCCGTCAACGCCCTGCAGAAAAACGTCGCCGGCTCGAACATCCTGGGGCTGCTGAACCTGTTCTCCGGCGGCGGGCTGTCGCGCCTGGCGATCTTCGCGCTGGGCATCATGCCCTACATCACCGCCTCGATCATCCTGCAGCTGCTGCAGGTGGCCGTGCCTTCGCTTGAGAAGCTCGCGAAGGAAGGCGAGGTCGGGCAGGCGCGCATCACCCAGTACACGCGCTACCTCACCGTCGGGCTCGCGTTCGCGCAGTCGATCGGCTACGTCTTCCTGTTTCACTCAGAGCAGGCCAAAGCCGGCGAATCGGTCGTCAAGCACTTCGACGCGCCTCACATCTTCCTGATCGTCATCTGCCTGACCACCGGCTGCGTGCTGCTGATGTGGATCGGCGAGCTGATCACCCAGCGCGGCATCGGGAACGGGATCTCGCTGCTGATCTTCGCGTCGATCGTGTCCCGGCTTCCGCAGGGCGTGCAGCTGTGGTGGACGAGCCAGGACCAGGTCTTCAAGGTGATGATGCCGTTCCTCGTCCTCGCGGTCGTCGCCGGGATCGTGTTCGTGCAGGAAGGCCAGCGGCGCATCCCGGTGCAGTACGCAAAGCGCGTGATCGGGCGGCGCATGACGGAGGGCGGGCAGACCTACCTGCCGCTGCGCGTGAACATGGCGGGCGTGATCCCGGTGATCTTCGCCGTCTCGATCATGACCTTCCTGCCGACGATCGGGCAGCTGACGAAAACCCACTGGGGCACGAAACTGCAGGACATCTTCACGTCCAACGGCTGGGAGTTCCTGGTTGGCCAGTCGATCTTCATCATCGTCTTCACCTACTTCTACACGGCGGTCACGTTCAATCCGGTCGACCAGGCCGACAACCTCAAGAAGTACGGTGGGTTCATTCCCGGCGTGCGGCCCGGGCGCCCGACGGCGGAATTCCTGGATCGCATCCTCGCGCGGCTGACGTTCCCCGGGGCCCTGTTCCTCGCGGCGGTGGCGGCGCTGCCGACGATCCTGCTCGACCGTACGCACGTCAACTTCCAGCTCGGCGGGACGTCGATCCTGATCGTCATCGGGGTCGCGCTTGAAACGATGAAGCAGCTCGAGGCGCAGCTGATGATGCGAAGTTACGAGGGCTTCTTGAAGTAGCGCGCCGCGGCGCGCGCGCCGGCCTGCGCGATGACTGCGCGAGGGGTAGGCTCCCCCTCGAGGGTGTCCGAGCTGAACTTGATACTGCTTGGTCCGCCGGGGGCAGGCAAGGGGACGCAGGCCGAGCGTCTGAGCGACGACTTCGGGTTGCCTCACATCTCCACGGGCGACATGCTGCGGGTCGAGGTGGCCGAGGAAACCGAGCTCGGCAATCAGGCCGCGCGCTACATGGAGGCGGGCGAGCTCGTGCCAGACGCCGTGATCGTCGGCATGATCACAGCGCGGATAATCGCCGCCGACGCGCGCGACGGCTTCTTGCTCGACGGTTTTCCGCGCAATCGCGAGCAGGCGCGTGCGCTGGAGGAGGCGCTCGCCGGGCTCGAGCGGCGGCTGACCGCCGTGCTGCTGATCGAGGCGCCAGACGAGGAGGTGGTCCGGCGGCTCGCCGGCCGGCGCGTGTGCGTGAAGAACCCCAGCCACATCTACCATGTCGAGTTCGACCCGCCCAAGCACGAGGGCGTCTGTGACCAGGACGGCTCGCGCCTGGTCCAGCGCGAGGACGACAAGGAGCAGACGATCCGCCACCGGCTGGAGGTCTACCACCGGCAAACCGAGCCGCTGATCGCTCACTACGACGGTCTCGGGCTGCTGCGGCGGTTCGACGGGCGGCGCGGGCCGGACGAGGTCCACGACCACATCCGGGCGACCGTGGCCACGCTGCGCCTCGAGGAGGAGCTGTAGCGGCAAGCTAAGCTCGGCCCTGAGATGATCATCAAGAAGTCCCCGGCGGAGATCGAGAAGATGGCGAATGCCGGCGCGATTCTCGTGGAGACCCTGCGGCTGCTCGCTGGCGAGATTCGCCCGGGCGTGAGCACCGCCGAGCTCGACGAGATCGCCGAGCGCCACATTCGCTCGCGCGGGGCGACGCCGACGTTCAAGGGCTACCGAGGGTTCCCCGGCTCGATCTGCGCCTCGCCCAACGCGATGGTCGTGCACGGCATCCCCGGCCCCTATCGCCTCCAGGAGGGCGACGTGATCTCGATCGACGTCGGCGTGACGCACGACGGCTGGGTGGCCGACGCCGCGCGGACGTTCCCGGTGGGCGAGATCAGCCGGCAGGCGCAGAACCTCCTGAGCGTCACCGAGCAGTCGCTGCACGCCGGCGCGGCTCGGTGCACGCCGGGCGCACGGATCGGCGACGTCTCGAACGCGATCCAGCAGACTGCCGAGGGCGGCGGCCTGGCGGTCGTGCGCTCGCTCGTGGGGCACGGCGTCGGGCGCAGCATGCACGAGGACCCGCAGGTCCCAAACCACGGCGCGCCCGGGAAGGGCCCGCTGTTGGAGGAGGGCATGGTGCTCGCGGTGGAGCCGATGACGACAGCCGGGCGCGCCGCCGTGCGCATGGGAGCGGACGGGTGGGCGATCCTCTCTCAGGACTCCTCGCCCGCGGCGCACTTCGAGTTCACCGTGGCAATCACCGGTGATGGGCCGAGGATCCTCACCCCGTGGCACGAGGCCGGCGCTCAGCCGGACGCTGGCTCGCCGGGTCGCGCCTCGCCGGCGCCCGCGCCGGCGATCGAGCCCGTCGGCTGAGCCGTTTTGCGGCCGCCGCTAAGCCGCTCTGCGACGCCGAAGTTGCTACCATCACCCGTTCATGCTCTGCTGCGCGCACGAAGGTGCGCCGAGAGCGTCTCCTCGACCCGGTAGCGGCGGCCGCAACGGCAGCCAGAGCCGAGTCGCCGGAACACAGCCGAAAGGGATCATGAAGGTAAGACCGTCGGTCAAGCCGATGTGCGAGAAGTGCAAGATCATCCGCCGCAACGGCGTCGTGCTCGTGATCTGCCAGAACAAGCGCCACAAGCAGAGGCAGGGCTAGATGGCGCGCATCGCGGGGGTCAACCTGCCGCTGAACAAGCGCTCGGAGATCGGCCTGACCTACATCTACGGGATCGGCCGCACCACGTCGAACAAGCTTCTCGCACAGGTCGGGGTGAGCCCCGACACCTACGTGCGCGATCTCACCGAGGACGAGGTGGGCAAGCTGCGCGATGCGATCGACGACGGGCTCACCGTCGAGGGCGACCTGCGGCGCGAGCGCTCGCAGGACATCAAACGACTTCAGGAGATCGGCTGCTACCGCGGGCTGCGTCACCGCCGCGGGCTGCCGGTGCGCGGCCAGAAGACCAAGACCAACGCGCGCACACGCAAGGGGCCCAAGCGGCTGCAGGTAGCCGGCAAGAAGAAAGCGGGCAAGAAGTGAGCGCCGGTGGAACACGGCGCGAGGACGCGCCGGCCTGCCAGGGGCGATCGGAACGCGGGCCGGGGGGGCCCGCCGAGGACTGATGGCCGCGCCCAAACGCGCCCGCGGGCGGCGCAAGGCAAAGAAGAACATCCCCATCGGCCAGGCGCACATCAAGACCTCGTTCAACAACACGATCGTCTCGCTGACCGACCCCCAGGGCAACGTGATCGCGTGGGAGTCCGCGGGCGGCGCGGGCTTCAAGGGTTCGCGCAAGTCGACGCCGTTCGCAGCACAGGTGACGGCCGATGCGGCGGCCCGCAAGGGCATCGAGCAGGGGCTGGCGAAGGTCGAGGTGCACGTCAAGGGGCCGGGGTCGGGCCGCGAGACGGCGATCCGCTCGCTGCAGGCGGCGGGTCTGGAGGTGACGGGCGTCAAGGATGTGACGCCGCAGGCCCACAACGGCTGTCGTCCGCGCAAGCGGCGGCGCGTGTAAGCACGTCGGCGACTGAAACGAAGAGGCACCGGCACAATGGCACGAGACACATCTCCGCAGTGCAAGCAATGCCGCCGCGAGGGGCAGAAGCTGTTTCTCAAGGGCGAGCGCTGCTTGACGGACAAGTGCGGCGTGGAGCGACGCTCATACCCGCCCGGCGAGCACGGTCGCGGGCGCCTGAAACAGAGCGAGTACAGGCTCCAGCTGCGCGAGAAGCAGAAGGCGCGCCGCTACTACGGCGTGCTGGAGCGTCAGTTTCACGGCTACTACGAGCGGGCCTCGCGCCAGCCTGGGATCACCGGCGAGAACCTGCTGGCGCTGCTCGAGTGTCGGCTCGACAACGTGCTCGTGCGCCTCGGCTTCGCCGCGTCGCGCCGTCAGGCACGCCAGCTGGTCCGTCACGGTCACTGGACGGTCAACGGACGCCGCGTCGACATTCCCAGCTACCAGGTGCGCCCGGGCGAGGTGCTCGCGATCAAGGCGGACTCGCCGGCGACCCAGGTTGTGCGGGACGCGACCGAGCTAACCGGACAGATCCCGGCGTGGCTTCAGGCCGATCACGAGTCGCTGACGGCCAAGGTGCTGCGCAAGCCGGAGCGACGCGAGGTCGCCGCGCCGGTGCAGGAGCAGCTCATCGTCGAGCTGTACTCGAAGTAGCAAGCTTTTCCGCGCCGCCGTCGGTTCAGGCGGCGGTGCACCCGAGCCGGCGCTCCATCGACGCCGGTGCGACACCAAAACGACGTTAGGACTCTGATGCTCGACTTTCAAATCCCCCGGATCACAAGCGAGTCCGCGGAGCAGAACCGTGGCACGTTCACCATCGAGCCGCTGGACCGTGGCTTCGGCTACACGTTCGGCAACTCGCTGCGACGCGTGCTGCTGTCCTCGCTCGCCGGCGCGGCCGTTACGAGCGTGCGCATCGAGGGCGTGGCGCACGAGTTCTCGACGATCAACGGCGTCAAGGAGGACGTCACCGACATCGTGCTCAACCTCAAGGGCATCGTCTGCCGCATGCATTCAGACGCGACCGAGGTCGAGGCGCCGCTGGTCGTGACCGGTCCGGGCGAGATCACCGCAAAGGACATCGACCTGCCTGCGGGCGTCGAGATCCTCAACCCGGACGTGCACATCGCCACGCTGGAGAAAAAAACCAAGCTCGAGCTCTACATGACGATCGGACGCGGGCGCGGCTATCGGCCGGCCGAGGAGAACAAGTCAGCCGACCAGCCGATCGGGGTGATCCCGATCGACTCGATCTTCTCGCCGGTGCGGCGCGTCGCATACGCGGTCGAGCAGGCGCGCGTGGGGCAGAAGACAGACTTCGACAAGCTGACGCTCGACGTCGAGACCGACGGCTCCATCGACTCGCAGGCCGCACTGCGCGAGGCCGCCGAGCTGCTGATCTCCCAGCTCGCCATCTTCACCGACGCCGACCGCATCCAGGAGCTGCGCGCGAGCCCTGGCGGACAGCTCGACGGGCACGGTCTGGCTGTCGCCGGGGGCGCTCCGCCTGCGCTGCAGGGCGAGGAGTGGAGCATCCTGATCGAGGAGCTCGAGCTCGGCGTGCGCTCCTACAACTGCCTCAAGCGCGCGGGCATCCAGACGGTCGGCGACCTGATCTCAAAGTCAGAGGCCGAGCTGAACGCAATTCCCAACTTCGGCAAGAAGTCGATCGACGAGGTCATCGAAACGCTTCATTCCCGCGGTCTCAGCCTTCGCCAGGACTAGCCCGGCCCTACACTTCCCGACGATGCGCCACCAGAAGACAAGGAATAAGCTCAGCCGCGACTCGGCGCACCGCAAGGCGCTGCTGATGAACCTCAGCAAGGAGATCATCGAGCACGAGCGGATCAAGACGACCGAGGCCAAGGCGAAGGCCGTCAGGCCCGAGCTCGAGAAGCTGATCACGCTGGCCAAGCGGGGAGACCTGCACGCGCGCCGCCAGGCGCTGTCGACGCTAGCGCAGGACAAGTTTGCGGTGCACAAGCTGTTCGCCGACGTGGCCCCCCGCTACGCCGATCGTCCCGGGGGCTACACGCGCATCCTCAAGCTCGGCCCGCGTCGCAGCGACGCGACCGAGATGGTGTTCATCGAGCTCGTCTGAGTCGCGGCGTCGCGCGCTGGGCGCCGATGGTTACCAAGCTGACGATCGAGTACGACGGCGCTGCGTTCGCGGGCTGGGCGAGCCAACCCGGCAAGCGGACCGTGCAGGGAGAGCTCGAGCGGGCCCTGTACACGGTGTTCGGCGAGCAGGCGGCCGATGGTCAGCGCCTGGCCCTGCGCGTGGCCGGGCGAACCGACCGGGGGGTTCACGCCTGGGGCCAGGTTGCCAGCTACCGCCATGAGGCGGTCGACCCGCGCCGGCTCAACGGGCTGCTGGAGGACGACGTCGCGGTGCTCGCAGCCGAGCCCGCAAGCGAGTCCTTTGACGCCAGACGCGACGCGACGAGCCGCACCTACTGCTACCGAGTGCTCGCGCGCGCGACGCGCAGCCCGCTGCAGCGCGGGCGTGCGCTGTGGTGGGAGGGATCGCTCGACCGCGAGGCGCTCGTCCAGTGCGCCGGGGCGCTGGCCGGGAGCCACGACTTCACCGCGTTCACGCCCAGCGAAACCGAGCACTCGCGCTTTCGCTGCGAGGTCATGCGCTCCGAATGGCACGTCGACGGTGACGTGCTGGAGTTCTGGATCGAGGCGGACATGTTCGTGCGCCACATGAACCGCGTGCTCGTGGGGACGATGCTCGAGGTGGCAAGCGGGCGTCGCGCGATCGAGGACTTCACGCGGCTGCTCGCCGGCGAGCCGCGCACCGAGGCCGGTCCGACGGCGCCGCCTCACGGCCTGACGCTGGCGAGCGTCTCATACGAGCCCAGAGCGCAGACGGCCTAGCTCGCGACCGCCGTGCACGGCGGCCGGCCTCGCCCGCGGCGCTCGTGCCGTGGCCGAGAGTGCTCCTATCCTGCAGGCACGATGCTCAACGTGCTGCTGACCAACGACGACGGAATCGAGGCCGAGGGGCTTCAGACGCTGCGCCGTGCGCTCGTGGCGCTGGAGGGAGTGCGCCTCGCCGTGATCGCGCCGGACGGGAACCGCTCGGCGATGGCGCGCTCGATCACCACCCGCAGGCCACTGTGGGTCGCCGAGATGCCCTTCCCGGACGGCTCGGTCGGCTACGCAACCGACGGCACGCCGGTGGACTGCGTGCGGCTGGCGAGCCTCGGGCTGGTCGAGGGCTTCGCGGCGGACCTCGTCGTGTCGGGGGTCAACCACGGCGCGAACCTGGGCGACGACATCACCTACTCGGGCACCGTGGCGGCGGCGCTCGAGGGTGTCGTGCTCGGACTGCCGGCAATCGCCGTCTCCCAGCAGTCTGGCGCGGGCGCGCTGGACTATCGCTTCGACGGCGGCTTTGCCTTCGAGCAGGCCGCGGACTTCATCGCGCGTCTGGTACAGCGCATCGAGGACGTGCCGCTGCCGGGCGCGACGCTGCTCAACGTCAACGTCCCCGCCGCGCCGCCGACGGGCGTCGAGGTGGCGAGCCTGGGGAAGCGCATCTACCGCGACGAGCTCAAGCTCGAGACCGAGGAAGAGCACCGCCGTCGCTACTGGATCTACGGATCGGACCCCGGGTTTCACGATGTCCCGGGAACCGATCTTGCAGTCGTCGCCGCCGGGCGTATCGCGGTGACCCCGATCCACTTCGACCTCACCGACCGCTCGAGCCTCGAGGCGCTGCGGCGCTTTGACCTGCAGCAGCTGCTGGTCTCGCCCGGCGACGCGCGATCGTGAGCGCCGTCTCGAGCAAGGACCGCGAGCCGGCCGCGCCGCGTGCCCAGGTCGCACGCGCCCGAGAGCTTCGGGTCGCGCTCGATCACCACGCCCACCGCTACTACGTGCTCGACGATCCGGAGATCGGCGACGACGAGTATGACCGGCTGCTCGACGAGCTAAGGGAGATCGAGCGACGCTATCCGAAGCTCGTGACCGCCGACTCGCCCACGCAGCGCGTCGGCGGCGAACCGGTCGGCCGGCTCGAGAAGGTGCGCCACATGGAGCCGATGCTGTCGCTTGCCAACGTCCGAAGCGCCGAGGAGCTGCGTGCCTGGGTGGAGCGCATGCGCAACCACCTGGCGCGCGAGGGGATCGAGGACCCCGACTTCCAGTTCGTCGTCGAGCCGAAGATCGACGGCCTGGCGATCAGCATGGTCTACCGCGATGGCGTGCTGGCCTGGGGTGCGACGCGCGGCAACGGCGAGGTCGGAGAGGACATCACGCACAACCTGCGCACGATCGGCGCGATTCCGCTGCGGGTGCAGGGCGTGCCACCGCTGCTCGAGGTGCGCGGCGAGCTCTACATGTCGCTGAAGGACTTCGCGGCGCTCAACGAGCGTCGCGCCGAGCAAGGCCTGTCCACGTTCATGAACCCGCGCAACTCCGCCGCGGGCACGGTGCGCCAGCTGGACCCTGCGCTCGCCGCGCAGCGCCCGCTGTCGATCTGGTGCTACCAGGTCGGCGTCGTCGAGGGGCTGTCGTTTCGCACGCACTGGGAAGCGCTCGGCTGGCTGCGCGAGCACGGCTTTCGCGTCAACCGTGACATCAAGCTGCTGGCGAGCGAGGACGAGGTGGTGGCGCAGTGTCAGGCCTGGCAGAGTCGCCGCGGCGAGCTCGAGTTCGAGATCGACGGCGCGGTCGTCAAGGTGTCAGACCTCGAGCTGCAGCGTCGGCTTGGGTCGGTCGGCCGCGAGCCGCGCTGGGCCGTGGCATGGAAGTTCCCGCCGACGACCGCGGTGACCAGGCTGCAGAAGGTGATGTGGAACGTCGGCAAGTTCGGCGACCTGCGTCCCTATGCGGTGCTCGAGCCGGTCGCGGTCGGCGGTGTCACGATCAAGCTGGCGACGCTTCACAATGAGGAGGATCTCGCGCGCAAGGACATCCGCGCGGGCGAGGACGTGATCGTGCTGCGCGCCGGCGACGTGATCCCGCAGGTGCTCTCGCCCGCGCCGCACGTGGCCGAGCGATCTCGGCGGCCACGACGCCCGCGCCCGCCTGCACGCTGCCCGTTCTGCGACACGCCGACCGTCAAGCCGCCAGACAGCGTGTTCACGATGTGCCCCAATCGCGACTGCACCGAGCGCGCCTGGCAGCTGCTCAAGCACTTCGTCTCGCGCGGGGCGATGGACATCGACGGCCTGGGCGAGAAGCAGGTCGCGCTGCTGCAGCAGCGCCAGCTGGTCAGAACGGCCGGCGACTACTACAGGCTCACGCGCGAGCAGCTGGTCGAGCTCGAGGGCTTCGGCGAGGTGTCGGCCGACAAGCTGCTCGCCGCGATCGAGCAGTCAAAACGGCGCCCGTTCGCGCGCGTGCTGTTCGCGCTCGGGATCGAGGAGGTCGGCGAGGTGACCGCGCGCAACCTCGCCCAGCGCTTTCGCGACATCGACGCGCTGCTGGCGGCGTCGCAGGAGGAGATCGCGCAGACGCCGGGGATCGGCGAGAAGATGGCGGCGCTGATCGCCAGCCAGCTGCAGGACGAGCGAATGCGCGCGCTGATCGAGGACCTGCGCAGCCAGGGCCTGCGCTTGCGCGAGGAGGGCGCCGCACCATCGGAGGGCCCGCTGGCCGACAAGACGCTCGTGCTGACCGGAACGCTGCCGACGTGGTCGCGCGAGCAGGCGACAGAGCGGATCATGGCCGCCGGCGGGCGCGTCACGGGCTCGGTGTCGAAGAAGACCGACTATCTGGTCGCCGGCGAGACCCCGGGCTCAAAGCTCGCCAAGGCTCAGCGCCTGGGCGTGGCCGTGCTCGACGAAGCGGGCCTGCGCAAGATCCTCGCTCAGTAGTCGGCGATCGTGATCGTCATGTGGTCTTGCAGGGTGTGGGCGAATTCGGTGGAGATCGCGTCGGTGAAGATCGCGAACGCCAGCGTGTGGCCGTCCGCCGCCTGGCAGTAGCCGGCGAGGTTGGAGGCGCCCGTGAGCGTGCCGGTCTTGGCCTGGCAGCGCCCCGCCGCGCCGGTGTCACGCATGCGCGTCGCCAACGTGCCGCTGCGCCCGGCGACCGCGAGGTCGCCGCGCAGGACCGCTCCGACGCTCGTCGGCGCCAGCCCGACCAGCAGGTCGGCGATCTCATATGGCGACGTTTTGTCTGATTCCGACAGGCCCGAGCCGTCGACCACGTGCGGATGGATGCCGAGCACTGAGGCGATCGTGCGTCTGACCACCGAGGCCCCGGCAGCGGTTGTCCCGGTGTGGGCGTACAGCGCGCCGAGGTCCTTGACGAGCGTCTCGGCGAAGAAGTTGTCAGACGGCGGCAGCATCAGGCCGAGCAGCTGTGACAGCGGCGGGGACTTGACTTCGGCGAGCGGGGTCGCCGCGGGCGGCGTGGTGGCCGTGCCGCTCGTGCCCCTGATGCTCACGCCGTCGCCCCGCAGCGCCGCCCACAGCTCGCGCGCCGCGTAGGCGGCCGGCGCGTGCTGGCCGCGTTCAGACCCGACGGCGCCGCGGTTGAATGCCAGCCCGCTGAGCGTGCCTTCCAGGAAGGGATCCGGCGCGTAACCGCTCGAGGGCTCGCCGCGACGTGAGTCAAACCACGACTCGTCGCCGAAGATCGAGCCGGTGATGTGCTGGATGCCGTCCACACGCGCGAGCTGCTCGACCAGCGCCGACACCGAGGCGCCCACGCCGCCGTAGTGGCTGCGGATGAACGACGAGCTGCCGAACGTCGGGTCGCCGCCGCCGCGCAGGTACAGATTGCCTTCCCAGACGCCGCCGGCGGCGAGGTGGCCGACCCCGGAGACCGTCGTCGAGAGTGTCGCCGAACTGCCCATCAGCTCGAGCGCGGTGGTGGACGTGTAGAGCTTCTCGACCGAGGCCGGCGGGCGCAGGGTGGTCGCGCGCTCTGAGAACAGCGGCTGTTTGGCGGTCAGGTCATACACGTAGGCGCCGTCGAACGGACCACCCAGCGCCAGCTGATGGGTGAGGTCGGCCTGCAGTGCTGAAAGCCCGCCGGGAGTCCCCTGGGCCGCCGCAGCCGCGGCGGCGATCGCCAGCGCACACACGGCCACAGCGCCGCCGGCCAGCGCTCGGCGTGCGACTCGTTGGAGGGGGGCACGGGGGGGCGGGCGCATGCTCAAGAGCACGTTGTAGGGCCTGCGGCGGCGGGACCTGGGTGTCGGCGCCCGCGGTTCGGGGGATCCTGGGCGTAAAATGGTTGTGGCATGGGCAAGGTTGTCAAGCTTCAGCCAAAGACCGCGGAGGAGTCGAAAGTAGCGGCGCGCAGGCGCCCGATCGCCCCGCGCGGGGTGGGCCGGCCGGGCGCGATCGATCGGCGCCGTCGGCCGCGGCGCCACAAGACCGCGCTCGTGCTCGGCGGCGGCGGCTTCACCGGGGGGGTCTATGAGATCGGCGCGCTGCGCGCGCTGGACCTGCTCGCGGTCAACAGCTCGGTGAACGGGTTTGACGTGTACGTCGGCACGTCGGCCGGGTCGTTCATCGCCGCGCTGTGCGCGAACGGCGTGACGCCCGAGGAGATGATGAGCGTACTAATGCACCACGGCGAGGCGCCCTTCCGCCCGGCCGCTCTCGGCGACCTGCTGCGCCCGAACCTGGTCGAGCTGGCACGCAAGGGAATGCTGCTGCCGCTGCGCACGATGTCGATCGCCCGGCAGGTGATCCTGCAGCGGGGGACCGTGACGCTGATGGACGTCATGCTCGAGCTGGCCGAGGGACTGCCCTCCGGCCTGTACACCGGAGGCGGGATCGAGAGTTATCTGCGCAAGGTGCTCCAGGGACCCGACCGCAGCGACGACTTCAGGGACCTAGCCTGCGAGCTGTACCTGACCGCGACCGATCTGGACACGTGCGAGCGCGTCGTGTTCGGAGCCGCTGGGACCGACGACGTCGCGATCTCCACGGCGGTGCGCGCATCCGGCGCGCTGCCGATGGTCTACACGCCGGTACAGGTCGGCGACCGCGCGCTGATCGACGGTGGCCTGCTGTCGACGACCAACCTCGACATCGCGGTCGAGGCCGGGGCGAAGCTGATCGTGGTGATCAACCCGATCGTGCCGTTCGTGACCGACCCAGATCAGCCCGCGGCCGCGGGTTCGGAGCCGCGCCGCGTCTCGCAGATGGGCTTCCCGCAGATCGGCTATCAGGCGTTCAAGCTGGTTGCCCACGAGCGGCTGCACGATCAGGCCGTGCGCTGGAAAGAGACCTACCCCGGGGTCGACATCGTGCTGATCGAGCCCGAGCAGAGCGACGAGCTGATGTTCGAAACGTCGATGATGAACTTCGCCTCGCGCGTGGCGATCGCGCGCCACGGCTTCGAGTCGGTCACCAGGTACCTGGCCGCCGAATATGAGCGCTTCAGCGAGATCGCAGAGCGCCACGAGATCGAGATATCGGCCGAGCGTCTGAGCGAGGTGGTGGGAGGCCTGGATGAGAGCGAGGACACGGGAGGCTGGCGCAGGCTGCTGACCGGGACGGCCGGAGCGCTGCTTCGCCAGTCGGGGCTGGCCAGCTGACGCGCGCTGGCTCGGCGCCGGCCGGTCGGTACTCGCCTACGGCAGCGCGCCGCCTACAGCGCTTTGTCGATCGCGTTGAGCAGCCGCTGTGACGCCGAGGGGCCGCGGATCGCGATCCGCACGTGCCGCGGCTCGCCCAGCGCGTCGCCGGCAGCGATCAGCACACCAGCACGAGCAAGGCGCGCCGCGAGCTCTCCGCCCTGCAGGGAGGAGTGAGCCGCCCACAGGAAGTTCGCCTGGCTGTCGGTGACCTCGAAGCCGCGCGAGCGCAGCGCCTGGGTCAACAGCGGGCGCTCCTGCGCGATCTCGCGGACGTTTTTCTCGAGCAGATCAGAGCAGCTGCGCAGCGCCTCAAGGGCTCCCATCTGGGAGATCTCGGAGACCCCGAGGTCCGGCTGCAGCGCCGCCAGCAGCTCCTCGGCACCCGGTCCGCAGAGCGCATAGCCCACGCGCAGGCCCGCCAGCCCCCAGGCCTTTGAGAAGCTGCGGAATACGAGCAGGCGTGGGTGATCCTCGAGCAGTTCGAGCGAGGCGTCTCGCGGCTGGGCGTCGGCGAACTCGACGAGCGCCTCGTCGAGCAGCACGGCAACGGTGTCGGGCAGGCCATCGAGCACGCGCAGCAGGTCCTCGGTGCGCAGAAGCTCTCCGGTGGGGTCGTTGGGGCTCGCGAGCGTGACCACGCGCGTGTCGTGCTCGGGCGCGGCCTCCAGCAGCGCGTCGACCCCACCCGAGACAGGCACCGCGCGGCCGTGTGCGCGGCGCGCCATGATCGGGTAGAGCGGATACGACGGCCAGGACGTGAGCAGCATCTGGCCCGGCTCGATCAGCGCGCGCGTGGCCGAGCTGAGCAGCTCGGCGGCGCCGTTGCCGAGGATCAGCCGAGACGGATCGACGCCGTGGCGCTCGGCGAGCAGATCGCGAAGGTCCGAGCCGTGTAGCTGCGGGTAGCGGTTGAGCCCGCGCCGGGCCATGAACGTGAGCGCGCTGACGATGCGGGGGTGGGGAAGCTCCGGCCAGGTCGTCTGGGAGAGATCGAGCGTCTGAACCTGGGTGAGCGCTTTGCGCCTACGCTCGGCGTCCTGCTCGCGCAGCTGCGCGTTGACCTCCTCCTCGGTCATGCCTTCGAACTGGCGGTAGTAGTCGAGCAGACCCATGTGGCGCCCGTCCTAGCTGCAATCGTCGTGCTCGACTCGGGAGAGGCCTGAGCGCGTCGCCCGGACGACGCTCACCCTTCACCCTTGGAGACGAGCCCGGTCCCGGGTCCGTGGATGACCAGGAACCACAACAGGAATGCACCTGCGCAGACGCCCACGGTGACCGCGAAGATGCGCCCGAGCACGCCCGAGCGCTGGTCATAGCCAGCGGCGCGACGGACCAGGATCCAGGCCTGGTCCAGGCGGCGCAGCACGTACAGCGCGCCGAACAGGAAGCCGAACAGCCCGATGAACGAGACGAGGATGCCGAGGCTCACGCTGCCCGAGATGTAGTCGATATGCGAGCCGATCCACAGGCATGCGACCGGGATCGGGCCCCAGCAGAGCAGGCAGATGAACGTCATCAGGGCGAACAGAATGCCGGCGAGCGAGCCGTCGAGGCGCCGGCGCAGTGCGCTGCCGCGCTTAGGCAGCGCCCGGAAGTGAACCGGCGCGGTGCCCGGTCGTCGGCCGACGAACAGCCCACCGCTGTCGCTGGGGTCAGAGCGCATCTCGACCTATGTTCGCAGCTTGCTGCGCAAACCCCTGCACTGTCTTCGCGAAGGGTGTCGGCGGGCCTGCGAGCGGCCCGCGCGCAGCGCCGTCAGGCGGCCGCGTAGAGCGAGTCGAGCAGCTCGGCGAACTTCTCGTTGACGACCTTGCGCTTGACCTTCAGCGTGGGTGTCAGCTCACCGGTCGCCTGCGACAGGTCGTGGTCGAGGATCGCGAACTTCTTGACCTGCTCCACGCGCGCGTATTTGGCGTTGGCCTTGTCGATTTCGTGCTGGATGAGCTCCCGCACGCCGGGATCGTTCGCGAGCGACGCGATGTCCTGGGGCAGGCCGTGGTCCTTGGCATAGCGGCCGATTTCTTCCTCGTCGAGCGTGATCAGGATGACGGGATAGGGGCGCTTGTCGCCGTGCATCACCGCCTGGGAGATCCAGCGCGACTGGCGCAGGTCGTTCTCTATGTTGGCCGGCGTGAGGTTCTTGCCCCCGGCCGTGATGATGATGTCCTTCTTGCGCCCGGTGATCGTGATGTAGCCGTCCTCGTCGATCGAGCCGAGATCTCCCGTGTGCAGCCAGCCGTCCTCGACGGCGCCGAAGGACTGGTCGTGCTGGTTGTAGTAGCCGGCGAAGATATTCGGGCCCTTGATCAGGATCTCGCCGTCCTGCGCCGTCTTGATCTGCACCCCCGGCAGCGCGCGTCCGACGGTGCCGAAGCGATGGTTCTCGACGGTCGAGATCGCGGCCGACGTGGCGGTCTCGGTCATCCCATAGCCCTCGAGCACGGGAACCCCGCAGGCCCAGAAGAATTCGAGGATCTCGTGCGCGATCGGCGCCGCACCACTGGTCGCGTGGCGCACCTCGCCGCCGAAGATCGCGCGCACGTGCACAAAGAGCCGCTCGTCGGCTTCCTCGAACAGCTCCTGCAGCTCCTCGGGGACGGGCTCGCCGCGATTGAGCAGGTTGCGCACGCGCGCCCCGAGCTTGATGTCGGCGCGAGCGCGCTCCTGCTCGGCGGGCGGCTGCGCCTCGATCGTGCTCTGCGCGAGCGTGTAGATCTTTTCGAACACGCGCGGGACCGACGGCAGGTAGGTCGGATGGACTTCTGAGAGCTCGGCGATGATCTGGTTGGTGTCGCCGCCGAAGTAGACGAGCGTGCTGCCGAGATCGAAGGCCGACAGCTGGATCAGCAGCCCGTAGGAGTGCGCGAGCGGCAGGTAAAGGTAGGTGACCTCGTCGTCGCTGATCTCGCCGGCCTGGTAGATCATGTTGATCATCGCGCGATAGTTGCCGTGCGTGAGCATGCAGCCCTTCGGGGGGCCTGTCGTGCCGGACGTGTAGATGATCGTCAGCAGATCCTCGGGTCGCACCGCTGCGCGACGCGCTTCAAGCTCGTCGGCCGCCTGTCCGCGGCCCCGCTCGCGAACCTCGTCGAGCGTGATCGTCGTGAGCGGGCGCGTGATGCGCGATCCGCCGCTCGCGGCCGGCGCGGGCCCATCCATCACGATGATCGTGCGCAGCTGCGGCAGCTCGCCGCGAATCTCTTCGACCTTCGCGAGCTGCTCCTCGTTCTCGCACACGATCGCGCTGGCGCCCGAGTCCGACATCACCCACTGGCACTCCTCGGGCGAGTTGGTCGGGTAGATCGGAACCGCCACGAGACCGGCGGAGATGATCGCGAACTCGGCGTAGGACCACTCGATGCGGGTGCTGGCGAGGATGCATACACGCTCGCCGGGCTGCAAACCGAGATCCATCAGCCCGATCGCTGTCTCCTGCACCGCCTCCGCCAGGTGGGCGTAGGTGACGTCGTGCCAGGCGCCGTCGCGCTTGATGCGAGCCGCGACTTCGTCAGCGTGCTGGACCGCGGCGCGCGGTATCAGGTCAGCGATCGTGTGTGATCCGGTGGTCGACGCCATTGCGACGGCCTCCATTGGGACCTCCTCCCTCGGTCTGAACACATTGATCTTAGACCCTGGGGCCTTTTTTGACGGCATCGTGGACCCCTTCTACACCGGGTTGGGCACGTCCAGGAACGTGTGGCGCAGGTCAAAGCGTGCGGCGAGATGCTCGCCGAGACGCCGTACGCCGAAGGTCTCGGTCGCATAGTGGCCTGCTGCGATCAGGTGCAGACGCGCCTCGCGCGCTTGGGCCATCGTCCGCTCGGAGCACTCGCCCGTCAGCAATGCGTCGGCGCCGGCGGCATGCGCGTCCTGTAGGTAGTCGGCGCCGGCGCCCGAAACGATCGCCAGCCGTCGCACGCGCTCCGGGCCGGCATCGAACACGAGCGACTCGCGGGCGGTGAGCTCGCGCACGGCGCTGAACAGCTCCGACGCGGCGATCCCCTCGCCCGGCAGATGAGCGATGAACCCGATCGGCTGTCCCGCGTGCAGCGCGAACGGATCGAGCTGCTCGGCCCCGAGCTGGCGCGCGAGCAGCGCGTTGTTGCCCAGCTCGGGGTGGGCGTCGAGCGGCAGGTGATACGCCGCGAGCGCGATGTCCGCGTCGAACAGGACCTTCAGGCGGCGCTTGAGCATCGTGTCGATCGGGCCGGGGCCCGACCCCCAGAAGAGCCCGTGATGCACGAGCAAGAGGTCGGTCCCGCTGGCCGCGGCGAGTTCGAACAGCTCGAGGTGCGCCGAGACGCCCGTGGCCAAGCTCGCGACCTCGCTGGGCCCGGGAACCTGAAGGCCGTTGGGGCAGAAGTCGCTGAAGCGCTCGGGCTCGAGCAGTCGGTCTATCTCGGCGAGGATGTCAGCGAGCGCGGCGGCCACGGCCAGCGCGACGATAGCGGTGTGGGATACTGGCGGGCGCGTCGGGGCGTGGCGCAGCCTGGTAGCGCGCACCGTTCGGGTCGGTGAGGTCCCCGGTTCGAATCCGGGCGCCCCGATTGGTCAGTGACCCGCGAACACAGGCGAACGCGGGCGAAAGCCCGCGGAAGTTCGTCCGGCTTGGCGCCGCGCGAGCGCGGTCAGCGGGAGTGTTGGGTGCGGCGCAGGTGTAGCCGCCGCATCTTGTCGCGGCTGCCGCAGGTGGACATCGAGCACCAGCGGCGACGTCCGCTGGTGTTGAGAAACAGCCATCCGCAGCCGCGCCCAGGGCAGCGGCTGACGCGCTTTAGTCGGCTGGGATCTTGAAGCAGCGCGGTTGCGTCGGTGGCGACGGCGTAGCGGATCGTTCGTGGATCCCGTGCCAGCCAGTTGAGCTTGTAAAAGTCCTCGCCGGCCAGCAGAGAGGCGTGCTTGACGGCCTCAACGTAGTTGCTCATCAGCACGTCGAGGTCCTTCCCGGCGGGTTCCTGCTCTCGACCGATCGAGGAGAAAAGGCGGTAAACAGCGTCCCGTAGCTCGCGCGCGCGGCGTAGCTCGGCCGCGCTCGTCGGCTCCGCGTCGTCGCTGAGCAGGTCAAGGCGCCGGCCCCAGCGGCCCAGCATGTCCTCTGTGCGCAGCACGTCGGTCTGCTCGGGATCGGCGTGCTCGTCCTCCGGCGACCAGTCGACGCTGTTGGCGTAATCCAGGCAGAGCGTCTCTCCCCACCGGCCAGCGCACTTTGACGACGACCTGACCCTCGCTATCGCGCTCACCCGGCTGGGAACAACGAGCATCACGACCAGCTATCGGGCCCTGCGCGACGGAGAGCTTCTGGTGGAGGGGACTCTCCGCCACGTCCTGGTTGAGCTGAAGAGGCTGGTCGACCGCCAACCGGACGCGAAGACCACGATCCCGGGTTGGATGCGGGATGGACTCGCGCCCTGGACGCTCAACGGCGGCTAGCGCTCAGCTTGCATGGCGACGATCATGTCGCTCGTCGAGAGCGGAAGCGAGCGTAGCGGTGCTGCAATATAGGACCTGACGACGGGGTCCGACCGAAGGAGGGCCGTGATGCGGAAGCTGATCTACTCGATGACCGTGTCGCTGGACGGCTTTATCGCTGGGCCGGATGGCGCGATCGACTGGTCGGTGCCCGACGAGGAGCTGTTTGGGTTCCACACCCAGCGGGTGCAGGAAACGGGTATGCAACTCTGCGGACGGCGGCTCTACGAAACGATGGTCTACTGGGAGACCGCTGAGGAGGGTCCGCTGGCGGCGGAGCAGGTCGAGTTCGCCCAGATCTGGAAGGCCCTGCCGAAGGTCGTGTTCTCCACGACGCTGGGGAGCGTGGTGGGCAACACCAGGCTGGCGATGGACGGTGTCGGCGAGGAGGTCTCGAGGCTCAAGGAACAGCCCGGAAAGGACATCGCCGTCGGCGGCGCCGGCCTCGCCCGCGCGTGTATGAAGCTGGAGCTGATCGACGAGTGGCGGCTGTTCGTCAGCCCGGTCCTACTCGGCGGCGGCACGCCCTACTTCCCGACCCTGGACGAAAGGATCAACCTCCAGTTGGTCGAGACGAAGACGTTTGGCTCTCGCGTCATTTACCTTCGCTACGGGCGCGCGTCAGACGGCCTGTAAGAGCAACGCCGGGATGCCCCGCGGCGGCACGCGGCACGGACCGTGCCATGACCGATGAGATCGGCGCGGCGGTCGAGTCCAACCGAACGACGACCAACCAACGCGAAGGGAACCGCGACCATGAAGCTGACGACCACCACGCAAGTCTCCGTCGATGGCGTGATGCAGGGGTGCGGCGGGCCGGATGAGGACCGCGGCGGCGGATTTGAGCGCGGCGGATGGGCCATGGGGCTTTTCGACAACGAGGTGATGGCGTTTGTCGAGCAGGTCTACCAGCGCGCTGACGCGTCCCTGTTCGGCCGGCGGACCTACGAGCTCTTCGCCGGCTACTGGGGAGTACGGGCAGACATCAACCCCATCGCGGCGGCGTTGAACTCGCGGCCCAAGTACGTGGCATCGACCACGCTCACCGACCCGCAATGGGCGGACACGACCGTCCTCTCCGGTGACGTCGCGGCGGCCATCGGCGAGCTGAAGGCCAAGTCGGGAGGCGAGCTGCAGGTGCACGGCAGCGGCGCCCTGGCCCGCTGGCTGCTCGACAACGACCTCGTCGACGAGCTGACCCTGCTCATCGTCCCCGTGGTCGTTGGCCAGGGCACGCGGCTATTCCCCGACACCGGCCAGGACATAGCGCTTGACCTGGTCGACTCGCGAGCCTTCCCGAAGGGCGTAACGATCCAGGTTTACCGGCCCACCGGGCGCCCGCAGTACGCAACGGCCACGGCCGACTGAGGCTGCGGCGATGGCTCACACAGAATCGCTCTGGCCGCGGCTGGCGGAGCTACCGCTCGTCGTCGAGTCGTGCGAGTACGACCGGCTGCACGCCGTCCTCGCCCACGAGTTCCAGCGCGTGACGACGCACGTGGGGCTGGTCGGCGCCGGCGCCGACGGGCTCGGGGAGGACGTCTCGGTTCACGTCGAGGGCGGCAGCTCGCTGCACGAGACGCAGCCCGCGCTGCCGCTCGCGGGCGAGTGGACGCTCGCCGGCTTCTGCGATCACCTCGCGACGCTCGATCCGTGGCCCAAACCGCCGGAGTGGCAGGCGGCGCGGCGCTTTCGCAACTGGGCGTTCGAGTCGGCGGCGCTGGACCTCGCGTTGCGCCAGGCCGGCCGTGTTCTGCACGACGTGCTCGGCCTCGAGCCGCGGCCGGTGCGCTTCGTCAACTCGCTGGGCCTCGGCGAGCAGCCATCGATTGAGCACGTGCGCCGGCGGCTCGCCCGCTCGCCGGGCGTGCGTTTCAAGCTCGACGCGGAGGCGACCTGGTCCCCCGCGCTCGTCGATGAGGTCGCGGCGACCGGCGCGGTTGACACGGTCGACTTCAAGGGCCAGTACGGCTTCGAGGTGAAGGATCCGCAGGCGCTGGGCGCGCTATATGACCGCGTGCTCGCGGCGTTCCCGGACGCATACCTGGAGGATCCGCACGACCTGCCCGAGATCGCGCGGCGGCTCGGCGATCACGTCGAGCGCGTCTCCTACGACGCGCCGATCCGCAGCGCCGAGGACATCGGCGCGACGCCGCTTCCGGCGCGCGCGGTGAACGTCAAGCCGTCGCGCATCGGCAGCCTGCGTGCGCTGTTCGAGGTCTACGCGCGCTGCGCGCGGGAGCGGCGGCCGATGTACGGCGGTGGGATGGGGGAGCTGGGCGTCGGCCGCGGGCAGATCGAGCTGCTGGCCGCGCTGTTCCACGCCGACGCGCCCAACGACGTGGCGCCGAGCGCCTACAACGAGGACGACCCGACGGGCGAGCTGACGGCCAGCCCGCTGGCACCGCGCCCAGACGCGGTCGGCTTTCGCTGGACGACGTAGCGCCGCCCCGGGCGACCACACCGCAACAACGTCGCGCTCCGCGGTGCGGTGAGCGCGCGACACCGCGGCCATCATGCGCTGGGCGTGCGGGCGGCTAACCTGGTAGGCGATGACCAGCTCCAGCACGATGACCGTCCGCGGCGCCCACTACACGGCGCTGTTGGAGGCGATCGACGAACAGGGTGCCACCAAGCTGCATTCGGCAGAGCGCCAGCGGCTGTTGGAGGCCGCCGACGGCCTACTGTTTGGCGAGCCTGAAAATCGCAAGCTGCTTCGCTCGGCTGAGGAGATGATCGAGGCTTTGGAGACGAGCGGGCGCTGGTCGGCTGAGAGCTGTGACCAGCTTCGCGAACACCTGTACGGCTGCGATAGCGTGCCGGATAGCTGAGTGCTCGCCACGGGTTGTCCCGCGGGCACACGAGCTCTCGGGCGCACAGGTGGTGCGCACAGGTGATCTAGACAGTCGCCATGCCCGTGAATGATCCCTACGCGATTCCCGGCGCCCTCAGGATCCGCGAGCTGCCCGTCGGCGACACTCAGCTTGCCCATGAGGCGATGCGCGAGCTGAGGCCCGCGCACGCCGACCAGCAAGCGTTCAGCGACTACGTCGATGACGTACTGCGGCCGGCCGGCTATCGGCTCGTGGGCGCATTCGGCGCGGATCACGAACCGGCGGCGGCGGTCGCCGGGTTTCGCATCGGCGACAGCCTGGCGTGGGGTCGTTACCTCTACGTCGACGATCTGTCGACCGTGCCGGACGCCAGGCGCCACGGCTACGCCGGCGCGCTGCTGGACTGGCTCGTCGACGAGGCGCGAGCACTGGGCTGCACACAGCTGCACCTCGACTCCGGAACCGGTGGCGAGCGGTTTGCCGCTCACCGGCTCTACCACGCGCACGGGCTGGCGATCTACTCGCATCACTTCGCCCGCGGGCTGTAGGCGACCGCCAGCGCGCGGGCGCCTTCGATTCCCAGCCGTGGCCTCGAAACCGCCCCTGGTAGGTTGGCGCCGTGGGGGACGAGTCGCAGCGTCAAGCCAGCGCAGCGGGGATCGTGCTGCTAACCCTCGCTGCGGGCCAGTTCCTGATGACGCTCGACACCAGCGTCATGAACGTGTCGATCGCGACGGTCGCCAAAGACGTTCACACGACCGTGACCGGCATCCAGACCGCGATCACTGTGTACACGCTGGTGATGGCATCGTTGATGATCACCGGCGGGAAGATTGGCCAGATCTTCGGACGCAAGCGCGCCTTTGCGGTGGGCTGCATGATCTACGGCTGCGGGTCGTTCATCACGGCGATCTCGCCGAGCCTCGCCGTGTTGATGGTCGGATGGTCGTTTCTGGAGGGGGTCGGCGCAGCGCTGATCCTTCCCGCGATCGTCGCGCTTGTCGCTTCCAACTTTGCGCGGGCGGAGCGACCGCGCGCCTACGGGCTGGTCGCATCGGCGGGAGCGATCGCGGTGGCGGCTGGTCCGTTGATTGGCGGACTGTTCACCACATACCTCTCCTGGCGCCTGGTGTTCGCCGGCGAGGTATTGCTCGTGCTCGCGATCCTCGCGCTCACCCGTCGCATCGCGGACGTCAGGCCCGAGCGGCGTGCGCGGCTCGACCTGATCGGGACGGCGCTTTCGGCGCTCGGGCTCGCGCTGATCGTGCTCGGGATCCTGCGCGCTGGAGTGTGGGGATTCGTGCAGCCCAAGCCGGGGGCGCCTGAATGGGTCGGCCTGTCACCGACGATCTGGCTGGTGCTCGGCGGCGGAGTGGTCCTGCTGCTGTTCATCGTGTGGGAGAACCGCCGGATCGCGCGGTCAGCAGAGCCGCTGCTCGATCCGGCGATCCTGAAGAACCCGATGTTGCGCGGAGGGCTGACCTCATTCTTCTTCCAATATCTCCTGCAGGCCGGGCTGTTCTTTGCCGTGCCACTATTCCTGTCCGTCGCGCTCGGGCTGTCCGCGATCGAAACCGGCGTCAGGCTGTTGCCGCTCTCGATCACGCTCCTGTTGGCCGCGGCGGGCATCCCGAAGGTCTTCCCCGACGCGTCACCACGTCGCGTCGTGCAGCTCGGCTTCCTCGCGCTGTTTGCCGGGATCGCCGTCCTGGTCGCCGCGCTCGACGCCGGCGCCGGGCCAGAGATCGTCACTTGGCCGATGCTGCTCGCGGGTCTTGGCGTGGGAGCGCTTGCATCGCAGCTGGGCAGCGTCACCGTGTCGTCGGTGCCCGATAGTCAAACCGGTGAGGTCGGAGGGCTGCAGAACACGGTCACGAACCTGGGCGCGTCGATCGGAACCGCACTGGCGGGAGCCCTGCTCATCGCGACGCTCACGACATCGCTGGCGACCGGGATCAAGGCCAATCCCGCCGTCCCCGCCGAGGTCAAATCGAAGGCCGCCGTACAGCTGTCCGAGGGCGTCTCATTCGTCTCCGACGCCGACCTGAAGACCGCGCTCGACAACGCCGGGGTGCCGACCGCCGTCGCCGACACGATCGTCCACGAAAACGAGGCGGCGCGGATCGCGGGCCTGCGCTCGTCGTTGTCGGCGCTGGCTGCGATCGCGCTGCTTGCGGTGTTCCTCAGCTTCCGAATACCAACCGAGCAGCCGGCCCCTGAGACGCAGGCGTCGGTCGCCAGCGTGCCAGGCTGACCGTCGTCACGGCAGCGCTGTGGCGCGCGCGCGACAGCTGCGCGCCTGCGCAAACGTCACCAGGCGCTTGGCGTCCTCGTCCCACAGCTTGAGCGACACCGCCTGCAGCGCGTCGAGCAGCGAGAGGGTCGGCACGTCGTGGAAAATCGGGTTCTCGTCGTGTGCGCGCTGCAGGTTGTAGTTGGGGATCCGCGCGCTGAGGTGGTGCACGTGGTGATAGCCGATGTTGCCGGTCAGGAATTGGAGCACTTTCGGCAGCTTCAGAAATGAGCTCCCGCGCAGCGCCGCGTCGGCATAGCTCCACTGCTTGCCGCTCTCCCAGTAGGCCTCCTCGAACTGATGCTGAACGTAGAACAGCCATATGCCGATCGACCCCGCGAGCAGGGCCGGGGGACCGACGACGAGCAGATAGTCGCGCCAGCCGATCAGCCAGCACAGTCCTCCGATCAGCACCGCGAGCGCCACGTCTGTCGCGATCACGCTGCGGCGCATCCGCGGCCGCGCCCCCTTGGCGACGATGCGAGGGCCTATCATCATCGCAACGATCGGCCCGAAGCCGAACATCACCAGTGGATTGCGCAGCAGGCGGTACCCCGCGCGCCCGCGCCAGTCCAGCGCCTGATATTCGGCGACCGTCAGCGTTCGCACGTCGCCCACTCCCCGCCGCTCCAGATCGCCGGATGTTGCGTGGTGGACAGCGTGATCGTGGCGCCAACGCAGAAACGGCGCGAACAGGAGCAGCCCGAAGACCGTGCCCACCCACCGATTCGCGCGGCGGGACCGCAGGAACGAGCCGTGCGTGCAGTCGTGGAAGACGATGAACGTCCGCACGAGCAGCGCGGCGGTCGGGATCGCAAGCGCGACCACCAAGGCCACGGAGACCCGCATCGCAAAGTACATCGCGACCGAAAGGAGCAGATAGGGCACCGCGGACGTCGCGATGTCGATGAAGGCCCGCCCCGCACGCGGCTGGGCGTAGGGCGCGAGAATTTCCTGCCAGGAGGCGCCGTCGAACGAGTCGGGTCTGGTCTTGGAAGCGGGAGCGCTCGGCGGCGACGCGCGACGCTCCGCGGCTGCGGATTCGGCTGTTGTCTCGGGGGGGGTCATCGGACCCTTTCTCTGGTGACGCCAGCAGCCAGTCCGACTAACCGCGCCCCCAATCGCAATGAGCATACCTCGATGACCTACAGTAATGGCGCAATTGGACAGATGAACGTCCTCGGAGCGCCGATCTGCGCCGCTGGTCGCTTGCCTCGGTCCCGCAGCCCCGGCGCGGGTCGCGCATACCCGCTCACCACCTACGCCCGCAGCTCAGGAGGCCTGGAGCGAGGCGAAGCTGGGCTCGCGACGCTCGACGAAGCTCGCCACTCCCTCGCCGAAGTCGGCGGCCGCGAATGACTCGAGCATCAGCCGGTTGGCGTCGGCCAGTGCCTCGGGGAGTCCTCGCTCGAGGTCGGCGTAGACCTGGCGCTTGATCGTCGCCATGCTCGCCGGCGAGCAGTTCACCGCGAGGTCTCGCGCATAGGTCATCGTCTCCTCCATCAGCGTCGCCGGTGCGACGGCGCGGTTCACCAGTCCCAGCCTTGCTGCCTCCTCGCCGAGGACGACGCGACCCGAGAGCAGCAGGTCGAGCGCGTGCGCCGAGCCGATCAGCCGCGGAAGGATCCACGCGATTCCGTGCTCGCCCACCAGCCCGCGGCGCGCGAACGCTGTCGTCAGCTTGGCGTCCTCGGCGGCGAAGCGCAGGTCGCACATCAGCGCCTGCACGAGCCCGATGCCGGCGCACGCTCCGTTGATCGCGGCCACGATCGGCTTGGGAATCGATCGCGGGAAGGTCTGAGGGCGTGGGTCGCGCGGCAGGGAGTCCGCTGATCGAGGATCGTCGCCGAGCGCCTGCAGCCCGTCCATGTCCGCGCCGGCGCAGAACCCTCGGCCCGCTCCGGTCACAACGATCACCCTGACGTCCTCTGATCGGGCACATTCCTCGAGTGCCCCGAAATAGGCGGCTTCCATCTCGCGCGTCCAGGCGTTCAGCCGATCGGGGCGGTTGAGGGTCAGCGTCGCCACGCCGCCCCGTACCGATTTCTGCACCACGTCGCTCATAGCCGCTCCTCCTGCCGTTGGGCCTTCAGCCTAACGAGCGGCCAAACGAAACACGGCGATCGTGCCCGGACGCATCTGCGCTCGCGGATAGGGTGATTCGCGATGGCCCGCGGACTGTCCCGGCGAGAGCCTCGCGGAGCCGCGCGCTCCCGGCGCGCGCGCAGGGCATTGCTCGCGACGATCGCGCTCGGCACGCTTGCGAGCGTGCCGCTCACGGGCTGTGCCACCTCCCAGCCCGCCACGCAGACGCGCGCGTCGCCGGCCGACCCGGCCGCGCGGCCGCCCGCTACCGAGACGGCGTTCTCTACCGCCGCGACCGCGAGCGCCGCCTTGGCGCCGCGCCCGCTGGCCGGGAAGGTCGTGGGCATCGACCCGGGCCACAACGGTCGCAACTACGCCGATCCCGCCTACATCGACCATCTCGTGTGGAACGGTCGCGAATGGGAGTCGTGCGACACCACCGGAACCGAAACCGACGGCGGTTACACCGAGGCGCATTTCAACTTCAACGTTGCGCGCTACCTGGCCGCTGATGTTCGCGCCCTGGGGGCGAGCGTTGTCCTGACCAGGACCAGCAACGCCGGCGTGGGTCCATGTGTCGACCAACGCTCGGAGATACTCAACCGCGCCCACGCCGACGTCGCGATCGACATCCACGCCGACGGCGGTCCTCCCGGGGGGAGGGGCTTCACCATCCTCGAGCCACTGGCCGACGGCGCAAACGATCGCGTGATTGCCTCATCGGCGCGCTTGGGCCGTGATCTGCGCGAACGCTTCAGGGCGCTGACCGGCATGCCCGAGAGCACCTATGACGGCCGGCTCGCGATCTCCCTGCGCAACAACCTCGCGGGCCTGAACCTGACGACCGTTCCGAAGGTCCTCATCGAGTGCGGGAACATGCGCAACGGCGCCGACGCGTCGCTGCTCGTCCGAAGCTCGTTTCAGCGCCTGGCTGCAACGGCGATCGCCGACACGCTCGTCGAATTCCTCACGCGAGGCTGACCATCGCCACAGGGGCCGCGTGGGGGACTGGGCTGGCCGGGGACCCGCCACGCGCGAGTGGGGCTATACCCTGGCCAGCCGATGGCTGACTGGTCGACGATCGCCTCGCTGGCGACGGCAGGAGGTACGCTCGTACTCGCCCTCGCGACGTTCTCCTCGGTGCGCTCTGGGCAGCGCTCGATAAACATCGCGGAGCGCTCGACCGCGGTCGCCGAGCGCTCGCTGCTGCTGGGCCTGCGACCTGTGCTCGTGCCCTCCCGCGTGACCGACCCGCCCGAGACGGTCCGCTTTGGCGACGGGCGGATGGTGAGGGTCGAGGGCGGGACGGCCGCGGTGGAGCGCGATGGCGAGCGGTACTACCTGGTCATCCCGCTACGCAACGTCGGCAATGGCCTGGGGGTCCTGCACGCGTGGCGCTTTGCAGCCCGCCGCCCCGACCTCAGCACGCCGCATGCCCAGCCGAGCGAGCACCGCCGGCAAACGCGCGACCTCTACGTCCCTGCGGGCGACACAGGCTTCTGGCAGGGCGCGATACGCGAGCCCGACGATCCCTTTCGGGAGGGGTTGCTGGAGGCGTTTTCGGACGGCGAAGTGCTGACCGTCGACCTGCTCTACGGCGACCACGAGGGCGGCCAGCTGACGATCAGTCGCTTCATCCTCTCGCGCGAGGAGGATGGGAGATGGCTGCCCGGCGTGGTTCGGCACTGGGCGCTCGAAGGGGTCGACCCTCGTGCCGGCTAGCGGGAGCGACGTGCGAGCGGTCAAGCTGGTTAGCTCTCGACCTGTGCTTGGCCTACCCGACGGTCTGAGGGCCTGCCTGTTCGATCTCGACGGAGTCCTGACGAAGACGGCCGAGGTGCATGCCGCTGCGTGGAAGCAGACGTTCGACGACTACCTTCGCCAGCGCTCTGACGAGACCGGCGAGGCGCTCGTCGCCTTCGATCTCGTCAGCGACTACGACAACTACGTCGATGGCAAGCCCCGCTATGACGGCGTGCGATCGTTTCTGGCTTCGCGCGGTATCGAGCTGCCCGAGGGTCGCGACGATGATGAGCCGGGCGCCAACACGATCCATGGGCTGGGCAATCGCAAGAACGAGATCGTGCTGAGGCTGATCCACGAGCGGGGGGTGGAGCCGTATGAGGGCTCGGTGCGCTACGTGAAGGCCGTCGCGGCGGCCGGCCTTCGCCGCGCGGTGGTCTCGTCGAGCACGAACTGCCGCGACGTGCTGAAGTCGGCTGGCATCGGGGACCTGTTCGAGGCGATCATCGACGGCGTGGTCGCCGAGCGCGAACAGCTAGCTGGCAAGCCTGCGCCCGACACGTTCCTCGCCGGCGCGCGGGCGCTGGGTGTCGAGCCCGCCGAGGCGGCCGTGTTCGAGGACGCGCTCGCCGGCGTGCAGGCGGGGCGAGCGGGTCGCTTCGGATTTGTCGTGGGGGTCGATCGCGTCGGCCAGGCCGAGGAGCTCCGCGCGCATGGCGCAGACATCGTGGTCGACGACCTGGCTCGGCTGCTGGACGCGGGATGATCCAAAGTCACAAGTTTCGCGTCGAGCCCTGGGTATGCCGCGAGACCGAGCTGGACCTGGACAGGCTCGCCCAGACCGAGTCGATATTCGCGCTCTCCAACGGCCACATCGGCCTGCGCGGAAACCTCGACGAGGGGGAGCCGGCCGCCGTGTCGGGCACCTACCTGGCTGGTTTCTATGAGGTGCGGCCGCTGCCTTACGCCGAGGCGGGGTACGGCTATCCGGAGGCCGGCCAGACGGTCATCAATGTGACCAACGGCAAGATCATTCGCCTGCTCGTCGAAGACGAGCCATTCGACGTCCGCTACGGCAAGCTGCGCAGCCACGAACGCGTGCTCGACCTCCGTGCGGGCGTGCTGCGCCGCACTGTCGAGTGGGAGTCGCCCACCGGGCGTGCCGTGAGGGTCAGGTCAACGCGTCTTGTCTCGTTCTCGCAGCGCGCGATCGCGGCGATCCTCTACGAAGTCGAGCCGCTCGATGGCAAGACGCCGGTGGTCGTGCAGTCAGAGCTACTCGCAAACGAGGCGCCGCCGCCCGACGAGGACGATCCGCGTGCGGCAGCGGCGCTGAACTCGCCGCTGCGCTCCGAGCTCTTCGGCCATGACGACGTGCGTGTGCTGCTCGAGCATTCGACGCGCGCCAGCGGGCTGACGATGGCCGCCGCCATGGACCACGTGATCGACGGGCCGGCCCAGACCACGAGGACGTCTGAAAGCTTCGAGGATGTCGGCCGCCTGCTGGTGTCCACCGATCTGGCACCCGGGGAACCCCTTCGCCTCGTCAAGTTCCTGGCCTACGGCTGGTCGAGCCGGCGCTCGCCGCCGGCGATCGTCGACCAGGTGGCGGCTTCGCTGGCGGAGGCGCGACACCGCGGCTGGGATGGGCTGCTCGCCGACCAGAGCGACTATCTGAGCGACTTCTGGGACTCCGCCGATGTCGAGATCGAGGGCGAGGCCGAACTACAGCTGGCGGTTCGCTTTGGCCTCTTTCACACGCTGCAGGCGGGCGCAAGGGCCGAGCAGCGGGCGATCGCCGCCAAGGGGCTGACCGGTCCGGGCTACGACGGCCACGCGTTCTGGGACACAGAGACCTTCGTTCTCCCTGTGCTCACATACACGGCTCCGCGCGCGGCGCGCGACGCTCTGCTTTGGCGCCACCTGACGTTGGGGCCCGCGCGGGAGCGCGCGGCCTCGCTCAGGCTGCGCGGCGCCGCGTTTCCGTGGCGCACGATCCGCGGGCAGGAGTGCTCGAGCTACTGGCCGGCAGGGACGGCTGCGTTTCACGTCAATGCCGACATAGCGGACGCTGTCGCCCGCTACCACGCCGCCAGCGACGATCGGGACTTCGCCGCCGGGGCCGGCCTCGAGCTGCTCGTCGAAACCGCGCGCATGTGGTGTTCTCTGGGACACCACGACGCCGCCGGTCGCTTCCGCATCGACGGCGTGACCGGTCCGGATGAGTACAGCGCGATCGCCGACAACAACGTGTATACGAACCTGATGGCCGAGCGCAACCTGCGCCTGGCCTTCCACGCCGCGCAGCACCATCCCGAGCGCGCCGCGCAGCTGGGAGTCGACGACGAGGAGGCGGCCGGCTGGCGCGACGCCGCTGCGGACATGCTGATTCCCTATGACAAAGCGCTGAGGATCCATCCTCAGGCGGAGGGGTTCACCGAGCACGAGATCTGGGATTTCAACGCCACCGAGCCCGAGCAGTATCCGCTGCTGCTGCACTTCGCCTACTTCGACCTCTACCGCAAGCAGGTCGTCAAGCAGGCGGATCTCGTGCTGGCTCTGCACCTGCGCGGCGACGCCTTCAGCGAGAAGGAGAAGGCGCGCGACTTCGACTACTACGAGGAGCTGACGGTCCGCGACTCCTCGCTGTCGGCCTGCACGCAGGCGGTCATCGCCGCCGAGGTCGGCCACGTCGAGCTGGCCTACGCTTACCTGCGCGAGGCCGCGCTCATCGACCTCGACGACATCCAGCACAACACGCGCAACGGCCTGCACATCGCCTCGCTGGCGGGCACGTGGATCGCGGCCGTCGCGGGTTTCGGGGGGATGCGCGACCACGACGGGATCCTCAGCTTCAGGCCCCGTCTGCCCCAATCGCTGACGCGGCTGACCTTCCGCATGGGCTTCCGCGGACGCACGCTGCTGGTCGAGGTGGGACGCGAGCGGGCCACCTACTCGCTGCTCAAGGGCCCGGCGCTGCAGATCGTTCACTACGGCAGGCGGGCGACGGTCCCCGCGCAGCGCCCGCTCGAGCGCGCGATACCCGCGCTGAAAGCGCGCGACGCCCCCAGCCAGCCGCGCGGCCGCGCGCCGCGCCGGCGCGGGTAGCCGCGCGCGACGCGTCAGGCCGTCGCGGCGAACGCCTCGTCGACGATCGCCTGCGCGGTCGGGCCGTAGGGCGGCGCAAACGCTTCGAGCAGGTCGTCCTCGCCACGCACGAACACTCCGCGCTGGTTGGAAAACTCGCGGAATCCCTCAATCCCGTGGTGGCGTCCCGACCCACTCTGGCCGGTGCCGCCGAACGGCAGCGACGGCAGCGCGCCGTGAGCCGCGGCGGAGTTCACGCACGCGCCGCCGGACGTCGTGCGGCGCAGCACCTCGTCGGCAACCGCGTCATCCTTGGTGAACACGTACAGCGCCAGCGGCCGCTCGCCGGCGTTGATTCGGCCGATCGCCTCGTCGAGCGTGTCATATGCCTTGACCGGAAGGATCGGCCCGAAGATCTCCTCCTGCATCAGCGCAAGGTCGTCGGGTGGGTCGATCACCAAGGACATCGGCAGGCGACGCTCGGCGCTCGCGGCGTCTGTCCCCTCTTCCAGCGGCCGCACGTCGCAGCCACTTGAGCGCGCATCCTCCAGCAGCCGCTGAATGCGCTCGAGATGGCGGGGGGAGATGATCCCGGTGCAGCTGGCCGACGCGCAATAGCCCGGCATCGACTCGCGCGCGTAGCTGCTGGCGAGCTCCGCGAAGTCCTCCAGCCGTGCGCGCGGCACCAGGCAGTAGTCGACCGAGATGCACATCTGCCCGTTCTTGATTGCCTTCGTCGCGAGCACCTGCTTGATCGACTCCGCATCGATGCTGTCCTCGGTGAGGATCGCTGGACACTTGCCGCCCAGCTCGAGGGTCACGGGCACGAGCTGCTCGGCCGCCGCCTTGGCGATCTCGCGCCCCACCGCCGGGCTGCCGGTGTACAGGAGGTGGTCCCAGCGAACCCGCGTGAAGGCCCGCGCGAGCTCAAGGCCACCGACGACGACGTCAACCCGGTCGCGATCGAACGACGCATGGATCATCGCCCGCATCAGCTCCGCGCATGCAGGTGTGTACTCAGACGGCTTGATGACGACGCGGTTCCCCGCGGCCAGCATCTCGACGAGCGGGCCGATCGACAGGTCGAATGGGAAATTCCAGGGAACGATGTTGCCGACGACCCCCTTGGGCTGCGGCGCGACGAACGCGCGCCCTGAGCCGTACAGCGCGGGGTTTGCGGGGCGCGGCTCCGGCGCCATCCAGTTCGCCAGCTGTTCGGCGGCATAGACCGCGCGCCCGGCCGGGCCGAGCACTTCGATGAGGTCGGTCGCGAGCGCCGGGTGCGCGCCGAAGTCGCTGCTCAGCGCCTCCTGGATCGCTGCGCGGTGGCTGATCAGCATCCCGCCAGAGCGCCCAGCAGCCCCTGCCGCTCCTCCAGCGCCGGGAAGGGGTTCGCCAAAAACGCGGCACGCTGTCGCGCGACGATCTCCTGCAGCTCGATGATCGCGGCAGCGTCCTCGTCGCTCGGGGTCGTGGCGCGCGGCTGGGTGCTGGTGGCCATTGCTCTCCTCCTGTGACGTCTGGGAAACCGTCGTCTCCCACATTACGCCGATGACTACCCCGGCGCGAGCGATGAGCAGGCGCCGGCCCCGTCGGCCTCGCTTAGCGCCTGAGCGCGCCGCGCGCGATCAGGCCCGCGGCGATCGCGAGCAGCGTGCCGGCCAGCGCGGCCCCTGGCTGCCCGCGCACCGATCTGCCGAGGACCGCGCCGCTCCCACGGTAGGACAGCACAGAGCTCTGTGCGCGCGCTGACATCACCGCGCCAAACGACCAGGCCGACCCGATCGAGAACACCGAGTAGACGGATGCGATCGAGCCGATCGAGAGCGCCGATCCCACCGATCCGATCGAGAGCGCCGATCCCACCGATCCGATCGACATGAACGAACCTCGCGAGCCCAGCGAGAGAAACGAGCTCTCCGACCAGAGCGAGCTGGGTCGCGGAGACTGCCCGGCGCTGGCAACGCGCAATAGCGCCAGGCTGGGGAAGGCTGACCCTCCGGTCGCCGTGCGGCTGGGACCCGCGACCCTCCTCACCCCAGCAGTCCTAGCAGCTTCTCGCGCCCCGGTCCTGTGATCGGGACGCGTCCGTGTTCTGCCGCCAGCCCTCGCCCCTGCAGCCAATATCACGATCCCGGCCATCCGGCGGTCCTATCGCGTGCTGATTAGCACACAGTGACACACGCTGAGCTCAGAGCCGAGGCCCACACGCCGGACCTACCAGTAGCCGGCGAAAGCTGATCGAGCCGTGTCCGCGTCGGCGCATGGACAGCCGCACAACCGAGCGTCGGGGAATCCTAGACAGCTGGCTGATTGACACGCGTCTCACAGATGGGAGGGTTCACATCACCTAGATCGATACGGGCAACGGAGTGTGCCGTGAGGGAGCATCCTGGCTTTGGCTGCGAGGGGGCCGAGCTGTCAGTGCTAGTGCTCGCCGTTCCCATTGCGTGACATAGCCAACTAACCCACTGGAAGGAACCACGTGATGATTCACACTCTGCGCCAGCGCTTAGCGCTGCTCCTTGCCGCCCTCGGGCTGCTCGTCCCATTCGGGCTGCTCGGCAGCGCGTCGGCGAGCGCTAAGCCACTCAACCTCGAAACGCTCACTGCAGCCGAAGCCGAGCAGATGCTCGAAAAAGGCGAGATCACCTCGGTGGAACTCGTCAAGGACTATTACGCGCGCATCGCCGCGCTGAGCAAGGCGGGGCCAGGTTTGAATGCTGTCACGCAGCTCAACCCGCTGGCGATCGAAGAAGCCAAGAAGACCGACCAGGACCGCAGGAAGGGGATCATCCTCGGCCCGTTGATGGGCGTGCCGATCGGGCTGAAGGACATCATCGATGCAACGCCGATGTACACCACGGCCGGTGATTGGGCGCTGCGCGAATCCTTCCCCGAAAAGGACTCTGGCGTGGCGCGCAACCTGCGCGCGCACGGCTTGGTCATCCTCGGCAAGCTCGGCCTGTCCGAGTGGGCGAACAGCTTCGGCAGCCAGCCGTCGGGCTTCTCCAACGTGACCGGCCAGGTGTTGAACGCCAATGACGCCGCAGAGGGACCGAGCGGGTCCTCCTCGGGTTCGGGCGCGGCTGAGGCAGCGGGGCTCGTCCCGTTGACGATCGGCACCGAAACGGGCGGTTCGATCATCAGCCCATCGACCGCGGAGGAGATCGTGGGGATCAAACCGACCCTCGGCCTCGTGCCGGGCTTCGGCATTGCCCCGATCGACGTCTCGCGCGACACCGCGGGCCCGATGGAGAAGACCGTTACGGACGCCGCGCTGACCCTACAGTCGCTGGCCGAGGTCCCCGGAACCGATCCGGAAAGCAATGAAGAGTACGAAGGCATGGAGGGTCCCAACTTCCTCAAAAACGACGACATCCTGCCGGCGCCGTTCACGAAAGTGCCCAACTACTCAGAAGCGCTCACGATGAGCTTCGTCAATGGCAAGCGCATCGGCTACAACAACACCACGTGCACGATCGTCCCGCCGGCGACCACGTGCACGCCGAGCCCGACCCAGGAAGCAAACCAGAAAGCGGTCACCGCTCTGGAAGCGGCGGGCGCGATCATGGTAGCCGACGCACCGACGACTGCGGAAAAAACGCGCAGTCTGCCGAGTGGCTATGAGGCGCACGCGACGATCGACGCGTACTACAAGCACCTCGGTTCCAAAGTGCCCGTGCACAGCCTCCTGGAAGAGGTCGCAACCGATAACACCAACCCGCAGGAGGGCGAGAAGGACGGAAACTCGACACACGCCAAAGAGTCCGAAGCCGAAGACGTGTTCGGCGGCAAAAACCAGAAAGAATTCGAAGAAATCCTGCCAGAAGAGAAGAAAGCGACGCAGGCGGCGATCGAAAAGATGATGAACGAACCCAGCGGCGGCGGAGGACCGGTGATTGCCTTTATCGGCACGGTTCCAAGCGCAGCACAGGCCGGAATGCCGCTGATGGTCGTGCCGGGAGGCTACACCGCAACGCAGCGGCGCCCGATCGGGATCGACATCGACGGCGGCGCCTACGACGAGTTCAACATGATCGGCGTGGGTTACGTGATCGAACAGTCACTGAAACTGCAGCAGTCGCCCGCCATGGTCGACCCTGCGTTCTACCGCTGTGCGCACACCGAACCCGCCGAGCCGTTCGCGAGCCGGGGTCACTGCAACCCTGACTACGTATCGGTGACCGAAGAAATCGGCAAGCAGCCGAAGATCTTGCCGTTCTCGCTGGAAACCACCTCGGCGGCGACGCTCGAGGAAATGATGAACGCCAAGACGCTGACCTCAAAGCAGCTGGTGAAGGCCGAGCTCTACCGCATCGCTCTGACCAACGCGAACGGCCCGGCGATCCAGGCGATCCGCAACATCAACGAAAACGCCGAAGAAGAAGCCGAAGAAATCGACCACCTGCGATTCAAGAAGAAGAAAGCGCCTCTTGGACCGCTTGCCGGCATCCCGGTGGTCGTGGACGACTCGATGAACGCCTCCGGCCTACCGACGAGCGCCGGCTCGATCGCCTTGGAGGACATGTTCCCCAAGGCCGACTCGACGATCGTGTCCAAGCTCAAGGCGGCGGGAGCGATCGTGCTCGGTGACACGAATACGACCGAGCTCGGCGGAGCGTTCGAAGGTCCGAACATGCCGCAGGGCTACTCGTCACTGGGTGGCCAGGTGCTGCTGGCATCCGACACCAACAAGAACGTCGGTGGCTCCTCTGGCGGTTCGGCGGATTCGGTGTCGATCGGCTACTCGCCGCTGGCCATCGGCATGGAGACCTCGCCCGAAGCGGCCCAGCTCATCGCGCCGGCGAGCAACGCCGGCGTCGTGGGTCTGAAGCCGACGGTCGGGCTGGTCAGTCGCACGGGCACGCTGCCGGTTGCCAAGTCACAGGACTCGCCGGGCCCGATCGGCCAGACGGTCACCGACGTGGCGACCACGCTGGGCGTGCTGGCCGGTCCGGACCCGAGCGACCCGGCGACGCTGGGCAAGCCGCCGGTGCCGAACTACCTGGCGGGCCTGTCGCCCACGGCGCTGAGCGGCAAGAAAGTCGCGGTGATCGCGAAAGTCACCACCGCCCCGTACCCCGAAGCGGTGGCCAAGCTGGCGTCGCTTGGGGCGACGACCAACGAAGTGACGCCCGGCACGGGCACGACGGCGCCGAGCATCATCCCGTACGAGTTCCACAGCGATCTGAACGTCTTCCTGTCGACCCCGAAGGGATTCACAAAGCACAGCAAAGGCGCCAAATCGCTGCAGGAAATCATCGAATACAACAACGCAAACCCGGTTGAGGGTCTGAAATACGGACAGGGCGGGCTGCTTGCCGCCGAGGCCGTGGAAACCTCAAACCCGGCGACAACGGTCAGCTACGAAGAAAATCTCGCGAAAGGAAAGAAAGAAGACCAAGAAGTCATCGACGGCATCCTCAAATCGGGCGGCGACTCGGCGATCATGGTGCCGAACGGCAGCCCGCTGGTGGGGATCGCCGACCGAGCCGGCTACCCGGTGCTGACGGTTCCGGCCGGGTTCGGCGCCCAGAACAGCAGCCAGGGCGGCGACCCGATCGGCGTCGATTTCATCGGCACCGCATTCAGCGAGGCCGAACTCCTGGACGACGGCTACGCCTTCGAACAGGGCATGAAAGCACGCCAGACCGGCCCCGCCTACATGGTGTCCAAAACGTTCCCGAACGCGGGTCTGTCCGGGGCGCCGAGCGAGACCAACCAGAGCATGTTCCGATGCGTACTGGGAAGCTCGTTCCTCAAGCCCTACGACTGCAACCCAGGGGAACTGGAGAACCAGCTGCCCGGGGCTGAACACATGCCGTTCTAGAACGACCGCAGGCGATCGGGCCGCTCGAGGCCCGATCGCCGGCAGCGCAGGAGCGCCTCGACCCCCGGCGACTGGGGGTCGAGGCGCTCTCGGGCGCACGGGCGGCACGCCCGCGGCGGTGCGCAACGGCTGGGCGGCGGTGGTCGGAGCTGGCGGCCGGGTCGTTGGGGCGGTTGGCTACTGGTCTCTCTCGACATCCTCCCTCGTCGACCGCCGTGCGGATCAAAACTCATCGTCGCGGTGCGGATCGCCTCAGGCCTACCGCCCGCCACCGGACACTCGTTGATGACGCGCGGGCCGGGTAACCCGGTGCGCGCGACCTGCCGACGCTGTTCTCGTTGGCCCCAAGCCACGGACGGCTCGGGTAGGCGCCCGCAGCCTGTCTCTAGATCGACGCATGAAGCGAGGACAAGATGCCCAGCCGGGCCGCGATTCAGGACCCTCCGAAGCCCGTCGCCTTTGACATCGGGCGCAGCCTGCCCGATGAGCAGACGTGCGTGGTCGTCGTCGAAGGAGGGCTCGACCTCGCGGGGGCGCCGCGCCTGAAGTGGATGCTGCTCGAGGCATACGAGGCGGGCTGCAGCCAGCTGGTCGTCGATCTCTCTCGCGCCACGCTCGTCGACGCGACGGCCGTCGGCGCGCTGATCGGCGTGCGCAGCGGCATCGACAGTGACGCGCGCTTGGCGATCGCCTGCTCTCAGCCGCGGCTGCTGAGCGTCTTCAAGGCCTCCGGGATGGATGGCGCGTTCGCCATATTCGCGACCGTCGATGCCGCGCTTGCACACGTCAGAAAGCAGGTGGCTCGTGCCGGGTGACGCCAAGGCAGCCGTTGACCGGACCCGCGGAGCCGGGCCCAAGCTCGCCCCTGACGCGGCCATCGTGCTGGGGATCGCGTCGACGGCGATGCCGTTCGCCGACGGCCTCGAGGGCGAGGCGGAGCGCTGGCTTCGAGTGCTGCGCCTGTACGGCGAGTCCGGCGCGCTCCTGCAGGCGCTCGGCGTGAGCGAGATGGCGCTTGCCGAGCTCGACGAGCCCGCCGCGGACCAGCCGCGTGACCTCGACGCCGGTCGCGACACGGTCGGGTGGGTGAGCACGCGTGCTGTCCAGATCGCAGGCGAGCACGGAGCGGCGGTCGTCGGGACGCTCGATGTGCTGGAGGCCGTGATGTACGTGTACGGCACGGACTTCGACCACGTGCTGCGCACGCACGGCACCGATCGCGCCGCGGTCGTCGAGCGACTTCCGCCTACGCGCTCCTGAGGGTGTGCGCTGCGCGTCAGACTATGACGCGGATCAGCGGGGCGCTCGTGGGGTGCAAGCTCCCGCCGAGCGGCTCCGCGGTGACCAGCACTTCCGTGGCATCACGCAAGCTCGTGACCGCGACCGAGCCCCTGCCGGCGCCGGTCACGCCGAACAGCGCATCGGTCGGCTGGGGCGCTCGTGACCCGTGTCCCAGCCACACCTCATAGATCTTGCCAGGGGGGGGCGGGGGCATGCCCGAGACGACCAGTTCGCCTCGGCCGTCGATTTCGCGCAGCGAAGCGCTGGCCCCGGGGATGGTCACTGCCGCCCGACGGGAGGTCGTCACCGGCGCCTGCGGCGATGAGCCGACGCTGAGCGCGACGGCGACGGCGATCGCCGTGGCGGCGGCGATCGCGGCGCCCGCCGTGGCGAGCGAGATCCGGCGACTGCGCCAGGGGCGCACCCGCGGAGGCTGGTCGGCCTCGGTCCCAGCGGCGTTCAGCAGCTCCGCCTCCGAGCGAGCCTGCGCAACCACGCGCTCGCGCAGCGCGGCAGGAGCGGCATGTGCGGCAACGCTGCTCGGCAGCCTGTCAACGACGAGCCGCAGCTCGGCGACTTCCGCGCGACAGGTCGAGCATGTCGTCAGGTGTTCGCGATAGCGGTCCCGGTCGGCGAGCGCGCCGAGCACGTAGGGTGCGGCGTCGACGGCGTGCGCGCAGTCGGTGTGCGGCTCACGCGAACTCATACCCCGACCGCCTCCCAGCCGGCAAGCGTCTCGCGAAGCTTGTGCAGCCCCAGGCGCATCCGTCCCTTGACTGTCCCGATCGGTGCGTCGAGCATCGCTGCGATCTCGGTGTGCGTGAACCCGCCGAAATAGGCTAGCTCTATGACCTTGCGCTGCTCGGAGGGCAGCTCATCGAGCGCCCCGCGGATCTCACCGGAGGCGGTGTTCGCGATCGCCTGCGCGTCGGTCTGATCGGGCGCCTGCAGGGTCTCCTGCAGCCCCTCGTCCTCGGCTCGCCGGCGCTCGTGCACACTGTTGCGGCGCAGCGCGTCGACGGCGCGGTTGTGTACGATGCCGAGCACCCAGGTGCGCACGCTCGCGCGCGAGCGGTCATACCGTGCGCCGCTTCGCCAGACAGCAAGCAGGGCCTCCTGAGCGACGTCTTCGGCCAGCGAGCGCCGCCCGCACATGCGATATGCCAGCGAGAAAGCGGCGTCTGAGTGTCGCTCGACGACCACCTCGAAGGCGTCGGCCTCGCCGGCTGCCACGAGCTGCATCAGCTCCTCGTCGGCGAGCTTGCGCAGGCTGCTTCGCCAATGCGCGGCGGGTCGACGCAGCGGTGACATCGCCTGACTGTACGCGCCGCGTGCCCGTGCGGATCACCGAACAGCCCTGGTGGCCGCCTGCTGGACGCGTATCGGCGCGCGATCGTCTGGCAGCGCCTCGGGGGTGTGTCGGCGTCTGGCATACGCTTAATCCGGTGTCCAGCTCGACCCCGCCACCGGTGCGCGAGATCCTCAGCTCGAGAACCGGCGAGGAGATGGCGCTCAACGAGCGCTTCCTGAATCCACAGATGGGCCGGATCCTGCGCACGCTCGGCTTCGACAGGGTCTGGAGCGGGGGAGAGGGAGCCCATCTGATCGACTCACACGGCACGCGCTATCTGGACATGTTCGGCGGATACGGCGTGTTCGCCGTCGGGCGCAACCACCCCGAGGTGATCGCGGCAATCGAGGGCGTGATGGCGGCGCGCACCGGCAACCTGCCCCAGCTCGGGGTCACGCTGCTCAGCGGCGTGCTGGCCGAGCAGCTGGTCGATCGCGCCCCGCAGAGCGTAGGCGCGATGGTGCCGGCCAGCAGCGGCACAGAGGCCGTCGAGGCGGCGATCAAGATCAGCCGCGCAGCGACGGGGCGCCCGCGCGTGCTGTACGCCGAGCACGCCTTTCACGGGCTCACGCTCGGGGCGCTGTCGCTGAACGGCGATGGGATCTTTCGCGACGGCTTCGGCCCCCTGGTTCCGGCCTGTGACCCCGTCGCCTGGGGTGATCTGGACGTACTGGAGTCCCAGCTTGCGCGCGGCGACGTTGCGGCGCTTGTCGTCGAGCCGGTGCAGGGCAAGGGCGTCAACCTGCCGCCCGATGGCTACCTGCCGGGCGCTCAGCGGCTGTGCCGCGACGCCGGCACGCTGCTGGTCTTAGACGAGGTCCAGACGGGCATCGGGCGCACCGGCCGCTTCCTCGCCGGCGAGCATTGGGACCTGGAACCCGACCTCATCTGCCTGGCCAAGGCGCTGTCGGGCGGCTTCGTGCCGATCGGCGCCGTGCTCGTCTCGCGCGCGGCCTTCGACCGCGTGTTCGACGGTATGGAGCGGGCCGTTCGCCACGGCTCGACGTTCGGCGGAAACGACCTCGCCGCCGCCGCCGCGCTGGCGACGCTTCGCGTGCTCGATCGCGAGGCGCTGGTGCAGCGAGCGCGGCAGATGGGCGATCTGCTGCTCGAGCTCACGAGACCGCTGATGGAGCGCCACGAGGTCGTCACCGACGTGCGCGGCGTCGGGCTGATGTGGGCGATCGAGTTCGGTCCGCCGCCTGGTCGCGCGCGCCGATCGCTGTGGGAGATGGTGGAGCATCGCCAGCCCGGCCTGTTCTCGCAGCTCGTGACGGTCCCGCTGTTTCACGAGCACCGCATTCTCTGCCAGGTCGCCGGTCATCGGATGAACGTGATCAAGGGACTGCCGGCGCTCGTGATCGAGGAGGATGAGGTAAGGCGTTTTGCCGCCGCGCTGTCAGAGACGGTCGCCCGCGCCGAACGCTATCCCTCGGCGCTCGCCCGCTTTGGTCTGCGCGCCGCTCCGCGAGCGGCGCGCGCCCGCCGCTGAGCACGGTCCGCGGTGCCTGCTCCTTGGCAAGTAGGAGGTCACCGGTTCGATCGTTGGCCCGATCGCCCGCGACTTTCCGGGATCGCGCCTTGCGCGGCGTCGGGTCAGCGCGCGCTGGGGTGGGTGTGCACGTCGATCGTCGTGCCGGTGCCCGAGGCCGCATCGGGCTCTGAGCGTCCGTCGCCGTGGGGCAGCATGACCTCTGCGGCCTCCTCTGGCGTCACGTGTGGGTACAGGATTCGCAGCAGCGCGATCGCAGCCAGGCCCCCGACGACCTGCGCCCCGATGAATCCCGGCACCGATGACGGTGCAATGCCGGCGAACGTGTTGGAGAAGATGCGCCCGATGCTGATCGCGGGGTTCGCGAAGCTCGTTGAGCTCGTGAAGAAGTACGCGGCAGCGATGTAGGCGCCGACCGCAGCCGGCGTCGCCGCGCCGCGTCGGGTGCGGGTGAGCGAGAAGATCACCAGCATGAGGCCGAGCGTCGCGACCACCTCGGAGAATAGGTGGGGCACCGAGGCCCGATGCTTGGTGGAGATCGACACGAGAGCCTCCGCGAACATCGCGTTGGCGACGACGGCACCCGTGATGCAGCCGGCGATCTGGGCGGGCGCGTAGGCGGCGGCGTCGCGCCAGCGCATCCCGCCGAAGCTCGCGTCGACGAATGAGACGACGGGATTGAAGTGCCCGCCGGAGACGGCTCCGAACATGAGGATGATCGCGAACAGCCCCGCGCCGGTCGCCGCGGCGTTCTCGAACAGCTGAAGACCGACGTCGCCCGGGGAGAGGTGCTGCGCGGCGATACCCGAGCCGATCACGAGCGCGGCGAGGAACGCCGAGCCGACGTACTCCGCGAGCAGGCGTCGCGAGATCGGCTGGCTCATGGCCCCGATGCCGCGTTTGTGAATGACGATGTGGCGTTCACCTTCAGGCTGCCGTCACGAGCTTGTCGGCGAACTCGCCCGGCAGCCCGGCCTCGCGAACCTCGGCAGCGACGGCATCAGCGTCATAGTCCACGCGCTCGATGCTTACCTCCACTACGTCTGCCGGTGCCCTCAACAAAGCGAAGGCCCCGCGAGGGTCTCCGTCCTTTGGCTTGCCGACTGAGCCACAGTTGACGAACAGCACGCCGCCGTACTCGTGAACCCACGGTTTGTGGGTGTGGCCGAAGACAAGGACGGGATCGCGCTCGGCGTCGGCGAGACGCTCAAATAGACGCGGCGGCTTGTCCTCGAACAGGTACTCGTTGACTTTACGCGGCGAACCATGAACCAGGTGCACATCGATCTCGCCTACCTGAAAGCGCAGATCAAACGGCAGGCCGAACATGAAGTTCTTGGACGCCTGACTGGTGTTCGCGAGCGTCCAGTCAACTGACAGCTGGCCAAGCTCGCGGTCATGCGGAGTGACATACGCGCAGCCGCAATCCTCTTCGTCGCGCGCGATGGCGTAGTCGTAGTTGCCGTAGATCGTGGGGAACTCGCGCTCGGCGATCAGCTCGCATACCTCGTTGGGATGAGGGCCGTAGCCCACGAGGTCCCCTCCGCAGAACACGCGCTCGATGTCAAGCTCCTCGATCCGTGCCAGGGCAGCTTGCAGCGCGGGCAGGTTGCCGTGGATATCGGTGATGACCGCAACCGTTCCGAGGTCGCAGCTCACGATCCCTCCCGCTCGGCGAGCACGTCGCAGGTGTCCTTGCGCAGGCACTCGCGCGTTTGGCGGTGCGCGAGGGTCATCACGTGCGTGCGCACACGTGCTCCGTCGAAGCGCTCGAGGACCGCGTCGGCGCACGCCCGAATTTCCTCTGCCGGCTTGGTGTCAGCGAACTCATCGGCCAGCATCGGCAGCAGCCGCGTGAGGCGTAGCTCATGCGCGGTGCGATCGGTGCGGATGGCGTCAAGGCGCTGTGCGATCAGCTCGCAGACATGCGCCTGCACCCCGTCGCGGATCGCGCGCACGTCCCCGATCGGCTTGCCGGCGGGATCGGGTATGTCCCACGCTTCCACCATCGTGGGCACGTACGGGCAGGCGTCGCCGCATCCCATCGTGATCGCCCAGTCCGCGTGCAGCTGCATCTCAAGCGTGAGCTTCTTGGGCTTTCGCCCGGCGAGGTCGCAACCGACCTCGCGCATCGCATCGATCACGACCGGCCAGATCTCAGACGCAGGTTCGGTCCCGGCGGACTCGGCGCACACGTCATCGAGGCCGTTGCGCTCGAAGAACGCCTGCGCCATCTGCGAGCGCCCTGCGTTGTGGTTGCAGACAAACAGCACGTACCTGATGGGTCGCTCGCACACCTGGTCGCCGGACGGTGCAGCGTCAGCACTCATGGCCCGATCGTATTACATCGACAGACGTGAGTGTTAGTGATATAAGTAGATAGATGTCTGTCGATCTGGAGCTGGTGCCCAAGCAGAAGCGAGCGGCCGGCGAGCGTTGCTGTGAGCCCGTCGTCTATCCCGACGTGGCACGCGACCACGCGCTGCGGATGGCCGAGGTCGCCAAGGCGCTTGGCGATCCGATCCGCCTACAGCTCGTGGATGTCCTGCGCAAGCACGCCGGCAAGGTCTGCGTCTGTGAGCTGGTGCCGCTGTTTGACGTCTCCCAGCCCACGCTCTCCCATCATCTAAAGAAGCTTCGCGATGCCGGGATCGTGGCGTCAGAGCGCCCCGGCCTGTGGGCCTACTACTACGTCATCCCCGACGCCCTCAAGGAGTTATCGGCATGGTTGACCTGACCGATGATGCAAGCGCCTGTTGTGCTCAGGGCCTGCGGAGAGCCTGCTGCGAGCCGAGCGAGAAGGCCGACTGCTGCGGCCATGGCGAGGGCTGCGCCTGCGATGCCGGTGCCACGGCGGCTGAGTTTGAGGTCCGTGAGCAGGTTAGGGAGCGTTACGCCGCTGCGGCTGGCGCGGTCGCCGAGCGCCGGCCCTTTGGCGAGGCCGACCCGCCAGCCGGCGCGTCCCGGCGCTGCGGACCAGCCGTGTCAACTACCGATTCATCCGGTAAGCAGGTATTCGGCAGCGCGCTGTATGAGTCCGGCGAGGCAGCTGCGGCGCCGCAGGCAGCGGTCGCCGCGTCCCTGGGCTGCGGCGTGCCAACAACGGTCGCCGATTTGAAGGAGGGCGAGACCGTCCTCGACTTGGGCTCAGGCGCAGGCGCGGACGTGCTGATATCCGCCCGTCGCGTGGGACCCAGCGGGAGCGCGATCGGCCTCGACATGACCGACGAGATGCTCGCGCTCGCCCGCAGCAACGCCGCAGAGGCGAGCGTCCAGAACGTCGAGTTCCACAAGGGCTACATCGAGGCGATCCCGCTCCCAGACGCAAGCGTCGACGTCGTGATCTCAAACTGCGTATTGAACCTCTCCGGCGACAAGCCGAAGGCACTACGGGAGGCCGCGAGGGTACTGCGCCCCGGGGGACGGTTCGCCATCTCCGACGTGATCGCCGATGAGGACATGGACGACGCCACGCGCGCCGACATGCAGCAGTGGACCGGCTGCATCGCCGGGGCACTGACCCAGCGAGAGTTTGAAGAGGCGCTCACGGACGCCGGTTTGGTGGACGTCGAGATTCGCGAGACTCACCGGGTGCACGACAAGGCCGCGGCGGCGATCGTGCGCGCGCGCAAGCCGAGCGGGCACTCGGCATGAGCGAGGCTCGCAAGGAGACCATCCGCGCAACGGCAACGCGCTTCCTGCGGGCATGGCTGAGCTAAAGCCAAGTCCCTCCGCCAACTTGCACCTGCACGATCCGCAGACGCTCTACCGCCATTGGGAGGAGAGCCAGTGGAGTCCATGGGACGTCGATCTGTCCGCCGACCGCGATCAATGGGGAGCGATGGAGGACCGCTCACTCGTGTCGTTCGTCCTGGGCTCGCTGATGGTGGCCGAGGAGCGGATCACAACGAAGTTCTCAGGACTGGTGGGAGCGAGGGGCAGCGAGGAGGAAGTGACGTTCCTCGCCACCCAGCAGGTGGATGAGGCCAGGCACATGCAGTTCTACGCGCGCTTTCAGGACGAGGTCGTCTCGGAGCCCGCGCTCATCGCCGCGCACGTCGAGCGCGCCCGCGAGCAGACATCGCCGGCCTTCCAGACGATCTTCGATGACAAGCTGGTCGCAGCCCACGAGCGCCTGGTCGCGCATCCGGAGGATGTCGCCGCGAAGGTTGCTTTCGTGACCATCTACCACCTTGTCCTCGAGGCGACCCTCGGTCTAACGACGTTTGAGTTCTCGACCCGCTTCCTGGATCGCGAGGGCCTGCTGCCGGGGTTTGTCGCGGGCTACACCAAGATTCACCACGATGAGCATCGCCACATCGGCTACGGGATCTGGTTTCTGCGCCAGACGGTCGCCAAAGACGCCCGTCTGGGCGACGTCGTACGTGCCACTCTGCGCGACCTCCTTCCGGCAGTCGCAGAGTCCTTGACGCCACCGGCCGGCGCTGACGCTGGCGCCCTGGGCGCTTCTGCCGATGAGCTGCGTGACTTCGCCCTCGATGGTTTGACGCGCAGGCTGAAGATCGTCGGGGTGCCGCTCGACACACTTTGAGCGGCGTGCGCGCCCGGGCGACCGCAGCCCGAACCGCGCCGGTGTCGATGTCACACTGGCGGCGCCCGGCGCGTGATGGCCGGAAGCTCCGATCAGCCCGTCGCGGTGAAGACGTCTGGGCCGAACACGCTCGGCACGCTTGCGGCATAGGCCAGTCGTGGCAGCCCGAGCAGCGACTCCCAGCTGGCCAGCGAGGAGTAGTGGTTGTAGGCGACGGTGCTCACGGTCCCGGGCCGGATGAACGGCGAGAGCAGGACCGCGCCGACCCTGCCGCCGCCCGGGCCGGTGATGCCGGGCAGCGGCGAGCCGGGGCCGGGCAGCTCTTCACAGCATGCCGAGGAGTCCGATTCGGGACCGTCAGACTCGTCGAAGGTGATCTCGAGCAGGCCGCCCTGGCGAAACGCGGCAGAGCTCGTGATCTTCGGGACCCACGTTTCGAGAAACTGGTCGATGTCCGCCTGCGCCGAGGCGCCGCTCGGCTGATTGACGCACGGGTAGTCGTGACCGTCGTCGCAGAGGTTGGGCGTGATGAACGAGAAGGTCGGCGTCCGCGAGGCCGATTGCAGGTCGCTGGCCAGCCCGGTCTCGCCGCTCAGCGCGGCTGCCGGCATCGCCCCGCTCGCCGAGCCGAGCGCGACGACATGCGCGTCGCAGTAGCTGCGTTCGTCAATCACCGAATGGAAGTAGACGAACGGGTCGTGGCGCGTGGCGTAGCCGTCGCCGGCCTCGGCTTTCTGGGTTTCGTCGACCGCGCCGAGCGCCGGATGCCCGCACGCTGCCGTCTCGCGATTGGGATCGTTGCCCATGTCCTCCTCGTAGGCCTTCCACCTCGCGCCGTCGGCGGACAGCTGCGTGCCGATGTTGGCCACCGAGGAGGGATAGACGCAGCCCGCGCCGGCCGCCACGCCGTCGGGGAGCGTGGCGGTGGGCTCGACGTCGGTGAACAGCTGGCAGTCGGCCTGGTTGGCGACGTTCGGCGGCTGGCCGGACACGAGCGAGATGTAGTTGTCGTTGCTCTCGTGGCCGGTCGCGTAGTAGTTCTCGAGCAGCGCGCCTTTCGCAGGCAGCGTGCTCGCCAGGTAGGGGTCGGCGGAGGGATCGCCGAACGTGCTCGCGTAGCCCTGGTTCTCGAGCACGATCACGAATACGTGGCCGACCCTCGGGGCCTGGTAGGCGCGCGCCCCGGCCGCCGGCGACGCAACCAACGCCGCGAGCGCCGCGCAGCCGAGGGCGGTGGCGCGGCGCAGCAGCGCATTGCGGGCCGTCGTGCAGCGGCTCGAGCGAGCTCGGTGATCCACGCTGGCGCCTGTGCCGATCATGCGATGGCGGCGGTCGGCGCCGGCGGGCGAGCGATCGCCGGAGGTTGCAGGAACGCGGCCGCGGGCAGATCGAGGAAGTCAAGGACCGTCTTGGCGTTGGCGTCGCGATAGGTCAGCGCCGGGAGGTTCCACTTGGCCTCGATCGTGGCTAGCACCGACGTGTGGTCGTGCACCACATTGGTCACCGCGTTGGGCTTTGAGTACGGCGACACGACCACCGCAGGCACGCGCGGACCGTAGATGTCATAGCCGCCCGGCACGTCGTCGGGGCCCAGTTGCGGGGGGATCGAGTCGGGTGCGATCGCAGCCGGGGGCGGCACGTGGTCGTAGTAGCCGCCGTGCTCGTCGTAGGTGTAGATCAACAGCGTGCGCGGCCAGGCGGGCGAGCTCAACACGGCCTCGACGACCGAGTAGGCCCACGACTCGCCGTAGGCCATGTCCTGCGGGTCCTCCTCATCGCCGCCGGTGGCTTCAAGCGTGCCCGCGAGGCTCGAGAGGGCCGGCAGCGAGGCCAGGCCCGAGCCGACGGCGGATAGCGCTCCGAACTCCGGGTCGACGAAGCTCACCGCTGGGAGCACGCCCGCCGCGCAGTCGAGGCGAAACTGGGCGAGCGAGGCGAGGTTCGGCGCGTAGCGCTCGACGATCGACGGGATGATCGCCGTCTGGGGCAGGTCGGTGAAGTAGTTGCGCCAGCTGATGCCGTAGGCGTGCAGTCGGTCGAAGATGGTGCCGTTGGGAGGCGGCGGATCGCTGAGGCTTTCGTTGTCGGTCGCGATGTCGCCGTATGCCGTCCCGGCCATCAGAAAGCGCCGGTTGGGATAGGTCTGGCACGGCGCAGAGCAGAACCAGCGGTTGGCGACCGTGAACGTGCGCGCCAGCGAGTAGGCGAAGGGCAGGACGTCTTCGGTCCAATAGCCCATCGGCTGATCTGCATCCACTGAGCGAACGAAGCCGTCCATCTTGCCGCCGTCGATCTGTTCGTGCGTCGCGTTCCAGGCCTGTGAGACGTGCGGGCCCTGGGCCGTCGATGGGAACGGGAATGCGAGGACTGCGCCGTCGGGCCCGGGGTTGCTGTTGAGGGCCCTCCCGGACGCGTCGAAGCGCAATCCGTCAGCGCGGGGCTGACCCGACAGCGCGAGCGCCCCGAGCAGGTTGTCGAAGGAGTGGTTCTCCATCATCACGACCACGATGTGCTCGAACGGCAGCGACTCGGTGGCGGTGCCAGCGGGCCGCGTCGGGTCGGGCAGGCTGTCAGGCGCACGGATCGCGCTGGCGGCGGCCGACGTGCTGCGCAACAGGCCGCCGATCGTCGACATGCCGGCCACGGTGGCGCCCAGCGAGCCGCCGTAGCGCAACAAGGAACGCCGCGTGAGTAGGTGGTCGAGCGGCTTTGAGAGGCGTTCTGACATGTGACGGAGGGCGCGATCGCCAGCCCTCGCGATCTGCTTGCCCGCGAGCGCGGCGGCACGTGTGAAGATCCTGTTAGCTCGCGGCCAGCGCTCGCACCCGCCGCGGCTGCTGCCGTCGCGTGGCGCGGGCTGCGGCCGTCGCGTGGCGCGAGCGGCGTGTTCGCGGGCCGCGCGCGGCTTCGCCGCTAGCCTGTCGCCGTGCTCGTCGCCAGAGAGGACATCAGAAACGTCGCGATCGTCGCGCACGTCGACCACGGCAAGACCACCCTCGTGGACGCCATGCTGTGGCAGTCTGGGGCCTTTCGCAGCGGCCAGGACGTGGCCACGCGGGTGCTCGACTCGATGGACCTCGAGCGCGAGAAGGGGATCACGATCCTCGCCAAGAACACCTCGCTGCACTACCGCGGCGTCAAGCTGAACATCATCGACACGCCCGGACACGCCGACTTCGGCGGCGAGGTCGAGCGCGGGCTGACGATGGTCGACGGCGTGCTCCTGCTGGTCGACGCGTCCGAGGGGCCGCTGCCGCAGACGCGCTTCGTTCTGCGCAAGGCGCTGGAGGCCAAGCTGCCGGTGATCCTCGTGATCAACAAGGTCGATCGGTCCGACGCGCGTGTAGCGGAGGTCGTGGACGAGGTCTATGAGCTGTTCCTCGATCTCGACGCCGACGAGGAGCAGATCGAGTTCCCGATCGTCTACTGCAACGCCAAGGCCGGCGTGGCCTCGCTGTCCTACGAGCCCGGGCAGGCGCTGTCAGAGGGCGATCTCGCTCCGCTGCTGGACCTTCTGCTGCAGCGCATACCTGCGCCGACGCACGACCCCGAGCACCCGCTGCAGGCGCTGGTCACGAACCTCGACGCCTCACCGTATGTGGGGCGCCTTGCGATCTGCCGCGTGCGCCACGGCGAGATCCGCAAGGGCCAGCAGATCGCCTGGTGCCGGGCCAACGGCTCGATCGAGCGGGCCCAGGTGACCGAGCTGTACGTGACCGAGGCGCTGCAGCGCGTCGACGCAGCGCAGGCCGGCCCGGGCGAAATCGTCGCGGTCGCCGGAATCGAAGAGGTGACGATCGGCGAGACGCTCGCCGATCCCGACGACCCGCGGCCGTTGCCCGTGATCACGGTCGACGAGCCCGCGATGTCGATCACGATCGGCGTCAACACATCGCCGCTGGCGGGCAAAGACGGCGACAAGCTGACCGCCAGGCAGATCAGGGGCAGGCTCGACCAGGAGCTCGTGGGCAACGTGTCGCTGCGCGTGAACGACACCGAGCGCCCGGACACCTACGAGGTCCAGGGGCGCGGGGAGCTCCAGCTGGCCGTGCTGATCGAAATGATGCGCCGCGAGGGGTATGAGCTGACGGTCGGCCAGCCGCATGTGGTCGAGCGCGAGGTTGACGGCAAGCGCCACGAGCCGGTCGAGCGTCTGTCGGTGGACGTGCCCGAGGAGCACGTTGGGACGGTCACGCAGCTGCTGGCCGCGCGCAAGGGCCGGATGGAGCACATGACAAACCACGGCACCGGCTGGGTGCGCATGGACTACCTGGTGCCCGCGCGTGGGCTGATCGGGTTCCGCACGGAGTTCCTCACTGAGACACGCGGCACCGGCGTGATGCACCACGTCTTCGATCGCTGGGAGCCGTGGGCGGGCGAGCTGCTCACGCGCACGAGCGGCGCGCTGGTGTCAGACCGTCGCGGCGAGACGGCGACCTATTCGCTGATGACGCTGCAGGAGCGCGGCATCCTGCTCGTGGGTCCCGGCGAGGAGGTCTATGAGGGGATGATCATCGGCGAGAACGCGCGCGCCGAGGATCTCGACGTCAACCCGACCAAAGAAAAGCACCTCACGAACATGCGTTCCTCGACGTCGGACGTGCTCGTGCGCCTGGACGTGCACCGCCGGCTCACGCTCGACGAGGCCCTGGAGTTCGTGCGCGAGGATGAGCAGCTCGAGGTCACGCCCGCGGCGGTGCGTCTACGCAAGCTCGAGCTCGGGAAGGTGGAGCGCCTGAAGGCGATCCGCACCGCGCGTAAATGAGCGTCTAGCGCCGAGCAGCCGCGGCAGCCGCCGCTGAGAGCGCTCGTGCAGTCCTGCGCGCTTAACGTCCGGTCTATAGGGTGGCGCGCATGATCGACAAGACCAGGGCGCCGCTCGGCGCCATATCCGCCCTCGTGGCGCTCGCCGTACCGCTGCTGCTGGCGGCCTCGCCCGCCGGCGCGGCAACCGCGATCCACTTCCAGCGCGAGAGCCTGCCGGCGCTCGAAGCGCAGCTGGCCAAGCACGAAGTCCATGCGCTGTCCTTCCATCCGATTCCCACCCCCGGGCACGTGCACGTCTCGCTGAACAACGGGCAGCACATGACCGTCGTGTACGCGGCGGCAGACCAGGCGCGACTGACCGCGCGCGCCCAAACCCTCGGTGTGCCGGTCGCCGTCGCCGTCGCGAAGTCCAAGCCGAAGAGCAAAACCACCCATCACAAACTGCGCTACATCGCGGCCGGCCTGGTGATCGTCGTGATCATCGTGGTCGCGGCCGTGCTGCTCGTCGACCGCCGCCGCAGGGTCAACGAGGCCGAGGACGGCGCCCCCGCCGCGCCGTCCTCCTCCGACACAGGCTGAAGGCAAGCCAGAAACGCAACCGGCCGGGCCACACAGAGCTGTGACCCGGCCGGTAGCTGCCCATCCGTCGCGCGAGCTTCGGAGGAGCGGAGCGTGGTTGGCTATGCTACGCCAGCTGTTTCGCCGTCGCGATGCCGGCCTTCAACACCACCTTGGGGATCGGCGCGAAGTCCAGAGCCGATGCGAACTGCTGGCCTTCGCCCATCGCGTATAGGAGGAACTTGCTCAGTTCGCCCGGCTGGGCGGTCGCCTTCGGCACGATCGCATAGCTGAAGGTCGAGATCGGATACGCCTTCTTGTCGCTCTTCGGCGGATTTACGATGTGCAGTTCGTTGTTCGCCGGAACTTTCTTGACGACGCTCGCCGCCGCCTCGATGTTGGGAAGGTTGGGGAACTCATACTTGCCGGCCGCGTTCTGAATCGATGCGGCGGGGATGCCGTGTTGCAGCAGGTAGGATCCCGGGATGTAGCCGATTGCCCCGTTGGTCGAGGCTATGACGGCCGACACGCCGGCGCTGCCTTTGCCGCCTGTCCCCGTTTCGAAGGCGACGCTCGTCGCGTACCCCTTCTTGGCTTTCCATTCGGGCGAGATAACGGAGAGGTAGTTTGTGAATGCGTACGTGTCGCCCGAGCCGTCGCTTCGATACACGGGGGTGATCGCTGTGCTCGGAAGGCTGATGCCCGGGTTAACCTTCTTGATCGCCGCGTTGTTCCAGGTGGTGATCTGGCCGAGGTAGATCTTGGCCAGTAGCGGCCCGGTCAGGCGCAGTTTGCTCACCCCTTCGAGATGGAACCCGAGCCCTACGCCCGTCAGTGCCCATGGGACCTGGAAGCAGCCGTTGCACGCCGCAGCTTGGGCTGGCGTGAGCGGCGCGTCGGATGCCCCGAAGGTCACCGTGCGCGCCGTGATATCGGCGATGCCCGTTCCCGACCCTACGCTGGAGTAGGTCACCGGAATGCCGTACTTCGCCTGGAATCCTACTGCCCATTTTTCAGCAAAGGGCGCAACGAGCGTCGAGCCGGCTCCGGTGATGCCGGCCGCGCCTGCGCTCGCCGTCGCAACTCCACCCACTGCGGTGGCAATCAGCGCTGCGACAGTGATACCTACCAACCTGGTGCGGGTCAAGAGCTTTCCTTTCAAACGTCGGGTACAGTCGCGGGTAGCATCGCGTAGATATGCGGCGGTAGCATCGCAGTGGCCTAGACCCGAGCTGTTGCGAAGTTGTTACCGAGTTTTGAAGAACTTGTGAACGCCCGGCGCAGGCGGCGCCAGACGGCCAAAGTCCCCTAGACTCCGCGCAATGTCGGTCGACGTGAGCTCCGCGCGCCGTCTCGTAAGGCGCACGAGCGGGCCCAGCCGGGGCATTAGGCGGGTCGATCGCCTCGGCGACGGGCTACTGTACGGCGCCTGCGGTCTCGCGGCCCTGCTGGGGATCGCCGTGATGGTCGGGGTCGTCTACCAGGTGGTCAACGGCGCCAGCCTCGCTATATCGCACTTCGGCCTCGGCTTCGTCACGGACACCAAGTGGTCGGTCCCGTTCGAACAGTTCGGTGCCGGGGTGATGCTGTATGGGACGGTGGTGACGTCGCTGATGGCGCTGCTGCTCGCGGTGCCGCTCGCGATCGCGATCGCGCTGTACCTCAGCATGATCGCCCCGCCGCCGGTGCGAGCGGTCGTTGGGCCGCTCGTCGAGATGCTCGCCGCGATTCCCAGCGTGATCCTGGGTTTCTGGGGCCTGCTCGTGCTGGCGCCCTTCACGCAGAAGCACCTGGAGCCGCTTCTGCACAGCGTGCTCGGCTTCATCCCCCTGTTCGGGCCGCCGCAGACGACGGGGACGGGCTTGTTCACCGCGGCGCTGGTCCTCACGATCATGGTCCTGCCAATCGTCGCGTCGCTCAGCCGCGACCTGTTCCTGACCGTCCCAAGCGAGCTTCAGGAGGGCGCTGCGGCGCTGGGCGCGACCCGCTGGGAGGTGATGCGCGGCGTCGTGCTGCAGTCGACCAGGCCGGGGATCGTGGCGGCGTCGTGCTTGGGGCTCGGGCGCGCGCTCGGCGAGGCGATCGCGGTCACGCAGGTGATCGGTGCCGGGAGCGTGATCCACAGATCGCTGTTTCCCCCTGGCGACACGCTCGCCAGTCGCCTCGCCGCCCAGTTCCCCAGCGCGGTGTCAAAGCTTCACATCTCCTCATTGTTCTACCTGGGGGTCATGCTGCTCGTGATCGGCCTGGCGACGAATCTGCTCGCCGTGTGGATCGGGCATCGCTTCAGCATCGAGGGCGCCGCGAGGCGATGACTGGGCTCATCGATCCGGCCGCGCCGCTAGTCGCTTCCGGCAATCTGCGCCGCCGCGAACTGGTCAGCCGCCTTGCGGCGAGTGCGGCGGTCATCGCATCGCTGCTGGCCGTCGCCGTGCTCGCGATTGTCGTCTTCGGCGTCTTCTCGCGTGGCGTCAGCGCGCTCAGCCTCGGCTTTCTCACGAAAGACCTCCCAAATAACAGCGAAACGCTTGGCGGGATCGGGCCGGCACTAGTCGGTACAGCGCTTCTGACGCTCGTCGCCACAGCGATCGCGATGCCGCTCGGCATACTGATCGCGCTGTACCTCAACGAGTTCGCGAATGCTCGCCTGGCTCGCGCGATCAGGCTCGCGCTCGATCTGATGAACGGGCTGCCGTCGATCATCGTGGGCCTGTTCGTGTTCGGGTTGCTGGTCGACCACCATCACCAATCGGGCTTCGCCGGCTCGATCGCGCTCTCGATCGTCATGTTGCCATTGATCGCGCGCGCGACCCAGGAGGTGCTGGGCCTTGTGCCGCACACGCTGCGCGAGGCGTCCGATGCGCTCGGGATGAGCCGCTGGCGGACGGTCTTCGGAGTCGTGCTGCCTGCGGCGTCCGGCGGGATAGTCACGGGCGCGATCCTGGCTGCGGCCCGGGCGGCCGGTGAGACGGCGCCACTGCTCTTCACATGCACCGTGTTCGCGAACCACCTCAACCTGAACTTCTTCGGCGAAGCGATCCCGAGCATCCAGGTCATGATCTTCTCGCTGTCTCTGGAAGCGAATCAGCTCGGCTTCTCCCGTGCGTGGGGTGCGGCGTTCGTGCTGCTCGCGCTGATACTGATCGCCAACGTCGGCGCGCGCGCGCTGCTCGCGCGCAGCCGTGCGAAGATGACGCGATGATCTCGCCCGACGCCATCACCTCGGCAAAGCCCAACGGGGACGTGTCCGACCCGACCTCGTCGGCCCTTCGGCGGGTGCGCATCCAGACCCGCCAGGGAGCCCCGACCACCGCGGAGCGGGTTACCGATGATGGCGCCGGTCGCGCGGCGGCTCGCGAGCCGGTCTTCGACGTCCACGACGTCGCCATCTCCTACGGGTCCAAGCGGGCGCTCGAGGATGTCCGGCTGAAGATCTACCGCAACGTGATCACCGCCCTGATCGGCCCGTCGGGCTGTGGCAAGACGACGTTCCTGCGCAGCCTCAACCGGATGAACGACTCGGTGCCGGGGTTTCGGCTGGAGGGGCAGATCCTCTATCACGGCCACGACCTGTACGCCAGCGGCGTCAACAACGTCGAGGTGCGCCGGAGGATCGGGATGGTCTTCCAGAAGCCCAACCCCTTTCCCAAGTCGATCTATGACAACGTCGCATGGGCGCCGCGCAACCTCGGCGCGAAGGCCGAACTGGACGAGCGCGTCGAGCGCGCGCTGCGCGACGCGGCGCTGTGGGAGGAGGTAAAGGATCGTCTCCGCCAGAGCGCGCTCGCGCTGTCCGGGGGCCAGCAGCAGCGGCTGTGTATAGCGCGTGCGATCGCGATCGAACCCGACGTGCTGCTGCTCGACGAGCCCGCGTCGGCGCTTGACCCGATCGCCACGGCGTCGATCGAGGAGCTGATGCACACGCTCAAGCGCCGCTACACGATCGTGATCGTGACCCACAACATGCAGCAGGCCGCGCGCGTAGCCGACCTGACGGCCTTCTTCAACCTCAAGCCGAGCGGCGCGCAGCGCCCGGGCACCGTGATCGAGTACGACGAGACGGAGCGGATCTTCACCCGTCCGGCGGACCCACGGACGCGCGACTACGTCACGGGGCGCTTCGGCTGAGCATCGGCGGCGCTACGAGCGGCCGATCGCCTCGCTGGGCACATGCTCGAGCAGCGTATTGCCACACTGCCAGCAGTACACCGCGCCGGCGCTGTGCGGTGCGTCGCAGGCGCTGCAGGCGCCCGCGACGCCCGTCTTCTCCATGCGCAGGATGCGCTCTACCTCCCCCAGCTCGGCGTCGACGTCCTGTAACGCCGCCGCCTTTTTGATCAGCACGTCGACGCGCACCCGGTCGCGGATGGCCATCTCGTAGACCAGACCGCCAAGATCCCATTGCAGTTCCGCGACGCGCGCGGTCAGCTGGTCGCGGCGGCGCTCGAGATCGACCACCCACTCGCCCTCGTTCGCGCTCGCCGCGCGAGCGGGCCCCTGCCCGGGGGGCACCGGCTCGGTGGATGGTGCCGGTGCCGGATGTGGCGGCTTGCTGGAGCGACCCGGCATCCCGTCGCGTATCGAATCTACGAATCCCACCTCGCTCCTCTCAGGGCTTGCGGCGCGTTTAGCTGCGGATTCATTTTTCTTCTTCACCGAAGAATTCGCCGGTGAAGTGACCGTTCTTGTAGCCCTTGCCGGTTCCTGTGCTGCCCACTTTTACCTTGGGAGGGGGCAGGCTCGACGGCTTAGGTGGTTTGATCACCGATTTGCTGGTCGCGGATTTGGCCGTGCTCGCTTTGGCGGCGGCCGCAGCGCTCGCCGTACCGGCGCCGATCGCGCCGCTCGCGCCAGTCGCAGAGCTCGCGCCAGCTCCCGCGCCACCGACCGTCACGACCTGAACGCCTGAGCCCGCGTGGTTTGACGAGCTGTTGCCCGAGCGTCCGATCAGGACGCCCACGCCCATCGCAAGCAGCAGCGTGCCGACTCCCGCGATCAGCGTGCTGCTGGGCGACATGCGCGATCGTCTTGGGTTCGGCGCACCGCCCGGCGGGGGGGTGGCGCCGGCGCTGTCCACGACCGCGGGGAAGCGCCGCTCGCCGCGCCGTTCTCCGCACTCCACGCAGTAGCGCTGATCCGAGGCCATCGGCGCGCCGCACTCCGCGCAGCGCTCGTCGCTCGCGCTCGCCACCACCTGGGCCGGCCGTGTCACCGCCGGGCCGCTCGGATCGCGGTTACCGGTCAGTCGCCTGGTAGGGGCGTCTTCGGCCTCGGAAAATGTCGTCACGTCTACCGAATCCATGGGCAGCCTCCTGGAAGGCGCCGCGAGACCTCAGCCCCAGCCGCAGCGATCTGTCTAACGGTGCTCGGGAGTATCAGCGTCATGCTTTGGGGACTTGTTAACAACGTGTTATCAGGATGGCGTATGCGCCGATCGATGTTGCACGATGGCGCGGTGTTACCAGCTTTGCAGCCCGGTCGCGAGCTGTCCACCCCTGCGGGCCTCGGCATGGGCTGCTCAACACCGCGCGGCGTACGGGCTCCCTGTTCACATCCAGCCGACCGCGGGATGCGACACTGAGCCTTGTCGATGGCCACCTGGGTGAAAGACAGCCGCGCGATGAAGTGCACCGAGTGCCATACCGCGCTCGGGCACGACCAGCGCTACTGCGTTCACTGCGGGACGCGGCGCGGTCCGCTTCCGCGCGCGGTCGACCGCCACATCGAGGCGATCGCGGCGGGTTCGGCGGTGCCCGGCGATCGACTCGTCCACGTCGCGCCATCCGCCACCGCTGCGCCTGCCGGCGGGCGTGAGCCGGCGGGGGCGCGGGCCCCGCTGTGGCCGACGAGCTGGCGCATGCCCTCGCCACAGGCCGCCGCGGTGGCGGTCATGGCGCTGCTCGCGTTCGGGGTGATCGTCGGCTGGACCGTGCGTCCCTCGGCGTCGACACCGGGCGTGCTGCTCGCCGATATGCCGCCGTCGAGCGCCGCGGGTTCGCCCGCCGCCAGCGCACCGCCCACGGCCACACCCGAAAGCACGCCCGAATCGAGCAGCGCGCCCGCCACGCCCGAACCGTCGACGAGCCCGGCGAGCACGCCGAGCGCCGGGGGCGCGACGGGCGCCACGAAGACCAAAGCGACCCCGGGCGAAGGCGCCCCGCCGCGCGCCGCGAGCGCCCTGCCTCCGGTCAAGCACGTGTTCCTGATCGTCCTCTCCGAACATGGCTACAGCGAAGCGTTCGGCGCCGGATCCTCCGCGAGCTATCTGACAAAGACGCTGCTGCCACAGGGTGAGCTGCTGAGCAACTACTACGCGGTCACCCAGGGGGCCCTGGCCAACGGGATCGCGCTGGTCAGCGGACAGGGTCCCACGCTGCAGACGGCCGAAGACTGCCCGACGTTCGCCGCGATCGCTCCACACACCGCCGGCAGCGAAGAACAGATCCTCGGCAGCGGCTGTGTGTACCCGGCGCAGACGCTGACCGTCGCCGGGCAGCTGAGCGCTGCGGGCAAGACCTGGAAGGCCTATGTCGAAGGCGTCGCGGGCGGCGCGCCCGGCCAGGCGGCTAGCTGCCGGCGCCCGGCGCTCGGCGCCGTCGACCCCAACCACGCGGCGAGCGCGGGTGACCCGTATGTGACATGGCGCAACCCCTTCGTCTACTTCGACTCGCTGACCGAAGGGCCAAGCTGCACGAACGACGACGTCGGCCTGAACCGGCTCACCAGCGACCTCAAGAGCGCGGCCAGCACGCCGTCGCTGGCCTACATCGTCCCCGACAGCTGCCACGACGGCAGCGAACAGCCGTGTAGCCCGGGCGCGCCCACAGGGCTCGCGGCGGCGGGCTCGTTCCTGAGCACGGTCGTGCCCGAAATCCAGAAGTCGCCCGCCTTCAAAGAAGGCGGCCTGATCGGGATCACCTTCGATCAGGCGCCGCAAAGCGGCGCGCACGCCGACCCAAGCGCCTGCTGTGAAACGCCGCAGTACCCAAACCTCGGAGCCACTGGCGCGACGGGCGCAAGTGGCGCCACGGGGGCAAGTGGATCGACGGGGGCGAGCGGGGCGACCGGCGCAGGCGGCGGGCAGGTCTCAGCGACGGGGGGCGGAGGCCGGGTCGGCCTGCTGCTGATCTCGCCCTACGTGAAGGCCGGCAGCGTCGACGAATTCGGCTTCTACAACCACTTCTCGCTGCTGCGCAGCATCGAGGACCTGTTCGGCCTGAAAGGACTTGGCTACGCGGGGAACCCGGCGCTTCCGGCGTTCGACAAGCTCGTATACAACGCTCCGCGCGCTCGCGGCAAGGCCGCGGGCGTGCGGCACGGCGCCTGACGCGGCTGCGCGGGCTGGCTGCGGGCACGGCCCGCTGCGTGGGCCGCGGGGACGGGCCGTCCCCACAGGTAGGCGAGCACGCAGCCCAGGGCGATAACGGCCACTACGAACAGCAGCGGCCCGGAGTCCTCGACCAGCGCGCCGACCACGCCCGCCGTCAGCCCACCTGCTAGTGCGGCCTCCCAGACGGGGTCCTCGGCGACGGGGGACAGCAGGCGTCTGCGGTGACGCAGCGCGAGCAGCGAGCACAGCAGCGCCAGCGCGGTCAGGTAGGGCATCGCGTGGTTGCGCAGTTCGCGCCAGGCCGCGCTGTAGCGGCGGGTGATCACGTCACGCAGATCGGCGGGCGTGTGCGCGCGCAGGATGCTGCCGGTGTAGTGGCCCGTTCCGTGCGCCGTGGCGAGGTCGAGTAGCGCCAGCGCGCACAGGGCGAGGGGCGGGGCGGCGAGCACGAGCAGCGCTCGCCTGCGTGTCAGTCCCCCGGGGAGCAGCATCACGCTGGCCACCGCGAAGCCCGCGCTGACGAGGATCACGCCGCCGACGCCCGCGCCGATCCGCGCGGAGCCCTCGACCAGCGCGAGCACGACGCCCGTGCCGGCCATCGTCGCAACGGCCCGGCGACGCCAGCGAAGCTCTGCGCGCTGGAGCTCGGCCTGCCGCCGACCGGCGCTCGGGCGCGGCGCCGGGTACAGCAGGGCCGCGACCGCCGCGAGGCCGAGCACGGCAAGCCCCGACTTCAGCTCGTTGCCGATGCCGTAGAAGCGCGCGCCCAGCGCCGGGTCGGGGCCGAACACCGAGCGCAGCAGCAGCTGCGTGCCGGCGAGCGCGTCGCTCGTCAGCAGGACGACAGCGGCCACGGCGGGGGCCAGCGGGGCGCGCGGCCATGGCATGGCACGATCGGTGAGCGCCCCGAGCGCCAGGCAGCCGAGCACGATCACGAGGAGCTCGACCGTGGCGCTCGCTGCGAGCGCCGCAGGGAGCAGGGCCACGACCTGTGCCCACAGGACGCCGATCGCGCCGACGCGGATTGCCAGCGAGCGCGCTCGGGCCCAGCGCGCGCAGGCCAGCACGAGGACCCCCCAGCTGCCGAGCAGCCACAGCAGGACGCTCGTGCGGCGTTCGCCGATCACGTGCAATCGGGCCATCAGCGAGCGCAGCTGCGCCGCGCGCAAGACGCCGACGGCGCGAATCGGCTGGCCGCGCATGGCGGCCGGAATCGGTGCCACCCCAAGCTGACGCAGGGCCGTCGGGGCGATGTCGATGGCGGCGATCAGACCGCGCTGCGTGGTCGTCTGCGAGGTCAGCATCCGTCCTGCACCGCCCGTCAGCCCGTCTGCGCCAGCCCACAGCAGTTCGTGTCCGCGCCGTGCGCTCGCGCGCTGCACGACGAGCAGTAGCTCGCCCGCCGGTCGCCGTATGCCGAGCGCAAGCAGGTCCGCGTAGCCTTCCCCGCCGCCGGGAAGGTCTGCGACGACAAGCCGCGAGCGGGTGCGAAGCGCCGCGATGCGCGCCAGCAGCGTCGCGGGGGCGCCCAGCGAGACCGTCGCGACGCGCCCCGTGCCGTCGGCGCAGACCAGACCATCGAGCGCGTAAGTCGTGGCGCTGCCCGCGTAGCCGCAACCGCCCGGAACCCGCGAGGCAAGCAGTCCTGGGCGCAGCAGCGCTGGCGCGTCTTCGGCACGCCGGCGCGCGGCCGCAAACCCTTCGACGAGCGCGCCGTGCGCGGTCGGCCTGAGCGACAGCGCGCTCGGGCGCGGCTGCGCGTAGGCGGAGGACGCGACGCGCGCCCCCTGCGTTATGTCAAGCAGCAGCTGGGCACGCGAATAGACGCCCTGCGCAGCTGACATGATCGCGATCGACATCCCGGGCACGCGCGCGAGGCCTGCCTGGAAGGCGTTTTCCTGTGAGCCGCCGACGGTCGCGCGATCGGACGGCGGATGGGCGCTGCTCGGCGCGAACACGAGCAGGACCGAGCCGGCTGGAGCCGGACGTGGCGCGCGCTCGTCTGACCGCGCGACGCGCGGTGCGGCCGCTGACGCGAATACTCCCATCGCCCAGGCGGCCTGTGGCGCGCAGACCGCCGGCACGGCCACGGCCGCGGCGCACAGCCCCAGGGCCAACCTCGCCCCGGGGCCGCCGGTTGCGCTCAGCCCTCCGCTCCCTCGGTCGCCACGCCGGCCGGTGTGCGCCGCGTCGCCTCGGGCGTGGGCGCGTCGGGCCGCAGCGCGGCTTCGGCTTCGTCGGCGGGCAGCATGCTGCCCTCTATGTTCACCCTCGGCAGGATCCTGTCCAGCCAGTCCGGGATCCACCAGGTTCGTGGTCCCACCAGGTGCAGCACAGCCGGCAACAGCAGGCAGCGCACCACCAGCGCGTCGAGGAAGACCGCGCTTGCCAGGCTGAGGCCGAACTCCTTGATCACGCGACCGTTGAGCAGCATGAAGGAGAGGAACACGCAGACCATGATCGCCGCGGCAGCGGTCACGACGCGCCCGGTGAGCGCGAGGCCCTCGGCGACCGAGCGGGAGTGATCGCGGGTCTGCGTCCAGCGCTCGTGCATGCGCGAGATCAGGAAGACCTCGTAGTCCATCGAGAGGCCGAACACGATCGCGAACAGCATCACCGGGATGAACGACTCGATCGGGCCCGGCTGCACTCCGACCAGGCCTCCGAGCCAACCCCATTGGAAGATCGCGACGATCACCCCGAGCGCCGCGCTGATGCTCAGCAGGTTCATCACCGCGGCCTGGAGCGGGATCACCAGCGAGCGGAAGACGATCAGCAGCAGCAGCGCGCTGAGCAGGACGACGACGCCGATGAACAGCGGCAGCTTGTGCGCGAGCACCGCTGCAAAGTCGACACCGCCGGCGGTCACCCCGCCCACATAGATTTTCATGCCCGTCTGCTGCTCGAGCGGAGGGACGACGGTCGCTCGCAGGTGTTCGACCAGGTGAGCCGTCGCATAGGCCTGCGGCGAGGACTGGGGATACACGGTGATCGTCGCCACGTTGCCGGCGGGATTGGTCTTCGCCGGGGTCACCGCGACGACGCCCGGCGCCCCGGCGATCGCGGTGCGCAGCTTTTCGACGCTCGCCTGGCCGCCGGGTGGAATCTTGCCGACGACCAGCAGCGGACCGTTGAAGCCTTCGCCGAAGCCCTTGGCCAGCAGCTCATAGGCACGGTGGGTCGTCTGGCTCGCGGGGTCGTTGGACGCGTCGCTGGAGCCCAGCCGAAGCGCTATCGCCGGGGCGGCGACGATCAGCATGATCGCCGCCGCGACGATCGTGACCGTCCACGGCCGCCGCTGGACCCCCGCGCTCCAGCGCAGCCACATCCCGCCTTCGGCGGGGGCGTCCCCGTTCCCGCCAGCCTGCGCGGCACGCGCCGCCCGGCGCCGGGCGCGGCGGGAGGGTCGCGTGACGCGCGCGCCCGCGAAGGTCAGCAGGGCAGGCAGGAGTGTGAGCGACGCGAGCATCATCACAAGCACGCCGATCGATGCCGAGATCGCGACCCCGTAGAGGAATTCGACGCCGAGCAGCATCATGCCCAGCAGCGCGATGACGACGGTCGTGCCGGCGAACAGGACGGCCCGGCCGGCTGTGTCCATCGCCCGCACGACAGACTCGCGCACGTTCTCATGCGTCGGACCGGGTGTCCGATAGGCCTCGCGGAAACGCGTGAGGATGAACAGCGCATAGTCGATCCCCACACCGAGCCCGATCATCGCCGCGAGCTCCGATGAGAAGTTGGGCGTGTCGACGACGTGCGTGAACAGCGCGATCGCGCTCAGACCCGTACCGAGACCGAACAGCGCGGTGACGATCGGCAGCCCCATCGCGGTCAGCGAGCCGAAGGTCAAGAGCAGCACGACGATCGCCGCGAGCAGCCCGACCCCGGTGGCGATGCCGAAGCCTTCCTGCTCTGTGAGCTCGATCGCCTGGCCGCCGAGCTCAACCTCGAGGCCGGGCTGGGCGGCCGCGCGGGCCGTCTGGACCACGCGTTCGGGCGCGCTTTTTGGCAGCAGGTTGGCTTTCTCGTCGAACACGACCGTCGCGAAGGCGATCCTCCCATCGGCCGAGATCGCCTTGCCGCCGGACGCGCTTGCGTAGGGGCTGATGACTCCCGCGACGTGGGGCAGTTTGGCCACCTTGGCAAAGACGCCTTCCATGCGGGCACGCACGGCCGGGTCGAGGACCGTCCCGGAAGCGACCTTGAAGACGATCGTGTCCCGGTCGCCCGCCTGAGCCGGGAAGCTGCGTTGGAGCAGGTCGGCAGCGCGCTGCGCGTCGGAGTTGGGGATCGTGAAGTTGTTGGAGTAGCTCGTTCCCGCCGAGGACGCGAGGAATCCAACGACGATCAAAAGGGCCGCCCAGCCGAGCAGCATGTACCAGCGGTGCGAGGTGGACCAGCGTGCGAGCTTCTGCATCGGCGTTGTCCTCCGAGGGGATCGGCGACAGTACGGGGGACCGCGGCCCGCCTCGGGGCGGTGGGCGAAACCGCGCGTCAGCTGCTGACTGTAGCGCTGCTCTGGCCCCGTCGGGAGGGGTCAGTTGACGGTCGGGTCGGCGGGCATGCGCGCGAGCAGCGCATAGCTTCCGCCCTTGCGGGCGAGCGCAGCGCCCCAAAGGTCGTCTGGCGCGTCGGTGAAAACGTCCTCGGGCAGCGCGGTGTGCGCAATCCAGTCGCCCTGGTCGACCTCGGCATCGAGCTGGCCCTCGCCCCAGCCGGCGTAGCCGGCGAAAACCCGCCTGCGACCGGTCGCCTCGGCCAGCTCGCCGATGTCGGCATCGGGCGCCGGAAAGCCGATCCGCCCGAGCACGAGCAGGCCCGCCGGCGCGGGGTCCAGGAACTCGGCCAGAAAGACGATCGAGCTCGGCTGAACCGGCCCGCCGACGTAGACCGGCTCTGACTCGTCAACCGCCTCCTCCAGCTGGGGAACGGCCTCGCCGACGGTGACCGCGGAGGGGCGGTTGAGCACTACCCCCATCGCGCCCTCATCGCTGTGCACGCCGACCAGCACGACAGTCCGGCTGAAGTTCGGATCGCGCAGCGTGGGCGAGGCGAGCAGCAACTGTCCGGCGAGCGATTCGTCCATCACCTCTTGAGGCTAGCGCTCGCCCGCCGCGCGCCGTCACGGCGCGGCGGTGAACAGGTCCAGCGTGCCGGTCAGCTTGTGGTCGTTGCCGTTGCCCTCGGGCTCGACCACGTGCCCGTCGACGACGATCGGGCTGTTCCAGTGCCCGCTTTCGCCGGGTAGCTCGGCGATCGGACGCGGCGAGCCCGGGCGGTAGACGGCGATGCCCCCGCCCGAAGGGTCGTACACGTACAGCAAGCCCCCGACCATCACTGGGCTGGTTCCGGGGGTCGAGTTCTGCCATACCCGGTACAGCCTGCCGCGGCGCAGCACGTACGCCGCCGTCGCGTTTTCGTCGCCGACGAACATCGTCGTGTGCCCGCTCCTGCGCCACACCGCCGGCGCGCTGAACAGCTGGCCGCCGCCGGGCAGAGGAAGGCTCTGCACTTCCCCCCCCAGCAAGCCGTGTGCCGAGACAGAGCGCCCGTTCAGGCGCGAGAGCGAGAGCACGCGCATGATTCCGTCCTTGCCGGCGAGCTCGACGCGGTTTTCGCCCAGCAGCACCGGTGCGCTGGAACCGAGGTCGGTATCGGTGTTGTTCAGGTGTTCCTGGTCTACAGGCGTGAACGATTGGCGCAGGCCCAGGCCAGGAAAGCTCAGCTCGAGCACGCTGTCGCCAAAGTTCGTGCGCCCGTTCCAGGGCCCGTTTCCGGTGTCGATCAGCATGCGCGCCCCGCCCGGCTCGATGACCGCGCCCCCCCGCGAGAGGATCGCCGAGTCGCTGGCCGAGCAGCTGGTGGGCACGATCAGCCCGCGTCGGTTGGAGCACAGCGTGTTGAACACGCTCGCCAGGCGCCCGCTCGCGCGGTCGATCAGGATGACGTGGCCCTGGTAGGTGGGGGTGTCGCCGAAGTAGCCGCTGGTCGCGGCGACCACGTCCGGCCCGTCGATGTTGAGCGCGGCTCCGAGCTTCTCGTGCGTCGCGTCGTGCGTGATGCTCACCGGCCACGCGCCTGCTGGGTCCTCGCTGCCGTTGGACAGCGACAGCTTGTGGATCAGTCCGTTGGGCGACGTTGCATAGACGAACTGCCGGTCGGGATCGGCGAGCGGGCTGGAGACGGAGATCTGCGGGCTGCCGGCCCACCCCGCATAGCCCGGCGGGGTGAACGTCCAGAGGATCTTCGCGCTGTCGGCGTCGATCGCGAGCGTCTCGCCGTACGTCGTCGTCACGACGATCACGTTGTGGGTCGCGCCGCCGACCATCACGCCGTGCAGGTAGATGGGAGAGGAGTCGACGGTCCCGGGCAGCGTGATCGTCCTGCGCTGCAGGTGCGCCACGTTTGCGCTCGTTATGCCCGAGGAGGCTTCGCTGACGTTGCTGCGCTGCGGGTCAAGGCCGAACTCTGTCCAGTCCACCAGCCGCGCGGCGGACGTGCGCGCCGGGGCGGGTATCGACGCCGCGGCGGCCGTCGGGCTCGGGAGATCGGCCGAGCTGCTGCTCCCGCAGGCCGCGACCAGCGCGCAGCCGACGGCGACCAGCGACGCGCGCGCGAGCCGGCGCGCACGCGCTGTCCAGGTGGGGCGGCGGGCACGCATGCCCGGATGTTGTAGCGCACCCGGCGCCGGGCGCACGCAGGTATGCTGCTTGGGCATGTAACGCGAGCGCGGAGGGACCGAACATGGCCAAGGAGCCCAGGGTCGGCGAGCAGGCACCGGACTTCGAGCTGAGCGGGACCGACGGTCCCTTCAAGCTGTCTGATCATCGCGGCGAGCGGGTCGTGCTGCTCTTCTATCCGGGCGACAACACCGCGGTGTGCACCAAACAGTTCTGCTCCTACCGCGACCGGGCCGAGGAGTTCTCGTCCCTGAACGCGACGGTCGTCGGCATCTCCTCGCAGGATCTCGCCTCTCACGAGGGCTTCATCGCCAAGCACAAGCTGACGGTCCCGCTGCTCGCGGACGTCGGCGGCGAGGTGGCCCGCGCCTACAGCGCGCACTCCTCGCGACTGGGCACCAAGCGCGCGGTGATCGTGATCGACGAGCAGGGAATCGTGCGCCACCGCCACGATCACCTGCTCGGTCTCGACTATCAGTCGGTGGACGAGCTGAGAGCGGCGCTCGACGCGCTCGCGGTTCCGTCTCGCTGAGCGAGCACGGCGCGGTCTGAGACGCGTCGCGTCAGTCGCCGCCCTGGCGCTCTAACGCGGCGCGCCTGCTGTAGAGCTCTGCCAGCTCGAGCTGGAGGCTGCGCGGCGGCTCGCCGGGACCGGGGGCGCGCCGGTGCCAATCGCCGCGTCCGTCAAGTTCCCAGGAGTTCTGGTTGTCGGCGAAGCCGCGTTCCAGCACGTCGAGCAGCTCGGCACGTAGTTCGGCGGCCTCGATCGGCACCGCGAGCTCGACTCGGTGGTCGAGGTTGCGCGGCATCAGGTCGGCCGAGCCGATGTAGATCGTGTGCGCCCCGTTGCGCTCGAAGGCGAACACCCGCGAGTGCTCGAGCAGCCGCCCGACGATCGAGACCACGCGGATGTTCTCGGAGATCCCGCGAAGCTGCGGTCGCAGGCAGCAGATGCCGCGCACGTTCAGGTCGACCTGCACGCCGGCCCGCGAGGCCTCGTAGAGAGCCCGGATGCAGGGCCCGTCGACGAGCGCGTTCATCTTCATCGCGATGCGCGCCGGGGAGCCTGTGGAGTGGGCGGCGATCGTGCTCCTGATCTCAGCGAGGATCCCGTCGCGCAGGTGGTTGGGCGCGGTCAGCACTTTGCGGTAGCGCAGGGGCCGCCCGTAGCCGGTCAGGTAGTTGAACATTTCGGCGACGTCGGCGCCGATCTGCTCGTCGGTGGTGAACAGGCCGAAGTCGGTGTACAGGCGGGCCGTCGCCGAGTGGTAGTTGCCGGTGCCGATGTGCACGTAGTTGCGCACGCCGTCCCCCTCGCGCCGCACCACCAGCACGCACTTCGCGTGGGTCTTCAGCCCCGGCTGGCCGTACACGACGTGCACGCCGGCCTCCTCCAGCGCCTTTGCCCAGTGGATGTTCATGCGCTCGTCGAAGCGGGCCTTGAGCTCGACCAGCGCGACCGCCTGCTTTCCACGCTCGGTCGCATCGATCAGCGCCGGGACGAGCGGCGAGTCGTCGCTCGTACGGTAGACCGTCTGCTTGATCGCGAGCACGTTGGGGTCGGCCACGGCCTGCTCGACGAAGCGCTCCACCGACGTGGAGAAGGAGATGTAGGGATGGTGCACGAGCAGATCGCCTTCGCGCATCGCGCCGAGCACGTCGGGGCGCTCGCCCTCGCGGCGCAGCAGTCGCGGGTGGGTGATGCCCACGAGCGGCTCGTCGCGCAGCTCGTAGTGACCGGGCAGCCTGACGATCTGCCACAGCGCGCCCATATCCAGCAGGCCGTCGACCGGGTACACCTCGTCCTCCTGGACGCCGAGCAGCGACGTCAGTTCCTCGCGCAGCTGCTCTGAGCAGCGCGTGCCGACCTCGACGCGCACGATCTCGCCGAAACGACGCCGGCGCAGCTCGTCCTCGACGGCCTGCAGCAGGTCCGCGGCGTCGTCTGACACCTCGAGGTCGGCGTCGCGCGTGACGCGGAACACGCTGTAGTCGACGATCTCCATGCCGGGAAATAGGGCGTCGAGGTGGTGGGCGATCACGTCCTCCAGCGCGACCAGCAGCACAGAGCCGGGCGCCTGGGACTTCAGCGTGACAAAGCGCGGCAGGATCTCGGTCGGCACCTTCACGCGCGCGAACACGGTCTGATGGGTGTCGGGATCGCGCACCAGCACGGCCAGGCTGAGCGACAGGTTGGAGATGTAGGGGAACGGCCGGCCGGGCGCCACGGCGAGCGGCGTGAGCGCCGGGAAGATCGCCTTCTCGAAGTGTTCGGCGAGCTCGGCGCGGCGCTCCTCGTCGAGCTCGTCGACGCCCACCATGCGGATCTCGTTCGCCGCGAGCTCAGGTCGCAGCTGCTCTTCGAAGCAGTCGGTCAGGCGTCGGCCCAGCGCGAGCACGCGCGCGCGGATCAGCGCGATCGTCTCCGACGGGATGCGCCCGTCCTGTCCGGGGGTCTCCACTCCAGCGTCGATCTGCTCGCGCAGGCCGGCGACGCGCACCATGTAGAACTCGTCGAGATTGGTCGTGTAGATCGCGCAGAACTTCGCCCGCTCGATCAGCGGGACGCGGGCGTCCTCCGCCAGCTGGAGCACGCGGTCATTGAAGTCAAGCCATGAGAGCTCGCGGTTGAAATACAACCGCGGATCGTGGCTGTCGAGCGCGCCTTCGGGGTCCTCCAGCGCAGTGTCGACCAGAGCAGACTCGCCCTCGCGCGGGAGCTCCTGCTCCTCCCGCGTCGCGCTGGGGGCCGGCTCCCATACGACATCGGCCTCGGTCTCGGTCGGCGACTCGGCTTGATCGCGCGGCCAGGCAGGGCCGGCCTCCTTGGCCTGGCCCCCGTCGATCAGGCGCGCGCCTGACAAGGATGTCCCCGTGACTCCCCTGTCGTGCTCATGCTGATCGGGAGACATGTCGCCAATCACGCTACACGCTTCACCGCGCCGACACCGGGAAGATAACGCTAGGGTGGACCCCTAGGGATGGCGCGCCAACTCTGGCTACTACGCCACGCTGACGCGGAGCCGCACGGGACGCGCCCCGATGTGGACCGTGAGCTGACACCGCGCGGCGCCGGTCAGGCGCGGGCGGCGGGCGTCGCGCTCGCACACCTGGGACCGGTTTTCGAGACGGTGCTGTTCAGCCCCAAGGTACGTGCTCGCCAGACCGCCGAGCTCGCAGCCGAGCAGTGGGGTGAGGCTGCGCGCACCCGCCTGATCAGCCATCCGCCGCTGGCGGGCGGGTTCGACGCCGAGCAGGCGTTGCAGCAACTGGGCGCCGGCGGCCCCAACGGCCGGCTGCTGCTGGTCGGTCACGAGCCCGACCTCTCGCAGGTGGTCGGGGAACTGACAGGGGGTCGGATCGACCTGAAGAAGGGCGGGCTGGCGGTCGTGCGCCTAGAAGGCGCCGCCAGCGGCGAACTGACGGTCCTGCTGCGGCCCCGCGAGATCGCTCTGATCGCCAGCACCCCAGCCGACGGGGATTGACGTCGGCTCGTCGGTGTAGGCGGCATCGCGCGATTCCGCTGCGAAGCGATAGCCGATGCCGAAGTGCGTGTGGATGTAGCGCCAGCGCGGAGAGGCCTTCTCGAGCTTCTGGCGCAGCTTGCGCACGAACACATCCACCGAGCGATCCCCGCGCACCATCGTGTAGCCCCACAGGCGCGAATAGATCTCCTCGCGCTCGAGCACCCGTCCCTCGGCGGCCGCGAGCAGCTCGATCAGCTCGAACTCGCGCCGCGTGAGGTCGATGCTCTGCCCGCCCACGAACGCCTGGAAGCGGTCGGTGCGGATCTCGACCTCGCCGGCCAGCAGCGGTTTGACCTCCGCGCTGCTCCTCGCACGGCGACGGCGGCGCACGACGCCCTGCACGCGTGCAATGACCTCCTCGGGATGGCACGGCTTGGTGATCCAGTCGTCGGCGCCGAGGCGCAGGCCGCGCACCCGCTGCGCGACCGTCGATGGGCCCGTGCAGACCACGACGCCCAGCTCGGGCAGCGCGCCGCACAGACGCTCCAGCCATTCCCACGCCGGCGGGCCGAGCACGGCGAGGTCGACCACCAGCGCGCTCAGGCGCATCGCGGTGATCGTGTCGGTGGGCACCGGGCTCGCGAGCACGCGGTGCTCCCAGCCCAGGCGATCCAGGCGCTTGCTCAGAACCTGGATGAACCCGCTGTCGCGATCGAGCACGGCGATTCGCGGGGAGACGCCACTGACCGGCCCCTGCGACATCGCCTCGTCCTTGGCGCGGATGCCATCTTCGGTCATCGGAGGGGAGTCTACGTCAACGCCTCGGACGGTGGTCCGGGCCTACGAGCCGCGTTACAGGATGTTCACACTGCAACGCGCTAATTGCGAGCGTATCGCGGGGCCTCACGCCTGACTGGAGGAGTCTGAGAACTCTCTGAAGAGGCCGGTGACGACGAACGCGACCTGCTCGCCGATGTCCACCGCGTTGTCGCCGATGCGCTCCAGGGCGCGCGCGACGAGCGTCATGAACATCGCCCACTCGCGGGTGTCCGGGTCGTCGCCGATGTCGAGCGCCATGCGGAATATCTCGCGGTTGAGCCGGTTTATCTCGCGGTCCTGGCGGACGAGATCCTCGGCCAGTTCGATGTCGCGCGCGGCGAACGCGGCGCGGCACTGCACGACCTCCGAGCGCGCGTGCGCGCCCATCTTGGTGAGCACATCGAGCATCTCCCTGCGCACCGGCGGCTCGTAGCCCGAGAGCGGGATCAGCTTGGCGATGTTGACGCACTGGTCGCCCATGCGCTCGATACGCATGATCACGTGCAGCAGCGCCGCCACGAGCCGCAGGTCGCCGGCCACCGGCGCCTGCAGCGCGAGCAGCGAGAGGATGCCCTGGTGGACCTCCAGGTAGCGCCCGTCGATGCGATCGTCGTCGGCGATCACCATCTGCGCGAGCTCGACGTCCTGGTGGGTGAGCGCCTCCAGGACGCGATCGAGCTGTTCGACGACCATGTCCAGTCCGCCGAGCGCACGGTCCTGAAGCTCCTGCAACTGCTGCTGGAAGTGGGCGCGACCGAGGCCCTGCGCCTCGCCGTGCGCTCCCAGCTCGACGGCCAGCGTGCGGTCGTCGCCGTCGATCGAGAGCCCTCTCGGCGGCTCGTCGCGGCGCGGGTCGTCGGAGCTAGCCGAACTTTCCCGTGACATATTCCTCGGTCCGCGGGTCGCCCGGCGTGGTGAAGATCGCCTCCGTGGGCCCGACCTCCACGAGCTCGCCGCCGAGCATGAAGGCGGTGCGGTCGGCGACGCGCGCGGCCTGCTGCATGTTGTGCGTGACGATCACGATCGTCACGCTTGCCTTGAGATCCTCGATCAGTTCCTCGATCTTCAAGGTCGCGATCGGGTCGAGCGCCGAGCAGGGCTCGTCCATCAGGATCACCTCGGGGTCGACCGCCAGCGAGCGCGCGATGCACAAGCGCTGCTGCTGGCCGCCCGACAGTCCGGCGCCCGGCTCGTGCAGCCTGTCCTTGACCTCCTCCCATAGCCCGGCGCTGCGAAGGGCGGTCTCCACCTGCTGTGCGATGTCGCCGCCGCGGCTGTTGGTCAGGCGCAGCCCCGCGGCGACGTTGTCGAACACCGACATCGTCGGGAACGGGTTCGGCTTCTGAAAGACCATGCCGATCGCCCGCCGAACCGCCACCACGTCGACCGAGGGGTCGTACACGTCGAGGTCGTCCAGCAGGATCGTTCCCTCCGCGCGCGCGCCCGGGATCTCCTCGTGCATGCGGTTGATGCAGCGGACCAACGTCGACTTGCCGCAGCCCGACGGACCGATGATCGCGGTCACCTCGTTGGCGTTGAACTGCAGGTCCACGCCCTTGACCTGTTCAGCGTCGCCGTAGAAGGCGCGCAGGCCAAGCAGCTTCACGGCCATCCCGGGTTTGATCACGCTGGCGGGGCTCAATGGTTGCTTGCTGACCGGGGGCCGCGACGGCGCCGACGAGCTGACCTCGGTGCCCTCGATCAGCTCGTCGGGCTCCATCTCAGCCGTCTGCGGGACAGGCCCGTGGCTGACGGGGGGGACGGTCATACAAGACGGCTTCTTCGTGAGACGACACGGGCGATCAGGTTGAGCACGAGGATCATTGCGACGAGGGTCAGAGCGGCTCCCCAGGCACGGTCTACCACGGCTGTCGTGGGCGATGTGACGTCATTGTAGATTTGCACAGGCAGCGAGTTCATGAACTGGCCCAGGTTCGTGCTCGTCTTGTTCGTGGCGCCCGCGGTGAACAGCAGCGGCGCGGTCTCGCCGGCGGCGCGCGCGATCGCCAGCAGCACGCCGGTCACCATCCCCGGGAGCGCGGTCGGCAGCACGATCCTGAAGATCACCTGCCAGCGCGGTGCACCGAGCGCGAGCGCGGACTCGCGCAGCGCGCCCGGGACGAGCAGCAGCACCACCTCGGCCGAGCGGATCACGACGGGGAGCATCAGCAGGGACAGCGCGAAGGCGCCCTTGTAGCCCGCATAGGTGCTGCCGGTGCCGATGATCAGCGCGATGTAGATGAACAGGCCGAACAGGATCGACGGCACGCCGGTGAGCACGTCGACGAAGAACCGCACGATGCGCGCGAAGGCGCTGTTGCGGCCGTACTCGACCAGCCAGATCGCGACGCCCACCCCGATCGGCACCGCTATCACCGATGCCAGCGCGACGATCTCGATCGTGCCGATGATCGCGCTCTGAATTCCGCCGATCGACGAGCTCTTGAAGAACGTGTTGCCGGTCGGATCGGTCGTGAAGAAGCTGGGACTCCACGAGCCGAGGCCCTTGCTCAGCAGGTAGTAGATGATCAGCGCGAGCGGGATCAGCGCGAGCACCGTGGCCGCGAGGATCCCCGAGCGTGCGAGCAGATCTCGCCGTCGGCGAGCCGGGCTGGGCGCAAAGCGCGCCAGGCGATCCTCGCTCACGCCCGAGCCGCCCCGGTTGCAGGCGTTGCCGCGCCGGTGCTCCCGCTCAGCGTGGTGCGTCTGGGCGCTCGCGCGCGGGCCGCGCGCATCACGATCAGGCGCGCGACCGCGTTGACCAACAGCGTCAGCACGAACAGGACCACGCCCGCGGCGAACAGCGCCGAGCGGTGCAGGCCCTGCGCCTCTCCGAACTCGTTGGCGATCACGGCCGCCAGGCTGTAGCCCTGGCCGAAGAGATGGTGGCCGAGCACCGGTGCGTCTCCGATCAGGATGGTCACCGCGATCGTCTCGCCGATCGCGCGCCCGAGCCCGAGCATCGCGGCGCCGATGATTCCGCCGCGGCAGTAGGGCAGCACGGCGAGGCGGATCATCTCCCAGCGCGTCGCGCCCAGGCCGAGCGCCGCCTCCTTGTGATCGATAGGCACCGTGGTCATCACCTCGCGCGAGATGGCGCTGACGATCGGCAGGATCATGATCGCGAGCACGAGGCCGGCGACGAAGTAGTTGGGGATCGTTACGGTGCCGCCGCCGATGAACGGGACGAACGAGAACGTGCTGGCCACCCACTTCTCGGCGGGGAGCAGCTTGGGGGCCAGGAAGAAGATGCCCCACAGGCCGTAGACCACCGAGGGCACCGCGGCGAGCAGCTCGATCAGGATCGTAAGCGGGTGGCGCGCCGCCCGGGGAGACAGCTCAGTGACGTACAGCGCCGTGGCGACCGCGACCGGCACGCCGATCAGGAGCGCGAGCCCCGAGCTGATCAGCGTGCCGACGACGAGCGGCAGCGCGCCGAAGTGTTCGGCCGAGACGTTCCAGTCGTTGCCGAACGTGAAGCCCAGCACCCCGAACTTCGCAAACGCCGGGCGCGCTTCGCCGACGAGGCGCACGAAGAAGTAGACGATCAGCGCGAGGATCAGCGCCGCGAGCGCGGTCAGCCCGTACCTCAGCGCCCGATCTGGCAGGCGCGCGACCGGCGAGCGCTCGAGGATCGAGCGCCGGCCGGTCGGGAGCGATGCCCCCTCCATGACCTCTCTAGATCGGGTCGCGCCGTGGGGTCATGCAGGCGCCCTATGTCCCTAGCCGCCCAGCGCGGAGCCGTTGCACTGCAGGCCCGCCGCGGCTGCCTTGGACTTTTCGAGGATTTCGGGCGGCAGCGCCGCGTAGTCGGCCTGCGACAGCACAGCCTGACCCGCGCCGAGGCCGTAGCTGATGAAGCTGGCGACGCCCTTTGCCGCCGATTCACCGCCGGGCACGCCGGCCTTGCAGAGATCCTTGAAGACGACGATGAACGTCTGCGAGGTGATCGGGTAGGCTTCCGGCCCGCTCGGGTTGGAGATTTTGATGCCGAGGTTGGCCGGGATCGTGACGCCTTTGGCCGCGGCGCTGGTCGAGGCCAGGTTGGGCACGATGTAGTTGCCGGCGGCGTTCTTGACCGACGCGTACGTGAAGTTGTGCGCCAGCGCGTAGGCCTGCTCGACGTAGCCGATCGCTCCCTGCGTCTGCTGCACCGCGCCCGCCACGCCGGCGTTGCCCTTGGCGCCCGTGCCGGTCGGCCACTGAACGTCCTTGCCTTCGCCGACCTTGGTCTTGAATTCGGGGTCGACCGTGGCGAGGAAGCCGGTGAACCCGGCGGTGGTGCCCGAGGAGTCCGAGCGATGGATCACCGTGATCGGTGTGCTGGGGAGCGTGACGCCCGGGTTGAGCGCCTTGATTTCGGGGTCGCTCCAGGTTTTGATCTTGCCGAGGTAGATGTTGGCGATCGTCGCGCCGTCAAGCTTCAGGCCGCTCTTGACGCCCGGCAGGTTGTAGGAGAGGGTGATCGCTCCCAAGAACATCGGGATCTGCACGACCGGACCCGTTTTTTCAAGTGTGGCGAATTCGGCCGGCTTCAGCGGCGGGTCGCTGGCGCCGAAGTCGACCGTCTTTGCGCCGAGCGACGTGATGCCCGCGCCGGAGCCGATGGCCTGGTAGTTGACCGTCAGCTTCGGTCCCAGCGCCGACGCCCACTGCTGGTAGACGGGCGCCGCGAACGTCGAGCCCGCGCCGGAGATCGTCGCGGACGGTACCGAGGAGGTCGTGCTCGACGAGCTGGACGAACTGCTGGAGCTGCCGCACGCGGCGAGGCCGAGCGCGAGCAGGGCGCAACCAACGACTGTGCCCATCTTGTACCTGGTCACTTCGTCTCCTCTTGATGGCTTGTTGACGTCTGGCGAGGCAACGGCGCTTGTGCCGGCTCGGTCCTGCTCGCCGACCGAGTCTGTTTAATCGCCGGTTACCTCAATGTGAAGATCTTGTGAACGCCAGTTGCGCTGCGGCGTCGGATCTGAGGAATCGTCGACGCCCGATACGCCGGCGATCGCCGCCGCGGGCGCCTCGCGCGAGGGCTCTGGTTGAAAGCGGTAGCCGAACCCGGGATGCGTGTGGATGAAGCGGCGATCGGGCATCGCTGCCTCGAGCTTGCCCCTCAGCTTGCTGACATAAACGTCGACCGAGCGATCGCCCGGGCGCAGCTCGCCGCCCCACACCTGCTCGTAGAGCTCTTCGCGCGTCACGATCGCGCCGGCACGGCTGGCCATCGCGGCGAGCAGCTCGAACTCGCGGACCGACAGGGTCAGCGCGCGGCCGGTTGCGAGCACGAGGCCCTCGCCGACACGGATCTCCAGTTCGCCGGCATAGAGGGTGCTCGCGTCTTCGGCTGAAGCCGTCACGAGCTGTAAGCTTTGCCGCATTGCTTGCGCACGGCGTTGCAAAGTCGTGATCCAGTCGTGAAAAAGTCGTGAATGCAGTCACGGGGATGTCGGTGCGTCCATAATCTGGCCTGATGCCCTTGCTGGGACGCAACCCTGACGCCACGCTGAGCACGCTCGTCGAGGACGCGGGGCGAAACGTCGAGCAGGCGGGCCTGCTGCTGGGGGAGCTCTTGGCCGCGGTTCCCGAGCACGCGGCGCTTGCCCACGAGCTCGCCGAATGCGAGCGCAAGGGCGATCGCATAACCCACGACATCATCCATCGCCTCAACGGCGGCGGGCGGCGCGTGCGCGCTCCGTTTGACGCGGGCGAGGGCTATGCGCTGGCGACGGCGCTGGACGACGTCGTCGACTACATCGAGCAGGCCTCCGCGCAGCTCGATCTCTACGGCGTGGAAGCGCCGATGGAGCAGGCGGTCGAGTTCTCGCGCGTGCTCGTCGCCGCCGGCGGCGAGATCCGCGGGGCGCTGCGCGCGCTGCGCGACGGCGAGGATCTCGGGCCGCGGCTGGTGGAGATCCACCGGCTGGAGAACGAGGGCGATCGCCTGCAGCGAGATGGCGTGGCCTCGCTGTTCGCCCAGGGCATCGACCCGATGGTCGTGATCCGCTGGAAGGACATCTTCGAGTCGCTGGAGGCCGCGGTGGACTCGTGCGAGCGCGTCGCGCACGTGCTCGAGGGGATCACCCTGAGACACGGCCGGCGTCGCTGAAGCGTGGCATCGACCTTTTCAGGCTCCGCTTAGGCCGGTGACTAAGCTCTCGCGGCAATGCTGACCGCGCTAGTGCTCCCGGCAGCCTCGGCCCTCACCTACTTCCAGGCGATCGTGCTGGGGGTGCTGCAGGGGATCACCGAGCTGTTTCCGATCTCGAGCCTCGGACACACGGTGCTGTTCCCCACGCTGTTTGGCTGGAACCAGCTGGTCGATGCGCAGTCGCAGTCGGAGTCATTCTGGCTGGCCTTCGTCGTGATGCTGCACGTTGGCAGCGCCCTCGGCCTGCTCGTCTACTACCGCCACGAATGGGTGAGGATCGTCAGCGCGTTCTTCGCGACGCTCGGCAAGCGCCGCGCCGACACTCCGACCGAGCGGCTGGCCTGGCTGATCATCTTCGCGAGCATCCCGGCCGGCATCCTCGGGCTCGTCTTCGAGCATCAGCTGCGCACGCTGACCGCCAAGCCCGAAGTGGCGGCGATCTTCCTGATGGTCAACGGAGGCGTGCTGTTTGCGGCCGAGCGCTATCGTCGGCGCGCCGAGGTGCGTGAACTGGCGATCCGCGAGGGTGCAAAGCCTGACGGCGGCCGCGTGCTCGACACGCTCGAGTACCGCGAAGCGCTCGTCATCGGCGCGGCCCAGTCGACCGCGCTGGTGGCCGGCATCAGCCGCGACGGCGTGACGATGGGCGCGGGTCTCGCACGGGGGCTGGACCACAGCGATTCCGCCCGCTTCGCCTTCCTGCTGGCCACCCCGATCATCCTTGCGGCAGGGCTATTCAAGCTGCCCGATCTGCTGGGGCACCTGGGCAACGGGATTCGCGGACAGGCGCTCGTCGGATGCCTGTCCGCGGCGATCACGGCGTTCTTCACCGTGGGCTTTCTGGTCCGCTACTTCAAAACGAAAACGCTGATCCCGTTCGCCGTCTACTGCCTGGTGTTCGGATTCGCGATGGTCATTTACACCCAGACCTGAGCCCTGACACGCGGACGCGGGCGCCCCCCGCCCGGTCGCGTGCGCCAATCAGGCCGGGCACTGGTCTTCGCATCGCGCGCCGCGCCTGCGACCATCAAGACATGCCGACTCCCAAAAACCCGCCGCGAATGTTCGAGACGCGCAGCCACGCCTGGAAGGAGGTGGGCCTGCTGCGGGAGGTCGACCGGCGAGCGGCCAAACGCGCCGGGGTGGAAGCGGCCTTCCTGGGCGTGCTGTTCGTCGCGGTCGTGGCCGTCTATGACAGTCGTCAGGCGCTGCTCGGCGTCGATTCGCGCGGCAGCTCCTCAGAAGTCAACACGCTGGCGCACATTGCGACGGTGGTCGTGCTCGTGATCCTCGGCTGGGCGATCGCGCGCGACGTCGGCCGCGCCCTGGGTCCGCGCCTGTTCAGGCGCCTGGACCCCGCCACCGCGGGGACGGTGGGCTTCCTGATCCGGCTCGTCACGGTGGCCGTGGCGCTGCTCGTGGCGCTTCGCGTGGCCGGCGTCGAAGCGCGCACGCTGGCCGTCGGCGGCGCATTCACCGCGGTGATCCTCGGTCTGGCGGCCCAGCAGACCCTCGGCAACCTGATCGCCGGTACGGTCCTGCTCAGCGCGCGACCCTTTCGCGTGGGTGAGCGCGTGCGCCTCCAGGGCGGCCCGATCGGCGGGCAGATCGAGGGCACGGTCAGCTCGCTGGGGCTGCTCTACACGACGTTTTCGACCGGCGACGACTCGATCATGGTGCCCAACAGCGTCGTGCTCAACGTCGCGGTGCTGCCGTTGCGCGAGCCCGAGGCCGTCGACCTTCGTGCGCGCCTGCGGGCGGGGATGACGCCCAGCGAGCTGCAGGAGATCCTCGAGAGGTCGATCGAGACGCCGCTGCGCGACGCGCCGCGGATCACGCTCGAGGAGCTCGACGGCGACGAGGTCGTCGTGCGCATCGCCGCGACGCCGCGTCAGGCGTCCGAGGGCCGACATCTCGCTAGCGAGCTGCTGAGCATCGTCTCACGCGAGACGCGCTCGGGCGTCGAAGCTCAGACGCCGTAGCGCAGGAAGAGCTCAGACTCGCTCGCGACGACGCTGAGTAGCCGCAGCGAGGCCGGTGGCTTCAGCTCGGGGCCCGCGACGATCCGCAGCTGGTCGCCGCTGCCGCCGGCGAGGAGCGGCGAGACGGAGAGAAACAGCTCGTCGATCAGCCCGGCTGCGAGCAGCTCGCGGTTGAGGTGCGGGCCGCCCTCGCAGAGCAGCGTGGCGACCGCGAAGCGCTCGCGCAGCTCGTTCAACGCCGCCGGCAGGTCCAGCCGCCCCTGGCGCTGCACCCGCACGTAGTCGACCGTCGCGGCGCTGCTGGGCAGGCTGGCCTGCGAGGGCGTCAGGATCACGACGTGCGCCGCGGGATCGGCGAGCAGAGGAACGTCGACGGGCAGCGTGAGACTCGCGGACACAACGCACGCCAGCGGCTCCTCGCGAACGCCGCGCCCGCGTCGCCGGCGCCTGCGCAGCTCGTCGGGGACGATCCTGCCGTAGCGCTCGCTGCGCACCGTGCCGGCCCCGACCAGCACCGCGTCCACCGCCTCGCGCAGCCCGTGGAACAGCTCGTGGTCGGCGCGGTTTCCGAGCGATCCCGAGCGACCGCCGATACTCGCGCGCCCGTCGACGGTGCTGACCATGTTGAGCAGGACGTAGGGGCGGGCCGGCGGCGCGACGCGCTCGCGAACGCCATAGCCCTCGACGATCTCCTCGGCGCTCGCCGGGGCGCCGGCGGGAAGCAGGCGCATGAGCAGCGCAGACTGCGCTGTCGCGCGTTCAGGATCGGGATGGGCTTTGCCGCTCATCGGGTCACGCCGTTCATAAAACGGCTAGATCCCCGCGCGCGCCGAGCGCGCGGGCCGCGAACCCTAGCCGGACGGGGCTACGCAGAGGATCGCGGCCGGGCCCCAGCGACGACACATGTCGATAACACACCGAGGGGGAGACCTGCTACGGTCGTGCTGTCTGGCCGGCGCAAATGACCGGTGAAAAGCAGTGCAAGCGCTCGCAGGTCGAAGCTCTGAGCAGCATCCTCCGCGCAGCAGCACGCACATACCGTGGAGGAGTTTCCACATGCCAACTGGCACCGTAAAGTGGTTCAGCGACGACAAGGGGTTCGGCTTCATCACCCCCGATGACGGTGATAAGGACCTTTTTGTCCATCACACCGGCATAAACGGCGAGGGATACCGCTCGCTGCAGGAGGGCGCGAAGGTGTCCTATGACCCAGAGCAGGGCGACAAGGGCCCGAAGGCCGTCAACGTCCAGCCGATCTAGCGCCGTTCCCGCGGGGCCCCGGCTCCGCGGCGGACAACAGCTTTCATTCCTGAGGGCCCGCGATGGCGGGCTCTCAGCGCATGCGCGCCGCGAGGTTGCGATCGCAGCCGTCGCGCTCGCGGCGATCGCGATCAGCAGCCTGCTGGTCGTGGTGATGGCGGCCGACCGGCCGAGCATCTTCTCGCCCACCAGCCACACGAACTTCTTCCCCCACTGGATGGCCGGCCCGCTCGGCGGGATCTGGCCGGGGCTCACGCGCGACGCCACGGCGCAGCGCTACCTGTTCAGCGCGGCGATCGTGGTGATGTACGGGGGGTACCTCGTGGCGCTCTCGTTCGTGCCGCGGCTGCGCGCCCGCTGGGCGATCGCGGCGATCGTCGCGGTGCACGCGATCTTCCTGCTCGCGCCGCCGCTCGCGCTGACGGATGTCTTCAACTACATCAACTACGGGCGCATGGAGGTGGTGCATCACCTCAATCCCTACACGACGATCCCGATCGCCGAGCCCCATGGAGACCCGGCCTTCCAGCTGAGCAACTGGCACGAGCTGCTCAGCCCGTACGGGCCGATGTTCACGATCCTCACCTTCGCGCTCGTGCCGCTGGGCGTGGCCGCGTCCTTCTGGGCGATCAAGTCGATCCTTGCGGCGGCCAGCCTGGCGACCGTGCTGATCGTGTGGAAGTGCGCTCGCCTGCTGGGCCGCGACCCTGTCGCGGCGATCGTGCTCGTCGGCCTGAACCCGATCGTGCTCGTGTGGGGGCTGGGCGGCGATCACAACGATTTCCTGATGGTCATGCTGATCACGCTCGGCTTCTACCTGCTCCTGCTGGGCGCACGGGCCGGCGTCAGCTCCGCCGCGAGCAACGGCTCTGCGGCAAGCGATGGCTCCGGCGCACGCGAGCGCTCCGCGGCGGCGGATCAGGGGGCGCTCTCGGCGAGCGCCGTTGCCGCGCGCCTGCGCGGCTGGCTGTGGCCGGTCCGCCCCGCGGACATCGGCGCGGGCGCCGCATTTGTGACCGCGGCCGCGATCAAGGCGTCGGGGGGCGTGCTGATCCCGGTCGTGCTCGCCGGGCTGCTGCGGGCGCCGCGGCGCCTGACGCAGGTCCTGCTGGGGATGCTCGCCGCCGCGATCGTCTGCGGCGGCGCGAGCCTGCTCGCCTTCGGGCTGCACCTTCCCGATCTGAGCACCCAGAGCTGGCTCGTCACGAGCGTCAGCGTTCCGAACCTGATCGGCCTGGCGATTGGCGCCGGCGGCGAGGGCGAAACGCTGCGCGCGGTGGTCAACGGCGTGCTCCTGCTGACGGTGGCGGGCTGCTGTGTGCTTGCCTGGCGCGGGCGCGGGTCGCTGTTCGATCGCACGATCACCGCCTCGGGCTGGGCGAGCGTGGCGCTGCTCGTGTCGCTCAGCTGGGTGCTGCCGTGGTATGTGCTGTGGCTGCTGCCGCTCGCGGCGCTGTCGACCTCTCGCCGGCTGCGCAGCGCCACGGTGGTGGTGGGCGTCTACCTGATCATCTCATGGGCGCCGGCCTCGGGATTTCTGTGGAGCGCGATCCACTTCCACCCGGAAAAGACGACGCTCGGGCGCCTGCACCAGCGCTACGTCAAGGAGCTGCTGCACTAGCCGCGACGTGGCCGCCGGCCGGATCACCGGATCGTCACACGCCCGTCACGCGTGGGTTACACGCGCCGGGATCGCGGGCGGCAGGATTATGCACGGCGAGATCGCAGCCCCAAGCAGCGCTCGGGGCGGTGACCCCTCGGCGATTCGTCGACCCACTCTCCATCGGCTATCGCCGGACCTCACCACAGCAGGGCGCACAGAACGGGGCGGGATAGGGAAATCCCGCCCCGTTCGCCATTACGCTGAGTCATGTGGCGGCGCCATTCGGATTCCTGCTCACGCCAGATCCGCCCAGCAAGCGGGTCGGGGCGGTCACCGCCGTAGCCGCGGTCGCGCTTTGCACGCTGATCGTCTACCCGCTCAAGCGCGTCGCGCCGGTCGTGTCGCTGGGCGTGGTCTACCTCCCGGCCGTGCTCGTCGTCTCGCTGACCTGGGGCGCGTGGGCCGGGGTGGCGACGTCGCTGATCAGCGCGGGCGCGTTCAACTTCTTCCACCTGCCGCCGGTCGGGCATTTCACGATCAGGGACTCGAGCAACTGGGTGGCGCTGGTGACCTTCGTCGTGGTCGCCGTGCTCGCCAGCTCGGTCGCCGAGATCACCCGCGCGCGCAGCCGCGATGCCCTGGAGCGTCGCCAGGAGGCCGACCTCGCCGCCGAGATGGCGCGCCTGCTGCTGCGCGGGGACGACCTCGCGCAGGCGCTGCCGACAGCCGCGGCGCGGCTCGCGCACACGCTGGGTCTCAACTCGGCGGCGATCGAGATGGAGGCCGTCGAGGGCGACGAGCGCACGATCGCGTTTCCCCTGCGCGAAGGGACGCGGCGCCTGGGGACGTTGCTCGTGGGCGCCGATACGCCCGAGGCGAGCCTGCGCAGGCTGCAGGAGCGCGTCGTGCCGGCGCTCGAGGCGCTGCTGAGCGCCGCGCTGGAGCGCGAGGGCCTGCTGGGCGACGTGGTCGAGACGGTCGCGCTGCGCCGCGCCGACGCGGTCAAGACCGCGCTGCTGCGTGCGGTCTCACACGACCTGCGCTCGCCGCTGACGGCGATCTCGGCTGCCGGCGAGGCAATCGCGTCGCCCGCGATCTCGACGCAGGAGCGCGAGGAGATGGCGGCCGTGATCCGCGAGGAGACGCGACGGCTGTCGCGCCTGGTCGACAACCTGCTCGACCTCTCGCGACTGGAAGCCGGCGCTGCAGAGCCGCGCAGGGACCTGACCTCCGTGGAGGAGCTGATCCGCTCGGCGATCGAGGAGCTGGGCGCGGGTGGGGAGGAGTTCAGCCTCTCGATCGACCGCGATCTGCCGCTCGTGACGGTCGACCCCGTGCAGATGGAGCGCGCGTTCGTGAACGTGCTCGAGAACGCTCGCCGGCACTCGGGCGGACATCCGGTGTCGGTGCGGGCGCGCGCGGTGCGCAGCCTGGGAGGTGCCCGCCGTCCGCCGGCGACCGAGCGCGGCGCTGTCGAGCCGCTGCGCGATGGTCGCGGGCCGGCCGGCGATCGGGTGATCGTGCGTGTTGTCGATCGCGGCCCCGGGATCCCGCCCGCGCAGCTCGAGCGCGTCTTCGAGCCGTTCTACCGTGCCGGCACCGCCGCCGGCGGTCACCGGGGCTCGGGTCTTGGGCTTGCGATCGCGCGCGGCTTTGCCGAGGCCAACGGGGGCTCGCTGCACGTCGAGTCACTGCCCGGGCAGGGGGCGACGTTCGTGTTCGAGCTTCCGCTCATGGACTCGCGCGACGCGCTCGAAGACGGCGCCGTCGCGGCCCCGGCCGCCGGTAGCCAGCTGCCCGCTGCGGCTGCCGCAGGGGGCCAGACGACGTGAGTCAGCACGCGCCGACTACAGCCGTCAAGACGCCGCGCGTGCTCGTGGTGGACGACGAGTCGCAGATCCTGCGGGCGCTGAAAGTGGTGCTGCGCGAGGCGGGCTTTGAGACGGTCAGGGCCGAGACGGCCTCGCAGGCCCTGGACCTGGCCGCCGTGCGCCCGCCCGACGCCGCGATAGTCGACCTGGTGCTGCCCGACGGAGACGGCGTGGACGTGACTCGCACGCTGCGCGAATGGAGCGAGATGCCGATCCTCGTGCTGTCGGCGGTGGGGGAGGAGGAGCAGAAGGTGCGCGCGCTGGAGGCCGGCGCGGACGACTACATCACCAAGCCGTTCGGCGCTCGCGAGCTGGTCGCTCGCCTGCAGGCAGCGCTGCGCCGTGCGGGGCGGGCCGATGAGGAGCCGACGATCACGGTGCAGGGACTGGAGGTCGACCTCGGTGCGCGGGTCGTGCGGCGGGACTCAGAGCCGGTCCATCTCACGCCGATCGAGTTCGAGCTTCTGCGCGTGCTGGTGCGCAACCGCGGGCGCTTGATGACCCACCGTAAGCTGCTCGCAGAGGTGTGGGGGCCGGAGTACGTCGATGACATCCAGCCGCTGCGCACCCACATCGCGCGGTTGCGCGCGAAGATCGAGCCCGACGGTGACGCTGGACCACGCTACATCGTCACCGACCCAGGAGTCGGGTACCGATTCGCAATGTGAACTCGGCAGCTGTGAGGGAGTACAGTTGCCGTGAGGTGCCGGCTGGCTCAGTGGTGTGCGTCAAGCGCCGTCAGCGTGTCGTAACGAAATCGTTATAGCGGCTCGGCAGATCGTAATGCGGCCGTGATGGGCGCGCCGCAATAGTCCTGGTCATGGATGTCGTCTCGGTGGTGCTCGGGATCGCGATGTTCTTGATCCTGCTGGCGATGATCGAGGGAATCGAGCGGATATGAGCCCTCCGCTTCTGCTCGGCGCGTTCATCGCTCACATGAGCGGAGCCGACTTCTTCGGCCTCGTCGTGTCGGTGCTCGTGATTGCTTACCTCTTCTACGCGCTGATCCGCGGGGAGAAGCTCTAGCCAATGACGTTTGCCGGCTGGCTCACGATCGTGCTGTTCGCGGTCATTCTGACCGCGCTCGCCTTCCCGCTCGGGAGCTACATGGCCAACGTGTACACCGGCAAGCGGGTCTTCTTGACGCCGGTCTTCGCGTGGCCCGAGCGGCTGCTGTACCGCATCCTACGGGTCGACCCGAAGCGCGAGCAGGACTGGAAGGCCTATGCGAGAAGCCTGATCGTCTTCTCGCTCGCCGGCTGGCTGTTCTTGTATTTCATCCTGCGCACGCAGGACGCCTTCTTCGTACCGCACGCGCTCAACCCGCTCGGCTTCGAGTCGGCCCCGTGGAATGTGACGTTCAACACTGTCTCGTCGTTCATGACGAACACCAACTGGCAGTACTACGGCGGCGAGACGACGATGACCTACCTCAGCCAGATGATCGGGCTGACGGTCCAGAACTGGCTTTCGGCTGGCGTTGGCATCGTCGTGGCGGTAGCGCTTGTGCGTGGAATCATCGGGCGCAGCGGTAAGGGCATCGGCAATTTCTGGCAGGACCTCGTGCGCACGATCCTGTACGTGCTGACGCCGATCAGCGTGATCGCGGCGCTTGTGCTCGTCTCCCAAGGCGTGATCGCAAACCTCTCCAACTACCTCACTGTGCACACGGTCACCGGTCTAACGCAGTCAATCGCGATGGGCCCGGTCGCCTCTCAGGAGGCGATCAAGGAGCTGGGCACCAACGGCGGCGGCTTTTTTAACACCAACTCCGCCCATCCGTTCGAGAACCCGACTCAGTTCAGCAACTTCTTTGAGATGCTCCTCGTGCTGATCATCCCGGCTGCGCTCGTGTTCCTATATGGACGCATGAGTGGCAACCGCCGTCAGGGCTACGCGATCTACGCGACGATGATGATTATGTTCCTCGGCGCGGTGTGCGTCGCCTACATCGCCGAGGCGCACGGCTCGCCAGCCCAGCACGCGGCCGGCCTCCACACGCAGGTCATTTCGGGCTCCACCGGCGGCAACCTGGAAGGCAAGGAGCAGCGCTTCGGGATCGCCGGCTCCGCACTGTTCGATGTCGTGACAACCGTCACCTCCTGTGGTGCGGTCAACAGTGCGATCGAGTCCTTCACAGGGATCGGCGGAGCTGTGCCCTTCGCCAACCTGTCGGCGAGCGAGGTGATCTTCGGCGGGGTCGGCACGGGTCTCTACTCGATCCTCCTGTACGTCCTGTTGGCGGTGTTCATCGGGGGGCTGATGGTCGGACGCACCCCTGAGTGGCTCGGCAAGAAGCTCGAGGCCAGGGAGATAAAGCTCGCCGGGCTGGGCATCCTGATCACGCCGCTCGCGGCGCTGTTCTGCACCGCGCTGGCGACGGCGAGCAGGGCCGGACGTGCGTCGATCTCCGAAGCGGCGACGTCCGCCAAGCTGGGTGTCCATACGCCGCAGGCATTCTCCGAGAGCTTCTATGCATACCTGTCCCAAGCGAACAACAACGGCTCGGCGTTTGCCGGCTACACGGGCTTCATCCAGCCAAACGCCGGCAACGTCGGCTCTCACGGGATCACGTTCGCCGACCTGCTCGGCGGCTTCGACATGGTGTTCGCGCGCTACGCGCCGATCCTGTTCGCGCTCGCGGTCGCAGGCGCCCTGGCCGGCAAGCGAGTCACTCCTGCGGGCCTCGGCACGATGCGCACGGACAACGGCACGTTCGTGGTGTTGCTGATCGGCGTGATCATCCTCGTCGGTGCGCTCACATTCTTCCCCGCGCTGCTGCTCGGCCCGATCGTCCAGGGCCTGACCGGACACCTCTACTGACATGAAACGCGACATCGTCACATCGGTCATCGGCGTGATCGTCTTCGCGATCCTGCTCGGCCTCGTCTATCCACTGGCGATCACCGGCATCGGTCAGCTCGCCTTTCCCGGGAACGCCAACGGACAGAGGGTCTACGTCGACGGCAGGCTGATCGGCTCGAAGATCATCGGCCAGAACTTCGGGACGCCGGTGCGCGAAAAGAACGGCAAGCTCAGGGAAGTGAAAAGCGCGGTGGTGACAGAACCAGATCCTCGCTACTTCCAGGCGAGGCCCTCGGCAACCGAAGGCGGCGCGTACAACGCCGCTGCCAGCACCTTCTCAAACCACGGGCCCAACAGCGTCAAGACCGAGGAAGCGGACGCCGAAAACATCAAGTCCTACCTCGAACTGAATACTCGGCCGGACAAGCGGCGGTATGACCCGAACCTGATCGTGGCCAAGATCCCAGTCGACGCGGTCAACACCTCCGGCTCGAACCTCGACCCTGAAATCTCCAAGGCGAACGCCTGGATCCAGGCCTACCGCATAGCGGCCGTGCGTCGTCTCTCTCTAGGGACGGTCGACGAGCTGATCTCGAACTACACCTCGGGGCGCGGACTCGGGTTCTCCGGCGAGGAAGGCGTGAACGTGCTCGAGCTCAACCTCGCGCTCGATCGCCTGACGAGAGGAAGAGGCTGATGTCGGCGCAGGTTCCTGCCGCCCACGAACGCCAGGCGGTCTCGCTGTTCCAGCGCGATATCGTGTGGCGCGCGCTGCTCGACAGCTTCAAGAAGCTCGACCCGCGTGTGCAGATCCACAACCCCGTGATGTTCGTCGTCGAGATCGGCTCGGTCATCACGACCGTGACATGGCTGATCCAGGTATTCGGCGGCAAGCCGCTCGGCGGCGGCCACGAGGAAGCTTGGTACACGTTCACGATCTCCTTCTGGCTGTGGCTGACGGTCGTGTTCGCGAACATGGCCGAGGCGTTTGCCGAGGGCCGCGGCCGCGCGCAGGCGGACACGTTGCGCACGATGCGCAAGGAGACGGTCGCCACGATGCGCGACGGCAGCACGAAGGCTGCCGCGGAGCTCGTCCGCGGCGACGTCGTGGTCGTGCCGGCGGGCGAGCTGATACCGGGTGACGGCACCGTGATCGAGGGCATCGCGACGGTCGACGAGTCGGCGATCACCGGCGAGTCCGCGCCGGTGATCCGCGAGTCCGGCGGCGACCGCAGCGCGGTCACGGGGGGCACGCGCGTGACCTCTGACGAGATCGTCGTGGAAATCACCCAGGAGCCGGGTCAGTCGTTCATGGATCGCATGATCGCCCTCGTCGAGGGAGCCGAACGGCGAAAGACGCCCAACGAGATCGCGCTGAACATTCTGCTCGCGGCGCTCACGCTGATCTTCATGATCGTCGTGGCGACACTGCGCCCGTTCGGCCTGTTCGCGGGCACACCGATCTCCGAGACAACGCTGATCGCACTGCTCGTCGCGCTGATCCCCACCACGATCGGCGCGCTGCTGTCGGCGATCGGGATCGCCGGGATGGACCGCCTCGTGCGCCGCAACGTGCTCGCGCTGTCGGGCCGCGCGGTGGAGGCGTCGGGCGACGTCGACGTGCTACTGCTCGACAAGACCGGCACGATCACGATCGGCAACCGCCTGGCGTCGGAGTTCGTGCCGATGCCCGGCGTGCCCGAGTCCGAGCTGGCCGAGGTGGCACAGATGGCCTCGCTCGCCGACGAGACGCCCGAGGGTCGCTCGATCGTCGTGCTGGCCAAGCAGTACGGCATCCGCGAGCACGACATGACGACGCTGCAGGCCGAGTTCGTGCCGTTCACCGCGCAGACCAGGATGAGCGGCGTCGACATCGACGGGCGGCGGCTGCGCAAGGGCGCCGGAGACGCGATCATCGCTCTCGTGCGCAGCGAAGGCGGCTCGCCGCCGCCCGAGCTCCAGGCACAGCTCGACCGCATAGGAAACGAGGGCGGGACGCCGCTGGCGGTCGCGCGCGACAACCAGGTGCTCGGCGTGATCTACCTGAAGGACACGATCAAGGAGGGCATGCGCGTTCGCTTCGACCAGCTCCGCGCGATGGGCATCAAAACCGTGATGGTGACGGGCGACAATCGACTGACCGCCGCCAAGATCGCCGAAGAGTCGGGCGTCGACGATTTCCTCGCCGAAGCCACTCCCGAGCGCAAGCTCGCGCTGATCCGCGAGCAGCAGCAGGACGGGCGGCTGGTGGCGATGACGGGCGACGGCACCAACGACGCCCCGGCGCTGGCCCAGGCAGACGTCGGCGTGGCGATGAACACCGGCACGCAGGCCGCGCGCGAGGCGGGCAACATGGTCGACCTCGACTCGAACCCGACGAAGCTGATCGAGATCGTCGAGGTGGGCAAGCAGCTGCTGATCACCCGAGGCGCGCTGACGACGTTCTCGATCGCCAACGACGTGGCCAAGTACTTCGCGATCCTGCCGGCCGTGTTCGTCGCGACGTACGCGACCAGCCCGGGCGGCAAGGGTCCGCTGCACGTGCTGAACATCATGAACCTGGGCGACCCCCAGTCGGCGATCGTCTCGGCGGTCATCTTCAACGCGATCGTGATCCCGCTGCTGATTCCCCTTTCCCTACGCGGGGTGCGCTACCGGCCGATCGGTGCGAGCGCGCTGCTGCGCCGCAACCTGTGGATCTACGGCCTGGGAGGGATCATCGCGCCGTTCATCGGCATCAAGCTGATCGACCTGATCGTGCACAACCTGCTGGGGGGATGAGCCAACAGACGACATTGCCCGGAGTTCCGCTCGCCACGCCTGCATCCGCCGGTCAGCGCCGAGGTCGCCTGAAGGTGTTCCTTGGAATGGCCGCCGGGGTCGGCAAGACCTTTCGCATGCTGCTCGAGGGTCACGCCGAGCAGGAGGCGGGCCACGACGTCGTGATTGGCCTGCTCGAGACACACGGCCGCGCGGATACCGCCCGGCTGGCCGAGGGCCTGCCGAGGTTGCCCCGGATGCGCGTTACCTACCGCCACGCGGTGATCGAGGAGATGGACCTGACTGCGATCCTGAACCGTGCGCCCGAGCTCTGCCTGATCGACGAGCTCGCGCACAGCAACGCTCCCGAGAGCGCGCACGCCAAGCGCTACGAGGACGTGGAGGAGGTTCTCGCCGCCGGGATCGACGTGATCTCCACGCTGAACGTCCAGCACCTGGAGTCGCTCAACGACCACGTCACCGAGCTCAGCGGGATCCGCGTGCGCGAGACGATCCCCGACGCGATCCTCGCCCGCGCCGACGAGGTGGTCTTGATCGACATCACGCCCGAGGCGCTGCTCGATCGGCTGCGCGCCGGCAAGGTCTACCCGGCTGAGCGGATCGACGCGGCGCTCAACAACTTCTTCAAGATCGAGAACCTCGCCGCGCTGCGCGAGGTCGCGCTGCGCCAGGTCGCCGAGGGCGTGGGCGCAAAGCGCCTGACCACCGAGCTCGTCGGCTCGCGCGAGGAGAGCCTCGCCGCCGATGCGCCGCAGGCCGTCGGCGAGCGCCTGCTCGCGCTCGTGGAGCCCTACCCGGGCACGCAGCGCCTCGTGCGCCGCGCGTGGCGCTCGGCCCAGCGTCTCGGCGCCGAGCTGGACCTGCTGTGGGTGCGCAGACCGGGCCAGACCCTGTCGGAGGATGGGGAGCGCTCACTCGCCGCCCTGCGACAGCTCGCCTCGGTGCTCGGCGTGAAAATGCTCGAGGAGGAGTCCGACGACCTGGCCGCGGCGGTAGTCGACGTGGCCTCGCGTCGCCACAGTACCTACATCCTGATCGGCCGCTCGCGCCCGGCGCGCGGCTTCGCGCGCCTGCGCGTGCCGCTGCCGCAGCGCCTGATGGCGCGCCTTCCGGGCGTCGACGTGCGGATCGTCGCCGATCGCTCCAGTCGTTCGATCACCGACGCTCCATGAACGCAGCCTCGATCTTCATCATCGCCGCCGCCGGCATCCTCGTGGGGATCACCGCCGGTTACTGGTTGCCGCCGCATGGCCGCCGGCCTGCGCGCAATCGTCCGCGGCCGGTGCGCCGCATCCTGCTCCCGTTCACCGGCCAGGCGATCTCTCGGCGCTCGTTTGAGGCCGCCGTTCGGCTCGCCAAGGCCGAGAACGCGACCGTCATGCCGGCGTTCCTCGCGCGCGTGCCGATGAACCTGCCGCTGGAGATCGCCCTGCCCGTGCAGTGTGCGAGCGGCATGCCGCTGCTCGAGTCGATCGAGCAGCGACTCTCCGCGCAGGGCGTCGCGTTCGACTCGCGCGTGGGTCGGGGGCGCTCCGCTCGCGACGCCCTGCGCAAACTACTCGACGAGGAGCAGTTCGATCGCATCATCGTGTCCGCCGACGAAGACCCGCAGGCAGGGCTGAGCTACGACGATCTGCGCTGGCTGCTCGAGCGCGTCCCGGCCGAGATCCTGATCCTCCGGCCCGCCCCCGATGACACGCGCCAGATAGCGGCCAGTGTCGTGAACGGGCACCTCTGAGCTGGGCCACCCCCGGCGGGCGTGCGATCAGCGGCCCGCGCGGCGCCTAGCTGACGATCACGAGCACGGCGGCGAACGCGAGGTAGGCGGCGATGATCAGCGCACCGGCGCCGCGACGCAGCCCGTGGCCGACGTAGGCGAGCAGCAGGGCCAGCGACGTCAACGCGAGGTAGCTGACGGCCACGAACGTCGTCGCGCCAGACGGCCCACCGATGCCGACAATCGCCGCGGGCACGAGCAGGCCCGCGAGCACGTTGAGCGCGTTGCTGTTCAGCGCTGTGCTGAGCACCGCCGTGCCGCGGCCGCGACGAGCGAGGTACACGGCGGCAACGGCGTTCGGCAAGCTCGTCACGGCCGCGAGCACCAGGCCGCCCGTGACGATCTGCGGGATTGCGTGATGGGCGCCCAGCTCTGATGCGCTGCGCTCCATCGCGATGCTCGCGCCCACGACCACCGCGGCCGCGAGCGCGGCCAGGACCTCGTCGCGTGGTCGGCCCCGGCGAGGATGAATCGCGGCCCGTAGCTCGGTCGCCTCCTCGGCGACGGCGGCGACCAGCCATCCGATCCAGGCCGCGGGCAGCGGCAGGCGCGCCAGCCGGGCGCGGCCCGTGGCGAGCAGCGCGACGTACGGAACCATCACCGCGAGCCCGGTCGCGAGCCCGGCAAGCGGCGAGATCGCGCCCAGCACGACCGCCAGGCAGATCGCGGCGGTCCACAGGGCGACCGCGCCGCTCAGCTCGATCACCCGCCGATGAAGCGCGATCGCGCCGGCGATCACCGTCGAGAGGCCGAGCAGCGCCGCCAGATTGAAGACGTTTGAGCCGATCACGACGCCCGCCCCGATGTGCGGGTCATGCCGCGCGATCGCCGTCGCCGCCGCGGTGATCTCGGGCGCGTCACCCGCGAGCGCGGCGAGCAGGCCGAGCAGCCCCTCTGACAGCCCGAGCCGGGCGCCCACCCGCTCGAGGCTTACGACCAGCACCCAGCTGAACCCCAGGCTGAAGATCACGCCCGCCAGGAACACGATGCCAAGCAAAGCGTCAGACACGCCGATCGATACCCCGCGCCGCGCCGGCGCCGCGATGGCCCGCGTGTGCGGTGCGCGGCGTGGTTTCGCTGTGGCTGTCGGTCAACGTGTCCTCCACGACTGGTGGCACGCCGACCAGGCTTCCCGGCTCTCCGCGGCCAACTCTACCTGCGCGCGGGCGAGCGGGCCGGCAGGTTGCCCGCGCGTTGCAGGACAATCCGCCGATGCCGGACGACCGGGGGCACCTAAAGGTCTTCATCGGCATGGCGCCCGGCGTGGGCAAGACGTATCGCATGCTCCAGGAGGGGGTTGCCGAAGCCGACAGCGGGCGCGACGTGGCGATCGGCTATCTGGAGCCCCACGGCCGCGCCGAGACGCTCGCCCAGGCGGAGGGCCTCGAGGTCATCCCGCGTCGGCACGTCGCCTACCGCGGCAGGTCGTTCGAGGAGATGGACCTGTCCGGGGTGCTCGCGCGCGCCCCCGAGCTGTGCCTGATCGACGAGCTCGCCCACACCAACGCGCCGGGCGTCGAGCACGAGAAGCGCTGGGAGGACGTGCGCGACGTGCTCGAGGCGGGGATCGACGTGTTCTCGACGATCAACGTGCAGCACCTGGAGAGCCTCAACGACCAGGTGACCCAGCTGACCGGCGCGCGCGTGCGCGAGACGATTCCCGACGAGGTGCTCTCGTCCGCCGACGAGGTCGTGTTGATCGACCTGACGCCGGAGGCGCTGATCGCGCGCCTGCGAGCGGGCAAGGTGTACCGCGCCGAGCGTGTGCCGGCGGCGCTGAACAACTTCTTCAAGATCGAGAACCTCGCCGCGCTGCGCGAGGTCGCGCTGCGCCAGGTCGCCGAGGACGTCGAGGTCAAGCGCCTGGTGCGCGAGCCCAGCCCGCTGCTGCGGCGCGACGAGGAGGGCTTCGCGGTGCCCGCCGAGACCGGTCCCCAGCCGATCGCCGAGCGGCTGCTCGCGCTGGCGACGCTCGCGCCGGAGTCCGAGCGCGTGGTGCGGCGCGCCTGGCGCTCGGCTCAGCGCCTGGACGCCCAGCTCGACGTGCTCGTCGTGCGCCCGCCGGGCCGCCCGCCGAGCGAGCAGGATCGCAAGCGCCTGGAGGCGCTGCGCCGGCTGGCCGCCACGCTCGGTGCGCGCCTGCGGGTGGAGGAGGGTGAGGACGTGGCCGACACGGTGATCGAGGTCGCGCGCTCGCTCGGGAGCACCTATCTGCTGATGGGCACGCCATCGCCGCGGCGCGGCGTCGGTCGGCTGCTGCCCACCGACCCCGAACGCTCGCTGTTGATGCGCCTGCTGCGCGGGCTCCCGGGCGTCGACGTGCGCGTCGTGGCCGATCCGTCGCTGCGCAGCGAGACCCCCGCCGCCGGCGAGCACGCGACCTGACGCCCGCCGAGCCGAAGGATCCGCCGGTGCGGCGGGGCGCTCAGTGGTCTGCGACGTGGCCGCCGTTGGGCGCGAGCGGGCGGCCTTCCTGCGCCCAGCGCACGAGGCCGCCGCGCATCGAGTAGGCCTCGAAACCCGACGCGCGCAGCGCCTTGGCGGCCATCGTCGAGCGGCTGCCGACCCGGCAGTAGAAGACGACCGGGCGCTGCGCGTCGATCGTGGCGGCCTGGGAGGAGAGCTCCACGAGCGCGACATGGCGCGTGCCGGCGATGTGGCCGGCCTCGCGCTCGTAGGGCTCGCGCACGTCGATCACCTGCAGATCGGCGTCCTGCGCCAGCCACTGCGCGACCCGCTCGGGGTCGACGTCGATGTCGGTGCTCTTGCCGTCCGCGCTCATCGTGAGCGCAGGGTAGCGGCCGGCGTGCGGCGGACACTAGGATCAGCGGCGTGCAGGCGCCTAACGACGTGTACAAGGTCCCGCAGGAGAACCTGGACTTCTGCGCGACGATCGCGCAGATGGCGCGCGAGCGGATCGCGCCGCGCGCCGCGGAGATCGACGAGACCGCCGAGTACCCGTGGGACGTGCGCAGGCTGCTCGCCGAGCAGGACGTGCTCGGCCTGCCGTTTGCGCTGGAGTACGGCGGCACCGGCACCGGCACGCTGATGCTGAACATGGCGATCGAGGAGATCGCCAAGGTGGACGCGGCGTGCTCGCTGATCCTGATGGTGCAGGAGCTCGGCACGCTGCCGATCCAGCTGTTCGGCTCAGAGGAGCTCAAGCAGCGCTTCCTGCCGCGCTGCGCGAGCGGCGAGTGGTCGCCCGCCTTCGCGCTGTCAGAGCCCGAGGCGGGCTCGGATCCCGGTGCAATGAAGACGAGCGCGGTGCGCGACGGTGACGAGTGGGTGATCAACGGGACCAAGAACTGGATCACGAACCTCGGCATCGCCGACTTCTACGTCTGCTTCGCGGTGACCGACCGCGAGCAGCGGCGGATGACCGCATTCGTCGTCGAGGCCGACCGGCCGGGATTCAGCGTGGGCAAGCTGGAGCACAAGCTCGGCATTCGCGGCTCGCCCACGGGCCAGCCGATCTTCGAGGACGTGCGGGTCCCCGGCGAGAACGTGATCGGCGAGATCGGCAAGGGGCTCTCCGTGGCGCTCGGCACGCTCGAACGCACGCGCCTCGGCGCCGCTGCGCAGGCGACGGGGATCGCGCAGGGAGCGACCGACTACGCGGCCGCATATGCGCGCGAGCGACGGCAGTTCGGCAAGCCGATCAACGAGTTTCAGGCAATCCAGTTCAAGCTGGCCGACATGGAGACGCGCACCGCGGCGGGCCGCGAGCTGCTCTACAAGGCCTGCGCGATGGCCGACCAGGGCCACCCGGGGCTCGGGAAGTTCTCCTCGATGGCGAAGGTCTTCTGCTCTGACAACGCGATGGCTGTGACCATCGACGCGGTGCAGGTGCTGGGCGGCTACGGTTACGTTAAGGAGTATCCGGTGGAGCGGATGATGAGAGACGCGAAGATCACGCAGATCTACGAGGGCACGAACGAGATCCAGCGGCTCGTGATCGCCCGCGCGCTCAGGTAGCAGCGATGCGCGAGCCGCGGCAACCGAGTGCCGTCAGTCACCTCCGGCGCGTCGGCGTCGCGGCGCTGATCGCGCTGTCGATCGGGCTGGCGGTCGTCGTCATCGGCCAGGGCTTCAGCACGATCGGCGCGGTCCGCGTGATCGAGGACGTGGCGCTCGGGGTGGTCGTCGCGGCCGTGCTGATGGGCGGCGCGGCGTTCGTCGCCGTGCGCATGGCCAACTGGCGCGATCCCGAGTCAGAGGTCGAGTTCGAAGAGATCGTGCGCCGCTCCGAGCGCCTGGCGAACGAAGGCCTGGCCGTCGATCCAGAGGAAAACGAGTTCATGGAGCTCGATCCGCTGAACGACGCCGACTTCGAGGAGCTCGTGCGCGATGCGCTGGACGACCTGCCCGACCTGCTGCGCAACGCGCTGCTGCACGTCGCGGTCGTGATCTCAGACGGCGGCCGGCGGCGCGGCGCCTACGGGCTGTATGAAGGCGGCGGCTCGCGGCGCGACGACACCCACGACAGGATCGTGATCTTCCGCGACACGCTGCGGCGCGACTTCGGCTACAGCGCCGATCTGCTGCGCGAGCAGGTGACGCGCACGGTGCGCCACGAGCTCGCGCATCACGTCGGATTCGACGAGCTGGGCGTGAGCCGCCTGGATCTGTGACATTGCGCACATGGAGGCGCCCAGGAGGCGCCGTGCGCATATAGTTCGCATTACAACTAGCGAGGAGAAGAGGGTTCGCAATGCCAGAAGCTGTGATCGTCGACGCAATTCGCACGCCGATCGGGCGCGCCGTCAAGGGGTCGCTGAGGGCCGTCCGGCCCGACGACCTCGCCGCGATCCCGCTGAAGGCGCTGGTGCAGCGCAACCCGCAGGTCGACTTCGGGACGGTCGGCGACGTGATGATGGGTTGCGGCTACGGGCAGGGCGAGTCCGGCTACAACGTCGGGCGGATCGCGCTGCTGCTCGCCGGCATCGACCACCACGTTCCGGGCTGCACGGTCAACCGCTTCTGCGCGTCCTCGCTGCAGACCACGCGGATGGCCTTTCACGCGATCAAGGTCGGCGAGGGGGACACGTACGTCGCGGCGGGCGTGGAGTCCGTCAGCCGCGTCGGGCGCAGCCAGCCTCCCGAGCTCAACCATAAGCTCGACGGCTCAGAGGGCGCGCCTTATGACGTCTACATCCCGATGGGCATGACCGCCGAGAACGTCACCGAACGCTGCAACGTCAGCCGCGAGGCCCAGGACGAATGGGCGGTCATCTCGCAGAACCGCGCGGTGGAGGCGGTTCAGAGCGGGCACTTCGACAAGGAGATCGTGCCCGTGACGGTGCCGGCGCACAGCGAGACCGACAAGGAGGGCAACGAGGTGCAGCTGCCCGAGACGGTCGTCACCAAGGACGACGGCCCGCGGCCCGGCACGACGATGGAGGTGCTGGCGGCGCTGAAGCCGGTGTTCAAGGAGGGCGGCTCGGTCACGGCGGGCAACTCCTGCCCGCTCAACGACGGCGCCGCCGCGCTGCTGATCATGAGCGACGAGAAGGCCTCAGAGCTCGGCCTCAAACCGCGCGCACGGATCATCGCCTCGACCGTCGCCGCGATCCGCCCGGAGATCATGGGCCTCGGCCCGATCCCGGCGATCCAGAAACTGCTGGCCAACACAAAAATGGCGATGAGCGACATCGACGTCGTCGAGATCAACGAGGCCTTCGCCGCGCAGATCGTGCCCTGCATGCAGGACCTCGAGATCGACGAGGAGAAACTCAACCCGTTCGGCGGCGCGATCGCGCTCGGGCACCCCTTCGGGATGACAGGGGCGCGCATCATGACCACGCTGCTCAACGACCTCGAGACGCGCGATCAGACCTTCGGGATCGAGTCGATGTGCGTCGCCGGCGGTCAGGGCATGGCGATGCTCGTCGAACGGCTCAACTGATCCCCGCACAGGTGGGGTGCTCGGGGCAGCGCTCAGGGTCCTGCGGCGGTGCACGCTAGGGTCGTGGACGTGGAGCAGCACGAGCTGCGAGAGCTCCAGGCGCCGATCAAGAAGCGCTACCGCGAGGACCCCGACGCAGGGCGGATTACGCTGCACGCGACCGGAGCGCTCGGAGACGGCGTGTCCTGCTCGGTGCAGACGGGTCGCGCGCTCGCGCGGGCAGGACTTCACCCGGCAAGCGGTGGGGACGGCTCGCTGCTGTGCTCGGGCGACATGCTGCTCGAGGCGCTCGTCGCATGCGCGGGCGTCACGCTCAGGGCGGTCGCGACCTCCTTGGGGATCGCGGTTGTCGCTGGCAAGGTGCTCGCCGAGGGCGATCTCGACTTCCGCGGCACGCTCGGAGTCGAGCGTGACGTCCCCGTGGGGTTCTCGGCGATCCGCCTCTCCTTCGAGCTCGACAGCGATGCCGACGAGAAGCAGCTCGCCACGCTGGGGAAGCTGACCGAGCGCTACTGCGTCGTGCTGCAGACGCTCGCAGCCGGTCCGCGCCTGTCGACCTCGCTGTCGCGCTCGGACGGGAACGCCACCTAGCCCGCCGCCGCGCGGCCATGAGTCTGGTCGCCGGCCACGGGCAGGGTTTGACCGCCTCACGGCGAACCAGCTCTAGACGATCAGCTCGAGAGCTAGGAGACGATGGGCGCCAGACGTGTAGCGTTTGGAAGGGCCGCGCTGGCAGCAGCCGTGATCGCGGGCGCGAGCACGCTTACGGCGCCGGCAGACGGCGTCGCGGCAACCGGCTTTGGACAGCTCAGCGGCGCCGGCGGGTGCCTCGTGGCGCCCGGCCAGGGCGGCTCTGCCACGACGCACTGCGGTGAAGGCAAGGCGCTCGTCGACGCGAGCGCCGTCGCGATCTCGCCCGACGGCGACAACGTGTACGTCGCCTCGGGCAAGACCGAACCCACGGTGGCGGCGAGCTTCGGCTCGCTGGCGATCCTCAAGCGCGACCCCGCGACGGGGTCGCTCAGCGAGGTCGGCTGCCTGAGCTCGGACGGCACCGACGGGCGCGATGGCGCCTCGGGTGCGTGCACGCCGACGCCCTCGCTGCTCGGCGCCGACGGCGTGACGGTGAGCCCGGACGGCCTGACGGTGTTCGTCGCCTCGGACATGTCGGCGAGCGTCGTCGCCTTCACCCGCAATCCGGCGAGCGGGCTGCTGACGCGGCTGGGCTGCTTTCAGTACCACCCCTATCCGGGATCGGGATGCGCGGCCGCGAACGTGTTCCCGGGCTCGGGCGCGCTCGTGACCAGCGCCGACGGCGCGGCGCTGTACGTCGCGTCGCCGCGGCTCGGGTCGGTCTCGACGCTGACGGGCGCGCTCGTGACCGCCCCGGCGAGCGGGGCGACCGGGGCGAGCGGGGCGACAGGGGCGACCGGGGCGAGCGGGGCGAGCGGGGCGTCGGGGTCAGCCAGCAGCGGTCCATCGCAAGCGAGCGTGGCCTCGATCTTCGGCCTTCCCGCGCCCGCGTTCGTCGCCAACCCGTGCGTCGCGGTCAACGGCTACGACGGCACGTGCGGGGTCGGCGTCGCGACCGAGGGACTCGACGCGCTCGCGCTGAGCCCCGGCGGAGAACAGGTCTACGCGCTCGCCGCCGCCAGCAACGCCGTGGACGTGTTCGCGCACGGCTCGACGGGAGCGCTGACCCAGAGCAGCTGTCTGATGGTCGATCCGCCGCCGGGCCTGTGCACCGCGAGCGCGCTGCTGAAGTCCCCGAGCCACCTGGCGATCAGCCCGGACGGCAAGAACGTGTACGTCGGCGACTCCGCCGAAAACAAGGGCCGGATCGACGTTCTCAGCCGCAATCCAGCCAGCGGCGCGCTGTCGGGTGTCGGCTGCGTGCAGGAACGACCGGTGCCCGAAAAACACGAAGCGGGCGAAGAAGAAGGCGAAGAAGAAATGCACCAGGCCCCGCCGCCGCCCAGCGGGTGCACCGAAGTGCCGGGCCTGAAAAGCGTGGAATCGATCGCCGTGACGGGCGACGGCTCGATGGTCTACGCGATCGGCGGTGAATCGGCGGTCGTGTTCTCGCGCGATCCCTTCACGGGGGCGCTGACCGAGGTGTCGTGCGCGGCCAGCGAAGTCAGCAGCTGCGCGAGCTTCCCATCGCTGAGCGGCATTGGCGGGACGGCCGTCAGCCCGGATGGGCACTACGTGTACGTTGCGGCGCGAGGAGACAGCGCCGTGTTCGCCTTCGGGGTCGGACTGACCGTCGCGACCGCGAGCGCGTCGGCGACTCGGGCGGGGATCGCGCGGGTCCGCGTGCGCTGTCCTCACGCGATGCTGCGGGCGTGCGCCGGGCGGCTGGCGCTGACCCGTGTGCAGCGCCGCGCCGCGAGGCATCGCAGGGGCCGCGCGCGCCTCGCGCGCTTCACGGCCGGGGGCTCGGGACGCTTCGCGCTGCGGCCGGGCACCCAGGAGGTGATCGCGGTGCGCCTCTCGCCGGGCTCGCGCGCGCTGCTGCTGCATCGCCACCGGCTGCGCCTGGTCGCGACCGTGCGCGCCCAGCCGTCCGCGGGCGGCAGCGGCTATGGCCGCGTCGTCCGCCTGCGCCTCGCCCGCTAGCGCGGCGGCATGCGCAGCGCCCCGTCGAGGCGGATCGTCTCGCCGTTGAGCATGCGGTTCTCGACGATCTGGCATGCGAGCTGCGCGTACTCGGCGGGCCGGCCGAGGCGCGGAGGAAAGGGCACGCCGGCCCCGAGCTTGTCGCGCGCCTCCTGCGGCAGCGCCGCCAGCAGCGGCGTGTCGAACAGCCCCGGCGCGATCGTGTTCACACGGATTCCGTACTGGGCGAGATCGCGCGCGGCCGGCAGCGTCATCCCGACGACGCCTCCCTTGGACGCCGAATAGGCGATCTGTCCGACCTGGCCCTCGAAGGCGGCGACAGAGGCGGTGTTCACGCACACGCCGCGCTCGCCGTCCTGCAGCGGCTCGTTGGCGATCATCGCCGCCGCTGCGAGGCGCAGCAGGTTGAACGTGCCGATCAGGTTGATCGCGATGATCGTCTGAAACGGCAGCAGCGGGTGCGGGCCTTTGGAGCCGGCGACCTTCTGCGCCCAGCCGGTTCCGGCGCACGCGATCGCGATCCGCAGCCCGTCGTCGACCGCGGCGGCTCGCTCGACGGCCGCCTGCACCTGGTCCTCCTCGCGCACGTCGCAGGTGACGAACGCGATCCCCAGCTCAGACGCCAGCGCCTGGCCCTTCTCGGCGTTGACGTCGGCGATCGTCACGACCGCGCCGCGCTTGTCAAGCGCCCGCGCCGTCGCCTCGCCAAGTCCCGACGCGCCGCCGGTGACGAGTGCGCAGGAGCCCTCGATGCGCACCGCGATGCGCGCCTAGCGCTCGTCGATGCGTCGCGACAGCGTGAGCGCGAACAGCCCGTCGGGATCGGTCAGCCAGCGCACGAGCGACAGCCCTGCCGCGGCGAGGTCGCCCTCCAGTCGCTCGGGCGTGAACTTCGCGCTGATCTCCGTGCGCAGCTCCTCGCCCGCGTCGAAGTGCACCGGCAGGTCGAGCTCGCGCACGAGCGTCGTGTGCTCGCGGCGCGAGCGCAGGCGCATCTCGATCCATTCGTGCTGGCGATCGAACAGCGCGACGTGCTCGAAGTCGTCGGGGTCGAAGTCGGCGTCGAGCTCGCGGTTGAGCACGCGCAGCACGTTGCGATTGAACTCCGCCGTCACGCCCTCCGCGTCGTCATAGGCCGCCTCGAGCACGTCGGGGTCCTTGACCAGGTCGGTGCCCATCAGCAGGTGGTCGTCGGCACCCAGCAGATTCGCGATCTCGCGCAGCACGCGCCGCCGGCTGCCGGGCGGGAAGTTGCCGATCGTGCCACCGAGGAAGGCGACGATCCGCGGGCCGGCGGCGGGCGGGATGTGATCGAGGTGTCGCTCGAGATCCCCGATCACGCCGTGCACCTGAAGGCCCGGGTACTCGCCCGTGAGCTCGCGCGCGCAGGCGCGCACCATGCTCTCGGTGACGTCGACGGGGACATAGCGCTGCAGCGTGCCGGCCGCGTGCAGCGCGTCCAGCAGCACGCGGGTCTTGGCGGCGGTCCCCGAGCCGAGCTCGACGAGCTCGACGGCCTCGGTCAGCGCGGCGATCTCCTCGGCGGACTGCGTGAGGATCGCCCGCTCGGCGCGCGTCGGGTAGTACTCGGGCAGCTCGCAGATGCGATCGAACAGCTCGGCCCCGCGGGCGTCGTAGAAATGCTTGGGCGGCAGCTCCTTGAACGGACGCGTGAGACCGTCGAGCACGTCCTCGGCGAGCGAGCGCTCCTCGGCGTCGCCGAGATGCGAGTCGATGCGGATCGCCCGTCCCTCGATCGCCTCGCTTGTCGTCAGCGGCTCCATCAGACCTCCCAGTCGGCTCGCACGCTAGCGCAGATCTCCCCGCGCGTCGCAGGCAACTCTCACCCGCCGTCCCGCGCGAGCCGCAGGCCGGCGAAAATCTGCCGGCGCTCGGGCAGGTCCCAGTTGCGAAACGTGAGCGTGCCGACGCGCGGGTGCGTCGCCCACGAGCCGCCGCGCAGGACGCGGTAGGAGTCGCCGAAGAAGACCTCGGAGTACTCGCGGTAGGGGTGCGCGACGAACCCCGGGTATCCGCCGAAGCACGTCGCAGTCCACTCCCACACGCGACCCAGCTCTTCCAACGGGCTGCCGGGCAGCCGCGCGGCCCGCTCCCACTCGGCCTCGCTCGGCAGGCGCGCCCCGTGGGCGCGGGCGAACGCGTCGGCCTCATACCACGACACGTGGCTCACCGGCGCATCGGGGTGGGCGTCGGCGATCGACGGGTCCTGCGCGACCTGGAGGCGCTGGCGCCAGGCCCAGCCCTGGGCAGACCACAGCTCCGCGCGCTCGTAGCCGCCCTCCTGCGCGAAGCGCATCCACATCCCGGCGGTGACCGGGCGGCGGGCGATCTGAAAGGCGCCGAGCGCCAGCGCGTGCGCCGGGCGCTCGTTGTCATATGAGAACTGGCCGCGCGGCGCACCCATCTCAAACGTGCCGGCGGGGACGTCGATCCAGGCACGATCGCCGGCGCCGGCGTCAGCGCCCGCCAGCGGCCGCGTCGCGGCCGCGCGGTCCTCGCCAGCCAGCAGCCCGGCGAGCGCGAGCGTCTGGCGCATCGTCTCGGTGTGCTGCAGCTCGTGGCGCAGCACCAGCTCATAGATCACCCCGTCGCCGAGGCCGCGGTCGGCGATCACCTCGACGGTGCGCTCGCGCACCTCCTCCAGGTAGGCGAGCGCGTCGGCGACGCCGAGCGCCGCGACCTCCCCGCGCACCGCGCGCGGCGTCTCGAACGCGTCATACACGTCCGCGAGCTCCGGGCGCAGCAGCTGCAGCCCGCCATGGCGATGCGCCAGCCACAGGTCCTCGTAGGCGGCGATGTGGCCGAGGTCCCAGACGAGCGGGCTCATGATCGGCGAGTGAACGCGCGTGAGCTGGTCCTCGCTGAGAGCCGACACGAGCGCCAGCGTCCGGGCGCGGACGCCGGCCAGGTCGGCGATCGCCTGCTGGCGGCTGGGCACCGTGCCGCTGACGGTTGTCGCAGACGTGACCATGGGTAGCTCTGGCTACTGTAGGAGCTCGCGCAGCGCGAGGCGATGCAACCGGCTCGCAGTTCGCGCTCACGCCGGCGGTCACCGCTGCGGGCCGGACGGCGCGGCCGCGTCGTCGACGATCACCGTCAGCCGCTCGCGGCGCAGCAGGCTCGCCGGAACGTGCTCGCTCGGCTCGGCGAGCATCGCGCTCACCGCGTCAGCCTTGCTGGCGCCGGTCGCCAGCAGCAGGCAGCGCCGGGCGGCGCGCAGCACGTCGAGGCTCAGGGTGATCCGCTGCGGCGGCGGCTTGGGCGAGTCGGTCACGCCGAGGCAAAGCTCGCGCCGATCGGCTTTGAGCGTGGCAGCGCCGGGAAACAGCGAGGCGACGTGCCCGTCGGGGCCGATGCCGAGCACGATCAGGTCGAGCACGGGCAGGGCGTCCTCGTCCGCCAGCGGCGCGTGCTCGCGCAGTGCGCGCGCGTAGCGCGCGGCGCCCTCGGCCGGCCCGAGCTCGCCCTCCATGCGGTGAACCTGCGCGGCGGCGATCCCGGCGGCGACGAGCAGCGTGTCGGCGACCAGGCGGTAGTTGCTCTGCTCGTCCTCGGGGCCCACGCAGCGCTCGTCGGCGAACCACACCTGGATGCCCGCGACGCTGTCCAGCTCCTGCGCGAGCAGTTCGTAGGCTCGCCGCGGCGTCTCTCCGCCGCTGAGCGCCAGGTGCGCCGCGCCGCGCTCGCGTCGCGCCGCGTCCAGCGCGCGCGCGATCTCGACGGCGGCGCGCGCGGATGCGCCCTGCGCGTCGGCGAGCGTCGTGAGCGTCGTCATCGGCTCAAGGCAGCAGCGCTCGCGCAGCCATCAGCGCCGGCGTGTAGGTCGGATCGCGCAGCAGCGCCTGGCGGATACCCTCGCCGAGGATGCCGCCCTCGCCGCGCGAGGCGCCGAGCACCGTCCACGTCCGCTCCTGGCCGTCGGGGTCGCGCCGGCGCGCGCGCAGGCCGCCGTTGCCGCGGTCAAGGCGCACGCGCAGGCCCGAGGCGCTGCACAGCTCAACCCCGGCGAGTCCCGGCACCGGCATCGTCGAGTCGACCTCCAGGCGCAGCGCGATGTCACGCTCGCCGCCGCCCCGGCCGTTCACGCCCCCGCCGTTCCCACGCCCGCCGTTCCCACGCCCGCCGTCGGGGTCACCGTTCGCGGAGGGGGCGCTGCCCGCCAGCGCGCTGCCGGCGCCATCGGGCTCGCGGTCGCAGGAGCGGGCGCCGCCCGTCAGGACGCCGCCGGCGTCGTGTCCTTCGATCTCAGAGCTCTCGAGCTGCCAGTGCAGCCGCGAGGCGAGCCACCCCACGAGCAGCATCGCGGCGACCGTCGAGTCGGGATGGTGGCGAACGGTCACCCCGCTGAGCGAGCCGAGCTCCGCGCGCCGCGACGGCGGATGGAACGTGCCGGCGATCCGCTCCCGCCAGGGGGTCGAGCGCAGCCACGCGAGGTCGACCACGTAGAGCTCCTGCGACAGCCGCGACGCGCGGTCGATCGCGTCGCGCCACACAGGCTCCTCGATCGAGTCGATCAACACGGCCTGCCCGAGCGCCAGCAGCGCCTGCAGCGCGTCGTGGTGGCCGTGGGGCGACCACAGCAGCGTCGGCAGGTCGGTCACGACGAGCGGGTCGGCGATCGTGGCCAGGTCGTCGAGGTGGCGGTCGCCGAGCTCGACGATCACCGTCTCGCGCAGCGGCGTGACCTCGCCCGGCGCGGGATCCGCATCGGAGGCCACCGACACGGTCGCGGACAGGCGCTCGCGGCGCGGCTCGTGGGAGAGCACGACCGTTCGCGAGGCGTGGTAGCGCCCGACGCCGCGCAGCCTGTTGGCGATCTCGCCGCTCCACGCGTGCTCGACGAACGCAATCATGTTCAGCACGCGCGCGGGCACATATCCGGGGTTGTCCTTGTGGCGCGCGATCAGCAGGTCGCGCAGCGCGGCTTCGATCTCGTCGGGCGTCGTGTCCTCCGCGCTCCAGACGGCATCGCTCACCGCGGGCAAGGCGCGCCCCCCGCTGTCGCTAGATCGCTCTCCACGCCTGCCCCTCCCGGAGGATGTCCGAGGCCTGCGCCGGTCCCTGCGAGCCAGCTTCGTATTGGGGCAGCGGCCCCGGCGTATGCGCCCAGGTCGCGACGATCGGGTCGCAGATCTCCCACTGCGCCTCGACCTCGTCGTTGCGCGTGAACAGCGTCGGGTCGCCACGCATCGCATCGGTGATCAGCCGCTCGTAGGCCTCGGGCGACTGCGACAGGAACGAGGTGCCGTAGAGGAACTCCATGTTGACCGGCCGGATGCTCATGCGCGTGCCAGGGATCTTCGCGCCGAGCCGCAGCGTCACACCCTCGTTCGGCTGCACGGTGAGGATCAGCTGGTTGGGCTGCACGCCGAGCGAGCCGTCCTGGCTGAACGCGAGATGGGGCACGGGCTTCAGCGTGACTGCGATCTCGGTCACCTTGCGCGCCAGCCGCTTGCCCGCGCGCAGGTAGAAGGGCACTCCCGCCCAGCGCCAGTTGGCGACTTCCAGACGCAGCGCGGCGTAGGTCTCGGTGATCGAGTCGGGCGGTATGCCGGGCTCTTCCAGGTAGCCGACGACGTCCTCGCCGCCGACGTGCCCGGCCGCATATTGCGCCCGCGCCGCCATCTCGGGGATCCCCTCGGGCACGGGCGCGCCGATCGCATGCAGCACCTTCACCTTCTCGTTGCGCACCTCTTCGGCGGTGAAGCTCCCGGGTGGCTCCATCGCGACGTGGCACAGCAGCTGCAGCATGTGGTTCTGGATCAGGTCGCGCAGCGCCCCGGCCCCGTCGTAGTAGCCCGCCCTGCCCTCGATACCGATGTCCTCCGCGGCGGTGATCTGCACGTGGTCGATGTAGTTGCGGTTCCACAGCGGCTCGAACATGCCGTTGGCAAAGCGAAAGGCCAGCATGTTCTGGACCGTCTCCTTGCCCAGGTAGTGGTCGATGCGGAACACCTGCGACTCGTCGAACACGCTCAGCACGCGGTGATTGAGCTTGCGCGCTTCGGCCAGCGAGGCGCCGAACGGCTTCTCGATGATCACCCGCACCTCGGTGTTGGCCCGCCGCGACAGCCCGCTGCCGCCCAGCTGGCCGACGATCACCTCGAAGAACGAGGGCGCCGTCGACAGGTAGAAGGCGCGGTTCAGCCGTTCGCCGGCGTGCTCGTCGAACTCGTCGAGCACCTCGCCCACGCGCGCGTACATCTCGCCGTCGTCGAACGTGCCCGGCACGTAGCGCACGTCCTGCAGCAGCCGCTTGAGCACGTCCTCATCAGGCGTGCGCCGCGAGTAGCTGCGGATCGCCTGCTCACACTCGGAGCGATAGTTCTCGTGCGTTTTTTCTTTGCGCGACACGCCCACCAGGTAGAAGCGTTCCGGCAGCGCCCCGTCGGCGGCGAGGTTGTACAGCGCGGGAAGCAGTTTGCGTCGCGCGAGATCGCCGGTGGCGCCGAAGATCACGAGCGTCGTCGGCGCGACCGGCTGGCGCTCCAGGCCGGCGACCAGCGGGTTCTCGCGCTCGGCCGCGACGGTCGCGCTCATCCCCCGCTCACCGTCGCGCGGCGCGCTTGCCGTCGGCGGCCTTGGCGCGCGGGGTGCGCTTGCGCGCGGCCTTCGACGCCTTGGCGCCCTTGTCCGCCGGCTTGCCCGCGCCCCCGCTCAGACCAGGCGCGGCCTTTACCGCGTGCCCCCCGAACTGGTTGCGCAGAGCCGCCAGCACGCGGTCGGCGAAGTCGCCGTTGCCGCGCGACTGAAGGCGCGCGTACAGCGACGCGGTGATGACCGGCGTCGGCACGTCGTGCGCGGTCGCGTCGGCGATCGTCCAGCGGCCCTCGCCGGAGTCCTCGGTGTAGCCCTCGATCGCCTCGAGCTCGTTGCCCTCCGCTTCGAAAGCGCGCGCCGCCAGTTCGCACAGCCAGGAGCGCACGACCGAGCCCTGGCCCCAGAGATGCGCGATGCGCGCGTTGTCGAGCTCGTACTCGCACTTGTCGAACACTTCAAAGCCCTCGGCGTAGGCCTGCATCAGGCCGTACTCGACGCCGTTGTGGACCATCTTCACGTAGTGCCCTGCGCCCGACGGGCCGAAGCGCAGCCAGCCGTGCTTGCCGATTGCCGCGCGGCTCTGCTCGTTGGTCTCGGGCGCCAGCACGTCGAGGATCGGCGCCAGCCGCCGCACCGCTTTCTGCGGCCCGCCGACCATCATGCAGTAGCCGACCTGCAGGCCCCATACGCCGCCGGACACGCCCACGTCGACGTAGTCGATCCCGCGCTTCTTCAGCGCCGTCGCGCGCCGCTTGTCGTCGGTCCAGCGCGAGTTGCCGCCGTCGATGATCATGTCGCCCCGCTCCAGCAGGCCGGCGAGCTCGTCCACGGTCTGCTGCGTCGGCTCGCCCGCCGGGACCATGATCCAGACCATCCGCGGCGCCCGCAGGCGCTTGACCAGGCCCTTCAGCGACCCCGCGCCGCTCGCGCCGTTCTTGACCGCCTGCTTGACGGCCTTCTCGTCGAAATCGAACGCGACAACCTCGTGATCTGAGTCGCGGCGGATGCGGTGCACCATGTTGCCGCCCATCTTGCCCAGCCCCACAAACCCGATCTGCGTCATCTAGAACAGCTCCTTGATCGTGTGTGTCAACTCGCGCACCCCCGCGGCCGGGTCATCGCCCGCCAGCCGCACGCGCTGCGCGGGCAGGCCGAGCTCGCGCAGCGTCTGCAGGTCGCCGATCGCCTGGGCGTTCTTGAGCGTCGTGAACGTGTAGGGCTCACCGGGGATCTCGACGTCGACAGGCCCGTCGTGCAGCAGCTGCAGGAAGCGCCCGGTCTTCGGGCCGCCCTTGTGAAACTGGCCGGTCGAGTGCAGGAACCGCGGCCCGTAGCCGAACGTCGTCGTCGCCCTGCCCGCCGCCCGCAGCTGCGTGCGCAGCTCGGCGATCGCCGCATCGAAGTCCGGCGACGGCTGCACGTAGCCCATTAGCGCGATGTATCCGGGGGGGCCCGCGCCGCCCAGCAGCTCGCGCAGCGCGCGCTCGTCGGCATCCTCCATCTGCGGAAGCGCTCCCTGCTGCTCGTAGTCGCGCAGCACGCGGTTCGTGGCGTCCTTGGCCTGCTGCACGTTCGGCTGGTCAAACGGGTTGATCTGAAGGCCCCAGCCGGCGACGGCCACGGCCAGCTCGGCCAGCATGAACAGCCGCCCGAGATCGACCGGCCCGCTCGCGGGGATCGTGATCAGCGGGTGCCCTGCCTGCGCGTAGGAGGCGGCGCGCGCCGCCAGCTCGCCGGCGTCGGCGGTCGCGTCGATGTGCACGAACACGCGATCCTCGCCGTAGACGTCGGGGTCGCCCGGCGGCTCCTCGGCGACCGGCAGGATGCCGGTGCCGCGCTTGCCGGTCGACTCGGCCACCAGCTGCTCCAGCCACAGCCCGAGCCCCGGCAGCGTCTCGTCGATCAGGAACGTCAGCTTGTCGCGCCCGGCCTGCGCGAGCGCGCTGAGCGCGGCGCCCAGCCACACGCCCGCACCGAGGCCGTCCTCGTCGCCGTCCAGCGGCGTGTCCCACGCGCGCGCCGCCCCGCCGAGCAGCTCGGCCGCCGGCGCGCCGATCAGCGACGCCGGCACGATGCCGAACGGCGACAGCGCGCTGTAGCGCCCACCGATCTCCGGGTCGCCGGCGAACACGCAGCGAAAGCCGCGCTCCTGCGCCAGCCTCTGTAGGCCAGTGTCCGGGTCGGTGATCGCCGCGAACGAGCTACCGCGCGGCGTCAACGACCAGAAGTGCGCGAGCAGCGACAGCGGCTCGATCGTGCCGCCGGACTTCGAGGAGACGAAAAACAGCGTCGCGCCGAGATCGATCGCGCCCTGAACCTCGAGGATCGTCGCCGCGTCGGTGCTGTCGAGCACGTGCAGGCGCATCGGGCCGGCACCGGGCGCGTCGCCGAAGCAGCGCCGCAGCACCGCGGGCGCGAGCGACGAGCCGCCCATGCCCAGCAGCACGACGTCACGCAGGCCGTCCGCCGTTGCCGCGGCCGCGAACTCTTCCAGCTGCGGCAGCTCGTCGAGCATGCGCCGCGCGATCGTCAGCCAGCCAAGTCGATTTGCCACCTCCGGCACGTCCGGCGCCCCCCACAGCGTCGCGTCGCCGTCGGCCAGCCGCTGCGCCACCCGCTCGCTGCGCGCCAGCGCCAGCTTGGCGTCCACCGCCTGCGCGAGCGACGCGGGTATCCGAGCCTCCACGGTGGCAGCGCGCTCGTGCACGTGACGATCGTAATGGGCGCGCAGCTGGTGTACGTTGTCGGCGGCTCACGGCTCGATCGGCCCGCGCGCTGACCGGCGACACCGACCGCGGCTCGGGCGGTGCAGCCGGCTTGTCTCCCAAGAGAACTTGACACCTGACCCCACCCACCAGCGGCCGGACAGAAACCTGGCACTGGAGCTCGTCCGCGTGACCGAGGCCGCCGCGCTGGCCACGGCGCCGCTCGTCGGCCGGGGCGACAAGGAGGCGGCCGACCAGGCGGCCGTCGACGGCATGCGCTACATGCTGCACTCGATCCAGATGGACGGCGTCGTCGTGATCGGCGAGGGCGAGAAGGACGAGGCGCCGATGCTCTACAACGGCGAGCAGATCGGCGACGGCTCGCCGCCGCAGGTCGACATCGCGGTCGATCCGCTCGAGGGCACGACGCTGGCCGCTCACGGCATGCCGCGCGCGCTCGCGGTGATCGCGCTGTCCGCCCGCGGCACGATGTTCAACCCCGGACCGTGCGTCTACATGGAAAAGATGGCGGGCGCCGCGGAGATCGCCGACCTGCTCGACCTCGATCGACCGCTCGGCGACACGGTCCGGCTGGTGGCAGAGCGCAAGGGTCGCGAGATCGGCGACGTGATGGTCGTCGTGCTCGATCGCCCGCGTCACGAGACGGGCATCGCGGCGATACGCGAGGCCGGCGCGCGCGTGCAGCTGATCAGCCACGGCGACGTCTCCGCGGCGCTGCTGGCGGTCAGCGAGCGAGCCTCGGTCGACCTGCTGTGGGGGATCGGCGGCACGCCCGAGGGGGTCATCTCGGCGGCGGCCGTCAAGTGCCTCGGCGGCCAGCTGCTCGGACGGCTGTGGCCGCGCGACGAGGCAGAGAGCACGGCCGCCGTGGAACAGGGGTATGACCTGGACCGCGTGCTCGACCGCGACGATCTCGTCGCCGGCGACGACGTCTTCTTCTCGGCCACCGGCATCACCGACGGCGACGTGCTGCAGGGGGTGCGCTATCCGAGCGCCGGCGGCGCGACGACCGAATCGCTCGTCACGCGCACGCGCTCGGGCACGATTCGCCGCATCCGCGCGACCCACGACCGCGCCAAGCTGGCGGCGCTGCGCGGGTAGGGCGGTCTAGCGCGCGACGCCCGGCGCGTCGGCGGAGCCCGTCAGCGTCCCCACGCGCGACTCGGCTAGGTCCAGGCGGGCGAGCGAGCGCAGAAAGGCGCGCGTGATCAGCACGTGGATGCGCGACTGCGTCAACGCGTAGACGCGCCGGCCAAGCCCCGCCGCGACCGCCGGGTAGAAGCCGGCGACCTCGACCTCGACGTGCAGGCGCGCCGCCCGCCCGCCCTGCGCCGCCTCGCCGGCTCCGTCGCGCTCGCCATCGGCGTCGAGGCGACGGACGTCGATCTGCAGGTAGCCGCGACCGCCGCGGCCTCGCTTGGCGACGAGCAGCCCGCGCTCGATGCGCCAACGAACGAGCCCGTGGCGCGCGTCCATCTCGTACTCGGGCGCTGCGAACGTGAGCAGCTTCAGCGGCCGCCCCAGCAGCACGAGCGAGCGCCCCTGCGGCGAGTAGCGCACGCGCACCAGCCCGAGCGTCACGCGCGACACAAAACGCCAGTAGGTGCGCGCCAGGCGCTCGAGGTTCACAGGCATCCACAGCTCGCGCAGCGTGTCCTGTGGCAGGCTGAGATCCGCCGCCTGGATCGAGCGCACCGCCCCGGTGCCCGCGTCTTCATCGGTGCGGTCTTCGAGCGCTGAGATCGTCGCGACGCTCACCACTGGCAGGCTACCCTCGATCAGCCGGCGATTCGCGCGCCCGGCCGAGCAGCCACCCGGCGGCGGCGAGCAGCTGCGGACCCTGGCCGCCGCGCTGTCGATCCGTGGTCTCTGCTGAGATTGACACTGTGAACGAAGACCCGCTGCCCCCTCGCATCGCCCTGCGCCTGGCGCGTGCCGCGCGGGCGGCGCAGGAGCTGAGCGAGGCGCTCTGGGAGGAGCTGCGCGACGAGCTCGCCGACCCCCGGCCCGAGCGCGTCGCCGAGCTCTCCGAGCGACTGGTCGCCGTCGCGGGCTCCGTCTCCACGCTGGCGCGCAGCGACCGCGAGCACGCGGCCGAGCATCCGCCGCCGGACACGGCGCTGCCGGACTTTCCGCGCGCCCCGGCGCGCGGCGGGGCGGCGGGCGCGCCGCGCGCGCCGGCGACTGTGCTCGTCGACGAGCTGCCGGCGGAGGTGGAGGTCGAGGCCTATGCGGCCCATGGCCGCCGGCGCCCGCCGGCGCCCGTCGAGGACGTGCTCTGAGACGCGCCGTTGAAGCGATGGCCGGGCGCGGCGCGCCCGCGCGTCAGCCGGCCTGCGCGCCGCCGGCGACGACCGCCTGCGGCGAGAGCGCCGGTGCGCCGAGCGTCGGCGCGTTGGGCGCGCTGCCGACCACGCGCGCGCCGATCCGCACGGTGTCTTCGATCCCGAGGTCCGCGGCCGCCTGCGCCGTGAGGTCCCAGTCGGCGCCGATGCTGCTGTAGGGGCCGCGGTCGATCACCGGCAGCGTGACCGCGCGGCCGCGATAGCTGACCCGCACGAGCGTTCCACAGGGCAGGGTGCGATTGGCCACGCCGACCACGGCTGGCGTCAGCGTCTGTCCGCAGGCCGTCTGCTGGCCATAGAAGCCGGGACCGAACCAGGTGGCGATCGCGCCGCCGTGGGCCTTCGACGGCCGCTGTGCGCTCGCCGGCGCGCTCGAGCCGCCGGTCGGCGCCGACGCGGCGCCGAACGCACACTGGGCGAGGCTCGCGGCGCACGCGCAGCATGCGCCGAGGGCGGTCAGGGTCGTGAAAATACGGTTGCTTCGCGTCATCATCTGGGCGCCTACGGGGTGAGCTGACGGGCTCGCGCGACCATCACGGCGGCGCTACGGTCCGATGGACCGATTCGCCCCAGCGAACCTCTGCGGTCCGCGTTTGGGTCCCCCGTCTTCCGCGACCTGGGCCGCGGAAGCTCGGCGTGGGCGCGAGTATACATAACGCGTCCGTCGACGTCGGCACACCGCGGCCGGGCCGCGAGCGGGTCTGACAGCGACCGCGCTTCAGGGGCGCGGCAGACGCGACCCGACGCTTTTGAGCAGGCGCTCGCTGATCGACAGGCCGGCTTTCGCGAGGTCGCCGACGAGCTCGAGCGCGGACACCGCGAGCTCGCCGGCGCCCGGCGGCTGGACCGGCCCGCTGGCGCCGTTGCCGTCGGCCTCGAAGCCCTGGCGCGGGACCGCTCGCGGGGGAGCGCTCGCCCCGTCGCTCTGCTCGTCGCTGCTCATACGGGCATCATCGCGCATGTCGCATCGTGCGTGTGCAGGGATTCTGTCGCGCCCCCCGATCGCTTGAAGCAGGCGTGCGAGGCGTTAGCATTGTGCGCGGAGACTGCGCTCGATCGCTGACCGCCCCGCCGGTGCCTGTCGCGCGCCTGGCGGAGCAGTCGCCTGAGCTGGAGTCCACTGCGGGCCGCGAGCGTCCCAGGCCGGTTATCGATCGTCGGGAGAAACGGAAACAGATGTCAGTAGTCGAGCTGCAGGAGCTGGATGAGGTCAAGGGCCTGCTGGCCAAGGGTCAGCAGGTGGGCGTGCTCTCCTACGCGGAGATATCGAAGGCCATGTCCGAGCTCGATCTGGACGAGTCAGACGTCGAGGAGCTGCACGGGTTCCTCGAGAAGGCCGAGATCGAGCTCGTCGAGGACATCGATCCGGCGATCGCCGTGTCGGCCCAGCTGGAGCGCGCACCGGACAAGCGCGCGCGGCGCAAAGCCAAAACCGCGCTCGACCTCAAGCCGGACATGACGACCGACTCGCTGCAGCTGTTTCTCAAGGACATCGGCAAGGTGCGGCTGCTGACCGCCCAGGAGGAGGTGGACCTCGCGAAGCGCATCGAGCGCGGCGACCTCGACGCCAAGCAGAAGATGGTCGAGTCCAACCTGCGTCTGGTCGTGTCGATCGCCAAGAACTACCGCAACCAGGGGCTGCCCTTCCTCGACCTGATCCAGGAGGGCACGCTCGGGCTGGTGCGCGCGGCGGAGAAGTTCGACTACCGCAAGGGCTTCAAGTTCTCGACCTACGCCACCTGGTGGATCCGCCAGGCGATCGCGCGCGCGCTGGCCGACAAGGCGCGCACGATCCGCATCCCGGTGCACGTCGTGGAGAAGCTCAACAAGATCGGACGCGCCGAGCGCAAGCTCGTGACCGAGCTCGGACGTGAACCGTCGGCCGACGAGATCGCCGAGGTGACCGGGATCGACCCCGAGGAGGTCGACTCGATCAAGCGCTCCGCACAGGCGCCCGTCTCGCTGGAGAAGCCGGTCGGCGACGAGGAGGAGTCGGAGTTCGGGCAGTTCATCGCCGACGAGCGCGCCGAGTCGCCATATGAGCGCGCCGCGGAGGTCCTCACCAAGGAGGCGCTGCGCGAGGCGCTCGAGAACCTCTCCTATCGCGAACGCCGCGTGCTCGAGCTGCGCTACGGCCTGGGCGGCGAGCATCCGCGCACGCTGGACGAGGTCGGGCGCACGTTCAACGTCACCCGCGAGCGGATCCGCCAGATCGAGAACCAGTCGCTGAAGAAGCTGCAGTCCCTCGCGGAGGCGCAAAAGCTCCGCGACGTCGCCTGACGGCCGTCTCGGGCCCGCTGGCGGCGTCCTCGGTCGCTCATGTGCGTCTTGCACACTTCGCTCCCTGCGTCCTTGCCAGCGAACCCGATCCGGCCGTCAGGAGGTTTGATCCCCGATCGGGCCCGCTGGCGGCGTCCTCACCAACGGCGATGCCGTCGGCCCCGGCACTGGTCGTGCGCTTTTGCACGAACCTTGCCCGGCGGGCGTTCGTCCAGCCCCGAACGGGAGCATTCAGGCCCTGCGCGCGCCTGCCGATCAAGCGCGTATGTTCGACGTCAAGCAGGCGTTGCGCGAGCTTGTGGCCAAAGAGGGCTCGGATCTGCACCTCAAGGTCGGCGCCTCGCCGCTGTATCGCGTTCACGGAGAGCTCGGTCCCGACCCGGGCGCCGAGCCGCTGAGCGCCGACGACACCGAGGGCGCGCTGCGCGAGCTGCTCACGGACGAGCGTCGCCTGGAGGAGTTCGTCGACGAGCACGAGGTCGACTTCTCCTATGAAATCCCCGAGATCGCCCGCTACCGCATCAACGCCTTCCAGCAGCGCGGGGTGGTCTCGCTGGCCTGCCGCGCGGTGCCGCACAAGATCAGCACGATCGAAGAGCTCTCGCTGCCCCCCGTGATCAAGGAACTGGCTGAGGAGGAGCGCGGGATCGTGCTGCTCACCGGCACCACCGGGTCGGGCAAGTCCACCACGCTGGCGGCGATGATCGACCACATGAACTACACGATGAACAAACACATCGTCACGATCGAGGACCCGATCGAGTTCGTGCACGAAGACAAGCGCTCGCTGATCAACCAGCGCGAGGTCGGCATGGACACGGCCTCGTTCAAGCGCGCGCTGCGCAGGGTGCTGCGCCAGGACCCCGACGTGATCCTGGTCGGCGAGATGCGCGACGAGGAGACCGTCCAGACGGCGCTCTCGGCGGCCGAGACCGGTCACCTCGTGCTGTCGACGATTCACACCGTCGATTCGACCGAGTCGATCAACCGCATGCTCGACTTCTTCCCGCCCCACCAGCACCAGCAGGCGCGCAGCATGATCGCCGGCACGCTCAAGGGCGTGATCTCCCAGCGCCTGGTCCCCGGCGCCGACGGCGGGCGCGTCGCGGTGTGCGAGATCCTGCGCATGACCGGCCGCGTGCGCGACATGATCATCGACCCGATGCAGACCGGCAAACTCGTCGAGGTGATCAGCTCCGGCGGCTACTACGGCATGCAGACCTTCGACCAGGCGCTGTTCGGGCACGTCAAGGCCGGACGCGTCACGTTCGAGGACGCGATGGAGGTGGCCTCCAGCCCGCACGACTTCAAGCTGCTGATGCAGGCCGACGGTCGCCGCGGGACGACGATGGAGGATGTCGCGGCGGCCGAGGAAAAACGCGAGGACGAGTCCAAACCGTCACTCACGGTCGTCTAGCGCCCCGGCGGGCGCGGCCGGTCCCCTCCCGCTGGACGCCGGCACCCGTCGCCCGCGGCCCGAGAGCGCCGGGCTCGCACTTCATTTGGTAAAGTAAAGCGGGAATGGCTGTCGATGAGACTTGTCCGGTGTGCAGGACCGCCGAGGTAGTCTGCGCGAAGTGGACGCTGCTGCTGGTGCGCGAGCTGTCCGAAGGACGGTCGCGCTTCTGCGAGCTCGAACGCTCGCTGGTCGGCATCAGCCCGCGCACGCTGTCGCTGCGGCTGCGCGCGCTGGAGAGCGAGGAGATCGTCGAGCGTCAGACGTTCGGCGAGGTGCCGCCGCGCGTCGAGTACGCGCTGACCGACAAGGGCCGCGCGCTGCTGCCGATCATCGACGACATGCGCGCCTACGGCGAACGCTGGCTGGGCGCCGAGTGCGGCGACGGCGAGGCCGTCGCCGAGGCCCTCGCCGGCGTGTCGGTCGCGGCGGCCTAGCAGCGCGCGCTGCAATCGCGCCTGCGCCGAGCAGGAGCGGACATCGGGAGCGCGAACTGAAGCGACGTGCGCCGCAGCGGCCTCTCCAGCGAGCTTCAGGCTACGCTCGCCGACTTCATCGAGGTGGCGGCCGGAGTGCTGCGGGCCGATCTCGCGGGCGGCGCCGAGGTCCCCTTCGAGCTGGCTGCCCGCCGCGGCCGACACGGCGCCCAGGCGACGCTCTACTGCTACGAGCCGCTGACCGAGGCGTTCATCGCCGAGCGCGACGCCGAGCTGGCGCTGCTTCCCCAGCACGCCGCCGCGGTGAGCGCGCTCGAGGAGGTGCACGGGCTCGACCGCTACCTGGCAAGCCGCGGCGGGGGCGCGCAGGGAATAGTCGCGCGCGACATGCGCACGCGCAGTGGCGGGGGCACGCGCGCGCTGGCGCAGGCGCGCGCGCGGGCAGCGCTGCGCGCGCTGCTGATCGATGTGTTCGACGGGAGCAGCGACTTCGAGCTGTCCAGCGAGCGCGTGCGCGGGTCGATCGAGCGCCTCGCGCGCGCCGAGTTGGCGCGCACGAGCGACACGCTGACGATGGTCGCGACGCTCTACGGGGTGACGATCGCCTCGCAGGAGATCGCGCTCGCCAAGGGCCTGACGATCGCCGCGGCCGACGCCCCGGGCGATGCCCCGGAGGCCGCGCGCGTCGGCGACGATGGCCGCTCGCGCCATCTTCTCGTGTCGCTGGAGCTCGAGCAGGGCGAGAGCGTCGTGCAGGACCTTCCGCTCAGCCTCGGCGTGCACGACGACGGCGCACCCGCCGCGGGCGATGACCGCGAAGCCGCGGCGATCACGGGCGGGCGCGAGCTGCTGAAGGACCTGCTGCGCGCGCTGCGGCTGTTCGGCGACGGCCGGGTCGCGCTCGGCGAGCTCGCCTGGGTGCGGGCCGGCGGCGAGGACGGCCGCTGGCGCACGATCGCGCTCGGCGCGGGCGGGCGTCCACACGGGATGCTCGTCATCGCGGCCGAGCAGGAGGACGAGCTGAAGGCCTTCTGCAACCTCGTCTCACGCCGCTCGCCGTGCGCCAACGAGCTCGCCTGGGCGCTGCGGCGCTTCGAGCTTGGCTGCGAGCGCGAGAGCCCGTACGAAGGGCTGAGCGACCACCTGCTGGCGCTGCGCGCGCTGCTCGAGCCCGAGGGCCCGTCCAGCGGGCTGCTGGCGGGTCGCGTGGCCGCGCTGTGCGCGACGCCCGAGCAGCGCGCGCGACTGACCTCCCGCGTCACCAAGGCGATCGCGCTCGAGCGCAGCGTCATCGCCGGCACGCTCAAGGAGCGCACGGCCACGCTCACGCTCGCGCGCGACGTCTCAGATCACCTGCGCGCGCTGCTGCGCGACATGATCTGCGGGCACCTGAACCTCGACCTCGTCGGCCTGGCCGACGAGCTGCTGGCCGAGGACGGGCAGCGCGGCGGCGATCCCGAGCCTTCAGCCGAGCAGGAAGTCGGCGATGCGCGCGAGCCCAGCGAGGTCCTGCACGTCCTCGTCTAGGTGCGGCACGAGTACCGGCGCGCTGTCCTGCAGCTCTGCTTCCAGCAGCTCCACGCTCGCGCGATCGCGCCGCGCGAGCACGTCGAAGTCGGCCAGGTTGGCCGCGACGCGCGTCGCCAGTCGGTCGCCCAGCTCGGGCTCCAGCAGCGCGCTCGCCTCGTGCGCTGAGTAGTCGCCGAGCCCTTCGCTGTGCACGCGGTTGACGATCAGGCCGCCGCGCGACATCTGCGCCTCGCTCAGCCGCCGGGCGAGGAACACGGCCTCGCGCGCGGGATCGGCCTCCGGCGAGGTGACGACCAGGAACGTCGTGTGGGCGTCGCGCAGCAGCGAAGCCACCTCGCGAGTGCGCTCGCCGAAGCCGTCGAGCACGCCCGAGAGCGAGCGAAAGAAGACCGACAGGTCGGCGAGCATGTCCACGCCGGTCATGCGCGCGAAGATCGAGAAGACCAGACCGGTGGAGCGACCCAGCAGGCGCGCGGTCAGGCCGCCGGGCGCGATGAACACCTTCAGCGCGCGTCCGTCGAGGAAGCTCAGCATCCGGTTCGGAGCGTCGAGGAAGTCGAGCGCGTTGCGCGACGGCGGCGTGTCGAGCACGATCACGTCGAAGTCGCGTTCGTGGTGCAGCTCGTACAGCTTGACGATCGCGCTCAGCTCCTGGGAGCCGGCGACCGCCGAGGACAGCTCGCGGTAGATCTTGTTCGAGAGGATCTCCTGGCGAGCCTGGCTGTCGGGAGCCAGGCGTGTGACCGCGTCGTCCAGCGTACGCTTGGCGTCCAGCATCATCGCCCACACCTCGCCCCGCATCGCCACGCCCTGCTCGGCGAACAGCCGGGGCTCGATCTGACGGGGCTCGTAGGAGAGCTCACGCAGCCCCAGCGCGCCGGCCAGCCGCTCGGCGGGATCGATCGTCACGACCGCGACCTTCCGTCCCGCGGCCGCGAGCCCGAGCGCCAGCGCCGCCGAGCTGGTCGTCTTGCCCACGCCGCCCGCGCCGATGCAGATGCAGACGCGCTTGTCCTCGAGGCGGGCCCGCAGGCCGTTGCGCTTGCTCGCTGGCATCGCGTGGATCGTAGTCGCGCGATCCCCGGCCTCACGACAGCGGCCGGCGATGCAGGAATCGTCTGGCGCCGTGCGAATACTCCAGCTGACGGCTTTCCAAAACCGAGCATCGGAGCGTCCCGTGGAAGGAAAGGCCAAGGTCATCGCGTTCGCCAACCAGAAGGGCGGCGTGGCCAAGACAACGACGACACTGAACCTGGCCGCCGCGTTCGCCGAGGAGGGCAACCGCGTCCTGTGCGTCGACATGGACCCGCAGGGCAACCTGACGATGTCGCAGGGCATCGACCCCGACTCGCTCGACAAATCGATGTACGACGTGCTCGTCCACAAAGTCTCGATTCGCGAGATCATCCGACGGCGCGAGGTCGACGTGGCGTGCGCCTCGATCGATCTCGCAGGCGCCGAGATCGCGATGTCGACGATGATCGGTCGCGAGCGCGCGCTGGAGAAGGCGTTCGTGCCGATCGCCGAGGACTACGACTTCATCTGCATCGACACGCCACCCAGCCTCGGGCTGCTCACGATTAACGCGCTCACTGCGGCCGACCGGGTTATCGTCCCCGTGCAATGCGAGTATCTGTCGATGCGTGGGCTCATCCAGCTGCAGAACACGCTCGCGATGATTCGTGAGCACCTCAATCAGCGCGTCGACATCGAGGGTATTCTCCCGACCTTGGTCGACACGCGCACGATTCACGCCAAGGAGGCGATCGAGATCCTCGAGGAGAACTTCGGCGACCGCGTGTTCGCCTCGCGTATCCGCAAGACCGTCCGCTTCGCGGAGGCGCCCGTGAAGGGCATGTCGGTGCTCAAGTACGAGCCGGACGGCGTCGCAGCCCAGTCCTACCGGGACCTCGCGCAGGAGGTGCTGGCCAATGGTCGCAAGGAGGTGCTAGCCAATGGCCGCAGCTAAACGCGCGAGCATGCGCGAGGGACCGCTCGCGGCGCTGTTCCGCAAGACAGAGGCGCTCGAGCCAGACGGCGACGCGCACGCCGACGAGCAGGTCCGCGCCCAGCCCGACGCAGAGCTCGAGCGCGCCTCCGAGCCGCGCGGCGGCGCCGGCCCGATCAGCGAGGACGAGGTCCGCGTGCCCAGCCCCCAGGAGCGGCTGCGCCATGCGTTCTCATCTGAGATCCCGGGGCACGCGGACGATCGCGTCCCCGCGCACCCCGTGATGGACGACTATCCGCGCGAGCACCAGCCAAACCACGCCCACGGCCTGCACGCGCCGAGCGCCGCAGAACCAGGCCAGCCGGTGATCCGCGTGGTGGGCGTCGGCGGCGCCGGCGTCAACGCGGTCAACCGCATGGTCGAGGCCGAGGTCGAGGGCGTCGAGTTCGTCGCGATCAACACCGACCTGCAGTCGCTCGAGCATTCGACGGCCGACATCACGCTGCGGATCGGCGCAGAGCTGACGAGGGGGCTGGGCTCGGGCTCGGACGCCGAGGTCGGCCGCGGCGCCGCGATGGAGGACTACGACCGGGTCAAGGCGCACCTGAAGGGCTCCGACATGATCTTCATCACCGCGGGAGCCGGCGGCGGCACGGGCACCGGCGCCGCGCCGGTGGTCGCGCGGATCGCCCGCGAAGTCGGCGCGCTCACCGTGGCGATCGTCACCAAGCCGTTCGGCTTTGAGGGGTCGCGCCGTGCCGACCAGGCCGAGCAGGGCGTGGTCGCGCTCGCCGGCGAGGTGGACACGCTGATCGTGGTCCCCAACAACCGCCTGCTGTCGGTGCTCGACAAGCAGACTGCGATGGTGGAGGCCTTCCGCGTGGCCGACGACGTGCTGCGCCAGGGCGTGCAGGGGATCTCCGACCTCGTAACGCTCCCGGGGCTGATCAACCTCGACTTCGCGGACGTGCGCACGATCATGAGCGAGGCCGGCAACGCGCTGCTCGGGATCGGCATGGGCGTCGGCGAGAATCGTGCCTCGCAGGCTGCGATGCAGGCCATCTCCTCCCCGCTGCTCGAGACGTCGGTCGACGGTGCGCGCTCGATCCTGCTCTCGATAACCGGTGGGCGCGACCTCTCGCTATGGGAGGTCAACGAGGCCGCCAGGTCGGTCTCGGAGGCGGCGCATCCGGACGCGAACATCATCTTCGGGGCGATGGTCGACGAAAAGCTCGACGACCAGGTCTGGGTCACGGTCGTCGCCACCGGCTACGGCGACGAGGGCCGGCGCAAGAGCGTCAGCCGCCTGACCGAGCCTGCCGGCGAGCCGCGCGTGCGCCGCGCGGCGTCGGGCGCGGCGCGGCCGCCGGCGCGCCAGACCAAGCGGGGTGGGCTGGCCGTGGATGAGCTTGACGTCCCCGAGTTCCTCCCCAACCTCTGAGGGTCGTAGGCCGGCGCATAGCTGCGTCCTCGGTCGCTCGCGTGCGTAGCACGCCACGCTCCCTGCGTCCTTGCTCTGCTTGGCCTACGACCCTCAGAAGCGGGTTGGGGGATATGCGCATAGCTGCGTCCTCGCTCGCTCGCGTGCGTAGCACGCCACGCTCCCTGCGTCCTTGCTCTGCTTGGCCTACGGCCCTCAGAAGCGGGTTAGGGGATATGCGCATAGCGGCGCCCTCGCTCGCTCGCGTGCGTAGCACGCCACGCTCCCTGCGTCCTTGGTGGCGGCGTGTGCTATCGCTGCCTGTTGATGGGTGAGAGGGGAGTCGTCGCCGCCGGACACCCGCTGACCGCGGAGGCGGGCGCGAGGGTGCTGCGGGAGGGGGGGAACGCGGTGGATGCCGCGATCGGGGCGATGCTCGCGTCTTTTGCGGCGGAGCCGCTGCTCACGGGGTTGGGGGCGGGGGGTTACATGCTGGTGGCCGGCGCCGGCCGCGAGCCGGCCCTGCTGGACTTCTTCGTGCAGGCGCCGGCGCGCCCGCAGGACGGCGGCGCCGTCGAGCTGGAGGCGATCGACGTGTCCTTCGGCGATGCCGTCCAGGTCTTCTACATCGGTCCGGCGTCCTGCGGGGTATACGGCACGCCTGCGGGGGTGTGCGAGGCGGCGGCGCGCTGGGGAACCGTTTCCCTTTCGCAGCTCGCCGAGCCGGCCGTGAAGCTCGCCCGCGGCGGCGTGACGCTCAACCACGAGCAGGCCTATGTCGCCGAGATCCTCGCCGACCTGCTGACCTCGACGCCCGAGTGTCGAGCGCTGTGGGCGCCGCGCGGCCGGGTGCTGCGCGAGGGCGAGCTGCTTCGCAACCCCGATCTCGGCGATGCGCTCCAGCGCCTTGGCGCCGAGGGCGCCGAGCCGTTCTACCGGGGCGACATCGCGGCCGCGGTCAGCGAGTGGCTGGGCGCGCGCGGCGGCGGGCTCGGGGCGAGCGAGCTGGCAGGCTACGAGGCGATCGAGCGCCGGCCACTGGACATGACCTATCGTGACCGCGCGGTACTGACCAACCCGCCACCCTCGGCCGGCGGCACGCTGCTCGCCTATTCGCTGGCCCTGCTGGACCGCCTGCCTGCGCCGCCGCCGGTGGGCGATGTGATCGGTGCGATGGAAGCCGCTCAGGACGAGCGCACGCCCGAGTTCGTGGAGGGCCTGGGCGAGGAGGGCTTTCTGGAGCGCTTCCTGACCTCGAGACTCGGCTCTACGACCCACATCTCGGTGCTCGACGGCGAGGGTCTTGCCTGCAGCGTCACCTGCACAAACGGCGAGGGCTCGGGGGTGGTCGTGCCGGGCACCGGGATGCACATCAACAACGTGATGGGCGAGGAGGACCTGAACCCGCTCGGCTTTCACCGTCACCCCGCTGGGCGGCGGATGCCGAGCATGATGGCGCCCTCGATCGTGCTGCGCGAGAGCGAGGTCGAGCTGGTGCTGGGCAGCGCCGGCTCCAACCGCATCCGCTCCGCCCTGCTGCAGACGATCGTCGGCGTCGTCGATCGCGGGCTGAGCGCCCGCCAAGCGGTCGACGCGCCGCGCGTCCATTACGAGAACGGTGTCGTCTACCACGAGCCGGGCATCGACGAGCGCGCGCTGCGGGAGCGCGACCCGCGGCGCGAGCTCGTCGCCTTCCACGCGCCCAACCTGTTCTTCGGCGGTGTCCAGGCGGTGCACAGCGCGCAAGGACGGCTCAGCGGCGCCGGAGACCCGCGCCGCGGTGGGGTGGCGATGCAGGCGTGAGGAGGGTGGCGCCGCTGCTGCTCGGCGTCTGTGCGCTCGCCGGCTGCGGCGGCTTCAAGGCGCCCGACCTGTTCGTCGTGCAGCGCAGCGGGAGCGTCGCCGCGGCCGCGCTGACACTGCTGGTCAACGAAGAAGGGGGGGTGACGTGCAACGGCGGCGCGCCGCTGAAGCTCAGCGATGCCCAGCTGGTCCAGGCGCGCGCCCTGCAGGAAGAACTCCAGGGGCCGGCGTCGAGCAACCTCTCGCTGCCGGCGCGGGCGGGGTCGGTGCTGCAGTATCACCTGCGCGACGAAAACGGCAGCGTGCGCTTCGCCGACAACTCGCCGGGCCAGCCGCCCGTGCTGCGCAAACTGGCGCTCTTCGTCCTAGAAGTGGCGCAGGGCGTCTGCCGTCTGCGGATGTGAGGACGCGGGCTTGCGCGCCGCGATCATCAGGTTGTAGAAGACGGCCGCGGGCAGGCGCGCCTCCAGGAGACGGTCGTCGAGCTGCTGCAGGATGCGGTAGCCGCGGTAGGCGTACTGGCGCCACACCCACGGCACGTCGTCCGGCTCGGCGGTCGCCTCGAGCGTGCGGTTTGCCCAGCCAAACCAGTTGGCCAGCAGCTCCTCGCCGGTGATCCGCACGTCCCGCAGCCCGGCGTCCTGAGCCAGTCGCGACAGCTCCGGGGGGGCGAAGGCGTGGACGTCGACGGCGGCTTCCAGCGTCGCCTCGTCGTGTGCGGCGAGACCCGACGCGCTGGCGCGCGCGCCGATCACGCGTCGCCAAAGCGGCGCGACCGTGCCCGCGGCGCGCTTGGGCACGCTCGCCAGGTGATCGCCGACGAGCGACGGCTCGCCCGCGAACAGCAGCGTGCCGCCCGGCTCCAGCACGCGCTCGAACTCCGCGAACGCACGCGGCAGGTCGGGGATGTGGTGCAGCACAGCGTGGCCGAACACCAGATCGAAGCTCGCGTCGTCAAACGGCAGACGCTCGGCGTCGGCGGTCCGGGTGCGCACCTCGAGCCCGAGGCTCTGCGCGTTGTCGCTCAGGGTCGCGAGCATGCCCGCTGAAATGTCGTTGCAGGTGGCCTCTCCGATTAATCCGGCCGCGAGCATGTTCAGCGTGAAGTAGCCGGTCCCGGCGCCGATCTCGAGCGCGCGCGCGTAGTGGCCCGGCGGCTCGCCGAGCGCCTTGCGCAGCTTGGCCAGCACCTGCTCGCGCCCGACCTCGCCGAAGTCGATGCCCCACTTGGCGTCGTAGCGATGAGCCGCCACGTCGTGGTAGCGCGTGTTGACCTCGCGGATCTCCTCTGCGCTGAGCTCGGCTGGCATCGGCAGCCACCATATACTCGCCCGCCGTGAGGGCGCCTGCCAGCCATCGCCGAGCCCCGACAGCGCTTCGACAGCGGCCTTGAGCGGGGCGTCCGCCAGCGATGCGCGCTACGTGCAGCGCGGCCAGCCAGCCGGAGTCCCGCCGCTGGCGCTGACCGGGGAGCGCACGCTGCCCGATGTGCCCGCGGAGAACTACTGGTTTCGCCGGCACCTGGTCGTGTACGAGTGGATCGCCGCGCGCACTGCGGGGCTGCGCGTGATCGACATGGCGTGCGGCGAGGGCTACGGCTCCGCGGTGCTCGCGCACAGCGCCGCGGAGGTGGTCGGCGTGGACGCCAACCCGCAGGCCCACGAGCACGCGCGCCTGCGCTATCGCGCGCCGAACCTGCGCTTTGCGCGCGACCTCGTCGAGCGGTTCTCGGCCCCCGCCGACTGCGTCGTCTTCCTGCAGACGATCGAGCACGTCGAGAACCCCGGCGAGGTGCTCGCCCACTTTCGCTCGCTGGTCGGCGACGGGGTCGTCTACATCTCGACCCCCAACGTCCTCACGCTCGCGCCCGCGGGGAAGGCGCGCTCGGACAATCCCTGGCACGTCCACGAGTACCGCGCGCAGGAGTTCGCGGCCCTGTGCCGCGCGAGCTTCCCGCGCGTGGACGTCTTCGGCGTGTTCCACGCGCGGCGTCTGCGGGCGCACGAGCTCGCACTGCGCCTGGGCTGGGACGCCGCGCACTCGCGCCTCGGTCTGACAGAGCGCTTCTATCGGCGCTTCACGCCGGCCATCTCGGCGCGCGACTTCCGGCTGCGCGCGGCCGACCAGGCCGGGCTCGAGCGCGCGCTCGACTTCCTCGCGGTGTGCCGCGCATGACGCCGTCGCGCTCGCCGGCGACGCAATGAGCCCGAAGCCGCGCGCCGGCGCGAGCACGCGCGGCGGGGGTCAGCGGGGCGCGCTCGCGATCGTGCTGCACACGCACATGCCCTATGTCGAGGGGTTCGACACCTGGCCGTTCGGAGAGGAGTGGCTATGGGGCGCGATGATCGACTGCTACCTGCCGCTGCTCGAGCTGCTCGACGCGGGCGCGCCGCTGACGGTCTCGCTGACGCCGGTGCTGTGCGATCAGCTCGAGGCCGACGGCATCGGCGAGCGCTTTCGCGCGTTCATCGGGCAGACGCGGCGGACGATCCACGCAGACGACGTGGCGGGGCTTCGCGAGGCCGGCCACGAGGCGCTCGCGCGCGAGCTGCAACGCGCCTGGGAGAGCGACTACGAGCAGGCGCTGCAGCGCTTCGACGCCCGCCGCGGCGACCTGCTCGCGGCCTTCGCGCCTCACGCCCAGTGGACCTCGGCCGCCACGCACGCGGTGCTCCCGCTGCTGGCCAGCGATGCGGGTGCGCGCCTGCAGGTGCGCAGCGGTGTCGCCTCCCACCGCCGGCGCTTTGCCCAGCGGATCGCCTGGCGCGGCGGCTTCTGGCTGCCGGAGTGCGCCCACGCGCGCTGGCTGGAGCCGATCCTCGCCGCGGCCGGCGCACGGGCGACGTGCGTGGAGCTCACGGCGCGCTTCGGCGTCGGGGCGCGCGAGCACCTGCAGCCGCTGCTCGGCGACGCCGGGGTCGTGCTCGTGCCGATCGACCGGGCGACGATGTCGCTGGTGTGGAGCGACGACGGCTACCCGGCGGCCGGCGTGTACCGCGACTACCACCGCCACACCCACGGGCACAACAAACCGTGGGCCAACGACGGCTCCCCCTACGACCACGCGCTGGCCTGCGCTCAGGCGCGCGAGCACGCCGTCGACTTCGTCGCGCGCACGAGCGCCAGGCTGCGCGGGGCGGGCGGCGGGCTGGCGGGCGGCGGGCTGGTCGTGTGCGCGTTGGACACCGAGCTGCTGGGGCACTGGTGGTATGAGGGCATCGTGTGGCTGGAGGCGGTGGTGGCCGAGTGCGCGCGCCAGGGCCTGCAGCTGCGTCGCATCGACGACGCGCTCGCGCGTTGTCAACCGGCGCCGGCGAGCTGGCGCGAGCCCACAGGGTCAGACCGGGTCTCGACGTGGGGAGCGGGCGGCGATCTTTCGACCTGGTCTGGACCGCCGGTCGCCGACATGGCATTCGTCGCGCGGGGCGCCGAGCTGAGCGCGCTTGCGGCCGGCTCCGGCGCCGGCGTGTCGGCCGTGCGCGAGCTGCTCGCTCTGCAGGCGAGCGACTGGCCGTTCCTCGTCTCGCGCGAGCTCGCCGCCAGCTACGCGCGCGAGCGTTTCGCGGGCCATCGACGCGGGCTGGCGCTCGCGCTCTCGGGGGGCGTCGATGCGGGCGTGGAGGCGCTGCGCAACATCGCGCCCGATGCGCGGCCGGACCTGCTCCACGCCGTGTGACGCGCGATCGTCGCGGTCACTGCTCAAAGCGCATCTGCCGCGGGGCGTCGCGCATCCGCAGCACGCGCGCGGGGACTCCGCCGACGATGGCGTTCTCGGGCACGTCCCTGGTGACCACGGCGCTCGTTCCGACGATGCAGTTGTCGCCGATGCTGACCCCGCGCAGCACGCAGGCGCCATAGCCGATCCACACGTTGTGGCCGATGCGCACGTCGCGCTTATAGATGCCCTGCTCGCGAATGGGGCGCTCCACCTCGACCGCGCCGTGGTCGAAGTCGATCATCATCACCCTGTCGGCGATGATGCACTCGCGCCCGATCGACACGCTCTGGTAGGCGGAGATCGTGCACTCCTGTCCGAGCACGCTCTTGGCGCCGATGCTCACCTCGCCCTCGTGCACGCGTAGCTTGCAGCCGTGCCCGATCCACGCCCAGCGGCCGACGCGCAGCGTGGCGCCGCGCCCGAGCTCGAGCTTGACCCCGGGGCAGATGAAGCAGATGCCTTCGGTCTGCAGGCGCCCGCGGTGGCGCAGCTTGAGCAGCGCATAGCGGGTCAGCAGCCGCGCGTAGCGAGGGCTGAGCATGCGGTTGGCGCGCATGAACCGCGCCAGCGCCAGCGGGCCGCCGTGCAGCGGGCGCGGCGCGGCGCGCGGCGCCCCGCCCGCGCCGGCGGCTGCGTCTGCGCGGGGCTCGGCCAGCCGGGGCTCCATCGGGGAGATCGTAGGGCCTGCGGCGCGGCTCGTCTGGCTCAGACGGCGCCCTGCGATGATGCGCGCGATGAGCGACTCGACGCTTGCTCAGCGCCTGCTGGAGGGTGACCGCCGCGCGCTGGCGCGCGCGATCACGCTCGTCGAGGACGATCGCCCCGAGGGGTGGGAGCTCGTGCGCGAGGTCTATCCGCACACCGGCAACGCGGCGATCGTTGGCTTCACCGGCCCGCCGGGCGCGGGCAAGTCGACGCTGATCGGCGCGGTCACAAAGCTGCGGCGCGCGGCCGGCAGGACGGTCGGCGTGCTGTCGATCGATCCCTCCTCGCCGTTCACCCACGGCGCGCTGCTGGGGGATCGGATCCGCCTCTCAGAGCACTTTCTCGACCAGGGAGTGTTCATCCGCTCGATGGCCAACCGCGGGGCGCTCGGCGGCCTGTCGGAGGCCGCGCTGCAGGCCGCGCTGCTGCTCGACGCCGCGGGGCGCCAGGACGTGCTGGTCGAGACGATCGGGGTGGGCCAGGCCGAGATCGACATCATCGACCACGCCGACACGGTCGTGCTGGTGCTGATGCCCGGGTCCGGCGACTCGGTCCAGGCGCTCAAGGCCGGCGTGATGGAGATCCCCGACGTGATCGTCGTCAACAAGGCCGACAGCCCGCTCACCGACACGATGGTGCGTGAGATCCGCGGCGTGCTCTCGCTTGCCAACCTCGACCGCTCAGCGCAGGAGGTCCGCGACAGCTGGCGCGTGCCGATCGTCAAGACGCAGGCCAACAGCGGCGCCGGCGCGGGCGAGCTCGTGGAGCGCCTGGAGGAGCACCGCGCGCACATCCTCGCCAGGGGCGAGCTGCAGGAGCGGCGCCGTCGCAACCTGCGCAGCGAGGTCATCTCGATCGCCACCTCGCGCATGCGCCGGCGCCTGGAGGAGGAGCTGGGCGACGATCCGCAGTTCCAGGAGATGCTCGACGAGGTCGTGCAGCGACGCCTGGACCCGGCCAGCGCGGCCACCGCGCTGCTCGCGCGGGGCTAGGCGCCGTAGGAGCGCGCCAGCGCCACCAGCAGGCGCACGCCGTAACCGGCGGCGCCCTTGGGCGCGTAGGGGCGGCCGAGGTCCCAGGCCGAGCCGGCGATGTCCAGGTGCGCCCAGGGCGTGTCGGCGACGAAGTTCGAGAGGAACGCGGCGCCGATTATCGTCCCGGCCTTGCGCGCTTCGGGCGCGTTGTCAAGGTCGCCGTAGGTGCCCTTGATCAGCTCGTCGTACTCCTCGTGCAGGGGCAGGCGCCAGACGATCTCGCCGGTCTGCTCGCCCGCCTGCTCGATGCGCTCCGAGAGCTCCTCGTCGTTGCTCATCAGCCCCGCATATGTCGAGCCGAGCGCGACGATCACCGCCCCGGTCAGCGTGGCCAGATCGACGATCCGCTCGGCTCCCTGCGCGACCGCGTGGCACAGGCAGTCGGCGAGCACCAGGCGACCCTCGGCGTCGGTGTTGTTGACCTCGATCGTCTTCCCGTTGGCCGCCGTGACGATGTCCCCGGGCTTGATGGCATGTCCGCTCGGCAGGTTCTCGGTGGCTCCGACGACCGCGATCAGCTTCACAGGGAGCCCGAGACGGGCGATCGCCGCGACGGCCTGCACCACCGCAGCGCCGCCGGACATGTCGAACTTCATCTCGGCCATTTTCGCCCCGGGCTTCAGCGAGATGCCGCCGCTGTCGAACGTGACCGCCTTGCCGACGAGGCCGAGCGTGGGAGCACCCGCCCGCCCGCCGCCCGGCGGCTCGTAGCGCATCGTGATCAGCGCTGGCTCCTCGTGCGAGCCCTGCGCGACCGCCGAGAACGCCCCCATCCCGCGCTCGGCGATCTGCGCGCGACCCTCGACCTCGACCGACAGCGCGTCGATCTCCTGCGCGAGGGCCTCGGCGTGACGCGCGAGCGCGCTCGGCGTGAGGTCGTTGCCCGGCCGGTTCTGCAGGTCGCGCGCCCCGTTCACGGCGTCGGCCACGAGCGTGGCGTCGGCGACGACTTTCTCCAGCTCCGCGGCGCCGAGCGCCGAGCCGGGCGCCGCGACGATCAGCCTCTCCAGGTGCTTGGGCGGGGCGTCGGCGTCGACGTCCTTGTCCTGGGCTGACTTGTGCTGGTCGTAGCGGTAGTCGGCGAGTATCACGCCCTCGGTGAGCGCGGCGAGCGTGGGGGCTGCGGCGTCGGCCGGCGCCTGCAGGCAGAGGACGCGGGTCGAGATCTCAAGCGCGCGTGCGTGCACGGTCGCGGCCGTCGCGCGGGCGCGCTCGGGCGTGAACCGCTCGCGCTCGCCGAGCCCGACGACCAGCCAGCGTGTGCTCTCCACGTGCGTCAGGCCGAGCGCCTTCAGCGAGCGACGGGCCTCGCCCGAGCTCAGCAGCGCGTCCAGTTGCTGGGGTGCGTCGCCCGGGGGCTCCTCGCCCTCGAACACGCCGACGGCGACCGTGTCGGCGTCGGTGCTGGCACCCGGCTGCTTGGTGGTCGCCGTTTGCATGATCGCGCACGATATCCAGCGCGAGCACGATCCGTTCTACCGCGAGCCCTGCCTCGCCCGCGCGCGACCGGTCGGTGCTTCGGGATCGCGCGAGCACGGCCAGCCCGAGCGCTGTCTGCCCGCGCGCTCGCAGAGCGCGGGGACCGTTCTACTACCATGCCGACTGCCGACCAATCGACTGAGCGACCCACAGGAGACCCCGCGCCCATGCCAAAGACAGTCATCCTCGGTGCCGCGCGCACCCCTATCGGCAAGATGGGCGGCGGCCTGTCCTCGCTGGATGCGACCGAGCTCGGCGGGCTGGCGATCGAGGCGGCCCTGGAGCGCGCGGGGGTGCAGGGCGAGCAGGTCGACCACGTGGTGATGGGCCAGGTCCTGCAGGCCGGCCAGGGACAGATCCCCTCGCGCCAGGCGCAGATCAAGGGCGGGATCCCGAAGGAGGTCTCCTCCGAGACGATCAACAAGGTCTGCGCGTCGGGCCTGCGCGCCTCGGTGATCCTCGACCAGGCGATCCGCGCCGGCGACGTGCAGGTCGGCGTTGGCGGGGGCATGGAGTCGATGTCGCAGGCGCCGTACCTGCTCCCGGGCGCGCGCTTCGGCTTTCGCATGGGCGACGTGAAGGCGCTTGACTCGATGGTCCACGACGGCCTCACCAATCCCTTCTCGGGCAAGCAGATGTTCGTCGAGGCGACCGAGGTCGGCGAGGAGCTCGAGATGACGCGCGCCGATCTCGACCGCTGGGCACTGCGCTCGCACGAGCTGGCGCTGAAGGCGACCGATGAGGGCCGCCTGCCCGAAGAGATCGTTCCCGTTAGGGTGAATGGCCGCAAGGGCGCGACGGATGTCGAGGTCGACGAGGGCCCGCGCCGCGACACGTCGCTCGAGAAGCTCGCCGCGCTGCCCGGGCTCGTCGGCAAGGAGGGCTCGCACACCGCCGGCAACTCGCCCGGCGTCAACGACGCCGCCGGCGCGCTGGTGCTGTCCTCTGAGGAATGGGCCGACGCGAACGGCAAGCAGGCACTGGCCGAGATCGTCGCCCACGCACAGAGCGCCAACGATTTCGCCTATCTGGCGACGACGCCGGCGAGCGCCGCCAAGAAGGCGCTGGACAAGGCCGGCCTCCAGCCGGGCGACATCGACGTGTGGGAGATCAACGAGGCATTCGCCTCGGTCACCCTGAACTCGATCCGCATGCTGGGGATCGACGAGGAGCGGGTCAACGTCAACGGCGGCGCCATCGCGCTCGGCCACCCGATCGGGGCGTCCGGCGCGCGCATCCTCGGCAGCCTCGTGCTCGAGCTGCGCCGGCGGGGCGGCGGTCTCGGCTGCGCGGCGATCTGCTCCGGGGGCGGCCAGGGCGACGCGGTGATCGTCAAGGTCTAGTGAGCGAGGCCAGCAACGGCTCTCGGTCGACGCGGCCGGCCGCGTTCTTCGACCTCGACAAGACTCTGATGGCCGGCTCGTCGGGCGTCTACTTCGCGCGCGCGGCCTACGAGACGGGGATGATCTCGCGCCGGCGGCTGGCGCGCGACCTGTACGAGAACCTGCGCTTTCGCCTGCGCGGCTCCACCGACGACCGCGCCGACGACGTGCGCCGCCGCGTCGGCGAGATGATCGCCGGGGTGCGCGTGCGCGACCTCCAGCGCCTCTCGCCGCGCGTGCTTGCGGGAGTGCTGCCGCGCCTGTACCCGCAGATGCTCCAGCGCGCCTACGCCCATCAGGACGCCGGCGTGCCGGTCTACATCCTGACCGCCGCCTCCCAGGAGATGGCCGATCTCTTGGCGCACGTGCTCGCCTTCGACGGCGGCCTGGGCTCGCGCTCTGAGATCGTCGACGGCCACTACACCGGGCGTCCGGCTGGACCGTTCAACTACCGCGAGGGCAAGGTGCTCTCGATGCGCGACGTCGCGGCGCGCGAGGGGATCGACCTTGCGAGCTCCTACGCCTATTCGGACTCCGAGTCCGACCTGCCGATGCTGCGCGCCGTGCGGCACGCCGTCGTGGTCAATCCCGACGCCGATCTGCGGCGGATCGCCGCCGAGGAAGGCTGGGAGGTGCTGCATCTCGACCGCCTCGGACGACGCCTGAAGGCGATCGCCGTGCTCACCGGAGCGGCGGTCCTGGGTGGAGTCGTGAGGATGGCGCGCGGACGCACGGAGACGCGCGGCGGGCGATCCTCGTCGCGCGCGCAGGCGTAAGGTGCTGCCCGATGCCCGAGCGTCAGACCGCCAGCAAGATCCGCGTGGTCGTCGCCAAGCCAGGGCTGGACGGCCACGACCGCGGCGCGAAGATCATCGCGCGCGCGCTGCGCGACGCTGGGATGGAGGTGATCTACACGGGCCTTCACCAGACGCCCGAGCAGATCGTCGAGACCGTCATCCAGGAGGACGCCGACGCCGTCGGCCTGTCGATCCTCTCCGGTGCGCACATGACGCTCGTGCCGCGGGTCGTGCAGCTGCTCGCAGAGCAGGGCGTGGAAGACGTGGTGGTGACCGTCGGCGGCACGATTCCCGCCGAGGACATCCCCGAGCTGAAGCAGCTCGGCGTGGCGGAGGTGTTCACGCCGGGCGCGCCCACGCAGGCGATCGTGGACTTCATACGCGACGCGACGGCCGTTCGTGGTTGATCGCGCGGCGGGCGCGCGAGCGGCTGATTGACGCGTCAGTCAACCGCTCGAACAGATAGGATCGTCTCAACAGAACCCCCGAAGGAGTTGCCTTGAAATGAAGATATGCGTGCTGGTGAAGGAGGTCCCGGACGCCGCCGTCGAAAAGAAACTCGACCCCTCGACGGGGCGTATGGACCGCAGCGGGGAGAAGAATCTCAACCCCTATGACACGCACGCCATCGAGGCGGCCATGCAGATCAAAGAGGGGGGCTCGGCTCCCGTCGAGGAGATCGTCGCGGTCACGATGGGTCCCGAGAGCGCCCAGCGCGCGCTGCACAAGGCCGTGTCGCTGGGCGCCGACCGGTCGGTGCACCTGAGCGACCCCGCCGTCGCCGGCTCCGACGTGGCGGCGACCGGCTATGCGCTGGCCAAGACGCTGGAGCGCGAGAGCCCTGACCTCGTGCTGCTCGGCCAGCAGTCAGACGACGGCGAGTGCTACACGATCGGCGCGGTCGTCGCCGAGCACCTGGGGATGCCCTCGCTGACGCAGGTGATCAAGATGGACGTCGAGGGCGACGCGCTGCGCTGCGAGCGCCAGGCCGAGTACGGCTATGACACCGTGCAGATCAGGCTGCCGGCCGTGATCTCGGTCGGTGATGCGATCAACGAGCCGCGCTATCCGTCATTGAAGGCGATCATGGGCGCCAAGAAGAAGCCCCTGGACTCCGTCACCGCGGCCGACCTGAGCATCGATCAGAACATGGTGGGAGGCGACCACTCGGCGGCCCACTGGATTTCCGCCAAGCCCCCGCCGCCAAAGGCGGCCGGAGAGATCATCGAGGACGAGGACACCGCCGACACCGTCGAGAAGATCATCGCCTGGCTCGACGAGCGCAAGCTCATCTAGTCCGCGGATGAGCGAAAGGAACTGAAACCGTCATGGCAAACATCCTGGTCTACGCGCTGCACTACGAAGGCGCGATCAACAAGAACTCGCTCGGTGCCGTCTCGGAGGGGGCCAAGCTGGCCGCCGAGCTGGGCGGCGAGGCGCATGTGATCCTGCTCGGCGAAGGGGTCCCCGACGATCTCGCAGCGTCGCTCGGCAAGCACGGCGCCAAGAAGGTGCTGGTGGCGGAGGGGCCGGAGGGCCTGGCCCAGCCGGTCGTCGACGCGATGGCCAAGGCGATCTCAGACGGCGGCTACTCCTACGCGCTGTTCGGCGGCGGACTGCTGGGCTTTGAGATCGGCGCCGGGCTGGCCGCGCGACTGGGCGCTGGAGTCGTGATGGAGGTGACCAGCGTGCGCGCCGAGGGCGGCGAGCTGATCGCCGAGCGCCCGATCCTCGGCGACTCGGCGATCTCAGAAATCAAATACCGCTCCGACGTGGGGATCATCATCGGGCGACTGAACGCGTTCGAGGCCAGAGAGACCGGCGACGGCGACGCGCCTGTCGAGCGACTGAGCTACGAGCTCAGCCCGCATGCCTCGCAGGCGACGATGATCACGCGCGGTGAACAGCGCGGCGCCGACGTCGACATCGAGGGCGCCGACGTGCTCATCGCCGGCGGGCGGGGACTGGGCAAGGCCGAGGGCTTTCAGCTGGCCGAGAATCTCGCCAAGGCGTTCGGCGGCAACAGCGCGGTGGCCGCGACGCGCGCGGTGGTCGACGCGGGCTGGTACCCCTACGCCGCGCAGATCGGCCAGACGGGCAAGACGGTCGCGCCGAAGCTGTACCTCGCCGCGGGCATCTCGGGAGCGATCCAGCACAAGGTCGGGATGCAGTCCTCGGAGAACATCATCGCGATCAACAAGGACTCCAACGCGCCGATCTTCGAATTCTCAGACCTCGGGATCATCGGCGACCTGAACAAGATCCTGCCGAAGCTCACCGAAGCGGTGAAGGCCAGAAAGGGCACCTAGGGGCTCGACGATGTCAGCTCACGACGGCTCGCATAACGGCAGGGTGGTCCCCGCCGCCTTCCCGCCCCCGGTCGACCCGCAGAAGGAGTTCGTCAAGCGCGGCCTGGACCCCGAGGACGAGCTGATCGAGGTGGGGGTGGCGATCGTCGGTGGCGGCACGGCGGGCCTGGCCTGCGCCAATCGCCTGCTGGCGCTGCTGGCCGACGACCCCGAGACGATGGAGCGCCTCGGCGAAGTGCCCGTGGCGGTGGTCGAGAAGGCGAAGACGTGCGGCGGCCACAATCTCTCGGGCGCGATCATGCGGCCGGGCCCGCTGGAAGAGCTCTTCCCCGACATGACCAGGGAGCAGTGGCGCGAAGAGGGCTTCGCCTTCGGCGAGGTCAAGAAGGAGGCGATCTACCTGCTGCCCAACGGGCGCCTGAAGGTGCGGATTCCCCCTCCGCCGCCACAGCACAACGACGGCAACGAGGTGGTGTCGGTCTCCGCGATGGCGCGCTTTCAGCAGCGCCAGGCCGAGGAGGCGGGTGCGTACATCCTCACCGAGACGGCCGCTACGCAGCTGATCGTGGAGGACGGGTGCGTCGTGGGCGTTCGCTCGGGGGACAAGGGCCGCGGCAGGGACGGCGAGCCGCTGGGCAACTTCGAGCCCGGTACCGACATCAAGGCGCAGGCGACCGTGCTCGCCGAGGGCTGCTGGGGACACCTCACCGGGGCGGCGATTCGCGAGTTCGACCTCGCCGACGACCGCGAACCGCAGGTCTGGGAGCTGGGGGTCAAGGAGGTCTGGAAGGTCCCCAAACCGCTCGATCGCGTGATCCACACGCTCGCCGGCTGGCCGCTGAAGATCCCCGCCAAGTACCACCAGATCGGCGGCTCGTGGATCTACCCGATGAAGGACGCAAAGACGGGCGACGACCTCGTATCGATCGGCTTCATCGTCGACCTCGACTACGCCGATGCGACGACTTCCGCGCACGACCTGCTCCAGCAGATCAAGACCCATCCGCTGTTTCGCGGCATTCTCGAGGGGGGCGAACGGGTCGCGTGGGGCGCCAAGGCGCTGCCCGCGGGCGGCTACTGGTCGATGCCCAAGCTGTCGATGCCCGGCGCGGTCCTGGTCGGCGACTCGGCTGGGATGGTGAACCTCGCCTCGCTGAAGGGAGTTCACTACGCGGTCAAGTCGGGGATGCTCGCGGCCGAGGCGATCTACGCGGCGCTGCGGCGCGGCGCGACGAGCTTTGAGTCATACGAGCAGGCCGTAGAGGAGTCGATCATCGGCAAGGATCTGTGGGAACAGCGCAACACGCGCCAGCCATTTCAGAAAGGTCTCATCAGGGGTGGCCCGCTGGTCAACCTGATGATCGCCACGAAGGGTAGGTTCCCCGGGGGCCGGTGGGCGCTGCATGCCAACGACGCCCAGTCGATGTTCGTCGGCAAGGCCAAGGACGGCTACCCCAAGCCCGACGGGAAATACACCTTCGACAAGCTCTCGTCGGTGTTCATCACCGGCAATGCGACGCGCGACGACGCGCCCAACCACATCAGGGTGCGCAAACACGTCCCGCGCGAGATCGCCGAAACGTGGCGCTGGATGTGCCCGGCCGGCGTGTACGAGATTCCCGAGGACGCGCCCGAGCACGGCGAGGTCGATGTGGTCGTCAACTACACCAACTGCGTGCAGTGCGGTGCGATCACGGCCAAGGGCGGACGCCTGACGACGCCCGAGGGCGGCGACGGGCCGCTGTACCAGATCACCTGAGCGCGCGCGGGTGCGCCGCGCACGGCGGCGCTGCGCAGGCGACGGCGTGCGAAACCTACGCGCCCGTGGGGTGTTAGCAAGATGTAATGACCGTGTCCGTTCGATGACCGTGTTCGTTCGTCTTTGCGCGCTCCTGCTGGCGACGTGCCTGTCGGCCACGCTGCCGGTCGCGCCGGCGGTCGCGAGGACCGTGCGCCATGACGGCCTGCAGGGCGTGACGCAGCCGCCCCCGCCGATCGCAACGGCGACGCTCACGCAGTGCGTCACCACCGACGCCGAAGGCGAACGCTCGCTGACGGTCGCCGCCCAGATGACACTGATCGCAGCGAGCTCGCGCATGCAGACGCGCACATATCTGGTGCAGCGCCGCAGCGGCGAAGCGCAGTTTCACATGATCACCGCGCCCGGGCTGGGTTCGTGGCTTGAAGCGGAACCGGGCGTGAAGACCTACAAGGACCTGCGTCAGGTCACCAACCTCTCCGCGCCCGCCGTCTATCGCGCCGTCGTGGACTTTCGCTGGATGAGCGCTCACGGGCACGTCATCAAGCGCCTGCAGCTGAACACCGCCAGGTGCGTGCAGCCGGCCCCGCCGTCGGGCTCGACCCCGGCCCCCTTGAGCCCGTCTCCCACACAGACCCCCGCCTAGCTGCGCGGCCGCTCGCTAGAATCGAGCGACGATGAAGGAGAAGATCCACCCGAACTACGTTCAGGCCCACGTGCGCTGCACCTGTGGGAACGAGTTCCTCACCCGCGCCACTCGGGAGGAGCTGCACGTCGAGGTCTGCTCGCAGTGCCATCCGTTCTACACGGGCCGCCAGAAGCTGCTTGACACCGGTGGGCGCGTGGAGCGCTTCCAGCGCCGCGTGGCCAAGGGCCGTCTGCACTCCGCGCAGGCCCGCTCTGCGCAGCAGTAGCCGAATGTCGTCACCGATGGCCGGCGGTCGCCCGTGAGCCCGGTTGAGCAGCAGACCGCCCCGGCGGTCGCCGGCAACGGAGCGCGACCAGTCGCGCCCGACGATCTCCCGCCGGGCGCGGCCGCTGTGCAGGCAGACGGGGAGCTGAGCGCGCAGCGCGACGCGCCGGTCGGCGGGCAGGCCGTGCTGGAGGGCGTGATGATGCGCGGGGTCGGCCACTGGGCGGTGGCCGTGCGCAAGCCGACGCCGGCGCAGCTGCACGATGACGACTACTCGCCGGCGCAGGGGGCCGAGGGCGAGATCGAGGTGAGCACGTTCTCACTGACCACGGCTCTGCAGCGCCATCGCTGGCTGCGCGTGCCGATCGTGCGCGGCGTGGTCGCGCTGGCGGGGTCGCTGGTGGTGGGTTTTCGCGCGCTGGAGATCTCGGCAAACGCGCAGCTGCCCGAGGAGGAGCCGCGCGCGGTCGCGTCGCCGGATGGAAGCTCGACCGAGGCCGGGGAGGACGCCGACCCTCAGGAGATCCCCGCCGGCGTGTGGATCGGCACGGTCGTCGTCGCGCTCGTGCTCGCGATCGGTCTGTTCTTCGTCGTCCCGGTCGCGCTCACGAGCGTGATCAAGGACCAGCTGGGCTCGCCGGTGCTGTTCTGGCTGGTAGAGGGCGTCGTGCGAACCACGATCTTCCTCGGCTATCTGCTGCTGCTGTCGAGGATGCACAGCCTGCGGCGGGTCTTCGAGTACCACGGTGCCGAGCACAAGACGATCTCCTGCTTTGAGGCGGGCCTCGCGCTCACGCCCGTCAACTGCCAGCGCTTCTCGCGGCTTCACCCGCGGTGTGGCACGAGCTTTCTGCTCGTGGTGATGATCGTCGCGATCTTCGTCTTCGCCCCGCTGGGCCTGCCCGCCTGGTACTGGCTGCTGGCGACGCGGATCCTCGGCGTTCCGCTGATCGCCGGGATTTCCTTCGAGCTGATCAAGCTAGCCGGCAAGAACAGGCGCCGGCGCTGGGTGCGAGCCGTGATGTGGCCGGGCCTGAAGCTGCAGCTGCTGACCACGCGCGAGCCCGACCTCGACCAGCTCGCCGTTGCGATCGCGGCGCTGGGAGCGGTGCTCGAGCGCGAGCCCGCCGGGGCGCTCTCGGCGGCGGACATGGTCGGCGTGGAGGTCGTGGCCTAGCGGGCCCGCGGGACGCTCGCGCCGGTGCCCGCGACGGGCGGCGGCCTAGACTCAGCTGCGATGATCGAAGCCCTCGTGCAGCAGATCGAGTCGCGCTTCCGCGAGCTCGGCGAGCAGATGACCGACCCCGAGATAATCGGCGATCGCGAGCGCTACGCGTCGGTCGGGCGCGCCTACAGTCAGCTGGAGTCGGCCGCGAAGGCCGCGGCGGAATGGCGCCGGGCGAGCGACGACGCCGCCGGCGCGGAGGAGCTTCTGTCCGAGAACGGCGACGACCTCGAGCTGCGCGAGCTGCTGGGAAGCGCGCGCGAGCGGATCGAGCAGTTGGAAGAGGAGATCCGCCTGGCGATGATCGAGCGCGATCCCAACGACGACAAGAACGTGATCGTCGAAATCCAGGGCGGCGCGGGCGGTGAGGAGGCAGGGCTATGGGCGGGCGACGTCTACCGGATGCTGACCAAGTACGCCGAGCGCCTTGGCTTCTCGACCGAGCCGCTCGACATCGGGGATGGCAAGTTCACGTTCGCGATCAAGGGCGACGGGGCCTATTCGGTGTTCAAGTTCGAGGGCGGAACGCACCGCGTGCAGCGCGTGCCCCAGACCGAGTCCCAGGGGCGGATTCACACCTCGACCGCCACCGTCGCGGTGCTCCCCGAGGCCGAGGACGTCGATGTGCAGATCGAGCCCGCCGACCTGCAGATCGACGTCTATCGCTCAACCGGGCCGGGCGGTCAGTCGGTCAACACGACCGACTCCGCCGTGCGCATCACGCACGAGCCGTCTGGCATCGTCGTGTCGATGCAGGACGAGAAGTCCCAGCTGCAGAATCGCGAGAAGGCGATGCGCGTGCTGCGCGCGCGCCTTTATGAGCGGGCGCTCGCCGAGCAGCGCGCAGAGCTCGCAGCAGAGCGCCGCTCGCAGGTCGGGACCGGCGATCGCGCGGAGAAGATCCGCACCTACAACTACGGCGAGCGGCGCGTGACCGATCACCGCGTCAAGCTCACGGTCCACAACCTCGACCAGGTGCTCGAGGGCGAGCTGGATGAGCTCACGGCCGCGCTCGTGGCCGACGAGCGGCGCAGGCAGCTGCAGGCCCAGGCCGCCGCGTGAGCTGCGCGCGTGAGCGCCGATCGCCAGCTCGACGCCGGGACAGCGGTTCGTGACGCGCTAGACGGCGCGGTCACCGCGATCGCGGCCGCCGGCTGCCAGACGCCGCGCCTGGACGCCGAAGTGCTGCTCGCGCACGTCCTCGGGGTCGGTCGCGAGCGACTGCTGATCGAGCGCGACATGACGGTCAAGGGCCCGGCGGTGCGCGCCTTTCAGGACGCGGTGCGCCGCCGCGCGGTGGCGCGCGAGCCGGTCGCCTACATCGTCGGGCGGCGCGGCTTTCGCGCGCTCGAGCTGGCCGTCGATCGCCGCGCACTCGTTCCGCGGCCGGAGACCGAGCTGCTGGTCGAGCTGGCGGTCCGCGAGATCGCGCGGGGCGCCAGTGTGCTCGACGTCGGCACCGGCTGCGGCGCGGTGGCGCTCGCGCTCAAGCACGAGCGCCCCGACCTGGAGGTCGCGGGCAGCGACGTCAGCGAGGCGGCGCTGGAGCTCGCTCGGGCCAACGGGCGGCGCCTCGGGCTGGACGTGCGCTGGCTGGCGGCCGATCTGCTGCACGGCGTGGGCGACGAGTTCGACGCGATCGTCTCCAACCCGCCCTACGTGGCAGAGCGCGATCGGGCGGGGCTGGCGCCTGAGATTCGCGACCACGAGCCGCCCGGCGCGCTGTTCGCCGGAGCGGACGGGCTGGCGGTGACCCGAGCGCTGATCGAGCAGCTCGGCGGGCGCGCGCGTGTTGGGCTGGTGGCGCTCGAGGTCGGCGCGGGCCAGGCGAGCGTGGTCGGTGAGCTGCTCGTCCAGGCGGGCTTTGCCGAAGTGCGCTGCGAGCGAGACCTCGCCGGGGTGCAGCGGGTGGTGACCGGCCGGCGCGAGCGCAGCGCACCGAGGCCTGCGCGATGAGCGTCGCGGCGCTCGTCGGGGCGGACGCGGCGCGCCTGGGCCGCTGCCTGGAGCAGGGCGGCGTGGCGGTGTTCCCGACAGACACCGTGTACGGCGTTGGCTGCGATCCCGTCAGCGAGCCGGCGGCCAGGCGCCTGTATGAGCTGAAGGGGCGACCGGCGCAGCGCCCCGCGGCCGTTCTGTTCTTCGCCGCGCAGGCGGCGCTTGCTGCGCTGCCTGAGCTCTCCCAGCGCGAACGCGCGGCGGTGGGCGCGCTGCTGCCGGGGCCGGTGACGTTGCTGTTGCCAAACCGCGCGCGCCGCTTCCCGGTCGCCTGCGGCCCGGACCCTGACACGCTGGGGCTGCGCGTTCCGGCCCTGCGGCCAGCGCTGGCGGCGCTCGGGCAGCTGCAGCTCCCGCTGCTTCAGTCGAGCGCAAACCGCTCGGGCGAGGCCGATGCCCGGCGCCTGTCCGACGTTCCGCGCGCGCTGCTGGATGCGGTCGATCTCGCCCTCGACGCCGGTGAGCTGCCTGGCGTGGCGTCGACGGTGATCGACCTGCGCGACTATCAGACAAGCGGCCGCTGGAGCCTGCTGCGGGCAGGTGCGCTGTCGGCCGCGGCGGTGGCTGACGCGCTCGCGGGCTCCTGCTAGGCTCATGCGAGCTGCCGCGACTGGCGCTGTGAGGTGGAAGCGACCACCGGGAAGCGGTAGCCAAGGAGCCGCGCGCCTGGGCATCTGAGTCGCAATCCCAAGGAGAGCGCCATGTCCGAGCCCAGCCCCGATTACTTCGATCGCCCGCTCGAGGAGGTAGACCCTGAGGTCGCCGAGGCGCTGCGGGGCGAGCTGGAGCGCCAGCAGGGCACGCTCGAGATGATCGCCTCGGAGAACTTCGCGCCGCGGGCGGTCCTCGAATGTCAGGGCTCGGTGCTGACGAACAAGTATGCCGAGGGCTACCCCGGTCGCCGCTACTACGGCGGCTGTGAGTGGGTCGACGTCTCCGAGCAGCTGGCGATCGACCGCGCCCGCGCGCTGTTCGGCGCCGAGCACGCCAACGTGCAGCCGCACTCCGGCGCGCAGGCCAACACGGCCGTCTACCAGGCGCTGCTGCAGCCGGGCGAGACGATCATGGGGCTGTCGCTGGCGCACGGCGGCCATCTGACGCACGGCATGAAGATCAACGTGTCCGGCAAGCTGTACGACATAGCGGCCTACGAGGTGGACCGCGAGAGCAGCCTGATCAACATGGACGCGGTCGCGAGCCTGGCGCGCGAGCGTCGCCCGAAGCTGCTGCTGGCCGGGTGGTCGGCGTATCCGCGCAAGCTGGAGCTCGATCGCTTCCGCGAGATCGCCGACGAAGTCGGCGCGCTGCTGATGGTCGACATGGCCCATTTCGCCGGGCTGGTTGCGGCCGGCCTGCATCCAAACCCGGTCGAGCTCGGGGCCGACGTGGTCACGACGACCACGCACAAGACGCTCGGCGGACCGCGCGCGGGGATCATCCTCTGCAAGGAGCAACTCGCGAAGCAGATCGACTCGGCGGTGTTCCCCGGCCAGCAGGGCGGGCCGCTGGAGCACGTCATCGCAGGCAAGGCCGTGGCACTGAAGCTCGCCAAAAGCGAGCTCTTCCGCGAGCGCCAGCGGCGCACGGTCGCCGGCGCGCGTGTGCTCGCCGACCAACTGCTGTCCGTCGAGGGCGCGCGCGCGGGCATGAGGGTGCTCACCGGCGGCACCGACGTGCACCTCGTGCTCGTCGACCTGCGCGACCTGACCCCCGAGCTGACCGGCCGGCAGGCCGAGGATCGCCTGCACCAGATCGGGATCACCGTCAATCGCAACGCCGTCCCGTTTGATCCGCGCCCGCCGATGCAGGCCTCGGGCCTGCGGATCGGCACGCCGGCGCTGGCGACGCGGGGCCTGCAGGAGGAGGACTTCGTCGAGGTCGGGCAGATCATCTCCCAGACGCTGCTCGCGCAGGATTTCCCGGTCGCGGCGCCGGCGCTGGCCGAACGTGTGCAGGCCGTCGTCGCCCGCTACCCGCTGTATGAGTCGCTGACCAGCGGCGCCCCGGCGTAGACGCGCGCGAGCGCGCGCGGGCGGCGGTCAGCGCGTACGACCCCGCTGCCTGCGATGCTGTGCGAGGTCCATGCGTCACCCGACCGAGCTCGACGCGCTCTACGCCTTTCTGCTCGCCGCGGCCGTGACCGCGCTGCTGACGCCGGTCACGATGCGGATCGCGCGGGCAGTTGGCGCGATTGACGAACCGCGCGAGCGCGGCCTCTCTGAGCGACCGACGCCGCTGCTCGGCGGGCTGGCGATCTTCGGCGGCGTGCTCGTCGCCGCGCTGGCCTTCCTTCCCCCGGGGTATGCCGGCGCGGATCACCTCTGGGAGGGCGTGCTGTTCGCCGCCGCGCTGATCACGGTCGTCGGTGCGCTCGACGATCGCTTTGACCTGCCCCCGGCGGTGAAGCTCGGCGGACAGGTGCTCGCGGCGGTGATCGTCGTGCACTTCGGGGTCACGGTGAAGGCGATCACGCTGCCGTTCGTCGGCAAACTCGACTTTCCCAACGCGGGCGTAACCAACGCTGGGCCGGTGCTGACCGTGATCGGGCTGGTGGCGATGATGAACGTCGTCAACTTCTCCGACGGCGTCGACGGCCTGGCCGCGGGCGTTTGCGCGATCATCGCCGCGACGCTCGCCGTGATCGCGTTTGACCTCGGCCGCGCCCAGCCCGGCGTGCTGGCGGCGCTGACGGCGGGTGCGGCGCTGGGCTTTCTGATCTACAACTTCCCGCCGGCGTCCAGCTTCATGGGCGACTGCGGAGCGAACCTGCTCGGCCTGCTGATGGGCGTGGTCACGGTCGAGGCGGCCGTCAAGACGGCGGCGGTCGTGTCGTTCGTGCTGCCGCTGATCCTGCTCGCGGTGCCGTTCCTGGACACCACGTTCGTGGTGCTCAAGCGTCTGAAGTACAGGCGCCCGATATATGCCTCTGACAGCGAGCACTTTCACCATCGCATGGCGCGCATCGGCTTCTCCAGCAGGCGCACGATCGCCTACCTGTATGCCTGGACGCTGCTGTTCGCCGGTCTGGCGCTGGCGCTTCGCTTCATCCCCTACAGCGACCACAAAGGCCATCTCAACACGGGCTGGACGCTCGTCGTGATCGCGCTCGCGGTGATCGTCGTGGCGGCGAGTGTCTACCTGGTCTACGTGCTGGAGATCCTCAAGTTCCGCCGTCTGGACACGGTGCGCCTGCGCCGGCTGCGTCCGGAGGCCTCGCACGCCGAGATCGAGCGCGGCGTGACCGCCGACCTCGAGACGGGTGAGTTTCAGACCGTCAGCGCGCTCGAGCGCGGCGAGCGGCCGGCGCGGCGAGGGGGCTCAGCCCAGCAGCCCGCCGACGTCGGCGGCGCCCGCGGCGAGGTGGTGCTGGGGAGGGCTGAGCAGCGGGTCGGCGAGCGGCAGGTGGATCAGGATCGCGTAGGCGCAGAAGACGAGCGTGGCGGTGCGCAGACGCCGATCGCCGCTGACCGCCGCTAGCGGCAGCGGCCAGATCGCATACCAAGGCAGCAGCCAGGCGGTGGAGACCAGCAGCGCGAGCGTCGTCCAGCCAGCGGCCACGCGCCAGTCGGCGCCGCGCGCGGTTCGCCACAGCGCCACCGCGAACACCGCCACAAAGCTGGCGAGGAACAGGTGGCGCCACCAGCCGGGCGTGCCGCTCATCCCGAGCAGGCGCGCCGTCTCGGCGGGGACGCTGTGGCTGGCCACGAGCTGCTGCTGCTCGCCGACGGCGTCGAGAAAGCCGAGCGCGTGCACGCCGAATCCCGCCACGCCGACCACGCCCACGAGCGCCAGCCCGAGCACGGCGACGCCCGCGGTGCGCGCCCGCTCGCGCCAGGTGGCCGGCGCGAGCACGAGGAACGGCAGCACGACCCCTGCCGTGACCTTGACCCCCACGCCGGCGGCCAGCGCGAGCGCGCCGGCGCGATAGCGCGCGAGCGGTGCGCCTGAGCGATCGCCGGGCCGCGTCCCATCCCCGGCGCCGGCGCTCGACAGCGCACGTGCGCCGGTGTGCGCCGCGGTGGCCGTCAGCGCCAGCGCCGCGGCGAGCAGCAGCAGCACGAGCGCGTCGTTGTGCGCGCCGCCCAGCGCGAGCGACAGCATCACGGGGTTCAGGCCGACGAACGCCACCGCCCAGCGGGCGCTGTGGCCCAGCCGGCTCGCGGCGCGCGCGATCAGCACCAGCGCCCCGAGGCTCGAGGCGACCGCGACGGCCTTGAACGTCCACAGCGCGCCGGCGATCCCGAGCGGGGCGGTCGCGTAGCTCGCGAGCGTGAACAGCGGCCCGTAGGGCGAGTGCAGGAAAGGCCACCCCAGGAAGCTGAAGATCTGGTCGCTGGGCAGGTCGGCGGCCAGTCGCGTGTAGGGGTCCAGGCCGTGCAGCGCGCCCATCCGCGCGAAGCCGATGTAGCCGAACACATCCTGGGAGAGCAGCGGCGGTCCGAGCAGCAGCGCGACGTTGGCGGCCAGGATCGCGCCAGCGATCGCGCGCATCGGGAGCGCATCCGCGGCGAGCAGCACGAGCACGTAGCTCGCGCACATGATCAGCGTGAGCGTCTGGAAGCTGCCCTTCGTGATCCCGACGTCCAGGCCCTCGAGCGGGCCTGCCATCCAGCCGGGCCAGCCGCCGCTGCGGCCGGGCACGTAGATCGATGGGCGGGTGGCCGCGCCGGCGCTCAGCAGCAAAACGCTGCAAACTGCCCCCAGCAGACCGAGCGAGCCCAGCGCGCGCAGCGCCAACGCGGGCCTGCGCGGGCCCGCGTGGGCGTCGGTCTGGCGATCCGCGCGCGCAGCGATCGCGGCGCCGCTGATGGGGGTCGCGGCCTGTATCGGGTCATTGTTGCGTCTGCCCGCCCGTCGGGCGTTCGCTGCAGCCGCTAACCTATGCGCCAGCGCCCGACGGGGGGCTTTCCGCGGGTGCGCGCTGGTGCCGAACAAGACAACCCCGCGCGTGCGCGAGGCCACATATATAGATGCGAAGTCGACACCGCAACCGCGCTGAGACGCGTCCGCCAGGGCTGCATCGCGTCCTGATCCTGTCCGCCGACGTGGGCGAGGGTCACGCGGCGGCGGCGCGAGCGCTCGCGCGCCAGATCGAAGACGCCCCGCAGCCGGCCGAGGTCACCGTGATCGACGGCCTGGCGGCGATGGGGCCGCTGCTGCGGCCGGTCGTTGAGGACGGCTACCGGGTGCAGCTGCGCTTCCTGCCGTGGACCTACACGGTGATGTACTGGCTGTTGGAGCACGTCGCGCCGATCCGCGGGCTGACGCGCCGCACGCTGTGGCTGCTCGGGTCGCGCCCGCTGGCGCGCCGCATCGCCAGCTACGACCCCGACGTGGTCGTCTCCACATATCCCGCCGTGACCGTCGTGCTGGCTCGCCTGCGCCGTACCGGGGCCGTGAGCTGCCCGACGGTCGCCACGATCACCGATCTGACCGGTCTGTTCTTCTGGGCGCAGTCGGGGATCGACACCCACATCGTGATGTACGACGAGTCGATCTCGGCGGTCGAGCGGATCGCCGGGCCGGGCAGCGCTCAGCTGGTGCCGCCGCTGATCTCCGCCGAGTTCCTCAGCCCACGCTGCCCGGTGCAGGCCCGTCGCGAGCTCGGGCTTCCCGAGCACGGGCGCATGGTGGTCGTCTCAGGTGGTGGCTGGGGGGTGGGGGACATCGCCGGCGCGGTGCGCGAGTTCACGCGCGTGTCGGAGGTCACGAGCATCGTCTGCCTGGCGGGGCACAACGACTCCCTGGCGAGCAAGCTGCGCGCGGCCTTCGCCGATCAGCCGGTGGTGCACGTGTACGGCTTCACCGACCGCATGCCCGACCTGCTGGCGGCCGCCGACGCGCTCGTGCACTCCACCGGCGGGGTCACCTGCCTGGAGGCGATGGTCGCCGGGACGCCGGTCGTCTCCTACGGGCTGCCCGTCGGGCACGCGCGCCTGAACACGCGCGCGATGGCAGACCTCGAGCTCGTGCGGCTGGCCAACGACACCGACGAGCTGCGCGAGCAGGTCCGGGCGAGCTTCGGCTCGGAGGTGACACGGCCCGATGCGTCCCCGCCGGCCGACTTGCCCGCAGCCGACGAGCGGTCGCCCGCGGGCGGCGCAGCGGTCACGGCCGCCGAGGTGGTGCTCGATGCTCCCCGGAGGGTGCGCCCGATTCCCGCCTGGCGCCTGCGCCTGGTCGCGGTCACCAGCCAGCTGGCGCTGCTGCTCGTGGTGGGCGCCTGGGTGATGTCGACCGACGAGGTCACCGCGCTGGCGTTCCGGCTGCTGCGCGTGCACCCGCTGGCTCACGTCGACACCCGCCAGCGCGCGGTCGGCGTAGTCGTGCGCGTTCCCGCTCGCGCCGCCGAGCTGCTGGCCGGCGAGCTGGCGGCACGCGGCATCCACGTCTCGATCGCCGACGCCGGGCGCGCGCCCGGGCGCACGGACATCGCGATGCTGCGCTCGCTGAGCGATGAAGTCCTGCCGGAAGTGCCCGGCTCGGCTCCCGTGCGCTGGTTGCGCACGCGCGCGACGCTGCACGCCCAGGCTCGTGCGCTGGGCCTCGGCCACAACTTCTACTACCTGCAGCCAAGCGGCGGGCTGGCGGTCGGCCAGCTGGTGCTGGCGCGCACGATCGGCGCGACGCCGGTCAGCGGCGCGCTGCGCCTGAACGCCATGGGTCCGCTTCCTCAGCGCCCGGCGCGGGAGGGTGACGTGGTGGTCGTCGCCGTCAACGGCTCGCCCTCCTCGGTGCTCGGGCTCGAGCGGGTCGTGTCCTGGCTGGGTGCGTACGGGTTGGGTGTCGAGCCGCTGGAGAAGTTGATGCGCTCGCCTTCCATCAGCGCCAGCAGCAGCGGCGAGCGCACGAGCATCACCGCGCCCGCGGTCAGCAGCGCGAGCGACGCGACGAGCGGGATCCCGTAGAGCGGGGTACCGCTGAAGTGCTCGCCGAACAGCAGCGGCGCGAGCGCGACGGGGACGATCGTCTGGGTCACGAACACGACCGGTGCGACCTGGATCGCCGGGCGCTCCTGCAGCGCGCTCATCTCGCTTAGCAGACCTACGCCCGACGCCGCGATCGTCGACAGGCCCCAGGCGATCGCCACCGCGGGGTGCCCGAGGGCGAGATCGTCGGAGGCCAGCTTGGTCGCGACTCCACTCCAGGCATAGGCGAGGCCGGCGCCGACCATCGTGACGGCGGCGGAGGTGCGCAGCAGCGAGCGCAGCAGGTACGGTGCCAGGCTGATCGCGGCCAGGACGACCAGGACGAGCGTGATCGTGAGATGCCCGGAGGCGTGGCCGTCGGTGCGCGGCGGCGCGGTTAGCGCGATGCCCACCACGCCGAGGACGATCGCGCCCATCGCCAGGTGCTCGTTGCGCCCCGCGTGCTCGCCGAGGATGCGCTGCGCGAGGAACAGCAGGACCAGCAGGCCGATCGCGAGCGCCGGCTGGACGACGACCAGCGGCGCGAGCAGCAGCGCCACCACCTGCAGCGGCCAGCCGAGCACCGACAGGCCGGTGCCCACCAGCCAGCGCGCGCGCTGCGCCAGGCGCCACACGAGCGCGACGCGCAGGTGCTCGCCCGCGGGCGACTCGCGGGCATCCAGGGCCTGGATGGTGATCCCTAGGCTGTACAGGCTCGAGGCACCGACGGCCGCAACGATTCCCAGGACCAGATCGACCATAGACGTCAACGATCATCGCAGCCCGGGCGGGCCGTTCGGGCGCGCGGTCGCCGGCGTGGCGATGGCCAGCTACGTGCTGCCCGCGCTGGCCGGCGCTTGGCCGGCGCTGCGCGCGCCGCTGCGCATTGAGGATCGCACGCTAGGCGGGCGCGGCTATGCGCTCACCTTCGACGACGGCCCGCACGCCCAGGGCACCCCGGCGGTGCTCGAGACGCTCGCTGCCGCGGGCGCGACGGCGACGTTCTTTCTGGTCGGCGAGCAGGTGCAGCGCAATCCGGCGCTCGCGGGCGAGATCGTCGCCGCGGGCCACGGCGTCGGGCTGCACTGCCACCGCCACCGAAACCTGCTGCGCCTGGCGCCGCGCCAGGTGCGCGAGGACATCGCGCGGGCGCAGGCGCTGATCGAGCAGGCCAGCGAGCGCGCGGTGGAGCTCTACCGGCCGCCCTACGGCATCGCTAACGCGGCGGCGCTGCGGATCGCGCGAGACAGCGACTGGCGCACGCTGCTGTGGAGCCAGCACGGCCGCGACTGGGCTGCGCGCGCCACGCCGCAATCGATCGCCGCGCGCGTGACGGGCGGCGTGGGAGAGGGCTCGGTGCTGCTGCTGCACGACGCCGACGACTACTCGGCGCCCGGCTCGTGGCGGCGCACCGCGGCTGCGCTTCCGCGCGTGCTTGAGGCGCTCGCGGCGCGCGGGCTCTCGCCCGAAGCGCCCTGACAGCAGGCTCTCTGACCGCTGGGCCAGCTGGGACGGCCGGTAAGATCGACCAGTTGTCAACGGCTGTTTCGATCGATCCGAGCGCCACGCAGGCGGCCCTGCCCACCGCGCAAGGCTCGCGCGCGCAGGTGGCGACGACTCCGCGCTCGCGCTGGTGGGTGGAGGCGCTCGTGGTGGTCTGGCTGTGCTGGATCTACGACGCGACGACCAACCTCGCGCCGCTGCGCGTGCACGCGGCGATCGCCCACGCCCAGGGCATCCTGGCGCTCGAGCGCACGCTTCACCTCGATCCCGAGCTGACGCTCGATCGCTGGCTGTCGGGCCATCACACGCTCGCGCTGATCCTGTCCGATTACTACGACAACGCGCACTTCGTCGTGACGCTCGGTCTGCTCGGTTGGCTGTGGTGGCGGCGCGCTGACATCTACCGCCCGCTGCGCAACACGCTCGTGGCGGTCAACCTGCTGGCGTTCGTCGTCTTCTGGCGCTACCCGGTCGCGCCGCCGCGGATGCTGCCGGGCTTCAGTGACGTGGTGGCCTCGACGCACGCGCTCGGCTCCTGGCACACCGGCGAACTGGCATCGCACGCAAACCAGCTGGCCGCGATGCCCTCGCTGCACATCGCCTGGGCGGTGTGGTGCACGATCGTCGTCTGGCAGCTGACGCGGCGCGTGTGGGCGCGCGCGCTGGCTGTCGCATACCCATGCTTGACGAGCCTTGCGGTGCTCGCGACCGGCAACCACTTCGTGCTCGACATCGTCGGTGGACTGGTCGCGCTCGCGCTCGCGGCGGCTTTCGCCTGGCTGGTCGCAGGGATCGTCAACAGACGCTTCGAGCGGCGCGTGGACGGCCGCGTACCGACTGTCACAAACTTGTTACGAAGTCGCTGAGCAGATAGACTGGTCGCGCCGCCTCGGGGGGAAGCAGGGCTTCAGCGGTCCGCTGTGCAGCAGAACGCGCGGATCCTCCCGCCCGGTAGGCTGGCGGCGAACACATGCCCGAACTTGACGCAAGCGAACATCCCCACGGCCAAATCGGAGCCCCGCCAGAGGGCGAGCTGGCAGTGGTAAACCCCGCGGTCCGCAGCGCCCTGCAGTACCTGGACGTGGTGCTCGTCGTGGCCGCCACGCCGGTGGCGCTGGCGCTCGGCGCGCCGGCGTTCGGGCTGATCGTCGCGGTGATCGCGTGGATCGCTCAGCGGGCGCTCGCGCAGGCTGACAAGCGCCTCGTTGCGCGCGCGGCCGAGCCGCGCACGAGGCTCGGGCTGAGCTTGTTCGAGGCGTTCGGGCGGATCTGGCTGCTCGCGGGCGCGATCATCCTCGCCGGCGTGGCTGGTGGGCGTGCCGATGGTCTGACAGCGGCGCTCGTGATCTTCTGCGCCTACTCGATCGCGTTCGCGATCAGGGTGCTCTCCGGGAGGCCCTCACCGCCGCCCCGGCGGGAGGTGGCTGGATGAGCACCGCCGAGCCGGCGCCGCACGCCCCGGGGGGAATGAGCAAAGCCCGCAAGCTCACGCTGGGCATCGCGCTCGTCTATGTGGTCGGGCTCGTGGCGTTCGCCATCGGCTTCGGAATACACGGGCACAAAAACGAAAACTTCAAGGTGATCGACAGCTTTCACCTCGAAAGCTGGTTCAAGATCGCGGGCCCGTTGCAGTTCGACAAGGGCGTTCTCTATCTCCTGATCGCGACGATCCTCACCATCGGGATCATGCTGTACGTCGCAAGCCATATGCAAAAGCGCCCCGGACGTCTGCAGGTGGCCGTGGAAGCCGCGTACGAGCTCATGTTGCAGGTGACGCGCGACAACATGAGCGAGAAGCTGAGAAAAAGATGGTTCCCGGTCATATTCACACTGTTCATCTTCATCCTCGTCTCGAACCTGATCGGCTACATCCCCCTACCGGTCGACTCTCAGAACACGTTCAAGCTGTTCGGCGCTCACATCCCGTCCTTCCAGATCTATGCGGCCGTGACGAACGTGGCGGTCCCGCTTGTGCTCGCGCTCGGCGTGTTCATCGCGTACAACGTCGAAGGAGTACGGACTCACGGTCCTGTCGGGTACATAAAAAGCCTGATCCCGAAGGGCGTCGGTGGGCCGATGCTGATCTTGATCTTCCCGCTGGAGATGATCTCCAACTTCGTCCTGCGGCCGCTGTCGCTCACGATCCGGCTCTGGGCGAACCTCTTGGCGGGGCATTTGCTGATCGACTTCATGGCGGGCAGCCTCGCCGTGCTGCTCGGACTGCAGCTCCTGGGCTGGCTCACGCTTCCGCTGGGCGTGATCCTCTACCTGTTCGAGGCGGTTCTGATCGCCGGCCTGCAGGCCTTCATCTTCGCCATCCTGACTGCCATCTACATCGGCGGCGCCACCGCCGCAAGCCACTAAGCACTCGACAAGGAGAACGATGCTGACTCACCTCTTACCTCTTATGTCCATCGACGCAGGGACCCCGGTGCTCGCCGCTGCGGTGGAAGCGTCGAAGGAAGTCGGCGCGCAGGCCGGCAAATCGATCGCGCTCGGCGTGGGCGCGGGCGGCGGCGCCGCGGGCGCCGGCGCGGGCATCGGGATGCTTTTCGGCAAGGTGATCGAGGCGACTACGCGCCAGCCCGAGATGAAAGACGAGATCACCTCGATCCAGTGGCTCGGTTTCGCGCTCACCGAGGCGACGTTCTTCTACGGCCTGGTGGGCGGCTTCATCGCCTTCTTCCTGTAGGTCACGATGCAGCCTCTCGCGATCCTCCCGAGCACTCCGACCGCCGCGAGCTCTTCGTCGTGGTTGATCACGCCCAACGTCGGCCTGATGATCTGGATCCTCGTCGTTTTCGCGATCTCGCTGTACATCCTCAAAAAGGCCGTATTCCCGCGCATCACCGCCGCTCTCGACGAGCGCCGCGCGAGCATCGACGAGTCGATCGACTCGGCTGAGCGCCTCCGCGCCGAGGCCGACAAGATCCTCGCCGAATACCGCGAGCGGCTGAAGGAGGCCCGCGCGCAGTCCGAAGAGATCATCCAGCACGCCCGCCAGACGGCCGAGTCGCACGAAAGCGAGGCCAAGGAGCGCGGGCGGGAGCTGCTCGCCGAAGCCACGCAGCGCGCCCAACGGGACATCGAGACGGCCACCAAGCGCGCGCTGGACGACCTTCGCCGGGAGGTCGCCGATCTCACGATCATGGCCACCGAGAAGGTCACGCGCAAGACGCTCGACGACGCCGACCAGCGTAGGCTGGTCGAGGAGGCGCTGGGCGAACTCGACCTCTCCGGCCTGTCCTCCGGCGCAGCGAGCAACTGATGGAGGAGCTGGCCCAGGTATATGCGCGCGCGCTCTTCCAGGCCGCCCAAGACCAGGGAAAGGTCGACGTGCTGCGCGAGCAGCTCGGTCAGGTGGCAGATGCGCTGAGCGAGAACCGCGAGCTTTCGATGTTCTTCTTCTCCCCCTACTTTTCGACCGCCGAGAAGCAGGATGGCCTGCAGCGCGTGCTGGAGGGGGCCGACGAGAGCCTCGTCAACTTCCTCGACTTGCTGATCGAAAACCATCGCATGCCGGTCCTCTTCCGCATCCGCCAGGAGTACGAGCGGCTGTGGCAGGAGGAGAACCGGATGCTGCCCGTGCAGATAACGAGCGCGATCGCGCTCGATCAGGCGACCGCCGAGAGCCTGGGGCAGACGATCGGCGAGCGCGCGGGCCGCAGGGTGACGCTCGCGACGCGCGTGGACCCCGACATCCTGGGAGGCATCGTCGTCAGGGTGGGCAACTCGATCCTCGATGCCTCAATTCGCAATCGACTGGAGCAGCTGCGCAGGCACGTTGCCCAAGGAGCCTCTTAGCCACCATGCAGATCAATCCCGACGAGATCACAAGCATCCTCAAGAGCCGTATCGAGGGGCTGGACGCCGGCCGCGCCGAGCTCACCGAGGTGGGCACCGTGCTGTCGGTCGCCGACGGCATCGCGCGCCTGCACGGCCTGGAGAACTGCATGTCGTTTGAGATGCTCGAGCTGCCCCACGGCGTCACCGGTCTTGCGCTGAACCTCGAGTCAGACAACGTCGGCGCGGTGCTGTTCGGCGAGTGGGAGAAGATCTCCGAGGGCGACACGGTCAAGCGGACCGGCCAGCTGCTCGAGATCCCCGTCGGCGACCAGCTGCTTGGGCGGATCGTCGATCCGCTCGGGCGCCCGCTCGACGGCAAGGGTGCGATCGACGTCAGCGAGACCCGTCCGGCCGAGTTCAAGGCGCCGGGCGTCGTCCAGCGCCAGCCGGTCAAGGAACCGATGCAGACCGGGCTGAAGGCGATCGACGCGATGATCCCGATCGGCCGCGGACAGCGCGAGCTGATCATCGGCGATCGCCAGACGGGCAAGACGGCGATCGCGATCGACACGATCATCAATAACAAGGACACCGGCGTGGTGTCGGTTTACGTCGCGATCGGCCAGCGGATGTCGACGGTCGTGGCACTCGCCCAGACGCTCGACGAAAACGGCGCCCTGGAGAGCACGATCATCGTCGCCGCGGCCGCCGACGAGGCCGCGCCGATCAAGTTCATGGCGCCCTATGCGGGCTGCGCGATGGGCGAGCACTACCTCTACAAAGGGCGTGCGGCGCTGTGCGTCTACGACGACCTGACAAAGCACGCCTACGCCTACCGGCAGATGTCGCTGCTGCTGCGCCGCCCGCCCGGGCGCGAGGCCTACCCTGGCGACGTCTTCTACCTGCACTCGCGCCTGCTCGAGCGCGCCGTCAAGCTCAACGACGACCTCGGCGGCGGCTCGCTGACCGCGCTGCCGATCATCGAGACGCAGGCGGGCGACGTGTCGGCCTACATCCCGACGAACGTGATCTCGATCACCGACGGGCAGATCTACCTGGAGTCCAAACTGTTCAACTCCGGCGTGCGGCCCGCGATCAACGTCGGCGTCTCGGTCTCGCGCGTGGGCGGCAACGCGCAGATCGGGCCGATGAAAAAAGTCGCCGGGAGGCTCAAGCTCGAGCTCTCGCAGTACCGCGACCTCGAGGCCTTCGCGCAGTTTGGGTCAGACCTCGACGCCGACACGCAGCGCACGCTCGCGCGCGGCGAGCGCCTGGTGATGACGCTCAACCAGCGCGAGCGCGCGCCGCTGCCTGTCGAGGACCAGACCGTGCAGATCTACGCTGCCACGAACGGCTTCCTGGATCGCCTGAACGTCGAGCGGGTGCCAGAGTTCCTGGCGGAGCTGACCGAACGCATGCACGCCCAGCACGCGGCGCTGCGCGAGACGATCGCCGGCGGCGACTGGTCGGAGGACACCCAGAAGGCCGTGCACGATGCGATCGCGGCCTTCGCGCAGGACTTCGGCTATGACCTCGACGAGGAGGGCCTGGCGCTGGAGGAGGAGGCCCGCGCGGCCTAGCGCCGCGACGCGGAGATGGTCATGGCATCACAGCGCGACGTCAAGAACAAGATCGCATCGGTGAAGAACATCCAGAAGATCACGCGCGCGATGGAGATGGTGGCGGCCGCCCGGCTGCGGCGCGCCGAGCAGCGCATCGTGGCGCTGCGACCCTACGCGAAGGCGCTTCGACGGATGACAAGCCAGGCCGCGCGGGCGGCCGGTGCGGAGGCGTCGCGACTGCCGCTGCTCAGCGCACACGAGCGCGAGAGCAGCGTCGGCCTGCTGCTCGTGACCGGCGATCGCGGGCTGGCTGGCGGCTTCAACTCGCAGATCATCCGCGCCGGGATTCGGCTGTCGGGCGAGCTGGCGGACGAGGGCAAGAAGAGCGAGTGGTATGCGACCGGGCGACGCGGCGTGTCCTCGCTCGGCTTCCGCGGGCACGAGCTCAGCGGTAGCTACACGGGCTTCGCAGACCGCCCCGCCTTCGCCGACGCGCGCGCGGTCGCCGGCGACCTGATCGTCGCCTACGTCGACGGACGGATCGACCGCGTGGAGCTGATCTACAACTCCTACGTGTCGCCGCTGACGCAGACGGTGACGCGCGAAACGCTGCTGCCCCTCACGGAGGCGATCGTCGACGACAGCGAGGCCGAGGGCGGCGCGGCGCAGGGCTTACGCCCGGCGCCCGTCGACTACGAGCCGGAGCCCGAGAAGATCCTCAGGCGACTGGTCCCCGACTACGTCGAGATCTCGATCTACCGTGCGCTCGTGGAGTCGGCCGCCGGGTTCTTCGGCGCCCAGATGACCGCGATGCGCAGCGCATCGGAAAACGCCGGGGAAATCATCACCGAGTACACCCTGCAGATGAACCGCGCGCGCCAGGCCGAGATCACCCAGGAGATAATGGAGGTCGTGGCGGGGGCGGAGGGCCTCAGCTAGCGCGCGGCCCGCCGAGCGCTTCGATACCGACAAACTTCGACCGGATTGACAGAGAGACGAGGGATCAAGAAATGGATGCGAGCACCGCCGCAGAGCCGACGCAGACCGCCGGCACAGCCAATGGAAGCGGCTCGGCACCGCGCAACGTCGGGCGCATCGAGGAGATCCAGGGCGTCGTGATCGAGGCCGTGTTCAGCGAGCGCCTGCCGGAGATCAACCATGCGATCACGGTCGCCCGCCCGGCGGCGGGCGCCGAGGAGGAGGCTCCGGGGATCAGCAGCGAGGCCGGCGGCGACGTGCTCGTGTGCGAGGTCCAGCAGCACCTCGGCGACGACCGCGTGCGGGCGGTCGCGATGGACACCACGGACGGCCTGTCGCGCGGCGCGGAGGTGATCGACACCGGCGGTCCGATCACCGTGCCCGTCGGGGAGGTGACGCTCGGGCGCATCTTCAACCTGCTTGGGGAACCGATCGACCTCGGCGAGGACCTGCCGCCGGGGGTCGAGCGCCGCGGCATCCATCAGGAGGCGCCGCGCGTGGAGGACCTCACGCCGACGACCGAGATGTTCGAGACTGGGATCAAGGTGATCGACCTGCTCGCGCCCTATGCCAAGGGCGGCAAGGTCGGACTGTTCGGCGGCGCGGGCGTGGGCAAGACCGTGCTGATCCAGGAGCTGATCCACAACCTCGCCAAGGAGCACGGCGGTCTGTCGGCGTTCTGCGGCGTGGGCGAGCGCTCGCGCGAGGGCAACGACCTGTGGCTCGAGATGAAGGAGTCGGGCGTGCTCGAGAAGACGATGCTCGTGTTCGGGCAGATGAACGAGCCGCCCGGGGCGCGCATGCGCGTGGCGCTGTCGGGCCTGACGATGGCCGAATACTTCCGCGACCAGGGCCAGGACGTGCTGCTGTTCATCGACAACATCTTCCGCTTCGTGCAGGCGGGCTCGGAGGTCTCGGCGCTGCTGGGACGGATGCCCTCGCAGGTCGGCTACCAGCCGACGCTCGAGACCGAGATGGGCCAGCTGCAGGAGCGCATCACGTCCACCAAGAGCGGCTCGGTCACGTCGATTCAGGCGATCTACGTGCCGGCCGACGACTACACCGACCCGGCTCCCGCGTCGGTGTTCGCGCACCTCAACGCGACGACCGCGCTGTCGCGGGCGATCTCCGAAAAAGGCATCTACCCGGCGGTCGACCCGCTGGACTCCACGTCGACGATCCTCAAGGCCGACATCGTCGGCGAGGAGCACTTCCGCGTGGCCAACGACGTCAAGGAGATCCTCCAGCGCTACAAGGAGCTGCAGGACATCATTGCGATCCTCGGGATCGACGAGCTGTCCGACGAGGACAAGCTGACCGTGCAGCGCGCGCGGCGCATCGAGCGCTTCCTCTCCCAGCCGTTCTTCGTCGCCGAAGAGTTCACCGGCACGCCAGGCGCCTACGTGCCGATCGCCGAGACGATCCGCGGATTTCAGGAGATCATCGAAGGCAAGCACGACGAGGTTCCAGAGAGCGCCTTCTTCCTGAAGGGGCCGATCGACGAGGTGGTGCAGGGTGCTGGCGACGATTAGCTCGGGGGCGCGCATGCGCACCGCGGCGGGCCGGATGCTCGATCGCGCGAGCCGGACGGGTCGGCGCTGATGGCCCACGCGAGGTTTCCGGCCGAAGTGCTCACGCCCGAGGGCGAGGTCTTCTGCGAGGAGGTGGAAATGCTCTCGACGCGAACGACGGTGGGCTCGATCGGCATTCTGGCCAACCACGAGCCGTTGCTTGCGACGCTCGAGGCGACCGAGCTGCGGCTGTATCGCTCAGAGGGCGAGATCGTGCGCTTCGCGCAGGCCAAGGGCTACCTGCAGTTCGCCGACAATCAGGCGCTCGTGCTCGTGGAGGAAGCGATCCCGCCAGAGCAGATCGACCGCGGTGTCCTGCAGGCCAAGCTGGCCGACGCGCGCGCGGCGCTGGAGCGCGCCCAGCCGGACAGCGAGGAACGCGCGCGCGCGCTGCGCGATATTCGCCGCTTCGAGGCGTTTCTGGCGAGCGCGCAGTAGGGTTCGCGGGCGCGATGAACGCCCCCCCGGACCCGCATTTCAAGCGCCCAGGCTGGTTCACGAAGAACGTGTTCAACCGCATCGTCGCTGGGCTCACGCGGCTGGGCATCAGCGTGTGGGGCTCGCGCGTGCTCGAGGTGCGGGGACGCACGTCGGGGCAGTGGCGGCGCACGCCGGTCAACCTGCTCGCGCTCGACGGCGAGCGCTACCTGGTGGCGCCGCGCGGGCATACGCAGTGGGTGCGCAACCTGCGCGCGAGCGGCGAGGGGCGCCTGCGGGTGGGCTCGCGCAGCGAGCCGTTCACCGCGGCGGAGCTCGACGACGAGCACAAGGCGCCGGTCCTGCGCGCCTACCTGAAGCGCTGGAAGGCCGAGGTGGGCGTGTTCTTTGAAGGCGTCGGGCCGGACTCCTCCGATGAGCAGCTGCGCGCCATCGCGCCGCGCCATCCCGTGTTCCGGCTGGCCCCGGGCGCTTCCTGAGCACCCGTGCTAGCGCCCGCGCGCGCCGCGCAAGACTCCCCGCCGCGTGCGTGCAGCGGCTAGCCTTCCCGGCTCATGAGCCGCGAGCGCCAACCCATCGCAGTGATCGGCACCGGCTACGTCGGCCTGGTGACCGCGGCCGGCTTCGCCGAGCTGGGCAGCGAGGTGTGGTGCGTTGACGTCGACGCCGAGAAGGTGGCGCGGCTGCGCGGCGGCGAGGTGCCGATCTATGAGCCGGGCCTGGAGGAGCTGCTGGCGCGCAACGCGCAGCGGCTGCACTTCTCGACCGAGCTCGGCGATGCGCTTGCGCGCGCGCGCCTGCTGTTCGTCGCGGTCGGTACGCCCGCGACGTACTCCGGCGACGCCGACCTCTCGGCTGTTTACGCGGTGCTCGACGCGATCCCCGCGTCGCAGGAGCGCGCGCTCGTGATGAAGTCGACCGTGCCGTGTGGCACCGGGGCCGCGGTGAAGCGCACGCTGCAGGCGCAGGGCAAGAGCGGGCTGGCCTACGTGTCCTGTCCGGAGTTTCTCAAGGAGGGCTCGGCCGTGGACGACTTCCTGCACCCCGACCGCGTGGTCGTGGGCGACAGCGGCGACTGGGCGGGCGACGCGGTGATCGAGCTCTACGAGCCGCTGCGAGCGCCGCTCGTGCGCACCGACATCGCGAGCGCCGAGATGGTCAAGCTCGCCTCCAACGCCTTCCTGGCGACGAAGATCTCATTCATCAACGAGATCGCCAACGTGTGCGAGGAGACGGGCGCCGACGTGGTCGAGGTCGCGCGCGGCATGGGCCTGGACGCGCGCATCGGGCCGAAGTTCCTGCAGGCCGGGATCGGCTTCGGCGGCAGCTGCTTTCCCAAGGACGTCGACGCGCTCAAGCAGCTGGCCGGCAACTCTGGCTATCACTTTCAGCTGCTGACGGCCGTGATCGAGGTCAACGAACTGCAGAAGCGGCGCGTGATCGGCAAGCTGCACAAGCACCTCGGCGGCCTCGTGGGGCGGCGCGTGGCGCTGTTCGGGCTGGCCTTCAAGCCGCACACCGACGACATGCGCGAGGCCTCCTCGCTGGTGCTATCGGCGCGCCTCAGCGCCGACGGGGCCGAGGTCGTCGCGTATGACCCGGTGGCCGAGCAGCAGGCGCGCGTCCTCGTCAGCTCGATCGTGTTCGCCGACTCGCCGCTGGCGGCCGCGCGCGACGCCGACGCCGTCGTCCTGGTCACCGAGTGGCCGGAGTTCGTGCGGTGCAACTGGGAGCAGGTCGCGGCGGCGATGCGCGGAAACGTCGTGATCGACGGGCGCAACGCGCTCGATGGGCCCGCCATTCGCGCCGCGGGGCTCGTCTACGAAGGCATCGGCAGAGGCACGGGCTGATGCAGGCGGTGATTCTCGTCGGGGGCGAGGGGACGCGGCTGCGCCCGCTGACCTCGACCGTGCCAAAGCCGGTCGTGCCGCTCGTCGACCGTCCGTTCATCGTGTTCATGATCGAGTGGCTGAAGCGCCACGGCGTCGACGACGTGGTCATGTCGTGCGGATTTCTGGCGACGAGCGTGCGCAACGTGCTGGGCGACGGCTCCGGGCTGGGCGTGCGGCTGCGCTACGTCGAGGAGCCCGATCCGCGCGGCACGGCCGGCGCGCTGAAGTTCGCCGAGTCGCTGCTGGATGAGCGCTTCCTCGTGCTCAACGGCGACGTGCTGACCGACATCGACCTCAGCGCGCAGATCGCCCAGCACGAGCGGACCGCGGCGCGCGCCACGCTCGCGCTCGTGCCGGTTGCCGATCCCTCGGCCTACGGCCTGGTGCATCTGCACGAGGATCGCTCGGTACGCGACTTCGTCGAGAAGCCGAGCTCGGACAGCATCGACACGAACCTGATCAGCGCGGGCGCCTACGTGCTGCAGCGCAGCGTGCTCGAGCTCGTGCCGGCGGGCGAGAACGTCTCGATCGAGCGCGAAATCTGGCCGCGCCTGATCGGCGACGGACTCTACGGCTGCCCCTCGGAGGGCTACTGGCTTGACATCGGAACACCCGAGCGCTACCTGCAGGGCACGTTCGACATCATCGAGGGCAACGTCTCGACGGCCTTCTCGCGGCGCCTGGGCGACGACTGGCTGGCGATCGACGAGGACGCGCAGGTGGCTGGTCGGGTGATCCCGCCGGCCGTGCTCGAGCGCGGCGTGCAGGTCGGCGCGGGCAGCCAGGTGGGCAGCCTCGTGGTGCTCGCCAGCGACGTCGAGATCGGCGCCGGAACGACGGTCGAGCGCTCGGTGATCCTCAACGGCTCGCAGATCGCGGAGAACTGCACACTGCGCGACTGCATCATCGCCGCCGGCTGTCGCGTGGGCGCGCGCACCAGGATCATCGGCGGATCGGTGCTCGGCGAGGGTGTGACGGTCGGGGCGGACAACGTGATCGAGCACGGGGCGCGTATCTTTCCCGGTGTCGCGCTACCCGACGGCGCGATCACGTTCTAGCTCGTCGCGCGCCGCCGGCACGCGACTCCGTCCCGACCGTCCCCAGGAGGTGCTCAGCAGATGACCGATGGCAGCCTTGCAGCGACGCCCGCCGCCGAGCAGCTCTCGCGCGAGGCGATCGCCCAGGTCGACAGCTCTGACCAGCTGGGCAGCGTGCTTGCGCTCCCCGAGCACCTGCGCGACGCGGTGTGGCGGGTCGAGTCGGCCGACATGGCACCCGGCGACGCGCCCGCCGGCCTGGTGGTCGCGGGCATGGGCGGCTCGGCGATCGGCGGCGCGCTGGCGCGTGCCGCGCTCGGCGATCAGGCCTCGCGCCCGATCTTCGTCACGCGCGCCTACGGCCTGCCGACGTGGACGACGCCGGACACGATGGTGCTGTGCGCGAGCTACTCGGGCGACACCGAGGAGACGCTCGCGTGCTACGAGTCGGCGGGTGCGCTCGGCGCCGCGCGCACCGTGGCGACGACCGGCGGGCGCCTGGCCGAGATGGCGCGCGCCGACGGCGTGCCGCTGATACCGCTGCCCGGCGGCCTTCAGCCGCGCGCCGCGGTCGCCTACATGACGGTGGCGGCGCTCGAGGTGGCCGCGCTCAGCGGCGCCGGGCCGCGGCTGACCGCGGAGGTCGACGTGGCCGCGTCGCACAGCGAGCAGCTGGTCGAGGAGTGGGGCCCCGACGCCGCGCAGGGGTCGCTGGCGAAGGAGATCGCGCGCGGCCTGCACGGCACCACACCGGTGATCGCGGGCGCCGGGCTGACCGCTCCGATCGCCTACCGCTGGAAGACGCAGATCAACGAGAACGCCAAGCAGCCGTGTTTCTCCAACGAGCTGCCCGAGCTGAACCACAACGAGATCGCCGGCTGGGAGGGCGCCCAGGAAGTGGGTCGCTTCTCGGCGGTGTTCCTCGACGACTCAGACGCCCACCCGCGCGTCAAGGAGCGCATGGATCTCACCGAGCGGGCGATCGCGCCGAGCTCGGTGGCGAGCTTTCGCGTCCAGACGCGCGGCCAGACGGCGATCGAGCGCGTGGTCTCGCTCGTCCTGCTCGGCGACCTGGTGTCGATCTACCTCGCCGCGCTGCGCGGCGCAGACCCCGGGCCCGTGACCGCGATCGACGCCCTCAAGGCCGCGCTGGCCAAGGACTGAGAAGCGGCGCGGACGGGGCGGGTCGCGCCACCGCGCCCGCGCCGCGCGCCCGCGGCGAAGCGTCGCGCGTGCTGGCCCGGCCGGCGTCGGATCGACGCGAGGCCCCTGGTAGGGTGACGGCCATGACCACCGCCACCGCGGTGCCGACGGGCACCGATCAACGCTTCAAGGTCGCCGACCTCTCGCTCGCGGAGTTCGGGCGCAAGGAGATCACGCTCGCCGAGCACGAGATGCCCGGCCTGATGGCGATCCGCGACGAGTTTGCCGCCGCGCAGCCGCTGCAGGGCGCGCGCATCACGGGCTCGCTGCACATGACGATCCAGACCGCCGTGCTGATCGAGACGCTGACGGCGCTCGGCGCCGAGGTTCGCTGGTGCAGCTGCAACATCTTCTCGACGCAGGACCACGCTGCCGCGGCCGTCGCCGTCGGGCCGGATGGCTCGCCCGAGGACCCGCGCGGCGTGGCGGTTTTCGCCTGGAAGGGCGAGACGCTGCCCGAGTACTGGTGGTGCACCGAGCGGGCGCTCGGCTGGCCGGACGGCGAGGACGGCGCAAGCGGGCCGAACATGATCCTCGACGACGGCGGCGATGCGACGCTGCTCGTGCACAAGGGGACCGAGTACGAGAAGGCCGGCGCGGTGCCCGACCCCGCGAGCGCGGACTCCGAGGAGCTCGGCGTGATCCTCGCGCTGCTGACGCGCTCACTCGCCGAGGACCCGCAGCGCTGGACGAGGGTCGGCCAGGGCATCAGGGGCGTCACCGAGGAGACGACCACGGGCGTGCACCGGCTATACGAGATGAGCGAGCGCGGCGAGCTGCTGTTCCCGGCGATCAACGTCAACGACTCGGTCACGAAGTCCAAGTTCGACAACCTCTACGGCTGTCGCCACTCGCTGATCGACGGGATCAATCGTGCCACCGACGTGATGATCGGGGGCAAGATGGCCGTGATCTGCGGCTTCGGCGACGTCGGCAAGGGCTGCGCGGAATCGCTGCGCGGGCAGGGCGCGCGCGTCGTGGTGACCGAGATCGACCCGATCTGTGCGCTGCAGGCGGCGATGCAGGGCTATCAGGTGCGCACGCTGGAGGACGTCGTCGGAGAGGCCGACATCTTCGTGACGGCGACCGGCAACCGCGACATCATCACGGCCGCGCAGATGGCCCGGATGAAGCACCAGGCGATCGTCGGCAACATCGGGCACTTCGACAACGAGATCGACATCGCGGGCCTGGCAAAGGTGCCGGGAATCGAGCGCGTCAACATCAAGCCGCAGGTCGACAAGTGGGTCTTCGCCGACGGCCACGCGATCATCATGCTGTCCGAGGGGCGGCTGCTGAACCTCGGCAACGCGACCGGACACCCGAGCTTCGTGATGAGCAACTCGTTCTCCAACCAGACGATCGCCCAGATCGAGCTTTTCAGCAAGAACGACGAGTACGAGCGGCGCGTGTACGTGCTGCCCAAGCATCTCGACGAGAAGGTCGCACGGCTGCATCTCGACGCGCTCGGCGTGCGGCTGACCGAGCTCTCGCCCGAGCAGGCCGACTACCTCGGCGTGCCGGTCGGCGGCCCGTACAAGCCCGACCACTACCGCTACTAGCCGGCGCCCGCCTGGTCTGGGCCGGTCGGCGCGGGGCCGCGCTCGGCTAGCTGAAAGGATGCGGCGATGAGGGCGATGGTTCTCGCAGCGGGCCTGGGCACCCGGCTTCGGCCGCTGACCTATGAGATCAGCAAGCCGATGGTGCCGGTGCTCGACCGTCCGGTGATGGAGCACATCCTCGACCTGCTGGCCAGGCACGGCTTTGACCAGGTGATTGCCAACCTGCACTACTTCCCGCAGACGATCCGCGGCTACTTCGGGGAGCGCATCGCATACAGCGAGGAGCCCGAGCTGCTCGGCACCGCCGGCGGCGTGCGCGGCTGCGCGCAGTTCTTCGGCGACGAGGCGTTCCTGGTGATCTCCGGCGACGCGCTCACCGACATCGACCTGAGCGCCCTGGTGGCGCGCCATCGACAGACCGGCGGGATCGCCACGCTGGCCGTCAAGCAGGTGTCCGACACGCGCGAGTACGGCGTCGTGCTGCACGACCGCGACGGGCGGATCACCGGCTTTCAGGAGAAGCCCGAGCCCGACGAGGCGCTCTCGAACCTCGGCAACTGCGGGATCTACGTGTTCGACCCGCAGATCTTCGACTTCTTTCCCGAGCGCCCGTTCGCCGACTGGGCGCAGGACGTGTTCCCGGCGCTGCTGGACAACGACGTGCCCTTCCACGTGCACGAGGTGCGCGAGTACTGGAATGACATCGGCTCGCTGAGCGAGCTGCGTCAGGGGACCTTCGACGCGCTTGGCGGCGAGCCGGCGCTCGACGTCGACGGCGAGGAGCTGCGGCCGGGCGTGCTCGTCGCGGGCGGCTCGCGGCTGCCCGACGACGCACAGATCGACGGGGCCGCATGGATCGGGCACGACGTGCAGATCGGTGCGCGGGTGCGGCTGCTCGGGCCGCTGGTGGTGGGCGACGGAGCGCGGATCGGCGACGGCGCGATGCTGCGCGCGAGCATCCTGCTTCCGGGCACCGAGGTCGCCGCCGGGGCGATCCTGATCGACGCGATCGCCGGGCACGACGGGATCGTCGCGAGCCTGCGCAGGCGACCCTGAGCCAGCTGGTTGCTGGCCGTGCAGGGTGCGCTGCGCGCGTTGCTAGCCTGATGGCTACATAGCGTCGGGAGACGGTGGTCGGAGATTGGACGCTGCCTTTGCGGCGAGAGCAGGCCGGCAGGGACGCCGGCGAGGGGGTCACCCTCCGACCGAAGGGAGCCTGTGATGCAGATAGACATCAAGGGTCGCAATGTTCCGGTCACCGACGAGCTGCGCACGCACGCCGAGCGGCGTCTGGGCAAGGTTGCGCGGCAGGTGTCCGATCTCGCGCAGCTAGAGATCGAGATGTTCAGGGAGCCAAACCCGCGCGTCGCGGACCGCGAGGTCGTCGAGGCGACTCTCTATCTGAAGGGCGTCACGCTGCGCGCGCGCGAGGCCTCGCGCGAGATGGGCCATTCGCTGAACCTCGTGATCGACGAGCTCGCGCGCCAGGTCAAGCGCCACCGCGACAAACTCCGCCACCGGCGCGAGGCCCATGCCGCCGTCGCCCGCCGCGCGGCCAGCGCGCCGGCCCGCGGCGTGTCGCTGCCCTCGCTCTGACGCGCGCCGGCGCGGTGGCTGCCGCGCGCTGTCGCGGGGCCTGGACTTGCCCGCGGTCGCTGGGGCCGGGAGCGCCGGCTGAGGCTATCCTTGGCCAATGCCCTCTCTGCTTGACCGCGCGCTGAACGTCGGCGAGGCGAAGAAGTTCAAGACCTACCAGCGACGCGTCGCCCTGATCAACGCGTACGAGTCCGAGCTCGAGCTCGAGGACGATCAGGAGCTTCGCGAGCGAATGGACGAGCTGCGCGAGCGCGCGCGCGACGGCGCCGCGCTCGACGAGCTGCTGCCGGAGTGCTTTGCGATCGTCCGCGAGACGGGCCGGCGGCGCCTTGACATGCGTCATTTCGACGTCCAGCTGATCGGCGGGATGGCGCTGCACGACGGGCAGATCGCGGAGATGAAGACGGGCGAGGGCAAGACGCTCACGGCGACGCTGGCCGTCGTGCTGAACTCGCTCGCGGTGCGCGACTCCGAGACGGGAGAGCGCAGGGGGGTGCACGTCGTGACCGTCAACGACTATCTCGCGCGCCGCGACGCCGAATGGATGGGCCCGATCTACCAGGCGCTCGGGGTCTCGGTCGGGGTGCTGCAGAACATGCAGCCCTACGACGAAAAGCAGCGCGCGTACGCCAGCGACGTCGTCTACGGGACCAACTCCGAGTTCGGCTTTGACTATCTGCGCGACAACATGGCCAAGGACCTCGCCGAAAAGGTCCAGCGCGGACACTCCTTCGCGGTCGTCGACGAGGTCGACAACATCCTGATCGACGAGGCGCGCACGCCGCTGATCATCTCCGGCGCGCCCGAACAGGCCGCCGATCTGTACGTCAAGTTCGCGCGGCTCGCTCCCACGATGAAGGCGGGCAAGACCCCCGAAGGCATGGATCCGCGCACCAAGAAGCAGTTCTTGGCGGACTTCGACTTTGAGCCCGACGAGAAGCACAAGACCGTGTCGATCACCGAGCAGGGCGTCGCCAAGGCCGAGCGCTTCCTGGGGATCGATCACCTCTACCGCGCCGAGAATGGGCACCTGGTCAACCACCTGATCCAGGCGCTGCGCTCCGAGTCGCTGTACAAGCGCGACGTCGACTATGCCGTGATCGACGGCGAGGTGAAGATCATCGACGAGTTCACCGGGCGCATCCTCGAGGGCCGGCGCTGGTCGGAGGGGCTGCACCAGGCGATCGAGGCCAAGGAGGGCGTGTCGGTCCAGGAGGAGAACCAGACGCTCGCGACGATCACCTACCAGAACTACTTCCGCCTCTACGACAAGCTCTCGGGCATGACCGGAACCGCGCTTACCGAGGCGACGGAGTTCATGAAGATCTACGAGCTGCCGGTCGTGCAGGTCCCGACCAACGAGCAGATGGTCCGCGCGGACCGCAACGATCAGGTCTACAAGACCAAGGACGGCAAGTGGACGGCGGTCGTGAACGAGATTGCCGCGCGCCACGAGAACGGCCAGCCGGTGCTCGTCGGCACGATCTCCGTCGAGGTGTCAGAGCTGCTGTCGGACCGTCTGACCAAGAGCGGCATCAAGCACACGGTGCTCAATGCCAAGCCCGAGCACGCCGCGCGCGAGGCCGAGATCGTCGCCGAGGCCGGTCAGCCCGGCGCGGTGACGATCGCGACGAACATGGCCGGCCGCGGCGTGGACATCAAGCTGGGCGGCAATCCCGAGCACCTCGCGCGCCAGCAGCTGGCACGCGAGGGGATCGCTCCCGACGCCGAAGGCTACGAAGAGCGGATGCGCGCTCTGCTGCCGGAGATCGAGGCCAAGGTGGTCGGCGACCACGAGCGCGTGGTGGCCGCCGGCGGCCTGTTCATCTGCGGCACCGAGCGCCACGAGTCGCGGCGCATCGACAACCAGCTGCGCGGGCGCTCCGGGCGCCAGGGCGACCCCGGCGAGTCGCGCTTCTTCCTCTCCGCCGAGGACGACCTCGTGCGGCTGTTCGCGGGCGACCGGATCTACAGGATCCTCGACAAACTGGGCGGCGTCGACGATCAGGGCAACGAGGAACCGATCGAGGCCGGCATGCTGTCCAAGCAGATCGAGAAAGCGCAGAAGAAGGTCGAGGAGCAGAACTTCCTGATCCGCAAACGCGTGCTCGAGTACGACGACGTGATGAACGAGCAGCGGCGCGTGATCTACGCCTACCGCGACGAGGTGCTCGAGGGCAAGAGCATCGGCGACGAGGCCCGCGAGGAGGTCGTCAAGGTGCTCGACCACACGATCGACGCCTACACGCCGGGCGACTTCATGGAGGACTGGGACATCTCGGGGCTGCTCACCGCGATCGGCCAGTTCTTCCCGCTCGAGCTTGACGACGGGCAGCTCGACGTGCAGACGGCCGACCGCACCGCGCTCAGCGAACGCATCTCGGCGCGCGCGCTCGCGCTCTATGACGCGCGCGAGCAGGCGCTCGGCGAGGAGCTGATGGGGGCGCTGGAGCGCTTCCTGCTGTTGCAGATCATCGACGAGCGTTGGCGCGAGCACCTGTTCGACATGGACTACCTGCGCGAGGGCATCCACCTGCGCGGCTTCGCCCAGATCGACCCGCTCGTCGCCTACAAGAACGAGGCGTTCACGCTGTTCGGCGACCTGATGAACAGCGTGTGGTCTGACTACGCGCGGATGATCTTCAACGTGCAGGTCAACGTGGAAGGGCCGAACGGCGAAGCGGCGCCCGCACCGTCGTTCGCGGCCGCCGGCAGCGCGACGCGCGCCGGGCGCGTCTCATACTCCGGCGGCACCAGCGCGGTCGGCGCCGGCGCGATGGCCGCCGCGGCGGCGGATGCCGGGGTGGCGCAGGCCGAGGGCTACGCCGACGCAGACGAAGGCGGCCAGGCGATGGCGCCCGTCGTCGAGCAGCGTGTCGTCGACGAGGAGCACCAGGTCGGTCGCAACGATCCCTGCTGGTGCGGCTCGGGTAAGAAGTTCAAGCGCTGCCACGGCGCCTAGACGGGCGTGGGCCGGCGCGAGCCGTGTCCTCGGTCGCTCGCGTGCGTAGCACGCCACGCTCCCTGCGTCCTGGCTCCGCTTGGTCCACGCTCGTCTAGAAGCTAGGGACCGGTTCGGCGCGGAGCGGCGTCCTCGGTCGCTCGCCGCGCGCGCTGATAGCGTGAGGTTATGGCCACGACGACACCGAGCGAGTCCACTCCGCAGCGTCTGGCCGCCATCCGTGAGCAGATGAAGCTGCTCGCGGACTACCTTTGACCCGGCGGCGCTAGGCGAGCGTCTGAGCGCGCTCGAGCAGGAGATGGGCGCAGAGTCCTTCTGGGATGACTCCGAGCGCGCCGCCGAGGTGTCGGCCGAGCATGCGCGCGCGGCCAGGCGTCTGGAGAGCTTCACCACGCTTCAGCGCGACGTGGCCGATCTCGACGGTCTCGCCGAGATGGCCGCCGAGGACGCCTCGCTGCAGGCCGAGGTCGACGAGCAGATCACCTCGGTCGAGGCGCGCCTGGGCGAGCTCGAGGAGCAGCGGCTGTTCTCCGGGCCCTATGACTCCGGCGACGCGCTGGTCAGCGTCAACGCCGGGGCAGGGGGGACCGACGCGCAGGACTGGGCGGAGATGGTCCTGCGGATGCTGATGCGCTGGGCCGAGCGGCGCGGCTTCGACGTCGAGCTGCTGGAGGCCAGCGCCGGCGAGGAAGCGGGGATCAAGTCGGCGACGTTCCGCGTGCGCGGCGAGAACGCCTACGGGCTGTTCGGGGCCGAGCGCGGGGTGCACCGCCTCGTGCGGCTGTCGCCGTTTGACTCCGCGCACCGTCGCCAGACCAGCTTTGCCGGTGTCGAGGTGGCCCCCGTGGTGAAAGGCAGCGGCGAGGTCGAGATCGACGACGACGACCTGCAGGTCGACACCTACAGGGCCTCGGGCGCGGGTGGACAGCACGTCAACAAGACCGACTCGGCGGTGCGGATCACCCACCGGCCGAGCGGGATCGTGGTGCAATGCCAGAACGAGCGCTCGCAGTCCTCAAACCGCGCCACCGCGATGGCGATGCTGCGCGCCAAGCTGCTCGAGCGCCGCGAGCGCGAACGCCAGGAGGAGATCGCGCGCGAGAAGGGCGAGGCGCAGGACGTCAACTTCGGGTCGCAGATCCGCTCCTATGTGCTGCACCCGTACACGATGGTCAAGGACCATCGCACCGGCTACGAGATGGGCGACGTCCAACGGGTGCTCGACGGTGACCTCGACGGGTTCGTGCGCGCCTACCTGCTGAGGTAGCTGGGATATATGAACGGCTGAGTTTGCCTGCGTTCGTGGCGGATTCGGCCACGGGGCTGCGGCCGCCGGTCGATCATCCCCACCTGCCCTACGATCAGCCGATGGACCGCCAACCCGAGGCATGGGAGACGAACGCCGTTGCGCCGTTCCTGACCGTCGGCGCGGCATCTGTGCAGACGCTAGGCCAGGACCGCTATCTCGTTGTGTCGCCGGGCGCTGAGCAGGTTGTCGAAGGCTTCGACGCTGCCCGAGAGCGGGCGCACGAAGTCGCGCGGCGCCCGGGGTAGGCGTAGCGCCCGACCAGCCAGCAGGAGCCGGACTCCCTGCCTATCGTTGAAGTGGTCATTCGAGAGGGAAGGTGCGAAATGTCATCGGGGAAGCAGCATAGATGCGCTTCGCGGCTTATTCCACTGCTGGCCCTCGCCGCGTTCGCCGCCGCGGCGGTGCCGGCACAGGCTGCCAGTCCGCCTCACTATTTCGTAAACGGGCTCGGCTCAGGCGCCCGAGCCGCGGGTGGCGAAAAAATCGCCACCGTCGAGTGGGGCAACCTGGCGCTCACCAACCTAACGACCGGCGGAAAAGTCTCCTGCCACTATGTCATCGGCGGCGCCGTCGAAAACCCCGAACCTGGGGGCGAAGCTGGTCCCGCAGGTGTAGGTGAAACGCAGTCTTTCGGCGCCTATGATTGCGAAAGCGAAGAATGCAGCCCAGCCTATACGGGAGGCGCCCCGGGGACCTACACCTCTGTCTTCGCGGAAGGCAGCGAAGCGCCGTTCCCAGAAACAGGTAACGGCACGATGACCAACCCCTCGGGGCCAACCGGCACCACCGAAGAGCCGTTGGTGGCGAGCGGGGACAACCTCAAATGGAAGAACGTGCTGATCAACGAAAGCACGAAAGTCAAGCAAGAAATCGACAAAGTCAAACTCAACGTGATCTGCCATGTGGAGACAGCCGTGAACGCCAAAGGCGAACCCGAGTACGGGGAACAGTTTCCGGAGGTACTAAAGGGCAACCTCGAAGCGCTCGCCGTGACGCGCTGCTGCACGCCGCTGGCTCCGCCGGAACTCGAATTCCGCGCCGGCTCGAAAACGTTGGAAAACGAAAAAGGCCAGAAAACGAAGATCGAATCATCGTTGAAGATCCTCGGGTTTGGGGGCGAGGAAGTCATCAACGCCAAACAAGGGTAGGCTGGCTTAGCTGCCAAAGGTCGCGTCCTGGGGGTCGGATGCCCTTGTGGGCGGCCAATTACCAATTGCCAGTCACAGACTGGTCGACTGTTGACCTACGATCAGCCAATGGAGCCACGTCAGCGCGAGGCACGGGAGAGGCAGCGGTGAGCGAGACGCGACCTCGTTGCGAGCGGGTATGACCGCCGGCCTGCCGCCCGCCGAGGAGCTGAGCGCGCTCGTGCGACGGGCGCTCGCCGAGGACCTGGGCGGCGGCGACGTGACGACGCAGGCCACGGTGGACGAGCGTGCGCAGGGGCGGGCGCTGATCATCCAGAAGGCGCCGGGAGCGATCTTCGGGCTGGTGCCTGCGCAGGCCGTTTTCGAGCAGCTCGACCCCGACGCCGAAGCGCAGGCGCTGGTGGACGAGGGCGTCTGGCGCGAGGACGGAGGCCCGGTGATGTCGGTCGTGGGCCGGGCGCGTGCGCTGCTGAGCGGCGAGCGCACCGCGCTGAACTTCCTCGCGCACCTGTCGGGCGTCGCCACGCTGGCCGCGCTCGCGGCGCGCGAGGTCCAGGGCACCACAGCGCGCGTGCTCGACACGCGCAAGACGACTCCCGGCCTGCGCGCGCTGGAGAAGGCGGCGGTGGCCGCCGGCGGCGCGAGCAACCATCGCGCCGGGCTGTACGACGCGATCCTGATCAAGGAGAACCACATCGCCGCGGCGGGCGGGATCGCGCATGCAGTCGCGCGCGCGCGCGCCGCAGCGCCCGAGCTCGCCGGCACGCTGCAGGTCGAGGTGCGAAACCCGCTGGAGATCGAGCAGGCGCTCGCGGCCGGGGCGCCGCGTCTGCTGCTCGACAACATGGACGAGGAGCAGCTACGCGCGGCCGTTGCCGAGGTCGCGGGGCGAGCCCAGTTGGAGGCCAGCGGCGGCGTGACGCTGCAAACGTTGAGGGCGCGCGCGCAGACGGGGGTAGAATGCGTGTCGATGGGCGCGCTGACCCACTCGGCGCCAGCCCTCGATCTGTCCCTCTCACTGGAGATCGTCGCTTGAACCTGCCGATGGCCCCCACGCTGCCGATGGTCGACCAGGCCGGCGCCGGGGTGCTGTCCGAGGAGCAGATCGCGCAGCTGAAGTCCGAGGTGCGCGAGCTCGCCGATCAGCGCCGCGCGGTGATCCTCGCGCACAACTACCAGGTGCCCGAGGTGCAGGACGTAGCCGACTACGTCGGGGACTCGCTCGGGCTCTCGCGCATGGCCGCCGCGTCCGACGCCGAGCTGATCGTCTTCTGCGGCGTGCATTTCATGGCAGAGACGGCGTCGATCCTGTGTCCGGAGAGGACCGTGCTGATCCCCGATCTGCAAGCCGGCTGCTCGCTGGCCGCGTCGATCGACGCCGAGCAGCTGGCCGAGTGGAAGGGCGAGCATCCCGGCGGCGTGGTCGTGATGTACGTCAACACGACGGCCGAGGTCAAGGCGCTCACCGACTATTGCTGTACGTCGTCTAACGCGGTCCAGGTCGTGAGCCACATCCTGCGCAAGCACGGCCAGGAGACAGAGATCCTGTTCGGCCCCGATATGTGGCTGGGCGCCTACGTCGAACGGCGCCTGGGCCGTGCGATGCACGTCTGGGACGGCGAGTGCCACGTGCATGCCGGGATCCGTCCGGCCGACATCCAGGCCACGCGCGCAGCGCATCCGCGGGCCGACTTCCTGATCCACCCGGAGTGCGGCTGCTCGACCAGCGTGATGGAGTACGTCGCGGCAGGCGACGTGGCCGAGGAGGGCGTGCACATGCTCTCCACGGGCGGCATGCTCAAATACGCGCGCGACGCCGAGCGCCAGGCGCAGGACGAGCGCGCGCACGAGGGGCAGGCGGGTCATCCCGACGGCGAGGTGGTGGTCGCCACCGAGACGGGCATGCTCTACCCGTTGCGAATGGCCGCGCCGGACATCGACTTCATACCGGCCAATCCCGACGCGTCGTGCAAGTACATGAAGATGATCACGTTGCCCAAGCTGCGTGACTCGCTGCGCGACTGCAAGTTCGAGGTGAGCGTCCCCGAGGACGTGGCGCGCCGCGCGCGCGTCCCGATCGACCGGATGGTCGCGATCGGCTGAGGCAGCGGGGCGCGCGCCACCGCGCCTCAGAGGCCCGCCTGTGCCTTGGCCTGCGCCCGCGCGGCGCGGCGTTCGGCGATCGTCGCCAGCAGGAGGCTGGCCTCGAACAGCAGGTAGAGCGGGACGGTCTCCAGCAGCAGCGTGATCGCGTCGCCCGGCAGGAACGCCGCGATCAGACCGCAGGCGAGCAGCGCGTAGCGGCGGTTTTTGCGCAGCCTGTGCGCGGAGACGATCCCCGCGCGGGTGACGGCCAGGATCCCGACCGGGACCTGAAACAGCAGCCCCATCGCGAGCAGCGTGATGGCCGCGAAGTGGTAGTACTGGCCAGCCTGCACGAGCACGTTGAACTGTTCGCTGTTGAAGTTCTGAAAAAAGCGCAGGGCGGAGGGCAGCACGACGAAGTAGCCGAACAGCACGCCGGCGGCGAACAGCGCGGGTATCGCCAGCACGAGCGGCATCGCCGCCCTCTGCTGGCTTGGGCTGAAGGCCGGCAGCAAAAAGCCGTAGATCTCATACAGCAGCACGGGCAGCGCCAGGATCAGCGCGAACAGCAGGGCTATGCCCATCGTCGTCGTGAACGGCTCGCCGATGCCGAGCGTCACCGGCTTGTCGCCCTGTGGCGGAGTCGACAGCCCGGCGATCGCGCGATTGAGCCCCGGCGCGACGACGCGCAGCGATTCGCGCGCCGTGGCGCTGACCCCGCTGCCGGGGCGCTCCAGCGTGCCGACCACTGTGGCGAGCTCGCTCGCCACAGTGCGCGCGTTCTGCTGCACCGCGTATGTGGCCCCCAGCGGGCCGTGTCCCGCCCGGACCTGTTTCTGGGTCTGGTGCTGCAGCGGCCGGTTGACGATACGCAGCAGCGCGTGGTTCTGCCACACGCAGACGCCGAACGCCACGGCAAGCGCCGCCAGCGACACGATCAGCCGCGTGCGCAGCTCGTCGAGATGATCGACGAGGCTGAGACGGTCCTCGTGGCCTACCCTGCCGAGTGCGACAGCCATCGCGCGTGGCTAGCCAGCCGGCTCGCCCGAGCTGGGGACGGTGGCCTGCGCGTGCTCGCCGGCTATCGGCGCGGGAGCGGTCTGCACGGGCTGGGCGAGCTCGACGGGTTCGCGGATGTCGCCGTGCAGCGACTCCTTGAAGCCGCGCATTCCGCTGCCCAGCGAGCGGCCCATCTCGGGCAGGCGCTTGGCCCCGAACACGAGCAGCAGCAGGATCAGCAGGAAGAGGATGTGAATCGGATTGTCAAGGCCCAGCATGTCGGTGCTCCAATCTGTCTTGGCTTGAGTGAGAAACAGGCGGTTCGCTCATCGCGGTGCCGTTGCGCGCGAGCCGACGGGCGAGCCTCGTGAGGCCCTGGCCGCTGCGCAGCGCGCGGTGAAGCGCCACCACGCCCGACGCATCCCTCTGCGCGCCGGGCGTGCGTAGCAGTGCTGTCGTCAGTCGTCGTGCTCGGCGGCGTCGGCCTGTCGCGCGAGTTCCTTCAGTTTCGTGAAGAAGGCGCGCGGCTGGCCGATGAACAGCCCGTCGTTGGTGAGCGCTTCAACCGCGCCCATCGCCGCGTTCTGCGTGTTCGTGGGACGCACGATCGAGCAGACCGGGAGCCTCCTTTTGAGGAAGATCGTCGGCTCGGGCATGATCAGGTTGGTTTTGAATTCTTCGCCGCCGAACGGCGGGGCGTTCAGGTTTGGGAATTCCAGCCCGTTGGTCGGGTCGGTCAGCGCCGGGGCGTTGCCGGCCTTGTCGTGCCAGGTCTGGAAGTGCATCGCCTCGGTCGGTCCGATGCTCAGCAGTACGCGCAGCACCTCGGGGTCGCTGACCCGTTGGGCGAGCGACGGGTACAGGCTCGTGCCGCCCTGCTCGATCGTGCCGAAGTGAAACCCGGCCGTGTTGGCGATCGCCTGGATGTGCTTTTCGGGTTCGAGATCCCCGTCGTTGCGTGGGATCGCGGGGAATTTCCCTTTGGCCAGCCCCGGTACCGCCTGCGCGAACGTGTCACCGAAGTCCGGGTTCTTGGTGGAGCTGCGATAGCGCGTCCACCAGCTCGTGTCGACGGTGAGTTCCATCAGGTTGGTGAGGCGCCCGATCTGCTGGGCGCCGGTCGCTTTGCTGCTCGGCAGGTGGCGGAACATGCTGAGGTCCACCGGTTCTCCGCCGCGCGATTCCAGGTAGGCGTTGATGAACGTGAAGTGCGAGAACTCGTCCTGGGTGTTGTCGTGGATGTACTGCGACATGTCTTCGTCGAGCACTTCGAGGGCTTTCACGTACGGCGGGCTGCCGCTGCCACCTGGTACCTGGCTGTCCTGGATGCCGCCGAGCTCGTTGTACTGCTGCCACAGATCGGCCTCGAGGATCTCGGCGGCCGCGAGGAACCGCAGGATCGCTTCGTCGCCGCGCGTCAGCCCGAAGCCGCGATCGGCGAACGCCACTGCGCTTCTGCCGAGCGGCCCGAGGCTTGCGCCGACTCCGGCCGCGACTCCCGTGGCCAGGAATGTCCGACGGCTGAGCCCACCGCGCGGGTCACTGACTGCAAGCTCTCCGTCGACATCTGTCGCAGCGGAGGCCTGTGTTGGGTTGTCCATGTTGTACCTTTCTCATGGGGGAGTGGTCACTGCAAGAGCTACTCCCCCAACGACGCCGCTCGTCGTCGATCCTTTCCGGGCATGCGCGAGATCTTCACAGCGAGCGTGCGTACGATGGCAGCGAGCGCCACCGCTGCGTGGTGGCCGGTGAACGCTGGCCGACAGCGCGCGACGGTGCCCGCGACCGGCTCAGAATTCGTCGGCGCTGTGGGGCCCGACGCACGCCACCGCGAGCTCGTCCGCGACCCCGGCCGCGACCTCGCGAACCTCCTCGAAGGTGACCGCGTCCAGCGCCGCGATCGCGGCGTCGGGGTCGATCTCCTCGTCGAACACGATTCGCTGGTTGGCGCCGTAGCTGGCCACCGCGTTGGTGCTCTCGAACGCGAGCACGCGACGCCCTGCGCTGTAGGCGCGCGCGCGCTGGACCTCATCCTCGGTCGGTCCGTCGTCGCGCAGCTCGTCGACGATCTCGCGCATCCGGGTGTAGGCCTCGATGCACTTCGCCGACTCGAGGCCCGAGCCGAGTTGCAGCACGGGCAGGTCCGCGAACTCGTGGTCGAGCGCCCAGACCGAGTAGCACAGGCCGCGCTTCTCGCGGATCTCCTCGAACAGGCGAGATCCCATCGAGCCGCCGAGCAGCGTTGAGTAGATCTTCAGCGCGGCGCGCCGGCGCGGGTCGGCGACCGCGATGTCAGGGCGGTAGATCATGCGCAGGTGCGACTGGTTGGTGTCGCGTTCCTCGACGAGCGTCTGCGGCGCGAAGGCCGGGGCCGGCTCGTAGGGGTCCGGCTCGGGGAGCGCTGGAAAGCGCGCGAAGCGCTCGGCGAGCTCGGTCTCTGATGGCAGGTGCTCCAGGTTGCCGGCGAGAAATGCGCCGCCGCGCGCGCCTGTCCAGCGCCGCTCGCGAAATGCGACGATGCCCTCGCGCGTGAAGCTGCGCAGGTTGTCCTCAGGCCCCAGCACCGTGCGTCCGAGCGGGTGCTCGCCGAAGGCGGCCCTGTCGCTCAGGTACTCGGCCACGGTCGACGGCTGGTCGTAGGCGCGGTTGATCTCCTGGATCACGACACCCCGCTCGCGATCGAGCTCGCTCGCGTCGATGCGCGGGCGCCCAACGAAGTCGGTGAGCAGGTCGATCGCCTCGGGCGCGCTCTCCGCGCGTACGGTGATGTGAAAGGCGACGAGGTCGTGGCTGGTGTAGGCGTTGAGCACGCCGCCGAGCCGCTCAGCGGTCTCGTTGACCTGCTTGTAGCTGGGGAACTTCTCGCCGCCCTTGAACACCAGGTGCTCGAGGAAGTGGGCCATTCCGTTCTCCTGCGGGCGCTCGCTGCGTGCGCCGGCGTCGAAGGCCACGAGCACGGTCAGCGCGCGTGTCCCCGGTAGGCCGACGCGGTACACGGGCAGCCCGTTCTCGGCCACGATGGTTGTCTGGACGCTCGCCATTGCGCAGCTCACGATATCCGGCCAAGCGACGTCGCCTCGTCTACCCTTGCCAGGCCGATGCCCGCGTCCGGACGACAGCCCGCCCCTCGTCCTCGGCGCCCTGTGACGGTCCTGCTTGCGCTGCTGGTGCCGATCCTGTTCGTCGCGGGCATCTGGCTCGGCGGCCACCCGGGCGACCTGCCCGCTTTCGCCCGCGGTGCGTTCGTCCCCAACCACGCCACCGAGGTCGTCGATGAAGCGATCAACCGCATCGCCAGCGACTACTACCGTCCGATTCCCAAGGCAAAGCTCGCCGACGCCTCGATCGGCGGGGCCGTGGCCAGCCTCGACGATCGCTTCTCACACTACCTGGACCCGAGCGAATTTCGCCAGTTCTCCGCGCCGCCAAGCTTCACCGGCATCGGCGTGATGGTCGCTCCCGACAGCCGCAACGCGCAGACGCTGCGCCACGGCCTGCTGATCGTGCGCGTATTCGACGCCTCCCCGGCAAAGCGCGCCGGCCTGCAGGCGGGCGACCTGATCGTCGCCGTCAACGGGCACAGGCTGGCGGGCATGTCCCCGACCGCTGCGGCCGGTTCGATCAAGGGGCCGCCCGCAACCGACGTCGTGCTGACGATCCAGGGCCCGACGGGAGCGCGCGGCGGCCACCCGCCGACGCGCACCGTGAAAATCACGCGCGCGACGATCGACGAGCCGGTCGTCGCCTCCCAGACGGTCGTCGTGCGCGGCGTCAAGCTCGGGGTCATAGCGCTCGCCACGTTTAGCGCCGGCGCGCACGCCGAAGTCCGCGAAGCCGTCGAACGCCAGCTGCACGCCGGGGCACGCGGCCTCGTGTTCGACCTACGCGCCAACGGCGGCGGCCTTGTCGAGGAGGCGCAGCTGATCGCGAGTATCTTCATCCCCAGCGGCACGATCGTCACGACCCGTGGGCGCACCCAGCCGACGGTCACGCTCAGCGCGGTCGGGGGCGCGATCCCGGCCTCGGTCCCGGTGGTCGTGCTGGTCGACGGCAACACCGCCTCGGCCGCGGAGATCGTGACCGCCGCACTGCAGGACCATCACCGGGCCACGGTCGTCGGCACCCATACATTCGGCAAGGGTGTCTTTCAGGAGGAGGAGGAGCTCTCGAACGGCGGTGCGCTGGACATCACGGTCGGGGAGTACTTCACGCCCGACGGGCGAAACCTGGGCGGCGGTGGAATCAAGCAGGGCGCGGGCATCACCCCGGAAGTGCTCGTGCCCAGCGGCGTCGACACGCCGCGCGGGCTCGCGGTCGCGCTGCGCACGCTCGTCGCCAAAGTCAAGTGAGCGAGCCACCCGCCCGCGGGCGAGAGCGCGCGGACGGCGCCGCCGAGCCGGCTCCCGCCGGGGCCTTCGTGGCGGTGCTGCAGAAGCGCGCTCGGTTTCTCGTCGCCGAGCCGCTGTTCGCCGAACGTGATCCGCAGCCTCGAGGCGGCGAGCGTCGTGCGCGCGTGACGCTGTCGTCAGGCCGATCCCGGCGCGACGGCGGCCCGTCCGCCGAGCCCGGTGACATCGTGCTCGTGCGCCGCGCTGGCAGCGGCTCTGCCGCGCGGGTGGTGCGTGTGCTCGGACGTCCCGACGTTGCCCGCGACGTGATCGAGGCGCTGCTGCTCGATCGCGGCGCGCCGCGTGGCTTCGATCGAGCGGTGCGCGGCGAGGCGCGCGCGGCGCGCGATCGCGTTCTCGACCAAGCCCGGCGCGATGTCGCCGCCGGGCGCCGGCGCGACCTGCGGGCGCTGACGACGTTCACCATCGACCCGGTCACGGCGCGCGACTTCGACGACGCGATCTCCGCCGAGCCGCTCTCCGACGGCGTGACGCGCGTGTGGGTGCACATCGCCGACGTCGCCGCCCACGTGCCCGAGGGTTCGCTCGTCGACCGCGAGGCGCGCGAGCGTGCGACCAGCATCTACGTGCCGGGCATCGTCGAGCCGATGCTGCCCGAGGCGCTGTCAGAGGATGCCTGCTCGCTGCGGCCCGGCGCAGATCGCCCGGCCGTCACAGTCGAGCTCCAGCTGCGCGGCGCCGAGATCGTCAGCGCGGCGTTTCATCGTTCGCTGATTCGCTCCGACGCGCGCCTGGACTACGAGCGCATCGATCGCATATTCGCCGGCCGCGAGCCTGCCGCGGAGCCCTGGGGAGAGCCGCTGCGCGCCGCCCGCGGCGTCGCCGCTGCGCTGGCGGCCGCGCGCGAGCGCCGTGGCGCGCTGGTCGTCGACTCGGAGGAGCCCGAGTTCCTGTTCGACCAGTCGGGCAACGTCAGCGAGATACGCACGCGCGTGCAGACGGAGTCCCATCGCCTGATCGAGCACCTCATGATCGCCGCCAACGAGGCCGTCGCCGGTCTGCTCGCCCAACGTGGCGTTCCCTGCCTGTACCGCGTGCACGAGCGCCCGGACCCAGAGCGCATCGAACGCCTGGTCGCCCAGCTCGCCTCGCTTGACGTGGCGACGCCGCCGCTGCCCGACGTGCTGTCCGCATCGCGGGCCGCCGAGCTGCTGGGCCCGATCTCAAGGCTCGTCGACCAGCACGTGCGCCGGACCGGTCACGGACGGATCGCCCTGAGCTCGCTCGTGCTGCGTTCGCTCAAGCAGGCTTACTACTCGCCGCAGAACATCGGTCACGCCGGCCTGGGCTCGCAGAGCTACTGCCACTTCACCTCGCCGATCCGACGCTATCCCGACCTCGTCTGCCACCGCGCGCTGCTCAGCACGCTCGGTGGCGAGGAGCGCCCACCGCGCGCGTCCGAGCTCGCGCAGCTGGGGGCCTGGACGTCGGAACGCGAGCGCCACGCGATGACGATCGAGCGCGACGCCGACGATGTTGCGCGCTGCTTCGTGCTCGAGCGCGCGCTCTTTCAGAGCGGCTGGGACCAGGTCTTCGAGGGTGAGGTCGTGGGGCTGATCTCCGCGGGTGCGTTTGCGACGTTCGGCGAGGTCGGCGCGCCGCTGTATGAGGGGATGCTGCACGTGCGGCGGCTGGCGGCAGCGTCTAGACCCGCCGCGCGCAGGCCGGGCGCTCGCGCGCAGGGCGCCGGGCAGCGCGCCGGCGCCGAGCCCGCGCGCGAGTGGTGGGAGCTCAACGAGCAGGGCACGATCCTGCGCGGCGAGCGCACCGGCGCCGCGCTTCGCCTGGGCCAGGAGATCGAGGTCCGGGTCGCCAGCGTAGAGCCCGTGCGCGGTCGCGTCGACCTGATCCCCGCGGGCGACGGCGCCGTCGCCGGACGCTGATCGCGGGCGCGAGCATCTAGTCTCGGGCGATGGCAAAGGGCAAGGCCAAGCGCAAGGTCTCAAGCGGCGACGTGGCTTCCAACCGCTACGCGTCCTATCGCTATGAGCTGCTCGAGCGGCTGGAGTGCGGGATCGTGCTCGAGGGCACCGAGGTCAAGTCGCTGCGCACCTCCGGCGCCCAGCTGAAGGACGGCTTCGCCGCGCTGCGCGACGGCGAGCTGTGGCTTTATTCCGTGTACATACCGCCCTACGGACCGGCAGCGCGCGACAACCACGACCCCGAGCGCCCGCGTAAGCTGCTGGCGCACCGCCGCGAGCTCGATCGCCTCGCCGCCCGCGCGGCTGAGCGCGGCCTGACGCTCGTGCCCACGCGCATCTACTTCTCCGGACCGCACGCCAAGGTCGAGATCGCGCTCGCCCGCGGCAAGGACCTCTATGACAAGCGCCAGACGATCCGCGAGCGCGAGAGCAAGCGAGAGCTGGAACGGGCCGTGCGCGAGGCGCGGCGCTGAGCGGCTGTCTAGAGGTGGAAGCTGTGCTGGCCGAAGGTGTGGCCGCCCGAGCTGACGACCTGGCTGTCGAGCATGCCGACAGCCAGCGCCACGATCAGGCCGATATAGACGGCGCCGACGATCAGCCTGTGGCGCGGACGGACTCGGTAGTAGGCGGCCTGCTCGAGCGACCGCGTCCCGCGCAGCTTCCAGCGCCGCCAGGTCTCCATCCCGCCGAGCAGCACGAAGATGAGCAGGAACGGATTGCCGGTGAGGAGCAGGAGGGCGACCATCACCCCGAGGCCGACGAACCACAGCGAGGGCGCCATCGCCGCCATCGCCCGGCCTCCATCGAACGGAACCAGGGGGACGAGGTTGATCAAGTTCAGCAAGAAGCCCACATAGGCCAGGGCGCGAAGCAGATCGCTGTTGGTCGCGACACCGATCGCGAGGCAGCCGGCTGCTCCCAGTGTCCCGAGGATCGGCCCGGCGAGGCCCACGCGCGCCTCCGCGAGCGCGTTCTCGCCGAGCGACTTCGCGAACACCACGGCGCCCAGGAAGGGGACGAACATGGGAGCGCTCGCCTTCAGCCCCTCGCGGCGCAGCTGGATCACGTGGCCCATCTCGTGGACGAACAGCAGCGCGACGAACCCGGCGGCAAACCACCAGCCGAAGAACAGCGAGTAGGCGCCGACGGATATCAGCGCAGTGGCAGCGGTCGTAAGCACCTTGGCTTTCGGCAGCAACAGGAGCACGCCTTTGATCGCGGCGAAGAACTTGGCAAACACGGCCACGATCGCGGCGAGGATGCTGCCGATCCGTGCGCGCAGGCTCTTCGCTCGGCCGCCAGCTCCACGAGCGGGCTTGCCGAACGGGCTGTTCCGACCATCGCCGCCGATCGCCGGCTGCGCGGGCGCGTGGCTTGTGGTTGCAGGCAAGCCGCTCGCCGGCACGGGTGGGAGCGCGGCTGCAGGCGGCGAGAGGGAGAGATCGCCCTCGGTCATGCTCTCATTGTGCCACCAGGGATAAGCGCTCCCTAACAATCGCCTTGCGTCGCTTTTCGGGGCGCGGGACGAGCCGGCGCGAGCGCGCGACGGCGCATCCACGGCCGCCCCGCGTTTTTTTCTCAGAAAGTGCGGAGTGTTGCCCGCGACGGGCTTGCAATGGATCTGGACCGCCGGTAGCTTGAATCCAGACGCGGAACCGAGCCGCAAAGAGCGAGGCCATCGAGGTGTGAGGCCGCGCCACCTGCAAGTCAGGCTTTCGGGCCAGACACTGCGGGTCCTCAAGCGGCCCGGGGCCGCGTCGTTTTTGGGCCGCGGCCGCGTCGCTTTTTGGGCCACGCTGTGGCGCCGCGGTCGTCTCCACTTCGAGGCCTCCGGACGCCATCACGACCCGGCGAGGGCGGCTCATGCGGCCACGCGGCGCTCTGGCCAGGCGCTCGGCGCCGCTAGACTGAATAGAGCAGAAACGTTCCCGGGGACGACAGGCTTCGACGTGGTCGGTTCGCGGGGATGGTTGCGAGTCGAGGTTCCGGGTGGCCTCGTAAAACCCCCGGAAAACAATAGGTGCGGACTCTCACGAGTACGCCCTCGCGGCCTAGCTAGAAACTAGGCGCGAGGTCTCGGCCCCCGCTGGCCTGCGGCGGGGAAGGTCGGGATCAGAAAGTAGGCTCACCCGGCGCGGTCCGCCTCCGCCAAGCCGGGGACACCCAAGGAGGCTGGTCCCCCGCAACCCCGCCGGCGAGGCGAGCGGGGGATGAGATCAGAGCGCCGGCTACGCTCGTAGAAGCCATTCTCACGCGATCACGGACGCGGGTTCAATTCCCGCCGTCTCCACTGATACGGATAGCCGCGAAGGATCGCGAATTCGCGGCCGTTGCAGGCATGACTAGTAGATTGGCCCTGCGAAGGACCGCGAACGCGGAGGCCGCAAACAGCGCGATGCTCGTGCGGTTGCTACTCGCGTCTGGTAGCACGGCGCGGCGGCGACTGGGTAGCACCGGTAGCCGCGAGACGACTCTCCGAGCGCGGCCGGCTGCTCTCGTCAGTGGCCTGGCGCCTCGGGTGAGCGCGCCCGCTCCGAACGGCCCCGCTTGACCCCCGGTCAGCTCGGGGTCTGCCAGATCCGCCCGTCGGCGGCGAACCAGGTGTGGCTGCCGGTCAGGGTGTCGGCCAGCATCCAGGCGATCTCGGCGGCGGTCGTCTCGATCACCACCGGTTCGGCTTGCGCCTCGCCCACGGTCGCCCTGATCGCTATCACTCGCGCGACCGGCTCATGGCTCTTTCGGAGCAGCACCGGCGAGGAGAACGTCCGCGTGACGGGGTGCGGCTCGGTTGGCGGCTCCGCCAGCGAGGTCAGCTCCCCGCGCAGAAGGTGATCCATAAGCAGCTCGCTCGTCCCGTCGTTGAAGTCCAGGACGAACTCCCCCAGGGCGCCGTTCACAGTCAAACCCGGGCCGAGCTGCTCGGTCGCATCCACCGCCAGGTCCGTCGCCTGGGGCATCCGCGCGACGAGGTTGACGCGCACGGACCGCCACCGGTGCGCCAGATCCCGCTCGGTCGGGGTGCGCAGCTCGAGGATCACGATCCCATAGCTGTCCGCCACCCGCTGAGCCCCGCTCTGATAACCGGTGGTGGTCACCATCACGCCGATCGTCTTGATCCCCGGCTCGGCTACGTCGTCGACGACGCTACGCCAGCTGTGCAGCGCCTGCTGGTTGATCCGCCGAGCGTACGAGCGGCACTCGAACAGAATCCGCACCAGCTGGCTGGATGCCCGCTGGAACTCCCAGAGCACGTCGATCCGATTGTGGGTCGCGTGGCCGCGAAGGAGGACATCGCGCTCAAGCCGCAAGGTGGTGATCCCGTGCGCGCTTCCCAGCCGCCCGACCAGTTCCTCGGTCAGCTCCTCGTAGCTGCGCCACTCGACTGGTGCTGTGACGTTCACGCGCACGACGTTAGCCGCCGCGCAGGTCAAGCACCCTCTTCGCGCTCCGATCTCGGGTCCCCGCGCCCCCCGCTCAGGCGTCATGGGTTGCTCGGATCTCTCCGCCGAGCGGCTTACGCGATGGCCGGCTGGGCGCCGAACGGGTCGGAGTGCTCCGCGTCGATCGACCAGTACCGGTAGCGCGAAGCGAGAAGCTGCTCCATCGCCGGATAGTCCGGCGTGCGCTGTCGCGGCGCGAGATGCCAGTTGACGAGCAGCGGCACGATTCCCATCACGCGGGCCTGTCGCAGCGAATCCTCGTTGAACTGCTCGATCGGGATGGGATCTCCGTAGTCCATCTCCGCCGTCCGGGCCGCGCGGTCCCACGCTCTCCGTCCGGCCGCAGTCCTGACGACCTCGGGCGTATCGAGCGCTGCCTCGTGCAGGCGGTAGTTGGTGGCCACGTTGTAGATCGCGGTCATGATGTGCCAGTCCAGCCAGCCGTCCGCGCGCAGGACCGCCACCACCGCTTGGAACTCGGGCGCCACCGCAAGCGCCGGCAGGGTGTTCGGCAGCAACGATGCGATCTTCTCGTAGCGGTTGGTCGCCATCTCCTCGGCCTTCTCGGGCGAGAACCCGGGCCCGGGTCCTGATTGCCAGGCAAGCGCACGATGCTCGGCCGGCGGCGGCAAGTCATCACTCAGCGGGGGTCGGTACCGGCGCCGATCGGTGGACTCGAAGCGATCCGGGAGCACGATCTCGGCGAGCTCGTCGTAGGGCCGACCGGCGACTAGCTTGTGCGCGAGGCCGCTCTCGAGCGCCCGCTCGATTGCTGCGGAGTAGTCGTCGAGCGGCAGCAGCGAGACGTCGATCAGGAACCGCGTGATCGTCAGGTCCAGCTCGCGCCCAGTCTCGTCGAACTCCTGCGTGCGGTCGACGTTCTCGTAGTCCGTCAGCTCGATCTCCCAGCGCCGTCCGTCGTTGCTCGGCACGGCGAGGATGCGCTGGTCGAGGTCATCCGGCGGGGATGCTGACGCGGTGACGCTCACCTCGATGTCGGTCGCCAGCAGGCAGAGGTCCTCGGCCGCGAGCTCGGCCAGCGTGACCTGCAGCGCTGCCGCCTGCCGCTGCGTCGCCCGGACGTGCGGGTACTGGTTGTCGCACGACAGCGTCCACCGCGTTCCCAGCGCTGCGAAGCGGATGCGGTAGCGCTCACCGGCGTCCCCGAACGGCCGGCCCAGCAGATCATTGTCGCTACGCTCGCGCCACTCCGCGCTCGTCATAGGCTCGACGTCGTCGAGCAAGCTCGATGTCAGTTTGAGCAGATCGATTCGGTCCAGCACCTCTTCGACATGAGTCGTCAGCTCTGGACAGAGCTCCCGCGCGCCGCGAAGACACATCGTGGCGGTGAAGGCCGCGCGCTCTGCCATCTCGACGGCAACGGGGTTCTCCTCCTGACCCAACGCGTGCATCGCAATCACCCCGATCTCAAGCTCCTCGAGCGCGGCGAGCCAGTCTCCGGCCTGGTAGCTGATGTCGGCGGCCAGCAGCATCCCGGTCGGCACCAGGTACGCCTCCACATCGCCGCCGACGGACTGGGCCGCGCCTGCCGCGCCCAGCGCATACTGCTTGGCGGCCATCGGCAGCTTGAGGTCCCGGTACAGCTGCGCGATGAACAGCATCGCCAGCAGCGCGCCGCGCAGCGTGTCGCCCGTCCACCACTCGACCTTGGCGCGATGCAGTTCATGAAGGGCGTCGAGTGGGCGGCCGTTATCGCGAAGCGCGACTGCACGATCGCGGCACATCTCGCCCGCGCGCCCACCTCCCGCCACCCGGCTGACCGCTGCGTCGACGGCGGTCACGAGCTCCCGCCACCCATCGGCGTCGATCAGCGCGGGCGCGAGGTACTGGACGATCTCGGCGAAATCCTCGACCGGGAATAGAGGCGTGTCTGGAATCAACCTCGCCAGCTCCGTCCAGTACGCCAGGGCCTCGTCGACGTCGGCGATCTCTCGCAGCGCCTCTCCGACTTCCGACGGGGCCGGCTCCCTGGGTCCGTCGAGCATCGTCACCTGACTGGCCGGGGATCCGCCGGTGGTGGCGGTCAGGCGAGCCGCGTCGGGTACCAGCGCGAGGTGCCCCGCCACCTGCAGCAGCCGGGACCGGCGGACCCGAGGCGGGTTCTGCGCCAGCAGCTCAGCGGCGCGACCACGCAGCGCCGCGCGACGCGAGCTCAGCATGGCGAGATCCAAGTCGGAGTGACCAACGCCCGCGGCCGTGGTCGCGTAGGAGAGCACCACCGACGCGTCTTCGAGACGTGCCGGGTCCGACTCGGTGGTCGCGTCGGACAGGAAGACGTCGGCGAAGACGTCCGCGGTGCGCATGTCCCCGAGCGCGCGAATGGTCGCGACGACCACCTCGTAGCGGGCGCGCTGGCGCAGATCCTCGTCGGGACCGTTCTCTGCTAGCGGGCGCACAAGCTCGAGCCAGAACGCCAGATCGTGTCGCGTGCGCGGGTTGAAGGTCGCGTGCCGCAGACCGTCGCGAACGGCGATCAGCTCGGCGAGCGACCGCGGGCCGTCTTCCCGCTGCCGCCACTCCGCTCGGAGCTCCACGTACCACTCTGGTTCGTCGGGGCCGTCGCTCGATGGGCGGGGCGGAGCGTAGTGCTCGGGCAGCGACAGGTAGCGCCCAGCGATCCAGTAGGTGTCGTGCTCCGCCAGCTGCTCGGCGATGGCATTGGCGTCCAGGATCTCGAGCTCGACCCCGTGCCGCTGCCGCGCCTTCTCGACCGTCTCGTGCCGCTGTGCGACCGGCATATCGGTTCCGAGGAACGCGTACACCTTCTCCGGGCGCTGCCCCGACTTGCAGATCTTGTCGACGTCGTTGAGCACCTTTCCGGCCACCGATCCGGTCTGAAGGGTGCAGATGCCGGCGACGGGCCCGGCCGGCACGAGCCCGGCGAACCATCCGTCGCGACCGAGCGTCTCGGCGATGTAGCTGTGGAAGGTCTCGAAGTCGCGGCCTTGGTCGCCTCCGGAGGAGACCGGACCCGTCGCGGGCACGATGTTGGGTGCAATCCGCACGTGGGCGAGATGGCGGCAGGCCTCCTCGAACTCGTGGTGGCCGTTGTGCGCGGGTAGCTGCGAGATGGCGAAGCGGATCTGGGCGATCAGCTGATCCCGTGTAAGAGCTCCATTCTCCATACCCTCAGGTTACGACTGGCCGTGCCGGCTTCCTCTCACCCCGGATAGGCGCATGGCTTGCGTCTGATCGGCTCTGCCCGGCTTAACTCAGAAGCGGCGGATCACCGCCGCGGAGATCGAGCCGAAGGAGCGTCGTGGCGAGTGCATCCCGGAAAGCTTCAGTGGAGACAGGCGTGGCGAGCTCTGCTGCTGAGCGGGCGGCGAGGGCCGGCTCCGGTCTTTCCGCGGCGAGCATCCACTGGGGCAAGCGAGGAGCGGCGGCGAAGCCGGTCGCGGTCACCGAGCGCGACTGCCGCCTGCTTGAGCTCTTGCATGACGTCAACTACCTGTCCTCAAGCCAGATGGCGCTGCTCGGGTGGGGCGCAGACTCCACCTGCACGCGGCGGCGGCTGCGCCTGCTGCACGATCGGGGACTGATCGACAAGTTCCGCCCCGCGGCGCCAGCGGGCAGCTACGAGTGGAACTACCGCCTCACGGAGGAAGGGTGGCGGATGCTTTCAGACCGCGGAATGTCCGCTGACCGCAAGCTCTACAAGCCGGCGGATATTCACAGCATCGCCTACGTAGAGCACGACCTGCAGGTCAACGCGCTCGTGCTGCACCTCGCGCACAGGGCACGCGCCGGCGAGAGCCCACTGCTCGAGGAGATGCCATTTGCCTGGCACGGCCCGCGCCGTGGCGAGATCGACCCGCGCGAGGAGCAGGCGCTCGAGGAGGGCTCAGAGACTCGCGCTCGGCTGCTCCCGCGCTTCTTTCATGGGGGCTCGCGCGAAGGCGTCATAAAGCCCGATGCGACGCTGATCCTCGGCGGCGCAGGGTCGCGCCGGGCGGTGCTCCTCGAGTACGACCGCACCGCTCGCCCGCACAAGCAGATCGCGCGCCTGCGCCGCTATGACTGGTTTCTGACCGAGCGGTGGACGCGTGGCCGCTTTGCTCACCATCCGATCGCGCCGGTCCTGGTATTCGTCACGCAGTACGAGAGCACACTGCAGGCACTCGTCAGGGCGGCTGACGAGACTCTCGGTGCCTCCCGTGCATGGCCAGACACCGAGGGCCGGCCGCGGCTGTACGTGGGCCGTGAACGCGTCCTCTTCACGACGCGCGAGCGCATCCGCTCCGGCGACTTCCGCATGCTGCGCGCGCCCTCGGACCCGCTGGAACTCAGAGAACTCAGACAGTTCGATGGACGTGCGCCCTTCTTCACGCGCGAGGTCGAGTTCGACCTCATCGCGCTATCGACCGAGGCAGTCGGCCGCGCCGACGCCATCTGACGAACGCGCGCGGACCTGTCTCTCCGGTCATCGTCGCAGGCGGGGGCTGCCGCTCTCGGGTGCCCCATTGCCCGCCGCTCTCTAGGCGAGGCATCCGGGCGAGGCACCCTGCCGCCCGCTCGCTCCCGAAGTTTGGCTCTGCAGCTGGCCCGAGGAAGGGGGTCCCCGCCTCTCCGCTTCGCTTCGACCCGGGGACCCCCTTCCTCGACCAACACATCACAGATGTTTTATGGCGAGGCCAGATGCAGAGTGGTGAGGGGGAGCGAGCGGGCAGCAGGGTGAGAAGAAACCTAAAGAGGAGAGCAGAGGTCATGCGTGCTTGCTCGACTCGGAAGCGTTGAGGTTGCGGGATCAGCCTAGCCGTCGCGGCTTGGTGGCGGAACGGATCAGACCGGCCCCCGGCGCCGTGCACAAAAGCCGGATGTTGCAGCGATATTTTCAGCGCGAGGACCTGCAGCCACGGACGGGTGGCGTACGCTAGTCTGGATTCCTCAGTTCCACCTCGGAGCTGTCCGATGCGACTGACACGATGATGTCGTAACCGGACCCGCAAGATATGCCTGCGATCGCCACACCAAACGCCACTGTCATAGAGGACGGCGCAGAGGCCGCCTTCGAGGCGGTGCGCGAGAAGGCGCACGAAGCAGAAGAGCTTCTCATCGAGCTCCTGCACCAAGACCCGGAGAGGATCTGGACGGTCAAGGCTCTCTATGACGAGGTGCTTGAGCGTCGACCCGATCTCGGCCACACAGTTATGGGCATAGCCTTCGGTGCGCTCGAAAAAGCGGGCATCGTCCGCTTGGACACAGACCTCCTCGTTCACGCCTCCTAGAGACCCGGTCCTGCGCAGGGCGGTACGGTCTCGCTCGTGCAATCGCGCCTCACGCCACCGACCGACGAGCAGCGGGCGCGCCTGGACGAGCGACGCCTGAGCGAACCGTCGCCGTCCGTGCGCAGCGAGGCTCAGCGCGACCGCGACCGCATCCTCTACTGCTCGGCGTTGCTGCGCCTCGGGCACGTGACGCAGGTAGCGGCCCCCGAGATCGGCTATACCTTTCACAGCCGCCTGACGCACTCGCTCAAGGTGGCGCAGGTGGCGCGCGGCCTTGCTCGGCGATTTAACCGAGAAGCCGCCGCTGGCGCGCTGGATCCGAATGCGACCCGTCTCGTCGCAGCACTCGACGAGGACGCAACCGAAGCGGCAGCGCTCGCGCACGATATCGGCCACCCACCCTTCGGGCATCTCGCCGAGCAGGTTCTACAAGCACGCTCGGCTCCTGTCGCGACGTTCGAGGGAAATCCGCAGTCCTTCAGGATCGTGACGCGCCTGGCCCTGCGCTCCGGTGAGATGGTCGGGCTCAACCTAACCCGCCGCACGCTAAACGGCCTATTGAAGTACCCGTGGCGGCATGCCGAGGACCCGACGCTCCGCGCCGAAAAGTGGGGCGCCTACGACGGCGGCGACATGGACTACTTCGATTGGGTGCGCCAGGACTCGCCCAAGGACAGGCGGACGCTCGAGGCCGAGCTGATGGACTGGGCGGACGACGTCACCTACGCCGTGCACGACATGGACGACTTCTACCGCGCCGGCCTCATCCCGCTCGAGCGCCTAACGACAGGTGCTCCGGAGCGCGCGGAGTTCGACGCATACGTGCTGGACCGCCACGGCGCGACCGACGGTGAGCGCCTCGCGCAGGCGGGCGAGCGGCTCTTCGAGAGCCTGCTTGCGTCGGTGACCACGCGATTCGCGGGCCTGGCGGAAGAGCGCATCAACATGCGCGTGGTCGGCTCGGCGCTCATTAGTCGCTACATCGATGCACCGACGCTCAGCGACGACGGCGACGATGCGGTGCTCGAGATTGGCCAGGAGATGAAGGACGAGGTCACAGTGCTGAAGGACCTGACCTGGTGCTACATCATCGAGCGACCCTCACTGGCGGTGATCCAGGAGGGCCACAGGCGGATCATCGACGCGCTTTACACGATGTACCGCGACGCACTCAAAGCGGATCGGCTCTCCCTGTTCCCGCCGGCGTTCCGCGAGCGCGCGTCGGCTGCGGGGAGCGCCGCCGAGCGCGAGCGCGTGGTGATCGACATGATCGCGGGGATGACCGAGGTCAGCGCCACCGAGCTCTATAAGCAGCACCTCGGCGTCGCGCACGGGTCGCTGGTTTCGCACGCGAGCGGACCCGGATAGTCACACGCGCCGTCTAGGTTGCGACGCCCTGCGGGCGCGATAGCTCTCGATCCACCGCCTCGTGGTCGAGCGGCCGGTCAAGGCGCGCAAGCACGGTCACGAGCGTCCCCTTGAACTTCGGGAGCGGCGCAGCCAACTCAACTTGCGATGGTTGGTCCAAGCGTGCGTTGCCGGACCGCACCATCAAAGTCCCGTCGTTCTTGACCAGAACGCGGTTCGCCAGGTACAAGCCCATCCCTTTGCCGGTCCCAGGTTCACTCGTGACGCCCGGTTGCAGGGCCGCGCGCAGCGCGCTCGCGTCGTCACTGACGTTCGGAACCCCGCTCCTTGCGAGGCTCTCGTGGATCCCTATACCGCGGTCCGCGACTGCGAGCTCGAGTGTCTGATCGTGCGGGTTGACGCGGGCAGCTGCGACTCCGCCACCGATCTCGGCATGCGCGAGGACGTTCTGCGCGAAGTCCCAGATCAGTTTTCTCACAGTCGCCTGAGCCTGCTCGCTGAGCTTCGCCTCAGCGGAGATCCCCTGCAACAGGGTCTCGCGCGCGCGGATGACGCCGTCGATGCTGCTGAACGGCTCACAGCCGCATGCAGCGTCGCCGGTCCCCCGAGGCTGCCCATCGCCACGGTGCTCCACCAGGCCTCGCAGAGACTCCCCCGTGAGCTCCGGACAAGAGCGTGGAGCGTTGAACTGGGAAAAGGGGTCGCACAAGCCATCCACGCGGGCAGTACGTAACGCAGAGACCAGTACAGCGAGCGCCGAAGCACACATCCCCTCGAGCGCAGACAGGTCGATGCTCACCAGCTCGGGATCGGTCAGACTGGTGAGCGGCGTGAGTTGCATGCACAGCGTGTCCAGACAAGCGGTGCCGAACTCTCCGGTGAGCGTGACGCAGCGCCCCATCGTGCCAATCTACAGACGCGCCTGCCCGGTCTGGTGCCCGCATGGACTGCTTGACCGGCTCAACCCTTCCAGCCGGCTTCAACCTAGCCCGGACGCCTAGCCATCCGAATGCGTCGAACATCGCGGCTGCCGGGACGGCATCCGGCCGCTGGGTCGCGCTCGCCGCGTGCTTCCCGCCGCGCGCCAGGTAGCAGGTCGCTCCTCCGCTGTAAAGCAAGTAGGAGCCCCCGCCTGCGGCGGGGTACGGCCAGTCACATCACTACTTGCTTGACAGCTCCTCCACGACCTGCTGAGGCGAGCAATCAGGTGGGCAGGTGCCCACCTACCTCAACGAAGTCCAACCGTCTGGAGGAACCATGATTCGTCCATGCAGCAGGGCGCCGGCGCGCAATTGGCTTGCGCGAAGGGGACCCAGCTCGGCCTTTGAGTGTGAGAACTTCTCCCGCTGTTCAAGGATCGGACTCGCGCTGAGCACCGTCACTGCCATCCGCCGAGACGTCGGCGTGGTGCTGAACAAGCGCCAGCTCGCGGAGCATCTCGCCCGATCACCGCGCTGGATCGAGCTGAAGGTCGGCGAGGGAATGCCGTCGATTCCCCCTACTGCACGCTATGCGCACCGCCGCTTTGTGCTCGCCGAGGTCGAAGCCTGGCTGAAGGAGGGTCGTGTGAGGTACGCGACGACGGCGGAGCGGGTTACGGCGTTAGAGGCGGACGTGGCATCTTTGAGGCGGATGATCAAAGAACTCGGGGTTGCGCAATGACAATCGTGCATCGCCGCGGAAAGTGGGGTGTCCGTATCCGCGAGCAGGGTGGCCGTCAGCGCTGGCTCGGGACATTCGACACGCGTGAGCTGGCCGTACAAGCTGAGGCCGACTGGACCCTTCACCCCGGGCGCGTGGCGCCGACGGTCGCTCACTGGGGGCGAGTGTGGCTGACCGACTACGCCCGCGACGCGCGCGCGACGCGACGCACGTACGCGTACGCGGTCGGGCAGATCGTCGAGGAGCTGGGGAGCACGCGCATGGATCAGGTCGATCGGCCGCGTGCGCGGCGACTCGCGAACTCGTGGCCTCGTGGGACGAGCCGCATCGCGCGCACCATGTGGGCCGATGCTGTTCGCGACGGTCTCTGCGACGCGAACCCCTGGAGCAACCTCCGCCTGGAGACGCCCAAGGGCCGCAAGGACATCGACGCGCTGACCGAGTCCGAGATCGGACGGCTCAGCGAGCTCGCCCGCGAAGTGCACGGCGACTATGGCGACGAGGCCGCGGGGATCATTCTCGTGCTCGCATACGTGGGCCTGCGCCCTGGCGAGCTGTGCGCCCTTCGTTCAGCGAATCTGAACATCGCCGACGCGGAGGCGCTGATCAGGTTCAACCTCGATGGGAGTGGTCAAGAGAAGTCGCCCAAGAACGGAAAGCCTCGGGTCGTGACGATCCCGCCGCCGGCGCTTGAGCCTCTCACGCAGCTCCCGCGCCGCCTGGACAGCCCATACGTTTTCCACACAGCTCGCGGCAAGCGACTCAGCAAGGGATCGCTGTCCTACATGTGGCGGCCGCTGAAGGCTGCCTGGGTCCAGTCCGGGGGGAGGCCGCTGGACCTGTACGGCCTTCGTCACGCGTGCGCGACGCTGCTGCTTGAACGCGGTGTCACCCCCGCGGACGTCGCCGTGCAGCTCGGACACAGCGACGGCGGGCGGCTGGTTCAAGTGCTGTACGGACACCCTTCGGAGGATCGCGCGCGGGACCGCCTGAAGCTCGCATTCGCTGGCGCCAGCGCGTCGGCTCGTAGCAAGCGGCTAGCAGAGCTCTGACGAAAGCGGCCGGTATGCCGGCGCCTTCGTACCCGTCGCACCCGCCGTCACGGAGTTGCGGTCAATAGGTAGGCGATTGGCCGTGGAGCGGGGATTCGCGTCTTCCTCGATCGCAGCGGTCTTGCCGAGAGTAGACGCCGGCACACGTTGAGGCGTGGCGTCAAACCAGCCAGATGGCAGCCTATTCAGACGTAACCCTGAATGGAGATCATTATCATGGGCTCTTAGCTAGATCGCCATCTGGCCCCCATGTTTAGCGTCAGAAGCCCGTAAATATAGGGAGTAAGGCGCTTATTCGTAGGCTTGAACAGACGGTAGATCACACAACAGGCCATTTACCGTAGGATCAATTGGACATTGACAAAGATATCCGACGTTTGGGATAGGCAAAAATCCAATGGTAGGCGGACACTTAGGTCAACACTACGACGAGGGGTGCGGCAGCATGGCACATGAGGTAGGTAGCAAACGCAAAATGGAGTACTTGACTCCTTACAATTGCCTGCTACCGTGTGATGAAACGACGAAAGGGTTGCCCGATGGAGGTCACAGAGGTGCTGAAGAAGGCCTGGTCGGCCGTGGAGGACGCGGGACTGCCCGAACACGTGCAGCCGATCGGCTTCCGTGAGGCCGTGCGACTGCTTGCGCCCGATGGCTCGCTCATCGCACCGGCTACACGGTCTGCTGGAGCGCGCAAGGGGGCGGGCGATGCGGGTGGCGCCGGCGGCGACTCAAACGGCGATGAACGAGTCTCCGTCGGCGAGAACGAGATCTACGATCGCGTGGTCGAGCACACGGGCGCGAACCGCGAGAGGCTGGAGCAGCTCCTCCATCTCGACGACGACGGCGTGCGCGTCAGCCTCCCCGGCTTGAGGCTCGGCACGACTAACGCAGAGCGGACCCGGGCGGTCGCGCAGATTCTGACGATTGCGCGCGGGTTCGGGCTGGAGGAGAACGAGACATCGCTTGAGATCATCAGGAGCGAATGCACGAGGCTCAAGGTGTACGACTCCGCTAACTTCTCGGCTCATATCGCCACACTGCCTGGCTATGTCGTGAGCGGTTCCGGGCAGAACCGGCGTCTTCGCGCTAAGTCGCCAGGGATCCAAGCGTTTCCCGCCCTCGTCGATGCGCTGGTGAGTGACTCGTGACCGTGCTCGAATAGGCCGGTAGCGAGATGGGCGAGTCCGTTGGCGTGCGTGTTCAGGGCCTCGCGCTCGGCGAGCAGTTCCTCGCCCTCGCGCGGCTGGTGCAGTCGCGCGGCGGTTCACCGGACTTCACTGTCCGCGCAGTGGATGCGCTATTCCACGAGCTCTCTCTGCCCGCCCCGGCGAAGCCCCACAACGTTGCCGCCGTGCTCGAACGGAACGGGCTTATTCGGCGGGGGAAGGATCGAGGGGTCTGGCGTGTCACCCCGAAGGGTCGCGCTGAGTCGGAGAAGGTCGTGAGTGGTATCGATCTCGCGGTGCTCGTAGCGGAGGCGGCAGCGGCTGGCGCGAGGCTTGGAGGCGCCACGCACCCAGTCATCCTGCCTGAGTTCGGCGCCCCGCCAGAGCTGCTCGCGATCCTGCGTGAGTTTCTCCAGGAGCATGAGTTCGATCGGAACGTTTTTGGCATGACGCGGTTTCCGCGAGAGGGCTCGAGTGAGCCGCCGGACCCTGTCAAGAACGCGCTTGAGGTTGCACGCACCGTGTGCAGCGCGCACGGACTTGAGTTCCACCTTGCGAGTGACCGTCAGCTCCACGACGACCTCTGGACCAACGTTGCAGCCCATATGTGGGCAAGCCGTTACGGAGTCGGCTTTTTCGAGGATCTCGGGAAGCCACCCAGCGGGCTCAACTACAACCTGACCACGGAGGTCGGGGCCATGCTCATTACCGGCCGGCGGTGTTGCCTGCTGAAGGATCCATCGATCACATCGCTACCGACCGACCTGGTCGGCCGGATCCGTAAGGACGTGAGCCTTCGGCAACCGGACAGTGTCGAGACTGTGCTGCACACATGGATCCGCGACGACCTCGGACTTGGACCGTGTCCGGCATGCAAGGCGTAGCGCTACACCCGCAGTACTCGCGATGCGCGCGATTAGCCCTCGTAGCCTCTGAGGTGTTGTTGGTGTCGCGCGACGACGGGGGGCTGGTCCAAGTGCTGTACGGGCACTCTTCGGAGGATCGTCCGCCGGACCGCCTGAAGCTCGCATTCACCGGCGCGAGCGCCACAGCTGGTAGCAAGCGGGTAGCAGGGGTCTGACCAAAGCGGCCGATATCCAGGCGGTTTCGCACCCGTCGCACCCGCCGTCTCCATTTTCGATGACAGCTCACCGACCAGCTGGCGTGTGGGCTCCGGTGTTAGGACGGCTCCGGCGCCTGAGAACGGGCAACACAGCCGCCTCTGCGTGACCCGTCAGCGCCGGCTATGTTTCCGGGCATCATGACCGATGCCTCGACATCTGCCGCGCGAGCCAACTGCGAGACCGCTTCGTGAAGCTCACGATGCTCAACGTCGGCTGGATCTCGTCGTCTGCGGCGGTCTGGCGTCAGGGCGACGATCCCGACGACCGCATCCGATTCCCGGTCCCCGCGTATCTGATCGAGGCCGACGATCAGCGAATCCTCGTCGACACGGGCCTGAGTCCCCAGGGCGTGGCAGATCCGGAGGGCCACTATGGGCGGCCGCTGTTCGACCTGGAGCTAGAGCAGGACATCTCACAGCAGGTCGACGCGAGCACCGTCACGACGATCGTGCTCACGCACCTGCACTTCGACCACGCCGGTGGGCTCGGCCGGCTGCCCGCCTCGATCCCGATCGTCGTCCAGCGGCGCGAATGGGAGGCCGGTCACGATGCGGACGCGATCCAGCGCAACGTCTTCCTGCCGCGCGACTACGCCGCGGATGACCGCGAGGTCGTGCTGGTCGACGGCGACCACGACCTGCTCGGCGACGGATCGATCCAGCTGCTGCTGACCCCCGGGCACACGCCAGGCCATCAGTCGGTGCGCGTCGGCGATCGCGTCGTGCTGGGCGGGGATGTGGCTCACTTCGCCGCAACGCTCGACGATCATCGCTTCCCGAGCTTCGCCGATGACTTCGCCGCGCAGGCGCGGTCTGCCGAGCGTCTGCGCCGGCTGCGCGACGCCGGTGCCAACGTGATCCCGGGCCACGACCCCGACGTGCTGCGACCCGGCCCGATCGAGCTCTGAGCAGGAGGCTCCCAGCAGGCTCCTGGCTACGCCGCCCCGCATGGAGTCGGTACGCCGCTTCTTCGATCACGTCGCGTTCGACGTGTCAGGCCTGGGCGCGAGCCGGCGCCATCGGCGGGCGCGCCGGGCGCGCTGAGAATCTCGCGGCTCAGGGATTCGCCCCCAGCTGCCGAAGTCTTGTCTGAACTCACGCGCAAGGAGCCCGAGCCCAATGTCAGCAAGCACGATGGAGAAGTGTCGTCTCGTCACGCGTAGCGACTTCGACGGGCTGGTGTGCGCCGCCCTGCTAAAAGAGCTCGGGATCCTCGACGAGATCAAGTTCGTGCATCCAAAGGACATGCAGGACGGGCTCGTCGAGCTGACCGACCGCGACATCACGACCAACCTGCCCTACGTCCGGGGTGTTCGCTTGGCGTTCGACCATCACGAGAGCGAGACACTGCGGCTGGGCGAGGGCGCTGAGAACCACATCATTGTGCCGGGCGCCCTCTCGGCAGCGCGGGTCGTCTATGACTACTTCGGGGGCGCCGAGCGTTTTGAGCGGGTGAGCGAGCCGCTCATGGAGGCTGTGGACAAGGCCGACAGCGCGCTGTTCTCGCTGGACGAGATCAGGGTGCCAACCGGCTGGATCCTGCTCAGCTTCCTGATGGACCCGCGCACTGGCCTGGGCCGCTTTCGCGACTTTCGCATCTCCAACTACCAGCTCATGATGGAGCTGATCGACGCCTGCCTGGAGCGCAGCATCCAGGAGGTCCTGGAGATGCCCGACGTGGTGGAACGCGTGACGCTGTACCGCGAACACGCCGCCGCCGCGGAGGCGCAGCTGACGGCGAGATCGACGGTCCACGGCAACCTCGTCGTGCTCGATCTGCGCGAGGACGAGGTGATCCATCCGACCAATCGCTTCATGATCTATGCGCTGCGCCCCAAGTGCAACATCTCGATCCACGTGCTTTGGGGTCTCAAGCGGCAGAACACGGTGCTGGCCATGGGCAAGTCGATCGTGAACCGCTCGAGCAGGACCGACATAGGCGCCCTGATGCTCTCCTACGGCGGCGGCGGACACGAGGCGGCCGGGACCTGCCAGGTACACAACGAGGACGCCGAGTCGGTCCTCGAAGAGCTGGTGCGGCGCGTCAACGCCGACGGCTAAGCCGGCGTTTCAGCGTTCGCGCGACGGCAGGGTAGACGCGAGCCACGCCACAGCCGCGGGGATCTCGCGCGGATCGATGTGATGTCCGGCCTCGGACTCGTGATAGTCGACCGCGAGGCCGCCGGCGTGAAGCTCGGCGCGCGCACGACGGGCGAACTCGACGTCGATCACCGCGTCGCGGCTGCCGTGGGCGATGAACACGGGCAGCCCCTTGCGGCTAGCCAGGTCCGGCCGCCACCCGTCGACGCTTGGTATGAACCCAGAGAAGGCGAGGATGCCCCCGGGGGCCGGGCGCAGCCCGTCCAGGCCGAGGGCATAGCTCATCACCGTGCCCATAGAGAAGCCGCCCAGCACGGTGCGCTCGGGTCCGATCCCCGTGCGCTGCCACAGCTCGTCGTGCAGCGTCGCGAGCTGCGCGAAGGCCGAGCGAAAGCTGTCGGGGTCCGGGTAGCCGACGCGCGGCACCAGGTACCAATGGCGCCCGGGCGAGTCCGGCAACTGCAGCGGCGCTCGCGGGGTCACGACGTGAAGGCGATTGGCCGGGTCGAGCGCGTCGGCGAGGGGCAGCACGTCGCGGTCGTCGGTCCCGCGGCCGTGATGCAGCACGAGCAGGCCGCTCGCCGCTCCGGCGGCGGGCCGCTCGCTGAAGGCCAGGCCGCTCACTCGCTCGGCCTGCCTGATCGTGCGTCGAGGCGGCCGGCGCCCGCGGACGACAATTCCTCAGCCCACGCCGACGTTGCGCGCGCCGCTCACGCCTTGACCTCGCTCGGCAGGTGTGGAGCAAGCTCGCGCCGGGCGATCGACAGCTTGTGAACCTCGTCGGGTCCGTCCGCGAGACGAAGCGTGCGCAGGTGCGCATACGTCGAGGCGAGCGGAAAGTCGTCTGACACGCCGCCGCCGCCGTGAACCTGAATCGCTCTGTCTAGCACCTTCAGCGCGACGTTCGGCGCGGCTACCTTGATCGCTGCGATCTCGGTCCGTGCATGACGGTTGCCGACGGTGTCCATCAGCCAGGCGGCCTTGAGCGTGAGCAGGCGCGCCATCTCGATCTCGATGCGCGACTCGGCGATCCAGTCCTGGATGTTGGCGCGCGCGGCCAGCGGCTGGCCGAAGGTCACGCGCGACGCCGCGCGCGAGCACATCGCCTCGAGCGCGCGCTCGGCGGCGCCGATCGAGCGCATGCAGTGATGGATTCGCCCCGGGCCGAGGCGGGCCTGGGCGATCATGAAGCCGTCGCCCTCGCCGGCGATCAGGTTCGAGGACGGGACGCGCACGTCCTTGAACTCGATTTCCGCGTGACCCTCGTGGTCGAGGTAGCCGAACACCGGGAGGTTGCGGATGACCGTAACACCCGGCGTGTCGAGCGGGACGAGAATCTGGCTCTGCTGTTTGTGGCGCGGGCCCTCGAAGCTCGTCTTGCCCATCACGATCATGATCCGGCAGTGCGGGTGATAGGAGCCCGAGATCCACCACTTGCGCCCGTTGAGCACGTAGTCGTCGCCGTCGCGCTCGATCTTCAGCGCGATGTTGGTCGCGTCCGAGGAGGCCACGTCGGGCTCGGTCATCGCGAACGCCGAGCGGATCTCGCCGTCGAGCAGCGGCATCAGCCACTGCTCCTTCTGCTCGGGCGTCGCGAACTGGTAGAGCACCTCCATGTTCCCTGTGTCCGGAGCGGAGCAGTTGCAGGCCTCCGAGGCGATGTGCGATCGCCCGAGGATCTCCGCGAGCGGGGCGTAATCGCTGTTGGACAGACCCGCGCCGAGCGTCGCGTCGGGCAGGAACATGTTCCACAGCCCCGCCTCGCGAGCGCGCACCTTCAGCTCCTCCATGATCGGCGGCTGGCTGTGGGCGTCGCCGGACTCGTGCAGCTGGCGCTCATAGGTCTTCTCGGCCGGATAGACGCGCTCGTCCATGAACGCGGTCAGCCGCTCCTTGAATTCAGCGCAACGCTCGCTTTCCTGGAAGTCCATCGGGTCTCCTCGCTGGTGGCAATGGGCCGTGAGGCTTAGGATCATCGCCGATGAGCCGACAAGAGGGCAGCCACCGTGCAGCGGGCGGCGATCGCGCTGCGGGCGGTGTCGACTACGCGGGCGCGGGTGTCGACTACGGGGCGCTGGACGAGGCCAAGCGGCTGGCGATGGCGCAGGCGCTGTCGACGTCCGCGCTGCTCGGCGCGCGGGGCGCTCGTGCGCTCGACGCCTCCAGAGGTCAGCCGGCGTTCGTGTTCGAGCTCGCCGGGCGCACGTTCGCGTTTGTCGTCGAGGGCCTTGGCACGAAGTCGATCATCGCGCGCCAGATGCTTGAGGACCACGGGATCAACCGCTTCGACGCGGTCGCCTACGACACCGTCGCGGCGATCGTCAACGACCTCTGCTGCGTGGGCGCCCTGCCGCTCGTGGTCAACGCCTACTTCGCGACCGGCGCCTCGGACTGGCATCGCGACGGACAGCGGGCGGCTGCGCTCGTCGCCGGCTGGCGCGAAGGTTGCGAGGACGCCGGCTGCGCATGGGGAGGGGGAGAGTCCCCGACGCTGCCAGGGCTCGTCGCCGAATCCGAGATCGAGCTCGCCGGCAGCTCGATCGGCGCGCTCCCCGAGGGCGCCGCGCCGATCCTCGGCGAGCAGCTTGCGCCGGGCGACGAGATCGTAATCGTGGCCAGCAGCGGCCTGCACGCCAACGGCTCGTCGCTCGCGCGCCTGGTCGCGACGCGCCTGCCCGCCGGCTATGCGACATCGCTCCCCGGCGGGCGGCTGCTCGGCGACGCGCTGCTCGATCGATCGCTGATCTACGTCGGGCTGATCGAGCGCCTCGTCGTCGACCGGCTGCCGATCACCTACCTGAGCCACATCACGGGTCATGGTCTGGCCAAGCTGATGCGCCCCGCCAGGGAGCTCACCTTCCAGATCAGCCGCCTGCCGCCTGTGCCCGAGGCGCTCGAGCTGCTGGTCGGCGAGGCGGGACTGAGCCCCGGCGACGCTTACTCCACGTTCAACATGGGTTGCGGCTTTGCCGTCTACTGTCGCCCCGGGACGGGCGAGGCCGTCGTCGCCGCGGCGCTCGACACCGGCTATGACGGGCTGCTCGCGGGCACGGTGCGCGCCGGGCCACGTCGCGTGGTGCTGGAGCCGCTCGGCGTCACCTACGACAGCGGAGCCCTGCAGCTGTCCCCCGAGGCCGAGGCGTGAAGCCCGTCTCTAAGGCTCTGCTTTAGGCTGACTTGTGAAAATCGACGGCGGCAAAATCGACGGCGAGGCATTGCCGCGGGTTGGCCCTGGGTGGCGTGTCTCGCGGGCGCGCAGACCATCATCTGGGCAGGTAGATGCGCCGGCCGGCGCGAGCTGGCATGCCGTCATGCGGGGCTCGAAGAGCATCAGACGAGGTCTGCCCGGACGATCTCGGTGTCGTCGACCCGGGGCGCGGGTATGGGATAGGAGATGTCTATCGGTCCGTCCTGTCGCGGTTGCGGCCATCACCCGTGAGATATACAATCGTCAGAGCAACTCGCCACGTTCCTCGGCTTGGAGCTGGGGATCTCGATGTCGCCGGAGCCGCATGGCTCCGGAGCTGCCCGGATCGAGGCGGACCAGTCCACCAACAAGAGGAGAGAGAAGCTGATGCGTAGAGCATCCATCTGTCTGGCCCTGCTCGGCCTTGCCATCCTGGGCCTGCCCGCCGCGTCTTCGGCGGCGCCCACCGTCACGTTCAAAGCGACGGCGGTTCCAATTCCGGGATTCCCGCACACCGGCAACATCCTCGGCGCCGGCGCCGCGGTCAAATTTGAATGGACGATCAAGGGGAACGAATACGGGGGCTTTCCCCCGCCGCTGATCGGGGTGAACACGTTCTTCCCCGCCGGCACCAAGATCAGCCCCGCAGGGTTCACGAGCTGCTCGCCGACATCGCTGAAAAACATCGGCCCGAAGTCGTGCCCCAAAGGGTCGAGGATCACGACCGCCGGCGAAGCCAACGGCTTCGTGACCTTCGGCACCGAACGCGTGCCCGAGAAAGTCTCGGTGGAAGGGTTCTTCGCGCCGAACAACGGGCTTCAGTTCCTCACCGTTGGCACCACGCCGGCCTCGTTCGAATTTATCTCGTCCTCGCACAAAACGAGCGTGGGCGCGCCGTACGGCCCGGAGTACATCACCGAAGTGCCGCTCGTCGAAACGGTGCCGGGAGCCCCCGACGCGTCGACCGAATCGATCAACGTCACGGCCGGCGCCGCGATCAAGAAGAACGGGAAGGCGATCTACTACGGCAAGGAGCCGACGAAGTGCCCGAAAGGCGGGTTCCCGCTGAAGTCCGAACTGGTGTTCGCGAACCTGGGCGCTCTCCCGGCGAGGGCGACTGGTGAAATCGTGACCAGCACCTACAAGGCGCCGTGCCCCAGGAAGTAACCCCGCGATGATCGCGGCGAGCTCGTGCCCGCGCGCACAATGAGCCCGACCGCTTACGAGGTGGGACGGGCGGCCCCAGCCGACAGGCGGGGCCGCCCGGCTCGTTGTTGAACGGCAAGGAAGGATTGATGAGCCAGTCGGTCGGGTCGAGGAGAGGGGTGGTCGCCGCGATCGGGATCGCGGGCGGCGCTGCGCTCATCGCCCTGATCGTGCTCGCCACGTCGGCTGGCGGCTCCAACGGCAGCTACCAGGTGCGGGCGATCTTCGACGACGCCGCGAACATCATCTCCGGCGAGAACGTGAAGATCGACGGGGTGACCGTCGGCTCGGTCAGCTCGGTCACGCCGACGCCGCAGCAGAAGGCGGCGGTCGTGATGAACATCAACAACCCCGGCTTCAAGGACTTCCGCGCCGACGCCACCTGCACGATTCGCCCGCAGGCCCTGCTGGGCGAGAAGTTCGTCGACTGCCTGCCCACCCAGCCGCGCGTCGAAGGGACGCCGCTGCCTCCGCCCCTGCCCACGATCCCGCCCGGCCACGAAGGCGAAGGGCAGAAGCTGCTCCCGGTGACCAACACCCACAGTCCCGTCGACCCCGACCTGCTCAACGACATCAACCGGCTGCCCGAACGCGAGCGGCTGACGATCATCCTCAACGAACTCGGCGCCGGGCTGGCCGGGCGTGGAAGCGATCTGCGGGCGGTCATCCGGCGCGCCAACCCCGCGCTGCAGGAACTGGACAGGGTGCTCGCGATCCTCGCCAACGAGAATCACGTGCTCGCCAGGCTGGCGGTCGACTCCGACAAGCAGCTCGGACCGCTCGCGCAGGTGCGCCAGCAGTACGCCGACTACATCGCGCAGAGCAACACGGTCGCCCAGGCGAGCGCCCGCCACCTGTTCGCACTCGAACGCAACCTCGAGCTGTTCCCGCCGTTCCTGCGCCAGCTGGGACCGTCGAGCGAACGCCTGGCGCGCTTCGCCGAACAAGTCACACCCACGTTCAGGGACCTCGGGATCGCGGCCCCCGCGATCAACCAGGCGTTCACCAAACTGCCGGCGTACTCGAGCAGCTCCACTGCCTTCTTCAAGAGCCTCGGCGAGACCGCGAAGGTGTCCGGCCCCGCGCTCGTGGCGACCGAGCCGCTGCTCGCGCACCTGAAGTCCTTTGGCGCCGCCGCCAAGCCGTTCGCGACGAACTTCGCGAAGCTGTTCACAAGCCTGCGCGACACCGGTGGTCTGGAGCGCATCATGGACTTCGTCTTCCTCGGCGCAGGCGCCTCGAACGGCTATGACGCGCTCGGCCACTTCCTGCGCACCGAGGGGATCGCGACGATCTGCGTGACGTACGCGATCAAACCGGCGACGGGCTGCGATGCACACCTCAGCCCCACCACGGGCCCCGTGGGCAGCGAAGGCACAGAAGCGAAGGCGTCGTCGGCCAGTATTCCGCCGGGCACTGGCTTGATCATGGCTCGCACGCTGGACGTGCTCAAAGGGGCCACGCCCGCGCAGGCGCTGGCGAAGTACCCCGGTTCGGCGACGAGCGGCGCGCTGCCCGTCGGCGGCGCGGGACCCGCGGGCCAGCCGGTCGGCGGCTCCAGCGCGGGCACGACGTACTACACGCCGGCGCCGGAAGAATCCGGCGCGGACGGCATGCTGCTCAACTACCTCCTCGGCGACTAGGCGGAGTTGACGATGCCGACACGACCCCGACTGATCGGCCTGCTCGCGGCTCTGGCGGCGCTCGCGCTCGCGGCGCCGGCGGGCAGCCTCGCCGCCGAACAGGCGACTACTACCGTCCCGTCGCCCGCCGAAACGCCCTCCACGGCCTCCGCCCCGCCCGCCGAAACGCCGCCGGCCGCGGCGCCAACGACCACCGGAGCCGCCCCTACCCCGACCGTCTCAAGCGCTCCGCAGGCCGCCGCGGCGCCGCAGGTCCAGGCCCAGCACCCGCAGGGAAGCACGCGCACGGGCCCCGCGCGAACCCGCCGCGGCGCGCGCACGCACTCCGGCACCGGCGAAGAAGGCTCGACCGGCTCGACCGGCTCGACCGGCGCCTCGGCGCCGACGGTCGCGCGGGGAGGCAAGCGTGCGCCTGCGCCGTCCGCGCTCACCCCGTCGCTGCCCTTCTCGCTGTCCGCCTCGCTCGACGGAGTCCCGGGCTTCTTCATCGAAAACTTCCGCGTGCCGCCGTTCCTGCTGCCGATCTACCAGGCGGCCGGGAGCGCCTACGGGATCCCCTGGCAGGTGCTTGCGGCGATCAACGAGGTCGAGACCGACTACGGCCGCGATCTCAGCGTTTCAAGCGCCGGAGCCGAGGGATGGATGCAGTTCCTGCCGGCGGAGTGGGCGCAGTACGGAGTCGACGCGACCGGCAGCGGCTTCAGGGACCCCTACAACCCGACGGATGCGATCTTCGCCGCCGCCCGCTATCTGAGCGCAGCCGGCGGCGAGACGAACATTCGGGCCGCGGTCTATTCCTACAACCACTCGCAGTCATACGTCAACTCCGTGCTGCTGCGCGCCGAGCTCCTCGGCGGCACGCCGCCGCAGCTGCTCGGGGCGGTGGTCGGGCTGACCGAAGCGCGCTTCCCCGTGCACGCCGCCGCGCACTTCAGCGACGGCTTTCAGACGCTGCCCGCGAGGGGCGCGAGGCCTGCGCAGACGCTGGTCGGCACGACGATCGACTCGCAGACCGGCGCGCCGGTGATCGCGGCCCAGGACGGCGAAATCATCCAGATCGGCCACTCCGCCGCGCTCGGGGGGTTCATCGCGCTGCGCGACGCGTTCGGCAACACCTACATCTACGCCCAGCTCGGCTCGATTGCCTCGCTGTACCCGGTCCTGCGCCCCGTGCGTGCGGCCGCAGCCCAGGCGCAAACGAGCGGCGAGCCGGCGCCGGCGCCGGCGCCGGAAGGTGCTCCGAGCGGTCCGGCGACCGCTGGCGCCCAGCCGGGCTCGCCGCTCGCCCCCGACACCCCCGGATCGACGGTTCCGCTGGGCTTGTCGGCCGGGCTGGAAGCCCCGCCCCCGCCTGCCCCCGTGGCGCCACCTGCCCCGCCGCGCAAGGCCTCGGCGACGGTGCGGGTCTTCAGGGAAGGCTCGAACGACGTATACCTGCACCCGCTGCGCGTCGGCGTTCAGGTGATCGCAGGGACCGTGCTCGGTCACCTCGGCCCGACCGCCCAGATGCTGTTTCAGCTGCGTCCCGCCGCGGCGGGAGCGCCGCTGATCGATCCCAAGCCGATCCTCGATGGCTGGGTCGCGCTTGAAAACACGGCCATCCACCAGGCTTCCGCCAAGCCGTCATCGCCCGCGCTCGCGGCGACCGCTGGACAGGTGCTGCTCGAGAGCACGCGGCAGCTGCAGCATCGCGTGCTGCACGATCGCGGAGTGCGCCTGCGCCGCTGCGAGCGCCAGGTCATCCAGGGGGGAGACGTCGGCCGGCGCCTGCTGGCCACGCTCGAGTTCCTCTCCGCCTCCGGCCTGAAGCCGACCGCGACCGGGCTCGCGTGCGGTGGCTCAACGCCGGCTCTGGAAGGCAACGTGCGCCCTGCCTCCGGCGGCGAAAAGGTCGACCTGACCGCGATCAACTCGCTGCCGATCGCAGATCATCAGGGACAGGGCTCGGTCGCTGAAGCGACGATCCGCAAGCTGCTCACGCTGCAGGGCTCGACCAGGCCGCGGCGCATCATCAGTCCGGTCGCCTATCCGGCGGCGAAGGGCATCGTCGTGCGGCCCAGCAACCACAGCTACATACAGCTCGTCTTCAGCCCGCCCGTGCGAGTGCAGACGCTCGCGCACGCCTCGGACGTGCTCGGGGCGGGGCTGAGCGCGAACGAGTGGTTGCAGCTGATCGCGCGACTCGGCGAGATCCCCAACCCGACCGTCGCGAGCAAGCCCTCGGCGGCGGCGATCCCCGACGCGGCTCCCCCGGGGGCCGGCAGCGGCGCTGCGCCCAGCGAAGGTCCCACCGGACAGGAAGGACAGGCTGGTGGCAACAACTAGCCCCCCCAGCCCCCCGACCGGCGCCCCGCCGCCTCCGCCTGGAGACCGGCCTCCCGCGCCGCTGCGTCCGCGCTCTTCGCCGTCGCTGCTGGCACGCTCGCTGGCCGCCGGGGCGCTGGGCATCCTGATCCTCGTGATCGCCTACCTCCTGTTCTCCGGCGGTGGCGGCGCCAACTACCACCTGGTGTTCGCCAACGCCGGTCAGCTGGTCAAGGGGGACCAGGTGCAGGTCGGCGGCGTGCCCGTCGGAAGCGTCACGAACATCGAACTGAGCAAAAGCTACGAGGCGATCGTCACGATTCACATCGAAGGCTCGCTGACGCCGCTGCACCTGGGGACCGTTGCACAGGTGAGGGTGCCGTCGCTCGCGACCGTGGCCGATCGCTACATCCAGCTCTCGCCCGGCCCCAACAGCGCACCCGAGCTGAAGCCGGGGACGACGCTGCCGGCGTCCGCGACGCGTGAAGTCGTAGACCTCGATCAGCTGTTCAACACGCTGAACCCGGCGACCCGAAAGGGGCTGCAGGAGGTCATCCAGGGGTTCGCCGAACAGTTCGCGGGCGCCAGCCGCGCCTACGGGCAGTCGGTCGAATACTTCCCGGCGGCGACCTCCGCGACCGATCACTTCTTCTACGAGCTGGTGCTCGACCAGCCGGTCTTCACGCACTTCCTGGTGGAAACGGCGAAGGCCGTCACCACGATCGCCGGCCGCAAGGAACAGCTCACCGACCTGATCGAAAACGCCAACACGACGTTCCACGCGATCGGCTCCCAGCAGGAAGATCTCGCCGAAGGCTTGAAGGAGCTGCCGGTCGCGCTGCGCGCGGGCACCCAGGTGTTTGTCGGCATCCCGCCGACCTTCGCCAAGCTCTCGACGTTCATCGAAGCTTCAAAACCGACGAACAAGCCGCTCAACACGCTCTTCACCAGGTTGCGGCCGCTGCTCGTGACAGCCACGCCGGTCGTGTCGAACTTCGCGCTCGCCTTCAACCGTCCCGGCCCCAACAACGACCTCACCGACTTCGCCAACACGCTGCCGAAGCTCGCCAAGGCGCTCAGCACGGCCTCCCCGGCGACCGTCACAACGCTGCGCGAATCGGTGCCGATCACGGCGTTCCTGGGCCCCTACAGCCCCGATCTGAACGGCACGCTGCGCACCTTCGGCCAAGCCGGCGCCTACTACGACGCAAACGGCCACTACGTGCGCATCTCGCCGATCTTCCCCGACTTCAAGCTGACCGGCAACACGCTGACGCCGGCGAGCCTCTCGGCGGCTCTCCAGGGAATCCTGTCAAACCAGCTGCGCCGCTGCCCCGGCTCAGCCACTCAGCCGGCGGCGGACGGCTCGTCGCCGTTCACAGCCGAAGGTCAGCTCACCTGCGACCCGACGGAGCTGCCCTGATGAATCCTCGTCGCGGCGGCTCGATCGCCGGCAGCCCGCTGTTGATCGGCGCGATCACCACGCTGATCGTGGTCGTCGCCGTCTACCTGTCATACAACGCCAACAACGGCCTGCCGTTCGTGCCGAGCTACCACGTCAAAGTGGAACTCCCAGAAGCTTCCGGCCTGGAGTCTTCCAACCAGGTGCGCGAGGGCGGCAACCGTATCGGCGTGGTCGAAAAAATGACCGCCCATCTGAATCCGAAGAACGGTCAGGTCACCGCGATCGCGAGCCTGAAGCTCGAAAAAAAAGCCGAACCGCTGCCGGTCGACACGAAAGCGATCGTGCAGTCGGTGTCCTCGATCGGCCTGAAGTACCTGCAGCTTGAAAAGGGCACCTCGCACACCGAGCTGAAGGCCGGCCAGACGATCCCCGTCAGCCAGGTGCGCGAACCGGTGAACATCGAAGAATTCTTCAACATGTTCTCGACCAAGACGCGCACCGCGAACAAGATCAACCTCAACAATTACGGCAACGGCCTGGCCGGACGCGGGCCCGGTCTGAACAACACGATCGCCACGCTGCGCCCGCTGGTCACGAACGCTATCCCCGTGCTGCGCAACCTCGCCGAACCCGCGACAGGGCTGCGCGAGTTCTTCATCGCGCTCGAGCGCTACAACGAACAGGCCGCCTCGGTGGCGCTTCCCCAGGCGGCGTTCTATCGCTACCTGGACACGTTCTTCGCCGCCTGGGCAGGCGTTGCGCCGTTCCTCGAAAGGGCGACAGTCCTGGGTCCACCGTCGCTGCAGCAGGCGATCCACTCGCTGCCCTTCGAGGCCGACTTCCAGGAAAAACAGACCGAAGCGATCGCGCTGCTGCGACCCAGCGCGAAACTGCTCGTTTCGGTCGCGCCGCCGCTCGCGCACGGGATCTCGGTCGGTGCGGTCAACCTGCGCGCGGCGACGGCCCTGAACACCGAACTCGCGGCCTCCAACAAGGCGTTCGCCGAATTCACGCAGAACCCGATCGTGCCGCTCGCCCTGGAAGACCTGACCGAAACGCTCGGTCTGGCCAACCCGCTGCTCGCCGGCCTCGCGCCCCAGCAGGCGACCTGCAACTACCTGACGCTCGCGTTCCGCAACCTCGCGAGCCTGCAGTCTGAGAACGTCGGCGTCGGCACGCTGGCGCGCTCGGGCATCGTGCTGAACCCCAACGGGCCCAACAACGAGGGCCTCCCGTCCAGCGCCCCGGCGAATGGGCCGTCGGTCGAACACGCCTTCGGCAGCACGGCGATCATCAACAACAACTTCCTCCACGCCAACCCCTATCCCAACGTGACGGGGCCGGGACAGCCGCCGGGCAACTGCGAAGCCGGCAACGAGACCTATATACCGGGCCAGAAGGTGGTCGGCAACGTGCCGGGCACCACCGGCACCGTCCACGAACTAACGACCCGCAACGAGAACCTGTTTGGTGAAAAGTATCCGAACTCCGTGTTGAAGAATCTCGGCCTGCCCACCAGCAGCAGCGGAGGGAGCAAATGACCCGCGTGCGCTGGTGGCGCCGATACGACCAGACGGCGGCCTCTGAACTCGGGCGCAAAAACCCCGTGCGCTACGGCGTCTTGCTGCTCGTCCTGATCCTGATCGGCGTGTACTTCGGCTTCACCAAGCACATACCGTTCAAACACGGCTTCCGCCTGAAGGCGGAGTTCTCCTCGGCGCTCAACATCCACGCCCCGTCGCCCGTGCGCATCGCGGGGGTCAACGTCGGCAAGGTGAGCTCCGTCACGCGCCAGGGCAACGCGGGCCTCGTGACGATGGAACTCGAACAGGGCGCCCTACCGATTCACTCCGACGCGACGGCCAAGATCCGCCCGCGCACGTTCCTGGAAGGCAACTGGTTCGTCGAACTGAAGCCCGGCAGCCCATCGGCCAGCGTCGTGTCGTCGGGCTACACGATCCCGATCACCCAGACGGCCGATCCCGTGCAGCTCGACCAGGTGCTCGACGCGCTGAACAGCGACACGCGCCAGAACCTGCAGGACTTCCTGATCGGCTTCGGCAACGGGCTGACGCGCAAGCCGTCGCCGGCCGACAACGCCGAACAGGAACCGGAAGTGCGGGGTCTCAACGGCGCGCAGGCGCTCAACCTGTCCTACCAGCGCGGACCGGCCTCGCTGCGCGCGACGGCCGTGCTCAACCAGGCGATCAGCGGCACCGAAACGCACGACCTGTCGAAACTGGTCGCGGGGATCGGCAAGGTGACCGCGGCCCTGAACGTGCACGAACAGCAGCTCAGCGAACTGATCGTCAACTTCAATGCCTTCTTCCGCGCGTTCGCGACCGAAGCCGTCGCGCTGCGCGCTACCGTCGCGCTGCTGCCGAGCTCGCTGACAGCGATCGCGAATGGATTCACCGCGCTGAATGCCGCCTTCCCGCCGATCCAGGCCTTCTCCACCGAGATCCTGCCGGGGCTGAAAAACACGAACTCGATGGTCTTCGCCGCGCTGCCGTGGATCGAACAGACCGAAGCCTCGCTGGCGCCGAGCGAGCTCGGGGGCGTCGCCCAGGGACTCGAGGAAGCGACCCCGTCGCTGGTCCGCCTGCAGAGCGAACAGATCCCCTTCTACCACCAGTCCGAACTGATGAGCAAGTGCGACACGAACGTGATCTTCCCGGCCGGCAACACCAAGCTCCAGGACGGGTCGAGCACGTCGGGCGTGGAAGACTACAAGGAGTTCTGGTACTCGATCGTCGGCCTGAACGCGCTCGGGCAGAACTTCGACGGCAACGGTACGATGGCCCGCTTCCTCGTGCCCAGCGGCGGCCAGACGCTGCGCTCGCTGCCGGTGTCGATCCTCGGCACGAAAGTGCAGGGCCTGAAGCTGCTGGCCCACGCCGCGCTGCCCCCGCAGGGCACCCGTCCGGCCTACCCGGCTGAAGAGCCCCCCTACAAGCCGCTGGTGCCCTGCTACACGCAGAAGCTGCCGAACTTCAACGGACCGCTGTCACAGGGTCCCGCGGACGGGGGCGGGTGATGTCGCCAGACGGCCATGAAGGCGGGCTGAGCGTCCGCGATCAGATCGAGCGCTACCGCTCGGCGTTCATCGCCGTGCTGATCATGGTCGCGATCGCGGCCGTCACCGGGGGCTACATCCTCGCGCACGAGAACCTCAAGCTCCCCGGCTGGGTGCCGGTGTTCGGGAAAAACTACTTCGTGCTGAAAGCCGAGATGCAGACGGCGCAGGCGCTGGAGGCCGGCCAGGGCCAGGCGGTGACGATCGCCGGCGCGAAGATCGGAGAAATCGGCGGCGTGAACCTGCACAACGGCGTCGCCGTGGTGACGATGAAAATCACCCCCAAGTACGCGCTCATCTATCACAACGCGACGCTGCTGATGCGCCCCAAGACGAACCTCCAGGACATGACCGTGGAGATCAACCCGGGCAACCCCTCGACCGGGCGGCTGACGAGCGGCGCCACGCTGCCGGAGTCACAGACCGCTCCGAACATCGACTTCGATGAATTTCTCGCCGGCCTGGATGCGGAAACGCGCGGCTACCTGCAGGAGCTGCTGGCGGGCGCGGGCGAAGGGCTGAAGAACAACGGCAAAGCGCTGTCCGCCACGCTGAAGCGGTTCGCTCCGACGGCGCGCCTGATCCAGGAGATCGCCCAGCAGCTGGAAATCCGCCATGCGAACACCGCCCGCGCGATCCACAACTTCCGCCTGGTGATGGAAGCGCTCGGCACCAAGGACAAGCAGATCGCCGAACTGGTCGACGCGTCCAACGCAGTGTTCGCCGTGTTCGCCAGGCAGGAACACAACGTGGAGAGCCTGCTGCACCTGCTGCCGGGCGCGCTCGCGAAGACGCGAACGGGCCTTGGCAAGCTCGCGACGGCGGCCGGCGTGCTCGGTCCGACCCTGCACAAGCTCGAACCGTTCGCGCGCGCGCTCGGCCCCGCCAACGCGGCCTCGCAGAACATGTACGAACAGGTCACGCCGGTCATCAAGAACGAAATCCGGCCGTTCGCCCGCGAAATCCTTCCGGTGGTCAACCAGCTCAAGCCTTCCACCCAGGAACTGGGCGAAGCGTTCCCCAAACTGGCTGAAACGTTCGGCGTGCTCAACGAATTCTTCAACGAGCTCGCATACAACCCAGGGCCCAACCAGGCCGGCTTCATCTTCTTCCTCGACTGGGCCAACCACAACCTCAACAGCGTGGTCGCCTCGGCCGATGCTCACGGCGCGTTCGGGCGCAGCCTCACCTACCTCAACTGCAACGTGGCCCCGCTGCTGACCTCGATCGCGACGATCAACCCAACCGTCAACCTGCTCGTCGGCCTGCTGAACCCGCCGAACCGCGCCGCGTGCGCCGCCGCAGGGGTCCTGAACGGAAAAGCGACCACCGCGAGCGCGCAGTTCAAACAAAAGCCGGCAGCAAACGCGCCCGGTGGCCTGTTCGGCAGCCTCGGCGCGGGCGCGCTCGCGAAACTCGAGAGCGAACAGGGGTCGCCGACCGCCCTGTCGGGGGGAGCTGGCTAAGACATGCAAAAGCGCGCCCCGACATTCGGCAACCTGCTCGTGATCGTCCTTTTCGCGCTGAGCTGCTTCGGGCTGCTGATGTTCCTGTGGGGGTCCTTCGGCGGCCCGCTGCCGCTCAAACCGAAGGGCTATCGCTTCACGGTCCCCTTCTCGCGCACGCTCTCGCTCGCCGAACAGTCCGACGTGCGCATCAGCGGCGTGACCGTGGGTCACGTGATCTCGCTGAACCTGGGCAAGGAAGGCACCAACGAAGCCGTGATCGAAATCTCCAGCAAGTACGCGCCGATCAGGGCCAACACCCACGCGCTGATCCGCCAGAAGACGCTGCTCGGAGAGACCTATGTGGAACTGATCCCCCAGGGTCAGACGGGCCCGCCGCTGCCCGACGGGGCCCAGCTCGCCAAGAGCCAGATCGAACCGTTCGTGACGCTCGACGACATCCTGTCGCTGCTGGACAAGAACACGCGCCGCAACTTCCAGGCGTGGCAGATCTACCAGGCGGCCGCGATCGCCGGACGCGGCGAACAGCTCAACGCCTCGCTCGCGACGTTCGAGCCGTTCGTCGAACACACCAACGAGCTGGTCACGATCCTCGCCTCCCAGGAAGGGGCCGTGCGCGCGCTGGTGCACAACACGGGCGTCGTGTTCAACGCGCTGGCCGGACGCGATCACCAGCTGGAAGGGCTGATCGCAAACGGCGAACACACCTTCCACGCGGCCGCGCAGTCCAGCCAGCAGTTCGCCGAAGCGTTCCGCGCGCTGCCCAAGTTCGAGGCCAGCTCGATCGTCGCGCTGCGCACGCTGGACAAGTTCGCCGTGCTGGCCAGCCCCTTCTATGAAGAAGTCAAGCCCACCGAGCGTTCGCTGACGCGCCTGCTGCAGGCCGCCAAGCCGTTCTCGCCCCACTTCAACGCCTTCCTCACCTCGCTCGGACCCCTCAGCGCGGCCGCGAAGAAGGGTCTGCCGTCCGCCAGGAGGTTTCTCCACCTCACCGTGCCGGTGCTGGAAAACTTCCGGCCCGTGCTGCACAACACCGATCCCTTCCTGCAGTCGCTGGACGAATACCTGCCCGAGCTGCAGGCCTTCTTTGCCAACCTGACCGCCGCGTCTGGGGCACACGGCGGCAACGGCAGCACCGAAAACCTGGGACCCCAGGAGCACTACCTGCGCACGATGCTCGTCTTCAACCCGGAGGGCTTGGCCATCTACCCGCAGCGGATCGGCGTCAACCGTCCCAACCCGTACTTCAAGCCGGGCGCCTTCCATGGACTCGGGTCGGCCCAGCTGCCGGTGTTCAGCGCGAGCACGTGCGCGAACTCGGGCCCGTCGGTCAGCGGCCCGCCGAACGAAACGATCAGCCAGAGCCTGATCGAACAGATCATCCAGTTCAAAGTCGCCAACGCGCCGGGAGCGCCCAACAGCATCCAGGCGCCGCCCTGCAGCCAGCAGGGACCGTTCACCTTCAACGGCAACACCAGCCAGTTCCCGCACGTCGTCTACGGAGGCAAGAAATGACAGAGGAGCAGGCGTCGAGCGAGAACTTCCAATACCACTCCGGCGATGTCGACTTCGCCGGCGAGCCCGACGACGACAGGTGGTCGATCCGCTGCCTGGACGTGCACAAGCGCCTCGGCGGGGTCTCGGTCCTCAACGGCCTGAACGTCGCCTTTCCCGACGACACGATCACGGTCGTGCTGGGCCCGTCGGGCACGGGCAAGAGCGTGCTCATCAAGCACATCATCGGGCTGATGTTCGCCGACTCCGGCGAGGTCATCGTGCAGGGGCAGTCGGTCTCCAGGCTGACGATGCCAGAGCTGCTCGCGCTGCGGCGCAAAATCGGCGTGCTCTTCCAGGACGGCGCGCTGTTCGGGTCGATGTCGGTCTTCGACAACGTGGCGTTCCCGTTGCGCCAGCACACCGACACCTCCGAGGCGGAGATCGCCAAACGGGTCTCCGAGCGCCTGACCGACGTCGGGCTGGCGGATGCGATGGACGATCTGCCCTCGCAGCTGTCCGGCGGCATGCGCAAGCGCGCGGGCTTCGCGCGCGCGCTCGTGATGGAGCCGGACATCGTGATATTCGACGAGCCCGACTCCGGTCTTGATCCCGTGCGCACGGCGCTGCTGTGCGAACTGATCCAGGAGATGCACGCGATCCACCGGGGCACCTACATCGTCGTAACCCACAACATCGCCTCGGCGCGGCAGATCGGCGAGTACATCGCGGTCCTGTGGCGAGGACGGATCGTGGAAGCGGGCGACGCGGAGAGGATGTTCTCCTCGGAGAACCCGTTCGTGCACCAGTTCCTCAGCGGATCGGCGGAGGGGCCGCTGACGATGGATTGACGCCAGGGCGATCGTATGCGAACATATGTTCGCATGGTCGTGTGCGTCTATCTGCCCCGCTTTGCGCTGGTGCTGGCCGCCGGAGGCCCGGAGGCGCTCGCCGGGCGCGCGCTGGCGATCGCCCCGCAGGTGCCCGACCAGCGGGTGGGAGAGACCTCGGGAGCCGCAGAGGCACGCGGGGTGGTCGCGGGGTTGGGGCTGGGCGAGGCGCTGGCGCGCTGCCCGGAGCTCGTGCTCGTGGCGGCCGATCCGCTGGGCGTGGCGCAAGCCTGGGAGGAGGTGGTGGGCGCCCTGGAGGGGATCGGGGCGGCGGTCGAGCCGGCCCATGCGGGCCTCGCCTACTTTCAGGCGGACGGGCTTGCGGGCCTGCACGGCGGGATCTCGGGGACGGTCGGCGCGGCGCGGCGGGCCGTTCGCGCGCCGATCGGCGGGCGCTCGGCGCACGTGGGGGCGGGGCCGACCCGCTTCTGCGCGCTGGCCGCCGCGCTCGCGGCCAGCGCGCGCCGCCCGGTGATCGTGGAGGGCGGATTGGCGCGCCGTCAGCTCGCCGGCGCGCCGGTGGACCTGCTGCGCTTCCGCGCGGAGACCGAGCCGCTGGTGGCGTCCCTGGGCCGCTTCGGCGTGCGCACGCTGGCAGAGCTCGCGCAGCTGTCGCGGGACGCGCTCTCAGATCGCTTCGGGAAGGCCGGCGTGCTGGCGCACCGTCTGGCGTGCGGCGAGGACACGCCGCTGCGCCCGCGCGTCGTGGAGGACCGCCTGGAGGAGCTCATGGAGGTGGGCGACGTCGGCTCTGGGCCGGCGCTCGAGCGTGTCCTGGGAGTTCTCGTCGACAGGCTGCTCGCCGCCCCCGCACGTCGCGGGCGCACGCTGCGCGCGGTGGCGCTCGCGGGCGCCCTGGTGGGTGAGGGCACGTGGCGCGAGCAGGTGGTGTTCCGCCAGCCGCTGTGCGACCCGCGCCGCATGCGCCTGGCGCTGTGTCCGCGCCTGTCGTCGCTGCCGGCGCCCGCGCAGACGCTGCGGCTGGGCGTGGAGCGCTTCGGGCCGCCCGACGGCGAGCAGCGGGCGCTGCTGGAGCAGGGTGCTCAGGTGCGCTCCGAGCGCCTGCGCGACGCCGTGACCCAGGTGTGCACGGCGGCCGGTCCCGAGGCGGCGCTGCGCGCCATGTGCGTGGATCGCGACTCGCGTGTGCCCGAGCGCAGGTTCGTGCTCACGCCGTTCTCGCGATGAGCGGCCCGCGTTCGCTCGGCCTGCCCCGCGTGGCGCGTGTGCGCCACGAGCGGGAGGGCGCTCCTCTGGAGGTGAACGGCGAAGCGGTGGCGCAGGTGCGCGAGTCCTGGCTGGTGGAGGACCGCTGGTGGACCGAGCGACCGCTGCGCCGCCGCTACTGGGAGCTCGTGAGCGCGCGCGGGCGCAACCTCGTCGTGTTCCACGATCTGCGATCCGGCGGCTGGTTCACCCAGCTGGCCTGAGGAGTCGCGAATGCCAGGGACGGCACCCTACGCAGAGCTGCACTGCCACTCGGCCTACTCCTTCTTGGACGGCGCGTCGCTGCCGCAGGAGCTGGCGGTCACGGCACAGCAGCTGGGCTACGACGCGCTGGCGCTCACCGACCACAACTCGGTGTCGGGGTCGATGGAGCTGGCCATGGCGCTGAAGGACGTCCCGCTGCGTGCGATCCACGGCGCGGAGGTCGACCTGCGCGCCGGCGCCGGGGACGGCACGCGCCACCTGACGCTGCTCGTACGCGACGCGCGGGGCTGGAGAAACCTCTGCCGCATCCTCACGCAGGCGCACTCGCACACGCGTCTGCACCGCGAGCGCTCAGAGCCCTGGGTGACGCAGCAGACCGTGCTCGAGCACGCCGACGGCCTGGTCTGCCTGACCGGCTGTGCCGAGCACGGCGTGCACGACGATCGCACCGCGCGCAGGCTGCTCGACGCTTTCGGTCCGCAGGGGCTGCGCGTGGAGCTTCAGCGTCCCTACGCCCGCTCAGACCGTGCGCGCAACCGCGCGCTCGCGGCGCTGGCCGGGCGACTGGGTGTGGCGTGCGTCGCGACCGGCGACGTGCACGCGCACGCACACGCGCGCGCGCCGCTTCAGGACGCCTTCGTGGCGCTGCGCAGCCACACCACGCTGGACGCCTCCGAGCCGCTGCGCCGCGGCAACCGCAGTCACGTGATGAGCAGCCCGCAGGCGATGGCCCGCCGTTTCGTCGACCATCCCGACGCGGTGCGCGAGACGGTGGAGCTGGCGCAGGAGCTGCGCTTCGATCTGACAAGGGACCTCGGCTACCGCTATCCCGGCGCCGAGGACGCGGGCTCCCAGCGGCGCCTGGTCGAGCTCTGCCGCGCACGGCTGACCGATCGCTACAGCCCGCAGAACGGCGTGCGGCGGACCCTCTCAGAGCAGGCGCGCGAGCGCCTGGAGCAGGAGCTCTGCGTGATCGAGAAGCTCGGCCTGGCGGGCTTCTTCCTGCTGCACTACGACCTGCTCCAGATGGCGTGCGAGGTCGCAGGCGAGGTGCGCGGGCGCGGCTCCGCGCGCGCCCTGCTGGCGCCCGGTCGCGGGCGCGGCTCCTCGGTCTCGTCGATCGTCTGCTACCTGACCGGCCTGTCGCACATCGATCCGGTGGCCAATGGCCTGCAGCTCGGGCGCTTCCTGCACGAGGAGCTCAGCGAGCTGCCCGATATCGACCTGGACTTCCCGCGCGACATCCGCGAGGTCCTGATACCGCGCGTGCACGAGCGCTACGGCCATGAGCGCACGGCGCTCGTGGCCGCCTTTCCCACGTTTCGCGCGCGCGGCGCGATTCGTGAGCTGGGCAAGGTGCTGGGCCTGCCGGCCGGGGAGGTCGAGCGCGTGGCGCGCGGCAGCGACAGTCATGGCTGGGTGGGCGAGCACGATGTCGCGAGCGGCCTGCAGGAGGCCGCGAGCAGGCGCGCGCCGGGGGCGCGGTCGGTGCGCTGGCGCTGGCTGGCGCGCCTGGTGGCCGAGGCCTACCGGCTGCCACGTCACCTCTCCCAGCATTCCGGGGGCATGGTGCTGGCCACGCGACCGCTGATCGACTGCTGCCCGGTGGTGCCGGCCGCGATGGAGGGCAGGCAGATGGTGCAGTGGGACAAGGACTCCTGTGCCGACGCCGGCTTTCTGAAGATCGACCTGCTCGGGCTCGGCATGCTCTCGGCGGTCGAGCGCTGCGTTGACATGGTCGCCGAGACGCGCGGCGAGCGGATCGATCTGTCGCGCATCCCCTTCGACGAGCCGCAGACCTTCAGGGCGATCCGCCGGGCCGACACCGTGGGCGTGTTCCAGATTGAGAGCCGCGCGCAGATGCAGTCGCTGCGGCGCACGCAGCCCGAGAACCTCGACGATCTCGTCACGCAGGTGGCGATCGTGCGTCCCGGTCCCATTCAGGGTGGAGCGGTCCACCCCTACATGGAGCGCCGCCGGCGCCTGCGCGAAGACCCCACCTTTCAGGTCCCCTACGATCACCCGTCGCTCGAGCCGGTTCTCGCCGACACGCTCGGCACGATCATCTTCCAAGACCAGGTGATGCAGGTCGCCGAAACCTTCGCCGGCTTCTCGGCGTCAGAGGCCGGCGGGCTGCGCCGGGCGATGAGCCGCAAGCGCTCCGCGGAGCTGCTGGATGGCCACCGCGAGCGGTTCGTCACAGGTGCCCAGCGCCATGTCGGGGCCGACGTCGACACGGCGCAGCGCGTGTGGGCGATGGTCTCCGGGTTCGCCGGCTTTGGTTTTCCCAAGGCCCACGCCGCCGCCTTCGGCCTGCTCGCCTACCAGTCGACATGGCTACGCGTCCACTACGGCCCCGAGTTCCTGTGCGCGCTGCTCAACGAGCAGCCGATGGGCTTCTACGCGCCTGACAGCCTCGTGCACGAGGCGCAGCGGCGCGGGATCTGCGTGCTCGGGCTCGACGTGAACGCATCGCAGGTGCAGTGCACGGTGCAGCGCGACAGCGTGCGCCTCGGCCTCGGCTACGTCAAGGGGGCGGTCGCCGAGGAGATGGCGGCGCTCGTGGCAGAGCGCGAGCGGGGCGGTCGCTTCGCCTCGCTCGGCGATCTCGCAGCGCGTGCCGGCGCCGGGCGCCTCACGCTCACCCAGCTCGCCTGGTCGGGTGCCTGCGATGGCCTGATCGACCTCAGAGCGCGCGGGTCTGCCTCGCAGCGCAGGAGGATGGCGCTCTGGCAGCTGGGGGTGGCCGCCCCGGGCAGGGCGGCAGAGGCGGGCACCCAGCTCTCGCTGCCGCTGGAGCTGCCGGACTCGCCGCGTCTGCGCTCGCTGAGCCGCTGGCAGCGGCTGATCGCCGACTACGCGAGCAGCGGGGTGACCGTGGACGATCACGTGATGGCCGCTCTGCGACCGCGGCTGACGGCCCACATGCTCGCCACGAGCGCTCAGCTGCATCGCCTGCCGCCGGGCTGCTCGGTGGCGGTGGCCGGGCTGGTCATCGCCCGCCAGCGCCCCGGGACGGCCAAGGGAACGATGTTCCTGCTGTTCGAGGACGAGTGGGGCACGATCAACCTGATCGTCCCCTGTGCGGTGTATGAGCGCCACCGCCAGCTGGCGCGCGCCGAGCCGCTGCTGCTCGCCAGAGGGCGCCTGGAGCGCCACGACGACTCAGCCCCCGCGGCGCCGGTGGCGATGACTAAAGCGAAGGGGCCGGTGCGCGCGCCGGTGCGCGAGCCGGTGCCGCCGATCCTCAACGTGATCGTGTCAGAGCTGCACGCGCTGGAGCGCTTCCTGCCCGGCGCCGCCACGAGCGCCGGCGAGCAGGCCGACGAGGCGCAGGTGCACAGGCTGGGGGGCGCGCGAGCGCCCGCCGGTGGCGAGGAGGATCGCGGGGACGCCGAGGTGGGAGCCGAGATGCGCGCGGTGTCGCCGCCCGTGCAGAGCTTCGCCGCGGGACGGCGGCGATAGCCGGCCGCTAGGCTGCGGACATCGCACGGCTGGGGAACAGCGAGCTCGACGTCTTCGGCCTGTGCCTCGGCGGCAACGTGTTCGGCTGGACGCTCGACGAGGAGCGCGCCTTCGAGGTGCTCGACGCGTACGCGCGCGCGGGCGGCAACTTCATCGACACCGCCGACTCCTACGGCGCCTGGACCCCCGCGGGCGCCGGCGTCTCGGAGCGAATCATCGGTCGCTGGATGGCCGCCCGCGGCAACCGCGCGGAGATCGTGATCGCGACCAAGGTGGGCTCCTCGCGCGAGCGCCCGGGCCTGTCGGAGGGCGCGATCAGGGCGGCGATCGAGGGATCGCTGCAGCGCCTGGGCGTCGAGCGCGTCGACCTCTACTACGCCCACCGCGACGATCCGCAGACGCCGCTGCAGGAGACGCTCGGCACGTTTCAGTCGCTGATCGAGGCGGGCCAGATCCGCTACGCGGCCGCGTCGAACTACAGCGCTGCGCGCCTGCGCGAGGCGCTCGACATCGGCGCGCGCCCGGGGATGGCCTCCTACGTGGCGCTCCAGCCCGAGTACAACCTGATGGACCGCGACTCCTACGAGGGCGAGCTCGCCGATCTGTGCGCGAGCGCCGGTCTTGCCTGCCTGCCCTACTACGGCCTGGCGAGCGGCTTTCTGAGCGGCAAGTACCGCGCCGGCGAGGACCTGCCGGACAGCCCGCGCGCATCGACGGTGCGTGAGCGCTACCTCAACGAGCGCGGTCTCGCGGTGCTCGACAGCCTCGAGAAGATCGCCGCTCGCCACGACGCGGCGGTGGCCGCCGTGGCGCTCGCCTGGCTGCGGATGCAGCCGACTGTGCGCGCGCCGATCGCCAGCGCCACATCTCCCGCGCAGCTCGCCGAGCTGATCGCTTCGGTGCAGCTGCAGCTGTCGCCCGAGGAGCTCGACGAGCTGAGCGCGGTGTCGGGCGATCGCGCCGGCTGAGAGCCGTCAGCGCGGCTGGACGACGAGCGTCTGAAAGGCCTGCGCGACGGGGCCGTCGAGGTCGTGGAGCACGCTTTCGGCGGTGCCGATGCCGTTCTCCGCCAGCAGCGTGCGCGCGTCGAGGCCGACCCACTCGCCGACCGGGCGGCGCCACAGGTGGATGTCCAGGTCGGCGTTGATGAAGAAGTAGTCGTCGAAGGGCAGCTCGGCGCTGACGCCGTTGCCGAAGTCCGCGACGGCGGCGAGACGCATCAGCGGCGTGGCCGGGTCGTCTGGCAGGAAGTTCAGCCGCGGTCGCATCCAGACGCGCCCGGGGCCGAGCGTCGACGGGTCGCTGAGCCAGCTCATCTCCATGCCCGTCGTGGCGAGACTCGCGGCCGTGGAGTCGTTGAGCGCAAACGTCTGCACCGAGCCCGCGTCGGGCCCGGGGATCGCGTGGGCGGCCGGCGGCCCGTTGCGCGGCAGCCCCCCCGGCACGGCCTGGATGCGCAGCGCGCTGGCTTTGCAGATCAGCTCAGAGCCGGCCCGCAGCTCGGCGCCGAGCCACTGCACGCGGCGACCGTCGCGCACGATCTCGGTGCTCAGCTGCAGCGGCTCGAAGCGGATCGGTTTGAGCAGCTCGAAGGTCAGCCGCGCGATCGCCAGGTGCGAGCCCGGCTCGATGCGCTCGAACTCGCGCGTGATCAACGCCGCCGGCGCGCCGCCGTGCAGCGCGTCCGGGTCCCACGGTCCACGCGCGTGATCGCTCGGTATGTAGCTGTCGTCGGCGGAGCGCGTGAAGAGGGCTTCGACCATGGCGCCGCGCGCGATTATCGCCCAGGCACAGGACGGCTCGCCGCCGCCGTCGCCGCTAGCCGCGCCGCTGCTCCCAGGAGAATCCGCGCACGGCGAAGTAGACGCCGAACACGCTCCACAGGCCGATCACCGCGAGCGAGTCGACGGCAGACGACAGGTCAGACCCGGTGACCATCGCCCCCGACAGGCCTTCGATCAGCGGCGTGAGCGGCAGCGCGTGGGCGATGTTCGACAGGAACGCCGGGGCGCTGTGCGAGTCGAACACGTAGAAGGAGACGAACACGACCGGCAGGAAGACCGCGTTCACGTAGGCCGCGGTCGACTCGAAGTTGGGGATCACGTGCGCGAAGGCGACGCCGAGCGACGCAAAGCAGACGACGCCGGCGACGACGAACACGAGCAGCTGCGCCCAGTCGCGCGGCCAGCCGATTCCGAACAGCAGTCGGCCGGAGAGCACGATGATCGCGATCTGCATCGCGGTGTTGGTGACCGCGTTGGCGGCCACGCCGCCGAAATAGGAGATAGTCGGCAGCGGCGTCCCGCGCACGCGCTTGAGCACGCCGCGCTCGCGCAGGAACACGATGTTGTAGGCCAGCGCGGTGAACGTCGTGGACATCACGCTCATGCCCGCGATCGACGGGACGAGCAGGTTCAGGTCGTGCTGGTTGCCCGCGAGGATCGCGCCGCCGGCGGCCAGGAACAGGAGCGGCAGCAGGAAGTTGAAGAACGCCGCGCTCGGGTTGCGCCAGAACATGCTGCGCTCCAGGCGATACTGGCGCCACGCCAGCGCGAGCGCGCTCGGCGCCCGCGCGCCGGTCGCGCTGGGCGGCCCGTCGGCGGCGAGCGAGCGGTCACGCATCGGCCGTCAGCTCCAGGTAGACGTCCTCGAGCGTCGGGCGCTCGACGCTCAGCTCTTCCAGGCGCTCGCCGCGCGCGAGCGCCTGCTGGGTGAGCTCGTGCAGCAGGCTCGTCGGATCGTCGGTCTCGCGCTCGATCAGCTCGCCGGCCGCGTCGCGGTAGGCGACGCGGTAGTGCGCCGCGCCGACGCCCAGCTCGCGCGGTGGCCCGATCGCCAGCACGCGGCCGTCCTTGACGATCGCCACGCGGTCGGCGAGCGCCTGCGCCTCGTCCAGGTAGTGCGTGGTCAGCAGGATTGTCTTGCCGAGCTCGCGCAGCGAGCGCACCGTGTCCCAGGCGGCTCGGCGCGCGGCGGGGTCGAAGCCGGTCGTCGGCTCGTCGAGGAACATCAGCTCGGGGTCGCCGATCAGCGCGAGCGCGAAGTCCAGCCGTCGCAGCTGGCCGCCGGACAGCTTGCGGCTGCGCACGTCGGCCTGCCCGCTCAGCCCGGCGAGCGCCAGCACCTCGTCAACATCGCGCGAGCTCGGATAGAAGCTCGCCCAGTGGCGCAGCGCCTCGCGCGGGGTGATGTGGCTGTAGATCCCGCCGGACTGGAGCACGATGCCGATCCGCCGGCGCAGCTCGATCGGGCGGCGCGCCGGGTCGCGGCCGAGCACCGAGACCTCGCCGCTCGTGCGCGTGCGGTAGCCCTCGATGATCTCCACCGTGGTCGTCTTGCCGGCGCCGTTTGGCCCGAGCAGCGCGAACACCTCGCCGCGCCGCACGGAGATGTCGATCCCGCGCACCGCCTCGAAATCGCCGTAGCGCTTGCGCAGCGCGTGCACCTCGATCGCCGGGGCGTCGTCGCTCACCGCGCAATCATCTCCAAGAGCGGCGCGCGCTGCCCGGGCAACGGTCGCGGCTGCTACCAGTGCACGCCGCGCGTGAGCGTGGCCATTGCGATCTGTTCAAACGAGGCGCGCTCGTCGATGTCCTGCTGGCCCTTCGCCGCCGCCGAGTCGGGGAACACCCGGTAGGCGAGGTGCAGGAGGCGGTCGACCGCGGTCGGCGCGAGCGTGTAGGCAACCTCGCCGAACGTGCCCAGGCGGGTGCCCATGTGCTTGGGGCGCGAGCGCAGCGCCTCGCAGATCATCTCGCCGGCCTCCTCGGGCGTGATCGCCGGGAAGGCGTCGTACATCTTCGTCGGGCTGATCATCGGCGTGCGCACGAGCGGCATGTGGATCGTCGTGAACGTCACCCCGTCGCCGAGCACCTCCGAGGCGACCACGCGGGTGAAGGCGTCGAGCGCGGCCTTGGAGGCCACGTAGGCCGAGAAGCGGGGCGGGTTGGCCTGCACGCCGATCGAGGAGATGTTGACGATGTGCCCCGAGCCGCGCGCGCGCATGTGCGGCAGCAGCCCGATGATCAGCTTGACCGCGCCGAAGTAGTTGAGCTGCATCGTGCGTTCGAAGTCGTGGAAGCGGTCGTAGCTGAGCGCGATCGAGCGCCGGATCGAGCGCCCGGCGTTGTTCACGAGCATGTCGACGTCGCGGTGGTCTGCGAGCACGCGGTCCACCAGCTGCTCGACCGATTCCATGTCGGAGATGTCGGCGGCGTAGACGTAGGCGGTGCCGCCGGCGACGACGATCTCGGCGCGCAGTTCCTCGAGCTTCTCGACGTTGCGCGCCACGAGCAGCGGGACGCCGCCGGCCGCGGCGATCTTCAGCGCGGCCGCGCGCCCGATCCCCGACGACGCGCCGGTGATCAGCACGTGCTTTGAGCGCAGCGCCTCGCGCATCGAGCGCCCGCCGGTCGGGCGGTCCATCTCGCGCTCCCAGTAGTCCCACAGTCGCGCGGCGTAGTCGTGCAGCGCCGGCGGCTGCTCCAGCGTCGAGCCCTTCAGCGCCTGCTCGGCTTCGCGCGTGTCGAACGTGGGCGTGAGCTCGATGTGGGACAGCACCTCCTCGGGGATCCCGAGCTCGGCCAGCCCGACGCGTCGCAGCTGGCGCAGCGGCGGCAGCGCGAGCGCCAGCGAGAGCGGCCACTTTGGAACCGCGTCTGTGAAGCGTTTGTCGACGCTGAGCGCGACGCGCGGCGCGTGCGCCGCGGCCGCGAGCTCGTTGAACAGCTCCTCGACGCGCTGCGGGCGCGGGTCTGTCAGATGGAAGGCGCGGCCGTCCAGCGCGGACTGGTGTGCGATGTGATCGAGCGCCGCCGCCACCCAGTCGACCGGGACCACGTTCGTCGCGCCGAGGTCGATCCCGACCAGCGGCACCCACTCGGGGAGCACGCTGCGCATCCGCTGGATCGTCTTGAAGAAGTAGTAGGGGCCGTCGATCTTGTCCATTTCGCCGGTCAGCGAGTCGCCGACGACTATCCCCGGCCGGTAGACACGCCACGGCACGTAGGGCTGCTCGCGCACAATCTGCTCGGACTCGAACTTCGTGCGGTGATAGGGCGAGGGCAGCTGCTGCCCCTCGTCGAAGGATTCCTCGGTGAACAGCCCGTGGTAGCTGCCGGCGACCGCGACCGAGGAGACGTGGTGCAGGCAGGCGGCATCGAGCGCGCGGGCCAGCTCGACGGCGTGCATCGTGCCGCCGACGTTGAGCGCCGTGTTCTGCTCGGCCGGCGCGGTCATGTCGTAGACCGCGGCCAGGTGGATGAAGTGGTCGATCTTGCCGCGCAGCTCGTCCGCGCGCTCCTGCTCGACGCCCAGCAGCGGACTGCGCAGGTCCCCGACGACCGGCTCTACGCGGCCCGCGGCGCGCGGACCGACCAGCGTGCGCCAGCGTTCGATCAGGTCGTCCAGCCGCCCGAGCGACCCGTTGCGCACGAGCACGTAGACCTTGCCCTGGCGCTTTTCCAGCAGCGCCTGCACGAGGTGGCGGCCGATGAAGCCGGTGGCTCCCGTGATGAAGTAGGCCATCGTCAGGCGAGAATAGTCCTCACGCGCCCGCGCCGGTGCCCGCGCGACCCTCGCCGGCCGCAAAGCGAGCGGCTCCGCGCACGCCGTCCTCGAACACCTCGGGGCCGGCCTGCGCCTCCAGGGCGAGGCCGTCTGACAGCGTCATGCCGAGCCCCTCGATCGCCGCGCGCCGGTCGGCCAGCATCGTGCGCTGCGGAAAGCGCGCGAGGCCCTCGGCCAGCTGCAGCGCACGCTGCAGGTGCGCGCCGGGGGGCACGACCTCGGTCAGCAGGCCGATCGCGAGCGCCTCGGCGGCTCCGATCATGCGTCCGGTGAGGATCAGGTCGAGCGCGCGGCCGAGCCCGACGATGCGCGGCAGGCGCTGGGTGCCGCCGTCGATCAGCGGCACGCCCCAGCGCCGCTCGGGATAGCCGAGCGTCGAGTCGTCGGTGGCGATGCGCAGGTCGCACCACAGCGCGAGCTCCAGGCCGCCCGCCAGCGCGAAGCCGGAGATCGCGGCGATCGTCGGCTTGGACGGCGTCAGGCGCGTGAAGCCCATCGGGCCGCCCGGTGCGCGCAGGCGCGAGGCGAACGTGTCGATCGCCTTCAGGTCGGCGCCGGCGCAGAAGGAGACGCCGCCGGCGCCCGTCAGCACGAGCACGAGCGCGTCGTCTTCGGCCTCGAAGCGCGCGAGCGCGTCGTGCAGCGCGGCGGCGGTCGGTCCGTCGACCGCGTTGCGCCGGTGCTGGCGGTCGATCGTGACGAGCGCGGCGGCGCCGCGCCGCTCATAGCCGACGGCGTCGCGCTCGCTCAACGTCGCGTCACCTTCAGCGCGCGCCGCGCCGCCGGCCGGCGCGCGCCGCTACCAGCCGCCGTGCCACTGGGTCCCCGCCAGCGCCTTGTGGGCGGCCTTGCGCGCTTCCTTGCGCTTCTCCAGCCGGCGCTGGATCATGCTCATCGCGAACACGAACACGGGAAAGAAGATGATCAGGATGAAGCCGGCGTCGGTGACGACTTTGTCGTCGGTCGCGCCATACAGGCCGCGCCCGTAGCTCAGGCTTTCGCTGGCGCTCGCCGCCGGCGCCAGCATCAGCGCGAGCGTGAGCACGTAGAGCGCGAGGGCTGTCAGCCGGCGGCCGGTCATCGCTTGCGCAGTGATGCTAGCGAAGGCGCGGGCGCGGGAGCCGGCACTCGGACGCGGCCGCGGCCGGCAGGCATCGGGTGCGGCGAGGCGGGCCGCCTACCGCCGCCTACCATCACCAGGCGATGGCGCTGCTGACCGCATCGGACCTGCACAAGGACATGGCCGGGCGCGCGCTGTTGCGCGGCGTATCGTTCAAGCTGGAGCGCCGCGAACGGCTGACGCTCGCGGGCCGCAACGGGGCCGGCAAGACGACGCTGCTGCGCATGCTCGCCGGCGACACGTCGATCGACCGCGGCGAGCTGAGCGTCGCCAAGGGGGTGCGCCTGGCGCTGCACGATCAGCGCCCGCCGCGCGAGCGAGCGCGCCCGCTGGGCGACTACCTCTTCTCGGGCTGCACCGCCGAGCTTGCGATCGAGGCCCAGCTGGCCGAGCTCGAGCGGCTGATGACGCAGGGCGCCGACAACGAGGTGACGCTCGCGCGCTACGCGCGCGCGCAGGCGCAGCTTGAGGTCTACGGCGGCTATCTCTGGCGCGACCGCGCGCGCGGGATGGCGCGCGGCCTGGGCTTCGGCGACGCCGACCTGGAGCGCTCGCTGGACACCTTCTCCGGCGGCGAGCTGACGCGCGCGTCGCTGGCGCGCGTGCTCGCCACCGGCGCCGAGGTGCTGCTGCTCGACGAGCCCACCAACCACCTCGACATCGAGTCGCTGGAATGGCTCGAGCAGACGCTCGTCGGCCTGGACGCGGCGGTCGTGCTGGTCGCCCACGACCGCTGGTTCCTGGAGGCCGTCGGCACGGCGGTGCTCGAGCTCGAGGCCGGCCGGTCGCGCTACTTCGCCGGTCCCTGGCACCGGTGGCGCAGCGAGCAGGCCGCGCGCGAGATCGCGCTCGGCAAGGCGATCGACAAGCAGCAGGCGGAGATCGCGCGCATGGAGCGCTTCGTCGAGCGCTTTCGCGCGAAGGCCACGAAGGCGCGTCAGGCACAGTCGCGCGCCAAGCAGCTGGCGAAGGTGCAGCGCATCGAGCGCGACCCGCGCGACAGCGCGACGATCGGGCTGCAGTTCAAGGCGCCCGAGCGCACCGGGCGGGTCGTGTTCGAGCTGAGCGATGCGCGCATCGAGGTCGGCGGCGCGGGCGACGGTGCGCTTTCACACGGCGACGCCGACGCTCGGAGCTCGGACGGGGCGGCGGGGCCGGTGACGCTGCTGGCGCACGCCGAGCTGTGGCTCGAGCGCGGCGAGCACGTTTCGCTCGTCGGTCCCAACGGCGCGGGCAAGACGACGCTGCTGGAGGTGCTTGCGGGCCGCCGGCAGCCTGCGGCGGGCAAGCTGAAGCGCGGGCACAACGTGAACGTCGGCTACCTGTCGCAGCATGGCGACGAGCTCGGAGCGGGCGGGCCGCCGGGCCAGAGCGTGCTCGAGGTCGCACAGCACGCGACGGGCCTGACGCCCAACAAGGCGCGCGCGCTCCTCGGGCGCTTCCTCTTCTCCGGCGAGGAGGCTGAGAAGCCGCTGCACGGGCTGTCGGGCGGCGAGCGCCGGCGCCTGTCGCTCGCGGTGCTCGTGCAGTCCGGCGCCAACGTGCTGATCCTCGACGAGCCCACCAACCACCTGGACATCGAGAGCCGCGAGGCGCTCGAGGACGCGCTGCGCGCGTTCACCGGCGCGGTCCTGCTGGTGTCCCACGATCGCGCGCTGCTCGACGCGGTCGGCTCGCGCACGGTCGTCGTGGAGGACGGCTCGCTGCACAGCTACGTCGGCGGCTGGCCGGAGTATGTACGCGTGCGCGAAGCGAGACGCTCGATCGATCAACAGGACGGCCCGCATGCGGGCCGTCCCGGGCGGGCGCATGCGCCCGCCCGCCAGACGGCGCATGCGCCGTCTGGATCAGCCACCGAGACTCAGCCGGATGGGCGGGCCGCGAAGCGCAAGCCCAAGCCGAAGGGGCCGTCGAAGAACAGGCTCACGGCGCAGGCGCTGGCAGAGCGCGAGGTGGAGGATGCCGAGGCCGCGCTGCGCGCCGTCGAGCAGGCGCTTGCCGACCCGCAGGCGTGGGCGACGAAGTACGAGTCGGCCAAGTCGCAGGCGCGCCACACGGCCGCGCGCCGAGCCGTCGAGGCCGCCTACGCGCGCCTGGAGGAGCTCGTCGACTGAGGCCTAGACTGGTCTGATGGAGCGCACGAAGACCGCCCGCAACGTTGCGATCGTGCTCGTTATCGCGCTCGGGGTCTACCTGCTGCCCGGCGGCGGGCGGGCGGCGAGCATCTTCGAATCGCTGCTGTACATAGGCTTCGGCGTGGGGTTCGGCTATCTCGGCCTGCAGCTGTATCGCGAACATCGCGTCTCGCTGTACAGCCTGGGCGATCGCTACCGGGCGCTGTTCTACGGCGGCCTCGCGCTCACGCTGTTCGCGATCGCGGCGCGCCAGCGGATGTGGCAGACGGGTACCGGCGAGCTCGTGTGGTTCGCGCTCGTCGGGCTCGTGCTGTACGCGTTTCTCGCCGTCTACCGTCGCTGGCGCGCCTACTGAGCAGCGCCACGGGCGCCGCCGACCCCCTCGTATCCTCGTCTGGGATGGCGAGCGACGAGCCCAGCACAGACGAGCAGCGCATCAACGACGGGAAGGCCGGGCTCGCCGCGCAGCGACGCGCGCTGCCCGACCAGCCGGGCGTGTACCTGTTTCGCGACGTGCGCGAGCGGGTCGTCTACGTCGGCAAGGCCAAGTCGGTGCGCAAGCGTGTGGCGTCGCACTTCGCGAGCGCGCGCGTGCCGAGCAGCCCGGGCCACGCGGAGATGATCGCGAGCGTCGAGCACGTCGAATGCGTCGTCGTCGCATCCGAGGCCGAGGCGTTGCTCGCCGAGCAGAGCTTCATCAAGCAGTACCGACCGCGCTTCAACATCCGGCTGCGCGACGACAAGTCCTACCCGTTCATCGCGATCTCGCTCGACGAGCGCTTTCCGCGCGTGTACTTCACGCGCGAGCGCCACCGCGCGGGGCGCGCCTACTTCGGCCCCTATTCGAACGCCAAGCGCGTGCGCGCGACGCTCGACGTGCTCTCGAAGGTGTTCATGTTTCGCTCGTGCACGGGCCCCGAGCCGGGGCGGCGCAGCGGCAGCCCGTGCCTGGACTACTACATCAAGCGCTGCGAGGCGCCGTGCGTCGGCTACGTTTCGGAGGCCGACTACCGTCGCGGAATCGACGGCGTGATCGATTTCCTCTCGGGACGCTTTGCGACGATCGAGCGCGAGCTTGAGGAGCGCATGCACGCAGCCGCGGCAGCCGAGCAGTTCGAGCAGGCGACGCTCGAGCGCAATCGCCTGACCGCCGTGCGCGCGCTGCTCGAGCGCGGGCGCGTGGCGAGCGGGTCGGCGGACACGTTCGACGCCGTCGCGGTGGCGGTCGACGGGGTCGACGCCAACGCGCAGGTCTTCCAGGTCCGCGACGGCGTGCTGGCCGACCGGCAGTCGTTCTACCTGTCCAACGAGACCGAGCGCGACCGCGCCGAGGTGGCCGAGGAGTTCATCCTGCAGTACTACGGCGGACACATGGCGATCCCCGCGCTGCTCGTCGTCCAGCGCGAGCTGGCCCGCGACGGCGCGGGCGAGTCCGGCCACGACGCGCTCGCCGAGGCGCTCGCGAGCCGCCGCGGCGGCCCCGTCGAGATCCGCGCGGCCGAGCGCGGCGCCAAGCGGCGGATCCTCGAGCTCGCGCAGCGCAACGCGCTGCTGGCGCTCGACCAGGAGCGCCTGCGCGCCGAGCGCCGCCGCCAGAGCAGGGTGGACGCCCTCGACGGGCTGCAGCGGGCGCTTGGGCTGGACGTCCCGCCGGTGCGCATCGAGTGCTTTGACGTCTCGCACCTGGGCGGCGAGCACACGGTCGCCTCGATGGTCGTGTTCGAGGGCGGCGCGCCGAAGAAAGCCGACTACCGGCGCTTTACGATTCGCACGCTGGCGCCGGGCCGCTCAGACGACTACGCGGCGATGGCCGAGGTGCTGCAGCGGCGCCTCGCGCAGTGGCAGGCGCAGGCGGACATCTCGGCGCACGACCCCGCCTACGACGCGAGCTTCGCCGCCCTGCCGAACGTGGTCGTGATCGACGGCGGCAAGGGCCAGCTCGCCGCGGGCCTCGCGCCGCTGCGCGCGTTTCGCGAGCGCGGCGTGGCGGTCGTGTCGCTGGCCAAGCGCATCGAGGAGCTGTTCGTGCCCGGGCGGCGAGCGCCGCTGGTGCTCGACCACGCGACGCCCGAGCTGCAGCTGCTGCAGCGCGTGCGCGACGAGGCGCATCGCTTCGCGCTGACCCACCATCGCACGCGCCGCGACCGCGCGATGACGAGCTCGCTGCTGGACGAGCTGCCGGGCGTCGGCCCAGCGCGCAAGCGTGCCCTGCTCGGCCACTTCGGCTCGCCCGAGGCGATCGTCGCCGCCTCCAGCGAGGAGCTGGCGGCGGTGCCCGGCCTGCCGGCGAAGGTCGCGCGCGAGCTGCACGGCCACCTGCACCGCGTGGGCGCGTAGGGCGCGCCGCCGGCGCCGCTCGCGCCCGGCATGCGGACGCCGGCGGCGCTGGCCGGCGAGCCAGAACTTACGCAGCTATCCGTCAACGGCGCCAGAATGAGCGTATGGCTGTGATCCGACCCCTGCGGCCGCTGCTCGGCGCGAGCGAGCGCAGATCGGCCGACAAGCCCGGCGCCGCCGGGGGGCCCGACGGCGCGGTCGTGGAGTCGCGGCTGCGCGACCTGGTCGTGATCACCGGCTTCTCGGGCGCCGGGAAGTCGACCGCGATGAACGTGTTCGAGGACGCGGGCTACTTCTGCGTGGACAACCTCCCGCCGGAGATGATCCGCTCGCTGGTCGAGCTGTTCGTGCACAAAGGCTCGAAGGTCGAGCGCGCCGCGGTCGCCTCCGACGTGCGCGGCGGTGTCCACTTCGAGGCGCTGCGCGCCGTCGTCGATGACCTCGACGCGCTGGGGCTGAGCCACAGCGTGCTCTTCCTGGAGGCCGCCGAGCAGACGCTCGTCACGCGCTACAAGGAGACCCGCCGGCGCCATCCGCTCGCCCCGGAGGGCAGCGTCGGGGCCGGCATCGCCTCCGAGCGCGCGCTGCTCGAGCCGCTGCGCAGCCGAGCCAATCTGGTGATCGACACGACCGACATGTCGCCTGCGACGCTGCGCGAGAAGATCGCCGACGAGCTGCTGCCCGGCAACGTGGCCGGGCGCCTGGCGCTGACGTTCACGAGCTTCGGCTTCAAGCACGGCCCGCCGCGCGGCGAGGACCTGGCCTTCGACGTGCGCTTTCTGGCCAATCCGCACTATGAGCCGGAGCTGCGCGAGCTGACCGGGCTCGATGCGCGCGTGATCGAGTACATCGGCCGCGACGGGCGCCTGCAGGAGCTCTACGTGAGGCTGCACGCGCTGCTCGACTTCCTGCTGGAGCAGTACGTGGCCGAGGGCAAGGCGCATCTGGTGATCGCGATCGGCTGTACCGGCGGGCGCCACCGCTCGGTGGCGATCGCCGAGCACCTCGCGGAGCGCTACCGCGAGTGGGACAGCCTCGACGTGGCGGTCACCCACCGCGACGTCGACAAACGCACGCGCGCGTCCTAGCGGGCGCTTGCGCCGCGGGCCGCCCGAACGTGGCGGCGTGCCGGCCCGCTGATAGCCTTCGGGCCCCGCCGGGCGACGGAGCCGTGCTCCGCGACCCGGCATCGTTCATTTTCGCTTCAGGAGGCGCGCAGTGCCCGTACGCGTGGGGATCAACGGATTCGGCCGAATCGGCCGGAACGTGTTTCGCGCCGCGCGCGCGCGGGCGGACACCGGGGTGGACATCGAGTGGGTGGCGGTGAACGACCTGACCGACGCGCGCACGCTCGGTCACCTGCTCAAGTACGACTCGATCCTTGGCCCCTACCCGGGGACCGTCGAGGTGCGCGACGAGCGCACGCTGGAGGTCGACGGGCTGGCGCTGCGGGTGCTCGCCGAGCGCGACCCCGGGGCGCTGCCGTGGGGCGAGCTCGGCGTCGACGTGGTGATCGAGTCGACCGGGCTGTTCCTGCAGCGCGAGAGCGCCGCCAAGCACCTTGCGCAGGGCGCCAAGAAGGTCGTCATCTCGGCCCCGGCCCCCGACCCCGACGCGACCGTCGTGCTCGGCGTGAACTTCGACCAGGTCTACGACCGCGACACCGACGACGTGATCTCCAACGCGTCCTGCACGACCAATTGCCTGGCGCCGGTGGCGAAGGTCGTCAACGACGCGGTCGGGATCGACCACGGCCTGATGACGACGATCCACGCCTACACCGCCGACCAGCGCCTGCAGGACCTGCCGCACAAAGACCTGCGCCGCGCGCGCGCCGCCGCGATCAACCTGATCCCGGCGTCGACCGGAGCCGCGAAGGCGATCGGGCTCGTGATCCCGGAGCTGAAGGGCAGGCTCCACGGCTTTGCCATCCGCGCCCCGGTGCCGACGGGCTCGGTCGTCGACCTGACCGTCGAGTGCACGCGCGAGACGAGCGTCGAGGAGGTCAACGGTGCGCTGCGCGCGGCCGCGCAGAGCAGTCCGCTCGAGGGGATCATGCAGTACACCGAGGACCCGATCGTTTCCAGCGACATCGTCAAGTCCCCGTTCTCGGCGATCGTCGACTCGCAGCTGACCGCCGTGATGAGCTCGACGATGGTCAAGGTGGTTGCCTGGTATGACAACGAGTGGGGCTACTCCAACCGCATCGTCGAGCTCGTGCAGAGGGTCCTGTGAGCGACGGCGGGGCCGCGGTCGGCCGGATCGCCAGTGCCCCGGCCGGTAGGGTGAGACGGGGCGAGAAGATGAGCGCGAGACGATGAGGAGCCTTGACGACTTGGACGTGCGCGGCAAGCGCGTGCTCGTCAGGGTCGACTTCAACGTTCCCCTGCGCAAGGGCGCCGATGGTCGCCCCGAGGTCGCCGACGACACGCGCATTGTGGCGGGCCTGAGCACGATCGAAGAGCTGCGTGAGGACGGCGCGCGGCTCGTGCTCGTCTCCCACCTGGGACGGCCCGACGGGCGCCGCGACCCCGAGCTCTCGATGGCCCCGGTGGCGGCGCGCCTGTCGGAGCTCCTCGAAGTGGACGTCGCGCTGGCCCCGGCGGTCGTGGGCGAGGAGGTCAGGGCGCTCACCGAGGCGCTGGGCGACGGCGAGGTGCTCGTGCTAGAGAACGTGCGCTTCGAGCCCGGCGAGAAGCGCAACGACGCCGAGCTGGCGCAGGCGCTCGCCGAGCTGGCTGACGTGTACGTGAACGACGCGTTCGGCGTGGCGCACCGTGCTCACGCGAGCACCGAGGGCGTCGCGCACCTGCTGCCCAGCGCGGCCGGGCGGCTGCTGGAGCGCGAGGTGGTGACGCTGAGCCAGATCATGCAGAACCCGGCCCGCCCGCTGAGCGTGATCATCGGCGGCGCCAAGGTCGCCGACAAGATCGCCGTGATCGACCGCTTCCTGGAGGTCGCCGACTTTCTGATGATCGGCGGCGCGATGTGCTTTCCGTTCCTCTGCGCGCAGGGCCACAAGGTTGGCGACTCGCTGTGCGACGACGAGGACACAGAGCACGCGCGCGCGCTGCTGGCCGAGGCGGTCAAGCCCGGGCGTGCCTCGGTGATGACGCCCGGCGATCTGGTGATCGGCGACCGCCTGGAAGCTGACGCCGAGCACCGCGTGCTGCACGGCGTGGAGGTGCCGCGGGGATGGATGGGGCTGGACATCGGGCCGCTCACGGCAGAGCGCTACGCGCGCGAGATCGCGCGCGCGGGCACGATCTTCTGGAACGGCCCGATGGGCGCTTTCGAGCTCGAGCCGTTCGCCTCGGGGACGCGCGCAGTCGCCGAGGCGGTCGCGCGGGCGGACGGTCTGACGGTCGTCGGCGGCGGTGACTCGGCGGCGGCGCTCGCGCGCTTCGGGCTGGAGGACACCGTCGACCACCTCTCGACGGGCGGGGGCGCCACGCTCGAGCTGGTGGAGGGCCGCGCGCTGCCCGGCGTGCAGGCGCTGGACGGGGCCGGAGTCGCCTCCTGATGGGCCGCACCCCGCTGGTGGCCGGCAACTGGAAGATGCACAAGACCCAGGCACAGGCTGAGGAGTACATCCAGGCGCTGCTCCCGCGCGTGTCCGCGGTTGATGGCGTGGACATTGCGGTGTGCGTGCCGTTCACCGACCTGCAGGCGATGGTCGACAGCGCGCGCGGCTCGCGCGTGGAGGTCTATGCGCAGAACATGCACTCCGAGCCGGAGGGGCCGTTCACCGGCGAGATCTCCGCGCCGATGCTCTCAGAGCTCGACGTGCGCGGCGTGGTGCTCGGCCACTCCGAGCGGCGTGCGGCGTGCGGGGAGACCGACCGGGCGCTCGCGCTGAAGGTGCCGGCCGCGCTGGCCGCGGGCATCGTGCCGATCCTCTGCGTCGGCGAGACCGAGGAGGAGCGCGACAGCGACGGCACCGACCGCAAGCTGCGCCAGCAGGTCAGAGACGACCTCGCGTCGGTCGCGGACGACCAGCTGCAGCGTGTCGTGATCGCCTACGAGCCGATCTGGGCGATCGGCACCGGAAGGGTCGCGACGCCGGAGCAGGCACAGGAGGCGATCGCCTTCGTCAGGGCGCTGGTCGGCGACCGCGACGAGGGCGCGGCGCAGCAGATCCGCATCCTCTACGGCGGGTCGGTCAACCCGCAGAACGCGGGCGAGCTGATGAGCCTGCCCGACGTCGACGGTGCGCTGGTGGGAGGGGCGTCGCTGGAGGCGGACTCGTTCGCGCAGATCGTGAGCGCCACCGTCTGATGGGCGTGCCCGCCGGCCCGCGCAGCCTGCCGGCGGCGAGCGCCTGCCTGATCGTGCTCGACGGATGGGGGCTGGCAGATCCGGGGCCGGGCAACGCTGTGTCGCTGGCGCGCACGCCGGTGTTCGACGAGCTGTGGGCCACCTACCCGCACACCACGCTCGCGGCGTCGGGCGCGGCGGTCGGACTGCCCGAAGGCCAGATGGGCAACAGCGAGGTGGGCCACCTCAACCTGGGCGCGGGCGCGGTCGTGCGCCAGGACCTCGTGCGCATCGACGACGCGATCGCCGACGGCTCGCTGCGCGGAAGCGAGGTGCTGCGCGCGGCCTTCGCCGGCGCCGAGCGGGTCCATCTGCTGGGACTGGTGTCGGACGGCGGGGTGCACTCGTCGCTGGCGCACCTGCGCGCGCTGATCGAGTTCGGTGGCGAGCTGTCGAGCGCCGATCTCGTGGTGCACGCGTTCACCGACGGTCGCGACACGCTCCCGCACTCCGGCGCGGACGCGCTGGCCGGGCTCGACCGCCTGCCCGGCGCGCGCGTCGGCTCGGTCGTAGGGCGCTACTGGGCGATGGATCGCGACCGGCGCTGGGAGCGGACCCAGCGGACCTATGACCTGCTCGTGCACGGCCGCGCGCCGCATCGCGCCGACAGCGGCGAGCGGGCCGTGCGCGAGGCGTATGAGCGGGGGGAGACCGACGAGTTCATCGAGCCGACGCTCGTCGGCGCCGACGCGCGGATCGGCCCGCGCGACAGCGTGATCGCGTTCAACTTCAGGCCCGACCGGATGCGGGAGCTGACGCGGGCGCTGGCCGAGCCGGGGTTTGGCGACGGCGATGAACAGCTCCCCGGCTGGACGGGGCGCGGCGGCGCCGCGCCGGTCGCGCGCTACACGACGCTCACCGAGTACGAGCAGGGCTGGCCGTATCCGGTCGTGTTCGCGCCGCAGCGACCCGCGACGACGCTCTCCGCGGTGCTCGCGCACGCGGGCGCCACGCAGCTGCACGTCGCCGAGACCGAGAAGTACGCGCACGTGACGTACTTCTTCAACGGCGGCGAGGAGGCTGCGGTGGCCGGCGAGCGCCGCGAGCTGGTCGCCTCGCCGCGCGACGTGCCGACCTACGATCGCAAGCCACAGATGAGCGCGCGCGAGGCCGCCGCGGCGTTCGTGGCGGCGTGGCGGGAGGATCGGCCGCGCTTTGGGATCATCAACTTCGCCAACCCGGACATGGTCGGTCATACGGGCGTGATCGACGCGGCCGTCGACGCGATCGAGACGGTCGACCGCTGCCTGGGCGAGGTCGTGGCGGCGGTGCACGAGGCCGGTGGCGCCTGCGTGGTGACGGCGGACCACGGCAACGCCGATCACATGCTCGAGCCGGACGGCAGCCCGAACACCGCGCACTCGCTGAACCCGGTGCCGCTGATCGTGACCGTCGCCGGGCTCGCGCTGCGCCAGGACGGGGCGATCCTCGCCGACGTGGCGCCGACGGTGCTGCAGGCGCTGGGAATCGCCGCGCCCGCGCAGATGACAGGTCGCTCCTTGATCGAGGGATCGGGGCCGCGCGCTGCTATGTTCGGTTGAGTAGCACTGGGGGACTGAGAAGGCTCTGGGGATTGATAGCCATGTCGACCGCGACCGCCGTCACGATTGCTCCTGAGGAGCAGGACGCCCTCGGGGAGGGCGACCGATCAGAGGTTGTCCAGCGCGCGTGGCGAGGACTCCTGCGTGCCCATGCCTTCCTGGCCAAGCGGCTGGACTCCGAGCTCGAACGCGCGCATCGTCTGCCGATGAGCTCCTATGAGGTGCTCGACCATCTTGCGAGCGCGAACCGCGGACGAATGCGAATGTGCGACCTCGCAGACCAGGCCCAGCTTTCGCGCAGCGGCCTGACGCGACTCGTCGATCGGCTGGAGCGCGACGGGCTGCTCGAGCGCTGCTCGTGCGAGCAGGACGCCCGGGGCTCCTACGCCTGCCTGACGTCCACCGGGCGTGAGCGCCTGCGCGAAGCGCGCGGCACGCATATCGCGGTGATGCGCGAGCAGTTCTTCTCGCGCTTCTCAGAGGGCGAGCTGCGCGTGCTGGCCGACATGTGGGAGCGCATCGCCCCGTGCGCCGGAGCGTGGTCGAGCGAGCCCGGGCACCCGGTTAGCAGCTTGCACGCGCAACCCGCGCAGGGCGGCGCCCACGCGCAGGCCAGCGGCCGCTGACGTTCGTCGCCGACTCAGCTGCGGCCCTTGGGGTCGGTGTCGATCCCCAGGACGGCGGGCTCCTGGTCGCCCGTGTCGTCGTCGCCGCGCGATGCGTCATCGCGCTCGGCGGGCATGAACCTGTGGTGGCTGCGGCGATACAGCAGGTATGCGCCGATCAGCGTGAGGACGACCGCCAGGAGTCCCCAGATGCCGAAGGTCTCGATCGCGTTCTGAGCGCTTTTGCCGAGGAAGTAGGCGAGCAGGCCGACGCCGGCGGCCCAGCAGATGCCGCCGAGCGCGTTCCAGAGGAAGAACGAGCGCCAGCGCATGTGCGTCGCGCCCGCGATCCAGGAGGCCCACGTGCGCAGCCCGAGCACGAAGCGGCCGAAGAACACGGCCTTGGGTCCGTGCCGCTCGAAGAAGGGCTCGCCGGTGGCGAGCACCTGCCGGCGCTGGCGCTGGAAGCGCCCGGGGCGCTCGAGCAGCCAGCGACCGCCGCGACGGCCGATCTGGTAGCCGAGGTTGTCGCCGACGATCGCGGCAAGCGCCGCCACCGCGATCACGAGCTCGATCTGCAGCTTGCCGCGGCTGGCGAGCACCGCGGCGGCGATCAGCGCAGTCTCGCCGGGGACCGGCACGCCGGCGGACTCCGCCATCACGAGGACGAAGAGCAGCGGGTAGCCGGATACTTCGACGAGGTGGCTGACGTTGACGAGGGCGAGCATCGATGGGCGCCGGACGGGCGCGCGCTGTGCCTATTTGGTGTTTTCGGAGACGAGCTGCTGCAGTGCCGCCGAGGTCTGGTGCACGTCGGAGTAGACGACGTTGCGCAGCGCGATCCGCGTCGGCGCCGGCGCGGTGAGGAGGATCGCCGCTGCGATCACGCCGGCCAGTGCAAGCAGCGCAAGCAGCGCGACCACCAGGCGGCGGCCGCGCCGCCGGGGGACGCGCGCGGGCGGGGCGGAGACTGCGATCGGCGCGGCGCGCGCCCTGCGCCCCGCGGACGCCGGGCGCGGCTGGCGCGGGGTAACGACGGCCGTGCGCGGCGCGGCGGGCGCGGCACCGGTCGAGCGCCCCGAGCGATCGCCGGCTAGCACGCGGGTCGCCTGCGCCGACGCGGTCTCATCTGCCGCCGCGCGCGGCCTGCTCGGGGCCACGCCGCTGGCCCCGTCGGCCAGTCCGCGTCCCATTTCGTGCGCGGTCTGGAAGCGGTCCTGGGGGTCCAGCGCGAGGGCGATCGCGACCGCGTCCGCGAGCTCGGGTGTCACCGCGGCCACCAGCGCGTCGAGCCTCGGCGGCGCCTCGCGCTGCTGCTTGAGCGCCAGCTCCGTCAGCGACGTCGCCTCGTAGGGAAGCCGGCCGGAGATCAGCTGATAGGTGACGACGCCCAGCGCATAGAGGTCGGCGCGCGGTCCCGCCTCCTCGCCGCGCGCCTGCTCGGGCGCCAGGTAGGCGGCGGTGCCGAGCACCGAGCCGACCTGGGTGATGCTCGACTGCTCGGTCGCCTTGGCGATCCCGAAATCGGCGAGCTTGACGTCGCCCTCGCGCGCGCGCAGCAGGTTGCCGGGCTTGACGTCGCGATGCACGACGCCGTGACGGTGGGCGTAGTGCAGCCCCTCGCAGGCCTGCTCGATGATCGCGATCGCGTCGGCCACCTCGACCCAGCCGTCGTCGCGCAGGATCTCGGCGCACGAGACCCCCTGGATGTACTCCATGACGATGAAGTACTGGCCGCTGCTCTGGTCCTGGCCAGAGTCGAAGACCTGCACGATGTTCGGGTGAACCAGGCGGGCGGCGGCCTGGGCCTCGCGCTGAAAGCGCGACACGAACGCCGGGTCATCGGCGAGGTGCTCGGCCAGCAGCTTGACCGCGACCTGGCGCTCCAGGCGCAGGTCGAACGCCAGGTGGACGGTCGACATTCCCCCGAAGCCGAGGCGGCCTTCGAGGCGGTAGCGCCCGGCGATCTGCACTTCGCTCATTGGCCGCCGCCCGGCGGTCCGCCGCCCGACCCCGCGCCCGATCCCGGGCTTTCGCCGCCGCCCTGCCCGCCGCCCGGGCCGCTGCCGCCGGGCCCCTCCCCGTTACCCGGGCCCGGTTCGTTGCCACCGACGCCTGGCGCGGGAGTGCCGCCGCCTTCGGTAGGGGGTGCGGGTGTCGTTTTCGGAGGCGTGGTCTGCGTGGGCGTGGTCTGGGGGACGGTCGGCGTCGTGGTCGTCCTCGTTGGCGCGAGCGTTTTCGGAGTGGTGCTCGTCACGGTAGCCTGCGGATGTGGTTGTGCGCACAGGGTGAGCGCGTCTTCGCGCAGCTTGGAGATGCCTTCGCGCAGCCTGCTGCGCAGGCCGCTGTTGACGCTCGGGGGCAGCGCACCGAAATCCTGCTCTGTCTTGAACAGCGCAGTTTCGGTCCCGGTGCAGCTTCCGCCGCCGCTGCGCGCTTCCTGCGCGACGCGTTCGAAGTCGCCCTGCAGCGGCCCGGCGTCGGCGCTCGGGATCAGGCCCTGGCCCGACCCGCCGCACGACGCCAGGAGCAGCGCCGCGCCGGCGCCGAGCAGGGTCGCCGGGAGCGCTCGTGCCAGGGCGCGCGCACGCATGGTCATTGACCGTACTCCAGGCGCTGGGCCAGCGAGTCGGGTAGGCGCGCCGCGCGAATCGCGCCAGCCGCTGCCGCCACGTCGTAGTCGGTGCGCATGAACGACGCCGTGAGGTCGTCGAGGTCGAGCAGCAGCCAGCCGGCGCGCGGGTCGCCGTCGCGCGGCTGGCCCACGCTGCCCGGGTTGAGCAGCCATTCGCCCGTGGTGATGTCCAGCTGCTTGCCCGCGCGCTGAGGCTCGCCGGTGGCGAGCGCTCCCTCGCGGCGCACGAACGACAGGGCGACGTGCGAGTGCCCGATCAGACAGACGCGCTGCTGCTGCTCGTCCAGGCACAGCTCGGCCAGCAGCGCGGACAGCACGTACTCCCACACGGGGTCGCGCGGGCTGGCATGGAACAGGCCGATCTGCCCCTCCTGACCCCGGGGGCTGAGCGCGGCCAGGAAGGCGAGGTTCTGCGGTTCGATCACTTCCTGTGTCCACTGCACGGCGAGGCTCGCGCCGCGCGAGAACTCCTCGAGCGGCAGCTCGCCGGCCACCGCGAGGTCGTGGTTGCCCGCCAGGCAGACCGCCGCGTGCTCGCGCGCCAGCGCGACGCAGGCGTCGGGCTCCGCGCCGTAGCCGACGAGGTCGCCGAGGCACCACAGCTCGGCTGCGTCGCTCGCGGCGACCGCCTCGAGCGTCGCCTCGAAAGCCTGCCGGTTGCCGTGGATGTCAGAGATGACCGCGACCTTCATCGCCTTCGGCTCGCGGCGGTACGGCCCCGGGGTTGCTGCCCGGACCCGGAACGCTACCCCTCGTCTGACCCAGCCTCGGTTCCGCCGTACTCGGGCAGGTTCTTGATCCCCTCGCGTGTGCGCCACTTGGAGTAGTTGTCCTCCATTGCGTCGATCAGCTCGCGCATGAAGCGGGGCGACAGGTTCACGCGCGAGACGACGACGCCCGGGACCTCCTCGGCCTCCACCTCGTGGTCGACGCGCGCGAAGGTGACCGTGAACTCGTAGTCGGAGTGGCTGACGTTCGCGAAGTTCGCGTAGACGCCCCCCATGATCTCGGGGGAGAGGTGAATGTTGATGTGGCGCTCGGCGCCTGAGTCCTGATCGTTCACGCAGCTAGTATCGCAATCGCCGCGCACGGACCGATGACCGACCCTCCTGCCAGCGACGAGCCTGCTCCCGCGAAGAGCGAGCTGCCCGGCGCCAGCACCCGCCTCGCCGGGCTGCGCGCCGCGGTGATCGAGGCCGCACGCGGGCTCGGCGACGGCCCGCAGTCCACCGCGGAGATCACGCTCGAACGTCCGCCGCGTGCGGAGCTCGGCGACTACTCGACCAACGCGGCGCTCCTGCTGGCGCCGGGTCTGCACGCGCCGCCTCGCGAGATCGCCCAGCGGCTGGGCGACGGGCTGACGTCGAGCCTGGGCGGCGAGCTCGAGCGCTACGAGGTCGCCGGGCCGGGCTTCTTGAACCTGTTCATGGCCGACTCCTGGCTGGTCGGCGCGCTGGCCGAGGTGCTCGCCCAGCGGGATCGCTACGGCGCCGATCAGGCGGTCCGCCCGCGGCCGATCCTCGTGGAGTTCGTGTCCGCCAACCCGACGGGCCCGATGCACGTAGGGCACGCCCGCAACGCGGCCTACGGGGATGCGCTGGCGCGGCTGCTGTCGTTCGACGGGCACAGCGTGCAGCGTGAGTTCTACGTCAACGACGCCGGCTCGCAGGTGCTGGTGCTCGGCGAGTCGATCCGCGCGCGGGCGCGCGGCGAGCAGGTCGCCGACGACGGCTACCAGGGAGCCTACGTGGCCGAGCTGGCGGCGAGCCTGCCCGGCGCGTCCTCGCAGGAGCCCGCCGCACTCGGCGCGGCCGCGGTTGCGGTGATCGTCGGCCAGCTGCAGCGTTCGCTGCGCCGGTTTCGCGTCGACTTCGACTCGTGGACGTACGAGAGCAGCCTGCACGCCGGAGACCCGAGCCCCGTCGCGCTCGCGCTGGCGATGCTCGACGAGCAGGGCCGCACGTATCGGAGCGAGGGCGCCCTGTGGCTGCGCACGACGGAGTTCGGCGACGACAAGGACCGCGTGCTCGTGCGCTCCAGCGGCGAGCACACCTACTTCGCGTCTGACATCGCCTACCACCAGGTCAGGCGTGAGCGCGGCTTTGCCAGCCAGATCGACGTCTGGGGGGCCGACCACCACGGTTACGTGGCCCGCATGCAGGCCGCCTACGAGGCGCTCGGCGGCGATCCCGCGCAGCTCGAGCTGCTGACGATGCAGCTCGTGCACCTCGTGCGCCGCGGCGAGCGCGCGCAGATGTCAAAGCGCGCGGGCGAGTTCGTCACGCTCGACGACCTCGTCGATGAGATCGGCGTCGACGCCGCCCGCTGGTTTCTGCTCTCGCGCTCGCACGACACGGCGATCGACCTCGACCTCGATCTCGCGCGCGAGCAGTCCAGCGAGAACCCGGTCTACTACGTGCAGTACGCGCACGCGCGCATCGCCTCGATGCTCGCGCGGGCCCGGCGCGAGCTCGTGCAGGGGGCGCCGGCCGGGCTCGGTGAGACCGAATATCGGCCGCTGCACGCCGCCGAGCGTGCGCTGATCGCGCAGCTGCTGGCCTTTGCGGCTGTCGTGCACGAGGCCGCCGAGCGCCGCGCCCCGCACCGGATCGCGGCCTACGCCCTGGAGCTCGCGCAGGTGTTCACTGCCTTCTACCGCGACTGTCGCGTGATCGGCGCCGAGCCGCCGGCCGCCGAAACGTTTCGCGTCGCGCTGTCGATCGCGACCCGCGACACGCTCGCGCGCTGCCTGCAGCTGCTCGGTGTGGACGCGCCGCAGGAGATGTAGGGCGGGCGGGACGGCGCCGCGAGCGCGCGACCAGGCGGTCTTCAGTCGAACTGCGCCATGTCGGCGTCCAGGCGCGCAGCGTCGCTGGCGCTGAGCGTCGCAGCCGGCAGCCCGCCGGCCCGCCCGCCCGCCCGGCGGCGCCAGCGCGGAAGCAGCAGCGCGAGCGCGACCAGTAGGCCGAGCACGGCGGCGAGCGGCACCAGATAGGCGGCGAGGTCGAAGCCGTGGGTGCTCGGCAGCGCGAGCACCGTCGAGCCGTACTGCGTGACGAGCGCGCGCTTGATCTGCGCTTCGCTTTGGCCCTGCGCGATCAGGCTCGCGATGAACGCCCGCTCGCGGTTCGCCTGCGGCGACTGCGCGACGTTCAGCGGGATTTTGCAGGTGACGCACATCACCTGACGCTCGATCGTCGGCAGCGACGGGCTTGCGGCCGCGACGCCCATCCCGCTCGGACTGGCGGCGATCGCCAGCGCGAGCGCGCCCGCCAGCGCTCCGCAGCGCCGCGGTCTCACGAGCCGCGCGCCAGCGCGACGGCGCGCTGCAGGAAGTTTTCTCCGATCTCACCGCGCGAGATCGCGACGATGTCGCCGCTGCGGTCGACGATGAAGCTCTCCGGCAGGGCCGTGGTGCCGTAGGCGCGGACGAAGCCGCCGCCGCCGTCGCGCAGGTTGGGGTAAGTCAGGTGATAGGTGCGCGCGAAGCTCAGCGAGTCCGGCGAGGCGTCCTGATAGGTCACGCCCAGCACCGTAGCGCTGGCACGCGCCAGCCGCCCCTGGGCGCGCTGCAGCAGCGGCGCCTCAACCTGGCAGGGCTGACACCACGAGGCCCAGAAGTTCAGCACGACGACCTTGCCCTTGAACGCCGCCAGCGACGACTCGCCCGATCCGCCGAGCAGCGGGAGCAGCGTGCTCGCGTCGGGCGCGCGCGGGAGCTTGTGCTGTGCCACCAGGTCATCGAGCGTGCGGCTGGCCGACTGGGCGGACACGCCATACACCAGCAGTCCGACCAGGCAGGCGCCGACGAGCGAGACGAGGATCGGAACGAGCTGGCGTCGCACGGCTACCAAGGGTAGACCCGCGCCGGGGCGCGGCGGCCCGGGCACGTAATATTCGCCGGCGTGCGGCGGTAGCTCAGTTGGTAGAGCGTGAGCTTCCCAAGCTCGAGGTCGCGGGTTCGAGACCCGTCCGCCGCTCTACCGAACGGTCGCCACGGCGGGCGCTGACGGGGCGTCGCGCGGGCGTTTTCGCACGCGCTCTTGCACGTCGCCGAAATGGCCCAGGATCGCCGTCTTAGCGTGATACGGTTGGCGCCTCGACGGCGCTTTCGGAGCAGACCGCCAGCCGGCGGCGCCGATCGAGCCCTCGATGAGCACCTCTGCCAAGACACGTCGGCCGACGCGCAACATACGGCCCGCAGCACGCGGGGGGATCCGGCCCGGAACGGGGCGCATCAGGATCACGGATGCGCCGACGGTCAGCACAACGATGGTCGCGGCTGACATGAGCGAGGGTCTCGAGTTCTGTGCGGCCCGCTACGAGGCGACTTACAACGCCCATTGGGTGACCCGCCCCGACGTCCTGTTCACGGCGCGCCGGGGCGCGCGCGTGGTGTCGACCGTGGGTCTCGAGCTGGGCTCCAAGCGGCCGGAGATCGACGCCGAGCACTACTTCCTGCTCAGCCCCGGAATGCGGGCGTTCATCGAGAGCCATCGGCTGCGCGTCGCGGAATTCGGGCGGTTCGCGTCGGAGGACTGGGCCGGCACGCGAGCCGTGGTGCACGCGAGCATCGCGTTCATGCGCCAGTCCGGACTCGAGTTCTTCTTCGCCTTTGCGCCGCCGGGCGTCTATCTGCACATGCGCGACGAGCTCGGGATCCCGCTGAGCTCGATCGACGTTCCGGTCAACCGGCTCGTCGTGCAGACCGACAAGGCCTGGAACGTGCCACCCGCCGAGTACTTCCTGCGCGAGGATCCGCCGCACGTCGTCGTCGGAATCGTCCCGTTTTGCGACGTGGCCGACACGAAACTCGCGGTCGAGAGCGGGACCTCGCCGCTCAGCTTCCTCATCTAGCGGCGCCCCGCGCCTCGCCGTCGCGCCGCGCCCGCGGGCGTGCGGCGGTCTTTCAGGCGCCGCCGTAAGAGGGCGGGGCCGGCGGGTCCTGGCGCGTGGCGGCGATCAGCGCCAGCAGCTGTGATGGGCTGGTGTTGCCCAGCACGCGCAGGCGGTGCAGGCGATAGAGGTCTTCTGACGTGTGGGCCCAGCCCGGGATGACCGTGGTCGACCCCACGTAGCCGGCTTCCCTGACAGCCGACACGACGGTCGCGTCATAGTGGCCCGACGGGTAGCAGAACCAGTTCACGGGGACGTGGAAGCGCTGCTGGAGCGTCGCGCGCGCGGTGGCGACCTGATCGTGCAGCTGCTGGGCGTCGAGCGCGATCAGGTCGGCGTGGCTGATGCCCTGGGTGTCGAGCTCCCAGCCGGCCGCCAGCAGTTCGCCGATCTGCGTCGTCGTGAGCCCGCCCTGCGAGGGCGGCAGGCCGGTGAGCTGGATGTTCTCGTCGCCGACCCAGCCGAGCCGCCGCAGCAGCGGCAGCGCCTCTGTGTACTGGGAGTGGTAGCCGTTGTCGAAGGTCAGGACGATCGGTTTGCCCGGGCCGAGCGGGACCCCCTGGCGCCAGTACGCGCGGACCTGGTCGAGGGTGACCGCGTGCCAGCCCGCGCTCTTCAGCGCCTGCATCTGGGCCGCGAATTCGCCGGGCTCGACATATAGGCCGGGAAAGGGCGCGCCTGCCGGCGGCGCGGCGATCACGTGATACATCAGGATCGGGATCGGGTCGGTTCCGGGATGTCCGCTCGCCGGCGCGCCTCGAGCGCCCGTCAGGTGGGCTGTTGCGTCGTGCGCGGCGGATCGCGTCGACGACGGGGCGCCGACCGTGGTCTCGCCGGCGCGCGAGGACCCGCCGCTGCGCGTGACGAGCACGACGACGGCGGCCAGCGCGAGCGCCACGGCCAGGCACGCCAGGCCGCGGCGACGGCGCAGCGCGCGACGGCGCGCCTCACGTCGCGCGTGCAGACCCTCGACGTCCATCCCCGAGGTGTCTCGTGCGACGTCCCTGCAACCCGCGCATGCGGGCTGAGGATAGCTGTCGCTCTGCCCGTAACCGCCGGTCGACCGGCGCATCGGGTCTAATGTAATCGCGCCTTTTCGTTTTCCGAGGGGTTTGTGGGACAGCGCACGGTGGGAGCGAGCGCACAGCTCGGCCCGCCGGGAGCTGAGCTAATATCGTAGACAAACGTCCGCAGCCCGCGAGGGACACAAAGGGGACGCTGACACCGTGAGCCGCCGATCATCCAGGGACAGCCTGCCGGGCGGCGCGTGCCGCCCGGGGGCGTGCGCGCGCCGGGGGGTGCTTGGGCTCGCCCGGCTCTTGCTCGGCGTGGCCGCGATCGTGCTAGCGGGTACGGTCCTGACCGTCGCCATCGGTCTGCGGGGCGCTGGCGCAGCTCGCGCAGCGGGCGCGGGCGCTGATGGGCAGCCGTGCGATCCTGCTCCGTCCTGGCTCTCGCTCGTCGAGCCGGCTGTGAGCCCGCGCGACCCGCTGTCGGCCTGCTTTGCGCGCTCAAGCCAGGCGGAGGCGCCGCTGCAGCTCGCCAACAACGGCTCGTGGCCGTTGCTGATCGCTGTCAGCGGTCCGGTCGGACAGGACGAATACTGGTTCTCGGGCCGGGTTGACGCGGCGCTCGCGAGCGCCCTCCAGGCCGTTGGCTCGGGCGCCAGTCAGCAGGTGATCGTGCTCGGGCCGCATCGGCGCGCCACGCTCAAACTCGGACGGCCGCCACCGGTCCAGGCACTTCAGGAGATCCGTATCGACCCGTCGCGCGGTGTCCACGCGACGCTCGGCGGGCTCGCCTGGATGTTCCTGCACGACGTACGACAGCGGGCTGTGGTTCCGGCGGCGGTGGAGCGCTGCGTCGCGTCGACGCTCGTTCGTGCGGTCTCGCCTGTCGCAGCGTCGCCCTATGCGCTCGCGCTGATGAGGCGATGTGTCGTGAGCGCTGCGGCGCACGCGGGTAACGCGATGAGCACGATCCGCGGGCTGGCCAGCAGCCTGCTGTCACAGAGCTCGTTCGACCGGGCCGCGGGCGCGGCGCGCGGCGCGGTCCACGCGTCTGCGATCGAGCTGGCGATCGCCGGCTCTGCGCCGGACCCCGTCAACCCCGGGATCCGCATCACGGCCCCGGGCCTGGGCTCGGTGGCCGACGGAACGCGGACGATCGTGCGGCTCAGCGCGACCGGCGGCGCTGCCCCGTATCGCTTCTACATCTGGCAGGAACCCGGCGGTGCGCCCGTCCCGTCCTGGGTCCGCCTCAGCCCCGCCGGGACACTGACGATCGCACCGCCGGACGGCGCGAGCCAGCGCGTTGCGCTGATGATCTACGCGGTCGACGCCAACGGCTACGTCTCGCAGGACCTTCCCTAGCGCGCGGCGCCGCGGGCGGTCAGTCGCCGCTGAGGTTTGCCGGCAGTGGTTCGCCGGCCGGCGGCGGGTCGTCGACCAGCAGCTGGGGCACGGTCACCAGCTGGTAGCCGCGCTCGCGGAGCTTGGTGATGATCGTGGGAAGCGCTGCGATCGTCTGCAGACGGTCCCCGCCGGCGTCGTGCATCAGCAGGATCGCCCCCGGATGCGCGCCGGCGAGCGCCCGTTCGACGATCACGCCGACGCCGGGCTGCAGGTAGTCGTCGGTGTCCACCGACCACAGGACCATCAGCAGGTGCAGCCGGTGCAGTTCGCGCATCGTGGTGGCGTTGTAGGAGCCGTAGGGCGGGCGAAACAGCCGCGGTCTCGGGCCGTCCAGCAGTTCGATGCGAGCGATCTGTTCGTACAGCTGTTCGCGCTGTTCGCGCGCGGACAGCCGGGCGAGCTCGGGGTGGGTCTCGGTGTGGTCGCCGACGACGTCGCCGTCGCGGATCTCGCGGAGGGTCGACGCGCTGAAGTAGCGCTCCATGATGCCGATCGCAAAGAACGTGGCCTGGACGTGGAATCGCTCGAGCACGTCGAGCAGGGCGGGCGTGTAGGGCCCGGGCCCGTCGTCGAAGGTCAGGGCGATGTCGCGTCCGTGCGACCCGCCCGCCTTGATGAAGGGCGTATACGCAAGGACGCTCGCCACGGCTCGATTGCCGCTCGCCGGATCGGCTGGGGTCTTGGATCGAGCGTCCGTCGTTGTGCCGCGGTGCCCCGTGCCCGCCGACGCGTGCAGGGCCGGCGACGCGGAACTGCGGTGAGAGGCTGAGGCCGACAGGACGACGGCCACGCAGGCCACCACGACCAATGCCGCAAGGGATGCCGCGACCCTGCGACGTCGCAGCTTCCAGGCCGGTGTGCGTGCGGTGGCTTGCGGGGGCGGCGGGGGCGCCGCGGGAGCCGGCCGCGCGGGGCGACCGAGCTTGGTCGCCCGCTCGTCGTCCTCGAAGTCCCAGTGCCAGCCGCGACGCATGGTCAGATGCTACGGCTCCCATCTCTCGCGCTTCGGGCAGGCGCGTTTTCCGTGCCTTCGCCGGCACGCGCCGGGCCTGGCAACCCCCCTCCGCCGCCGATTCCGCGAGAATCCACCGATGCACGTCACCGCGAAGGCAGACTATGCCGTACGCGCCGTCGTGGAGCTCGCCGGCAGCAGCCAGCAGTCGCCGCGCAAGGTCGACGAGGTCGCGCGGGCGCAGGCCATTCCGCTGTCCTTCCTGGAGAACATCCTCACGCAGCTGCGCTCGTCCGGGATCGTCCGCAGCCAGCGCGGACCCGAGGGCGGCTACTGGCTGGCCAAGCCGCCGGCCGAGCTCAGCCTCGCGCAGGTGATCCGCGCGGTCGAGGGACCGCTGGTTGGCGTGCGCGGCCAGCGGCCCGAGGAGGTCGAGTATGTCGGCTCGGCAGAGTCGCTCACGCAGGTCTGGATCGCGCTGCGTGTCAACCTGCGCAAGGTGCTCGAGAACGTCACGGTCGCCGATGTCGCCGCCGGGAAGCTGCCGAGGAGCGTGCTCACGCTGACTCGCCAAGAGGAGGCCTGGGAGACGCGCTAGGCCCCAGCTCGGTCGCTCGGCTGGTCCCTTGGCTTGGAGATCGGCCGGTCTCTGCGCCGGGCTGCCGTCGGCCGGCCGGGTGGCCGACGCGCCGGCCTACCAGGCCTGTCCGGCCTGGCAGTGGGGGCAGGTCACGGTGGTCGAGACCTGGGCCACGAACACGTAGCCGCACGCGCAGCTGTAGCAGGCGTGATCGACCGGGCCGCCCGCCTCGCGCACTCGCTGGACCGCTGAGGGGGACGCCGGAGCCGGCTCGGGGGTGCAGGAAGTGCGGCTGTCGTGCCGTCGGGAACGGCCGCGTCGGTCACGGGGCTTTGGGAGGCTGGCTCGCATCGCTCACCTATAGGACGCTTTACACGGGCGAAGGTTTCGCTGTGCAAGCATGATTTCGTGTCGGAGCTGCGCGTGTGCGCTCGTGCGAGAGCCGGCGAGCCCCGACGCGAGGTGAAAACCCGTCTGAAATACTTGGCCGGATGGCCCCATCGCGCAAGCGCACGATTCGGCTGATCGCGGCGCTGACCGTCGCCGTGATGCTCGCCAGCGCGCTGATCTACACGAGCTTCAGCGCCGCGAGCCCCGCCCTCAGCCCGAGCCAGCTCGTCCGCCAGGCCCAGCCGGGGCGCAGCTACCAGCTGACCGGCACGGTCGTAGGGGGATCGGTACACCGCGCAGGCCCCGTGCTGGCGTTCAGCGTGGAGGATCGCGTCGGCGGCACGACGATCCCGGTCTCCTACACCGGCACGGTCCCCGACCCGTTTCGCGAAGGCCGCGAGGTGATCGTGACCGTGCAGCGCGAGGGCGCACGGTTCATCGGGGAACGCGACTCGCTGATCACTAAGTGTCCGTCGAAGTACAAGACCGCCCCGGCCAGCGAGAAGCAGAACTACTGATGTATCCGCGACCGATGCATCCTGGCCGGGCGCGGCTCAACCGCCCCGACGGCGGGCGCTGATGGCAGTCGTCGGGCGCGCCTGCCTATTGCTGGCGCTGGCAGTGTGTCTGTACGGCGCGGTCGCCTCGATCGCCGGTGTCCGTGGCCGACGGCCCGCGCTGATGCGCTCCGGGCGCCGCTCGGTCTATGCGCTGGCCGCGATCCTGACGGTTGCGTTCGCGGTGCTCGAGATCGCGTTCCTGCGCAACGACTTCGCGTTCAACACGGTCGCCGACACTTCCAGCCGCACGACGCCGACGTTCTACCGCGCCGCCGCGGTCTGGGCCTCGCAGGAAGGCTCGCTGCTGCTGTGGGCCTGGCTGCTGTCGCTGTGGTCGAGCCTGGCGCTGTTCCTGCTGCGCGGGCGCATGCGCGAGGTCGCCGGGTACGCGACGGCGATCCTGCTCGGCCTGGGCGGGTTCTTCGTCTCGCTGATGATCTTCTACGCGACGCCCTTTGACACGACCAGCCCGGCTCCCGCCGAAGGCGTCGGGCTGGATCCGCTGCTGCGCTTCCCGACGATGATGATCCACCCGCCGATGCTCTATTCGGGCTACACGCTGTGCACGATCCCACTCGCGTTCGGCATGGGCGCGTTGCTGGCGCGCAGGGTCGACGCCGAGTGGATCCGGGCGATCCGGCGCTTCGCGTTCGCGGCCTGGCTGTTGCTGGGCATGGGCATCCTGCTCGGCGCCCGCTGGTCCTACGCCGAGCTTGGCTGGGGCGGCTACTGGGGTTGGGACGCGGTCGAGAACGCCTCGCTGATGCCGTGGCTGACAGGCACCGCGTTCCTGCACTCGCTGATGATCCAGGAGAAACGGGGGATGCTGAAGGTGTGGAACGTGTCGCTCGTGTGCGCCACCGGGACACTGGCGATCATGGGCACGTTCCTCGTGCGCAGCGGCATCCTCAACTCGATCCACGCGTTTGGCGGGGCGACCCTCGGCGTGCCGTTCGTCGTGCTGATAGCGGCGCTGATCGTCGGCTCGATCTATCTCGTGGTGTCGCGTCGCGACATGCTGCGCTCCGAGCACCGGCTGGACTCGCTGCTGTCGCGCGAGTCGATCTTCCTGGCCAACAACCTCGTGCTCGTGGGGCTCTGCTTCGTGATCTTCTGGGGCACTTGGTTCCCGCTGATCTCCCGGGCGCTGACCGGGCAGGAAGCGTCGGTCGGGCCACCCTGGTTCGATCGCTACACGGTGCCGCTTGCGCTCGTCCTCGTGCTGCTGAGCGGCATCGGCCCCGTGATCGCCTGGCGCCGCGCGACGCTCGCCAACGCGCGCCGGAACTTCCTTGCGCCGACGCTGCTGGCGCTGGGCCTGCTCGTGGCGCTGCTCGCGGCGGGCGTGCACGGCAGCCCGCTGGCGATCGCGATGTTCTGCTGCGCGGCCTTCGTGCTCGGCGCCGTCGCGCAGGAGTTCGTCCGCGGCACCCAGGCGCGACGCGCGATGACGGGGGATGCGCGCGCCGTCGCGCTGCTCGGTCTCGTGCGGCGCAATCGCAGGCGCTACGGCGGCTACATCGTGCACATCGGCATCGCCGTGCTGTTCGTCGGCGTAGCCGCCTCCTCGTCCTTCCAGCACGCCTCAGAGCTCGGCCTCTCGCCGGGCCAGTCCACGCGCGTCGGCGCCTACGACGTTCGCTATGTACGCCCCACGGCGACGGTCACCCCGAAGGACGACGCGGCCCACACGGGCTCGACGCTAAACCTCGGGGCCGTGATCGACGTCACAAAGCGCGGGCGCCATGTCGCCACGCTCAATCCCAGCGAGGGCTTCTATGCCTCCCAGGAAGGCGGCGGCACGGTCGCCAGCCTGATTGCAGGCCAGCCGGTGAGCCACGTGAGCATGGATGCCGGCATCACGCGCGACATCTGGAGTGCGATCGAGCCCGACATCGAAACCCCCGCGCTGCAGCGGATCGTGCAGGTCGGCAACCGCACACTCCCGCCGTCGGACGCGATCATCGGGATCGCCTACCTGGCCCGCACCTACCTTCAGCACCCGCCGCCCGCGCAGTTTCACTTCATCGTCTCGCCGCTGGTCATGTGGATCTGGATCGGGGGCCTGATCGTGTTCGCCGGCGGACTGACAGCCCTGTGGCCCGCACCCGGAGCCGTCCGCCGCCGGGTCGCCGTTGGCGCCCAGAGCGCCGGGCGCGCCTCGCTGGTCGCGGCCCGCGAGGCCAAGTACCGGGACATCCGCGACCTGGAGCTCGACTACCGGATGGGCAAGCTCTCGCGCGAGGACTATCGCCAGACAGATGCGGCGCTGCGCGTCGAGGCGCTCGCGATCCTCGATCGCCTGGACAGGCCGCTCCCCGCCGCGCTCGCGTCAGGCAACGATCGCAACGGCGCTAACGGCGACGGCGCCAACGGCAACGGCAGCCACGCCGAGGGCAACGGCGGCGAGCCGGTCGAGGATCAAGTTGAGCGGGCCGAGCGCGAGGACGACGCCGCTATTCCCACGGCGCCCTGAGCAGCACGATCGCGTTCACGACGAACAGGATGGCGAAGAAGATCGTCCAGCGGTTAAGGTTGCGCTCGACCATCGAGCCGCCTCCCAGCGGCCCCGCTCCGCTTCCCACGCCGAACGCTCCGGACAGGCCGGAGTCTTTGCCCGAGTGCATCAGCACGAGCAGCACGACAATCACCGAGATGACGATCTGCAGAGCCGAAAGTACAGCTTCCATCGGGTCCTAGAGTATCGTGTCGCGTCCTGGTTCGCTCGGATTGGCAGTGGCCCGCAGGTGCGCGCCCGCTGGTCGGCGGGACGGGGCTCAGAGCCGCTCGCACGGGATCTGTACGCGATCGCCCGGTCGTAGCGGGATAAGCGTGATTACGTGTGATTACCAATCCTTTACGGCTTAGTGATTGGGTGCCGATATTGAAGCCGGGGCCCAGCAACCGCGCACGCGGACTGCCTCGGACAAGACCATGGGACGACCAGACGATGACCAAAGCGGGCGCGTGCCGCCGCTGACAAGCCCGCGCACGCGGGTGCTGCGCAAGGTGCTCGCGGCGCTCGCTGGGGGAGGGCTCACCGCCGCCGGCCTCGGCGGACAGCTGTCAGACGGGGCATTCGCCTCGACGCTTCCCGGCGGGCCATCCGGCGGCAAAGGCTCGACGCCGATCACCGCGCCCGAATCCTCGACCGGCTCCAAGCCCACGTCCGGCACCACCGAAGGGTCGAGCTCCACTGGCTCCTCGGGAGCCTCGACGACCACATCGACCGGCCCCGCCGCTCCGCCCCCGAGCGCCGCGCCTCCCGCCACCACGTCCGGCTCGGCGCCCGCGTCGTCTCCGGTGCCGGGAGTGGTCGGGCAGGGGTCCCAGAAAGCCACCGGGAGCGAAACGAGCGGCCCGAGCACCAAGCGTGCAAGCACGCACGCAGCTCCCCACGCGCCCGGCGGCGCAACCGGCCCGCAGGGCAGCGGCGCTACCGGCTCGACGGGCGCGACGGGCGCCACCGGTCCCAACGGAGTGGCGCCGCCGCCTGCGCTGGCGGCCGGACAGGCCGCGGCACTTGCAGGGCAGCTGGCTGGGTCGGCCGCGTCGGCGCAGGCGCTGGCCTTCTACCGCGTGCCGCTGTTTCTGCTTCCGATCTACCAGGCGGCCGCCGTCGAGTACGGCGTGCCCTGGCAGATCCTCGCCGCGATCAACGAAATCGAGACGAACTACGGCAGCGACCAGTCGGTGTCGACGGCCGGCGCGGAGGGCTGGATGCAGTTCATGCCCTCGACCTGGCTGCAGTATGGAGTTGACGCGCTGGACGCCGGATACGCGGACCCGTACAACCCGGTGGACGCGATCTTCGCGGCGGCGCGCTACCTGCGCGCGGCCGGCGCCGCACAGAATCTCAGCGGGGCGATCCTCGCCTACAACCACTCCCAGGAATACGTCGACTCGGTGCTCCTGCGCGCCAAGCTGATCTCGAGCTACCCGACGCCCGTGATCGCGACGCTCAGCGGCTTGGTCGACGGCCGCCCGCCCGTCACCGGCAAGCGCGTGCTGTGGGGAGCGCCGGAACCAGCGCCGCCCGCGAGCTCGAGCGCGACGGCCAACGCGGTCCCCGTCCAGGGCGCCCCGGCGCCCTCCAGCGGCTCGACGGACGCCTCGGGCGCGAAATCGCCCGGCGCCGCGGGGCAGCCCGTCACACCCCCGAGCACCCCGCCGACGCCTGCGGCGGCGGCAGCCGCGGCCGGCGCCAAGGCGACCGCGGCCGGCGAACAGCCCGAGCTCGTGAGTCTGATGACCGCGCGCAACGCCGCGGTGGTCGCGGTGCAGAGCGGTCGCGTCGTCGGGCTCGGCGCGTCGCGCAAGCTGGGCCGGTACGTGATCCTGCGCGACGTCTTCGGCGACATCTTCACCTACGCGGGCCTGGGAAGCATCGCACCGACATACACGCTGCCCAAGCCGCCGAGCGCTCCCGCGAGCACGGCGGTGATCGCGCAGGCGGGCGTCAGCGACCCCAAGCCGTCGCGCCCGGCGAGCGCGGGAGGCCGTTCACCGGTGACGCTCAACGTCAAGCCGTCCGCCGGACAGCCGGCTCCCGCGGCGCCGTCTGGCTCGTCGTCGGGCGCTGGCGCGACCGGCGAAGGCGCAGGCGCGCCGGCTGCCTCAGAAGAAGCCGCCCCGGCCGGGATGGGAAAGGTCCGCCTGTTCGCCCATCCGGGCAACCCCGACGCGCGCGCCGCCGCCGCGATTCGCGCCACCCACCGGCACGCGACCCCGACTCCCAGCAAGCTGCCGCTGAAGAGCGGCTCGGTGGTCGCCCAGGGCACGGTGCTCGGGCACGTGCGGGCGCCCGCCGGCGCGAGATACGGGCATCTTCGCTTCGCGATCCGTCTTGCCGGGGACCCTCGCGGCGTGGATCCCCGCGCGATCCTGTCCAACTGGTCTGAGCTCGACCAGGCGCTTCATCCGCAGGGGGCCAAAGGCGAAGTCAACCTGATCGCAGCCACCGCAAGCGACGTGCTCCTGCTCTCCAAGAGTCAGCTGGAGCGCGAGGTGCTGGCCGATCCCGGCATTGCCATGTCGCCGTGCGCGCGTCGCGAAGTCGCCTCCGGCGCGATCGACAAGCGCGCGCTGGCGGTGCTCGGCTTCCTCTCGCGCAGCGGCCTCAAGCCGACGGTGGGCACGCTGCCGTGCGCACGCGGCGCGTACGCCGCCGCTGGCTACGTGACCGCCGGACACGCGGGCGACGCGCTGGCGATCACGCAGGTCAACGGCATCCCGATCGCCGGCCACCAGGGCACAGGATCGATCACCGACACGACGATTCGCACGCTGCTGACGCTCCAGGGCGAATTCGTGCCTCGCAAGATCGTCAGCCTGATGCGCTACCCGGGCGCTCCGAGCACGCTCGCGCGAGCCGACCACGGCGACTACCTGGAGATCGCCTTCGCGCCGTCTCCGGTGCGCGGGCGCGGCCAGGTACCGGCGAGCCCCGCGCACTCAGCGGCGACCGGCCCAACCGCTCCGGCCCCGCCGGCGCTCGCCGGCGGCGAATTGAGCGCGGCCGAGTGGGAACAGCTGATCGCCCGCGTTGCGGCGCTCCCGGTGCCGATGGTGGCCGCGAAGCCGACCTCCGCGGCGATCGCTGACCCAGGGAGCACCGGGCCGACCGGCCCCGCTGGGCCGTCCGGCCCCTGAGTTCAGCCGTTTCAGCCTGTGGCGCCCGGCGATGGACCGCCCGACGGACCGCTGGCGCCGCGCGGCGGGCCAAGCAGGCCGGCGATGTCGGCCCGGCACTTTTCCTGCGCGGAGCGAAACGTGGCGCTGTTGACGTTCAGGCCCCTCGTGCTGAAGACCGGACCGTTGCCCGAGGTGTTGGGGGCAGGGACGTTGACGCCGTGTTCGCGCATGCAGGCGGCGAACTTGGTGAAGGCCTGTGTGTAGGCGGGCGTGTTGATGCGGCGCAGCCCGGGGACGGACCCTGCGCCGCACTTTTTCAGTGCGGCCTGCATCTGGGCGGGCGTCACGCCGTTTGGAAGTTTGGCGCCGGTGCCACCGCCGAAGAAGCCGCCGGGCCCCCCGCCGCGTGGCCGCTGTCCGGGAGTCCGTTTCGGCAAGGTGATCCCGTTCTTTTGCAGGCATTCGCGCAGCGCGGTGAAGCGTCCGGTGCCCGCCCCGGTGGGACCTGTCCCGCCGCCAGCCGTTGTCGTGGACGCCGCGCTGGTGCTCGTTGTGGTGCTCGAGCCCGAGCTGCCGCAGGCCGCCAGCGCCAGACAGCTGGCGAGCAGGGTCAGCGCGAGGATCGGCCTCGTCCGGGGCCTGGATTTGCTGCGCTTGATGTGATGCATTGAGCTCCTTTGACTAGCGGCCGCCCTGCCGGGCGGCCGGTGCCCGCTTGACTTTTTGAGACCGCGGGCAACGGTAACTGGCCGGCCTTACGTGCTCCTAAGCTCAGCCTCCGGGTCCGAAGAGCGCTGGAGCGCCACTGCTCGAGCTGGAACCCTTCGCGCCGCCACCTGCGCCGCCGCCGGACCCACTGCTGCTCGCGCCGCCACCGAACAGCGCGCCGAGTCCGCCGCCGCTGCCGCCGACCCTGATCGCTTCGGCGCTTATCGATCCGTCGGAGGCCGTGGCACCCGTGATGGTCACCGTTTCACCCGGGTGAATCGCCTTGACGTCGGATTTCACGGTCTTGGTCACGGTCGTCCCGGACGAGGCCATGACCTTGACGGTGTTGCCTTCAGCGGTTGTGACATACAGCGTGTTTCCGCTCAGGTTGGCCACGCTTCCGGAAGTCGCGCCTCCGGCCCCGGCCACCCCACCGCCGCCAAAGCCGCCCGCCGCGCCAGAGCCACCGCTCGCGCCCGCGGCGCCCCCGCGGAGGGCCGCAAAGCGCGCGGCGAGACCCCCGGCGGCGCCTGTGGTGGAGGAGCTAGACGAGGCCTGGCCCTTCTCGACGAGCACGCCGGCTATGAATCCACAGGCGATCAGCAGCACGCCCAGCAGCGCCAGCGGGACCGGGCTGAGCAGGCGCCGGCGCGGCCGGCGGGGCAGCTCGGAGGGCTCCTCCAGCCATTCGTCCTGCGCTTCGATCGGCTCATATGCAGCGGTCTGCTGCGCCTGAACGGCGGTGTCGTGAGCGGAGGTGTCTCCGATGACGGGTTCGTCCGGGGACATGACGGGCTCTTCGGGCATGACAGGCTCCTGATGGGGGGATGATGGCTCACTCAAAGCGCAGCGCTTCGATCGGTCTGAGGTGGGCGGCACGTGCGGCCGGGTATGTGCCAAAGAACAGGCCGGAGAGCAGGGCTGCGCCGAAGGCGAGGAAAATCGAGTACGTGGCGACTTCCGGTTGCACGCCGGCGATCTTGAACTGGCTGCCGATGATCCCCACCGCCACGCCGGTGAGCCCGCCGAAAAGGGAGACGAGCACGGCCTCGGTCAGGAACTGGGTGAGGATGTCCCCCCGTCTGGCGCCGATCGCCTTGCGGATGCCGATCTCGCGAGTCCGCTCGGTGACGCTCACGAGCATGATGTTCATCACTCCGATCCCACCGACGAGCAAAGAGATCGCGGCTACCTCTCCGAGCAGCGTGGTGAACACGCTGCTGGTAGAGCTCGAGGTTTCCAGCAGCGATCCCTGGTTGAGCACGCTAAAGCCGGGTTCTGCCGCGTCCTTGATCTTGTGGCGTTCCTCGAGGATCTGGGTGACCTCTGCTTCTGCGGCGTTGAGCGCGGATTCGGACTTTGCCTGGACGGTGATCGAGTCGATCGGCCCGGGGCCGGTGAGCGAGTTCTGCACGGTCGTGATCGGGGCCATCACGACGTCGTCCTCGTTCGTGGCGCCATTGGTTCCCTTTTTGGCCAGCACACCGACCACTTCGTAGTTGCTCCCGTCGACCTTCATGTTCTGCCCGACGGCGCTCTGTCCGGCGAACAGTTCCTGCAGGACTTCCTGGCCGATCACGGCAACACGCTTGTGTTCGCTGACGTCGGCTTCGGTGAACGCAGTGCCTTCGGCGAGCTTGTAGCTGTGGGCTGTCAGATAGGAGGGTGTGGTGCCGACGAAGGAGGCTGGTTCGTAGCTCGAGCTGCCATAGACGAGCTTCACGCCCGTCGCGTTGACCACCGGGGAGGCGCTCTTGACGTCCGGCGCGACGCCTGGATTGTGCAGCGCTTCGGCGTCAGCCTTTGTCAGCGAGACCGTCGTCGTGGTGCTCGCGCGTGCACCGCCGCGAAAGCCGCCGCTAGGCTGCACGACCAGCACGTTGGTGCCGAGGCTCTGGATGCGCGATGCCACGGCCTTGGAGGAGCCGTTGCCGACGGCGATCAGGATTATCACCGAGGCGACCCCGATCGTCATCCCGAGAATCGTCAGACCTGAGCGGAGCTTGTTCGCGGTGATCCCGCTCCACGCGATCCGTAGTGTCTCGGGACCGATCACGGCTGGCCCCCCGCGACGCCGGGCTCGATCGGATGCTGGTGGGCGGACTTCTGGCCACGGATGTCGGGCGGCGCATCGTGTACGCCCGCCGTACGGCGATCCTCGACAATCTCGCCGTCGCTCAGCCGGACGACCCGCTTGGCCTGGTCGGCGACGTCGGGCTCGTGGGTGATCATGATCACTGTTCGCCCTTCGGCGTTCAGGCGCGCGAATATCCGCAGGACGTCCTCCGTGGAATGCGAGTCCAGGTTGCCCGTCGGCTCGTCGGCGAGGATCAGTGATGGGTTGGCCACGAGCGCCCGCGCGATGGCAACCCGCTGCTGCTGGCCCCCCGAGAGCTCTGACGGCTGATGGCGCATGCGGTCGGCCATCCCCACCGAGCGCAGCGCGCGTTCTGCACGCTTTCTTCGCCCAGCGCCCCGCAAGCCGGCGTAGGCGAGCGGCAGCTCGACGTTCGTGAGCGCGCTGGTGCGCGGGACGAGGTTGAAGCTCTGAAAGACGAAGCCGATCTTGCGGTTGCGCAGGTCGGCGAGATCGTCCTCATCCATATGGCCGACGTCCACGCCGTCGATCAGGTAGCGGCCGCTCGTTGGTATGTCCAGACAGCCGAGGATGTTCATCAGTGTGCTCTTGCCGCTGCCCGAGCTGCCCATGATCGCCACGAAGTCGCCGGAGTCGATGCGCAGCGAGACCTTGCGCAGCGCGCGAACTCGGATCTGGCCCAGTGCGAAGATCTTCGTGACTTCGTGCACCCGGATGACGGGATGCACGCCGTCGCGGACCGCGGAGGCGGTGCGCGGAGCGGTACGCCGGACCAGCGGCCTTGTGCGGGCCATGCGTGCCCGGGTCGCCGCGCGGGAGCGCAGAGGGCGCCGCATTAGCCGCCGCCCCTGAACAAGGCCGCGCCGCCGCCGCCCAAGCCGCCAAAGCCGCCGCCGCCGCCGAGGCCCCCGCCCAGTCCGCCGCCCAGGCCGCCCCGCCCGGTGCCGCCCCGCCCGCTCGTGCTGGTGGTGCTCGCGGCGACCGGCAGGGCGATCTTTTCTCCCGCCGTCAGACCGCTGAGGATGATCGTGGACGTGTTGCCAGCCAGGCCGGTGACCACGCGCCGGCGCACCTGCTTGCCGTTCTGAATCACGGTCACCGTCCCCGCGGAGATCGCGCTGGTCGGCACGTTCACCCCTTCTTCCTGCTTGACGACCACTTCTGCGGTGGCGCTCATGCCGGGCTTCAATCCAGCTTCCATCTGGTCGAGCTGAAAGGTCACGTCGTAGCTGACCACGCCACTGTTGCTCGTGGAGAGTATGGCGACTTCGCTGACGTGGGCCGCGAACTTGCGGCCTTCGAGCGCTTCGACGGTCACCGTGGCGACCTGCCCATCCGTGACGTGGCTGATTTCCGATTCGCTCAGCGGGACGACGAGCTGCATCGATGTGAGGTCGCTCAGCACCGCGAACGCCGAGCTGGAGGAGCTCGAAGAGGAGCTCGACGCGCCCGTTGAGCCGGCGCCGGAGCGGCCCGCGGAGGCGCTGCCCGCCGTCCCAGCTGCGCTCGATCCCGATCCGCTCGAGGAGCTGCTCGCGCTCGATGCTTTGGTCGTTCCGCTTCCCGAGACGACTTCTCCGACCTGGCCTGGGAGCGAGACGACCGTGCCGTCCTCGGGCGCGTAGAGCTTGGTGTCCTGGACGGCCTGTTCGGCGCTCTGCACGGTCAGCTTGTCGCTCTTGACGGTTGCCCTGGCGGAAGCGAGGTTCGCTTCACGCGTCGCCGCGCTGATGGTGGATTTGGAGGAGGACGAGCTGGAGCTCGACGAGGACGGGGCGGAGCTCGCCGCTTTGGTCTGATGTTCGGGCGCGGTGGTCGTGCTCTTGCTAGGCGCACTGCTCGCCGGCGTCGTCGTTTTGGTCTTAGTGTTGCTCGGGGTCGAGGCCTTCGGCGTGGTGCTCGTGGGCGGGGTGCTCGGCGAAGTGCTCGTTGGCGTCGTGCTCGTAGGCTTGGTGCTCGCCGGTGTCGTGCTGGTGGAAGTCGGGCTGGCGGGCGTGGTCGTCGTGCCCGGCGGACCGCTCGGGTATGCTGCCGCCCGCGCCATCACGGCGCTGGTCTGTGAGGGGGTTTCGCTGTGCACCGAGGCGGTGGAGGCGGTGGGGCTGCCGGCGCTCGAGCCGCTTGAGGTTTCGCCGTTGGTTTCTTCCTCTTTGGCGAGGTTGGCTTCGGCTGACTGCAGCCCGGCCTTTGCCTGTTCGAGCGTCACTTCGGCGCTCTGCGGGTCGAGCGTCGCCAGCAGCTGGCCCTGCGCGACCTGCTCGCCTTGGGTCACGTAGATGTGAGTGACCGTGCCGCTCGTCTTGAAACCGAGGTTGAGCTGGCTGATCGGCTGGAGGTTGCCGCTGCCCGACACGGTCGACTGGACAACGCCCTGTGCGACGGTCGCGGTCCGGGTCAGCGTCGTCTGGCTCCCGGATGCCGGGCCGACTACGAGGATTGCGGCGACGATCGCACCGACGCATAAAGCCCCGAGTGCATACACGAGCCAGGATGCGTCTGTGTGCTTTGTCATGTGCAGCCTGTCTCACTGTCTCGCCAGCGCGTAAGAGGGGGCGAAGAAACCCTGCAAGCCCGCCTAAAACTGTGCGTCAGGCCAGGTTTCGCGGGACCGATGCGCGATGATCATCGACGATGGCGAGCTATGGCGGAGTGGATCTCGGCGGCACCAAGATCCAGACGGTCGTTGTCGATGGCGAGCACAACGTGCTGGGTTCCGCGCGCCACCCGACGCCGATCAGCGGGGGCCCGCCCGCGGTGGCCGGCGAGATCGAGGCCGCGCTGCGCGAAGCCAGCGATGCGGCAGGACTGGCTCCCTCCGCTCTGTCGGGAATCGGCGTCGGATCGCCCGGCACGATCGAAGGCGCGAGCGTGTCGGGCGCGCGCAACCTGCCCGGCTGGGACGGTGCGTTTCCCCTCGGGGAGACGCTGCAGCGCGCGCTCGGGGCGCCGGTGAAGCTGGGCAACGACGTCCAGGTGGCGACCGGCGCCGAGCACAGGCTGGGCGCCGGTCGCGAGTTCAGCTCGCTGCTCGGCGTCTTCTGGGGCACGGGCGTGGGCGCAGGCCTGATCCTCGATGGCCGCCCCTGGATGGGACGCGGCGGGGCGGGCGAGATCGGGCACATGGTCGTGAAGCTCGGCGGCGCACGCTGCACGTGCGGGCGGCGGGGCTGCGTCGAGGCCTATGCCGGTCGGGCGGCGATGGAAGGGCACGCGAAGAAGATGGTCGACAGGGGCCGCAAGACCGACCTGTTCAAGCTGATGAAGGAGCATGGACGAACCCGCTTGACGAGCGGGGTGTGGGCGGACGCGCTGGGACATCAGGACAAGCTCGCGACGGAGCTCATCGACCGCGCGGTCGGCGCGCTCGGGGCGGGGATCGCATCGGCCGTCAACCTGCTCGATGTGGAGGCGGTGATCATCGGCGGCGGGCTGGGCGTGCGTTTCGGCCAGGACTACGTGGAGCGAATCGTCGCTGCGATGCAGCCCCACCTGTTTCTCGACTACCGCCCCCCGCGGGTCGGGCTTGCCGAGCTGGGCGATCTCGGGGGCGCGCTCGGCGCGGCGCTGCTGGTTGGCGTGGACAGCGGCCAAGCTGGCTAGCACCGCGTCTCCCGGACGAATCCGCCGCGTGGCCTAACGTTAGGCGTGCTGTGACACAGGAGGTCGTGCATCTGTCGGCGGTGCTGCGCAGCCCGCTGCTCGATCGGGCGGGTGAGCGGCTCGGGCGTGTCGAGGATCTGATCGTGCGGTTGGCCGACGGCGGCTATCCGCCGGTGACCGGGCTGAAGGCGCGGATCGGCGGGCGCGACCTGTTCGTGCCGATCGACCGAGTCGCCGAGCTTCGACCGGGCGGCGTGCGGCTGGCTGGCGAGAAGCTGAGCCTTGGGCGCTTCGAGCGGCGCGTGGGCGAGGTGCTGCTGGGCGGGGATGTGCTGGGGAGAAAGCTCGTCAACGTCGAGGCCGAGCCGCCACGTCTAGTGACCGCGCACGAGATCGAGCTGGCCTGCATCGATGGCTGGTGGCGTGTCGTCGGCCTCGATCCGAGCCCGCGCGCGCGCCTGCGGCGCTGGCTTCCCCGCCCGCTGCGCGGGCTTATCGGCGACAGGCCCTTCCAGGACTGGGCCGACATGGAGCCGTTCGTGGGCCACGTTCCCAGCGCACGCCTGCGCCTGTCCCACCGCAAGCTCGCAAACCTGCACCCCGCCGAGATCGCCGACCTCGTGGAGGCCGCCTCGCACGACGAGGGCGAGGAGATCATCGAGGCCGTCGGCCAGGACCGCGAGCTCGAGGCCGACGTCTTCGAGGAGCTCGACGAGCATCACCAGTTGGAGTTCATCAGCGAGCGCCCGGACGAGCAGGTCGCGGCGGTCATCGGACGCATGGCCGCCGACGACGCTGCCGACCTGATCGCCGAGATCGATCAGGAGCGCCGCGCGCACGTGCTCGCGCTGCTGCCGCCCGCGCAGTGTCGCCAGATCGAATTGCTGCTCGGCTACAACCCCGAGACCGCTGGCGGGCTGATGAGCCCGGATTTCGTCAGCCTGAGCGACCAGGCGTCTGTCGAGACCGCGATCGAGGGCCTGCGCTCCAGCGAGCTGGCGCCGGAGATGCTGACGACGGTGTATCTGTCTGACGCCGGCGGCGCGCTGTCGGGCTCGGTGGCGGTCGTCGCGCTGCTGCGCGCCAGCGCGCAGGCGCGTCTGGCCGACGTCGCCGAGCACGAGCCCGAGGCGGTGAGCGCCGACGCCGACCTGCCGGAGGTCGCGCGCACGATGACCGACTACAACCTGCTGATGCTCCCGGTTCTCGGGGAGGGCGGGCGGATGATCGGGGTGATCACCGTGGACGACGTGCTCGAGCTCACGCTGCCAATTGGCTGGCGACGGCGCTTCGGGGTCGCGCGTGACTGACGGTTGTGCCGCTTGGCCGTGCAGGCCAGGCGCCCGGTGGTCATTGACCGCCGTTGCTAGGCTGGACCCCGGATGAGCCCGCCAACGGCGAGAAGGAAGGGGGCCGGCATGGAGCGAGAACAGCCACGAAGTACCGAGCCGGTCGCACGCCCGTCGGGCCCGTCCCAGCTGGCCTAGCCCTCGCTGCACCGGGACGCCGTCCGCTCTGGCGCGCGCCGAGATGTTGCGCCACGCTCGCGCGCGGCGTGAGACAGCCCGAGCGTAGAGAGGAGGTTGACCGAGATGACCGATGAGCGGACGACGCTTGTCAAACCGTCACCGCCGCAGGGCGCGGCTGAGCCCGCGCGCCCGCACGGCGTTCCGCCCGTCCTGGACGAGGCACACATCGGCGACATCCGCGGTGCGCTCGGCACGATCAGCCTGCACGACAGCGGCGAGCGCCACGGCTGGCGCTCGCGCGCGATGGCGCTGCTGGCGATCATGGGCCCGGGACTGATCGTGATGGTCGGCGACAACGACGCCGGCGGCGTCTCCACCTACGCGCAGGCCGGGCAGAACTACGGAACGAGCCTGCTGTGGGTGCTCGTGCTGTTGATCCCGGTGCTGGTCGTCAACCAGGAGATGGTGATCCGTCTGGGCGCGGTCACCGGCGTAGGCCACGCGCGCCTGATCATCGAGCGCTTCGGGCGCTTCTGGGGATGGTTCTCGGTCGGTGACCTGTTCGTCCTCAACTTCCTGACGATCGTCACCGAGTTCATCGGAGTGACGCTCGCGCTCGGCTACTTCGGGGTCAGCAAGTACGTCGCCGTGCCGCTCGCGGCGGTCACGCTCGTGGCGATCACCTCGACCGGCAGCTTCCGCAGCTGGGAGCGCTTCATGTACGTGTTCATCGTGGCCAATTTCCTTGTCATCCCGCTGCTGGTGCTCGTGCACCCGAGCGTGTCGAACATTGCCCAGCACTCCTTCACGCCCGAAATCAGCGGTGGTGCGAGCTCCAACGCGATCCTGTTGATCATCGCGATCGTCGGCACCACGGTCGCGCCATGGCAGCTGTTCTTTCAGCAGTCGAACATCGTCGACAAGCGGATCACGCCCCGCTGGATCAACTATGAGCGCGCCGATACCGTGATCGGCGCCTTCATCGTGGTGATCGGCGCCGGCGCGCTGATGGCGGTCACCGCGTTCGCGTTCGTGGGCACCCCGTCGTTCGGGCACTTCACCGACGCCGGCGCGGTGGCGAGCGAACTCGCCAAGCGTGTGGGACCGAGCTCGGGCACGCTGTTCGCGATCGTGCTGCTGAACGCGTCGCTGATCGGCGCGGCGGCGGTGACGCTCGCGACCTCCTATGCCTTCGGCGATGTCTTCGAGGCCAAGCACTCGCTGAACCGGGGTCCGCTCGACGCCAAGGCCTTCTATGCGACCTTCGCGCTGATGGTGGCGGCGGGGGCCGGGATCGTGCTGATCCCCAACGCGCCGCTCGGTCTGATCACGACCTCCGTGCAGGCGCTGGCCGGGGTGCTGCTGCCCAGCGCGACCGTCTTCCTGTTGCTGCTCTGCAACGATCGCGAGGTGCTCGGCCCGTGGCGCAACCCGCCCTGGCTGAACGTCGTGGCGGGCGTGATCATCGGCCTGCTCGTCGAGCTCTCGCTGGTGCTCGTGACGAGCACCCTATTTCCCGGGATCGACGTCGGGCGGCTGGTTGGCTACCTGACGCTCGCGATGCTCGTCGTCGTCGGCGCGGCGGCGATCTATGTACTGCGCAGCCGGCCAGCGGCCGAGGCGGTGGAAGTCTCAGAGATACCCGCCGAGCGCCGCAGCATGTGGACGATGCCCCCGCTGGCGCTGCTCGAGCGCCCGACGTGGTCGCCTGCGCGCAAGGCGACGATGCTGCTGCTGCGCGGCTATCTGGTCGTAGCCGTGGCGCTGCTGGTCGTGAAGACGGTTCAGCTCGGGCACTGAGCGGGCTCTATGTTGGTCGATGGTGCTTCCGTTCTGGATCTCCATCGCGCTGCTGTCGCTCACCCAGGGAGCGCTCGTCACGCTGCCGCGGGTACCCGCTGCACCGTGGCTGGCCAGACTGCGCGACCGCAGCTGGGCGGTCGCGCTGCCCGCCTCGGTGGTGCTGTTCGTCGTTGTCACGCGGGCTGCAGAACACGCGAGCGCACAGGGCCTCACCTACCTCGCGTTGGGCGCGGTGCCGGTGCTGGCCGCGCTCGGGCTCGGCTGGCTTTCCAGCGGCGCCCGCCCGCTCAGAGCGCTGCTGGTCGTGCCGCTGTTCGGGCTGGCCTGGGCTGACCGGGGCGGGCTCGCGGGACAGGCGGCCGCGCTGGCCCTGTCGGCGTTCAGCTGCGTAACGCTCGGGGCGCTGCTGGCCGCGGTCACGCCCCGACGCTGGCTGGCCGGCGGCATCGTGGCGATGGCGCTGGCCGACACGGCGCTCGTGGTCTCCGACTTGCTGCAGAAGCCGAACAACGCGCTGAATGCCGCTCACCCGGCCGCCGGATTGCCGCGGCTGCAGAGCGCCGAGCTCGGCTCGGCGGTGATGGGCTACGGGGACCTGTTCGTCGCCGCGGCGCTCGGTGCGCTGCTGTTCGTTGCCGCCGATCGCGCGGTGCAGCTGCGCGGCGCCGTGTTGACGGCGCTGCTGGCGCTCGGCTTTGACCTGCTGTTCTTCGCCGTAGACGAGCTGCCCGCGACGGTGCCCGCGGCGCTCGCGCTGATCGCGATGCTCATTGCCGGTCGGCGCGGATCGGCTCGCTGGGCGCTCGACCTCGCCCGGCGCGAGCGCGGAGGATCGCCTCGTGCGGCCAGTCCTGTGGATCGTCCGCCGGCATCGCCGGGGCGAGCTCGACCAGCTCCGCCTGCGGTGACGGTGGCCGCGAACGGTCAACCGCCGGCTCGGGCGCAGCATCCGCCAGCCGCGCGTTGACCGCGCGCGCCGTCGTCTCGACGGACGGCGGCGAAGCCACCTCGCGCTCAGAGGAGGCGCCGGCCTGCTCGATGCGCCGCATCTGTGGGACGACGCGATGATCGAAGGAGCCGACCGCCTCGTTGTAGGCCGACACGGCCGAGTCGAGCTGGCGACCTACCCGGGCGAGCGGTTCGACGAAGCGACCAAGGCGTCGATGCAGCTCGCGCGCTGACTCGGCGATCTCGCGCGCCGACTCGGCGATCAGCTCCTGGCGCCAGCCGTAGTGAACCGCTCGCAGCAGGCCGATCAGGGTGGTCGGGGTGGCCATCAGTACCTGCTGGGCGACGCCATACTCGATCAGCGCGGGATCCTCGGTCAGCGCGGCCTGGTAGATGCCGTCGGAGGGCACGAACATCACGACCAGCTCCGGGCTCGCGTCAAACTGGCGGTGATAGGCCTTGGACGCGAGCTTGGTGATGTGCTCGCGCGTCTGCTTGGCGTGGCGCGCCAGATGGATCTCGCGCTGGGAGTCATCGCTCGCCTCCAGCGCCGCCAGATAGGCGTCCAGCGGGACCTTGGAATCCACCACGATCACCTTGCCGCCGGGCAGGCGCACCAGCACGTCCGGGCGCAGGCTGCCGTCCCCGGTCTGGATCGTGCCCTGCTCGACGAAATCACAGTGCGCGACCATGCCGGCCATCTCGACGACGTTGCGCAGCTGGATCTCGCCCCACGAGCCGCGCGTGGTGGGGCGCTTCAGCGCCGACACGAGGTTGCCGGTCTCCTGGCGCAGGCCGCCCACGCCCTCGTGCAGCTGGCGCACCATGTTCGCCAGTTCGCCCTGCGCCTGCTTGCGCTCGCGCTCGAGGCGTCCGATCTCGCTCTCAACCTTTCCGAGCTTCTCGTTGACCGGCTGCACGAGGCCCTTCCATTCCTCGGTCCGTCGCGCCATCTCACCGATCGCCGCGCGCTCGCGCTCGCCGAGCCGCTGCGCCAGAGAGTCGCCGGTCTGCTTGAGCACGTCGGACGAGATCGCCTTCATTTCGTCGCGCATGCGCTCACGGTTGTCGGCCGTGACCGATCTCAATTCGTCCAGCAGCGCGGCGCGGTCGTGCCCGGAGCGGACGCGCAGCAGCGCGACCGCGCACGCGGCGCCGACCAGCACGGCGATGCTCACCAGCAGGAAGCTCATCGTCACATCAAGGTGACACCAGCCTCGGACGCGAGCTCGCGATGCGCTTGCTGGCGCTGGTTTGGCCCCGCCGTCAGGCCTCCGCGGACTTCGCGAGCCCCTCATAGCGCTTCGCCGCGTCTTCGAGGGCTGTGAGCATCGCCGGTGCCGCCGCGACCAGGCGCGCGCCGGCGGGCGCCGCGGCGATCACCTGCCTGGCGGGCGGTCTGGGGGAGAGGGCGCGGATCACGATGTCCTCGCGCACGACCGACAGCGCGAGCTCGGGGATCAGGGCGACCCCGACGCCGGCCGCGACCAGCCCCTGGACGGTCTGATAGTCGTCGCTCTCAAACGACACGTTCGGGTCGAAGGAGGCCGCATGGCAGCAGCGCACGACGTGGCGAGCGCAGGGGCTCTCGCGTGATGTCTGCACCCACGCTTCCTCGGCCAGATCCTCCAGGCGAACCCGGCCCTTGGCCGCCAGCGGGTGCTCGCGGGGAAGCGCGAGGCACATCGGGTCCTCGAGCAGCTCCACCCGCGTCATGTCCTGGTCGAGCGCGCTCTCGCCCGCGAACTCGAACAGCAGCGCGAGGTCGAGCTCTCCGGCGCCCAGCCGCGGGACGATCTCCTCCGGCTCCCCCTCGGCGAGCGTCAGCTCCACATCGGGATAGGCGGCGCGGAAGTTGGCGATCGCGAGCGGCATGAGGGTCGCTCCGGCCGTGGGGAACGAGGCCATCCGCAGCCGCCCGCCGCGCAGGCCGGCGATCGCCGACAGCGCCGTCTCGGCCGCGTCCAGGCGCGCGAGGATCCCCTCGGCGTGACCGACGAGGGTCTGGCCCGCCGCGGTCAGGCTGACGCCTCGCGGGTGGCGCTCCAGCAGCGCCATCCCGGTCTCGGTCTCCAGCGCGGCGATCTGCTGCGAGACCGCCGACTGTGTGTATGAGAGCGCCTCGGCGGCGGCGGAGAACGATCCCCGGTAGGCGACCTCCTTGAGCACGCGCAGCCGGTTGACGCTCAGCATCCGGGACGTACGGCCTTGGCGAGTGGCATTAGCACTACTAATGATAGCCATCACAATCCTCATTGGTGCTGATGGCAGGAGAATGCCATGATCGTTTAGAAACCACCCCCGAGAAACCACCCCAACTTGATCGCTGATAGGAGGACGCCATGTCCATCAAGGTCATTGCCTCATACGACGGGACCGCCAACGAGGACGACGCGCTGGCACTGGCCAGGCTGTTCGGCCAGGCCGGAGCGGAGGTCTCGCTCGCATACGTGCGCCACGCGCACGAGCCAGACCGCGAGGAGGAGACGCTCGCCCAGGCCGATGCCGAGGCGCTCGTCGAGCGCGGTGCTGGGCTGCTTGGCATTCCCGGCGTCGCAAAGCACGTCGTGACCGACCGCTCGACGCCGGCGGGATTGGCTGCGCTGGCCGAGCAGGTGGGCGCGAGCGTGATCGTGTTCTGCTCTGACTCGCACACCGCGAAAGATCACATCGGGATCGGCAACTCCGCGGAGTGGCTGCTCGACGGAGGGCGCACCGCGATCGCGATCGCCCCGGCGGGCCTTGCCGCCGCAGGCGGCAGCGTCCAGCGGATCGTCGCCGTCGGCGACGCCGACGGGGGCGCGCAGGCAACCGCCGAGGCGCTGGCTCGCGCGCTGGGCGCGACGGTTGCCCCGGTCGCCAACGAGCAGGCGGACATGCTCGTGATCGACTCGCGCTCTGACGCCGAGCAGGGAAGCGTCTCGCTGAGCTCCTCGGCGACGCATCTGATCGAGATCGCGACATGCCCGGTGCTCGTCGTGCCGCGCGGCGTGAAGCTGGCCTTCGCGGGCGCCACGGCCGGCGCGGCCGCGTAGAGCGGGCGCGGTCGGCTCTCCCTCGCGCCCGACGTGGCCGGGTGCGAGGGTGCTGCGCGCGAGCGGGCCTGCGCGGCCCGCCCCCAGGGCGACCGTCACCCAGGGCGACCGTCAGTCTCTCTGGCGCAGGCGGCCGCGCGCGCGCGCGAGCAGATGCAGCGCGAGCGCCGTGCCGAGGTCGAGCAGGCCCCCCACGAGGTGACCGAGCGGACCGGTCCACAGCCAGGTCTCAAGCGCTCTGGGTGATCGGGCGCGCGCGCGGGCCGAAGCCATCACGGCGCACGGTATCGTGGCGGCGATGGCCGGCGCGGTCCAGACGACAGTCACAGAGCTGCCCGAGTCGCGCGTGCGCGTAGACGTGCAGGTCGCACCCGAGGAGCTCCAGCGGCGCGTTGAGGACGCCGCGCGCGAGCTGGGTCGGAGCATGAAACTGCCCGGGTTTCGCAAGGGGAAGGTGCCCGCTCCGCTCGTGCTGCAGCGTGTCGGGCGCGACGCGGTGCTCGACGAGGCGGTGCGCGAGGGACTGCCGGGCTGGTACGCGGGCGCCATCGAAGCGTCGCGGATCGTGCCCGTCGGGGACCCGAAGATCGATCTCGCGGGGCTGCCCCCGCAGGGCGACGCGCTGCAGTTCTCGATCGAGATCGGCGTCCTGCCGACGGCCGAGCTCGGTCAGTACAAGGGCCTTGAGGTGGGACGCGGCGAGCCTGACATCACAGAGCAGCAGATAGACGCCGAGATCGAGCTCGTGCGCGAGCGCCTTGCGCGCCTTGACACGGTGCAGCGCGCGGCGCAGGAAGGTGATTTCGTCGTCGTCGACTACACGGCACGTCTGGCTTCCGGGGACGAGTCGCCGCAGGCCGCGCCCGGGCCGAGCGGCGAGCCGCCCGCGCTGGCGGACGGCGGCGCGCCGATCCCCGGCGTCGAGGGTCGCGACCAGCTGGTGGAGCTGGGCGAAAACCTGATCCCGGGCTTTCAGGAGGGGCTGCTCGGCGCGAGCGCAGGCGAGCAGCGCGAGCTTTCGCTGACCTTCCCCTTGGACTACTCCGACGAGCAGCTGGCAGGCCGCGACACGATCTTCCAGGTCGCCGTCAAGGAGGTCAAGAGCAAGCGGCTGCCCGACCTCGATGACGACCTCGCGGTCGACGCGGGCTTTGACGACATCGCGGCGCTGCGCGAGGACATCGCTGCTCGCCTGTCCGAGCTGCAGGAGCGACAAGCCGAGGACGAGTTTCGCCAGGCCGCACTCGACGCCGCGGTTGCGCAGGCGCAGGTGCCTGTCACCGACGAGCTGATCGACGCGCGTGCGAAGGAGATGTGGGAGCGCACGCTGCACTCGCTGTCGCATCGCGGGATCTCGCGCGAGGCCTATCTGAAGGTGATCGGGCGTCCCGAGGCAGACGTCCTGAGCGAGATGCGGCCCGACGCCGAGCGGGCGCTGCGGCGCGAGGCCGTCCTCACGGCGGTCGTCGTGCAGGAGGGGATCGAACCCTCTGATCAGGACCTGCTGGACGCGATCGCGCCGACCGCCGAGGGGGAGGGCGCCGAGCCGCAGAAGCTGATCGACGACCTGCGCACGGCCGGGCGCCTGGAGGAGTTACGCGAGAGCCTCGCCGCGCGCCAGGCGGTCGAGCTGATCGCCGATGCGGCGACGCCGATCCCCGTCGCGCGAGCGCTTGCCAAGGAGAAGCTGTGGACGCCCGGGCAGGAGCGCGCTGAGGAGCCGGCCGCCGCAACGCCGGGCCGCTTGTGGACGCCGGGTCGCTAGCCTTGCAGAAGGAATCGGGCCGGCGAAGCGAAACCAAAGCGAGGACGATGAGCCCACTTGTGCCAATGGTCGTAGAGCAGACCTCGCGAGGTGAGCGAGCGTTTGACATCTACAGCCGCCTGCTCAACGAGCGGATCATCTTCCTCGGAACCCCCGTCGACGATCAGATCGCGAACCTGATCGTCGCCCAGCTGTTGCATCTGGAGTCCGAGGATCCCGAGAAGGATGTCTCGCTGTACATCAACTCGCCGGGTGGATCGGTGTACGCGGGACTGGCGATCTACGACACGATGCAGTTCATCAAGCCCGACGTGCAGACGATCTGCGTCGGCATCGCGATGTCGATGGGAGCGCTGCTGCTCGCCGGCGGCCGCGAGGGCAAGCGGATGGCGCTGCCGAACGCCAAGATCCTGATCCACCAGGTGTCATCGAGCTTTCAGGGGCAGGCCACCGACATCGAGATCCATGCCAAGGAGATCATCGACGTGCGCCAGCGCTTGGACGAGATCATCGCCAAGCACACGCACAAGCAGTTGGAGGAGGTGCGCAAGGACACCGAGCGCGACTACTTCATGAGCTCCGAGGAGGCCAAGGAGTACGGCATCATCGACCGCGTGATCTCGGAGCACTAGGAACTCGATCCGATGGCGCGGCCGACCGACTCCAACGAGCAGCTGCTGTGCAGCTTCTGCGGCAAGTCCCAGCGACAGGTCAAGAAGCTGATCGCCGGTCCGGGCGTCTACATCTGCGACGAGTGCATCGATCTGTGCAACGAGATCATCGACGAGGAGCTGTCGGCCCCGCCCGCGTTCGACCTGGAGAACCTGCCAAAGCCGCGCGAGATCTACGAGGTCCTCGACGAGTACGTCGTCGGCCAGGATGCATCGAAGCGCACGCTGTCGGTGGCCGTCTACAACCACTACAAGCGCGTCCAGATGATGATGTCCGGCGAGTCCGACATCGAGCTGCAGAAGTCGAACATCTTGCTGCTCGGGCCGACGGGCTGCGGCAAGACGCTGCTCGCCCAGACGCTCGCGCGAATTCTCAACGTGCCCTTCGCGATCGCCGATGCGACCGCGCTGACCGAGGCGGGGTACGTGGGCGAGGACGTCGAGAACATTCTGCTGAAGCTGATCCAGGCGGCCGACTACGACGTCAAGAAGGCCGAGACGGGGATCATCTACATCGACGAGGTCGACAAGATCGCGCGCAAGGCCGACAATCCGTCGATCACGCGCGACGTGTCCGGCGAGGGCGTGCAGCAGGCGCTGTTGAAGATCCTCGAGGGAACTCAGGCGTCGGTCCCGCCGCAGGGCGGGCGCAAGCATCCCCACCAGGAGTTCTTGACGATCGACACGACCAATGTGCTGTTCATCTGCGGTGGAGCGTTCGCCAACCTCGACAAGGTGATCGAGCGACGCATCGGGCACAAAGGCGTCGGTTTCGCTGCCGCGATCGAGGCCAGGGCCGAGCGCGACACCGGCGAAGTGTTCGAGCACTGCCTGCCCGAGGACCTGATCGAGTACGGCCTGATCCCCGAGTTCGTCGGCCGCCTGCCCGTGATGAGCGCCGTGCACCAGCTGACGCGCGACGATCTCGTCTCGATCCTGGTCGAGCCGCGCAACGCGCTGGTCAAGCAGTTCGCGCGCTTCTTCGCCTTCGACGGGATCGAGCTCGTGTTCTCAGAGGACTCGCTGACGGCGGTTGCCGAGCGGGGTCTGGCGCGCGAAACCGGCGCACGCGGGCTGCGCTCGATCATCGAGGAGATACTGCTCGATGTCCAGTTCGAGCTGCCCTCGCGCCGCGACGTCAAGAAGTGCGTCGTGACCAAGGAGACCGTGGACAAGGGGCTCACGCCCACGCTGGTGACCGAAGCGGCACCGGAAGACGCCGCTGACGCCTCGCTGCGCGAGCAATCGGCCTGAGCGGTCGCTCGCTACCATCGCGGCTGTGTCCAGGCAGGCGCCCGACCGCTCGATGATCGCCCGGCTGAGGGCGATTCCGTGGACGATGATGCTGCGTGTCGGGTTGGCTCTCGGCAGGCGCGTGACGGCGCTCTCGGCGAAGGATCGCCGGCGCCTGGCGGCGCTCGTGCGCCAGTCGCGCGGACGCCCGGGCAACCTCAGCGACCGCGAGCGTCACGAGCTCATGGCGATCGTCGGCGAGCTCGATCTGCTCGGCGTCGTGCGAGAGCTGTCGCTCCTCTCCCGACGGGGTCGGCGACGCAGGCGAAGATGAGCGTCCCGTGCTAGCGACTCGCGGGGCCACCCGGCTCGCGCTCGCGCGGTGGCGGACGTGAACCGCCCGGGGGCCTCCGGCCCCAGACGGCGCCGGGCACCCGGGCGACGAGGCGCCGAGGATGCGCGCCGGGGCGACGGGCTCGCGCGCGCACGACACGGCGGCGCTGGCGGCTTCGCCTGGACCGAGGATCAGGCCGAACGTCAGCTGCGCTCGCTGGAGCTGTTCGGCATGCGCTTCGGCCTGGACAGGATGCGCCGGATGATGACCGCGCTGGGCTCGCCGCAGGCGCGCTTCGATGCGATCCAGGTTCTCGGTACCAACGGGAAGACGTCGACGACGCGCATGATCGCCGCGATCCTGCAGCGCCACGGGCTGCGCACCGGTGCATACACCTCGCCGCATCTTGTGTCTTACCGCGAGCGGGTGCAGATCGGTGAGCGCGAGCTCGCCCCCGCAGCGTTCGCCGATGCGATCGCCCGGGCGTCGCGGGCCGCGGAGCACGTCAACCGGACCCTGGCGGAGGACGACCACGTGACGCAGTTCGAACTGCTGACGGCTGCCGCGCTCTGGGAGATGGCGCGGTGCGACGTGCAGGTCGCGGTGATCGAGGCGGGTCTCGGCGGACGCTATGACGCCACCAGCGTGGTCGAGGCCCCGCTCAGCGTGCTGACGAACGTCGGCCTCGAGCACACGCGCTGGCTGGGACCGACGATCACCGATATCGCCGAGGAGAAGCTCGCGGCGCTCGCGCCCGGCGGCACGCTGGTGATCGCGCCGGACCTCGCGCCCGCGGCGCTCGCCGTGGCCGAGCGCGTGGCGGGTGAGCGCGGGGCTCAGATCTTGCGCGCGCCGGGCGCGGCGTCGGACGTCGCCGCGACGGGCCACGGCGAGCCCGCCGCCAAAGGGCGGTTCCAGCGCAGGAACTTCGCGCTGGCGCGAGCGGCTGCGCGGGCCTACCTCGATCGCCTGGCGGTCGCGCTGGACGAGCAGGCAGTGAGCGACGCGGCCGCGAGCACGACGATCGCAGGGCGGCTTCAGGTCGTGCAGTCGCGGCCGCTGACCGTTTTCGACGGCGCGCACAACCCGCACGCCGCGCAGGCGCTCGTCGAGTCGCTCGGCGACCTCGTCGGCGCCCGCGCTACAGGGCTCGTGATGGGGGTGCTCGACGACAAGGACGCCGCCCGGATGCTCGAGCTGCTGCTGGGAGCATGCGAGCGGGCGTGGTTCACGGCGCCGCCGAGCGTGCGAGCGCTTCCTCCGGCGACGCTCCAGTCGCTGGCGCGCCAGCTCGGCTTCGAGCAGACGGAGTGCGAGCCGCGGCCCGAGCGGGCGCTCGCGCTGGCTCAGGAGTGGGCGGGACAGGGGCCCGGCGGCCGCGGGGACGAGCGGGCCGTGCTCGTCACGGGCTCTGTCTACCTGGTCGGCGCGCTGCTGGGAGAGCGCGCGAGCGAGGGCCGGCGGCGATGAACGGCGAAGGGCCCTCGGTGTTGAGGATGGTCGGCGGCGTCGCGCTGTTCGTGGCGGTCGTGATCCTCGTCTTCTTCGGCGCCGGCTATGGCTTCGGGCGCCTTTTTCTGTGAGCAGCGCCCCCGCGCGCGCGCTGCTTTTGCCGGAAGGTGTCAGGCCCCTGCACCGCGAAATGTACGCCCGAGGCCGCAAAGACTCTAAACTCAGCCGGCCGGCGCTCGTCGTCAGCGGCCGGAAAGGCTTGCAATGGTCCCCTTCGCCTACTTCGGAATCGAAAGCAGCGGCCTGAGCCTGGTCATCGACCTGCTGATCGTCTTCGTTGTCGTCCTGTACTTCTCGTTGATCTACTGGACATACATGGACGCCCGGCGCCGGATCGTCGACCCGATGCTGGTCGGCTGTGCCACGGCCGCGTCGCTGTTTCCATTCGTAGGCTCGATCATCTACATGGTTCTGCGCCCGCCCGAGTACCTGGATGACGTGCGCGAGCGCGAACTCGAGATGCACGCTGCCGAGGCGAGGCTGCACGAGTTCGACGTCGGGCTGTGCCCGCATTGCGACTATCGGATCGAGCGCGACTTCGTCCGCTGTCCGAGCTGCCTGCGCAAGCTCAAGGAGCGCTGTGTCAACTGCCAGCGCCCGCTCGACCGCGAGTGGGCGATCTGCCCCTATTGCGAGACCGAGGTCCCAGGCGCCTCGCCGCCGCGCCGGCGCCGGCGCCGGCCAGACCCGGCCAGCCCGAGCGCCGAAGAGGAGCGATCGAAGACGCGCACCGCCGAGACATGGGTCGGACGCGAGCTGATCGACAGCGGGTCCTCGCCCGCCGACCTCTGATCGCCTCGACCGAGCGGACGATGGAGCGAACACTGATCCTCGTGAAGCCCGACGCCTTCGCGCGGGGACTGACCGGCGAGATCATCGGCCGGTTCGAGCGCAAGGGGCTGAGGATCGTCGCGCTGTCGCACATGACGATGACCAGCGAGCTGGCCGAGCGTCACTACGCCGAGCACGCCGAGCGGCCGTTCTTCGGCGAGCTGGTGTCGTTCATCACGTCGGGCCCGCTCGTGGCGATGGCGCTGGAGGGCATTGGCGCGGTCAGCGCGGCGCGCCAGGTGATCGGCGCGACCGATCCGCTGGAGGCCGCCACCGGGTCGATCCGCGGCGACTTCGCGCTGGAGGTCGGACAGAACCTGGTTCACGGCTCAGACTCCGTCGAGTCGGCCGCGCGCGAGTGCGCGCTGTTCTTTGGCGAGCTCTAGTCATTCGGCTGCGCTACCGCTGACGCTCGCGTCGGGCTCGCCGCAGCGGCGCGCGATCCTCGAGCGCCTCGGCGTGCCGGTCTCGGTGTGCCCCGCCGGCGTGGCGGAGCTGGACGCCGGCGAGCCCGCCCGGGTGGCGCTCGACAACGCGCTGCGCAAGGCGCGCGCCGTGTCGAGCCGATGCGCCGCCGCGGCCGTGCTCGGGTGCGACACGCTGGTCGCGCTGGCCGACCGAATCTACGGCAAGCCCGCGGACGAGCCGGCGGCGCGCGACACGCTGCGAGCGCTGAGCGGCGCCACGCACACGGTCATCAGCGGGCTCGCGCTGCTGCTCGACGGGGAGGAGCGCACCGCGACGGCGCGCACCCGGGTGAGCTTTCGCACGCTGGACGAGGCGATGCTCGACTGGTATCTGGCGAGGAAGGAGTGGCGCGGGCGCGCCGGCGGCTATGCCATCCAGGGCGCAGGCGCCGCGCTCGTGCGCAGTGTCGAGGGCGACTACGAGAACGTCGTCGGGCTGCCGCTGGCCGCGCTGCTCGACCTCTACCCAGAGCTTCTGCGGGGCGCCGAGCGGTGACGCGTTTCGCCTGCAAATCCGCTGGCAGCGGTTGTCTGGCGGCGGTCGACGTCCGCTAGACTGCGCCGCGGTACGACCCCGTGTCTGCGTCGGCCTTCGGCCGGCGAGCGCATCGCGATCGAGCTGTGCGCGGCCGGACCGGGCGTGCCATTTCTCTTCTATGGGCATATTCAGCTATCTGACCGGGTTCGGCGGCCGCGACATGGCGGTCGACCTGGGGACGGCCAACACGCTCGTCTACGTGCGCGGCCGGGGGATCGTGCTGTCCGAGCCGAGCGTCGTCGCGATCGACTCGCGCACCGGAGAAGTGCACGCCGTCGGCATCGAGGCCAAGCGGATGCTCGGGCGCACCCCCGGCACGATTCAGGCGATCCGCCCCCTCAAGGACGGGGTGATCGCCGATTTCGACGTGACCGAGGAGATGCTGCGTCACTTCATCCAGAAGGTCCACCAGAATCGCTGGGCGCACCCGCGCGTGGTCGTCTGCGTGCCGTCGGGGGTGACAGGGGTCGAGAAGCGCGCGGTCGAGGAGGCGTGCCTGTCGGCGGGCGCGCGCACCGCCTACCTGATCGAGGAGCCGATGGCCGCGGCGATCGGCGCGGGACTGCCCGTCGGCGAGCCGACCGGCTCGATGGTGGTCGACATCGGCGGCGGGACGTCTGAGGTCGCCGTGATCTCGCTGGGCGGGATCGTCGTGTCGCAGTCGATCCGCGTCGGCGGCGACGAGATGGATGAGGCGATCATCAACTACGCCAAGCGCGAGTACAAGCTGCTGATCGGCCAGCAGACGGCCGAGGAGCTCAAGCTGGAGATCGGGTCGGCGTGCGCGATGTCCGAGGAGCTGCAGGCGGAGATTCGCGGCCGCGACATGGTCGCCGGGCTGCCGAAGACCGTCGTGATCACCAGCGAGGAGATCCGCCAGGCGCTGGAGGAGCCGCTGAGCCAGATCATCGACGCCGTCAAGGAGACGCTCGACCGCACCCCGCCCGAGCTCGCCTCGGACATCATGGATCGCGGCATCATGCTCGCCGGCGGTGGATCGCTGCTGCAGGGCCTGGACGAGCGGCTGCGCGAGGAGACGCAGATGCCTGCGCATCTGGCTGAGTCGCCGCTGACCTGCGTGGCGGTTGGCTCGGGCCGCTCGCTGGAGGAGTTCGAGGCGATCCATCGCTCCAACCGCGGGTCCCAAAAACGGCGGCGATGACCCCCGGTGACAGGCTGTCGCACCCCGGGGTACTCTTTGACGTCTGTCCCGCCGGGCTGCTCTGGCCGGCGGGAATAGACCCTGGATGAACGGCTCGGAGGGTCCCAATCGGTGTACGACAAGACGGTCCGACGTCGACGTGCGGTGCTCGCTCTGCTCGTCGTGCTGTCGCTGGTCCTGCTGACGGCGTACTTCGGCGAGGCTTCCGGGGGTCGGCTGCACGGCGTGCAGCGGGGCTTTCTGACCGTCATCTCGCCGATCCAAGACGGCGCCAACAAGGCGCTGACGCCGGTTCGAAACCTGCTCGGCTGGTTCGACGACACGCTGCATGCCAAAAGCCAGCGTGACGAACTGCGCAAGCAGGTCGACAGGCTGCGTGCCGAGCTGGTCGAAAACCAAGCCGAAAAGCGCGCCTATCACGAGCTGACCGGTCTCTACCGGCTCGATAAGCAGCTGAACGTCAGCGACTACAGCCCGGTGACCGCGACGGTCGTGGGGAAGTCGCCGAACATCTGGTACGCGACGGCGACGATCGACCAGGGTCAGTCGGCCGGCGTGCAGGTCAACGACCCGGTGATCAACGGCGAAGGTCTCGTTGGCAAGGTCACCCTGGCGGCGCCGGACGGCGCGCAGGTCAGCCTGATCACCGACAGCACGATGGGCGTCTCGGCGCGGATCGGCTCGAGCAGCGCGACCGGCATCGTGCAGCCGAAGGTCGGTGATCCAAACGACCTGCTGCTGCAGTACCTGCCGGCCAACACGCAAGCCAACCCCGGGGAATACGTCGTCACCTCGGGCACGATCGCGGGCCCCGACGACTCGCTGTACCCGCCCGGGATCCTCGTAGGCCAGATAACGTCGGTCAACGAAGAAAGCGCGTACAAGTCCGTCAACGTGCACCCGACGGCCAACCTGCACAACCTCGACGTCGTCCAGGTGCTGACCTCGACGCACGGCAGCCTGCCGGCCAGCCTCAGCCGCGTCGCGGCGGCCCTCCCGCCTGGCCAGAGCAGCACGACAGGCGCATCCGGTGAACAGCTCGCGTCGACGGGGACCGAAAAATGACCGGCTCGCCCACGCCAGGGCTGATCGGGCGGATCGCGGCGCTGGCGGTGGCCGTCGTGTTCTTTCAGATCGGCGTCGTCTCGGAGGTCCCGGTGTTCGGCGTGAACGTCGACCTCTCGCCGCTGCTGGTCGCCTTCGTCGGGCTGCTGTGCGGCTCGATGCTGGGCGCCGTGAGCGGCTTCGCGGTCGGCCTGCTCGTGGATCTGGCGCTGGTCCAGACGCTCGGCGTGACGTCGTTCATCTTCACGCTCATCGGCTACTGGTCGGGGCGCCTGCGCGAGCTGCGTGATCCCCAGGCCGCGCTCACGCCGCTGCTCGTGGGCGCGGTGGCCACCGCCTGCTCGCTTGTCGGCTACTCGCTGATGGAGTTCATGCTCGGCGTCGACGCTCCCGTCAGCTTTGAACTGGTGCGCCAGATCGTGCTGGGCACGGTGGTGAACACGATCGTCGCGCTGCCGATGTGGGCGCTGGTGCGCCGCTGCCTAATCGGGGCGCTGCCAGACGATCCGCGCCGCCGGCGCCGGCGCGCGTACACGACCGGCGGTCTGAGCCCGCTCTCGCGCACGCGATGAGCGCGATCGAGCCCTTTCCGCCGAGCGACGGGGCCGGCGCGGGCCATGCGCCGCCCGTCTCGCCGCAGCTGGCGCTGCGCGTGGCGGTGCTCGGAGGGCTCGCGATGGCGATGTTCGCGATCATCTTCTTCCGCCTGTGGTTTCTCCAGGTGCTGTCCGGCGAACAGTACGTCCAGCAGGCCAACGCCAACCGCGTGCGCGACCTGCCGACCGCGGCGCCGCGCGGGGAGATCCTCGACCGCGAAGGCCAGCCGATCGTCAGCAGCCGGGTGACCAACGCGGTGCGCATCGTGCCCTCGGCGCTGCCCCCGCCGGGACATCCTCGCCGCGTCCTGTACGGTCGCCTGGGCGCGCTGCTCGGGATGAGCGGCAGGCATATCGAAGCCCTGGTGATCAAGGGCCGCACGGCTGTTCCCTACGCGCCGGTCACGATCAAGACCGACGCCGGCCCGGGGGTGCTGACCGTGCTGGCGGAGCGTCAGAACGACTATCCCGGGGTGGTCCAGGAACCCGTTTCGATTCGTGCCTATCCCTACGGCGAGATGGCCGCTCAGGTGCTCGGCTACGTCGGCCAGGTTTCAGAACAGGAGCTCAAGCTGCGACCGTTTCGCGGCGTGACGCAGGGAACGGTCGTCGGCCAGGAAGGCCTCGAGTTCTACTACGACCGCTACCTGCGCGGACAGCCGGGCGTCCAGCGGGTGGAGGTCGATGCCGCCGGCTATCCCGTTCCCAGCAACCTCGCGCCGACCCAGCCGGTCGCGGGGCAGAGCCTGAAGGTGACGCTCGATCTCGGCCTGCAGAGGGAGGGTGAAAAAGCGCTGCTGCAGGGGATCGAAAACGCGCGGGCCGGCGGGAAACCAGCCGACGCGGGAGCGTTCGTGGCGCTCGACCCCCGCAACGGCCAGGTGCTGGCGATCGGCTCCTATCCGACGTTTGACCCCAACAAGTTCGCCAAACCGCTCACCAAGGCCGAATACGCCGCGCTCGAGGGCACCGCGCACGGCGGAAGCGAAGAAGCGCCCGCGCCGCTCACCGATCGCGCGGTCAACGGCACCTATCCGACCGGCTCCACGTTCAAGCCGATCACCGCGATGGGGGCGCTGCAGGGCAGCGTGATCAATCCCTCCGAGGGCCTCGGCGCCGGTCAGTGCATCTCGGTCTCGACCGAGCAGTTCTGCAACGCCGGGCACGCCGACTACGGCGCGGTGGGTCTGGTCGACGCGCTGAAGGTCTCCTCGGACACCTACTTCTTTGAAGTCGGCGAGCTGGCCAACAGCCACGGCAACGTGATCCAGGACATGGCACACGAGCTCGGCGTCGGCGAGCAGACGGGCATCGACCTGCCCAGCGAGATCAACGGCATTGTGCCCGACGCGGCGTGGCGCGCGAAAACGAACGCGCTCGAGCTGGCCTGCGAGCGCCGCACGCATCGCTCCTCGTGCGGCTATGTGAGCGAAGTGCGCCCGTGGAGCGTGGGGGACAACATGCACCTGGCGGTCGGCCAGGGCGACCTGCTCACCTCGCCGTTGCAGATGGCTGTCGCCTACTCGACGCTGGCCAACGCCTCCATGCACGGCGGCTACGGCACCGTCGTGCGCCCGCATCTGGGCATGGAGATCGACGACGGGCAGGGCCGGCTCGTCCAGACGATCCCGTCGCCGCCGACGCGCCACGTCCATCTGAACGGCGAAGACCTGAGCCTGGTCATGGAAGGGATCCACGACGCCGCGAGCGAGCCCGGCGGGACGTCGGCCGACGTGTGGGCCGGCTGGGACCAGGCCGAACACCCCGTGTACGGCAAGACCGGGACCGCGGAACACGTCGGACAGGAAGACCAGTCGTGGTACATGTGCTACCTCGCCGATCCGAACCGGCCGATCGTGATCGCGGTCACCGTGCAGCAGGGCGGCTTCGGGGCCGAAACCGCCGCGCCGATCGCGCGTCTGCTGGCCTCACAGTGGTTCGGCAAGCCCAAGAAGTTCGTCTCCGGGAGCTCCAAGACGTTCTGAGCGTCGCGCCAAACCGATGAGCCCGAGCACCGCCACAAGCATCAGCCCCTCCAGCGCGATCAGCGCGCGAGACGATCCTCGCGAGCGCCCGGCTGGGCGTTCGCTGAGGCTGCCGCTGGATCCGGCGCTGACGCTCGCGGTCGTCGGCCTGGGGATCTGCTCGCTGGTGACGCTGGGCGCCGCTACGCAAAACCTGATCCCCGGCCAGCCGCACTACTACGTCGACCGCCAGGCGACGTATCTGGTCGTGGGGCTGTTGTGCATGCTGCTGCTCTCGCGGCTTGACTATGGCCGCCTGCGGCAGTTCAAAAACGCGATCTACGGCCTGCTCATCCTGAGCATCCTGGCCGTGTTCGGGCTCGGCCACGCCGCCAACGGCGCCCAGCGCGCGATCAGCCTGCCGTTCTTCTCCTTTCAGGCGTCAGAGGTCGGCAAGGTGCTTCTCACGCTCGCTCTGGCCGCGCTGATCGTCGACCGTGTGCGCAGTCTGCGCGAGCGCGAGACGACCGCCCGCGTGCTGCTTGCGGCGCTCGTGCCGGCGATGCTGGTCGTCGCCCAGCCTGATCTGGGCTCGGGCATGGTCTACATGGTGATCGCCTTCACGATGCTGCTGGTGGCGGGGACCCCCTGGCGCCAGCTCGCGGCGATCGTGACCCTGGTCGTCGTCTCGGTGACGCTCGTGCTGGGGGTCGCCCCGCTGGGTGGCGTCCACCTGCTCAAGCCCTATCAGGAAGAACGGCTGACCGCCTTCCTGCATCCGTCAGGCGATCCCCAGAAAGCCGGTTATCAGCAGCAGGAGTCGAAGATCGCGATCGGCTCGGGGCAGAAGACCGGGCGTGGAGAAGACGCCCCGCAGATCCGCCTGAACTTCGTCCCTGAGGCGGACACGGATTTCGTCTTCGCCGCCGTGGGCGAGCAATACGGCTTCATCGGGGCGGCCATCGTGCTGGGGCTGTATGCGCTGTTGATATCGCGCGCGCTGCGGATCCTCGTGATGGCCAAGGACCTGTTCGGCTCGCTCGTCGCGGCCGGTGTAGCGGCTATGCTGATGTTTCAAGTTTTCGTCAACGTGGGCATGACGATTGGGATCATGCCCATCACGGGCATCACGCTGCCGCTCATGAGCTATGGCGGCTCCTCGGTCATCACGACGCTTCTGGCCGTCGGACTGTTGCAGTCAATCTACGCTCGGGCTCGCGCCTCGGCTGCGCTGAAGGGCCGTGTGCCTCTCTAATGACACATCACTGACACATGACACCGAGACTGGAACAAAAAATTGAGAAAGCAAGTGCTTGTCAGCGTCGATCGCGCCGAGACGCGCGTCGCGCTGCTGGAGGCGGCCGGCACGCCGGGCGCCGCGAAGTCCTCCAAACGTGGTCGCCGCACCCGCGGCGATGGGACACCCGGAGGCGACTATCGCATCGCTGAGCTGTACCTAGAGCGCCGCGGCGGGCGCTCGATCGTTGGCAACATCTACAAGGGCAAGGTCGACAACGTCCTGCCCGGCCTCGAGGCCGCATTCGTCGATATCGGCCTCGAGAAGAACGGCTTCCTGCACGTCGATGAGATCGTGCTTCCGGGCGTCGCGGCGCCCAAGCGCGGCAGCGGAGGCGGGCGCAAGATCGCAGACCTGCTGTCGCCCGGCCAGGAGATCGTCGTGCAGGTCGTCAAGGACCCCCTGAAGACAAAGGGGGCGCGCCTGTCGATGGAGCTGACGATCGCCGGGCGCTACATGGTGTACGCCCCGACGGGCGAGGGCATCGGCGTATCGCGCCGCCTGGAGGACCGTGAGCGCGAACGCCTGCGCCGCCAGACCTCGGGCATCGATCTCGGCGGCGGAGGGGCGATCATCCGCACGGCCGCCAACGGCGCCAAGCGCGAAGACTTCGAGCGCGAGCTGAAGTACCTGCACAAGCTGCACGAGGTGCTCGTAAAACGCGTCGCGGAGACCGCCGCGCCCGATCTCGTCTTCCAGGAGGCCGACCTCTCGGTGCGCGTAGTGCGCGACATCTTCTCCGCACAGTTCGAGCGGGCGATCGTCGACGACCCGTTGCAGCACAAACGGCTCGTCTCGTTCTTCTCGCGCACCGCGCCCGAGCTCGTCGAGCGCGTCGAGCTGTGGGACGGGCAGGAGCCGCTGTTCGAGGTCTATGGCGTCGACAAGGCGATCGAGGGCGTTTTGGCGCGCCGCGTCGACCTGCCCAGCGGCGGCTATCTGATGATCGACTACGCCGAGGCTCTGACGGTGATCGACGTTAACTCCGGCAGCTTCATCGGCCGCGGCAGGGGCGCCGGGCTCGAGGCCACGATCACCAAGACCAACCTGGAGGCCGCGGAAGAGGTCGTCAACCAGCTGCGCCTGCGCGACATCGGGGGGATCATCGTGATCGACTTCATCGACATGGCGCGCGCGCGCAATCGCGACGCGGTGATGAAGACGCTGCGAAAAAAGCTCGATGAGGACCGCACGAAGACGTTCACGGCCGAGCTCTCAAAGCTCGGCCTGGTCGAGATGACCAGGCAGAACGTCACCGAGGGCGTGCGCGAGATCATGAGCCGCCAGTGCCCGACGTGCGACGGCGAGGGCGTGATCCGCTCGGAGGAAACGATCGGGATCGAGTTCGAGCGCCGGCTGCGCGATGTAGCGGCTGAGAAGCCCGACGTGGAGGCGTTTCTCGTCCAGATCAACCCGCGCGTGACGAGCGAGTTCACGAGCCACGGCTCGCGCGTGCTGCACGCGCTGGAGGAGCAGACGGGCAAGTCGTTTTTGTTCGAGGGCTCTGAAGGACTCGCGCTCGATCACTTCGCGATCACCTTCGAGGGCACGCGCGAGGAGGTCGAGGAGCGGGCGCTGCCGTTTCGCCAGGGAGACGAGGTGCTGGTGGAGATCGTCGAGCCGCACATGTACGACGTCGATGACGCCGTCGCCAAAATCGACGGCTACATCATCTCGATCGCCGGAGCCGCCGCTCACGTCGGCGAGAAGCGCATGGTGCGCATCGACAAGGTGGGGCGGACCGCGGCAAGCGCGTTCCTGCTCGACGAGTCGGGCGAGATCGTGCGCGTGGCCGCCAGCGAGTCCGATCGCCTACAATCGGCGCCTCGGCGTCGCGGTCGCAGAGGCGGGCGGCGCCGTTCGGCTGCTAGGGCCAAGGCGAGCACGGAGTAGACGGAGAGCGAGATGTACGCGATCGTGAAGACCGGCGGCAAGCAATACCGCGTCGAGCGCGGCCAGCGGCTGCTCGTCGAGCGCCTGCCTGCCGAGGAGGGCTCGAGCGTCGCGTTGCAGCCGCTCCTGTTTCGCTCCGAGGAGGCGGTGCTCGACAAGGCCGGCCTGGAGCGGGTCGAGGTCACCGCCCGCGTGATCGCGCACGAGCGCGGAGAGAAGCTGCGCGTGTTCAAGTTCAAGCCCAAGCGCGGCTACAAGCGGCGCAACGGTCACCGCCAGGCCCTCACCCGCATCGAGGTGACCGGGCTCGGGCTGAAGAGCGGATCGCGCGCGAAACCAGCCGCTGCGAGAGCCGGCGACGCCAAGGCGGAGGACGCCAAAGCAAAGAGCACGGCTCCGGGCAAAGCGGCTCCGACGTCTGCGAAAGCAACGGCCGACGCGAAAGCGCCGAGCACAGAGTCGCCGCCGAAGGCGCCGGCCGGCAAAGCGAAAGCTTCCGCCGGCAAAGCGAAAGCTTCGGCCGGCAGAGCCAAAGCGCCCGAGACCAAGGCCAAAGCGTCCGCCGGCAAGACCAAAGCATCGGCAGACAAAGCCAAACCGTCCGCGAAAGGCGCGCGGAGCGGCGCGGCCGCGAGCAAACCGCGCGCCCCGAAAGCCAAACCGGCTGCCGGCGGCGCCGAGACGAAACCGGCCGGCAAGCCGAAGGCCGACGAGGAGAACTAGCGATGGCGCACAAGAAGGGGCTTGGCTCCAGCCGCAACGGCCGCGACTCCAACGCTCAGCGCCTCGGGGTGAAGACGTTCGCCGGACAGATCGTCAGCGGCGGCGAGATCATCGTGCGCCAGCGCGGGACGAAATTCAAGCCGGGCGAGGGCGTGGGCATCGGCAAGGACGACACGCTGTACGCGCGGGCCGCGGGCACCGTGCGCTTCACCGCCGGGCGGCGGGGACGGGTCGTGAGCGTGCTCGCCGACGAGCAGCAGGGCTGAGCGGCTACCCCGACTGCGCGGTCGGTCGGATCAGGATCTCGTTGACGTCGACGTGCGCCGGCTGGGAGGCCGCGTAGAGAACTGCGCGGGCGATGTCGTCGGGCTGGAGCGCGTCGCTTGGTCGCTCGTCGAAGAACGGCGTGTCGGTCATGCCCGGCTCGATCAACGTGACGCGCACGCCCGTGCCATTGAGATCCTGGCGCGCGGCCTCGCCCATCGCCGTCACGGCGTGCTTGGTGGCCGAGTACATCGAACCCGGCAGCGCACGCCGTCCGGCAACGCTCGAGGTGAGCAGCAGGTGGCCCTTGGAGTCCTTCAGCGCCGGGATCGTCGCGCGCAGCGTGAGCGCCGCGCCGTAGACGTTGGTCAGGACCATCCGCCGCCAGTGCTCGGGTGTGTCCGACAGAAACCCGCGGGGCCCGCCGAAGCCGGCGTTGGCAAACGCCACGTCCAGGCGGCCAAAGGCATCGAGCGCGGCGGCGACCATGCGCTCCTGCTCGTCCCACTCGGTCACGTCGCAGCGCACGGCCAGCGCCCGCTCCGGCGCGCCGAGCTCGTCGGCCAGCGACCGCAGGCGCTCCTCGGAGCGGGCGGCGAGCACCACGCGCCAGCCTCCAGCGCTCGCGCGACGCGCGGTAGCAGCGCCGATCCCCGACGACGCGCCCGTGATCAGGAAGACGCCATCGCCTGGGGTGTGGGCCATCTCGTTGCTCATCTCTCGCTCCTCGGTGTCGTGTGCCCGGTGCTTGGTGGGACCCGGCGGCGCACTGCACCGCCGCGGCTCGCCACGGCTCTGAAGGACGCTGCTGTCACCATCTGCCCATGTTGCACGATCGCGCAAACATTCACGTTCGAGCGGGTGCCGGCGGGAACGGCTGCATGAGCTTTCGCCGTGAAGCACACGTGCCGCGCGGCGGTCCGGACGGCGGCGACGGCGGGCGTGGCGGTGCGGTCGTGCTCGTCTGCGACCAGTCGCTGCGCGATCTGCACTCGTTTCGTCGTAAGTCCCACTACCGCGCGGGCCGTGGCGGTCACGGCGAAGGCGCGCTGCGCCACGGAGCCGACGGCGAGAGCGTGACGATCCGGGTGCCGCCCGGCACCGAGGTGCGCGGGGCCGACGACGGAGAACTGGCCGGGCGCCGCTGGGAGCTGCTCGGCGACGGACAGCGGGCGGAGATCGCGCGTGGCGGCAGTGGCGGGCGAGGAAACAAGCGCTTTGCCAACGCCACGCGCCAGGCGCCGCGTTTCGCCGAGCGGGGCCTGCCGGGCGAGGAGGGCTTCGTCGAGCTGCGGCTGAGGCTGCTCGCCGACGTTGGTCTGGTGGGGCTGCCCAACGCGGGCAAGTCCTCGCTGCTTGCGCGGCTGACGCGCGCCGCGCCGAAGGTCGCGGACTATCCGTTCACCACGTTGTCGCCGGTCCTCGGCGTCATCGAGGGCGACGAGCGCCAACTGGTGGTTGCCGACATTCCGGGGCTGATCGAGGGCGCCAGCGAGGGCGCGGGGCTGGGGCACGACTTCCTCGCGCACGTCGAGCGCACGCGGGTGCTCGTGCACGTGCTGGACATCGCGCCGCAGATCACCGCGGACGGGCCAGCCGATCCGCTCGTCAACCACGCGACGATCGAGCGCGAGCTCGCGGCCCACGACGAGCGCCTGGCGCGGCTGCCCCGGGTGCTCGCGCTGTCGAAGGCCGACCTCGTGACCGATGAGCAGGTGCGCGTGACCGTCGCGCAGTGGCAGCAGCGGCTCGGGCCGGGCGTGCCGGTGCTCGCCACCTCGAGCGCAACCGGCTACGGCGTGCGGGCGTTGGCCGAGCTTCTGCTGGCGAGCGTGCCGCGCGACGAGCCCGCCAACGAGGCACGCGGGGCCAGCGGCAACGGCGCCCATGGCGAGGTCGCGGCCCGGCGCCCGTCCGCCGGCGACGTCGCCGAGCTGGCTGAGCACATGGTCTTCAGGCCCGGAGACAGCGCGGGCGGATTTCTCGTGCAGCGCGTCGGCGAGCGCGCCTTCGAGGTCAGCGGCGAGGGGATCGAGCGGTTGATCGCGCGCCACGACGTCGACAATGAAGACGCGATGGCCTATGTCGAGGAACGGCTGCGCAAGCTGGGCGTGCTCGGCGCGCTGCAGGACGCGGGCTTTGTCGCGGGCGACGATGTGCGGATCGCGGGGATCGCCTTCGAGCTCGACCCGGGTGCACACACGTAGGCTCTTGCGCTGATGGCCAGGGTTGTGATCAAGCTCGGCTCGAGCGTCGTCGCCGACGACACCGGCGAGCTGCGCGAGGCGGCGCTCGCGCGCGCGTGCGACGCCGTGGCCGCGCTGCACGCGCGCGGCGGTGACGCGGTGCTCGTGTCAAGCGGCGCGATCGCGCGCGGGATGCGCGTGATGGGGCTCGGGCAGCGCCCGAGTACTGTCGAGGATCTCCAGGCGGCCAGCGCCGTGGGCCAGGGCAAGCTGTATCGCGTCTACGACGAGCTGCTGCGCGAGCGCGGGGTGACGAGCGCGCAGGTGCTGCTGACGTTCTTCGACATGAGCGCGCGCACGCACTACCTCAACGCGCGCCAGACGCTCACCAGGCTGATCCAGTGGCGTGTGGTGCCGGTGATCAACGAGAACGACACCACGGCGACCGACGAGATCTCCTTCGGTGACAACGACTTCCTGGCCGCGCAGGTGGCCGTGCTCGTGGGGGCCGAGCAGCTCGTGCTGCTGAGCGACATCGAGGGGCTGTTCACCGCCGATCCGCGCCACAGCGCCGACGCCCGGCTCGTGCACGAGGTCAGCGACTTCGCCGCGCTGCAGGAGCTCGAGATCGGTCACGCGACGTCGCCGCTTGGATCGGGCGGCATGCGCTCGAAGGTGGTGGCCGCGGACATGGCGACGGCCGCTGGGATCACGACGGTGATCTGCAGCGGCCTACGCGATGGGGTGCTCGAGTCTGTGCTGTCAGGCGGCGAGGAGGGGACGCGCTTTGTGCCGCGCGAGTCTCGCTACAGCTCGTTCAAGCTGTGGCTGAAGTACGCCAAGCCGTCGCGCGGAACGTTGCTGGTCGATGCCGGGGCCGCGCGGGCCGTGCGCGAGGCGAGCGCCAGCCTGCTGCCCGTCGGCGTCGTCGAGGTTCGCGGAAGCTTCGACGCCGGCGACGCGGTGGAGATCGCGCAGCGCGGCGACGGACGACCGGCCGCGCCGCTGGCCAAGGGGATCTGCAACTACTCGGCCGCCGAGCTGCGCCAGGTGATGGGGATGAAGTCAAATGCGGTCCGCGAGATCCTCCCGCGCGCGACTGACGAGGTCGTACACCGCGATTACCTGGTCGTCGACTGAGCCGGGCGCTCCGTCTACCCTGTAGGCCAATGGCGACGGTGGCTTCATCGGTGGGGGAGGTCTGCCGCTGCGCAAAGCGCGCGGCGGGGGCGCTCGCAGGCGCCGACAGCGCGCGCAGGGACGCCGCGCTGACCGCGATCGCCGCCGGGCTGATCGCGCGCAGCGACGAGGTTCTGCAGGCCAATGCGCTGGACATGCAGGCGGGGCGCGAGGCGGGGTTGAGCGACGCCCTGCTCGACCGGCTGGCGCTGGACGAGAGCCGCATCCACGAAATCGCCGACGCGGTGCTCGCGATCGTCTCGCTGCCCGATCCGGTGGGCGAGGTGATCGAGGGACGGCGGCTGGCCAACGGCCTGGACGTGCGCAAGGTGCGCGTCCCGCTCGGTGTCGTGGCGGTCGTCTACGAGGCGCGGCCGAATGTGACGATCGACGCGGCGGCCCTGTGTCTGAAGAGCGGCAACGCGATCGTCCTGCGGGGCTCCTCGTCGGCAGCGCACTCCAATGCCGCGCTCGCGCAGATCGCCGCCGACGGCGTCGCGACCGCCGGCCTGCCCGAGGGCTGCGTGGGACTGCTCGCGGGCGGCGGTCGCGAGGAGCTCGCCGAGCTCGCCACCGAGAGCGCCGCCGTCGATCTGATCATCCCGCGCGGCGGCGAGGGGCTCAAGGCGGCGCTGCAGGAGGTGGCGACCGTGCCGGTGATCTACGCCGCGTCGGGGAACTGCCACGTCTATGTCGACGCCCACGCCGACCTCGACGACGCGGAGGCGATCGTGCTCAACGCCAAGGTGCAGCGGCCGGGCGTGTGCAACGCCGCCGAGACGCTGCTCGTGCACGAGCAGGTCGCCGCTGAGTTCGTGCCGAGGATCGTCGCGTCGCTGCTCGCAGCAGGCGTGCAGCTGCACGCCGACGAGCGCGTTCGCGACCTGGCGGGCGAGCGCGCAGGCTCGCTGCAGCCCGCCGGCGAGGAGGACTGGGCGACCGAGTACCTCGCGCTGTCGCTGGCGGTGGGGGTCGTCGACTCGGTGCAGGACGCCATCGATCACATCGCGCGCCACGGCAGCGGGCACTCCGAGGCGATCGTCACGCGGGACACGGCCAGCGCGCGCGCCTTCCAGCTTGGCGTCGACGCCGCGTGCGTGTACGTCAACGCCTCGACGCGCTTCACCGACGGTGGGGAGATGGGCATGGGCGCGGAGATCGGCAACTCCACGCAGAAGCTCCACGCGCGCGGACCGATTGGCCTGCGCGAGCTGTGCACGTTCAAGTACCTCATTGAGGGCGACGGGCATACTCGCGGCTGATCGAGCTCCGTGGCGCGCATCGGCATCCTCGGCGGGACGTTCAACCCGCCACACCTCGGACATCTCGCGCTCGCGCGCAGCGCACAGGACGAGCTGGCGCTCGACCGTGTCGTGCTGATGCCGGCCCACGGCGCACCGCACAAGCCGGACGAGCTCGACCCTGGGGCCGAGCACCGGCTGGCGATGTGCCGGCTGCTGGTCGCCGACGCCGACGGGCCGGCGGTCTGCGCGCTGGAGGTGGAGCGCGGTGGAGTGTCCTACACGGTGGACAGCCTGCGTGCGCTTCGCGCGACCCATCCAGACGCGGAGCTGACGTTCATCGTCGGCGCCGACGTGGCGAGCACGATCGCCGTGTGGCGTGAACCGCAGGCGGTGCTCGAGCTGGCCCAGCTGGCCGTCGCCGCGCGCGCGGGATCCGCCCGCCGACGGGTGCTCGCGGCCGTCGACGCGCTCGACGAGCACGCAGAGGTGCGCTTCCTCGAGATGGCTCGGATCGACATCTCGTCTTCGATGATCCGCCGTCGCGCGGTATGGGGGGAACCGATCGTGCAGCTGGTTGGTCCGGCCGTCGCTGGATACGTCGCCGAGCACGGGCTCTACCGGGCGGGCGCGGAGAAGGCCAGCTGATGCGCTCCGAGGAGCTGGTCGGCGAGATCGCGCGCTATGCGTCTGACAAGAAGGCGTCTGAGATCGTCGAGCTCGATCTGCGCGGTGTGCTCGGCTACACCGACTACTTCCTCGTGTGCTCCGGAAACACGCCACGACAGACACGGGCGATCCACGACGGGATCCTCGAGGGACTGAAGCGCGAGCACGCCACGCTGCCCAGACGCGTCGAGGGTGCCGCGCGCGGGGATTGGATCTTGATGGACTATCTCGACGTCGTCGCCCACATCTTCACGCCCGACACGCGCGCGTACTACCGGCTCGAGCAGCTGTGGGGGGAGGCGCCCGCCCGGCTGGCGGGGGAGGGCGGCTAGCCGACCTCGTCGATCGATCGTCCTGGGTGGTTGACTTGCTCCCCGGGGGGTACTAGTGTCGAAGCGTTCCCGTTTTGCGGCGGGACGCGCACGGGACGTCATTCAGGATGTCCCGGGAGCTCAGCGGGCGAGCCGAGCACGTCGTTGGACTGATCGGCCAAAGGGGGCGCCGGCCGGCCGACCGGCCGGCGCCAGGCCCGCGACCTGCTCGTGTCGCAGCGCCGCGGTCCTGCCCGCGGGAGGTCGGTCGACGCGCGGTGGGCTGCCAAGATGGTGGCGGTGAGCACCCTTCTATCCGCCGGCACCGCGCACGTCAGGGCGGTCATGCGCGAAGGCGAGCGGGTGACGCCGCTTGAGCTGTTCTTCGATCTCGTGTTCGTGCTCGCGCTGACGCAGGCGACGACGCTGATCGCGCAGGATCCCACGTGGGACCGGATGCTCAAGGGTCTGCTCGTGCTCGCCGTGCTGTGGTGGTCTTGGGTTGGATACGCCTGGCTGACCAGCGTGGTCGATCCCGAGGAGGGCACGGTGCGCCTGGTGATGTTCGTCGCGATGGCCGGCTTTCTGGTCGCCGCGCTGTGCGTGCCGGGCGCGTTCGGCAGCGAGGCGCTGCTGTTTGCATGCGCCTACGCGCTCGTGCGCGGCGCGCACATCATGCTGTTCCTGCTCGCCAGCCGCTACGACGCCGCGCTGCGCCGCTCGGTGCTCGGATTGTCGGTCAGCACCGCGCTCGGCGTCGGGCTGCTGTTCGCGGCTGCGCTGGCGAGCGGCGGTGCGCGACTGGCGCTGTGGGGACTAGCGATCGTCCTGGACTTCGGTGGCCCCTATCTGTTTGGCGCCGAGGGATGGAAGCTCGTCCCGGGCCACTTTGCCGAGCGTCACGGGGCGATCATCATCATCGCGCTGGGTGAGTCGATCGTGGCGATCGGCGTTGGCGCCAAACCGACGATCGGCACCGGGGTGGTCGCGGCGGCGGTGCTCGGCGTGGTGATCGCCGGCGCTCTGTGGTGGGTCTATTTCGACGTCACGGCGATCGCGGCGGCGCGGCGACTGGCATCGGCCGAGCCGGGGCGCGAGCAGAACGAGATCGCGCGCGACTCCTACTCATACCTGCACTTCCCGATGATTGCCGGAGTGGCGCTGATCGCGGTCGCGCTAAAGCGCACGCTGCTTCACGTCGATCACCCGCTGACGCTCGTCCCAGCCGTAGCGCTGCTTGGAGGAGTGGCGCTCTACCTGCTCGCCCACGTCGCGTTCCGGCTGCGAAACGTGCACTCGCTCAGCACGCGTCGCCTGCTCTGCGCGCTCGTGCTGCTGGCGCTGATCCCGGCCGGCGTCTCGCTTCCGGCGCTCGTCACGCTGGGGATCGTGTCTGCGGTGCTCTGTGCGCTGATCGCCTACGAGGCGCTGCGCTATGCCGAGGCGCGCGATCGCGTGCGCCACCAGCTCGCGTCATAGCAGCCCACCGCGACTCTTGCGCTTGTGGTGTGTTCCACAGGCAGAAGACAAAAGAGAGACAGTGACACCGGTCTCAGCCGGTCCGAACGACCCCCGAGCGATTCCTCGCCCGCCGGATCTGAGGAACACGATCTGTCGATACGAGCGAAGGAAGGGTCACATGTTGCGCAAAGCATCTGCCTATCTGGCCACGTTCGGCGTGGCCGCGCTTCTGCTTCCGGCCGCCGCCTCGGCTGCCCCGGTGGTCACATTCAAAGCAACCGCGGTCCCGATCCCGGGCTACCCGCACACCGGCAACATCCTCGGCGCCGGCGCCGCCGTGAAGTTCCAATGGACGATAAAAGGCACCGAATATGGTGGATTCACCGCGCCGCTGGTGGGAGTGAACACGTACTTCCCGGCCGGGTCGAAGATCAACCCGAGCGGGTTTGCCACCTGCTCGCCCACGGTGCTGAAAAACATCGGCGCTAAAGGCTGTCCAAAGACTTCGAAACTCACGACCGCCGGTGAAGCCCACGGTGTTGTCAGCTTCGGCACCGAACGCGTGCCGGAGAGGGTGAGCGTCGAAGGCTTCGTCGCGCCGGCCGGCCAGCTTCAGTTCCTGACCGTCGGTACGACGCCCGCGTCATTCGAATTCATCTCGTCGTCGCGCAAAACGAGCGTCGGAGCGCCCTACGGCCCCAAGTACATCACTGAAGTCCCGCTCGTCGAAACGGTGCCTGGAGCAGCCGACGCCTCGACCGAAGCGATCAGCGTGACCGCCGGCTCGGCCTACAAGAAGGGCGGCAAGGCCCACTACTACGGGACGATGCCCACGAAGTGCCCCAAGGGCGGCTTCCCGCTGAAGTCAGAACTGATCTTCGCGAACACCGCGGCTCTCCCGATGCGGGTTGCGGGCGAAACGGTGACTAGTACCTACAAGGCTCCCTGCCCGCGCAAGTAGTCAGACCGCCCGCGGTGTCTGGTAGCGGCGCCAGCAGGGGACCGCGGGCGGCGGGTAGGGCAAGTCACAGGCAGTCTGCTCGAAAGGCGCCCCGGCTCTGAGCCGGGGCGCCTCGCTTTAAGCGCGCCACGCCTCGCCACGCGACGTCACGCCTCGCCACGCCGGTGCCCGGCATACGCGGTCGCGCTGGCGCCACGAGCCGCCCGGCTCGCGTGGGAGGACCCGGCCGGTGCAAGTCATCTGCCGGGCGGCCCGCCTGGTGGTTAGGCCGCCCTAACTTTCTGCTACGTTCTGCCCCGCCACCAATCCTGAGCGGACAGATCGGATTCATCGGATGCCTAACCGCAGGCTGCTTTGCCTCGCCCTCTTTTGGCCGCTGGTTGCGGTGCTCTTGAGCGCCTGCGGCGGTGGTCACGGCGCAAGCTCGTCGGCGACCGGCGTGCATGGCGCCGATGCGCTCGCCGGGCAAACGATCACGCTGTACAGCGGACAGCATGAACAGACGACGGCGCTCCTGGTCGCCGCGTTTGAACGACAGAGCCATGTCAAGGTGCAGGTGCGCACCGACGACGAGGCCACGCTGGCCGATCAGATCCTTCAGGAGGGGGAAAACTCGCCGGCGGACGTGTTCTATTCGGAGAACACGCCTGCGCTGGAAGCGCTGCGCGAGCACGCGCTGCTCGCTGGCCTGCCCGGCTCGACGCTCGCCTCGGTCCCCAGCCGCTACAGCTCGTCGCAGGGCGTCTGGGTGGGCGTGTCGGCGCGCGCGTCGGTGCTCGTCTACAACACCGCTCAGCTGTCGCCCGCGCAGCTGCCTGACTCGATCTTGGAACTGGCGCAGCCCAGGTGGCGCGGCAAGGTCGGCTTCGCTCCTTCGGAGACCGACTTTCAGCCGCTGATAACGGCAATCACCAGAACCGACGGCGCGGCGGCCGCCGAACGGTGGCTGCTGGGAATGAAGGCCAACGGGAAGGTCTACCCCGACAACGAGACCGTCGTGACGCAGGTCAACAACGGCGAGAGCGCGATCGGGCCGATCAACCACTACTACTGGTATCGGCTGCGTGACGAGGTGGGAACGGGCGGACTTCACTCGGCGCTTCACTACCTCAGCCCCCACGACCCGGGCAACCTGGTGGACGTGTCGGGCGCCGCGGTGCTGCGCTCGAGCGCTCATCAGGCTGCGGCGCAGGCCTTCGTCGCGTTCCTGGTCAGCCCAGCCGGGCAGGAGGTGCTCGCCCGCAGCCACAGCTACGAGTACCCGCTGCGCCCGGGCGTCAGCCCGGCGCCGGGACTGCGTCCCTTCGCTCAGCTACAGCCGCTCGACCTGCCACTGAGCGCGCTCGGCGATGGTTCGCAAGCGCTCGCGCTCGAGCAGAAGGTTGGCTTGCTGTGAGCGGCGGGCGGCGCCGGGCGTCCTCATGAGCAGCGTCCTGGCCAGCGCACCGGCCGCCGGCTCGAGGTGGACACGCGCGTGGGCGGGCCGGCGGCGATGGCCGCTGGTGACGGTCGGCGGAGCGCTGGTTGCGTGCGGGCTCGTCCTCTTGCCGCTGGTGTTCCTGGTCGACCAGGCCGCGCGCTCGGGCTGGGGAGCGGTGGGCCGGCTCCTGCTGCGCCACACGACCGCGGTCCTGCTGTGGAACACGGTGAGCCTGTCGGTGGTGAGCACGGCACTGTGTGCGCTGCTTGGTGTCGCGAGCGCCTGGTGCGTCGAGCGCACGAGGCTCCCCGGCGCGCGCGCCTGGGCGGTGGCGCTCGTGCTGCCGCTCGGCATTCCGGACTTCGTCGTCGGCTACAGCTGGGTCTCGATCAGGCCCAGCCTGCACGGCTATCTGGCGGCGCTGTTGATCATGACTCTGTCGCTGTATCCGCTCGTCTACCTGCCGGTCGCGGCCAGCCTCGCGGGGACCGATCCGGCGCTCGAGGAGGTGGCCCGCAGCCTGGGGCTCGGGCCGTGGCGCACGTTTGCGCGCGTGACCCTGGCGCAGATCTGGCCGGCGGTGCTGGGCGGCTGCCTGCTCGTCACGCTCGGTCTGCTCGCCGAGTACGGCGCCTTTGAGATCGTCCAGTATCAGACGTTCACCGTGGCGATCTTCACCGAGTTCAAGCTGGGCTTCGACGCCGCCGCTGCGTGCGCGCTGTCGCTCGTGCTCGTGGCGCTGGGGGTCCTCGTGCTGGTCGGAGAGTTCACGCTCGCGGGACGAACCCGCGGACTGACGGCGCCGGCCGATCCGAGCACCCGACGTCCTTCGCCAAGGGTGGCGCTCGGGCGGCTCACGCTGCCGGTGCTTGCGGCGCTGCTCGCGCTCGTGGCGCTGGCCCTCGGAGTGCCGCTGGGCTCGCTGGCGTACTGGCTGATCCACGGCGGCTCGACGACGCTGCCATCGGCGTCGATCCTCGCCGACGCGGGCCACACGGCTCTGTTCAGCGCAGCCGCGGCTGCGCTTGCCACCGCCCTGGCGGTGCCCGTGTGCGCGCTGGCGATCCGCCATCGCAACCGCCTGACGCTCCTGATCGAGCGCGTTGCCTACATGCCCCAGGCGCTGCCCGGCCTGGTGATCGCGCTCGGCCTCGTGGCATTCACCGTGCGCCACGCCCTGTTTCTGTATCAGAGCGCGCTCGAGCTGATCGTCGCCTACGCGATCCTGTTCCTGCCGCTGGCCGTCGTCGGCGTGCGCGCCGCGATGGTGCACGCCTCGCCGCGCTTCGAGGAGGTCGCGCGCACGCTCGGCCGACGTCCGGCGTCCGTCTGGCTGCGGGTCACGCTGCCGCTGATCGCGCCCGGCCTCGCGACGGCGTTTGCGCTCGTCTTCATCTCCTCGGCCACCGAGCTCACGGCGACACTGTTGCTGCGACCGACCGGCGTGAACACGCTCGCGACGCAGTTCTGGGCCTACACGAGCAACTTCGCCTATGGAGCCGCCGCGCCTTACGCCGCGATGATGGTCGCGATCGCGGCGGTGCCGGCGTATCTGCTCTCGCGGCGGATGGTCGCGCTGACGCGGATCGGGCAGCGATGAGCACGCTCCAGGTCAGCGATCTGTGGAAGAGCTTCGGCGCCGAGCCGGCGGTCCTGCGAGGCGTGGAGCTCGAGGTGGCGGCGGGCACGCTCAGCGCGGTGCTCGGGCTCTCAGGCTGTGGCAAGACCACGCTGCTGCGGCTGATCGCCGGTCTTGATCGCGCCGAGCGGGGAGCGATCTCGCTCGGCTCGGCGACGCTCGATGACGGCCGCGTGTTCGTCTCGCCCGAGCACCGCCGCATCGGCTATGTGCCGCAGGAGGGCGCGCTGTTCCCCCACATGACCGTCGAGGGGAACGTCGGCTTCGGCCTGTCGCGCGCCGAGCGCCGCGGGCGGGCCGTCGGAGATCTGTTGGAGATGGTGGGTCTGAGTGCGCTTGCGAAGCGGCTGCCCCACCAGCTCTCCGGCGGCGAGCGCCAGCGCGTCGCGTTGGCGCGGGCGCTGGCGCGCGGACCTGAGCTGCTGCTGCTCGACGAGCCGTTCTCCTCGCTTGACGCCGCGCTGCGCGGCCAGGTGCGCGAGGAGGTCAGCCGGCTGCTGCGCGAGCATGGCGTGACGACGGTGCTCGTGACGCACGATCAGGAGGAGGCGCTGTCGCTGGCCGACAGCGTCGCCGTTCTGCGCGACGGCGTGATCGTCCAGGACGGGGCCCCCGACGAGCTGTACAACCGCCCGCTCGACGCGCGGCTGGCGCGCTTCCTGGGCGCCGCGAACCTCCTCGACGCGGATTTTCGCGACGGGATTGCACACACCCCGCTCGGCGCGCTGGGGGTACGCGTCGACAACGGCCGGTCGCTGCCGGCGCACGGCATCGTGCTGCTGCGTCCCGAGCAGCTGCTGGTGAGCGCCCAGGCGTTCGGGGAGGGCGATGGGGAGGGCGCCGACGGGCTTGCAGGACGCGTGCAGCGCTGTCGCTACTACGGCCACGACGCGCTGATGGAGGTGGGCGTCGAGTCGCCCGCCGGGCCGAGGACGCGCTCGCTGCTGGCGCGGGTGCCGGGTGAGCACGCCCTGCCGGTCGGCACCGCGGTTCGCGTGCGGGCTCAGGGACCTGCGACGCTGGTCGAGGATCGCAACGGCGCGGATCCGCCGGGTCCGCGCTCGGACCCAGCCGAGCTGGACCAAAGGGAGGATGACAATCGCTGAGATGCCAACGCTGTTCGTCTGCCACGGCGACGATGGCGGACCGCGTATTCACCCCTGCCGCAGAGTCCAGGAGGCGCTGCGAGCGGCGGACATCGAGTACGAGAAGGTGATCGCCGGCCACGGCAACCCGCTTCCCTTCCTGCGCAAAGGCTCGCGCGAGGAGCTGCGCGCCGCGACCGGTCAGACGAAGCTGCCGGTGCTCAGGCTGTCAGACGGGACGGTCATCGTCCACGCGCGGGCGATCCTCTCCTGGATCTCCCGCGAGCAGCAGCTTTAGGCGGCGCTCGGCGGGCGGCGCGCCCGAGCCGGTCCGACAGCGCTTGCAGATGGCCGATCAGCTCGGGCGGCCCGTGCACCTGGAAGTCCACGCCCAGCATCGCGATGCGCAGGGCCAGCCAGGCGAGGTCGTCGTCGCCGGTCCTGTAGTCGCACGAGCGCGCGTCGATCGGCTCGATCACTCCCCAGTGGGCGGGAGCGCGGCGCGTGACCTCCTCCGCGGGGGCGTGCAGGGTGACGCGCGCCTCGTAGCGGTTCGGCGCGTCGATGATGCTCTGCTGAACGTAGGCGACCGCGTCCTTCGCCGGCAGCGCGCGCGCCATGAAGCGCACGCCGGTGGACGCCGGCTTGGCAAGTCGGTCGACGCGAAACGTGCGCCAGTCCATGCGACCGCGGTCCCACGCCGCGAGATACCAGCGCCGGCCGTGGTTGACCAGCGAGTGCGGCTCGACCTCGCGGCGGCTGGCGGTGCCGTCGCGGCGTCGGTAGGCGAAGCGAAGGCGCTCGCGGTCACGGCAGCACGCCGCGATGACCGTCAGGTGCTGCGGATCGACGGTCGGCCCCGCGACCGGGGGCGTGAACGTCGCCGAGCCGAGCGCGCCGACGCGGCGGCGCAGGTGAGCCGGCAGGACCTGCTCGAGCTTGACCAGCGCGCGCACGGCCGTTTCCTCGATGCCGGTCACCGAGGCGCGGGCCGCCGTGCGCAGGCCGACCGCGATCGCGATCGCCTCCTCGTCGTCGAGCAGCAGCGGCGGCATCGCGCTGCCGGCGGCGAGCCGGTATCCGCCCGCGCGACCGCTGACGGACTCGACTGGGTAGCCGAGCCCGCGCAGCCGGTCGACGTCGCGCCGCAGCGTGCGGCCGGATACCTCCAGACGCTCGGCCAGCTCCCCGCCGGGCCAGTCCCGGCGTCCTTGCAGCAGGGACAGCAGTTCCAGAAGTCGGCTCGCGGTCTGGCTCATCGAATTCTCATCGTCGCGACGATTGAGGACAGATACTGACCTAAAACCGCCGTAGCGTGTGCCGCTCGATGTCAAACAAGCAAAAAGGGAGCCACCAATGCTCGCGCGAGACGGATACCTGCCCGGCGTTCCTTGCTGGGTCGACACAAGCCAGCCCGATCCCGACGGAGCGGTCGCCTTCTACAGCGGCCTGTTCGGGTGGGAATTCGAGAGTGTGATGCCGCCGGGATCGCCCGGCAAGTACTTCATCGCGCGCCTGCGCGGCGGCGACGTGGCCGCGGTGGGCTCGCAGCCGCAGGACGGATCACCGCAGGCGCTGTGGAATACCTACATCTGGGTCCAGAGCGCCGACGAGGCCGCCGCGAAGGTTCAGGCAGCGGGCGGGCGCGTCGTGACAGAGCCCTTCGAGGTCGCCGGCGCCGGGCGGATGGCGGTGTTCACGGACCCCGAGGGCGCCGCCTTCTGTGTGTGGCAGGCCGAGCAGCACAAGGGCGCGCAGATCGTCAACGAACCCGGCTCGCTGAACTTCAACGGGCTGAACACGCGCGACCCGCAGGGTGCGACGTCCTTCTACGGATCGGTGTTCGGCTGGGAGACGCTCGACCTCGGAGGCGGCCCGCAGATGTGGCGCCTGCCCGGCTACGGCGACTTCCTGGCTCAGAGCGATCCCGAGCTGCGGGCGCGGATGGCGCAGGGCGGCGCCCCGGAGGGCTTCGAGGACGTGGTCGCGGCGCTCAACCCGATCGCCGGCGACCAGCCCGACGTCGACGCGCACTGGAGCGTGACCTTCGCCGTCGACGATGCCGATGCGACGGCCGAGACGGCGGCGCGGCTGGGCGGCCAGGTGATCGTCGCGCCGGTCGACGCGCCGTGGGTCAGGATGACCGTCATCCGCGACCCGCAGGGCGCGACGTTCACGGCGAGCAAGTTCGTGCCCGAGAACAGGGGTCTCGGTAGCGAGCAGGGTTCGACGCTCAGCGCGGCGTAGCGAGCCACGCTGACATGCCGCCGTCGACCGGGGGCGAGAGCGAGTGCTCGTCGCGCCGTTTCGCCCCCGGCGGCCCGGCGATTACTCCTGCGGCCTGACCAGCCGCGGGTTGTAGAGGATCTCCCATAGGTGTCCGTCGGGATCGCGAAAGTAGCCGGAGTAGATGCCCCATGGGCGGTCGTGCGGTTGGTCGGTGATCGTGGCTCCGGCGTCTTGGGCCTGGGCGAGCAGCGCGTCGACCTCGGCCTTGCTTGCCACCGCCTGTCCGATGCTGAACTCGCCGGTCTTCGGCGGGCCGAGCGGGACCTTGGCGTCCTTCGCCAGCTCGGTGCGGGGGTAGAGGGACAGGATCAGCCCACCCGGTAGCTCGAACGTCGCGATAGCGCCCGCCGGCTCGACATCGTCGCCGACGAACTCGGTGGCGATCACCCCGGGCGACTCCAATCCGAGGCCGTCCCTGTAGAAGTCAAGCGCGCGCTCCAGATCGGCGACAGCCAGCGTGATGATGTCGATTCGAGCTTCCATGTACCACCTTTCCTGAGGCCTCCGCGAGTGATCCTGATCGTTTTCTGCAGCGAGGTTCTGCGACGATCTCAAAGCAAATGGCCTCTTAGTGAAAGGAGGATATGTGTCTGCTGGCGCGCGGCAGCCGACGGTTTATCAGTGGGCCGGCGGTAATGAGGCGTTCGATCGCCTGACCGAGCTCTTTTATCGAAAGCATGTTCATGACGATGAGCTCCTCGGCCCGGTGTTCGCGGCGATGCCCGCCGACCACCCGCACCATGTCGCGCTATGGCTCGCCGAGGTATTCGGTGGCCCCGCCGAGTACAGCAAGCGGCACGGCGGGTACGCCCACATGGTCGCCAAGCACATCGGGCTCGCACTCACCGAGCCCCAGCGAGCACGCTGGGTGCAGTTGATCGGCCTAGCGGCCGACGACGCCGGGTTGCCGTCTGACCCGGAGTTCCGCTCGGCATTCCTCGCGTACATCGAGTGGGGCACGCGCATCGCGCTGCACAACTCTCAACCGGGTGCCAAACCGCCACCAGAGTCCCGCATGCCCCGCTGGGGATGGGGAGAAGCACCGCCCTATCAACCATAGTCAGCGGTCGGGTGTAGGTTGTGCCGGTGCGCGCTCTGGTGTTCGTTGGGCCTGGTGTATTGGAGTGGCGCGAGGCGCCGGACCCGGTGATTGGGGGTGACCGTGAGGCGATCGTGCGGCCGATCGCAGCGAGCACGTGTGACCTTGACCAGCTCTTGATCCGTGGCGAGGCGCCCTTCCCGGGACCGTTTGCGATCGGCCATGAGTGCGTGGCGGAGATAGTCGACCTCGGCGAGAAGGCAGGCGCCTTGAAGCCCGGGCAGCGCGTGATCGTGAGCTGGCACATCAGCTGCGGCGAGTGCACCCGCTGCCGCGCGGGGCTGACGGCGCACTGCGAGGAGGTTCCTTACGGGGCGATGTTCGGACTGCCGGTCGCCGGCGAGTGGGGCGGGCTGTTCTCGGATCTGGTCCGCGTCCCGTTCGCGTCATCGATGCTCGTGCCCGTCCCCGACGATGCCGATCACCGGGCGCTAGCGAGCGCCGGTGACAACCTGGCGCTCGCCCTGGAGTGCCTGGCCGGGCATCTCGAGCGCCAGCCCGGCGCGAGCGTGCTGATCCTCGGCTCCGGGAGCATCGGCCTGTATGCCACCGGACTTGCGGACGCCCTCGGCGCCGGCCGGGTCGTCTATGTCGATCGCGACCCCCAGCGGCGCGAGCTGGCCGCGTCGCTCGGCGCGCAGGCGATCGAGCAGCCACCTGGACGCCAGAGCGGCGCTTTTGCCTTGGCGCTCGACGCGGCGATGGACGAAGAGTGGCTTCGGCAAGCGTTGGGGCTGCTGGAGCCCGAGGGCGCCTGTGAGTGTCCGAGCATCTATTTCAAGGAGTCGGTCGCGCTGCCGCTATTTGCGATGGCGATCCGCGGCGTGCACTTTCACACCGCTCGCGGAAACGCCCGGCCACACATCCCGAGACTGCTCCAGCTGACAGCCGATCAGACGATCCGTCCGGAGCGAGTAACGAGCGAGATTCTCGACTGGGAGACGGCACCCGAAGCGCTCTCAAACCCCTCCTACAAGCCCGTCTTCCTACGCGAATGAACGTGAGCCTTACGAATGGAGCTAGTCGGGCTCGAACCGACGACCTTCGCGCTGCCAGCGCGACGCTCTCCCAGCTGAGCTATAGCCCCGCGTACGCGACCATCGTATAACGCCGGCGCTCAGGCGGCCAAGGTCTGCGGCAATGGGCACGGCGTCGCTAGGCGCGCCCGCGCCAGCGCTCGGCCCAGTCGTGCAGCGGCGTCAGCGCCGCCAGCAGCGAGCGGCCCTCGTCGCTCAGCGAGTAGCCGCCGCCGCGCTGCGCGCCCAGCACGCCTGCGTCGCGCAGCTCGCGCAGGCGCTGGTTGAGCACGCTCGAGGACATCGCATCGCAGCGCGCCTGCAGCTCGCGAAAGGTCAGCGGCCCGTCGCGCAGCTCCCACAGCACGCGCAGCGCCCAGCGGCGCCCGAGCAGGTCGAGCAGCGCCATGATCGGCCGACCGCTGCGCGAACCGCGCGCCGGCCTGCCGGGCTGTGGGGGCGTCGGTGGTACGCGCTGCGAAAACAGAAGCTATAGTCCTTGCTTTGAATATCGAAGCGAAAGGATAGCGACAATGTCCGAGCGAATCGCGCCGGTGCAGCCGCCGTATGAGCCCGCGACGGCCGAGCTCCTGGCCAAGTGGATGCCTCCGGGGCAGGACGTCGAGCCGCTGCGCCTGTTTCGCACGCTCGCGGTGCATCACGATCTGGCCTCGCGCATGCGCCCGCTGGGCGCGGGCATCCTCGGCCATCCGCTGCTGCAGCCGCGCGAGCGCGAGCTGCTGATCCTGCGCACGTGCGCGCGCGCCGGCGCCGAGTATGAGTGGGGGGTGCACGCGCTCGCGTTCGCCGAGCCGCTCGGCGTGAGCGATCGGCAGCTCGCCGCGACGGTGCGCGGACCGGCCGATGATCGAGCGTGGTCGCCGGCCGACGCGCAGCTGATCGCCGCGGCCGACGCGCTGTATGACAGCGATACGCTTCCCGACACGCTGTGGGGCGCGCTGTCGGCGCGCTTCTCAAGCGCGCAGCTGCTCGAGCTTGTCGTCGTCGCAGGGTGGTATCGCCTGATCTCATACATCGTCAACAGCGCGCAGGTCGAGCTCGAGCCGTGGGGAGCGCGCTTTCCGTGAGCGCGACGATGCGCTACGACGAGGAGCCCGCCCAGCGCATCGCGGCGCTCAGCGAGACGCCCGAGATGCACGCCCAGCGGCGCCACGTGATCGAGCTGCTGGCGCCGCAGCCGGGCTGGCGCGTGCTCGACATCGGGTGCGGTCCGGGGCATCTGGTCGCAGAGCTCGCCAGTGCCGTCGGTGCGCGCGGCCGCGCCCAGGGGGCGGACGTGAGCGAGCAAATGGTCGCGCTCGCCGCGCGGCGCGACCTGGACGTCGTGCGGATGAGCGGAGCGGCGCTGCCGTTCGACGACGCGAGCTTCGACGCCGCGCTGGCGACGCAGGTATACGAGTTCGTCGAGCAGCTGCCGGTCGCGCTGCGCGAGCTGCACAGGGTGCTGCGCCCAGGCGGCAGCGCGCTGATCCTCGACACCGACTGGGACACGCTCGTTTGGCACTCGAGCGACGAGGCGCGGATGCGCCGGGTGCTCGACGGATGGCGCAGCCGGGTGGCCGATCCGCACCTGCCGCGCACGCTCGCTCGCCGGCTGCGCGACGCGGGGCTCGACGTCACCCGCTGCGAGACGTATGCGATCCTCGATCGGCAGGGCGGCCCGCGGTCATATAGCGCTCATCAGATCGAGCACCTCGGCGCCAGCGCCGCCGGCGTGGCCGACGAGGAGATCGAGGCGTGGGCCGCCGACCTGCGCGCGCTGGCGGCGGCGGGCGAGTATTTCTTCAGCCTCAACCGCTACATCGTCCTTGCGACCAGGCCGCTCGGCGGCGGGCACGGGTTCACTGCGGGGGGATGAACTCCGGGACGTCCAGGTCGTCGCCGGGCAGGTCGCCGTTCTCGCCGTCGCGCGCGCCCGGGCGGGCCCTGGCAGGTCGCCCGCCCGCCCCCGGTCCCGCCTGATCCAGGCGGGCCGTGAGCCCGCCGTGCGCCAGGCGCACGTCGCGCAGCAGGCGATCGGCGTTGTTGCGCAGCGAGACGGACAGCTCGCGCAGGTTGCGTGAGAGCTCGGTGCCGTCGCCGAGCACCTCACGCGCGACGACGTGGGCCTCGCCGACGATCTCGCGCGCGTCGGCGCGCGCCTTGGCGCGGATCTGCTGCGCCTGCTCCTCGGCCTGCGCGCTTGCGCGCTCGATCTGCCGCTGCGCCTGCTGCTCGGCGGCGGCGAGCGAGCCATGGGCCTCCTCGCCGGCGTCGCTGAGCAGCCGGTCGGCCTGCTCGCGCGCGGTTGCAAGGATCTGCGTCCCCTCGGCCTGCGCTCCGGCGAGCGCGCTCTGCGCCTCGGCGCGGCTCTGCGCGAGCGCCTGCTCGGCCTGCTCGCGTGCCGCGGCGCCCACCTGCTGGACCTCCTGCTCGGCGAGCTCGCGCAGCGCGTCGGCGTCGCGCGCGGCGGCGGCGCGGATCTGCTCGGCCTCCAGCTGGGCAGCCGCGAGCGCCTGCCGTGCCTCTGCGCCTACCTGCCCGGCCTCCTGCTGGGCGGCTGCGAGCGCCTGTGTCGCCTCGGCGCGCAGCCGCTCGGCGGCCTCGCGCGACTCGGCGCCGCGCTGCTGTGCTTCGGCGTGGACCTGCTCGCGCGCGGCCTCGGCCTCTTTGAGCCGCGTGTCGGCGTCGGCATGCAGCCGGCCGACCGCCGCAAGCGCCTCGTTGCGCGCGGTCTCAGCCTGCGCGACGGCGGCCTTGACGATCTCCTGAGCCTCGTCCTCGGCCGCCCGCACGCGATGTTCGGCGGCGCGATCGGCCTCGGCTATGCGCTCGCTGGCGCGCGACTCGGCCTGCGCGCGCAGCTCGGCCGCCGTTCGTTCGGCGGCCCGCACGATGTCCGCGACGCGCGCGGGGGCGTCGGCCAGCTCGTCGGCGGCCGGGCGCGCGCTCGCCGCCGGCGCGCCGGGCGCCGGTTCCTGTCCGCCGGCCTCGGGTGCGCTGAAGCGGTCGGGCGGCTGCATCGCGTCCATCGTAGAGGTCGCGCGCCTCGCGGGTGGCGCTCGCCGCGCGGGCGCGCTGCCGACGCCCCTGAGGGTGACCGGCGGCGCCGCGAGCGTACCGCCAAAGGCGGCCGCTAACCTGCGACTTCGATGCCAGAGCTGCATTACGACCCTCACGAGATCGAGCCCCGCTGGCAGGAGCTGTGGGCGCGCGAGCGGACCTGGGAGGTCTCCAACGACGACGCCGGCGCGCACGCCGCGGCGTCGAGGGCCGGCTCGAGCGGGCGCAGCTCGTATGTGCTGGAGATGCTTCCCTACCCGAGCGGCGAGCCGCACATCGGCCACCTCAAGGTCTACTCGGTCGGCGACGCGATCGCCCACTTTCACCGGCGCATGGGCCTGCGCGTGCTGCATCCGATGGGCTATGACTCCTTCGGACTGCCGGCCGAGAACCACGCGATCAAGACGGGCGTGCACCCGCGCGTGTCGACAGCCGAGTCGATCGCCTCCTTCCAGCACCAGTTTCACTCCTGGGGCATCTCGATCGACTGGTCGCGTGAGCTGGCCACGCACGAACCCGGCTACTACCGCTGGACGCAGTGGATCTTCCTCGAGCTGTTCAAGGCGGGGCTGGCCTACCGCAAGCAGGCGGCGGTCAAGTGGTGTCCCAAAGACCAGACGGTGCTCGCCAACGAGCAGGTGGACGCGGAGGGCCGCTGCGAGCGCTGCGGCGCGCTGGTCGAAGTCAGGCAGCTCGAGCAGTGGTTCCTGCGGATCACCGACTACGCCGAGCGGCTGCTCAACGACCTCGACACGGTCGAGTGGCCCGAGCACGTGAAGACGATGCAGCGCAACTGGATCGGGCGCTCGGAGGGCGCCGAGGTGACGTTCCGCTGCGAGGAACTGGGCATCGACTATCCGGTGTTCACGACGCGCCCGGACACGCTGTTCGGCGCGACGTTCTTCGTGATGGCGCCCGAGCATCCAGACGTGCTGCGCCTCGTTGAGGGGACCGCGCGCGAGGACGAGGTGCGCGCATACGTCAACCATGCGATCGCCGAGTCCGGGGAGGAGCGCGGCAATACCGACAAGCCGAAGACGGGCGTGGCGCTCGGGCGAACCGTGACCAACCCGGTCAACGGCGAGCAGATCCCGATGTACGTGGCCGACTACGTGCTGATGGAGTACGGCACGGGCGCGATCATGGCAGTGCCCGCGCACGACGAGCGCGACTACGCCTTCGCGCGCGCCCTGGGGCTGCCGATTCGCCGCGTGATCGAGGGCGCCTCGGACGAGCAGGCGCAGGACGCCGACGGGCTTCCCTACAGCGGCGATGGCGTGCTCGTCAACTCGCGCGCGGACTTCGACGGCATGCGCAGCCGGGATGCGCTGACAGCGATCGTCGGCTGGCTGGACCGCGAGGGCAAGGGACACGCGTCGGTCAGCTACCGCCTGCGCGACTGGCTCATCTCGCGCCAGCGCTACTGGGGCACGCCGATCCCGATCGTCCACTGCGAGGGCTGCGGGATCGTGCCCGTCCCCGAGGACCAGCTCCCGGTCGAGCTGCCCGAGATCGAGGACTACCTGCCGCAGGGCCGCTCGCCGCTGGCGGCCGCCGAGAGCTGGGTGAACACCACCTGCCCGGCGTGCTCGGGCGCGGCGCGGCGCGAGACCGACACGATGGACACGTTCGTGGACTCCTCGTGGTACTTCCTGCGCTACTGCGACGCGCGCAACGACCAGGCCGCGTGGGGGCCGCGCGCGGTCGCGCAGTGGATGCCCGTCGACCAGTACATCGGCGGGGTGGAGCACGCGATCCTGCACCTGATGTACGCGCGCTTCTTCACCAAGGCGCTCGCTGATCTCGGACATCTCGATTTCCAGGAGCCGTTCAGCGCGCTGTTCACCCAGGGGATGGTCACCAAGGACGGGGCCAAGATGAGCAAGTCGCGCGGCAACGTCGTCTCGGCCACGTCGATCGTGCAGCGCCTGGGCGCCGACACCGCGCGCTGCTACATCCTGTTCATCGGGCCGCCCGACCAGGACGCCGACTGGTCCGACGAGGGCGTCGAGGGCGTGCACCGCTTCCTCGCACGACTGTGGCGGCTGGCGGCCGAGACCGCCGAGAGAGGGACGCCGGAGCCGCGTGCGGCTCCGGCCGAGACGGCACATGTGCCGTCTCGCCAGCCGGCGCATGCGCCGGCTGGAATGGGGGAGGGACTGCCGGAGGACGACCTGGCGCTGCTGCGCAAGGCGCACTGGGCCATCGACAAGGTCTCCGGCGACCTGCGCCGCTTCGCGTTCAACACGGCGATCGCGGCGGTGATGGAGCTGCTCAACGAATGCTCGCGGCTGCGCGAGTCGGCGTCCGCGCAGACGCTGCGCTTCGCGCTGGTGAGCGCGTCGTCGCTGCTGTTCCCGTTCGCGCCGCACGTCTGCGCGGACATCTACGAGCGCCTCACCGGCGAGCGCGTATGGGAGCAGCCGTGGCCGCAGGCCGACGCGGCGCTGCTGGAGCGCGACGTGTATGAGCTCGTCTGCCAGGTCAACGGCAAGCTGCGCGATCGCGTCCAGGCCGCCGCCGACGCGAGCCCCGAGGAGCTCAAGCAGCTGTGCCTGGGCGCGAGCAACGTGCGCGCGCACATCGACGGCAAGCAGATCGTCAAGGAGATCGTCGTGCCCGGCAAGCTCGTGAACCTCGTGGTTCGATAGCGCGCGCCAGATGCCCGCGCTGAAGCCCGCGTATCTGATCCATGGCGACGATCACGGCGCGATCGCCGAGCGCCGCGCGCGGTTGCGTGCGCTCGCCGAGTCGCACGGCGACAGCTCGACGAGCCTCGAGCTGCTCGAGGGCGACGCCGCCACGCCGGCCGGTGTCGCCGCCGCGCTCGCGACGATGACGCTCGCGCTGGGCGGGGCCGAGCTGCAGGAGGGCCTGGGGCGGGTGATCCTCGTCGACGGCGCCGAGCGCTTCAAGCAGGCCGACGTGCAGCGCGAGCTGGCGCCGGCGCTGGCGGCGATCGCGCCGCGCACGACCGTCGCGCTGTTCGCGCGCGAGGAGGGGCGCGTGACGGCCCCGGCGGCTCTGCACGAGGCCGTGCGCGCGGCCGGCGGGCAGGTTGTCGAGCACGCCACCGTCAAGCCGTGGCAGCTGCCCAAGTGGGTGCGAGCGCAGGCGGCGGGCGTCGGGCTGTCGCTCGACGAGGCCGCCGCGAGGGCGCTCGTACGCCAGGTCGGCGAGCGCCAGCAGCGGCTGCTGCGCGAGCTCGAGACGCTCGCGCTCGAGCTGGGCGCAGGAGCTGTGAGCGCCGAGCAGGTCGAGCAGCGCGCGGCGCACTCCGCACAGCGACGCGCCTTCACGCTGGCCGATGCGCTGCTGGCGGGCGACCGCGACGCTGCGACGCGCAGCTACCTCGGTCTGCGCCAGCAGGGTGAGCGGCTGGCCGGGCTCACCTACCTGCTGGCCCAGCGGCTGCGCGACGCGCTCGCGGTCGCCCAGCGCCTTCAGCGGGGCGAGTCCGCGGCCGATGTGAGGCGCACGCTGCGCATGCCCCAGCGAGCCGCGGAGCGATTCATCGGCGACGTCGCGCGCGCCGACCCCGAGCGCCTGCGCGCGGCGCTGGGCGCGCTGGCGCAGCTGGAGCTCGACTCGCGCGGGGGCGCGCCCGCGGGGGCGGGTCGCTCGCGCAGCGCGGCGCTCAGCGAGGACACGCTGGCGGTGCGCGCGATCGAAGCGATGACCGCCCAGGGCGGCCCCGCCGGATAGCGCGGCGAGCGCCGGGCGGTGGCCCCGGTGCGAAGGTAGGCGCGCGGGCGGCGCGCTCGACGAGCGGCGCAGCGGCGAACTGCCCGAGCGGTCTAGCGCGCGGCGCGCGCGCGGGCCGCGCGCGACTTCTTGCGGGCGCCCGTGTTGGCGTGCAGCGCCCCGCGCTTGACCGCCTTGTCGATCGTGCTCGCGAGCTCGCGGTGGGCCGTCTCGGCGCCCGCGTCGTCGCCGGCGCCGACGAGCGACTCCAGGCGGCGCAGCTGCGTCTTGATCGTCGAGGTGTAGCGGCGATTCTCGAGCCGCTCGCGCTCGGTGCGCAGGATGCGCTTCTTCTGTGAGTGGATGTTCGCCATCTCGGAGTCGCCGTACTATAGCGGCCTTGTCCGGTAGCTCAGGAGACGATGATTCCCCGGGAGGACCGATCTCCGAGTTCCCGCCGGAGGTCATCGGCATCCCCGACGCGAGCTTCGGCGAGGAATACGGCGGGCTGATCACGCCCGAGCAGGGCGGCGAGGGCGACGACGAGCGCGGTGGCGCGCAGCGTAATGCCGGCGGCGGGCGGATCGCGCGCAACACGGCGATCTTCTCGATCGCCACCGGCATCTCGCGGGTCGCGGGGCTGGTGCGCGAAATCATCGCCGCGGGCTTCTTCGGGACCCGCGGCCCGGCCTCGGCTTACACGATCGCCTTTCAGATCCCCAACCTCGTCGCCAACCTGTTCGCCAACGCCGCGCTCTCGGCGGCGTTCGTCCCGGTGTTCACCGACCTGCTCCAGCAGGGCCGCCGCCGGGAGGCGGTGCGGCTGGCCTCGACGCTCTTCTGGATGCTGCTGATCGGGCTCGGGGCGCTGACCGCGCTGTTCATCGTCGGCGCCGGCGTGATCATGCCGCTGTTCACCGGACCGAAGTTCGGCCCCCAGCTCGACGCGCTCACCGTCGGGTTCTCGCGGGTGCTGTTCCCCGTCGTGCTGCTGCTCGGGCTGAACGGTCTGCTCGTCGGGGTGCTGCAGTCCTATGAACACTTCACGATCCCGGCGATCTCGCCGGCGGTGTGGAACGTCGTGATCATCGTGCTGCTCGTCGTGCTGCGCCCGCACTTCCACGGCGGCTTTGAAGAAGGCAACCAGGTCTACGCGCTGGCGATCGCCGTGCTGGTGGCGACGTTCGTGCAGATGTCGATGGCCTTCGGCGCGCTGGGGCGGATCGACTTCCGCCTGCAGATGAAGATCGACTGGCACGATCCGCGGATCCGGCAGGTGTTCGGGCTGATGCTCCCGGTCACGATCGGGCTGGGGATCGTCAACCTCGACCAGCTGATCAACTCGGTGTTCGGCACGCTGGTCTCAGACGAAGCGCCGCGCGCGATCGACAACGCGTTTCGCATCTACATGCTGCCGCAGGGGCTGTTCAGCGTGGCCGTCGCGACCGTGCTGTTTCCGACGCTCAGCCGCATGGCGGCACGCAGCGAGGTGAGACCGATGCGTCGCACGATCGGGATCGGCATGCGCCAGATCAACCTGCTGCTGATCCCGTCCGCGGTATTCATCCTCGTGCTGACGACGCCGATCGTGCGGCTCGTGTTCCAGCGCGGGAGCTTCAACGCGCACTCCACCGAACTCGTCTCGGTCGCGCTGTTCTGGTTTGCCTTCAGCCTGCCGTTCGGCGGGCTGAACCTGCTGCTGACGCGCGTGTTCTTCGCCGTGCGCCGTCCCTGGATCCCGACGCGCCTGGCGGCGATGAACATCGTCGTCGACGTGATCGTGTCGATCGGCCTGTACAAGCCGCTGGGGATCGCCGGGCTGATCATCGGCACCGTGGTGGCAAACGCGGTGATGGCGGCGCTGCAGTTCTACCGCCTGCGGATCGGCTTCAACGGTCGCCTGGAAGGCGCCCAGACGACGATGATCACCGCGCGCATCCTGCTCGCGTCGGCGCTCATGGCGGGCGTGTCGTGGGTTGTCTGGTGGGCGCTGCACGCGCTCTTCGGAGCCTCGCTTGCGGCGCAGATCGTCAGCGTCGGCGCGGCGGGGCTCGCCGGACTGCTCGTCTACATGCGCGCCGTGCTCACGATGCGCGTGCCCGAGGCGCATCAGGTCTCGCGCCTGATACGCGCCCAGCTCGGCCGCGCCTAGGCCGCCGTCGCGCGCCGGCGGCTCGTCCGGCGTGCGCGCTGACCGGCGACGCACGGCCGTCTGCGGGGGCGCGGCGAGCTTGTCTCCCATAGAGAGGCGATCCGGCGCGCGCGACGCCTTCTAGGCTGTAGCGGCCGATGGACCAGGCCCGCATCCGCAACTTCTGCATCATCGCCCACATCGACCACGGCAAGTCGACGCTGGCCGACCGCATCCTCGAGCTGACGCACACGGTGGCTGCCCGCGAGATGCGCGCGCAGGTGCTCGACTCGATGGACCTCGAGCGCGAGCGCGGAATCACGATCAAGGCGCAGGCGGTGCGCGTGTTCTTCACCGCGCGCGACGGCGAGACCTACCAGCTGCATCTGATCGACACGCCCGGCCACGTCGATTTCACCTACGAGGTGTCGCGCTCGCTGGCCGCGTGCGAGGGCGCGCTGCTCGTCGTCGACGCCTCGCAGGGCGTCGAGGCGCAGACGGTCGCCAACAGCTACCTCGCGGTCGAGGCGGGCCTGGAGATCATCCCCTGCCTGAACAAGATCGACCTGCCCGGCTCCGAGCCCGAGCGCGTGGCCGGCGAAGTGGGCGAGCTGATCGGCGAGCGGCCGGAGTCGATCCTCAGGATCTCCGCCAAGACGGGCGCCGGGGTGGAGGAGGTGCTCGAGCAGCTCGTCGCGCGCGTGCCGCCGCCCGCGGGCGAGCGCGACGGCGCGCCGCGCGCGCTGATCTTCGACTCCGAGTTCGACCAGTATCGCGGGGTCATCGCCTACATCCGCGTCGTCGACGGCGTGTTCAGAAAGGGCGAGGCGATCCGCGCGATGGCCACAGCGACCGAGGCCGACATCGACGACATCGGCGTGTTCAGCCCGCAGATGATGCCCACCGACCAGCTGGCGGCCGGCGAGGTCGGCTACCTGATCACCGGCCTGAAGGACGTCACGCTGCTGCGCGTCGGCGACACGCTCACCACGCGCACCAGAACGTCCGGTCCCGGCAGCCGCACGGCCGGCGCACAGGCGACCGAGGCGCTGCCCGGCTATCGCGAGGTCAAGCCGATGGTCTTCTGCGGCCTGTTCCCGATCGACTCCGACGACTACGGCGACCTGCGCGATGCGCTGGAGAAGCTCGTGCTCAACGATGCGGCGCTGTCGTGGGAGCCCGAGACCTCCGACGCGCTCGGCTTCGGCTTTCGCTGCGGCTTCCTCGGCCTGCTGCACATGGACATCGTGCGCGAGCGCCTGGAGCGCGAGTACGACCTCGAGCTGCTCACCACGATGCCCTCGGTCCAGTTCGACGTGACGCTCGCAAGCGGCGCGCGGCTCGAGGTGCACAACCCCTCCGACATGCCGGACCCCGGCACGATCTCAGAGATCCGCGAGCCGTTCATCCGCGCGTCGGTGATCGCCCCCAGGGAGTTCGTCGGCGCGGTCATGGAGCTCTGCCAGGAGCGCCGCGGCGAGCACGCCGGCATTCACTACCTGTCACCCGAGCGCGTGCAGATGACATACGACCTGCCGCTCGCGGAAATCGTGCTCGACTTCTTCGACCAGCTGAAGTCGCGCACGCGCGGCTACGCCTCGCTGGACTACGAGCTGAGCGGCATGCGCGCGTCGGACCTCGTCAAGCTCGACGTGCTGCTCGCCGGCGACCCGGTCGACGCGCTGTCGATGGTCGTGCACCGCGACAAGGCCCGCGAGGTCGGTCGCGCGCTCGCCGAGAAGCTGCGCAAGCGCATCCCTCGCCAGCAGTACGACGTCCCGATCCAGGCCGCGATCGGCTCGCAGGTGATCGCCCGCGAGACCGTCAAGGCGTTTCGCAAGGACGTGATCGCCAAGTGCTACGGAGGCGACATCACGCGCAAGAAAAAGCTGCTCGAGAAGCAGAAGGAGGGCAAGCGGCGGATGAAGCAGGTCGGTCGCGTGGAGATCCCCCAAGAGGCGTTCCTTGCGGTGCTCGAGCTCGGCGAGGAGTAGGCGTGCGCATCCTGTTCGTCTGCCTGGGCAACATCTGCCGCTCGCCGACCGCCGAGGGCGTGATGCGCGCGCTGGTGGCGCAGGCCGGGGTGGAGCACTCGATCGAGCTGGACTCCGCCGGCACCGGCTCCTGGCACGTCGGCGATCCGCCGGACGCGCGCGCGAGCGCCGCCGCGCGGGCGCGCGGCATCGAGCTCGCCGGCGCGGCGCGCGAGGTGCGCGCGAGCGACTTTCAGCGTTTCGACCTGCTGCTGGCGATGGACGGCGCGAACCTGGCCCAGCTGCGACGCCTGGCCCCCGACGAGCAGGCGCGCGCGCGGGTCCGCCTGCTGCGCGAGTTCGACCCGGCGAGCGCCGGCCGCGAGGACCTCGACGTTCCCGATCCCTACTACGGCGCCGCGGGCGGCTTCGATCAGGTACTCGACCTCGTGCAGGCCGCGTGCGCCGGGCTGCTCGAGCGCGTGCGCGACGCCGACGGCTCGCCGGCGGCTTGAGCCGCGCGGCGGGGCGACATGAGCGCATGAGCCTGCCGCCGGGAGCCAGCGACGTGCGGCCGGTCGGCGGCGGCGACATCAACCAGGCCTTCCGCGTCGTGCTCGCAGACGGACGCGCGGCATTCGTGAAGACCCGCGACGACGCCTCCCCGCAGGAGTATGCCGCCGAGGCGGCCGGTCTTCGCTGGCTGGCAGAGCCGGGCGCGCTGCGCACGCCGCGCGTGCTCGCGGTCGACGACCGCTATCTGGCGCTCGAGTGGATCGAGCCGGGACGCCTGGACGAGCAGGGCCGCGAGCTGCTCGGCCGCGGCCTCGCGCTCACCCATGCGGCCGGCGCCGGCAGCTTCGGCGCGCCGCCGGGCGTCGAGGCCGCCGGCTTCGGCTCGCTGCGCCTGGCGAACGAGCCGACACCCGACTGGCCGAGCTTCTACGTGCAGCGCCGCCTGGCTCCGCTCACGCGCATCGCGCGCGAGCGCCGCGCGCTGCCCGACGCGACGATCGCGGCGCTGCAGCGCGTCTGCGAGCGGATGCGCGAGCTCGTCGGCCCACCCGAGCCGCCGGCGCGCCTGCACGGCGACCTGTGGTCGGGCAACGTGATGGCCGACGGCGCGGGCCGCGCGGTGCTGATCGATCCGTCCGCCTACGGCGGGCATCGCGAGGTCGATCTCGCGATGCTGCGCCTGTTCGGCTCGCCGGGCGAGCGCGTGTTCGCCGCCTACGACGAGCTGGCGCCGCTGGCCGACGGCTGGCGCGAGCGCGTCGAGCTCTACCAGCTGCTCCCGCTGCTCGTGCACGCGCTGCTGTTCGGGGGCTCCTACGGCGCAGCGGTGGCGCGCGCGGCACAGCGCTACGCAGGCTGACCGCGACCCTGCGCAAGGCGTGCCGGCGACTTGCGCCGTCCCACCGCGCACGCTCGGTCGGAGAAGTCGGCGTGCGCACGAGCACCCTCGGCGAGCGTCGCCGCCTCTACCTGCTGTCGCGTGCCGTCGTCGCGCGCCACTACCGCAGGCCGCTCACACTCGGCGCCGTCGCGCGGGCGCTCGCCAGCTCACCGCGCCAGCTGCAGCGGGCATATGCGCAGTTCGGCGACACGACCTTCCACGAGGACCTGCGGGCGCGGCGCATGACGGCGGCGGCCGAGCTGCTCGCGGGCCAGCCGGCGCTGTCGGTGTGCGACGTCGCGCGGCTCGTCGGCTTTCGCAGCGCGCCGCACTTCGCCGGCGCCTTTCGTCGCCGCTACGGGCTGTCGCCGGCGCTGTTTCGCGAGCGCGCGCGCAGGCATCGCGCCGCCGCGCGCACAGCCCGGGCCGTCAGCTAGCCGGCGCCGGCACGTCGAGGTCGCGAAGGCCCCGAGCGCCGTGTCCGTTTTCTCCGACCGGCTCGCTGCCGGGCAGGCGCAGGCGCATCAGCGTGCCGCTCCCGGCGGCGGGCTCAGCCGACACGCTGCCGCCGTGCTGCATCGCAACCTGGCGCACGATCGCCAGCCCCAGCCCCGACCCCGGGCGCCCGCGCGCCTCGGCCCCGCGGTAGAAGCGATCAAAGACGTGCGGCTGGTCCTCGACGGAGATGCCGGGGCCGTGGTCTCGCACGGTCAGCTCGTCGCCTTGCAGGCGGATCTCCACCGGCTCGTCCGGCGGGCTGTACTTGACCGCGTTGTCGACGAGGTTCGCGACCGCGCGCTCCAGGCGCGCCGGGATCCCGACGACGATCCGCGGTTCGAGGTCGGCGAGGAGCGTCGTGTCGGGCGAGCGCCGGCGGGCGCGCTCGACGATCTGTTCGGCGATCGCATCCAGGCGCACGTCCTCGGTGTCCTGACGCGGCTCCTCGCCGCGCGCCAGGTCGATCAGGTCGTTCATCAGCAGCGACAGCTCCTCGATCTGCTCGACCACGTCGCCCAGCAGGCGCCGGCGCTCCTCGGGCGCCATGTCCTGCGCCTGCTGGAGGATCTCGATGTTCATCCGCAGGCTCGTCACCGGCGTGCGCAGCTCGTGCGAGGCGTCGGCGACGAGCTGGCGCTGCGCGTGCACCGATGCGTCGAGTGCGCTCATCGACAGCTGCAGCGCGTCGAGCATCGCGTTGAAGCTCTTGGCCAGGCGCCCGATCTCGTCCTCGCCGCCGCTCGGCGCGATCCGCTGGGAGAGGTCCCGGGTCGCGGCCACGTGCTCGGCCGTGCGCGTGAGGCGCCTGACGGGCGCCACCGCGGCGCCCGCCACGATCCGTCCGAGCAGCGCGGCGAGCGCGATCCCGCCGAGCGCCAGCAGCGCGAGGATCAGGCGCAGGTTCGAGAGCAGGTGGTCGACTTCGCTCAGCGGCTGCGCGAGCTCGACCGCGTGGCCGGCGGCAACCCGCTCCGAGAGGATCCGCAGCGGCACGCCGTCGACGCGCGCGTCGCGAAAGAAGCGTTCTCCGTCGCGTGCCGCGAGCGCGCGCGTGCGCGGGTCGACGGGCAGCGTCACGCCGGGCGTGGAGCGAAACAGCACGCGGCCGCTCGCGTCGATCAGCTGCTGGTAGCCGCGCACCTGGTTGGGGCGCGCCTGCAGCCCGTTCAGCGGCGGGCTGGCCGCGCGGCCCGTGCGGGCCTGGTTGGCGGGCCGCGTGGGCACCACGCCGTCGACGTCGCGGCTGCGGATCACCGCGAGCAGGCCGCGGCTGGTGCGCGTGGCCGGCGATTCTGCGACGAAGCGCAGGTTGTCGCCGCGGCTCGTCAGCTGCGAGTCGATCTGGCTATGCAACTGGTGGGAGACAAGCACGTAGGTGAGCACCGACGCGAGCACGACCGCGATCGCCACCGCGGCGGCCGAGACGAGCGTGATCCGCCGCCTGAAGCTCATCGCCCCCGCAGCACGTAGCCGACGCCGCGCACGGTGTGCAGCAGGCGCGCCTCCCCGGCTTCCTCGGTCTTTCGCCGCAGGTAGCCCATGTAGACGCCGAGCGAGTTGGACGTCGCGCCGAAGTCATAGCCCCAGACGTGTTCGAAGATCGCCGAGCGCGTGAGCACCTGGCGCGGGTGGCGCAGGAACATCTCCAGCAGCTGGAACTCCGTGCGCGTGAGCTGCAGCGTGCGCTCGCCGCGCCAGGCTTCGTGCGCGAGCCGGTCCAGGCGCAGGTCCTCGAACGCGAGCTCGCTGCCCTGCTCGTCATCCTCGCCGGTGCGCCGCAGCAGCGCGCGCACGCGCGCCAGCAGCTCACGCAGCGCGAACGGCTTGACGAGGTAGTCGTCTGCGCCGGCGTCCAGCCCGGCGACGCGGTCGTCCACCTCCTCGCGCGCGGTGAGCATCAGCACGGGCGTGCGGTCGCCGCCCTCGCGCAGGCGCCGGCAGACTTGCAGCCCGTCGACGTGCGGCATCGAGATGTCGAGGATGATCGCCTCGTAGGCCGCCGCGCCGAGGCGCTCGAGCGCCTCGCGCCCGTCGGCCGCCTGGGCGACCTCGTAGCGCTCCAGTGCGAGCGCCCGTGACAGCGCGTTCTGCACGGCGGGCTCATCGTCGACAACCAGTATGCGCGCTTGCTCGGCCATGGCGGAGGCGTTTCAGTCGCCCTTCCAGCCTGCGCCGATCGCAGGCAGACGGGCAGGACGCTCTTCTGAGGCTAGCGTGGGGGGGTGCCAAAGCGCGCCGCCGGGCGATCCGCAAAGCGCCACGTCGAGCCGGCGCGAGGACGATCATGAGCATCATGGAGCCGCCCGTCGCCGAGCCGAACGCCGGGGGCGAGGACGCCGCGACGGCAATGGCGGCGCAGTCGCGCACGCTGCGCAACAGCGTGATCAGCCTGGCCGTCTTCTTCGTGATCGTGGCGGGGCTGCTGTTCGCCGTGCCGGGACTGCGCTCGGCCGGCGAGCTGATGACCGACGCCGACCCGCTACGCGTGGCATCCGCCGTGAGCCTGGAGATCCTCTCGTGCGCCGGCTACGTCGTGCTATTCGGCCTGGTGTTCGGGATGCTCGACCGGCATCTGATCTCGCGCCTGTCGCTGTCAGAGCTCGCCGTCAACTCGGTCGTCTCGGTCAGCGGCCTGGCCGGCATCGCGCTGGGCGCCTGGGTGCTGCGCAGCAAGGGGATCTCGGTGGCGCGCATCGCCCAGCGCTCGGTGCTGATCTTCGTGCTCACGAGCGCCGTCAACGTGGGCGCGGTCGCGGTCATCGGACTCGGCATGTGGGCGGGCCTGCTGCCGGGATCGAGTAATCCGCTGCTCACGCTGCTGCCGGCGGTGGCGGCGCTGGCGTTGATCGTCGGAACGCTGGCGCTGGCCGCGTGGGCTGGGCGGGCGGCGTTTCGCCGGCGCGCCGAGGGCGGGCGCATGGTCGTCGCGCTGACCGCGCTGAGCGATGGCGTGTTCGACGCGGTTCATCTGATCCGCGGGCACGACTGGCGGCTGCTCGGCGCCGTTGCCTACTGGGCGTTCGACAACCTCGCGCTGTATGCGTGCCTGGCGGCGTTCGGCCCGGCGCCGTCGGTGTGGGTCGTGGCGATGGCCTACCTCGTCGGCATGCTCGCGAACTCGCTGCCGATCCCCGCCGGCGTGGTCGCGGTGGAAGGCGGCCTGGTTGGAATGCTGCTGCTGTTCGGCGTGCGCCCAGCCTCGATGGTGCTGGCGGCGGTGGTCATCTACCGGGCCGTCTCGCTGTGGGTGCCGGCGCTGATCGGCTCGGTCGCGTTCCTCAGCCTGCGCCGCGAAATCGGCAAGCCGCTGGCGCCGCGGGCGTCCGGATAGGCGCCCGGCCGGCTACTGCGAGATGCTCTTGACGAACGCCAGCTGGGCGTTCGTATGCTCGCAGGCCTGTCCGGGGAGCCGTTCCATCACGGCGCGCAGACGCGCGGTCAGCGCTCCGATCAGGCCGGGGCAGTAGACCGGCAGCGGCAGCGGCTGCGAGGCCGAGCCGGACGCGTTCAACGGGTGCAGCTCGTTGGCGGCCTGCAGCGCGTTCGCGAGCGTGTCGGAGAAGATGTCGATCGCGAGCTGCCCGGTGTAGAGCTCGAGCGAGCGGCCTTCGTCATAGATCGTCGTGGGCACGCCGCGCACCAGCGTGTTGTGCTGCATCCCGAGCGCGGCGTTTGAGTGCAGCGAGTAGACCACGGTCGTGATCTGCAGCGGCAGCAGGCAGCTGCCGCCGACGATGTGCTTGCCCGGGACGCAGTCTCCGTAGTAGACGCTGTCGCCGACCGAGCTGATGTAGTTGGCCTGCCCGTCGGCGGCGACGAGCGGCTGGCCCGCGAAGCGCGGGCCGACCCAGTAGACCTTGAAGTAGGGAAAGGTCTTGGCTTCGGTGAGCTCGACAGCGCCGATCGGCCCCGGGTGCTCGGTCCCGCAGGCGGCCAGCGCGCCGGCCGCGCAGAGCACCAGCAGCGTGCCAGCCGCGCGCGTGGCCCTGCGCAGGCCGGCGGTGCGGGGCGCGCGGCTCGGTCTCACGCAACCATTATCTCGGGGCGGGCGGGGCGCGCGGCGCCACCTTCGCCGTCATCATTTCTCAGATCGCGAGCAGCTCTACAGCTACTTCGGGACCCCTCGCCGGTTCTAACAGGCACAGATCCGTCGCTGACCCGGCGGATGTGTCGGGGTCCGGTGGGGTAGCACGCCGGACCCCGGTAGATCTTCTCACCGGCCACGGCCGCGCCCACCCCCTCCTGGGCGTGGCCGTCGCTTGCGCGCTGCTCGCGGCGTGGCTCATCGTGGCGCCGCGCACGCCCGACCTGGCGGCACAGGCCTATCGCGTGGCGCTGTTCGGGCAGCTCGGCTTCGCCGTGTTCGACGCGCACTGGTACGCCGGCCACGAACTGCTCGGCTACAGCCTGCTGTTCCCGGCGCTCGGCTCGCTGGTGGGCCTGCGCGCCGCGGCGTGCCTTTCGGTGCTCGTGTCCGTGGCGCTGTTCGAGCGTCTCGCCGCGGGCGCGTACGGGCGCGCCGCGCGCTGGGGCGCAGCCTGCTTTGCGCTGGCGGCCGCCGGCGACGCCTGGAGTGGGCGGCTGACATTCGCGCTGGGCGTCTCGCTCGGGCTGGCGGCGATGCTCGCGCTGGCGCGCGAGCGGCTCGGCGCGGCGGTTGCGCTGGCGGCGCTGTGCGCGGCGGCCAGCCCGGTGGCGGGGCTGCTGCTCGCGCTCGCCGGCCTGACCCAGTCGCTGGCAAGCGGCCAGCGCCGCGGCGCGCTCGCGCTGGCGGCGCCCGCCGCCGGCGTCGCGCTGCTGCTCAGCCTGATGTTCGGCGACGGCGGAGCAGAGCCCTACCCGGCGACCTCGTTCGCGGCCACGCTGGTCGTGATCGGCGTGTTCCTGCTCGCGCTGCCGCCGGGCGCCAGGGCGCTTCGCATCGGGGCGCTCGCGTACCTGGCGGCATGCGTCGCATGCCTGGCGGTGGCGAACCCGATGGGAAGCAACTTGGAGCGCTACGCGGTGCTCCTCGCGGGTCCGCTGCTCGTCTGCGCGCAGCTGCAGGCCGGCGGCGGCGCGCCGGCCGACGGCGATGGGCGCAGCGCGGCGCAGGCGCGGCGCCCGTGGCCGCTGGTCGCGCTGGCGCTCGCGGTGATCGGCGCCTGGGTCCTCTGGGGTCCGGTGCGCGAAACGCTCGCGGTCGCGGGCAGCAGCTCGACGAGCGCCGCCTACTACGCGCCCGTCGAGCGCTTCCTCGCCGCCCAAACCTCGGGCCCGGTGCGCATCGAGGTGCCGCCCACGCGCGCGCGCTGGGAGGCCGCGCTGCTGGCGCCCAGCGTGTCGCTCGCGCGCGGCTGGGAGAAGCAGCTGGAGGAGCGCTATGACCGGCCGCTGCTGAGCTCGGGCTTGACCGCGGGCGCGTATGACCGCTGGCTGCATGTGCAGGCCGTCGACTACGTCGCGCTGCCGGACACCGCGCTTGATCCCTCCAGCGCGCGCGAGGGGCGACTGATCGCCGGCGGTCTGCCGTTCCTGCGCGAGGCCTCGGCGGCGCGCCACTGGCGCATCTACGCGGTGCGCGCCCCGACGCCGCTGGCGTCGGGCCCGGGTCGGCTGGTGTCGCTGGGGCACGACTCGCTCGCCGTGCGCGCCGCGGGGGCGGGCAGGGTTCTCGTGCGGGTGCATTTCACGCGCTACTGGGTGGTCGCAAGCGGGTCGGCCTGCGTGCGCGAAGCGCCCGGCGGCTGGACGGCGATCGACGTGCACGCGCCCGGAACGGTGACGCTCGCCGCGCGCTTCTCGCTGGGTCGCGCGCTCGGTCTCAGCGCTGCGCCCGCCTGCCGGGGGCCACAAGAGCGCTGAGCGGGATGCGCGCTGGCTGGCCGATGCACGGTCCCGGGGGGTGCTGCGCGTCGCTCGCCGCGCTGCTCGCCGTGGCGTCGCTGTGCGGCTGCGGATCGGCCGCCGACAGCTCGCTGTCGTCTCGGCCGATCGGCGCCGGGGCGGCGGCGCGCGACTACCGCTGGCTGGTCGCGACCGCTGGGCGCCCGCCCGCCATCGCCGCGGAGAACCGGGCGCGCGGCACGACCGCGTGGCGTCTGCCGGGACCGGCGAGCCTGCTCGGGGGCGCGGCCCGGGGCGCGGTCGCCGGTTACGTCGCAGAGCAGGCAATCGCGCCGGGCCAAACGCAGCGCATCTACGTCGCCGCGCCGGGTGCGCGCGAGGTGAGCGTCCGCGTGTATCGCATGGGCTGGTACGGCGGCACGGGAGGGCGATTGGTGCTCGCAAGCGGCCGCCTGCCGGTCGTCGCCCAGCCGCCGTGCACGCATCGCTCCTCGACCGGCCTGACGGAGTGCGCCTGGCGTCCGACCCTCTCCTTCGCGATACCCGCCGCGCTGCCCAGCGGCGTGTTCATCGCAAAGCTGCAGGCCAGCGACGGCGCCGAGAGCGACTGCCTGTTCGTCGTGCGCGCGGCGCGGCCCGGCCCGCTGCTCGTCGAGATTCCGACAGCCTCATACGAGGCCTACAACGCGTGGGGCGGGGATAGCCTGTACCCCGGCGGGTCCAAAGTCGTCGCCGCCACCGGGAGCACGCAGGGCGTCGAAGTCTCCTACGACCGGCCGTATGAAAGCCAGACCGGGGCAGGGCAGTTCTTCATCCGCGACGTGGCGATGGTCCGCTTCCTCGAGCGCTACGGCTACCCGGCCTCCTACACGACGATCGAGTCGATCGACCGCGAACCCGCCCAGGCGCTGCAAGCGCGGGCGCTGATGGACGTCGGCCATTCCGAGTACTGGTCTGAGCGCGACGAGCGCGCGTTTGCCGCGGCGCGCGATCGCGGGACGAACCTCGTCTTCATCAGCTCGGACACGCTGGCCTGGCGCGTGCGATTCGCGCCCGCCACCGGCGCGTCCAGCCAGGCCGGCGAGCCCGACCACCGGATCGTCTCCTACAAGGAGTACGCGGCGCGCGACCCCGACCGCGCGCAGCCGTCCGGGGTGTTCCCGCTCGGCGGGGCCGATCTCGCGGGCAGCGCATACAACGGCTGCATCACGCCGCGCGTACAGCAGCCTGGCCCGCCCGTCTACCGCTACTACACGTGGGCGCCGACGCCCTCACTGAGCCCCGGCTGGCTGTTCGCCAACAGCGGCGTGCGCGCCTCCACGCGCATCCCGGGCATCGTCGGCTACGAGCTCGACCAGCGCGCTCCGGGCACGCCGCCCGGGACGGCGACGGTCGGCGTGGGCGCCGGCGTGCCGTGCATGGCCGAGCACGAGCCGTCGCCGATCCGCGGCGAATTGGCGCAGAGCACCCTCTATGTCGCTCGCTCCGGCGCGCTGGTGTTCGCGACGGGCACGCTCGGCTGGGAGTACGCGCTGTCGCCGGTTCCGCAGGCCTCGCCCGATGCGCCACCGGCGCCCGACCCGCGGGTGGTGGCGATGACGCGCAACCTGCTCGCGCGGGCGCTCGACGGCGCCGGGCGGTGAGCTCGCTATCGCGGCGCGAGCCCGTAGATGCCGGTGTAGCCGGTCAGGTAGACGTCCTGGCCGTCGCTGACCACCGGATCGAAGGACCCGGTGTTCTTGATGAACTGCACGCGGCCGGTCGAGATGCCGAGGCCGTATGTACGGTGCTCGCCGAGATCGGCGAAGTACACGATGCGCCCGAGGATCGTCGCCGACCCGGAGATCCGCCCGTGAGCGTCATAGCTCCAGGCGACGTGGCCGCTGCGGGCGTTCAGCGCGTAGAACGTGCCGTTGTAGGAGCCCAGGTAGACCGTCGGTCCAAGGCCCGGGGCGTTGGTCGCCGCGGGCGAGGCGTAGACGTAGGCGCCCGTCTGCACCGCCCAGTCGAGCTGGCCGGTGAACGCGTCATAGGCGTAGATGCGCCCGTCGGTGTTGCCGAGGAAGACGCGCCCGTAGATCACCGCGGCGGTCGAATAGAACGTGCCGTTGCCGAACAGCGCACCGCCGGACCCGCTGATCCACACGCGCCGGCCCGTAGCCTCTGAGATCGCCTGGAGATGCCCGGAGTAGTCGCCGAAATAGAGCATGCCGTCTGACAGCGTCGGGCTGGCCTTCACCGCACCGGACGCGTGGTAGGTCCACAGGACGCTGCCGTTGCCGGCGTTCAACGCGTAGACCGTGCCGTTCTGGGAGCCGAAGAACAGCTTGCCCTGATCGAGCAGCGGCGAGGACTCGCTGGGACTGGACAGCGCGCGCGACCAGAGCGTCGCGCCGGTGCGGTAGTCGAGCGCCACCGCGCGGCCGCGATTGCGGTCATAGCCGTCGGTCAGCAGCGTCACGTACACGGTGTACGCGGTCGCCGCCGGCGCCGAGGCCGCGAGCGCGCCGAGCGGGCGCATCCAGAAGGTGTGGCCGGTGTGCTTGTTGATCGCGCTCAGCACGCCGTCGTCGCCGAGCTGGAAGATGTGATCGCCGTAGATCGCCGGCGGGAACTCGAGCAGCGCGTGGCTGTTGTGCACCCACAGCTCCGAGAACGGCGGGCGCACGGCCGGGGGAGCGGGGAAGAAGCGGGTGTGTTCGCGGTTGTAGCCATACAGCGGCCAGTCGACCCGTTCGGGCCCGTGGGCGGCCAGCGTGGGCGTCGGCTGGGCGACGAAGCGGGCGTGCGGGTGATAGATGTCGCCGGTGCGGTGATGCTCGTAGGCAAACGCGCCGAGCACCGCCGCCGCGACCGCAACGACGAGCACGACCGCGGCTGCTGCGCGAGCACGGTGCGAGCGGGGCAACAGGGGTCCGAGGCGGCCGCTCACAGACGTGAGGGGCGCGGGGTCAAGCGGCTAGCTTGTCCGAACGCCTGGATCGATGGCCGGCAGCGGGGTCGCCGGCCGCAGGGGTGTCGAGCGAGCTCGGCGCCGATCGCGAGCGCTCGGGCGCGGTGCGCAGTGCATCCAGCTCGCGGTGTGCCCCGCTGCGCGAGCGCAGCGCCGAGCGCGCGATCAGGCGACCCACGCTGAGCACGGCGAGCCAGACGAAGACGATCCCCAGCGGGGGGAGCGTCAGCCCGGAGGCGAGCGCCACGATCTCATGGTTGGCGCCGAGCGACCAGTTCCACAGCACGTAGTCGCCGAGCGTCAGCGCGGAGACAATGGCCAGAGGCCTGTGGGACACGGGAAAAACCCTAGTCGCGCCCGGGGACGGACCGGGCGTGCGGGCGCCAACGGTGGACACATGGGCCCCTTCGCCGCCAACCGGGCACCGCGGTGCCCGGTAAGATGGGCCGCTGGACCGGCGGGCGAAGTGTTGTGGTTGCACAGAAGCCTTCCAAGCTTCTAGGGCGGGTTCGATTCCCGTCGCCCGCTTGTCGCCGCGGGGAGTGGCGCAGTCTGGTAGCGCACCCGGCTGGGGGCCGGGCGGTCGCAGGTTCAAATCCTGTCTCCCCGATTACGAGAACTGCCTGCAAATGGGTATGTTTTGGCGCGTGCTACGCGCGCGAGAAATGCGCAACGGGGTGCTCGGCGGAGCACTACCGCGGGCGTCCACGCCTCGTCGGGAGTCGACGATCTCGTCCTACCTCTCGAGCGGGAGTTTGGCGGTTGCTAGCTGGGCGCTCAGCCATCGCCCGTGGCAACTTTGAGCGACACCCACCGCGCAAAGCAGCCGCGAGCCCGTGTCTTCCCGTCACGCCCCCCGCCGGTAGCGGATGTGCGTGGCGAGCGGAGAGTGGAGCACCTCGACCGGCTCGAACCCGAGGGAGTCGACTCCGTCGAACAGCCGCTCGCCAGACCCGAACAGGACGGGGACCACGTCGAGCGTGAGTTCGTCGATCACTCTGGCGGCGAGCGCCTGACGGACGGTCGAGGCGCCGCCCGCGATGTCGATGCCATCCTCGCCGGCCGTCTCACGCGCCTGCGCGTAGGCGGCCTCGAAGCCCTGAGTGACGAAGTGGAAGCTCGTGCCGCCCTTCATCTCGATCGGCTCGCGGGCGTGGTGGGTGAGCACGAAGACCGGCGCGTGGTAGGGCGGCTCGGAGCCCCACCATCCATCCCAATCCTCATCCCACTCGCCGCGGATCGGCCCGAACATGTTGCGGCCCATAACGTAGGCCCCGCGCGGTCGCATGAGCCAGCCCTCTGCCGTCGCGTCGGCGTCGTTCGCGCGCTCGTCGCCGAGGTGCCAGCTATGGACCTCTCTGCCGCGCTTCCCCAGCGGATTCTCCCGGCTCTGGTCCGGCCCGGCGACGAAGCCGTCGAGCGAGATCGACATATGGCAGGTGGTGTCCGGCAGCGGCGTCCTCCAAGCGAAGTGGCCTCCACGCAAATGAACCGAGGTCGGTGAGCATAGGCTCAACGCCGCCGACACGCCTGCTCAGGACGAGCAGCAGGCGCCTCGTCGAGCGCGGTCCAGACTGCCGCTTTCAGCCTCGGCGATCCCAAAGCGATCGTCTCGCCGACCCGCTGCGAGACGATCGCGAGTCGTCCAATCGGGTGATCCCGGGCCTGCCGGGCTACGCGTTCGCTTCCGTCACCAGGTTGTTGCGTAGGGGTGATTGTGAGCTTCGCATGAGTCTCGACCGAGACGCGTGCGCGTCCTGCTAGGCGACGCGTCCTTGTCTGCCGTCCCAGTGGGGTTCGCGCAGGTGGCGCTTGAGGATCTTGCCGGCGCCTGACTTGGGCAGCGGTTCAGTGTGGAACTCGAAAGAGCGCGGCAGCTTGTAGCCGGCGATCAGCAGGCGGCAGTGATCCGTGAGTGCGTCCTCGCTCGGCTCGCAACCCGGCCTGGGAACGATCGCGGCGTGAACGCGCTCGCCCCATCGAGGGTCGGGGACACCGAACACGGCCGCCTCGAGCACGTCTGGATGGGCGTGGAGGGCGTTCTCGACCTCGGCGCAGTAGACGTTCTCGCCGCCCGAGATGATCATGTCCTTGACCCGGTCGACGATGTAGATGTAACCGTCCTCGTCCGCGTAGGCGGCATCGCCGGAGTGATACCAACCCTCGGCGTCGAGCGCGGCGGCCGTCTCCTCGGGCCGATTCCAGTATCCGGCCATCACGTTTGGGCCGCGTACCCAGACCTCGCCCGGATCGCCGGGCTCGCAGTGGGAGCCGTCCTCGTGTCGAACCTCGGCCTGGACGCCGATCACCGGGCGGCCCGCGGAACGCAGCCGGGTTGCGTGAGGCTCCTCGCCAGCGAGCGCAGCGCGCTGATCCACCCCGTCGCAGACTGTCACGACTGGTGCCGCCTCGGTCATCCCGTAGGCCTGGATCCACTCGCAGTCGGCCAACTCGATCGCCCGGCGCTGGACCTCGGCCGGCATCGGTGAGGCGCCGTAGATCATGCGGCGCAGGCTCGACAGGTCGCGCTGCTTGGCCGCCGGATCGTTGACGAGCATGCTGATCATCGTCGGTACCAGGACCCCGATCGTGACCCGCTGCTCCTCGATCGTGCGGGCGACCAGCTTCGGATCGAAGGCGGGGATAATCACGTGGGTCGCGCCCAGCCAAGTGAGCGCGTACGTCGCGCCGCCGTCGGCTAGATGGAACATCGGTGCGGCGTGCAGATAGCGATCGTCTTCGCGGTAGCCCAAGCCGATCAGGACGTGCTTCGCGTTCGCGAGCAGGTTGCCGTGGGTCAGCATCGCGCCCTTCGGCAGCCCCGTCGTGCCGCCGGTGTAGAAGATCCCCGCAAGATCGCCCTCGGAAAGGTCGGCTGTGGGCACCGGTGCGCCCGCGACGAGCGACTCGTAGGCGACCGTGTCCTCGGGGGCATCCTGACCTCCGGCGTAGACCAAGTGGCGCAACGTCTCGCAACGCCCGCGCAGCTCGCGGCCGATCTCAAGGTGGGCGTCGTCGACGATCAAGGCGACGCAGCGCGAGTCCTCGACGATGAACGCCAGCTCGGCGGGCGCCAGGCGAAAGTTGAGGTCGTTCAGGACCGCGCCCGAGCGTGGGATCCCCAGCCAGCACTCCAGATGGCGGTGCGAGTTCAGCGAGAGCACCGCGACCACATCCCCGGGCACGATCCCGAGACGGGCTAGACCGCCGCAGAGCGCCCCGACGCGATTCCCGAGCTGCGCGTAGGTGAGCCGCACGTCGCCATCGATCACCGCCGTGCACTGCGGGCTCCGCGCAAGCGCGCGCTGCAGCGCCCAGTCGAGGTTGCCCGGCGCGTCCCGCGATCGGCGCAAGCCAGCGGGTGCGTGGGTCTCAGCAGGCTCGACGGTTGCCATCTGACTCCCCCTGCGACGTACCTGTCGCGTGGTGCCACCAACTGTACCCCAGACCTGCCCGGCCAGGGAACCCCGCCGGAGCCCGCCCCGCCGCCACGAGCCGGCTTGACCCCGCCCCGCCCCGACTGCCAGGCAGCGCGATACTGCGGTCGTGTCACCGAACTTGGACCTCGTCGAGTTCTTCCCAGCGATGGCCAGAACCGTCGAGGGCGGCGGCTACCGAGGCCGCGACGGCATGGAGAAATACCTAGTCGAGAGGGGTGACGCCTGGGCGGAGTACCGAGTTCTCGTCGACGAGTTCCGTGATGTCAGCGACCGTGTGCTCGTGCTCGGTCGGCAAGAGGACGTGGGTGGGGCAGCGGCGTGCCAGTTGATGCGCGTTTGGCAGTCATGGTGGAGTTCCGCGATGGCGTGATCTCAGTCATCCGAGGCTACCTCAATCACGGCGAGGTGTTGGGGGCGGCTGGCCTCAGCGAGTAGCGGTCAGGTGCCGGTGTCCGGTGTGAGGCCGAGGTTTGGCGAACGCCCGACACGAGTGCTTCGGCGTGGATGCGAGCGTGTCAGTGAGGACCGCCGAGACTGCCGAGATGGACGAGCTGCAGACGTTTGTCGCGGCGCTGAGGCGCTACCGCTTCAAGTCGAGAGCAGCAGCAAGCGTCCTGCGGCCCGGACCGGCAGAACAGCCACGGGGTCCAATTCGGGGTCCAAACTGAGCGAAACTCAGCGCAACCGAGAGCAACTCAGCGCGCCTGAGACCAACCGAAAAGCACCCAGCGACCCGGGATCCGTCGAGCTGGGGGTGGGGCTGTCAAAGGTGCCTATTTACAGGCATTTTTCACAGCTGAACCTGCGACCGCCCACACAGGTGGCCGGGCGGTTGATGGTTCTTTGTGCGGGTCCGAAAAAGGGTGTTGCTGGCAGCTGCGCGCTCGGCAGTTATGCCCCACGCCTATGAGGTTCGCAAGCGGTCGGCCTCTTCCCGTTGGCGACGAAACGGCGGTTAGGATCCGCCGGTGCCCCCGGTCGAGATCGTGCCCGGCCTGCTGCGCTGGAGCGCGCCACATCCCGACTGGAATCCGCAAGCCGAGCCCGGGAGCGCCGAGGACTGGGACCAGAACGTCGGCTCGGTGCTCTACGAGATGCCAGATGTCGTCGCGCTCATCGATCCACTGCTTCCATCCCGGGATCGCAGGGAGTTCCTGGACTGGCTCGACGGGCGGATCGCGGCTCGCCCGGTCACTGTTCTCACGACGATCCGCTGGCATCGACGCGACCGCCAGGAGCTCGCTGAGCGCTACAAGTCGGCCACGTCACGGGCGTGGAACGTGGTTCCCCCTGGGATCAAGCCGCGGCCGCTGCGGGGAGCGGGCGAGACAACGTTCTGGCTGCCGGGGGTCGCGGCACTCGTCGCGGGGGACCGGCTCATTGGCTCGCACCGTGGGCGCCTGCAGTTGTGCCCAGAAAGCTGGCTGGATGATGGGCGTGTCGACCGGCCGGGGCTTGCCGAGCTGCTGCGCCCGCTTGTCGAGCTACCGATCGAGCGCGTGCTTGTATCTCACGGTGAGCCCGTGCTCCACGACGGGCGCGCGGCGCTGGTACGGGCAATTGCGGAGGCCGAGGTCGGCTGATGATCTCCCGCCGATGTCTTCAGTGCGAAGGGCACGCTGCTGGTTCCTGCCAGAAAGCAGGCGTTGGCGAGGAGTTGCACTACACGCTCGGTGTTCGTCCGGAGCGGTCGTCTGCTCGGCGTTGAGGCGCTCGCCTACTCTCGCACGGCAAGCGGCACCGCGTTCAGAACGATGCCTCGCCGTCGAGCCGGGTCAGGGCATGGGTTAGGTCGTCCTGGGCGCGCCGGGTTATCGGTGTGTTCGCCCGTAAAGGTGTTGGGCGGCGGCGATCAGCTGTTGCTTCGTCGGCGCTCCTCGTGTGCCTGCCGGGTAGCCGACTCCTGCGAGGTAGTAATAGGGGCCGACAGCGAAGGTGACGTTGTAACCGCCGCCCGAGCCGGAGACGCCGCCGAAACCCTTCGCGCCGGGGATGCCGGCAACGGCAAAGAATTTTTCGCCGTGCGCGTCGTTCGTCTTGACTTCCTGTTCGACGTTGGCGAGCGCTGAGCGCGGCGAGCGGAACCGGATCACGATCGACAGCGCTTCCGAGCCGTTTCCGGCCGACAGCGCTTCGGAGCCGTTTCCCGCCGACCGGGCGAGGTGCGCGCGAGCACGGCCTCCACGACCTGCTGCTGATGGCGGTAGTAACGAATGCCTGGGGGAGCGCCTTCTCGTATCGCCGTCGCTGCTCCTTGGCGCGATTTGGGAGCGTCAGCTGAGCTTCGCTCCGAGTGCCTGCTCAGGACGGTGGGTGATCGACACCCACGACGAGGCCCAAGCGCGCCGGCCACGCGCGGCGAGACTATTGCTTCGCCCTGGCGGAAGCGAGCGTCTGTGGAGCCTCCGCTCGCGCGACCCCGCCTCGTCCTGAGCGATAACGAGATCGACGTCCGCCGACGCGCTCGCTTTGAGCAAGAAAGCAGAACGCTGGGGTCGACCGGCGAGGGTCCGAGGCTTTCGTGAAGTCTGTCGAACCCGGCTTAGCGGTCAAGAATCGCCCCGAAACCAAGTTACGTAAGGAGTGGAAAATGCCGCTAGAAGGTGAGTACGAGCCGAGTCCCTGGGACTGGGTGCGGGAGCAGGTCGAGGAGTACGAGGCGAGCGATGGTGAGCGTGCCAACACGCTCCGTGATGCTGGCCTTCCTGTAGTCATCATCACGACCCGAGGGCGCAAGAGCGGCAAGATCCGCAAGTTCCCGCTCATGCGGGTGGAGCACGAGGGCGAGTACGCCCTTGTTGCTTCGCTCGGGGGTGCTCCCGCCAACCCGACCTGGTACGGCAACCTGGTTGCCGATCCCACCGCGCTGATGATCCAAGACGGCGCGGAGCCGCACGATTTCGTTGCAAGTGAGGTCGAGGGCGACGAGCGAGCCCTGTGGTGGGACCGCGCTGTCGAGGCGTATCCAAGCTACGCCGATTACCAAGAGCGGACTAGCCGAATCATCCCGGTCTTCGTGGCCGCGCAGTCCGACTTCTAGGTCCTTACCTTGCCAGTCCCACCGCTTCGAGCGCCTCGGCGCGGTCGCGGAAGCGATCCATGCGAACGACGACGCCGTCGCTGAATGTCAACACCTACGCGAAGCGGTCGTCGATCCCGATCTGGCTGAACTGACCGTTGCCCTCACGCGCGCGACGCACCCTGTTCTGAGCGAGATCGGTGATCTCCTCGCACCCCCAGAGAAGGCCCTCAAAGGCGTCTTCAAGCCCTGCGCATCCATTCCCGCACGCCTTCCACGCCGTGGTAGATGCCCTTGTCGGGAAAGTCGGATCAAGACACATCCCAAACGATGTCCTCGGCGCAAACCGCCAGGAGCCCCACTCGATCGCGGGTACTTTCAAATGCCGCCAATGCTCGACGGGCGATCTCCACGTTTTCCTGCGACATCGAGCGGAGTTTCACGCACTGGTGGGCTTTCGATCGATCGACCGCGGCTTCGCTGGTGGGGTAGGCTCCGCTGGACGACGCGACAACGCCACAACGGGAGGGAGACGTCGTGAGCACCACGAGCCAGGATCAGACGCCGCTTGATGAGGTGCGTGTCGCAGACCTTGCCAACTTTCAGGACGGGCCGCCGCTCGAGCTGTTCCGGCGGCTGCGCGCTGAGTGCCCGGTCCACTGGACCGATCGCATCGTGGAGTACCCCGACGAGGACGGCTTCTGGTCGGTGACGACGGCCGACGACGTGTTCGAGGTCAGCCGCGACTGGCAGACGTTCTCCTCCGAAGCCGGCGGCTTCAAGGCCATGAAGAATCTGTCGCTCGAGCTGCAGCAGGCGATGTTCATCGGCATGGATCCGCCGAAGCACGATCGCATCAAGGCGCTCTTCCAGCGGGGCTTTACGCCGAAGCGGATCGCCGAGCATGAGGACGCGATCCGCGCGATCACCATCGACGTACTCGACCGGCTCGAGGGCCGCGAGTCCTGCGATCTGGTCAGCGAAGTCGCGCAGCCGGTCGTGGCGCGGGTCATCGGGAGCTTCATGGGCCTCCCGCCCGAGGACGACGAGGCATGGGCGAACCTAATGAACGCGATCGTCGGGGCGGGCGACCCCGACGCGACGCCCGAGGGCACCCAGATGGTGATGGAGCGCCTCGTGCCACAGGTCTTCGAGCGCTGCGGCAGGCTCATCGCCGAACGACGCGAGAGCCCGACCGATGATCTGACAAGCGTGCTCGTTCACGCCGAGATCGACGGCGAACGGCTCGAGGACCACGAGATTGTCATGGGGTTCCTCCTGCTGATGGCGGCTGGCAACGACAGCACCAAGGCGACGTACTGCAGCGGGATGCGGGCGCTCATGGAGCACCCCGACCAGCGGCGCCAGGTGCTGGAGGACCCGTCGCTGGTGCCGGCCGTCGTAGAGGAGTCGCTGCGCATGTTCCCTGCCTTCGCCCACTTCGCCCGCACCGCGACCCGCGACACGGAGCTGCACGGGCAGACGATCCGCAAGGGCGAGAAGGTGGTGATGTGGTACCCGTCCTCCAATCGCGACGAGACGCGATACGAGGATGCCAATGACTTCGACGTCACGCGCAATCCGGAGCACCAGGCGTTCGGTGCGGGTGGCCGCCACTTCTGCCTCGGTACAGCGCTCGCGCGCCTTGAGCTGCGGATCCTCATCGAGGAGACGCTCGCGCGGTTTCCCGCCATGGAGATAGCGGAGCCCCCGAAGTACGTCGAGTCGGGGTTCGCCAACCAGCTCAAGACGCTGCCGGTTCGACTGCGACCATAGCGTCGCCCGTCAGCACCGCCCGTACTCCGGTTATTGCATTCACCATCGTGGGCGCGAATTGGCCCAAAAATGTGCTCTCGGCCGAGAGAGGTTCCCGCGACACTTCCGCATTGCGCTGCGCAGCAGGCGTCAACCGAACCTCACGCGACGCGCTCGGACGTCGTCCGGAGCAGCCATGTGACCGACGTTGACGTGGACGCCCGCCCCCCGCGCGAGACAATCGCGACCGCGGCCCTACGGCCGTGCTTCCTCGGCGACAACCCGGCACGAGACCGCCGGCAAGCCGATGACTTCTGCGCCGCCGCCGAGTCATACTCGTTGACAACGGAGACGTCCCACCCACGACAGAGGAGGGCCAGTGCACGCGGCACTTGTGACGTTGACGATCGACCAGGACCAGGCGCCTGCGGCTGCTAACGCGCTCGTGAACGACATCCTGCCATCAGTCCGCTCCGCGTCTGGCTTCGTCGCCGGCTATTGGCTAGAGCCAGCCGACGGTCAGGGCTTCTCGATCGTCCTATTCGAGACAGAGGAGCAAGCACGCGAAACAGCTCCGCCGGTCAGCAGCTGGGCCGCCCCCGGCGTGACCATCAACGGTGTCGAGTTTCGGCGAGTAGCCGCCGCCGCCTGAACGCCGTTCGGCTGGCCCAGTTGATCCGCTCGGCAGTCTCAGATCGGCGGCCACCCGTGTCTTACGGCGCGTCGTGTCGATGACCCGCGAGCGGCTGGGCGGCCGCTCCCGCGTGGATACGAGCGTCGGTGTTTGGCACGCCGCGCGCCCGCTCTGGACGACCAGGAGCACGGATGCGCGTCAACGGCGAGACTGCTGCATCGAGTCGTCCGTGCGCAAGCGAAGCTGCGTACCGGCTCGGGCTCTACACCTCGCAGACGGCGATGGCGGGCGCGTCACGCCGGGCCTTCTCCGTGGCCGTGGGCAGGTCGACCAGCGGGGTGTAGGTGATGTGGTCGGGGTCTAGGTCGAGCGCGGCGGCGTCCTCGGGCTCGAGCCGCTCGATCAGCGCCTTTGAGGCGAGAGTGCGGCCGCCTGTCGCACAAGCCTCGATGCGTGCGCCCTCGTTGACGTCGTCCCCGAGCGCGGTGACCTCCATGCGCCCACTTGTCGTGATCTGACCGACATACAGCGTGGAGCCCCAATGCAGGCCGAAGCGCATGGTCAGGTCCTCCGGCGCGAGTTCGCTGCGAGCCGCCACGCCGATCATCGCGTCCCGCAGCGCGTGCGCGGCCTGAATGCAGGAGCGGGCGGCGGCCGACTCAGAGCTTGCCGTCTCGGCGAGAAAGAACGCCACGACGCCATCGCCGACGTGACGGCCCACGAGCCCTCCGGCATCGACGACGCACTGGTCAGCTGCACGGGCCATGCGCCTGCCGAGCGAGAAATAGCTGGCTGTCGACAGTCTCTTGGCCAGCGGGGAGGAGGACTCCAGGTCAGCGAACAGGATCGCCGCCGGGCGCCGCCCTGCCTTGGCAACGCTCTGCATGCGCTCGAAGTGCTGCAGGTCGCCCTGGGCGGCGAGCGTCGCGAGCACTGACATGCTGGCCTCGGGCTTGGTGATGATCGCAGTTCCGGCGAGGCGTCCGTCGGCGTCGCGAATGCGAACCGCGGTGTAGGCGAGAGTCGGACGGCTGCCTTCCACGCCATACCCGCCGAAGGCGGAGGTGGCCGCGATGATCACACCTTCAGGCCGGAGCGCATCGACGATGTCCACAAGGCGCGGGTCGACGAGCCTCCGCAGTTCCTCACGGTCTCCAGGTGTGTCCGCGAGCACCAGCGGACCGACCTCGCGGAAGGCCTCCCGCACCATGTCGAGCGCAACCGAGCCGGTTCGCATTCGCTCGTATGCGGCCACCCACTCCGGGCCGTACATGCGCAAGCCGAGAGGGACGGATACCAGCTCCAACATGCCACCGGCCCCCAGACGGAGGTCATCGGTCATGTACACCACCCGCCAACTGGCGTCCACGATTTCAGCCCACTGGCCGGCCTCGCGCATCGCCACGGCCATCTCGGCGAGCGCCGGGTCCTCCGGCAGCGGGCATGTGTTCTGACCCCCCACGGGACGCGACTCTATACGCGAGGTGACCGAAGGCGGGTAACCCCCTAGCTGGCGAAAACCGGCGAGCGAGAGTCCTCGTTCCCACAGCAAGCGAGCGCCTGGATCGTCGAGGCCCACGTGCCTGCTCAGGACGAGCTGCAGGCGTTTGTCGCGGCGCTGAGGCGCTACCGCTTCAAGTCGAGAGCAGCAGCAAACGTCCTGCGGCCCGGACCGACAGAACAGCCACGGGGTCCAATTCGGGGTCCAAATTGAGCGAAACTCAGCGCAACCGAGAGCAACTCAGCGCGCCTGAGAGCAACCGAAAAGCACCCAGCGACCCGGGATCCGTCGAGCTGGGGGCCGGGCGGTCGCAGGTTCAAATCCTGTCTCCCCGACTATAAAAGCCCTGCAAAAAGCATGTTTTGGCCGATTGTGCGTTATCGCACCAATTGTCCGTGGGGTCCAATGTTTGGTCCGATGTCCTGTCGACATTGAGCTTCGCTCCTAGGGACCTGGTGGTCGCAGGTTTCTGAACCGAGCTGCTTACGCCGGGAGCGCGCGTCTCAACGAGGAAGCAGGTCACGCCGTTCGCGGCGTCAGTCTCCGTTGGCGCGCCCGGTCCGGGGAGGTTAGTGGTAGCGGTCGAAGTCGGCCGGCCACGGCAGCGGGAACAGTTGCCGATACGGTCGCGCGTCCGCGATCACCTTGGCGAAGGACGGCCGGTGTGCCAGTGCGCGGTAGTAGCGCGTCAACTGCGGGTGCGTGCCCTCATCCCACGGGTGGATCGCCAGAGCGTAGAAAAGGCCCGGCGCGGCGGCGCAGTCGGCGATCGTGAAAGTGTCCCCGGCGAGGAACTCGTTCTGCGTGAGCTGCGCCTCGAGCATGCCGTAGATCATGTCGAGCCGGCCGCGCGCCTGGGCGACGGCGCGCTCGTCGAAGCGTTCCTCGATGGTGTCGAAGATGATCGCCTGAACGGCGTCGGAGATGTACTGGTCGCAGAGGCGGTCCCACGTGCGGGCCTCCAGCGACGGCACCAGCTGCGCGCCGGCGACGTGCTCGATGATGATCGATGTCTCACCGATGATCTCATCGCCGTCTCGTAGCACAGGGATCGACGCTGGCGGCCACAGCTCGGCCAGCTCGGCGCGGTCGAAGTCCCGCTGCTCCTCGCGGACCTCGTAGGCCATGCCCTGCTCGTTGAGGGCGACCAGGACCTTCTGGCAGTAGAGCGCGAAGGGATGCTCGTAGAGAGTGAGCATCGGTCAGTCCTCCTCACCGCCGCCACGCATCAGCGCGCGATCTCCGTGCCCCAGTGCTAGGCGTCGGCCGGCGTGTAGCGGATCGCGGCCTCGAATCGCGAGGCTGGCCGCCGATCAACCGAGCCCGCTCAGCGTCATAGACGGTCGTCCGAGTCGCGATCATCCAGTCTCTTCCCGTCGATCATAAACGCAACGGGGAACCGATTCCACCCCGCAGGCCGCAACCCGCGGCAGGATCGCCTCGCGCGGCACGCTCCGGGGAATCATCCGTCGGCGAGCCTCGCGTGCCGGCCGAACAGGTGGCTCTTCTCAGGTCATATCGGGTCCCGCTCCTCGCCAAAAGCAGGCACGTCATCGGCAGGAGACTACGGGTATGAAATGCCCTCCGACCGCTGTCCGGTCGCGATCGTAGTGTCGTCTGACCGGGACAGGGGCTCATGGGAAGTGCGTTGTGGGCAGGCCGTTGTGCATCTGGGCTGCGAGCCCGTCATTGACTAGATGGCCGCCCCTGCGACTCACCCGGTTGGGCCGAGAGCCCGTATCCGTAGTTGTCGCTGCCCATCGCGCCTTCCAGCTGTGTCGGCAATCAGAGAGGAGCAGCTGTGCGGTTCTTTGGGTTGGATGTGCACCTCGACTTCTGCGAGGTCGCGGTAGCTGAGGATGGGAAGGTCTCGCAGCTCGGTCGGATCGCGAGCACGCCCGAGGCGATCAGGGAGTTCGCCGCAAGCCTCGGCGGTGAGGATCAGGTAGTGCTCGAGGCCAGCAGCGGCGCGATGACGATCGCGCGCCTTCTGCGAGAGGGCGAGGTCGGACGGGTGGTGGTGTGCAACGCCGCGGACACGCGCGCGATCTCCCACGCGCGAGTGAAGTCAGATCGCTTCGATGCGGCGATGCTCGCTCGTCTTCTGGCGGCGGGGATGCTCAAGGAAGTGTGGGTGGCCGACGAGGGCACGCTCGCGCTGCGCCGGCGAGTCGCGCGGCGCGCTGCATTGGTGCGCGCCAGGACGCGTGCCAAGAACGAGGTGCACGCGGTGCTCGCGCGGTGCCTGCTCGGACGCCCGCCGGTGAGCGACGTGTTTGGTCGCAAGGGCCGGGTGTGGCTTGGCGGGCAGCTGCTGCCCGAGGAGGAGGCCGAGACGATCGCGGGCTGCCTGCGCCAGGTCGACTTCCTCTCGGGCGAGGTGGCTGAGCTGGACAAGCGGATCGCCCAGCAAGCGCTTCAGATCCCGGGGTTCCTGCGGCTCTTGACGATCCCGGGCGTCGACGTCGGCGCGGCGGCGGCCGTGCTCGCGGCGATCGGCGAGGTCTCCCGATTCAGATGCCCAGCGAAGCTGGTCGCTTATCTGGGCCTCGATCCGAAGGTCCGCCAGTCGGGCTCTGAGCCTGCGCGCTATGGCCACATTTCAAAGCGCGGTGATCCGCAGGCGCGCTCGGTGCTCGTCGAGGCCGCGTGGGTCGCGATCCGAAGCCCGGGTCCGCTGCGCGCCTTCGGCCAGCGCGTGCGAGCACGGCGCGGCGCTCAGATCGCGGCGGTCGCGGTGGCACGCAAGCTCGTGGTGATCTGCTGGCACCTGCTGAGCAAGGACCAGGACTATGCCTTCGCGCGCCCGTCGCTGACGCGCCAGAAGACGCGTCGCCTGGAGCTGCTCGCCGGCGCGCCGCGACGGCCGCGTCGTCACGACGGTGCGCGCCTCACTGCGAGCAGCTCACAGCGCGCGGCTGAGCGCGAGCTTCAGCGCCAGGCTGAGCTGGCATACCGCCGGACGGTCGAGGACTGGCGCTCAACGACACCGAAGGGTGGTGCGGGCGCGACATCGGGGCGCGCATCTCAAGAGCCCTTGAAGGGCAAAGCCGCGCGGCAGGCCACAAGCCCCTGACGCCTGCGCTTCGCTTCGGTCAGTCACCCGCACCGACACACATCCTGCCAGCACAGAGCAAAAGCGCAACCCCACCGAACTGCACCGACAGCACTGCTCGGCGCTCGCTCACTCGCGCCTGAGCCGAGCGCCACTGCGCGGCTCAACGGCTCGTACAGACTATATGCACGGCCCTCCGGGCACTGTGCGATTGCTGTGTCCTCGATCGCTCGATCGAGGCGCGTGACAGGGACCCACAAGAGGGTCTTTGAGCTGCCCGGAGATCAGCGGGGCAGCCCGGACCGGACTCCGCGTCCCTGCGGATCGAACAGCCAGTCGTTGACGGCCTCGGCCAAAGGCGCGCGGGTCGCTCGCTCGCATGTCGCTGGATCGAGGCCCTCGGCGACGAGGACGGTGTCAACTACCTCATCTACGTCGCGGGCGTCCGCCAACGCGTCTGCATCGAGATCGTTGCAGTACCCGTGACGGGCGCAGAGTTCATGAAGCAGCGCCGCTCGCCGCGATTCAGGTCGGGACCCCATCTTGCGAAAGTCTCGCATGGTCAGTGGGCTGCCTGCCGGCGTCCTTACCTCGCCCTGAAGAGTCCAGATCACACCCAACCCTTGACTTTTCATCCGTATATGCACGGCCCTCCGGGCACTGTGCGATTGCTGTGTCCTCGATCGCTCGATCGAGGCGCGTGACAGGGACCCACAAGAGGGTCTTTGAGCTGCCCGGAGATCAGCGGGGCAGCCCGGACCGGACTCCGCGTCCCTGCGGATCGAACAGCCAGTCGTTGACGGCCTCGGCCAAAGGCGCGCGGGTCGCTCGCTCGCATGTCGCTGGATCGAGGCCCTCGGCGACGAGGACGGTGTCAACTACCTCATCTACGTCGCGGGCGTCCGCCAACGCGTCTGCATCGAGATCGTTGCAGTACCCGTGACGGGCGCAGAGTTCATGAAGCAGCGCCGCTCGCCGCGATTCAGGTCGGGACCCCATCTTGCGAAAGTCTCGCATGGTCAGTGGGCTGCCTGCCGGCGTCCTTACCTCGCCCTGAAGAGTCCAGATCACACCCAACCCTTGACTTTTCATCCGTAGATGCATACTTGGGACGAACTCGACGGCCCCTATTGAGAGCCGGAACACGCCTGCTTGCCTTCGAACGCGGTCGTCTACCGCACGCCGCACAACACGCTCGGAACTCGTCTCTATGAAGGAGGGTTGGTTGTCAAGTGGCGGTCTGTAGTTCGGTTCGCCCTCCTCTCGGGATTCGGTTTGGAGCGACGCTCATGTCTCTATGGCCTCCTCGTCGGGAGGATCAGGCGAAATTGGATGTTCGCTCGGGCGCAAGTCCCAAAAGGGCGGTCAGGCCGCCAGACGAAAAGAGGCGCCTCGGGGAGCGAACTTCTCCTTGCGGGAAAGCATGTGCCAGATCGCGTGGGAGAGTCTTCGGGCGATGTCGACCTGGGCGACCTTGGCGCCGCGCTGCTTTCCGAGCCGGCGCTTGGTTCGCTGGTAGCGCTCGGAGTAGGCGGGGTGCTTTAGCGCGTGCATCGTCGCCTCGAGTAGCGCCCAGCGCAGGTAGGTGGGGCCGTGCTTGGTCAACGGGCCGCGGCGATCCTTCTCTCCGGACTGGTTCACGCGCGGACAAAGACCGGTGTAGCCGGTGAACTTATCTGGCGATGGGAAGCGCTCGATCTCACCGATCTCAGAGGCGATCGTGAAGGCAAGGACCCAGCCGATCCCGGGCACCGTCAAGAGCAGCGGGACGTAGGGGTGCTCGGCGTGGCTCTCCTTCAGGCGGCGGTTGATCTCGGCGATCTGGCGTTCGAGGTCGTCGATCAGCTCGATGCAGGCGGTGATGTTGCCCCGCCAGGGCTCCGGGACCTGGAGTCGCTTCAACAGCCGGCGGCCCTCGACCCCGAACAGGTCGGTGACCGGGCACGGCTTGCCGAAGTTGATCAGCGTCGAGTGGATGCGGTTCTTGAGCGCGGACTTGTGCTTGACGAGGTGCAACCGGAAGCGGGCGAGCTCACGCTCCTCACGGACGCTCGGATCGGGCAGCCAGATCGCCGGCACCAGGTCGCGGTGGCTGAGCACCGCAAGAACCTTCGAGTCGATCTTGTCGGTCTTGCACGCCAGCGGCGCGAGACCCTTGACCTTCTGGGCGTCGGCGATCTGCACCGACCAGCCCTGCTGCTCAAGGGTGTCGTGGACGATCCTTGCGCCGGTCATCGACTCGATCACCGCGCAAACCGGCTCACAGTGAACTTCCTCGACGCGGCGAGCGAGCCTTCTCAGCGAGTCGACCTCGGGCGGTACGGCGAGTTGGTCCAGATGCTCTCCCTGATCGGAGAGCAGGCAAACGTCAAGCTTCTTTCGACTTAGATCGAGTCCAGCGTGCAACATGTAAACGGGCCTCCTCGAGGTCGGTTCTCGATGACAAGCGGAGCTTGCCACCGAGGAGGAGGCCCTCCTTCATGGCAGTCCCAAGCGACAGCGCGACCCGCGGTCATCGAGACGCTCGCTCTCGGTGGAAGCGAGCACTCTCCTCTTGCCTGGCCGCCAGCGTCGGAAGCGGTGCCGCGGTGACCCCAAGCAGCAAGCGGCAACGTGGCTACGCAAGCCTTCTGAAAGGCGGATGATGGGCGGATGAGCGCCGACGCCACAGAGATGGTCGCGGTCATGATGAACGACCTCTTGGTTCTTGGTCGCGGGCGCGAGGTCCTCGTCGAGGATCTTGACGAGGGCGACTCCCGCCGCTACGGACCGCGCTTGGCCGGAATGGCGAGTGTCAGCTTCTAGAAGCGAGGGATCTTAACGACGATGACGGACAAGGCGAGAGACGGCGGCGCTCATCGGCAGATCGAGCCCGGAGAGACCCGCTATGCCAAAAGCGGCGATCTCAGCATCGCCTACCAGGTGACGGGCGAGGGGCCGGACCTCGTATGCGTCGCCGGATCGCTCTCGCACGTAGAGCTGGGCTGGGAGACGCCGGCGACCGCGCCCATCTATCGGCGACTGGCGCGGTTCGCGCGCCTGATCACCTTCGACAAGCGCGGCATGGGTCTCTCCGACCGAAGCGCCGCGCTGCCGACGCTGGAAGAGCGCATGGACGATGTGCGGGCGGTGATGGACGCGGCAGGCAGCGAGTCGGCTGCACTTGTTGGCATGTCCGAGGGAGGGCCGATGTCGCTGCTGTTCGCCGCCACGTATCCCGACCGGGTCACCGCGCTGGTGTTGTGGTCGACCTTCGCGCGCCTGGCCTGGGCGCCCGACTACCCGTTTGGTGTCGAACAGCAGCTGGGGGACGCGGTCTGCGACCAGATCGAAGAGGCCTGGGGCACTGGTCGTGTGTGGCCGATGTTCTCCACCAACGACTCGCCCGACGACGAGGCCACGCGCCGCCGCTACGCCCGCCTGGAGCGCAACTCGGCGACACCAGCGATGGCGTCGGCAGCCAACCGCTTTGCGCTACTGGTCGACGCTCGTGAGGCGCTTGGCACGATCTCGGCGCCGACGCTGGTTGTCCACCGCACCGATGACCCGGTCACCCCGCTCGAGCACGGGCGCTATCTCGCCGAGCACATTCGCGGCGCCCGCCTCGCGGTGTTCCCGGGCGCCTTTCACTTCAGCGGGATCGGCAACGACGAGGACGCGCTCGACGAGATCGAACTGTTCCTGACGGGCACGCGAGCGAAGGTTGAGATCGATCGCGTGCTGAAGACCGTGCTGTTCACCGATATCGCTGGCTCGACCGAGCGGGCCGTGCAGCTGGGGGACCGGCTCTGGCACGAGCTGCTCGCGACCCACGACTCGACAGTACGTCGTGAGCTCACGCGCTTCCACGGCGAGGAGGTCACAAACACCGGCGACGGCTTTCTAGCGTGCTTCGACGGACCCGCCCGTGCGATCCGCTGCGCGCGGGCCATTGGCGAGGAGGTCGGCGCAATCGGCCTGGAGGTCAGGGCCGGTCTGCACGCCGGTGAGTGCGTCGAGCGCGGCGAGGAACTCGCCGGCGTGGCCGTGCACATCGGCGCTCGTGTCGCCAGCCTCGCCAGCCCGGGAGAGGTGCTTGTCACAAGTACCGTTCGCGACCTGGTGGCCGGATCGGACATCGAGTTCACCGACCGCGGCGCTCACGCCCTGAAGGGCGTCCCGGGCGAATGGCAATTGCTCGCGGTCGCGCCGTGATCTCGCGCCAATGGCCGCCCACACCCACGTCGGGTTGGCCCGCGCGCTCATCGCACGCGTCCGGCTCGAGGACCTCGCGCGCACCCCACCGATGCCCGACCAGGCCGCTCACGCCGCTAGCCATCTGGGCGCGGAAAGCATCACGCGGGACGTCGCTGAGTGCCGTGCTGCCCTGACGGCGATCGGCACGCTGAATCCATGACCCGCGTTGCCCCCGGGACCTTTCTCGCGTCGCTGAACAGCGATGAGCGCGAGGCCCTGAACGAACTCGGTGTGCGGCGAAGCTTCCCGCGCGGCACTGTATTGATGTTCCAGAATGAGCCTGACGGGCGAGTGATGCTGCTCTTGGCCGGACGAGTGAAGGTCGCGCGATTGGACCATGACGGGCACGAGATCTTGCTCAGCATCCGCGACCCCGGGGATGTTCTCGGCGAGCTGGCGCTGATTGATGGCCTGCCTCGCATCGCGACTGTGACCGCCCTTGAGCCGGTTGAGGCGCTCGTGACGGCCGTCGAGACATTTCGCATTCACCTGGAGAGCACCCCGCGTGTCGCGGTCGCGCTCTTAGAGGTCGTCACTGGGCGCTTTCGAGAGACAACGCTCAAGCGCTCGCAATTCTCCGCCTCGGACACGATGGGCCGCTTGGCTGCGCGGATAGTGGAGCTCGCCGAGCGCTACGGGGAACCATCAGATGACGGATTGACGGTCACCTCTCCGCTCTCCAGGGAGGATCTTGCAGCGTGGACCGGCGCATCGCGCGCTGGAGTCGCGCATGCGCTTCAGGCGCTGCGCGAACTCGGTTGGGTGCACACCGAGCGCCGAGTGCTGCTTGTTCGTGATCTCCCGGCGCTACGCGCACGAGCGGCGTAGTCCGCTAGCCGGATCTTCCACCAGGCAGCAAGACGCGCGGCCGCGCGTATGCGCCATCCGCGCGTCGCCGCCGGCGCGCCCGCAGAGCGCGAGCGGGCCCTCGAAACGGAGAGACCGCGAACTGCGCCAGGTCCAGAACTGGACGCGGGAATGTCCAGAACTGCGTGGATAGCGCCGGCGCAAGCGTAGAAGCTCTCCGCATAAGCACTGTACACGCGGCTAAGTGCAACCAACAGGAGGCAGAAATGAGCACTAATACGGATGCAGCCGACGCCCTTGACTTTGGACGGAGACGATTGGAGGTCGTAATGACGACGTCGTTTCGCCGGCTCCGGAGGCCTGTCGCAGGCCGTGCCGCAGGCGCGACACTTACCCTGGGCCTCGTTGGCGTGGCCCTTATGTTCAGCTCATCCGCGAGCGCCCAAACCAGGCCTTGTTCCGACGATGTCATGAGCGCCCCGACCGGCCCTGCGACCGTGTCGGCCGCATCCACGACGTCCTATGGCAGGGTGCTGGTCGTGGGTTCGGGCGACTACGCCGGTTGCTCGCTGTACCTGCTCACCTCAGACCAGCTCCATGCGCTGTCTGGTGCGGACTTCGCGTGTAGCGACAACATGAACGTCCTAAATAAACCTTGCGACAGTGACCTCTGGCCGGCGCTCCTCACCAAGCGCGCTCCCATCGCGGGGCCGGGGGTCAACCCCAGGCTTCTCGGGACGGTGACCCGCAGCGACTTCGACCTGCCGGGCGCGCCGCCGGTGAGGCAGGTGACCTACGACGGTTATCCGTTGTACCGGTTCTTCCTGGACGAAAAGGCGGGGGAAACACAGGGCGCCAACTTGGACGATCCAGTGACCAGTCCCCCGGGCATCTGGTACCTGGTCGATCCGAGTCTGGGCACTCCCGCGACGGGTCAGGCTCAATTGCAGCTCGAGACCGCTCCGGTCGGCGGCACTGGGCCCGAAGAGACTGTGCTGGCCGCAAGGATGAACAATGACTTCAGCGCCTTCCCCGACGCGAGCTTCCCCGTCTACACCTTGAGTCGGGGCGATGGCCACAAGCGGGGCGACGCCAGAAGCCACGATATGCAGGATGGATGGGGCCGCGAGAGCACCTGCCAGGGGCTGTGTGCCGTTTCCTGGCCACCGCTCCTCACTTCAGAGCTGCCTGAAGCAGGGCCTGGCGTTGACCAGCATGCCCTCGGGATCATCGTGAGACCCGACGGCAGCCACCAGGTGACCTACAACGGCCAGCCACTGTACCTGTTCAACAACGATGCCTATATCGGGCCCATCCCGGCGTCCGGGACGAAGAGCATCAACGGAGCGGGTGCGCACACCCCCTGGGGCGTGTTCAACACGATCCCGCCGCTGCCCTAGAACTCCCGACCTGCCCGAGCGCACCGAAAGCCCCGGCCGACTCAATCAACCGGGGCTTTCTCACGTCGTCTACGTCCAGCTCACCGACGCCCGACGCGATGGTGCGTGACCCTGGGCCTTGAGCGCGAGCAGGAAGTACGCCGACTTGGTTCGTCCGCCGTCAGAGCGACGGACCCGGCCTTCGTGGTGCGCTCGGGTGCCGCGGAATCAGGAGGCGGCCCGCCCGTTGACGGACCGCACGTGCGATCGTCGCCCTGGCAGACCATCGCGCAACCTCACTGACACCGCTGCTCGCCGCGCGATGCGAGCGTCTCAGCCCCTCGGCGCCTTGCTCGCGCTCTGGACGAGCCGCAGTCGTGCCTGCGCAGGGCCGCGACACGCTCGCTTCGCCGGAGCGATGCAGAAGTCTGGGCGCCGTCGGCGTGGGCTGCTCGTGCTCGTCCCTTCCGGTCGTCTGCGCGGATAGGCTCGATATGCTCGCTTTCGGGATGCGAGGAGGCGCGGTGCCTAGCTGCCGCGCCTACCGCAGGCCTGGATGATGCCTTGCTAGCGCGAGCCTACAGGATGCCTCGCGCTGCCCAAGCCTGGGCCCGGACCACAAACGGTGCCCCGTGCAGCGCCTCGTGGCAGCGTTCGCGGAGCTGTGCCTGTCGCCGTGCGTCAAGAGCAGCCGTGTAGCGGCCGGCCGGGCCCACGCCAAGGGTGAACGGCTCCCACCAATCATCAAAGCTCGGGTGCTCGACGCTGACGATGAGGGCTGTCTCCTCGATCTCGCGCAGCCCGGCGCCGTGGAACAGCTGCGGAAGGTCGCCCTCGCGAGCACCGGCAAGGTGCGACTCATCCTCCACCTCGGGGTCGAGTTCGCGCGCCGCATCCCAGAACAGGCTGAGCGGACCCTGACCGCCAGCGTGATCCCACACGCATGCCGCCACGACACCGCCTGGGCGAATGACGCGCACCATTTCGCTCAGCCCCTCGCTGGGATCTGCCATGAAGTGAACGACGAGTTGCGCGAGCGCTCCGTCGAATGTGTGGTCCGCGAAAGGCAGCTGCTCGGCCGACCCAAGTCGCGCGTCGACGCCAGGGTTCCGGTCTCGGGCCGCCGAGACGAACGACTCGGAAGGATCAATGGCCGACACCAAGTCCGCTCGTAGCCGCCTTACCAGCTCGCTGGTAAGAGCGCCCGGACCGCAGCCGACATCGAGCACTCGCTGACCGGCCACGACCCTCGCGAAATCGGCGAGCTGCGGCGCGAGCAGCACCGAGTATCGGCCCATGAAGCGGTCGTACGCATCAGCCGCAGCGACGAAGTTCACTAAAGCGAATCTAGCGCTTGCCGCCCGAGGCAGTGACGCGACTGCCGTGCCGCTGGTGCGATTTGCCGGCTAGGGCCGCGGCCTCCCTTCCGCGGACAAAGCGGGCGCGGGGATCACGTCCGCGCTCACACTCGCTGCGGACGATTTTCGACAGTCCGCCGCGGCTCGGCGACGCTCCCGTAATGCCAAGCGAAGCGGTCGTCTTGGCGCGGCGCAGTCGCCCGCTTCTGATCGGCGGAAAACGCCGTGGATCTCGACAGCCGCGGCGGACGAGAATGTCAGCCGGATCTGGATCTTTCCGGGGTGGGCACCGCCAGGGCTGGGCAGCCCGTCGAGGCTGCGGAGCCCCAACTAAGGTTTCGAGGTCAACCGAACTGGTGTTTGGGGTCCAATTTGGGGTCCAATGTGAGCTCCGCTCAAGCCCCCTCAGACACCGTAAACGCGAGTAGACACGGGAGCAGAGGAACCCGCTCAACCCGATCTCTCAGGCTGGGGGCCGGGCGGTCGCAGGTTCAAATCCTGTCTCCCCGATAGGTTCATGTTCCGCGAAACCCAGCGAACATAGGCAAGAAACCAGAAAACACGGTGGCTCGCGTGAGCCGCGAATGACGATCCAACGGATGGACCACGTGGGCATCGTGGTCGACGACCTCGCGGCCGCGACGGCGTTCTTCGTCGAGCTCGGACTCAAGCTGCAGGGCGAGGGGTCGGTCGAGGGTGGTGTGGTGGACCGCGTGGTGGGGCTCGAGGGCGTCCAGGCGGAGATCGCGATGGTGGAGACCCCGGACGGCCACGGACGGCTCGAGCTGACGAAGTTTCACGCCCCGTCGCTCCGGGGCGGCGACCGGCACGCGCCGCCGAACGCGCCGGGCATCCGCCATGTCACATTCGCAGTCGACGATCTCGACGCCGTCGTCGCTGGCTTGCGAGCCCGCGGCGCGGAGCTCGTGGGCGAGGTGGAGCGCTACGAGGACAGCTATCGGCTCTGCTATGTCCGCGGCCCGGAGGGGATCATCGTCGAGCTGGCGGAACCGATCGGCTGAGGGCGGCGGTTGCCAACCGTCCTGATCCCGATACCGGAGCGCGACTTCGACCCCACCGAGGTCGCCGTCAGCTGGAAGGTGCTCAGCGAGCTCGGTCACGAGGTCCGCTTCGCTACACCCGACGGGCGTGCGGCGCACGGTGATGAGCTGATGGTCACCGGTGAGGGCCTGGACCTGTGGAGCTTCATCCCGGGCCTGTCGCGGCTGGTCGGCGTGGGGCGAGTGCTGCGCGCCGACGCCCACGGCCGAGCCGCATACGCCGATCTGCTGGGAGCCCGTGAGTTCAGCGAGCCGATGGCGTGGCGCGACATCGATCTGGACACGGTGGACGGCCTGCTGCTCCCCGGCGGCCATCGCGCCCGCGGGATGCGCGGCTACCTGGAGAGCGCGACGCTGCAGTCCGTCGTGAGCGAGGCGTTTCGCAGGGAAATGCCGGTCGCTGCGATCTGTCACGGCGTGCTGCTCGCGGCGCGCTGCGTCGATCGGCAAACCGGGCGCTCCGCGCTGTTCGGCCGCCGCACGACCGCGCTGACGTGGGCGCTGGAGGGGCGCGCGTGGAAGGTCGCGCGAATCACCCGCTTCTGGGACCCCAGCTACTACCGCACCTACCGCGAGCAGCCGGGCGAGCCCACGGGATACATGTCCGTGCAGCAGGAGGTGACGCGCGCGCTCGCCAGCCCGGAGCACTTCCGCGAGGTCGACCCAGGCGAACCCGATGCCCGGCTGAAGTCCAGCGGCCGGGCGCGCGACAGCATCGGCGACGCGCGTCCCGCCTTCGTCGTTCGTGACGGCAACTACCTCTCGGCTCGCTGGCCCGGCGATGTCCACACCTTCGCCAGGCAGTTTGCCGCGATGCTCGAAAGCCCGCCCGGCGACGAGCGGGCCTCACCGAGAATTGTCGCGCCGGGCTCCTGAGGGCCTCGGCCGGAACACTCCCGCCTTAGGAGAACTCCGTCACCGAGTAGACGGGATGGTCGACACGGCTGAGCGCGCTCTCGCCGCTGCCATCGGTGTGCACGCAGAACGGTCCATCGCGCCCGTGGTCGATGATCGCCACCACCACGTCACCATCCTCACACAGCGGCCTGCCGACCTCGATCTCCCTGTCCTCGCCATCGAGGCGACAGCTCAGCTTGAAGATCCGGCGCGCCCGCGCGGGGCTGCCGACGGCGAGCAGCGAACGCTCGCAAAGCTCGCTGTAGGCCTCCTCGGCGAGCGCTGCGTCCGATCCCACCCCGGCGACGAAGAAGCTCGTCACTTGCGCCGCGCCTTGACCGCCCGCGCTGGGTAGCGCCGACGCTCCTCGGCCGTCATCTTGCGGATCTTCAGCGAGCCGTCCTTGACCTGGCGCTGGATCGCCACCAGCTTCTCGCGCCGACGCTCGGCGATCCGATCTGCGTGGCTGGACACTACTCCAGGCTAGCGCCTGCGAGCCGTCGCCGCGGGATCGCCGAGACGGCGTCTGCCCGGAGCACCCGCTAGAGTGCTGACAAGGGTCGAGCTCGACTCGACCAAAGCGGTGCCCCGCGTTTTCGCAGTCGTTGCCTTGCAGCACCCTCCGCGTCTCGCAGTGCACATACCTGGAGGGAAGAGAAATGGCAACAGGAACCGTGAAGTGGTTCAGCGACGACAAGGGCTACGGGTTCATCACGCCCGATGATGCGGGTAAGGACCTGTTCGTCCATCACAACGCGATACTCGGCAGCGGCTTCAAGTCTCTGAGCGAGGGCGCGAAGGTCAGCTACGAGACCGAGGAAGGCCCCAAGGGCCCAGCGGCCGCCAACGTCCAGGCGCTCTGAGCCGATCGCGACCGGTAAGCGACAGATCGCCCGCTTATGGCTTCAAACGCCAAGAAGAAGACAACGATGGCAAAGCTCGCGCGTGAAAGCCGGCTTCGCGAGCGTCGGCTGGCCAAGCAGGCCAAGAAGGATGCCCGAAAGCAGGCGCCCGCCGATCGCCCAGAGTGGCCCGAGGAGGCGCTGGACGGGACTGCAGACGAGTCCGTGGACGCGACTGCAGACGAGTCCGCTCCGCCAGGTGCTGCGGAGCCTCTCGAGACCGCCGGCTGATCCGCTCGCCGGGTCCGCGCCCGCTCAGACCGCGAGCGCCTTCTGCTTGATCTGATCGAACTCGGCCTGGCTGATCGTCCCCTTGTCGAGGAGCGCCTTTGCGTTTGCGATCTGCGCGGCCGGATCGCTCTTGCCGGCGACCGACTTAACGTAGTCGTCCATCTGCGCCTGTGCCGCCTGCTGCTGCTTGACCGAGCGTTCGGCCAGCCCTTTGTGCTCGGCGATCAGGTACACGAACACGCCGAAATAGGGGATGACGATGATGAAGATGATCCACGCAACCTTGACCCAGCCCGATGTGTCGCTGCGACGAAACAGGTCTGCGAAGACGACGAACAGAAGCCAGATCCAGATGAAGAAGCCGAAGAAGATCAGCATCGTCCAGAAGACTTCGAGAAGCGGATAGCTGGTGGCGAGCAAGGTTCCCCCTTGTTGGTGGCTCTAACGCGCGTCGGCCGCGAGAGCCGCGCAGGCGAGGCACCATATCGCAGCATGAACGGCGCGGCGCACTCCGCGCCAGCGTAGGTCCCGCCGCACCGCAACGGCGGGACCGCTACGCGTTAGGTGGTCACGCGCGCTTGTGCGCCGACGAACTGCAGCAGCGCGTTGTTGACCTGGAGGGTGTGCGTCCACGCGATGGCATGCGGGCCGCCTTCGATCGTGACCAGTTCCATGTCGCTGATCATGCCGGCAAGGCGCTGGCCTGTCTTGTCGTAGGGCAGGACCCTGTCCGCGTCGCCGTCTATCACCAGCACGGGCACATCGATCTTTGCGAGGTCCGCGCGGAAGTCGGTCGCCCACGTCGGGATGCACGCGACGGCCGCGATGGCCGAGGCCGAGGCGGCGATGTTCCAGCTGGCCTGAAACGCCTGATCGCTGACGAGGGTCCCGCCGAGCTGATCGATGTTGTAGAAGTTGTCCAGAAAGCCCTTCATCCAGGCTGGAACGTCCGCCTTGGCTTCCTTCATGAACCCGTCGAAGAGGCTTTTTGGCAGGCCCTCGGGATTGTCGTCGGTCTGCAGCAGGAACGGCGGGATCGGAGAGATCAGCACGGCGCGCTCGACACGCCCCGAACCGTATGTACCCAGGTAGCGAGTGACCTCGCCGGTGCCCATCGAGTGGCCCACGAGCGTCGCGTCTTGCAGATCGAGCTCGTCCATCAGGGCGGCTAGGTCAGCAGCGAAGGTGTCGTACTCATAGTCCGAGCTCGGTTGGCTGGACTTGCCGAACCCCCGACGGTCGTAGGTGATCGTCCGCTGGCCGGCTTCCAACAGCGGCGGAAGCTGCTTGTCCCAGGCACGCCCGCTGAGCGGGTAGCCATGGATCAGCACCACCGGCGGGCCCGAGCCGTGGTCCTCGTAGTAGAGATCTATCGATCCAGAGTTCTCGTCGCCGACGCTGACGTAAGGCATGACGCTCCCTTCGGTCGAGGTTGCCGACTCGGCCGGCATGGCCGGATGTCGGTACGCGAGTCTCCCGAAGGCGTCAATCCATCCCTGCCCAAAGAGCCGCAATCGGCGCGCTCGAGGGCCCGTATGACCCATGCTCCCACCACTGTCAAGTGGATATCAGCGCTCGGCCGAGCGCCGCGGCGGTTCTGCGAGAATCGCCGCGATGGACCCCGGGAGGGCGAGCACGACGGCGATCGGGACCGCGCTGATGCGCGCGGCCCACACGCGGCTGGATAGCCCGGCGCTGATCGAGGACCCCTGGGGCGACCGGCTGGTCCTCGCCGACGAACGCGCCGCGCTGCTGGCGCGGGCGGGCGCCGAGGACCTGGACGCCGTGCTGCGCGCGCATCCGTCCTACGGCACCGTGATCCTGCGGGCCCGCTACGCCGAGGACGCACTCGCAGACGCCGTGCGGCGCGGAGCTCGCCAATACGTGATCGTCGGCGCCGGGCTGGACAGCTTCGCGCTGCGCCGCCCGCCCTTCGCGCGAGACCTGGAGGTCTTCGAGGTCGACCATCCGAGCACCCAGCGCTTCAAGGCGCAGCGACTTGACCTGTGCGGGGTCCCCGCGCCGCACGGCGTGCACCTCGTGGCCGCCGATCTGAGCGAGACGGGCCTTGGCGGCGCGCTGGCCGGCTCGCCGTATCGCAGCGACCTGCCGGCCTTCTTCTCGTGGCTGGGGGTGACCACGTATTTAACCCGCGAGGCGAACCTCGCGACGCTCGCCGCGATCGCCTCGTGCGCGCCGCGCGACAGCGAGCTCGTGTTCAGCTACCTCGATCAGCGTGTCCTCGACGCGGACGGCGAACACGCAGCGGTGCAGCGCGCACGTGCCCAGGTCGCCTCAGTGGGAGAGCCGTGGGTGTCGGGATTCAACCCCGATCGACTCGACTCCGACCTGCGCGGCACGGGGCTCGAGCTCGTCGCGAACCTCGGGCCGCGTGAGCTCGCTGATCGCTACTGCGCCGGCCGCGTAGATGGCCTGCGGCCGAGCTTCGGCGCGCATCTGGCGCACGCACGCGTCGTCGCCTGAGCGGGGGCGGCCAGCCTCAGCGGCCGGTGAAGCGCGGTGCGCGGCGATCGGCCATCGCGCGCACCCCCTCTTGGAAGTCGTCGGTCGCGAACAGTGGCTCCTGCTGGGAGCGCTCGCGCCGGGTCGCGGCGCGCACGCGGTCAGCGAGATCGCCGCGCATCGTCTGGCGGATGGATCGCACGGCCAGCGGGGCGGACAGCGCGATCTCCGACGCGAGCGCGTGCGCGGTGGCGCGCAGCTCGTCGTCTGCGGCCAGACGATCGCAGAGGCCGAGCGCGTGCGCCTCCTCGCCCTTGAGGCGCCGGCCGGTGTACAGCAGCTCGAGCGCCGCCTGCATCCCGACCACCGCCGGCAGCGTCACGGTGAGGCCGAATCCGTGGTGAATGCCAAGGCGCGCGAAGTTCGCGGCAAAGCGCGATGAGGCGCTCGCCACGCGAAAGTCCGCCGACAGCGCGAGACCCAGGCCGCCGCCGATCGCGGCGCCCTGAACGGCCGCGACGACCGGCGTGGCGGCGGCGAACATCCGCACCGCCTGCTCGTACAGGGCTTCGCCTCCGGCCTCGCCGGCGCCAGCGAAGTTCGCACCCGCGCAGAAGTGCCGGCCGTTGGAGCACAGGACGATCACCCGGCATGCCGGGTCGCTGTCGAGCTGCTCGTAGGCATCCGCGAGCGCGCCGATCAGGTCCACGTCGAAGTGGTTGTGCGGCGGCCGGTCGAACTCGACCGTCGCGACGTGGTCCTCGCCTACCGACGTCCGCAGGCCGTCCCTCACAGCTCCTCCATGAACGCGCACACCTCGCGGTTGAACACGGTGGGCTGATCGAGGTTGGCGGCGTGGCCGGCGTCCTCGATCACGAGCTTGTGCGCGCCGGGGATCCGGCGAGCCATCACGTCCGCCGCGGCGAGAAAGCGCTCGTCGCGCGCACCCACGACGATCAGGGTCGGCGCGGCGATCGCGCCTAGCGACTCCAAGACCTCGCCGTCGCGCTGTCTGAGGATGGCGCGAGCAGCGGCGGCAAGGCCTGCGCCGCCGCCCGCGTGCCGTGCCGCGGCGGTCTCCGGGCTGGGGCGCAACGCCGCAAGGCCACGCGCCTGGAGGTCGTCGGCCAGCTGGCCGACCCAGCTGTTCCAGCCTTGCCGGGCGGCGTCGTCGCGAAAGCCCGGCCCGGTGTCGACGAGCACGAGCGCGGCGACCCGCTCGGGGTGGCGCGCGCAGAGCAGCAGCGAGAGGTAGCCGCCCAGCGACATCCCGCCGATCACCGCGCGCCCGGTCCCGAGCACGTCCAGCAAGGCGAGCATGTCGGCGACGCAGCGCTCGTGTGAGAGCTCGCCGCTGGCGGCAGCTGCGCCGTGACCTGGGAGGTCCCAGGTGAGGACCTGGCGCTCGGCGGACAGGGCGTCGACGTTGGGCGCCCACATCGCCCGGCTCGCGCCGAAGCCGTGCGTCAGGAGCGCGGGCGCCTTTGCGGTGGGGCGTCCGTGGACGGTATGCGGGATCTCGCTGGGGGAGGGCATCAGACGCTGAGGACCCCGGAGCCGCCCGTGATCGACGGGTAGAGGCTGTCGGCGCCGGCGCGCGCCGCGGCCCCGCCGAGCCGGGTGCTCCAGTGGTGCTCGTCACCGTACTCCGAGCGCCAGGCCCACAGCCGCCGTGTCAGCTGGCCCAGCGGATGCTCGCGCGTCGTGCCGCGAGCGCCGAGGACCTGATGGGCTGCGCGCGTCGCGGTCAGGGCCGCGCGATTGGCGAGCAGCTTGCCGGCCGCGATCTCAAAGCCGGCCGGACGTTGCGCGGTCGCCTCGGCGGCGACGCCGGCAAGCGCCGTCTGCTGGGCGATCACGACGAGATGCTGCTGCACCGCCTGAAAGGAGCCGATCGGCCGTCCGAACTGATGCCGCTCGCTCGCGTGCCGCACCGCGATCTCACACGCGCGATCGAGCGCGCCGGCGATCAGCGAGATGCGCACCAGCGCGCCGCGCATGAAGAGCTCCTCGGGTTCCACACCGGGACCGGTGTCCGCGGGGGTGCGGTCGAAAAGCACCGCGTCGCGCTCGTCGCCGCCGAGGTTCACATGCGGCTCGATGGCGACGTCCGCGCGGTCGACCACGACGGCGACGCCGTTGAGCAGCAAGGCGATGTGGCCGGCGTCCCGCGCCCATGGCACGCGCTGCGCGACGCCGCTCAGACGACCGTCTTGCAGCACGAGGCTGTCGCGGCTGTCGCCGGGCGCCACGGCCACCGATCCAGCGGCCGCGCTTAGACCGGCCCGCGAGAGCAGCCACTCCCCGAGCAGCGCGCTCTCGGACGCACGGTCGGGCCCGCGCTCGCGCAGCGTCGCCAGCGCGCTCGCGGCCGTCATGCCCGCAGCGCCCGCGCGGCGACCGAGCGCAGGATCTCGTTCGTCCCGCCGCGGATCGTGAACGACGGGGCGCCGAGGATCGCCGCCGCGAGCAGCCGTTCGAACACCGACTCGGACGCGGGATCGGGGTCGTGGGGCGCCAGGCGCCAGATCGCGTCCACGACGTCCTGCTCAAAGCGCGTGCCCAGCTCCTTGACGAGCGCGGCCTCGGCCGCAGGAGCCTGGCCGTCGTCGAGCAGGCGCGCGACCGACAGCGACAGCGCGCGCAGGCCCCACCAGCCCGCGACCGCCTCGCCAAGCGCCGCCTGCGCGCGTTCCCCGGCGGCGCCGTGCTCGCGCAGGTACTCCTCGGCCACCAGGTAGGTCGACAGCCAGCGCTCAGGCCCTGCCCGCTCGAAGGACAGCTCTGACGTGTTCTGCGCCCAGCCCGCCCCGACGTCGCCGACCACGAGCTCGTCCGCGACGAAGACGTCGTCGAGGCGAACTTCGTTGAAGAACTCGCTGCCGTCCAGGTATGCGATCGGTTTCACGCTGACTCCCGGCGCGCGCAGGTCGACGATCAGCTGCGTCAGCCCGCGGTGGCGATCGTCCTCGATGCTCGTGCGGCACAGGACCACGCACCAGTCGTTCTCGTGCGCTCCGCCCGTCCACAGCTTGCACCCGGTCACCAACCATCCGCCCTCGGTGCGCGACGCGCGCGTCTGCACCGCCGCGAGGTCGCTGCCCGCCTCGGGCTCGCTCATGCCGATCGAGAACGAAACCTCGCCTGCGCAGATCGCCGGCAGGAAGCGCTCGCGCAGCGCCTCCGTGCCGTAGCGCATGATCAGCGGGCCGGTCTGGCGGTCTGCGACCCAGTGGTAGCGAACGGGCGCGCCCCAGCGAAGCAGCTCCTCGACGACGATGAAGCGCTCAACGACGCCGCGTTCCGCGCCGCCATAGCGCCGCGGCAGCGCCATGCCAAGCCAGCCGCGCGCCGCGAGCTCGCGGGAGAAGCCCCGATCGCGCGTGGACGACATCCCCAGCCCGGGCGCGAAGCTGCCGCGCGGCAGCTCGGCGGCGAGAAAGTCGCGCACCTCGGTCTGCAGCACGAGCTCGCTCTCGGTCAGCTCGCTGTGCGCGAAACGCAGCATGGGGCCAGACAATACGGCCGGTCGTCTGGGAAGTGTGGCCCAGGCGATAGCCTCCGCGGCGATGAGCGATCTGTTCGATGTCAGCGGCAAGACGGCGCTGGTGACCGGGGGCTCGCGCGGGATCGGGCTGATGATCGCGCGCGGCCTCGTGCAGGGCGGCGCGCGCGTGATCGTCTCCTCGCGCAAGCGCGAGGACGTCGAGCGAGCCGCCAGCGAGCTCGCACAGCTCGGCGAGTGCCACGCGATCCCGGGCGACGTCGCCACGCCGCAGGGCGCGGCCGAGCTCGCGCGTGCCACCGAGGAGCGCTTCGCCGCGCTGAACATCCTCGTCAACAACGCGGGCGCCGCTTGGGGCGCGCCGCTTGAGGAGTTTCCCGCTGGCGGATGGGACAAGGTCTCGCACACCAACGTGGAGGGCGTCTTTCACCTGACGGTCGCGCTGCTGGGGGCGCTGCGCGCCGCGGCCGACCCCGCCGACCCCGCCCGCGTGATCAACATCGGCTCGATCGACGGCCTGCGCGCGCCGTCGCTTGAGAACTACAGCTACAGCGCGAGCAAGGCCGCCGTGCACATGCTCACCCGTCACCTCGCCAAGCGCCTGGCCGGCGAGCACATCACCGTCAACGCGATCGCTCCGGGGCCCTTCCAGAGCAAGATGACCGCGTTCTTTCTCGACCAGCCCGAGAGCCGCGAGGCGGTCGCGCAGACGGTGCCGCTGGGGCGCATTGGCCGCCCCGACGACGTGGCCGGGCTGACGCTGCTGCTGGCCTCGCGCGCCGGCTCCTATCTGACCGGGACGGTGATCCCGCTCGACGGGGGCATCACGGGCTGTAACTAGCCGCAGGATCGGCACCGCTCTCCGCGGCGGTATGTTCAGGCGATGCGAAGCCGCCGCCGCACGCTGATCGAGCTCGCGCTGGCGCTCGTACTTGGGGTTTGGCTGGCCGCCCTGACCTGGGCAGCCGCCAGCTTCGCGGCCGGGCCCGCCCGCCCGGGAGCCGGCGCAAGCCCGCCCCCCTCCGAAGTCGCGCTCACGCCCAAGCTCACGGCGCGTCCGGGCGTGACGGTCACGATGCCGCCGATCGGTCTGTCGATCGAGTATTCGGTGATGGCCGAGGACCTGGGTGGCGGGAGCTGCCCGCCGGCCGCGCTCGGCGCCGAGCTGCTGCGCCTGGGATCGCCGCCGCTGGCGCTTGCCGGGGTCAGCCAGGACCTGACGGCGCCCAGCGGGGCGCTGGCGGGGCAGCGCACCTCGTGGGAAACGGCGACCCTGTACTCGCTGCCCGCGGCGTTCTGGGGTCAGCTGCACTGCCTGCTGGGCACCGCGAAGGATCCGCTGACGGTGGGTCTAGATATGCGGATCGGCGACCTCGCGTGGGCCGCGCAGATGGCCGAAGGCGCGCAGTCGGCGGCCATCGCCGGCCTGAGCTTCTCGCTGGGCAACGAGCCCGACCTGTATGGCCTGCCCAACTACTCGTCGCTTGACAAGCCCCTGCCCGGCGCCGAAGCCGACGAGGCCAGCCTGTACCTGCAGCTCGCCTCCTATCTGCGGCCGGCCGTCGGGAGCGCCGCGATCATCGGCCCGGAACTCGCGCGCCCCGCCAGCTGGCGCGCCCAGCTGCCGCGCGTGATCGCCCAGCTTCGCCCGCAGACGGTCGGCGTCCACCTCTACCCGCTGACCACGTGTCGCAGCCCGCGTGAAGTCACGCTCGACGGGCTGCTCTCAGCCGAGGCGGCGGATGCCCCGGCGCGGCTTGCCTGGGTGGTCGCAGACGCACGCGCCGCCGCGCTGCCGGCGATCATCTCCGAGGCCAACTCGGCCTCGTGCGGAGGCAGGGCGGGCGTGTCAGACAGCCCGGCGGCCGCGGTCTGGGCGGTGCGCTTCGTGCTGTCCGCGCTGAAGACGGGGTTCGGCGAGGTCCGCTTTCACTTCAGTGGCAATCCCTATGACCCGTTCATCGTCAGCGGCGGGACGGTCGCGAGGCGACCGCTCGAGAGCGCGCTCGTGGAGCTCGGCCAGTGGCTGCCGGTCGGCTCCTCGCTGCACAGCGTCGCCGGGGTGCGGGAACTGGTCGCGACCGCCGTGCGCGTGCCGGGCGGCGGAACGGTGCTGATCCTCGACAACGAGCGCGCCCGCGCGCGTCCGCTCCTGCTGCGCACCGCGCACGGCGTGCGCGTGCAGCTGCTGCAGGCCGCGCGCGCCGGGCTGACGGCCGCGAGCCTGAGCCCGTCGGGCGGTCGCATCCGGCTGTCGGTCCCGGCGAGCAGCGTGCTCGCCGTCTCGACCCGGCGCTGAGGCGCAGCGCCGGGTGCGGCGCAGAGGATCTCGGCCTGACAGCCCAGGCTCAGCGCGCGGCGCCCAGCACGTCGTCGAGCGTGCGCCCGCTGAGCGCCGACGCCGGCTGCTCGGCCACGATGTCAGAGCCCGCGCGCGCCTCGTCGTCGCGGCGCTTGATCAGCAGCCACTGGGGTTTGGCGCCCGGTCGCGTGCGCTGCAGGGCAAAGCCGCCGCGCAGCTTGTGACCGTGCAGGACGAACACGGCATGCCCGCGCCGCAGCGCCTCAGGCCAGGCGACCCTGCCACCCTGCTCGTAGTCGCCGCGATCCCAGACGACGACACCCCCCCGCTCGGTCGGGCCCTCGAAGCTGTTGTGCTGGATCGCGTGGTCCTGCACCTCGACCGCGAGGCGCTTGACGGACGGATCGAGCGACGGTCCCTTGGGGAGCGCCCAGGAGCGCATCACGCCGTCGACCTCGAGGCGCAGGTCGAAATGGCGCGCCGTTGCAGCGTGCTCCTGGACGACGAACGCGCCGGCGCGCACACCGCGAATCGCGAACTGCTCGTGGCCCTCGACCGCGACATCCTCGACCGACACGCCATCCACCTGCGCTCCCCGGGGCCCCGCGCTCAGGAATGCGACTAGCTGCTCGATGCCCGTCGAGAGACCCTCGGCGTGCACCGCCACGCTGCCGTCGTCGGCGTTGCGCACCCAGCCGCGCACGCTCAGGCGTCGCGCCCGCCGTCGCGTCGCTTCGCGAAAGCCGATCCCCTGCACGGCGCCTGTGACGGTCGCTCGGATGGCGCGGGCGCCCTCGGGCCGGCCAGCGGTTAGAGACCGTCGCCGATGCGGGCGGACCTCGGCCTGTGGCTCGCTGGTCATGCCGAGCTCAAGATCGCACAGCCCGCGTGATCGCGCTCCCGGAGAGCGGGCGCTGCGCGGCGGGGCGCTGGCAGCGGGCGGCGGCCTGGCCCGTGAGCGTGTAGGCCAAAACGGCCAACGGCCGTTTTCGAGTTTGGACATCGGATCCTCGGCGGACGGCGAAACTCGGATGGGCTGCTCTGGGTTGATATGTCAAGGAAATAGCCCTCCACACCCCAGAGAGGCATCGAGATGGCAGCTACCAGCCCCCGCGCACCGGTTTATCTAGCCGTTATACGAATCGTCCAGTCAGGTCTCGAGGAGGCCGCGTGATGGAACCGAACAACGACTGGCCGCTCGACCCCGTCTCAGCCGCCGCGCTCGTGATCCGCGCCGTCGACGACATCGACAAGAGCACCGAAGAGCAGCGCGATATGCTGCTGTCGGACCTGCTGTGCGCGGCCTGGGGCAGCATCTACGCGCAGAACCAGTAGCGGGCCTGTGCCGCGCCGGCCGGCCGCGCCGGCCGCGGCCCGGGCATCGATAGGGTGTGCGCATGGAGCTGCGCCCGCTCGGTCCGACCGGCGTCCAAGTGACCCCGCTGTGTCTCGGCGCGATGATGTTCGGCGCATGGGGCGAGACCGATCACGATGCCGCGATCGCGATCATCCACCGGGCGCTGGAGGCCGGCATCAACTTCATCGACACGGCCGACGTCTACTCGCGCGGCGAGTCCGAGCAGATCGTCGGCAAGGCGCTGAGCGGCGGGCGGCGCGACGACGTCGTGCTGGCGACCAAGTTCCACGGCACGATGGGCGACGATCCCAACCAGGCCGGCAACTCGCGACGCTGGATCATGCGCGAGGTCGAGGCTTCGCTGAAGCGCCTGCAAACCGACTGGATCGACCTCTACCAGGTGCACCGCTGGGACCCATGGACCGACCACGACGAGACGCTCGGCGCCCTCTCGGATCTCGTCGCCCAGGGCAAGGTGCGCTACATCGGCAGCTCCACCTATCCCGCTGCCCAGATCGTCAGCGCGCAGTGGGTCGCGCGCGAGCGAGGTCGCCAGCGCTTCATCTGCGAGCAGCCGCCGTACTCGATCCTCGCGCGCGGGATCGAGTCCGACGTGCTGCCGACGTGCCGGGAGCTCGGCATGGCAACGATCGTCTGGAGTCCGCTGGCCGGCGGCTGGCTGTCCGGTCGCTGGCGCAAGGGAGCCGACGACCTGACCTCGCGGCGCTCGGCGATGATCCCGCAGCGCTATGACCTCTCGATTCCGGCCAACCAGGCAAAGCTCGAGGCCGCAGATGCGCTCGCGCAGCTGGCCGAGGAGGCCGGGATCTCGCTGATTGAAATGGCGCTCGCGTTCGCGATCCGCCACCCGGCCGTGACCGCGGCGATCATCGGCCCGCGCACGCTGGAGCAGCTCGAGTCACAGCTCGGCGGCGCAGACGCACAGCTCGACGACGCGCTGCTGGATCGCATCGATGAGATCGTCCCGCCCGCGACCACTCTGAACCCCACCGACGCCGGCTGGACGAACCCGGCTCTGAGCCCCGCGGCGCGCCGCCGCTAAGCGCTTTGAGCGCGCAGCCGAGACAGCGGCTGCGCGACCGCCTCTCCGAGCTGGTCGATCTCGCCGCGGCGCAGATGCTGGCGGAGTGGGACCAACTCGTGATGATGCCCAGCGAGGGCGCGGCCGCGCGAACCCAGCTGCTGGGGACGCTCGCCCGCCTGACTCACGAGCGGGCCACGGCGCCGGAGCTCGGGAGCCTGCTGGACGCGCTGGAGCAAGAGCCGCTCGACGGGCTGGACCGCGATATCGCGCGCATCGCGCGACGCGACTTCCAGCGAGCCGTGCGTGTGCCGTCAGAGCTCACGGTCGAGCTCGCTCGGGCCAGCGCCGACGGCCAGGAGAGCTGGCGCAGGGCGCGCGCGGATGACGACTTCGACGCGTTCTCCCCGGCCTTGGAGCGCAACGTCCGCCTGGCGCGCGAGCACGGCGAATGTCTGGCAGAGGGCGGCGACGGTCCCTACGACGGGCTGCTCGGAGACTACGACTACGGGCTGCGCAGCGACGAGCTGCGCGAGCTGTTCGGAGAGCTCGCTCGCGCCCTGCCGCCGCTCGTCGCCGACGCGCGCGCGCACTCGCCGCCACGAGCGCTGGCGGTTCCGCTCCGCGCGCAGCAGGAGGCGGTCGCGGGCACGCTGGCGCGGCTCGGGGTCGACTCGCATAGCTGGCGCGTGGACGTCTCGGCGCATCCCTTCACGGCCTGGATCGATCGCCGCGACACCCGCGTGACGACGCGCTATAGCGAGGGCGGCGTGGAGTCGCTGCTCAGCTCGCTGCACGAGTACGGACATGCGCTGTATGAGCGCCAGGTCGATCCGTCGCTGCACGGCACCAACCTCGGCCGCGGAACGTCGATGTCCGTCCATGAGTCCCAGAGCAAGCTCTGGGAGAACCACGTGGCCCGCAGCCCGGCCTTCGCCGAGGTGCTCGCGGCCGAGCTGGACGCCGGTGGCTTCGTGGTAGCTCCCTCCGAGCTGTACGCCGCGCTGGTCGGTGTCGAGCCGTCGCTGATCCGCGTCTCCGCGGACCCGCTGACCTACCCGCTGCACATCGTGCTGCGCTTCGAGCTCGAGCTCGCGATGATCGAGGGCGACCTCGCGGTGGCCGACCTGCCGGCCGCATGGCACGACGGGATGCGCCGTCTGCTTGGGGTGGAGGTGCCGTCGGACGCGCTCGGCGCGCTGCAGGACGTCCACTGGGGGGCCGGCAGCTTCGGCTACTTCCCCAGCTACGCGCTCGGCTGCCTGATCGCCGCGCAGCTGTGGGAGGCGATGCAGGCCGATCTCGGGTCGTGCGAGGAGGACCTCCGCCGCGGGGAGCTGGCGCCGATACAGCGCTGGCTGGGCGAGCACGTGCATCGCCACGGGCGCCGGCTTGACACGATCCCGCTCGTCGAACAGGCGACCGGGCGCGGCCTGGAGGTCGAGCCGTTCCTGCGCTACGCGGCGCCGCTCGCCGGTCGCTGAGCGGCGCTACTCGAGCTCCACCGGGCGCACCTCGCGGCCGGGCGGTTTTTTGATCATGCGATCGGAACGCTGCCAGTAGAGCAGCCAGAGGGCGAAGCCCGCCGCGAGCGTCGCCACCAGCACCCAGCCGAGCGCCGTCGTGCCGATGCCCACGTACTTCAGACCCGAGGCGAAGATCACGAATGTGATGACCGGGCGGATATAGCGGTCGGGCGCGCTCGAGGAGAGCATCGCGCCGACGAACACGGCCGGCACGCTGCCGATGATCAGCGACGCGGTGACGCCAAATTCGACGTGGCCGAACGCAAGCGCCCCGAGCGCCGCGGCGGCGGTGAGCGGGACCGCCTGCGTGAGATCGGTGCCCACCAGCTGCTTGGCGCCGATCGTCGGGTACAGAAACAGGAGCAGGATGATCATCAGCGAGCCCGAGCCGACGGAGGTCATGCCGACGACGAGGCCGCCGATCATGCCGATCAGGACCGTCGGCACGGGCCGCGCGACGATCTCGTGGATCGCCCCCGTCCGCTGCTCGGCGCTGCGCTGGTCGAGGAAGTAGCGCAGCACCATTGCGCCGGCCCCGACCAGCAGCGCGGCGCCGAGGATCGTCTCGACGTGCTGCTGCGCGGATTTCGTATGCCCGAGCTGGTGCAGGAGATAGGCGCCGAGGAAGGCCATCGGGACCGAGCCGAGCACCATCCAGCCGACCAGCGAGCGGTTGACGGTCCTTTTGCGCAGGTGCACGCTCGCGCCGACCGGGCGCATCACGACGGCGGCGACGAGATCGCTGGAGATCGCCGCCGACGGCTTGACGCCGAACAGCAGGATCAGCATCGGCGTCATCAGCGCTCCTCCGCCGGCTCCGGTCATGCCGACCAGAAAGCCGACGACGGCGCTGCCGAGAACGATGTAGGGGTCGATGTGCATGGCGTGGCGGGCGCTGCGAGCGCCGGGCTGCGGACGCCGCCAATGGCATCGCAGCGCTCCTCCGCTGAGCCGATCATAGAGCAGTCCAGCACATCTCGCATCGGTTCTGTGACGAGACCCCGCGGGCGCCAGCGCGCCGGCGGGCGGCGGCTGACTGCATACTGAGGGGTCCCGTCGCCGTGGCGACGAGACCGGCGAGTCAACGACGCGGCGCTGCAGCTGCGAGATCGGAGGAGATGGATGGCTGAGCAGCTCGATGGCACGGTCGCGCTGGTCACCGGGGCAAGCAGCGGGATCGGCGAGGCTAGCGCGCGCATCCTCGCGGCACGCGGCGCGGCCGTGGCGCTCGCGGCGCGGCGCAAGGATCGTCTGGACGCGCTCGCGCGCGAGATCGAGGGCGCCGGTGGGCGCGCGCTTGCGATCGAGGCCGACGTGACCGACGCCGCGCAGGCGGCGAGCGCTGTCGAGGCCGCCGTGCAGCAGCTCGGGCGTCTGGACACCGTCGTCAACAACGCCGGCGTGATGCTGCTCGGGCCGATGCTAGACGCGCCGATCGAGGAGTGGGACAGGATGGTGGCGCTCAATGTCAGCGCGCTGCTCCACGTCGCGCACGCTGCGTTCCCGCACCTGCTGGCCGCCGCGCAGGACGAGCCGCGTCGCGTCGCCGACCTGGTCAACATCAGCTCGGTGGCCGGTCGTGTCGCGCGCGCGGGGTCAGGTGTTTACAACCTAACCAAGCACGGCGTCGGCGCGTTCAGCGAGTCCGCGCGCCAGGAGTTCGCCGAGCGCCACGTGCGCGTGTCGCTCGTCGAGCCGGGGGCGGTCAGCACCGAGCTGTCCAGCCACCTGCGCCCCGAGGTGCGCGAGCAGGTGGTCAAGCGCTTCGGCCACATCGAGCGACTCCAAGCCGAGGACATCGCCGACGCGATCGCCTACATCGTGACGCGCCCGCGGCGCGTCGCGGTCAACGAGCTGCTGATCCGCCCCACGCAGCAGACCGGGTAGCGAGAGGCTGGCGGGCATGTATCACGTCGAACTGCGCCAGTTCCCGCACAGCGCGTGGAGCTACAACCTGACCGAGCCCGAGCTGCGGGCGCTCGTCGAGCCCTGGTGTCAGGGGCGCCAGGTCGAGCTCGGCGAACAGAAGTGGAACCCCCACGCAGCCCGGCTGACGATCTTCGAGGGTCCGCGGCTGCCGGTCGACCAGCTGTCGATGGGCCGCGGCTGGCGGGCGGTGCAGCATGCGGGCGAGGATGTGACCGACCGCGTGCTGGCCGAGGCGCACGCCAGCATCGCGAGCTCCGCGCGCGCGGCTGCGCCCGCGTCCGCGTCCGCCGCGGCGCCGAGCGAGCCCTCCGCGCCCGAGCTGCTGGCGCTGCTCGGCGACGAGCCCCAAGCGCTGCTCGAGGCATGGCGCCACGCCTCCGCGCTGTATCGCAACCGCTCTCCCAGCGAGTGCCTGGCGCTTGCCGAAGCCGCGCTGCGGTCCTCGGACGAGGGCTGAGCGACGGCGCGGCCTGCGGGTGGGCGGTAGGCGATCTGCTAGCTTGGCACGTGCGATCGGCGTCGTCGATCGCGAGGCAGCTCGCTTGGGTCCTTCAGTTTGCGGTTCGGGTCAGCCTTAGCCTCCGAACTGTGCGCGGCCACGAGGGCCGCGAAGGAGCCATACATACATGTCACAGCAGTCCTTTGCCGATCTCGGCGTGTCCAGCGCCGTCGTCGACGCGCTGAGCCGCGCGGGCATCACGAGCCCGTTCGCCGTTCAGCGGCTTGTCATCGAGGATGTTCTCGCCGGCCGCGACGTGCTCGCGAAGTCGCCCACGGGCTCGGGCAAGACGCTCGCCTTCGGCATCCCGATCGCAGACATCATTCAAGCGGACGGGCCTCGCCCCGCAGCGCTGGTTCTCGCACCCACGCGCGAGCTCGCGACGCAGATCGTGCAGGACATTCGACCGATCGCACACGCGCGGGCGCTGCGGGTGACCGCGGTCTACGGCGGCGTCGGCCTGACAAAGCAGGCCCAGGCGGCCGCCCGCTCGCACATAGTTGTCGCGACCCCCGGTCGCCTGGAGGACCTGCTCGAGCGCCGCTCGCTGACGCTCTCGGCGATCCAGGTGCTCGTGCTCGATGAGGCCGACCGAATGCTCGACATGGGCTTCCGTCCGGCGGTCGACAGGATCATCGCCGGTTGTCCGAAGGCGCGCCAGACGCTGTTCTTCTCCGCCACGCTCGACGGGGACGCCGGCAGGCTCGCGACCAGGTACACACGCGACGCGCAGGTGCACGAGCACGGACCCACGGCGCGCCGCGCGGCAGCCGATGTCGAGCACAGGTTCATCCCCGTGCCCCCGGAGGGACGCGTCGAGGCGCTGGTCAAAGAGCTCGATCGCGAGCGCGAGCTGGCCCTGGTCTTTGTGCGGACCAAGCGCGGCGCGGACCGGCTCGTCAAACGCCTCGGCACCCACGGCGTGCACGCCGTGGCGATGCACGGCAACAAGTCCCAGCGCCAGCGCGAGCAGGCGCTGTCGCGCTTCCAGGCCGGGACCGTCGACACGATGGTGGCGACCGACGTCGCGGCTCGTGGGATAGACGTCGGCGGGATATCGCACGTGATCAACTTCGATGCTCCCGGCGATCGCGAGGCCTACGTCCACCGCGTCGGCAGGACCGGGCGCGCTGGTCGCGCTGGGGTTGGAATCACGCTCGTCGGCGATGGCGAGCGTGGGGAGATCGGCAGGCTCGCGCAGCAGCTTGGCATCGACCACGGGCTGGCTCGCGGTCAGCAGGCGCCGCACGCGGCCTCCGCACCGGGTCGTCGCAACGGGCGCCCGAACAGCCGATCTCACCGGCGCCGGCCGGCTCGCGGCTAGCTGCTAGCCGCCACGGCCTATCGACCGCCGGTCAGCCGCCCGCGCGGGCGTGGATCGCCCAGCCAGGGACAGCTACAGTAGGCGGCGCCCGATAGTAGAGATCTAGGGAGGGGTGCGGCGATGGCGAAGGTTCTATGCGTGCTGTACGACGATCCGGTGGACGGCTATCCGCCGGCATACGCGCGCGACGACGTTCCGAGGATCGAGCGCTACTACGACGGACAGACCGCCCCGACGCCCGAGCGGATCGACTTCACGCCCGGTGAGCTGCTCGGGTGTGTATCCGGCGAGCTCGGCCTGCGCAGGTTCCTCGAGGAGCGCGGACACGAGCTGGTGGTCACCTCCGACAAGGACGGGGCCGACTCGGTCTTCGAGCGCGAGCTCCCAGACGCCGAGGTGGTCATCTCCCAGCCGTTCTGGCCGGCCTATCTGACGGCCGAGCGGATTGCCAAGGCGCCGAGCCTGAAGCTCGCGCTGACGGCGGGCATCGGCTCTGATCACGTCGACCTGCAGGCGGCCATCGACCACGGGATGACGGTCGCGGAGGTGACCTACTCCAACAGCATCAGCGTCTCAGAGCACGTCGTGATGATGATCCTCGCGCTCGTGCGCAACTACATCCCCTCCTACCAGTGGGTGATCGACGGCGGCTGGAACATCGCCGACTGCGCGGCGCGCTCGTACGACCTCGAGGGCATGCAGGTCGGGACCGTCGCCGCGGGTCGCATCGGCTCCGCGGTCCTGCGCCGCCTGAAGCCCTTCGAGGTGGGGCTGCACTACACCGATCGCCACCGGCTGCCCACCGACGTCGAGGAGGAGCTGGGTGTCACGTTCCATCCCGATGCGGAGTCGCTCGTGGGTGTGTGCGACGTCGTGACGATCAACGCGCCGCTTCACCCCGAGACCGAGAACCTGTTCGACGAGCGGCTGCTGTCGAAGATGAAGCGCGGGGCCTATCTGATCAACACCGCGCGGGGGAAGATCTGCGACCGCGACGCTGTCGTGCGCGCGTGCGAGAGCGGCCAGCTGGCCGGGTACGCGGGCGACGTCTGGTTTCCCCAGCCGGCCCCGCAAGACCACCCCTGGCGCTCGATGCCCCACCACGGCATGACCCCGCACACCTCCGGCACGAGCCTCTCGGCCCAGGCACGCTACGCGGCCGGCGCGCGCGAGATTCTCGAGTGCTGGTTTGACGGGCGCCCGATCCGCGAGGAATACCTGATCGTCGACGGCGGGAGCCTGGCCGGTACCGGGGCGCACTCCTACAGCCCGGGCGATGCGACCGGCGGTTCGGATGAGGCGGCGCGCTTCGGCGCCGGCTGACTGGCGGCGGGCCGGCGACGCTAGGCGGACCGCGTCGAGCGACGCTCCTGCGGGACGCCGTCGCAGAACACGTCGACCTTCTCGTCATAGAAGGCGATCAGCCCGGCGATGCGCTCGCTCTCGGGCAGCGGGGTGGGGTAGGACCAGGCGATGCTCTCGTGCAGGACGTCGCCGATGCGCAGCGACCACGACTGGGCACGACCCTTATACGGGCAGCGGGTCACCGTGTCGGTGAGCTCCAGCAGGTCCATCCGCACGTGGGGCCGCGGCAGGTACCGGCGAACACGCAGACCGGTCTCGAACAACAGGCGCGGGCTGCTCGAGTCGGCGATCGTCGTGCCGTCGACCTCCACGCGCACGTGTCGCGAGCTCGCCAGGATGTCGACGCGCGTGTACGGATTGCGCGCATGCGTGTACACCTCCTCGTCCTCCTCGAACCACGCGTCCATCGCGTCCCAGGCCAGCCGGATCAGCGGGCGCAGCTCCTCGATCGGCGAGTCCTCGTAGCGAAGCGCGGCTGCCCGAGCCTGGCGGTCGCCGACCGCCACCGTGAACGTCCGTGCGTCTCCGCGACTCGGCGAGTGCGTGATCTCGTCCTCGGCACGCAGAACGTCGGCGCGCACGTCCGCGACGGGAAAGTAGTACGTGGGATAGTGCGGGCTCTCCCACACGAGCACCGGCGCGATCGTGTCGGCGACGACCTGGCCGCCGAGGTATGCGCGGATCCGCTTGGCCCCGGGCTCGATCCGGACCCCGCGGGCGATCGTCCTCGCGCTGGGCGTCGCGCTCATTCCCTCACCCTAGGACAACCGGGTGCGAATCGAAGCGAGGAGGCCGCGACGCCGGGCATTCCGGCTCGCGCCCGCTCGTGGCGAGGAGCAGTCGCGGCCAGCTAGCTCGTGGCAGCACCGGCGACGCCCAGCAGCGGGCGCAGCTCCTCCGCCGGTGACATCGCCCGACGCGCGAGCACGCCGTCGTCCTGCACGAAGTAGGCGCCCATGCGCCGCAGCGGGGGCGAGTAGGCGTGTAGCGTGACGGCCGGGTCTGGCCCGGCGTGTCGCACGCGGTGGATGTCCGCGGGCGAGAAGTGAAACGTGTGGCCCGCCGTGAAGACACGACCACGCGGGGGTCCGTCGAGGACGAGGCGCTCCTCGTGGACTCGTCCGCCGACGACGGCCACGGCGCCGGCCGAGGCGTCGTGGTCGTGAAAGCCGGTGTCGTGCTCATCCATCCAGCAGATCAGCCACACGGTGAGGTGCTCGTTGCTGAGCAGCTCCTCGTAGCGGCGCTGGCTGGCGTCGTGAGCGACGAGCTCGATCCACAGCTCCGGACGGTCCGCGAGCTCGGTGACGAACCGCTGCAGCTCCACGCCGGACAGGTCGCGCCCGGCTGGGCGCGGTACCGATGAAAGCGATACCGGGCTCATCGCGCGGTCACTGTGGTGGCCGGGCCGATCGCGCGCGCCGTCGCGTCGCAGACCGCGTGCCAGTCGAGCAGGTCGGGCATCTCGAGCTCCGCTGGCTCGACGACGGGACGGTCAGAGCCATACAGCAGCTGGCCCGGCGCGACCGCGGCCTGGAGCGCGTTGATCGCCGTCGGGCCGTAGGAGGAGGTCTCGTAGAAGAGCAGGGGGTCGGCGAGGCACGGGGCCGGTCCGCCGCGCGCGCGCAGGCGCTCGGCGTGCAGCGGCGCCATCCCGGCCAGCATCGAGAAGATCACGCGCAGGTTCGGGTACTCGGCGCGGCCGGCGCTGACGAATGTCAGCCAGGCCGCCTGCACCTGGGCGACGTAGCGCGTGAGGGCCGGCCACCAGAGGGGATCGTGCAGCGAGGCCTCGCCCCAGGTGCCGGGCGGGGTGCTGCCTCCGGGATGCACGAACAGCGGCGCGCCGCGCGACTCCAGGCGGGCCAGCAGCGGCTGGAGGCGCGCGATCGCGTCCACGCCCGCGAGCGCGCCAGCGGGCAGCGCCAGCCCGACACATCCCCGATCGAGGATGTCGTCGACGTCGGCCGGGTCGGCATGGTCGAGCGCGATCGCTCCCCACACGCCGAACGGCTCGCCGAGCGCCAGCGCTCCCTCGTGGTAGGCATCGATCAGCGGGGTCGCGCGGTCACGCGGCAGCGACTCGATCCCGAGCGGACTCGACAGGCACACGAGGGCCTCGTCGAGCTCATCGAGCCTCAGCAGCGCCGCGCGGCGGGCGGCCGTCTCGGCGCTTGTGTCGATCGCGTACGGCCGCTCGCCCGCCAGGAACAGCACGTGCAGCCCGTCGTCTGCGCGCACGAACGGCATCTCCTCGCGCGCGGCGAGGGCCCGCAGGAGAGGCTCGGTCCAGAGATGCTGATGCACGTCGGTCTTGGTCATTTGTGTGTCGCTGGGTAGGGCGCCGGTTTGGGCCAGAGGACAGTACCAGATAATATCTATCGACTTTATGCACTTTAGCAGGCGTGGGTATTAGCGTCCGCCGTGGGGCCGAGCAAACCGTCGCGCAGAGAAACCGTCGCGCAGAGGTGTCCCGCGTGGGGTCCTCAGGGTGCGAGCCGTGTGCGGCGCCAGCCGCCGTCGGCGCGCTCATACAGCAGGCGATCGTGAATCCGGTCGGGCGCCTCAGACCAGAACTCGGCGGTGTGAGGCACAACCTGGATGGCTCCCCAATCGGCGGGACAGGCGGGTGGGGCCTCGAGGACCTGCATGAGGTGCGCGTGGCGGGCGCGCAACACCGCGAGATTCTCGATCGCCTCACCTTGGCGCGAAGCAAGCGTCTGGACCTGGTGGCTGAGCTTGCGCTCGGCGAAGAGCTCCTCTGATAGCGCACGGTCGCCGAACGTCGCCTCGCCGCCGATGTGCACCTGTCGTCCGATGCCTGGCCAGTGGAAGAGCAGCGCGACGTGCGGGTTTGCCGTGATCTCCTGTGCCTTGCGCGTCCACAGGGCAGAGCTGAAGACCAGCGCGCCCTCCTGCAGACGCTTGAGCGCGACCGTCCGCGCCGATGGCTGGCCGCGTGAGTCGACGGTCACGAACGCGAGCGAGTCAGGTGCGGGTTCCTCGGCGGCTCTGGCCTCGATCAGCCAGCGCTCCAGCAGCGCGAGCGGATCGGCGCAGTCGCGGGGCGGTTGGGGGGAGGCCGGATTTCGTTCGGCGGACTCCACAGCCCAAGCGTCGCTCGGCCAGGTCCGATTGTCAGGCAGCGCGGCGACCTCCCGCCCCGCGCGTGCTCAGGGCGCGCCTGTGCGATCGAGTCACATGTCCGCGCGGGCAGACGACCCGATCACACGGCGCCTGGCCGATGCTATTTCTTAGCCTTCGCGCCTTTGCCCTTCCCCTTGCCCTTGCCGTGCTTCTTGCCCTTGTGGACGGGGGACGACTTCGGGTTCAGCCTCGTGGCGCCCGAGAGGGCGTCACGCCGGCAGTGTGCGGGGCGGCCGAGATCGAACGGGCCGGAGATCGCCTGGGTGACGACGCCTTTTTCGAGATATGCATACGTGATGGTCAGGAGAGGGTCGACGCGCGGCTCGGCGCAGAGCTTCGCGCCGATCGCGAACTCCCCGGTGATGTGCTCATAGCCTTCCTTGGCGAGGCCTACGCAGTTGACCGCCCAGCCCGGCACTTCCCCCGAGCAGGAGAACGTGTCGTTGATCGGACCGCCGCCTTTGTTGGCCACGGCCGGCGGGCTTGAGATTCCGGTCAGCGGGATCTGCGTCTCCAGTTGATAGCCGGTGATCGGGCCATTGCAGTAGAAGCTGTACTGGACCTGCTGTTCTTCGCTGCCGATCTCCGCCGGGCCGGGTCCTATCTGACCGAGGCACGAGTAGTTGTTGGGGTTCGATTCTTCGGCGTGGCCCACGGCTGGAGTCGCGAGCAGCAGGGCAAGCGAGCCCACGATCGCGGCGAGCCACCACGCGGCGTCACGGTGGGCTGTTCGGGTTGCGTACAACGGTGGTCTCCGTTCGTTTGGTGGTGTGTCTGTCATTTGCGCAGCAGCCCTTCCAGGCTGTGCTTTGGTGAAGCCGGGTTGAAACTCGTCGACGGATGCGTGCCCGGCGAGGCAAACGGTGAGATCAGCAGGACGCCGGCGGGCGGCTGGGAGCTGAGCGAGACGCTGGCAGCACCCGCGGGCAGGCCCGTAGCGGCGGCCGACGCGATCGAGCTGAAGGTGACGACGATCAGCCCGTGGGCGCGGTAGGCCTCGGTCGCGGTGATCGTCGTGACGACCTGCTTGAGAAATTCGTCGGCAGCGGTCAGCGCTCCCGGTGTGCCTGGTGCGCAGTTCGCTGCACCGGTGCCTTCGGGGCACGGTGGCTGGATGATCGTGTCGAGCGTCTGAGGCGGAGAGCCCGCCAGCAGCGCCGCCTCGCTGGCGAAGGCGCTGGCATCAAGTGTCGACCAGCTGCTCAGCAGCGCGCCGGCGGGCGTGGCCTGTCCGGTCAGGTAAGGGGCGGCCGAGGCATGGGCCTGGGCCTCGCCGAACCCTTCGCCCGCGAGCTCGATCAGCCACACGCTCGTGATGGGGGGCAGGCTCGCCGCAGGGCTCGCGCCCTTGGTCTTCGGTGCGGCGGAGACGGGTGCGGCTGCGCTCGGAGTGGGGGAGGTCGTCGCGGAGGCCGACTGAGATGGTGTGCGGGTGGCAGCCGGCGATCCGCTCGCCGGTGAGGCTGCTGCGGCGACAGGCGACGCCGGGGGAGCGGTCGCGGTCGGTGTGGATGCCGCGCTCGCTTGCCTGCCCGCCTCCAGCGCGCTGAGCGCGCGCAGGAGCAGCGGCAGCTCAGAGGTGCCGGCCAGGGAGCTGCCGGGAGCGGGGCCGATCGCGGCCCCGACCGCGATTCCGATGCCGAGCATCAGCGCCGCGAGCCCCGCGCTCACGCGCAGCGAGGGCGTGCGCGGGACGCCGCCGGGCCCCCGGGGCGTCTGCGGGCGCGCGTCGGGCGCGTCCGCTGCGGCGGCGGGAGGGGGGGAGGGAATCTCGGGTGTGTCGGTCATCGGGCCGGGTCCATCGGGCAGCAGGAGCCTCGGCTTCCTGCACTTTTCCCATAAGATACCTAATGTCGATCAGTTCTATGCACATATGCTATGTTGCCCGCTTCTGGTTGTCAACCAAATGTCAACTTCCAAGAACGGAGCACCACCTTCCATGAGTCCAATTCGCCGTATCTCGGTCGCCCTCGCGGTGGCTGGCGTGCTCGGGGTTGCGGCGCCTGCGGCCGCTTCGGCAGCGAGCGTGATCACGATCAGCGGCGCGACCGCGTCGTACCCGCTAGTCGCGTTGCTCGCGCAGAAGTACGTGAAGCTCTATCCGCACAAATTCAAGTTCAAGATCGCCCAGGGCGGGACGCAGATCGGCATCAACGACGTCGCAGCCGGTCGCGTTTCGATCGCCGACGTCTCGCGCGATCCGCTTGCCACCGACCCGGCCGGGCTGGACTTCTACCCGATCGCCAAGTACGGCATCTGTGTCGTCACCAACAAAGCGAACACGCTCTCGAACCTCACCCAGGCGCAGGTCACCTCCATCTTCACCGGCAAGACGCGCAACTGGAGCCAGGTGCCGGGCGCGAACGCGAGCGGCACGATCGACCTGATCAGCCGCACGTCGGTCGCGGGCGTGCTCACCAACTTCCAGACGCTGCTGCTGGAAGGCAAGAAAGTCTCGAGCGTCGCCGCCGAAGAGTCATCCGAGGGCCTGCTCAAGCAGCAGGTCGAGAACGACCCGAACTCGATCGGCTTCGTCTCCAACTATCAGGTGGATCTCGGGGGCGTGAACTCCGTCGGCTTCAACGGCGTCGGGTGCAATCGGGCCAGCGTTGTCTCCGGGCAGTACAGCGGCGTGGCGCGCTTCTATGAGGTGACCAAGGGCAAGGCGACCGGACCGGTAGGGGGCTTCATCCACTGGATCGAAAGGTCCGCGCCGGCGCGCAAGATCATCTCGACGCAGTGGGTTCCGGTCAGCTAGGCCAGCGTGCTTGAACGACTCCGTAGGCCGTGGCCAGACCGCCGCGCCGAGCTCTCGCTCGGCGCGGTGTCGCTTTCTGTGGGGGTGGTCGTCATCGCGATGGTCGTGTTCGTGGCGATCCGGGCATGGCCGACCTTCGAGCACAACGGGCTGAGCTGGCTGGGTCCCGGGGGCCACCTCGAAACGCAGATCGCCAACATGCAGGCGACCAGCGTCAACCCGCCGGCCTCGGCGTTCGCGCTGAACGCCTGGCCGCTCGTGTACGGCACGCTGTTGACGACCACGATCGCCGTCGCGCTCGCCGTGCCGATCTCCGTCCTCTCGTCGATCTTCATCGTCGAGCTGGCCCCTGCGAGGCTGCGCAGGATCGCGGTTCCCGTGATCCGACTGCTCGCGTCGGTGCCGTCGGTCATCTACGGCCTGATGGGCATCCTGGTGCTCGTTCCGTTCGTCGGAAACGACGTCATCACGGCGCATGAGAAGGCCTCCGTGCAGAACGTCGTCGAGCTGACGGGGGCCGGGCTGGCCGTCACCGTCTTGATTCTGACGGTGATGATCACGCCGATCATGGTCGCGCTCGTCTGTGAGGCGCTTGTGTCGGTGCCCGTCTCCTGGCGCGAGGGGGCGGTCGCGCTGGGGCTGAACCCTCTGCGCGCGGTTCTCGCGGTGACGGTGCGGGCGATCCGCCCGGCGATCGTCGCCGCCACCGTGCTGGCGACCGCCCGCGCGGTCGGCGAGGCGATCATGATCCAGATGGTCTCCGGCGGGCGCTCGTTCTCGCCCAAGCCGGTGGACGGCGTGATCTTCCTGTTCGAGCCGCTGCGCACGCTCGCCTCCTCGATCGTCGACTATCACGAAGGCGTCAGCGCCCCGGCGCTGCGTTCGACGCTCTATGCGTTCGCGCTGCTGCTGCTCTTCTCGGCTCTCGCGCTCTCGGTGTTCGGCTATCTGGTCAAGCTCCCGCTGCGCAAGTACCAGACCAACGGATGAGCACGTTCGCCCCCGATCTGCGAGGGACGGGCACGCCGGCCTCCGGTCAGTCGGAGGGCGGGCGCGGCCGACGGTCCTCGCCCTGGACGTGGCGGTGGGGAGACAGGCTGGTGCTCGTCTGTGCGTGGGGCGCCGGGCTCGGGCTGTGCGTGATCGCCTCGGCGATCGTGATCTACATGGGCTATCGCGGCATCGAGTACCTGCGGCCTGGCCTCCTGTTCAGCCACCCCACCGTGAGCGCCAACCAGTCCGGCTCGGGCGGCTTTCTGGACCCTCTGCTCGGCACCCTATTGCTGACGGTGATCGGCATCACGCTCGCGCTCCCGCTGGCGGTCGGCTGCGCGCTGTGGATCGCCGAGTACGGGCGGCCCAGCTGGCTGGCGCGCGTCGTCGAGTCGAGCATCGAGGTCGTGGCCGGGACCCCTGACATCGTGATTGCGCTGTTCGGCCTGTCTGTCTTTCAGCTGAGCCTGTTCGCCCCGCTGTCATTCACCTCTCAGGGCGGAGGCGTCTATGGCAGGTCGTTCATCGTCGCCGGCGCGATGCTGTCGCTGATCGCCCTTCCGCCGCTGTACGCTGCCACGAGGGACGGCCTGCAGGCGGTGCCGACGCACATACGCGAGGCGGCGTTCGCGCTCGGCAAGACGCGCATCGCGACGATCCGGCGCGTGCTGCTGCCCAGCGTACGCTCGAACATCGCCACCGGCGTCACGCTCGGGGTCAGCCGGATCATCGGCGACACCGCGATCGTGCTGCTGCTGCTCGGCGAAACGCTGCGCATCGACACGCAGGGCTCGATCCCGGGATTGAACTTGCTGCGCGCGACCGGCTCGACGCTGACGACCTACGTCTACAGCAACTCGCCGGCCGGAGAAGGCGCGGCCCCGCAGAAGGCCTACGCTGCCGCGTTCGTGCTGCTCGTGTTCGTGCTCGGCCTGAACCTGATCGTCGGTCGGATTGGTCGCGCGCACGGCGGCGCCACGGGGCTGAGCGGAGCCGGGGGAGGGGTCGTATGAGCACGCGGCGGCCGCCTCGCAAGATCTTGCCCACGGTGGGGTCGGAACGCTGTATCCTCATTACTTTGACTGACAATGTCGATCTGATTGAGAAGGTGCTCGATGCCTGAGGAGGTACTAGCCGATCCGTGGCAGTTTGAGGCCGAGCCACGCGCGGTCGCCGCGGAGCGCCCGGACGTGGAGCGCCCTCGCGACGAGCCGGCCGTGCCGCCGGTGCGCACGATCGTGCTCGACCGCCCGCCGGTGCCGGCGCGCCCGGTGCAGGAGCGCGAGACGGTCAGGACGCCCGCCTCCAGCGGACCGGAGCGACTGCGGCTTGACGAGCTGAGCGTCAACTACGGCGCCAAGGCCGCCGTGAAGTCTGTTTCTCTGTCAATCCACCAGGGCGAGGTGCTCGCGCTGATCGGGCCGTCGGGCTGTGGCAAGACCACGCTGCTGCGCACGCTCAACCGGCTCACCGAGCTCACGCCGAGCGCTGCGCGCAGCGGGCAGATCAGGCTCGACGGCGAGGACATCCACGACCTTCCCGACACGACGCTCCGAGCGCGCGTGGCGATGGTCTTCCAGCAGCCGAACCCCTTCCCGATGTCGATCTTCGACAACGTCGCCTTCGCGCTGCGCGAGCAGTCGCGCAAGCGTCCGCGCCGCCGCGAGGTGCAACCGCTCGTGATCGATGCGCTGCGGCGAGCCGGGCTGTATGACGAGGTTCGCGACGAACTCGATCGTCCCGCGTTGCGGCTGTCGGGCGGACAGCAGCAGCGACTGTGCATCGCCCGCGCGATCGCTCTGCGACCAGAGGTGCTGCTGATGGACGAGCCCTGTAGCGCCCTGGACCCGATCTCGACCGGCGTGATCGAGGAGCTGATCGGCGAGCTGCGGCGCGACCTCGCGCTGGTCGTCGTCACGCACAACCTCGCCCAGGCGCATCGCGTGGCCGACAAGGTGGCGTTCATGTACCTCGGCGATCTGGTCGAGTACGGCACGACCGACCAGGTTTTCGAGCAGCCGCGCGCCGCGCGCACGCGCGACTATGTGCGCGGTGCGTTCGGGTGACGCGCGAGGCGTGATGAGCTCGCGCGGTCGCTCCACTGCGGTCTCCGGGGCCGAGCGGATGAGACGGGCGCTCGTCGTCGCCGGCTGCGGTGTGCTGGGCGTCAGCCTTTCGGCGTGCGAGAGCACCGAGCAGGAAAGCGCAAAGCTCAACCGCGAAGGCCAGCAGCTGCTGGCAGGTCAGGGCGCGCTGAAGCTCGGTGCGGTCAACCACAGCGTGAAGGTCTCAGACGTCAGCCTCTTCACGAGCTCAGGACGAGCGGCGGTGGCGATGCGCCTCACGGGGACCTCGACGCGGGGGCAGGTCGGCGTCCCGGTGCTGGTGAACGTCACGGGGCCGGGCGGAAAGCTGCTGTACAGCAACGAAACCGCCGGTCTTGAAACCTCGCTGCAACGTGGGAGCGTGCCAAATCCCGGGCAGGCGGAGTGGTGGGTCGACGACCAGGTGCTGCTGGCACCAGGCAGCTCCGACGGCTCGGCCAAGGTCAGCGTGCACATCGGAACGGGGACCGGCGCGCCTGCAGCGGCGTCCGTCGTTCCGCGGGCAAGCGGCGTCCAGCTCGGCGCGCAGGATGGCCTGAGCACGGTGTCGGGGAGGCTCGTCGGCCGGTTTCCGGCGGCGAACAGCAAGGTCCCGGTGTACGCGGTCGCGCTGCGCGCAGGCCACGTCGTGGCGGCCGGCCGCGCCGTCGTGAGCGCGCCGTCCCGCCGCGGCGAACCAGCCCCGTTTCAGATCTTCCTGGTAGGCGACGCGACTGGAGCGAGTCTTCAGCTGAGCGTCGCGCCCGCGGACGGCTGAGAACAGCGTGACGAGAATGAGCCTTGTACCAGTGCCATCCGAAGAGACCAGCGAGACCTGCCCCAACTGCTCGGCGACGCTCGTCGCCGATCAGCGCTACTGCCTGTCCTGCGGCCAGCCGGTATCGCCGGTTCGCCTGGCGTTCCTCGACGTGCTGCAGAGCGAGTACCAGCCGCAGGCCGTGGAGGGTCTCGGTCTGGCGGCGGGCGGGCTGGCGGCTGCCCGGGCCCCCGCGGGTTACGCGCCCGCGCCTGAGCCCTCGGGCCTGCCGGGCTGGCTGCGGCGCTACTCGGGCGTTCTGGGGTTGCTCGGCGTGCTGCTGTTGGCGATGATCATCGGCCTGCTCGTCGGCCACTGGGCCGGACAGAGCAAGGCGCCGCCCGCTCGACAGGTCGTGAAGATCGAAGGCCTGAGCGGCATTCCCGCCGTGGCGGCTGCGCCGGCGAGTACCACGCCGGGCTCGACGCCCGCAGCGAGCAAGTCCAGCGCAAAAGCCGAAGCGCAAGAAGCAAAAGAAGCGGCCAAAGAAGCCAAGGCGCTCAAAGCGCCGCCGCCGCCGCCGGTCAAAGTCTCCTCGAGCGGCCTCAAAAAACTCGACAGCTCGACCGGCGCCAAGCACGCCGAAGAAGTCAACAAGCTCGGCGACCACCCGATCGAAACGGGCGGCGGCTCATCGACACCGGCCGCCACGCCCAAGGAATCGGGCAAATCGATCGGCGCCGGCTCCAAAGTGGAAACGATCGAATGAGCGCCCACAACGGACGACCGGACGCGCCGCCCGCCGGCGCACGCGCGCCGCAGCAGGCGACCGGCGTGGTCCTGCCGGTCGGGGGCCTCGCCGCCCCCAGCGGATCGATGGTCGAGCTGCGCCGGCGCCGCCTCGAGCTGGCCGAGCGCGTCGCCGGGCTCACGTGGGACCTCGGTGGTCTGACGTACGAGATGGCCGTGCGCGACCATTATCGGCTCGACGTGCTCGCGCGCCGGGCGGCGGAGCTGCAGGAGGCCGACGCTGAGCTGGCCGAGGTCCAGCGGCTGCTGGCGAGCGCCGAGGCGGGAGTCGATGGTCAGTGCAGCTCGTGCGGGGCGGTGCACAGCCGCGGCGCCGCCTACTGCTGGCATTGCGGAGCGGCGCTGCGCGAGGAGGCGCGACCGGCGGCGCTCAGCGAGCCGGGCCCGCCAGCCTGACCGTCGGCCGATATCCTCGCCGCCCACGCTGGCTGAGCCCGCGGGCGTCCGGGCAAGCCGCTCAGCGCATATCGAGCTCTGCGCGAAACGACTCGGCCGGGTGCACGGTGGCGCCCGCGGCGCGCACCCTGTCGCCGAGCCAGCGGTCGGAGGTCACGACGCGGACCGCGCCCGGGTCGGTCTCGGCGCCGAGGCGGCGAACGATCTCATCGTCGGCGGAGTCTCGACGCGGCCGTGGTGCATGAGCGACCTCGATCACGGTCGAGGAGATCGGCGGGGATGGCGGCTGCTCGAACACGACGACCACCTCGTCGCCGTTGGCCGCCGCCCAGCGCTCGAGCATGTCCACCAGATCGACCATCGCGGCGTGGCGGTCTTTCCACCACGCGTCGGGGCGCGTGCCGATCACGTTCATCCCGTCGACCAGCCAGCGCATGTAGCCAAGCCTACGTGCTGGCGGGCCAACCGCGGACGCCACGCTGCCCGCGACGCGCCGCGGCGCGGGTGCTGCAAAGCGATTGGACGAGCTTGGCTGATCGTGCTCTGAGGGCGCCGCGGGCGCCGTGACCGTTCCCCGCAGGACGCGTCGGAGCCCGCGTGCCCTGGCGGGGGATATAGGGTCTGGCAATGGCCGGCCGAGTGCTGCTCCTCTCCTGGGAGTACCCCCCCGTCGTGGAGGGGGGCCTGGCCCGCCACGTGCGAAAGCTCTCCGAGGCGCTCGTTCGCCGCGGCGTTGCAGTCGATGTGCTGACCCGCGGCTTCGGGAAGGAGTCACAGGCCGGAGAGCGGCGCGTGCAGCAGCTGGCCGGCGTGACGGTGCACCGCGTGCGCGAGCCGGGCTGGCCGCGCGAGCTGGGTCGCTTCGTCGCCTGGGTCGAGCAGATGAACGAGGACATGCTCAGTGCCGGCGAGGCGCTCGCAGAAGAGCACCGCTACGACCTGGTGCACGGCCACGACTGGCTCGTCGCGCACGCCTCGGCCGCGCTTGCCGACGGCTTGGGCGTGCCCTACGTGACGACCGTCCACGCCACCGAGCACGGACGCCACCGCGGCTGGGTGCAGAACCAGCCGCAATCGCACATCCATGCGGTCGAGCGCTGGATGGCACACCGCGCAGACGCGCTGATCGTCTGCTCCTACTACATGCGCGGGCACGTGGCCGACGTGTTCGACATCGACGAGCGCCGGATCGCGGTGATCCCAAACGGGATAGACCCGCGCGAGCTGCGCCCGGTCGGCGACCTCGACGCGCTGCGCCGCGAGTTCGCCGGCCCGGGGGAGAAGCTCGTGCTGCTCGTCGGTCGCCTGGTCTATGAGAAGGGTTTTCAGCTGGCGCTCGCCGCGCTCCCGAGCGTGATCGCGCAGGTGGGAGCGGTGCGTTTTTTGGTGGCGGGCAGCGGAACGCACGAGGACGAGCTCAAGGCGCAGGCGCAACGGCTTGGCCTGGACGAGCACGGCGTGTTCCTTGGATGGATCGGCGATGACATGCTGCACTCGATCTACCGGATCGCCGACCTGTGCGTGGTGCCGTCGCTGTATGAGCCGTTTGGGCTGGTGGCGCTGGAGGCGATGGCCTCGGGTTGCCCGTGCATCGTCGCCGACACCGGCGGGCTGCGCGAGGTCGTGCCCTCCGGCGAGCGCGTCGGACTGCGCTTTAACGGCGGCGATGCGCTGCACCTCGGGGCGATGATCGAGCGTATGCTCGTCGATGACGTTCTGCGTGAGCGGCTGGTGACGGAAGCCTCCGAGCACGTTCTGCGCTTCGACTGGGATGACATCGCCGAGCGCACCCATGCCATCTACGGCAAGCTCGGCGGCCTCGTCGAGCGACGCGAAGGAGTCACGAGAGGGTGACGCGATGCTGAAGGGCCTGATGCAGGATGACTTTCCGCTGACGCTGCAGCACATACGCCGACGCGTCGAGTCGGCGCGCCACGACGCGGAGGTCGTGACGCTGATCGACGCGCCGACCGTTAGCCGCGCGACGTTCGGCGAGGTTTCTGAGCGCATCGACCGCCTGGCTCGCGCGCTCGTGCGGCTCGGCATCGAGGACGGCGACCGCGTCGGCACGTTCGCCTGGAACACCCAGCGCCATCTCGAGCTGTACTTCGCCGTCCCGTGCATCGGCGCCGTGCTGCACACGTTGAACATCCGCCTGTTCGACGACCAGCTGGTCTACATCGTCAACCACGCAGAGGACAAGGTGATCTTCGTCGACGACTCGCTCGTGCCGCTGCTGGAGAAGCTCGCGCCGCGCTTTGACGGCGTGGAGCATTTCATCGTGATGGGCGACGGCGACGCGGGCTCGCTGCCCAGCGTGCTCCGCTACGAGGAGCTGCTCGAGGAGGCGGGGCCAGGCGGCTTTGACTATCCCGAGCTCGACGAGCGCCAGGCCGCGGCGCTGTGCTACACGAGCGGAACCACGGGCAACCCCAAGGGAGTGCTCTACTCGCACCGCTCGATCAGCTTGCATTCGACGGTCACACTGACCGCGGACGGCACCGCGCTGTCGCAGTCTGACCGCGTGCTGGCGGTCGTGCCGATGTTTCATGTGAACGCCTGGGGGCTGCCCTACGGGGCGGCCCTCGCCGGCGCCGACCTGATCCTGCCCGACCGCTTTCTGCAGCCAGAGCCGCTGGCCGCGCTGATCGACGCCGAGCGCCCGACGCTGATGGGGTGCGTCCCGACGATCTTCGCCGGCCTGTTGGCGTACGCCGACGAGCATCCCGAGATCGACCTGTCGTCGCTGACCAACGCCGCCTGCGGCGGCTCGGCCGTGCCCAGGCAGCTCATGAAGGACTTCGAGGAGCGCCACGGTGTGCGGATCTTCCAGGCCTGGGGGATGACCGAGACCAGCCCCGTGGCGACCTACTCGCGCCCGCGCGAGCGTGAGCACGACGACGCGTACTGGGACGACCGCGCCAAGCAGGGCCGTGCGCTGCCGTGGGTCGAGCTGCGCCTGACCGACGACGAGGGCAACGAGGTCCCCTGGGATGGGAGCTCGACCGGTGAGATCGAGGTTCGCGGCCCCTGGGTCGCCGCACGCTACTTCGACGATGACTCAGACGGCGAGAAGTTCCGCGCGGGCTGGCTGCGCACCGGCGACATCGCGGCGATCGACGAGCGCGGCGTCGTGCAGATCACCGACCGCTCCAAGGACGTGATCAAGTCCGGCGGCGAGTGGATCTCCTCGGTGGAGCTCGAGAACGAGGTGATGGCGCATCCCGATGTCCTGGAGGCGGCGGTGATCGCAAAGCCAGACGAGCGCTGGGACGAGCGCCCGCTGTGCTGCGTCGTGCTGCGCGCTGAGTCGAGCGCGAGCGCCGAGGAGCTCGTCGAGCATCTGCGCGGGCGCGTAGCCAAGTGGTGGCTGCCCGACGAGTTCGCCTTCGTGGCGGAGGTTCCGAAGACAAGCGTCGGCAAGTTCGACAAGAAGGCCCTGCGGGGACGGCTGTCAGACGGAACGCTGGAAGGCCGCGTGAAGGTCTCCTGAGGACCGCCGGAAGGCAACGGAGGCCGGAAAAACAGGGTTTTTTGGCCCGTTTGACGGGTAGACGACCGGCATCGCTGCTAAACCTTCTGCCCAATGGGCAGGCTAGTCCCTGCAGACAGCGAACCAAACAGACGATACTCCACTTAGCAGAGTCGTCAGAAACGTGATGTAGAGAGCCCTGGGGGGCAATACGTCACCACACCATCAATGGAGGTTGGCATGACTCGGACCAATAACGTGGCCTTGGGTAGGCCGCACGCGGTCGGCGCGGCGCCGCTGAGGAAAGGATCTTCCCGCGCAGCGCGCAGGCTGCTGGTCCTGCCGCTCGTGCTGCTGGCGATGGCGTTCGTGTTCCCCTCGGGGGCACTCGCGGCATCCACCGGCGAAGCCGGCTACGGCACCACCGCGCCGGCGCCGAAAACGACCACGACGCCGAAAACGACGCCGACGACCGAAACAACCCCGACCAGCGGGACGTCGCCGTCCAAAGAAACGAGCACTCCATCGAGCGGCGTTTCTGCGGCGAAAACCAGCTCGACGAGCTCGACGAGCTCGACCAAAACCCTTCCGTTCACGGGTTTTGACCTGCGCTGGACGGTCGGCATCGGCCTGCTTCTCGTCGCGATGGGCTTCTCGATCGTGACCGTGCAGCGTCGCCAGCGCCGCGACGGCGGCAGCTGACGCTGTAGAGCATCGTCCTTGGTTGTAACGGCCGCCGGCGCTCAGCCGGCGGCCGTCCTTCGTTGCGGGTCGACGCCGTCGCGCGCCTGTTCGGCCGCCGGCTCGCTCAGCCGGCGACCGACGTCCGTCGCTTGCGACATGCCTTGCATGCGGATGAGAGGAATCGAATCTCCACGGAGTTGCCTCCACACGGACCTGAACCGAATGCAGCGCGCGTAGATGTGTCTGGTGGTGCGCCGATCGCCCAAATTGGTCGGGTTTCGCCGCGACGGCGTAAGACGCTCCCTCATCGTCGAGAGCAGCGGTGAGGTGCGCACCGGCCGTCGGCAACACAGCTGGCCGAATGCTAAATGTCAGCGCAGGACATGTCGATGGATATGGCGATGAGCCCCCGTGCAACGGCGACGCTCGGTGCCCTCACGCTCGCCTTCACGGCGATGCTCGCCCCGGCCGCCGATCCCGCGGCGTCCGTGGCGAAACCGCACCGCGCGCCTCGCTGCCACGTGCCGGCTGGCGCGAAGATACTCGCTCGAGGGCCGCGCCTCGTGATGTGGCTCGCAACACGCTCCCGGCGCAACCCCGCCCCGCCGCCACCGTGGTACCTCTCGGAAACGTACTTCGCGTGTGTGCCGCCGCACGGCCCGACACGCGTGATCGCGAGCCTCGGCGAAGAACCCGGGGAGTGCGGCGCGGACATCTCACTCGAGCATGCGGGCTCATATGTCGCGAGCGACAACATCGAAGGCTGCTCGACGGGATCCTGGCAGACGCTCGATCTCCACGACGTGCTCCGCGGTCGTACAACCGAAGTGGTCTTCTACTCGCAGGCGATCGATCAGCGACCCGCACCGCCCGCATCACTCAAACCGCTGGGGCCACCGTTCGGGCTCGGCATCAGCCGCTTCGTGCTCGACGCGCGCGGTGACGTCGCCTGGTCGGGCTCGAACGACGCAGGATCCGGCGAAGCCTCGCTGGACATCCTCTACCTACACGACGCGGCCGGCACGCGGCGGGTCGCCGCCGCACCGTCGATCGGCCGCGTGGCCTTCACAGGCGACGAGCTCACGTGGCGGGCCTCTGGGTCAGCACACTCCGTCGCCGGCTAGCTGTGCCGCCCGGCGATTGCCCTTGATTCTGGCACTTCTGGCGATAAGTGCCTGAAACGAAAGCTCGTCAATCGGGGTGTGCCGGACCTCCGGCCACCGTGTGCCGCACCGGCTTGTCGGACGCCTGCTTCGCATCGAACGCAGACGCGCGGTCCCTGGCCATGGGGACGCCTGAATTCGTCGATTCCGAGCGTCTCGCTCGCCTTCACCGTGACGCCTCCTTCAAGTCAAAAGCGGCGGTCTGAGCTAGTCGGTCGGGTCGGCCGCGTCGGCCGCGTCTGTCATTGGCGCGGATCGCTCGGCGACGGGCTCGTTTGCCGTAGGCTCGTCCGAGTGTTCGCTGGCCGTTTCATACCGGAGTTTGATGACACCCGGATCGAGCGGCGAGTGATCGACGGACGGCCCGCCCTCGTCTATGAGGCGATTCGATACAGCAACGGGAAGCGCGGTGCCCACAGACGCACAATGGCGAATCGTTCGCGGCTACGGGACCTGCCCTTCCGCGCGCCGCAGAAGTGCCAGCTTCCCATACTTGTCGCACTCCTAATGCTGGGGCTCGGGTACTGGTTTCCGGCCCGCCGTTGGTTCAGCGCTTGGGGGACGACGCGTGAGGAGCTTGAGCGTGTGATGCCCGGCGATGTACTGATCTCCAATGCCACCGACACGTCTACCGGCGCGGTGACCGTGGATGCGCCTCCAGAGGACATCTGGCCGTGGCTGGTGCAGATGGGGACTGGGCGGGGCGGCTTGTACAGCTACGACTGGCTCGACCGACTGTTCGGCTTTCTCGATCGCCCGAGCGCGACTCGCAGCCTCCCCGAGTTTCAGCAGCTCGCGGTGGGCGACAAGATCCCCTGGGGACGCGACGAGCTCACGGTCTCGGTTCTGGAGCCGCTTCGCGCGCTCGCTCTAAGCCTGAACGCTCACGGCATGAAGTGGGTGTGGCAGTTCGGCCTCTACCCAGTCGACGATCAACGCACCCGACTGGTTGACCGCGGCACCGAGCGTATCCCGAACACACCGCTCTGGTGGCTAGCGATGCGCGTCATGGAGCCCGCGGCGTTCATCATGACCCGCCGCTTCATGCTCGGCGTTAAGGAGCGGGCCGAGGCGCTTCGAGCGTCTGCCGTCTGAAGGACCGTCCTCATCCGACCTGAACCTCGTCGGGTAGGGGCCTCGCCGTTTCCCTGAACACACGGTAGGAGAGTCCGTCGCACAGGCGATAGGCGAGCCCGAGTCGCTTACTCCTCAGTCGCAGCCTGCCGCGAGCCGCCAGTCCCGGGAACGCAGCCACCGAGGACAGAACGAGTCGTGGACCGCTTGGGTGATCGCCCTCGTCCCTCGAGTTCATGGCACTACGACGTTGGCGTCTCGTGTCGCAACCGGGCGTCCTCCAACCTCTTCGCTCGTGAGCGGGACAGCAATGACCGGTACCGGCGAGCTCTTCAGTAGCTCGCTGGTGACTGTCCCAAGCGCCTTGTGCAGGCGTGAGTGCTGCTCGCAGCCGACGACGATCGCCCGAGCGCCGTGGCGCCGTGCCGCCTCGGTCAGCGCCGTGACCGGGTCGCGGTCTGAGATCTCAGCCTCCACCTCGATGTCGAACAGCGCGTCGTCGCCCTCCAGGAACAACTCATCGATCATCGCCCGGCCATCCCGGTGGCGTTCCTGCGCCGTCGAGAGGGGAGAAGGCTGGGCATGGAGGGGACGGCAGGAGTGCACGATCACGAGCTTTCCGTCTGAGGGAAGCTCGTGCGCGGCCCAGCTGGCTGCTCTACGTGCGCTGTCGGTGAGGTCGTAGCCGAGGACCAAGCAGGCTCTTGCACCCTCGGTCATTGCGTCACCGCCGCTTCGCGGTCGTACTCCTCGAGGCGCGGCGCGAGGTACTTCGCCGTGATCTTGCTCGGCGGAGACCAGTTGGGCTTGTTTGCGACTTCGGATCTGAACCCGTGTCCGCCGGTGATCTTCGCGGTCAGATAGAGAGGCTTGTCGTCGGTCAGAAGCATGCCGCGGACAACGGGGTCAAACGGCTGCGGCTCGATCGGGGCCCCGCACAGCGACGCGATCGACTGCGCAGCGGTGTCGGCCTGCTGTGAGGCGACGCCACCTTGCTTGACCGCGAACTCCGTGGCGTCGCCGGCGGCGAAGATCGGGCCCACGTCGGGCACGCGACAGAACGCGTCGACACGGATGAAGCCGTGTTCTCCCAGCGGGACGCCTCGGATCGACGGGCCGTAGAGCTCCGGCAGGGCGACGACACGGTCGACGCTCAGATGGCGGTCACCCGGATTGATCACGACGCGCCCGGTGTCGGGGATCTCGGCGTAGGCGGAGTGGATCGTCTTGATCCCGACCCTCTGCAGTCGCTCGCCAACGGCGGTGCTGACCGCCGCGCCAAAGATCGCCAGCGGCGCGTCCTCTGGCGTGACGATCGTCACCGACAGGTCGATTCCCACCTCATAAGCGCGCCCGGCGGTCATCATCGCGAGCTCATAGAGCGGCAACGGCCAAGCCATTCGCCCGGGTGAAACGAAGGCGAGACTGTGCACGTAGCCGCCCTCCACGTCCTGGATGAGGCCGTGCAGCGTCTCATCCATGCAGCGGTCGTCGATCGTCAACGCGTGGCTGTAGCGGGGGACGATCTTGGCTCCTACGGCGAGAACCAGGGCGTCATACTCGATCGCCTCCTCGTCCCTGCTATGGATCGTCTGATTGGCAGGGTCGATCCAAGCGAGCTCGCCGGCCCGGAGTGTCGCGCCTGCGTCGCGCAATATCGGCGCGAGCGGATAGCGACGGGCAGACCCGTATGCCAGCGGCTCGCGAATGGTCATCGGCCGGTACACGAACTCCTCGTTGGGCGCGAGCACCGTCACGTCGGTCTCGGCCCAGGCGATGTCCTGCAGGGCAAGCGCGGTCTCCAGGGCAGCGACTCCGCCGCCGACGATGGTCACGCGGCTCTTCTTTGGAAGTGGGGCTTCCGTAGTCATGGACTGGAGGCTACGTTCACCAGGGTGTGCCCGGCAGCCGAAGAAAGCCGCCGGCCTCACGGGATAACTACGTAATCCGATCCAGGCCCGAACGAGGCTCGCTCTGTGCCTGTTCGTAGCATGCGCGGTGGTAGCACTCGGCAGCATGCGCCTCGATCGGGTGCTCGGCGGCTCTGGACGTGGCGCGAGCATGACCACCGCAGACGACGACCATCGGCTCGTAGACGCCGATCACGTCCTCGCAATGTCGACACCTCGTTGTGCTTCTCATCGGATTCACCGCTGCTTTCGTGTCTGTCTTGGACGCGGACGGTCCGGGGCGAGGCCTTGCAGGCCCTCCCGCGTTCGCGTCCTCTGACAGTAGGCCCGCGCGGCGACGCGTACGTCGGTGCAAACCCGCAGTGTCGTGGGCCGTACTACTGCGTCCGTGCCTGGCATTCGGACCGGCGCAAGCGGACTCCGCTGCCGCAGATTCGGGGATTTCTACCCATGCGATGGGCCCGCCGCAGCAGCGCTCGCGACTAAGCTTCCGGGGAATGGGTGCAACGCCTGGGGAGCTTCGGATCAGACAGCTGCTCGACGTCGGCCGGACGCTGACGACCGAGCTCGACCAGGCCGTCGTGCTGGATCTCGTCCTCGAGACGGCGCGGGAGATCACAGGCGCGCGCTATGCCGCGTTGGGGATTCTCAACGAGCAGCACACCGAGCTCGAGCAGTTTCTGACGCTGGGCGTTGACGAGAAGACCCAGCGCGCGATCGGCCATCTGCCGCGCGGACGCGGGGTGCTGGGCGTGTTGATCGAGGATCCACAGCCGCTACGTCTACGCGATGTCGGCCAGCACCCGAGCAGCTATGGATTCCCCGCCGGACACCCGGTGATGCGCGGCTTCCTGGGCGTGCCGGTCGTGATCCGCGGACAGGCGTGGGGCAACCTCTATCTGACCGAGAAGGCCGACGGCGAGTTCAGCGAGGCCGACGAGGAGGCCGCGGTGGTCCTCGCTGAGTGGGCGGCGATCGCGATCGGCAACGCCAAGCTGTATGAGACCAGCGAGCGGCGGCGCAAGGACATCGAGAAGGCGTTTCGGGGCCTTGAGGCAACCCGTGATGTCGCCGTGGCCATCGGCGGTGAGATCGCGCTCGAGCACGTGCTCGAGCTGATCGTCAAGCGGGGGCGTGCGCTCGTGAGCGCCAGAAGCCTCGTGATCATGCTGCGCGACGAAGAGGAGCTCGTCGTGCACGCGAGCGCCGGTCACGCCGAGGAGGTGCGCGGGGCGCGTCTTGCGATCTCCGAGTCGACGTCGGGGCAGGTGCTCGAGAGTCGCCGCCCGGAGCGGATATCAGACGTCGCAGCGCGGCTCCGAATCGCACCCCGGGAGTTCGGCGTGGCCGATCCGCAGACAGCGCTGCTCGTGCCGATGGTCTACCGCGGCGAGGCGGTGGGGATCCTCGCGGCGTTCGATCGCGGTCAGGACGGTGACGCGTTTACCGAGGACGACGAGCAGATGCTGCGCACGTTTGCTGCGAGCGCCGCGACCGCAGTGGCGATGGCCCAGAGCGTGCAGGCCGATCGGCTGCGCAGCTCCATTGCCTCGGCGGAGGCCGAGCGAGGGCGCTGGGCGCGCGAGCTGCACGACGAGACGCTGCAGGGCCTCGGTGCCCTGCAGGTACTGCTCTCCTCGGCGCTTCGTCGAGGCGATCCCGAGCGCGGCGAGCAGGCGATGCGCGAGGCCGTCGAGCACATCGAGCGCGAGATCGGAAACCTGCGAGCGATCATCACGGAGCTTCGCCCAGCTGCGCTGGACGAGCTCGGGCTTCGCACGGCGCTCGAAGCGCTACTCGACCGCCACCGTGAACAGAGTGTCTTTCAGCTCGAAAGCGAGCTCACGCTACCCGACCCTTCGGCGGGCGAGGCCCGGCTGGACGCAGAGATTGAGAGCACGGTGTACCGGCTGGTGCAGGAGGCGCTCACGAATGTCGTCAAGCACGCCGGCGCGAGCAACGTGCGGGTACACGTCGGCGGCGCGTTTGATGGAGGGTTGGAGATCGAGGTACAGGATGACGGCGGCGGGTTTGATCCTGACGGTGCTGATCAGGGGTTCGGGCTGGCCGGGATGCGCGAGCGCTTGACCCTCGCCGGCGGAAGACTGGACATCAGCTCGGACGAGCACGGCACGCTCGTCAGGGCCTGCCTGCCGGCGGTAGGGGGTGCCGGTGAGCAGCTCGGAAGCTCAGCCTCTGAGCAGGCCGCGTCTTAGCGCGTAGCGGACCAGTTCAGCTCGTGTCGTGAGCCCGAGCTTGCTGTGAATCCGTGCGCGATGGGACTCCACGGTACGCGGGGAGATATGCAGCTTGCCAGCGATTTCCACGCTCGTGTGGCCGAGGGCGATCAGTCGCAGGACCTCGACCTCGCGAGAGCTCAGCTGATCCTCCGTGATCGACCGATTCAGAGCATCCAGACGGACCGCCACCCGCGGGCTGATGTACTGCTCGCCGCGGGCCGCGGCACGGACAGCCAGCGGCAGCTCGCTGTCGGCCAGATCCTTCAGGACGAATCCGACTGCGCCGGAAGCGAGGGCGTGCTGAGCGAAGACCGGGTTCTCATCCATTGTCAGCACCACGATTTGGGTCTCCGGCGCTCGCTCACGCAGCTTGCCGATCGTCTGGATGTTGGAGGTACCGGACATGCGGAGGTCGAGCACCAGGACGTGGGGCCGGTGGCCGTTGACGTGCTGTAGGGCCGAGGTCATATCCCCAGCCTCGGCGATCACCTCGACTCCCTCCTCACCATCGAGCAGCAGCCGCAAGCTCCGGCGCATCATCGCGTGATCGTCTGCTAGGACGACGCGGATAGGCGACGACACAGTGGGGTTTGGGTCCGTCTCGGTGAGAGCCGGCGCAAGATGTAGGTGTGCGGGCATAGGTTTCAACGTAGCCTCGGCGCGGTCGGGGATCATCCGTGCAAACGCCGGGACATGCTGCGGCAAAGCACCGACTACGCCCCGGCCTTCGCCGGAGCGCGGGTGATGAAGTGCGCGTCTGGGAGCGACAACGAGAAGCCCTCGGCCGGCCCTGAGCCAACGTCGATCAAGAGCGACGGTCTGCCCCAGCGCTCGTACTGCTCGCGATCGATGTAGAAGGGAGCGCCGGCGAGCTCGGCGAGCAGCAGATCGTCCGTGCCGGGCGGCAGCTCTCCGTCGTTTAGGCAGATCGGCGAGCTGCCGTCACAGCAGCCGCCGGACTGAAAGAAGGCGAGCGGCCCGTGCTCGGCGGTGAGGCGTTCGATCATCGCAAGGGCGGCGGGGGTCGCTGTCACGCGCGCGTCCACGACAGCCGCCCCCGTCTCACTCTTAGAACAGGCCCATCGGCGCCTGGTCATAGCTCACGAGCAGACACTTCGTCTGTGAGTAGTGGTCGAGCATCATCTTGTGGTTCTCACGACCGACGCCCGAGACCTTGTAGCCGCCAAAGGCCGCGTGGGCGGGGTAGAGGTGGTAGCAGTTGGTCCACACCCTGCCCGCCTTGATGGCGCGACCCATGCGGAAGGCGCGACTTCCGTCGCGGCTCCACACCCCTGCACCGAGCCCGTACATCGTGTCGTTGGCGATCTGAAGCGCTTCGTGCTCGTCGGAGAACGTCGTGACCGCCAGCACCGGCCCGAAGATCTCCTCCTGGAAGATGCGCATGTCGTTGGTGCCCCTGAAGACGGTCGGCTCGTAGTAGTAGCCGCCCGCCAGCTCACCCGGCAACATGTTGCGCTGGCCTCCGATCAGCAGCTCCGCTCCCTCGTCGCGGCCGATCTGCACGTAGCTTTCGACCTTCTCGAGTTGAGCGCTTGACACCTGCGGTCCGATCTGGGTGGCGGGGTCGAGGGGGTGGCCCTGGCGGATCGCTGCGATGCGCTCCAGGCAGCGCCCCATGAACTCCTCGTAGATCGACTCCTGAATCAGCGCGCGCGATGGGCAGGTGCAGACCTCGCCCTTGTTAAACGCGTACAGCACCAGGCCCTCGACGGCCTTGTCGAAGAACTCGTCGTCGGCCGCCATGATGTCCTCGAAGAAGATGTTCGGCGACTTGCCGCCGAGCTCGGTCGTCGAAGGGATGATGTTCTGTGCTGCGTACTGCATGATCAGTCGGCCGGTGACGGTCTCGCCCGTGAACGCAATCTTCGCGATCCGCTTGTTGGAGGCAAGCGCCTTCCCTGTCTCCGCACCCGGTCCGTTGACGATGTTGAGCACGCCGGGCGGGACTATGTCCTCGATGATCTCCGCGAGCTTGAGAATCGACCACGGCGTCGGGCTTGCGGGCTTGACGACCGTGCAGTTGCCGGCGGCCAGCGCCGGTGCGATCTTCCACGCCGCCATCAGCAGCGGGAAGTTGAACGGGATGATCTGCCCCACGACGCCCAGCGGCTCGGAGAAGTGGTAGGCGACGGTGTCCTTGTCGATCTCTGAGATCCTTCCCTCCTCGCCGCGGATCACGTCGGCGAAGTAGCGGAAGTGATCTGCCGCGAGGGGTATGTCCGCGGCGAGCGTCTCGCGCACCGGCTTGCCGTTCTCCCAGCTCTCTGCGACCGCAAGTATGTCTAGGTTCTCGTCGATCGCGTCGGCGACCGCGTTGAGCACCTTCGAGCGCTCGGTGCTCGATGCCTCGCCCCAGCCGTCCTTTGCGGCGTGAGCCGCATCGAGCGCAAGCTCGATGTCCTGGGCCCCGGAGTCCGCGACCTCGCAGATCGCCCGACCGGTCGCCGGGGTCAGGTTTTGACGGTACTCGCCGTCGACCGGCGCCACCCAGTGGCCGCCGATGAAGTTCTCATATCGCTCCCTGCACTGCACTGGGCTGCCTGGCTGACCGGGAGCCTCGAACGTCGCGGGCTTCTCAATGGTTGCCATGATTCATCTCCGTCGCTTTCGTGTGTGAGTAGTGAGTTGCACGTTCGTGTGGGGCGGCAACGACGGTCTACGCGACTGCCGCTGTCCGCTCGCTCCCCGCTGCCCGCGACCTGGTGTTCTCGCCCTCGAGTACGACCTTCAGGGCATCGGTGTTCGCGGCATCGGCGAACGTGTCGTACGCGCTCATCGTGTCGTCGAGGGGGAAGTGGTGGGTGGCGAACAGCGACGGGTCCAGCCGACCGCTCGAGATCAGCCGCATCAGTTGCGGGATGCTGAACGTGTCAACCAGCCCCGTCGTGATCGTCACGTCGCGGATCCACAGCTTCTCCAGGTGCAGTTGTGCGGGCTTGCCGTGAACGCCGATGTTCGCGACACGTCCGCCTGGGCGGATCAGATCGGCCGCGAGCTCAAACGTCTGTGGGACGCCCACCGCCTCGAAGGCGACATCGGCGCCGAGCCCGTTGGTCAGCTCCATGATGCGTGCGACTGCGTCCTCGTTGCCGTTGTTGATCGTCGTGTCCGCGCCGAAGCGCCGGGCGCTGTCCAGGCGGCTGTCAGCGAGATCGATCGCCACGATGCGCCCAGGCGTGTACAGCCTCGCGGTCAGGATCGCGGCCAGGCCGATCGGTCCGGCGCCGACGATCGCCACGACGTCTCCGGGTGACACCATGCCGTTGAGCACGCCCACCTCAAAGGAGGTGGGGAGGATGTCCGCGAGGAACAGGACCTGCTCGTCTGTCAGCTGCTCGGGCACCTTGTAGACGGAGTTGTCGGCAAACGGCACACGCGCGTACTCGGCCTGCAGGCCATTGATCAGGTGGCCGAAGATCCATCCGCCCCCGCCCAGGCACTGGCCGTAGCGAGCTTCCTTGCAGTAGCGACAGCGCCCGCAGGAGCTGACGCAGGACATCAGCACCCTGTCACCCGGGGCGACCGTGCTCACCCCCGCCCCCACCTCCTGCACGACCCCGACGGCCTCGTGGCCGAGTACGGTGCCAGGTGTGGTCTCGGGCACGTCTCCTTTGAGGATGTGCAGGTCGGTTCCGCAGATCGTCGAGGTGTCGATCCGAACAATCGCGTCGGTCGGGTCGAGGATCGTGGGATCGTCGATGGTGTCCCAGCCTCGCTGGCCGGGGCCGTGATAGACGAGAGCCTGCATCTGAGGTTCCTACCTTTCGTCGTCTCGGATAGATCCACGAGCCGGGCGCTGTGTGGCTGACTCAGGTCGCCTGACCGCTAGAACGAACCTAGACCGGCCTTCGACGCCGAACATCGGGGACTCCCCCCAACCAGGTTGTGCCTTTCTACGGATCTCGGAAGCCGCGCTGCCCGCGCCCCGGCGCTGCGACTTCTCGCGCGCGCACGCGCAGGTCCACGGCGCGTGCGACCTCGGCGGCCTGGTCCTCCAGGGCTTGCGCCGTGTCAAGTCTCAGGACGCTGTCTGCGGGCAGCTCGTCGAGCTCCTCGAAGGCGCGAAACTGCTCCTCGGCGATGTCTGGGGTTGCGTCTGAGGTGTGCCGAGCATCTCGCATGCGCCGCGCCGCACGCTCCAGGGCCAGCTCGAGCGGAACTTCGCAGCGGACGATCTGCAGCACGATTCCGGACGCTTGCAGCTCATCGAACATGAGGGCACGATCACCTCGGGAGCGACACGTCGCATCGACGATCACGCCGTCGCTGGGGCCAAACGCCAGGAGCGCATCGCGGCCGAGCTGCCTATAGGTATCGCGGGTGAAGTCGGCGCTGTAGTGCTCCGGGCGCGCCGGCTCGTCGGGAGCCAGCCGGGCCAAGCGCTTGCGTACCACGTCAGAGGAGACGACCGGCATTTGTGAGCGGTTCGAGAGCTCCGCCGCGAGAACCGACTTGCCGCTGGCCGCCGGTCCACAGATCACGATGGCCAGCGGTGGCCTCGCGCGCCAGCACAGTCGCTCGGCGAGCGACCACAGTCGACGGGATTCCTGCACTCGCTCGGCGTGCGCATCCCCATCGTGCTCGGCTGCGGTGATCAGAGCTACCTTCGTGCGGACTAGCGCCCAGTGGGCGGCGTAGAAGGCGCGCAACGCCTCGCCACCCGGGTCCATCCCGACTCGGCGGTAGGCGCTGATGAGCTCGCGCGCGGCCCAGCGCTGCCCGAGCGCCTCCAGATCCATTGTCAGGAATGCCAGGTCGCAGGCGATGTCTGTGCATCGGACGCGAGGGTCGAACTCGATGCGATCGACGACGCGCACGGAGGGCCTCGCTAGAACGTGCTCACAGCGAAGGTCTCCATGGCCGTCGCGCGCGAGGCCGAGCTCGGCTCGCCGGCGCAGCTCAGGCGCATTGCAGGCCACGAAGGCCTCGCCGAAACCTTCGGCGACGTCAAGGCGCCACCTGTTCGGTTGGTCCAGCCCCTGGAGCTCTCGCACGTTCTCTTGCCACATGCGCAGCACACTGGCTGGATCCCATTCGGGGATCACGCCAGCCGAGCGGTGGAACTCGGCCAGCAGTCGGGCCGCCGCAGTCACCTGCGAGCTCGTGAGGGCATTCGCCTGGATCAGCCCGGCGAACGTGTCCTCTTCACTGAAGCTGCACATCTCCACGGCGTACTCGACGGCCCGGGGGGTGCTCTCGTGAGCGAGGCGAAAGCCGGCCTTGCCGTGGACGATCGCCAGCACCCCGAGGTACAGGCCGGGGGCCAGCGGCTGGTTTACGCGCACCTCCTCGCGACAGGCCTCGCGACGCTTGGCCAGCGAGCTGTAGTCCAAGAACCCGAGCGCCACCGGCTTCTTGATCTTGTAGGCGCGATCGCCGGCGACAAACACCCACGAGGCGTGCGTCTCGTGTACCTCGACGGGCGGGTGTCCTCGGTACATCGTCGGTGAGGCAAGCGCCTGCAGAAGGGCGGGATCGTCTCGCAGCCTGCAGTGGGACGTGGCAGCGGGTGTCAATGAGAGGGTCATCGCGTCCTCGGAAGTGGCGAGCGGTACGCAGTCAATCCTGATCGCGGCGGCTCCGATCAACGTCCGTGGAAGGCCGCACAGCCCGATCGGAACGCTACGGACAGCCAAGCCCTCGGCGCGCTCGCGCTCGGCTCGGCGGCGCTTTGCGGGAAAACCCTCGCGGCTTCACGGTGATCTGCGGATGGCGCGCCATCTTCGTGAGCAGAGGATGGCGTCAAAGATCGATTTGGAGGGGAAGGGAATGCAAGTGAACGCGTCGTCTCACAGAGGCCGAGACCGGGACTTCGATCAGCTTCTCGCCTCGTTGCGCAACATGCGCACGATCGTGCCGGTGTTCGCTACCGAATTCGCCAGCGCGCGCGGTCAGGCGGCTCGACTTCGCCTCGAGAACCGAAAACTCATCGAGCAAGTGCGTCAGCTGCAGCACCGGCACCAGGACGGCGATGCCAGCGGCGAGCTTCTGACCTCGATCGCGTCCAGGACGACGCCCGGACGACGACTCGACAGGTGCGCGGACTGAGCGAGGCGATGATCCGCCTCATGACGCGGTCCTTGCCGGCGGGGTCGCGACTCTTGCACGGCACGACCAGCCGCTGTCCGTTGGTGACCAGCCAGTCCGGTCGCTGCCATCGTCATGCTCGCGTTTGCAGGGCTCGCCCCGCTGGCGGCGATCTGGGCATTTCGAACACGCGACCTGGCGGGGGTGTAGCGTAACCGGGGCGATGGTCGTGCCGAGGCATCTTTCAAGCCCGGCGACCTGCGATCGCGCGACTGTCGCTCTCATCGAGATCGAGCGCTAGCTCGTGCTCCAGCAGGTTGCAGTCGGACAATGGTCGCTGAACGCCTATCGAGGGATCGTTCCCGACGCCATTCTCGAAGGCCTGCGCGATCAGGCAAGGGCTCTGCGAGGGGCTCGCATCCTGCATGTCAACGCGACCGCGTATGGCGGAGGCGTCTCAGAGCTCTTGCGCTCTTCGGTCCCGCTCCTGCGCGATCTCGGCCTGGCTGTCGACTGGAAGGTGATCGCTGGAAGCCAGGACTTCTTCCGCGCGACCAAGGCTCTGCACAACGCTCTTCAGGGGGCATCGCGGACGCTGAGCGCGGCCGAGCGCGAGGCCTATCTTAGGTCCACGCGCGAGAACGCCGAGATGCTCGACAGCGGTTATGACTTCGTCGTCCTCCACGATCCCCAGCCGGCGGCGATGCTCGGCGTTCACGGCAAGGGAGACGCGCGTTGGGTGTGGCGTTGTCACATCGACACGTCCGAACCCAACGCCGACACCTGGGCCTTTCTGAGGCCCTGCCTGGCTGACTTCGACGCGGCGGTGTTCACGATGCCCGAGTTCGTCCCGCCCGACCTGCCGATCCCTCGCGTTTTCACGATCGCACCCGCGATCGACCCGCTTAGTCCCAAGAACCTGGACATCGGCGTTCGCACGGCCGAGCAGATCCTCGACTGGATCGGCATCGAGCGTCCAGGACGGCTGGTGACACAGGTCTCGCGCTTTGACCCCTGGAAGGACCCGCTGGGGGTGATAGCGGCCTATCGCCTCGCGCGCGAGGAGATCCCCGACCTGCAGCTCGCGCTCGTCGGCTCGATGGCGCTCGATGATCCAGAGGGCTGGGAGGTCTACGCGCAGCTCGGCGAGCAGGCGCAAAGCGATCCGCTGATCCACATCTACACCAACCTGACGGGAGCCGGCAACGTCGAGGTCAACGCCTTCCAGCGCCTGTCAGACGTGGTCCTGCAGAAGTCGATCCGCGAGGGCTTCGGCCTCGTGGTCTCCGAGTCGCTGTGGAAGGGAACGCCGGTCGTGGCCGGGAGGGCGGGAGGGATCCCCATGCAGATGCCCGATGGGATCGGCGGGCTGCTGGTCGAGTCGGTGGACGAATGTGCGGCCGCGATGCTCAAGCTGTTGAAGGACCGCCAGCTTTCCGCCGAGCTTGGCCTGAACGGGCAGGCCCACGTCCGCGAGAGCTTCCTGCTGCCGCGTCTGCTCTCAGAGGAGCTCGCGCTCCTGTCGACGCTTGTCAGCTGAACTTCGCGATCAGGGTTTTCTACCCACTGCGGGGGTTGCTCTGTGCTGATGATCCCGGCCCCGCGGCGATCTACGTTGGCTTGAATGGAGTCTTCTGAGCAAGATCGGCTTGAGCCGACCGGGCAGTTCGACCTATTGCTGCGCAATCTGCGCACCTCGCCGACCGGGCTCTCGGCGGCCGAGGCGCAGCGACGGCAGATCCAGTACGGACCCAACGAACTCACCCGCCGCGCTGGCCTTCAGTGGCCCAAGGAGCTCGCTCGCCAGCTCACTCATCCACTCGCGTTGCTGCTGTGGCTCGCCGCCGCATTGTCCTTCGCAGTGGGCAGTGAGGCCATTGCGATTGCGGTCTTGCTGGTGATCGGGCTCAACGCCCTGTTCGCGTTCGTGCAGGAGATGCAGGCGGAGCGCGCGGTCGAGGCGCTTGCACAGTTCCTGCCACCCCGTGTCACGGCGCTGCGTGAGGGCGAGCGATCATCGATTCTGGCTGCCGATCTCGTCCCGGGCGATGTCGTGATCGTGGAGGAGGGAGACCGCATAGCGGCCGACATGCGAATGATCTCCGGCGCCGTCGAGGTCGACCTCTCGACCCTCACCGGCGAGTCCGCGCCGGCTCTGCGCTCCGCCGAGCTCGTCGACCTCGACGTCCCGCGAATCGCGGCGCGCGATCTTCTGTTCAGCGGCACGAGCGCCACCGGGGGGGAGGCTCGGGGCGTCGTCTTTGCGACCGGGATGCATACCGAGCTCGGCCGCATCGCCGCGCTGTCAGAGCGGGTGAAGGAGGAGCCGAGTCCGCTCGAGGCTCAAGTGCGACGGGTCGCCTGGCTGATCGCCGCCATCGCGGTCACGATGGCGGTCGCCTTCGTGCCGATAGCGATCCTCGGTGCCGGTCTGTCGTTCCAGAACAGCGTCGTGTTCGCGGTCGGTCTCCTGGCCGGCAATGTGCCGGAGGGCCTGTTGCCGGTCATCACGCTCGCGCTGGCCGTCGCGGTGGGAGCCCTGGCTCGCCGCGGAGCGCTGGTCAAGCGCTTGAGCGCAGTGGAGACGCTCGGATCGACCGACGTGATCTGTACCGACAAGACCGGAACGCTCACACAGAACCGGATGCGCCCAGTCTCGGTGTGGACGCTTCAGAGCGAGATCCAGCTCGAGGACGAACCCCATGCCTGTGCGCCTCACAGCGCCCTTGCCGCGTTGGCCGACGCCGCAGTTCGCTGCAACAACGCTCGTCTGGAGGCGGACGGGCACAGCTCCGGCGATCCGACCGAGGTGGCCCTGCTGATGGTCGCGGAGAGACTAGGCGCACGAATCGACTCCTCAGCTCGCGAGCAGGGACGCGTTCACCAGTACAACTTCGATGCACAGCGAAAGCTGATGTCGATCCTCGATGCCGGCGAGGATCGCGCGTGGCTGCAGACCAAGGGCGCGCCCGAGTCGGTACTGCCGCGGTGTGACAGTGTCCTGGAAGACGACGGACGGGAGCGCTCGCTTGAGCCCTCCGATCGAGAGCGCGTGACCCAGCAGGTCGAGAGCTTCGCTCGCCAGGGCCTGCGTGTGCTGGCGCTCGCACGGCGCTCGCTGCCCTCGGGCACCCAGCCCGAGCGCGATGAGGCCGAGAGCGAGCTTTGTCTGCTCGGGTTGGTCACCATGCGCGACCCGCCGCGTGAGGAGGTGATCGAGGCGGTCGCTCGCTGCCATCGCGCCGGCATCCGGATCATCGTGATCACCGGAGATCATCCCTTGACGGCGGCGGCGATCGCGCATCAGGTCGGCATCGGGGGCGAGGCGCCCCTCGTGGTCAACGCCCAGGCATTCGACCACACGCACGAGCAGGAGGTCAAAGACATCCTGGCGGACGGGCGCGAGGTGATCTTCGCCCGTGCCTCACCGGAAACCAAGCTGCAGATCGCCGAGGCGCTGCGCGAGCAGGGGCACGTGGTGGCGATGACCGGTGACGGCGTCAACGATGCGCCCGCGCTACGCCGAGCGGACATCGGCGTCGCCATGGGGCTGTCGGGAACCGACGTTGCTCGGGAGGCGTCGACCATGGTGCTGACCGACGACAACTTCGCGACGATCGTCGTCGCTGTCGAGGCGGGTCGCCAGGTCTATGACAACGTGCGCAAGTTCATCCAGTACATCTTCGCCCACGCAACGCCCGAGGTCGTTCCGTTTCTCCTGTTCGCGCTCTCCGGTGGAGCGATTCCGCTGCCGCTGACAGTGCTGCAGCTGCTGGCATTCGATGTGGGCAGCGAGACACTGCCATCGCTCGCGCTCGGGCGCGATCCGATCGAGCCGGGCAGCATGGAGCGTCCACCGCGCCCGCGCTCGGAGGGGGTGATCCAGGCTCCTATGCTCCTGCGCTCGTGGTTGTTCCTGGGCGTGATGGTCTCCTCGCTTTCGCTGGCGGGATTCTTCTTTGTCCTCGATCGCGCCGGCTGGCACATGGGCGACCCGGTCGCGGCGGGCGACCCGCTTCACCACGCCTACCTGCAGGCCACCACGATGACCTTCATGGGGATGATCGCGGGGCAGATCGGGACCGCCTTCGCGGTGCGAACCCGACGGGCCTCGCTGTTCTCGATCGGGGTCTTCAGCAACCGCTACCTTCTCCTGGCGATCGTCGCTGAGCTGATGCTCGCCGCGGTCTTCATATATACGCCAGTGTTTCAGTCGCTGTTGGGAACAGCTGCGCTTCCGCTGGGAGACCTTGCGTTCTTGGTTCCCTACCCGTTCATCGTTTGGGGCGCGGATGAGCTGCGCCGATGGCTGGTTCGCCGCCATGAGCGGACCGGCGGCCTGCGCCCGCAGGCACCCGTGGACGGGCCCGATGCCGGCTCGCTGGCGCCACGTAGCTCGGTCGCGTGAGCCATCGCTAAATGGACGGCTGCTTGGCTGCGGGCGCTCCCGTGCGCCAAGGCCCGATCAGGCGGCGTGATCGCGGCTCTGCAGGTAGCCCGCCGCTCGCAGATGCTCGATGACAGTGCGTTGGCTGTGATCGAGGGCTTGCAACTCCTTGTCAAGCGCTTGCGCGGTGGCCTCCATCTGGGCCTCGACGCGGCGAATCGCCATGCGCTCGCGCCCCTCGGAGTCGTGCAGCAGGTCCTCTGTGCTCGTATGGACGGCGGGTTTGAGCCTCTCGATCGTCGCGTCGCTGTCCGGTAGCGGGACGATCACGGGCAGCCCGTTTGGATGCCAGCGGATCTCCGGATGGACGGCGTGGTCGTGGGTGTGCGCCCACCGCGCGAGATGCCCTCCGAGTGCCTCCTCGGGCGGCCACCACAGGCATCCGGTTGTCATTCGCGCGTCAGTGAGATGTCCGCTGTTGGCGTCCCACCAGCGTTGCTCAGGGTTGTCGACGAGGGTCCCGTGCAGAGCGCGAGGCAACACGGCCGGCGGCTCCCCGAGACCGAGCGTCGCGATGATCGAGCTCGCAACGGTGTCGGCTTCGGTCGCGGTGATGATGCTGTGCTTCACGGTTCTCTGGGCTGCGTCGCCGAGCGCCCATACCCGTTGGGCGTCAAGAACGCGCCCGTCGATGCCGCTGGGCACAAAGCCACCGGCAGCGCTCGGCAGACCGGACACGTCGGGACCGAAGATCTCCGGGACGGATAGCACACGATCGACGGCGACCTCACGAGCATGATCGTCCGCCACGATCCCGACGCTCGCGGACTGCGAGTTAGCTGCCGTGGCGAGCTCGAGGGCCGTGGCGGAGCCCAGGATTTCCACGCCGGCGTCAGCCAGGGCTTGGCTCACCCGATCGGAGGCCTGCTCACCGAGGGTGGCCGCCGGTCGCGGCTCGAAGGTGGCGACCGTTACGGAGATGGGTGCCGGCGCCAGGTGTGATGCCGTCCAAGCGAGGATCAGCGCCGCCTCGTAGCCGGCCAGCGGCCACCCCGTTCCGGCGGGGATGGTCACCGCGACGGATTTCACCGTGCCGGTGGCCAGCTCCCCGAACAGCGCCCCGAGCTCGCCTTGGTCGGGCTCCTGGCCCCATGTGATCAGTGGCGGGACGGATGGGCGCTCGCGAGCGCCGACGGCGATCACGAGCGCGTCGAAGTCGATCAGCTCGCCGTCGTGAGTCAGCACCCGACGCTCGTCGTCTTGCACCGTGACGAGCTCGTCGAGCACGACCTTGCATCCCCGCTCTTCAGCAAGGCGGTGAATGTCGATCGCGCGCGCTGGCTCTCGGACAAAGGGAGCCCCGCTCGAGAGGGGTCTGTAGGCGAGGCTCGCCGTCGGGGTCAGCAGCGTGATGTCGGCAGCATCAGCGACCGTATCTCGGATCGCCAGCGCCGTCTCGAGGCCACCGTACCCGGCGCCAGCGACCAGCACCCTGGCGGCGGAGATCTCGCTACTCACGGTCGCCCTCGGGCGCCGGCCGTCGGCACTGAGGCCTGTCCTCGGCTCGCTGGGGTCTCGGTCATAGGATGCAGGGTCAGCTCGGCTCGGGCTCCATCTCGATCGCCCCGCATGGGCACTCGGTGACACAGATTCCGCAGCCCTTGCAATAGTCGAGGTCGAACGCGTAGCCGTCGGCGTCGTCTACCTTCAGGACCGCATTGTCCGGACACACGCCGTAGCAGTTGTCACAGCCGAAGCAGTTGCCGCAAGACAGGCAGCGACGCGCCTCGAAGAGCGCGTTCGCGTCGTCCAGACCTTGCGTGACCTCCTCAAAGGACGATTGGCGGCGGATCACGTCGAGCTGCGGAGCGACCGTTTTCGGGGCATCGGCGTAATACCAGACGTTGAGCTTGTCGAAGTCGGCAAGCTCGCGCTCGGGGCAATGAACGAACCGCGTTCCGCGCAGCCATGCGTCGATGTTACGCGCGGCCTGCTTGCCGTGGCCAACTCCGACGGTGACCGTACGCTCGGCGGGCACCATGTCACCGCCGGCGAAGATGCCGTCGTGGCCGGTCATCATGCCGTCATCGACCTGCACCACGCCGTCCTCGATTACCAGCCCCGGCACCCCGTGTAGCAGAGAGAGGTCGGCTTCCTGACCGAGGGCGAGCACGAGAGAGTCTGCGTGCAGCTCCTCGGTCTCCCCGGTGGGCTGAGGGAACCCGCTCTCGTCCAGCTCCATCCGTTCCACCAGCAGCTTGCCCTCGTCGGCCCGCTTGATCGTGGACAGCCACTTCATCATCACGCCCTCATCGAGAGCTTCCTCGAGCTCGAAGTCGTGGGCGGGCATCCGATCGCGCGTGCGGCGATAGACGACGATCGCCTCGCTGGCGCCCAAGCGCTTGGCGGTGCGAGCGGCGTCCATCGCGGTGTTCCCACCGCCGTAGACGACTACACGCCGTCCCAGCAGCGGACGCTCCTCGCCCTCCATGCTGCCCAGGAGCGTGACGGCGTCGAGTATGTGAGCGGCCTCGCCCGCCGGGATGTAGGCGCGCTTGGCGAGGTGCGCGCCGACTGCGAGGAACGCGGCGTCGAAGCCGCCCGCGCGCATCTCCTGCAGGATGTTCGTGACCTTCGCGTTGCATTCGAGTGTCACGCCGAGGTCGACGATGCGCTGCACCTCGGCGTCGAGAACGTCGCGCGGGAGTCGGTAGCGGGGGATGCCGAAGCGCATCATGCCCCCCGCCCAAGGGCCGGCCTCGCGGATCGTGACGGCATGCCCGCGTCGCGCCAGGTGGTATGCGGCGGACAGCCCTGAAGGCCCCGCGCCGACGACGAGCACGCGCTTGCCGCTGGGCTCGGCATCGCGCGCGAGCCGCCAGCCGTGCTTGATCGCCTCGTCGCCGAGGAAGCGCTCGACACCGTGGATCCCGACGGTCTCATCGAGCTGGCCGCGGTTGCAGGCAGTCTCGCAGGGGTGGTAGCAGACACGCCCCATCACGCCTGGCAGTGGGTTGTCCTCGACGAGCGTGCGCCACGCCGTCTCGTAGTCGCCGGACTCTGCGTGGTAGAGCCACTGCTGGATGTCCTCCCCGGCCGGGCAGGCGTGGTTGCAAGGTGGCAGGCGGTGGATGTACACCGGGCGCTCCTGGCGCCATGAGCCGGTCTTGTTGGCCAGGCTCGAGCCGACGTCCAGCGTGATCGCAAACGGCCTGTCCATCACGCGCGCCGCTCGCTGTCTGTGAGTAGTCCAAAGCGACGGATGTTGCGCTCGGCACCGGCCTGGATGCGAGCGATCACGTCGGTGCGAGGCTTGGGCTTGAACAGGTGAGCGAACCGCTGCTGCGGGCGCAGGTAGTCCTCGACGGGCACCTGGCGGCGAATCTTCGAGACCTCTGTCACCTCGCCTTCGCGCGCCTCGAACACAGGGAAGATGCCCGACTCCTTCGCCAGGCGGGCGATCCGGATCGTGTCCTTGGACGCGCTGCCCCAGCCGAGCGGGCAGGGAACGAAGACGTGCAGGTAGCGTGCGCCCCGGATCTCCATCGCCGCTTGCACCTTGGCCTCGAGATCACGCAGCTCGGCGACGGTGGCGGTTGCGACATATGGGATCTCGTGGGCCATCGCGATCAACGGCGCGCTCTTGCCCTGGCCGAAAACGTTTCCCGGCTCTGGCCCGACGGCCTGCGTCGTGGCGGTGCGCGCGGCCGGCGGGGTGGAGCCCGAGCGCTGCATGCCGGTGTTCATGTACGCCTCGTTGTCGTAGCAGATGTAGAGCACGTCGTCGTTGCGCTCGAACATCCCCGACAGGCATGCCATGCCGATGTCCACGGTGCCGCCGTCGCCGCCCTGGCCCACGACGCGTACGTCCTCGCGGCCCTTCGCCCGCAGCGCCGCGGCGATGCCTGTCGATACGGCCGGCGCGTTGGCGAACAACGAGTGGATCCAGGGGATCCGCCAAGACGTCTCCGGATAGGGCGTCGAGAAGACCTCCAGGCATCCGGTCGCGTTCGCGGCGATCATCTGGCCGTCCGTCGCTCGCATCGCGGCGTCCAGCGCGTAGCGCGCGCCGAGCGCCTCTCCACAGCCCTGGCAGGCGCGGTGGCCGCAGGTGATGGAGTTCGTTCGCTGCTCGCCTGACTGCACGGAGCCCTGCTCGGGGTCGAGCAGCCGGTTGCCGACCGCGAAGCTGCCGGTCTGGTAATAGCGGATCGTGGGAGCGCTCATGCTCGCCAACAGTCAGACCGGGCCCGCCGCGACGGTTCGGACGTCGCGCAGGATGTTCTCGGCGTGAGGCCCGGAGGTGCGCGAGCCGCGCATGCGCGCAAGCTCGCGGTCGACGACATCCCAGTCCATGTCGAGGAACGTCAACGGCGCCAGGCGATCGGCCACCGCGTCTGTGAACAGCCCTCGCAGTGACGCTTTGGTGATCGGCCGCCCGCCCAGCCCCGCTATCGCCGTGTATCCGTGCAGTTGGATGCCGGCGAGCGCCATGCGAACGTTTGCGGAGACGATCCCGCCGATGCCAACCGCCAGCGCCTTCTCGAGCACGAGCACGCGCTGGGCGTCTCCCAGCACCGCGCGGACCTCCGCGAGCGGGAAGGGCCGAAACGACTTGATCCCGACCGCGCCGATCTTGACCCGCTCGCCTCTGAGCTCGTCGATCGTGTCCTTGATCGTCCCGAGCACCGAGCCGAGCGCGACCACGATCGTCTCGGCGTCCGAGGTGCGGTACGCGGAGATCAGTGCGCCGGAGTCGCGTCCTAGCGCGGCCTTGAAGTCCTGCGCGATCTGAGGGATCAGCTCGAGCGCCTGCATCTGCTTGGCGTGCGCCAGGTACTTGACCTCCATGAAAGCCTCCGGTCCAACCATCGCCCCGATCGTGATCGGCTCGTCGGGGTCGAGCACCTGGCGCGGCTGAAAGACAGGCAGGAAGGCGTCAACCTCTTCCTGGGAGGGAATCTCAACGCGCTCGACGGCATGAGTGAGGATGAAGCCGTCCATGCATACCATCACCGGGGTCGAGAGCTCCTCGGCTAGGCGGAAGGCCTGGATGTGGAGATCGAACGCCTCCTGGTTGGTCTCAGCGTAGAGCTGAATCCAGCCGCTGTCGCGCTGGGACATCGAGTCGCTGTGGTCGTTCCAGATGTTGATCGGGGCGCCTATCGCCCGATTGGCGACGGTCATCACGATCGGCAGGCCCAGGCCCGAGGCGTTGTAGAGCGCCTCGCTCATGTACAGCAGGCCCTGGCTCGCGGTCGCGGTGTAAGCGCGCGCCCCGGTCGCCGAGGCGCCGATCGACGCCGACATCGCGGCGAACTCCGACTCGACGTTTACGAACTCGCATGGTGCTAGCTCACCCGCCTTCACGAGCTGTGACAGGTTCTCGACGATGTGCGTCTGGGGCGAGATGGGGTAGGCGCAGATCACCTCGGGCCGGCACAGCGCCACGGCCTCCGCAACGGCGCGCGAGCCCTCAACCTGACGCGGCACCGGTCAGCTCCCGAAGCTCATCCGCGACCCAGTCCGAGGCGGCTCGTGCGGCCGCGACGTTGCCGTCGCCGACGCTCCCGCTGAAGCGCTCGCGGATCGCGCGGTTCACAGCGTCGAGCGAGATCAGACCGGTGAGCGTGACGAAGCCGCCGAGCAGCGCCGCATTCGCGACGGCCCGGCCTGTGTGCTCGCGCGCAAGCTCGGATGCGGGCACGGTGAGTATCCGTTCGTGACGAAAGCCCTTCACGAAGTCGCCCAGGCCGAGCTCGTCGAAGCTCCTCGCGGTGTTGATGAGGATGAAGCCGTCGGGCTTAAGGCCTGCGAACACGTCCACCTGATGCAGCAGCGTCTGATCCTGGATGATCAGCGCGTCGGGCTCCATCACCGGCTCGCGCACGCGGATCTCGCAGTCGTCGATCCGGCAGAACGACACCACGGGCGCCCCCATGCGCTCTGAGCCGAAGCTCGGGAACGCCTGCGCGTAGCGGCCCTCGTCAAACGCCGCCAGCGAGAGCAGCTCAGCCGCCGTCACGACGCCCTGACCGCCGCGGCCGTGGATTCGCACCTCGAACATCGCTAGCTCTCGGTGCGCATAGAAAGGCCGCGAGCAGCTCGCGCGGCGTCCAGCAGGACGCGCTGCTCGGCGGCTGCCACGAGCGCCCGCGTGCGGTCGACCACATCGACGCTCACTGAGATCGCGTCGATTCCAGCGCGGACCAGGAGGTCGGCGTACTCCGGGTGCACGGACGGAGCCTGCCCGCAGATCGAGGTGCGAAGCCCTAGCCCGCGGGCACTGGGAATGAGCTTGCGCAGGTACGCTGTCACGGCCGGGTCGCGCTCGTCGAAGGTTTCGGCGAGCGCCTCGTTGTCCCGGTCGGCACCCAGGAGGAGCTGGGTGAGATCGTTGGAGCCGATCGAGATGCCCGTCACGCCGAGCGCGGCGTACTCCTTGAGGTTGAACAGGACCGAAGGCACCTCGGCCATCACCCACAGCTCAAAGCCGGGGCGATCGAGCAGGCCGGACTGCGCGATCAGCTCACGGCAGGTACGCAGCTCCCGTGTGCTACGCACGAAGGGCAGCATCACGTGCAGGTTGTGAAGCCCCGTGTCCCAGACCCGGCGCAGTGCGGCCAGCTCCAGCGCGAAGACATCGGGCTCGCGCGTGTAGCGCAGGGCGCCACGGTAGCCGATCATCGGGTTGGACTCGTCGGGCTCGAACCGCTTGCCCCCCCGCAGTCCGGAGAACTCGTTGGTGCGAAAGTCGATCGTGCGGTAGGTGACCGGTCGCGGCGCGAAGCCGGTGGCAAAGGTGCTGAGCCCTTCGGCCATCCGCGCGACGAAGTCCTGATCTCGACCGTCCTCGAGCAGTGTGCGGGGATGGTCTCCCGCCAGCGCCTCGAGCACCATCAGCTCGGCGCGCAAGAGACCCACCCCGTCGACCGGAAGATCCTTGACGTGTGCCACCTGGGAGGGCTCTGAGAGGTTCACAAGGATCTGCGTGGCGGTCACGGGGGCTGCCGCGCCGGAGGCGCGTGCGCTTGCCGCCTCGGCCCGCGTCTCGGCGGGCTCGCTCGCACGGGCGCCCTCGAGCACGACGCCGCGGGTTGCGTCGACGGTCACGATCTCGCCGTCGCGCAGGCGCCGGGTCGCTTCGCTGGTCCCGACCACGCAGGGGATGCCCAGCTCGCGCGAGACGATCGCCGCATGGCAGGTCATGCCGCCGGAGTCGGTCACGATCGCGCCTGCCCGGCGCAACAGCGGCAGCCAGTCCGGCGCGGTCATATGTGTGACCAGCACGTCACCCTCGCCCAGGCTCGCTGCGTTGGCCAGCGTCTTGAGCACCCGCGCTGCGCCGCTGGCGCTGCCCGGCGCCCCGCCCAGCCCACGGAGCAGCACGGTCTCGGGCTCGGCGGGGCCGGCTGCGGTCGGCGAGGCCTCGACCGCGACGACGTCCACGGGGACCTCGTCGGGGAGCGTGGTGATCGGGCGGCTCTGCAGCATCCACAGCTCGCCATCGGTGTCGAATGCCCACTCGGTGTCCTGGGGCGAGCCGTAGTGCTCCTCGATGCGCCGGCCGAGCCCCGCAACCGCGGCTGCCTCCCCGTCGCTGAGAACGGGGCGCAGGGCCTCCTCGTCGGAGAGGATGCGCTGGCGAGTGCCGCCGTCGGGGGCGTACTCGATCGCGAAGTCCTTGTGGTGCACCTCGCGACGGCGAAGCGCGAGCGTTGCCTTGTCCATCACATAGCGGTCGGGGGACACTGAGCCGGAGACGACCGCCTCGCCAAGACCGAAGGAGCCCTCGATGACGAGCTCGTCCCGCTGGCCCGTGGCCGGGTTTACGGTGAACATCACGCCGGCGCGGGTGGAGTCCACCTGGCGCTGCACCACCACCGCGATGTCCATCTCAGCCTGCGCGAACCCGTTGACTGCGCGGTAGTAGACGGCGCGGGCGCTGAACAGCGAGCGCCAGCAGCGGCGCACGGCCTCGACCACCGCATCGGCGCCCCGGACGTTCAGGAAGGTCTCGTTCATCCCGGCGAAGGAGGTCTCGGCGGTGTCCTCGGCCGTGGCGGAGGAGCGCACCGCCACCGGCGCCCGATCGACGCCCGCGAGCCGCTCATAGCCCGAGCGGATCTCGTCTGCCAGCGGCTCTGCCAGCGGGGCCTGATCGAACAGCTCGCCGGCGGCGGCGCTCGCGGCCTGCAAGGCCTCCGTGTCCTCGACGTCAACTGAATCCAGCAAGCCGGCCAGCTGCTCGCGAAGCCCGGTCTCGGCGCAGAACGCCGCGTACGCGGGGGCGCCGACGACGAATCCGGCCGGCACCGGCAGCCGGGCGCGGGTGAGCTCGCCGAGGTTGGCGCCCTTACCGCCGGCGTAGGCGACGTCCTCGCGCCCTAGATCCGCGAACGGACGAACAGCATTCTCGACTGCGTGGGGAAGCTCGGCGCGGGTGGTCGTCATGTCGTCGCTCCTCGAATTGGCTTTCGCCCGGCTATCGGGACAGTCAAGTCGTTTGGCGCGCCCTCGCCCACCGGGCTGCACACTGAGTGCGATCCGTAGTTTTCACCGCTCGACTGGCGATCGATGAACTGAGCATCGTCGGGCGTGGGCGGTTGCCTCGCCGCGCGGCGGGCACCGGCGTCGTGACGCCTCAGGTGGTGATGTTGCGGTAGAGATGGACCGCGATCACGAAGAACACCACGAAGATCCCAGCTGACCACGCTAGCGACTGCCAGACCCAGTTTTGGGTGGGTTCCCCCTGAAGGAGGGCCCGCACTGCGTCGATCGTGATGCTCACAGGCTGGTGACGGGCGAAGGGCTGAAGCCAGCTTGGCATGGTGGCGACGGGTACTATCGCTGAGCTGGCGAACACGAGGATGAAGAACGGCAGGATGCCCGCGATCTGGGCTGTTTCGGGGTCCTTGGTCACCAGGCCGACGGTGGCGTAGATCCACGAGAAGCAGTATCCGAAGACGAGGACGAGCGCCAGCCCGCCGATGATCGCGCCGACGCCGGCGTGGAAGCGAAATCCCACGAGCAGGCCGAGACCGACCATCAGCGCCAGCGCGAACACGCTGCGGCTGAGGTCGGCGAGCGTACGACCTGCGAGCACCGCCGAGCGGGCCATCGGCAGGCTGCGGAAGCGGTCGATGATCCCGCTGCGCAGGTCATCCGCCAACCCGATCGCCGTGGCCATCCCGCCGATCATCACGGCCTCGATGAAGACTGCGGGGACGATGTAGTCGACGTAGCTGACGCCGGGGATGCGGATCGCGCCGCCGAGCACATAGCGAAAGAGCACGAGCAGCAGGGCCGGCTGAACCGCGGATATCACCAGTAGGCGAGGGTTGCGCACGATGCGCAGCAGGTTGCGCTTGGCGACGCCCGCGGTGTCGCGAGCACCCGCGGCGCTCGGTCGCGGCGCGTGACGCACCCGCCTTCGGCTCGTCGGTCTGGGCCACGGCTCGGATGAGGTCATAGGTGTGTCCACGGCACGGGCCCCGCCGTCGCGGGCTCCCGGCGCGCGCCCGGTGAGCGACAGGAACACGTCGTCGAGCGACGGGTGACGGATGCCGAGATCGTCGAGGACGATGCCAGCGTCCTGCAGGCGCTCGCCGGCGGCGATCAGCACCTTGGTGGCGCCCCTGGTCGGCACGCTCACCCGGCGCTGCTCGGTGTCGATGCGAGGCTGGCCCTGCTCGAGCGTTGCGATCACGGCGGCCGCCCGGCCGAGGTCGTTGGCCTGGGCCACGCGGGCCTCCAACACGTCGCCGCCCATCCGGTCCTTGAGCTCGATGGCGGTTCCTTGTGCGACCACCATGCCGGCGTCGATCACGACGATGCGGTGAGCGAGGTGCTCCGCCTCATCCATGTGCTGCGTCGTCAGCAACACCGTCGTACCGCCCGCCACGAGCTCCTCGATGAACCGCCACACATCGTTGCGCGTGCGGGGATCGAGGCCGGTTGTCGGCTCGTCCAGGAACAGGACCCGCGGACGCCCGATCAGGCTCGCGCCGACGTCCAGTCGGCGTCGCATCCCTCCCGAGTAGGTCTTGACGAGCCTCTCGGCGGCGTCGGTGAGCGAGAAGCGCTCCAGTACATCCTGGGCCTGGCGGCGGTACTCGGCCCTGGCGAGGTGGTAGAAGCGCCCGACAAGCTCCAGGTTCTCGCGTCCGGTAAGCAGCTCGTCGACCGCGGCGAACTGCCCGGTGAGGCCGATCAACGAGCGCAGCGCCTCGGCGTCCGCGACGACGTCGCATCCAGCGACCCTCGCGCGGCCGCTGTCGGGCTTGAGCAGCGTCGCCAGAATGCGTACGAGCGTCGTCTTGCCTGCGCCGTTCGGGCCCAGCAGCCCGAGCACCGTGCCCTGCTCGGCGACGAGGTCCATACCCGCGAGCGCCTGCGTGGAGCCAAACCGCTTGCTGACCGCCTGAACTTCGATCATCGCCGACGGTCTCCGCACACCTTGGCTCACGTGCCTGTGAGCGTATCGTCCCTCCTTGCGCGAGCCGCGACACGGCTGACGCCGCCCGGCCCTGGTTCCCGGGAGCTAGCCCAGCAGCATGCCGCCGTCGGCGACCACCTGGGAACCCGTCATGTAGCTGGAGAGGTCGGACGCGAGGAACAGCGCGACCCGGCCCATCTCGTCGGGATCGCCCATGCGGTGCATCGGAATGCCGGCAACTGTCTCACCGACCGCGTCCTGCACTGAGGTCGCGCCGGTGCCCGGAGTTGCAATGGCGCCCGGAGCGATGGCGTTGACCGCGATCCCGTACTCGGAGAGCTCGAGCGCCACGTTCTTGGTCAGCCCCCAGGCGCCATGCTTGGAGGCGTCGTAATGGGCAAGGCCGACCATCGAGGGATGCACAGCGTCGACCGACGTGACGTTGATGATCTTTCCGCCGCGGCCCTGGGCGATCATTTGCTCGGCGGCGGCCTTCATGCAGAGGAACACACCCAGAAGGTTGACCCGCAGGACGCGTTCGAAGAGGGAGATATCCATCTCCCTGAAGGTCATGAGCGGATAGACCCCGGCGTTGTTCACGAGGATGTCGACGCCGCCGAATCCGTCCACCGCAGCGCCGACCATCCTCGCCACCGCGTCGGCGTCGCCAACGTCGGTCTCAGTCCAGAGCGTGCTGCCCTCGCGCCGGTCGTTCAGGCTGGACGCCAGAGCCTCGGCGGCTGTGGGGTCGAGGTCGGCGAGCAGTATGAATGCGCCTGCCTCGTGCAGACGTTCGGCGATCCCGCGACCGATGCCCATCGCGCCGCCCGTCACGATCGCCGTCTTGCCGCTTAGGTCGATGAGCTCACTAAGCGAGCCGGTCGAAGAGCGAGGGCCGAACGTGCTCATTGGCAGGAAGCATCGCCCCATCCGTCGGGCAGCGCATCGTGGTAAACCACGCATGCGCGTATGCAGCCGCTTAGGTCGCCCCGGGGGGTGCCCGTAATTTCAACCGGCGCCGCCCGTGGAAGGACCCGATGTTCGCTCGTTGGGCTCCACGTAGATTGGCGAGGATGAGCTGTGGTGGTCGATCAGCGCGGACGGCCGGTCGGCCTGGTCTCGATCACCGACGTGCAGCGAACGTTGCGCGCCTCGCGGCTGACTGGTCACGATGCGAGCGCCCGCGCGCACGCAGGAGCCGCGTGAGGCGATCCCGGGGCCCTGGCTCGCCGCGGCGTTGCCCGTATGCCCAGCCCATCGACTCGGGCTGTTTGCGGGATTTCCCGTACACGTTGTCGGGAAGCTGCGGATGCCCGGCTAACGGCCGGGCCCTAGCTTTGTCCGCATGACGAACGCAGAGACAGCACAAACAGATACAGGCGCCTCGGACCAAGGGGCGGCCGCGAGCGCCCAGCTCCCTACAGGCGTCTTCTCGAACATCCTGTGTGCCGTTGACGGCACACGCCCGAGCATGGCTGCGGTCCGCATGGCCGCATCCCTCGCGGGGGCAGGGGGGCACCTAACGCTTCTGGCGGTCCGCGCCGAAGGGGGCGTCGCTGACAAAGCGATGGCTGCCATCGGTCCCGCGCACGCAGAGCAGATCCTCAGATCAGCCAAGCGCATCGCCGACGATATGGGCGTTCCGTCGAGCGTGGTCGCCGACCCCGACGGTCCCCCCGTCGACGTCATTCTGCAGCGGGCTCGCGATCACGACCTGCTTGCGATCGGGGCGCCTAAGAGCTCCTGGCTCGGGGGGATGTTCATCGCCGCGATGACCGCAGCAGCGGGCGGCACCGCGGCGATCGGCGGGACCGGCGGCGTGGCGGCGGCCGCTCAGAGCCGCTTCAGCACCCCGATGCTCATCGTCCGCAGGCCATCGGACATCCCGCTGCGGGGCCAGGAGATTCTAGTGGCCAGCGACGGCGAGGAGGACTCTGATCGAGTCGTGGAGCTGGCCGGGCGCCTCGCGCAAAGCCAGGCGGCACGGGTGACGCTGGTCAACGCCGTTGGCGCGAAGTCAAAGATTAATCCCCATGTCATTCCGGCCCAGGATCAGGCCCTGAGGGCAGTCGCCCCGGATGCCGGTGATCCCTGTATCGCGGCGGGAAAGGCCTCCGAGGTCATCCTGGATGCCGCGAGCAGGACAGCCGCGGCGTTGGTCGTGATGGGCAGCCGGCGCCGCGGTGGCCTGCGGGCGTTGGGTAGCGTCAGCCGTCGAGTCGTACACGGCGCTCCCTGCTCTGTTCTACTCGTGGCGTTAGGTGACGATGCGATAGCCGATCGATCACCAGAGGGAGACGTGTGATGTTCAAGAACGTGCTCGTGGGTGTGGACGGCAGGCCGACAGGTCGTGACGCCGTCGCTCTTGCCCGTCAACTGATGGGCCCCGGCGCGACGCTTTCACTCGCGTTCGTGCACAGCGGCAGGGTGGCCGAGGAGCACGCGGAGTGCCTGCGAGTGCTCCAGGAGGAGCGCACGGCGACTGGCGTGGACGCTCAGCTGCGCGACGTCGTTTCGACGAACCCGGGGCGTGGCCTGCACGAACAGGCCGAGGAGCTGGGCGCCGACCTGCTCGTGGTCGGCTCCTGCGGCCGCGGCGCCTTTGGACGCGTGATGCTCGGCGACGACACGCGCGGCGCGCTGAACGGCGCTCCGTGCGCAGTCGCGGTGGCCTCACGCGGATACGCCGAGCACCCATCCATCGCCAAGATCGGCGTCGCCTACAACGCCTCACCCGAGAGCGAGGCGGCCCTTGCCGAGGCACGCGAGCTCGCGCAGGGCACCGGGGCGACGATCCATGCGCTTGACGTCATCACCCTGCCGCCGGCCACCTATGGCGCGATCGTCGGGCCAACGATCGGCGAGAGCATCGACCTGATGGTCAAGGAGGCGACGAGTCGCATACAGGGGCTCCCCGGCGTCGACGGGCGCGCTGAATACGGCACCGGCGGTGACGAGCTTGGGGCGTTCGGCGACGAGGTGGACATCCTCGTGGTGGGCTCGCGCGGCTATGGGCCTCTTCGCCGCCTGATTCTCGGCAGCACCAGCGAATTCCTGCAGCGCCACGCGCGTTGCTCGCTACTCGTGTTGACCCGTACCTCCACGGCATCGAAAATGGACCCGGCGCTCGCGGGCGAGGAGCGGGTCGAGATGGCGTCGGGTGCGCGCTGATCTTACGTTCGCGCGCGCCGTGGAGCTGCGGGGAGGCGATCGCGCGCCGAAGGCGATACGTTCCGCGCGATGACGGGCACGGACAGCGCATCGCCTGAGCCCGCACCGGAGGGATCGTCCTTAGGGACGATCCGGATCGTCCTGGCCGACGATCACGCCGTGGTGCGCAGCGGGCTGCGCCTCCTGCTGGACAGCGAAGAGGACTTCGAGGTCGTAGCCGAGGCGAGCGACGTCGAGAGCGCCCGGCGATACGTGCACGGACACCACCCCGCGGTGGTGGTGCTCGACCTGAACATGCCGGGGGGCTCCAGCCTGGAGGGGATCCCGCTCATCCGCGAGCAGTCGCCGGGCACCCAGATCGTCGTGCTCACGATGCAAGAGGAGCCCGCGTTTGCCCGCGAAGCCCTCGCGGCAGGTGCCCTTGGCTACGTTCTCAAGGAGGCCGCCGACGAGGAGCTGGTCAACGCGGTACGGCTCGCCGCTCGGGGAGAGAGCTATCTGAACCCCCGGCTGGGCGCGCGCATCGCCTCCGAGCCGCCGCCCGGGCCGCCAGACGACCTCTCCCAGCGCGAGGTCGACGTGCTGCGCCTCATCGCGCTCGGTCACACGAACGCGGAGATCGCCGACCAGCTGTTCCTGTCGGTCCGCACGGTCGAGACCCACCGCTCGCACATCCAACAGAAGCTGCGCCTCTCGACGCGCGCGGAACTCGTTGGCTACGCCCTGGAACGGGGGCTGGTCAACAGCGGCGGCGACCACGGCGCCTGATCGGCGCTTCGTCGCGACGCCGCTAGGAAGACGCCTCTTCTTCGGCGCGGCAGTGCTCTTTCCAGATCAGCCTGTAGATCGGAATGCGCCGCGGGATGTCGCGTATGCCCGGAATGAACGGGATACAGATGAACGCGAGGCTCAAAACCCCCATCACCAGTGCGTAGAGGATGCCTGCGCTCCGCGCTCGAGGTTTCAGCTGTACCCGCGCTGACAGGCGCCCGCTCGTACAGCGTCGTGATCCCACGGCGCGGGCTGATTGGCCCGTACGACCACCGCAATGCCTATCTCGGCATGGCGAACCCGTTGACTGCCCGGTAATAGTTCACGTGCGGGCTGAACAGCAAATCGCGAAACGGGCGTGGCGCCTCGACTACGGCACCGGCGCCTCGAACGTTCGGGAAGGTCTCGTTCATGCCGGCAAGCCCGGTCTCTGTGCCCTCGGCGGTGGCCGACGAGCGCATGGCCACCGACGCCCCCTTCCGCCGGTGGCCAACCGCTCATAGCCCGAGCGGATCTCCTCCGCCCCCTGGTCGGGACTCGAAACTCGATCGGACAGCTCGCCGCGCCGTTAGATGCGCGAACGGGTGCAGCGAGTCTTTGATCACCTCGGGGTCTCGACCTGGCTGACGGGCACACTCATCGCTCCTTGTCGGGTCGCGTGACACTGCGCAAAGCAGTCAAGCCGCTGGACACCGCCCTTACGACCGGGCGGCTCACTGAATCCGCTCCGTAGTTCTCACCATGCCGAACGAGGTCTTTCACTAATGCCGCGCCCTGCGATCGCGCGTAGGGTTGGCCGTGATGCGAGTGGTTTCCGAACGGCAGTTGGAACAAGCTCTCGCGGCTGTGGCCGCGTCGGAGCCGCGTGTGGTCGCGAGCGGCAACTTGGGTAGCCCGCGGGCGCTGCTCGGTGCGCTCGAGCGAAGCGTGGAGCGCTACCGGCTGTTCATGCTTGCCGCCCAGCGACCTCTGCCGGCGCGCGACGGGGTGGTCTTCGAGACGCCGTTCGTTGGCCCCGGGATGCGTGATGCGGGAGAGCGGCTCGACTACCTGCCGATGCGCCTGTCGCTGGTCCCGAGGCTATTCGCCACGATCCGCCCTCCCGATGTCGTCCTGCTGCACACCTCGACGCCAAATGACGGCAAGGTTTCGCTCGGGATCGAGGTGAACATCCTTCCCGCGGCGATCGAGGCGGTGCGGGCGCGCGGCGGCCTGGTCGTGGCGCAGCTGAACCCGCGCATGCCCTACACCCTTGGTGATGGCGAGCTGAGCGAAGACGTGGTCGATCTCGCGATCGAGGCGCAGGAAGAGCTGCCGTCGCCGCGGATCGGGCCGGGACACGAGCACGCCGCGCAGATTGCCGGCCTTGTCGCGCACATGATCGAGGATGGATCGACGCTTCAGCTGGGCATTGGGCAGATACCCGATGCGACGCTGCGTGCGCTTGGCGACCGGCGCGAGCTGGCGGTCTGGTCGGAGATGATCAGCGACGGGGTGATGGCGCTGGAGCGAGGCGGGGTGCTGGATGTCCAGCGCCGGATCGTGTGCTCGTTCCTGTTCGGCTCACCCGAGCTCTACCGCTGGGTCGACCAGAACCCTCGGCTGCACATGATGCGCACAGAGACGACCAACGATCCATCGCGCATCGCGGCTCATCCGCGGATGGTCTCGGTCAACACCGCGCTGCAGGTCGACCTCTCAGATCAGGCCGGCGCGAGCCACATCGGTGGTCGTCTGTACTCGGGCTTCGGTGGTCAGCCGGACTTCGTGGAGGGCGCTGTGCACTCCCGGGGAGGTCATGCAGTAATCGCGCTGAGGTCCTGGCACGAGCCCAGCGACACGTCGACGATCGTCGCGAGGCTGAGCGATCCGGTGACCTCCTTCCAGCACTCAGCGCTGGTCACAGAGCACGGCTGCGCACATATATTCGGGCGAAGTCAACGAGCGCAGGCCCGGTTGATCATCGAGAACCTCGCCCACCCCGACGCTCGCGAGGAGTTACGTGAGCACGTGCAGGCTCGCTGTCGAAAAAGGCCGGCGACCGCCGTGGTGGGGTCATCCGGTCTCGTGGACGGTCCCGGCTGACCGCCACGAGGAGAGGTAGTTCCCCGCAGAAAACCCGCCGGGAATCGTCCGATGGTGACGGATTCGGCGGCGGATAGCTGCTTCATTCGATGCAAACCTCTTGCACCCAATCCAGCGCGCGGGCGGGCGTTGCCTAGCCGCTACCGGTCGACGCCGGCCTGATCAGCTCCTCGATCTCGATGTGACCAGCGAGCTGCTGGATCTGCTCGCGCGTGCCGGTGCCGAGCCCGCGCCGTGTGGCGTTCAGGCAGCCAGCCGCCATAGCCAGGCGTAGTCCGACATCCAGCGGCTGACCGCTGGCCAGGCTGACACTCAGCGCCGCGAACATCGAGTCGCCGGTGCCGCGCGGCTCGAGAGCCTCCACCCGCGGGCCCGCAATCTGCAGATACCGCCCGCTGGCGCCATCGAGTACGAGCGCCGGCTCCTCCGCGCGCGAGATGAGCACCGTCCGGGCGCCGGACTCGTGCAGCTCGTCAAGCGCGTCCAGCAGACCGTCGGCGTCGTGGTGCGCGAGGTTCGCGGCGAGGACCTCCTCCTCGCTGATCTTCAGCAGATCGACGCCGCCCTCCAGTGCCGCGGTGAGCGCCGCGCCGCTTAGGTCCGCGATCACCTGAACCCCGTTGCTGCGCAGATCACCGGCCAGGCGTCGGTAGATCTCGCTTTCGAGAACGGTGGGAGGGTCGACGCCGGTCAGTATCACGACGTTGGCGTCCAGCCCCGCGCTGAGTGCCAGTCCATAGAGCTCGTCGGCTTCATGGCGCGACAGGCGCTTGGACTCGGTGCGCGCAAGCTGCTCGCGCACGGTGCCGTGGCGGGCATGGATGTAGACGCCGTTAGCTGCGGCGCTGCGGACGCTCAGCAGCTTGACGTTCTCGCGGGCGATCAGACCGCTCAGCACCGCACCCGACTCGCCGCCGAGCGCCGAGCACAAGGACACCTCGGCGCCCAGGAGCGACGCCATGCGAGCCACCCAGAAGCCCTGCCCACCGGCGTGCAAGTGGATCTCCTGGCGCGGCGTGCCGGCGGCCTCGACGGTGATCGTCAAGAGCGGCGAGGGCGCGAAAACGACGAGCGAGGGATCGGTCATCCGAGTACCGGGAGGATCGCGAGCAGACTGTCCTTCAAGCTCGGAGCTGACGCGATCGTAAAGCTCGAGTCGCCACCGTGCCCCGAGCCCTCCCAGCTCGAGGAGCTCGATTTCTAGCACCTCCTGCTCGCCCACGGTGGACCGATCATTGGGGACCGGCGCGCTCAGCTGCAGGCTCTGGCGCAGGGTGGCGGATCCTCGGCGTTCGATTAAGGCGAGCTGTCGACCTGCGGGCCGACGTTGCTCATCAGCTCCCGACCCGCGGGGGGATCACGAGCACCGGACAGGCCGCGGACCGGACGAGGGCATCGCAGACGCTGCCCAGGATGATTCGCCGCATGGGGCCACGGCCTCGCGAGCCGAGCACCAGTAGGTCAGCACGGTGGGAAACCTCGCGCAGCTTCTCCGCGGCCTCGCCGTCGCGGACCTCGCTACTCGCCGAGATGGCCCCGGGAAGTGTCGCGAGCGCCCGTGCGACGCCAGCCTCGGCCGCGTCCAGGCGAGCCTTGACGATGGCGGGGTAGGACATCCCGACATTCGCGCCTCCGGCGATCGCCGCGGCCGTATCGGCGACAGCGACTGCGCGCAACTCACAGCCGAACTGCGAGGCGAGCGTCGCGGCGGCCTGGAGCGCGTCCTGTGATGGGGCGGCGACGGCATAGCCGACCGCGATCTCGTTGACGCGAACGCCTCCGGGCAGGTTGCGCAATCCCACGGGCGCCACCGCGACCGGGCACGGCGCTCCACGCAGAGCCTCCTCGGTAACGCTCCCGAGGAGCACCCGACCCACGGCTCCATGATGAGACGAGCCGACCACGAGCAGGTCGACGTGCTGCTCGGCGGCTGCCCGCCGCAGCGTCTCGCCTGCGCCAAGGCCGCTAACCAGCAGCGCTCTGGCGACGAGCTCTCGGTCGAGAAGCCGCGTCGCTTCTGCGCCGCACCTCTCGGCGTGCGCGCGGTCCAGGTGGGGACCGGTCACATCGACCCGCGCCGTTGGGCCCTTGAAGCGGTGTACGCAGCAGATGATTAGTTCGCCATTATCGGGGGTGAGGGCCTCGCCCAGCGACAGAGCGTCGTATGCCTGCTCGCTGCCGTCAAAGCCCACCATCACTCGGCTGAACAGAGCGCGAGCAGCCTCCTGTTGCTTCTCAGCCATGGCCTTCACCGCGCGGCGCCTGGACGGGGCGTGGGGGGCGAAGACGTCAGTCGATCTGTGAATCGCTCGTGTGCGAGCCGCCAGTCCGCGGTGAGAAACTCGGTCTTCATTTCCGACCCGGCGTCGCGCACGACGCGCGCATCGAAGCCTTCTCGAAGGACGTCGAGCATCGCGCGGTTTTCAGACAGCACCTCGGCCACAAAATGGGTGATGCCGCGCTGCTCGGCGAGCATAGCCAAGCGCTCGACGAGGATCGTCCCCAGGCCGCAGCCGTGGAGATCGTCGGCCACCTCAACGGCGACTTCGGCGCGCTCGCGCTCGTGCTCGAACTGCACATACATCGCGTGGCCGACGACCGCGCCGGCTTCGTTGTGCGCGATCAATCCCACGTGTCGCTCGTCAGTCGCGGCCGACAGGTGCGCCGCATCGGCGATGTCCACTGCGCCGCTGAAGAACCGCAGGTGGCGGGCCTCCGGGCAGAGTCCCGACAGAAACGACCGAAGCGCGGGCTCGTCCTTGGCGCTCCCTGGACGGATCGTCACCGAGGAGCCATCTCGCAGCGGTACGAGCTCGGACTCTGGGGATCCCTCGAAGGCTGAGGCGGGGGCTGGTGGAAGGTCTGCGGTGGCATCGAGTCTCACGACGGCTAGAGACTCGCGTCCTCGGCCGGCATACGCATCCGCGCGAACCCGTCGCCTGCGTGGGAAAACTACGGTGGCCGTCACAGCGGCCAGTAGTGTCCGATGTGAGAGGCGGCACGTGAGGTCAACAGCGGCTCGGGTGCTGCTGAGCGGGCCGGCTGTCCGTCGCTCAGAGCGTGGAGCACCGCTGCTACGGACTCGGCCAGGGCGCCCGGCTCATAGCCTCCCTCGAGCACCATGCCGAGCGGCGCGTCCACGCGCCCGGCGAGGTCGCGCACGTGGCGGGCCATCTCAGCGAACGAGCTGGACTCCAGACGACAGCTTGCGATCGGGTCCATCCGGTGCGCGTCAAAGCCGGCCGACACGAGCACGAGGTCGGGTTGGAAGGTGCGCGCCGCAGCGAGCACGACGTGCTCGAGCAGCGATAGCCACAAGTCCTCCTCGGAGCCGGCCGGGACCGGGAGGTTGATCGTGTAACCCTCGCCGGGCCCGGAGCCGGCATCGCTCAGCGCTCCCGTGCCGGGAAAGATTCCGGACTGGTGAATGCTCGCGAACAGCACGTCTGAGCGGCGACGAAAGGTCTCGGCGGTTCCGTTACCGTGGTGCACGTCCCAGTCGAGGATGAACACGCGCTGTGCGCCCAGCTCAGCGATCGCAAGCGCGGCCGCAATGGCGATGTTGTTGAACAGGCAAAAACCCATCGCGCGGTTGGCTTCGGCGTGGTGGCCCGGCGGGCGCACGCCGCAGAAGCCGAACTTCGCCTCGCTCGCGATCAGTGTCCGCGTCATCTCGCAAGCCCCACCGGCGGCGTGGAGCGCCGCGCGATAGGAGGCCTCGCCGACGATCGTTTCGGGATCGATCGCGCCGCCGCCGACCAGGGACAAGTCGCGGATTCCCTGGACATGGCTGTGAGTGTGCACCAGCTGCAGCTCAGCTTCGTGCGCGTGTGGCGCCTCGCGCCGCTCCCAGCCAAACCAGTTTTCCCTGGTCAGCGCTTGCTCGACCGCCTGCAGTCGCTGTGGCGCGTCCGGGTGGTCGGGCACCAGCTCCCGTGGATCGTGCTCGTGGCACGCTGGATGGCTGAAGTAGAGGCCTGCTGGCTTCACGGGATCTGGCGTTCGGCGCTCGCCGGCAGGCGTCTTCACGCCGGCGCGACGGAAGCGTGGAGAGCGTCGGTCTCGGCGTCGCCAGCTGGCACAGCGCTCCCTCGCGGCAGCACGAGCAGCGAGCAGCGCGCGTGGCGCTGCAGGTAGTTGGACGTGCTGCCGAGCACCATGCGCCGCAGTGGGCCGTAGCCGCGCGAGCCGACCACGAGAATGTCCACCTCGTCGCCAAAGGCCGCCAGTTCCTCAGAGGCGAGCCCGTAGGTAGCTCGACCCTCGACGTTGGGAAGGCCCTTCACGTTGGGAAGGCCCTTCATCTTCCCATCGGCCTCATCGGTCATCAGCTCGATGCTTTCTTCGGTCAGGGGAGGCACCAGTCCGAATCCGTATATGGGTATCGAGACGACTTCCAGGGCGCGAACGCTCGCCTCGGTCTCGTCTGCCAGCTCTAGCGCCAGCGCCAGCGCGGCCTTGCTCTCTGCAGAGGAGTTGTATCCCACGCCCACCTTGGAGATCGGCATCGACCGCTCGGCGTAGCCGCGCGAAGCGATAGCAACGGCGCAGGGAGCGCCGTTGAGCGCCGCCCGCGTGTCGTCGCCGAGCCTTACCCGCCCGAACGTACCACGGCTGCAGGAGCCGACGACGAGCAGATCTGCGCCCTGTTCCTCTGCCTGGACGTGCAGGCCTTCGCCTGGGCTCAGGGCTTCACAGCTGACGAGCGTTGCGCTGAGATCAGCCGCCGCGGACCCCTCCTGCAACAGCTTCGCGGAGGCCTCACGCTCCTCTCTGACCACAGCCGGGGAGATGGCGTGCGAGGGTCGCAATGCGCCGCTGTAGACGTGTAGGAGGGTCACCTTTGCATCGGGGTTTGCGAGAGTGTGAGCGAGCGCGATCGCGTCCCTTCCGCCGGGCCTGCCGTCCACTCCAACGAGCACGTTCTTGAACATCGCGGCCTCCTTGTTGTGATGATCCACAAGCTAGGGCGCCGGACGGCGACGTATATCCGCCCCCTACACCGTTTGAGTTGCGGGTTATTACTGAATCTGGCAAAACGGGACCGGACCGCCGCGGCGGTGAGTACAAAACCGCAGCAAAAGCGCCACAAACTCCCGACGTTTGGACGTCACTGCGCTCCGCTTTGCGGCAATACGCAGGCCTTTTCCTCGATGCGGATGAGAGGACTCGAACCTCCACGGAGTCGCCTCCACACGGACCTGAACCGTGCGCGTCTGCCAATTCCGCCACATCCGCCAGCGAGGCGAAGATAGCGCACAGGCGCTGGCAGGCGCGTCCGTCGAGGCCGTCGGCGAGCGGGTGGGCTCGGCGGCACGCCGGCGACGCGGGCGCCATTCGGGGAGCGCTTTGCTAGCCTCGTCAGCCGTCGGCACGCCGCTATCGTCCAGGGGACTAGGACGCCGCCCTCTCATGGCGGAAACCCGGGTTCGAATCCCGGTAGCGGTACTCGTGAACCCCCCAAGTTTTGGGGGGTTTTCGCGTTTTCGAGCCGCCATGGGATCGGCTATGGGATCGGCTGACGCTCGCTGGGCTCCGCGCGCCGTAACACTGCGGGTCGCGCGGTCTACCCGCTGACAATGACCACCGATGACCTTTGGCCCAGCTCCACCTGGCCCGGATTTGACCCCGCGCTTCAAGCCGAGTCAATGCGCGAACTGCGCGTCTTTAGCCGCGAGGGCCGGGCGCACGAGCTAGGCGCACGGCTGTATGCGCTGGCTTATCACGTGGGGAGCCTCAGCCTGCAAGACATGGCGACGGCGGCCGAGCTGCCGGTGAGCGAGATTGAGCGGATCATCGCCGAGTTCCAAGCGGCCGACCGCCGTTGCAAAGCGAACCTCACGGCTCGCTACCTTCGCCACGCCGCTTAGCCGATCATCCCCCGGATAGCGTCGAGCGACTTCGGCTCTGTCGGCAGCTCGGCCAGCGCTGCGGCGATGTCGGCGGCTTGGTCGATGGTCGGCGTAGGAGCCTCTGCAAGCCAGCGTGAGAGCCATCTGCAGGCGTAGGCGCTGTAGGTGTCGGGATCGGCCGCGACGAGCGGCAGAAAGCGCAGAGCGAGCCCGAGACTGATGGAGCGGCCGTACTCGCGCTGGCAGTCTTTGGCGGCCGCTAGGGCCATCCGCAGGTCGCCGCGATCGAGCTCGCGTTCGAGGCTACGCCCTGGCCGGCGAGGAGCCGCCGAAAGGCTCCCAGAACGGCAACACGCCGCAGCAGCGCGCCCTCGTGCAGACGCTTTTGGAGGCTGCGCGACGACGGACGCCAGGGTAGTACCGAAATGCGCTGGACGAGCAGCGGCCCAAACGAAACGGGGCCGCGATTCGCTCGCGGCCCCGTCCCTTCATCCTCGTCTCAGACTAGGAGCCTGTGACGGCTTTACCAGCTAAGCCACTTAGCCCTGTTTGAGATTGATCACTTCCTCAGCACCGTAACCGAGGCTCTTCAGCGATCCTTCGGTCTTGCCTTCCTGGCCTTTTTCGTTTACGAGCGTGCCGGATTTGGCGTCGAACGACAGTTCCGGCGGGGCCAGCGGCGAGCAGCAGTGCGTTACGCCTACGGGCCTGTTGTTGCCTTTTGAGACTTCCGGCACCTGCGCGCCGTAGACGGGTTCGCCTTTAGCGTTCGTACCTGTCATCACGTGGCAGATCACGTTGACTTTCGCTCCCAAGGTTTCCTGCCTCACTTTCGAGCCTTCGTTGACCAGTTCGTTCTTCCATTTGAGGTTGTCCCCGCTGGCCACCAACGGCTCTTCGGTCGTCCCGGTGGGCCCTGAGGGGTTGGTCATCGTCCCGGTCCCAGTTGATGGGTACGCAGCTTGTGTGCCTTCCGCAAAAACAGAGATATAGGTCGCCGGACCACCTCCCGTCGCTGCCGCGGTGCATGCTTCGCTTTCGCAGTCATACGGGTCAAACGACTGGGTTTCACCCACCGCGGTGGGACCTTCTGCTCCACCTGGTTCCGGGTTTTCCTCGACCGCGCCAATCACGTTGTGACATGACACTTTGCCGCCGGTCGTCAGGTTGGTGAGTGACAGTGTGCCCCACGCGATGGTGGCAATTTTTTCGTCGGCCGCGACCCGCGCGCCGGCTCCGAGGCCGCCTGCGAAAACGTGAGCTGGGAGGGCGGGCAAAGCTGGAATCAGGAAGGGGCCTATCGTGACCCATACGCCTGCGCCTGCTTCTTTCCATTCGACCGTGTAGTTCGCGGACGAGGCCCGTGCGGTCCTGTTGACGACCATGTCGCAATGGGTAGGGTTACCCGCTGCACCCGCTCCTATCAAGCCTGTTCCTCTTCCGGTGTTTCCGCAGCTCAAAGCGGCACCTTTTCCGAGGCTAATTGTCGGCGTGATCTGTGCCAGTTTCCCCCAGGTTTCTTCGAGGCTTTCGATTTCTGGCTTGAGTTCAATTGCAAAGGGTTCTTCGTTTTCGATTTTTACTTCGTTGGCGTTGCCGGAAAGTTTGACGACCGCCGAGGCAGGACTGGCTGCTAAACCAGCGACCAGTCCCAGCGTGAGCGCCGACGTAGACGTAAGAATCGCCAGACGTCTGACAGTCTGTCTCGTCAGCAATATTGCTCCCCGTGGTCTGGTCGCGATGCGCTTCATTGTCGTCCTCCCTCCTGTTCTCTTTGTTGGTACGCCAGATAGACCGCGTGCGTTACGTCTCTGTGTAATCGAGGCCGGGTTAGCTGTTGCCGTCGAAACCTGCCGGAAATAGTGCCCCTCCGCTGAGTAAGTCACGCGGGCTTGCCCCCCTTGGGTAGCGAATTGGTCCGACAGGTACGTGCCAGAGGCGTCCTCCCTGGCGCGTCCCCCCGCGTCACCGTCCTACCGCTTCCCCTACCGCTGCGAGGGCGAGAGGAAACGCTACGCCTGCCTGATCGGCAGGAGCGAAACTGGCCGCATAGATAGCCGCAATTTGCACCAGATTGGGAGGCTGGCGGCTCGGCCAGTTTGGCGTCGCACCGAGGCGTTGCCTGTTGTGCGGGTCAGCAGTGAAATGCCTCGACCGAACGCGGGGTAGGGTGACCAAAGGTTGATGCGGCTGGAGCTGGGCACGGTCGCTTCGCTCGTGGCCGGCGTCTGGGGCATGGGCGGCACCGGCTGCGCTTGCTCGTGCTCGGCGTGATGCTCGTGTCCGTCGCCTACGCGATGGCCGGCGAGGAGCCGCCGCAGGGCTCACCGAACGGCAACAGACCGCAGGAGCGCGTCCTCGTGCAGACACTTCTCGAAGCTGCCCGGCGCCGGTCGCCGGAGTAGTACAGAAACGCGCTCGACGAGCTGCACCTAACGGTGCGGGGCCGCGATCGCCCGCGGCCCCGTCCCTAGATCCTCGCCTCAGGCTAGGAGCCTGTGGCGGCTTGACGGCTAAGCCAGCTTAGCCCGGTTTGCTGTTGATGATTTCCTCAGCGGCGTAACCGAGGGTCTTCAGCGATCCTTCAATCTTGGCCTTCTGGCCTTTTTCGTTTGTGAGCGTGCCGGATTTGGCGTCAAACGACAGTTCCGGCGGAGAAAGCGGCGTGCAGCAGTGGGTCACGCCGAGCGGCGAGTCTGCGCCCGCAGCGACTTCCTCACCCTGCGCTCCGAACTCGGGTTCGCCTTTGGCGTTGACACCTGTGTTGACGTGGCAGATCACGTTGAGCTTGGCCTCAGAGGCGCGTCTGATTTTGGTGCCTTCAGCGAACAGCACGTTGTTCCATTTGAGGTTGTCCCCACTCGCCACCAACGGCTCTTCGGTCGGCGACGTGGTCCCGGTGTTAGGACTCGTCATCGTTCCCGTCCCGGTTTCGGGGTACTCGGCTTCGCTGCCTTCCGCGAAGACGGAGATGTACGTGGCCGGACCGCCTCCCGTCGCTGCCGCGGTGCACGCTTCGCTTTCGCAATCGTACGGGGCAAAGGACTGTGTTTCGCCGACACCGCCGGGACCTTCTGCTCCACCGGGTTCCGGGTTTTCCTCGACCGCGCCGACCACGTTGTGACATGAGACTCTGGCGCCGGTCGTTTCGTTGGTAAGCGAAAGGGTGCCCCACGCGATCGTCGCTACTTTTTCGCCCGCCGGAATCCGCGCACCGGAGCCGAGCCCGCCTGAGAAGTAGTGACCGCTTGAAAGGGGCGGAATCCACACGGCCACCGTTCTGTATTCTTCTTCTTCTTCCCCAGACAGCGGATCTTTGGGCCTCCATTTGAGCCGATACCACGCGGCTGCTCCCGCTCCCGCCCTGGCGATTGTCATGTCGCAATGACCGCCGGCCGCGATGAAGCCCGTTTTTTTGACGGGCCGTTCTATACAGAATTCGGGGGGATCTTCTCCGAGAGTGATAGCCGTTCCCGCTGGGCCGGTCTGTTCCACCGTGCCATATGTCTTGGCTGCATATTCTGGCGCGATTTCGATGTTAAAAGTTTCTTCGTCGAATACTTTTAGTTCCGCGGCAGCGGGCGCGATTCTGACAATTGCCAGCGCTGGAGTCGCAAACGCGGCGGCTAGTGCCAGTGTCACGGCAGACAAGGACGTGAGAATGGCGACACGCCGAACGCTCGGTCGCATGAGCAACACTGCTCCCCTTGTCCTATTCTTGGTCGGCTTCATTGTCGTCCTCCCGTTTGTTTTCTTGTTGGTTACGCGAGAAAGACCCGGGTCCGCGCTGTCATGCCCGAGCGACGAGGAACCGGCTGGGTTCACCAGACCGCCCGGATGGCTTTTGCCCGGTCGCCTAGCCTCCGAGGAGGGACGGTGCGTTATTGCCCTCGAAACAGGCTGCGCGCGGAAATACCTGTCACCGTCGCCTCGTAGTCACAAGCAGGCGCTTCCCCTCTCAGATAGCGACTTCGTCCCACAGGTACTGTGCGGACGCGTCCTCCGTGGCGCGTCCCCTCGCGTCACCGTCCCGACCTGGTTCCCCTAGTGTTGCGAAGGCGAGAGGTACGCTACGCCTGTCTGATCGGGGGGAAAAAAACTGGCCGCAGAGATAGTCGCAAATTGCACAAGAAAGGACGGATGACGCGAGGAAAGCGCGGCGCCTCGACGTGTCGCGAGTCGATCTAACGCGGGCGGTCGAACGGCAGGTCTAACCGTCGGCGCGTTCGTGCACCAGCGCGCGGGCACGGTCGAAACCCTGCACGGTCTGCTCGCCGTCCGGCCAGACGATCAGATAGCGGTCCTGGCCTAGCGTCTGCACGCTGGCATCGCCGACGGTTAGGAACGGCTATCGCCTTGGCGATACTCATTGCAGCCGGCCTTCTCTTTAGGTCTTCAGTGCGCCGGACGAGACGGTGCCCGGCACGAGCCCGGCGGCAGAGGCTCCCTACCGCCGTGACGCGGCGTTTGTGGAAGACCCGGAGACCGGGGACATTGAGAAGGTCGAGCTATCGGGGGTGCGTCAAGCCTGATGCTGAAACCTACGCACCGACAAACGCCGGTAGCGCGAGGTCCGTAAATCCCCCGGCCGGTCGCCCGGGCGGGGCACGCAACTAGCTGGCGTTATTCGACCCTGGCGTTGATCAATTCCTCGCCGCCGTAAGCGAGGGTCTTCAGCGTTCCTTCGATCTCGCCTTTCTGCCCTTTTTCATTTTCGAGCGTTCCCGACGCGGCGTCGAATGAGAGTTCCGGTGGCGCCAGCACCCTGCAGCAGTGGAGGACCGCGAGCGGTTTGTCGTTGCCGGTAAAGACTTCCGGAGTCTGTCGTTCGTACTCAGGTTCGCCTTTGGCACTCACGCCAGTTGCGACATGACAGATCGTGTCTATCTTGACTTTTTCGCTTTCCTGCCGGACGTTGGCGCCTTCGTAGACCAGACGCGATTTCCATTTCAGGTTCGTCCCGCTGGCCACCAGCGGCTCTTCGGTGGTGCCGACCGCGGGCGCTGTCATCGTGCCACTCCCGGTTTCGGGAAACGGGGCATTGCTGCCTTCCGCGAAAACAGAGACGTAGGTGCCCGGGAGGCCTCCTGTCGATGCCGCCGTGCACGCTTCGCCTTCGCATTCATAGGGATCAAGCGTCTGCGTTTCACCAACGCCGGGACCGGCCGGTGCTGGGTTTTCGACGACGCCACCGATGACAGTGTGGCATGTGATCTTGGCACCGGTTTCCTGATTGCTCAGCGCCAGAGTACCCCACGAGACGGTCGCTACGTTTTCGCCAGCCAGAAGCTGAGAATTAGAACCCAGCCCGTTTGCGAAATAGTGAGCAGCCGCGGTAATCGCGATTGCGCTGGGGCCGCTGCCGACTTTGATTTCGGCGCCGGGTGTGTTGGTGGCGAGTTCGATCGGCGTGACCGTGTTGCCGCCCGCGTTGGTGACGTAGGCGGTCTTGCCGTCGGGGGTGATCGCGACCCCGCTTGCTGCGGAGCCGACCGTGATTACGCCGCTTTCGGGTAAATTGGCGGCGATATTGAACGCGGTGACCTTGTCGCTGTCTAAGTGGGTGATGTAGGCGGTCTTGCCGTTCGGGGTGATCGCGATTTCCCGCAGATCGGGGGAGCCGACTCCGATTTCGCCGCTGGGTGTGTTGGTGGCGAGATTGATCGGCGTGACCCCGTCCCAGGCGGCGCTGGTGACGTAGGCGGTCTTGCCGTTGGGAGTGATCGCAATCCCCTCCGGCTCCATGCCGACTTTTATTGCGGGGCCGGCTTCGAAGGTGGCGAGATTGATCGGCGTGACTGTGTCGGTGCGGGGTTCGGTGACGTAGGCGGTCGTGCCGTTCGGGGTGATCGCGATCCCGACCGGTCGTGTGCCGACGTTGATTTCGCCAGCGATTTGGTTGGTGGGGACATTGATCACCGTGACTATCCCGCCGGTGGGGGGATGGCCGTAGTTGTTGGCGGTGACCAACGCGAATTTGCCGTTGGGGGTGATCGCGATCCCCCACGGTTCGGGGGCGACTTTGATTTCGGGCTCCCGTTCGTTAGTGGCGACCTCGATCGGCGTGACCGTGCCGCTGAGGAAATTGGTGACGTACGCCGTGCTTAAGTTGGTGACGGAGAGCCCGAGGCCCCCGAGGGAGCTGATCGCGATCGCCCTGGGATCGCTGCCGACTGTGATTTCGGGGCCGGGATTGTTGGTGGCGAGTTCGATCGGCGTGACCGTGTTGCCGCCTTCGTTGACGACGTAGGCGGTCGCGGCCCACGCACTGTCCGCGACCCCGAGCACGCACACCACCGCCAACAGCACACCCAGACCCCATTGCCAGAAACCGTGCCGAAGCGACACAAGCACTCCCTCCCCCGTAGAGGTCCTCAGAGCCCTGGCTCCGAGGCGGGCGGACAATGTCGCGCCCTTCCAGGTGCCCCCACGTGACAAGCCTGCCGATCATGTGATGCTGCGAGGGTCCGGGGAACGCTACTCCATTCGGACTGCTGTACTGGCTTCGAGAGCACAAAGTCCGCACGTTGCGGCTTTTGGACTTCGGCGTCGGTCTTGCCCAGTGTGGCGCTCGGGACCATGAGATATCGAATCACGCGCGGTCTGCCTGAGGGCCGCGTGTACCACGTCGGCGACGAGCACGAGTTTTGTCCCGACGAGAGCGACGATCGGCTCACCGGCACCATCCGAGAGGTCGAGCGCGCCGACTCGGACGGGCGTCGTCGGGTGCTGACCATAGAGACGCCCTAGAGGTGCACGCGCCGGTCGCGTTGACGCAGCGAAGCACGTGGGCGCCTATGCGGGAAAGCGCGGGTGCAGGCATGTAGAGGAAACAGCGGTGTGCGCGCCAGTTGCGCACTGATTCGGCCGGATTCAGCCGGATTCAGCCGGATTGGAATTGGGGCGGTCTCCCTGCAAACACGCGGGATTTGGCTCTAGAGCAGGGATCGCGACATCACCATGCGCACGGCGAATCCCGGTAGCGGTATAGAGATTGGCGCCGGATTCCGGAGCTTTCGTGTTCTCGGGGCGGCTGGGTGAAGGGTTGGGTGAGCGCCTCTGGACCACATCGAGCAGCTCGCGAGCTCACAACGTGGCGGCTACCATCGGCCTGATGCCTGCGCGCTGTGTAACGGCCCATCTGGGCAGCCTGTGCGGCGCGGCGCTGCTGACGGTGAGCTGCGGGTCGAGCGCTACGCAGATGGCCTCCGCGCCGAGCTCGTTACATGGCGCAGTGGTCACGCAGACGTCCGCGCCGGCGTCCCCTGCGAGTGCACAGCGCCCAGCTCACAGCGGCGTTGGCGGCCCGAGCCAACGTCGCGCGGCCGCCACGAGGGCGCTCCCGCTGCCGCCGAGTCAGGCCTCTGAAAAGCTCGCCGGGCAGGAGGTGTCGGGGAAGATCGGCAAGCCCGAGCCCTTGCCTGCGTCCGCGAGCCCGCGAAGCGGTAGTTTCGTCGCGCCCGGCGCTGCGTCTGACGCTCAGGTCCGAGCGGAAATCGCCCAGGCACGCAAGGCGGGAATCATCGTGCCCGCAGGCAACAGCGTGCAGTCCTTCGAACAGGGGGCCACGTACGTGGGCGGCGGCGGAGGTGCCACCTGGGTGTTCCCGATCCAGCCTCGGTCGCTCGTTCTCGGGCCGCAGACCTGGAGCGACGATCAGGGGGTCGACATCGCCACCGCGAGTGCCGCCTGCGGCAGCGCCGCGATTGAGGTCGCGATCACCGCAGGAACGGTTGTGCGCGAGGGGATACCGGGTTTCGGCCCCTACGCGCCGGTCGTGCGCATCGGCAGCGGTCCCTATGGCGGATGGTTCGTCTACTACGGCCACGCGGCGCCCGATTTTGTTTCGGTGGGCACCCATGTGGTGGCCGGCCAGCCGCTGGCAGAGGTCGGCTGCGGCGACGTCGGCATCTCCTCGGGACCGCATCTTGAGATCGGACTCACCCCGCCGGGCGGGTCGAGCTGCTGTCCGGCGTTAGGCGAGACCTCACCATTGATGGACGCGCTCGTGCGCCAGCTGTACAGCGCATCGGCCTGAGCCGCGAAGCCTCAGGCGCCGGCGCGACGCGCGAGCGCCGGCGCCTTTGCCAAGACGAGAGCTTGGCCGAGCCAGCGCAGCGGCGCCGGCCGGCACCCGTGGCGCGCCGAGCTTGGGAGTTCAATCCGGGCGCGGGAGTTCAATTGCAGCAAGGAGGCGCCGCGTTGAAAACGTCGCAAATTCCCGAAAGCCCAGTGACGAATGTCTCGACTTGCGCGGGTCGACGCACGAATCTGTGCGCTGGCGCCACACACCGGCGCGTGTTAGGCGCTTGCCGGTTATGGCACGTGGTCTGCGCAGACCCGTTCCGAGGGGCCGGGCGGAGAGACAAAGGGGGGAAAAGATGGTCGTGACTTACCAGTCGCCCACGACGAGCGTGCCGCTGGATCCTGGGCCAAGCGGTCTGCCGCCGGGCGCAGTGGCCGAGAACCAGCGCGGCCGAATGTTGGCCGCCGTGGTTCAGCTCGTCGTGGAGGCTGGTTACGCGCGACTGAGTGTCGCGCAGATCATCCGCCGGGCGCGGGTCTCGCGCAAAGCCTTCTATCTCGTGTTCCGCGACCGTGAGGATTGCTTTCTGGCCGCGTTCGAGATCGCGGTCGCCGGCGCAAGGGACGCGGCCGAGCAGGGCTTTCTCAGCGGGGACAGCTGGTCTCAGAGGATGCGCGGCGGTTTGGAGGGCGTGCTGGCCTTCTTCGACGCAGAGCCGGGCCTGGCCAATCTCTGCGTAGTAGAGGCGTTGGGCGCGGGCCCCGGTGTGCTGGCGCGGCGCGCGGAGCTGCTCGAGCGGCTGGCTGCGGTGGTCGATCAGGGCCGCTCCGAGGCGAGGGTGAAGCCGCCTGCGCTCGCGGCCGAGGGCGCGGTCGGAGCGGTCCTCGGTGTGCTGTACGGGAGATTGTTGAGGGGCCATCGGGAACCGTTGAGCGAGCTGCTTGGGCCGCTGATGAACATGCTCGGGCTTCTCTACGTCGGCGCCGACGAGGCCAGCCGCCAGCTCGACGTGGCGACAGGCCCGCCAAGGCCGTGGGGCGCTCGCCCGCAGCCCGAGAACGTCGACCGATCGCTGGACGGATTGGACATGCGCCTGACGTATCGAACGGTGAGGGTGCTGATGGCCCTCGCCGAGCGTCCCGGCGCGAGCAACCGCGAGATCGCCAAGCGCGCCGACATCGCCGATCAGGGCCAGATGTCAAAGCTTCTGACGCGGTTGGCTCGACTCGAGCTGATCACCAACGTGGGAGAGGGTCGGGAAAAGGGCATGTGCAACGCCTGGCACCTGACCGATCGCGGGGCGCGCGTCGAGCGAGCGACGCGCCTGGCCTGAGCGGCTAGCGCTGTCCCGGCGCCGCGGCGCGGTCGGAGTGGCCCATAGGTGCTGCTCCGTTTCCTGCTGTGGCGACTGCTCGGTGTGCTCGCCGTGCTGGGCGGCTGGGCGCTGGTTGCCTGGTTTCTCAGCGGCGGGCCCGGGCGTCTGTTGCGCGGGCGGCCGACGGGGGCGTCTGCGGCCGGCGTTCACGAGGGCGGTAGCGGGTTCGTGTCTGCCTTGGCCAGGGCAACCGACGCGGGAGCGGCGTCGCTCTGGGGCTGGCCCCCCATCGCCGTGGCGCGCTCGATCCCAGTCCTGATGATCGCCGGCGCGCTTGCAGCAGCGCTGGCGGCGGTTCGCTGGCAGGCCAGGCGCCGGCGTCGCTACGTGCGCCTGCGGATCGACGCCTACCGCGGCGACCGCGCCAGCGCGGCGGCCGTCGCGGCGATGTACGAGGTGCTGCACAAGCGCCTGTTGCGCCGCTGGTGGCGCCGCTTGCTGTCGGGACAGACGTCGGTCGCATTCGAGGTTCACTATGCGCCCGCGGCGAGCGACGCCAAGCCCGCGGCTTGGCTGGCGGTCAGCTGTCCAGCGGGGTCAGAGCCGATGGTCGAGGCTGCGCTGCGAAGCGCCTATCCAAACTGCCGCCTGTGTCCGACCGCGATCGACGCGGGTGAGTCGTCGGCGATCATTCGCCTCAAGAAGCAATTGGAGTTCATCAAGCGCGTCAAGGTGCTCGACCATTTCGAGCACGAGCGCGATCCGCCGATGAACGGGCTACTGACCGCGATGGGCGCGTGCGGCGAGCGCACGTTCGTACAGCTGGCGATGACGCCGGCCCCGATCGCGTTCGAGCGGCTGGCCAAGCGCCTCTTCAAGCACCACGAGGTACACCTGGCTCGCGAGCGTCGAGAGCATCTCGTCGCGCGCGACCGCTCGCTTGTCGAGGAGGTCGAGCTTCGCGGCGGGTTGGAGGTGCAGCATCGGCCTCTGTTCTTCGCCGACCTGCGCGTTATTGGAGCAGACCGCGGAGCCTGTGAGCAGATCGCCTCGCAGCTGCGCGCCGTCGGCGCCGAGAACCGGCTCGTGGAGCGGGGGACGGGCTTACGCCATGGTGTGCTCGGCCTCTACCACCGTCGCCTGTCGCGGGGAGAGGGCAACCCGCTCCCCCCGTTTGTCAAGGGCGTGTACGGGCCAACCGAGCTTGCGGCCGTCTGGCAGCTGCCATCGACCGACTACATCACGGTCCCGTGGGCGCGCTCCGGTGTGCCGGTCGCACCAGCGTCTCCAGCGATCATGCGACCGCTCCAGGGACCGGGCACGTTGCGCGATGCGCTCGGTCCGGTCTCGATACACGAGCACCTGCGCAAGCAGAACACCGCCGTGCCGGGCACGGTCGAGCAGGGCAAGTCGAGCTACCTCGTGGCCACGGTGGCGGAGGATCTGCGACGCGAGCGCTGCGCGCTGATCGTGCTCGATCCAAAGGGAGACGCCGCGGAGGCGACGTTGAGCGTGGTCCCGCCGGAGCGCACGTGCACGCTGCTCGACTTCGCCCATCCGACGTGTGGCTTCAACCCGCTCGCGGTCGACGCGCCAGCAGACGTGATTGCAGACTTCGTCGTGGGCGCTTTGAAGAACCTGTTCACAGATGCCGACATCCGGGCGTCCTCGGATCGCTACCTGCGCAACGCGATCATCGCGGTGCTGGCGTCGGACCGCCGCTCGACGCTGTGGGACGCCGCGCGCCTTCTGTCGGTCGGCGAGGAGGGGTACGCCTACCGGCGCAGCGTGGGCGCCCGGGTTCGCATGCTGCCCGAGATGAAGGAGATATCGGAGTTCTTCACGGCCGAGCTGACCGCGCAGCTCGCCGACGCCCGCAGCACGACCACCGCCAAGCTGGACGCCCCGGTCAACAAGCTCGCGCGGCTGCTCAACTCGCCGTCGATCAAGCGCGTTCTGCTCAACGAGTCCCTGCGGGTCGACTTCGACCGTGTGATCGCCGATGAACAGGTGCTCGTCGTCAAGGGCGCGCTCGGAGCGATGGGCGCCGGCAATACATCCGTCCTCATGCAGCTGCTCGTCGGGATGTTGGACGCGGCGCTCGCCCGCCAGCAGGATCTCGTGTCCGCCGAGTCGCGCGTTGCCGTGGCGCTCAAGGTGGACGAGGCGCCGCTCGTGATCAACCGCGGCTTTGCGGAGACGATGGCGCTCAAGCGCTCGGCGGGCCTCGAGACCGTCGCCTGCTGGCAGGCCGACGCGCAGTGGGCAGATCGCGAGGTCCGCGAGCAGCTGGACGCGCTGTTCGCCCACCGTGTCTACTTCGCCACGGCCTCAGCGCGCGACGCACGGGACGCCGTGCGGCTCACGATGGCGGAGTTCTCGGACACCGTCCGGCCGGGAATTGGGTCGTTGTCGACGCTCGGCCATCCCGATGTGAGGCTGCGCCTACCCAGGCACCACGCGATCGCGAGCTGGACGACGCCGATCGGGCGCCAGGCGCCGTTCATCGCGCAGACGATTCCGCTGCGCATCGATCGCGAGCGCGTCGCACTGCATGCGTCCCGCCAGCAGGCGCGTGGCGGACGCTACCTCGCCGACCTGCGCCAGCCGCACTGGGAGCGCCGCAGCAGTGGCGCTCGGTCGGGGGCCGGCTCGTCGGTCGCACACACGTCGGGCGCCCCGCCGTCGCCGTCAGCCGACCGGAACACAGGCGGCGGCGTCTGCGCGGCCCAGGGCGCCCGGTCTGCTCCGCAGAGCTTCAGCGAGCTGGTCGAGCTCGATGGGGCGCACAGCGCGCGCTGGGCCAGACCCGTTCGATCGCTGCAGACGCTGCAGCCCGATCAGCTGGACCTCGACGTGCTGAGGCTGATCGCGACGTTCGGGCATCTGCTCACCACCCAGATCCACCGCCGCTTCAATTCCGAGCGCGCGCTCTCGACCACCCAGCGCCGGCTCAAGCGCCTCTCAGACGCAGGGCTCGTCGCGCGCGTCCAGTTCCATCGCCGCGACGGGGGCGGAGTCCCGATGTGCTACGCGCTGACCGCCGCCGGGGCTGGGCTGCTCGGCCTGCGCGAGGATCGAGGCGATCTGAGCGGTCCCGCTGACGCCGCGCAGTCCGCCGCCGACCACCGATCACGCCCCGCCAGACAGCTCCGCCAGGTTCGCCACGACGCTCACGTCGCCGGCTGGGCGCTCGCGCTCGAGCACGCCGTCGGCGCGGGAGCGCTCACGCTGCGCGGAGCACGCGAATCGGCGCTCAGTCCACCGATGCGATCGACTCCCGAGGGGCGCGCTGCCATCGGGCCGACCGATCTGCGCCTGCCCGGCGGGCGCACGCCGCACGACTTCCTGCGCCTTCAGGACGCCCGCGCAGGAGCGGAGGCCGAGCGCTTTGAGACCGTGCGCCCAGACGCGATCGTCGAGCTGCCCGGCTCCGTGCTCGCAGCGCCACGGTCAGAGCACCGGGACGGCGCGGCAATCGACGTGCTCGTCGAGCTCGACGACAGGCTGCCCCTTGGTCAGGCGGCCGGCAAGCTCGTGCGTTATGACCACTTCCTTGCCGGCTGGTCGGTCGATGTCGAGCGCTACGGTCGCCGGCGGGACGCTATGCCACTCGTCGTGTTCGCGTGCCGCGACCGGGCTCGCGCGCGCGAGTGCGCGAGGCTCGCCGACCCCGTGCTGCGAGCCTGCCGCGCCTACGCCGGCGAGTACCCGTTTGACTGGGAGTATCCGGGGAGGGAGGGCGTCGTGTTCGTGGCAGAGCGAGATGCGCACGAGGCAGTCCTGCGCGGCTACGGGGTTCCCCGGCTGCCGCCGCAGGTGCGCGTTGCGGCGGCCGATGGCGACCCCGGTGCGGCCGAGGCGGTCGCCGAGCCCCGCGACCTCCTCCATCGGGGCGGCATGCCGAACGGCACGCGATAGATTGGATTCTCGACAACCGAGGCGAGGAGTGAGGGCATGGCGACGACTGCAGCGGCGCCCGCGGCGATCAGCCCGAGGGACTTCCTCGGCATCGACAGCGTGCTCTCAGATGAGGAGCGCGACATCCGCGACACGATCAGGGCATTCGTCGGCGACCGGGTGCTCCCGAGGGTGGGGGACTGGTTTGAGCAGGCCGAGTTCCCGACGAGTGAGCTCGCTCCCGAGCTCGGCAAGCTCGGCGTGCTGGGAATGCATCTTGAGGGCTACGGCTGTGCCGGCGCGAGCGCCACCACCTACGGCCTGGCGTGCATGGAGCTCGAGGCGGGCGACAGCGGCCTGCGCTCGCTCGTCTCGGTGCAGGGGTCGCTGGCGATGTATGCGATCTGGCGCTGGGGCAGCGAGGAGCAGAAGCAACAGTGGCTGCCGCGGATGGCAGCGGGCGAGGCGATCGGCTGCTTCGGGCTCACCGAGCCCGACGCCGGCTCTGACCCCGGCGCGATGCGCACCAAGGCCCGCCGCGACGGCAGCGACTGGATCCTGCACGGTCAGAAGATGTGGATCACCAACGGCTCGGTCGCCGACGTGGCCGTCGTGTGGGCGGTCACCGGGGAGGGCGTGCGCGGCTTTCTCGTGCCGCGCGGAACGAGCGGCTTCACGACGCAGGACATCCACCGAAAGCTGTCGCTGCGCGCGTCTGTGACCTCCGAGCTGCTGCTCGACGACGTGCGCCTGCCACAGGAGGCGATGCTGCCCGAGGCGACCTCGCTGCGCGGTCCCCTGTCATGCCTGAACGAGGCGCGCTACGGCATCGTGTGGGGAGCCGCCGGCGCGGCGCGCGCATGCCTCGAGTCCGCTCTCGACTACAGCAAGGAGCGCATCGCGTTCGGCCGCCCGATCGCCGCCACGCAGATCCAGCAGCAGAAGCTCGCCAACATGGCGCTCGAGGTGAATCGCTCGATCCTGCTCGCGCTGCATCTCGGTCGGCTCAAGGACGAGGGCCGCCTGGCGCCCGAGCAGGTGAGCATGGGCAAGCTCGGCAACGTCAACGCAGCGCTCGACGTCGCGCGCACCGCGCGTCAGGTGCTGGGAGCAAACGGCATCACGCTCGAGTATCCGGTCATCCGCCACATGAACAACCTCGAGTCGATCGTCACCTACGAGGGGACCGCCGACATCCACGCGCTCGTGGTCGGCGGCGCACTGACGGGCATTCAGGCGTTTCGCTGATCACGCCCGGGGCCCGGTCAGCGGGCACTCGGAGCGTCAGCGCCGGGGGCGGCGCCGGCGCTCTGCGGCGGTTGGCTCGAGCAGCACTGGTCGCGGCCGGGGTCCCGCGGGCAGGCTTCGTGCCGTGAGCAGCAGGGCCAGCAACGTCGCGATCCCCACCGCCCCGTAGAACCAGACTTCGCCGCTCGTGCCCGCGGGCCTGATCGTGTAGGCCGACTGGCTGGCGTGCTTGCGGGCCTTTTCCCGGCGCTCTGCGGCCGACGGGGCCTGCGCCGTGCCCCCGGGCGGGATCGGCTCGAGAGCCGGTGCGGCCGGGGGCAGGATCGCGGGTGTGGGGCTCACCGGTTCGAGGAAGGCCGGAGGCGGCGGTTCGATCGGCGGGATCGGCTGGGGCGCGGGTGCCGGCGGAGCCGGTTTGAGTGCGGGCGGGATCGCTAGCGGAGGCGCCGCCGCCGGCGCCGGCGGCGGGGGCACGGCCGCGATCGAGGGGTTGATCGTCGCAGGCGCCCCACCTGGTGGCGGCGGTGGCGCCCCGGTCCCCTTGGACGCACGCTGAGCCTGGTTGGACGAGAGCGTCTCGTACCCGCCGACGCCGGCTTTGGGGACAGTTCCGCAGGGGTAACCGAAGCCGCCGGGCTGGACGGTGATCGGCAGCGAGTAGCTCAACAGCCCGGCGGTGATCGTGACGGTCGTGGTGCCCGCGTTATATGCGCAGAACAGACCTGAGGTGCTGGACGGGATCGGATGTTTGCTGGCGTCGAGCGCCGGAAGGGGCGAGCTGGGGGAGCTCGGGAGGACGAAGTTGCCCACCGCCGGTTCAGAGCTTGAGAACGAATAGCTCGGCGGGACGCACGAGCTACACGGAGGAGCGGGGATTTCGACGTAGTCGTCAAAGCCCGGGAACGTTCCCGCGGTCTCTGACGCTTGCGTGGCCAGCGTGCCAGCGGGACGGCGTCCGATCGCTTCGAACTGCAGCGTCAGGCTGCGGGCGACGCTCAGTCCGTCGAGCGCCTTCAGCGAGAGCGATTCGATTACGGGTATCGCCGCGACGTGAGCTTCGGGCGTGCTGGCGCCGGCGTTGATCGAGACGAAGTACCACAGCACGCCGTTGTTCTTCGACTGCTGGTAGCCGAGCGACGCGCCTTCGTACTCGGGGATCTGCGCTGCGCCCGGAGCCGCGCCTTCGGGAATCAGGTGATGTTCATCGAGTTCATGCACTTCAGCCGGGTTTTCAGCTGGGATTGAGCCTTTGGTCGAGAACACCGCGACGACGCCTGAAGATGCCAGCAGCGATGCGATGCCTTCGGGGTCGTTTTCTCCCAGCAGGGGCGTCGCGGTCACGACGACCACGTGCCGCCCGGCGGCGTCTGCGGCCTGGAGCTGTTCGCTGAGCCACTGCCGCTGGCCGGGGTCGCTCGCTTCCAGCGAGCCTTCTGAGTTGTCGAGCACGATCACCCGCAGCGTGCCCCCGTTCTGCGAGGCGTCGAAGGCGTAGTAGCGGTGGACTTCGCCGCTCGGCGCTCCCGATGCGATCGGCGTGATCCCGGCCGCGCCTGAGCCCGAGCCAAACGGGGGAGGGGCGGTGGAGAACGCTTCTGACCACGGCCCCGTGGTGTTTTTGTTACTGGGCACGTGATCGAACTTCCCCAGCGCGGCGAACGTCGGCAGCGCCCCGAGCGGCGCCAGCTGTTCAGACAGATGGGTGAAGTCGGCTTCGCCGTTGCCGCTCTGCCACGCTTTGCCTTCGACCGGCCCGACGGCGTTTCCGCCCAACATCGCGAACGCCGGTCCGCCGGGCTGGGCCGCGTACGTGGCGATTTGCTGGGCCGCCGCTTTGAGGTTGACGTCTGGTTGGGCGTCGGGCACGCCCGCGCATGACGTACGGCACATCGGGCTCGTGAAGAACGCGAACGAGACGGTCCCCGGCTGGGCGGGGAGGTTTGGCGCACTCGACGTGAGCGCGGCCGGGTGGGCGCTGCCGGTGGTGTCGTAGCGCCAGATCGAGGCGGTCTGCCAGCCCGGCGCGCGGTTGGAGGAGGCCGTCCCCTGGGTGCCTTGCCCAGCGGCGTCTTCGGTGCCGTCGTACCCGCCGACCGCCCAGGCGTGTTCGCCGTCGGTACCGGTGGCGACCGCGAGCACCGGATCGGGCTTGACCGCGCCGTCGCCGCCGATCGTGCCGCCCGCAAACTGCGCGTGGCTCAGATCCTGCCACCCGCCATCGGTCTCGCGCACCAGCTCACCGTCCCCTGGAGGAAAGCCGCCGATTTCGTGCGCCGGGTTTTCCTTTGCGGGCGGCGCCACCGAGACGTACGTGCGCAGCCTGCCCTGGGTGTCGCGGTACGGGGCCAGCGCGACGGCGATCCCCTGCAGCGGCTGCGGCGCATAGGCAAAGCTCTGGCCGCCGGCTTCGCGAACCAGCACGAGTGAGCGTCCGGCGGCGACGAGGCCTCCGTCGGGCAGCCCCGCGACCAGGCGCACGTTGCCCGCGACCCGATCGCTGGGCAGCAGCGATGGGCTCACCGGTTCCCAGCCCGAGGCCGTGCGGGTGATCAGGTTGCCGCCTGCGACCGCGAAGGCTTCTGACCCTGCGACCGCTACCGACGTGATGTTGAGCCCGGAGTCGGCTGTAGGAGTGGGTTCGACGCTCCAGCTGTTGCCGTCGTAGTGCAGGATCGTTCCGTTCGCACCCACGGCCCACCCCTGGCCGTCGGCGCCGAAGGCGACGGCGTTCAGCTGCGAGGTCGTGGCCCTGATCGATTGCGGATCTTCTGTCCAGGCCGAGCCGTTCCAGTGGATGATCACCCCGAACTGGCCCACCGCGAACGCGCTTGATGGCCCCGCGTACGCCACGCCGAGGAGGCTGGCGTGGCGCGCGCGCCCCGGCGCTGCCTGCACCAGCCAGCCGGCGGAGGGGTCGTAGCTGAGCGTGGTTCCACCGAAGCCGACCGCCAGCGCCCCTGCTTCACCGACTGTCGCGGCGGCGCCGGACGGCAGGGCGACGCTCGTCAGCGGCGAGCGGTCCGGGAGCGGCCAGGAGACGGGCGTGCTCGAGCTTTCGCCTGTCGCGCCTGACCAACGCCCAAGCGCGTTTGCACCAGCGAGCCAGCCTTCGGTCGGGTTTGCGAACACGGCCGCGCCGTTCCCCGCTTCGTAGCCGGGCGCGGTGACGCTCGTCCAGTCGCCGTGAGAGAACACGTCCACGGCGCCGCTGGCCAGAGCGAGCGCGACCGGGCCGTTGGCGGTCTGAAAGAGCGCGTCGGGTATGGCTGCCGACCCGAGCGCTTCTTCGCACGAGTTGGCGACCGGCAGCGTGCACCACGAGCCGACGACCTGGCCCGAGCCGGGCGGGCCGGTCGCAGAGCGTTCATAGCGCGCCACGACCGCGCGTTCTCCCTGGGAGGGCAGGCTAACCTTCGCTTCGACCCAGACGTCGTTGCCTTCCGCCTTCAGCCCGGTGGGCCTGACCGTGGCTTCGGGGTTGGCGACCGTCCCGCTGAGATCGAGCGCGTCCAAGCCGATGCCGAGCGTGCCTGATTCGGTGCCAGGCCCGCCTGATTGGATGCGCGCGAACTGCCATTCGTTGCCTTTGAAGTGGCCGAGCACGAGCCCGAGGCCGGGCTGGGGCGCGCCGATCTGGAACGCTCCCCAGCCTTCGCCGGGCGCCTGGGTGTCGGCCTGCTCGAGCGTGATGGATTCTTCCGCGTGCATGACGTTCGCCGGCGGGGTCGCGGTCGCAAGCTGCCAGGTTTCTGAGCGCAGCTCGCCGTACTCGAGTTTCGCCTTAACCGGGATCGACCCGCTGGCCGTGGCTGCGGTGGCGGACTGGTCTGCCTGGCCGGGGGCCGTCAGCACGCCGTACACCTGACCGCCGCTTTCGTCGAGGCGCAGATCGGCTTTGAGTAGTTCCGGTTCTTCAGCTTCAGATCCGATCAGGGGACCGAGGGTCTTGGTGGCCGTGCTATCCAGCACGAACTGACCGCCTGGAACACGGTGAAAGACGCCGACGACTGGTTTTGTCTTCGGTTTGCTCGAAACCTCGGCAACCGACAGCCACGCCTCGCCCGAGGGCGCCATCGCGCCGGAGACGTTTACTTTCCCCGGTTCTGCTGTGCCTCCTGGGTGACTGGAGACTTCGTCGGCGGGGAGCAGCGGGAATGGTTCGCCGTTTGGTTTTCGCGGAACGTCGGCGATCTCCCAGCCGCCTTTGTCGGTATAGCGCAGTAGCACGAGTTGTTCGCCTTCGGCGGTGTATGGAAGTCGGCTGCCGTTGACGTCGGCGGGCGGGGCGCTCGTAAAGCCGTATCCCCAGGCTTCGTGTTCTGGGCTGTTGGCGACCTCTCCCAGGAGGTGGATTTTCTGGGCGGGGGCGACGACGCCGGAGATCGACGCCGAGAAGGCGCTCACGGAGGGGTTTTCAACGTCCGCGCCGACCGGGGCCGAGATCGCTTCGTTGCCCGCCCTGTCTTCGGCGATCGCGCGAAAGTCGCCGTGGCCGTTGGGCAGTGATTCGCTGTTGACCGCATGGGAGTAGATGTTGGACCCGGGCGAGGCAGGGAGTGTGATCCTGCCGCCGAGATTGCGCCAGACGCCGCCCTGGGGCCGCGCCTGGAAGCGAACGGACGACACGCCCGAGCCTTCGTCCGTCGCCTGCGCGGAGATCGTCACCTGGCCGCGCAGCGGCGATTCGGGCTGGGTCATAGCAACGGTCGGGGCCGTGTTATCGACGAGCCTTTCACGAACGGGAATCGAGCCGACGACTAGCTTGTTTTTGTTCGCGATTATCCGGAAGTCGTAGCGACCGTCCCCTGATCGCTGTGTCAGCTGTGTCGTGTTGAAGCTAATCGTTTCGCCGGTTTGTTCGGTGACCGGAATGTGAGACGGCTCTATCGTTTCCCAGATCTCAGGCCCAGAGGTCTTTTCGGGTTCGGACCTGGCCAACTGGAACGTGACGGAGGTGATCGTGTTGACCGCGGGCCACTTGGCGCTGAGCGAGATCTGGCCTCTGAGATCGTTGCCTGGTTCGGTAATCAGCGTCGGGATCGGCGATTGGTTTGCGACGAGCTGGTCGCGCAGCTCGGATTTGTGCTTTTCTCCGGTCAGCGTGGTGGCGATCACGCGCAGGTTGTAGAGGCCGTCAACGATCGGTACCGCCTGAGTGTCGACTTCGATGCTCGCCTGGCTGGTCGTCTGGAGCGGCCGCCATTCGTCTTCGGGCTGTGTGCCTTCGTCTGGCTCGTACTGGAATTCGTAGGTCGCGATCGATAGCCCGATCGCGTTTGCCGCGAGTGTGAAATTCGGGCGGCCGGGTTCTGCGAGCACGCCTTCCACGCCGGGCGTTTCGAGCACGACCTGCGGTCCTGACGCCAAGCGGCTGCTGAGAGCGCTTGAAAGGGGAGCCTTGAGGCTGATCCCGCTACCACCGGCGTCGACCTGCGGCGAGCGGATCGTCGTGCCGGGCGTCGACGATCGCGCCGGCCTGCGCGCCCCTGCGGGCGCCAACGGCAGCGATCCGGACAGCGGTTCGCTCCTTGGCAAGGGAGAGGCCGGTGTGTCTGCGACAGCCGCGCTCGTCGGAGTCTTTGCGAGGTGCGGCTGCGCGAGTTGGGCGATGTGCGCGATCAGCTTGCGCCACTCGGCCGTGCTCAGGTCCGGCAACGCAGGCGCGCGACCGGTCACGCCCGTCCCCGGGCCAGACAACTGCGGGAGCGAACGCGGCGACGGCGGAGCGGGAACCGCGTGCGCTGTGGCGTTGGCCGGTTGCGCGGCGGCGGCGGTGGCGCCCTTCTGCACGGCCGCGCTGAAGCCGATGTCCAGGCGATCGGCAGCGCCCCGACGGATCGCCGTCGCAGCGCTGCTGGGCAGGCGCAGCGGGCCGAGAATCTGACTTGGTGCCATCGTGCCGGGGAGCGTGAGCAGCCGGCGTGCGGCGAGTTCGGCGGTCGAGCCTTCACCGATCCTCGAGCCGTTGAGCGCCGAGATCGTGACCGCGTCGCCGGCGGCGTGCTCGCGGACGCTCGCGGCCTGTGCCTCGCTGCCGTGGCCGCAGCGGAGCTCGGACACGGTCGGGTCAAGGCCAGAGGCCACCAGGAAGTAGAGCGCGGCCAGGACCCGGCGGTCGACGCGCCCGGCCGCGACGTCCTCTCGTCCGCAGGCGCTGATTCGCGCGCGCGGGTCAGACAGCAGGTCGTTCTCGAGCTGGGGCGCGCCGATCAGCTGTATCTCCTGGATCAGCGCTTCCGCTGCGCCCGGGCCGAACAGCGGAGTAGTACCCGGTTTGGTGCTTCCCTGCGTTTCGTCGAGGAGCTGCCACGCCTGGAGTACGGGGCGCGGATCGATCGCGCCAGCGCCGGCCGGGTGGATCTCGAACAGAAACTGCGACTGTCCTCCTAGCGCGCTGCCGGACACGATTCCGATCGGCGTGCCGGACGCGATCCACACGCCAGCGCGCAGCGCAGCGGGTGCGGACCGAGGCGCCTGAGCGCGACCGGCCCGTTCAGAAGGTGTCGAGCCCGACCCGCGCGGCGCGACGTAGCGCTTCAAGACACCGCCGAGCTGGGCATAGGTGTAGAGGTCGCCGTAGGCGTCGCGCAGCTCGATGAAGCGCCCGAGCCTGGCGCTGTGACCCGCGCGCACGACCTGGGCGTTCTGCACTGCAACGACGCGAGCCCCCCCAGCGGCGGCGATGGCGACCCCGCCGACCGTGCTGGCAGGCGTGCCCGCCGTGGCCGCGAGCTGCGGTGGCGGGGCGGACGGGCTTGTGGTCGGCCGCGGCGCTGCGGAGGAGCTCCCGGCTGTCTGGTTCACAAGGCGTGGCGACCTCGTCCAGACGGCCGTCGTGGTGTGTGGCCCGCCGCCTTCGACGGGGAAGCGACCCGCGACGATCGCGGCCAGGCCTCCGATCAGTGGCTGAGGCGTGGCCGCCAGCAGGCGGGCACGGAGCATCACCGATTCGACGTAGCTCGAGGAGTGGTTGTAGGCGTAGATCGCAGTGCGCAGGTTGTGGGCGGCGTCGGCCGCCGCGAGGTAGCGCGCCGCCGCGAAGATCGCGTCGGCCGGGTTGTAGGGGTCGCGCACGCCCTCGCCGTTTGCGTCCACGCCGTAGGCGAGCCACTCTTCGGGCATGAATTGCATCCATCCCTCGGCGCCCGCGCTGGAACGCGCGAGGTCATAGCCGTAGTCGCTCTCGACTTCGTTGATCGCGGCGAGGACCTGCCAGGGGACGCCGTAGCGCTCGCCGGCCGCGAGGTAGATCGGCAGCAGAAACGGCGGCGTGCGAAAGAGGTTCAAGAAGAAGGACAGCTGCTGAGATTCGCCGGGGAGGGTTAGGCTCGAGAGTGCGCTCGGGGGCGGTGCCGGGGCGGGCGCTGACACGGCAGGCGCGACCCCGGCGCCGGGTGCCCGGCTAGGAGCCCCGGCAGCCGTGGGATGCGAATGCACCGGCTGTGGCGAGGGCGATTGGCGCACGGGCTGCGGTTCCTGGGTCTGCTGCTGTGCCTGAGACTGGACCGCAGGCGATTCCGACGCGGAGCCGGTGGTAGGCTGGCTGTTGCTGTTGCCTGAAGTTGAGGTTGAGCCTGAGGAGCCCGTCGCTTGGCTGGGGGCGTGCTGTTCTTCGACCGTTGGGACCGGGCTCGATTCCGCGGCCGTGCTCGTCGACGCGTCGCCCGCCTGGGGGGTGTACGCCACCGCAGGGGTCGCCGGGGCGAGCGCCAGCAGACCGAGCGCGAGCAGAGCAAGCGCGAGCCGTCTGAGGTATCCGCCAATCACGCGAGAGCAGCGGGCGCCGACGCGGAGGATGGGTTCGATGAGCGGTACGCGGCGGGCACGATCGTCGGGGTTCTCACGGGCGTCGGCCCAGCGCTGGCGGCGTGTCCATCGCTCACGGGCGCAACGCGCAGATACGGCACCGAAATGTATGCCTCCTGTCTGCACATTTGGTGAACGAGCTGTTACGAGATGAAGTTGACCTTCGTGGGCCAGCGCTTGCGGTTGAGGCTGAGGATCAGCAATCCGGTGCGGCCGGCGAAGAAACGAGGTCTCGCCACCGCGACTATGTGGCCGCGCCGAAGCGCCTGCGCTCCGATCGTTACGGGCCTTCTCACCTTGAACGTCAGGTAGAGGCTCAGGGATATGTGTCCGCGGCGCTTGGTCTCGTGTAGCTTGGCCTTGACGTCGTAGACGGCCGCCGGGAGCGTGACGGTCTTCGCCTGCGAGACGACCACTGGCGGTGGCGGCGGCGGTTCGGGCTGGGGCGGTTCGATCACAATCGTGGGCGCGTCTTCCTGGGGGACTTCGCGGATTGGTTCTTCGTCGTTGCCCGCCGGCGCTTCGACAGGGCGTCCGTTCGTGAGACGGTAGAGGCGGGGGGGCTCTTCGACGGTCGTGGTCGTGGCCGCCGGTCCTTTGCTCGTCGCCGCCCACGCGTCGTTGGCCGCGTTGGCGGCGATCGCGGTCACCCCGCCTTCCTGGTCAGCCGACGGTTCGTGGTTGTTGGCGTTGATGAAGCGCGTCACCGTCGTTGTCCCGGCGCAGTCCGCGCGGGCGATCACCGGTTCGCCGCTTTCTTCAACCACGCGCTGAGAGCTCCCGGCTTTGTTGGCAGGGTGCCACCGCCCACCGGCGAGCCCGGCCCCGTCAGGGATGGCGGCGATTGACGACCACAGAAAGACTTCGGCCGTTGGGACGGTGGGCGGCGCATACTTGAAGCGTTCCGGCGGTGGACCAGCGCAGGACGTGGACGCGCCCGGGGTCGACACGGGCACGAGCGGGGAGAGCGACCCTTCGCTGGCGCGTGGCGACGTTTTTTCTCCCGGCACGTGTCCTTCCCGTTCTTGGAGGCGTACCCCCGCGGGGTTGCCCGCTACCCAGCCCTGGCCGGAGGAACTGAGGCCGACCGCGACGAGGTCGGTCCTGTACGGGTCCCCGAGATGGGGGATGGTCGGCGGCGCGAATGGCAGGGAGGAGAAGGGCCCGCCGTTGGATTCGAAAAGCTGGGGTGGTGCCGCTCCTTCCCGAACCAGTGGGACGGGGCTTTCCCCTTCGGCAGTCGCAGCGGCCGCGAGCCCGACCGGTTCGCCGCGCAGACCTTCTCGAGCCACGGCGGCGGTGTATTCGCCCTGCAGCGAGCTTTCGGAGCGAGGCGGCGAGGCGTCGCTCAGTACGTGGCCGTCCCAATGGACGACCCTGCCGTAGGTGCCGAAGAACCAGCAGTTGTTCCAGGCAAGGCACGCGGCCGAGGTGATCGTGCCGAATTTGGCTTCGCCGGGGGCGCCTTCGGCGATAGGCGCGAGCGTCGTGGCCGGGATCGGAAGGGACTCCCAAACATTGTGTTCGCCATCGAAGCGGCAGAGGTTCTCCCACCGCCGGTTGCCTGGCGGATCCACGAGCCAATAGTCCAGCTTGCCCGCCCAGAGGACGGTGCGCCCCGGGCATACCGTGCCCCCCGGAAAGCCCGGGCTGGGATACCAGTGGTCGCCGTTGTAGACCCAGACGCCGAAGGGGTCGTTTCCTTTGTTCGGGCCGAGGGGCGCTTCGATCGTGGCCGCCAGGCCTCGATTCCAGGCTCTGAACGCCAGCGAGGTCGGCGTCAGATAGCAGCTGAACGGGCCCGAGAGGCTTAACGGACAGTCGCCGCTTACTTCTTCGCCCTGCGCGCCGAACGGATATGGCTGTGCTTCGACCCAGCAGGAGCCGCCGGGGGCGTCTTCGGGCGGGGGTCCGCCGCGGTTGATCGTCTCGGTCGTCGAGGGTGACGAGCCGGTAGTCGTGGTGAGCGTCGCCCCGGCGCAGGCGACGGCGGCGCTGGCGTTCGGGGGCCCGACGGGCGTTGCGGCACCGATCGCGAATGTGCCGAGGGCGAGCGAGCACAGGAACGACCCCAGGCGACGGCGCATGCCCGCGATCTTAGTTCGCTCCCCAGGTCACGACGTAGCCGTTTACAGAAAAGTCACGACCGTGGCGAAAATCGTAGGCTAGGCCCAGTTCACGCGTGGTGGCGCGACCACAGCGGGACACGACGCTCCATTCACAGCGTCTTGACGCAGCGTTCACCAAGCGCCCAGCGTTCACGAACAAACAACAAGGATCTTCACCAGCGGGCAACAACGGACAGCACTCCCCAGCCGAATAATCGCAGCAGTGCTGGGAAGCTTCGCAGCCGGAGTGAGTTGACATCCGGGACCTGCGTCTTGTCGCTGGGTCAGACGACCGAATCGTGAGATGACCGGACCAGTTCGAAGCAGCTCGGCCACTGATCTCTTGTTAGTCATCTCGATCGAGCAAGGTGGGAAAAACATGGAAATGTCACTTCTGAAGCGCTTTGACTCGGGGCCGCTCGCCGTGCTGGTCGGGCTGGGCGCGCTCGCATGCTGTCTACTTGCAGGCCTGGTGTTCGCGGACGCCGGCTTCGCCACAGCCCCGGCGAAAGGGCTCGCCTGCGTGGAAGCGAACGGCAAGATCAGCGGCCGTGGGTCTACCTTCCAAAACAACGAGCAGGAGGAAATGGCCAAGTTCTACCGCAATGACGTGTGTGGCCCGACCGGCGTCGAAACCGAACAAGACAAAATCGGCGGGACAGAACGAGGCGAAGCTGGCAACACGATGCTCGCCTACAACTACGTGGAAGCCGAAAAAGCGAGCGCGACGGGCTCAGGAGCGGGTCTGAAAGCCACGAGCTGTCGCACGGACGCCTTCGGGGGCACGGACAAACCGTACAGCAACCAACAGCTGAAAGAACTCAATGAAGCCCCGGAAAAACTGGTCACAGGCGAAGGCAAAACGTGTGCGGCGACGACCACATTCAAATTCCCGTTTCAGCCAAACGAACCGCCGAAAGAATGGCCCGATAAGGAAGCTGGGCATGAAGACACCACGGCGCCCCTCATGTCGTTCCCGATCGGTGGCTCCGCGGAGGCGATCCCGGTGCACCTGACGGCGGCGACCTGCGGCGAAGCGAAAAACATTCCAACCAGCCTGGAGTTCACAGGGAAAGAGGTTTCACGGATCTTCGGTGGCGAAGCGGCGAAATGGAACGATCCCGAACTCGTCGCGACAAACCCGGCGCTGGAAAAATGTACCGGCGCGATCATCCGCATCGTTCGTCAGGACGACTCCGGGACCACGAACATCTTCAAGAAATACCTGACGCGGTTTGAAAACTCGCGCAACGGCGGTGCTCCGACATGTGCAAAAGAACCGTGGAGCTTCTACAACAACACGCCGAACACGAACTGGCCGAATTCAGCCGAAGGCGGCACCTGCACCGTAGTCGAACATGCCGCGACGAGCGGTAATCCGGCCCTGATCGCGAAGCTCAAGACCACAGAAGGTGGGATCGGCTACGCGGATCTCAGCAACGCGGTGGGAGCGGAAGTTGAAGGAGCGGGATTCGTGAACGCCTCCGTTCAGAACGCGACGAAAACCGCGTTCACTAGCCCCGAAGAAGGCGCTGGGGCCAACTGCACCTTCAAGGCCGCCACCCTTCCAGGTGTGACGGCTTCAGAAGCGGTTGGCCTCAACCCGAAAAACAGCTGGAGCACCAACAATTCTGAAAACTCTGGGGCTCCGCCGAATCACGGGGACGTGACCGACCTGGGCAGCGGGTACCCGATCTGTGGCCTTACCTGGGACCTCGTGTACACGGGTCTCCACGCCGAAGAAGGCACGAAAAACCCGATTAGCCGCCTGACGAACAACCAGCGGCGGACGCTGTACGGGTACTTCAGCTACCTCCTTTCCCCGGCGGGACAGGAACACCTCAGTTCGGTGGAGTACGCACCGCTGCCGAGTGGTTGGCTGCCGCTCTTGAGGGCAGGTTTCCAGACGAACTTCTAGTGCGGGATGACTAGGGGAGAAGTATCAGCACGGATTCGCTGAAAGAAGTGTCAGCATGGATTCGCTGAAAGGAGGGAGCCGGCCGAGCCGGCTCCCTCCTTTTTTCTCTCGAGGCAGAGAGAGGATCGGCATCGGGGTCAAGCGCTGGCCTCGCCGGTGCGGTCACGCACTGGTTGCTGACGCTGTGGTGTGTGTCGGTGCGGTCGCGTTGGCCTGCGGTCCAGCGTTCGGGGCGAGCTATCGAGTCCATGACGGCGCATCCCTGCAGGCGGCGGTCGCGCGCGCCGACGCCAGTGGCTCTCCGAGCAGGATCGAACTGACCGCGGGTGTGTTTCTGCCGACGTCGACCCTGAGCATCGACAGCAACATCACGATCGCGGGGCCGTCGTCTGCTCCGGGAGCCGAGCTCGCTGGCAGCGCGGCGGAAACCGCTCCGGCGAGAGCGTTGAACGTCGAAGCCAACGGCAAGTTGACCCTGGTCGACGTCCAGCTGACGGCGAGTGGCGGCGCGAGCACACCTGCGATCGACGATTCCGGCGCGCTGGACCTTGAGAGCTCGACGGTGGCGGGCAACGAGGGCACGGGTGTGCTCGTTCAGCCGGGCGCGACGGCAACGGTGCGCGACTCGACGCTCTCGGGGGGTCTTGCCTTTGGGGTGGTCGACAATGGCGCGGCGAGCTTCTTCAGCTCGACGATTGCCGCGAACATGGATGGGGGCATCGCGAACAAAGGCACACTGGAGCTGACGAACACGATCGTCGCCAAGAACACGGGCGCGGGGGACTGCAAGGGCAGGGCGAGCACAAGCGATCACAGCCTCGACTCCGATGGGAGCTGTGGCGTCGGCGCGCTGAGCGCGACCGATCCTGCGCTCGGGACGCTGACCGAAAACGGTGGCCCCACCTCGACGCAGGCGCTGGGTACAGGTAGCCGAGCGATCAACGCTGGCGACGGCACGAAATGTCCTGCCGACGATCAACGCCACTTCATCCGCCCACCGGGGCGCTGTGACATCGGCGCCTATCAAACCGACGCGACGCCGTCGGGCGGCTCATCGACCGGCGGTGGCCGAGGGTCAGGCCCTCCGCTGAATGACACTGGTCTGGCGCTGGTTGGCGTGACCGGCCACGGGACGCTGCACGGGCCGCGTCGCTCGCGGATCGCGTTCAGCGTGCGCGCGGAAGCCGGGCACAGCGCCAGCACGTTTCGCTACGCGGACCGAGCACGACACCTCGAGCTCACCAACCTCAGATTGAGGTCGCTGGCGATCGACGCGCGAAGAGGTATCGCGACGCTCCACGGCAGCGGGGTCGAGCTGCGGGGCCGGCGGCGAGTGAGCATCACGCTCGTGCTCGTCACCGACGGGTCCCACCGCAGCCTGCGCATTCAACTGTCAACCGGCTACTACGAGCGCGGCCGCCTCCTCACCGGCGCGATCATGTTCACGCGGCGAGCTGTCCGTTGATCGGTGCAAGTCGCAGGCGGCGCCAGTCTCGTGAGCATTGGCACATGCCAGGGGCCGCCGCATTCGTGTTATCAGTTTGTGTACGACTCGTGTCGAAACCGTAAACATCAAACGGAGCCGTGATCAACCTGTGAAGATCACCCTCCAACGGGCCCGGCGCAGCGGCCTCTGGTGTATAACAGCAGCGATGACCAGCGCGACAAGGATGGTCCGGCGTTGCGTAAGCCTCGTCGTAGCCCTGGCGGCGCTAGGCTTGCTGCTTGCCAGCGTGGCGAGCGCTGAAACCTGCGACGCCAGCTCGACGTCGGAATTCGTTACGTGCGTCACCAAAACAAACGCGGCCGCGGGGGCGAGCACGATCGTGCTCGCGGGCGGGATCTACCAGCTCGAAAAAACGGTCACGTTCAAAAACACGAGCGGCACGGTGACGATCGAAGGCCCCGCGGGCTCGCCAACTGTCCAGGGCCAATCGGCTGAGCTCACCGGCGAAATTGTGGAACCGTCCCCGTCCGAAATGTTCGTTGTGAATTCCGGGGCTTCGGTAACCTTCAAGCACGTTGAAATCATCCACGGCGGCGGCGCAGGGATACCGGCGACCAAGGTCAACGCCGAACCCGAAGGCACGAGCCCGAAAATCGGCAAGATCTCCGTTGAAGACTCGCTCGTCGGAGGCAATGTTGGCACGGGTATCACCCTCACCACGGGGGCTGAAGCGATCGTGCGCAACTCCACGCTTTCAGACAATCTCGGCTTTGCCTTCGTGGACGGCGGCAAGGCGAGCTTCTTCAACTCGACCGTTGCCTTCAACGAAGGTGGGGGCCTACAACTTACCGGCACTTCGTTGAGCCTGACGAACACGATCGTCGCCGAAAACAAAGTCGTAGACTGCAAAGGGAAAGCGACGACGAGCGACCACAGCCTCGACTCCGACGGCACCTGCGGGGTCGGTGCATTGAGCAAAACCAACCCGATGCTTCAACCAGCGCCGGCAAACGACGGCGGGACGACGCTGCTGCACTCGCTGAAAGCTGGCAGCCCGGCGATTTCCGCTGGCGATGAAGCAACGTGCACGAGCGAAGATCAGCGCGGCGCACCTCGCCCCGGCATCGCCGGTAAACCGTGCTCCATCGGAGCCGATGAGTATACCAATGTGCCGCCAACCATCAAAGTGCCAAGTGAAGTTTCGGTGGCGACGACCAATCCTGCAGGAGAAACCGTTGAATACAATGCTGAAGCGACCGGCTCGGGTGATCTGGTCACCACCTTCGAATGCACGCCTGTGTCCGGCGAAAAATTTCCCGTCGGCACGACGAAGGTAACGTGCAACGCCGAAGACGGGCACGAAAACAAAGCGACCGCTGAATTCAACGTTAAAGTAACGGAGAAAGCGACGGCCGCGCCGCCTACCGCCACCACGGGCACAGCCAGCTCGGTCACGGAAAAGGCTGCCACGCTCAACGCGACTGTCAATCCGAACGGGACGGCCGTGACCGCCTGTACGTTCGAATACGCCTCGGCCGCGTTCTTCGCAATCTCAGACACCTATGAAATGACGGCCCCCTGCGCCACGCTGCCCGGCTCGGGCACGAGCCCCGTGGCGGTCTCGGCGGCGATCAGCGGCCTGAGCGCCAACACCACCTACCACTTCAGGATCGTCGCCGAAAACGCGTCCACCACGACCAAGGGCGAAGGCGCCGACGAAACGTTCAAAACGTCAGCCGCGGTTGTCTCGCCGCCCACGGCGGTCACCGGCACGGCCTCAGAAGTGACCGAAGCGACGGCAACGCTGAACGCCACGGTCAACCCCAACGGCACGACCATCTCCAAATGCACCTTTGAATACGGCACCGAAAACACCTACGGCAAAACGGCCCCCTGCGCCACGCTGCCCGGCTCGGGCACGAGCCCCGTGGCGGTCTCGGCGGCGATCAGCGGCCTGAGCGCCAACACCACCTACCACTTCAGGATCGTCGCCGAAAACGCGTCCACCACGACCAAGGGCGAAGGCGCCGACGAAACGTTCAAAACGTCAGCCGCGGTTGTCTCGCCGCCCACGGCGGTCACCGGCACGGCCTCAGAAGTGACCGAAGCGACGGCAACGCTGAACGCCACGGTCAACCCCAACGGCACGACCGTCTCCAAATGCACCTTTGAATACGGCACCGAAAACACCTACGGCAAAACGGCCCCCTGCGCCACGCTGCCCGGCTCGGGCACGAGCCCCGTGGCGGTCTCGGCGGCGATCAGCGGCCTGAGCGCCAACACCACCTACCACTTCAGGATCGTCGCCGAAAACGCGTCCACCACGACCAAGGGCGAAGGCGCCGACGAAACGTTCAAAACGTCAGCCGCGGTTGTCTCGCCGCCCACGGCGGTCACCGGCACGGCCTCAGAAGTGACCGAAGCGACGGCAACGCTGAACGCCACGGTCAACCCCAACGGCACGACCGTCTCCAAATGCACCTTTGAATACGGCACCGAAAACACCTACGGCAAAACGGCCCCCTGCGCCACGCTGCCCGGCTCGGGCACGAGCCCCGTGGCGGTCTCGGCGGCGATCAGCGGCCTGAGCGCCAACACCACCTACCACTTCAGGATCGTCGCCGAAAACGCGTCCACCACGACCAAGGGCGAAGGCGCCGACGAAACGTTCAAAACGTCAGCCGCGGTTGTCTCGCCGCCCACGGCGGTCACCGGCACGGCCTCAGAAGTGACCGAAGCGACGGCAACGCTGAACGCCACGGTCAACCCCAACGGCACGACCGTCTCCAAATGCACCTTTGAATACGGCACCGAAAACACCTACGGCAAAACGGCCCCCTGCGCCACGCTGCCCGGCTCGGGCACGAGCCCCGTGGCGGTCTCGGCGGCGATCAGCGGCCTGAGCGCCAACACCACCTACCACTTCAGGATCGTCGCCGAAAACGCGTCCACCACGACCAAGGGCGAAGGCGCCGACGAAACGTTCAAAACGTCAGCCGCGGTTGTCTCGCCGCCCACGGCGGTCACCGGCACGGCCTCAGAAGTGACCGAAGCGACGGCAACGCTGAACGCCACGGTCAACCCCAACGGCACGACCGTCTCCAAATGCACCTTTGAATACGGCACCGAAAACACCTACGGCAAAACGGCCCCCTGCGCCACGCTGCCCGGCTCGGGCACGAGCCCCGTGGCGGTCTCGGCGGCGATCAGCGGCCTGAGCGCCAACACCACCTACCACTTCAGGATCGTCGCCGAAAACGCGTCCACCACGACCAAGGGCGAAGGCGCCGACGAAACGTTCAAAACGTCAGCCGCGGTTGTCTCGCCGCCCACGGCGGTCACCGGCACGGCCTCAGAAGTGACCGAAGCGACGGCAACGCTGAACGCCACGGTCAACCCCAACGGCACGACCATCTCCAAATGCACCTTTGAATACGGCACCGAAAACACCTACGGCAAAACGGCCCCCTGCGCCACGCTGCCCGGCTCGGGCACGAGCCCCGTGGCGGTCTCGGCGGCGATCAGCGGCCTGAGCGCCAACACCACCTACCACTTCAGGATCGTCGCCGAAAACGCGTCCACCACGACCAAGGGCGAAGGCGCCGACGAAACGTTCAAAACGTCAGCCGCGGTTGTCTCGCCGCCCACGGCGGTCACCGGCACGGCCTCAGAAGTGACCGAAGCGACGGCAACGCTGAACGCCACGGTCAACCCCAACGGCACGACCGTCTCCAAATGCACCTTTGAATACGGCACCGAAAACACCTACGGCAAAACGGCCCCCTGCGCCACGCTGCCCGGCTCGGGCACGAGCCCCGTGGCGGTCTCGGCGGCGATCAGCGGCCTGAGCGCCAACACCACCTACCACTTCAGGATCGTCGCCGAAAACGCGTCCACCACGACCAAGGGCGAAGGCGCCGACGAAACGTTCAAAACGTCAGGGTCAGCCGCGGCGTCGCCGGAAGAAGAAATAAAACAGCTGCTCGACGAAGTCCAGTCCGCGAATCTTCGCCACGGGATCCAGGCGGAACTATCCGGCCTGCTGAAGGAGGCGCTCCGCGACCTTGGCTCGCCGAAGGGTTGCAACAGATGGCAGGGGCGCCACCGACACCACGATCGCGAGTGCGCGATTCGCGAAGCGCGCGACGATCTGCAGCAATTCGTCGCTGTCGTCGAACATGAACAGCACAGGAGAAGGAACTCGCAGATCCCCGCCGGTCTCGCGGCCGCATGGATCCAGACCGCCCAGCACATCGAGGCTTCGCTCGGGGGCGGGTCCGATCGGCCGAGCGGCGACTATCACGACCGGTGAGCCGCGGCGGCGCGGGCGTGTGGTCGCTTAGAAGCACCGAGACCGTACGACTGATCGTCGTGGCCCTGCTCGCGGCGGGTGCGGTTGTCGTCGGCGCCAAGCTTTTGGGGGGCGGAGGCGGGTCTGGCGGCTCACGGCACTCGAGCCTGCGCGTCGGTGGCGGCGCTTCTGGCGGGGTCGATCCCAGTTCGGGGCCGGGCGGGTCTCGTGGGCGGACATCGTCGTCTCAAGCCGACCACGTTGTCGTCGCCGCGGGTCCAGCGGTGCAGCGAGCCTTGAGCCATGGCGACCTGAACGTCGTGGTCGACGTGCCGCCGTCAGGACTGTTCGCAGAACAGAACCGGTCGATCGCTCAGGGAGCCGCCGTCGCGATCGATGAGCTCAACGGTGCGGGTGGGTTACCCGGGCACGTACAGATCAAGTTGATGAGCCAGAGCTTGGATGGCCTGTCCGCCGCCGCAGTGCAGGCGCGACTGGGCTCGGAGGGCGCTGGCGTCCTGATCCTGCCGTGTGACACCGAATCGCAGGCCAGCTTATCGGCCGGCGCGTCGCACTGGGGAATGCTGATGCTCGCACCGTGCAGCCCGGAACCGAGCGTCGGCAGCCGCTATGCCACCTATTGGTCGGTGGGGATGGACGCAAGCGAAGAAGCCGAAGGGCTCGCCAGCTACATGAAGGCTGTCGGCTACGGGAGCGTCTTCGTGGCCGGCTCTCAGGGCAACCACTACCTCGAAGCGCTGACGAACGCCTTTCGCAGCGCAGCGCAGGCGGCCGGTATCCAGGTCGCCGGAAGCGCCTCAATCGCGACGACGACAAAAGACTATTCGGGGTTGGCGAGCGCGATCAAGGCAACCAGCCCGCCGCCGGCAGCGATCTACACACCGCTGCCGCCGCCGCTGGTCAACAGCTTCGCGGCCGCCCTGCTTGCGAGTGGCATCGATCAGACCGTCATCGGCGGAACCGCGATGGATACGCCGCTCACGCTCTCAAGCGGCTCCAAGCAGCTCGAAAACGCCGCTTTTGCCTCCTACGGATTCCCCCGCGAGACCAAGGCCGCACATCGCTTCGCAGGCGAATACGCCAGCAGGTTCGGGCGCCTGCCGGAGGGCAGTTTCCCGGCGCTTGGCTTTGAAACGGTACGCCTGCTCGAGGACGCCGCGCGCAACGCGCGCTCCGCCGAGCCGAGCGCGATCGAGCGGGCACTGCTCGCTGGTCTCACCCTGCACGGAGTCGGCCTCGCGGATCGAGCGTATGCGCCCAACGGAAATCACGACCCGGTGGGCGAAGTCGCGATCTCCAAGGTCTCCGCTGGGAGCTTCGTGCCGCTTCTCGCGACTAGCCCCAAGGGTTCGCCCACGTCCTGAAGGAGCTGACCTCCGCCGACGGTCGGACCTGGATTGGCTCGGGCGTACGCGACAGCGCGGTGGCGACCGCGTGCCGTACGACTTCGGCAAGCAGGCTGCAGCGACTACTGAGACTGAGGCGGGAGGTCCAGGGTCTCGGTACCGTATGGCGGCGTCTCAGCCTCGCCGCCACCGACCTGCGCTCGGAGGGTAACGGGCGAGTTGCCGTTAAGGCCCGGCACGAGCGGCTTGGGCCAGGCCTTGACCGCCTCGAGAAAGACTTCCAGCGCCGGTCCCGCCAGCGTCTCGGCGTCCACGAGCGAGTTGGCGAGCTCCTCGAGAACCTGCCGGTTTATCTCGATGATCTGCCTGGCGGTCTCCTCGGCCTCGTGGACGAGCCGCCGGGTCTCGCTGTCCACCAGTTCGTGGGTGGCCGCTGCCACATTGGCCGTGTTCGCCATTTCGCGGGCGATGAACACCTCGCCGGGCTTCTCGCCGACGGTCACCGGTCCGATCGCGTCACTCATACCCCAGACCGACACCATTGCGTGGGCGGTGTTCGTCGCCTCGTCGAGATCGTTCTCGCCTCCCGTTGAAAGCATGCCGAAGACATACTCCTCTGCCGCCACGCCGGCCATTGATGTGATGAGGTTCTTCGTGAGGTCCAGATGCGTCAGCATCAGCTTGTCCTCGCTCGAGTAGACCGTCGCGCCGCCGCGCCCGCGAGCGCGCGCGACGACCGACAGCTTTTGCAACGCCGCCGCGTTGTTGATTGCGCGGGCGACGATCGCGTGTCCGGACTCGTGGACGGCGATTCGCCAGACCTCATCGCGCGAAAGCACATGGCTCTTACGAGCCGGCCCTGACAGAACCCGGTCGATGGCCTCTTCGAGCTCTTCCTGCTCGATCAGCGGCTTGCCGACGCGGACCGTGAGCAGCGCGGCCTCGTTGATGATGTTCGCGAGGTCGGCTCCGGTGAAGCCCGGCGTCTGATGGGCGATGCGCATCAGGTCGGCGTTGGGCGAGATGGGGCTCCTGCTCGCGTGCAGTTTGAGGATCTCGGCGCGGCCGTGGACGTCGGGGACATCGACGACGACCTGCCGGTCGAAGCGGCCGGGTCGAAGCAGCGCGCTGTCTAGGATGTCCGGCCGGTTGGTCGCGGCCATGATCACGACGCCCGACTCCGCGCCGAACCCGTCCATCTCGACGAGAATCTGGTTAAGCGTCTGCTCGCGCTCGTCGTTGCCCTGCCCCATCCCGGCGCCGCGCTGGCGACCGACGGCGTCGAGCTCGTCGATGAAGATGATCGCGGGCGCCGCTTCGCGTGCCTGACGGAACAGGTCGCGCACGCGCGCCGCGCCCACGCCGACGAGCGACTCGACGAACTCCGAGCCCGATAGTGAGAAGAAGTTGGCCGCCGCCTCGCCTGCGACGGCGCGCGCGAGCAGCGTCTTTCCGGTGCCCGGGGGTCCGGTCAGGATCACTCCCTTGGGGGCTTTGGCGCCCAGTTTCGCGTAGCGACCCGGGTTCTCCAGGTAGTCGCAGACCTCTCGCAGCTCGATCAGCGCCTCCGGGGCACCAGCCACGTCGGCAAACGTAGACCTCCCCTCGCCGGCCTTCTGACCGCTGCCGGTCCACTTGGAGAACGCGGCGAACGCCGCGCCCTGGTCTTTGAGCAGGGTCATGAAGAAGGCGAACAGCGTGACGAGGATCAAGATCGGCAGCAGGAACTGGACGACGGCGCGCAGGCTCGCCTTGCCCGATTGCGCGTCTACGTACGTCGACACCTGCTTGCGCTGCAGCAGCGCAAGCAGCGTGCCTGTGTATGAATCAGAGTGCGGATAGGTGGCCCACAGCCGCTGACCGGCCGCGGTCTTCAGCTCCAGCCGAGCATCCTGGTCGCGCAGCGTGGCTTCGGTCACTTCGCCGTGCGAGATCATGTTGGTCGCGCTGGTGAGCGACGTCTGTTTCCCGAACTGGTGCGGCGCGATCAGCGTCAGGCCGATGAAGAACAGCGCCAGCAGGACCGCGGCGGTGGCCGCGAGAGCGGACAGAAGCGGGCTCGCGGAAACGACGTCTGCGCTGGCCGCCACGCCGCGGCGGATCCAGCTGAACGGGAATTTATCGAGCACGTGGTTCAAGAGTGGTGTGGCAGGGGCTCTGGGGACGCGCAGCCTACATCAGCGCAGGCGGGTCGGTAGCTCGCTGTGCGGCACTCGCCGCAGGCCGGCGGATTGTCGGGCATCGCCGTACGCCAGACGTAAACGACTCGTGAACAAGCCTGGTGGTGGCGGAGCATGAGACCGTCAATCCAGAAGGCCTCAGCGGGCCAGCCCGCCAAGCGACGCGACCCCAGCGCTCTGAATGAGCTGTGAAGTCGGTGTGAACAGGCCTATTCACCGCCGCCGCGCCGTCGACACACACCAGGATTTCTCAAAACCCTGCCACGAGGCGGGCGCGCGGCCACGCAAGACGGCTTGCGCCAGGGCGCCTGCGGCTCGCGGTAGCGGTCGTAAAAGAAATGTCATCGCGGTGAAACGTGACAATGTCGTGACCGATCGTGACGATGCCGTAAACGGCTTGCTTTGGCCCGTGACGTGCTGCTAGAAGTGACCTCTCGCTCGAATGGCAGCAGAGCCTCATACACGGCCTGGCCACTGCCCTCGATCTTCCATCAATCATGGAATCTGCTCACTGGGACATCCGTTTACCGAACTGGAGGACAGGATGAGGTATCGATTCGTGGCGCGTTTGCGGGTATCTGTGATCGCGCTTGCCATCGTCGGAGCATCGCTGTCGGCGCTCGCGACCGCGGCGAGCGCCGCGACGTTCAATGCGAGCAACACCGTCGAATTTGAAGAAGCGATCAGCAAAGTAAACACCGCTGGCGGCGCGAACACGATCGTGCTCAGCGCGGGCTCTTACCTGCCTGGCGCTACGGTGAGCTTCACGAAACCGGGCAGCGCGACGACGATCGAAGGGCCGGCGGGTTCGCCTTCGCTTCAGGGTGCACCGGCGACGCTCGAGGGGACGGCCGTGGAACCATTTCCGTCGGAATTGTTCGTCGTCGAACCTGGTGCAGCGGTGACGTTCAAGAACGTGGAGATCATCCACGCCGGAGGTGCGGGAGTCCCGGTGACTCGGGATCTCGGGACAAGCGAAACCCAGCCGGGCGGCAAGCTGACCCTCGAAGACACGCTTGTTGGGGGCAACATCGGCCAAGGGGTCTCGGTCGGGCCAGGGGCGGAACTCACGGCACGCAACTCGACGTTCTCATCGGGCGAGGCCTTCGGCATCATCAACAGCGGCACAACGAAACTGCTGAACTCGACGGTCGCGTTCAACGAAGGCGGCGGCGTCGAAAACAAGGGCTCGCTCGCGCTGACGAACACGATCGTCGCCGACAACACTGGCGCCGGCGACTGCAAGGGCGCAGCCAACACGACCGACCACAGCCTCGACTCCAACGGCAGCTGCGGTGTTGGCGCTCTGAGCAAAGTCAACCCGCGGCTGACCGCGCTTGTTAACGACGGCGGCACGACCTTGGTCGACGTGCCCGAACCAGCCAGCCCGGCGATCGGCGCCGGCGACGCGGCGACGTGCACGACGACCGACCAGCGCGGGGCGCCTCGTTCGAGCCCGTGCACGATCGGGGCCGTCGAGCGCGGCGCGCCCGTTCTGGAAGCGGGTATACCGGCCGTTGAAGAACCAGCCGAAGGCGGCGGCTTCAGCAGTCCCGGCGCGGTCGCGGTCGACTCGAGCAACGACATCTGGGTCGCCGACACCGGCCACAACCGCGTGGTCGAGTTCAGCTCGGCGCGCAAAGTCCTCAGGCAGTTCGGCAGCGAAGGCACAACCACAGGCCAGTTCAAAGGGATCCGTGGCATCGCGACCAACAGCGCGGGCGACGCGTATGTGGCCGACTATGGCAACAACCGCGTGCAGGAGTTCGAACCGAATGGGACGTTCCTGAGGGCGTGGACGGTCTCAAACCCGGCCGCGATCGCGGTCGACTCGTCCGGCAACGTGTGGGTCGACGAACTGGCCGGCTACGGTGGCCACGTCGACGAGTTCACCTCGACCGGCACGCTGAAAGCCTCGTTCGGAACGGCGGGCGGCGCAGAAGGCAGCCTGCGGATCCCCTACGGAATGAGCTTCTCCGGAGCCAACCTGTACATCGCCGAACTGGGCCGCGTGCAGGAGTTCGAACCGTCTGGCACGTTCGTCAGGAGCTTTGACAACGTGGCGGGCTCGGGCAACGGCGAAGAGGAGCAGCCGCAGGCGATTGCCACCGACCCGACGACCGGCAACCTGTATGTCGCAGAAGCCGGCGACCGGGTGCAGGAGTTCAGCTCGACGGGCGTGTTCGTTACCTCGTTCGGCTCGTTCGGCTCGGGCAACGGCCAGTTCTCGGGTCCCGGCGGCGTCGCCGTGAACTCGGTGGGCGGCATCTTCGTCAGCGACACGCATAACGCCCGCGTCGAGGAATGGAAAGCCGGCACACCCCCGACGTTCGTTGCGAACATCCCCGGCGTTCAGGAACCAACCGAAGGCGGCCTCAGCCGGCCCGGCGCGGTCGCGGTCGACTCGAGCAACGACATCTGGGTCGCCGACACCGGCCACAACCGCGTGGTCGAGTTCAGCTCGGCGCGCAAAGTCCTCAGGCAGTTCGGCAGCGAAGGCACAACCACAGGCCAGTTCAAAGGGATCCGTGGCATCGCGACCAACAGCGCGGGCGACGCGTATGTGGCCGACTATGGCAACAACCGCGTGCAGGAGTTCGAACCGAATGGGACGTTCCTGAGGGCGTGGACGGTCTCAAACCCGGCCGCGATCGCGGTCGACTCGTCCGGCAACGTGTGGGTCGACGAACTGGCCGGCTACGGTGGCCACGTCGACGAGTTCACCTCGACCGGCACGCTGAAAGCCTCGTTCGGAACGGCGGGCGGCGCAGAAGGCAGCCTGCGGATCCCCTACGGAATGAGCTTCTCCGGAGCCAACCTGTACATCGCCGAACTGGGCCGCGTGCAGGAGTTCGAACCGTCTGGCACGTTCGTCAGGAGCTTTGACAACGTGGCGGGCTCGGGCAACGGCGAAGAGGAGCAGCCGCAGGCGATTGCCACCGACCCGACGACCGGCAACCTGTATGTCGCAGAAGCCGGCGACCGGGTGCAGGAGTTCAGCTCGACGGGCGTGTTCGTTACAAAGTTCGGGTCCTACGGCTCGGGAGCTGGCCAGATGTCAGCTCCCGGCGGCGTCGCCGTGAACTCGGTGGGCAACATCTTCGTCACCGACACGGGAAACAACCGTCTGGAGGAATGGTTGGGGATCTCGTAGGCGAGGAGGAGGAGGAGGCGGGACAGACGGCCCGGGAGGCGCGACTACGTAGTTGCGCTCAGGAGGCGGGTCGAATCGGGTGGGGCCGCCGCAGGCTGCGGCGGCCCCACCGGCGTTAAGGGCTGGCCCTGCCCGGTCTCGGGGCGGGGCTTCAGGCCTGATTTGCGACGCACGCCGCCGGCCGGCACCCCGCCACTCGCGCGGGTAGGCGGCGCGGATGCGCAGCCCACCGGGTCGTCAGCCGACCGGGTCGCCCGAGTAGGTGCGCATCGCCTCGATGATCGGGCCGAGCTTGCGTCCGCGGCTTGTAAGGCGGTACTCGACCCTGGGCGGGCTAGAGGGGATGACCGTGCGCGCAATCAGCCCCGCCGCCTCGAGATCACGCAGGCGCTCCGAGAGCATGCGCGGCGAGATCCCTGCGATCGCGTCGGCGAACTCGTTGAAGCGCAGCGCCCCCGATAGCGCCGCGTAGATGATCGACAGCTGCCAGCGGCGCTCCAGGAGGTCCGCCGTCTGGCGGACCTCCGCTGGAACGGGCTGGCACCTACGAGACGGGCGCGACATTCTGCGCGGGCTCCAGTGCTCGATCGAGGACCTCCTGGACGGTCATCACCGGGTGGAAGGTCATCTGCGAAGCGACGTCCTCGGGGATCTCGTCGAGGTCGCCGCGGTTTCGCTCGGGCAGGATCACGTCGGTCAGGCCGGCCGCGTGCGCGGCAAGCACCTTCTGCTTTAGGCCGCCGATCGGCAGCACGCGACCTTGCAGCGTGACCTCGCCGGTCATGCCGACCGTGTGCTTGACCGGGCGCCCCGACAGCAGCGACGCCAGCGCGGTCGTCATCGTGACGCCGGCGCTCGGCCCGTCCTTGGGGATCGCGCCGGCCGGCACGTGCACGTGGAACTCGCGACCCTCGAACGCGCTCTCGTCGATGCCGAGATCCTCGGCGTGCCCGCGCACGTAGGACAGCGCAATGCGGGCTGACTCCTTCATCACGTCGCCCAGCTGGCCGGTCAGCACGAGGCTGCTGGCACCCGAGCCGCCTTTCATCGAGGTCGCCTCGACGAACAGCACGTCTCCACCGGCGCCAGTGACCGCGAGGCCCGTGGCCACGCCCGGGGTCGCCGTTCGAGCAGCCGACTCCTGGAAGAACTTCTGACGTCCGAGCGCGTCGCGCACGATCGCCAGGTCGATCTTCACAGGGGTCTGCCGTGAGCCTTTGGCGTCCCTCGCCTTGGCTTTGGCCTTCGCCTTGGGTGCGGGCCCGGGCTGCCGGCCGGTCTTCTGCTCGTCCGGCGGGCTTGCGCCGTTGTCGCTTGCCGTCGGCTCATCCACCGGCTGCTCGGCCTGTGACTCGCTGGAGGCGATCCGCGTCGCCGTCTTGCGCAACACCGTGCCGAGCTCGCGCTCGAGGTTTCGCACGCCGGCCTCGCGCGTGTACTCAGAGATGATCGTGCGCAGCACCTCGTCTGAGATCTGAACCTCGTCCTCGCGCAGGCCGTTGCGGTCGCGCTGGCGCGGCCACAGGTAGCCCTTGGCGATCGCGAGCTTCTCCTCAGAGGTGTAGCCGTCAAAGCGGATCACCTCCATGCGGTCAAGCAGCGGTCCGGGGATCGTGTCGGCCACGTTGGCGGTCGCTAAGAACATCACCTGGGAGAGGTCTAGCTCGACGTCGAGGTAGTGGTCGCGGAAGGAGTGGTTCTGCGCGGGGTCAAGCACCTCTAACAGCGCGGCCGAGGGGTCCCCGCGCCAGTCCGCGCCGACCTTGTCGACCTCGTCTAGGAGGATCACCGGGTTCATCGTGCCGGCGTCTCTGAGCGCCCTGACCAGGCGTCCGGGCAGCGCCCCGATGTAGGTCCGCCGGTGCCCGCGGATCTCGGCCTCGTCGCGCACGCCGCCCAGCGACATGCGCACGAACTCGCGGCCGGTCGCGCGCGCGATCGACTCGCCGATCGACGTCTTGCCGGTCCCCGGCGGGCCGATCAGCGTGAGGATCGCGCCGGACTTCGGGTCGGCCTCGATGCCGCGATCCTCGCGCAGCTTGCGCACCGCCAGGTACTCGGTCACGCGGTCCTTGACGTCTTCAAGGCCTGCGTGGTCTGCGTCGAGCACCGCGCGCGCGGCCACCGGGTCAAGGTGCTCCTCTGAGCGCTTTGACCAGGGCACGGCGATCAGCCAGTCAAGGTAGGTGCGGATCATGCTCGACTCGCCCGTCTGCTCGCCCATGCGCTCCAGGCGAGAGAGCTCTTTCAGGGCCTGGGTCTCCACGGGCTCTGGCATCTTGGCGTCCTCGATCTTCGTGCGGTACTCCGCCGCCACCGAGGCGTCGTCGTCGCCGAGCTCCTTGCGGATCGAGTCCATCTGCTTGCGCAGGAAGTACTCGCGCTGCTGCTTCTCAGCGCCCTCTTGGACGTCCTCGCGGATGCGCTTGCGGATCTGCAGCTCGGCCAGGCTGTCGCGCTGCAGTTTGACCGCGAGCTCAAGCCGGTCGGCGACGTCCAGCGTGCGCAGCAGCTCGACCTTCTGCTCGTAGTTGAGGTTGGGCGAGTAGCCGGCCGAGTCGGCCAGCGACCCGGGCTCTGCGATCGCGCGCAGGAACGCCGAGATCCGCCCGTCGTCGCCGCGCAGCTCGAGGATCTCCTCGACGACCGCGCGATATTCGCGCTCGAGCTCGCGCGTGCGCTTGTCCACGGGCACCTCGTCTGGGCGCTCGTCGACCTCGACCCGCAGCTCGCCGCCGGGGCCGGTCTGGGCGGCGCCGATCAGCGCGCGGTGCTGTCCAGAGATGGCGACCGCGTGGCCGCCGCCGGGCAGGCGGATCTCCTCGGAGACCTCGCCGATCGTGCCCACCTCCAAAAACTCGTTCTCGTGACGCGGTACGAGCACGACGCGCTCGTCGTCGCCGACGTCTACGGTCAGCGTGATCCCCATGTTGGGGAACACGACGGTGTCGTCGAGCGGGATCAGCCGCAGCAGGGGCTTGGACTCGGCTGGCTGGATCTGCGGTTTGCCTTGGTTAGCGGCCATGGGTATCTGCTCCATATCTGCTTACGAAAGTTTAGTTAGTATAGCGCGCTGTCGTTGCGCGTGCAAGTAACTGCGGCCAGGGCCTGAAAGGGCATGGGAGAGCCAAAAAACGCCCTCACCATCGATGGCACGCGTAGCCAGGACGGCGCAAACGGTCCTGCCAAGAACGCCCGCGAGGTCTCAGGCCAGCGCGAAGATCGGCCATTCGCCGGGGACGCCCTTCAGCGCGTGCGAGCCGCGCGACGCAAACGAGAAGGGGCCGCCGACGACCGTGCCGAACACGGTGCCCGAGACGAGCACCTCGCCGGGATCCGCGAGCCCGTTGACGCGCGCGGCGATATGGACGGCCATCCCGGCCACGTCCTCGCCGATCAGCTCGCACTCGCCCGTGTGCATGCCCACGCGAACATCGATTCCGAGAGCGCGCATCTCGGCGCTGATCGCCAGCGCGCAGCGCAGGGCGCGCGACGGCGCTCCGTCGAACGTGGCGAGGAAGCCGTCACCGACCGTCTTTACCTCCCGGCCGCCGAAGCGTGCGAGCTCTTTGCGCAGGACCTCGTCATGCCCGGCGAGCAGGTCGCGCCAGCGCGCGTCGCCGAGCTGGGCGGCTCGCACGGTCGAGTCGACGATGTCGGTGAACATCACCGTGAGCAGCGCCCGGGTAGCCTCGCGGCCGCGCTCGCCAGTGAGGAACTCCTTGATCTCGTCAACAACGGCATCGCTGTCGCCGAGGAATGGCAGCGAGTTCATGCCCTCGAGCTCGACATAGCGAGAGGCGGGGATGCGCGCGGCGACATAGCGGGAGTGGCGTACGTCGATCACGAGCTCATCGGGACGGTGCATGACGAGCGTCGGCGCGCGGATCTCGGGCAGCAGGTCGCGCACGTCGAAGTCGATCATCGCCTCATAGATGACCCGCGCCTCTCCGGGGCTGGCGGCCAGTCGCTGCAGCCGCGCGAACCAGTCGGCAAGCGCCTGGTCGCCCGCCGCGTCGGGCTCGAACTCCCAGAGCATGCTGCGTCCCCACCCGGCGACATTTCGCTCGATCATCTGCTCGCGCTCCTCGCGCGTCTGCGCCCACTCATAATCCGGCGCCCACATGTTGCGCACCATCGGGGCGAACAGAACGAGAGCGCCAACGCGGTCCGGGCGCTCGGCCGCGAGCTGCACGCCCGGCTGAGAGCCGACAGCGTAGGCAAACAGCGCCGCGCGCTCGCTCCCGACGGCGTCGAGGACGGCGACCGCGTCCTGCACGTCCTGACCGAGGCTGTATCTCGCGCCGACCCGATCCGACAGCCCGGTGCCGCGCCGGTCGTACATGATCAGGCGGGCGAACGAGGCAAGGCTCTCCAGCCAGCGGCGCATCGCCGGCGACTCCCACATCTGCTCGACCTGCGAGATCCAGCCGGGCATGAACATCAGGTCGATGGGCCCGTCGCCGGCGACCTGGTAGGCGATGCTCGCCTCACCGCTGCGCGCGTAGCGCGTAACTGGCAACGTCGTCACTTGCGCCATCGGCCCACAGTACTTGCGCGCGGCGCAGCGGTCCAGCGCGACATCGCTGCACTTGGGGCGGCGTCAGTCCTGCGAGTCGCTGAACGTGACCTCGACGTTCTCCTCGTCGATGCGCTCCTCGACGTTGGCCGATGACGTCAGCGCGCGCCGGTCGGCGTCGAGCAGGGGGTCGGAGAAGAAGCTGCGCGGCCAAAGCCGGCGCTTGCGCACGACGTTGATCTCGGCGGCGAAGATCGTCAGCTGCGCGCCGAGGTACAGCCACGCGAGCAGGCCGAGCACGAAGGCGAAGATCCCGTAGAGCGCGGTTGTGCGTTTGAGCTCGTGATCCAGGTAGAAGCCGCCGAGGTGCTGCAGCCCCTGCCAGAAGACGGCCGCCACGACGACCCCCGGCAGCAGGTCGCGCCAGGACACGTCGATCGCCGTGAGCAGCTTGAAGGCCAGCATGAACACGGCGAGGTTGAGCGCGAACGCGAGCACGACGCCGACGACGACCGTAGGCGCCGACTTGCTGCTCGCGCCGATGAACCCGGCAGCGGCGGTCGATGCCAAGACGAGCGTGCCAAGTAGCGCGAGCACGCCCAGGCTGCGCAGGCGCGCAAAAAGGAAGTTGGGGCGGCTCTTGTACGGCACGTGCCAGATGCGGTTGAACGCGTTCTGCGCGGCGCCCATCACCCCGATGCCGGCCAGCAGCGAGATGATCACCCCGAGCACGAGCGCGGCGACACTGCCCGTCAGCGGCTGCACCTTCAGCTGGTCGGAGATGATCGGGAACTGGCCGAGCGTGCCGTTGAGGATCCGCTGCTGCTCGTCAGGGTCGCCCTGGAGTACGAACCCGAGCACGGTCACGAGCACTAGCACGAGCGGAAACAGCGAGACGAACGCGTAGTAGGCGATCAGCGCCGCGAGCTGCCCGGCATGGTCGTCGGTGAACTTCTTGACCACGGCCGCCACGAAGCTCAGGTGCGGGCTGCGCTGCTGACGGCGGTCGAGGGCGTTGAGGCGGTCGGTGAGGGTCATTGAGGCACTTTCGTCACCTTAAGACCAATGCCCTCTCCGGTGGCCGAAGACCGGCTACGGGTATGAACACGCGTCGCAGCGCGAGCCGCACCACGCAGGCCCGGCCGAACGGACCCTTCTTGGCTGCACTGCGCTTATGCGCGGTTGTCCATTGTCGATAGCACGATCTCCGAGGTCGGCGGCGGCACCAGGAGCATGACGGGGGCGCGGTCCGGGTGGCCCCCTGTCCACATCGGCTGATTCTCCGCATCCACAGTCTGAGTGGGAGCACAGTAGGCTCGCGCACGGATGGCTCACGACGCGCGCCTGATCGCGTCGAGCGCGACCGCAGGCTCCGCCGGTAGGTCGGCGAGGGAGGCCGCGACCTCGGCTGCCTGCTCGATCGTTGCGCCCCGGCTCTCCAGAAGCCAGCGGGCCAGCCACTTTCGAGCCCACACGTCGTACTCCTCAGGGCTCGGCAGCCACGAGCGGCAGGAACCTCAGCGCGAGCGCGCACGAGATCAACCGGCCCTCCTCGCGGCGCATGTCTTTCGAGATCGCAGCCGCCATCTGTAGGTCGCCCCGGTCGAGCGCTCGCTCGATCTCCTTGATCGGTCGCCAGGGCGTTGGCACGAACGTATGTTCGCACAGAAGAGGGGGGTTCGGGCCGCGCCGGGGTGATCCCGAACCACCGCTAGTTCCGTGGCGACCTAAGGATCTAAGGTCGTCTTCCGGACGGCCGATAATGCTTCTGTGAGGCTAGACTCCGAACAGGCTGGTCTACTCGGGGAGTTCGCCTTCGGAGTCCCGTTGCCATGAATGACCCCGCCACACCGCGTCCGGTTCGGCCGCTCCCTTCGTGGGTCCCGGCCGGCTGGTACCCAGACCCGCTCGGCCAAGGCGCCGCCCGCTACTGGGACGGTAAGCGTTGGACATTGGAGCACCGCGACGATCCGCCGCCGCAGCCGATACCCGCCAGTCCATCCGAGGTCCCGGCACCCCAGCCGCAACCAACCGCTGTTGCGTCGGGCTCCTCGCCCGCAGGTCAGCCGAGTTTCCGAGATCGGTGGCAAGAACTACCGAAAGGCGCACGCATCGCCATCATTGCGTGTGCGATCATCGGGCTCCTTATCATCATTGGGGCCGCGGCTGGCAGCGGAAGCAAAAAGAAAACGACAACCGAATCGGCCAAAAGTGGCGTGGTTTCGACCACTCCCTCGGCGCCCGCGGCTACACCCGTGGCGCTCAAGCTCGACACTGGCGACTACTCGGTCACCAGCACTCACACGACCCTTCACGGGACTACCACGGCAGGCGCCGCCGTTAGTGTCGACAACGCAAGCGCGCAGGTCCACGCTACCCACTGGAGCAAGACGGTTGCGCTGGAAATTGGCAGCAACACAATGACGGTTGAAGCGACCCTCTCTGGCCATGAATCGACTAGTAAGACGATTTCGGTTACCCGCCACCACACTCAAGCCGAACTAGAAGCAAAAGCTCAAGCGACAAAAGCAAAAGAACGCGAAGAACGAGCACAAAGAGAAGTCGAAGAACGCAAAGAACGAGCACAAAAAGAAGTCGAAAACGCCACCCAGTCTCAGCAGAATGCGCTCAAAGAGGCTGCAAGCTATCTGCACACGTCCGCGTTTTCAGAAGCGGGGCTGATCGAACAGCTCTCTTCCGAAGCCGGTAGCAAATTCCCGCACGCGGACGCTGTCTGGGCTGTGGAACATCTACATGTGAACTGGAACGAACAGGCCGTGAAAGAGGCTGAAAGCTATCTGCACACGTCATCATTCTCATGCCAGGGGCTGATCGAACAGCTCTCTTCCGAAGCCGGTAGCAAATTCACCGTGGCGCAAGCGGAATACGGCGCCAAACAAGTCGGCCTGTGCTGAAAGCGAAAGTACACCCAAGAATGAAGGCACGCGGCCCCGCCGTGCGTAACCGAACCAAGATTAGGGACCAAGGACAACCATGGCGTTGATCTCACGAAAGACTCCTGAGCAGCGTGCTATCGAGGCTGGAATCAAAGAGCAGGAGCGCGAAGTCAAGCAAAAGCAGCGCGAACAAGGTGAAGCCGAGCAACAGGCACGAGAACGTGCCGAGCGCCGTGAGCAGGTACGAGAGGCCTTCTTTGCGACGCCTGCTGGTCAGGCACGAGTTGCGTTCGAGCAGGGCGATCAGGTTTTCCAGTACTCGATCGACGTGATGAAACAACAGGCAATCATCGTCGCCATGATGGGGAGCACCACCTCGAAGAAGACGACGGATCCAGTAGCGATCCTCAACTCTGTGTGCAACGAGGGCTGGGAGTTGGTGAACGGTTCGTTCGTGTTCGTTGAGGAAGGGCAGCAGAGCCGCGATAAGTTGGGATCGTCAGGCCAGAATGTCGCGGTCAAGGGGACGACCGTCGGCTACTACTTGTTCCGCCGCTGCGAGACGAACCGACGTGAGGTATCTGATCCCTGGGAGCAGATCTAGCGAGCAAGCAAGCCGGACGGCCTGCACTAGCGGACGAGCCGTAGCCACCTCCGGACAGTTTGCGAAGGTGCCGGTGTTTATGTGCTGAGCGATGACGCTCGCCGACGTCGGCCTGGCTTCCGAGGCCGACATGGCCGATCCGGACTGAGCCTCAGCGCGGAATCCGCAGGTTCGCCCAATCCTCCACAGGCGCGCCCTCTCGTGGCCCGAGACGGCATCCCGGCGTCGAGCGCGGCGGTACTGCACGCCCGATGGACGCTGCGCCCTGCCCGTCACGCAGGAACGTTAAGGCGTCCGCCTAGATTAACTTCGCCAGGACCGTGCCAATGACGGCCGTGATCCCCGCGAGGACGATAATGCCGAGCAGCCACTTGAAAGGTTGACCGAGCAGCCTCTGCATCCGCGTGGGTTCTCCGACGCGTCTCAGTTCCATCGCCGGGAAGGCGAAGAACCACATCGCGAACAAGAGCAGGCCGAGCACATCGAGCGAGAGGCCTACGATCGCCAGGACACCGTTGTGCGCGTGCTTACCGTGCTCAAGCGCCCCGACGTCAAAGACCACCGAGACAGCGACGCCACACCACAAGACCACCATCGCGATCCGAAAGACCCAGCGCGCGTGCGTGCGGCGTCCCTCCTCGAGGACCGCCTGAAGCGCCAGCGCGACTCCCCTCACGATCACCTCCGACGATCCCTCTGCCTGCATCCAGGCTGCCGCGCGCCCGTTGAACAAGATGATGACCACGGTGACCCTTGCGTCCTCGTACAGGTCGCGCGGCCTGACGTTGATGTAGATCGTCTCGAAGGACTTCAGGTCGCCGCCGCCGACGACGCCCTCTTCGAATTCCTCCGGGGTGTCGTATTGATCCTGACGCTCCGGGCGTTTCACGGTTACGCTCGTGTGAGGCTCCTCGCCCAGCGTCTCGCTCACGAGCGCGGTCGCCCTGCGTATGACGCGGCCCACGTCTTCCGTGGTGCCACCCCACGGTCTGACTCGGTGGGTTCGCGTGAACTTCGGCACAGGCCACAGCCTAGCTCTGGCCCCATTGATGGGCTCAAAGCACAGCGGTCTTGCGCCCTCTCGCAGCCTTCAGCGTCGAGCGAGTGGTATCTATACGCCCGGCCGGATCTGTGGCTCAGAGCCGTCGATCCACTGGACCTCGATACGCTGGCTGATCGGGGGACCCACCTGCCCGTGCTCTCGCGACGATCCGGGCGAGCGTACCCGTGGCCCTCACATCGGCGAGGGCCGTGTTAGCAACCGCCAAACCTAATGTCCGAGATAACTTCGTTGATCTCTTTCCACGCAGCGGTTGATTCCGGGGAGGCTAGTGACCGTTCCCAGGCTTCGTGGATGCCGGAGCACAGCTCGCGTAGACGCAATTCGACGTAAGCGAGATTCGCGGCTGCCCCTTGCCGGCCCGCGGTCCCTTGGGGTCCCTGGGGTCCCTGGGGTCCCGCGGGTCCGCGATTGCCCTGAAGCGCGCGCCGCACGCTCGGCTTGATCTGCGATGTGGACGTGATGATGTAGTGGTTTGCGGCCAGCGCCCCACCCGCCATCGAGAACTCAGCGCCAGCGTCGCTGTTACGTTCGCATAGGTCAGGTGTCTCATGGATCAGAACCCGAGTGGTCGTCTGCGATTAGATAAGCGATGACGTTGCCCGGGACGCCGGTCACATGCGCGATGGCTTGCGTAGGCAGCCCGAGTTTGCTTGCCTCGCGGACGAGCAGTTGTAGCTCGTCCCGATTCGCCCCGTTGCTTTCAAGGTAAGCACGTCCGGCGCTTCTTAGTTCGGCCTCGATTTTCGGCTCTTCACCACAAGGCTGGAGCGCTAGCTCTGGACTTTGGCCGCCAGGATGATTGTCCCAGTCGATGGCGTACAGGGTTTCGCCTCCTGGACCAACGCTGAGAATCTGCACGACTGTACCGCAGTCATTGGGTTTCCTACGATCCTCTACCCGGTCCCCTTCCTTGAAGCTGCCCATCTAACGGAGCCTAGCGGTCCTGCCGGACCCGGTTCCGCACACATGGACGGATTGTGCCGCCCCTATTCGTCGAGAAGGACGGGTTCCGAGCCGTCCTTCCACGTCACCTTGTTGCTGATCGGCACCCACCGGCCGCGCTTGCCACACGACCTAACCGTGACGCTGCCGACGTATTGCCTCATGTGACGCCGACGCTGGTCCTGCGTTAGGTCGCCCCACTTCTCGTAGAGGATCGGCCTTCCGTCGAGCCACACGACGCCCGCGTCCTCGTCGATGTCTGGGTCGGGCAGCTCCCACAGCTCGGCCCGTGCTGCATCAAGCTCGGCCTCATCTCGCCTGCACCTCGAGCAGAGAACCCACCGCCGACGTGCCCTCAAGACCCTGCGATAAGTCGCACGACGACGGTCAACGCAACGACGAGCGCGGTCGTGCCGAGACGCATTTGCCAGCTCGTAACCCTTGGCGCAGGGTCGCCTTCGTGCCAGCGCTTGCGCGTGTCGATGATCCAGTCCGTCCATGCCCGTAGACCGTCTGACGGCCCATGCAGCCGGCGGCGCGAGACATTACTCTTCGGGGATTCAACAGCCATAGGACGTCACCGTGTCGAACTCGTCGGCGACGAACTATCGGGCGCTCCCTTCCCCCACACCGAAGTTCTCAGCGAAGCTCGTGAGCGCCACGAGCACGCCCTCGGCTTCACCGACCATCCGCTTCTGGTTGGTGGGCAGCCGGCGCGCTTCGACCGAGAACTGCCCGACCGCGGCCGGGAGAGGCGGGCCGCCGAGCTGTTCGTAGACCGCGGCCTGCGCCGCGAGGCGGGTGAGGAACCCTGTCGTCCGAGTCCAGGTGCCCGGCTGGCCGACACCTATGGAATCGGGAGGCTGCGCGATCTCGATGCGAGCCACGTCCGCCACCTCGCCGACCAGCTCCATGATCTTCGCAAGCTGCGCGAGCTTCGCGGCAGGCGGTGCGGTGTTCGCGTCTGGCTTGTCAGGGGTGGATCGCGGCGATACGCCGCCACCATCACCATTCGTTGGGACCGGGCGGGCTGAGGCAACGGTGCGCGGCGAGCTGTAGTGCTCGGCGTAGTTGCGTTCGATGTGCTCGTCTAGGAACCGGCGAAGGTCGCCAAGGTTGGTGAACGGCATCACGTTCCCGTCGCTGTTGTGGTCCTGCAGGAACGGCGTTCCGTCGGTGTTGAAACGCAGCGTTAGATCGAGAGCGAAGCCCTTCAACGGCTTCCCGCCCTTCTTGCTCACGTAGCGGCGCTGAAGGGCGTACGAATGACGATCCGCGGGGATCGAAGTCATGGCACTATCTCCCTGACTCGTGTGTGGATGTTGAAACCCGGAGTCTACCATCGGGCGGCATCGGTCAAGCGCGGTATTGGCAGCTCGGGCTTCGGGTTTGCCGGAGGCGCCGGGGCTATCCTGGGCCGCTGTATGGCGGACATCGTGAAGCAGTACTTCTCCCAGCGTCAGGGTCGCGGCCCGAAGGCCGAACCGATGCCCTTCGACGAGTTTCGCGAGATGGTTATCAGCGTGTTCGATCAGCTGCGGGAGCAGGGCGTTATGCAGGAGGCGTTCGGATTCGAGTGCGTGGACGGCGATCAAGACGGGACCCTGGGCTCGAACCCCGATGCGTACTTCATGCGAACGATCCGGCGGAAGGAGATCTGGCCGTATCGGGCGCGCGTGGGGATGGCGCCCGATGTGTGGGTGGACGCTTACACGCTCTGGGACGAAGACACGCTGCTCGACGTGATCGAGGTCATGTACGACCTCGTCTCGAAGGGGACGGCTGGCGAGTACCACTCGTTCAACAACTGCGGGATGCACTACACGAGGTTCGACGCCGCGAGGGGAAGGGCCGAGTTCCGCGACGCGATCAACCCGATCCTGGACATGCACGATCCGCCGTACGAGGTCGACGACGAGGGCCTGATCGTCGAGAAGGGCCCGGCCGAGTTCCACGACCTGCTCACAACCACGGTGCCCGAGGGCACCGAGAAGGACATCACCTCCAAGCTGGAGGCGGCTGTCTCCCGATTTCGAACGCGCGGCGCCACCCTCGATGACCGGCGACATGCCGTGCGAGATCTCGCCGATGTCCTTGAGGCGTTGCGCGAGGACATGAAGGACGTGATGCTGAGCAAGGACGAGAGCGAGATCTTCCACCTCGCAAACGGCTTCGCCATCCGGCACCACAATCGCGATCAGCGGGGCGACTACGACCGGCTCACATGGCTGCGGTGGGCCTTCTACGTCTTCCTCGCCACGATCCACGCTGTGCTACGGGTGCGCGACCGCGAGGACGAGCTTCCCTCGACGCCGACCAGCTAGCCGGCGTCACCGCGGGATCTGCAGTTCCCCAAACCTGATCGAAAAGGACCACTGCACATAGGCGCGGTTCGGTGGTTTCCCCGGTCCCGGTCGGGCGATCGCCTTTATTCCGTCCCGCGCCACGTCAACCAAGCAAACACACTCTGCAGCGGCAGCCGTGCCCACAGCAGCACCGGCGCGATGCGCTCAAAGCGCTCGGGCCGCAGCGCCATATGGATGTTCGCGGGATAGACCCCTGCCAGAGTCGCCAGCAGCCAGCCGCGCGCCAGCCGACGCGTGCGCGCGGGCAGGATCGCGACGCCGCCTGCCAGCTCGGCGACCCCGCTCACGATCACGACCTCGCGCTTGTAGCGATCAAGCGGCGGCGGGACGATCGCTTCATAGAAGCGCGGCCGCAGGAAATGCATCGAGCCGGCCGCGGTCCAGCACAGCGCGGTGCTGTAGCGCCGGCCCCGCGGGCTCATCGCACGCGGGCGTGACCGGTCGCGCGCGCGACAACCTGCCCGCTGCCGTTGGTCACGATCACCGTGACGGCATACTGTCCGGAGCGCCGCCAGCGGTGCCTGCCGACGACCCGCAGCTCGGGCGGCGATCCGCGCAGCGCGCCGCGGCTGACCAAGCCGTCGCCCCAGCGGATCCTCGCCCACAGGCCGCGGGCCGGTCCGTTTGTGAACAGGACCGCCACGGTGCCTCGGCGCTGGCGCCCGGTGCGGACCGGGAAGCTTGCTCCCTGAGCGCCGATCGGGGTCTCTCCAGTACTGGGCGACGACGCTTGGCCCTGGGCGGGTGACCCTGGCACGATCGACGGCGCGGCGGGCGTGACCGCGCGGCCTTGGGCAACGTCGACAGCGGTGTGCCAGCCCCGCACCAGCGTGTCGCCGGTCGCATCGTCGATGACGTGCACCGCGATCTGAAACTCGCCCGGCTGGCTGTAGGTGTGCTGCCCGCTGACGCTCTCTCCCGCTTCGGGCGAAGCTGCCTGCGTGACCATCGCCTGGCTCAAGGTCCCGTCCCCCCAGTAGATCGTCGGTTGCGAGAGCTGATCGCCGCTCGGAACGCAGTCGAGACCTTCGGAGAACTGGAAGGACTGCCCGGCGACCAGGTTTACGAGACGGATGTACTCGGGCTGAAAGCAGGGCGGCGCTTGCACGCCGATGGTCATCGGACTCAGCAGCGGTGAGGGCGAGGACGCCGGGATGTCGGTCATCTGGCCGGCGGCCGACGTCCCGGCGCAGACGAGTCCCGGCGCGAAGATCAAGCTCGCGAGCAGGCCGAGGCGCCCTCCTGTGCGCCAGCGCGACATCGCCGGAATGTACACGCGGTCCTCGCTGCGCGCCACTCCTGGCCGGCGCCCTTGTCGGCGTGGCGCGCTGACGGCTGGGCGAAAACGACAGCCGGGATACTTCTCGTCATGCCGACCCGCGCCACGGTGCGCCGCGCCGCCGCCGCCGCGCTCCTGGGCCTCCTGGCCGTCGCGATCGCCGCCTGCAGCAGCGCGAACACGAAGTCCGGGGTCACGAAGGCCCAGTTCATCGCGCGGGCCGACGCGGTCTGCCGCGCCGAACAGGAAAAGCTACGTCGCGCATTGGCGCGCGAGCACAGCACCGTCGCCGCGCTGGCCTATTACCCGCGGGTCATCCGCATCGCGGTTGCGATCCACGAAGCCGCGGATGCAAAGCTTGAAGCCCTCTCCGAGCCCCCGCAAGACGTGGCGCCGATCACCCGCTGGCTGACGGCCCGCACGATCGCCACGACGGTCGAGTTCGATGCCGCACAGGCGACCGCCCAGCGAATTCCCGCGGCGGCGCGTGTGCAGCACGAGCGCCTCCGCAGAAGCGCGCTGGCGCTCAGCCTGGCGCGCGACTACGGGCTCGCCGTGTGCGGATCGATCGAATGAGCGGCTAGGCCCGGCGCGCGCTGATCACGACATAGGGACTCGGCACGCGAAATCCCGTCGGCGCTCGTTCGCGTTCTCGAGGATCGCCAGAGCGCGTTCGCGGAGCTAACGCCCGCCACTGCTATGAATCGGCGCTTGAACGGCTGGAGCATCCGCGACGGCGGGCATGACGACCTCGAGCGCCTGCTCGAGCTATGGGCGATCTCCGGAGCCCAGCCGACCGTCAGCGACAGCCTCGGGCCGCTGGACGCGCTGCTTGCGTTTGACCCACGTGCACTGCTGATCACCGACGGCGACCAGGCGGTGGTCGGCTCGCTGATCGCTGCATGGAACGGCTGGCGGGGCAGCTTCTATCGCCTCGCCGTACACCCCGATGCGCGACGGCGCGGGCTGGCGACTCGGCTCGTGCGCGAGGGCGAGCGGCGGCTGCGCGAGCGCGGCGCGCTTCGCCTTGACGCGATCGTCGCCGGCGACCAGCCGGAGGCGCTTGCCTTCTGGCAGACGGTCGGCTACGAGCGCCAGGGCGACCGTGCGCGGTTCGTGCGCAACTTCGACCGTGCGCGCTGATCGCGCGGAGCGCGTGGTGATCTGCCGCCGTGCGTGCTGGGCCAGCGCTTAGCCTGCACCGTTGCGCAGCACCGACGATCCGCGGGCGGAGCCCCTCGCTGCCTCCGCCCGCGGAGTGACCACCGAACTAGGGCTGTGACCTGCCGATTTCGCCGGTGTCCGGGCTCTTGGCGAGCTCGTAGAGGATTACCACGGACAGCGCAAAGACACACAGCTCCCACCACGGGCTCCCGCTCGAGGAGATGTTCAGCAGCGCGTCGATCGCGACGAGCGCGGCGGCGAAGATCCCAAACCAGCGCCCGAATTCCCCCCCGGCGAACAGCGAGAACCCTGCGAACAGCAGGAACACGCCGAGGATCAGCGTCACCCAGCCCCACGTGTTCAGGCTGCTGACGATGTAGTGCGTTTCCGCGACGAAGAAATGCGATTCGGAGATCGCAGCGATCCCATAGATGATGTTCAGGATCCCGCTGATCGTTAGCAGGATCCCCGCAAACAGCCACCAGCCGGTGACGCGGTCGATCTCATTCATGGTGCCTCCTTTGTTCGCTCTCTGGCGCGCTCGGGGCGCCCGGTGCCGCCCGCCCTCCTGCGCACCCTGTGGGTTCGCCGCTTTTGGCACAAACCCCTTCGAGGATTGTTGCGCTAATCGGTCCCGGCCGACCGATTGGCGTAGATTGGTCGCCGATGGCCAGGCGCAAGGTCGACTACCTGCTGATCGGCGGCGGCCTGGCGTGCGCCAACTGCGCGCGCTGGCTGCGCGAGGAAGGCGCCGAGGGCCAGGTGCTGCTCGCGGGGCGCGAGCCAGACCCGCCCTACAACCGACCGGAGTGCTCAAAGGGCTACCTCCAGGGCAAAGAGGAGCGCGAGGACGCCTACTTTCGCCCCAACCCTTGGTGGTCAGAACAGGAGATCGAGCTGCTCACCCGCACGAGCGTGACCGCGCTGGACGCGGACTCGCGCAGCGCGATGCTGTCGGGTGGCGAGGAGGTGCAGTTCGAGAAGGCGATGCTCGCCACGGGCGCGAACGTGCGCCGCCTGGACGTTCCCGGATGCCATCTGGAGCAGATCCACTACCTGAGGACGCTCGGCAACTCGCAGGCGATTCGCGAGGCGACCGAGGATGTCGAGGACGTCGTGATGATCGGCGGCTCCTACATCGGCTGCGAGGTCGCCGCCTCGCTGACGCTCGTCGGCAGGCGCTGCACGATCGTGATGCAGGAGGAGCACACGCTGGAACGGGGCTTTGGCAAGCGCGTCGGGCGCTTCATCGAAGAGCTGCTGCGCTCCCACGGGGTGACGATCTACGGCGGCGACGGTCTGGCGGGCTTCGAGGGTGATGAGCGCGTGGAGAAGGTCGTGACCGACAACGGCAAGCAGTTGAGCGCCGAGGCGGTGGTGATCGGAGCAGGCGTGATCCCCGACGTGGCGCTCGCCAAGGGCGCGGGACTTCAGATCGGCGAGCGCGGCGGCGTGCGCTGCAGCTCGCGCCTGGAGAGCTCGGTTCCCGGGATCTTCGCCGGCGGCGACATCTGCGAGTACGACTCGGTCGTGCACGGCGGCCAGCCGGTGCGCATCGAGCACTGGGACGTCGCCTTCAACCACGGCAAGACCGCCGCGCTGAACATGCTCGGACGCGACGTCGCCCACGAGGAGGTTCCCTACTTCTACTCGGTGCTAGCCGACTGGGGCGAGCTCGAATACGTCGGGCCGGCCTATGAGTGGGACGAGGAGATCATGCGCGGCTCAACCGACGACGGCACGTTCACCAACTGGTATCTGCAGGGCGGCGTCGTCAAGGCCGCAGTCACGTTCGGCAGGGCCGACGACCTCGACGCCGCTCGCAGGCTGATCACAGCCGGAGGCGCGCTCGACGAGCGCCAGCGCAGCGAGCTGGCCGATCTCGACTCTGACCTGGCGAGCGTCGCGCCCTAAGCGCGGCTCTGCTGCAGCGCGCCGGCCCCTCCTTGCGGGGTCGCGGCGTGCATCAGGCGCGGCAACCCTCTCAGCCGGCGCTGCGCCCGGCGAGCGCCGCGCTGGCCGTTGAAGTACGCTCTCGATGATCGATAAACGGTCGGTGGTGAAGGGAAGCCGGTGTGAATCCGGCGCGGACCCGCCACTGTGACCGGGGATGCCCGCCGCAGCGCGAGCGCAGCCACCGATCCGCCTAGGGCGGCTTGGGAAGGCGCGGAGGGGTAGGCCCGGGAGCCAGGAGACCTGCCTCCGGCCGAAAGCCCACGAAGCCCTCGAGGAAAGGGGTTTGGCTCGAATGCGTGTACTTTGCCGGCTTTCTCTGGCGCTTGGCTGCCTCGTAGTCTCTCTATCCGCTCTCGCACCGCCAGCGCTCGCTGGCGAACCCTCGACAGTCACACTTCGCGTCGAGGGCTTCAACGGCGTGACCCTATTGCCTCAGACGCAGGTCACAACCTCGACGACGCCTGTGCCCGTCGAAGGCGGCACGTGCAGCGGCACGAGTGCAGGTGGCGCCCTTTACGACGCGACGCAAGGCGACTGGAAGGCGGTCGCCGGATCGGAAGGCGTCGCGATTCTGGGCATCGAGGGCGTGGACCTCCCGCCGTTCGGCGTGGGTAACTATGCCTACTGGGCGATCTGGCTCAACAATGCATTCGCGCCGCATGGCGCTTGCGAAGACGAGCTCGCTCCGAACGAGCATGTCGTGTTCGAGGGGCAGTGCTTTGCACTTGGTCCTGAATGTGCCACCAGCGCGTCCGCGCCGGACCATTTCCTCACGATGAGCCCACCTACGGTGAGCGAAGTCGGCATCGGCCAGCCAGTCTCAGTCACGGTTGGCTCGCTCAGTACGGAAAGCGCGGCTTCCGAACCACTGCCGGCGGGTGTCATCGTCAGCGCTGGCTCACTCTCGACTGTCCCCAGCGCACAGGGAGTTGCCACCCTGGAATTCCCCTCGCCCGGTCAGTACACGCTGCAGGCACGGGCGACGGACTCGGTCCCATCGGATTCCTACACAGTGTGTGTCCACGCTGCGGGCGCGGGGTGTGGCACGGGCGCCGGTCCCTCCGGCTCGCCCTCGAGTCATGCCGCGGGCGGGGTGCTCGGCTTCTCAAGCGCCTCCTACAAAGGCCCGTTTGCGATCGTCGCGAAAATGACCGACCTGATCGACGGCCACGACTACTCGCGCCGTGACGCACCCCGGCTCATCGCCGGAAAGGTACTCGCGCACACGGGCGTCGCTTCGGTGGGTCTACGCCTGCGCCGCACATACCGTGGGCGCTGCTATGCCTATGACGGCGCGCGCGGGCGCTTCGGTGCCGCGCGGTGCGGCCATGGCAGCTATTTCAGCGTGCCGTCGCAATCGAGCTTCTCCTACTTGCTGCCTGCGCGCTTGGGCCCCGGGCGCTACGTGCTCGACGTCCGCGCAACCGACGCGGCCGGAAATGTCACGACGCTGGCGCGGGGGACCTCGCGGATCGTCTTCTATGTCAGCTAGACGAGATGCAGTCGCGTGCTGACAGGGCTCGCGCGGCCGGCCGAGCCCCGTCCAACGGCCCCTCGGCCGCTGGGCGCAGGCCGGGGCAGCGTGGTCGCTTGAGGGTGGCCGGTGCCGTCGCCGGCGCGATGCTCACGATCAGCCTCGCCGGCTGCGGCCTCGGCGCGGGACCCGCGCCAAGCGCCGTGCAGCTCTTGGTCACACACGGCTTCGGCTCTCAGCTCGTGCGCTCCTGGAACGCTCCGCGCGTGCGCGGGCAGGAGACCGTGATGAGCTTGCTGATGCGAAACGCCAGCGTGGCGACACGCTACGGCGGCGGCTTCGTGCAGAGCATCGATGGGCTCGCCGGCGGGCAGGAAGCCGGCCAGCCGGTCGACTGGTTCTACTACGTAAACGGCGTCGAGGCGCCCAGGGGCGCGGCCGAGACCAACGTCAGCCCAGGCGATCACATCTGGTGGGATCGGCACGACTGGAGCCAGACGGACAGCGTGCCCGCGGTCGTCGGCTCCTTTCCAGAGCCGTTCCTCAACGGGCTGGACGGCAAGCGCCTGCCGGTGCGCATCGAATGCGCGCAGCTGTCGAGCGCTGCTTGCCGCACCGTGAGCGCTCGACTGCAGGCGCTCGGGGTGTTGGCGGCGCGCTCTGCCATCGGCCCAGGGCTTGAGTCCGAAACCCTGCGCGTGGTCGTCGGCAGATGGAGCGCGGCATCGGCTGCGCCTGAAACCGAGACGCTCGCGCAAGGACCGAGCGCGAGCGGGGTATACGCGCGCTTCTCGGCCGGTGGCGGCTCGCTTGACGTGCTCGACGAACGCGGCTCGGTGGCGCACACGATCAGCTCGGGCGCAGGGCTGATCGCCGCCACGCGCTCCGGCGAACACGCACCTGTCTGGCTCGTCACCGGCACCGATGAAGCCGGCGTGCAGGCGGCGGCGCGCGCGTTTGACGCATACGACCTGCGCGACCGTTTCGCGCTCGCAGTCGCGGCGGGCGGCGTCAAGCTGGCCGTGCCGGCGGCGGGCTGACGCGGTGTTCGCCGGCCCAACACCGTTCTTCTACCGGCCCCTGGCGAGCCCGCTGCACGCTGCGCGCGCGAGCGTCTCAGCGCTGTGGGCGGGCGCGCTCACGGCAGCGATCCTCTTGCTGTTTCATCCGCTGGCGCTGCTCGCGCTGCTGATCGCGGTGCTGATGGCCGGCGCGGGCGCCGGAGTGCGCGGCCCGCTGCTGCGCTCGCTGCGCACGGCGCTGATCGTCTCGGTGCCGATCGTGGTGATCAACGTGCTCGTCTCGCGCGAAGGGCTGACCGTGTTCGCGCGCCTGGGCGATCTGGGTCCGTTCGGGCAGGGGGACCTGACGGTCGAGGCGCTCGTTTATGGGGCGGTGATCGCGCTGAAGGTCGTGCTCGTGATCCTCGTCACCACGCTCGCGAGCCTGACGGTCGATCCCGATGAACTGCTGCGCGGGGTGCGCCGACTGTCGTTTCGCTCGGCGCTGACGGCGTCGCTGGCGGTGCGCATGATCCCCCTGCTCGCAGCCGACGCACAGCGTGTCGCGGAGGCCCAGCGCACCCGTCCGGGCGGGATGGCCGCGGGCGCCCGCGCGCGCGTCGCGCTGCTGGGCGCGGTCGTGGGCGGCTCGCTGGACCGCGCGATGGACGTCGCCGCCACGCTCGAGCTGCGTGGCTTTGCGATGGCCGGTCGTCCGCCGGGCGGCCTCACCGGGGCGACCCCCGGCGGCCTGCGCGGTCGCCTCATCGCGCGGCGCGCGCGCCGCCGCGAGCACGTGTCGCGCCCCTGGTCGCGCCACGACATCGCCTTCGTCTGCTCGGCGGGGGCGGTGCTCGCGCTCGCGCTCGCGGGCGGTCCGGGCGGCGTGGCCTCCTTCCAGGCATATCCGCTCGTGCGCGCCCCGGTGAGCGCGAGCATGCTGGCGCTGTGCGCGGCGCTGATGATCGCCGTGCTGGCGCCCTTCTGCGATCGCCGGGGGATCGAGCTGTGAAGCCGATCCTGTCCTTCGAGCATGTGACATATCGCTACCCGGGCGTTGCGTCGCCGGCGCTGCACGACGTCAGCCTCGAGATCCATCCGGGCGAGCTGTGTCTGGTGGCCGGTCTCTCGGGTCATGGCAAGTCGACGCTGCTGCGAGCGGCCTGCGGGCTGGTCCCGCATTTTCACGGCGGTCGCTTCGCTGGACGGGTGCAGCTCGCCGGGCTCGATACGCGCGAGCACCCGCCCGCTCGCCTTGGCGCGGTGGCCGGCGCACTGTTTCAGGATCCAGAGACCCAGCTCGTGACGAGCTCGGTGCGCTCTGAGCTCGCGCTGTCGCTGGAAAGTCGCGGTCACGGCGCGACCGCCGTCGCGCGCGGAGTTGAGGAGGTCGCGCTCGCGCTGGGTCTCGATGCGCTGCTCGATCGATCGATCCACTCGCTGTCCGGCGGCGAGCAGCAGCGCGTGGCGCTCGCGGCGGCGCTGGCCGGCCGTCCGCCGGTAGTGCTGCTCGACGAGCCGACCTCCCAGCTCGATCCCGTTGCGGGGGATGAGCTGATCGGCCTGCTGCGCAGGCTCAACCAGGAGTGGGAGACGACGATCCTGCTGGCCGAGCATCGCCTGGAGCGCTGCCTGTCGGCGGCCGACCGGGTAATCGCGATGCGCGCCGGCGCGCTGGCGCACGACGGCGACCCGTCTTCGTTTCTTCGCTGGGCGAGCGACGCCGCGCCAGCGCTGCAGACGCCCGGCGCGAAGATGTTCGCGCTCGCGGGGCTGAGGCCGCCGCCCGTCGGCGTCCGCCAGGCGCGCAGAACGCTGAGGGCAGGCGGCCTGCTCTCAGACGAGCACGAGGAGAGACCCGCCCAGCCGGCCGCAAGACGCGGACGTCGACGTCGACCCGGCGCGGCGCTGCACCTCCGGGGCGTGTGGCATGAGCTGCGCGACGGCCCGGCGATCCTACGCGGGGTCGAGCTGACGCTGGACCCTGGGGAGAGCGTTGCGCTGATGGGTCGAAACGGCGCCGGAAAGTCGACGCTCCTGCGGCACGCCGCCGGGCTTCTGACTCCGACCCGCGGCAGCGTGCAGCGCGCGGGCCGGGTGGCGCTCCTGCTTCAGAATCCGGGCGACTACTTCGTGCACGAGCGTGTGGCCGACGAGGCCTCTGAAGCCGCTCTGAGGGCCGCCGGGCTGCAGGGGCTTGCCGCGCGCAACCCGCGCGACATCTCCGGCGGCGAGCGCCAGCGACTGGCGCTGGCGATCGTCGAGGACGGCGGCGAGCCGTCGGCGCCAGCGGGTCGGCCGGCCGTGCTCGCGCTCGACGAGCCCACGCGCGGCATGGATCGCGAGGCCAAGGCCGAGCTGGCCCGGGGGCTCCGACAGCGTGCCGCCGACGGGCAGGCGGTGATCGTCGCGACACACGACCCCGAGTTCGCGGCCGCGTGCGCACGTCGCGCGATCCTGCTGGCGGACGGCCGCGTGATCGCAGACGGCCCCGCCGAGGAGCTGCTCGCGGGCGGCTGGTATTTCGCCACCGAGACCGCGCGCATCCTGGGGGGCGCGCGCGGTGCGCTGCTGCCAGAGCAGGGAGCGGCGCTGCTCGCCGAGCGGGGCGCGGCCCGCGCGGATGTGCTCGAGGCCGGCCGTGTCGGTCAGGCGCAGAGCGCGGCGCTCGGCGGGACGGCCACAGACGATCCGCGGCGCGCCCGCATCGCAGGCGACCCGACGATCGCCCCGGGGAGCGCTCGATGAGCTGGCTGCTCGCGTCGTTTGCGATCGTGTTCGCGGTGCTCGCGGGCGGCTGGGTCGCGTATGAGCGCCGGCGACCGTCGGCGCGCATGGTCGCGGTCGTCGCGACGATGGCGGCGGTGGCAGCGCTCGGACGCGACGCGTTCGTCGCGCTGCCCGACGTCAAGCCGATCACGGCGATCGCTTTTGTCGTCGGCTATGCGCTCGGTCCGCTTCCGGGCTTCACGGTCGGCGCGATCGGCATGCTCGCCTCCAATGTGATGCTCGGACAGGGCCCGTACACGCCGTGGCAGATGGCCGCGTGGGGGCTGGTCGGGCTCGCTGGAGCGGGGCTGGCGGGGCTGAGCAGCCGCGCGCTCAGCCGCCTGACGCTGGCGATCGCCTGCGCGCTGGCCGCGCTCTGCGCCAAGGAGATCATGAACCTCTACACCTGGACGATCGGCGCCAGCCACACGCCCGCCGCGTTCGCCGTGATCGCAGGCGGCGCGCTGCCCTTCGACCTCACCGACGTGGTCGCCACGCTGCTGTTCGCGCTTGCCTTCGGCCCCGAGCTGGCGCGGCTGCTCGGCCGCACCCGCGAACGCATGAACGTCACCTGGGAGAACGCTAGCTCCGGCGCGGCGGTTGGGCTTGCGGTGGTGGTCGTCGCGGTGGGCGCAGGCGCGGCTCCGGAGCGAGCGCAGGCCGCCTCGCTGTCGCCGGAGAACTCCTTCCTGCTCTCGGCCCAGAACGCCGACGGCGGCTTCGGCGCCGCGCCGGGGCAGCGCTCGAGTGAGCTGTACACGGCGTGGGCTGCAATGGGCCTGGCGGCGGCGGGCCGCGACCCGGCCGGCGTGATCCGCGATCGCCATTCGGTGCTCAGCTCGCTGCTCGGCGAAGCCTCCACGCTGAGCGGCCTCGGCGATGCCGAGCGCACGATTCTCGCGGCCCGCGCGTGCGGCGCGTCGGGCTATTCGTTCGCCGGGCGCAACCTGGTGGGCGAAGTGCTGCGCGCGCGCTCGCCCGATCACTCGTTCGGCGACCAGGTCAACCTCACCGCGTTTGCGATCCTCGCGCTGCGCGCCGTGGGGCACTCGGCGAGCTTCGGCGCAATTCGCCAAGCCGCCGGCTGGATCGAGCTCCAGCAGAATGGCGATGGCGGCTTCGCCTTTGCCTCGCGCGGCTCCGCCAGTGACGTCGACGACACCGGCGCCGCCGTTCAGGCGCTGGTCGCTGCGGGAGCTCGCGATCGCCGGGCGCTCGCCTCGGCGAGCTCCTATCTGGCCCGCGCGCAGAACCTCGATGGCGGCTACCCGCAGCAGCCGGGCGGCGAATCAAACGCGCAGTCCACCGCCTGGGCGGTGCAGGGCCTGATCGCACTCGGGCGCAGTCCGGCGAGCGTGCGGCGCCGCGGCAGCCGCTCTCCGGTCGGTTATCTGGAAAGCCTGGTCAGCGGCGGCAGCGTTCGCTACTCGCGAACCAGCGCTCAGACACCCGTGTGGGTGACTGCGCAAGCGATGATCGCGCTGGCCGGCAAGACCTTCCCGGTCGGGCCATGACCGTCGCGCCGCAGCGCGGACGTCGCATCCGCACGGAGGTGATCCTCCAGCGCATCCGCGAGCTATAGGCGGCTTCAGGGCGCCTTTACGCACCTTCCTTACCTTCTTCGCCATGTCCGAGCACGTCTACGCCGCGGGCGCGATCGCTCGCCACCAGACCGCCGGATACCGCGCGAACGGGCCGCGGCGGGACACGCGCTCGGGCGCCGCGGGCTGGCTGGCCGTGGCGGCCCTCTGCCTGTTCGGGCTGGCGGCGACGTGGAGCGCGAGCGCGCTCGTGCCGCGCGTGCGCTTCAAGGACGCGGTCACGCTGCACGATTTCACGCTGCTCAGCCGGCCGCACGTCGACGCCGTGGCCCACGCGCTGCTCTCGGTCCTCGAACCGGTCCCCTTCACGGCGCTGGCGATCGCCCTCGTTGCGCTCGCCCTGAGTCGCCGCCGGCCGCGCCTGGCGGTCGCGGTGGCGCTGGTGATGGCGCTCGCGCCACTGAGCTGCGAGCTGCTAAAGCCGCTGCTGGCGCACGCCCATGCCCATGTCGCAGGGACGCACGTGGCGCCCGCCTCTTGGCCGAGCGGCCACGCGACGGCGGCGACGGTGCTCGCCCTATGCGCGCTGCTGGTCGCGCCAGGCCGCGTGCGTCCGGCCGTGGCCGCGATCGGCGGCCTCTACACCTTGGCCGTGGGCTGCTCGCTGCTGATCCTGGCCTGGCACATGCCAAGCGACGTGATCGGCGGGTATCTGCTCGGCGCGCTGTCGGTGGCGGTCGCGCTGGCGGTGCTCCGTGCCCGCGGGTCTGCCCGCCCGCGCGGCGTCGCGGCGACTACTGCGGCGGCGTAGTCTCGCCGCCGCCGGCGCCATGCGCGCCCGGGTCCCAGAGGGGCTCTGAGCGCTGCTCGTTGGCGGCGCGCGCGAGGATGAACAGCAGGTCCGACAGCCGGTTGAGGTAGCGCAGCACCTCCGGGTTGCCCTCCTCGCCGACCGCCAGCGCGCGCCGCTCGGCCCGGCGACAGACGGTGCGACATACGTGCAGGTGCGCCGCGGCGGGCGTCCCGCCGGGGATAACGAATGAGCGCAGCGGCGCGAGCGTTGCGTTGACCTCGTCGCAGGCCTGCTCGAGCCACTCTGTGTACTCCGGCGTGACCCTCAGCCGCTCGCGCGCGGGCTCGTCGCCGGCGTCGGGTGCGGGCGACGGAACCGAGAGATCGGCGCCGAGGTCGAGCAGGTCGTTCTGCACGCGGTGCAGCCACGTGGCGAACGACTCGGGGAGGCCGGGCTGCAGCAGGGCGACCCCGATCGCCGCGTTGAGCTCGTCGAGCGTGCCGTAGGCCTCCACGCGGGGGTGCTGCTTGGATACCCGGCTCATGTCCCCCAGGTGGGTCTCGCCGGAGTCGCCGAGCTTGGTGTAGATGCGCGTGAGATTCACGGTCACGGCGCCACGAGTGTGGCACACCCGGAGCGCTGCTCGCGGCTCGGATGGGATACGTTCTCGCACTTCGCATGCGGATTGGCGTTCCGAAGGAGACAGCGGCCGGCGAGCACCGGGTGGCGCTCGTGCCGGAGGTTGTGAGCAAGCTGAAGGCGAAGGGCATTGATGTTCTCGTGCAGGAAGGCGCGGGTGCCGATGCGCTGCTGCCCGACGCGCAGTTCGCCGACGCCGGCGCACAGCTGTCCGGCGATGCGCCGGCCATCTGGAACTGCGACGTGGTCGTCAAGATCGCCCCGCCCGACCCCCAGGAAGTGCGCAACCTGGGCTCCAGCTCGGTCCTGATCGGCTTCCTGGCCCCGCTCACCAGCCCCGAGACGACGCGCGCGCTGGCCGCGGCGAAGGCGACGGCGCTCGCGATGGAGGCGATCCCGCGCATCTCGCGCGCTCAATCGATGGATGCGCTGTCGTCGCAGAGCAATGTCGCCGGCTATGAGGCCGCCCTGCTGGGCGCCGAGAACATGGGCCGCTTCTACCCGATGCTGATGACCGCCGCGGGAACGATCCCGCCGGCCAAGGTGCTCGTGCTCGGGGCCGGCGTGGCGGGTCTGCAGGCGCTCGCGACCGCAAAGCGACTGGGCGCGCGCACGACGGGCTATGACGTCCGACCGGAGGTCGCCGAGCAGGTCCAGTCGCTGGGCGCGCAGTGGCTGGACCTGGGACTGCAGGCAAGCGGCGAGGGCGGCTACGCGCGCGAGCTGACCGACCAGGAGCGCGCGGCCCAGCAGAAGGCGCTGACCGACGCGATCAAGGGCTTTGACGTGGTCATCACGACCGCGCTCGTCCCCGGTCGCCCCGCCCCGCGCCTCGTCACCGAGGAGGCCGTGCGGGGCATGCGCCCCGGCTCGGTGATCGTCGATCTTGCTGGCGAGGCGGGTGGCAACTGCGAGCTGACCGAGCCGGGAAAGACCGTCGTGCGCCACGACGTGAAGATCGTCGCGCCGCTCAACGTCCCGTCGCTGATGCCAGAGCACTCCTCCCAGCTGTTCGCGCGCAACGTGCTCGCGCTGCTCGAGCTGCTGGTCGGCGAGAACGGCGCGCTGACGCTGGACTTCGACGACGAGATCGTCGCCGGCGCCTGCATCGTGCGCGACGGCGAGATCGTGAACGCCGGCGCGAAGGCGGCCGTGGAGAGCGCGACGTGATCCTCGCGAGCGTCCTGACGACCAACCTCGCGATCCTCGTGCTCGCGGGCTTCGTGGGCTTTGTCGTGATCTCCAAGGTCCCGAACACGCTGCACACGCCGCTGATGTCGGGCACGAACGCGATCCACGGGATCGTGCTCGTCGGCGGGCTGCTGCTGCTCGGCCTCGCCGGCCTGGACGCGTTCAGCAAGGCGCTGCTGGTGATCGCGGTGGCCTTCGGCACGATCAACGTGGTCGGCGGCTTCCTCGTGACCGACCGGATGCTCGAGATGTTCAAGTCAAAGCCAAAGCCGCGCGCCGCGGACAAGGCCGATGCGGCGGGCTCGGGCGGCGAGCACGGCGGATCCGACGCCGGAGCCTCTGACGGCGGAACCTCGAACAGCGCCCCGTCCGACGGGCAGAAACCGTGAGCGCGCCTCCTGTCGCGATGAGCTTCCTGCAGAGCGAAAGCTTCATCTACGTCCTATACATCGTCGCGTTCGCCCTGTTCATCCAGGGGCTGCGCGGCCTAGCCGGGCCCACGACGGCGGTCCGCGGCAACCGCATCGCCGCGGTCGGGATGGCGATCGCGGTGATCGCGACGCTGCTGAACCCGAACGAGGGCAACTGGGGGCTGATCGCGCTCGGTGTGGCGCTCGGGGTGGCGGTCGGCGTGCCGGCGGCACGCCAGGTGAAGATGACCGCGATGCCGCAGATGGTGGCGCTGTTCAACGGCGTCGGCGGCGGCGCGGTCGCGCTGATCTCCTGGGTGGAGTTTCGCCATCTCGGATCGACCTACGGGGCGCACACGATCCACGCCGGCGCCGTCCTCGCGGGCGGGGTGGTCGTGCGCGGGCGCGTCGAAGTCGGCGGGGTGCCGACGTATGTCGCGGTCTTCTCCGTGTTCGCCGCGATCGTCGGCTCGATTTCCTTCTGGGGCTCGAACATCGCGTTCGGCAAGCTCCAGGAAATCCTCCCCGGGCGTCCGATCTCGCTCGGCGCGGCCCAGCAGATCGTCAACCTCGTCCTGCTTGTGCTGGCGCTCGCCGCCGGCATCGACCTGGTCGCCGGAGCGCACTCGCAGCTGCTGTTCATCGGCATGCTGATCATCGCTGCCCTGCTCGGCAACGCGGTCGTGCTCCCGATCGGCGGCGCGGACATGCCGGTCGTCATCTCGATGCTCAACGCGTTCACCGGGCTGTCCGCGGCGGCCACCGGGATGGCGCTGAACAACCCCGCGCTGATCGTCGCGGGGATGATCGTGGGAGCCTCGGGCTCGATCCTGACCAACCTGATGGCCAAGGCGATGAATCGCTCGATCCCGGCGATCATCGCCGGAGGCTTCGGCGGAGGCGGCGCGGTCGAGGGCGCAGAAGGAGCCGGCGAGCATGCTGGCACTGTGCATTCGACGACCGCCGCAGACGCCGCGATCCAGCTGGCCTACGCGAGCCGCGTGGTCGTGGTTCCGGGCTATGGGATGGCGGTCGCGCAGGCCCAGCACGCGGTGCGCGAGCTGGCCAAGGCGCTTGAAGCCCGCGGCGTGGAAGTCAACTACGCGATCCATCCGGTCGCCGGGCGCATGCCCGGGCACATGAACGTGCTGCTCGCGGAGGCCGATGTGCCCTACGATCAGCTCAAGGAGATGGACGAGGCGAACCCCGAGTTCCAGCGCACGGACGTATCCTTGGTGATCGGCGCAAACGACGTGACCAACCCGGCCGCGAAGAACACGCCGTCCTCGCCGATCTACGGGATGCCGATCCTCGAAGTGGCGGACAGTAGATCGGTGATCGTCATCAAGCGCTCGATGAACCCGGGCTTCGCCGGCATCGAAAACGAGCTCTACTACGACCCCAAGACCGAGATGCTGTTTGGCGACGCGAAGACGGCGGTGAGCGAGATCACCGCCGAGCTCGCACAAATTTGACCGGCGTCGAGCGGCAGGTGATGCACGTGGCTGACACCCGCTCTACTATCACGCACCGTCGCGCGGTCGCGGCGCTGGTGGCGGTCATGGCGGGGTCGGTCACCATGGCGCTCGCATCCGCATCTCCGGCGAGTGCCCTGGAACCCTCGCCTAACCCCTCGATCGTTGGCGGCAACCCAGTCACGGCGATCGAACAAGCGCCCTTCCAGGTCGCCCTGTATGACCCCGAGCTGAGCCCAGATCCGGTCAACAGCCAATTCTGCGGAGGCGTGATCCTCGACGCGACGCACGTCCTCACGGCAGCGCACTGCGTGTTCAACGAAACGACCGGTCAGGCGAGCGCGCCCAACGAAATAGAGGTGCTCGCCGGCGCGGTGAACCTGGACACCGTCGAAAACAAAGAAGCCACCGAGCAGGAAGATCCGGTGTCGATCACGTCCTTCGACCCCGAATGGAGGGTGACCGAAGGCGGCATGCCCGAACACGACCTCGGTGTGCTGACGCTCAAAGAACCGCTCAAGCTCGGACGCAAAGTCGTCGCGCTTGGAAAAAGCACGATCGCCGCGATCCCGCTGCTGGACGCTGCCCAAAAAAAGAGCTTCGCCGAACCGCCAGCCATCGCGAGCGTGAGCGGCTGGGGGGACACCAACCCCGAGGCGCCGGGATCACCGAGGCCGAGCTACTCGCACGAACTGCGCACCGCGGAAGTCCCGATCGTCGGGAACGCGGCCTGCGCGACCGATTACGGCCTCGCCGCGCCGCTCAGCGAAGTCTTCGTGTGCGCCGGTGGCGCGGGCAACGACGCCTGCTATGGCGACAGCGGCGGTCCGCTCGTAGTTGACGCCGCACCGGGGCAGTTGGAAGGAGATCGACTGCTCGGAACGGTCGACCTCGGCAGAGGATGCGGGCAGAGCGGCTTCCCCGGGATCTATCAGAGCGTGCTGAACACCGCAAACCGGGAATTCGCCACATCGGAGCCTCCGCAGGCGCCGCTGAAGCAACTGGGACCGGCCCTAGTGGGGACGGCGCAGCCCGAAGGCAGGCTGACGTGCAATCCCGGTGCATGGAGCGTGCAGCCCGCCAAGCGCGAATACGAGTTCTTCGCTGATATGAGCACGTTCAGCGAACCGGGTGCGTTCGCTCGTCTGAGCGCGCTGTCGACTTCCAACAGCTATCTGGTGCCGTCCGGGCTTTCCGCCGGAACACGCGTCTTCTGCGTGGAAGTCGCGAGCAACCCGGGCGGCTATGCGGAAGCGTTCAGCCCCGATGTGACGCTGGGCGACCCGCCGGCGCCGTCGTCCCCGACGGAGGGCAGTCAGTCGCGCGAACAGACACCGTCGACGCCGTCCTCGACCGTCAACACGACGTCAACGACGACCGCGTCCACTACGAACGTCCTCGCGACGCTCGCAACGACCCGGCCGACGCCGCCCAGCTTGCGTGTCGTGTCCAAGGCTTGCAAGGAAACGAGCTGCACAGTCCAGGTGCTCGCGTCCGAAGGCGCCGGGCTGGCTGCCGTTGCGCAGGTCGAAGCTGCGCTGACCTTCCTGCAGGCCTATCCCTGCCACGAAGGCCGCCTGCGCTTTACCTGTACGCGCACGGTGATGCGCTGGCTGCCCGCCAAGCCGACGCCCGCTGGACGTTTCGTGATCCTCGCGAATGGCCTGAAGTCCGGTTCATACGTCCTGCTGCTGACGGCCGTCGACAAGGCCGGTGTGCGCCAGCAGACCGTCGCGCGGGTCGGACTGCTGGTCAAGCGCCCGCACTCCAAGCGCTAGGCGCGCCGTGGCAGCGCCGGGGCGCAGGGGTTGCGTGCCGGCCGCACGGCTTGCCTCTGCCAGACTGAGGCCGTGATCGAGCGCAGTCAGGCGCTTGCAGCGCTGTCGCAGGACGAGTTCGACGTCATCGTCGTGGGGGGCGGCATCACCGGGGCGGGTGTCGCGCTGGACGCGGCAACCCGCGGCTACAGCGTCGCCCTGCTGGAGCGCGCCGACTTCGCCTCCGGCACCTCCAGCCGCTCGAGCAAGCTCGTGCACGGCGGCCTGCGCTACCTGCAGAACTTCGATCTCGGCCTGGTTCGCGAGGCGTTGCTCGAGCGCCAGCTGCTGGTCAAGCTCGCGCCCCACCTCGTCCGTCCGCTTCCACTCGTGGTGCCCGCGTTCGACGGTGCCCGGCCGGACCGCCTGGTCGGTGTCGCCCTGAACCTGTATGACGTGATGTCGGTGGGGCGCGAGCGCCTGCGCCCACTGCGCGCGCGTCGCTCGCGCTCAGAGCGCGCGCGGCGCGAGGCGCTCGGGGGCGAGCAGGACGAGATCACCGACGAAGGCGAGTCCTGGAGCCCCGAGCGCCACCGTGTCATCTCCAGCGAGGAGGTCGTCGAGCTGCTGCCCGCGCTGGCCGGGCGCGAGCCCACGAGCGGGTACCTGTTCTATGACTGCCAGACCGACGACGTGCGCCTTGTGCTGACGGTGCTCGACGAGGCCGAGCGCTTCGGTGCCGTGTGCGCCAATCGTGTGAACGTCAGCGCGCTGCTGGAGCGCGACGGCCAGGCGCGCGGTGTGCTCGCCGTCGATCAGGAGACCGGTGAGCGCATCGAGGTGGCCGGCGCGAGCGTGGTCAATGCGACCGGTGTGTGGGCCGACCAGCTGCGCCCCGAGGAGCTGCACGGCGAGGCCGAGCTGCCGCGGATCCGGCCCAGCCGCGGGACGCACGTGACCTTCTCAAGCGACGACCTGCCGCTCATCAGCGGCGCGATCGTCCCCGCCGGCGCGGGCCGGACGATCTTTGCGCTGCCCTGGCTGGGGCGCACGCTCGTCGGCACGACCGACAACGACTACCAGGGCCCGCTCGAGCACGTTCCTCCGGCGCGCGATGAAATCGACTATCTGCTGGAGGCTGTCAACGGCTTCTTCGGTGCGTCGCTTGGACCCGGGGATCTGACCGGAGCGTTCGCCGGCGTGCGCCCGCTGATCTCGACCGGCGACCCGAAGAAGTCCGTCGACATTTCGCGCAAGGCCGAGCTGTATGAGACCTCGTCGGGCATGATCACGATCACCGGCGGCAAGCTGACGACCTGGCGGCGGATGGCCAAGATGACCGTCGATCGCTTGGTCGAGCGCGAGGCGCGCGAGGCCCCCTGCCGCACGCAGGAGATTCCGCTCGGGCAGGCGATCGCGGTCGACGAGCTGCCGCGGGTGGAGGGGGTGCCCGCCGACTCTTACGCGGCGCTGGCGTCGCGCTACGGACACGACGCCCATCAGGTGCTCGCGCTTGCGGCGCGCGATCCGCAGCTCAGCGCGCCGATCGTCGCCGGGCTGCCCGACCTGCTCGCCGAGGTGGACCACGCGGCGCGCAGCGAGCAGGCGCGCAGCGTGGGCGACGTGCTCCTCCGCCGCACCCGCCTTGGCCTGCTCGCGGCCCGCGAGCTGACGCTCGACGGGCCCGACGGCGCACCGGGCCCGGTGCGCGTTGTCGCGGGAGTGCTCGCGCGCGAGCTGCGCTGGAGCGAGCAGCGCACGGCGAGCGAGATCGAGCGTTTTCAGCAAGAGGCGCGCGCCGAGGGGATCGTCGTCGAGCCGGCCGGCGACGAGGTGGCGGTGGGGCGGGGCGCCTCGAGCGGGGAACCTGGCCAGTGAAGTCGCCCGCGCGTCGCCTGCGCGTCGTCGACCGCGTGCTCGAGCTCGGCATGCGGCCCTGGCTGATGGGGATCGTCAATGCCTCGCCGGACTCCTTCAGCGACGGAGGTCGCCATCGCACGCTCGCCGAGCAGCTCAGACTGGCCCACGAGCTCGCCGCGGCGGGCGCCGACATCATCGATGTGGGCGGGGAGTCCGCCACCACCGGGCGGCCCGCGCTGGAGCCACAGCGCGAGATCGAGCTGGTCGTGCCGCTCGTGGAGCGCCTCGCCGCCGAACTGGACACGCTGATCTCCGTCGACACCTACAAGCCGGCCGTCGCACGGGCGGCGATCGCCGCCGGGGCGGGCATCGTCAACGACGTGAGCGGCCTGCGCGATCCGCAGCTGGCCGAGGTGTGCGCACAGACCCAAGCTGGGCTGGTGGTGATGCACACGCTGGCTGAGCCCAGACAGCGGATGCAGGACCCCGACCTGTATGGCGACGTGAGCGCCGAGGTCCAGGCGTTCCTGCGCGAGCGCATCGCACTCGCGATCGCCCACGGCATGGACGTCGAGCAGCTGGTCGTCGATCCCGGACCGGACTTCTCAAAGACGCCCGCCCAGACGATCGAGCTGCTGCGCCACGTCGATCGCCTGCACCGGCTCGGGCGACCGCTGCTGCTCGCGATCTCGCGCAAGGACTTCATCGGCGCGCTGACCGGCCGCCCCCCGCGGGAGCGCCTGCCCGGGACGCTCGCGGCGCTCGCGCACGGCGCGGACGCCGGCGCGCACATCTTTCGTTTGCACGACGTCGCGTCGGCCGTTGACTTCCTTGCCGTGCGTGCGGCGCTCGGTGGGGAGCTCGAGCCGAGCAGGGATCTGTCGCTCGTCGAGGAACTCCGTCACGAGCAGGTTGCCGCCGATTAGCCGCGGCGTCGTCTGCCCGGGCCCTTCAGCCAGGGGCCGGCCGCGCAAGCCGGTAGGCTAGAGGGGCAATCAGGGTGCCGGGGGCTGCGCAACGCGCCCGGAGCTGACCGCCCGTCACTACAGCGAAGGAGAAGGACAGATGACAGTACTCGAGCGTTCCGAGCTTCAGGCAAGCAACCTCTCGGACCTGCACGCGATCGCCGACCAACTCGGACTCGACGGCTTTCGGCGGCTGCGCAAGGCCGATCTGATCGACGCGATTCTCGGTGAACGCGACGGAGACGGCGACGCGGGCGATACCGCGCGCACGGCCGAGCCGTCAGGCGACGCCGCAGAGGATTCCGCGGACTCCGCCGACTCCGGGGACAGCGGGGACAGCGGGGACCCAGGGGACTCCGGCCCGAGCGCCGAGGACGAGCGCCCGTCGCGTCCGCGCCGGCGGCGCCTCGTTCGCTCCCGGCGCGCTCCCTCAAAGAAAGCTGAGCCGCAGCGGCCGAGCTCGACCGCGCGGGCGTCAGCGGAAGACGAGGACGAGCTCGGCGACGACGAGGGCGAGCGCCCCGCCGCCGCTCCCGCCAGCGCCCCGCGCGAAGACACTCGGTCCGCTGGGGGACGCGTCGCGGAGGGCGTGGTGGAGCTGCTTGGGAACGGCTCGGCCTTCCTGCGCATCGCGCCGCCCGATCCGTCAGACGATGACGTGTACATCTCCGCAGCTCAGGTGCGTCGCTGTGAGCTCGTTTCCGGTGACCGCGTGACGGGGCCGGTTCGCATGCCCCGGCGGTCAGAGCGCTACCCGTCGCTGGTTCGGATCGACACGATCAACGGCGCCTCCTCAGACGAGGTTTCAGGCGCGACGCGCTACGACGACCTCCCGGTGCAGTGGCCGACCGACCGTCTGGCGCTTGAGTCCGGCGACCCCACACTGCAGGCGATCGAGTGGCTCACGCCGCTTGGGCTCGGCTCTCGCGCGGTGCTCGTGGGCCCCGCGCGCGCCGGAAAGACCGAGACGCTTCGTCGCCTGCTCGGCGCGCTCGGAGGACGAGAGGACCTCCAAGTGACCGTCGTGCTCGCCGGCTGTCGGCCGGAGGAGATCGCCGAATGGCAGGAGGGCTCGGTGCAGCCGGCGGTCGCGCTCAGCTTCGCGGCGTCGCCGGATTCACAGGGGCAGGCCGTCGAGCGCGCGCTGGACGAGGCCAAGCGGGTGGCCGCCCGCGGTGGCAACGCGCTCGTGCTGATCGACGGCCTCGACGGGATGCCGGCGCACGTCGCGCGCAAGGCGCTCGTCTGCGCGCGCAACCTGCGTGATGCCGGCTCGCTGACGCTGATCGCGACGGCCGCACAGCCGCTCGGCGGCGAGACGACCGTCATCGCCCTGGACGTGGCGCTGACTTCGACCGGCCAGCAGCCGATCCTCGACCTCGTCAACAGCGGCACGCTAAAGCCCGAGCTGCTGGTCGGCGAGGACGGCGCTCGTGCGATCACCCGCGCGCGGGCGGCGGCGCTCGGGGCGCGCTAGACCAGCGGGCTGCGCAGGCGCGACCGGGTCTGGGCTGCGGCGCGAGCCGATTTAGCGGCGGTAGGCGACCCAGCGCCAGGAGGGCTCTGGGGCGAGCGTGATCGGCTCGTCCTGGCGATCGGGCTGCAGGTAGGAGAAGCTTCCGCTCTCTGGCACGAAGGAGATCTGCAGCTCGCCCTCGGTGACGCGCTGGTCAAGCCACGCGCCGCGGAACACGAGCCGGCGCAGCCAGTGCACCAGCGAGCGCTCGGCGGGGCCGATCAGCTCCGGCCAGCACTCGTTGACGTGCTCGCCGAGCGCTGACGCGGGGTCGAAGATCTCCCCGTTGACGGCGAGGTTGACGAGGTCTTCCAGCTCATCCTCGCCGAGGCGCCCGCCGACGAACCCCAGCTTCAGCGCGGCCTGCTCGCAGCGCTCGGCGAAGTCCTGCTCGTTAAAGGTGAATCGCAGGTCACCGTATTCGAGGACGAAGTCCTCTCCCGAGTCGTAGTTTCCGCGCCGCGAAGTTCTCATGTCCAAGGGCCGGGAATCCCTCTGGCCCCGGGTCGTCGTGATCATACGTCGCCTTCCTGCCTGCCGGGCTGTCGTGCATGGGATTTTGCATGCGCCTGTACGCTCACGGCCGATGGCTCGCCTGTCAGAGCACGGACTGCGCAAGTCGGTCGGCGTGTCGGGGTTGTTCGCGACCGCATACGGCAACGTAGGCTCGTCGATCTACTACGCCCTGGGCCTCGTCGCGGCCCACGCGCTCGGGCTCACGCCGCTCGTCTTCCTGTTCGCCGGCGGCCTGTTCGCGCTGACCGCGAAAACCTATGCCGAGGGCGCCGCGATGTTCCCCGAAGCGGGCGGCTCCTCGTCGTTTGCGCGCCACGCCTTCAACGACATCGTCTCCTTCTTCGCGGGCTGGGCGCTGAGCCTCGACTACATCCTCACGATCGCCATCTCGGCGTTCTTCGTGCCGCACTATCTCAGCGCGTTCCCCGGGCTGGGAGCGCTCAAGCACAACCCCGACGACATCTTCGGCGGGCTGATCGTCGTCGTCGTGCTGGCCGGCCTGAACATCCGCGGCCTGGGCGAGTCGGCGAAGCTCAACATCGTCCTGGCGGTGCTCGACCTGAGCACCCAGCTCCTGCTCGTCGCGGTCGGCACGTTTCTCGTGCTCAACCCCTCGCTGCTGGTCCACCAGGTCCACTTCGGCATCGCCCCGAGCTGGCGGGAACTGATCTTCGCGCTGTCGCTGGCGATGCTCGCCTACACCGGGATCGAGACCGTCGCCAACATGGCCGAGGAGTCCAGGGATCCCGGCAGGCAGGTGCCCAAGGCCGTGAACCTGGTCGTGCTGGCGGTGCTCGGCGTGTACGCGGGCATCTCGCTGGTCGCGCTCTCCGCGCTGCCCGTGATCCACCACGGCGTCGGCTACAGCGCCGAGCTCAAACAGAGCTTCAGCCAGCCCGGCTATGCCACGTCGCTCGGCGGCTTCTTTGAAAACGACCCGGTGCTCGGGGTGATCGAGCACCTTGGCCTGCACGGCACCGTGCTGACAGTCGCTCGCTACTACGTCGGCTTTCTGGCCGCGACGATCCTGTTCATCGCGACCAACGCGGGGATGATCGGGATCTCGCGGCTGTCGTGGTCGCTGGCCGAGCATCGCCAGCTGCCGAGCATCTTCTCGCGGCTGCACCGCCGCTACCGCACCCCTTGGTTCACGTTGCTGTTCTTCTCTGCGCTGGCGAGCGCGTTGATCCTCTACGGCAACACCGCCGTGCTCGGCAACCTGTACTCGTTCGGCGCGATGCTGTCGTTCACGACCGCGCACGCGGCGATCGTGGCGCTGCGCATGAAAGACCCTGACCGCGAGCGACCATACCGGGCGCCCTGGAACGTGCGCCTGCGCGGCGCGCAGATCCCGCTGACGGCGGTGATCGGCGGCATCGGCACGGCGGGCGCCTGGATTGCCGTGACCGCCCTGCATACCGAGGCTCGCACCGTCGGCATCCCCTGGATGATCCTCGGCATGGCGGGCTACTTCGTCTACCGCAAGCGCCAGGGCTTGGATCCGCGCAAGGACTACCGGATCGCGCGGCCCGAGCGCCCGCCCGACTTCGAGGAGCTCGAGTACAGCACGGCGCTCGTGCCGATCTTCGGCGACGACGTCAGCGCGTCGGCGCTCAGCGCCGCGGCGAAGCTGATCGGCGCCGACGGCGTCGTCTACGCGATCTACGTGCTGCCCGTCCCCAGCCAGCTGTCGCTCGAGGCCGGCCTGGAGCAGGAGGAGGCACAAGGGCGCTCGGTGCTCGAGGGAGCGCGCATCAAGGCACGGCGTGCGGGAATCAAGATCCACACCGGGCTGATCCGGACGCGCAACCCGGGAGCCGCGCTGGTCGAAGAAGCAGAGCGCGTGGGCTCGGAGGTGATCTACTGGTCGACGATTCACGCGCCCGCCGGCGAGCAGGGGATCGGACCGACCGCCGCCTACCTGCTGAGCAAGCGTCCCTGCCGCGTGATCATCGAGACCGAGAACCGTGCGGCGCGCCGCCGGGAGGCGGTGGCGGCGGCCGGGTAAGCGGCTTGCCTCAGCGCGCGAGCGTGCTCGATCGAGTGCCGGAGCTGGCGCGCTGCGCTAGCGACCGCCCAGCGCCGAGCGCAGGGCCTGGGGGAGATCTGGGTGCTGGAAGCGGTAGCCGAGCACCAGCGGCTTGGCGGGCACGACACGCGCTCCGCCGGTCACGATCTCGGCCATCTCGCCGTACAGCAGCTGCAAGGCGAGCGCGGGCACCGGCAGGATGGCCGGGCGCCGCAGCGCGGCGCCGAGCGCGTGAGAGAAGTCGCGGTTGCTGACCGGCTGCGGCGCGGTGGCGTTGACGGGGCCGCTCCAGCTCTCGTCGCGCAGCGCCGCGAGCAGCATGCCGGCGAGATCGTCCACGTGGATCCAGGAGATGTACTGGCGCCCGCCGGCGACCGGGCCGCCGACACCCAGGCGAAACGGCGGCAGCATCTTCGCCAGCGCTCCACCCGCGGGGTCGAGCACGACACCGGTGCGCGACTGCACGACGCGCACCCCGAGCTCGGCCGCGCGCTGGGCCTCGGCCTCCCACGCGGCGCACACCCGGGCGAGGAAGTCGTCGCCGGGCGAGGCGCCCTCGTCGAGCGGCTCCTCGCCGCGCTGGTTGCCGTAGTAGCCAACCGCCGATCCGCTGATCAGCGCGTGCGGACGGGGCTCGGCCGCCGCGATGCCCGCGACCAGCTGGCGCGTGCCCTGCACGCGGCTGTCGCGAATCGCGCGCTTGGCGCGCTCGCTCCAGCGCTGGGCGATCGGCTCGCCGGCAAGATGCACGACGGCGTCGCGTCCGCTCAGCGCGCTCGCCGGCGCGGGTTCGCCCAGCGGGTCCCAGCGAGCCAGCTCGATAGGCTGACCGTCGTACCGGCGGCGGTCGAGCGTCGCGCGGGCGCGCGCCGGATCGCGCGACAGAACGGTGATCTGCGCACCCTGTTCAGACAGCGCGCGCAGCACCGCGTCGCCCACGAGGCCGGTGGCGCCTGTCGCGGTCACGCGCAGCGTGCTCATCGGCTCAGCTTCAAACACGACCTCCGCGCGCCGGCCGCGAGCAGCCGGCGGCGGTCATCCTGCGCACCGCCGGTCACGCGCGGCCGTCGCTCGCCTGCACGATCGAGGCGCCGGTCATCGTGTCGCCGTGGGCGAAGCCGACCTGCTGTCCCGCCAGCGCGGTTCCGGCTGCGCGCGCCTGGTCGGCGACCGCGGCTGCGACCGCGGGAGCGACCTCGCGGTTGAATACCGAGGGGATGATGTAGTCCTCGCGCAATTCGTTCTCGTCGACGATTGCAGCGATCGCGCGGGCGGCGGCCATCTTCATCTCCTCGGTGATCGCGGGCGCGCGCACGTCGAGCGCACCGCGGAAGATGCCCGGAAAACACAGCACGTTGTTGATCTGATTGGGGTAGTCCGAGCGCCCGGTGGCCATGATGCGCACATGCGGCGCGGCCTCCTCGGGGTGCACCTCGGGGTTGGGATTGGCCATCGCGAAGACCATCGCGTCGTCGTTCATCCGCGCGAGCGCCTCGGCGGGCATCGCGCGAGCGCCCGAGACGCCGATCAGCAGATCGGCCCCGTCGATCACGTCGGCCGGGCTGCCGTCGCGGCAGTCGGGGTTGGTGGCCTGCGCGAACCAACGCTTCAGGCCGTGCATCGAGCCGTCCAGATAGTCCTCGCGCTTGACGTGCAACGCGCCGCGCGAGTCCGCGCCGACGATCTCGCGCACCCCGGCGGCGAGCAGGATCTTCGTGACCGCGATCCCGGCCGCGCCGAGCCCGATGATCAGCACGCTGAGGTCCTCCAGGCGGCGGTCGGTCAGCTTGACCGCGTTCAGCAGCGCCGCCATCACGACCACCGCGGTCCCGTGCTGGTCGTCGTGGAAGACCGGTATGTCCAGCAGCTCCTTCAGCCGGTCCTCGATCTCAAAGCAGCGCGGCGCTGAGATGTCCTCGATGTTGATGCCGCCGAAGGCTGGCGCGAGCAGCTGGACGCTGCGCACGATCTCCTCGGTGTCCGTGGTGTCCAGGCAGATCGGGAAGGCGTCCACGCCGGCGAACTCCTTGAACAGGCAGCACTTTCCCTCCATCACCGGCATCGCGGCGGCAGGGCCGATGTTGCCAAGTCCGAGCACCGCGCTGCCGTCGGAGACGACGGCGACCGTGTTGCGCTTGATCGTGTACTGAAACGCCTTGCCCGGGTCCTCGGCGATCGCCAGGCAGACGCGCGCGACGCCCGGGGTATAGACCATCGAGAGGTCGTCGCGCGTCTTCAGCGGATGCTTGTTGTGCTGCTCGATCTTGCCGCCGACGTGCAGGAGGAACGTGCGGTCGGTCGCGTCGATCACTTCGACGCCCTCGAGGCCGCCCATCGCCTCGATGATCCGCTCCCAGTGCGCTTGGTCTGAGCCGTCGACGACGATGTCGCGCAGACTGTGGTTGCCGTCGGTCTCGACGAGGTCCACGGCGCCGACAACGCCGCCGGCCTGGGTGATCGCGCCGGTGAGCAGGCCGAGCGTACCGCGCGCGTCGTCAATCCGGACGCGGATCGTGAGTCGGTACTGTGCGCTCGGGGTCGAGCTCATCCCTGCCGAGTCCTCCGTTTGGTTGGGCGGCAGGGCATGTTAGGCGCTATTTGCGAAAGTCCGCGCCGTCGCGTGGGATTTCGGGGATGGCCGCGCGCGCCGATCGTCGCCTAGAGTGAGCGGTCGATGGTGGCTAGCAGCACACGCGCCGGGGAGTCGCCAGCGCGCCGGGCGCCGGAGCCGAAGTCCGCGGCAGACGCGGCGCAGCGCCTGTTCCTGATCGACGGGCCGAGCCTCGTTTATCGCGCGTTCTTCGCGCTCCCGGAGTCGATCGCGACATCGACCGGAGTGCCGACCAACGCGATCTTCGGCTTCGCCTCGATGCTCGTGAAGATCGTCACCGAGTATGGCGTGTGTCCGACGCTCGTCGCCTGGGATGCGGGCAGCTCCGGTCGCACCGAGCTTCTGGCCGCATACAAGGCGCAGCGACGCTCGCGCCCGGACCTGCTCAAGCAGCAGTGGCCGGCGATGGAACCGCTCGTCGAGGCCTTCGGCTATCGCAACGTCACCGTCGAGGGCTGCGAGGCAGACGACGTGATCGCCTCGCTCGTGCAGATCGCGCTGGACGCCGACCAGCCGGTCCCGGTGATGATCGTGACCGGCGATCGTGATGTCTTTCAGCTGATCGACGACGAGGACCGCGTCAGGGTGATGGCCACCGCGCGCGGGATCACCGACACCAAGATCTACGACCGCCAGGCCGTGATCGACCGCTACGGCATCCCGCCGGAGCTGATTCCCGACTTCTACGGGCTGAAGGGCGACACCTCGGACAACATTCCCGGCGTGCCCGGGATCGGCGAGAAGACGGCCAGCGAGCTGATCCAGAGCTACGGCTCGCTGGAGGGCGTGCTGTCGCACATCGAGGACATCAAAGGCCCGAAGCGCAAACAGAGCCTGCTCGACCACGCTGACGAAGCCCGCCTGTCGAAGACGCTTGCGACCGTGCGGCGCGACCTCGCCGTCGACCTCGACGTGGCGGCCGAGGTCGAGCGACAGCCCGACCGCTCGCGTCTGCGCGCCGTGTTCAGGGAGTACGAGCTGCGCGATCCCCTCCGCCGGCTCGAGGAGGCGCTTGGCGGGGCCGACCTCGCCGCCGCGCCGAGCCCGGCAGACGTGACGCTCAGCGCCTCGCTGCGCGCGGGCTCGCTCGAGCAGATCGCGCAGCTGCCGCCGGGCGAGCTGTGCCTGGCGGTGCGGGCGGTCGAGGCTCCCGAAGGGGCGCTTTTCGCCGAGGGGCCGCCGTGGCGCTTTGGGGCCGCCGTCGGCGAGCAGGTGCTCGTGGGAGATTGCACGGGGCCGGCCGAGGCCGTCGCGGCGTGCGCCCAGCGCGAGGTCCTGGCCCACGACGCCAAGTCGCTGCAGGTGGTGCCTCCAGGTCTGGTTCACGACACGCTGCTCGGCGCATACCTGCTGGACCCGGCGCGGCGCGGCTACCCGTTTGCGGAGCTGTGCGAGGAGCGCGGGCTCGTGAGCGATCTCGAGGACGCCGCCGGGGCCGACGCCGTGCTCCTGGGCGCGCTGGCGAGCTGGCAGCGCGAGCAGATCGCACAGCGCGGCCTGGCGGATCTGATGCGCGACATAGAGCTGCCGCTGGTGGCCGTCCTGCGGCGCATGGAGCTCGCCGGCGTCGGGCTGGACAGCGAGCGCCTGAGGGGGATCACGGCGCGCGTGCGCGAGGAGATCGCCGGCCTGGAAGCGCACATCTATCGACTCGCCGGGGAGGAGTTTCTGATCGCCTCGCCGCAGCAGCTCGGCGAGATCCTGTTCGTCAAGCTCGGCCTGTCACGCAGGCGGCGCGGCAAGACCGGTTTCTCGACCGACGCGCGCGTGCTTCAGGCGATTCGCTCCGAGCATGAGATCGTGGCGGAGATCGAGCGCTGGCGTGAGCTCTCGACGCTGATCAAGACCTACCTCGACGTGCTTCCCGCGATGACCGACGAGCGTTCGCGCATCCACACCACGTTCCTGCAGGCCGTCGCCCAGACCGGGCGCCTGTCGAGCACCAACCCGAACATGCAGAACGTCCCGATCCGCACGCCGCTGGGGCGCGAGATCCGCGGTTGCTTTCAGGCGCAGGACGGCAACGTGCTGATCAGCGCCGACTACTCGCAGATCGAGCTGCGCGTACTCGCCCGCGTGGCCGGCGAGCCCGTGCTCGAGGACATCTTCAAGCGCGGCGAGGACGTGCACACCGCCACCGCCTCGCAGGTCTTCGGCGTGGCCGGCGACGAGATCGACCCGGGGATGCGCTCGAAGTCGAAGATGATCAACTACGGGATCGTCTACGGGCTGTCCGACTACGGGCTCGCCGACCGGCTGAACATCCCGCGCGAGGAGGCCAAGGAGTTCATCGACGCCTACCTCGAGCGTTTCCCGCGCGTCGCGGCGTTCATCGCCGAGACGATCGAGCGGGCCAGGCAGGAGGGCTATGTCACCACGCTGTGGGGCCGTCGCCGCCAGATCCCCGAGCTAGCGGCGCGCAACTACCAGACGCGCACGCTCGGCGAGCGCCTCGCGGTCAACACGGTCATCCAGGGCACCGCGGCTGACATCATCAAGCTCGCGATGGTGCGCTGCGATCGCGCGCTGTCGCAGGAGGGGCTGGAGACGCGCCTGATCCTCACGATCCACGACGAGCTGCTGTTCGAGGGGCCGCCGGACGAGTCCGCGCGGGCGTGCGAGCTGATCGAGGCGCAGATGGTCGGCGTCTGGGAGCACGACCCACCGCTGGCCGTCGACATCGGCGTCGGCGCGAACTGGCTGGAGGCCAAGTGAGCGGAGCGCTGTCCGCGAGGCTGCGATGAGCCGGGCGCTGGCTGTGGGGCTGACGATCATCGCCGGCTGCCTGGTCGGCGCGCAGCCAGCGGTCAATGCGCGTCTGGGCAAGGCGATCGGCACGGTGCAGGCCGCCAGCGTGTCGTTTCTCGTGGGGACCGTCGCCCTCGTCGCGATCGCCACCTTCGTCAACGGCGGGTGGGGCACGATCGCTCACGCCGGCGGCGCGCCCTGGTGGGCGTTCGTCGGGGGGCTGCTCGGTGCGGCCTATGTGACGGTTGCGCTGGTGGCCGTGCGAACGCTCGGCGCCGCGGGGCTCACGGCGGCGGTGATCACCGGTCAGCTGGCGATCTCGGTGCTGATCGACCGCTTCGGGCTGCTCGGCGTCGCCAAGCACCCGGTCACCGCGCCGCGTGTAGCCGGGCTCGTCCTGCTGGTCGTCGGGGTGGTGCTCGTCGTGCGTCGCTGAGCGCCCCGTGACAGCCCCGAGGTCGCGTTCACGGCAAAGGTCGGATGAGCGACCGGGAGGCTCCCGCGCCCGCGCGAACCTCCTGCAGCGCCTCGGCCAGCAAGCGCACACCCTGCTCGATCGCAGGCTCAGACAGGTTGCCATAGCCGAGCAGCAGGCCCTGGGGGCCACCGTGTGAGAAGCGATGCCAGGACAGTCCCTCCAGGCCGACGCCGCGCCTGCCGGCGGCGGCGATCAGCGAGGCCTCGCTGATGCCCGGCGGCAGCTCGAGCAGCTCGAACAGCCCGGCGGCGTCGTCACACGCGACTGTGCATTGCGCCATTAGGCGCGCGAGCGCTCTCAGCAGCGCCTCGCGCCGGGCGCCGTAGCGCAGGCGCATCCGCCGCAGGTGGCGGTCGAGCTCGCCGCGCGCGAGGAAGTCCGCTAGCGCCAGCTGGCCGATCACCTCCGAGCCGCCGTCCTCGATCGTCTTGGCAGCCGTCAGCTCCCAGGTCATCCAGGAGGGCATCAGCAGCCAGCCCAGGCGCATGCCCGGCGCCAGGCGCTTGCTTGCCGATCCGCAATACACGACGTGCTCGGGCGCGAGACCCTGAACCGCACCCACCGCGACGCCGTCATAGCGAAGCTCGGCGTCGTAGTCGTCCTCGATGATCAGCCGATCCTCCTCGGCCCACTCGACCAGCGCGGCCCGGCGCTCCGGCGCAAGCACCGCACCGGTCGGAAACTGACGTGCGGCCGTGACGATCACCGCGTCGGCCCCGGAGTCGTGCAGCTCGCGTACGCGTAGCCCGTGTGGGTCGACGGGCACGGCCACGACGTCCATGCCGGCCTGCTCGACGACCAGCCGGTGCGGGTGCCAGCCGGGGTCCTCGAGCGCGACCCGCTCCACGCCGCGGCTGGCCAGCATGCGACAGACCAGCGACAGGCCTTGCAGAAACCCGGTGCAGACGAGAATGTGCTCCGGGTCGCTCGCCACGCCGCGGACCCGGCCGAGATAGCTCGCGAGCGCTTCGCGCAGCTCGGGCGTGCCCCGCGGATCGCCGTAGCCCACGGCCGCGAGCGGCGACTCGCGCAGCGCGCGCCGCAGCGCGCGCAGCCATGCCTCGCGGGGGAAGCCGGCGAGGTCCGGCAGCCCGGGATGGAAGTCGTAGGCGAAGGAGGGCAGCAGCGACTGCGCCGGGCGCCGCGGCGGCGAGGTGCGCACGGCCCGCGCGACGCGCACCGGCGCGCCCTGGCTCATCGTCAGATACCCCTCTGCCGCCAGCTGGCCGTAGGCCTCCGTGATCACCCCGCGCGAGACCCCGAGCTCGCTCGCCAGGCCGCGCGTGGAGGGCAGGCGCGTGCCCGCGACAAGCCGCCCGGAGCGCACGTGCTCGCGAAGCGCGCGCTCGAGCTGCTCGTGCAGCGTGACCTCTGTGTCGGGGTCGATCTCGAGCAACAGACCGAGCCGAGCAACTGGTCCTTTCTGTCGAGGCATAACTGGAACTGTAAACGAGGCCAGTACGGGCGTAGGTTGAATGCTGTCCGGCAGCCACAGCACGAAAGGACAGCCGTCATGACTCAGCTCGACAGCAGCGTGAGGACCGGCTCGCAGATCACGATCGTCGGGGCGGGGATCGCGGGGCTCACCGCGGCGATCGCCTGCGCCGAGGGCGGCGCGGCGGTGCGCCTGCTCGAGGCCCACGAGCAGCTCGGCGGGCGTGCGCGCAGCACCGACGGGCCCTACAAAGCCAACTTCGGTCCCCACGCGATGTACCACGACGGGGACTTCTGGGAGTGGATGCGTGCGCGCGACCTGCTGCCCGAGCACGTCACCGCCCGACTGACCGGCGCGCGGCTGCGCTTGGACGGCGTCGTGCGTCGCACCCCGCCGCTGGCCATGCTCCCGGGCGTGCTGCGCCTGCGCGGCCGCGAGGCGCCGGTCGACGTCGACTTCCGCAGCTGGGCGGCCGGCCACACCGACGAGCAGACCGCGTCGGCGCTGTCAGCGGTGGCTGGGGTGTACACCTACCACCACGACCCGGGCGAGCTGTCGGCCGCGTTCCTATGGCCGCGGGCTGTGCGCCTGCTGAGCGTGCCGACGATCGTGCGCTACCCGGTCGGCGGCTGGAGCACGCTCGTCGCCTCGCTGGAGGGCCGCGCGCGCGAGCTGGGGGTCAGCGTGCAGGCGGGCACGCGCGTGCAGCAGCTCCCGGAGGCACCGGTGATCCTCGCGATCGAGCTCGAGCAGGCGCGCGAGTTGCTCGGCGATCAGGATCTGCGCTGGATGAGCGGCAATACGGTCTGTCTGGATCTCGGCCTGCGTCATCGCCGCGGCGACCCGACGATCGTCTCAGACATGGACGAGGCTGGTTGGATCGGGCGCTACTCGGCCGCCAACCCGCAGGTGGCGCCGCCAGGCGAGGAGCTGATCCAGGCGCAGATGCCGATCCGCCCGGGCGAGAGCGCCGACCAGGCGGCGCTTCGCTTGGAGCGGCTGCTCGACGCGAGCCTCGAGGACTGGCGCGAGCGCGTCACCTGGCGCCGGCGCCAGGTGCTCGACGCGCGCTCTGGTGCGCTTGACATGCCGGGCACGACCTGGCGCGACCGTCCGGCTGTGGACCGGGGCGATGGCGTGTTCCTGGCGGGCGACATGGTGGCGGCGCCCGGCCTGCTCAGCGAGGTCTCTTGGGCAAGCGCGATCGAGGCCAGCCGGCTGGCGCTGGACGCGGCGAGCAAGCCGGCGCGACGCCTTCGCCGGGTCGCCTGAGATCGCTGGCCGAAGCTCGCTCGGCGGGCGCGCCCCGGCGACCAGCCGGCGCGAGGCGGCGCTCAGGCCGTGGCGATCACGGGAGCCGGCCGCGCGCGCTGGGTGCCATGTGCGATCGGACCGACAAACGTGGGCGGGGCGATCGCGAGGTAGTGATCGAACCCCCAGCGCGCAAGGCGGCGCGAGCGCAGGCTGAGCGAGATCGCGGTTGGGACCGGGGTGGTCATCAGGCGGCCGATCGCCTGCTGGACGCGCAACAGCCAGTTGTATTTCGTGGCGTGCGAGTCAGAGAACGCTCCGTAGCGGCGCAGCGCCTCGAGTCGCGTTCGCCGGCCGTCCAGCACCGCGCGCAGCTCGCGCCCGCAGGCCAGGCCGAAGTAGAGCGCGGTGCGGATCCCCTCGGCGGTGACTGGTAGGCAGTGTCCGGCGGAGTCGCCGACGAAGAACACCCCGTCCTCGACCGCCGGGCGCAGTTCGTGGGGAATCCAGTTGCCCTGATAGCCCTCCGCCGGCAGGCCGAGGTCGCGGGCCAGTTCAACGGTCGGCTGCTTTACGTGATGCGCCGGCCAGAACGACCCGACGCCCACGCGCAGCTCGCCGTCGGCCGGGAAGCTCCAGCTGTAGCCGGAGCGCACGTAGCGCGGGTCCAGCCACAGCTCCATGTCCTCGCCGCAACCCCCGGGGTGAACCTCCAGGCCCCGCGACAGCCGGGCGTTCGGTGGCTGGATCGTGGTGCGGTTGGACAGCACCCGCCGCCATCCCAGCCCGTCGACGATCAGCGGCGCGCGCAGCTCGCCGCGGTCGGTCTGCACGGTGAAGCCGTCGCGACCTGTGACTGTGGCTGTCTCGAAGGCGAGCGACGGGGTGTCGGCCTGGCCATGCAGCAGCGCGCACAGCGCGCGATAGTCGAACGTGGAGAACGACCAGGGCAGCGGCCAGCGCGAGGTGCCTGACGGCGTGTGCACGACCAGCTCGTCGAAGCTCTGGCGCAGCGAGTCCAGCAGGTCAAGCGCCTGCAGCCAGACGGTGGGCATCGCGCAGGCAGAGGTCTGACGCTCTCCGATTTCATAGCGGTCGATCATCAGCACCTGCGCGCCGGTGCCGGCGAGCTCGCGCGCGACGGCCAGGCCCGCGAACGAGGCGCCGCAGATCAGGACCTCGCAGTCGTGCGTCAAACGGGTGCGCTGTGCACCCCGCTTTGTAGCCCGCGTCGGCATCTGCCCGAATCATACGGCTGCGCTACGCTTCGCCCGGTGCAAACTGTGATCGAGAATCCCCAGGCCCAGGTGGTCGAGGGGTCCAACGGGCTGCTGCTGGAGGTCGACGGGCAGATCGTTCCCAACTACGAGGCCACGTTCCGCCCGATCGAGGAGGGCGAGGTCGTCACCGGTCACGTCGTGCGCATCGACAACGACGAGGTGCTGGTCGACATCGGCTACAAGTCCGAGGGCGTGATCCCGGCCAGCGAGCTGTCGATCCGCAAGTCGGTCGACCCCAACGACGAGGTGCATCTCGGCGAAGAGGTCGACGCGATCGTGCTCACCAAGGAGGACCAGGACGGGCGGCTGATCATGTCCAAGAAGCGCGCCCGCTTCGAGAAAGCCTGGCGCCGAATCGAGAGCGCCGCCGAGTCGGGCGAGCCGGTCGAGGGCACGGTCATCGAGGTGGTCAAGGGAGGACTGATCATCGACCTCGGCGTGCGCGGCTTTCTGCCGGCGTCGCTGGTCGACATCCGCCGCGTGCCCAATCTCGATGAATACATGGGCACCCAGATCGAGACCAAGGTGATCGAGCTCAACCGCTCGCGCAACAACGTCGTGCTGTCTCGCCGCGCTGTGCTCGAGGAGGAGCGCAAGGAGGTCCGTCAGCAGATCCTCGACCGCCTCCAGCCGGGGCTGGTCGTCGACGGTCAGATCTCGAACATCGTCGACTTCGGAGCGTTCGTCGACCTGGACGGGATCGACGGGCTGATCCACATCTCAGAGCTGTCGTGGTCCCACGTCAACCATCCCAGCGAGATTCTCACGATCGGCGACACCGTCCAGGTCAAGGTGCTCGACATCGATCGCGACCGCCAGCGCATCTCGCTGGGGCTCAAGCAGACCCAGGAGGATCCCTGGCAGCGAATCGTGGATACCTACAACGTGGGTGACGAGCTCGCTGGCAAGGTCACCAAGGTCGTCACGTTCGGGGCGTTTGTCGAGATATTGGATGGGGTCGAGGGCCTCGTGCACATCTCAGAGCTGGCGGCCCACCATGTCGAGAGCCCGCGCGAGATCGTTCATCCCGGTGACGAGATTCGCGTGAAGATCCTCGAGATCGACTCCGAGCGCCGACGGCTGTCGCTGTCGGCCAAGCGCGTCGAGGACCAGATCCTGCCCGTGTCGCGTCCGGGCCAGCCCGCCGCGGAGGAGCCAGCCGGGGCCGGCGAGGCGTCCGCGAGCGCCGCCGACGCCCCGGTTGCGGAGGCCGTCGAGGTCGCCGCCGAGAGCGATGCGCCGCCACAGGAGTCGGCCGCTGGCGAGGCCGCCGCGGCGCCGGCGGAGCCGGCCACGGGCGAGGCCGATCCCGAGGCTCAGCCGGACGAGGCGGCCGTGCCGTCACCCGCCGGCGATGCGGGCGCAGAGGCGAGCGCGCTCCCCGACGCGCCCGCGGGACAAGCGGTGCAGGACAGCTCGCCCGGCGAGCAGGCGGCGGCCGACAGCGAGGCGGCTGCTCCCGAGGCCGAGGCGAGCGCACCGGAGCCCGCCTCCGAGCCCGCCCAGCAGGACTGAGCGCAACTGGGCGGCGCCCGCAAGCTGACGGCGGTGCCCTTCGTCGGCCTGACCGGGGGCATGGGCGCCGGCAAGTCGACGGCGCTTGCGTCGCTCGCGCGGCTGGGTGCCGAGGTGCTGTCGAGCGACCAGGTTGTGCACGAGCTGTACGGCGGCGAGGCGCTGCGCGACGAGGTGGTGGCGCGCTGGGGCTCAGACGTTGCGCCGGGCGGTGTGGTCGATCGCGATGCGATCGCGCGGCGCACATTCGCCAGCGACGAGGACCGCGCGTGGCTCGAGGGACTCGTGTGGCCGCTGGTCGGCGCGCGCATCGCCGAATGGCTGGCGGAGGTGCGTGGCCGGACACCCCCGCCGCGCGCGGCCGTCGTCGAGGTGCCGCTGCTCTTCGAGGCCGGCATGGACGGGCTGTATGACGCGACGATCGCGGTCGTCTCCGAGGAGCCCGTGCGCCGCGAGCGGGCGGCGGGGCGGGATCACGCCTTGGCAGACGAGCGCGCGACGCGCCAGCTCTCTCAAGCCGAGAAGGCTCGCCGCGCGACGTTCGTCGTGCACAACGACGGCAGCGAGGACGACCTGCAGCGAGCACTGTCGGCGATGCTTGACAAGCTCTCAGCATGAGACGGGTGACAGCGGGCACGATCGCGATCGTGGCCTTCGCGATCCTGCTGGTCGTGGTGATCGGATCGACGGTCAAGCAGGCCGAGCGTGGGCTGCCGCTGAGCGACGCGAGCATCATCCGTCGCCAGGCGGCCGAGAAGCGCCTTGACCCGGCGCTGATCGCCGCGGTGATCTACGCCGAGTCGAAGTTCGAACCGCGACCGTCGACCGCCGGGGCCCAGGGCCTGATGCAGATCCTCCCGGCGACCGCGTACTACCTCGCGCATCTCTCCGGCGGCACGAGGTTCACGGCCGGCGACCTGGCCACGCCGAGCGTCAACGTCGCCTACGGCAGCTACTACCTGAGGTACCTGCTCAACCACTACGAAGGCAACGAGATGCTCGCGGTGGCGGCCTACAACGGGGGCTTGGCGAACGTCGACGGGTGGGTCGCCCGCGCCAGCGCGGACGGCACTACGCTCGCCGTTGGCGACATCCCGTTCGCCGAGACACGCGAATACGTGCGCCGCGTGCTCGCCGCCCAGCGCGACTACCAGGCCACCTACCCGCGCCAGCTGGGGATCTAGTAGCGCGAGCGCGGCGAGCCCGCACGCGCGCGCCAGCGAACGGGCTACCGTAGGAGGCCAGCGCCATGCCTCGCTTTCGCCTCGATTCATCGTTCGTCCCGACAGCCGATCAGCCGCGGGCGATCGAGGCGCTCGCGCAGGGCGTAGACGGCGGGGAGCGCTTCCAGACGCTGCTCGGCGCGACCGGCACGGGCAAGACCATGACGATGGCCGGTGTGATCGAGGCCGTCCAGCGTCCAGCGCTCGTGATCGCCCACAACAAGACGCTCGCCGCACAGCTGTGCAACGAGTTCCGCACGTTCTTCCCCGACAACGCGGTCGAGTACTTCGTCTCCTACTACGACTACTACCAGCCAGAGGCCTACGTGCCCAGCCGCGACCTGTACATCGAGAAGGACTCGGCGATCAACCAGGAGGTCGACCGGCTGCGCCACGCAGCCACAGCGGCGGTGTTCGCCCGGCGCGACGTGATCGTGGTGGCCTCGGTGTCGTGCATCTTCGGACTCGGCTCGCCCGAGACCTATGAGAGGAACATGCAGATCCTGCGCCGCGGCGAGGAGGTAGATCGCGACGCGCTGCTGCGCAAGCTCGTGTCGATCCAGTACACGCGCAACGACACGGCGCTCGGGCGTGGCACCTTCAGGGTCAAGGGCGAGACGCTCGAGGTCTTCCCGGCGTACGCCGAGACCGCGTTTCGCGCGAGCATGTTCGGCGACGAGGTCGAGCGCCTGACGCACTTCGACCCGCTCACCGGCGAGGTGATCGAGGACGACCTCGAGCACGTCGCGATCTGGCCGGCGACGCACTACAACGTCAAGGAGGGCACGATCGAGGGTGCGGTAGCCGAGATCGGGCGCGAGCTGACCGGGCGCTGCGAGCAGCTGGAGTCCGAAGGCAAGCAGCTGGAGTCCCACCGCCTGCGCCAGCGCACGCAGTACGACATGGAGATGCTGCGGGAGATGGGCTTCTGCTCGGGTATCGAGAACTACTCGCGCGTGCTCGACGGCCGGCGCCCGGGTGAGCGGCCGTACTGCCTGATCGACTACTTCCCCAAGGACTTCGTCTGCTTCATCGACGAGTCCCATCAGACCGTGCCGCAGATCGGCGGAATGCACGAGGGCGACCGCTCGCGCAAGCAGACGCTCGTCGACTACGGCTTTCGCCTGCCGAGCGCGCTGGACAACCGGCCGCAGACCTTCCAGGAGTTCCTTTCGATCACGCCCCAGCTGATGTTCATCTCGGCCACGCCGGGCGAGTACGAGCGCGCGCAGTCGACGCGGATCGTCGAGCAGATCGTGCGGCCGACGGGGATCGTCGACCCGGTGGTGCAGGTGCGCGAGACGCGCAACCAGATCGACGACCTGATGAACGAGGTGCGCCGGCGGACCGAGCGCGACGAGCGGGTGCTCGTGACGACGCTGACCAAGAAGATGTCCGAGGACCTGGCCGGCTACCTGCTCGAGCTGGGTTTCAAGACGCGCTACCTGCACTCGGAGATCGACACGCTCGAGCGCATCCAGATCATCCGCGACCTGCGGCTGGGCGAGTACGACGTGCTCGTCGGCGTCAACCTGCTGCGCGAGGGCCTCGATCTTCCCGAGGTCTCGCTGGTCGCGATCCTCGACGCCGACAAGGAGGGCTTCCTGCGTGGCGAGACCTCGCTCGTGCAGACCATCGGCAGGGCGGCGCGCAACGTCGGGGGCACCGTGCTTATGTACGCCGACAGCGAAACCAAGGCGATGCGCGCGGCGATCGAGGAGACCGACCGCAGGCGCGAGATCCAGGTCGCCTACAACCAGGAGCACGGGATCACTGCCGAAACGATCGTCAAGGGCATCTCGGACATCGCCGAGTTCCTACAGGCCGAGTCCAAGCTCCCGCGCGGGCGCGGTCGCCGGCGCGCGAGCGAGCGTCGCGCGCGGGCGCAGGAGATGCCCCCGCACGAGCTTCAACGGATGGCGGTCGAGCTGGAGGAGGAGATGATCGCCGCGGCCGACGAGCTGCGCTTCGAGTACGCCGCTCAGCTGCGCGACGAGCTGCGCGAGTTGCGTCGCGACCTGCGCGAGATCGAAGCGGGCGGCGGCGTCGCTGCCTACTCCGCTGGCGACGCCGACGCCAGCGAGGATCTCACGGCTGGCGGCGAGACAGCCGGGAGCGTGCCGACGCCCGACATCTCCTGAACGACGGGTGCGGCGAGCTGGTCGACACTGGTCCGCAGTGTCCCGCCCAGGGCTCAAGGTTCCGCGCGAGCCTACCGAATCATCCGCTGAGAACGGTCACCGCGACAACGGATGTGCCCGTCATGGCCTTTCCCGGCAATGCACCGAACGGCGATCAGGACGACGAATCAAGCTCCACCTCTAGCTCCGGCGAGCGCCGCGGCCAGTACCTAGTCCGCTACCCCGACCCTCGGGCGCCGTCCACCCCGCCCGACCGACGCGGGCGCGACGGGCTCGAGGAGGACGGTTCCGCATCGTCGGAGGGTCGCGACGCCGGCCTCGCGCAGACGACCGAGCCGGCGGGCGCCGACGATAGTGGCCGGCCTTCTGGTGCGGCTGGAGAGGGCATCGAGCTGGCCGGCGATGAGTCGATCAGCAGCGCGGTGCCGGCGGCGAACGAGGCTGACGCGGCGCAGTCGGGGTGGGCCCCGAAGGCCGCTCAACGCCCGCCCTCGGCCACGCAGCTGGTCGTGCCGATAGTGGTCGGCACCCGTCCGGAAGCGATCAAGCTCGTGCCGATCATCCTGGCGCTACGCGAGAGCGAGTTCTACCGCCCGATCGTGATCTCCACCGGCCAGCACCACCGCATGGTGCACGAGATCTTCGGGCTCGCGGGCATTACCGCCGACGTCACGCTGTGGGCGGGTACGCGGCGCGAGCTCAACGAGCGCGTCACCTCGGTGATGCGCCGCTTCGAGGACTTCTACGTGGAGTGGTTCGGAGTCCCCAACGGGCCGGCCAGCAGCGAGCAGATCCTGCGCGGAAAAGCGCCGGCGGCCGTGTTGGTGCACGGTGACACGAGCTCGGCGATGTCGGCCGCCCTCGCCGCTTTTCACCTGCGCATACCGGTGATGCACGTCGAGGCCGGTCTGCGTACGGGGGGCATCAACCTGACGCCCTTCCCCGAGGAGCTAAATCGCCAGCTGATCTCGTGCATCGCGTGCCTGCACTTCGCGCCGACGATGTCCAACCTGCAGTCGCTGGTCCGCGAGGACGTCCCGGTGGGGCAGATCTTCGTGACAGGCAACACGGGCATCGACGCCCTGCGCTGGGCCCGTGGGCTGCCGGTGAACTTCGAAGATCAAGAGCTGCAGCGCCTGCACGACGGCGATCAGCCGATCGTGGTGGTTACCGCCCACCGTCGCGAGAGCTGGGGCAAGGGGCTTGAAGGGATCGCAGAGGGCGTGGCGCGGCTCGCGCGCGCGCACGAGGACATCCGCTTCGTGGTCCCCATGCACCCCAACCCGCAGGTGCGCGAAAACCTCTCGCCGCGCCTGTCCGAGCTCGACAACGTGCTGCTAACTGGACCATTCGGCTACGCCCAGTTCGCACGGCTGCTGGATCGTAGCCGGCTGGTGATCACCGACTCCGGCGGTATCCAGGAGGAGGCGCCCTCGCTCGGCAAGCCCGTGCTCGTTACACGCGAGAGCACGGAGCGCAACGAGGGCATCCAGGCCGGAACGCTGCTGCTCGTCGGCACGGACCCCGACCGCATCGCCGCCGAGGGTAACCGCCTGCTCAGCGACCAGGCCGCCTACGTGGAGATGAGCGAGGCGGCGAACCCGTACGGCGACGGTATGGCGGCGCAGCGAATCGTCGCCGCGCTCGAGTACCTGTTACTCGGCGGTACGGCCCCCACGCCGTTCGGAGCGGGTTACAACCGGCGCGTGGTGCTCGACGCGGCCGGTTTTCAGGGCCCGCTGATGTCGCTCGACGGGCTCGAGGATCAGCTGTCCGTCGCGGACCAAGAGGCTGAGCCCGACGGCGAGAGCGAGCAGCTCGACGCGCCGTGGCTGATGTGAAATGGCCGCTGGACGGCGTGCCCGTCGTCTGGCAGGTGCCGTTGGCGCTCGGCCTCCTGATCAGCGTCGCAATGCTCGTGTGGAGCGCGATGCTGTTCCTGCGCGCGCAGCGCGCACGCGCGCTAGCTCCGGCTGCCCCGCCGGACATCGCAGACCAGTTCGTCTGGATCTTTCTCGTTCCCGCCCTCAATGAGGAGATCACGATCGCGGACAGCGTCGAGCGCCTGGTGTCGCTGCAGCTGCCCCGTCGCCGCATCGTCGTGATCGACGACGGCTCGACCGACCGCACCCCGCAGATCCTCGCGGGCATCAATCACCGCGACCTCGTCGTGCTGCGTCGCGACCCGCCGAACGCGAAGCAGGGCAAGGCGGCGGCCCTCAACTATGCCTACAGGAAGATCGCGGAGATGATCGGCGGCGTCGACCGCAGCGAGGTGATCGTGGTGATCATCGATGCCGACGGCCGGCTGGACTCGCAGGCCCCGCGCTATGTAGCGGGGCACTTCCTCGACCCGGAGGTCGCCGGAGTGCAGGCGCTCGTGAGCATCTACAACCGCGGGCATCCGCTCGCCTGGATGCAGCACAACGAGTTCGCTGTCTATGGCCACCTCTTTCAGACGGGGCGCAACGGCTGGGCCACTGCGGGGATGGGCGGCAACGGCCAGTTCAACCGCCTGAGCGCGCTCGATTGGATCGCAGATCACAAGGGCCCCTGGCGCGACCGGCTGACCGAGGACCAGGATCTGGGCCTGCGGCTGCTCGGTTGCGGTCTGCAGGGTCGCCAGGAGCTACGGGCGATCGTCGATCAGCAGGGCCTGTCGGCTCTGCGCCCGCTGTTTCGCCAGCGCACGCGCTGGTCGCAGGGCAACCTGCAGGCCGTCTCGCTGATGGGCGAGGTGTGGCGTGCACCGTTCTGTTTGCCCGCTCGCCTGGAGCTCGTGCTGTATCTGTTGATGCCGATCTGGCAGGGGCTCGTCGGCTTGGCGCTGACGATCGCCGCGGTGTTCGCGATATCCGGCGCCCTTCCGCTGTGGCATCACGGCCCGGCCGTGCAGCTGCTGTTCGTCTACCTACTCGCGTTCGGAGGAACCGTGCTCGGGACCGTCGCGGCGCGCGCCGCCGACGGGCCAGTCGGGTGGATGCACGGCTTTTTGCTCGGACACCTCTATGCGATGTACACCTGGATGCTCTGGCCGGTGCTCCTGCGCTCGACCGCGCGCCAGCTCACCGAACGTAGCGAGTGGGCGAAGACCGAACGCGAGGCTCTGGAGCCCGCGGGGCACACGTCGCAACCGGCCGCTGGCGCTTAGTAGCATGGCCGAGGTGGACATCGACCGGCAGGCCATCGAACGCCGGGACTTCCCGATTGCGCGGCGGGGCTATGCGACCGCTGCCGTGGACGCGCATCTGCGAGCGCTCGCCGCGGAGATCGAGGAGCTGACGCGCGTCAGCCCGTCCACCGCAGAGCCGACGCTGGCGGCGACGGCGAGCACGCAGGTCCAGAGCATCCTGCACGCCGCAGAGACCGCGGCCGCCGAGCTCGAGACCCAGTCGCTGCAGAGCGCACACGACGTGCGCGAGGAGGCCGCGCGCGACGCCGAGGCGACGCGCGAGCAGGCGATCGCGCAGGCACGCGTGCATGTGACCGCGGTCGCACAGGCGACGTCGGTCCTGCTGGAGCGCGTCTCCTCTATGGACGTCGAGGTGGGCGCGCTCGTCGAGGGCCTGCGGGCCGGCGCGAGCATGCTCGCCGGCGACCTCGCGGCCGTGGAGCGCAACATGGGCGAGCTGTATGACGCCGCGTCCAGCGGGGCGCCGGCGGGCGTCGCGGCGACGCCGGCGCGTGCGCGGATCGTCGAGCCGCAGGCTCGCGAGCCACGCTCACCGGTGCTGGCGCCGAACGCTTCGGTCCCCGAGCTCGGTGTGGAGGATGAGCCGCCAGAGGAGCCGCTGGCGGCGCCGATCAACGGAGACCAGGCCGAGGCGCCGGACGCCGACGAGAGCGACGAGCTCGACGGGGCGCGGCTGATCGCGCTGAACATGGCGCTCAACGGCGACTCGCGCGCGGACACCGACCGCTATCTGGCTGAGAACTTCGCGCTCACCGACCGCCAGAAGCTGATCGACGAGGTGTACGCGGCGATCGAGGGCTAGCGTCCGCAGGCGAACGTCTGTTCGCCATCATAGAATGAGCCGGACATGCCGGCCAGCAACCAGATAGTCGTCTCGGGCGCGCGCGAGCACAACCTCAAGGACATCTCGCTCGCCCTGCCGCGCGATGCGCTCGTCGTGATCACGGGCCTGTCGGGTTCGGGCAAGAGCTCGCTGGCGTTCGACACGATCTACGCGGAGGGGCAGCGTCGCTACGTGGAGTCGCTGTCGGCCTACGCGCGCCAGTTCCTGGGCCAGATGGACAAGCCCGACGTGGACTCGATCGAGGGCCTCTCGCCGGCGATCTCGATCGACCAGAAGACGACCTCGCGCAACCCGCGCTCCACGGTCGGGACAGTGACCGAGATCTACGACTACCTGCGCCTTCTGTGGTCGCGCGTGGGCAAGCCGCACTGCCCGATCTGCGGCAGGCCGATCGTCGGACAGTCGGCCGAGCAGATCATCGACCAGGTGATGGAGCTCGCCGACGGGACGCGTTTCATGGTGCTGGCGCCGGTGGTGCGGGGACGCAAGGGCGAGTACGGCAAGCTGCTCGCAGAGCTGCGCGCAGACGGCTTTGCGCGCGTGAAGATCGACGACGAGGTGCGCATGCTGGAGGAGTCGATCGTGCTCGACAAGCGCTACAAGCACGACATCTCGGTGGTCGTCGACCGGCTGGTCATGCGCCACGACCTGCGAAAGCGGCTGGCCGACTCGGTCGAGACAGCCGTCGGCCTGGCGGACGGCCTGGTGGAGATCGAGGTGGTGGGCGCCTCCGGCGCGCCCGGCGACCATCAGACGGGCGCCAAGGGCGCGCGCGCCGCGACGGCGCAGATCGTCCCCGGGGTCGCGCCCGATCCGGGCACGCTGTACACGTTCTCAGAGCGCTTCGCCTGTCCCGAGCACGGGCCGTCGCTGGTCGAGCTCGAGCCGCGAATCTTCTCCTTCAACTCGCCGCACGGCGCGTGCGATCGATGCACGGGGCTGGGCTCGCAGATGGAGATCGACCCCGAGCTGCTCGTGCCCGATCCCACGCTGTCGATCGCAGCCGGCGCGATCGCGCCGTGGGCCAACAGCGCATCCAACTACTACGCACAGCTCGCCGAGGCGATCGCCGAGCGCTACGGGGTGGACCTCGACGAGCCATGGGACGATCTGCCCGAGGAGCAGCGCGACCTGTTCCTCTACGGGACCGCGGGCGAGCGCCTGCAGATCACATACCGCAACCGCTTTGGGCGCACGCGCAGGTACGCGACACGCTTTGAAGGCGTGGTCAACAACCTGCAGCGCCGTTATCGGGAGACCGATTCAGAGCTCACGCGCCAGCGCATCGAGGAGTTCATGTCGCTGCGCGCCTGCCCGGTGTGCGGCGGGGCGCGCCTGCGCGCGGAGTCGCGCGCGGTGCTCGTCGCGGGGACGCGGATCGAGGACTTCACCGCGCTGTCGGCCAGGCGGGCGCTGAAGTGGCTGGCGGACATCGAGCTGTCGGAGTCCGACCGGCACGTGGCCAGGCTGATCCTGCGCGAGATCTCCGAGCGGCTGCAGTTTCTGGAGAACGTCGGCATCGGCTACCTGTCGATGGACCGTGCGGCCGCCACGCTGTCGGGCGGGGAGGCGCAGCGCATCCGCCTGGCGACCCAGATCGGTTCCTCGCTGGTCGGCGTGCTGTACATCCTCGACGAGCCGTCGATCGGCCTGCACCAGCGCGACAACGCCAAGTTGATCGCGACGCTCGAGCGTCTGCGCGACCTGGGCAACACGGTGATCGTGGTCGAGCACGACGAGCAGACGATGCGCGCCGCCGACCATCTGCTGGACCTCGGCCCCGGAGCGGGCGAGCACGGCGGCGAGATCGTCGCGCAGGGCACCGCCGAGCAGGTCGAGCTGGTCCCCGAGTCGCTCACCGGACAGTTCCTGTCGGGCAAGCAGGCCGTCGCGGTGCCGCGCCGGCGGCGCACGCCGACCGGCTATCTGGAGATCGAGGGAGCGAGCCAGAACAACCTGCGCGACATCGACGTGCACGTTCCGCTCGGCGTGCTGTGCTGCGTGACGGGCGTGTCGGGTTCGGGCAAGTCGACGCTGGTCAACGAGGTGCTGCTGAAGGCCGTGGCCAACCGGCTGCACCGCTCGCGCCAGCGAGCCGGGGCGCATCGCGCGTTGCGTGGGGTCGATCAGCTCGACAAGGTGATCGCGGTCGACCAGTCGCCGATCGGTCGGACGCCGCGCTCGAACCCCGCCACGTACACGGGGCTGTTCGACGTGATTCGCGACCTCTTCTCAAAGACCCAGGAGGCGCGCGCGCGCGGCTACAAGCCGGGCCGCTTCAGCTTCAACGTCAAGGGCGGGCGCTGCGAGGTCTGCAAGGGCGACGGCCAGATCAAGATCGAGATGCACTTCCTGCCAGACGTGTACGTGCCGTGCGAGCAGTGTCACGGCAAGCGCTACAACCGCGAGACGCTGGAGGTGCGCTTCAAGTCAAAGAGCATCGCCGACGTGCTCGACATGTCCGTCGAGGAGGCGCTGTCGTTCTTCGAGCACATTCCCAAGATCCGCCGACGTCTGGAGACGCTGAATGCGGTGGGCCTGGGCTATGTGCGCCTCGGTCAGCCGGCGACCACGCTGTCGGGCGGTGAGGCCCAGCGCATCAAGCTCGCGACCGAGCTGTCAAAGGTGGCGACCGGGCGCACGCTGTACATCCTCGACGAGCCGACCACGGGACTTCACTTTGCCGACGTGCAGCGACTGCTGGAGGTTCTCGGGCGGCTTGTCGACGCCGGTAACAGCGTGGTTGTGATCGAGCACAACCTCGATGTGATCAAGTCCGCCGACCGGCTGATCGACATGGGCCCCGAGGGTGGGGAGGAGGGTGGCATGGTGATCGCAGCCGGCACCCCGGAGGAGGTCGCCGCCGAGGCCGCCTCGCACACCGGGCGCTTCCTGGCTGAGCTGCTCAACCCGGCGAGAAGGTCGGCGAGCAAGCGCGGCAAAGCCCAAGAGCGCAAGCGGCGCCTGAAGGTCGCCGCGTGAGCGCCCGCGCGGGCTCGCGCGAGCCGTCGGCGCGCGAGCTCTCGCGACAGGCGCTGCTGTGGGCGCGAAAGTGGCGCTCCTATGAGCAGAATTCGCTGCCCTGGAAGCGCGCGCGCATCCATTGGGAGTTCCTGCGGCGCGAGTCCTTCGTTCGCTGGCCGGTGCACGGCAACGTGCTCGAGGCGCTGCTCGAGGGGCGCCTGGATGTGGGTGGCGCCGTGCTGCTCGAGCCGCACGTCTGGATCACCGCGCCAGGGCGCGCGCGCGTGCGGGTCGGCGCCGGGACCTTCCTGAACCTTGGCGTAATGATCGCCGCAAGCGAGCTGGTGGAGATCGGCGAACACTGCATGCTTGCCAACGGCTGCTTCGTGTCCGACGCCAGCCACCGCTACGACGACCCCGAGCGCCCGATCACCTGGCAGGGGTTCGAGAGCCGCGGGCCGACGAGCATCGGCGACAACTGCTGGCTGGGAGCCCACGTCGTCGTCACGAGCGGTGTGCGCATCGGAGAGCGCTGCGTGGTGGGCGCCAACAGCGTGGTCACCGAGGACATCGAGCCCTTCTCGGTGGCGGCTGGGGCGCCGGCGAAGGTGATCCGCCGCGTGGAGCGGCGCTGACAGCCTCCCCGCGCCCGCTGCGGCCGACCGCCCGGCCAGAGGGTTGATCGTCGCCAGCGCGCAGGCCGGCGCCTAGGTGTCAAACCAGCGCGCGCGCCGGCTGGACCCGAACTCCTGCTTCTCGGCGACGAGCTCAGCCGACGGCGCCTGATAGGTGCCGGTCGGCTTCGGGCCCGAGAGGAAATCGACGTCGACACGACCGACGCGACCGGAGCCGAACTCTATGTAGCAGGAGCCCCGTCCCTCGTAGCCGCCCGGCTGCTCGCCGCGCCCGGCATCGGCGATCAGCGACGCGGCGACCACCCGCGCCGCCCCCTCGGCGAAGACGCCCGCTTTGGGCACGCCGATGTCCGCCACATCGCCAATCGCGTAGACCCCCGGAAAGCGGGTCTCGAGCGTTCTCGGGTTGACCGGCACGTACACTTCGTCGACCAGACCGCTCGCGATCACCACATCGGGGGCGCGGTGCTTGGGGACACCGAGGAACAGGTCAAAGGGCAGCTCGCTGCCGTCGTCGAGCACCGCGACGCGGCGCTCGTTGTCCACCGCGCTGACGCGCCGGCCCGGGACGAACGCGATCCCCCGCTCGGCGAAGGCGCCTTCGAGTGCGCGAGAGGTCTCCGGCGAGGGAGGGACCGGGCTGCCCAGCGGGATCACGAAGGAGATCTCGCAGGCGTCGCGAGCGCCGCGCGCGCCGAGATAGTCGTGCAGCAGCAGCGCGGCCTCGCTCGGTGCCGGCGGGCACTTGAACGGCGCTCCGCAGACCGCGATCAGCGCGCGACCGGTCGAGAACGACGGCAGCCGCTCGGCGAGCCGCTCCGCTCCGGCGACCGAGTAGAACTCGCCGGCCTCGGCCAGCCCAGGTGTTGCATCGAGGTCATAGTCGGCGCCGAGGGCGATGACCAGCACGTCTCCCTCGTGCTCGCCGGCGTCCGTCGTGACCGCGCGAGCCCCGGGGTCGATCGCGGTGACCGTCTCGCGCAGGAGCCTCACCCCGGGCTTGGCGATCTCGCGGTAGGCCAGGCGCACCGCTTGGGGCGTCGTGCGTCCGAACATCAGATCGAGCTTTGCGTAGCCGAACACGAACGAGTCGCTCTTGTCGATCAGCGTGACCTCGACGTCGTCGCCAAGCGCCTCCGAGAGGAGCGTCGAAAGCTCGAGGCCCCCGAAGCCGGCACCGAGGACCAGGACGCGGCGCACCATCCGGCGAGCATATCCTCAGCCGCCCGCGCGCCGCCGCGCGCCGGCTGAGCTGCTCGGGCGTCGGGGAGCGATGCCGGCCAGCAGTCGTGATTCAGCCGGCCGCGATTGGGATGGGACGGCTAGTGTGGGCGACCGTGGATCTCAACGAGGTGATGCGCTGCGCGCCCACGACGCGGCGCTTTCTGCCTGACCCGGTCGACGGCGAGACGCTGCGGCGAGTGCTCGACAACGCGCGCTTTGCGCCCAGCGGCGGTAACCGTCAGGGGTGGCGCGTGATCGCCGTCACCGACGCCGGCACCCGCCAGGCCCTGGCGGACCTCTACCTGCCCCACTGGCGGGCGTACACCGAGCAGACCGGCGCGAGCGCGCTGCTCGCCCAGCCGCCGGAGCGCGACGAGGCGCAAGTGAGGATGCTCAGACGCGTCGACGAATTCGCCGAGCACCTCCACGAGGTGCCGCTGCACCTGGTCATCTGCGCGCGGCTCAGCGACCTCGCGATCGTGGATCGCGGGCTGGATCGCCCGAGCATCGTGGGCGGAGCCTCCGTCTATCCGTTCGTGCAGAACATCCTGCTGGGCCTTCGCAACGAGGACCTCGGTGCGTCGCTGACGACGCTGCTGGCGCCGGCCGAGCCGCAGGTCAAGCAGCTCCTGGCGATTCCCGAGGACGTCGCGCTCGCGGCATACGTGCTCGTCGGCAGGCGGGCCGACCCGTGGCCGACGCGCCTGTCCCGAAAACCGGTGCGGGAGTTCGCGTTCTCCGAGCGCTACGGCGAGCCGCTCAGCTAGCCGCGCCGCGCGGGCTGCGACAGCAGTTCGCGCAGCCCGCTGAGCTCGGCGGGATCGATCGAGTACGTGTGCTCGGGCGCCGGGTAGCGGCGCGTGCGAACGTCCTCGGCGTATGCGGCAACGCCCGCGTTCATCTCCTGTTGCAGGTTCGCGTAGCGCTTGACAAACCGCGGGCCCAGTCCATCGCGCATTCCGAGCAGATCGTGGAACACGAGCACCTGCCCGTCGGTCGCCGGACCGGCGCCGATGCCGATGACCGGCACGTCCATCGCGCCCATCAGCTCGTCGGTGACTGCCGCGGGGATCGCCTCGAAGACGATCGCAAAACAGCCCGCCTCCTGGAGCGCGAGCGCATGCTCGCCGATCCTCGCCGCCGCCTGCGCGCTGCGTCCCTGGGCCTTCCATCCGCCGAGCGCGGTGGACGTCTGTGGCGTCAGCCCGACGTGGCCCATCACGGGGATCCCCGCGTTGACGATCGCCCGCGCGCGCGATGCGGGAGCCTCGCCGCCGCCCTCCAGCTTGACCGCATCGCAGCCGGCCTCCTGGACCATCCGGATCGCGCTTGCGATCGCCTGCTCGTCTGAGACCTCGTAGGACCCGAATGGCAGGTCGCCGATCAGAAGCGGGGTCTGCAGGCCGCGTCGCACTGCGCTCGCGAGCACCAGCATGTCGTCCAGGCGCACGGGCGTGGTCGCGCTGTAGCCGAGCACCGTGGTCGCCGCCGAGTCGCCGACGAGCACGAGGTCGACGCCGGCGGCCTGCGCCGCGCGAGCGCTCGGGTAGTCATAGGCCGTGACCATCACGATCGGGTCACCGAGCCGCTTCTTCTCGACCAGCAGCGGCAGGGTCATCGGCAGCGGGCCCGGATCAGCTGGCACGTCCAACGTCGCGGGGACAATGTTCGGGTGGCTTGACATGGAGCTCCTCTCGGGTGGTTGACGCCCTTCGCGCCTAGTCGGACAGCCCGTTCCCGGCTGGGACGGACGCCGAGGTCAGCAGGGTCGCCACCTCCTCGTCGATGGTGAGTATGCGATTCGTCTGGGCCTGCACGTGAACGACGCGCGGGTGGTAGTGCTCCAGCTCGGTGCGGTCGTAGTGCGCGTAGGAGACAACGATGATCGTGTCGCCGCGATGGACCAGGCGGGCGGCGGCGCCGTTGACCTTCATCTCTCCCGAGTCGCGCTCGCCGGCGATCGTGTACGTCTCAAAGCGCGCGCCGTTGTCGATGTCCAGCACGTGCACCTGCTCGTGCTCGAGGATGTCGGCGGCCTCGAGCAGATCTGGGTCGATCGTGATCGAGCCGACGTAGTGAAGATCGCAATCGGTGATAGTCGCCCGGTGGATCTTGGACTTCAGCATCACGCGCTGCATCTGTGGTCGCCTCTCCTCGTGCTCGTCGTTGTCAGTGGGTGCGGGGTACGGCGAGCGGTGGCTCTCCGCTTGAGCGTCGTGTGCCAAGCGCCGCGTCTGTCCCCAGCACGACGTTGTCGATCAGGCGCACGTCGTCGATCCGGGCCGCGATCGCAAGCAGCGCGTCGCGCGCAAGCGACGCGACCGGCTCCAGCGTTTCCGGGTCCACGAGCTCCAGATACTCCGGCTCGACGCCAAAGGGCGCCATCGCGCCGCGCGCGCTCTCCAGCAGGACGTCGGCGCGGCGCTCCCCTGCGGCGGAAAGCTGCAGTGCCACGTCCAGGGCGGCGGGCAGCGCCCGCGCGCGAGCGCGCTGCTCGCCCGACAGCAGCGAGTTGCGGCTGGACATCGCGAGGCCGTCGGCCTCGCGGACGGTGGGGCATGCCTCGATCTCGACCGGCAGGTTGAGGTCGGCTGCCAGGCGGCGGATCACGACGACCTGCTGGGCGTCCTTCTGACCGAAGTAGGCGATGTCGGGCAGGACCATGCACAGCAGCTTTGTCACCACCGTGCTCACGCCGCGGAAGTGCTCTGCACCGCGCGCGACGCCCTCCAGCCGGTCGCTCACGCCGAGCACTTCGACCGACGTGGCGAAGCCCGGCGGGTAGACCTCGTCGACCGACGGAGCGAAGAGCAGATCGACGCCGGCCTCGGCGGCGAGACCGGCGTCGCGCTCCTCCCGTCGGGGATAGTTCTCCAGGTCTGCGCGTTCGGTGAATTGGGCCGGGTTGACGAACAGCGACACGACGACCACGTCACAGCGTTCGCGCGCGCGCTCGATCAGCGAGAGATGTCCGGCATGCAGCGCGCCCATCGTTGGCACCAGGCCGATCACGCGCTCGGCGCGACGATAGGGCGCAAGCGCCCCGCGCAGCTCCTGCACGGTGCCCAGCGCCCTCATGGGCAGGCGGAGAGGTCTATGTCGATCATCTGGCTCGGTCCAGTTCCCTTGGGGATACCGGTCGCGACTAGGTAGAGCATACAGTCGCGGACAGGGCCGCACCAGTGTGTGTCCAAGCTCACACATGGGCTCGCCGCAACTGCCGAGATCCAGAGAAGGCCCTACGATCCGTGCGTGGCAGATTCGGAGCGCGGGCAGTCGGCTGTGGAGCGCCGCGACGCCCTGAAGGAGGTCTTCGCGCAGGCCCAGTCCTGCACACGCTGTGCCGAGCTAGCGGCGGCGCGCAAGACAGTGGTCTTTGGCGCCGGCAACGCCGATGCCGACCTGATGTTCGTTGGCGAGGCTCCTGGCGCGAGCGAGGACGAGCAGGGCCTGCCGTTCGTGGGCCGCGCGGGGAAGCTGCTGGACTCGCTGCTCGGCGAGATCGGCCTGGCACGCTCGGACGTGTTTGTGTGCAACACACTTAAGTGCCGCCCTCCTGGCAACCGCGACCCCCAGCCGATCGAGATCGACAACTGCCGCGACTACCTGCTTCGCCAGGTCGAGCTGATCGCGCCCAGCGTGATCTGCACGCTCGGGAACTTCTCCACCAAGCTGCTGCGCGACGACCCGACCGGGATCACGCGACTGCACGGCCAGCCGGAGGTGCGCCTGCTCGGGCGCAAGGCGGTGCGTCTGTACCCGATCTATCACCCCGCCGCCGCGCTCTACACGCCGCGGATGCTCGAGACGCTGCGCGAGGACTTCGCGCGGCTGCCAGAGCTGCTCGCGCTCGGAGCGCCCGACCAGCCGCCCCCGCAGGATCTGCCGCCGCAGTCAGACGTTCAGGAGGCCCGCCGCGCGCTTGAGCTCGCCCACGCCGCCGGGGCAGGCGAAGAGGACGCGGAGACCGTCTCAGAGCGCTCTGAGGCCGATCAGCTTGGACTGTTCTAGACGCTCAAAAGTCCCTGTTTATCGGGCGAAAAGCGGGTATAGAGAGAATGTCGCGACGTTTGTTGCAAAAGGCCTAAGGTTGGCCCGCGAGCTTGCCGATAAAGCACTTATCCATCCCTCCTGAAACACGACCGGCCCGCACTCTTCTCTCTCCGCGGGTCGGTCGCTTTAACGGGATAGATGCGCGTGGCCTACAGTCTCACGAGTGGTCGTGCGCGTCGTCGAGACCTCGAATCCCGAGCAGACAGAATCGCTTGGAGCCGAGCTGGCCACCGAGCTGCGGCCGGGTGATCTGGTGCTCGTCAGAGGCGAGCTCGGCGCCGGAAAGACGACGCTCGTCCGCGGAGCCGCCCGGGCGCTTGGTGTCGACGACCCCGTCACCAGCCCGACGTTCAGCATCGGGCATCGCTATCGCGCGCCGGCGGTCACGGTCTCGCATCTGGACCTCTATCGCTTGGGGGAACTCGAGCATGAGGATCCCGAACTGCTCGCCGACTACCTCGGCCCCGGGCGGATCGCCTTCGTGGAGTGGCCACCACAGTCAGGCAGCGAGCTGCCGAGCGCCCGACTTCGCGTCACGCTCAGCCACGACGGCGGGGATCGTCGGCGCATCGAGGTGCGGTGACCACGCTCGGATTTGACACGTCGACGCCGTCCACCGCTGTGGGACTGCGCCTGGCCGGGGGTGACGTTTTGCAGGCGCGCGACGACCCGCGGCCGGGGGCGCATCCGGGGCACACGACGCGTCTGCTTGCGCTCGCAGCCGAGCTGCTGGGGCAGGCGGGCATCGGCTGGGACGGTGTCGAGCGGATAGCCGTCGGCCGCGGTCCGGGGACGTTCACGGGTCTGCGTGTCGGGATCGCCACCGCGCGCGGCCTCGCGCAGTCCCTGTCCGCTGAGCTCGTCGGCGTCTCGAGCCTGCAAGCGCTCGCGCAGGGGGCGGGCTGCGACGCAACGCTCGCGGTGATCGACGCGCGCCGTGGCGAGGTCTTCGCCGCCGCCTACATCGCAGACGAACAGGGCGCAAACCGCGAGCTGATGCCGGCGCGCGCGCTGGCGCCGGCCGACCTGCGCGGCCTGCTCGCCCGGGCCCGGGCGCTTGAGGGCGAACACGGGGCGGTGTGGCGCGCCGTAGGCGATGGAGCCGTTCGCTATCGCGGCGATCTGCAGGCAGCGGGCGCCGTCATCGCGCCGGACGCAGACTCGGTTCATCAGGTCAGCGCGGTGGCCATTTGCGAGATAGGCGCGCGAGCCCAGGCTGCACAGCCGCGCGAGCGGGTCGTGCCCGACTACTGTCGGCGTCCCGACGCCGAGCTGGCGCTCGAGCGTTCCGCGGCGACCCAGGCCGAGCGAGCGCGGGGGCTCGAGGCGGCCGAGCGATGAGCTCCGCTACGCAGCCTGCCGCGGACCGCTCACCGCCGGTCGAGATACGTTCGCTGACCTACCCCGATCTCCCCGGCGTGATGGCCGTCGAGCGCCGCGTCTACCCGACGCCGTGGTCGCTTGCGATGTTCGTTCTGGAGCTTTCCAAGCAATCGGGCGTTTGCCTGGCGGCGGTCTGCGGCGAGCGAGTGGTGGGCTATCTGATCTGCTCGCGCTACGACACCGTCTGGCACGTGATGAACGTGGCTGTCGACGTGCCACAGCAGCGCCGCGGATTGGCCTCGGCGCTGCTCGCCGAGCTGTATGCGCGGGTCGGCGAGCCCGGGGCGCGCTTCACGCTGGAGGTCCGCCGTTCGAACGTCGTCGCGATCCGGCTGTATGAACGCGAGGGCTTCCGCGCAGCGGGGGTACGACGCCGCTATTACCAGGACAACGGCGAGGATGCGTTGGTCATGTGGCGCACGCCGGCGACGCTCGTGGGCTCGCTGGACGACGTACCCAACCCCGGCTCCACATGACGGTCCTCGCACTGGAGACGAGCTGCGACGACACCTGCGCAGCGGTCATCGACATGGACGGGCACGCTCGGGCGAACGTCATCTCCTCGCAGGGAGCGCACGATCGCTTCGGCGGCGTCGTTCCCGAGATCGCATCGCGCCATCACCTCGAGATCATCAACCTGATCGTCGAGCAGGCGCTCGGCGAGGCCGATGCGACGCTCGACGACGTGCGGCTTATCGCCGCCACCCAGGGGCCAGGGCTGGTCGGAGCGCTGCTCGTCGGGCTGTGCACGGCCAAGGCGCTCGCGGCCGCCAGAGAGCTGCCTTTTGCGCCCGTCGACCACCTGCAGGGCCACGTCGCGGCCAACTTCCTGCTCTCGCAGGACAGCGGCGAGGCCTTCGATCCGCCGTTTCTTTGCCTGATCGCAAGCGGCGGGCACACGTTGCTCGCGCGTGTGGCGGCCCACGACGGCTTCGAGGTGCTCGGCAGGACGCTCGACGACGCAGCAGGCGAGGCGTTTGACAAGGGCGCGAGGATGCTCGGCCTCGGCTACCCCGGGGGGGCCGCGCTGGAGCGGCTGGCGGCCGGCGGCGATCCGGAGGCCTTCGTGTTTCCCGGTTCGCGCGCGGCGAGCACGTCGGGCGCGGGACGCCAGGCATTCGCTCGCAGCCTCGATTTCTCATTTGCCGGGCTCAAGACCGCCCTGCTCTATCGGCTGCGCGAGATGTCTGACGACGAGGCGCAGGCGCGGGCAGCCGACCTGGCGGCCTCATACCAGGCCGCGATCGTCGACAGCCTGCTGATGCGCGTCGAGCAGGCGCTCGAGCAGACCGGGCTGCAGCGGCTGGCTGTCGGCGGCGGCGTCGCGGCCAACGGAGAGCTGCGCCGGCGACTGGCGGAGGTACAGGCGACCGTGCACGTGCCCGAGCGGGTGCTCTGCACTGACAACGCGGCGATGATCGCGAGCGCCGCGCGGTTCTCAGAACAGCTTCCCTATCCGCGCTATCTGGGACTCGACGCATATGCGACCGGGGAGCCGCGACGGTGACCGCGACGGTGACCGTCTACTCCCGGCCCGGCTGCCATCTGTGCGTCGAAGCGATGGCGGCGCTCCGCGACCTCCAGGCGGAGCTGCACTTCGAGTTGCGCGAGCGCGACATCAGCGCCGACGACGCCCTGCACCGCGCATACCTCGAGCGCATACCCGTCGTCGCGCTCGACGGCGAGGAGCTGTTTGACTACTTCATCGACGAGACGGTGCTGCGCGAGCGTCTAGAGTCAGGGCCGTGAACTACCCACCACATCACGGATGATGGTCTACCAGGAGCAGCGGGCGCTGTCCGGAGCCGCCGGCGCCGGCGCAGCCGCCGAGCGGCTCTCGCTCGGCGTGGCGGCGCGTCTGTCGCGCTATCTGCAGGTACTCACGCAGGCCAAGAAGATGGGGAAGGAGACGATCTCCTCGCAGGAGCTGTCTGATTACACGCACGTCAACTCCACGCAGATCCGCCGCGACCTGTCGGGCTTTGGGAAGTTTGGCAAGCGGGGCGTCGGCTACAACGTCGAGGCGCTCGTCTCGCAGATCCGCAAGATCCTGCGCACCGCCGGCCAGCACAACATCGCGCTGCTCGGCGCCGGATACCTGGGTAAGGCGATCGCCTCCTCGGACATCTTCGCCGATCACGGCTTTCGCGTCGTTGCGATCTTCGACGTCGATGAGGGCACGGTTGGCACGCAGGTCGGCAATCAGGCCGTGCGACACATCGGCGAGCTGGCGCAGGTCGTCGAGGACGAGGACATCGTCGTGGGGGTGCTCGCGGTCCCCGGCGAGGCCGCGCAGGGCCTTGCCGACGAGCTGGTCGAGTCGGGCGTGAAGATCATCTTCAACTACTCCGAGTCGCTGCTCACGGTGCCGCCAGAGGTGACGGTCCACACGTCCAGCCCAGCTGTCGATCTGCTCTACGCGCTGTACTTCTACCTGACCTGACGCCCGTGCCCTGACGATAGGCGCGCACTCGTGACGACCAACAGCCTTGACCTGGACGCAGCCGCCGAGACGTTCGCCCGATCGACCGACTTCACGACCGGCGTCGAGGAGGAGTTCTCGATCCTCGACCCGCAGACGCTCGAGCTGGCCGCGCGCTTTGAGGAGCTGCGCGAGGCCGCCGAGCATGACGCGGTGCTGCATGCCGGCATCACCGGTGAGCTGATCTCGTCGGAGATCGAGATCATCTCCGGGGCCGGAGCTGACTGGCAGGAGGCCTTTGCCCACCAGCGCGAGCGACGCAGGCGGCTGTTCGCGCTGGCGGAGGCGCGCGGGGCGGTGCTCGGCGCGACCGGCACCCATCCCTGGGCGGACTACCGTCAGCAGCGAATCATCGACACCGAGCACTACCGCCGCGTGGAGGAGGGCCTGCGGTACGTGGCCTGGCGCAACAACACGTTCAGCCTGCATGTGCACATGGGCGTGCAGGGCATCGACCGCGCGGTGCGCGTCTGTGACCGCATGCGCCCGGTGCTCCCGCTGCTGCTGGCGATCTCGGCCAACTCGCCATACGTTGACGGGCTGGACAGCGGGCTTCACTCGGCGCGCACCCAGATCTTCACCAAGAGCTTTCCGCGCTGTGGCGTGCCCGATGCGTTTGGTGGGTGGCGCGCCTACCGCGAGTACATCGAGTTCCTCGTGCGCACGCGTTCGATCATCGAGTTCACCCAGGTTTGGTGGTCGGTGCGGCCGCACTTCAGGTTCGGCACCGTCGAGGTGCGAATCTGCGACGCCCAGGCGAGTGCCATGGAGTCCGACGCGCTGGCCGCGCTCATGGTCGCCTGCATCGCGCAGGCGGCGCGCGATGTCGACGAGGGCGTCCCCTTCACCGATCCGCCGCCGCGGCTGATCGAGGAGAACATGTGGCGCGCGATCCGCCTTGGCATGGACGGCTGGCTGATCGACCTGGCGCGCGGCGAGGAGCGACCCGCGCGCGAGGCGCTCGAGCATCTGATTGCCTGGACCGCTCCGATTCGCGGCGAGCTGGGAATCGAGCTCTCGTTTCCCGAGCGTAACGGCGCCCAGCGCCAGCGGGCGATGATCCAGGCGGGCGCGACGCGCGAGGAGGTCTTTGCCGCCTCGGTGCGCGAGACCCAGCAGACCTACGCACAGGAGGTGGTTGTGTGAGCAGCGGTCCGAATGGGCCCGCAGACGATCCCCGCGCCGCTGACGCGGGCGAGCAGCTCACCGAGGAGCAGCTGCGAGCCGCATACGAGGAGGAACTGAGTCGGATAACGACGTCCGATCTGGCCCTCCAGGCGGCGGTCTCGTTGCTGAACCTCGGCGGGCGGCGGCTCGGCCTGTCCGGCGAGGCCGGTCAGCCGCTCGAGGGCGAGCGCGACCTCGAGCAGGTGCGCGACGCGATCGACGGCGTGAGCGGGCTGCTGGAGGTGCTCGAGCGCAGGCGGCCGAGCGAACTGCGTCCCCTGCGCGATGCGCTGGCCCAGCTGCAGATGGCCTACGCGCGCGAGGCGAGCGCGGCGCATGCTTCCAAGCAGACGGCGAGCGCCGAGCAGCCCGAGGCGCAGAGCGGTGCCGCGCGCGAGGGGTCAGGCGAGCCGGCCAGCGACGCTCAGCCAGACGGCGGGGGAGACGCGGCGCGGCAGCCCGATGGGTCGCCCGCTCCGGGTCCGGCGGAGTCCAGCGGGAGGCTGTGGGTGCCCGGACGCTGACGGGTCGCACACGGCGCGCGCGGCGCGCGCGCGGAGGGCACGCCGGCGGCCAGCCCGATAGACTGCGCGCCGCGTTTGCGCCGGATCAGCGCTGTGTGGAGCGACCCGGGGATGCAGATGTGCGCGCGAACATCCTCGCGCGGCCCGCCAATCAGACCGCGGAGGATTACCGTTGAGCAGCTTTCTGACGAACCACGGGGTGGTCGTCGCCCTCGTTTGTGCCGCCTGTGCCGTGATCTACGGCATCGTGACCACGCGATCCCTGCTCGCGCTCTCGCCGGGCAACGAGAAGATGCAGAGCATCTCGCTGGCCGTGCAGCAGGGTGCTCGCGCCTACCTGAACCGCCAGTACACGACCATCGCGCTTGTCGGCGTCGTTGTGTTCATTGCGCTGGCCCTCGGCCTGAACATCGCGGTCGCGTGCGGGTTCGCGATCGGTGGCCTGCTCTCAGGCTCGGCCGGCTACATCGGCATGAACGTCTCGGTCCGCGCCAACGCACGCGTCGCCGAGGCCGCACGCAGCGGGGTCTCTGAGGCCCTTGGCGTCGCCTTCCGCGGGGGGGCGATTACGGGCCTGCTCGTCGTCGGGCTGGGTCTGATCGGCGTTGCGGGCTACTACGGGGCTCTGACTGCAATCTTCAATGACAGCCCGAAGACGGCGGTCGACGCGCTCGTCGGACTCGGCTTCGGAGGCTCGTTGATCTCGATTTTCGCCCGGCTCGGCGGAGGGATCTTCACGAAGGCCGCGGACGTGGGCGCCGACCTGGTCGGCAAGGTCGAGGCGGGGATCCCCGAGGACGATCCGCGCAATCCGGCGACGATCGCTGACAACGTGGGCGACAACGTCGGCGACTGCGCCGGCATGGCGGCTGACCTGTTCGAGACCTATGCGGTCACCGCGATTGCGCTCATGCTGCTCGGCGTGCTCACATTCCACGAGTCCACGCGCGTCGTGATCTACCCGCTGGTGATCGGCGGCGTCGCGATCATCGCCTCGATAATCGGCACGTTCGCGGTGCGCACGAGGTCCGGCAACGTCGAGCGCGCGCTGCTGCAGGGGCTCATCGTCTCGGGCGTGATCGCGGCTGCGGCGTTCGCCCCGATCACCTACTGGCTGATGCGCAACCTCACCTTCAAGGTCGTCGGCAGCTCGGTAAACACCCCCAGCTGGTTTCACCTGTACCTGTGCACGCTGATCGGCATCGCGGTGACGGCGCTGCTATTCGGACTGACCGAATACTACACCTCGACCCGCTTCTCGCCCGTCAAAAAGACCGCGAGAGCGTCGGTCACCGGCCACGCGACGAACATCATCCAGGGATTCGCCTCGGGACTTCAGGCTACCGCGCTGCCGGCGCTCGTGATCGTGCTCGGGATCCTCGGCGCATGGAAGCTCGCAGGCGGCGGCGTGACCGGCATCTACGGGATCCTCGTGGCGGCGATGGGTCTGCTCTCGCTGACCGGCCTGATAGTCGCGCTCGACGCGTTCGGCCCGATCACCGACAACGCCGGCGGCATCGCCGAGATGGCCGACCTGCCCGAGGAGGTGCGCAAAGTCACCGATCGCCTGGACGCCGTCGGGAACACCACGAAGGCCGTCACAAAGGGCTACGCGATCGGCTCCGCTGTGCTCGCCGCCGTCGGTCTGTTCGCCGGCTTCCAGAAAGAACTCGAAAACAAGCTAACCCACGCGATCTCGTTCGGGATCAACGAACCCCCGGTGCTGATCGGCCTGCTGCTCGGCGGCATGATGGTGTGCCTGTTCGCCTCGCTGTCGATCGAGGCCGTCGGCCGTGCCGGCGGTGCGGTGGTCGAGGAGGTGCGCCGCCAGTTCCGCGAGCACCCCGGGATCATGCAGGAAACCGAAGATCCCGACTACGCGGCCTGCGTGGACATCGTCACCAAGACGGCCCAGCGCGAGATGATCCTGCCCTCGCTGCTGCCGATCGGGCTGACGCTGATCGTCGGGCTGATCGACGAACAGGCGCTCGGCGGGCTGCTGATCGGGGTGATCGTCGTGGGCTTCTTCTTCGCCGTGCTGATGACGGCCGGCGGCGGAGCGTGGGACAACGCGAAGAAGCTGATCGAGGACGGCGAGTACGGCGGCAAGGGCTCAGACGCGCATGCCGCATCGGTCACCGGCGACACCGTCGGCGACCCCTTCAAGGACACCGCCGGGCCGGCGATCAACCCGATGATCAAGGTGGCCAACATCGTCGCGATCCTGATCATCCCGCTCATCACCTGACGCTCGCTTTGCGCGATGGGGGCCGAACGACGCCATCGCGCGTGCACGTCGGAACCCGGGCTCGCACGGGAATAACCTGCACTGAGATGGACGGCCGACAGTTGCACCGTGGTCTGACGCGGGTCCTCTCGCTGGTGATGTGCGCGATCGGGATCGCGCTCGTCGTGCAGGCGTTCGCCAACGGCAACCCGATCCTCGCGCTGCTCGGGGGGCTGTTCTTCGCCGCCGGTGCGGGGCGCATCTACCTCCAAACGCGAAGGCAGCCGCGAGCATGAGCAGCGCCCCCGGCGCGCCAGGTGAGGGCGGTGCGCTGGCTGGCGGCGAGGACGGCTTCGCCGACGTGCCCTCGCGCCCGGTGGCCGCGCTGCGTCACGCCGTGGGCTCGCCGTTGCTGTTCTCGATCGTCTACCTGCCGCTCGCGAGCGCGATCTACTTCGCCCTGGGCGTGATCGCGGGCCACGCGCTGGCCCTGACGCCGGTCGTGCTCCTGGCGTCTGCCCTGATGTTCGCGCTGACCGCGATGACCTACGTCGAGGGCGCGTCGCTTCACCAGGAGCGCGGTGGCTCGACGGTGTTCGCGCGCTACGCGTTCAACGAGCTCGTGAGCTTCGTCGCCGGCTGGGCGATCCTCCTCGACTACGTGATCCTGATCGCGATCACGACCTACGCGGCGACGCAGTACCTAAGCGTCTTCTGGAGCACGCTCGGGCACGGGCCGGAGGCGCTCGGGCTGGCCCTGATCTTCATCGCATCGGTCGTGCTGGTCAACATCCGCGGCCTGGGAGGACGCCGTGCCAGGCGGATCGGCATGTTGGTGATCGCCGACCTCGCGCTGCAGGGGTTCATCGTCGTGCTTGGGCTGGCGCTGTTCTTCAACGCGCACGCGCTGTTCTCCTCGATCCACCTGGGCAGCGCTCCCACGTGGTCGGGTCTCGTGTTCGCGTTGACGCTCACCGCCATCGCGTTCACGGGGCTAGAGACGGCGTCGGGGGCGGCCGGCGAGGTCAAGGTCGGTCGCCAGGGACTGAGGCAGGTGGTCAAGACGAGCGCCTCGACCGCGATCGTGCTCTACGTCGGGATCGGGCTCGTCGCGCTGACGGCGCTGCCGGTGCACGACGGCAAGACGCAGCTGGCCGGCCAGTTTCTGAACATCCCGATGGTCGGCGTCGTGACGCAGGTCCATCCACACTGGCTGCAGCAGCTGCTGCGTTACGTGGTCGCCGGCCTGGCGACCGTGACGCTGATCGCCGCCGCCAACTCGGCCATGCTCGGGCTGTCGCGGCTTGGCTACTCGCTGTCGACAAACCGGCAGATACCGAGCGGTCTCGGGCGCCTGCACCCGGTGCGCTCGACGCCCTACGTGCTGATCGTGATCGCGGGGGTGATCGCCGCCGGGCTGGTGGTCCCCGAGGACCTGACGTTCCTCGTCGGCATCTACGCGTTCGGGGCGATGCTCGCCTTCACGATCGCGCACCTCTCGGTCTGTCGCCTGCGCTACACAGAGCCCGATCGCGACCGCCCCTACAAGATCGCGCCGTCGATCAGAGTGCGCGGGGGAGACCTGCCCCTGACGGCCGCGCTGGGCGCGCTGGTGTCAGCGGCGGGCTGGGTCGCGGTGATGGTCGTGCACGAGCCCGCGCGCTACGTGGGGCTGGGGTGGATGCTCGCTGGACTCGTGCTGTACGTCGTCTACCGCCGCGCCGACGAGACCTCGCTGCTTCGTCGGGTGACGGTGGCGCCGTCGGTGCTGCAGCACGAGCCCCCGCCGGAGCGCGACTACGGCTCGATCCTCGTGCCGCTGTTCGGCACCGAGCTCGACGATGACATCGTGCAGACGGCGGCGCGCCTGGTCGCGAGCGAGCAGACCGATGAGGCGGCGATCGACACGGCGACGATCGAGGCCGTATGGATCTTCGTCATCCCACTTTCGCTGCCGCTGGATGCGGGCCTGCCCGAGGCGCAGATCATGCACGCGCGCCGTGCGCTCGCCCGGGCCAAGGCGGTGGGGGAGGAGTACACCGGCGTCGAGGTCGCGACCGCCACGGTTCGCACGCGTCGTGCAGGGCCCGCGATCGTCGATGAGGCGCGCCGACGCGGCGTGGAGGCGATCGTGCTCGGCGCCGAGGAGCCGTCGCTGATCCGCGGCGGCGCTCGGCTCGGGGGGCGCGGGGGACCGCTTGAAAACTTCGTCGGCGACACCACCAAGCACGTCGTCAACAAGGCCGAATGCCGCGTGATCGTGACGGCGCCCGCCGCTGGCGACTCCGTCGGCCAGCCCGGTGCGGCGCTCACGCCGGCGCGTTCCTAGAAGCGCCGGGGCGCATCGTCTAACCTCAGCGCCATGACCGCAGCCAGGGGCAGTCTGGGGGGCTCATGTTCGTGCTGATCGTCGGCGCCGGGCGAGTCGGCTCGGCGCTCGCCAAGTCCGTGCTGGCGGCAGGGCACGAGGTCTCGGTGCTCGACGAGGATCCGCTGTCACACGAGCGACTGGATGCCGGGCAGGATCGCAGCTGGGAGGACGCGCAGGGTCAGTTCACGATCGGCACGGCGCTCGAGATCGACGCGCTCTTGCAGGCGGGGATCGAGCGCGCCGACGTGTTCATCGCCTCCACCGATGGCGACAACACCAACCTGATCATCGCGCAGATCGCCCAGAAGCGGTTCGGCGTCCCGAAGGTGATCGTGCGGGTGATGGACCCCGCGCGCGCAGCGTGGTATGGCGAGCAGGGCCTACACACGATATCCCCGACAAAGCACGCGATCGAAATGTTCGAAAGCGCGCTGCAGCCGGAGCTGGTCTAGCCGTGTACGCGATCATCGTCGGTGCCGGGAAGGTGGGGCGTAACCTGGCCCGCGAGCTAATCGACAGAGGGCACGAGGTCAGCGTGATCGAGTCCTCGCGCGAGTGCTACCTGGCGATCGAGGATGAGTTCGAGCACGCCGCCCAGTACGGCGACGCGACCGAGCTGTGGGTCCTCGAGCGAGCGGGCATCCAGCGGGCGGACCTCGTGATCGCTGTGACCGGCGACGACGAGGACAACATGCTCGTCTGTCAGGTGGCCAAGGAGAAGTACCTGTGCGACAGGATCATCGCGCGCGTGAACAACCCGCGCAATCACGACCACTTCAGGCTGCTGGGCATCCAGCCCGCCGTGTCGGCGACCGATCTCATCCTGCGGTTGATCGAGCACGAGGTCCCGCGCTACGGCCTGGTTCACCTGCTGGCGCTCGAAGAGGAGGGCCTGGAGATCATCGAGCTTGAGGTCGGCGTCGGGGCACCGACGATCGGCGAGCGCGTGGGCGACATCTCCCTGCCCGAAGGCAGCCAGATCATCTCGGTGCTGCGCGATGGCTCTGGATTCGTCCCCAAGACCGACACCGTGATCCAGGAGGGCGACGAGGTGCTGCTCGTACTCGACCACGGGCTGGAGGACGCGATCACCGCCTACTTTGCCCCCAACGGGACGCCCGCCCAGACCTGACGTCCAGCTCGGCCACGCCTGGGCGTCCCCGGTGCGGCCTGGTAACTATCCTTGGGCTGCGTTCCGGGATGGTGTAATTGGCAACACGCGACACTCTGGATGTCGAATTTGGGGTTCGAGTCCCTGTCCCGGAGCTTCTGGCCAGTGCCCAACCGAGGTGGCGTGCCGTAGGATCTGGCGCAACATACGCGCGGGGGGACCACGGCGACCTCTGGGGCCCGCGTGCGGACGTGCCGCAACGGAATGCAAAGGGGGGAGGACGGACATGTTCATAGGCAGGATGGCCGGGACGGTGGGGGCGATTGCGGCTCTCGCGCTGTTGACAGCGCCCGCCGCGGCGAGCGCCAACGGCACGCTTGACCAGCAACAAGAACGCACAGACGACGCTGTCGGAGGGGATGGCGACGTCGCCCAGACCTTCACCGCGGGCCTGACCGGTAAGCTCAGCGAGGTTGAACTGTTTCTGGGCAAACCCCTCGGTCTCGGCAAATCCGGGCTTGGGTCGCTGGAAATACAGATCAGAAATGTCGAAGCGACGGGTGAACCCGGAGCGGAAGTGCTAGCCGAGCAACCCCTGGCGGCAACAGGCCATGCGGAATGGCGCTCGATCGTCTTCTCGGCTCCTGCCCAGGTGCTGAGCGGGACCAAATACGCGATCCTTGTCTTCGAACCGACCCACACCAACGGGTTCCAATGGTCGGGGGGAGATGGAAATCCCTATCCGCAAGGAGCCGCGTGGTCCAATCACCCCAGCGACGTGTTCCTCCCGCCATCGGGGCCCTGGGAAGAATTATTCGCATCAGACGGCCTAGATTTCGCCTTCAAGACCTACGTCGAACCGGCGCTACCGACCTCCAAGCAACAGTGCAAGGACGAAGGCTGGCAGAGCTTCGGCGCCACGTTCAAGAACGAGGGCCAGTGTGTGAGCTTTGTCGCCACCGGCGGCAAGCACGCCTAGGTGGGGCTGGAGCAAGCGCTACGTTCGTTTAACTCATTCCGGGCGGCCCGGCCCTCACGGTTCGGGCCGCTTATCGTCGTGCCCAGACGCTCGCGTCGCGCGGCGTCCCGCGTTAGCCATCCGGGGAGCGAGGAGCCGTGAACCAGCCGCAGATCGACGGAACACAAGCACATGAGGGGGTGGAAGGCCTCGCTCGTGAGATCTCTGGGCTTGCGCGCTCGCTGGCGGGCGAGACCGAGCGTGAGCGGCGGCTCGCCGGTGAGCTGGTCGCGCACCTGCGGTCGTCCGGTCTGATGATGGCCGGCGCGCCCCGCGAGGTCGGCGGCCTCGAGCTCGCGCCCGGGGTGGCGCTGCGCTGCGCCGAGGAGATCGCGCGGGGCGACGCATCGGCGGGGTGGTGCGTGTCGATCGCGGCGACCAGCAGCCTGCTCGCGGCCTACCTGCCCGAGGACAGCCGCGCCGAGCTCTTCGCCGACCCGGAGGCGATCGCGGCCGGGATCTTCGCGCCGCGCGGGAAGGCTCGCGCGGCCGACGGTGGCGTCATCGTGAGCGGCCGCTGGGCTTATTGCAGCGGGATCATGCACGCCGGGGTGCTGTTCGCCGGCTGCTTTGTGGACGGCGACGACGCGACGGGCGCGCAACCCACCCCGCGCAGCGTCGCCATGCTCACCGAGGAGCTCGAGATTCTCGACACCTGGCACACGCTCGGCCTGCGCGGCACCGGCAGCCACGACGCCGTCGCCGACGAGCTGTTTGTCCCGGCGTCGCGCGTGCTCTCGCTGTTCGACGGACCGCTCGTCGATCGTCCGCTGTACCGCTTCCCGATCTTCGGCTACTTCGCGCTGTCGATCGCCGCCGCCGCCCTCGGGAACGCGCGCGGCGCGATCGAGGAGTTCGCCCAGCTGGCGGCGCAGAAGGTCGGGCAGGGGTCCACGCGCACGCTCGCCGAGCGCCCGGCCACGCATGCGAGCTTCGCCGCGGCAGAGGCGTCGCTGCGCGCGGCGCGCGGCCTCTACTACGCGGCGATCGACGCGGCGTGGGACGCTGCCCAGGAGGATGAGCCCGTGCCGGTGGCGTTGCGCAACGACCTGCGTCTGGCCGCCACCAACGCCACGCGCGCGGCCGCGCAGGTGGTCGGGAGCCTCTACGACCTCGCGGGCGGTCCGGCGATCTACGATGGCTCGCCGCTTCAGCGGCGTTTTCGCGACGCACACACCGCGACCGCGCACTTTCAGGTCAACGCGGCCTCGCACGAGCTCCAGGGCCGGATCCTGCTCGACCAGCCCACCGATACGCGCGGGGTGTGACTGCCGCCGGTGCCCGCGCCAGCGCCATGCGGGCGTGGGGCGGCTGGCGGGCCCCGTCGGGCCGGCGCTAGATCGCGGACTGCGCGGCCCAGTCGCGGTAGAGCTCGAAATAGCGCCCCTGTGCGGCGACGAGTTCGTCGTGGGTGCCCCGTTCGGTGATCTGACCGTGCTCGAGCACGATGATCTGATCAGCCTGGCGGATCGTAGACAGACGATGTGCGATCACGATCGAGGTGCGACCGGACAGCAGGGTGCGCAGGCCCTCCTCGATGCGCCCCTCGGTGTGCAGGTCGACGTTGGACGTCGCCTCGTCGAGCACGAGAATGCGCGGGTCGGCGATCAGCGCGCGCGCGAAGGCGATGAGCTGGCGCTGGCCCGACGACAGCTGGGCGCCGCGCTCGCCGACCTCGGTGTCATAGCCGTGCTCCAATTCTGAGATCAGCTCGTCGACGCCAACCGCTGTGGCCGCCGCGCGGATCTGCTGACCGTCGGCGTCGGGGCGGCCGAAGGCGATGTTCTCCCCGATCGTCCCCGAGAACAGGAACGCCTCCTGGGGCACGATGCCCATCTGCGAGCGAAGCGAGGAGCTCGAGATATCGCGCAGATCGTGGCCGTCGACGAGCACGCGCCCGGAGGTCGGGTCATAGAAGCGCGCCAGCAGCTTCGCCATCGTCGACTTGCCGGCTCCGGTGGCGCCGACGAGCGCCACGGTCTCGCCCGGCGCGATGTGCAGGTCCACGCGATCTAGCGCGAGCACGGGGCCTGTCTCGGTCCCGGTCTCGGCCGCCCGGGAAACGCCGTCGCGCGAGCCGGCGCCGTCCGATGTGTCGCCGGCAGCGGCGCGCCCGTTGCCTTGCGACGTGCGGCCGTTTGCGCTGACAGCGCCGTTCGCGCCGTTCGCGCCGTTCGCAGCCACCTCGCCGTCGCGGTCGGCCTGCTGGCTTGAGGGATCCCCACTGGTGTGACCGTTGCGCTTGCGTATGGCGCCCTGCTGGGCGTAGGCGAAGGAGATGTGCTCGAACTGGATGTCGCCGCGGATGCGCGGGAGATCGGTCGCGCCAGGACGGTCCTCGAGCACCGGCTGCACGTCGAGCAGCTGGAAGATCTTCTCCAGCGCCGCCATGCCCGACTGGTAGGTCGTGTAGAACTGCGACAGCTGTTGGATCGGTTCGAACAGAAACGACAGCGTGGCCACGAACGCGACGATCGTACCTGCGGTCGCGTGGCCTTCGATCGCCTGCAGCCCGCCGTACAAGACAATCAGCGCAAGCGCGACGCCGGCGAGCATTTCCACGGCCGGGAAGTAGGCCGCGTTGAGGCGCACGGTCACCATGTTGGCCTCGCGGTTGTCCTCGTTGAACGCAGCGAACCGCGCCTCGTGCATCGACTCCTGCCCGAAGGAGCGAACGACGCGGATGCCCGACAGCGTCTCCTGTAGGTAGCCGGTGATCGTGGCGATCGTGTCGCGCGTACGCCTGAAGGCACCGGTCGAGGCGAGGCGAAACCAGATGCTCGCGCCGGCGACGAATGGCACGATGCAGAAGGTGATCAGCGCGAGCTTGGGGTCGAGATAGAGCAGCACTGCGATCGCCCCGACGAGCGTCAGCACGGACTGGAACAGCGTCACGACCGAGTCCGTGACGAGGCTTTCCAGCGCCTCGACATCGTTGGTGATGCGCGAGATCAACACACCCGCCGGCCGGCTCTCATAGAAACCGATCGGCTGGCGCTGCAGGTGCGTGAAGATGCGGATGCGCAGATCGGCGAGCGCTCGCTGTCCCACCCAGCCGACGAGATAGGTCTGAACGTAGGTCGTCAGCCAGACCAGCAGCGCGGAGACGAGGAAAGCAATGACGACGAGCACGAGCGTGCGCGTGTCCCGGCGTTCGATGCCTTCGTCGATCGCCAGCCGCGCGAGCAGCGGCGACGCGAGCAGCGCGGCCGTGCCGAGCAGCAGCGCGCCGAGCATGCATGCGACACGCAGCCTGTAGGGGCGCAGCAGCTCGAGCAGCCCGCGCAGGTTGCGCCCGCGGTTCTCCTTGCTTGCGCGCTCACCGTCCCACTGCGAGCCGCCGCGGCCTAGGCCCGGCCCCACGCCGCGTCCGCCGCCTCCGCCACGCGCGCCCTGGGCGCTCACAGGCCGCTCACCTCGCGCTCGGTTGGAGCGAGTGTCAAAAAGACCTGATCGGGCAGGCCCTTTTCGACGATCTCGCGGTAGAGCTCAGAGCTCTGCAGCAGCTGATCGTGATTGCCCTGGGCGATGATCTGGCCGTGGTCGAGCACGACGATCTCGTCCGCCAGTGCGATCGTCGACAGCCGGTGGGCGATGATGAAGGTGGTGCGACCGGCCATCGCCTCGTCCAGCGCGAGCTTGATCAGGCGCTCGGTCGACGAGTCCACCGAGGAGGTGGCGTCATCGAGGATCAGCACGCGCGGGTCGGCCAGCAGCGCGCGTGCGATCGCCAGGCGCTGGCGCTGGCCGCCGGAGAGGGTCAAGCCGCGCTCGCCGACGCGCGTCTGCATTCCCTCGGGCAGACGCGCGATGAACTCGTGTGCCTGTGCGCGGTGTGCCGCCAGCTCTATCTCGCGCTGGGTGGCCTCCGGACGCGCGTAGGCGATGTTCTCGGCGACCGTCGCCGAGAACAGGAAGGGATCGTCGCTGACGACCGCGACCGCGCGGTGCAGCGAGTGCTGATCGACCTCGCGCACATCGGCGCCGTCGATCAGCACCTGGCCTTCGCTGGCGTCATACAACCGCGGGATCAGCGAGACGAGGCTCGTCTTACCGGAGCCTGTCGCGCCGACGAGCGCGATCGTGCGCCCCGCGGGCACGTCGAGGTCGACGTCGTGCAGCACGGTGCGCGCCTTGTGCACCGGCGAGACATCCTCCGCGCGCCCGTCGGCGTCGCTGGAGGGCGGCGTGGCGGGGCTCGGGCGCTCGTGTGAGTAGGCGGCGCCGAACTCGTCGCTTTCGTCGTAGCGCAGGCTGACGTCGCGCAGCTGCACGTGGCCGTTGCCCGCGGGAAGCGCCGGGGCGCCCGGCGGGCTGGTCAGGCGCGGTGCGCGATCGAGCACCTGGAAGATTCGCGCGCCCGATGCGGTCGCGCGCTGGGCGAGGTTGAGGATCACGCCGAGCGAGCGCATCGGCGTGATGAGCATGTTCACGTAGAGATAGAACTCGGTGAACTGGCCAAGCGTGAGGTGGGCGTTGATAACTTTCTCGCCGCCGAGCAAGAGCACGGCAGCCAGCCCGAGCTGGGGCAGGAAACCGATCACGGGGTTGTAGGTCGCTTCCAGGCGCGTTGCGACCATCGCCTGGCTGAAGACACGCCCGACGCTGTGGCGGAAGCGCTTCAGCTGGCGCGGCTCGCGCGCGAAGGACTTGATCACGCGCACGCCGGAGATGCTCTCCTCGGCGTCTGCGGTCAGCTCTCCGATCCGCTGCTGGGTCTCCTGGATCGCCGGCCGCGCGCGATGCCCGTAGCGGTAGGAGATGACGACTACGAATGGCACGGGTATCAGCACGATCAGGGCGAGCGGCGCGTTGACGATGAACATGGCGATACCGGCCAGCGCGATCGTGAGGATCGACTGCAGGATGAACACGAGCCCGTAGCCGAGGAAGAAGCGCACGGCCTGCAGGTCAACGGTCGCGCGCGACATCAGCTGGCCGGTCTGCTGACGATCGAAGAAGCCGAGCTCCAGGCGCTGCAGGTGACCGTACAGGCGCTCGCGCAGGTCGTACTCGATGCCAAGCGAGACTCGTCCTGCGATCAGCCGCCGCCAGTACATGAGTCCCCAACGCACGATTACCGCGGCGAGGATCAGCCCGGCGAGGGCCAGCAGCCTTTCGCGCTCGTGGTCGCGCGCGGCCAGTTCGTGGTGCAGCGTGTGCGTCGCGCCGCTCTTCAGCGCGTCGACAGCCGCGCCGGTGAGCGCTGGCACGAGGACCGTCATGACCATCGCGCCGCTCGCGAGCAGCCACGAGATCGTCAGGCCGCGCTTATAGGGGCGAAGGAATGTGAGCAGTCGATAGAAGGTGGTCATAGTTGTACGCTCAACTAGTATTGCAAGCGATCGATTTCAGGCGTTGTGAGCATCGCGACAGGCCCCGCCCGCGGCGTACGCTCTGAGCCTGATGCCGTCCACGTCGTCCTCGACAGACCACTCCAGCCCCACTCCGAAGGCCGGGCTGTGCGACAGCTGCGAGCATCAGGTGCCGGTGCGCAACACGCGCGGGTCGGTGTTCTCGCTGTGCGCTCGTTCTCGACACGACCCAGCCTACCCGCGCTATCCGCGCCTGCCGGTCCTTTCCTGCCCGGGCTATGAGCGCCGCAGCTCCTGAGCGCTCGCCTCCGCGCGGCGCGCTCAGGCTGCGCCCAGCGTCTCGCTGAGAAAGGGGGCGATCCGCTGCCACAGCTTCGCCGCCGGCTTTGCGCGGTAGGTGGGGCGGTAGTCGGCGAAGAAGGCGTGGCCGGCGCCCTCGTAGACATCCACCTGGACCCGCTGGCCGCTTGCCGCGGCGCGCTCGCGCAGCTGCTCGCCGATCTGCGGCGAAGGGTTCTGGTCCTCGGCCCCGATCGCGGCCAGCAGCGGGCAGCCGAGCCGGTCGGCGATCTCAAGCGGCGGCGTAGGGCGGGGAGGGGTGGAGCGCTCATCGGGCGTGGCACGGTCGATGAAGCCGCCCCAGCAGTCGACGGCGGCGTCCAGGCGGTCGCTGGCGCAGGCGAACAGCAGCGTGTAGCGCCCGCCCATGCAGAAGCCGATGCAGCCGACCTTGCCCGTCGAGTCCTCGCGCGAGCGAAGCAGATCAGCTGCGCCCTCGAGGTCGCCGAGAGCGCGCGCGTCGGGGATCGAGAAAAGCCGCTCCATCAACTTCTGAACGTCGTCCATCGGCGGCGGCCCGCCTTCGCGCGTGTAGAGGTCAACGCCGAGCACCACGTAGCCGATGTTCGCCAGGCGCGCGCACACATCGCGAATGTGCTCCCCCAGTCCACCCGCCTCGTGGATCACGATCATCCCCGGGTGGCGGCCGGCCGTCGCGGGGCGTACGAGGTAGCCGTTGACCTGCGTCCCTTCGGCGCCGGCGAACTGGAGCTCCACGGCGCTCACCTTCGCGGGATCGGTCACCGCGCCGGGCACTCCGTCGGGGCTTGGCGTGACCTGAACTGGCGTGGACATCGGCTGGTCCTCCTCTAGGCCGAGACTTGGCGCCGGCGCGCGGGGGCTGGCCCTCGCTGACCGCGCGCATCGGCGTTCACAGGATCGCCTTCGGATAGGCGCGCGTGGCGGCCGCCAGCATCACGGCGAAGAAGCCGACGACGACCAGGAAGTCCAGCCAGAGCACCCCCGCGCCGCCGACTCCGACGAGCATCTGGCGCAGCCCCTGCACCTCGTAGGTGAGCGGGTTGGCGTGTGCGACGACGCGCAGCCAGGCGGGCATGATGCTGATCGGATACAGCGCCGAGGACGCGAAGAACAGCGGCATCATGATCAGCTGGCCGATTCCCATGAAGCGCTCGCGCTCCTTGACCACGGCGGCGAGCAGCATCGACATGCACGCAAAGCCGCCCGTGCCGATCGTCAGCATCACCAGCGCGCCGAGCACTCCCGCAACAGACCACTTCAGGCCGATCCCGGCGATCGCCAGAACACACAGCAGCACGAACGCCTGGACAAGCGCGCGCACGCTCGCGCCGCTAGCCTTGCCGAGCACGATCGCCGAGCGGGGTAGGGGGGTGGCCAACAGACGCTGCAGCTGTCCGACGTCGCGTTCCCAGATGACGGCCAGGCCGTAGAAGATCGCGATGAACATCGCCGCCTGGGCGAGCACGCCAGGCGCCAGGTAGGCGCGATAGCTGACGCCGCCTGCGTGGATCAGATGCGCGTTCTCGACCGCGGTGCCGAAGATGAACAGCCACAGCAGCGGCTGGACCGATCGCGTGATGATGTCCAGGTGGTCGTGGCGCAGCTTGCGCATCTCGGCCTGGGCCATCGCGAGTGTGCCGCCGGCCACACGCGACAGCGGGGACGCCGACAGGGCGCGGGGGCGCGGGTTAGCCGAGACGGCGGGCGACGCGGCGCTGGGCGCGGACATCCGACAGCCTCCCTTCCTCATCGTCGTGGGCGTCCTCGTCGATCGCGCGACCGGTGACTGCGATGAAGACCTCTTCCAGGCTCTCGGTGGCGTGACGCTCGAGCAGCTCGCCCGGCTCGCCCTGCTCGACGAGCCGCCCGTGGTCGATGACCGCGAGGCGGTCGCAGTGCTGCTCGGCCTCCTCCATCAGGTGCGTGGTCACGACGATCGTTGTGTGAGCCTGCGCAACGAGGGCGTCGAGGCGCTCCCAGACCATCCGCCGCGCCGTCGGGTCCAGGCCAACGGTGGGCTCGTCGAGGAACAGCACCGCGGGACGGTTGAGCAGCGCGGTTGCGATCTCCAGGCGGCGCAGCATTCCTCCCGATAGCGTGCGCGCGAGGCGGTCGAGCATCGGCGCGAGCTCCATCGTCTCGATCGCCTCCGCGACGCGCTCGCGCCGCTCGCGCCCGGGAACGCCGGTCACGCGTCCGTAGAAGTCGAGGTTCTCATAGGCGGTCAGCGCGCCGTCGACGGAGATCGCCTGGGGGATGTAGCCAATGCTCGCGCGCACCGCGAGGCTGTCGCTGTGCACGTCGTGGCCGGCCACGAGCGCCCGGCCCTCGCTGGGCGCCAGCAGCGTCGTGAGCACGCGGATCGTCGTCGTCTTGCCCGCGCCGTTTGGACCGAGCAGCCCGAACACCTCGCCGGGCGCGACCGCGAAGGAGACTCCGCCGACCGCTTCGAGCTCGCCGAAGCGCACGATCAGGTCGTCTACGAGCACGGCCGGCGAGGGCCGCGAGGCGCTGTCCGCCGGCGCCGTGTTCGACGACCGCTCATCGGCGCTGGTGGCGCCCTGTCCGGACGGGGTCATCGCCGTGGCTCGCCCGCGGGCTGAGCGGGCGCCGCTGGCGGGAAGGTCCCCTGCGCATGGGCATCGATCTCGCGGATCTTTCGCCGCACGCGCTTGCGCGTGTCGCCAAGCTCTGATTTCAGCTTGGACAGCTCCTGCGCGCGCTTGTCGACGAGCGCCAACTGGAGATCGAGGTGCCCGAGAGCCTCGCTGAGGAGCTCGCGCCGGCGCGGCGGTGCGACATCCTCGCGGCGCAGCTCTGCGCGCACGCTGGCGCGCGCCTCCTCGGCGGCCTGCAAGGCCTTCAGCTCGTCGAGCGTGACGCCGAGCAGGTCCTTCAGGCGGATCAGCTCGCGCAGGCGCTCGACCTCGTGTTCGCTGTAGACGCGATGCCCGCCCGACGGCCGCGCCGAGGCCTCGGGGAGCAGGCCGATCTCCTCGTAGTAGCGGATCGTGCGCGGCGTCGTGCCGACGAGCTTTGCGACGTCGCCGATGCGCAGGGGGGAGCTCATGCGCGCGCCCTCGTGCGCGCGGGCTCAGCGACGACGGGCTCGCGGGGGCGAGCTGGCCCCGGGTCGTGCTCGCGCCGTGCGGACTCGCCGCGCGGTTGGAGCGGCGCGAGGTGCTCCTCCTGTGCGCCCTGCCCGTGCGCGCGCTGCTCGCCCGACACGTGGCGCGGGCGTAGCAGGCAGACGAACGCTCCGATGAGCGAGGTGGCCGCCAGCACCCACAGCGCGACGTGCATGTTGGAGATGAACGGCTCGAGCTTCTGTGCCGATAGGCCCTTCGTCAGGCCCGAGAAGACGGCGAACAGCGTCGATTTCGGCACCGCCGAGGTGACGATCGCGAGCACGAAGGCGATCGACAGCACGGCGCCCGTGTTCTGTACGAGCGTTCGCGCACCCGCCGCTATCCCGCGGCGATACGCGGGCACGGTACCCATCATCGCGGCGGTGTTCGGGCTGTTGAACATGCCCGAGCCGACGCCGACGAGCGCGAGCCACAGCGCGCTCTGCGCATATCCGCTGTGGACCTCGAGCGTCGTCATCCCGGCCAGTCCGATCGCGCTGACCAGCATGCCCAGCGAGGCGAGCATGCGCGAGCCGTGGCGGTCGGCGTAGATCCCGGCGAGCGGCGAGGCGATCAGCATTCCGAGCGCCAGCGGTATCAGCTTGATCCCCGCTTCGATCGGCGAGTTGGCCTGCGCGCCCTGAAAGTAGAAGACGAATAGGAACATCAGCGCGAAGCGGGCCAGCCCATTGATGAAGGCGGCGGCGGTTGCCGCCGCGAACAGCCGGTTGTCAAACAGCGTGAGGTCGAGCATCGGCGCGCGCGAGCGGCGCTCGATCAGCACCCAGGCGGGCAGCAGCAGCGCAGCCGCGGCGAAGCCGGCCGTCACGAGCGGGTCATTCCAGCCGCTCAGCCCGCCGCTCGAGACGGCGAGCACGAGCCCGGTCAGCCCAACCACGAACGTGAGCGTTCCCAGCACGTCATAGCTGCGCGCGGGGTCGCGGTTGGCGAGCTCGCGCAGGACCAGGGCGCCCCAGGCCGCGCCGGCGAGCGCGAGCGGGACGTTGAACCAGAACACCCAGTGCCAGGAGATCGCGACCAGCGCTCCGCCGAGGACCGGTCCGAGCACGAGGCCGACGGCCGCCACCATCGTGTTGGCGCCCATCGCAAGCCCCAGCTGCTCGGCGGGGAAGGCGTCAGTGACCAGCGCGGCCGCGTTGGCGAAGAGGAACGCCGAACCGATGCCCTGGAGCACGCGCCACAGGATCAGCACCGTCACGTTGGGCGAGAAGCCCGCTCCCAGCGAGGCCAGCGCGAAGACGAGAAAGCCGGCGACGTACGCGCGCTTGCGGCCGAACAGGTCGCTCAGCCGCCCGGCCATCAGGACGAGCACGGTCGCGGCGATCAGATAGGCCAGGATCACCCAGACGAGCGCGAGCAGGCTCGTGTGCAGCGACCGCTCGAGATCGGGCAGCGCGATGATCAGCGTGCCCGAGTTTGTGGCCGCGAGCAGCATCCCCAGGCTGGTGCAGGACAGCGCCCACCACTTGTAGTTGCGGTGGCCTCCGGCGACTCCAACGCGCGAGGCGAGCGTCGCCTGCGGCGTCCGGCGTGCGCCGGCCGCCGTGCCGCCAGGATCGCGGTCCTCGCGCTTGCTTGTAAAAACTGACGTGAACGTAAAGATCAGGATAGCAAGGGATGCACGGCGCGGTCGCCGGGGTGCTAGAACTAGGCGAGCATGGGTGCGAGCGATCCGAAGAGCGACCCGAAGGTCTCAAAGTCCGACGAGCAGTGGCGCGAGGAGCTGACGCCCGCCCAGTACGACGTATTGCGCAAGGCCGGCACGGAGCCGCCGTTCAGCGGCGAGTACGTCTACAACAAGGAGTCCGGCGACTACCGCTGCGCCGCGTGCGGAGCGATGCTGTTCGGCGCCGACACCAAGTTCGAATCGGGCACGGGCTGGCCGAGCTTCACCGAGCCGGCGGTCGCCGAGGCCGTCGAGCTGCGTCCAGACAACAGCATGTTCATGCGCCGCACCGAGGTGCTGTGTCGCGCGTGCGGCGGTCATCTGGGCCATGTGTTCGACGACGGTCCCGGACCGACCGGTCAGCGCTACTGCATCAACTCCGCGGCTCTCGCCTTCCAGCCGAAGGAGTCATCGGCGCAGGACGAGGGCGACGAGCGCGACGCCGCGGCGCACGCGCAGGCGGATTCATCCGCCGGCGCCTGATCGCAGCCCGGCCATGGTGATGTTCGAACAGTCGCGGCGGCTGTCTGAGCCGCTGCGCTGGGGACGCCGCGAGAAGACCGCGGTGGCGATCCTGCTCGGCTGTGTCGCTCTGGCGCTGGCCGCGCTAGGCGGCTACGCGCTGAGCAGCGGCGCGCCAGCCCGGGCGGACTGCATCGACCTGACCTTCCCGAGCACGCTTGGCGGGGCCTACGTGCACGACTGCGGCTCACGCGCGCGAAGCATCTGCGCGTCCGGTGATCTGCGCGGCATCGAACAGGAACTCGGCGCCGCCTGCCGCCGGGCGGGCTTCGCCTACCGCGCCCCCGGCTAGCTTGACCCGCGGCCCGGTCGACTTCCCTCCGTCGACCGGTTCGTGCCGTACGTCGATCCTCGCCGCGCACTTCGAGCGCCTACCTGCCGCAAGGCGCGAGCGCTTCGGCGCCGCGGTCGCCGCGGGGGTGCGTCCGCCCCTCGGCTACGTTCGGCTGAACGCATCCGCGGTTCGCGGCGCTGGCTAGCGCTGCCGGTGGCGGCGTGCGCCGCTGCGTGAAATCTCCGCCCAGATCACCCGGAATTCACCGCAAGCAGCCCGAATGCGGGTATCCGAGGCGTTCTGGGGGCGTCTAGACAAATGTCGAAACGCACGGGCCAAGTGTTGGCCACGATGGCCCTACCCGCGTTGTGAAAGGGCGGGTTTCATATCGCCAACTGCAACCCATGCGTCGGTGTCTGCATCCCGCGACCGACGCGCCCCGACACCAAATTCGTAGGAACGGAGGCTCATGACCTGGCTGGCATACCCATCATGGCTCAACGCCGGAGACAACGCGTGGCAGATGACGGCCGCCACGTTCGTCGGGCTGATGAGCCTTCCCGGACTGGCGGTCCTCTACGGCGGGGTCATGCAGAAGCGCTGGTCGGTGAATGCGATGATGCTGACGTTTGTCGCGTTCTGCGTGACGCTCATCGTGTGGTGCCTGTGGGCTTTCAAGATGGGCTTCGGCCATGCGATCGCGCACAGCGGCTCGGGCGTGTCCGGAACCCATGGCTTCCTGGGAACGTTCCTGGGTGAACCGGGCAGCGTGCTCAGCCACCTTGGCGAGGAGGGTCAGGCTGAAATCCAGTCGATCACGACCGGGCCGCCGTTCCACTTCCCGGAGGCCTCGCTCGTCTACTTCCAGTTCGTGTTCGCCGCGATCACGCCGATCCTCGCGCTCGGTTCGGTGCTCGGGCGGGTCAACTTCAAGGCGTGGATCCCCTACGTGGCCCTTTGGATCACCTGCGTCTACGCGGTGAACGCCTTCCTGATCTGGGGCGGCGGCTACTTCGCCGCGCACGGCGCCCTGGACTACTCCGGCGGCTACGTGATCCACCTGGCGGCGGGTATATCCGGGTTCGTGTTCGCCGCTGTGATTGGACCGCGACTACAACGAGATCGCGAGGTCGACGCGCCGAACAACCTGCTTATGTTGGCATGCGGCGCCGGTCTGCTGTGGCTCGGGTGGAACGGGTTCAACGGAGGAGACTCCTACTATGCCGGCGCGGATGCCTCGGCAGCCGTGATCAACACCAACCTGTGCACGGCGGTCGCGATGATGGTCTGGATCGGCTGGGACTACATCTTCCGCGACAAGCCGTCGATGATCGGGGCCGTCAATGGAATGATCACCGGGCTCGTCGGAATCACGCCGGCGGCCGGGTTCGTCAACGGCTGGGGTGCGATCATCATCGGGATCGTCGACTCGACGATCGTGTGGATGGCGATCCGCTTCCTCAGCCGGGCGAGACCGTTCAGGAGCGTCGACGACACGCTCGGGGTGATCTACACCCATGGCATAGCCGGTCTGTGCGGCGGCCTGATGGTTGGACTGCTCGCGGATCCGGCGGTCGTCGAGTACATAGGCGTGCACGGTGCGCCGAACCTTCCGGGCGCGAAGGGGGTGATCCTCGGAGGCGGATGGACGCTTATGCGCTGGCAGGTCGAGACGGCCGGATGGGTGATCGCCTACACGGCTGTGGTCACGTTCATCATCCTGAAGGTGATCGGCATCTTCATCCCGCTGCGACTATCCGACGAAGAGCTTGAGATCGGCGATCACGCGATCCACGGCAACGAGGTCTACCCGTCCGACGTGCCGACGCTCGGCGGACCGCACGCGCCGGGCTGGCAGCCGTCCCCGCCAGAGCCGGCGCTCGGAGGCGCGACCTAGGCCGACAACCGTCCCCGGGCGCTACCGCCCGGCGGCAAATGACAACCGATCCGCGACCCCGCCTCGGCGGGGTCGCGGCGTTGTGGGGTCCAGTGGCGAGTCCCGTGCTCGGACCGCCCGCAGCTGAGTGGGGCCGCGCGAACGCGCGCTGCGAACGCTCCGCGTGGCGCAATCAGCTGGCGCTCGACAGGCCCACCGGGCAGGCGACGCCCGTGCCCCCGAGGCCGCAGTAGCCGCCGGGGTTCTTTGCCAGGTACTGCTGGTGGTAGTCCTCGGCGTAGTAGAACGGGTGGGCGGGGTCGGCCTGGACGATCTCGGTCGTGATCTGGCCGTGGCCGGCCTGCGCCAGCACCTGCTGGTAGGCGTCGCGCGAGGCCTCGGCGGCAACGCGCTGCTCCTCACCCTGCCACAGGAGCGCCGAGCGGTACTGGCTGCCCACGTCGTTGCCCTGGCGCATGCCCTGAGTCGGGTCGTGGCCCTCCCAAAACAGCCTCAGCATCTCCTCGTAGCTGGTGTGAGCCGTGTCGAAGGCGACGAGCACGGCCTCGGCGTGGCCGGTCCGGCCGCTGCACACCTCCTCGTAGGTGGGGTTGGGCGTGTAGCCGCCCGCGTACCCGGCGGCCGTCGTGTACACGCCGTTCGCTTCCCAGAACAGCCGCTCGGCGCCCCAGAAGCAGCCCATCGCGAAGATCGCCGTCTGCACGCCCTCGGGAAAGGGGCCCTTCAGCGGCGTGCCGAGTACGTAGTGCTTGTCGGGCACAGGCATTTCGGCGCTGCGGCCCGGAAGCGCCTCTGCCGGGTCCACCATCGGGGCCTGTCGCTTGCTGAAGAGCATGCCATGCCAGGCTAGCCGATCGCTAAGCGCGGACACGGCGCGGGGCGCCGGCGATCTCCATTCGCCCGAGCAGGTGCGCGACGCCGGCGTGCTCGAACGTGCCCGTCAGCCGGATGCCGGTCTTCTCGAGCACGCGTCGCGAGGCGAGGTTGGTCGTCGCGGTGAAGCCGACGATCGCGCTCAGCCCGATGCGCCGCGCGTAGGCGATCGAGAACGCCGCGATCTCGGTGGCGTAGCCCGCACCCCACGCATCCGGGCGAACCGCGTACAGCAGCTCGACCGCGTCGCCGCCATCCAGCCTGCACCGTCGCAACCCGCCGCGGCCGATGAACACGCCGCTCCTGGTCTCGAAGAACACCCACGGGCCAAACGACGCCTGCTGCCAGTGGTCGATGTCCGCGTCGAGGATCTCTGCCGACTGCCGCGCGCTGCGCACGCCGCCCCGCGGTCCGGGCCACAGCGTCGCAGCGACGGTGGGCTCGGCGAACAGATCGCGGTACAGACGCTCGTGCTCGCGCCAGGGCCGCTCGGCGCGGAGCCTCATGATCTCGCCAGTCCGCCGCGCATGCCGACAAGCTAGCGGCGCGATGCCAGCGCGGGGTTGGCAGGCGGCCGGCCGGGCGGTGCAGTCCAGCGTCGGCCCGGTGGCGGGCGCGCCTGTCAGGCCTGGGTCTCGGTGTGGCGCGGCGCGTAGCGGTGGTGGAGCATGAGCGCGTTGCCGTCGGGGTCTGAGAAGAAGGCCATGTGGCACACCCCGGTGTCGAGCGTGTCTCCCCGGAAGCTGACGCCGCGCCCTTCGAGCGCCTCGCGCGCCGTCGCGACGTCGTCGACGTGCAGCGCGATCTCGTGGCGGTGGGGGTCGTGCTCCAAGCCCATGCGCTCGGCGTCGATGATGCTCAACGTCAGGTTGCCGGTCTCAAACTCCGCGAAGTTTCGCTCTGGCATGTAGACGGACCTCGGCAGCCCGAGCGTCTCGCCGTAGAAGCGCGCGGCGGCTGCCACGTCGTGCGTGGGGATCGCATAGAAGTCCACGCCGCTGATCAGCTGATCGCCGGAATCGCTCACCGCGGCGCATCATAGGGATGTCGGCGATCGTCGGCTCACGAGCACGCGAGCACGTGACCGCGCGACGGCCAAGGCGAGCCGGACGCGCGGTGGGTACCGGACCGAGCGACGAGCCGGCGCAAGCGTGGGCGGGCGATCGCCCGACCGGCCTGCGCGCCCGCTCGATCAGCGCAGCTCGCGAAACCGGGCCTGCATCTGCTCGGCCGCCGCCTCGGCCTGCTCGCGTTCGCGCTGGGCCTGGGCAGCCTGGCTTTCGGCGTCCTTGCGGCGGCGTTCAGACAGCGCGACGAACTCATCCAACTTGGCCGTCACCGACCGCTGGATCCCCTGCGCGTCGGCGTTCGCGGTGATCTGCAGGCGAATCGCGTTGCCGCTCAAATCGATCTTCCTGATCGGTCCGCCCCGGTCTGCCAGCTGTCCGAGGGTCTGCGACAGCAACATGTACTCGGCGTCCTTGGGCACCGGCCCGAACGTCACCCCCACAAGCAGATCGTCACCGCTAGGCGACACCGACGCCTCTTGCCACTCCACAGTTAGCGCCATGCGCTAAGCCTACTCAAGCGCCCGGCGGCGGAGCAGTCCCCGGTGGACGACCGGCACGCTCCATATGCTGCCAGCGCTGCCGGCGCCCACCAGACCTATCTCCGTGGATCGAAGCTCACGCGATGCCCGACGGCCGAGGGCTTGACGCCCTCCGAGGTCGGAAAAGAGCTCGGCGAGCACTCCGAGCACGCTCACTCCGGCGGGACCGACCTGGAGGGCCGGGTGCTGACGATCGCCGAGGCGCTGCTGCTGTCGCTGGTGGCCGTGCTCGCCGCGTATTCCGGCTACGCCGCCGCGAAGTGGGGGCACGGTGTCCTCGGTCTCGCTCGCCACGGCGTCCGCACTGCGGACCAAGGCCAGCCGCGCAGACCTGGAAGCGCTGCAGCTACGAACGCTCGACTCGGTGTCGTTCAACGCCTGGTTCGCCGCCTTCACCACGGGCAACGTGAGAGCCGAGCAGATCGCCGAACGGCGCCTTCGCCCGGGGTATCGTCCGGCATTGCACGCCTGGCTGGAGACCGATCCGGCGAGCAACCGCCGCGCTCCGCCGGGACCGTCCTACATGCCCCAGTACGTCATTCCCCAGGCGGCCACCGCCGCCGACGACGACGCTGCGGCGGACGCGTCGTTTGCCAAGGGAACGAGCGCTGGGTCGACCGGCGACCGCTACGTGCGCGACACGGTGTTTCTGGCTACGGTGCTGTTCCTCGTGGGGATCAGCGGCCACTTCCCGCTGCGCCAAGCGCGCTACGGGCTGATCGGCATCGGCGCGCTGCTGCTGGTCTTCTCGGTCGTCCAACTGCTGCAGCTACCCGGGCCGCCGGGCGCCTGACGCCTGGAATCAGTCAGAAAACGTACGGAGGCGACCAGAATGCGAGCGAGAGCGAACAATGGGCCAGCCGCGACACGCAAGCGACTCAGCTGCCCGAGCGCGTAGACCTCATCCGCAGGCGCCGGACCAGCCCTGCCACCGACAGCAGCGCAAGGAAGGCGAGCGCGAGCAGCGTAATTGCGCGTCCGAGCACTACCGGCACGCTGTTTGCGGGACTCAGCGAGATTCGCTGGCCGGAGTGGTCCTTGGCCGCCGTGACGAGTAGGACTATGTGGTCGAATGGGTCGCGTCCGATGACCCGCGCGCCCGTGACGTTCACGAAATAAGGCGCGCCGGCGAGATTAGTGCCGACCACCGCTCCCACCGGCTGATCAACCGGGACAGTCACCCGATCGTTGCGGATCGCGCTGCTCGGAAAATCGATGACGGCTGCGCCTCCCGTCACGGCAACAGGCAGGCTGTTGTCGTCATAGCCGCAGCCAATCCCGGTGCGGCATTCGAGCCCTACCGCCGTGATGGGAGGTTCGGCGTTCGGCGCGAACACGACGTTGCGATCCGGCACGATCGATCTGGTTGCATAGTCTGTGCCGGTTGGATACCCATTCACCTGCTGGACAGCTCCGACTCCCGCCGCGACGAGCACGATGGCCGTTGCCGCCCACGATCCCAACCGCCAACGTCGCGGCCAGCTGCGCGCGAGCACCAGAATCGCCAGTACCGCCGCGCTCAGGCCCAACACCACGTAAATCTCCAGGCGAAAGCCGAACTGCAGGCGGGTGTAGGGACGCGGCAAGTCCAGTATCAGGCCCGGATGGGTCATCACGACGGCGAACCCAACGCTGAGGCCCGACACGAGCCACAGGATCCTCCTCCACGTAGCGTCGCTGCGACGCATGAGCGACATCGCGATTCCGACGAGCACCCACGCGACCGTCGCCACCGGCAGGGCGTAGACATAGTCCGTGGTGCGCAAGACTTCGGTCGTACGCCAAGGGGTGAACAGATTGCCGGCCGACACTACATAGGAGAAGTAGTGCAATTCCTGTGCGTAGGGATATACGCTCGCCACCGACGTGCGTGACACGTAAGCCACCGCCGGCAGGAGGTACCAGGCGTTCACCAGCGCGGCCGGTACGGCCACGACGGCCACGCGGATCACGCCGGCGCGTGTGATGCTCGTCCTCGCTGCAGGCACTGCGACCGTGATGGCCACACCGAGCAAGGCGAGCATCGTGAGGCCCCACAGAATCGTGATGTTGTGGCTACCGAAGAACACCAGAGAGCTGCCTGCCAGCGCGAGCGCTGGCATAATCTCCAGACGGTTCGCGCGCAGGACGCTCAGCCCCGATGCGACCAGGAGCGGGATTGTGGAAACGCCGATGAATTCAGGCCAGTCTCCACGCGCGTATATGTTCGTCAAGTAGCAACCGGAACTGATGTACAGCAAGCCTGGCACCTGGGCCGCCCAGCGCCCCAGCCCGGCCATGCGCCCCAGCCAGGACCAGCCGCCGTAAGCCGCAGCGAAGCCGATCATGTACGTGAGCACGTAGGCCGTGACGGGATCGGATAGCAGCGTCAGCGTGCCGGCCAGTGCATAGATCGTTCCGCCATAGAACGCGTAGAGCGGGTAGAACACCGCGCCGCTGAAGTTCAGAAATAGGCTGGGCTGGTGGTCGCGGGCAATCGTCAGGCTCTGGCGCCAGATGTACCAGAGATGAGTGACCCAGTCCCCGCCCATTCCTGCCGAGGTGAACAGCATCGGCCAGGTGAGAAACACGATCACCGCAACCGCCGGCAAGGCGACAGCCCCCGACCGTGCCAGCTGCCTGCCGCGCGCCCGGCTCACAGGCCGTTTCCCGCACGTGCCTGCGGTGGAGCCTGCGTCAAGACGGCCAGCCGTCCAAAACCCCAAAACCGCTCAGAAACTCCTCCCACGAACTCTCCCACGGATCGCTCGGCCGCCCAGCCTACTTCGCCACCGCCAAGGACCGCTGTGCGGTCACGAGGTAGTGAGGCCCTCGGGATGATGGGGCAAAGACCCAAAGCGTCCAGGCTCATCCCCTCGCGGGCGAGTCTGGACACATCACAGAGAGCGGATGAAGGGACTCGAACCCTCGACCTTCTGCATGGCAAGCAGACGCTCTAGCCAACTGAGCTACATCCGCATCGAGCGCATAACTATAGGCCCTCACGCGGGACGTAGCGTCCGCCGTCGCCGCGCGCCAGCAGTCCCATCAACTCAAGCTCCGCCAGCGCGAGCAGCGTGTTGCGACCGCCCTGGCCGGCGGTCGCCAGGGCATCGGGGGTGTCGAGCCCGGCGCCGACGCGCTCGAGCGCGAGGCGCAGCCGGGGGGGCAGGTTGGCGCCCGCGTGCGACCGGGCGCGGGGCGCATCATCCAGGCAGAGAAGCTCGAGCACGTCCTGCGCCCCGCGCACGAGGCTCGCGCCCTCGACGAGCAGCGCGTGCGCTCCGCGCGACAGCGGCGAGGTCACGCGACCGGGGATCGCGGCCACCGGCCTGCCGAGCGCGCAGGCGATCCGGGCTGCTGCGAGATCGCGCGCGCAGTCGTCTGCCTCGACGACCACGGTCAGCCGCGCGAGCCCCGCGACGATGCGCTCAGCCGCCCGCAGCGCCCAGCGCCGGGCTGTCAGCCCGCAGGGGAGCTCTGCCACCGCGCAGCCGGCGGCTCGCACCTGCTCATACAGCGAGCGTCGCCGCGCCGGAAAGGCCACGTCGACACCGCCCCCGAGCACCGCGAGGCTCGGTGCGCGCACCTCGAGCGCTCCCGCGTGGGCGGCGGACGCGACGCCATCGCCCAGCAAGCCGACGACGGTCACGCCGCTCGCGCCCAGTCCGCGCGCGAGCGAGCCGGCCATCTGCAGGCCATAGTCGCTCGGTCTGTCGGTCCCCACGATCGCGACCGACGGCCCGTCAGCGAGCTCACTCAACCTGTCGACCGCGCCTGCGAGGTGAAGCATGTGCGGCGCGCTCGCGTCGCACAGCCCACGCGGATAGCGGCGATCGTGCCGGCAGACCGCGGCAACGCCGGGCACCGAGCGCACGGCGCCTGAGTGAAATCGCGCACGCCGAGTCTCAAGCTCCGAACGGCGCCTGCCGCCGACGGCCCGCACGAGCTCGTCGTCGGGCAGCGCGAGCAGCTCCATCAGCCTTCCTTGGCGACCGCGGTACTCCAGCCGCGCGCTCAGCAGCCCAAGCAGCCAACTGCGACGCAGGCATTGCTCGCAAGCGCCTGCGGCGGCAGCGATGCGAGGCTGCCCCGTCGCCCGCTCGTCTCGCCGGCTCGTCATCCGCCGCGACCGTCGGCGAGGCCGGCCTCGGGGCGGTCGGCGAGCGCGGCGCTCAGGTCGCCCGCCGACACGCGCCCAGCGCCGCTCAGGTCGGCGATCGTCTGCGCCACGCGCAGCACACGGTCGTGGCCGCGCGCGCTGAGCATGCCTCGCTCGTGCGCCCGACGCATCATCTCCGCGGCGGCGCGATCGAGCCGAACATGGCGGCGCAGCATGCGCGCGTCCATGTGCGCGTTCAGCGTGGCGCCGTCGCCTCCAAGGCGCGCCGCCTGGCGCTCGCGAGCCTGCGCGACGAGCTCGCGCGCGCGGCGCGAGCTCGTGATCTGCGGCCGCTGGAGCTCGCATGTCCCGGCGCCGCGCATGTGCACGAGCAGGTCGATGCGGTCGAGCAGCGGACCACTCAGACGACGGCGGTGTCGCGCGCGGTCGGCTTCGCTGCACGTGCAGCGCTCCCCTTCGCCCGCGTAGCCGCACGGACACGGGTTGGTGGCGGCGAGCAGCATGAAGCGCGCGGGGTGAACCGTCGAGCGGCGCGCACGCACGACGGCGATCCGTCCGTCCTCGAGCGGCTGGCGCAGCGCCTCGAGCGCCGGCCGCGCGAACTCCGACAGCTCGTCGAGGAACAGCACCCCGTTATGCGCGAGCACGACCTCTCCGACCCAGCCTCGCTGAGCGCCGCCGACGAGACCGGCCGCCGTGATCGTGTGATGCGGGGCCCTGAATGGGCGCTCGCTCGCGAGCTCTCGCACCGGCCTGCCGCTTGTGCTGTGAATCCGCGTCACCTCGAGCGCCTCCGCCGGCGTCAGCGGCGGCAGGATCGACGCCATGCGCTGGGCGAGCATCGTCTTGCCGGTTCCCGGCGGGCCGCTCAGGAGGGCGTTGTGCCCGCCGGCGGCCGCGATCACGAGCGCCTCGACGGCATGCTGCTGACCGCGCACGTCGGCGAGGTCGAGCGCGCCGCGATCGCCGGCGCCTGCCGGGGCGCGCCTCGCTGGCCGCCTGCGCAGCGGATCGCCGGGGCCTCCGCTGAGGACCCGCACGGCGGCGCGCAGGTTGTCGACCGTCGCTACGTCCAGCCCCTCCACGAGCGCGGCCTCATGGGCGCACGCACCCGCGAGGCAGAGCGTCTTCAGGCCGGCGCGAAGGGTCGCCTGCGCGACCGGCAGGGCGCCGTGGCAGCCGCGCACCGCTCCGTCGAGGGCCAGCTCACCGAACAGCGCGTGCGTGGCGAGCCGCTCGCAGGACAGCTGGCCGCTCGCGGCGAGCAACGCGGCCGCGAGCGCGAGGTCGAATCCCGCGCCGGCCTTGCGCAGGTCTCCCGGCGCGAGGTTCGCGGTGATCCTGCTGGCTGGGAACTCATAGCCACAGTTGAGCAGCGCCGCGTGCACCCGCTCGCGCGCCTCGCGCACCGCCGCGTCGGCGAGGCCGACGATCGTGAACGCCGGCAACCCGCGCCGGACGTCGACCTCGACCGCGACGCCGCGCGCGTGCAGACCGTCGATCGTGAACGTATGTGCTCGTGCAAGCATCGCCTTTGCCGTCCTCGTCGCCGCTTGAAGGGCGCAGGGCAGGCTAGGCCGGGGCTGGGATGGGACTCTTCGCACGACCAGCGCAGGTGTGGGGCATGAGCGCGGCGAGGGCAAACAGGCGGTGGTCGGCGATCGCCACGGTCGAACTGCATCGTCGGGCGCCCATCACTACTCTGTCGCTGCGCGGGTCGCAGGCTTAGGCTCGCCGGTGTTGCGTCCCGGGTGAGATCGGAGGTCAGGGTCGTGAAGTTGTTACGGGCGTGCGTGCTCAACTTCAAGAGCATCGACGACTCGGGCTGGGTAGATCTGGACCAGGTCACCTGCCTCGTGGGCAAGAACGAGTCAGGCAAGACGGCCTGGCTGCAGGCGCTGCGCACACTCAACCCGATCGCCAGCCAGCACGCGGATTTCGATTATGAGCTCGAGTACCCGCGCAAGCATCTGCAGGAGTACAAGCGCGTCCACCAGTCAGAGCCGGCGCCCGTCGTCGAGGCCATCTTTGAGCTGACCGCCGATGAGCGCGCACAAGCCCACGCCGAGTTCGGCCAGGGTTCGATCCCGGTTGGGGAGGTTCTGGTCACCAAGACCTATGCCAACGTCACCACTTTCGCCTTCGAGCTCGACGAGGCGGCGATCGTCAGGCACCTGGTCGTCGACGCCGAGCTCAAGCCCGACGTGGCGCCGGGGCTGCTGGCCGCGGAAAGCGTGGCCGAGCTGCGAGAGCGGCTGACCGGTCTCGGCGATCAGGCGCCGGGGGCGCGGGAGCTGCTCGCTGTGATCGATGCGTGGCGTGACGGCTCGCCGCGGTCAGCGATCGTCGACAGGGTGCTCTCGCCGGGCATGCCGACGTTCGTCTACTTCGACGAGTACTCGACGATGGACGGGCGGATCGCGATCGACGCGCTCAAAGAGCGTCGGGCTGCCAACCAGCTCAGCCAGGCCGATCAGACGTTCCTGGCGCTGCTGCGACTCGTCGGCGTGGGGCTCGATGAGTTCGGGACGCTCGCCAACCAGGAGTGGCTGATCTCTTCGCTCGAGGCTGCCGGACACAGCGTCAGCGACGAGATGTTCAACTTCTGGAGCCAGAACAAGGACCTGCGAGTGGAGTTTCGCCTGCTGGGGCCCGATCCGGCTGCGCCCGACGAGCGGCTGCGCGAGTCGAACAACCTGATGGTTCGAATCTGGAACGACCGTCATCGGGTGACGGTGATGTTCGACCAGCGCTCGCACGGGTTCGTCTGGTTCTTCAGCTTCCTCGTCTACTTCTCGGGGCTGGAGAAGGAAAGCGAGCGCGAGCTCGTGCTACTGCTCGACGAGCCCGGGCTGAGCCTACATGCAACCGCGCAGCGCGACTTCGTGCGATTCATCGACGAGCGCGTCGCGCCGGAACACCAGGTCATCTACACCACCCATTCGCCGTTCATGGTCGAGCCCACCAAACTCGAGCGCGTTCGCTCCGTCGAGGACGACGACGAGCATGGGACCCGCGTGAGCAGCGACCTGCTGACGACCAGCCGCGAGACAGCGTTCCCCGTGCAGGCGGCGCTCGCATACGAGCTCGCGCAGCCGCTCGTCGAGGGCGACGTCCTGCTCGTGCCAGAGCTAGCCGACTACATCTACCTGACGATCATGAGTCGGCACTTGGCGCAACTAGGTCGCGCAAGCCTCGACGAGCGCTGGACGATTGTGCCAATCGGCAGGCTTCAGAACGTGTTCGCGTTCATGGCGCTGATGCAGGTTGAGATGAACGCCGTCATCCTCATCGCGGGCTCGCGCAGCGGGCTCGAGCGCGTCAGCGACAGCGCCGACCGCGCGATTCTCAGCAACGGTCAGCTGCTTGTGGCAGACGTCGTCGACATCAAGCGCGCAGAGCTCGAGGACCTCTTCAATGTCACCTTCTACATCCGCCTGCTGCAGGAGTCCGGCGCCGGCTACCTGACGGTCGACCAGCTGCCCAGGGGCGAGCGCATCCTCGACCGCGACAGCATCGTGACCCGCGTGCAGACGGCGCTCGGCGGCGACTTCGACCGCTATCTCCCGGCGCGTCATCTGCTCGAACATCCAGAGCTGCTCGCCGAGGCAGACGAGCACACGCTCGCACCCTGGGAGCGCCTGATCGATCAGATCAACGGCCGGCTCTCACGTCCGGGCGCGTCCCAGACGACGCCACTCGAAGAGACGCGCCGCGGCTCACAGCTCGCGCGCGAGGCTCGCTAGCGGCGCGGCCGCGTCTGACGGCCGACGCGGATCGCCGGCCGTCTGCCCGCGTGCGCCGCGCTACTCGCCGGGCGGGTGGCGGACGACGTAGCCCGACGTCGAGGTCATCGAGCTCGACCACCTGCTGCCCGTCTCGGCCTGCGCGACCGTGTCGAAGCGTTTGCCGTCGACGACCATCCAGGCGTGTTCGGAGTTGGCGTAGATCGTGATGTGCCTGCCCGGCCCGGCGTCGCCGTATGACTCAAGCCCCGTCGAGTCCTCGGGCGAGCTGAGCAGCCCGCCACCGTGCAGCGCGTAGGAGACCGACCCCGAGCAGTCATAGCCCGCTGACTGGAACGAGCCGTGGCCGCCGCCGTACACGTACGGGCGGGTCGCGATTTCGTTGCCCGCGGCGATGACGCGCGAGACCACTCCTTCACCACCGCCGGCGCTCGAGCTCGCTTCGCCGCCGCCGGCGCCGGCGCTCGATCCGCCGTCGCCCTGCGCCGCGCCTTCGGAGCCGCCGCCGGCATTTTCGTGCACGATCGCCGACGCGGGCGGATTGAGCGTTGTGTGCTCGTGGATCCCGATCAGCTGCCACGTCGACGGGCCGACCACGCCGTCGACCTGCAGGCCATGACGCGCCTGCAAACGACGAACCGCCGCCTCGGTCGCGGGTCCGAATTCACCGTCGACAGGCAGGCGAAGCGCACTTTGCAGGCGCGCGACCGGGTTGGCGCCGGGCGTCGCTGCGGCCGGCGTGCCGGCGCTTGAGCCTTCTTCGCCGCCCTGCGTCGCGCCTTGATCGTGCGCCGGCTGGGCGGGCGGCGCCTTGGGGAGGGCGGAGGGCGGCGGTGTCAGCGTGCTCTCGCTCGCGACCCCGATCACCTTCCAGGTGGCCGGTCCGGCGACGCCGTCCACCGTGAGCCCGTGCCGCGCCTGCAGGCGGCGAATGGCGGCCTCGGTTTCGGGCCCGAATTCGCCGTCGGGAGACAGGCGCAGCGCGACCTGAAGACGCTTGACCGCGTCGCGTTCGTGCTGCTGTTCGGTGCGCTGGGCGGCTTCCTGGGCGGCGTTCTTGACTTCGGCGTGCGCGGTGGCGGCCGGTTCGCCGCCGCCGCCCGAGGCGCTGCCGCCGGTCTTGTCGGGTTCTTCGAGAAAGCCGGTTTCGCCAGTCGCGCTGGTGCCGGTCGCGCCGGTCCCCGCGGCCGATCCGGGCTTCCCGGTCGACCCGCTGGAGCCAGTGGAACCCGTTTGCCCGGTGGAGCCCGCTTCTCCCGTGGAGCCAGCTTCCGCGGTCGCGCCCGTTTCCCCGGTCGCGGCGGAGCCTTCGCCGGTCGTCAGCATCGCGTCGACGCGCGCGCCTGCCGTAGACGGCTGGGCTTGCGAGGAGGCGACGGCGGGCGCGTCGCCCGGGATGTCGGGGTGAAAGCTCGAGAACGACGTCTTGGCGGCGACCACGCCGCGCAGCGCTGAGACGGTCTGTGGCCCGACGACGCCATCGGCCGACAGGCCCTTCGCGCTCTGGAAGCCGCGCACCGCCTGTTCGGTTTCAGGGCCGAACACGCCGTCGACTTTGATTCCGCCGAGCGCCCGCTGGAGCTGGCGCACCGAGCGGCCTTCGCTGCCAGGTTCGAGCACGACGGTGTGTGCGTGTGACACGGTCGTAGCCGGCTGGCCCGCGGCGCCGGTGCTCGCCGAAGCGCCCGCACCGGACGCCCCTCCCTCGGCGAGCCCGGCCGCGGGCGCCACGCTGAGCGCGGCGAGCGCGCCCAGGGAGATGCGCTTGGCGCGCGAGCCGCTCGGCACGAACTGCAGCTCGGCGGCGCGCCTGCGCGCGCGCGAGCGGCCCAGCGACAGCTCCCACGGCTCGTCCGAGCTCAGGTCGCGCGCACGGCCGCGCGCGTCCAGCAGCGTTGAGAGCGACGCGACGCGCGGCGCGCCGGCGCGCCTGCGCCCGGCGCCCGCCCGTGCGCGGCGCGCACGCGAACGCTGAAGCGAGGCTTCCCAGGGGTCGACAAGGGCAAGATCACGCGGGGATCCCGACATGGCAAGGCGTCCTTTCTCCATCCATCCTGCAATTGGCGCCTACGGGGTTAGCTGTCGGGCTCGCGTACTTCTACGCTACGCCACACCTGTGGCGATTCGCCCCCGCAGCCTCATCGGCTGCTTTGGGTCCCCCGATCCGCGACCCCTTAAGGTCGCAAACTCGGCACGAACGGCGGGCAAGCTATCAGATCCCGGTGCAAGATGCATTACATGAGGAGGTTTGCAACGGTTCTTGCCGACGACGCCCGCAAACGTGGGCTCTTCTGCGCCTGAACTGAAAGCGCGGCGACTCGCTCACGCGTTCGCTTTGCGGAAGACGCGACACCATATCGCCGCACGCGCGGGCTCGCCACAGATGCACGAACGGGCGCCAACAGCGCGCGCCGCTGGTAGCTTCGCTTGGATGGGCAGCAGCCACGGCCGCGCGCGCCTGATCGGCTGGATCCTCGCGATCGCGGCGGCGATCGCGGCGCTGATCGTGTTCGGGCTGAGCTCGGCGCCGTCCTCGACCGGTCGCCTCGCGCCGGCGCTGCCGCGCGAAGCGCTCGTCGGCGCCCCGACGACGCTGTCGGGTCTGCTGGCCGGGGCTCACGGCAGGTCCGTGGCCGTCGTGTTCTTCGCCAGCTGGTGTGAGCCGTGCATGCGCGAGGCGCCCGATCTTGAGCGCTTCTCCCAGAGCCCGGCCGGGCGCGGGCGGCTCGTCGGGGTCGACTGGAACGACGAGCTTTCCGGGGCGCGCGCGTTCGTGCGTCACTACGGCTGGACGTTCGCCACCGTGCGCGACGCGGACGGCACCGTCGGCTACCGCTACGACCTCAGCTCGCTGCCGACCACCTTCGTGCTCGACTCCGCCGGGCGCATCCGCGCCACGCTGCGCGCCCCGCAAACCGCGCAGAGCTTGCAGGAAGCCCTGTCGCGCGTGCCGCCCTCCTGAGGCGCTCGTGTAGCCTGCGCGACCATGCGACGGACAGCCACAGCGCTCACGTGCATGCTTGCCGCGCTCGCCCTGCTCGCCGCGGGCTGCGGCTCGAGCGCCTCACACACCCACACGGGCACGACCGGCTCGAGCGCCGCCGCGCCCACGCCAACAGACGCGCTCGGAGAAATCAAGGCCTCCGGGGAGCTGGTGGCCGCGGACATCGAATCCTCGAGCTTCGAACGCGCCTGCGAAGGCTTCACGCAGGCCACGCGCGCCAAGTTCGCCGCGTTTCCCCAGGGCTGCGCGGGCGCGCTGTCGCTCGCCCGGGCCGCCGGCCACTCCGGCGCGCGCGTGTTCGGGCAGCTGTTTCGCAAGGCGCTGCTCACGCGGGTTCCGCACTTTCAGGTCAAGGGGTACGAGGCGCTCAATCACGGCGTCGTGGAAGCTCGCTATGAAGAAGGTCGCTGGCGCTTCGAAGGCCAGGCCAGCGGCTTCGGCGTGCACCCGACCTGATCGCGCGACGCCGCCGCCTAGCGCGCGTGCGCCTTGGCGCGCGCGAGCAGCAGCGAGTACAGCCGTTCCTCGGTCGCGGCCGGGAACGGTTTGGGCAGCCCCTCGGTGAACAGCGTGACCTCGGCCGGGCCGGCCACGAAGCCGAGGATGTCGAAATAGGTCGGCACCGGGATTCCGCGCACGACGATCGCCGTCCTGATGCGCAGGTCGAAGCTCCCCGCGGCGCCGGCGGCCGGGGGCGTCCCCTCGGAGATCGACACCGGCGCGATTCGTTCGACGCGGTGCTCGCGTCCGGCGAGCAGCAGCTCGAGGTAGTGCGTCAGGCACGCGCGCACGCGCGGGCCGCGGATCCCCTGCAGTTCACTTGCTGCCAGCGCCGGCGTTCGTTGCACGGTCACGCCCGACTGTGCGCCCTGCGCGCGCAGGCGCGTCAGGCGTTCGAACTGCGGCGAGCTGACTTCCGCGAGCTGGCTCTTGGCGCCAGGCCCGCCGATGCAGCGGAGCAGTTCGTGTTCCAGTCGCTTTTCGGCGGCCGTTTCGTGTTCCCTTTCCGTGGCGGCCCTGAAGCCGGGCACATCTGCCGCGCGGAGGTTGATCGCACCGGCGAGCGCACCCGCCGCGCGCTTGGCGCGGGCACTGGCCGGACCGGTCGTGCCGCGTGCGGGGGACGCGCCTGGCGATGTCGACGTCGTCGCCGCGGACTTCGCGGGGTGGCTGCTCGCGCCGCAGGCGCCGAGCAGCGTGCCGGTCGCGAGAGCCCCGGCGATCGTGGCGACCCGGCGAATCATCGCGGCATCTTCCCAGAGCGGCGCGCGCGCGCCCGCGAACCGTGTCCGTGCTCGCGGTTGCCCTGCTCGCCACGTCCGCCTCGGCGGGCCCGACGCGTCCCGTCCCGCGCCCGGCGAGCCCGTGGTCTACCCGCTGGAACTCAAGTATGCTGGCGGCAACGCTGCGTCCCGGCGCGTCTTTGTGCGCCGTCGTGAGCTGCTGGGGAATGTCGTGAGCTGCTGGGGAATGGATATGGGGCAAAGACCGAAGGCCGTTAGGCGAGCGATGCATACGAGCAGGAGAAGACTCTTCCTCGCGATCTGCCTGGCGACGATTCTCGCCGGCGTGCTCGTGGGCTGCGGCACGAGCAGCAACACCGCAGCGCAGCGCAAAAACTGCGTCGGCGGCATCGGCTGCACCAAGGTCCACAGGGTCCCGGTCGACGGGGAAAGCTGCGAGGGCGCCAGCGAAAGCGAGGTCGCGGCGTGGGTGAAGGGAAAGCAGGAAGAGATCCCGGGCGGGATATCGGTCGAACGGGTCCAGAGTCAGGCATACAGCGTCTGCGCCGCCGCGACCAAAGAAAAACGACAGCAGGCTTTCGGCACCGAACTGCTGTCGGTCGCGATACGCGGTGCGAGCGCCCCGTAGTTCGGCTGGGCAGCAGCTCCTAGAGGCGACGACCGGAATCGAACCGGTGTAGACGGCTTTGCAGGCCGCTGCGTAGCCACTCCGCCACGTCGCCGGACAGGCCCAAGGAGCGTACCGGGCCGCTCCGAGTCTAGGACAGGCGTGCGCGGACACGCGGGCGTGGGCCGTTCCGTGAACGCCGATTCGGGCGAAGATCTCGCCTTCTGAAGCTCTTGGGAGACCCTTAACGGGCGTTTCGCATGCCGTTAGGGCCCGCACAGCCGTTCGCGGCACTGTGGGTGCATGCCAACGAGAGCGCGAGGTGAGTCGTGAAACGAATGATCGTCGTGGTGCTGCTCGCAGCAGTCGCCGGCGCCGTGATCGCGACCGCCGGCGCGAGCCTCGCCGGCGCAGGGGGCCGTGCTGCGGCACCCGCAGCACGGACGGTCTCGCCTGGGGTCGCGAGCGCCTCGGCGGGTACCCGTCGCCAGGTGTCCTCGACGGCGCTCACGCCGACCGAGATCTACCAGCGCGCTGCAGCGGGCGTGGTGTCGATCAGGGCGACGACGCCCGAGGGTGAAGACGCCGGCACGGGCATCGTGCTGAATGACGAAGGACTGATCCTCACCAACGACCACGTGATCGCAGGCGCGAGGAGCATCTCGATCTCGACGAGCGGGTCCTCGCAAGCCACCCACGCGGCGACACTCGTCGGTGAGGCAGCCAACAGCGATCTCGCTCTGATCCGCGTTGATCCGTCGGGGCTTGGCCTGAAGCCGCTCACCCTGGCGAGCTCCAGCTCGGTCCAGGTCGGTGACTCGGTGTACGCGATCGGCAACCCCTACGGCCTCAGCGAGACCTTCACCAGAGGTATCGTCTCGGCGCTCGGGCGCGAAATATCCGCCCCTGACGGCGCGACGATCACCGGCGCTATCCAAACGGACGCGGCACTCAACCCGGGCAACTCCGGAGGTCCGCTGCTCAACGAAGCGGGCCAGGTGATAGGGGTCAACTCCCAGATCGCGAGCGATGCAGCACGGACTGAAAGCTCACAACCCGGCAGCACGGGCGTTGGCTTCGCCATCGCCTCCAGCACCGTCGCGCAAGCGATCAAGGCGATCGAATCAGGACAGGGCACCTCGGCAAGCAAAGCCGGGGTCGAAAGTGAAGGCGGCGAAGTCGGGCAGTCGCGACGCGGCGAAGCCGAAGCCGGTCCAAGCACTCAAAGCGGCGGTGAATCTGGCCCCGGTGGGGGCGGGATGGAACGGGTCGAAATCGGCCCAAGGGGGGTCGGCTCTGGCCAGGAAGAAGGGGAAGGCCGGGTCACGATCGCACCCTGAGGGTCGGAAGGAATCAACCAGGCGTTGCGGCCATTTCCCATTGATACGCTTGATCTCTTCCCAGGGCGATTAGCTCAGCTGGGAGAGCGCCGCCTCGACAAGGCGGAGGTCACTGGTTCGAGCCCAGTATCGCCCACTCCGCGCGTTTGGCCCGTTCGTCGGCGAGCCCGATAGGCTAAGCGCATGAGCAACCTCACGGTGACCGACCGTCAAGTGCTGGGCGAGCTGATCCTTGACAAAGACACCCCTGTTCAGTCGCGTACGCTCAGTGCGGTAGCCAAGCGAGCGAATATGAGCGAGACCGAGGTTGCTCGCATCCTCCAGCAGCTCGAGTCTGCCGACCCCCCCCGCTAGTCCGCCGGGACACCGATGCGACGCTTCGCCTGGAGTTTTGGATCGCACTTGAGCCGGCGATCGTCGAGCTTGAAGACGTCGAGAGCGACTAGCGTCTCACGATACGAGCCCTGCCGCGAGGTAGCTCGCGAGGCCACGAAAAAACGTAGGCCGGTTTTACCCTTCTTTGCTGTTGATGACTTCCTCGCCCCCGTACCCGAGGACCTTGAACGATCCTTCGAACTTGCCTTCCTGGCCTTTTTCGTTCGTCAGCGTGCCCGACCGGGCGTCGAATTCGAGTTCCGGCGGAGACAGCGGCGTGCAGCAGTGGGTTTTCGCGAGCGGCCTGTTGTCGCCCGTCGAGACTTCCACTATCTGCGCCCCGTACTCCGGTTCGTTTTTGGCGTTGACGCCCGTCTGGTCGTGCGCGATGACGTTGACTTTGGCCTTTTCGGTTTCCTGCCTGACTTTCGTCCCTTCCTCGATCAGCTTGGTTTTCCATTTCAGGTTGTCACCGCTTGCAACCAGCGGCTCTTCGCCTGAGCTCGCGCCACCCGGAGCGGACATCGTGCCGGTTCCGGTTTCAGGGAACGGGGCTTCGCTGCCTTCGGCGAAGACCGAGATGTAGCTAGCCGGCTCACATCCGCAGGCACAGCAAAACCCGTCGCTTTCGCAGTCGTAGAAGGCGCGCGACTGCGTTTCGCCAACGCCCGAGGGGCCGGTTTCTCCCCCCGGTTCAGGGTTTTCGACGACGCCGCCGATGATGTTTCGGCACGAGACTTTGAAGCCCGTTGTCAGGTTGGTGAACGACAGGGTGCCCCACTCGATGGTGGCGATTTTTGTCGCCAGCCGGGGCCCGGGCGGCTGGGCCGAGCCCGTTTAGGTAATAGTGAGGCGGACTTGAAGCCTGTGCTGCCGGCGTCGCGACGGCGAACGCGGCTAGGGCGAGCAGCGGAATGAGCCGCGAAGCGCACCTGTGCTGCTTCCCCGACGACATTTGCGCACCTCCCTCTCGAAACGACTCCTTCAGGATAGACAAGCATGTCTCCGCTCTGCTGTCTGGGCCGGGCGCGACGCTAGCCTCGGGCTTCGCGCTTACGGCGCGCAACTCGCGGGCCTGGGCAGGCCGCGGAGCCCGAGCGCGTCGGGTTCGCGGGCCCGGCACCGCCTAGGCAAGCGGGCCGCGGCGCACGGAGCGTCGCTGGACAGCGGCCAGCGACGCGCAAACAGGAGCCGATTGTCAGGACGATCTCTCAAGCGGGGTCCCACGCCGTCGATGGCTCAGACGTGGCATTCGTGCGCGCAATGTCGTCATATCGTGGGCCTCGCGAGCGCTCCGTGAAGGTCGCTGTCGCGATGTGGCTGGCGAGCGCGCTGATCGGACCGCTGTATGTGGCTCTCCCGCGGATCGAGGAAGGTCATGGCGTCCTCGTGCTCATCGGGAGCCTGGTCGCGATCTCGTGCGCGCTGATCGCCGTTGTCACCCCTGAAACGCTGGCGCTGCGGTTCCTGTATCCGCTCGGCATGATGCTTGGCCTGGGCGGGCTGGGCGCGCTGGTCGCGGCCACGGGCGGCGCCAGCTCGCCGCTGCGCGTGCTCGGGCTGTTCTACGTCATGTTCAGTGCGTGGTATCTGCCGCGTCGCGCTGGCGAACGGGTGCTGGTCGCCGCGACGCTCGTCAACCTCGCGCCGCTCCTCTATGACTCAAATGCGCTCAGCGGGCCCCCGCTCGGCTGGACGGTGATGCTTACGGGGGCCTTCGTGGCGTGCGGCGCGGCGATCATGGCCGTGCGCGGCGAGCTGAGCAAGAGCATGGCGCTCGATTCCGAGCGCTTGAAGACGATCGTCGCCCTGCATCGCGAGGTCGAACGCGCGGAGTTCGATGTTCAAGACGTCGTGCTCGGCATCCTGGATCGCGCCCGGATCCTGCTCGGCGCCAGCGCCGCGAGCGCGGGAATCATCGAAGGCGAGGAGATCGTCTACAAGTACCGCACCGGCCCGGGCCGCGACAGCGGCGTGGCGATTCACACCCCGAGCGCCGGCAGCCTGTCGGGGATCTGCCTGCGCAGCGGCGAGGCGGTCTACTGCGAGGACTCCGAGGTCGATCCACGTGTCGACAAGGCCGCCTGTCGAAAGCAGGGCCTTCGCTCGATGATCATCGTTCCGCTTCGCCATCGCGGCGAGGCCGTCGGCGTGCTGAACGTCAACTCACCGGAGGTCTGCGCGTTCGACGCCAACGACGTGCGCACCGTGCAGCTGACGGCAGGCGCCATCTCGGCCGCGTATGGGCACGCGGTCGATATCGCGGTCAAGCAAAAGCTGCTCGACGATCTGAGAGAGAGCGAGGCCAAGCTGAGCCACCAGGCGCTGCACGACACGCTCACTGGCCTTCCGAACCGCAGAATGTTCCTCGAGTGCCTCGGCGAAGCGCTGGAGGAGACCGGCGAGCAGCGCGTTGCCGTGTTGTTCGTCGATCTCGACGGCTTCAAGGTGGTCAACGACAGTCTCGGACACGACGCCGGCGACGCGCTGCTCATCGAGACGGCGCGGCGAATCGCCACCGTGCCGGGCGGCGACGACATGGTGGCCAGGCTCGGCGGCGACGAGTTCGTCATCATCTGCCGTGACCGCGACCCGCTGGCTGCCGCGACGGGTATCGCCGAGCGCGTGATCGACGTGCTGAGCGCGCCCTACACGATCGGCCAGCACGAGGCGTGCATGAGCGCGAGCATCGGGATCGCCGCGCACGCCGGGTCGGCCACCGATCTGCTGCGCGACGCCGACGTGGCGATGTACTCGGCCAAGGCAAGCGGGAAGGCCCGCTACGAGGTCTTCAAGGCTACGATGCACGCAGAGGCGGAGGCGCGTCTCGAACTGTCTGGGCTTCTGCGGCAGGGGACGGCGCGGCACGTGGAGCGCGTGTAGGCCTACGCCCCTGGCTCGTGCGAGCTCGCGCCCGTCGGGGCGGTTCGTTCGCCCACCACCAGGAACTGCTTCCCGAACAGCCTCCACGCAGGCCGCAGCCGAAGGTAGGCGCGTACCAGCGCCGGATGAGACGGCAGGCGACTGGTGAACGTGTAGGGCAGAAAGCGCGGATGCACCGCGACGATCTCAAAGCCGGCCGCGTAGAGGTGCTCCTCGACGCCGCGCTCGGTGAGGATCACGGTGTGGTCGGCAAAGTCAAAATAGTCGCGTGCGCAGTAGCGAAAGTTAGGGCCCATTATCGCTATCCGCCCGCCGGGGCTGATGCACGCGCGCATCTTTTCCAGGAACTCGGCGACCGCCTCCTGGCTCGCGAGATGCTCGAGGAAGTTTGACACGAATACCCCGCAAAAATAATCCTGCGGCAGGTCGGCCTGCATGATCTCTGAGACGATCAGCCGCGTGCCCTCCCGTGCGACCCCCTCCTCATAGGCGACGGCATCCACCGCCCATCGCTCCGCGGACGGCACGGCATTGATGAACTCACAGCGTCCGGCGGCGGGATCGAGCACTCGCTCGGGCCGCTTCAGCAACTCGTAGAGCATCGGCGCGACCGCGACCCAAACATCGTCACGACGGCCCTGAGCAACCTTGCGGAAGCGATATTCGTAGAGACGCTGGTAGTTCACGGCGAGTGCGCACCAATCGACTGGGCGAAGAACGAGAAGGTGATCGGTCGCCCCCCGCCGCGGCCATGTCCGACCTCACCGACGGCGATCGTCGAGCTATCGGTAGCGAGATTGAACGGCACCGTGAAGTCAGCCTGGCCCGAGGCGCTCAGAAGCAGTCCGTCGGCAGCTGTAGCCTCGACAAGTCGGTGAGGGATGCCATCTAGGAACACCTTGCGTTCGGCGGGCTTGCTGACCAGAGTGACCAGGCGTTCGAACCCGCCCACCTGAACGCCACCGATGCGAACGAACACAAAACTGTGTTCGTTCGGCGGCGCCGGCACCCGCACTTTCTGATACCAGCCCGCGTGCACGACGCCCAGTGGCACGACTGCCCCGCAGCGATTTGGCCCCAGTCCCAACACCTGCCAGACGGCGGTAGCGGTCAGTTCCTTGTAGCGGCAGAGGATCGTCCGGGTCGTCAGCCCCTCGTCGAAAACCTGCACGCGGTGATCGATATCGGGCTGCAGGTTGCGCAGAATGCGCTGTGGCGCAAGCGTCGAGTTCAGGGCGTCGGCGTCTCGTTCATCCAGCGCGGTCGTGTAGGCCAGGTAGGACTGGAACAAGGGAAGAGGACGCCAATCGAGTTCATAGGCCCACGCCATCTCGGCTTGGTAGGGCGCAACGTGCACGGTGTGGCCGCGCACCAGGTTCAGCGCTTCCGCACTGATCGGATAGTAGCGTTGAATCGCGCGACGACCGGCGGCGATAATGGAAGCGCGCTGGGCCGAACTCGTCACTTCTTCGAGCTGGCCGATCGCGGAACTAGCGTCCGCGCTGGGGTCGAAGGCTTCGGAGAATGAGCTGCCCTGTGCGTCCAGGGCGAACGCAATAAGGCCCACCGCCAACGCCAAGCCGACGGCACGGCCGCCGCCCCGCCAGCGAAGCGCGAGGAATCCTCCCATGAGCGCCACGAAGTAGATAGCGCCGTGCAATCTGTCGTGCCGGACAAACGCCTCCTTGTACTCAAAGAAGCAGAACGCAACCCATAGAGCGAGGATCGCCCAGCGCCTGCGGGTTGGCCCGCCCGCGGTCATCTGCAGAGCGCCGGCGAGACCGAAGGCGAAGGCCACCCACGCTGCCGTGTACTCCCATCCCAGGCCTGGCCGGTCAAAGCTCATCGCCGCTGCGTACCCCGTCACGAGGCGCGCGTCGTTCAGCGCGTAATCGCCGAGCGCACCCCAGTTCTGCCCCGTCGCGGTCCAGCCGACGAGCAGCGCGACGAGCAGCGCGCCCAGCGTGACCGCCACGTGATCGCGGCGCCGGCCGGGCACCCCCAGCGCCATGATGATGGCCAGCACCGTGAGCTCGATGCCAACCGACTCCTTGTTGAGCAGCTCGAGGCCCGCCACGGCGCCACCCACGGCCAGCAGCGCCAGGCGCCTGCGCGGCGACATCTCACGGTCGATCATCAGCACGCAGAACACGAGGAACGGCACCGTCTCGGGCGCGATACCGCTCGCACCCGCGACCAGCAGGGCCGCAATCGCACCGACCACCGTCCCGTATGAGCGCCGCGCGGCGAGGAACAGCGCCAGCGCCAGCGCAAAGCGCACGAGCACGGTGTACAGCACGGCGATGGTTCCAGTGTCTTCGAACCAAAGGGTGGGGACGCTGAGGAACCCCAGCGGGCCGTAGGTGAAGATCAGCTGATTTCCGAAGGTGACTCCGTCGTGGAGTGCCATGTGCAACGCCGCTTCCCAGCCCTGATCCAGGCCGGGAGAGGGTGTGAGTGGCAGCGCATGCCAGGTCAGCAGCACGATCAGCAACGGCACGGCCACCCACAGGCCGGCTCGCTTGAGCGCCGGTCGATCGAAGCGCTCGGCTCGGGTCCGCAAGCCAGCGAGGCGAGCGCTCGCCTCGGCGCGGCGGGGGCCGAGGATGTCGGGCATCGTCACCGCGCACCGATCGACTGGGCGAAGAACGAGAACGTGATCGGTCGCCCGCCGCTGCGGCCATGTCCGACCTTGTCGACGGAGATCGTTGAGCTATCAATGGCGAGATTGAACGGCGCCGGGAAGTCGACCTGGCCCGAGGCGCTCAGGATCAGCCCGTCGGTCGCCGTGGCCTCGATAAGCCGGTGAGCGATGCCATTCAGGAAGACCTGCCGTTCGACGGGCTTGCTGACCAGGGCGACCAGGCGTTCGAACCCGCCCACCTGAACGCCACCGATGCGAACGAACACAAAGCTGTGTTCGTTGGGCGGCGCTGGTACGCGCACTTCTTCGTCCCAGCCTGCGTGCACAACGCCGAGCGGCACGACTGCACCGCAGCGATTTGGTCCCAGTGCCAACACCTGCCACAAGGCGGTAGAGCTCACTTCCCTGTAGCGGCAGAGGATCGTCCGGGTCGTCAGCCCCTCGTCGAAAGCCTGCACGCGGTGATCGAGATCGGGCTGGACGTTGCGCAGAATGCGCTGCGGCGCACGCGTCGAGTTCAGGGCGCGGGCGTCTAGTTCATCCAGCGCGGGCGTGTAGGCCAGGTAGGACTGGAACATGGGAAGAGGACGCCAATCGAGCCCATAAGCCCACGCCACCTGGGTTTGGTAAGGGGCCACATGCACCGTGTGGCCACGCAGCAGGTTCAGGGTTTCCGGATCGACCCGGTAGTCACGCTCAATCGCGCGACGACCGGCGGCGATAATGGAAGCGCGCTGGGCTGAGCTGCTCACTTCTTCGAGCTGGCTGATCGCGGACCTCGCGTCCGCGCCGGGGTCGAAGGCTTCGGAGAAGGTGCTGTTCTGCGCCTCTAAGGCGAACGCAAAAAGGCCCACCGCCAAGGCCAAGCCGACGGCCCGGTTTGCCCGCCGCCAGCGCAGCGCCAGGAATCCTCCCATGAGCGCTACGAAGTAGATAGCGCCGTGGTCGGTCTCGTGCCGGACAAACGCCTCCTTGTACTCAAAGAAGCAGAACGCAACCCATAGAGCGAGGATCGCCCAGCGCCTGCGGGTTGGCCCGCCCGCGGTCATCTGCAGAGCGCCGGCGAGACCGAAGGCGAAGGCCACCCACGCTGCTGTGTACTCCCATCCCAGGCCTCGCTGTTCATAGCTCATCGCCGCCGCGTACCCCGTGACGAGGCGCAGGTCGTTCACCGCGTAATCGCCGAGCGCACTCCAGTTCTGCCCCGTCGCCGTCCAGCCGACGAGCAGCGCGACGAGCAGCGCGCCCAGCGTGACCGCCACGTGATCGCGGCGCCGGCCGGGCACCCCCAGCGCCATGATGATGGCCAGCACCGTGAGCTCGATGCCAACCGACTCCTTGTTGAGCAGCTCCAGGCCGGCCACGGCGCCACCCACGGCCAGCAGCGTCAGGCGCCTGCGCGGCGACATGTCACGGTCGATCATCAGCACGCAGAACACGAGGAACGGCACCGTTTCGGGTGCGACACCGCTCGCACCCGCGACCAGCAGGGCCACGATCGCGCCCACCAACGTCCCGTATGTGCGCCGCGCGCCGACGAACAGCGCCAGCGCCAGCGCAAAGCGCACGAGCACGGTGTACAGCACGGCGATCGTCCCGGTGTCTTCAAACCAGAGGGTCGGGACGCTCAGGAACCCGAGCGGCCCGTAGGTGAAGATCAGCTGATTTCCGAAGCCCACCCCGTCGTGCAGTGCCATGTGCAACGCCGCCTGCCACCCGGGATCCAGGCCAGTAGCGGGCGTAAGCGGCAGCGCATGCCAGGTCAGCAGCACGATCAGCAACGGCACGGCGACCCACAGGCCGGCTGCCCTGAGCGCCGGCTGATCGAGCCGCTCGGTGCGGGACCGCAAGCCAGCGAGGCGAGCGCTCGCCGCGGTGCGGCGGGTGCCGAGGATGTCGGGCATCGTCAGTCCTCGGGACGATGCGATGAGCCGCGAGTCACGCCGGTGCGCTCCGCGGCGTGAACGTCACTGTCGGAGGCCGGTGGCTCCTTGTGTACGCGCACAGCCGGGCCGCCTGTCCGCCATCCAGTGACGCCTTGACCCGGGGTCCCGTCCGCCCTCCGGTAGTCACCGCGGCTGAGGTGGTGCTCGAAAAACACGTACAAAACGATAAAAAGGTAGCGGCTGCCCATCTCCTGGAGGTGCAGCTTGGAGCTACCGGTTCTGCGGTTTGTCCAGCTGATCGGCGCGATCGCGTAGGAGTGCCCGCGCACGATCGCCTTGAGCGGAATCTCGACCGTCAGGTTGAAATGATGGGAGATCAGAGGCTGGACGTTGTCGATGACCTCGCGACGATAGGCCTTGAAGGCGTTCGTCGTGTCGTTGTAGCCATGCCCGAAGGCGAGTCGAATCCCGAGGTTGACGACGCGGTTCACGGCGAGCTTGAATATCGGATACCCGTGGGTGCTCCCACCCGCGATGAACCGCGAGCCAAACACGCAGTCATATCCCGCAGTCAGCAGGCGGTAATAGGACACGAGGTCTTCGGGACTATCGGACCCGTCGGCCATCATGATCGCCACCGCGTCGCCGGCATACTGCTCAAGCCCGGCGCGCACGGCAAAGCCGAAGCCGTTGCGGTAGGGGGAGCTGACACAGCGCACGCGGGGATTGTTTTTGGCGGTCTCCGCGACGACCGCCGCCGTGCGGTCGGAGCTGCCGTCGTCAACCACCACGATCTCGTAGTCGAGGCCCTCGCGCTCGAGGGTTTCGACGGTCTCCGCGACGGTCTGACCGATCGAACCCTCCTCGTTTCGGGCCGGCATGACGACCGACAGCTTCACCGCGCTATCGCCTCCCACTGCTCGGCGTTGTGCTCGTAGATGTCGCGCAAGACGTCCTCGATGCCGTAGGTCAGCCGCCACCGAGGGTAGTCTGCCTTGAAGGCTTGCAAGTCGCTGATCCACCAGCGATGGTCGCCGATGCGGGCCCGGTCGGAGAGAGTGTAGTCGAGCTCGCGGCCGGCGATCCGGCGGCAGAGCTCGATCGCCTCGAGCATCGAGACGTTCGACTCGCGTCCGCCGCCCAGGTTGTAGACGGCCGCGGAACGCGGATTCGCATGAAACGCCGCAAACGCTCGTACGACGTCGTGTGCATGGATGTTGTCTCGCACCTGCTTTCCGCCGTAACCGAAGATCGTGTACGGGGCGCCGGTCACAGTGCACTTCATGAGGTAAGCAAGGAAGCCGTGCAGCTGGGCGCCGGCGTGCTGGGGGCCGGTGAGACAGCCCCCGCGAAAGCAAACCGTGGGCATCTCGAAGTAGCGGCCGTACTCCTGCACGAGCAAGTCGGCCGCGGCCTTCGATACCCCGAACAGCGAGTGGGTCGTGAGGTCGATCGACATGTCTGTGTCGATCCCGCCGTACCAGCGGTGGTCAGCAGGCAGCTCCAGACGCGTCTCGCGCTCCTCCAACGGCAGGAAGTTGGGGCGATCGCCGTAGACCTTGTTCGTCGAGGTGAAGATAAAGGTCGCGTCGGGGGCGTGCTCGCGGGTGGCCTCCAACAGGTTCAGCGTGCCGTTGGCGTTGATCGTGAAGTCGGCCTGGGGGTCCGACGCGGCCCAATCGTGCGACGGCTGCGCGGCGGTGTGGACGACGAGCTCGATCGTGCGCGCGTGCTGCGAGAACAGCCTGCTGACGCCCTCGGCGTCTCGGATATCGAGCTGCTCCCAGCGAAAGCCGGCGACCTCCTGCACGAGCCGTTCGGACGTCGGGGTGGTCGACGCCTCGGCGCCAAAGAAGCTCGCCCGCATGTCGTTCTCCAAGCCGATCACGTCGAGTCCCTGCTCGGCGAAGAAGCGGACCGATTCCGAGCCGATCAGCCCACCCGAGCCTGTCACGATCGCGGTCCCCATCAGCTGCTTGCCAGCGCGCCTGCTATCAGGCGCTCATGGTCGTGGATCCAGGCGTAGGTGTCGGACATTATCTCTCTCGCCGAGCGACGGGGCGCCCATTTTGTATAACCGTGCAGCGCGCGACAATCGGACAGGTAGACGCGCACGTCGCCCGCCCGCGTTGTCGGGTCGGCGCCGACGTCGAGCTCGTGTCCCGTGATCTCGCGGCACAGCAGCGACGCCTCGCGCAGGGAGAGGCTTATCGCCGCGCCACCGCCGACGTTGACGACGGCGCCCGACCACTGCTCCGGCGACAGCAGCTGCTCATCAACCAGCTCGGTCAGGTCGGCGACGTGCAGCAGATCACGCACCTGCTTGCCGGCGCCGCCGAACCCCAGATAGGAGAGCGGTCGGCGGAAGTAGAAGGCGAGCATCCAGTGAGTGAAGACGCCCTGGTCGACCTTGCCCATCTGCCACGGGCCGGCGACCACGCCACAGCGGTTGATCACCGTGTTCAGGCCGAAGCTCTCGGCATACTCGGCGATCAGCAGCTCCGCGGAAAGCTTGCTCGCCCCGTACAGAGTGCGTGCACCCTCCAGCGGGAAGCGCTCGGACACCCCGTGTGCGGATGCGCCCGCGAGCGGCTGGTCGCCGGTCAGCTCAAAGCGCGTCTCCCGCTCGACATAGCTGAGCGAGTTCAGGGCGGCGACGGGATACACGCGACTGGTGGAAAGAAACAGGATCTGGGCGCGGTGGCGAGCGGCCTCCTCGAGGCAGTGATAGGCACCGAGCAGGTTGGTGCGCACGAGGAAGCCGGTGGCACCATCGACGCCCGCCATCACGGAAGGCTCCGCCGAGCACTCGACGAGCGCGTCAAACCCGTCCACCGCCCGAAGGTCATCGGGCTCGCGCACGTCGCCGTGGACGAAGCGCACGCCGCCGTCGCGGAGGCGGCCGAGGTTCAGCTCGGCGCCCCGCCTGTGAAGGTTGTCCAGCGCGACGATCTCCCAATCCGGGTGACGCGCGGCCAGCTCCAGCCCGACGCTGGCCCCGATGAACCCAGCGCCACCCGTGATCAATACCCGCCCGACCCCCAACGCTCGGACCCTCAGACGCGATCTCGCTGGACAGGGCGACTGGCCGCTGCAGCGATCGGCTCGACCTCGACGGGGCGTGCGCGCCTCGGATGGCGCGCGTTGTAGTGCAGGAGGAACGCGCCGACGAGGATGAACGGCACGAAGTTGACGAGGTGCAGGACCACCGCGTAGGGCAGGGCCGAGGACGCCGGGACGCCATACGCGCGCAGCGCGATCAGCACCGCCCCCTCGAAAATGCCGACGGCGGCCGGCGCGGACGGGAGGATCATGCCCAGTCCGATCGCCACCGCCACGAGCAGGCCCGCCCAGAAGGGGATGTGCAGGTGGAAGGCGAGGCTGACGAAGTAGGCACAGAGCGCCGTCATGAGCCAGGCGGCGACCGACCACGCGAACGCCTCCAGCGCGACCCCCCCGTGGCGCAGCCCGCTGAGGCCGTGCGTGACCTCGTCGATCGTGCGCTCCAAGCGCTCACCGGAGAACAGCGACAGCCGCCGCAACGGGCGCAGCAGCACGCGCACCGGCCGGTCGCCGTAGACGGCGAGCAGGGTCGCCACAGCGATGATCACCGCGGCGAGCACGACCGCCGCGACCGCCGCCGCGCCAAACCAGCTGACGTGCGGGAGCCAGGGCTCGGCGGCGAAGAAGATCACCAGGAGCGTCACCACGTCGTACAGGCGCTCAACCAGCACGGTGCCGACGATCTCCACCGGAGGCGCGCTGCTGCGTTGCGTCAGCACCACGACACGAGCCGCTTCCCCGACGCGCGCGGGCAGAATGTTGTTGTACAGGTAGCCGACCATCATCGCGTCCGTCACTGCTCCCGCGCCGGGGCGCCGGCCGCGGGCGAACAGCGAGCGCCAGCGCAGCGCACGCGCCACGTTGCCCAAGCCGAAGGGGATCAGCGAGGCGGCGATCCACGCGAGGTCGCTCGTGCGCAACGCGTGCCAGGCCAACGACAGGTTGATTTCGCTCAGGGCGATATACGAGAAGAGGAGCGTGACGAGGACCGTCACGGTGTTGAGCAGCAGGCGCGAGCGCTTCGCCGGCGGCCAGCCCGGCAGCCTTGGCATGCGACGTCGCGCCCCCCCGCGCGGGGGCGCCAAAGGGACCGGCACACCGACCCCGGGCTCTCCGCCTTCGGCGAGCATCGAGCCAAAGTAGTGGATACGGGCGGCCCTGACCAGCCCCCGAGTCGTGTCGCATCCGCTCGGGCGCGGCGCGGGGCGGCCGCCGATGGCGCTGCGCCCTGCTCGGCCGCTACGCTGGCGCCGTGACCCCCGCTCGCCGCCAGGTGCGCATCGTCGTGTCGTGTCTTGGGATCGTCGTGATCGTGCTCGCCGCGATCTTCGGGTCACCGGGCACAGTCGAAGGCATCGGCTATGTCGTGGTCGTGGCGGTGCTCGCACTGCTGATCCAGCGCGAGCGGCGCGGCCTGAAGGGATAGGCGGCCGGTTCGCGCCGCTGCGAGGGCGCATTAGAAGATCCGTCCATGCGTTCCCCGAGAGCCTGACCGGGCGAGACTTGCCTAGTCGGGGCCGCGGCCCTCAAGCCGCCCGCCGCGGCCGCCGACTGATCCTGCGATGGCGGCTACAAAGCCACCCGCAGGCTCGACTGCGACGCCCGCACAGCCGGTGCAGTCCGCGCCGGGCTCCGCGCTGCCCGCTCCCCCCGACCCGATCCCCGAGCTCCTAGAGGAGGCGCACCCGCTTGGAGAGGCGCTCAAGCAGCGCGCGGCGCAGGTCTTGGAGCTGACCTCGGCGCGCTCGAAGGGGCGCGACGGCGTGGACCCGATGGTTCACGATCGCTTCGAGCGGATCAACCGCAGCTCGACGCTCGCGGTTGCCCGCTGGATCGCGGGCGAGGGCGCGGAGGCCGCGATCGAGAGCGGCAGGGAAACATGGCTGATCTACGGCGAGCTGGCCGCTCACCGCGCGGCATCGCTGAACCAGCTGACCAAACGCTGCGTGTGGTGGCGCGACTCGGTGGCCAAGGTGATGCGCGAGTGCGCGGCGCAGCTGAACACCCCGCCGCAGGCGCTCGCTCAGGCTCTGAACGTGCTGCAGCTGAGCCTCGAGTTCAGCCTCGTGCGGATGTCCGAGTGCTTCGACACCGAGCGCGAGCGAACCGACGAAGAGCTCGCGCGGCGCGAGGAGGAGCTCGCGTTTCTGGCGACGCACGACCCGCTGACCGGCCTGCCCAACAGGACGCTCGTGCTCGATCGCGTGGAGCAGATGCTGGCGCGCTGCGTGCGCAGCCAGTCGCAGGTCGTCGCGCTGTTCGTCGACCTGGACAACTTCAAGACGGTCAACGACACGCTCGGCCACGCCGCCGGCGATCAGCTGCTGCAGGCCGTGGCGGCGCGCCTGGACGGGGTGGTGCGCGGCTCGGACGCGCTCGGGCGCCTCGGCGGCGACGAGTTCGTCGTGATCTGCGAGGAGCTCGTGCTGGAGGCCGGTCCCGAGCTGATCGCCGAGCGCCTGCTCGAAGCGCTCAAGCCCCCGTTCAGGCTCGGGCCCGACGACCAGACCCGCTTCTCGGTGAGCGCGAGCATCGGCATCGCGGTCGGCAGCCGTAGCACGGCCGACGAGCTGCTGCGCGAGGCCGACATCGCGATGTATCAGGCGAAGTGGGACGGCAAGAACCGCTACGCGGTCTTCGAGGCGGGCATGCGCGACACGCTCGAGAAGCGAGCCGAACTTGAGATGGACCTGCGCGAGGCGCTCGCCAAGGATCAGCTGTTCCTCGCCTACCAGCCCACGTTCGCGCTCAGCGACATGAGTCACACGGGGGTCGAGGCGCTGATTCGCTGGAACCACCCGCTGCATGGGGAGATTCAGCCCGGCGAGTTCATCCCGCTGGCGGAGGAAACCGGCCTGATCAACGAGATCGGCAGATGGGTCCTCCAGCAGGCCTGTGCCCAGGCGGCGGCGTGGCGGCAGGAGGGCCACGCGATCGGGATCGCGGTCAACGTGTCGGGGGCGCAGCTCGACAGCGACGAGCTCGTCGCCGACGTTAAGGCGGCGCTATCGGACAGCGGCCTGGAGCCCGCGGCGCTGACGATCGAGATCACAGAGACCACGCTGATGCGAAACGTCGAGGAGACCGCGCGCCGGCTGGCGGAGGTCAAGCAGCTGGGCGTGCGCATCGCGATCGACGACTTCGGCACCGGTTACTCCTCGCTTGCTCACCTGCAGCGCTTCCCCGTCGACGCGCTGAAGATCGACCGCTCGTTCATCGCCGGCCTGAGCCAGAACAGGGAGGGTGAGACGCTCATCCACACGCTCGTGCAGTTGGGCAAGGCGCTCTCGATCGAGACCTTCGCGGAGGGGATCGAGCAGCAGCAGCAGCTCTCGCAGCTTCGCGACGAGCACTGCGACAGCGGCCAGGGCTTCTTGTTCGCGCGCCCGCTCGATGTCGCCGCCACCGAGGCCTTCATGCGAAGTGGCGCTAACGCGAAGGCCAGTCCCGTCCCCCCGAGCTGACCGCCTGGTCGTCAGCGCTCGAGCGCCCGAGCCGCGCCCGAGCCGGCGCGGGCCGCGCCGGCGATGCGACGCCTTACGGTGTGCGACGATACGCGCGCTGCGCCAATGGGCCCAAAGGACGCGCCCGATGCGTCGAGACAGCTCGACCCACATGCAAGTCAGCCCGGCTCGCCGGGTTAGCCGCTTTCGTTTGATCGCGCCGAGGGCCGAGCGTATTTTCAAGGGGGCAGCTGGCGTAGCCCACTTCACGATGAAGTTCAAGATCACCCGACACGTCGCCACCTCGCCGCCCGAGCAGGCGATCGACCTGCTGGCTGAGCGCATCGGCAGCAGGCGCAAGGGCGTGTCGTTCGTGCGCACGGGCGCCGAGATCAGGGCGAACATCAACCGCGACGATCCGGTCTACATGACCCAGGACGAACGGGTGGACATCGGCCGCCGTGCGGTGCTCGAGATCGTCTCTGAGCTGTGCGAGCGAGACTCCGAGCTCGAGCTCGACTGGTTCGCGGTCAGCCCCGCGCGCTAGCGTGCCTTCGCGGCCGCCCATCGCGTAGCCTGGGCGCGAACATGTCCTGACCGCTTCGACGTAAAGGAGACAGAGGATGTACGCGCGCGTGATCCGCTGGGAGGGTGCCGAGGCGCAGGCGATGCGCGACTCGGCCGCGAGCCTCAAAGAGGAGACGGGGCCGCCCGAGGGCGTGCCGGCGACGGGCTTCATGTTTCTGATCGACCCCGACGAGGGCCGCGGGCTCGCGATCAGCTTCTTCGACACCGAGGAGGATCGCCGGAAAGGCCACGAGGTGCTGAGCGCCATGAACCCGCCGGGCGACGGCATGGGGCGGCGCGTGAGCGTGGAGATGTACGAGGTGCCGGTCGAGGTCCGCCTGTAGTGTCGCGCCGCGCCTCAGCGCTCGCTGGCGCGCACGGCGGATAGCCACACGGTATGCCCGGCGGCGGCCGTCCCTCGGCGCGCGGGCGCCGGGGCCGGGCACGCGCGTGCATCGGTCCAGATCACCCGGCGGAGGATGGGCTCGCGCTAGGCATCTGCCGATACGCCCAGCATGGGCTGCGACCACTCCGAGCTGCACAGCGGCGGGGCGCGCTACGTGCGCGAGACCGAACAGCTGCGCCTGGTGGTCGTGTGCGACGGCTGCGGCGCGGAGTTGGCGGAACTCGAGCGGATCGACTACTGCCCGCATGCGCGGCGCTTCGTCGCGCACCTCGCCGAGCTGACCGCCTGTGAGATGGGCCTGAGCGACGACCAGATCTCCCAGGTGCGCTTTGCGGCGCTCGTGTGCGGCGTCGCCCGCGACCAGATCGGTCCAGAGATCCTCACCAAGCGCGGCCAGCTAAGCCGGCGGGAGTGGGCCGAGGTTCGCCGCCAGCCCGAGCTCGGCGCTGCGCTGCTCAGCGACACGAGCTTCGACGAGATCCGCGAGTGGGTGCTGTGCTCGCGCGAGCGCCCGGACGGCCGCGGCTACCCGCGCGGCCTGCTCGGCGATCAGATTCCCCTGGAGTCGCGCATCCTCGCGGTCACCGACGCCTACGCGGCGATGACCAGCGACCGCCCGTACCGCCTCGCGCGCGAGCACGACGACGCCTGTCAAGAGCTGCTGCGCTGCGCCGGCACGCAGTTCGACGCCGAGGCGGTGCGCGCCTTCCTGCGCGCGGCCGCGCGGCGCAACCGCCACCTCGCGCGCGCCGCGGCCTAGCGGTCGCCCGACGCGAGCGGTCGCGCCGTCCGGCGTGCGCCTACGAGCGAACCCTGGCGCGCAGACGGTCAGGCGCGGTGCGTTCGGTGATCAGCCGGCAGAAGACCTCGACGAGCCGGGGATCGAATTGGCTGCCCGCACAGCGGCGCAGCTCGGCCAGCGCGTCGGTCAGCGGCATCGCCGGCTTGTAGACGCGCTCATCCATCATCGCGTGGAAGGAGTCGCAGACCGCGATGATTCGTGCGCCGAGCGGGATCTCCTCGCCCGCGATCCCATCGGGATAGCCGGTGCCGTCCCAGCGCTCGTGGCTGGCCCGCACGAGAGGGCCAATGCGCTCCAGCGAGGGTCCGGCCGCGGCGATGATCTGCTCGCCGATCACGGTGTGCTGGCGCATGAATTCCCACTCCTGCTCGGACAATGGCCCGGGTTTTGTGACGATCTCGTCGGGGATGCCGAGCTTTCCGACGTCGTGCAGATCGCCGGCTTTCATCACCAGATCGATCGCGTGGTTGTCGAGCCCGATCGTGCGCGCCAGCAGCTCGACGTCGCCGGCGACGTCGTCTGCGTGCTCGCCGAGGTCGGGATGACGCTGTGCGAGCGCCGCGTGCAGCACGGAGGTGATCAGTTCGGCGGCGCCGGTTTGGCTGGTGGCCTTCTGGCGGTACATGCGCTGGTCTGCCAGGCGCAGCGCCTGCGTTGGCTCCTTGGCTTCGCGCGGCAGCTCGACCGCGCCGGCGGAGGCGCTGACCGTGAAGCCGCCGCCGTGTTCGGTCAGTGACGCGCGCGCGCCCTGGAAGAGCGCGTGGGGGTCTGCGACCGGGGCGGTGATCAGCGCGCAGAACTCGTCGCCGCCCAGTCGGTAGACCCTGCCGTGCGGCTTGATCGTGGCGCGCAGGCGCCCGCCGAGACGCGCCAGCAGCGTGTCGCCGGCGACGTGGCCGAACGAGTCGTTGTAGCGCTTGAAGCCGTTGAGGTCGAAGAACCACAGGAACGCCGGCCTGTCCTCGGTCGCGCTCTGGCAGACGCGCGGTAGGTCCTCCATCAGCGCGCGCCGGTTGCCCAGCCGCGTGAGCGGATCGGTTGACAGTTCGCGCGTGACGGTGCGGTGGGAGACGATCAGCCCGATGATCGATCCGAGCAGGGTCAAGAAGGCAAGGACGAGCACGGCGAGCATGCCGGCGTTCCACGCGTTGAGCAGGCTCGGGTTGCGGGCCTTGGCCGTCGCCACGACCGCGACCTGCTGGCGGCCGACGCTGATCGTCAGTGGCAGCGTGGCCGCGGTCGCACGGTGGTCGCCGTTGAACGTCTGCTGCGGGCGGCGACCCAGCCCGCCGGCGGCGACCGTGATCGCCGTCGGCGATCCCAGACCGCTCGAGCTGAGCTGGCTCGAGGCGCTGTTGAGCTGCAGCTGTCCGTTTTCGTATCCGGCCAGCGCGACTTCCACGCCGGGCGTGTCGTTGATGATCAGACTGCTGCCGCGCGTGTTGGCGACGCTGATGTCCAGATGCACGAGGCCGAGCAGGCGACCGCCGACGCGAAACGGGGCGAGGAACGCGACCGACAGCTGGTGACTGACCGGGGAGACGAAGGCGCCGCTGGCTGCGCCGACTGCCGAGCTTGCGGCCAGCGCGACAAACTGCCGGCCGAGCTGCGGCGAAAAGGCGCCCGGGCTCTGCGGGGGAGAGCACAGCAGCTGACGACCGCTCCCGTCGTCGAGGCACGCGGCGCTCACCGGGACGAACGCCGTCTTGCGGATTGTCGCCAGCGCGAGCTCGGTGTCGGCTACGTCGCGCGCGCGCTGGGAGAGGGTGGTCGCCGCGCCGCTCAGCACGTTGCGCACCGCCGGGTTCACGAGCATCAGCGAGAGCGCCGTGGTCGTCTGGCGCTCGCCCTCGGAGATCAGCCCCGACTCGGTGCTGACGGCGCCCAGCAGCGACGCGTCCTGCGCGTTCTGGCGCGCGCGCACTTCGTCGTTTGTGGAGGAGACGGCGATCGCCCCGAGCACGAGCGAGACCACGAGCCCGACGAGCGCCAGCGATTTCATGCGTTTGTTGTCGTCGCGCCAGCAGCAAGCTTGAATCAGGAGCCTCGCCTACCCACAAACGTCACCCGCGTGCCGGCCGCCTCACTGGAGGCAGCGCTTCAGGCCGGCGCGGCGGAAATGCGCGTCGATCTGCGAGCGCAGCGCGCTGCTCTGCGCCTGCACCTGTCCAAACGTGGTCAATTCGACGATCCCGGTATTCAGGTGGTGCAGGAAGCCGGACAGCAGCGCCGCCAGCCGGTCGACGTCCGCCACCGCCGCCCTCAGTTCGCCCTCGCCCGCGCCGGCGGCCAGGGTGCGCAGCCGGCCGCTCTCGGCGTGCAGCGCCGCCAGTGCGTGCGGCAGGTAGCTCACGGCCTGCTCGGGGGTGGTCGGTTTGGGCAGCCGCGCCAGCGCCGCCAGCTGGGTCGCGCAGATCTGATCGCCGCGCGCGACATACGCTGGCGCGCCGGCGCTCGACGATCCCGCCCCGCAGCCGGCCAGCAGCGGGCAGGCGCAGAGCGCCGCGCAGCCGGCTGTGAGGGTTGCAATCCAGCGCCGCCTGACCATCTCCGGGCAGATATCGGCGGCGACGGCGCCTCACACAAGTCTCGGGCGCAGCGTGGCGGGTAGCCTGCAGCGCTGAGATGGCGATCACGGTCACATTGCCCGACGGCAAGGCGCTGCAGCTGCCCGACGGCGCCACAGGGGCCGACGCCGCCGCGGCGATCGGACCGGGGCTGGCGCGGGCCGCGCTGGCCGTGGAGGTCGCCGATCGGCCGCCCGAGAGCGAGCCGCGAGGCGACGGCGCGGGCGAGCTGCGCGACCTGGCGCGCGAGCTGCCCGACGGGGCGCGCGTGGCGATCGTCACGCCCAAGAGCGGCGAGCAGGCGCTCGCGCTGATCAGGCACGACGCCGCCCACGTGCTCGCCGAGGCGGTGCTCGAGCTGTATCCGGGCGTGAAGATCTCGATCGGGCCGGCGATCGCGGATGGCTTCTACTACGACTTCGAGTTTCCGCCGGGAACGGTCGTCTCCGAGGCCGACTTCCCGAAGATCGAAGAGCGCATGCGCGCGCACGTGAAGGCCGCGGAGGCGTTCCAGCGCGAGGACGTGTCGCCCGCGCGCGCGCGCGAATTGTTCGTCGCCGAGGAGCAGGACTACAAGGTCGAGCTGATCGACGACCTCGTCGCCGCTCCGGGCTCTGACGGAGCGCTGCAGAGCGTCTCGCTGTACACCAACGGCGCCTTCACCGATCTGTGTCGCGGACCCCATGCGCCGAGCACCAAGAGCGTGGGCGCGTTCAAGCTGCAGTCGGTCGCCGGCGCCTACTGGCGCGGCGACTCGTCGCGCACAATGCTCACGCGCATCTACGGGACGGCGTTTTTCTCGAAGGCCGAGCTGCAGGAGCACCTGGAGCGACTTGAGCAGGCCAAGGCGCGCGATCACCGAAAGCTCGGGCGCGAGCTTTCCCTGTTCACCTTCTCCGACGTCTCGCCAGGCGCCGCCTTCTGGCTGCCGGCCGGCGCGAGCGTGTTCAACGAGCTGGTCGCGCTGTCGCGCAGGATGGCGGGCGAGCGCGGCTACAGCGAGGTCAAGACGCCGCAGATCTACGACGCTGAGCTGTGGAAGACGTCGGGGCACTGGGACAAGTACAGGGACCACATGTTCACCGTCGAGGTGGAGAACCGCGAGATGGCCGTGAAGCCGATGAACTGTCCAGGGCACGCCTTCCTGTTTGCGACCCGCCGTCACTCATATCGCGAGCTGCCGGTGCGGTATTTCGAGCCCGGCCTGCTGCACCGCAACGAGCCGTCGGGGGTGCTGCACGGACTGCTGCGTGTTCGCCACTTCGCCCAGGACGACGCGCACATCTTCTGCACCGAGGAGCAGGTGGCCGCGGAGGTGAAGGCGGTGCTGCAGATGGCGTTTGACACCTACGCGATGTTCGACTTCGACGTGCGACTGGAGCTGTCAACGCGACCTGAGCAGCGCATCGGGAGCGATCAGATGTGGGACCGCGCGGAGCGCAAGCTCACCGACACGCTGTCAGAGCTCGGTCTGGAGTATCAGCTCAACCCCGGCGACGGCGCGTTCTACGGGCCGAAGATCGACATGCACATGACCGATTCGCTCGCGCGCTCGTGGCAGCTGGGGACGATCCAGCTGGACTACTCGATGCCCGAGCGCTTCCAGCTCAGCTACACGGGCGCCGACAACGCAGAGCACCGGCCGGTGATGATCCACCGCGCGCTGTTCGGCTCATACGAGCGGTTCATCGGGATCATGCTCGAGCACTACGCGGGCGAGCTGCCGCTGTGGCTTGCGCCGGTGCAGGCGATCGTGCTCCCGGTGTCAGAGCGCTTCGACGCATACGCAAGCTCGGTGGCAGCGTCGCTGCGCGGCGCAGGCGCGCGCGTGGAGCACGATGAGCGCAACGAGTCGGTCGGGCGCAAGATCCGCGATGCCGAGCTGCGCAAGATCCCCTACATGCTCGTCGTCGGCGAGCGCGAGCAGGCCGAGCAGACGGTATCCGTGCGCGAGCACCACGCCAAGGACGAGGGCTCGCTGAGCGTGAGCGAGTTCGCCGAGCGCCTGCGCGAGCGCGCCACGCGGTGAGCTTTTTCGGGCGACAAGGCCGCGCGTGCCGGCGCAGGAGGCGTCGTTTGGCCGGTCAGCGGCGCGTGTGACGTCCCTGAGAACGGCCCTTGCGCGCGCTATGGGCGCCGCTATACTCCCGCCGGTTGACCTGTAAACCCTCAGCGCGTCGCGGACTGCTGCCCGCTTGATGCAACTACACCGCAGCTAGTGCCGGTTCCCCGCAGGTTCGACCGGCGCCCGCCCGAGCGGGACACGACGAGGATCAACGACCGTATCCGCGTCCCCGAGGTTCGCCTGATCGACGACGAGGGCAACCAGATTGGCGTGATGAAGACGCCCGATGCGCTGCGCTTCGCCCAGGAGCGCGACCTCGACCTGGTGGAGGTGGCCCCCGAGGCTCGCCCGCCGGTATGTCGCGTGCTCGATTACTCCAAGTACAAGTACGAGCAGGCGCAGAAGCAGAAGCAGGCGCGCAAGCACCAGCAGCAGATCACGATCCGCGAGATCAAGTTTCGCCCGAAGATCGCTCAGCATGACTACGACACCAAGAAGCACCACGTCGAGCGCTTCCTGCGCAACAAGGACAAGGTGAAGATAACGATCATGTTTCGCGGGCGCGAGGTCACGCATCCCGAGCGCGGCACCGCGATCCTCGACCGCCTGGCGGAGGAGCTCGGTGAGCTCGGCACCGTCGAGCAGCGCCCGGTGCAGGAAGGGCGCAACATGACGATGCTGATGACGCCTTCCAAGGCGGTGCTCGCCGGGCGAACCGACATCGGCGAGGTCGATGCGGGTCCGGCGCACGAGGGAGCGCACGTCGGCGACGTCGCCGCGACGGCGATCGAATCGCCCTCGAGCGCGGCGGCCGACGGATCGATCGAGGAGGCTGCGGTGTCGGTCGAGGAGGCCGCGGCGTCTGACAACGGCGTGGTCCCGGGCGCGGCGAGCGCCGGCAACGGCGCCGGCCCGGCGGGCGAGGAGCAGCCGCCGGTGCTTGCCGACTCCGCGTCCGAGGACGCAGCGGACGCTTAGACCGCCAGCCGCGTGTCATAATCAGCGGCCTCGTGCCCAAGATCAAGACGCATTCCGGCGCCAAGAAGCGCTTCAAGCTGACCGCCACCGGCAAGGTGCGCGCGCGTCACGCGTTCACCAGTCACATGCTCGAGCACAAGTCGCCCAAGCGCAAGCGCGCGCTCGGGCGCCCGGCGATCATGTCGGCTGACGACGCGCCGCGGATCAAGCGGATGCTCGGCGCGCCGAGCAAGCGCCGGCGCGCCGGCGCGGCCTCCGGCGCAGCGGACGGCGAGGGGCGCTCGGCATGAGGGTCAAGCGGTCGTTGAGCGCGCGCAAGAAGCGGCGCGCGACGCTGAAGCTGACGAAGGGGTTTCGTGGCGAGGCGCACTCGAACTACAGACGCGCCAAGGAGGCGCTGCTGAAGGCCGACGCATACGCCTACCGCGACCGGCGCAACCGCAAGCGCGACTTCAGGCGGCTGTGGATCACGCGGATCAACGCCGCCGCGCGTCAGAACGGGATGAGCTACTCGCAGTTCATGCATGGCCTGACGCTGGCCGGGGTGGAGCTCGACCGCAAGGTGCTCGCGGACATCGCCGTGCGCGACGCCGACACGTTCCGACGTTTTGCAGAGGTCGCCCGCGAGGCGTCGGCTGCCTGAGGCACGGCAACCGACATCGACAGCCTCCCGGGCGCCGTTCCGACAAGGACGGCGTCCTTTTTTGTGCCCGACAGCGACGAGCCGACAGGAAGCAAGCGACACACTCCGATGACCCACATAACCTCCCCGCACAATCCCCGTCTGAAGGCCCTGCGCCGGCTGGGCGGCAAGCGCGAGCGTGAGCGCAGCCGCCGCTTCCTGGCTGAGGGCGAGGACCTGATCGCTGCCGCGCGCGAGGCGGGGCGAAGCCCCGTCGAGGGCTTTCGCCGCGCGGGGAGCGGACTGGGCGACGGCGCGTTTCACGACGTCGAGCCGGCCGCGCTGGCGGGCGTCTCGGGACTCGGCTCGGGCACCCGCGTGATCGGGGTCTACGAGCAGCGCTGGCTGACGGCGCCGCTCGGCCCGCTGTGCGTCTGCCTGTTCGGCGTCTCAGACCCGGGCAACGTGGGGACCGTGCTGCGCGGCGCGCAGGCGTTCGGCGCATCGTCGGTGGCGCTCGGGCCCGGCTGCGCAGACGCGCACTCGCCGAAGGCGGTGCGCGCGAGCATGGGCGCGATCTTCGCGGTCGGCCTGGCGCGCGTGAGCGGCGTGGACGAACTGCCCGGCGAGCGTGTGGCGCTCGTGGCCGGCGCCGGCGAGCCGCTTGCGGCGGTCGGCGAGCGCCTGACGCGCGCGGGCGCCGACGCGGTGACGCTGCTCGTCGGCGCCGAGCGAGACGGGCTGTCGCCGCAGGTCGCGGGGGCTTGTGATCGCGTCGCGCAGATCCCGATCGCCTCGCAGTCGCTGAACGCGGCGATGGCGGCGACGGTCGCGCTGTATGAGCTGACGCGCGGGCGCGCCGGTGGGCTGTCGGGCGGGCAAACATCTAGGGTCCGGACCTGATGATCGAGCGGATTGGTCAGCTGCGCGCGCAGGCCGAGGCGGCGATCGCCGACGTGTCCGGCAGCGAGCAGCTTGAGCAGCTGCGCGTGCGCTATCTGGGCCGCAAGGCCGAGCTGCCCCAGCTGCTGCGCGGCGTGGCCGAGCTGGCGCCCGAGCAGCGCGGCCCGGTCGGCAAGGCCGCCAACGAGGCGCGGCAGGCGCTCGACGCGATGATCGAGGCGCGCGCGGCGCAGCTCGCCGACGCCGAGCTGGCACAGAGCCTCGCGGCCGACGCGATCGATGTGACCCTCCCGGGCAGCCCGCCCCAGCCGGTGGGGCGCCTGCACGTGCTCACGCAGACGACGCGTGAGCTGGAAGACATCTTCCTGGGCCTCGGCTTCACCGTCCTGGAGGGTCCGGAGGTCGAGACCGTTCACTACAACTTCGACGCGCTCAATCACAGCCCGACGCACCCCGCGCGGGCGCGCAGCGACACCTTCTACCTCGCCGACGACGTGGTCTTGAGAACGCACACGTCGCCGATGCAGATCAGGGCGATGGAGGCGCACCCGCCGCCGCTGTACGTGGTGATTCCCGGACGCGTGTTTCGGCCCGACAGCGACGCGACGCACACGCCGCAGTTTCACCAGATCGAGGGGCTGGCGGTCGATCAGGACATCACCCTCGCCGATCTGAAGGGAACGCTGCTGGCGTTTGCGCGCACGGTGTTCGGCGAGCAGCGCGAGGTCAGGCTGCGCCCGCACTTCTTCCCGTTCACCGAGCCAAGCGTCGAGGTCGACGTGTCCTGCTTTAACTGTGAGGGAAAGGGCTTTCTGAAGAGCGGCGTGCGCTGTCACCTGTGCAAGGGCGAGGGCTGGCTGGAGGTCCTCGGCGCCGGCGAGGTCGACCCGAACGTCTACGCGCACGTCCCGACGACCGAGGCCAACGCGCCGGGGTATGACCCCGACAGCGTGCAGGGGTTCGCCTGGGGCCTCGGCGTCGAGCGCATCGCGATGCTCAAGTACGGGATCCCCGACCTGCGCCTGTACTACGAGAACGATCTGCGCTTCCTGGAGCAGTTCGGATGACCACGTGCACGTATGCCGGCGCCGCTTTGCGTCCTCACCAACGGCTGCGCCGTCGGTGCCGGCTCGCGTGCGTAGCACGCCACGCTCCCTGCGTCCTTGACCGGCTTGGCCTACCTGCCCGTGGAGCGGGCGTGTGGGGGAGGCGGCTGTGAGGGTTCCCCTGGAGTGGCTGAGTGAGTACTGCGCGCCCGAGTTGGACGTGCATGGGATCGAGGAGCGCCTGACGATGACGGGCACGAAGGTCGAGGCGATCCACCGCCACGGTGTCGGCAACGCCGAGCGCTTCGTCGTCGGGCGCGTGGAGGCGGCCGATCCGCACCCCGACGCCGACCGGCTGCGTGTCTGCCGCGTGGACCTCGGGCCGGCCGGCGACGACGGACCCGTGACGATCGTCTGCGGCGCGCCGAACGTGGCTGGCGGTCAGCTGGTGGCGGTCGCGCTGCCCGGCGCGGTGATGCCCGACGGCATGAAGATCGAGCGGCGCGTGCTGCGCGGGGTGGCCTCGGAAGGGATGATCTGCGCCGCGCGCGAGCTCGCGCTTGCGGGCGACGGCGACGGCGACAGCGACGGCATCCTCGTGCTCGATGAGCTGACGATCGACGCCGAGCCGCAGCTCGGGGCGCCGCTCGTGCAGCTGCTGCCGATCGCGACCGCTGTGCTCGAGCTGGAGGTGACGCCCAACCGTCCCGACTGCCTGGCCGTGTACGGCGTGGCGCGCGAGCTGCACGCGGCGACCGGCGCGCCGCTCGTGCCCGAGCCGTGGCGCGAGGACGAGGGATCGCTCGGTGCGCTGCGCGACGAGAGCGCGCAGATCAGCGTGCAGTGCCCGGACCTCTGTCCGCGCTTCACCGCGCGCGTCTTCGAGCACGTCGCGATCGCCCCTTCGCCGCCGTGGCTCGCGGCGCGGCTGCTGGCGGCCGGACAGCGCCCGATCAACAACGTCGTCGACATCACCAACTACGCGATGCTGCTCACCGGCCAGCCGCTGCACGCCTTCGACCTCGATCGGGTGGCGGGCGGGCGCCTGACCGTGCGCCGGGCGCGCGACGGCGAGCAGGTGCGCACGCTCGACGGGCAGACGCGCACGCTCGACGGCGAGATGGTCGTGATCGAGGACGACGAGGGCCCGACGTCGATCGCCGGCCTGATGGGCGGGGAGCGCTCGGAGGTCGCCCCCGAAACCACGCGCGTGCTGCTTGAGGTGGCCAACTGGAATGGGCCCAACATCCACAGGACGTCATTGGCGCTGGGGCTGCGCAGCGAGGCGTCGTCGCGCTTTGAGAAGGGCCTCGCGCCCGAGCAGTGCCTGTGGGCGCAGGCGGTCGCGACTCAGCTGATGGTCGCGCTGAGCGGCGCGCGGGTGCAGCCCGGGACGATCGACGTCGGCGGCGACGGTCCGCCGCCGCGACCGATCAGACTGCGCGAGGCGCGTGTCCGCGCGATCCTCGGGATCGAGATCGCGCCGGAGCGCCAGGCGGAGATCCTCCGCGCGCTGGACTTCCAGGCGGCGGCGGTCGCGGACGGCCTGGAGGTGACGCCGCCGCCCGTGCGCCGCGAGGACGTCACGCGCGAGGCCGACCTGATCGAGGAGGTGGCGCGGATCGACGGCCTGGAGCGGCTGCCGGCGACGCTGCCAAAGCGCCGGGAGGCCTACGGCGTGCTGAGCGCCGAGCAGCGCCTGCGCCGGCGGGCGGTCGACGCGCTCGTCGGGCGCGGGCTGTACGAGTCGATCGGCTGGACATTCACCTCGCCCGGCCTCGCCGACCGGCTGCGCCTGGGAGACGACGACCCGCGGCGCCTGGCGCCGGCCGTGGAGAACCCGCTGTCCGAGGAGCAGTCGAGGCTGCGCACGATGCTGCTCGGGTCGCTGCTTCAGACCGCCTCGCACAACATCGCGCGCGGCGTGGGCGACCTGCGGCTGTTCGAGGTGGGGACCGTGTTCTCGCTCGCGCCCGGCGGCGGTGCGCGCGAGCCCTCTGGAGCCGTGGCGGACGCCGAGCCCGGGGCCGACGCCGAGCGCGAGACCGGCGTGCGCGAGCGCCGGGCGCTCGGCGTGCTGCTGAGCGGGCGGCTGCAGGAACCGAGCTGGGGCGTCAGCGAGCCCCCGGTTGCGGACTTCTACGCCGCCAAGGCAATGCTGGAAGCGCTTGCGAGCGCGCTGCGCGTACAGGGCCTCGCGCTGATCGCGGCGCAGTCGGCGTTCCTGCGCGGCGCGCGTGCGGCCGAGGTGCAGGTGGGCGGCGAGTCGATCGGCTGGATCGGCGAGCTGCATCCGCTGGTCGCCGAGGCGTGGGAGCTGCCCGCGGCCAGCTGCTTTGAAGTCGAGCTCGACCCGCTGATCGCCCGCGCGGCCACGCGGCGCGCCTACGAGGACCTGATCGGCTATCCGCCGCTGCGCCGCGATCTCGCGGTCGTCCTGCCGGCCGGCGTGCCGGCCGCGCAGGTGCTTGCTGTCGCGCGGCGCGCGGCCGGCGAGCTGCTGCGCGACGTGCGCGTGTTCGACGTGTACACGGGTCCCCAGCTCGGCGAGGACAGGCGCTCGCTGGCGCTCGCGCTGTCGTTTCGCGCAAGCGACAGGACGCTCACCGAGGAGGACGTGGCGCCCGCCAGCGAGCGGATCGTGGCCGCGCTCGCGAAGCTCGGGGGTGAGCTGCGTGGCTGAGCCGATCCCAGGCATCGGCGAGGTCCAGCTGTTTGCCGACGGCGCCCCGCGCGTGCTGGTCGCGGGCGCGACCGGCTTCGCGGGGGCCCTCGCCGCCCAGCTGCTGTGGCGTCATCAGGGCTTTGAGCTGGCGGGCGTAAGCGGGCGCTCTGAGGTGGGCCGGCGCCTTGACGAGCTGTATCCGCGCTACCGGGTCCCGCTGCGGATCGAGGAGCTCGATCTCGACCGGGCCGCGGGCCTGGGGGCGGCGATCGTCGCCTACCCGCACGGCGCGTCGGCGCCGACGGTAGGTGAGCTGCGTGCGCGCGGCGTGCGCGTCGTCGACCTGAGCGCCGACTTCCGGCTGGGCTCGCTGGCGACCTACGAGCGGTGGTATGGCGAGCACCCACGGCCGGACCTGCGTGACGAAGCGGTCTACGGGCTGACCGAGCTTCATCGCGAGCGGATCGCCGATGCGGGCATCGTCGCCAACCCGGGGTGCTACCCGACCGCCGCGGTGCTAGGGCTTGCGCCGCTCGCGCGCGCGGGTCTGCTCGGTGACGTGGTGATCGACGCCAAGCAGGGGATCTCAGGGGCCGGCCGCGCGTTCGACGACACCACGCATCTGTCGATGGCCGGCGAGAACATCCTGCCCTACAACGTCGCGCGCCACCGCCACACGCCCGAGATCGAGGAGCAGCTCGCGCTGCTGGGCGCCGAGCTGGCGGTGCAGCTGCAGACGCACCTGGTGCCGCTCGATCAGGGCGAGCTGGCCAGCTGCTACGTGACGCCGACGCGCCCGGTCTCGCCGCAGGAGCTCGCCGAGCTGATGCTCGACGCCTACGCCGACGAGCCGTTCATCGAGGTAGTCGACGATCCGCCCGGCACGCGCGACGTGCTGGAGACGAACTTCTGCCGTGTGTTCGCGGCGGCCGACGCGCACACCGGAAAGGTGGTCGTGCTGTCGGCGATCGACAACCTCTGGAAGGGGACCTCCTCGCAGGCGCTGCAGAACCTCAACGTGATGTTCGGCCTGCCAGAGACCGAGGGGCTGCTGTGACGGGCGCGCTGCGGGGCGCATCGGCCGGCGAGGCGCCGGCGCTGTTCGGCTCGCGCTGGGCGCCGAGGCCCGAGCACGTGCGCGAGCTGGATCCGGGTGGCGCGCTGCCGGGCGGCTTCCGGGCGGCGGGCGTGGCGTGCGGGATCAAGCAGAGCGCGGCGAGCGATCTCGGGCTGCTGGTGTGCGACTCGTCGGAGCCGGTCAGCGCTGCGCGCTTCACCGCGAGCTCCACGGCGGCCGCGCCGGTGCAGCTGAGCCGCGAGCGCTGCCGGCTGTCCGGGCTGCGCGCCGTGCTCGTCAACTCCGGCTGCGCGAACGCCGCCACGGGCGGTCGCGGGCTGGAAGACGCCGCCAAGACACAGGGCGCCGCCGCCATTGCGGCAGGCGTGGGGGAGGCCGAGGTGGCCGTCGCGTCGACCGGCGGGATCAGCCACTACCTGCCGGTCGAGCGAATGCTGCAGGGGATCCTCGCGGCCAGCGGCCAGCTGCGCGCCGATGGCGCCGGCGACTTTCAGCTTGCGATCCAGACCACAGACGCCTTTCCCAAGCGCGCGAACATCGAGCTTGCGCTGCCCTCGGGACCGGTGCGGATCACGGCCCAGTGCAAGGGCGCGGGTATGATCTCGCCGCGCTTCGCAACGATGCTGTGCTTCGTGCAGACCGACGCTGTGCTGTCCGAGCAGACGGCCGACCTGCTGCTCGGGGTGTGCGTGAAGCGCTCGTTTGACCGCTGCACGGTCGACGGTCAGCTGTCGACCAACGACAGCGCGATCCTGATGAGCTCGGGCGCGTCGGGCGTGACGATCGAGCCAGAGAGCGAGGACGAGCTGCTCTTCGGCCAGGCGCTCGACGCGCTGCTGCGCTCGCTGGCGATCATGATCGTCGCTGACGGCGAGGGCGCGGGGCGGATCGCCCGGGTGCTCGTGCGCGGCGGTGAGATCGGCGGCGACCCGCTCGCGGTGGAGGCGGTCGCGCGCGCGGTCGCCAACTCGCCGCTGGTCAAAGCCGCGCTGCACGGCGCCGACCCCAACTGGGGCAGGATCGCTCAGGCCGCCGGCGCAGCGCTGCCGGGCCCGGCGCCGCTGGCGCTGGACGTGAGCGTCGAGGGCGTGCGCGTGTGCTCCGGCGGAGCGGCGATCGACGTGGACGAGCAGGCGCTCGCCCGCGCGGTCGATCGTCCCGAGGTCGAGTACGAGATCACGCTCCCCGGGGAGGGTTGTGAAACGGAGGTCTTCTTCTCCGACCTGTCGCAGGACTACGTGAAGCTCAACGCGGAGTACATGACATGAGAGACATTGGAACGCTGCTCGAGGCGCTTCCCTACATCAGGGAGTTCCACGGCAAGACGGTCGTGATCAAGTACGGCGGGGCGGCGATGGAGCAGCCGCAGCTGCGCGAGGAGTTCGCGCGCGACGTCGTGCTGCTCAAGTACGTCGGGTTGAACCCGATCGTCGTGCACGGCGGCGGTCCGGAGATCACCGCCTACATGCGGCGACTCGGGCTGCCGGTCGAGTTCGTCGGCGGCCTGCGGGTGTCCGACGAGGAGACCGTGGAGGTCGCGAAGATGGTGCTCGTCGGCAAGGTAAACAAGGAGATCGTGCTGCGCCTGGGCCGGCACGGCCAGCCCGCGGTGGGCCTCTGCGGCGACGACGGCTCGCTGTTTCGCGTCTCGCGCCGCGCCGCGCCGGGCGGCGAGGACATCGGCTTCGTCGGCGGCATCGACCGCGTGAACGTCGACGTGCTCAAGCACGTCGCCAGCGACTACATCCCGGTGATCGCCTCCGTCGGCGCCGACCGCGAGGGGCGCTCCTACAACGTCAACGCCGACGAGGCCGCCGGCGCGGTGGCAGGCGCGCTCGGCGCCTACAAGGTCATCTTCCTGACCGACGTGCCCGGCTGGCTGCGCGACCCTGACGACCCCGACAGCCTGATCGCGCAGGCCACCACGGCCGCAGTGTCGGGCGCCCTCGAGGGCCTCGCGGGCGGCATGCGGCCCAAGCTCGCGGCCTGCGTCGAGGCGATCGACGCCGGCGTGAGCGCGGCGCACATCCTCGACGGGCGCCTGGCGCATTCGCTGCTGCTGGAGCTGTTCACCGACGCGGGCATCGGCACGAAGATCGAAGCTGCCGCATGACGCTCGCAGAACTGCAGGCGCTCGAGCGCGAGCGCGTGATCGCCTCCTACGCGCGGCTGCCGGTGGAGTTCGTGCGCGGCGCCGGCGCGCGGCTCTGGGACGACGAGGGCAACGAGTACCTGGACTTCCTCTGCGGCATCGGCGTGACGAGCCTCGGCCACTGCCACCCGCGGGTCGTACAGGCGGTGCGCGAGCAGGCCGGCCGGCTGATGCATGTCAGCAACCTCTTCTACACGGCGCCGGCGATGCTCCTCGCAGAGCGCCTGTCGGCGTGCAGCCTGGGCGGCAAGGTGTTCTTCTGCAACTCGGGCGCGGAGGCCAACGAGGCGGCGATCAAGCTGGCGCGCAAGGCCAAGCGCGCCGGTGACGTGGTCGTCGTCTACGGGGCGTTTCACGGTCGCACGTACGGCGCCCTGTCGGCTACGCCGCAGGAGTCAAAGCAGGCGCCGTTCGGGCCGCTGGTGCCTGGCTTTCGCGTCGTCGCGCCCGAGCCGCAGGCGCTGGCCCGCGCCGTCGACGAGCGCACAGCGGCGGTGATGCTCGAGCCGATCCAGGGCGAGGGCGGCGTGAACCCGTTGTCGCAGGAGCTCCTCGCGGCGGCGCGCGAGCTGTGCGACGAGCACGGCGCGGCGCTCGTGTTCGACGAAGTCCAGGGCGGGATGGGGCGCAGCGGGACGCTGTGGGCCTATCAGCAGACAGGTGTCGTGCCGGACGCGATCACGGTCGCAAAGGCGCTCGGGGCGGGCCTGCCGATCGGGGCGCTCGTGACCGGCGAGCGCCTGGCGGACGTGCTTGCCCCCGGTGACCACGCCTCGACGTTCGGCGGTGGCCCGGTCGTCGCCGCGGCCGCGCTCGCCGCGCTTTCGCTGACCGACGACGAGGCCCTGCTGGGCGCCGTGCGCGACCGCGGGCTGAGGCTTGCCGAGGGCCTGGAGCGCCTGCCGCACGTGCAGTCGGTGCGCGGCAGGGGGCTGATGCTCGCCTGCGAGCTCGACGTGTCCGCGCCCGATGTCGTGCTCCGCGCGCTGCTGGGAGAGCGTCTCGTGCTCAACGCCACCGGGCCGCGCACCGTGCGGCTGCTCCCGCCGCTGATCGTCTCCGACGCGGAGGTCGATCAGGCGCTCGCGCGCCTGGATGGCGCGCTGTCGGCCAGCTCGCCCAGCTAGCGGCTCCCGCCGCCCCGCGGCGACCCGCGGCGTGCCCGGGCGCCCGGCGCGTGCGGCGCAGAGACAGCTGTGGACGGCCGGGTGCAGGGACTCAGGTCGAGCCGGCAAGGCGCCGATACAGGGGTCGACCTGGATCGCCCATGAGCGCTCGCCTGACGACATCCACCACGCGCGCCCTGCTGGCGTCGCTACTCGCGCTCGTCACGCTCGCGATCGTGCAGGCCTCCCCGGCGAGCGCCACGACCACGGCCAAGGAACGACTCGCTCTGGCGGCCAGCATCGCGCCGCCCGGCCATCAGGTCGTGCCGGAGATCGTGGGCGGGCAGGAAGCCTCGATCGAACAGTTCCCGTGGCAGGTCTTCGTGCTGGTCGTTTCGACGGAAGGGGGGAACCTCACCGAGCAGGCCTGCGGCGGCTCGATCCTCGGCCCGAACGAAGTGCTGACGGCGGCCCACTGCGTCACCCACGAGGGAACCACTGTCAGGTATCCGGCGTCCGCGATCGTCGTCGTCGCCGGCGTCTCCAACGTGGCCGAAGCGGTGGAACAGCTCAAAGCGCCGCTCGATTCCCAGACGGTGAACGTCGCCAGCCTGCGCACCCACCCCTACTACAGCGTGTCGCCGATCCGCGACGACGTGGCGGTGCTGAGGCTCGGCGAACCGCTCAACCTCGCGGCGCCGGCGGTCAAAGCGATCCCGCTCGTCGCGACCGGAGCGACGCCGGCGCCGGGGACCGCGCTGAGCCTCAGCGGATTCGGCAAACAGAACGGCGCGCCGACCGCTGCGCCGAACTGGCGGCTGTACTCGACGGCGCTCACCGCGGTCGGCAGCGACGCCTGCCGCGAACTGGTCGGCACCGAATCGGCGGTCACGCTGTGCGCAAGCGGTCCTGCCAGCTCTGCCTGCCAGGGAGACAGCGGCGGGCCGCTGACCGAGGGCAGCCCGCCGGTCGAGGTCGCGACCGTCGACTATGGCCTCGCCGGCTGCCCCGCCGGCGCATCGGGCGCCTTCGCCAACGTGGCGGCGCCAGAGGTGCGCGCGTTCATCGAAGGCAGCGAAGCCCCGCCGGCCGCCGCGCGCCAGACCTCTCCGGCGGTGATCAAGGTGGCCGGTCCGCCGGCGGTGACGTTCAGCCCGCAGACCTGCGAACCGGGCGGCTGGACGGGCTCCCCGTCGTTCAGCTACACCTTCGAGAACGAAGCCGCCCCCCCGCAGGTGTTCCAGAGTGGCTCGAGCAACCTCTTCACGCCCCCCGCGAGCGCCGCCGGCTCCTCGATCGTGTGCATCGTGCAGGCCAGCAACCCGGGCGGCGTGTCCACAACGCGCAGCGGCACCGTGCCGGCGCTCGGCAGCGACACGACCCAGCCGCAGAGCACGATCTCCGGCCTCAGCTGTCGCGGTCAGTCCTGCACGCTGGCGATCTCCGCGCACGACCCCTACTCCGTGGCGCTGACGGTTCAGGGCACGGCGATCTATAAGGTCACGACCAAGTGCCCGGTCAAGCGAGGACAGAAGCCGAAGAAGGGCAAGCAGCCCGTCTGCCAGAAGGCGGTCAACGCGATCGTTTCCGCCACGCCGGTCGCGACGAGCGCCGGGGTCACCACCTACCGCGCGACGCTCAATGGCCTGCCCTACAGCCAGTTGGTCGTGCTGCGCGCCGTGGTCACCAACGCGGCCGGCCTGCGCCCGACGAGCGCGCCGGTGCGCGCGGTGACGCTGCGTCCGGCCAAGCCGGCGCACAAGTCGGGCAAGAAGACGGCGAAGCACGGCCACAAGAAGCGCTGAGCGCCCGCACGGCCTCATACGAGGCCGACCCGGCGCACGTCGATCGGGTGCTCCTGCTCTACTCGGGCGGCCTGGACACGAGCGTGATGCTCAAGTGGATCCAGGACCGCTACGACGCCGAGGTGGTGTGCCTAACGGTCAACCTCGGTCAGCCGGGCGAGGACTACGAGGTGATCAAGGGCAAGGCGCTGGCGCTCGGCGCGCTGGCGTGTCACGTGGTCGACGCCCGCGAGCGGTTCGCGGGCGAGTACGTCAGCCGCGCGATCAGGTCCAACGCGCTCTACGGCGGGGGCTATCCGCTGTTCACCGCGCTCGGCAGGCCGCTGATCGCCGAGCTCGCCGTGCAGTATGCGCGCAGCGAGGGCTGCGACACGATCGCCCACGGCGCCACGGGCAAGGGCAACGACCAGGTGCGAATCGAGGCGACGATCGCGACGCTGGCCCCCGAGCTCGGCGTGATCGCGCCGGTGCGCAGCTGGCGGATGGGCCGCGAGGAGGAGATCGCCTACGCGCGCGAGCACGGCATCCCGATCAAGTCCAACCCGGGCGAGGGCAGCGAGGGCGCGCCGCCGTACTCGATCGACGACAACCTGTGGGGCCGTTCGTCGGAGGGGCGCTGGATCGAGGATCTCGCCCAGGCGCCCGAGGATGACGTCTTTCAGCTCGTCACCCCTCCCGAGCAGGCGCCGGACGAGCCCGAGCTGGTGCGGCTGACCTTCGAGCGGGGGCTGCCGGTGGCGCTCGGCGGAGAGCGCATGGAGCTGGTCGCGCTGCTGGAACGGGTCGCGGAGGTCGGCGCGCGCCACGGCGTGGGCATCGTCGACCACCTCGAGGACCGGATCGTCGGGCTGAAGGTGCGCGACATCTACGAGGTGCCCGCGGCGGCGATCATCCTGCCCGCCCACCAGGAGCTCGAGAAGCTCGTCTGCACGATCCACCAGAACCAGTTCAAGCCGCAGCTGGAGCGCCAGTGGGCCTACCTGGTCTACGCGGGCCTCTGGTGGGAGCCGCTGCGCTCAGATCTCGACGCCTACATGGACAGCGTCAACGAGCAGGTCAGTGGGACGATCGGCGTCAAGCTCTACAAGGGCCACGCGCGCGTGGTCACGCGCTCCTCGCCCAACGCCGTCTACGACGCCAGCCTCGCGTCCTTTGCGCAGTCCGGCGGGCTGTTCTCCCAGGCGGCCTCGCCGGGGTTCATCGAGCTGTGGTCGCTGCAGTCGCGGATGGCCTGGCGCCTACGTAACCGCGGGGACCGCGGAGAGGGTTGACGGGGTGAGTTCGCGGCGACACGCGGTCGTCAGATACGTCGTCTGGAACGGCGCCAAGTGGTACGTCAAGGAGCAGCTGCGCAGCAGGCGAGCGGCCCTCGCCCGGCGGCTGCCGTCGCGTCGGGCATCGCTGCTGGTCGCTGGCGGGGCGCTGTTCGCGCTGGCGGCGACAGCCGTGCTCGCGAGGCGTCTGTCCGGCTGAGCGGCGCCCCCAACAGCGGGCGGTGAGCCGTCCGGCCCGCCGCGTAGCTTGGGGTCATCGTGGTCGCGGAGGACAGCGAGACGCCCGGTGGTGAGCCGGGCCGCGGTGGCTCGTCGGAGGGCATGGGCTTCGGCGGGCTGGGCCGCAGGGCCGAGGGTGATCTGCTGGCCGAACGCCGCGCGCGCCGCGCCGCGGAATCGGGCAAGGACGCGCTGACCCATCGCGCCGAGGCGGCCGAGGCGACGATGCAGACCCTGCAGGCGCACGTGATGAGCCTCCAGGAGCGCCTGCGCGAGGCCGAAGAGGAGCACCAGCGACTGAGCGAGCTGCTGGCTGCGCGGCGCACGTCTGAGCCATGGGCTGCGCCGGCGACCGAAGCCGGCGAGCGCGAGCTTCGCCATGCCAAGCAGCGCTCGTACGCCGAGCAGCAGCTGCGTGCGGACACCGAGGAGCGACTGCGCGACGTCGAGGCCTCCACACGCGCCGAGGTCGAGCGTGTCGGGCGACTGCTCGCGACTCGCGAACGGGAGGCTCACGCGGTCGCTCAGGAGCTCGACGGCGTTCGCCGCGAGCTCGCCGAAGCCGAGCAGGCCGTCGCCTCCGAGCGTGCCGCGCTGCGGCGCGTCGAGCGCGATCTTCAGGAACGCCTGGGCGAGCTCGAGCGTCGCACGGCGGCGGTCGATCGCGATCTGGACGCCGAGCGCCGCGCGCGCGAGCGCGCCGAGCGGATGCTCGAGAGCATGGCGCGCGGCCACCGCCTGATGCAGGGCGCCGTCGGCGAGCTGCGCGACCTGGTCGCGAGGCTGACGGCGGCCTTCGCCGCAGACGCACAGGCGCGCGCCGCTCAGACACACGCCCCTCAGCCGCCCGTCCCCGGGTCACCGTCCGCGACCGGCACGGCCGGCGAGCACGTGAGCGCCGCGCTCTCGGACTTCTCCCAGGCCCCTGGGCGCGCGACGACCGCCGTGCGGTCGTCGGGCCCTGCGGACGAGCCCGGTCCCGCGCATGCTCCGCGCGAACGGCCGAGCGCGCCGGCAGGCGGCCGGCCGATCGGGCCGCCCCTCGACGCGCCGTCGCGCAGCGAGACGCAGCGCGCGAGCGAGGAGATGGCGGACGCGCTCGCCGAGGCCGTGGCGCGCCTGCGCGCGCGTGCCGGCGAGGCCGCGGCGCCGGCAGCGGACGCCGGTGGGCGGCCTCACCGCCACAGCAGGTCGCTGATCGGTCGCTGGCGCGCGGCGCTGCGGCGCAGGCGGCAGGCATGACGAGGGGCGCTTAGGATCAGCCTCTGATGCCGCCTGGAACGTGCGCTCACCTGCATGTGCATTCTGAGTACTCGCTGCTGGACGGCGCGTGCAAGATTGAGGCGCTCGCGTCGCGCGCCGCGGAGTTCGGCCAGCCCGCGCTCGGCCTGACCGACCACGGCGTGATGAACGGCGCCGTGGAGCTCTACAAGGCCTGCGCCAAGCACGACGTCAAGCCGGTCGTCGGCTGCGAGATCTACCTGGTGGACGACCGCAACGCGACCGGTCCCGGGCGCGTCGAACGCAATCACCTCACGCTGCTGGCGAGCAACGACGCCGGCTACCGCAACCTCGTGAAGCTCTCGTCGGCCGGTTTCCTGGAAGGGCTGCAGCGCGGAAAGCCGACCGTCGACCTGCAGCTGCTCGACCGCCACAGCGAGGGCGTGATCGCGCTGAGCGGCTGCCTGGCGTCGCGGTTCTGCCGGCTGCTGGTGGACGATCGCGTGCGAGAGGCGCGCGCGCATGCCGACGAGCTGCGCACGATCTTCGGTCCGCAGGACGTTTACTTCGAGGTGCAGAAGAACGGGCTCGCCGCGCAGGACAAGTGCAACGAGGGGATCGTCTCGATCGCGCGCGAGCTCGGAGGCAGCCTCGTCGGCACCGGCGACGTGCACTACCTGCGCCGCGAGGACTACGACCACCACCGGGCGCTGCTGTGCGTGCAGACCAAGAGCACGCTCGCCGCGCCGAAGATGACCTTTGAGACCAACGAGTTCTACCTGCGCGACAGCGCCGAGATGGCGGCGGCCTTCGCGCAGTGGCCCGAGGCGATCGCCAGCACGCTCGAGATCGCCGAGCGCTGCTCGCTGGAGATCGAGCTCGGCAAGCAGCTGATCCCGAGCTTCCAAACGCCCGAGGGCATCGGCGAGCGCGACTTCCTGCGCGAGCGCGTGCAGGAAGGCCTGCGGCTGCGCTACGGCGATCCGCCGCCGGCGCAGGCGCTCGAGCGCGCCGAGATGGAGCTGGGCGTGATCGACCGCATGGGCTTCAACGCCTACTTTCTGATCGTCTGGGACTTCGTCAAGTACGCCAAGGAGAACGGCATCGCCGTTGGCCCGGGCCGCGGCTCGGCGGCCGGCTCGATCGTCGCCTACTCGCTGTCGATCACCGATGTGGACCCGCTGCACTACGACCTGCTGTTCGAGCGCTTTCTCAACCCCGAGCGCGTGTCGATGCCCGACATCGACATCGACTTCTCGGTGCGTGGACGCGAGCGCGTGATGCGCTACGTGAGCGACAAGTACGGTCGCGACTCGGTCGCGCAGATCGTCACCTTTGGCAAGATGTTTCCGCGGGCCGCCACGCGCGATGCGGCGCGGGTGCTCGGCTTTGACTACGGGACCGGCGACCGCCTGGCGAAGCTGATCCCCGACCCGATAATGGGCCGCGCGCCGTCCTTCGAGGACTGCCTGAAGGCCGGCCAGCCGCTGCGCCAAGCCTATGACTCAGAGTCCGAGGCGCGTCAGATCATCGACGTCGCGCAGGGGCTCGAGGGCATCGTGCGCAACTCCTCGATCCATGCCGCGGCGGTGGTGATCGCCGAGGGGCCGCTGACCGACGTCGTGCCGCTGCAGCTGGCCGACGCCGGGACCGCCGAGAACGGGGAGCGGGCGTTTCGCACGGTGACGCAGTTCTCGATGAAGCCGATCGAGGACATCGGGCTGCTGAAGATGGACTTCCTCGGGCTGCGCAACCTGGACGTCATCGAGGACGCGCTCGACATCATCCAGCGCAGCCACGCAGGTCGCGATGGTCAGCCGGCGCCGCGCCTGGACATGACCCAGCTGTCGCTCGACGATCAGACGACGTATGAGATGCTCGCCCGCGGCGACTCGACCGGCGTCTTTCAGTTCGAGTCCGACGGCATGCGCGAGGCGCTGAAGAAGGTCCGCCCGGACGAGTTCAACGATCTGGTGGCGCTGAACGCGCTGTACCGGCCGGGCGCGTTGGATCAGATCCCCGTGTATGCCAAGGGCAAGCACCAGCCCGAGGCGATCTCCTATGCGGACGAGCGCCTGCGCCCGATCCTCGAGTCCTCCAAGGGCGTGATCCTCTACCAGGAGCAGGCGATGCAGATCGCCAAGGAGCTCGCCGGCTTCTCGGGCGCCAAGGCCGACGACCTGCGCAAGGCGATCGGCAAGAAGAACCGCGCGGCGATGGCCGCGCTGAAGTCGGAGTTCGTCGAGGGCTGCCGCGCGTCGGGTACCAGCCCGCAGGTGACCGAGTTTCTCTGGCAGACGAATGAAAAGTCGGCCGACTACTCGTTCAACAAGTCCCACGCCGCCTGCTACGCGATGATCGCCTACCGGACCGCGTGGCTGAAGGCCAACCACACGGCCGAGTACATGGCCGCGCTGATCTCCTCGGTGATGTCGACCAAGGACAAGGTGCCCTTCTTCGTGGCTCGCTGCGAGGAGATGGGAATCGAGATCCTGCCGCCCGACGTCAACCTGTCAGACCATGAGTTCACCGTCGGGCCGTCGAGCTCCGAGAGCCCGGTGGGGAGTATCCGCTTTGGCCTCGACGCCGTCAAGGGCGTGGGCTATCAGGCCGTCGAGGCGATCAAGCAGGCCCGCCGGGAGGTGGGAGAGTTCACCTCGCTGTGGGAGTTCTGTGAGCGCGTCGACGGTCGCGCGGTGAACAAGAAGGCGATCGAGGCGCTGATCAAGTGCGGCGCGTTCGGATCGACCGGGGCCAGCCGCAAGGGCATGCTCGAGGTCCTCGAGCAGGCTCAGGGGGCGGGCCAGCAGGTCCAGCAGGACGCGCTCATCGGCCAGGGCTCGATCTTCGATCTCGCGGAGACGCCCGCTGGGCAGTCGGACGGGGCAGGGGGCTCGACGGTGAGCGCCGGCGTCGGCTCCGCCGGCGCGGCGCTTGGCGGCGGGCTCGCGCAGCCGGTTCGCCCGCCGATCCCCAGCGAGGAGTTCGAGCAGGCGCAGCTGCTCGCCAACGAGAAGGAGGCGATCGGGCTGTTCGTGTCCGCCCATCCGCTCAAGCCGCTGCGCGACGTGCTGCGCGCACGCGTGGACTGCCCGCTGAGCGGGCTGCCAGACCGCCCCGACAAAGACTGGGTGACGGTCGGCGGGATCATCGTCGAGGCCAAGAGGATCCGCACGCGCAGCGGCGATCACATGATGTTCGCCACGCTCGACGATCTCGGCGGGGCGGTGGAGCTGCTGGTCTTCGGCAAGGCGCTCGCCGAGCACGGGGCGGCGCTGACCGTGGACGAGGTCGTGCTCGTGCGCGGGCGGGTCGACCACAAGGAAGCCGGCAAGACCTGTGTGGTCGCGCAGACCGTCGAGCGCTTCGCCCCCAGCGAGCAGGAGGTCGAGCAGGCCGCCAAGCAGGCCGAGTCCGCCGCGCGCAGCGCGGTCGCGGCGTCCGCGCCTGTGCATCTGCGTCTGGACGCGTCGAGCCTCTCGCCGAGCGTGATCGAGGACATCAAGCACGTGATCGAGGACTACCCTGGGCCTGCGGAGGTGCTGCTCGACGTGCAGACGCCCGACGGGCTCAGCCGCCTGCGCCTGGGCGAGGCCTATCGCGTGCAGAACACGCCGACCGTGCGCGCCGAGCTGGAACGGGCGGTCGCGCCGGCGCACCTCGCCGTCGCCTAGCGCGAGGGCTCAGTACGCGCACGCGCCGGCCGCGATCAGACCCGCGACCTGCGCGAGGCGCGACGGCGAGCGGCCACTCCACGCTCGTTGAGCCTGACCGCCAGCGCGACTTCCTCGCGCGACGGGCCGGCGCGGTTCTCACCGGGGGTCTCCAGCACGCAGGGAAGCCGCTGGAGGGCGGCGGGGGAGAGGAACGCGGCGCAGCCGCGCTCTCCGAGCTCGCCGGCGCCGATGTTGGCATGGCGGTCGCGGTTTGAGCCCAGCGGGCCCTGGGAGTCGTTGAGGTGCAGCGAGCGCACCCGCCCGCGTCCCAGCTCGCGCGTGCACTCGCGCAGCACGGCCGTCATCCCGGCGCCGGTGCGCACGTCATAGCCCGAGGCCAGCAGATGGCAGGAGTCCAGGCAGACGCCCAGGCGGGGGTCCTCCCCGCTGACCGCCAGCAGCTGTGCGAGCTCGCCGATCGTGCGACCGAGCGTCCCGCCTGCGCCCGCGGTGTTCTCGAGATGAAGCTCGCATCCCTCGCTGTCGCCCAGCGCGGCGCGGATCGTCTCGCCGGCGCGCGTGATCGCGGCGCCGACGTCGCCCGTCTTCGCCGAGCCGGGGTGCAGCACCACGCCGCTTGCTCCGATCGCCTGCCCGGCGCGCAGCGAGTGCGTCAGCGAGGCTAGCGATTTGCGGCGCATGTCGCGATCCTCGCTTGCGCAGTTGAGCAGGTATACGGCGTGGATCAGCACGGCGTCGACCGTGCTCGCGCTCATTGCCTCGCGGAACGCTGCCACGTCGTCGTCGCGATATGTGCTCGGGCGCCACGTTCGCGGCGACTGGTTGAAGATCTGGATCGCGCGACAGCCGCGCTGTTCGCCTCGCTCGATCGCCCTGGGCAGTCCGCCGGCCGGTGAGACGTGGGCGCCGATCAGCATCGCGCTGCCAGCCGGCGCGATGCTGGGCGGGCGAGGCGTGCGACTAGCATGCGCGCATCCTATGAGGGTCCGCTTCGCACCATCGCCTACGGGCGCGCTGCACATCGGCGGCGCGCGCACGGCTCTCTTCAACTGGCTGCTGGCGCGCCACGAGGCCGGTCAGCTGGTGCTGCGGATCGAGGACACAGACCGCGAGCGCTCGACCCCCGAGAACGTCGCGCAGATCCTCGACGCGCTTCGCTGGCTGGAGCTGGACTGGGACGAGGGGCCGATCATGCAGAGCGAGCAGGCCGAGCGCCACGGCGAGGCGCTGCGGGCCCTGCTGGACGCCGGCCACGCCTACCGCTCCAGCGCCACGGCCGACGACGTGCGCGCATACAAGCAGCTGCATGGCGCCGACCGCGGCTTTCGCGGCGAGCCCGAGGCGCAGGGGGCCGTGCGCCTGCGCGTGCCCGACGAGGGGGAGACGGTCGTCCACGACTTGATTCGAGGCGACACGAGCTTTGAGCACGTGCACCTCGACGAGCCCGTGATCGCGCGCGCCGACGGATCGGCGCTCTACAACTTCGCCGTCGCGATCGACGATCTCGACGCGGCCATCACGCACGTAGTACGCGGCGAGGACCACCTGTCAAACACGCCGAAGCAGCTGCTCGTGCTCGAGGCCGCCAGGGCCGTCGGGCTGGGCGGCGACGCGCCGCTGCCGGTCTACGCCCACCTCCCGCTGCTGCACGGCCCCGACGGCAAGAAGCTGTCAAAGCGCCACGGCGCAGCGTCGGTGCAGGAGCTGCGCGACGCGGGCTACCTGCCCGAGGCGGTGCGCAACTACCTTGCGCTGCTGGGCTGGGGAGCGGGCGACGACACGACGGTGCTGTCCGGCGAGCAGCTGATCGAGCGATTCACGCTCGCGCGCGTCAGCCGCAACCCGGCGCGCTTTGACGAGACGAAGCTGAGATGGCTGAACGGCGTGTATCTGCGCGGCCTGCCGCTGCCCGAGCTGACGCGCCGCCTGGAAGCGTTCACCGGACGTGAGGGCTTGGAGGACGTCGCGCGGATCAGCCAGGAGAAGATCCACACGCTGGCGGACTTCTGGCCGCTGAGCGGGCCGCTGCTGGACGGCCCGGTTGACGACCCCGCTGCGCGCGAGCGCTGGCTGGGCGCCGACGGACGGGCGGCGCTTTCGGCGGCTCGGGAGGCGCTGGCCGCGCTGCAGAGCTTTGACGAGGCCAGCGTCGCGAAGGCGCTGGAAGCGGTCGTGCAGCGGCGCGCGGCCAAGCCACGCGAGGTCTATCAGCCGCTGCGCGTGGCGATCTGCGGAACGACCATCTCGCCGGGCATCTTTGAGAGCGTCGCGCTGCTCGGGCGCGAGGAGACGCTCGCGCGGATCGACCGCGCGCTCGCGCCAGGCTGATCCAGGCCCTCAACTGTTCGGGCGTCGATGCCGATAGGACTCCGAGACGAGCCACCGACCCCTCCGGGCCGCGAGTTCACCTGGGTATTTGACCGTATGCCGGCAACAGCACGAAAGCCAAAACAGCCCGCCACCAAAGCGGCCGACGCCACAACGTCCAAGCGGGCCGCGAAGCCGCCGGCGCGTGCCGCGAACAGCGCGCCAGCACGCGCCGCGACCCGGGCGCCGGCGCGTGCCGCGAGCAATTCGCCCGCGCGCACGGCGAACAACGCGCCCCCGCGCGCCGCGAACAACTCTGGCGCGACTGGCGAGCGGCCCCAGAACGAGGGCCACGGGCGCCGTCTGACCGCGGCCTTTGAAGCGCTGGAGGCCTTTCCCGCGCTCGCGGAGTCGCGCAACCGCCTGCTGGCGGTTGCCGCCAAGGACAACGTCGCCACCGCCGACATCGTCACGGCCGTCGAGTCCGACGTCGCGCTGATCATCTCGGTCCTGCGCCTTGCCAATCGCGTGCAGGACACGCGCAGGCGCGTGGACACGATCGTCGGGGCCGTCGAGCTGCTCAGCCCGCAGACCGTCCAGGCGCTGGCGGGCCAGCTGCGCACGTTCGACTTCTTCGAGCGCGCCAGCGTGTGGGACGCCGCGCCCGAGCGCTTTCGGCTGCACGCCCTGGCCACGCAGCACGCGGCCGACCGGGTCGCGGGCGAGATCGGCTACGAGTACCGCGACCGGCTGACCGTCACCAGCCTGCTGCACGACATCGGCAAGCTCGTGCTGATGTACGCCTACCCTGGCTACCCCTCCCAGGTGCACCGTGGGGCCAAGACGCCGCGCGATCGCATCCACCAGGAGCGCCGCGAGCTGGGCGTCGACCATGCGCTCGTGGGCGGCGTGCTCGCCCGCCGGTGGGGCCTGCCGCCGAGCATCGCGACCGTGATCGAGCGCCATCACAATCCGGACGCCGAGGGCGAGGCCGCGGTCGTCGCGCTGGCCGACATGCTCGCGCACTACGGCCAGGGCGACCAGGTGTCGCCGGCCGAGATGCTGCACACGGCGCGCACGGTGGGTCTCGGGCCCAAGGAACTGCGACGCGTGCTCTACGAGCTGCCCAGCTCCTCCAGCCAGCGCCCACGACACATCGACCCCTGCCCGCTGTCGGGCCGCGAGCTCGGCGTGCTCCAGCGCCTGGCCGAAGGCAAGGTCTACAAGCAGATCGCGCACGAGCTGACGCTGTCCACCAGCACCGTGCGCACCCACCTGCACAACATCTACGGCAAGCTCGGCGCCGTCGACCGCGCCCAGGCGGTGCTGATCGCCACCGAGCGCGGCTGGCTGTAGCGCGTCGACGCGCCCGCCGCACCGCGCACCGCCCGCTCGCTTCCCTAGCATCGCGTCTGACAGACGCGATGATCTCGATCACCAGCAAGTCCCCCTACGCCGTCCTCGCGCTCGCCGAGCTGGGGCGTAGCGCGGGCTCGGGCCCGGTGCCGATCGGCGAGCTGGCGCGCCGGCGCGACGTGCCGGTCCAGTTTTTGGAGCAGCTGTTCGCGGTGCTGCGGCGCGCGGGCATCATCAGCTCCCAGCGCGGCGTGAAGGGCGGCTACAGCTTCGCCCGCGCGCCCGCGAGCGTGACCGTCCTCGAGATCGTGGAGCTGCTGGATGGACCCTTCGGCCGCGACGCCGAGGGGGTCTTCGGCGACGCTGCGCTGGCCGCGCGGACGGTGCTGCAGGGCACGACGATCGCCGACGTGATCGAGCGCGAGGCCCACGAGGCCGGCGCGAGCATGTACCACATCTGAGGACGCCGGCCCTCTCATCGCCGCCCATCCCGCATCGGTGGACTACCCGATCTTGCCCGTTGATCAGCCTCATCGGCGGCGGAGCAGCCGCCGTGCGCGAATGAGATGCGCATCGACCCTTCGTTTGCGGGATAATCGCGCCGAGGGCGGCGCTCGCGTCGCCTGCTCGACGGTGGGGCCCACGATGCACGGAGGAGTTGATGAAGGGCAAGCTGTCCACCTGGTTGGTCGTCGGACTCACCGTCGCGGCTTTCGTCGTGGGGCTTGCGAGCCATGCACTGTTCACGAGCGGCGGTGGCGGCCATGCCCAGACGGCCACAGGTCCTGCGGCGGAGGCTCCCGCGCCAGTCCAGACGAGCCCTGCGCCCAGCCCGAAGCCGCCTAGCGCCACGACGCCGGCGAAGCACATCGCCCCGCCGCGCCCGAGTCCTTCGCCGCCGAAGAGCGGCCCGGCCGTCGCGCAGACGATCCCGCCCTCTGGCACACCGCACACGGTCACCGTGAGCGTCCCGGAGCCCAACGCGCTCGCGTCGCCCTCGCCGCCGCCCGGCGCGACCAGCCCGCCGCCGGCCGCCCCCCAGACCCCAGCGGCCCCGAGCCCGACCGCTCCCGCGGCACCGTCAACGGGCGTCAGCACAGAAGCGAGTGAACCGGTCGAGCTTGAATCAAGCGTCCGCCACTCGATGGCCTCGCAAGCCGCCAGCCTGCTCAGGGCGAGCGCTCCGGAAGGTGAAGGCGGCGCCACCGGCAAGGTCGTGCAGGAACTCGAACAGTGCCTGCAGTTGATCGCCGACTCCTCGCTTCCGCCGGGCGTGGAACCGGCTGGGTGCAACATCGGGTAGACGACTCAGCCGCTCATAGGGGAGCGGGTGCATGGAAGCGTCAGGCGGGCGGGCGGAGATTGGCCTATTGTCGGGATATGTCTGAAATCCCGATCAACATTTCACAGCTGGTCGGTGACACGCCGCTCGTCGGCCTCCCGCGGATGCTGGAGGGATCGCCCGCCGCGGACGGCGGCGTGCAGCTGTTCGCCAAGCTGGAGTCGCAGAACCCGGGCGGCAGCGTCAAGGACCGGATCGGCGTGGCGATGATCGAGGCGGCCGAGGCAGCGGGGGAGATCGAGCCGGGCCGCACGACGATCGTCGAGGCGACCAGCGGCAACACGGGCATCGCGCTGGCCTTCGTGTGCGCCGCCAAGGGCTATGACCTGGTGCTCACGCTCCCGCAGGGGATGAGCCGTGAGCGCGAGAGCCTGCTGCGCCTGTACGGCGCGCGCGTCGAGATCACCCAGTCGCTCGGCGGGATGGGGGAGGCCGTGGCGGCCGCCCAGGCGATGGCGCGCCGCGGCGACGTGTATCTGCCCGATCAGTTCTCAAACCCCGCCAACCCGGAGATCCACCGCACGACGACCGGCCCCGAGATCGCGCGTGCGCTGGAGGACCGCGTGGATGTGCTCGTCGCCGGCGTGGGAACCGGCGGCACGATCACGGGCGCTGGCGAGTACCTGCGCGAGCGCAATCCAGGCCTGCGCGTGGTTGCGGTCGAGCCACGCAACTCCGCGGTGCTGTCGGGGCGCTCGCTCGGCCCCCACCGCATCCAGGGCATCGGCGCGGGCTTCGTTCCCGCCGTGCTCAACACGCGCCTGCTCGACGAGGTGATCGACGTGTCCGACGAGGAGGCGATCCATACGGCGTGGAGCTGCGCCGAACGCACGGGCGTGCTCGCGGGCATCTCCGGTGGCGCGGCGCTCTGGGCGGCGCTGCAGGTTGCCGCGCGCCCGGAGTCGCGCGGGCAGCGGATCGTCGTGGTGATCCCCGACTCGGGCGAGCGCTACGTGTCACAGGCCTTCTTCGCGCCGCCGCCGCTGGCGCTCGAGGGAGCGCCAGGCTGACGCGGCGCGCGCCTGGCGAGGTTTGTCAGTGCGCGCCGGATCGACGCTACGCTGTCTGCATGGGTGGGCTTGACGCTTGGGCGCGAGTCGGCATGGAGGTGCGGCGCGACATCCTGGCGGCACGCGACCGCGATCCGGCCGCACGGGGGGTCGGGCCGGCGGAGATCCTCGCCACCTGGCCGGGTATCCACGCGCTGCTGGCCTACCGCGTGGCGCACGCGCTCGCGAGTGCCGGCGTGCCGGTGCTGCCCCGGCTGATCTCGATGCTCACGCGCGCTGTCACGGGGATCGAGATCCACCCCTCGGCGCGGATCGGCGCGGGCCTGTTCATCGATCACGGCGCGGGGGTCGTGATCGGCGAGACGGCGGACATCGGAGACGACGTCACGCTGTATCAGGGCGTCACGCTCGGCGGCACCGGCTTTGCGACGGGCAAGCGCCATCCAACGGTCCAGGACAACGTCACGATCGGCTCGGGCGCAAAGCTGCTGGGACCGATCACGATCGGCCACGGGGCGAAGATCGGCGCCAACAGCGTCGTGATCACCGACGTGCCTCCAAACTGCACGGTGGTCGGCAACCCCGGTCATCCGGTGCGCGTGGACGGGCGGCGGGTCGAGGGCCCCGATGCCGACTGGATCCACCTCCCCGACCCGATCGCCGAGGCGATCCAGGCGCTGGCGAACCGCATCGGCGTGGTGGAGCGCAAGCTCAGCGAGCTGTCAGAGCAGGAGCTCGAGCCGATCGCAGAGGTGACGCCGCTGCGTCCGGTCAAGGGCCCCAACCCCGCCGGCGGCTGACACGCTCGCCGCGCTGCTCGGCCGGCCGAGCGCGCATCTATGCTGGATCGGATGTCCGGCAACCCCCATCGCGAACACCTCGAGGAGCTCCTTGAGGGCCTCAACGAGCCCCAGCGCGAGGCCGTCACCCACGGCGAGGGCCCCCTGCTGATCCTCGCCGGCGCGGGCAGCGGCAAGACCCGCGTGCTAACCCATCGCGTCGCCTATCTGATCTTCACCGACCAGGCCCAGCCCAGCGAGGTGCTGGCGATCACGTTCACCAACAAGGCGGCGCAGGAGATGCGCGGCCGCGTCCAGCAGCTGCTCGGATACGGCACGCGCGGCATGTGGCTGATGACCTTCCACGCGGCGTGCGCACGCATCCTGCGCGCCGAGGCCGAGCGCCTTGGCTACACGCGCCAGTTCACGATCTACGACCAGGCCGACGCGCGCCGTCTGACAAGGCGTTGCATCGACGAGCTGGGGCTTGATTCCAAGCGCTTCACGCCAGCCGCGATTCACAGTCAGATCTCGACCGCCAAGAACGCGCTGCTGGTCGCCGACGACTATCGCCAGTCGGTCGGCTCGCAGTTCGAGGAGCTCGTGGCCGATGTCTATGACCTCTACGAGCGCGACCTGCTGCGCATGAACGCGATGGACTTCGACGACCTGCTGCTGCGCACGGTCAACGTGCTCGAGCTGTTCGAGGAGGTCCGCACCCGCTACACGCGCGCCTTCGGCCACGTGCTCGTCGACGAGTATCAGGACACCAACCACGCGCAGTACCGCTTCCTGCAGCTGCTGGTCGGCGGAGGGCGCGAGGCGCCCGCGCGGGGAAGGCGCGTCCAGCTCGAGGGGCATCGCAACCTTGCGGTAGTCGGCGACGACGCGCAATCGATTTTTGGCTTCCGTGGTGCGGACGTGCGCAACATCCTCGACTTTCAGGACGACTTCCCCGACGCGCGCGTGATCAAGCTCGAGCAGAACTACCGTTCCACGCAGACGATCCTCTCGGCGGCCAACGCGGTGATCAAGAACAACCGCGGCGGGCTCGCCAAGCGCCTATGGAGCGATCTGGGCAGCGGCTCGCCGGTGCACGTGCGCGAGCTCGAGGACGAGCACGCCGAGGCGCGCTTCGTCGTTGGCGAGATCGAGCGGCTGGTGGACGAGGGCGCCTCGCGCGCGGAGATCGCCGTGCTGTATCGGACCAACGCGATGTCGCGCGTGATCGAGGACACGCTCGTGCGCCGCGAGATCGCCTATCAGGTGATCGGCGGAACGAAGTTCTACGAGCGGGCCGAGATCAAGGACGCGATCGCCTACCTGTCTTGGCTGGCAAACCCGTTTGACGTCGTCAGCTTCACGCGCATCGCCAACTCCCCGCGGCGCGGGCTCGGGCAGACCTCGCTGGCGCGCGTCCTCTCGCACTCGGCGAGCCTCGGCGTCTCCGTATGGGAGGCGGCGGCCGCGCCCGAGCAGGTGCCCGGCCTCGCAGCGGCCGCGGTCAAGTCGCTGACCCGTTTCATGGGCACGATGTCCGAGCTGGCAGCGCTGGCGGCACAGCGCGTCCCCGTCGGCGACCTGCTGGACGCCGTGCTCACACGCAGCGGCTACGTCGAGGCGCTGGAGGCCGAGACGATGGGGGGCGCGGAGAAGTCGATCGAAGCGCAGGGGCGGATCGAAAACCTCGACCAGCTCGTCGAGGTGGCGCGCGAGTTCGACGCCAGCGCCAGCGAGGACGAGGACACACTGGACGTGTTCCTCCAGCAGCTCGCGCTGGTCGCGGACGCCGACACGCGCCGCGACGACGAGGCGCTGGTGACGCTGATGACGCTGCACAACGCCAAGGGCCTGGAGTACCCGGTGGTCTTCATCGCCGGCTGCGAGGAGGGCGTCTTTCCCCACTCGCGCGCGCTGGACGAGGGCGGTCTGGAGGAGGAGCGGCGGCTGTTCTATGTGGGGGTGACGCGCGCCAAGCGCGAGCTGTACCTCACGCTCGCCCGGCGCCGCACGGTGTTCGGCGCTCCCGCCTACGGGCTGCCCAGCCGTTTTCTCGACGAGATCCCGGGCGAGCTCACAGACGGCGAGCCCGAGCTGGTGCTCAGTCGCGCCGCTGAGCTCGCCCTCCCGGTGGGCGTAGCGGCGCCGAGCGCCGATCGGGATGGCCTCTCGTGGGGGCGGTCGGGGCAGGGCGAGGAGGCCGACGCGGCGCGCGGCGCGCGGCGCGCGGGCGGGAGCCGTTCGCACGCTGCACTTCGCATCGGGGAGGACGTCGTGCACGCGGCGTTCGGCGAGGGGGTTGTGACGGGCGTGGAGCCCGGCGGAGTCGTCGTCGTGCGCTTCTCCAACGATGGCTCGGAGCGCAAGCTGATGGCCGAGTACGCGCCGATCGCACGCCGCTGAAGACGCGCCGCCGGCGGATCGGCAACCGGTCGGAGCGGACCGGTGCCGGAGTGAGGTGGCGACTACGATCCGCTCCATGCCCACAACGATCATCGACGGCAAGGCGATCGCCGCGCGCCTGCGCGAGGAGGTCGCGCAGGAGGTCGCAGAGTTCGTGCGACAGCACGGGCGCGCGCCCGGTCTGGCGACGGTGCTGGTCGGTGATGACCCGGGTTCGGCCGTCTATGTCGCCGGCAAGCAGCGAGCCTGCCTGGAGGTCGGCATGATCGCGGTCGACCGGCGCCTGCCGGCGCTGGCGACGTTCGCTGAGATCGCCGAGGAGCTGCAGCGGCTCAACGCCGACCCAGCGGTGAGCGGCATCCTGCTGCAGCTCCCTCTGCCGGGCGAGCTCGACGCCCCGGCGCTGACCGCGACGATCGATCCGGCCAAGGATGTGGACGGTCTGACGCCCGTCAACGCGGGCCTTTTGGCGCTTGGCCGGCCCGGGCTGCGCCCCTGCACGCCGGTGGGCGTGGTCGAGCTGCTGCGCAGTGTCCGGACGCCGCTGCAGGGCAGCGAAGCGGTCGTCGTGGGGCGCTCGAACCTGTTCGGCAAGCCGATGGCTCAACTGCTGCTCGCGGAGAACGCGACCGTGACGACGTGTCACTCACGCACGCGCGATCTCGACGCGGTGTGCGCCCGGGCCGACGTGCTGATCGCGGCTGTCGGGCGCCCGCGGCTGATCGAGCGCGATTTCATCAAGCCCGGCGCGGTGGTGATCGATGTCGGCATGAACCGCATCAGCCCCGCGGAGGCCGGCAACAAGAGCGGCCTCGTCGGAGACGTGGACTTCGCCGCGGCGATCGGGGTTGCCTCGGCGATCACCCCCGTCCCGGGCGGCGTCGGGCCGATGACGATCGCCTTCCTCTTGGTCAACACGTTGACCGCGGCCCGGCGCCAGGCCGACGGCGAGGGCTGATGGCCGCGGAGGGCTCAAGCCGCGGCAGCGGAGAGCAGCCGGGCGGTGAGCAGCCGGGCGGGTCGCAGAATGGGCGCGCGCGGGCAGGACCGTCGCACGTGCGTCGTCTGCGCGTCGGTGAGCTGCTGGCGCTCGCCGGCGCGGTCTGCGTGATCGTCTCGCTGTTCTTGACGTGGTATGAAAACGCGGCGGGCAAGCTCACCGCATGGGCCACCTTCGGCCCGGGGGTTGCCCTCTTGATCGCCGCGGCTGCGGCGGCGCTTGCGCTGTTCGTCAGCGCGCTCACCGAGCGCAGCCCGGCATTGCCCGTCTCGATCGGCATCTGGAGCACGCTGCTGGCGATCGCCGCCGTTGTCGCTGCGATTGTGCGCGTGCTCGAGCGCCCCCAGGACGCCACGCGGCTGTGCGCTGGGGCGTGGGTCGCGCTTGGCGGCGCCGCGCTGATGCTGGTGGGCTCCTGGCAGGCGATGCGCGACGAGCGCACCTCGCTGTACCCGCGACCCCAGTCGGCGCGCCGGCCGCCGCCCGCGCCGTGAGCGGGCTGGTGGGCTCACGGCGTCACCGGTCGTGACGGGGTGCGGGGCCGGGCGCCCGGCAGGCGTCTGACGCAGGCAGGACTGCGGCCGGCGGCGGGGAAACATTGGGCGGGGAGTCTGCGCAATGGATCCTGAGGTCAACGGGCTGCGACGGGCGGATCGGCTGATGGGCAGCGGCGCGCTTGTGCTGCTCGCAGTCCTCTTCCTGGCCAAGTGGTATGAAGCGAGCGCCCGGCTCGGATCGACCAAAGGCCTGAGGGTGCTCGGCGGCAGCTTCACCGGCTGGCACGCGTTCACACACAGCCGCTGGATCTGGCTGCTCACGGGCCTTGTCGCGCTCGCCGCCGTATCGCTCACGCTGAGCCACCGAAAGCTCGATCTCGGCGTGCGGCTCGGCACGATCATCGGCGGGCTCGGAGCGCTGTCGGCCGCGACGATCCTCTACCGGATCATTCACCACCCGCTGGCGCAAAGCGAGGTGCCCGGTCAGGTGCACGTCAGCTATTCCGCGCGGATCGAGCTCGGCGCCTGGATCGCGCTCATCGCTGCCCTGACGATTACCTACGGTGGCTATCTCGCGATGCGCAGCGAAGGCGCCTCCGACGCGGGCCGGGCGGGCGCCGGCGGCCCCGGCGGTCGGGACTCGCCAAAGGGTGCCGGCGAGCCGCCTGAGCCGCCCGCGAGCGCCTTCAGTGGCCTCGTCGTCGAGAGCCAGCCGCCCGCGCCGGACGATGCACTCGCGAGCTCGTCTGACGCCGCGCCGCAGATCACCGACGAGCCCTCAGGCCAGACACAGGTCGACGACCCCGGTAGCTGAGTGCGGGTCGCACGCGGCCGGGCGGCGGCTGGCCGGGGACCGGGGCTCCCTAGAATCCCGCGCGTGATCGAGCGCGACGAGGTACTGCACGTTGCGCGCCTGGCGCGCCTTGGCTTGGACGAGGACGAGGTCGAGCCGCTGGCGGCGGAGCTGTCGGCGGTGCTCGAGCACGTCGCGAAGATCGCCGAGCTCGACCTGGACGCGGTGCAGCCGATGTCGCACGTCGCGGATGTGACCGGCGCGCTGCGCCCCGACGAGCCGCGACCGTGCCTGCCGCGCGAGGTCGCGCTCGCCCAGGCACCCGCCGTCAGCGGCGAGGGCTTTCTCGTGCCGAGCCCGCAGGCATGAGCGCCTCGCGAGCCGAGCTGCTCGAGCTCTCGGCGACCCGCGCAGTGCAAGAGATCGCGGCGGGCAACGCCAGCGGCGCGGAGCTGTTCGCGCTCTACCGCCAGCGCGCGGTCGAGCACGGCCTCGCCGACGGTCTGAACTGCTTTACCTGGGTCGCCGAGGAGGAGCCCGAGAGCGTGAGAGCGGACGCTCCCCTCGGCGGGGTGCCGCTGGCGGCCAAGGACCTGTTCTGCACCGCAGACGTGCCCAGCCAGGCCGGCTCGCGGATCCTCGAGGGCTACCTGCCCCCGTACACCGCCACGGTCGTCGCCAAGCTGACCGACGCGGGCGCCCCGCTGCTGGCGAAGACCAACCAGGACGAGTTCGCGATGGGCTCGTCCAACGAGAACTCGGCGTTTGGCCCGGTGCTCAACCCCTGGGATCGCGAGCGCGTCCCCGGGGGCTCCTCCGGCGGCAGCGCGGCGGCGGTCGCGGCGGGCCTCTCGCCGTGGGCGCTGGGAACCGACACCGGGGGCTCGATCCGCCAGCCGGCTTCGCTGTGTGGAATCGTCGGGCTCAAACCGACCTACGGGGCGGTCTCGCGCTACGGCATGATCGCGTTCGCCTCGTCGCTCGACCAGGCTGGTCCGCTGACGCGCGACGTCACCGACGCGGCGACGCTGCTGGCGCACATGGTCGGTCAAGACCCCTGCGATGCCACCTCGCTGGCCTTCCCCGAGCAGATCTCGACGCCGCGCGCCGAGACGCTCGACGGCGTGCGGCTGGGGGTGCCGGCCGAGCTTCAGCGCCCCGGCGCCGACTTCGACGGCGCCGAAGTGCAGCCCGGGGTCCGCCGCGTCTTTGAAGACACGCTGGCGCTCGCGGAGCGGCTCGGCGCCGAGGTGTACGAGGTGCACCTCCGCCACGCCGCGCACGCGCTTGCGGCGTACTACCTGATCGCGCCGTCGGAGGCGAGCTCGAACCTCGCACGCTACGACGGCGTGCGCTACGGGCTGCGCGCGCCCGACCCGATCGACCTGCTGGACATGTACACGCGCACGCGCCACGACGGCTTCGGCGCCGAGGTCAAGCGGCGCATCATGCTCGGGACCTACGCGCTGTCGGCGGGCTACTACGACGCCTACTACGGGCGCGCGCAGCGCGTTCGCACGAAGATCGCCGAGGATTTCAAGCAGGCCTTCGCCGAGGTCGACTTCGTCGTCACGCCAACGTCGGCCGGGGTGGCCTTCGGGCTGGGCGAGAAGACCGCCAGCCCGTGGGCGATGTACCTCAACGACTACTTCACCGTTCCGATGTCGCTGGCGGGGATCCCCGCGATCTCGCTGCCGTGCGGACTGAGCGCCGACGACGGCGCGGCCGGGCCCGATGGCGCGGGGCTGCCGGTCGGCTTTCAGCTCGCCGGGCCGGCGTTCAGCGAGAACCGCCTGCTCGCTGCCGCGTATGCGCTTGAGCAGGCGATCGGCTTCGACGGGAGCGTCGCGCGTGTCTGACGGCGCCGGCGACCCCGGCGCGCACGCCGGCGCGGAGCTGGAGCCGGTGATCGGCCTTGAGATCCACGTGCAACTCGCGACCGCCACGAAGATGTTCTGCGGCTGCGAGGTGTCGTTCGGCGATCCGCCGAACACGCACACCTGCGCGGTCTGCCTGGGGCTGCCCGGTGCGCTCCCGGTCGCCAACGCGCGCGCGGTCCACCTCGGCCTGATGATCGGGCTCGCGCTCGGCTCAGAGCTCGCGCCGCGCTCGATCTTCCACCGCAAGAACTACTTCTATCCCGACCTGCCCAAGGGCTATCAGATCTCTCAGTACGACGAGCCGCTGTGCCGGGGCGGGCGCCTGGGCGACGTGCGGATCCATCGCGTGCATCTGGAGGACGACGCCGCGAAGCTGATCCACGTCGGCGCCAGCGGACGTATCCACGGCTCGGACGCGAGCGTCGTCGACTTCAACCGCGGCGGCACGCCGCTGGCGGAGATCGTCACCGAGCCCGACCTGCGCGCGCCCGAGCAGGCGAGCGAGTGGCTGAAGCTGCTGCGCAGCACGCTGCGCCAGCTCGGTGTGAGCGACGTCAACATGGAGGAGGGCTCGCTGCGCTGTGACGCGAACATCTCGCTGCGCCCGGCGGGCAGCGAGCAGCTGGGGGTGAAGACCGAGCTGAAGAACATGAACTCCTTCCGCTTCATCGAACGCGGGATCCGGGCCGAGATCGAGCGCCAGAGCAAAACCCTGCACAGCGGTGGGCAGGTAGTGCAGGAGACGCTTCACTTCGACCCCGACTCGGGCGCGATCAGCTCGCTGCGCTCAAAGGAGGAGGCGCACGACTACCGCTACTTCCCCGAGCCCGACCTGCTGCCCGTGGCGATCGACGAGGTGATGATCGCGGCGGCCGCCGCGGACATGAGCGAGCTTCCGGCCGACCGCGCGCAGCGCCTCGAGCGCGAGCTCGGGCTGAGCGCCGAAAGCGCGCGCCTGCTGGCGTTCCGCGGCGAGCTGGGCGACTTCCTCGAGGCGGCGCTGGCGAGCGGCGCCGATCCGGCGCCCGAGGCGCAGGCGCTGGCCAACTGGATCGCCGTCGAGCTGGTTGCCCGCCTGGCCGAGGGTCAGGACCCCGGCGACTCGCGCGTGTCGCCGGGCGCGCTCGCTGTGCTGGTCGGGCTGGTCGGCGCCAGGCGCGTGAGCGCCGGCGCGGGACGCCAGGTGCTTGACCGGCTCGTGGGGCAGGGGGGAGACCCGCTCGAGATCGTCGACGCCGAGGGCCTGGCCGCGATCGAGGGCGATGGCGAGCTCGCGGCGATCGTGGCTGCCGCGCTCGCCGCCAACGCCGACGCGGCCGAGCGCATGCGCGAGGGCAACGCCAAGGCGATCGGCCCGATCGTCGGGCACGTGATGCGCGAGACCAAGGGACGCGCCGACGGCGGCGAGGTGGCGCGGATCGTGCGCGAGCAGCTGGGCATCTGAGCGTCGCCGCCCGCGCCGCGCGCGGGGCGGCGCAGCGGGAGGGGTCGACACTGAAGAGGGTCGCGGCGGCGAGATTTTGGACTTCAGGCCAATGGCATCCGCGGACCCGTGCGCCAACATGCTGGCCATGAACGGATCAGCTCTCAATCCTCCTGTCTCATCTCCCAGGCGGTTCCTCCTGCTGCCTGAGGAGGCGGTGGGCGGGCGCAGCGGCGGACCGAAGATACGCCGCTACAAGCTGGTCAGCATCGGTCAGCGCGCCGGCTTGTCACGCCTGGATCTCGCCACGGCTCGTGTTGTGCGTGAGTTTGGCCGGCTGGGCCGTGCGTAGCTGACCAACCACACCACCGCCCTCGTCCCGGCTTCCCTCGGCTGTGGCGAGTGGGTGCGGCCGGGCAGGGGTAGCACTTCCTGTCCGGCCGCATACCTCTAAGATGGACGTATATGAGCCAGGTTCCGTCCCAGTCGTCGTCACGCTCGCTCGGCAAGGTGGTGGTGGCCGGGCTGGTTCTGCTCGTCGCGGCTTACATCCTGCTGAAAGTCGTGCTGGCCATCGTGTTTGCCGTCGCCCTCCCGGTTGCACTGATCCTCGCGGTGGTCGCCGTCGTGTGGGCAGTGCGCGTGCTGCTCTAGCGAGCTGACATGGCCTACGTGATCGTCGCGGTCTGCTTCGGACTGGCCGGCGGCTACGTCGGCAAGATCAAGGGCGGCTCGTTCTGGCTGTGGTTTCTGATCTCGGGGCTCGTTCCGTTCCTCGGGCTGATCGCCGCGCTCGCCTACCGCTACGAGCGCGACGAGCTGCGTCGCCGCTGCCCGCAGTGCGGTCGCGTGCGCAAGGCCTACGACGCGGTGTGCACGCGCTGCGGCGCCGAGCTCGAATACCCCGAGACCCTGATCGCGCCTGAATCGTGGGTGCGCGAGGAGTCCTCGAAGGGCGCCTCGAGCGCCCCCTCGAGCTAGCCGCGGACGCCGCGCTGCGAACGCGTTTGGGCCGCCGAGCGCGGGGCTGTCGGTAAGGGTGCCCTAAGCCGATTTCGGCTTCCCTAAGCCAGTTTTTCGCCTAGGCTGTCGATGAGGATCGCGTGAGCGCACAGGTAAAGACAGCCGAGCAGCCGCCCTCCCTGATCGCCCGGCTGATCCATCGCGCGGGTTTCGAGGACGAGCCGGAGTTCGTGCTGCGCGTGGTTCAGCCGGCCCTGGTGGGCATGATCGACGGCACCGTCTCCTCGCTCGCGCCGATCTTCGCGGCGGCGATTGCCGCGAACTCGCACACGGCGCTGGTCGTCGGGCTGTCGGTGGCGCTCGGCGCCGGCTGGAGCATGGGCTGGTCGGAGGCGCTCTCGGACACGGGGGAGCAGACCGGTCGCGGTTCCGCCGTGGTCAGGGGCGCGATCACGGGCGGGATGACGGTCTTGGGAGGGATCTTCCACACCTTGCCGTTCGTGATCGGCAACGTTCACACCGCGCTGGCGGTGGCGGGTGTGGTCGTGACGATCGAGCTGTTCGCAATCGCTTGGGTGCGCTGGCGATTCTTCAAGGTGCCCGCGCGTCTGTCGCTGTTCTACATCACCATCGCTGGCGCCGTGGCACTGGCGATCGGGGTCGGTCTGGGCGCCTCCTGATCGCCGCCTGACGCCCGGCCGGGGCCGAAACCCGCTGGTAAACTCGGCCCAATGAGAGCTGTCGACGCCCTGATGGAATGTCTGAAGGCGGAGGGCGTGGATGTCGTGTTCGGGCTGCCGGGGGGTGCAAACCTGCCCACCTACGACGCGTTCGTGGACGCGGGAATCCGTCACATCCTGGTCAGGCACGAGGCCGGCGGAGGGCACGCCGCCGAGGGCTATGCCAAGGCCACCGGCAAGGTGGGGGTCGCGCTTGCGACCAGCGGCCCCGGCGCGACCAACCTGATCACGCCGATCTGCGACGCGATGATGGACTCCGTGCCGGTCGTGTTCATCACCGGCCAGGTGCGCACAGAGCTGCTCGGGACCGACGGCTTCCAGGAGGCCGACACGATCGGCATCTCGATGCCCGTCGTCAAGCACTCGTTCATGATCCAGCACCCGGACGAGATCCCGCGGGCGATCCACGAGGCTTTTCACATCGCGCGCACCGGCCGCCCGGGACCGGTGCTCGTCGACATCCCGCAGGACCTGTCGCGGGCCGAGATCGACTATGAGCCGGTCACCGACGTCCAGCTGCCCGGCTATCAGCCGAGGGTGGAGGGAAACCAGAAGCAGATCCGCCAGGCCGCCAAGGCGCTCGCGGCGGCCCAGCGGCCCGTCATCTACGCCGGCGGCGGCGTGATCAACGCCGACGCTGCCGACGAGCTGACCGAGTTTGCGAGCTGCGACCGCTTTCCGGTGACCTGCACGCTGATGGGGCTGGGCGCGTTCGCCGCGCCCCACCAGCAGTGGCTGGGGATGCTCGGCATGCACGGTACGCGGGCCGCCAACTACGCGATGGACGAGGCGGACCTGATCTGCGCCGTCGGCGCGCGCTTTGACGATCGCATCACCGGCAAGCTCTCGGAGTTCGCGCCGCGCGCGAAGTTCATCCACATCGATGTCGACCCCGCCGAGATCTCAAAGAACGTGCCGGCGCACATCCCGATCGTGGGCGACGCCAAGCACGTGCTCGCAAAGCTCGTGATCGAGTACCGCGCGATGGGCGCCGAGCCCGCGCGCCTGGCGCCCTGGTGGGAGCGGATCGAAGGCTGGCGCGAGAAGTACCCGCTGTCCTACGAGGACAGCCACGACGGCGAGATCAAGCCGCAGTACATGGTCGAGGCGCTGTACGAGGCGACCGGGGGCGAGGCGATCGTGACCTCAGACGTCGGCCAGCACCAGATGTGGGCCGCGCAGTACTACCACTTCCCCAAGCCGCGCCGCTGGATCAACTCGGGCGGGCTGGGCACGATGGGCTTCGGCCTACCGGCCGCGATGGGCGCGGCGGTCGCGTGTCCCGATCGGCTGGTCTGCTGCATCGCCGGGGACGGCTCGGTGCAGATGAACGCCCAGGAGCTCGCGACCTGCGCCGAGAACCAGATCCCGATCAAGGTGTTCATCATGAACAACGGCTACCTGGGGATGGTCAGGCAGTGGCAGGAGCTCTTCTGGGACCGCCGCTACAGCCACGTCGACATGGGCCGGTTCCCCGATTTCGTAAAGCTCGCCGAGGCCTATGGCGTGACCGGTGTGCGCCTGCAGGACAAGGCCACGCTGGTCGAGGATATGAAGCGCGTGATCACGACCGAGGGTCCGGTGCTCGTCGACGTGCAGGTGACGCGCGAGGAGAACACCTACCCGATGATCCCGGCCGGTCAGGCCGCGCGCGACATGGTGGGCTGAGCGAGATGGGCGAACCAGCAACCAAGGAGCCGCTGAGCCTGCAGGAGCTCGAGGCGGCGGCCAACCTGCGCACGGGGCGCAAGCACGTGCTGTCGATCCTCGTTGAAAACAAGTCCGGCGTGCTCACGCGGATCGCCGGCCTGTTCGCGCGGCGCGGCTTCAACATCGACACGCTCACGGTCGGGCCGACCGACGACGAGCAGGTCTCGCGCGTGACGCTCACCGTCGACGGCGCGCTGCACCCGATCGACCAGGTGACCAAGCAGCTGCACAAGCTGATCAACGTGCTCAAGATCCGCGACCTCGAGCCGGCCGACACGGTCGCGCGCGAGCTCGCGCTGTTCAAGATCACCGCCGAGGGCGCACAACGCGGCGAGCTGATGCAGATATCGGACATCTTCCGCGGCAAGGTCGTCGACGTGACCAAGCGCTCGCTGATCGTCGAGATCACGGGGACGACCGACAAGATCGAGGCGTTTGAGTCGATGGTCAGGCCGTTCGGCCTGATCGAGATGATGCGCACCGGCGAGATCGCCATCTCGCGCGGGCGCAGCGAGACGTGACCGCCGCCGTCCAGCGGCTGCAGGGAGGCGATTTCCGATGGTCCGCTCGCGAGCGCGAGCGGATGGAGGGATGTCTGCAACGCGCGCTGCGGCGGGCGCGGCGAAGCGGGGAGCCCACGCTTGCGACGAGCACCGTCGCGGTCGCCGGCGAGGTGGACCCGAGCGCGCTCACGTGTGCCTCGCGGCGCAGCGGCGAGCCGTGGTTCTTACTCGAGCAGCCCGACCGCCACCGCGCCGCGCTCGGCGCGCTCGGCGCGGTTGTAACGCTGAGCGCCCACGGAGATGAGCGCTTCCAGAGCCTCGCGCGCCGCTGGCGCGAGCTTGCCGCAAGCGCGGTCAGCGACGACGGCGAGCGTGGCGACGCGGCGCCGGGCGCCTCGCGGGCACCGGCAGCGGGGCCGGTCGCGGTCGGCGGCTTCGCGTTCGCGCCCGCGGGCGGCAGCTCGCCGGCGTGGGCGGGCTTTGAGCCCGCGTCGCTCGTCGTGCCCGAGCTTGCGATCAGGCGTGCTGGCGCCGACGGCGAGGATCGGCCGAGCGCGACGATCACGCTGGCCGCGCTAATGGCGCCCGATGACACGGTGCCCGAAAAGCTCGCGTGCCTGCAGCAGCGCCTGGCGGAGCTGTCAGAACGCGCGCTGCCGATGCTCGATCCCGACCCGGCCGGACGCCATCAGGTCGCAAGCGCGATGGCGCCCGAGCATTACGAGGCGGCGGTCGCGCGCGCGACAGAGCTGATCAGCAGGGGCGAGCTCGAGAAGATCGTGCTCGCACGCGAGGTGCATGTACACGCCTCCCAGCCGTATGACCCCGGTGCGATTCTCGCCGTCCTGCGCGACGCGTTCCCGGGCTGCTTCAACCTCTGCGTGGGACGCGGCGAGGCGACGCTGATCGCGGCCAGCCCCGAGCTGCTCGTGCGCCGCGAGGGGCAGCGCGTGAGCACGCTCGCGCTGGCCGGGTCCAGCCGTCGCAGCGCAGATCCGGCCGTCGACGACCACCTCGGCGAGCAGCTGCTGCGCAGCGACAGTCACCGCGAGGAGCATGCGATCGTCGCGCGGCGGATCGAGCGCACGCTCGCTCCGCATGCCGTCTGGCTGGCTGCCGCGCCCGAGCCGGGGATCGCCAAGATCGCCAACATCCAGCACCTGGCCACGCCGATCAGGGCGCAGCTGGCATCACCGATCGACGTGCTCGAGCTCGCCGGGCTGCTGCACCCGACGCCCGCCGTGGGCGGCGAGCCGCGCCAGCGGGCGATGTCGATGATTCCGGCGCTCGAGGGGCTCGATCGCGGCTGGTACGCCGGACCGGTTGGCTGGACCGACGCAACCGGCGACGGGGAGTTCTGCGTCGCCCTGCGCTGTGCGCTGCTGCGCGATGGCGTGGCGCGCTGCTACGCGGGCAACGGGATCGTGCGCGGCTCTGAGCCCGCCGCCGAGCTCGCCGAGACCGAGGTCAAGCTGCAGGCGCTGCTGCCGCTGCTCGCGGCCTAGCCGCCAACCGCTCAGCCGCCCAGCGCATTTGACACGGCGGTCCAGACGCGCTCGTGCAGCGCGACGTTGGCGCTGCGCTCGGTGCGCGCATGCACGATGCTCGAGCGCGACGCTGCGAGCGCTCGCTCCAGCGCCTCGCGCAGCGACCGCACGTCATTGGCGCGCTCGTATCCGAGGCCATACAGCGCGGCGGCCTGCGAGAAGTCAAGGCCCGTGGGCGTGGCGATGTGCTCGGTGTAGAGGTCCCCGGCCAGCGCCATCGGCGTGCGCGCGACCGGCAGGAAGTCGAAGATGCCACCGCCGTCGTTGTCGAGCAGCACGATCGTCAGCTTCAGCGCCAGGCGCGAGGCGGCGAGCAGCCCGCCGATGTCGTGCGCGAGCGCGACGTCGCCGATCAACAGGACAACCGGACCCTCCGCGGCCGCGGCGGCGCCGAAGGCGCTCGACACGGTGCCGTCGATACCGCTCGCGCCGCGGTTGCACAGCACGCGCGGCGGGTCCGGGCGCGCGGGCCAGAACGTCTCGATCTCGCGCACCGGCATCGACGAGGCGACGAACAGCGTCGCCTCGCTGGGCAGCAGCACGCCGAGCTCGACGGCCACGGTGGGCTCTGAGAGACCGTCGCCCAGCACACCGAGGATCGCCTCTGCGCAGCGCGCGTCGGCGCTGTGCCAGCTGTCCAACCACCCCTCCTGGACCTGCGCTGACGCGACCGCCGTGCTCTGTAGGGCGGTGGCCGGCTCGAGCGCGAGGGAGTGCGAGAGCACCCCGGCGGGATCCTGCCAGGCGTCCTCGTCATTCAGCGACACTTGCGGCACGTCGGTCAGGCCGGCCAGCCACGTGCGCAGCGGCTTCGACACCGGGAGGTCGCCCACACGCAGCACCAGATCGGGCGCGGCCGAGGCGGTGAACGCCGCGTCGCGCAGCAGCGCGTCGTAGTGTGCGATCGCGGCAGCGCCGCGGCGTGCACCCGACAGCGGGTCGGCGAGCAGCGGCCAGCCGATCGCCGCGCAGGTCCGCGCGGCCACCTCGGCCAGTGGCGGTTCGCCGGGGGAGGGCAGGCGCTCGTCGCGGCCGGCCACGACCAGCGCGCGTCGCGAGGCGCCCACCAGCTGCTCGAGCGCAGACGCCGCCTCGCCGCCGGCGCGCCTGCCGGCCGGGCGGGCGACGTAGGGGGCGCCGGATGGGCGCCCGTGCGGGCGCGGCGGTGGCTCGTCGCACACCAGCGGCTCGCGCAGGGGGAAGTTCAGGTGCACCACGCCGGGACGGTCCGACAGCGCGCTCCAGTAGGCCCTGCAGGCCAGCGTGCGGATCCAGCGCAGCCGCGCCGCGTCGCATTGCGCGAGGTCGACCTCGACGAACCACTTGGCCGCCGGGCCGTAGAGCTTGAGCTGGTCGATCGTCTGGCCCGCGCCGTTGTCGCGCAGCTCCGCCGGGCGATCGGCGGTCAGCACTAGCAGCGGCACGCGCGCCTCGCGCGCCTCGGTAACGCTCGGCAGGAGCTCGGCAGCGGCCGTGCCCGACGTGCAGGCCACGGCGACCGGAAGCCCGGACGCCTTTGCGTGACCGAGCGCGAAGAAGCCCGCGCAGCGCTCATCGATGTGGGAGAAGCAGCGGATCCGCGGCTCGCTCGCCAGCGTCAGCACGAGCGGCGCGCAGCGCGAGCCTGGCGAGCTGCAGGCCGCACGCATCCCGCAGCGCGCGAGCTCGTCGACGAACGCTCCCAGGAGCGTGTAGGTGTCGTTGGCCTGGGTCATAGGATGAGGTCGTGCCCGAGAGCGTCGTCCTGCTGCACGGGTTCAGCGGCACCCGTCGCACCTGGGACGGCGTCGTGGCGCAGCTGGACGCTGAACGCTACCGGCCGCTGGCGCTCGACCTGCCCGGGCACGGCGCGGCGGCGGACTGCGAGCGCCCGATCACCTTCGACGGCTGCGTCCAGCGCGTGCTCGACGAGGCGCCCGAGCGCTTCGTGCTGTGTGGATACTCGCTCGGCGGGCGAATCGCGCTGCACGTCGCCCTGGCCGCCCCCCGGCGCGTGCGCCGGCTGGTGCTCGTCTCCACGAGCGCCGGGATCGAGGACCCGGCGGAGCGCGCCGCGCGGCGTGCGTCAGACGACCTGCTCGCCGACGAGCTGCAGGCGGGCACGCTGGCGGAGTTCATCGATCGCTGGCGCGGCCAGCCGCTGTTCGCCGACGAGCCGCCCGACGTGGCTGCGCGAGCGCGCGCCGATCAGCTGCGCAACCGGCCGGACGCGCTGGCGGCGGCGCTGCGCGGCCTGAGCGCGGGGCGGATGCGACCGCTGTGGGACGACCTCGCCCGTCTCGCGATGCCCGTGACGGTGCTCGCCGGGCAGCGCGACGAGCGCTATCGCGTGCTCGCTCGCCGGATGGCGTCGCTGTTGCCCGCCGGGAGGTTGCAGAGTGTGCCCGGGAGCCACGCGCTCGCGCTCGAGAACCCGCAGGCGGTGGCGGCTGCCCTAGAGCGGGCCGACGCCGAGGCCGGGCGCTGAAGGCGCGGCGATCTGACCCCGCTGCGCCGGCAGCGGGTCGTCCAGCCCGGCGAACATCGAAAGCGTCGCCAGGCCGCACGGCGCGACCGGGCCGCGCGAGGCCAGCGCGACAGCTGCGTGGACAGAGGCCGCGATGCCCAATGGGCCGTCGAGGCTCGAGCCGACATACACCTCGGCGTCCGAGGCCCGCACGAGCGCCGCGGCGGCGAGCAACCCCGAGATCCCGCCACAGCGCGAGATCTTCAGGCAGACGGCGTCTGCCACGCCCGCGCCGAGCGCGCCGTGCTCGGCGGCGGTCTCATCGATCGACACCCTTGTGCTGACCTGTTCGCGAACCGCTCGCACCGCCTGAATGCCGTGCGTGGGCTCCTCGACGAGCTCCAGCCCCGCCGGAGCAAGCGCCCGTATCGCGCTCACGGCCTGCGGCACCGTCCAGGCGCCGTTGGCGTCCAGGCGGAGGACCGGCTCGGGTCCCACGGCGGCGCGCACCGCCGCCACGCGCCCGGCGTCGTCGCCCAGTCCGACCTTCACCTTCAGGCAGCGAAAGCCGGCCGCCACGGCGTGGCCCGCCTGCTCGGCGGCGCCCGCCCGATCGGTCGCGCCGAGCGTCGCGCTCACGGCGACAGAGCTCGCCGGCCGGTCGGTGAGAAGCGCGGCGACCGGCCGTCCCGCCAGCTTTCCCGCGCGGTCCCACAGCGCGAGATCGATCGCCGCGAGCGCCTGCGGGAGGTCGTCGACCTCGCGACACGCTTCGATCAGCGCCGCCCCGCCGCCGGCCGCCAGGTCGCGACCGACGCGCGCGAGCACTCGCTGATAGCCGGCCAGCGCGTCGCTGACGCGCCGCAGGCTGACGCCGTCATAGGGCTCTAAGGGCGCGGCCTCGCCGTAGCCGGTCACGCCGTCGTCTGCCGTCACGCTGACCTGGATCAGCTCGCGCTCGGCGATCTCGCCAAAGGCGGTCTTCAGCGGCGCGGCGAGGGCGAGGCGGCGCGGCTGGGCCTGAAGCCTCACGCCCGCTACTCGCGGCGCGCGCGCGAGCTCATGAGGGAATGCCGTTGCCGGCGAGGATGCCGGCGCACAGCAGCAGGCAGAACAGCAGCTGCAGGGCCCCCGTCTTTGCCAGCGCGCCGTTGAGCGCGGGTCCGTCGGTGCGCGTGCGCACGACGCGCAGCAGCGCGAGCGCGAGCGGAATTGTCGCCCAGCAGAGCATCAGCCACGGTGTCATGCCCAGCGCCCACAGCGCCGGTGCGCTCGCGAAGGCGCCGGCGAGCATCGCGGCGTAGAGCGTGCGCGTGCGCTCGCGTCCCAGGCGCACCGCGAGCGTGCGCTTGCCCGCGCGCCTGTCGCTGTCGATGTCCCTGACGTTGTTGACGACGAGGATCGCGCTCGCGAGCAGCCCTACGGGCACGGCGCAGCCGAACGCCTGCCAGGGCAGCGCCTGCACCTGCACGAAGTAGGAGCCGACGACCGCCACGATTCCGAAGAACAGGAACACGAACAGCTCGCCGAGGCCCTCGTAACCGTATGGCCGCGGCCCCCCGGTGTACAGAACGCCCGCGAGGATCGACGCGGCGCCGACGGCCAGCAGCTCCGGCCCGGCGACCGCGACCAGGTAGGCGCCGCAGGCGACCGCGAGCGCGAACGACGCGTAGGTCGCGACGAGCACCTGGCGCGGCGGCACGAGGCCGCCCGCGGTGACCCTCACCGGGCCCAGCCGGTCCTCGCTGTCGGCGCCGCGCCGCGCGTCGGAGTAGTCGTTTGACAGGTTGGTGCCGACCTGAATGAACATCGCGCCGAGCAGCGCGGCAAGGAAGGCGAGCGCTTCGAAGGTCCCGGCCCCGAGCGCGAGCGACGTGCCGACGAGCACGGGCGCGATCGCGGCGGGCAGCGTGCGCACGCGCGCGGCCATCACCCAGATGCGCAGCGCGCTGGCGCGCCCGACGGGCTTGCCGAGCGAGCGCGGCGGCGCGCTCGTTGGCAGCGCGGCTGTCATCGGGGCATCCGCATCGCGGTCACGCGCGTCTGGGGAACCTCGCGAAGTCCGGCTTGCGCTTCTCGCGGTAGGCGTCGCGGCCCTCCTGGGCCTCCTCGCTGCCGTAGAACAGCAGGTTCGCGTCGTGGGCGAGCTGCTGGATGCCCGCCAGGCCGTCCTCTGCGGCGTTGAAGCTCGCCTTCAGCAGCCGCAGCGCAAATGGGGACAGCTCGAGCATCCGCTCACACCAGGCGATCGTCTCCGGCTCCAGGCGCTCGAGCGGCACGACCGTGTTCACGAGCCCCATCTGTAGCGCTTCCGCCGCGCTGTACTGGCGGCACAAGAACCAGATCTCCTTGGCCTTCTTGACGCCCACGGTGTTGGCGAGCAGGCCGGCGCCGAAGCCGCCGTCGAACGAGCCCACCTTCGGGCCCACCTGGCCAAAGCGCGCGTTGTCGGCGGCGATCGTGAGATCGCACACCAGGTGCAGCACGTGTCCGCCGCCGATCGCATAGCCGGCGACCATCGCCACGATCGGCTTGGGCAGCCGGCGCATCTGCACGTGCAGGTCGGTGACGTGAAAGCGCCCGACGCCCGCCCTGCCGGCCTCGTCCTCGTCCAGGTAGCCCGAGTCGCCGCGCACGCGCTGGTCGCCGCCCGAGCAGAACGCGTCGGGGCCTTCGCCGGTCAGCACGATCACCCCGATCGACGCGTCCTCACGCGCATCCTCCAGCGCCTGGGAGATCTCGATGATCGTGCGCGGGCGAAACGCGTTTCTGACCTCGGGGCGGGCGATCGTGATCTTCGCGATGCCCTCTGTGGGAGCGGCGGACTTCTCGTAGCGGATGTCGGTGTAGGCGCGCCCGGCCTCGTCGCTGGCCGCCATCCAGGTGCTCGCCATGGCGTGAAGGCTAGCCTTTCGCGCATGGAGGTCGAGGGATGGCTGGCCCGCGCAGCCGCCGCGCATCCCCGGCGACTAGCGCTCGAGACGCCCGCCGAGAGCTGGTCCTACGCCGAGCTGCTTGATGCTGCGAGCAGCGGCGCGCAGGAGCTGACCGAGCGCGGCGCCCGGCGCGGAGACCAGGTGGCGATCGCGGTCGCGCCGGGGCTCGCGTTCGCCCAGGCGCTGCACGCCTGCTGGTTGCTCGGCGCGATCGCGGTGCCCGTCGACCCGCGCCTCACGCCCACCGAGCGCAGGGCGATTACGGCAGGAGCGGCGGTGCTCGTCGACGAGCCGCTGCAGCCGCGCGCCGCGACGCCCCCCGCACCGCGCGCGCGCTCACGCGGCACCGGCCTGGGGTTCGCGCCGGGGCCTGTAACGCACTCGCTGGACGCGACCGCCGCGGTGATCCACACGTCGGGCACGACGTCCGCGCCGCGCCCGGTCGCGCTGACCTACGGCAACTTTCTGTGGAGCGCGATCGGCTCCGCCGTGGCGCTCGGCCTGGATGCTCGCGAGCGCTGGCTGTGCACGCTGCCCCTCAGCCATGTCGGCGGCCTGTCGATCCTCGTGCGCTCCTGCATCTACGCGACGACCGCCGTCGTGCACGAGCGCTTCGAGACCGACCGCGCGCTGGAGGCGTTGCGCGAGGGCGACATCACGCTCGTGTCGGTCGTCGCCACGACGCTCGCGCGCCTGCTCGACGCCGGTCTACGGCGGCCGCGCTCGCTGCGCTGCGCGCTCACCGGCGGCGGTCCGGTCCCGCCGGCGCTCGTGGCGCGAGCGCGCGAGCGCGGCGTGCCCGTCGCGCTCACGTACGGACTCACCGAGGCCTGCTCGCAGGTCACCACGACGCCGCTGCCCTCGCTCGGACAGGTCGGCGAGGGGGGACGGCTGTCGGCCGGTCCGGCTCTGTTCTGCACGCGCGTGCGGATCGCGCGCGACGGGGAGATACTGGCCAGCGGTCCGACCGTCGCGCCGGGGTCGCTCGCGCGCGACGGCTGGCTTCACACGGGCGACCTCGGCGAGCTGGACGAGCACGGGCGGCTGTCGGTCACCGGACGCAAGGCCGACACGATCGTCAGCGGGGGCGAGAACGTCGCACCCGCCGAGGTCGAGGCGGCGCTGGAGGCCCACCCCGACGTGCAGGAGGCGGGCGTGATCGGCCTCAGCGACGCGCAGTGGGGCGAGGTCGTCGCCGCGCTGGTCGTCGCGCGGCGCGGCAGCGAGATCAGCGGCGAGGCGCTGCGGGCGCACTGCGCGCGCACCCTTGCGCCCTACAAGACGCCGAAGCAGGTTACCCTCGTCAGCGAGCCCCTGCCCCGCACCCCGTCGGGCAAGCTGCTGCGCAGGGAGCTAGCGGAGTCGTTCGCACAACAGAGGAGACGATGAGCGAAGCGGGGGGCGCAGGAGGCGGCGAGTTGCACGACCAGGCCGATCAAGCGCTGGGCTTCGATCCGGCGGCCCATCGCGCGGAGAGCCTGGCCGGCTGGCAGGCGGCGGCTCCCGGGTGGGCCCGCCAGCAGGCGGTGATCTCGCGGTTCGGCGCCCCGGTGTCCGGCTGGATGCTCGACGCGGTGGGCCTCAAGCGCGGGGAGCGCGTGCTCGAGCTCGCCGCGGGGCTGGGCGAGACGGGGATGCTCGCGGCAGAGCTGATCGCTCCGCTCGGCGGCGTGATCATCTCCGACCAGGCCGAGGCGATGCTCGAGGGCGCCCGCGCGCGCGCAGCCGAGCTGGAACTCTCGAACATCGAGTTCCAGACGCTCAACGCAGAATGGATCGACCTGCCGCTGGCCAGCGTGGACGTCGTGCTCTGCCGCTGGGGCTACATGCTGATGGCCGACCCGCGGGCGGCGCTGACCGAGACGCGACGCGTGCTGCGCCCCCACGGACGCGTCGCGCTGGCGGTCTGGGACGCCATCGAGCACAATTCGTGGGCCCAGCTTCCCGGCGTCGAGCTGGTGCAACGCGGGCTGCTGAATCGCCCGCCGCCCGGCGCTCCCGGCCCCTTTGCGCTCGCCTCGCCGGTGCGCGTGCGCGAGCTGCTCCAGGAAGCGGGCTTCGGCGAGATCCAGCTCGACGCAGTGGACGTCGTGCAGCGTCATTCCTCGTTCGACTCCTACTGGGAGATGACGCTCGACGTCGCGCGCAGCTTCCATGACATCGTGCTCTCACGGCCAAAGGAGGAGATCGAGGAGATCCGCTCGAGCCTGCGCGCGCGCGCCGAGCCGTTCACCGACAGCGCGGGCGGGCTCGCGCTGCCCGGGCGCAGCCTCGTCGCCTCGGCGGTCGCGTGAGCGCTCACGTCGGCTGCGCCGCGCGAGCGTCCGTGCGAGCGCGTCCTCTATCCTGCGCGCTCTGATGCTCTACGACGACGATGCGGACCTGTCGCTGCTCGACGGCAAGACCGTCGCGGTCATCGGCTACGGCTCCCAGGGGCACGCGCACGCGCTGAACCTGCGCGACTCCGGCGTGCAGGTCGTGGTGGGGCTGCGCCCGGACTCGGCCTCGGCGGCGTCCGCGCGCGACAGCGGCCTCGAGGTGCTGCCGGTCGTCGAGGCGGCCAGCCGGGGCGATCTCGTGATGATGCTCGTCCCCGACGAGCTGCACCGGCAGGTCTGGGAGAACGAGGTCGCGGACGGCGTCGCCGACGGCAACATGCTGATGTTCGGCCACGGCTTCTCGATCCACTACGGCGAGGTCACGCCGCCCGCCGGCGTCGATGTCGCGATGGTGGCGCCGAAGGGGCCCGGCCATCTGGTGCGCCGCCAGTTCACCGAGGGCAGCGGCGTGCCGGGGCTGATCGCCGTCGCCCAGGACGCTACCGGCAACGCGCGATCGCTGGCCCTGGCGTACGCCAAGGGCATCGGCTGCACGCGCGGCGGCGTGATCGAGACGACGTTCAAGGACGAGACCGAGACCGATCTGTTCGGCGAGCAGGCGGTCCTCTGCGGCGGCGCCTCAGAGCTCGTCCAGGCCGGCTTCCAGACGCTCGTCGACGCCGGCTATGACCCCGAGATGGCCTACTTCGAGTGCCTGCACGAGCTCAAGCTGATCGCCGACCTGATGTATGAAAAGGGCCTGGCCGGGATGCGCTTCTCGATCTCCAACACGGCCGAGTACGGCGACTACACGCGCGGCAAACGGGTGATCACGCAGGAAACGCGCGAGAGCATGAAGAAGATCCTCGCCGAGATCCAGTCGGGCGACTTCGCGCGCGAGTGGATCGCCGAGAACCGCGCGGGGCAGGAGAACTTCAAGCGCATGCGCGCCGAGCAGGCCGGCACGCAGATCGAGCAGGTCGGTGGCGAGCTGCGCTCGCACATGGACTGGATCAAGCCCGCGTTCTAGGGCGCCGGCGTGCTCGCGTACCTGCTCTGGCACCTACCCGCCGAGGATGTCGACGCGCAGACCTACGAGCACGCGACCGACGGCTTTCACCGCTCGCTTGCGCACTCGCCGCCGGCCGGCTTCCACGGGTCGGCCGCCTATCGCGCGCAGCAGCCTCCTTGGCTCGGCGCCCTCCAGGATGGTCGCGGCGCGGCCGGCTGGTATGAGGATTGGTACCTGGTCGAGGACTTCGCCGCGCTCGGCGTGCTCAACGCGGCGGCGGTGGGGCGCGGGCACCGCACCGCCCACGACGAGATCGCCCGGCGGATGGGGCGGGCCGCCGGCGGGCTGTACGGGCTGGTCGAGGGCACCGTCAAGCTGGCGCGCGAGCGAGTGACCGTTTGGGTCGATCGCACCCAGGACGCCAAGGCGCCGACGTTCGCGGCGCTGCTCGGAGACGGCATGGACCCGCGCCTGGCCGGACTGCTGCGGCGCTCGCTGGTGCTCGGACCGGCGCCCGAGTACTGCGTGCTGGCCGACGAGGTCCCGGCCGGGGTCGCCGCCACACGCCTGCCCCGGGGGTGGAGCGCCACGACCGCGACGCGCGTCGCGATCACCGGGCGCGACGGCGCCGAGCGCGCCTGAGACCGTCAGATGCCGGCCTGCGCGGTCCGCTACACTCGCCTTGCTCGCCGCGACTGGCGCTCTTCAGGTGGAGCACACCACCGGGAAGCGGCGGGGTTCGTCGCCGCGCGCCTGGGCAACTCAGAACATCGCCGCCTCACCGCAGAGGCCTGACAGCGAGAGGAAGCCCATGACGCCGAGCACGCAGACGACACAGACGCGACTGGTCATCCCAGACGAGCTGCGCCCGGCCGACGGGCGGTTTGGCTGCGGCCCGTCGAAGGTGCGTCCCGAGGCCTTGGAGCGCCTGGCGCGCGAGGGGGGCCTGGTGATGGGCACCTCCCACCGCCAGCGCCCTGTCAAGGCGCTCGTTGGCGAGCTGCGCGCCGGGCTGGCCGAGCTGTTCGGCGCGCCCGAGGGCTATCAGGTCGCGCTCGGCAACGGCGGCGCAACCGCGTTCTGGGACGCCGCCGCCTTCGGTCTGGTGCGCGAGCGCGCACTGCACCTGAGCTTCGGCGAGTTCTCGCAGAAGTTCGCCACGGTCACCGCGGGCGCGCCGTTCCTGGCCGACCCGCTGACGATCAGCGCGCAGCCCGGCGACGCGCCCGACCCCGCCGACGTCGGCCTGGCGGCGACCGACGCGGGGGCCGACGTGCTCGCCTGGGCGCACAACGAGACCTCTACCGGCGTGATGACGCCCGTCCTGCGCCCCGCCGGGCCCGACGGCGCGCTCGTGCTGATCGACGCGACATCGGGCGCCGGCGGTCTGCCGGTGGCGCTCGCCGACGTCGACGCCTACTACTTCGCGCCGCAGAAGGGCTTCGGCTCGGACGGCGGGCTGTGGCTCGCGCTCCTGAGCCCCGCCGCCCAGGAGCGGATCGCGCAGCTGCACGCTTCTGAGCGCTGGATCCCGGAGTTCCTCTCGCTGCACACGGCGCTCGAGAACTCGCTCAAGGATCAGACCTACAACACGCCCGCAGTCGCGACGCTGTTCCTGCTCGTCGACCAGATCCGCTGGATGCTCGCGAACGGCGGCCTGGACTGGTGCCTGGCGCGCACGCGCGCAAGCTCCGAGCACCTCTACGGCTGGGCGCGCGACGCCGCCTACGCGACGCCCTTCGTGGCCGACCCGGCCAAGCGCTCGCTGGTCGTCGGCACGATCGACTTCGACGACTCGGTCGACGCTGCCGCCGTCGCCGCGACGCTGCGCGCCAATCAGATCGTCGACGTCGAGCCCTACCGCAAGCTGGGGCGAAACCAGCTGCGCATCGGCATGTTCCCGGCGGTCGACACGGCAGACGTGCAGGCGCTCACGGGCTGCATCGACTGGGTGGTCGAGAGGCTCGCGCAATGAGCGCCGCCACGCCGGCCACGGTAAGCGAGCAGGCATCCGCCGGCGAGCGCCAGCGCGTGCTGGTCAAGGAGAAGATCGGCGACTCGGGCATCGCGCTGCTGCGCGAGCATTTCGACGTCGATCTCGGGATCGATTGGACCGACGAGGAGCTGGCCGAGCGCATCGGCTCCTACGAGGGCATCGTGATCCGCTCGGCGACGAAGATGACCGCGGAGCTGATCGGGCGCGCCGAGCGCCTGCGCGCGATCGGGCGCGCCGGCGTGGGCGTGGACAACGTCGACGTCGAAGCGGCCACGAGGCGCGGGATCGTCGTGGCCAACGCGCCCGAGTCAAACGTCGTGACGGCGGCCGAGCACACGATGGCGCTGCTGCTCGCGCTGGCGCGCAACATCCCCCAGGCCCACAGCGCGCTGCTGGAAGGCAAATGGGATCGCTCCAAGTACTCCGGCGTCGAGCTGTACGAGAAGACGCTCGGCGTGCTCGGCTTCGGGCGCATCGGCCAGCTGGTCGCCCAGCGCGCGCGCGGCTTTGGGATGCGCGTGCTCGCGTTTGACCCGTTCGTCAGCGCCGAGCGCTTTCGCGAGCTGGGCGTCGACAAGGCCGAGAGTCCCGACGTCGTCTACGCCCAGGCCGACTTCATCACGATCCACCTTCCGAAAACGCCCGAGACCGAAGGCTTCCTCGACGCCGACGCGTTCGCCAAGATGCGCGACGGGGTGCGCGTGCTGAACGTCGCCCGCGGCGGGCTGATCGATGACGGCGCGCTCAAGCAGGCCCTTGACGAAGGCAGGGTGGCCGGCGCCGCGATCGACGTGTTCGCGTCCGAGCCGACGACCGAGCATCCGCTGTTCGGCTACCCCAACGTGGTCGTCACGCCGCATCTCGGCGCCTCCACGGCGGAGGCGACCGACCGCGCCGGCTATCAGAGCGCCGAGCAGGTGGTCGCCGCGCTCACCGGCGGCGTGGTCTCCACGGCGGTCAACATCCCGGCGATCGGCGCCGACGACATGGAGGTGCTCGGCCCGTTTCTGCCGCTGGCCACCCAGCTCGGGCGCCTTGCGATGGCGCTTGCGGAGGGCAGCTCGGTGGAGCGGATCGAGGCGGCGTTCCTCGGGCGGATCGCCGAGTTCGACACGCGGCTGCTCGCGCTCGCGGTGATCCAGGGAGCACTGCAGGGACGCACGGAGGAGCCGGTCAACCTCGTCAACGCGCCGACCATGGCCCAGCAGCGCGGGATAGTCGTCGAGGAGAAGGCCGTGTCCGAGGCGCAGGACTTCAACGAGCTGATCCGCGTGACGGTGATCGCGGGCGACGAACGCGTCGCGGTCGCCGGCACCGGCATCGGCCCCAACGGCGTGCCGCATCTCGTCGAGGTGCAGGGTCGCCGGCTGACGATCGAGCTCGAGCCGCACGTGACGATCTTCCGCTACGAGGACCTGCCGGGGATGATCGGCCGCGTCGGCACGATCTTCGGGGCGCACGGCATCAACATCTCCTCGGCCGCCGTCGGCCACACGTCTGACTCGTCGGGCGCCGGGCCGGCGCGAGCCGGCGACGGCGAGGACAAGCGCCTGGCGGCGATGGTGGTCACGACCGACGCGCCTGTGCCCGCGGACGTGCTGTCTGAGATCGTCGCCTCGGAGGGCTTTGACAACGGATGGTCGGTGAACCTCGGCTGAACGGTCGCCGGGCGGCCTGCGCGCACGCTGGCCCGGCGCCGGTGCTACGCTGGCCACAGATGTCGTTCCGGACCTCGCTTCTCTCCCTTCTTCTGCTCCCCCCTCGGGGGGAATAGTGCGTGGCGGCCGCGTAGCCGCATACCCAGCAGAAAGGAAGAGACCGCGAGATAGAGAAGGAGCACGAACGGCATGAGCACCACTGAGCAGCGCAACGAGGCGGGTCGCATCAGGATTTTCGATACGACGCTGCGAGACGGCGAGCAGTCGCCGGGCATCTCGCTGAACAAGCAGGAAAAGCTCGAGATCGCCCACCAGCTGGCAAGGCTCGGCGTCGACGTGATCGAGGCCGGCTTTCCGATCACCTCGCCCGGCGACTTCGAGTCCGTGCAGGCGATATCGCGGGAGGTGGAGGGCCCCGTGATCTGCGGGCTGGCACGCACGAGCAAGCAGGACATCGAGGCGGCCTGGAACGCGGTGCGCGACGCGGAGCGACCGCGCATCCACACATTCATCGCCACGAGCGACATCCACATCGAGCGCAAGCTGCAGACAACGCGCGAGGACGTCAAGGGCCAGGCGCGCGCGGCAGTCGCCCAGGCGCGCGAATACACAGACGACGTCGAGTTCTCACCGGAGGACGGCTCGCGCTCTGACGTGCAGTACATGGCCGAGGTGATCCAGATCGCGCTGCAGGAGGGCGCGAGCACGATCAACGTGCCGGACACCGTCGGCTACACGATGCCGCGCGAGTACGCGGCGATGTTCGAGGAGCTCTACCGCCTGGTCCCCGAGCTGAAAAACGCGGTCGTATCGGTGCACTGCCACGACGACCTCGGGCTGGCGGTCGCCAACTCGCTGGCCGGCGTGGAAGCCGGCTGTCGCCAGGTGGAGTGCGCGGTCAACGGGATCGGCGAGCGCGCGGGCAACGCGTCGCTGGAGGAGATCGTGATGCTGCTGCGCACCCGCGAGCCGGCGCTCGGGCTGTGGACCGGGGTCGACACGACAGAGATCGCGCGCACGAGCCGCCTCGTGTCGCGGCTGACCGGCTACCCCGTGCAGCCCAACAAGGCGATCGTCGGGCGAAACGCGTTCGCGCACGAGGCCGGCATCCATCAGGACGGCGTGCTGAAGGAGCGCGCGACCTACGAGATCATGGACGCGACGAGCGTCGGGCTGAACAGCAACTCGATCGTGCTCGGCAAGCACTCGGGCCGTCACGCCCTGAGCAAGGCCCTGCTGGAGATGGGCTTCCAGCTCGACGGCCAGGCGCTGAACACCGCGTTCAAGCGCTTCAAGGAGATCGCCGATCGCAAGAAGCAGGTGACGGCGATGGACCTCGAGGCGCTCGTCACCGACGAGCTGCGCGCGGAGATATCGGGCTATTCGCTGGAGTGGTTCGAGGTCGATGCTTCGTCGCTGCGCCCGCCGCACGCGCGCGTCGGCGTCGCGCTGCCCGACGGCGGCTCGGCGGAGGGCTCGTTCACCGGCGACGGCCCGATCGACGCCATCTTTCAAGCGCTCAACGCGGCGACGGCCGTGTCGCCGCGTCTCAGCGACTTCACGATCGGAGCGGTGACCGAAGGTCAGGACGCGCTCGGCGAGGTGTCGGTGGTCGTCGAGGTCGACGGCGCAACCGGCGCCGGCCAGGCGGTCTCGACGGACATCATCGATGCGGCCGCGCGGGCCTACCTGCGCGCGCTGTCGGTCGCGGTGGCGCGCTCGCGCGCTGACGAGGGCATCGGCATGCCCGAGACCGCCTAGCCGAGCCGCCCATGGACATCGGACTGGCCGACCGGGCCCACGAGAATCTGATGACGATCAGCAGCTGGACGGGAGAGACGCCGGGCGCCGCCTCCCAGCAGGACGACGGGGAGCTCCTGTTCGCCTCGCGCAGCTCATTCGCCATGCTGAACGGCGCGATGCGTCGGCGATCGACCGCAGACGCCGAGCCCCTGCTCGGCCGGGCGCGCCGCTTCTTCTCCGAGCTCGATCGCAGCTTCGTCGCATTCGCTTGGCCGGGCGACCCCGAGATCGAGCGGGCGGCTGTGAGCACGGGCATGCTGCGCGTGGTCGACCGCTATCCGGAGATGATCTGTCGCTCTGCGCTGCCGCCGCTGCCGGGTGATGTGCGTGCGGTCCAGACGCCGGCTGACGCCCAGTCCTACTGGGCGATCTGCGACGCAGCCTATCGCTCGATCGGGTTTCCGCCGGGGCTGTTCAGCGAAGCGTTCGAGACGAGCGAGCTGCTCGATGCACAACGCGTCTGGGCGTGCCTGGCCTACGATGACGATCGGCCGGTCGCCTGCGCGTCGGCGTGGATGGCGCAGGATGTCGGAATGGTCGGCTGGGTGGCGTCGCTGCCGGAGGCCCGCCGACGCGGCCTTGCCGCGGCCTGCACGGTCCGCGTGACCAACCACCTCCTGCAGGCGGGCTTCGACCTCGTATCGCTCCAGGCCTCGCCGATGGGCGAGAGCATCTACCGTCGCCTGGGCTACGAGGAGATCTTCGCCTACCGTCTCTACGGCGTCGCGCCACCGTAGTCCGCCGTCCCGATCCCCACCCCCACCGGGTGTCCACCACCGCGTCCAGCTGTCTGTGATAACGTACGCGCGTATGGCAGTGACCGGCACAGCAGGCGAGCCCGCGCGGGTGCAGGCGACCGGCGTCGACCCGAGCGGCGTCGACCCGGGCGTGATCGGCGCGCGCGTGAAGGCGCTGCGCGAGGCCTCGTCGCTGTCTCTGCGCGAGCTCGCCCTGCGCAGCGGCGTCAGCGCGCCGATGCTCTCGCAGGTCGAGCGCGGCGAGACGAGCCCGACACTGACCGTCGCCGCGCGCATCGCCGCGGGTCTGGAATTGCGCCTGTCGCAGCTGCTGCGCCTGGACGAGAGCGGCGCGGTGACCGTCGTGCGGGCCGGCCAGCGCCGGCGCGGGGGCAACGCTCGCCGCGGCCACCGCTTCGAGGTGCTGACCTCCGCCCAGCCCGGGCAGCGCGCCGAGCTCTCGCGACACACGCTCGCGGGCGGCGCCGTAACGGGCGCCGCCGACGACCCGCCGATCCACGAGCCGGGCGCACGCGAGACCGCGCTCGTGCAGAGCGGCTCGCTCGTGCTCGTGTGCGACGGCGAGCGCCATCGCCTGTCAGAGGGCGACTGCGTCACGTTCGACGCCGATCTTCGCCACCACTTCGAGAACCCCACCGCCCAGGAGGCCGTGTTCCTGGCGGTCGTCGCCGCCGGGCTGCGGCGCAGCTAGGTGCCCGCCACGGCGACAACCCCCGGGACCCCGGGAGGGGTCCTCATCAAGAGAGAACGACGCAAACGCTGCAAGGAAGGCCGATGACGATGCCAAAGACTCTTTTCGACAAGATCTGGGAGGCCCACGAGGTGGCGCCCGGCCTGCTCTACATCGACCTGCACCTGGTGCACGAGGTGACGAGCCCGCAGGCCTTCGACGCGCTGCGCATGGCCGGGCGCGACGTGCGCCGGCCCGACCGCACGCTGGCGACCGCCGACCACAACACGCCAACCGACGGCACGCCCGTCGCGGCGCGCATCAAGGATGAGCTCTCGCGCGTGCAGGTGCAGACGCTCGAGCGCAACTGCGAGCAGTTCGGCGTGCCCATCTACTCGCTCGGCTCCGACCGCCAGGGCATCGTGCACGTGATCGGGCCCGAGCTCGGCGTCACCCAGCCGGGCATGACGATCGTGTGCGGCGACTCGCACACCTCGACCCACGGCGCGTTCGGCGCGCTCGCCTTCGGCGTCGGCACGAGCGAGGTCGAGCACGTGCTCGCCACGCAGTGCATGGTGCAGCACAAGCCGGCCTCGATGCGCGTGCGCTACGACGGCGCGCTCGGCTTCGGCGTGACCGCCAAGGACCTGATCCTCGGCACGCTCGGGCAGCTCGGCGTCGGCGGCATGACCGGCCACGTCGTCGAGTACTGCGGCGCGCCGATCGCCGCGCTCTCGATGGAAGGGCGCATGACCGTCTGCAACATGACGATCGAGGGCGGCGGGCGCGCGGGCATGATCGCGCCCGACGACGCCACCTTTACGTGGTTCACCGAGCAGGCCCGCCCCGGCGCGCCGAGCGGCGTCGAGCTCGACGCCGCGATCGAGGCGTGGCGGGCGCTGCCCAGCGACCAGGCGGCGACGTACGACCGCGAGGTCGTCGTCGACGCCTCAGCGCTCTCGCCGCAGGTCACGTGGGGCACGAACCCCGGCATGGTGCGCGCGGTCACCGAGGCCGTGCCGGCCCCGGAGGACTTCGACAGCCCCGCCGACCGCGAGGCGACCGAGCGCGCGCTGCACTACATGGCGCTCGAGCCGGGCACGCCGATCACCGAGATCGCGCTCGACCGGGTGTTCATCGGCTCGTGCACCAACTCGCGCATCGGCGACCTGCGGGCGGCCGCGGAGGTCGTCGCCGGGCGCAAGGTCGCGCCGAGCGTGAGCGCGATGGTCGTCCCCGGCTCACAGCAGGTCAAGGCGCAGGCCGAGGCCGAGGGCCTCGATCGCGTGTTTCGCGAGGCGGGCTTTGACTGGCGCGTGGCCGGCTGCTCGATGTGCCTGGGCATGAACCCCGACATCCTGCAGCCCGGCGAGCGCTGCGCGTCGACGTCCAACCGCAACTTCGAGGGACGCCAGGGGCGCGGCGGGCGCACGCACCTCGTGTCGCCGCAGATGGCCGCGGCGGCGGCGATCGAGGGCCGCTTCACCGATATCCGGGAGTGGCGTTGAGCGCGCGCGGCGCCTCGCCCGGCGCCACGTGGCAGGGTGCGGAGATGGTCGACGCCTTCCTGCGCCGGCGCGAAACGGTGATCCCGCTGCTCGACGTGCAGGAGGCGCTAATCGGCACGCTGCTGGACCGCCACCCGCACCCGATCGAGTGCTTCGTGGATCTCGGCAGCGGCGACGGCGCGATGTCAGCGCTCGTCCTCGCGCACCGCCCTGGCGCCGAGGCGGTGCTCGTCGACTTCTCAGAGCCGATGCTCGCGGGCGTCAGCCGGCGCCTGGAGGACTCCGCGGGACGCTGGCGCACGGTCCGCGGCGACCTGTCCCAGCCGGACTGGCGGTCGGGGCTGCCCGACGGCGGCTACGGCGCGGCCGTCTCCGGGCTCGCCATCCACCACCTGCCACCGGCGCGCAAGCGCGCGCTGTTCGCCGAGCTGTTCGAGCTGCTGCAGCCGGGCGGCCTGTTCGTCAACCTCGACTACGTTCTCGTGCGCGGCGCGCTGGCGGGCCTGTTCAACGAGCAGATGGTCGCCAACGCGATGCGCGTGGAACACGCGCGCGCGGGCGAGCACGCCGGCCACCGCGCCGCCGAGGAGGTCCGCCGTCAGCTGGCAGACGACGGTGTCGGCGACGAAGACCTGCCCGACACCGCGGAGGACCAGGTCGCGTGGCTGGCCCAGGCCGGCTTCCAGCAGGCCGAAGTTCATTTCAAATGGGCCGAGGCCGCGGTCTTCGGCGCCGTCAAGCCAAGCGGAGGTGAGCAGTAGCCATGCAGCCGATCGAGACGATCTCAGGGGCGATCAGCCACCTGGATCGCGCGAACGTCGACACCGACCAGATCATGCCCAAGCAGTTCCTCAAGCGGGTGCAGCGAAGCGGCTTCGGCGAGTTCCTGTTCTATGACTGGGCCAAGGAGCCCGACTGGGACCTGCCGCCCAACCCGATTCTGGTCGCCGGCGAGAACTTCGGCTGCGGCTCCTCGCGCGAGCACGCGCCCTGGGGGCTGCAGGACTACGGCTTTCAGACGATCGTCGCGCCGAGCTTCGCCGACATCTTCTATTCCAACTGCACGAAGATCGGGCTGCTGCCGGTCGTGCTCTCAGAGGAGGACTGCCAGGCACTCGCGCTGGCCGGCCACGGCCAGGTGGATCTGCGCGAGCAGGAGGTCCGCTTCGCCGGGCGCGAGGTCCCCTTCGAGATCGACCACGAGATCCGCCGGCGCTTGCTGGACGGCCTGGACGACGTCGGCGTGACGCTCGCCTCGGCCGGTGCGATCGACGCGTTCGAGGCCGCACGCGAGCGCTCGGGACCGGTCACGACGGCGCTCTGAGCGCCGGCCGCGTCTCAAGCGCCCCGCTCGACGGGCCGATATCAAACAGGTGTCTGCTGATCACGCCGGCGCCACCTTCAGGCGTCCGGGAGCGCTGAGCTGCCCGGCGTCGCGGCTGCCGTTCGCGCTGCTCGCCGCGGCGGTCGCGCTGATCGCCGTGCGCTCGGCGTGGCTCGGTGACGCATGGCAGCTGCGCGGCGGCGACTACGCGGTCTGGTATCAGCCGGCCACGGATGCGCTGCTCGCGGGACACGTGCAGGCGTTCTTCGCCCACATTCCGGGCAACGGCGCCGGCGGCTCGGTGCTGCTCCGCCTGCCGTTCTCGCTGCTCGCCAAGCTGGCGGGCGGCGATCAGCTCGCGATCTTTCGAGTCGGCGCGCTGGAGTGCCTGCTCGCCCTCAGCGCGCTTGGGCTCTGGCTGGCGCTCGACGCTCGCCGGCGGGCCGTCTCGTGGCCGATCTGCCTCGGCGCGGTCGCGCTGTTTGCCGGAGCTCCGCTCGCGCTGGAAGCCGTCATCTTCGGTCATCCGGAGGAGTGCCTCGGCGCGGCGCTGTGCATTGGCGCGGTGCTGCTCGCGGGCGCCGAGCGGCCGGCGCTCGCCGGCGTGCTGCTCGGCGCCGCGCTGATCAACAAGCCGTGGGGCGTATTCGCGGTCGGACCGGTGCTCCTCTGCGCGCCGGCGCAGATGCGGAGGATCCTACTGCCGTGCGGCGTGATCGTTGGCTGCTGGCTGGTCGGCGGCGCGGCGCTCGCCCCGTCCGCGCTGCTGGCCTCCGTGCATGGCGCGGAAACCTCGATAGTGGCGCACCCGCAGGACCTGTGGTGGCCGCTGAAGCACATGGACGGTCTCTATCCTGTCCCGCCCGCGTTCCTGTCCGCTCACGCGCGCGAGCTGTCGGTGCTGCTCGCGCTGGCGGCAGCCGCGGCGCTCGCCGTGCGCGCACGCCGCGCACACGCGCCGATCGGCGTCAGGCGCTCGCTCGCGCTGCTGGCGCTCGGGTTCGCGCTGAGGTGCCTGCTCGAGCCATCGGCCCACGTCTACTACCAGCTCCCGCTCGTGGCGGCGCTCGCGGCTTGGGAGCTGCGAGCGCGCCGGTCGATCGTCATATCGCTGACCGCGACGATCCTGCTGCGGCTGGACTTCGGCAGGCTCAACGAACTCACGTCGCTTGTCCCGTTCGCCGTCTACCTGGCGGTGCTGGTCCCGATCTGCGCGATGCTGCTGGGCGACCTGCTCGGCGACCTCGCCCCGTCGAGCCCGATTGCACCCGGCCGCCTACCGGGTCGCGCTCGCCGCGGCGCGCGGCGCGCGGGGCCGGTGGCCACGCGCGCGCCCGCGCGGCGTCCCCGCGGCCTGCGCGCGTAGCATCCGCCTCGCAGATGGCCAAGCGCATCGTCACGCTGTCGGGCGACGGGATCGGCCCGGAGATCATGGGCCCGGCGCTGGAAGTGCTCGACGCCGTCGGCGATTTCGAGTTCGAGGAGCAGCTGTTCGGCGGCGCCTCGATCGACGCGCACGGCAGCGCGCTGACCGGCGAGGTGCTGGAGGCGTGCAGGCGAGCCGACGCGGTGCTGCTGGCGGCGGTCGGCGGGCCGAAGTGGGACACGACCGACCCGGCCAAGCCGCGTCCCGAGCAGGGCCTGCTCGGCCTGCGCAAGGGCCTTGGGCTGTATGCCAACCTGCGCCCGGTCAGGCCGCTGCCGGCGCTCTACGATGCCTCGCCGCTGCGACGCGAGCGCATCGAGGGGACCGACCTGCTCGTCGTACGCGAGCTGACCGGCGGCATCTACTTCGGCGAGAAGACGCGCTCAGCCGACGCGGCCTCCGACGCCTGCGTGTACACGCGCGAGGAGATCGAGCGCATCGCGCGCACGGCATTCGGAGCCGCGCGGGCGAAGGTGTCGAGCGTCGACAAGGCCAACGTGCTCGAGACATCGCGTCTGTGGCGCGAGGTCGTCTCAGAGCTTCACGCGCGCGAGTTCCCCGAGATCGAGCTCGAGCACATGCTCGTCGACAACGCCGCGATGCAGCTGGTCTCCTCGCCGCGCCACTTCGACGTGATCCTCACCGAGAACATGTTCGGCGACATCCTCTCCGACGAGGCGGCGATGCTCACCGGCTCGATCGGCATGCTGCCCAGCGCCTCGCTGGGCGGCGACGGCCCTGGGCTGTTCGAGCCGGTGCACGGCTCCGCGCCCGACATCGCGGGCACGGGACAGGCCAACCCGCTTGCGATGTTCCTCTCGGCCGCGCTCATGCTGCGCCACGGGCTGGGCTTGGCAAGCGAGGCGGCGGCGGTAGAATCCGCTGTGCAAGGCGCGCTTGACGGGGGACTGCGCACCGCCGACCTAGGCGGGACGGCGACCACGCAACAGGCTACCCGAGCGGTGCTCGAACGACTGCAAGGATCGAAAACATGAGCTCAATCGGCGTTGACCCCACCGACCTCATCTGGATGAACGGCGAGTTCGTCGCGTGGGAGGACGCCAAGATCCACGTGCTGACGCACGGCCTGCACTATGGAACGGGCGTGTTCGACAGCATGCGCTGCTATGACACCGAGCTCGGCCCGGCCGTGTTCAGAGGAGCCGAGCACATCGAGCGCCTGCTGCGCTCCGCGGAGCTCTACTACATGCCGGTGCCGTACACGGCCGCGCAGCTGCGCGGCGCCGTGCTCGAGCTCGTGGCGCGCAACGGCCTGCGCTCCTGCTACATCCGCCCGATCGTCAACCGCGGCTACGGCCACATGGGCCTGAACCCGCTCGAGGCGCCCGTCGACGTGACGATCGCATGCTGGGAGTGGGGCTCCTATCTGGGCGAGCAGGGCAAGCGCGAGGGCGTGCGTGCGAAGGTGTCCTCCTGGCGGCGCATCAGCCCCGACTCGCTGATCCCGCACGCCAAGGCGTCGGGGCAGTACCTCAACAGCGTGCTCGCGAAGGTCGAGTCGCTGAAGGCCGGCTATGAAGAGGCGATCCTGCTCGACGACCACGGGCACGTCTGTGAGGGGACCGGCGAGAACGTCTACATCGTGCGCGACGGCGAAATCACGACGCCCGGGCAGCACAACTCGATCCTCGACGGCATCACCCGCAGCGCGGTGATCCAGCTGGCCCAGGACCTTGGCTACACCGTGTCCGAGCGAAACGTGGCGCGCGCGGAGATGTACCTCGCCGACGAGATGTTCATGTCGGGCACCGCGGCCGAGCTCGTGCCGGTGCGCGAGGTCGATGATCACCTGATCGGCGCCGGCAAGCCGGGCGAGATCACGCGCGTGCTGCAGGCGGCCTTCGACGACGTCGTCCACGGGCGCTCCGAGCGCTACCGCGAGTGGCTGGACGTCGTCTCGCCCGCGGCGCTCGAGACGCCCAGCGGCGACGCGACCGCGGCGGCGGGTCGAATTACCGGGGCGACCGGCTAGGGGCGCTGCGGCGCGGCCGGTCGCTCTGCCAGCCGCCTCGCACACCTCTACGCCAAAGGAACACCCGGATGAGCACCACCGCAAACCGCATCGAGCTATACGACGCCACCCTGCGCGACGGCATGGGCGGCGGCGGCATGAGCCTCACCGTGCAGGAGCGCCTGCGCGTCGTGCACGCGCTGGACGCGCTCGGCATCGACCTCATCGAGGCGGGCTTCCCCGAAGCCGGGCAGACGGACCGCAAGCTCTTCGAGCTGCTGGCCGACGAGCAGCTGGAGGTGTCTGAGATCGCCGCCTTCGGCATGACGCGCCGGCGCGACGCCGCGGCCGATCGGGACGAGGGCCTGCGCGCGCTCGCCGACTGCTTTGCGCCGGTCTGCACGCTCGTCGGCAAGGCCTCGGTGCTGCACGTCGAGAAGGTGATCCGCGCCTCGCGCGAGGAGAACCTCGCGATGATCGCCGACTCGGTCGCCTTCCTGGCCGCGACGGGCAAGCGCGTGCTGCTCGACGCCGAGCACTTCTTCGACGGGTTCGCGCTGGACCCCGGCTATGCGCTGGAGTGCCTGCGCGTGGCCGCGGGCGCCGGCGCCGAGCGCCTCGTCCTGTGCGACACGAACGGCGGCTCGCTGCCCGCGCAGATCCGCACCGCGCTCGTGGTCGTGCGCGAAGCGCTGCCCGACGCGCCGCTGGGGATCCACACCCACGACGACTCCGGCTGCGCGGTGGCGAACACGCTCACCGCGGTAGAAGCCGGCGCCACGCAGGTGCAGGGGACGATCAACGGCGTGGGCGAGCGCACCGGCAACGCGAACCTCGTGACGATCATCGCCGACCTGCAGCTGAAGATGGGCGCCGAGGTGCTGCCGCCAAAGCGCCTCGCCCGCCTCACCGAGACGGCGCACCTGCTCGACGAGCTGCTCAACCGCTCGCCCGACCCGGCCCAGCCGTATGTCGGAAAGCACGCCTTCGCACACAAGGCGGGAATGCACGCCGCCGGCGTACGCACCGATGCGCAGACGTTCGAGCACGTCGACCCGGCGGTCGTCGGCAACGATCGCGATCTGCTGATCTCAGAGCTCTCGGGGCGCGCGACGATCCTCGAGAAGGCCCGCGAGGCCGGGATCGACGCCGACAGCGAGCTGGCCGAGCGAATCGTGCAGCGCGTCAAGGAGCTCGAGCACGCGGGCTTTCAGTTCGAGGCCGCCGACGGCTCCTTCGAGCTGCTCGTGCGCCGCGAGACCGACGAGCACTACGAGCCGCTGTTCAAGCTCGAGTCCTGGCGGGTGATCGTCGAGAAGCACTCCGACGGTCACGCCACCACCGAGGCGACGATCAAGATCTGGGTCGGCGGCGAGCGCTACCTGAGCACCGCCGAGGGAAACGGGCCGGTGCACGCGCTCGACCGCGCGCTGCGCGAGGCGATCGGCGAGATACACCCGCACCTGCGCGATATCGAGCTCGTCAACTTCAAGGTGCGCATCCTGGACGAGACCAAGGGCACGGGCGCGGTCACGCGGGTGCTGATCGACGCCTCGGACGGGACCGACGTGTGGGGCTCGATCGGCGTCTCGGAGAACCTGATCGCCGCCTCCTGGGATGCGCTCGTGGACTCGCTGGAATACGGCATGCACGCCGGCGAGCCGTCCGCCGCGCCAGGGGCCGTGCGCTCGCGCGGCGGGGCCTAGTGTCGCGCTCCGGGGCCGCGGCGCGCGCGCAGACGGCGGCGGCGCACGGCCCGTCGGCGGGGGCGCACGAAGCCCGCGCGGGCGCCGCGGACGAGCCCATCCCGCTCGCGCGGCCGCTGCTCGGCGAGGCCGAGGAGCGGGCGGTGCTCGAGGTGCTGCGCTCGGGTCAGCTGTCGCTCGGGCCGCGCCTGGCGGACTTCGAGCGCCAGTTCGCCGAGCGCGTGCGCGCGCCGCTGGCGAGCGCCGTCTCCAGCGGCACAGCCGGCCTGCACCTCGCCCTGCGCGCTGTCGGCGTGGGGGAGGGCGATGAGATCGTGACGAGCCCGTTCTCGTTCGTCGCCTCGGCCAACGTCGCGCTGTATGAGCGCGCGCGGCCGGTGTTCGCCGACATCGATCCGCGCACGCTGAACCTCGACCCCGACGCGGCCGCCGCCGCGGTCACGCGGCGCACGAGCGCCCTGCTGCCCGTGCACGTGTTCGGCTACCCGGCCGACCTGCCGACGTTCGAGCGCCTCGCGGCGCGCCACGGCGTGGCGATCGTCGAGGACGCGTGCGAGGCGCTCGGGGCCACGCATGCGGACGGCACGCCGGTCGGCGGACGCGGGCACCCGGCGGTCTTCGGCTTCTATGCCAACAAGCAGCTGACGACGGGCGAGGGCGGCATGGTCACGCTCGGCGACGCCGCGCGCAAGCAGCGGATCGACTCCGAGCGAAACCAGGGGCGCGCGGCAGACATGGGCTGGCTGGACCACGACCGGCTGGGCTTCAACTACCGGCTGTCGGACGTCGCGTGCGCGCTGGGCATCGCGCAGCTCGCTCGTCTGGAGGACATGCTCGCGGCGCGCGCGCGCGTCGCCGCTCGCTACCGCGAGGCGCTCGCCGGCATCGACGAGCTCACGCTGCCGTGCCCCGACAGCGACGGCGACGTGCGCGGCTGGTTCGTGTTCGTCGTGCAGCTGCCGCGCGGCGCGCAGCGCGACGCGACGATCGCCGCGCTCGCGCACGCCGGGATCCAGAGCAAGCCCTACCTGCCCGCGATTCACCTGATGAGCTTCTACCGCGAGCGCTTCGGCCATCGCGAGGGCGAGTTCCCCGTCTGCGAGGACGTGGCGCGCCGTTCGCTGGCGCTGCCGTTCTTCCCGCAGATGACCGACGGGCAGGTTGCGCGCGTGGCCGAGCAGCTCGCCGCCGCGCTCGGTCGCGGCGGCGCCGCCCGGTCATAGACTGAGCGCGCGTGTCCCGCTTCAACGAGCCTCAGCACAGCGATTTCCAGCGCCTGAACGCCTCGATCGGCTTCGACCGGCGCCTGTGGCCGCAGGACATCGCGGTCTCGCGCGCGCACGCGAAGATGCTCTGCGAGCGCGCGATCATCAGCGCACAGGACCGCGACGCGCTGCTCGCGGGCCTCGACGCGGTGGGGCGGGAGCTCGCCGAGGACCGCTTCGCGGTTTCGCCCGACGACGAGGACATCCACATGGCGATCGAGCGCCGCCTCACCGAGCTCGCGGGCCCGGTGGCCGGGCGGCTGCACACGGCGCGCTCGCGCAACGATCAGGTGGCCACCGACCTCGCGCTCTACGTGCGCGAGCGCGCGCTCGACGCGCGCACGGCGATCGGCGGCGCGATGGGCGCGCTGCTCGTGCGCGCGGAGGAGCACCTCGACTGGCCGATGCCCGGCTACACCCACCTGCAGCGAGCGCAGCCCGTCTACCTGAGCCACCACCTGCTGGCCTACTTCTGGATGTTCGAGCGAGATCGCGCGCGCTTCTCCTTCGCCGCCGCGCAGGCGGGACGGCTGCCGCTGGGCGCGGGCGCGCTGGCGGGCGTCAACTTCGACACCGACCGCGCGCTGCTGGCGCGCGAGCTCGGCTTCTCAGAGGTCGCGCCGAACTCGATCGACGCGGTCTCGGGGCGCGATTTCGTGCTGGACTACCTCGGCGCGGCCGCCACCTGTGCGACCCACCTCTCGCGCCTGGGGTCAGAGCTCGTGCTCTGGTGCAGCGCGGAGTTCGGCTTCTGCGAGCTGCCGGACGCGTGGAGCTCGGGCTCTTCGATCATGCCGCAGAAGAAGAACCCCGACGCGGCTGAGCTGCTGCGCGCCAAGGCGCCGCGCGTGGTGGGTCATCTCGCCGCGTTTCACGGCGTGCTGCACGCGCTTCCGCTGACCTACAACAAGGACCTGCAGGAGGACAAGGAGCACCTGTTCGACAGCGTCGACACGCTCGCGCTGACGCTCGCCGCGGCCAGCGGGATGATCGCCGGGGTCCGCTTCGACCGCGAGCGCCTGCGCGAGGCCGCGGCTGACGAGCTGCTCGCGGCGACCGACGTGGCCGACCTGCTCGTACGCCTCGGCGTGCCCTTCCGCGAGGCGCACGGCGTCGTGGCCGGCCTCGTGCGCAGCGCGCTGGACAGCGACCGCGTCCTCTCGCAGCTGAGCGCCGAGGAGCTGGCGGCGCACAGCGAGCTCCTGGCCGAGCACGCGGACGAGCTGGCCGAGGTGCTCGCGCAGCGCTCCTGGCTGGAGTCGAAGGTGTCCGAGGGCGCGACGTCGCTGGCCCGCGTGCGCGAGCAGCTCGACCTCGCTCGCGCGGTGCTCAATGAGAGCGCTTAGCGCGGCCTTCTACGCACGACCGGTGGTCGAGGTCGCGCGCGAGCTGATCGGCTGCGTCGTCGAGCACGGGGACGCGGCCGGGGTGATCGTCGAGACCGAGGCCTACCACGACAGCGAGCCCGCCTGCCACGCCTTTGTTGGGCTCACGCCGCGCACCGAGACGCTCTTCGGGGCGCCCGGGCGGGCCTACGTGTATCGCTCCTACGGCGTGCACGCGCTGCTCAACGCGGTCTGCGAGCCCGAGGGCGTCGGCGCGGCCGTGCTGATACGCGCGCTCGCGCCGCTGTCGGGGATCGGCGAGATGTACGTGCGCCGCGGCCTGGCGCCGGCGGCGGCGCGCGACGGGGACCTCTGCTCTGGACCGGGCAAGCTCACCCAGGCGCTCGGCGTCGAGCTGTCTGAGAACGGCTGCTCGCTGTCCGGCGGGCCGGTCGTGATCCGGGCGCGCGGCGCTGCCTGGCGGGACCCGGCGATCGTCGCCGGCGAGCGCGTCGGGATCACGCGAGCCGTCGAGCTTCGCTGGCGCTTCTGCGCGGCCGGCAGCACGCACGTATCGCGCCCGCGCCCCGCCGGGCTGCGCTAGCCGCCGGGGCTCACGCCGCCGGTCGTTTCCGGGCTGGCCGCGCCGCCCTTGGGCGTGGGCGCGCCAGGCGTGGGCGACGGTTCGGCGGGCGCCGCAGGCGGCGTCGGGGCCGACGGGGCGCTGGGACTGGGCGTGGCGCTCGGCGACGGCGAGGCGGCCGGCGGTTCGCCTCCCTTGCCGGGTGCGCCGCCGCCGGGTGCACGAGGGGAGCCGTGCCCGGTGGCGTGTTCTTCGTTGGCGCGCGGGGCGCCCGTGTGCCCCGACCCGGAGGTCGCGCCGGAGGAGAGGGCTTCTTCGGTCGTGCTCGTGCTCGAGGTTCCGTGGGTCTTTTCGGCGCGGTGCGCGGCCGCCTGTTCGGCGCGCGCCTTGTCGATCCCCATCGCGGAGACCATGAAGTCGTGCCAGATCAACGCGGGGTAGGTGCCGCCGAGCACCGGGCTGCCGTTGAACTGGGTGGTCATCGGGATCAGACGGTCGGGGTAGCCGACCCAGACGGCGACGGTGTACCTGCTGTCCCAGCCGATGAACCAGGCGTCTCCGTAGTTTGTCGTGGTGCCGGTCTTGCCGGCGGCGAACTGCCCGAGCGAGGCCGCGCGCGCGGTGCCGTACTGCAGCACGGTTTCGAGCATCGAGGTCTCGGTCGCGGCGATGTCGGGCGGCAGCACGGGTGTTGCCCTGACCTGGTTGACGTCGCGGTGGGAGCCGTCGGGCAGCGTGTGCGAGCCGGCGTCGACTTCCTGGATGCCGACCGGCGCCCCGGGTTCGCCGAGCGTCCCGCTGACGCGCCGTCCGCCGTGGGCGATCGTCTCATACGCGTGCGCCATGTCCAGCGGGGTCACGCCGACCGTCAGACCGCCGATCGTCATCGCGGGGTTGGTCGACAGCGGGGTGGTGATGCCCATCCGGTGGGCGAGGTGGGCGATGCGCTGGGTCCCCACCTTCAGGCCGACTTCGGCATAGATCGAGTTGTCCGAGTAGGCCGTTGCGTTGATCAGCGTGTTTTCGCCGGTGTAGGCGCCTTCGTCGTTGTGCACGACGAACTTTTCCCGGCCGCTCGTGTTGGGCACGAGGAAGACCTTCTCCTTCGAGGTCCACGTCGAATACGGCGAGATGCCGTCCTCCAGCGCGGCCGCGAGGTCGAACGCCTTGAACGAGGAGCCTGGCTGGCGCTCGCCCTCGGTGGCCAGGTTGAACGGGCTTTCGTCGTAGCTGCGCCCGCCGACCATCGCCCGCACCTCGCCCGTGGAGTTTTCGATCGCGACGAGCGAGGCGCTGGGGTCGCCGGAGTAGGCGAGGTAGCCGTTGACCGCCTGTTCGGCGGCGCGCTGCATTTCGAGGTCGAGCGTGGTCTTGACGTGCAGGCCTCCGTCGAAGGCGCGCGGAGCGCCGTAGCGTTCGACGAGCTGCGGCTGCACCCAGCTGGTGAAGTAGCCGACGTCGACGCCTTCCACGGTCGGCTCCTGCGGAGCCTGGATGTTCGCCGCCGCCGGCATCGCCTGGTTGAGGCTTTCGTCATAGACGCTCGTCGTCAGATAGCCCTGGCCGTGCATCTCCGAGAGGACGAGGTTGCGCCGGTCGCGAGCTGCCTGCGGGTGTCTGACGGGGTCGTAGGCGGTCGGCGACTGGATGACCCCGGCCAGCAGCGCCGCCTCCCACGGCTGCAGCTGCTGCACGCACAGCTGATGGCCGGGCGTGCCGCAGCCGAGATGGTTGACTTCGTGCCCGAAGTAGGTCTGCGCCGCCGCCTCGATGCCGTATGCGCCGTTGCCGAAGTAGATCGTGTTCAGGTAGGCGGTGATGATCTTTTCCTTTGACCACTTGTGCGACAGCTGGTAGGCGAGCGCCGCCTCGCGGAGCTTCTCGAAGATCGTGCGGTGCGACTGGGCCTGCAGCGCGTTCTTGATGAACTGCTCCTCGATCGTCGAGGCGCCCTGCACCGTGCCTTCGTGGCGCAGATCCTGGATGAAGGCGCGCGCAACCGCCCTGATGTCGACGCCGCTGTTGGTCTGAAAGCGCTTGTCCTCGATCGAGATCACCGCCTCCTTGACGATCGACGGGATGTCCTGCGGCGTGACGATCACGCGGCTCTGCTGGCTGACGATGCCCAGCGGCCGCCCGAGGTCGTCGAGCAGGATCGAGCTCTGCGCGTCCTTGATCTGGGAGAACCGGGTCAGCGACGGCAGGTCGGAGGCGACCGCGACGAAGATGCCGAAGACGAATGAGATCAGGCCGAGCAGCAGCACGAAGAAGACGATCGCGACGAGGCGCAGCCACTTCAGGCGCGTGCGCTGGGGCGTGAGCTGGATGTCGGGGCGATCGTCCTCGCTCATCGGCGGGTGGGCCTGGCGACGCGCGAGAAGGCGCGACATTCGGTTGACTCTCGCGCGCCACTCCGCGGCGCGGCAGGGCCCACCGGGGGCGAGAGTCTAGCATTGGCCACCATGTCAGACGCCCCCCCCGCGGACGCCGCGGATACGGCCGAGCTGGCCGGCGCGCTGGCGCGCAATGCGGTCGACAGCCTGCCCGACGGCGCGCTGGCGGAAAAGTTCGCGAGCGCCCGGCGCGAGGGGCGCCAGCTGCGCGTCAAGCTGGGGATCGACCCCACCGCGCCGGACATCCACCTGGGGCACGCGGTCGTGCTGCGCAAGCTGCGCGAGTTCCAGGACGCTGGGCAGCTCGTCGTGCTGATCATCGGCGACTACACCGCGCGCGTGGGCGATCCGTCCGGGCGCTCGAGCCTGCGCCCGATCCTGTCCGGCGAGCAGATCGAGCGCAACGCCGCGACGTTCCAGTCCCAGGCGCTGAAGATCCTCGACGCCGACCCGGCGCGCCTGGAGGTGCGTCGCAACAGCGAGTGGCTTGACATGCCGATGGCCGACCTGCTGGAGCTCCTACGCACGACGACCGCGGCGCAGCTGCTCGAGCGCGACGACTTCGCAAAGCGCTGGGCCGCCCGGCAGCCGATCTCGATGCTCGAGCTGCTGTACCCGGTGCTGCAGGGCTATGACTCGGTCGCCGTGCGCGCCGACGTCGAGCTGGGGGGCACCGACCAGAAGTTCAACCTGCTGCTCGCGCGCGACGTTCAGCGCGCGTACGGCCAGCCCGAGCAGGCGATCATGACGATGCCGATCCTCGTCGGAATAGACGGCGAGCGCAAGATGTCAAAGTCGCTCGGCAACCAGATCGGCGTCACCGACGAGCCGCAGGAGATGTACGGCAGGACGATGAGCATTCCCGACGAGGCGATCGCCGACTATCGCCGCCTGCTGCTGGGGACGCCCGACGGCGCTGAGGGCGCCAGCGCCAGCGCTGGCGCGCAGGCGGCGACAGACGGCGCGGGCGGCGCGGGCGGCGAGGCGGCGCGCGACGCCAAGCGCGAGCTGGCGCGGGACATCGTCGGCTGGCTGCACTCGCCCGCGGAGGCCGCGGCCGCGGAGCGTCACTTCGAGCGCGTGATCGTGCAGCACGAAGCACCCGAGGAGATCCAGCCGGCGAGCTTCGCCAGCGAGGACGGGATGGTCCACCTCCCCGGGCTGATCGCGGACGAGTTCGGGCTCTCGCGCTCGGAGGCGCGGCGGCTGATCGACCAGGGCGGGGTGGTGCTCGGCGAGCGCCCGCTGGCCGCCGGCGAGCACGACGTCGCCAGCGAGCTCGCCGACGGGCAGGTGCTGAAGGTCGGCAAGCGGCGGTTTCGCCGGCTGCGGGCGGGCTGACGCGCGCGCGGGCGACGCCCAGTTGCAGGGCGCGGGGCGCGGGGCGACGGCGCCGCGGGCGATCCGCTACGCTGCTGCGCGCGGCGGTGCAGTGCCGGGCGCCGGGGTGCGCGTCGCGTACCGCGGATAGCCCGGGGCGCTATACTGCCTGGTTGGCCCTGAAACGCGTCTGCGGACGCTGGGCCAGGTCGGTCTCCTCAAGGGAAACCCTTCTGATAGAGGCTTGGCGGTCTTTGAAAACTCAACAGCATGCGCATCTACGATCGAGCATCGATCGTGGTGTGCGTCCAGGTTCGACCCGTCGGCGGGAGCGCTTGCAGCGCTTTCGCGGACGGACAAGAGTCAAGTAGGGAAGTACCCGTCATGGCCGGGGCCGCGTGTATTGGCTCCGACCGCTGCGCGCCGCGAAAGCGGAGCGTGGCAAAACCCATGACAGCTTTTCGTGAAACTTCACGGAGAGTTTGATCCTGGCTCAGGACGAACGCTGGCGGCGTGCCTAACACATGCAAGTGGAGCGACGAACCAGGGCTTGCCCTGGGGCAGAGCCGCGAACGGGTGAGTAACACGTGGGTCACCTGCCTCGATGACTGGGACAACCCGAGGAAACTCGGGCTAATACCGGATGTGCCCGCAAGGGGAAAGGAAGCTTCGGCCTCCGCATCGAGATGGGCCCGCGGCCCATTAGCTTGTTGGTGAGGTAAAGGCTCACCAAGGCTCCGATGGGTAGCTGGTCTGAGAGGACGATCAGCCACACTGGGACTGAGACACGGCCCAGACTCCTACGGGAGGCAGCAGTGGGGAATCTTGCGCAATGCGCGAAAGCGTGACGCAGCAACGCCGCGTGGGGGAAGAAGGCTTTCGGGTTGTAAACCCCTTTCAGTTGGGACGAAGCTTCGCCGGTGAATAGCCGGCCGGAGTGACGGTACCTTCACAAGAAGCACCGGCTAACTACGTGCCAGCAGCCGCGGTAATACGTAGGGTGCAAGCGTTGTCCGGAATTATTGGGCGTAAAGAGCGTGTAGGCGGCCCGATTAGTCCGCTGTGAAAGTCCAGGGCTCAACCCTGGAATGCCGGTGGATACTGTCGGGCTAGAGTCCGGAAGGGGCGAGTGGAACTCCTGGTGTAGCGGTGAAATGCGCAGATATCAGGAAGAACACCAATGGCGAAGGCAGCTCGCTGGGACGTGACTGACGCTGAGACGCGAAAGCGTGGGGAGCAAACAGGATTAGATACCCTGGTAGTCCACGCTGTAAACGATGGCAACTAGATGTGGGGGGTGTCGACTCCCCCCGTGTCGAAGCTAACGCATTAAGTTGCCCGCCTGGGGAGTACGGCCGCAAGGCTAAAACTCAAAGGAATTGACGGGGGCCCGCACAAGCAGCGGAGCATGTGGTTTAATTCGACGCAACGCGAAGAACCTTACCTGGGCTTGACATGTGAGTGACCGGTGTGGAAACACACCTTCCCTTCGGGGCACTTTCACAGGTGGTGCATGGCTGTCGTCAGCTCGTGTCGTGAGATGTTGGGTTAAGTCCCGCAACGAGCGCAACCCCCGTCGCATGTTGCCAGCATTTAGTTGGGGACTCATGCGAGACTGCCGGTGACAAACCGGAGGAAGGTGGGGATGACGTCAAGTCCTCATGCCCCTTATGTCCAGGGCGACACACGTGCTACATTGGCGCGTACAGAGGGCCGCGATACCGCGAGGTGGAGCCAATCCCTTAAAGCGCGTCTCGGTTCGGATTGCAGGCTGAAATTCGCCTGCATGAAGGCGGAGTTGCTAGTAATCGCGGATCAGCATTGCCGCGGTGAATACGTTCCCGGGCCTTGTACACACCGCCCGTCACACCACGGGAGTGAGCAACACCCGAAGCCGGTGGCCTAACCCGCAAGGGAGGGAGCCGTCGAAGGTGGGGCCCGCGACTGGGGTGAAGTCGTAACAAGGTAGCCGTAGCGGAAGCTGCGGCTGGATCACCTCCTTTCTAGGGAGCACTTAGGTGCCCCGACCGCAGCGATCGTCAGGCGCTGCGCTCTTCGTGAGCGCAGAACGTCCGGACGGCACTCGAGCGATCGGGCCTAGCACGTCGACCGAGCCTGGCTGGGTGTCGCGCGCAGAGCGTGTCCCTTTCTACTTGGGGACGCGATCGGCGCACCGACCAATCTGCCCAGCATGCTGTTGAGTTTTGAGAGACCGGCGCGCGCCGCCGGTCCGCTTGGGTCGCCTCGGCGGCAGCCTGCGGATCGCGGCGGCGTGGCGTATGCGCCTCTCCGGTCCTTGAAAACTGCACAGAAGCCACAACCAGCCGCATCGATAAGCGCGGCTGGTAAACGGGTATCACCGGGCCACTCGAGGTCCTTGCGTCCGTCAGGGCGCGACGACGTCGACTGGTCTGATCACCGTCAAGATAGTAAGGGCACATGGTGGATGCCTTGGCACCAAGAGTCGATGAAGGGCGTGAACGGCTGCGATAAGCCACGGTAAGGCGCTGAATGGCCTTTGACCCGTGGATTCCCGAATGGGGAAACCCAGCGCTGGTAATGCGGCGTTATCCCCGGCTGAACACATAGGCCGGTGGAAGGCAAGCAGGGGAAGTGAAACATCTCAGTACCCTGAGGAAAGAAAATCAACAGAGACTCCCTGAGTAGTGGCGAGCGAAAAGGGATCAGCCCAAACCTGGCAGGTGTAAGCGGACATGCGTTGCCTGTCGGGGGTTGTAGGGCGTCTGTTCCGGGCCATGTCCGGCCCGGCGGAAGTTACAAAGTCGTGCGGTAGTCGAAGCGTGTGGAACCACGCACCAAAGAGGGCAATCGTCCCGTAGACGAAACTGCACGGCCTTCCGTCAGATGTTCCTGAGTAAGTCCGCTCACGTGAAACGCGGACTGAACCTGGGGGGACCACCCTCCAAGGCTAAGTACTCCTTGGTGACCGATAGCGGACAAGTACCGTGAGGGAAAGGTGAAAAGTACCCCGGAAGGGGAGTGAAATAGTACCTGAAACCGCGTGCCTACAAGCGGTGGGAGCAGGCTTGTCCTGTGACCGCGTGCTTTTTGCATAACGAGCCGGCGAGTTACTCGTCTGCGGCAAGGTTAAGCGATGAGCGGAGCCGTAGCGAAAGCGAGTCCTAACAGGGCGACAGAGTCGCAGGCGGTAGACCCGAAGCTGAACGAGCTACCCATGGGCAGGCTGAAGCGGGGGTAAGACCTCGTGGAGGGCCGAACCGACCTAGGTTGAAAACTGGGCGGATGACCTGTGGGTCGGAGTGAAAGGCTAATCAAGTTCAGTGATATCTGGTTCTCTCCGAAATATATTTAGGTATAGCCTCGGATAAATTGCGTCTTGGCCGTAGAGCACTGTTTGGATTAGGGGCCCTACCAGGTTACCGACTTCAGGCAAACTCCGAAGACCAACACGTGTACTCCGGGAGTCAGTTGCTGGGGGATAAACTTCAGCGTCAAAAGGGAAACAGCCCAGACCGCCAGCTAAGGTCCCTAAGTACTAGCTAAGTGGGAAACGATGTTCGAGTGCCTAGACAACCAGGAGGTTGGCTTAGAGGCAGCCATCCTTGAAAGAGTGCGTAACAGCTCACTGGTCAAGTGTTCGAGCGCGGACAATGTAACGGGGCTCAAGCTAGTCACCGAAGCTGCGGGTGCGTGAGACCTTCGGGTCGATCGCGCGGTAGGAGAGCGTTCCCAATCCGGTAAAGCGGCGGCGTAAGCTAGCCGTGGAGGGTTGGGAAGTGAGAATGCCGGCATTAGTAACGAAAGGGGAGTGAGAATCTCCCCCGCCGATTGCCCAAGGATTCCTGAGTAAAGTTCGTCTGCTCAGGGTTAGTCGGGACCTAAGGCGAGGCCGAAAGGCGTAGTCGATGGCCAACAGGTTGATATTCCTGTACCACGTCGTTCCGTTTGACCGATGGGGTGACGAGGAAGGCTAAGGGAACTCAGGCGATGGTTGTCCTGGGACAAGCATGTAGGGGCGGCCCATGTCAAATGCAGGGCTGCATAACCCGAGGTGCGATGTGAGCTGGCTTTACAGCCGGCGCCTCCCCGACGCCATACCTCCAAGAAAAGCCTCTAGGGAGGAAGCGCGTGCCCGTACCAAAACCGACACAGGTGGGCAAGTAGAGAATACTAAGGTGATCGAGATAACCCTCGTTAAGGAACTCGGCAAAATCGCCCCGTAACTTCGGGATAAGGGGCGCCCCGGTAGGGTGAAGCTCCTCGCGAGCGGAGCCCGATGGGGCCGCAGTGAATTGGCTGAAGCGACTGTTTAGCAAAAACACAGGTCTCTGCTAAGTCGTAAGACGACGTATAGGGGCTGACGCCTGCCCGGTGCCGGAAGGTTACGTGGAGTTGTCAGGACTTCGGTTCGAAGCAGCGAAGCTAAGCCCCGGTAAACGGCGGCCGTAACTATCAGTTGACCGAGGTAGTTGTAAAACTTGGCTATATGCTGGAACATCCGAGTATCCCGCGCTACGAGTTTCGTCCTAGGTGGGCGTTACCGTGAAAATGTGCCGGGTGCGGACAATCAGCAGGAAAGGCTCAGCGTCCAGTCGGGCCAGGACGGTTCACCGCCACGGCGGTGTCCTGGACGGCGCAGAAGACGGTGGGAATCCCCAGAGACTATACGCCGAGCTCGTCCCTCAGGCCGGGGGCGGGATGAGATAGTCCGCTCTCATGGGCGACCATGAGAGTCGGCCAGAAATGCGCCGACCACCTGAGCCAAGATGGCTTAGGTCGTAACAGTAGGAACGGTCCTAAGGTAGCGAAATTCCTTGTCGGGTAAGCACACACACTTGCCCCGCCGTCTCGCGAGAGGCGGCCGAGAACCGGCTCATATCGGGGAAACCCTCCTGCCACTGGCAAAGGGCAATCCCGAGGGAAGTCCTAGTGACCCCCTAACGACTGATCCGAAAGGAGAGGCGTGTCGCACTCCGCATGAGCGGAAATCTACGCGACATGCAATACGCCGGCCCTCATCGGAAAGACAAGGCACGTATGGAGTGGCTGCAGCGCTGGATCCGTGGTACGTCACGGGCCTCACGGATGGCGAGGGATGCTTTTGCGTCTCGTTCGCCATTCGGGCGAAGCTGCGAGCAGGCCTCGAGGTGAGGCCGTCGTTCTCGCTATCGCTCAATGAGAGGGACGTGATGTTGCTCGCGGATTTGCAAGCGTTCTTTGAGTGTGGATGGATTCGGGAGTCCAAGGGAGATCGAACCTTCAAGTACCAGGTACGGTCGATTGGGGATCTCACGAGTGCCGTCGTGCCGCACTTTGAACGCTTCCCCTTACGGGGAGACAAGGCGAGAAGCTGTGCAGGCTTCTCGCAGGTCTGCCGGATGATCGAGCAAGGAGATCATCTCAGGCGTGATGGGTTGCGAGAGATAGTGGAGATCGCATATCGCGCGAGCGCGGGAAAGCGACGCCACTCGCAACAGAAGCTCCTAAGCGTGCTGGATGAGGTGAAGGGATAGTCTGCGCTCTCGGACAACGAGAGAACAAGCGAAGTTCCGACCTGCACGAATGGCGTAACGACTTCAGCACTGTCTCAACGAGGGGCTCGGTGAAATTGCAGTCTCGGTGAAGATGCCGAGTACCCGCGGCTAGACGGAAAGACCCCGTGAACCTTTACTACAACCTGGTATTGGGATTCGGTGTATTTCGCTCAGGATAGGTGGGAGGCTTTGAAGCGCCGGTTGCGGCCGGCGTGGAGCCAACCTTGAGATACCACCCTTGATGCATTGGGTTTCTAACAGCACGCCGTGAAGCCGGGTGCTGGACAGTTCCAGGCGGGTAGTTTGACTGGGGCGGTCGCCTCCCAAAATGTAACGGAGGCGCACAAAGGTTCCCTCAGCACGGTCGGAAACCGTGCGTAGAGCGTAAAGGTAGTAAGGGAGCTTGACTGCGAGACTGACAAGTCGAGCAGGTGCGAAAGCAGGTCTTAGTGATCCGGCGGTAGCAAGTGGAAGTGCCGTCGCTCAACGGATAAAAGGTACTCCGGGGATAACAGGCTTATCGGGCCCAAGAGTCCACATCGACGGCCCGGTTTGGCACCTCGATGTCGGCTCGTCGCATCCTGGGGGTGGAGTTGCTCCCAAGGGTTGGGCTGTTCGCCCATTAAAGCGGTACGCGAGCTGGGTTCAGAACGTCGTGAGACAGTAAATTCCGTTGCTGTCTATAAATTCGGCTATATGCTGGAAACCCCGTGTATCCCGCACTACGAGTTTCGTCCCATGTGGACGGTACCGTGACAATGTGACGGGTGCGGACAATCAGCAGGAAAGGCTGGATGGCTACATCTCGGGCTATGTAGATGGCGAGGGCTGCTTTGCAGTCGCCGTCAACCGCAACCCGACCTGCCGCAGCGGCTTTCAGTTGGTGCCTGAGTTTCATGTCAGCCAGAATGGCGACAGGAGTCAGGTGCTGGGACTGATCCGCGAGCGGTTCGGCGGAAGCGGCTACATCAAGTCCAATGGAAGGAAGGATCGTGCACTGGTCTACGTCGTCCGTCGACGAGCGGACCTTGTTGACGCACGTGATTCCTTTTTTCGAGCGGTCGCCTCTCTTATCCTCGAAGTACGAGGATTTTGAGAAGTTTGCGGCGATCGTGAGAGCGATGAACGATGGCGTTCATCGGACATCTGGAGGATTTACCAGACTTCTCGATCAGGCGCTGTCGATGAACGGCGGCGGTAGATTCAGAAGCGTCCGATGGAAGCTGCTGATCGGTAGCGATCCAGAATCCTCAGAGACTATATGCCGAACACGAGGAGTGATGCCTTCGTGAAGATATAGTCCGAGCTGCATGGCGACATGCAGAGTCAGGCAGAAATGCCCTGGCCCGCAGATGTCGATTGGACGTCTGTGAGTAACAAAACTGTCGGTCCCTATCTGCCGTGGGCGTTGGAGAGTTGCGAGGATTTGTCCCTAGTACGAGAGGACCGGGATGAACACACCTCTGGTGTATCTGTTGTCCTGCCAAGGGCATAGCAGGCTAGCTACGTGTGGATCGGATAACCGCTGAAGGCATCTAAGCGGGAAGCCGGCCTCAAGATGAGCTCTCCCATCCCCTAGAGGGAGTAAGACCCCTGGTAGACCACCAGGTTGATAGGCCGGATCTGGAAGGGCGGTGACGTCTGAAGGAGACCGGTACTAATGGGTCGAGGGCTTGACGGATTTTTGATTTCAGTGATACCCGCAGTGGCGCTGTGCAGTTTTGAAGGACCGGGGGCGCGGTCTCTCGCCATTTTCCGGTGGCTTTGGCGAGGGGGAAACACCTCTTCCCATTCCGAACAGAGCAGTTAAGCCCCTCAGCGCCGATGGTACTTGGCCCGCAAGGGCCTGGGAGAGTAGGACGCCGCCGGTTTTTGTTTCAAACGGGTCGCCATGAGCGGCCCGTTTGCGTTGCGACGGGCGCTGGGCTCAATCGGCCAGTTCAACGCCGCCGTCGGCGGTGACCGTCCAGTGCGGATTATGCGCGATCTCCCACGGATGGCCATCTGGATCGGTGAAGACTCCGGAGTAGCCGCCCCAAAAGGTCGTGCCGGCCTCGCGCGTGATCTCCGCGCCGGCGTCGCGTGCATCGTCTATCACGCTGTCGACCTCGTCGGGGGATCGCGCGTTGTAGGCGAGCGTCACGCTGCCGTAGCCGTGCCCGCGCTCCACGCCGCTGTCGCCGGCGAGCTTGTCGTGGTCCCAGAGCGAGACGACCATCCCGCCGGCCTGGAAGAAGACGACGTCGGAGTCCTCAGGGGTCCTGCTGCGCCATCCAAGCGCTTCGTAGAACTCGCGCGCGTGCCGGAGATCGGAGACGCCCAGGGTGACGACGCTCAGCCGCTGCTCCATCAGGACCTCGCATGCGAGCGCGGGCTGGGGTGGTCGCGGAGCTCGCCGGGCATCGTGCGCGAGGCTAGCGCGGCTCGCGGCGCGACGCGGTGTGCGCTTCGAGCTGAGCGCACGGCAAGCCGCGTGTGTCTCGCCGGGCGCCCGAACGCCGGCGGGTGCAGCCAGCGTGCGCGGCCCTCGCGGGCCGAGCGCGGATCGGGGAGAGGCACGGCTGCACAGCCGGCTCGCCTTGACCGTTCCGTCGGGCGGCGAGCCGGCTCTGCAGCGGCGCTCGGTGCGGATGCTCGGCCTGGGCCGACCCGTCCTGGTCGACCTCCCAGTCGACGCCCTCCCCGTCGTCTTCGAGCAACAGGAGCGAGCGGCCCAGGTGCAGCGCGTCCCGTAGGCGCCGCGCGAGCATCGATGTTCTCGCTATTGGGAACATGTGTTCGTAAGATAGGAGGGGGTTCGGATGGACCGGACACGAACATGCGTACGTATCACTCGAAAACCAAGGATTTGGCTCAGGCAGGGCGATCGCGGGGTGACCTGCGTGCAAGCTGTCTTGCACAGCGCGCGGATCGCAGCCACGGCGGGAGGCTCGGGTCGGCAGCACGTCGCGACTGGAGGGCCCGCTGGCGGGCCGCCGTCGGGACTGGCGCGCTCCGGCTGTTAGCTTTCCCCGCGTCCGCTTCGATGGCGAACCGATGAACCACCCGATCCCCAGCGGCACCCGCGACGTGCTTCCCGAAGAGACGCGCGAGGTGCGCGCGATCACGGACACGCTGCGCGGCGTGTTCGAGCGCCACGGCTACGGCGAGGTCTACACGCCGGCGCTGGAGTATGAGTCGGTGCTGGCGCGCGCCGAGATGGCCGAAGCAGAGCCCGCCTACCGCGTGTTCGACGAGTCCGGTGCGATCCTCGTGCTGCGCTCGGACATGACCGTGCCGATCGCGCGCGTGGTCGCGAGCCGCTATGCCAACAGCGAGCCGCCGCTGCGCTTCTGCTACCTGGCGCACTGCTACCGCGGTGTGCGTCCGCAGCGCGGCGAGCCGCGCGAGCTGCTCCAAGCCGGGATCGAGCTGCTGGGCTCGCCGGCGCCGGAGGGCACCACCGAGGCGCTCACGGTGCTCTGCCACGCGCTCGACGCGACCGGTCTGAAGGACTACCGGGTGGGGCTCGGCGACGCGTCGCTGTTCCCGGCGCTGATGGCGAGCCTAGGCGTGCGAGATGCCGCGCGCGCGGGCCTGCTGGAGGCGCTCGTGCGTCGCGATTTCGTCGGGCTCGACCACCGGCTGCAGGAGGCCGGGCTCGTCGGCGAGGCGGCCGAGCTGCTGCTCGACGTGCCGCAACGGCGCGGCGGGCCGGAGGTGCTGAGCGACGCCCCCGAGCAGGCGGTCGACGCCGTCACGGGGCTGCGTCGCGTGCACGAGCAGCTCGAGCCCCAGGTCGCCGAGCGGGTCATCTTCGATCTCGGCCTGGTGCGCAACATCGGCTACTACACGGGCGCGGTGTTCGAGGTCTACGACCCCGCGCACGGCGCGCCGATCGGTGGCGGCGGGCGCTACGACGACCTGCTCGGACGCTTCGGGCGCCAGCTTCCGGCGGTGGGGTTCGCGCTCGGGGTCGATCGGCTGCACATGGCGCTGGCCGGCGAGGAGCGCGGCACGGGCGCGCTGCTCGCCGCTGCGGCACGCGAGGGCTCGTCGTGAGCGCCACGAACGGCCTGACGATCGCGGTGCCGCGCGGCGCGCTGTTCGAGGGAACGGTCGACCTGCTGGCGCGCCTGGGGCTCGACGTCGAGGAGCTACGCGGGAACGACCGCAAGCTGCTGTTCGAGGACATCGGCGTGATCACGATGCGCCCGTCCGACGTGCCCACTTACGTCGCGGCCGGGGCGGCCGACCTCGGCGTGACCGGAAAGGACGTGCTGCTCGAGCAGGCCTCCCAGCGCCAGGGCGAGATGGGGCGCGAGGTGTACGAGCTGCTCGACCTCGGCTATGGGCGCTGCACGATGGTGCTGGCGAGCAAGGACGGCACGGGCGATCCTGCGCTCGAGGCGCTGCGGCGCCTCGGGGTGATGCGCGTCGCGACCAAGTACCCCCACATCGCCGCGCGTCACCTCGAGGGGACCGGGCGCCAGGCCGAGATCGTCGAGGTCAAGGGCTCGGTCGAGCTCGCGCCGCTGACCGGCATGGTCGAGGCGATCGTCGACCTCACGGCGACCGGCACCACGCTGCGCGAGAACAACCTCGTGGTGCGCGAGGAGATCGTCGTCTGCACCGCGCGGCTGATCGCCAATCCGGTCGCCCACAAGCTCAAGGCGGCGCCGATCGACGACCTGCTGGAGCAGCTGCGCAGCCTCACCGCTGCCGGCGCCTGAGATGCGAATCGAGCGAATTGCCGCCGAGGACGCCGAGCGCCTCGGCGGCCCGGGCGCCGTCGCGGCGCACCTGCGCTCCCTCGTGCCAGACCCCGAGAGCGTCGATGCCGCGGTGCGCGAGATCATCGCGGGCGTGCGGGCCGGCGGAGACCGCGCCGTGCTCGACTACACGCGCCGCCTGGACACCGCAGGCGCCGATCCGAAGCCGCTGCGCGTGGCGCCGGAGGAGCTCGACGAGGCGCTCACCGGCCTGGAGCTCGACCTGGTCGCCGGACTGCAGGTGGCGATCGCCAACGTCGCCGAGGTCGCCCAGGCGGGCGTCAGCGAGAACGTCGCCGTCGACCTTGCCCAGGGTCAGCGCGTCACGCTGCGCGAGGTGCCAGTGGGCTCGGCTGCGGTCTACGTGCCCGGCGGGCGGGCGCCGTATCCGAGCACCGTCGTGATGGGCGTCGTCACCGCGCGCGCCGCCGGCGTGCTCGACCTCGCGGTGTGCGCGCCGCCGGGCGCAGGCGGCGAGATCGATATGGCGATACTCGGCACGTGCCGGCTGTGCGGCGTCGAGCGGGTTTACAGGATGGGCGGCGCCCAGGCGATCGCCGCGCTGGCCTGCGGCACCGAGACGATCCCGCGCGTCGACGTCATCGTCGGTCCGGGAAACCTCTACGTGCAGGAGGCCAAGCGGCTGCTCTCTGGCGTCGTCGGGATCGACGGGTTCGCCGGCCCGAGCGACCTGCTGGTCGCGCTCGCCGCGGACGCCTCCGAGCACGAGGTGGCACTCGCGGCGCTGGACATGCTCGCGCAGGCAGAGCACGGAGAGGGCAGCGTCGTCGTGGCGGTGTCGCCGGGCGCGCGCGTGATCGAGGCGCTCGACACGCTGCTGCCGCAGCTCGCCGCCGAGCGGGCGACGGTCGCCGACGCCGCGCTCGCGCTGGTGCAGGCATCCGATGCGCGCGACGCGCTCGAGCTGGCGAACGCGTTCGCGCCGGAGCATCTGCAGCTGATCGGCCCCGAGCTGGAGGGGCTCGCGCCGCTGGTCCGCAGCGCCGGCTGCCTGTTCGTCGGCGCGGCGAGCGCGACCGCGTTCGGCGACTACGTCGCGGGCTGCAACCACGTCCTGCCGACTGCCGGTGCGGCGCGGTTTGCCTCGATGCTGTCCGCGCGTCATTTTCGGCGCAGAATGGCCGAGGTGAGAATCGGCGCTGCGGCCGAGTCGCTGGCGGCGGCCGCTGTGCCGATCGCGCAGGCAGAGGGGTTCGAGGTGCACGCGGAATCGATGCAGGCGCGCATCGGCGACAATTAGACGATGGGCGACAGAACCGCGACGATCGAGCGCAAGACGGACGAGACCGACGTCAAGCTGGCGCTCGCGCTGGACGGCAGCGGTCGGGGCGAGCGCGACACCGGCGTCGGCTTCCTCGATCACATGCTCGACCTGCTGGCGCGTCACGGGCACCTGGACCTCGACGTGACGGTCAAGGGCGACCTGCAGACGGGCGCGCACCACACCGCGGAGGACACCGCGATCGTGCTGGGGCAGGCGCTCGACAGCGCGCTCGGCGACCGCGCTGGAATCGTGCGCTATGGCTCGGCGACCGCGCCGATGGACGAGGCGCGGGCGAGCTGCGCGATCGACATCTCCGGACGTCCGTTCACGCTGTTCTCGGCGAGCCTGCCGCCCGGCGCCACGGGGGGCTTCGAGCACGAGCTGACCGAGGAGTTCTTCAGGGCGCTGGCGAACTCAGCCAAGCTGACGCTTCACCTGCGCGTGGAGGCGGGCTCGAACGCCCACCACATGATCGAGGCGGCGTTCAAGGCGTTCGCGCTCGCGCTGCGCGCCGCCGTCGCGATCGACCCCAGCGAGCCCGGGGTGCCGAGCACGAAGGGCACGCTGACGAAATGAGCGACACGCTCCTGCAGGAGCCCGTCGAGATCGCGGTCGTCGACTACGGCATGGGAAATCGCCGCTCGGTCGAGAAGGCGCTCGAGCAGGTCGGCGCGCGGGCGGTCGTAACGAGCGACGTGCCGCGGCTGCGAGCCGCCGCCGGTCTGGTCGTGCCGGGCGTGGGAGCGTTCCCGCGCGCGATGGACAACCTGCGCGCGCTGGGGCTCGACGAGCTGCTGCGCGAGCGCATCGCCGCGCAGACCCCGGTGCTCGGCATCTGCCTGGGGATGGAGCTGGCGTTCGACCGCTCGACCGAGCAGGGCGGCGCCGAGGGCCTCGGCGTCGTCGCCGGCGAGGTGCGCGAGCTGCCGAGCGGCTCGCTGAAGCTGCCGCACATCGGCTGGAACGAGGTGCGCTTCGTCGACGGCGGCTCGCCGCTGCTCGAGGAGCTGCCGCGCAAGTGCGCCTTCTACCACGTGCACTCCTTCGCGCCCGTGCCGGCCTGCGAGGAGGACGTGCTCGGCATCTCGGAATACGGCGCGCCGTTTGTCAGCGCGGTGCAGAAGGGCTCGTTCTACGGCGTGCAGTTTCACCCCGAGAAGTCATCGGCGGCCGGCCTGCGGATGCTCGCCAACTTCGCGCGCATCTGCGCGCGCGCTCGGCTGCCCGCCGCGCTGTGAGGCTCTACCCGGCGATCGACATCCTCGGGGGCAACGCCGTGCGCCTGGTCAAGGGCGATTTCGATGCGAAGAAGGTCTACGACGAGGACCCGCTGTCGGCGGCGCGCGCCTGGACTGACGCCGGCGCAACGCACCTGCACGTCGTCGACCTGGACGGTGCGAGGACCGGAGCGCCCGTCAACCTCGAGCACCTGCGCCGGATCGCCGGAGAGCTCGGGGTGCCGGTCCAGTACGGCGGCGGTCTGCGCTCGGCGCAGGCGGTGGACGACGCGCTGCGCGCGGGCGCGACCCGCGTGATCCTCGGCACGGCGGCATTCAGCGACCCGGGCCTGCTGCGCGACGCGCTGGGCGTGCATGGGCCCGAGCGCGTGCTCGTCTCGGTCGACGTGCGCGGCGGGCGCGTCTCGACGGCCGGATGGACGCAGACGACCGAGCTCGGCACCGCGGCGGTGCTCGAGCGCCTGCACGACAGCGGCGTGCGCGAGCTCGTGTACACGAACGTCGACCGCGACGGGATGCTCGCGGGCCCCGACCTCGAGGAGGTGCGCGCGGTCGCCGCCGCCGCACGCGGGGCGCTGATCTACTCGGGCGGCATCGGCGCGCTTTCAGACCTCGAGGACCTGGTCGGGCTGGGAGAGGAGCGGCTGAGCGGCGTGATCGTCGGCAAGGCGCTCTATGAGGAGCGTTTCACGGTGGCGCAGGCCAGGGCGGCGCTCGGGGACTGAGCGGGCCGGCCGCGTGCCCTGGCCGGGCGCTACGGTGGGCTGATGCACTTCAAGCGCGTCATACCGTGCCTCGACGTGGACGACGGGCGCGTCGTCAAGGGCGTGGAATTCGTCGACATCCGCGACGCCGGCGACCCGGTCGAGCTCGCCGCCCACTACGACCGCGAGGGCGCCGACGAGCTCGTATTCCTCGACATCACCGCCACGCACGAGCGGCGCGAGACGATCGCGCAGCTCGCACGCCGCACCGCCGACGAGGTGTTCATCCCGTTCACGATCGGCGGCGGGATCCGCTCGATCACCGACGCCCAGGCCGTGCTCGACGCGGGCGCGGACAAGGTCGCGGTCAACTCCGCCGTGCTGCGGCGCCCCGAGCTGATCGATGAGCTGGCGGGCGTGTTCGGCGCACAGTGCGTCGTGCTCGCGGTCGACGCGAAGTCGATGGCCGACGACGGAAACCCGCGCTGGGAGGCTTTCGTCGCCGGCGGGCGCACCGCCACCGGCCGCGACGTCGTGCAGTGGACGCGCGAGGCCGTGGAGCGCGGCGCGGGCGAGGTGCTGCTGACGAGCATGGACCGCGACGGCACGAGTCATGGCTATGACCTCGCGCTGACCGCGACGGTGAGCGAGGCCGTCAGCGTGCCGGTGATCGCCTCCGGCGGCGCGGGGGAGCTCGATCACCTGGCGCAGGCGTTCGAGAGCGGGGCGGACGCCGCGCTGTGCGCCTCGATCTTCCACTACGGGCGCTTCACCGTGGCCGAGGCCAAGTCCCATCTGGCCGGCGCCGGCGTCGCGGTTCGAACCGGCTGAGCGCGGGTCCGCGCGGCGGTCTGACCGTTGGCCGAGCAGCGATTCGACGGCGTGCGGGTGCTCGAGCGCCTGCGCGCGCTCGCGGGCGGCCCTGAGCTCCTGCACGCAGGAGGCGCGCGCGAGGACGTCGAGCTCGTGGGCGGGGCGGTGCGCGACCTGCTGCTCGATCGCACGCCGCGCGAGCTCGACGTCGTGGTGGCGGGCGAGGCCTCGGCGTTCGCCGGCGAGCTGGCCGCCGGCCTGCACGCGACCGCCGAGCTCAGCGAGCACGAGCGCTTCGGTACCGCGCTGATCCGCTGGCCGGGCGGTCGCATCGACATCGCCACGCGGCGCGACGAGCGCTATCCGGCGCCCGGTGCGCTTCCGGTGGTGGGAGGGGGGACGGGCGAGCAGGACCTGGACCGCAGGGACTTCACCGTCAACGCGATTGCGGTCGCGCTCGGCGGAGCGGATCGAGGACTGGCGCGCGCCGTCGCGCATGCGCGCGAGGACCTCGCGGCGGGCGTGCTGCGCGTGCTGCACGACGCGAGCTTCAGCGACGACCCGACGCGGCTGCTGCGCCTCGCGCGCTACCAGGCGCGCCTCGGGTTCGAAGTGCACGCGCGCACGCGCGAGCTCGCAGGGCAGGCGCTCGCGGCGCGCGCGCTGGAAACCGTCTCCGGCGGGCGGGTCGGGGCCGAGCTGCGGCTCGTGCTCGCCGAGGACGAGCCGCTCGCGGCGCTGGCGGCGCTCGACGACCTCGGCGTGCTCACCGCGCTGCACCCGCGCCTGCTCCTGGACCGGGAGCTCGCAGCGGGCGCGCTCGCGCTGCTCTCCGGCGACGGGCGTCGCGACCTGCTGCTGCTGGCGGCTGTGGGAATGCCGCTCGTGCTGCGCGCCGGCGACGACTCCGACGCCGAGCTGGCGGCGCTGCTGCACCGGCTGGAGTTCCCGGCCGCCGATCGCGACCGCGCGGTCGCGGCGGCGCGGGCGGGGGTTGCACTGGTCGACGGGCTGCGCGGCGCCCGCAGCGCCTCGGAGCTGTACTCGCTGCTCGGCGCTGTTCCACCGGAGGGCATCGCGCTCGCTGGCGCGCAGGCCAACCCGCAGGCCGCGCGCCGCTGGCTTGCCGAGTTGCGCCACGTGCGCCTGCGCATCGACGGATCGGACCTGCTCGCAGCCGGCATCCCGCAGGGGCCGGACATCGGTCGTCGCCTGGATGACGTCCTGCGCGCCCGCCTGGACGATCGCGTGCCCGATGAGCGCGACGCCCAGCTGCGGGCGGCCTTGGGGCGGTCGTGAGACGACGGCTCGCGAGCGCTCGGGAAAGCGGCGCGCGATGATCCGCTGCGCGCTGTTGGGCGGCGGCTGGGCGCTGTTCACCGAGCGGGCCGACGGCAACCTGTCGACGATGCGCGGCGACGCGCACGCACACGGCGCCGCGGTCCGTGATCGGCTATGCGGCGAGCTTGGGCTGCAGCGATTGTGCGCCGGGGCGCAGGTCCACGGCAGCACGGTGCAGCGCGCCGCTCCGGGGCAGGGGCGCCGCAACGGAGCGGCGACCGCCAAGGCGGACGGCCAGGCGACGAGCGCGAGCGGCCTCGGCGTGATGGTGCTGACGGCGGACTGCCTGCCGGTGATCATCGCCTCGCCGTCGGCGGTCGCGGCCGTCCACGCCGGCTGGCGCGGGCTCGCCGCCGGGGTGCTCGAGGAGGGCGTGCGCGCGGTGCGCGAGCTCGGCCCAGTCGACGCCCTGGACGCGCGGTCGGGCAGCGAGCGCGAGCGCGCCGCGGAGATCGTCGCGGTCATCGGCCCCGGCGCCGGGCCATGCTGCTATGAGGTCGGGCCCGAGGTCCACGCGGCCCTCGCGGCGCCGGGCGGCGCTGCGCCGGACGGGCCCGCCGGCACGAGCCCGCGGGCCGGCACGCCGATCGACCTGAAGGCGATCGCCCGCGAGCGGCTGCTGGCCGCCGGCGTGAGCAGCGTGCGCGACGTCGAGCTGTGCACGATCTGCGACGAGCGCTTCTTCTCGCACCGGCGCGAAGCGCAGCGCGCGGGACGCCAGGCGGGCATCGCGTGGCTGAGCTGATCCCCGTCGCGCGCGCCGGGCGCGTGCGCGAAAACCTCGAGCGCGTGCGAGCGGAGCTCGCCGACGCCGCGGGCCGCACGGGGCGCGACCCGGCAGCGTTGCGCGTGCTGGCGGCGACGAAGTACGTGTCGTCGCAGGACATGCCGGTCCTGGCCGAGGCCGGCGTGCGTCTGGTCGGCGAGAACCGCGCGCAGGATCTGCAGGCCAAGGTCGCGGCCCACGGAGAGCTGTTCGAGTGGCATTTCATCGGCCAGCTGCAGAGCAGGCGCGTGCGCCTGATCGTGCCCCACGTGCGCCTGATCCACTCGGTCGCCTCCGAGTCGGCGCTGCGCGAGCTCGCGCGCCACCGTGAGCTGGCGCGCCCCGACCTGCGCATCCTGATCGAGGTCAACGTCGCCGGCGAGCAGGGCAAGGCCGGCATCGCGCCGAGCGAGCTCGAATCGTTCATCGCGCGCTCGCCGGTGCCTGTCGCGGGACTGATGACGATGCCCCCGCTGTCGCGCGATCCGCAGGCCGGCCGCCGCTGGTTTGCGGCGCTGCGGGCGCTCGCGGACGAGCACGGCCTCAGCGAGCTGTCGATGGGAACGTCCCAGGATTACGTTGTGGCGGCCGAAGAGGGCGCGACGATAGTACGGATCGGAACGAGCCTCTACGATTAAGGCCGCTGGGGGCGGGCTGCCGGGCGGCTGCGCGGTGGTCAGCGGTTAGGATGAGCAGGGAAATCGGCCTGTTAGGCGAAACGCACCAGTAATAGATGTCTATTCGCGACTCCTGGCACAGCGCGCTTGTGTACTTCGGCCTCGCCGAGGAGTACCAGGACGACTACGACGAGCCCGAGGCGGACATCGAGGACCGCTACCGCGAGCGCCCGAACGTGCGCCGCCTGCGCCGCCGGCGCGACGAGTTCGACGACATCTTCGCCGACGAGGACCAGGGTGAGGCCGGGGGACGGCACGGGCGGGCGACGAGCGTTCTGAAGCCGGTCGGCCGCGGCAACGGCGACGTGCGCGTGCACCTCGTGGTGCCGAAGTCGTTCAACGACGCGCAGCAGATCGCCGACAAGTTCAAGGACTCGATCCCCGTGATCCTCAACCTCCAGAGCTCGGAAACCGACCTCGCAAAGCGGCTGATCGATTTCGCCTCGGGACTCACGTACGCGCTCGACGGCGGCATGCAGCGGATCGCCGACAAGGTCTTCATGCTCACGCCGCGCAACGTCGAGATCTCCGCCGAGGAGCGCGCGAGGTTGATCGAGAAGGGCTTCTTCAACCAGTCCTGACGCGCGATGCCCGGCGTCTGACGCCTCGAGAGCGTCTACGATGCCGCACATCTCATGCAAATAGGGCTCATCGGCGCGGGCAACATGGCTCGCGCGCTCGCGCGGGGCTGGGGCCGCCCGGTGCTGTGCTCAGACCCCTTCGCCGAGCGCGCAGAGGCGCTGGCGAAGGAGGTCTCCGGAGAGGCCCTTCGCTCAAACGCCGAGGTCGCCCGGCGCGCAGATCTTGTCGTGCTGTGCCACAAGCCCTCGCAGCTGGCCGAGGTGGCGCGCGAGATCGCCCCGCGCGCGCGCGCGGTGGCCTCGATCCTCGCGGCGACGCCGCTGCCCGCGCTCAGGCAGGCCTACCCGGATTGCCCGGTCTATCGATTCATCCCGTCGCTGCCCGTAGAGGTTCGCGCGGGGGCGATCGTGCAGGCCGCCGACCCCGACCGGCCGGCGGCCGACGGCGCTGGCGGCGAGGGGCCGACGGCGCTCGATGCGGAGGTCGAGGCGCTGTTCGCCGAACTGGGGACGCTCGTCGTGCTCCCCGACGAGCTGCTGGACGTCGCGATGGGGCTGATGTCGTGCGCCCCGGCCTATGTGGCGCTGATCGCCGAGGCGCAGGTCGACGCGGGCATCCGCCGCGGCATCCCGGCCGCGCTCGGCGCGCAGCTGGTCGTGCAGACGCTCGCCGGGACCGCCGAGCTGCTGCGCTGCCGCGGCAACGACACGCAGGCCGTGCGCCGCGAGGTGGCCTCGCCGGGGGGCGTGACCGCGCGCGGGCTGCAGGCGCTCGAGCGCGCCGGCGTGCGCGGCGCCTTCAGCGACGCGCTGGACGCGGTGCTCGGGGCGCCGGGCGCATGACGCACGCCATCCTGCCACTGGCCAGCGCGCGCGTGCAGATCGCCGAATTCCTCTCGGTGCTGATCTACGTCTACATCCTGCTGATCATCCTCTACATCGTGATCCAGCTGCTGTTCTCGGTCGGACTGCGCCCGTCGTACTCACGCACGCTCGATCTCGTGCTCGGGTTCCTGCGCGACGTCGCCGAACCGTTTCTGCGGATCTTCCGCAGGTTCCTGCCCCCGTTCGGTGGCATCGACCTGAGCCCGATCCTGGCCATCATCACGCTCGAAGTGATCCGCCGCGTGGTCGTCGAGCGGCTGATCCATGGCTGACGTCGCCTGGCGCACGCCGCGCCGCTGAGCCCCGATGCGCTCGAGGGAGGGCACGCAGCCCGACGAGCATCGGCCCTCCACCGGCGGATTGGGCGACGGGCCGCTCGCGATCTCGCGGCGCCGCGAGCTCGCCGGATGGGCGCGCGTCGGCGCGGTGGTCGCGGTCGTCGTGGCGATCGACCAGCTCTCCAAGCGGGCCGTGCGCGGCTCGATCTCCGAAGGCGAAGAACGCAAGCTGCTCCCTGGCATCGAGCTTGTGCACGCGCGCAACCGCGGGGTGGCCTTCGGGCTGCTGCCGGGCAGCGACGTCGCGGTAACGGTCCTGATCGGCGCCGCGCTCGTGCTGCTGATCGTGTACTTCGCGCGCCACGCCGCCCAGCCGCTGCTCTGGCTGCCCACGGGGATGCTGCTCGGCGGAGCGCTCGGCAACATCGTCGATCGCCTCCGCGAGGGCTCGGTGACGGACTTCATCAAGCTGCCGCTCGGGTGGCCGCCGTTCAACCTGGCCGACACGTCGATCGTCCTCGGCGTCGCGCTCCTGCTGCTGGTCGTCGATCACCGGCGCCATCGCGAGCCATGAGCGAGCCGTTTCAGATCGCCTACGAGGACGAGCACCTGCTGGTCGTCGACAAGGCTCCAGGCGTCGTGGTGCATCCCGCCCGCGGCCATCCGCACGGCACGCTCGCCCAGCTGCTCGCGGGGCGGGCGGGCGGCGGCGATCCCCAGCGCGCCGGCATCGTGCACCGGCTGGACCGCGACACGTCGGGGCTGCTGGTCGTCTCGCGCACCGAGGAGGCCCACAGGCTGCTGGCGGCGGCGCTCGCGCGCCGCGAGATCGAACGCGAGTACCTCGCGCTCGTGCAGGGGCGCCCGCCCGCGCGCTCGGGGACGATCGAGGCGCCGATCGGCCGTGATCGCAGGGTGCGCACGCGGATGGCCGTGCGCTCCTCAGACCAGCCGCGCGGCGGGCGCCAGGCGCGCACGCACTTCCAGCTGGAGCGCGCGCTCGCCGACACCTCGCTTCTGCGGCTGCGCCTGGAGACGGGGCGCACGCATCAGATCCGCGTGCACCTGCAGGCGATCGGCCATCCGGTGTGCGGCGATCGCGAGTATGGGACCAGCGGCCAGCTCGGCCTGGAGCGCCAGTTCCTGCACGCCGCGCGACTGGCCTTCGACCATCCGCTCGGCGGCGGGCGCGTCGACGTCAGCTCGCCGCTGCCGGCCGATCTCGTCGAGGCGCTCGCGCGGGCCGAACGGGCCTAGCTGGTCTCGTTCGGCTATCCTGCGGGCTCGCATTCAATCTCCGACCCGTGCGGTGAGGGATAGCGGCCCTGCCCGGAGCGCGCACAGCGAGTCTCCGGGTCCGCTACGTCCGCGCGGCCGACAGGCAAAATCAAAAAGGGAGTATCCGTGGCTCAGGTTGGCATTCCCGAGTTGCTGGAGGCCGGGGTCCATTTCGGTCACCAGACGCGTCGCTGGAACCCGAAGATGCGCCGTTTCATCTTCGGTGAGCGCAGCGGCATCTACATCATCGATCTGGTCAAGACGGCCGCGCTGCTCGAGCAGGCGCAGAGGTTCGCCGGCGACCTGGCACATCGCGGCGGCACGGTGCTGTTCGTCGGGACCAAGAAGCAGGCGCGCGACACGATCCGCGACGTGGCCGAGGCGGCCGGCATGCCCTACGTCAACCACCGCTGGCTCGGCGGGCTGCTGACCAACTTCCAGACGATCAACCAGCGGATCCGCCGGCTGCACGACCTCGAACGCTACGAGGCCGACGGCCAGCTGGCGCTGCTGCCCACGCGCGAGCGGATGTCCGCCCAGGCCGACCTCGCCAAGCTGCGCGCCAATCTCGGCGGCGTCAAAGACATGCAGCGTGTGCCGAACGCGATGTTTGTGATCGACCTCAAAACCGAGATGATCGCGGTGCGCGAGGCCCAGCGCCTGCGCATCCCGATCATCGGCCTGGTCGACACCAACTGCGACCCCGACGGGATCGACTTCGTGATCCCCGGCAACGACGATGCGATTCGCTCGTGCGCGCTGATCACCCAGGCGATCGGACAGGTCGTGGCCGAGGGCTACTCTGTGTTCCGCGCCGAGGAGGAACGGGCGCGTCAGGAAGCCGAGGAACGCGCACGCGCCGAGGCCGAGGCGCGAGCCAAGCGCGAAGCCGAGGAAGAGGCGAAGCGACAGGCGGAGGAGCAGGCTGCCAAAGAGCAGGCCGCCAAGCAGGCCGCGGCAAAGGAGGCCGCGGCGCAGGCGGCGGCCCCAACCGCCCCGGCACCCGCCGAGGCGGCCGCCGCGCCGAACGAGCCGCCTGCCCAGGCCCCGCCTGCACCCGAGCCGCCGCCCGCCGCCGAGACCGCTCCTGAGGCGCCCGCACCGGAGCCCGCACCCGAGCAGCCGCCCGCCGCCGAGGCGTCCGCGCCCGAGCCGGCAGCCGAGGCGTCCGAGCAGTCGGCGGAGGCGGCCCAGCCGGCCCAGGACGCGCCGGCGCAGCAGAGCGAGACCCCGGACGCGCCGGAGAGCGCCGAGGCGGCGAGTGACGGCGAGCCCGCGGATTCGGCGCCGGATGCGGCGCCGGATGCGCCAGCGGCCGTCGCGGAGGCCGTGACGGAGGGCGGTGAGTCGTGAGCGCCGCCGAGGGGCAGGCCACCGAGGGGCAGATCTCGGCGAAGGACGTGAAGGCGCTGCGTGATCGCACGGGCGCGGGGATGATGGACTGCAAGAAGGCGCTGGCGGAGGCGCAGGGCGACATCGAGCAGGCGATCGAGATCCTGCGCGTCAAGCAGGGCAAGAAGATCCAGGACCTGGGGGAGCGCACGGCGACCGAGGGGACGGTCCAGTCCTACATCCACGCCGGCGCGAAGGTGGGCGTGCTGATCGAGGTCGACTGCAACACCGACTTCGTCGCCACCAACGATGACTTCGTGGCCTTTGCGCGCGACGTGGCGATACAGGTCGCGGCGACGCCGACTGTTCGGTTCGTCGGGCGCGAGGACGTGCCGCAGGACGTGCGCGACGCCGAGGCGCGCGTCTACGAGCAGGAGGCCGCCGACAAGCCGGAGAACATCCGCGAGAAGATCGTCGCCGGCAAGCTCGACTCCTGGTATCAGACGATCGTGCTGCTCGAGCAGGAGATGCACAATCCGAAGTTCGACGGCAAGACCGTCCAGCAGCTGCGCGACGAGCTGACCGCGAAGACGGGCGAGAACGTGGTCATCCGCCGCTTCGCGCGCTTCGCGATAGGGCAGTAGGCTCCGGCCGCAGTGGCCGGCCCCGTCTTCAGACGCATCCTGCTCAAGCTCTCCGGCGAGGCGCTGATGGGCGAGCTGGAGTTCGGCACCGACCCCGCGCGCGTGGTCGCCGTCGCGCGGCAGGTCGCGGCGGTTCACGAGCAGGGCGTGGAGGTCGCGATCGTCGTCGGCGCCGGCAACATCTATCGCGGCATGCAGGCCGCCGCCGCCGGCATGGACCGCGCGACCGCCGACTACATGGGCATGCTCGCGACGGTCCTCAACGCGCTCACGCTGCAGGACGCGCTGGAGAAGGGCGGCACGAACACGCGCGTGCAGTCCGCGCTCGCGGTCTCGGAGGTCGCCGAGCCCTACATCCGGCGCCGCGCGATGCGCCATCTGGAGAAGCGCAGAGTGGTGATCTTCGCCGCCGGGACGGGCAACCCGTTTTTCACGACCGACACCGCGGCGGCGCTGCGCGCGGCCGAGATCCACGCCGAGATCATCCTGATGGCCAAGAACGGCGTGCAGGGCGTCTACACGGCCGATCCAGCGGTCGACCCGAGCGCCGAGTTCATCCCGCAGATCACCCACATGGAGGCGATCGAGCGGCGCCTGCGCGTGATGGACTCCACGGCGCTCGCGCTGTGCATGGACAACGGCATGCCGCTGAACGTCTTCAACATGGACGACGAGACGGGCCTCGCGCGGATAATCTCAGGCGAGAGGGTGGGCACACTGGTGACGACATCGACGGGAGCTGATGATGGCGGCGGATGATCTGATCGACGAGCTGCTCAAGGATGCGCGCGAGCGAATGGTCAAGTCCGTGCATTCCGCCCAGCAGGAGTTCGCCACCGTGCGCACCGGGCGCGCGAGCCCGTCGCTGCTCGACCGCGTGACGGTCGACTACTACGGCGCCCAGACCCCCTTGAACCAGTTGGCCACGATCTCCGCGCCGGAAGCTCGCCTGATCACCGTGCAGCCCTATGACAAGTCGGCGATCAAGGCGATCGAGAAGGCGATCAACGAGTCCGACGTCAAGCTGAACCCGTCCAACGACGGCAACGTCGTGCGCATGGTCGTGCCCGAGCTGACCGAAGAGCGCCGCAGGGAGCTCGTCAAGGTGGTGCGCAACCTCGCCGAGGAGGGGCGCGTGGCGATCCGCAACGTGCGGCGCGACGTGATGCAGCACCTGCGCGAGCTGAAGGCGGCGGGCGAGGCGTCCTCCGACGACGAGCACCGCGCCGAGGTGGAGCTGCAGAAGCTGACCGATGCGCGCGTCGGCGAGCTGGACGGCGCGCTCAAGGCCAAGGAAGACGAGATCCTCGAAGTGTGATGGGGGCAGCCGGGGAGCGGGCGCCGGCAGACCGGGCGGCGGCGAAGGGCGCGGGCCCCAGGTATGTCGCGATCATCACCGACGGAAACGGTCGCTGGGCGCGCGCGCACGGGGTGCCGGTCAACGACGGTCACAGCGCGGGCGCCGACACCGTCAAGGCGCGCCTGCGCGACGCCGTGGACCTGGGTATCGAGGAGCTGACCGTGTATTCGTTCTCGACCGAGAACTGGTCGCGCCCCGCGCGCGAGGTCAGCGGCCTGATGGAGATGTTCTCGCAGCGGATCGCCGACGAAACGCCCGAGCTGCACGAGGAGGGCGTGCGGATGCGGTTCATCGGTCGTCGCGAGGGCATCAGCGAGCGCCTGCTCGAGCAGATGAGCTGGGCGGAAGCGCTGACGCGCGAGAACAAGCGGATCACGCTGTTCGTCGCGTTCAACTACGGTGGGCGGGCGGAGATCCTCGACGCCGCGCGACGCTTTGAGGGAAGCAGCGAGGAGGAGTTCCGCGCCTGCCTGTATGCACCCGAGATGCACGATCCCGACCTGATCATCCGCACGAGCGGCGAGCGGCGTCTGTCCAACTACCTGCTCTGGCAGTCGGCCTACTCCGAGCTGATCTTCCGCGACGAGCTGTGGCCGGACTTCACGCGCGAGGCGCTCGAGCAGTCGCTCGCCGAGTTCTCCGCCCGCCGGCGCCGGTTCGGCGGACGATGACGGGCGCCTGATGGCAACACGCGCTCGCCCCGCTCGCGCCGCGCGCGCGAGTCGCCGGCCGCCGCGTCGCGAGCGCTCGGAGCTGAGCGCGCGCCTGCTCGCGGCGATCCCCGCGATCGCCGTCGCGCTGTTTCTGGTGATCGAGGGCGGCGCGGTGTTCGCGCTCGGGCTGTTCGTGCTCGGCTGCGTGTGTATGCACGAGCTGTATGAGATGTATGCGCGGGCGAGGCCGGTGCGCCTGGCCGGGTTCATCGGCCTCGCGGGGCTGCTCGCCGCGGCCCTCTACGGCGACCAGGCGCAGGTGCTGCTCGCGGCGGTGGCGGCGCTGCCGGTGCTGTTCGCGCTCACGCTCCTGCAGCCGCGGCCGAGCGTCGGCGGCATGGCGCTGACGCTGCTGGGCATCTACTGGATCGGCTTCGCGCTGGCGATCGCCGTGCTGCTGCGCGGCCTGCCGCACGGGCTTGGGATCGTGATCGACATCCTCGTCGGCACGTTCCTCGGCGACACCGGCGCCTACCTCGGCGGCCAGCTGTTCGGACGCCGCCCGCTGGCGCCGCGAATCTCGCCGAACAAGACCGTCGAGGGGCTGCTGATCGGGATGGCCTGCGCGGTGCTCGGCGTGTGGATCGCGGGGCGCTATCAGTCCTGGCTGCCGGGCAAGCACGCGCTCGTGCTCGGCGTCGGCGTCGCGCTGGCGGCGCCGCTGGGCGACCTGTTCGAGTCGTTTCTCAAGCGCGAAGCGCACACCAAGGACTCCGGCGCGCTGTTCGGCGCCCATGGCGGGGCGCTCGATCGTCTCGACGCCGCGCTGTTCGCGATCGTCGTCGGCTACTACATCTGGGCGGCTTACGTCTAGTGAGCGGCGAAAAGGCGATGGCTTAGCCAGCCTGTGACGGCTTTGCCAGCTAAAGCCAGCTTAGCCTTGTTTGGTGTTGATGATTTCCTCGCCCCCATACCCGAGGACCTTCAACAATCCTTCGGTCTTGCCTTCCTGGCCTTTTTCGTTGACGAGCGTGCCGGATTTGGCGTCGAACGCCAGTTCCGGCGGAGCCAGCGGCGAGCAGCAGTGGGGCACGCCGAGGGGCCTGTTGTTGCCGTCGGAGACTTCCGGCATCTGCGCACCGTAGATAGGTTCGCCTTTGGCGTTCACAGCTGTCATCACGTGGCAGATGACGTTGAGTTTCGCTTCCAGGGTTTCCTGCCTGACTTTGGTGAGTTCATCGATCAGGACGTTCTTCCATCTGAGGTTGTCCCCGCTCGCCGCCAACGGCTCTTCGGTCGTCCCGGTGGGCCCCGAGGGGTTGGTCATCGTGCCGTTCCCGCCACCCGGGAACGGAGCTTCTGTGCCTTCCGCAAAGACGGAGATGTACGTCGCCGGGCCGCCTCCCGTCGCTGCGGCGGTGCAAGCTTCGCTTTCGCAGTTATACGGGTTGAACGATTGGGTTTCACCAATTCCGGCCGGGCCGGCTTCTCCACCCGGTTCCGGGTTTTCCTCGACACCGCCAATCACGTTGTGGCACGACACTCTCCCGCCCGTTGTCACGTTCCTAAGCGACAGGGTGCCCCACGCGATGGTGGCGATTTTTTCGCCGCCCGCGACCCGCGCGACGGCTCCCAGTCCGCCTGAGTAATAGTGGGCCGGCGTAGCAGCCTCGGCCATGGGCGTCACCGCGAACGCGACAACGACCATCAGCAGGACGCCGATGAAAAGCTTCTTACTCATTGCAATATCCCTCCCTGGGCTACCCGATTGTGCCGTTGATGACTTCCTCGCCTCCGTACCCGAGGACCTTCAACGATTCTTCGATCTTCGTCACTGGCTTTTTTCGTTTTCCAACGTGCCCGAGCGCGCGTCGAATTCGAGTTCCGGCGGAGCCTGCGGCGTGCAGCAATGTTTGATCCCGACTGGCTTGAGGTTGCCCTTGGAGACTTCCGGGGTGGCCCGGCCACGACACACATCGCGACGATTCGGTTGCGTCTCACTCCCCTCCCCTTGAACGGAGCGGCCCGGCGGTCTCGGTCGAGAGCTTCGGTCGCCCACCGGTCACGCTCGCCAGCCCTCCAGCACGCGCACCCGTGGCGACGCCCCACGCGCACTACCACGGGAACGGTCTGGCGTGGCACGTTATCGCACGGCGCAACTGGCCGTCATCGCGTGGGCGACAGGCGATCGGCGCACGCCGAGCCGGCCGCGCCGCGCGCCCGGCCGGCGCGTCGGGGATCGGCAGGCAAATGCCTGGCGGAGGGTGTCCGGGCACGAGGTACGCGATATAAGGCGGCGTATGCCCGAGCGCAAGCGCCTGCTGATCCTCGGCTCCACCGGCTCGATCGGCACGCAGGCCCTCGACGTGTGCGCGGCCAGCGAGGAGCTCGAGCTCGTGGGGCTGTCGGCCGAGCGCTCGTGGGAGGCGCTCGTCGAGCAGGCGCGCGCGTACGGCGTGGGCCGCGTCGCGCTCGCCGACGAGCAGGCCGCCGCGAGCGCCGCGCAGGCGTGGGAGGACGGCGAGGTGCTCGGCGGGGCGGAGGGCCTCGTGCGCCTGGTCGTCGAGTCGGGCGCCGATCTCGTGCTCAACGCGCTCGTGGGCTCGGCGGGCCTCGGGCCGACCGTGGCGACGCTCGGGGAGGGCATCGATCTCGCGCTGGCCAACAAGGAGTCGCTGGTCGTGGGCGGCGAGCTCGTGACCGCGCTGGCGGAGGCGACGGGCGCGCAGATCATCCCGGTCGACTCCGAGCACACCGCGCTTCACCAGCTGATCGCCGGGCAGCCGCCGGGGGCCGTCGAGCGCATCACGATCACCGCGAGCGGGGGGCCGTTCCGCGGGCGTACGCGGGCGCAGCTGCAGGGGGTGACGGTCGAGCAGGCGCTCGCGCACCCGACCTGGGCGATGGGCGGCAAGATCACGATCGACTCGGCCACGCTGATGAACAAGGGCCTGGAGCTGATGGAGGCCCACCACCTGTTCGGCACGCCGTATGAGCGGATCGACGTCGTCGTGCACCCGGAGTCGATCGTGCACGGCCTGGCCCAGCTTGCCGACGGCGCGATGCTCGCGCACATCGGCCCGCCCGACATGCGCATCGCGATCTCCTACGCGCTGCATGGCGGCGAGAGCGTCGACGTGGGGGTCGCGCCGCTGTCGCTGGCGGCGATCGGCGAGCTGACGTTCGAAGCCGTCGACCTCGAGGCCTTCCCCTGTCTGGCGCTGGCCGGCGACGCGGCGCGCGCCGGCGGCACCGCGCCGTGCGTGCTGAACGCCGCCAACGAGGTCGCCGTGCACGCGTTTCTCGACGGGCGCCTGCGCTTCCTGGACATCGCGACGGTGATCGAGCACACGCTCGCGGCGCTGCCCGCGGAGCCGGTGCGCGCGTTCGAGTCGCTGTACGAGGCCGATCGCAGCGCGCGCGCGGTCGCGCTGGGAGCCGTCGCGCGGGCCGCCTGACGGCGCTCGCTCAGCCCGCGCTCAGCGTCGCCAGCGCCTGCTCCAGGCGCTGCGACCGCTCGTCGCCGTCGCCCACCAGGCGCGCCAGCCATGAGCGCATCTCGCCGACGTTGAGATCGTCGACGCAGACGAGCACCTGCTCGATATCCAGCCAGTCCTTGGGCCGGTCGAACACGGCCTTGCACACGACCAGGTGCTCGGGCGCGAGAATCGGCAGCCTGTCCTCGCCGAACGGCACCGCGCGCGCGCCCCGGCGCATCGCGTCGTGGATCTCGTCGTAGGCGAAGAAGAGGTCCAGCGGGGTGCGCTCCCACCACACGCGGCACTGGCCGTCGCGCGCCAGCGCGAGCACGTCGACGTCGGTCTGCACGCCGAGCGGCCGCAGCGCAGCCGCGACCGCCTCGTAGGCCGCCGGCGCGACGAACAGGTTGACGTCGATGTCGATCGTCGCGCGCGGCTCGGCGTAGTAGGCGAGCGCGAGCGCGCCGCCGAAGGCGTGGGCGATGTCCGCCGCGCGCAGCCGCCGGTCGATCGCGAGGATCTTCTCGGGCAGGCTCGGCGTCACGCGGGTGCCGAGCGCAGGCGCGGGAAGCTGGCGCGGCTCGGGGCTGCGCGGGCCGGGAGGCGGTCTGCGAGCAGCAGCAGGTCGCGCAGCGCGTCCCCGCGCGACTGCGCGCTGGCGGCGATCCAGGCGGCGGCGGCGCGGGCGCTGTCAGACGGGGCATCGCGCGCCGTGCGGCCCCGCGGCCGGTCCGGCGAGGCGCCGTGCGCGACCTGCAGCGCGTCGGCGAGCAGTCGCGCGAGCACGGGGCGCGGAGGCCGCCCTCCGGCGAGCTGCTGCAGCAGCTCACCCGCCGCGCGGTCGGCGGCGCCGGGCGCCACGGGCGCGCCGGCGCGGCGCGCGCTCTCGCGGACCTCGTCGGGGTGCAGCGGTCGTGAGGCGCGACCGCGCGCGTGCTCGATGACCTCCGGCGTGAGCGTCCTGAACGTCGCCAGCGTGCGCGCCCGCGGGCCCGCGGGCGTCGAGCGCGACTCGCGCAGCTCCCAGGAGCCAGAGCGTCGAGCGACGACGAATGCCATAGTGGGCTATTCTACCACTAGCCGCCGGCCGCGACCCGGCGAACCGCCGCGCCACGGTCGCGCGCCAACCGCCGGCACGCGGGCCGCGGCGTGCCAGACTGGGATCGGTGAGCTGGGTCCTGACCATCCTCGGCATCGTGCTGCTGATCATCCTGCACGAGCTGGGCCACTTCGCGGTGGCGAAGGCCGTCGGCATGCGCGTGGAGCGCTTCTCGCTGTTCTTTCCGCCGACGATCGCGCGCGTTCGCCGCGGCGAGACCGAGTACGCGATCGGCGCGATCCCGCTCGGCGGCTACGTGAAGATCGCGGGCATGACGCCCGAGGAGCTGCAGCGCTCCGCGTCGCCGGCCGCGGTGGCGACCGCGGTTCTGCCGGGCGCCGTCGACGGCCCGCGCGACGAGCAGGCGGCCGAGCTCGAGCTCGACCCCGAGGTCACGCGCCGCGCCTACTACAACCAGGCGCCGTGGAAGCGGATCGTCGTGATCCTCGCCGGCCCCGGCGTGAACATCGTGATCGCGTTCGTGCTCTTCTGGGCCGTGCTGTTCGCGGGCAGCATCAACGGCGCGATCGCGCTCGGCAACCTGGACCCCTCGGTCTCGACGCTCTCGACGACGACGTCCGTGCTCGGCGTGGGCAAGCACGAGCCGGCCGACGGCGTGCTGCGTGTGGGGGACAGGATCGTCGCCGTCGAAGGCCGGCCGGCGACGGTTGCCTCGGCGCGCGCGGCGATCGATGCCCACCGCTGCGCCGGCCCGCTGACCAAGGACTGCCGGGCGACGACTCCCGTGAAGCTGACGGTTCGCCGCGCCGACCAGCTGCTGGCGCTGGCCGTGTACCCGCGCTATGAACCCGAAGCCAAGCGCATGCTGATCGGGTTCTCGTTCGGCGAACCCAAGCATTTCGGCCCGCTTGCGGCCGCCGGCGCGGCCGTCGCCGAGATGTGGCACGTCACCTGGCAGACGCTCACGGGCTTTGCGCACGCGCTCACGAACTCCAAGGCGCGCGGCCAGATATCGAGCATCGTCGGCATCACCGAGACCGCGCACGAAACGGTCGTAGCCGGCACCGGCTTCGCGCGTCGTGTTCCTCGGCTTCATCTCGCTGATCCTCGCCGTGATCAACCTGTTCCCGTTCCTGCCGCTCGACGGCGGTCACATCCTCTGGGCCGCCGCCGAGAAGGTGCGCGGGCGGCGCATCTCGCTCGTGGCGATGTACCGCTTCAGCTCGGTGGGGATCGTGCTGATGCTGTTCCTCGTGTTCAACGGCTTCAGCAACGACATCGGCCGCCTGGGCGGCTAGCGCGTTGCTCGTGCAGATGGCGCGCGACGTGTCGACCGCGCGCAGCGGCCGCGCGGCGGGCGCATCGTAGAATCAGGCCATGGCCTCAGAGCGCCAGATAAACGTGGGCGGCGTGCCGATCGGCGGCGGCGCGCCCGTCGCGGTGCAGACGATGACCAAGACCGAGACCGCCAACCTGGCGGCGACGATGGACCAGATCGTGACGGTGGCCGCCGCCGGCGCGGACATCGTGCGCGTGGCGGTCCCGCGCGAGCAGGACGCCGAGGCGCTGAAGACGATCGTCGAGCGCTCGCCGATCCCCGTGATCGCCGACATCCACTTCAACCACACGCTCGCGCTGAAGGCGATCGAGGCCGGCGCGCACTGCGTGCGGCTGAACCCCGGCAACATCGGCGGGCCCGAGAAGGTCGCCGAGGTGATCGCGCTGGCCAGGCAGCGGGGCACGCCGCTGCGCGTGGGCGTCAACTCGGGCTCGCTGCCCAAGCACCTGCGCCAGCTGGAGTACGACAACCCGGTCGAGGCGCTCGTGACCGCGGCGGTCGAGACCGTGGCGCTGATGGAGCGGCTGGACTTCGACGACTTCAAGGTGTCGATGAAGTCGACGTCGGTCCCGAACACGATCGCCGCCAACCGGCTGCTGTCCGAGCGCATCCCATACCCGCTGCACCTCGGCGTCACCGAGGCCGGCACGAAGTGGTCGGGCTCGCTGAAGTCGGCCGTCGGGCTGGGCACGCTGCTCGCCGACGGCATCGGCGACACGATCAGGATCTCGCTGTCGACCTTCCATGCCGAGGAGGAGGTGAAGGTCGCGTGGGAGATCCTCAAGGCGCTGCGGCTGCGCGAGCGCGGACCCGACCTGATCGCGTGCCCCACGTGCGGGCGCCTGCAGTTCGACATGGACACCGTCGTGGCCGAGGTCGAGCGTCGCCTGGAGGATTACGAGGACGCGATCGAGGTGTCCGTGCTCGGCTGCGCGGTGAACGGCATCGGCGAGGCGCGCCACGCGGACTTCGGCATCACCGGGGCCAAAGACATGGGCATGATCTACTCCAAGGGCGAGCCGCTGAAGAAGGTTCCGACCGAGCAGCTCGTCGATGAGCTGTTCAAGGAGATCGACCGCTACTACGCCGCCGGCAAGACCGTCCAGCGCGACGAGGGCCAGGCGGCGGCGGCGCGCGAGTGGCTGGCCGAGAACGAGGACGCCACGCAGATGACCCCCGAGCGCATGGCGGCGCTCGAGGCGGCCGCGGTCGACAGCGACGAGGCGGCCGACGCCGTGCTCGAGTCGATGCTCGAGCCGCTCGCGCCGGCCGGCGCGCTGCAGGAGGCCGACTCGCCGGTGGCCGGCAGGCGCTTCAACCGCGGCTGAGGCGGCAGCGCGCTCTGAGGCCTTCGCGCGTGCGCCGCGCCCAGTCCTCGTCCATCTCGATCGATCTTAGGGAGAGACGGGCCCGCGCATGCGCGGGCCCGCGATGAGCCGCATGCGGCTCATCGACGGCCGGCCACATGTGGCCGGCCAGGACTGCCGCATGCGGCAGTCCAGCGAGGGGCGCATGCGCCCCTCGCCACCGCACGTGTGCACGCTGGGCGGCAGATCGCTGATCAGGACACGGCGGCGAAGCGCTCGGCGACCTTCGGCCAGGCGACCACGTTCCACCACGCATCGACGTAGTCCGGGCGGCGGTTCTGGTACTTCAGGTAGTAGGCGTGCTCCCACACGTCGACGCCCAGCAGCGGGGTGCTGCCCATCGAGATCGGGCTGTCCTGGTTGGGCGTGCCGACGATCGCGAGCGCCGAGCCGTTGTGCACGAGCCACGACCAGCCCGAGCCGAACTGGTTGACGCCGGTTTCCTTGAGGCTCGCCTGGAAGGCGTCGAACGAGCCGAACGTCGAGTCGATCGCCTGCGCCAGCGCGCCGTCGGGCGCGCCGCCGCCGTCCGGGCTCATGATCTCCCAGAACAGCGAGTGGTTGTAGTGGCCGCCGCCGTTGTTCTGCACGGCCGTGCGCTTGTCGGCGGGCACCTGCGAGAGATCGCGCAGCACGTCCTCGATCGCGGCGTCCGCGAGCGGCGTGCCGGCGAGCGCGGCGTTGGCCTTGTCCACGTAGGCCTGGTGATGCTTGTCGTGGTGGAATTCCATCGTCGCCTTGTCGATGTGCGGTTCGAGCGCGTCATACGCGTAGGGGAGCGGCGGAACGGAATAGGCCATGTTGGGCTCCTTGTCGAGATGTCCGTCGAGGGTCGTCGCTGAGCGCTGTTCTATCAGAGGCGCAGCCGCCCGTTCGCGCAGGCCCGCCTGCGCATCCGGCGAGCGCGACGGGCGTCCGGCCGCCGACGAGGCCCCGAGGCGGCCGGTTACGCTCTGGGAATGGCACAGATCGCACACGGCCGCCCCGGCCGGCCGGCCGCCGCCACGCGAGGCGACGCGCTCGCGCTCGCCAGCGAGCGGTTCCTGAGCGGCGAGCGCGTCGACGTGCAGGCGATCGCACTCGACCTCGGCCTCGCGCGCGCGACGATGCATCGCTGGTTTGGCACGCGCGAGTCCTTTCTGGGAGAGACGCTCGCGGCGATGGCCGAAGCGCGACTCGAAGCGCACCGCCACGGCGTCTCGGCCATCGGGGCCACGGCCCTGGTCGACACCTTTGATGCCTTCAACCGCGAACTGGTGGGCACGAGGGGACTGCGGATATGGCTTGAACGCGAGCAGGAGCGGGCGCTGCGCGTATTGACCTCGAGTGCGGGGATCGTCCAGCCGCGCATGGTCTTGACGATCGAACGCCTGATCCTGGCAGAGGTCGAGGCGGGCGCGTTCGCGCCGACCGCCTCGCCGGGGAGCCTCGCGTACGCGATCGTGCGCCTGGCGGAGTCGTTTCTCTACAACGACGCGATCATCGGGATCCGCGGCGACTGTGGGCGCCTGCGCGAGGTCCAGGCCGCTCTGCTCGGTGTGCGCTGAAGGGGTTTGACACGTCCTGGTCGGGATGACTAATATCCCCTCAAGAGCGGCCCTGTCCGAGCTGGCGGCCGCGTAACCATAAGGGGGAGTGATGGATCACGCAACGACGCGACGCCCCGCCCGAGGGCGAGCGTTGATCATCGCAGTGCTCAGTGTCGCTGCGCTGGCCGTCCCGGGGGCTATGGCAGCCTCGGCGTCGGCGGCGGAAACCACATGGCTGTGCAGGCCTGGGATCGCCAACAACCCATGCCTGAGCAGCGAGGAAACGACGGTCGAGCTGGCCAACGGGTCTTCCTTTATCGAACACGCCCAACCGGCGGCCAACCCGCCGATCGACTGCTTCTACGTCTACCCGACGGTCAGCAGCTCGCTCACGCCGAATGCGCCCGTCGCAGTCGAACCTGAAGAGACCCAGATCGCCATCGATCAGGCGTCGCGCTTCTCGCAGGCGTGCAAGGTGTACGCGCCCATCTACCCGCAGCTGACGATTCCGGCGATCAACGGCGCCTTCGGCAAAGTCACCGAAGCAGAGTCGATACTCGCCTACAGCGGCGTGCTGGCGGCGTTCGAGGAATACATGGCGAAGTACAACGACGGCCGCGGCTTCGTCCTGCTGGGTCACTCGCAGGGCTCGGCCCAGCTCGAGCAGCTGATCAGGGAACAGATCGACCCGAACGCGGCCCTGCGCAAGCAGCTCGTGTCCGCCGTCCTGCTGGGCGGCCAGGTCCTCGTGCCAAAGGGCGGGACGGTCGGCGCGACCTTCCAGAACATTCCGACGTGCTCGTGGACGGGCCAGACGCACTGCGTCGTGGCGTACTCGAGCTTCCTCAAAGAACCGCCGGCGGAATCGTTCTTCGGACGGGTCAACAGCCCACTCCTGGGGAAACCGCTCCCCGAAGAAATCGCCAAGACACTCGAAGTGGCGTGCGTGAATCCGGCCGTGCCGCTGCAGCGCTTCGGCGTCAAAGCGGGGCCGCTGTTCACCTACCAGTCCACAGGGGAATTCCCGGGCCTGCTCAAAGAATACGTCAAGGCGCCCAAAGCGCCGACGCCGTGGGTCGCGTATCCCGCGCAGTACAGCGGCGAATGCAAGTCGGTCAACGAAGCCAGCTGGCTTCAGCTGACCGATATCGGCGGCCCCGGCGACCCCCGCGAACAGGTTGCGGAAGTCCTCGGGCCCAACTGGGGCACGCACCTGGTCGATGTCAACATCGCGCTGGGCAACCTCGTGGGGACGGTTCAGACGCAGGCGTTCGTCTACCAGTTCCTCCACTAAGCACAGCCGCAGCCGGCCTGCATTGAGGCCATTTTCTCCCCGGTCCGCCAGCATTCCCGGCGGATCGGGGAGGAGCGGCTGCCCGCGCGGGGGCCCTCGCCACGGCACCCCGGCGCTGCTATGATCCGGGCCCGCCGCGCGTGGCGCTGCGGGCATGGATGAAGGAGGAGGGGCGGTGGATCGCGGGGCACGGGCGCTTTGCGCGCGACTGATCGGATGGTGGGCGACGACGATCTTGGTCGTCGGCGCGCTGGTGCTGCTCGCGCCGGCGGTCACGCCCGCCGCGGCCGCGGAAACGACCTGGCTGTGCAAGCCGGGCCTCGCCAGCAACCCGTGCGAAAGCAGCGAGGAAACCACCGTCCAGCTGGGCAACGGCTCGACGTCCATCGAACACGCGCAGCCGGCGAGCAACCCGCCGATCGACTGCTTCTACGTCTACCCGACGGTCAGCAGCCAGACGACGGCCAACGCGAACCTCGAAATCGACCCTGAAGAGACGCAGATCGCGATCGACCAGGCGTCGCGCTTCTCGCAGACGTGCAAGGTGTATGCGCCGATGTACCCCCAGCTGACGCTGAAGGCGATCAGCACGCCCGGGGAAGTCACGCCGGCGACGGAGGAAAAGGCCTATCTCGGCGTGCTGTCGGCGTGGCAGGAATACCTCGCCAAGTACAACAACGGCCGCGGCGTCGTGCTGATCGGCCATTCACAGGGCTCGCTGCTGCTGGAGCAGCTGATCAAAGAACAGGTCGACCCCAGCGCTGCGCTGCGCAAACAGCTCGTGTCGGCGCTGCTGATGGGCGGCAACGTGCTCGTTCCCAAGGGCCAGACGGTCGGCGGGACCTTCAAAAACGTGCCCGCCTGCCAGACGTCGGGCCAGACGGGCTGTGTCGTGGCCTACTCGTCGTTTCTGGAGGAACCGCCGGAAGGCTCGTACTTCGGGTACGTGAATAGCCCGCTGCTGGCCACAGCGCTGACCGAAGAAGAAGCCAGCAAGCTCGAAGTCCTGTGCGTCAATCCGGGCACGCTGATCACCGGCAACGCCGTGGCGCCGCTGCAGCGGTTTGAGTCGACGTCGCCCTTCCCGGGCCTGCTCGCCAACGACTATCCGGTGCCCAAAGCTTCAACGCCCTGGGTGAGCATGCCCGGGCAGTACTCCGGCCAGTGCGAGCGCGCCGACGGCGCCACCTGGCTGCAGCTGGTAAACACCGGCCCGGCCGGCGACCCGCGGCTGGTGATCAAAGAACCGCTCGGGCCGCTGTGGGGCACCCACCTCGAGGACATCAACGTCGCGTTCGGCAACCTCGTGCAGCTCACGGCGATCGAGTCGAAGGTCTTCGCGGGCGGCCTGCAGGTCACGAGCATCGCCCCGAGCTCCGGTCTCGCGAGCGGGGGCACGGCGGTCACGATCAAGGGCAGCGGCTTCCTCGCCGGCGCGACGGTGCAGATCGGCAGCGCGGCGACGTCGGTGAACGTCTCCTCCGAAACGGAAATCACCGCCACGACCGCGGCGACCTCGCCCGGTTCCTATGAAGTGGCGGTCACCGACTCCAACGGCACTTCGGCCAACGGGCCCTCCTACACCTACTACTCGAGCCCGCCGCCGACGGTCGTGACAGGCGCCGCCTCGTCGGTGAGCACGGGCGCGGCCACGATCGGCGCGACGGTGAACCCCAACGGCGGCGCGGTGAGCCAATGCCGATTCGAATACGGCGCCACGCCGTCGTATGGATCGAGCGCGCCCTGCACGCCGTCGCCGGGATCGGGCACGAGCGCCGTCGCGGTGTCGGCGTCGCTCACGGGCCTGTCGCAGAACACGAGCTACCACTTCAGGATCGTGGCGACCAACCCAGGCGGCACGAGCGCCGGAGCCGACCAGGCGTTTCGCACGCCGCAGGCGGTGCACTGGTATGTCAACGGCACCGGCCCGTTCGCGCGCGCCGGCGAAGGGGAAACGATCCCCACCATCTCGTGGGGCACGCTCACGCTGACCAATCTCCTGACCGGGAGCAAAATCACCTGTCACACCGTCGCGGCGGGGTACGTCGAAAATCCCGGCAGCGGCGCCGCCGGCCCGTCGGGCGTGGGAGCGACCCAGGCGTTCGCGCCCTACGCCTGCGAAGACCCGGCATGCGCGACGGCAGGTAGCGGGGTGGGGAACGTGGCGGGCCTGCGGGCCGAAGGGCTGCCGTGGAAATCGCAGCTCAGCGCCGCGGGAACGACCGTCAGGAACGTCAGCGAAGCGGTCAAGCTCGACGTGATCTGCGACGTCAGCCTCGGGGAAGGGAGCTTCTCCCAGACGGCTGAACCCTCCGAAGGTCAAAGCGCGCCGCTGACGCTGCTCGGCGGCCCCTCGGTGCTGAGTCCGTCGCGGATCGAATTCGACGCCGGCGCGGGCACCCTGCACGGCCTCACGCCGGGGCCGGAAGAAACACGTCACGTCAGCTTCGAAGGCACGCTGAAGACGCTCGGCTACAGCTCACAGGAAATCATCAACGCGAAGGTCAACTAGCCGGCGCCGAGCCGCCGGCGCCGTACGCGGGCCTGCGATCGCGCGCAGCCCGGCGTCGACCTGTACGCTCACGCTGGCCGTGAACGCCGGCGACCCGAGTGAGCGATGACGCGCCTGTCCGAGTACCTGCTGCCGACCGAGAAGAGCCCGCCGGCAGACGCCGAGGCGATCTCGCACAAGCTGATGGTCAGGGCCGGCCTGGTCCGCCAGATGGGCGCCGGTCTGTGGACCTGGCTGCCGGCCGGCTGGCGCGTGCACGAGCGCGTAGTGGACATCGTTCGCGGCGAGATGAACGCGATCGGCGGGCAGGAGATGCTGATGCCGGTGCTACAGCCGGCCGAGCCGTGGCGCAAGACGGGTCGCCTGGAGATCCAGGAGCTGTTCAAGCTCTCAGACCGCAAGGGCTCAGAGCTCGTGCTCGCGATGACCCACGAGGAGGCGGCCACGTTCCACGTCGCCCAGCTGGTGCGCTCCTACCGCGACCTGCCACTGATCCTCTACCACTTCCAGATCAAGGAGCGCGACGAGCCGCGCCCGCGCGCGGGCGTGCTGCGCACGCGCGAGTTCATCATGAAGGACTCCTACTCCTTCGACCGCGACCAGGCCGGCCTGGAGGAGCGCTACGCGCTGCACGTCGGCGCCTACGATCGCATCATGGCGCGCACCGGGCTCCAGTTCTACCGGGTGGAGTCCGACGTCGGCATGATGGGCGGGCTGGGAGCGCACGAGTACATGGCCCCCTGCGCCGCCGGCGAGGACGAGATCGTGCTGACCGCGTCGGGAGTCGCCGCCAACGCCGAGGTGCTGGGCGCCCGCCACGGCAAAGAGCAGATGCTCGCGGGCGACACGATCGACGGCGAGCCGATCGAGCTGCTGAGCGCGATCGAGATCGGCAACATCTTCAAGCTCGGCACCCGCTACTCCGAGCCGCTGGGGGCACGCTACCTCGACGAGCACGGCCACGAGCAGCTCGTCTGGATGGGTTCCTACGGGATCGGGCCGGCGCGCATCGTGGCCGCCGCGGTGGAGCAGTTCGCCGACGAGCACGGCATCTCCTGGCCGAAGTCGCTCGCGCCGTTCGCCGTGCACCTGGTGGCCATCGGCAAGCCCGGGACGCCCGAGCGAGACGCCGCCGACGCCGTCTATGAGGCGCTGCTGGATGGCGGGGTGGACGTGCTCTACGACGACCGCGAGCTCGGCCCCGGCGAGAAGTTCGCCGACGCCGAGCTGCTCGGCTGCCCGCTGCGCCTGACCGTCGGGCGGCGCGCGGTCGAGTCCGGCGAGATCGAGGTGCAGGTGCGGCGCGGGCGCGCGGACGGTCCAGCGCTGCCGCTGCAGGGCGAGCCGGACGAGCTCGTGCGGGCGGTCGACGAGCTGTGGCAGAGCCTCCCCTAGCAGGCGGCGAGCGACCGGCGCCGGGGCGCGCGCGTCACAGCGCGCGGCGCCTATTGGGGCTTGACCGGTCGGGCCCGCCGCAGCCGCAGACGCGGGCCGGCGAGCCGCTCGCGCCCTGGACGATCCCCAACGCGATCGGCTTCGTGCGCCTCGCGCTGATCCCCGCGTTCCTGGTCGTCGAGCTGTCCAGCTCCGACGGCACGAGCGCGCTCGGCGCGACGCTGTTCGCGGTCATCGGCTGGGCCGACTACGCCGACGGCATCGCTGCGCGGCTGACCGGCCAGTACAGCCGCCTGGGCGCGCTGATGGACCCGGCCACCGACCGCCTGCTGGTGATCTCCGGCGTCGTCGTCTGCTGGCACTTTGACCTGCTGGCGCGCTGGGCGCTCGCGCTGCTCGCACTGCGCGAGCTGTTGATGCTCGCGCTCGCACGCTACGCGCTGCACCGCGGCGTCGAGCTGCGCATCAACTGGCCCGGACGGCTCGCCGTCGCTCCGGTGATGGGCTCGCTGTTCTTCGCGATGGTCGGCCTGGCGACGCTCGGCGAAGTGCTGCTGTACGTCGGCCTCGCGCTGGCGCTCGTCGCGACCGGGCTGTACGTGCGCGACGGACGGCGCAGCCTCAAGCTCAGCCTCACCTTGTGAGCCGTATACTGGGCCCCCTGGCCGGCGCTCGATCCAGTAGGCGCGCCGGCGCAAGCACGCACGAGGAGAGACTCCAATGGACGACACGTTCCCCGACCTTGGTTCGCTCACCGACGTCGAGCTCAAAGACGTCATTCGCCAGCTCGCCGAGGAGGAGACTGAGATCTCCTACAAGCGGCGCATCCTGCATGGCAAGATCGACATCCTGCGCGCCGAGCTGGTCAACCGCCTGCGCAAGAAGCACGATGGCGGTGAGATGATGATCTCCGGCGACGATGTCCAGCAGCTGACCGACATCCTCGCCAACCGCCAGCCCGACGGCTCGGCGTGAGGGCCACGACCGTGAAGGCCCCGCGGGCGATCGCCGGCCGCCTGGCCGGGCGGTGGTCAGCGCGACGACCAGCCGCCTAGGAGGACGCCGCGCGATGGCCCTGCACTGCACCGAGTGCGGCTTCGTCAACGACGAGGGAGCCAACTACTGCCAGCGCTGCGGCGCGCCGCTGGCGCGCACGGAGAGCGGCGGGGAGCCGATCACGGCCACGTACCGGATCGACGAGACCGGCGAGCTCGTGCCCGTCGACCTCGAGGAGGTCACGACGCGCGGCCCCGCGCTCGTGATCCGCGCCGGCGGCGGGCGCGAGGGCGAGAGCTTTGCGGTGCAGGGCGAGCGCATGAGCATCGGACGCCGGCCCGACTGCGAGGTGTTCCTCGACGACATCACCGTGTCGCGCGACCACGCGCTGCTGATCCAGCGCGGCGACCACTGGCACCTGGACGACTGCGGCTCGCTGAACGGCACCTACGTCAACCGCTCGCGGATCGAGTCCCAGCGCCTGGAGGAGGGCGACGAGGTGCAGATCGGCAAGTACAAGCTGACGTTCCACGCCCGCTGATGGCCGCGCCGGTCTCACGGGTGCAGGCGGGCGAGGGACAGGGTCGCGCCGCGACGGCCGCCGCGCAGGCCGAGGAGTCCTCGCAGCTGGCCGCGAGCGCCGGGGCCGAGGGCGGCGCGCGCAAGAAGTCGCTGACGATCGGCGCGGTATGCAAGGCGCTCGCGCAGGAGTTCCCGAACATCTCGATCTCGAAGATCCGCTACCTGGAGGACCAGAAGCTGCTCACGCCGCGCCGCACGCCCGGCGGCTACCGCCTGTACACGCAGGGCGACGTCGCGCGGCTGCGCACGATCCTGCGGATGCAGCGCGACGAGTTCCTGCCGCTGCGGGTGATCCGCCAGGAGCTCGCCGCAGGCGTCTCGTCGGAGGGCGCGCCGGCGAGCCCGGCTGCCGGGCGCGACGGCGCGCGCCCCTGGCGCCCGGGCGCGAGCGTGCGCTGGCCGATCGCCGATCGCTCGACCGGGGCGCTGTACTCGCTGGAGGACGTGCTGGAGGAGACCAAGGCCGACGAGAAGCTGGTGCACGAGCTCGAAGAGTTCGGCGTGGTCAAGGGCGAGCTGCGCGGCGGGCTGCGCTACTTCGACGAGACCGAGCGCGAGATCATCTCCGCGGTCGCCGAGCTGGCGCGCTACGGCGTGGGCGGTCGCAACCTGCGGGTGTTTCGCACCTCGGCCGACCGCGAGGCCAACCTGCTGCAGCAGATCCTCGCGCCGGCGCTTCGCTCGCGCAACGCGCAGCGTCGCAAGGAGGCCGTCGAGGCGCTGGAGAACCTGGCGGCCGTGGCCACGCACCTCAAGCACCTGCTGCTGATCCGCGACCTGCGCAAGATCGTGCGCTGATGGCGGCGCTTGACGCGCGCTCGGCGGGCGAGGGCTCAGGCCGGGCGAGCGCGCGCTCGCGCCCCGCCGGCGGGGTGCCCGGCGGAGGCGGTCACGAGCGCCTGGAGCGGCTCGTGCGCGAGGTCCCGGACTTCCCGATCTCGGGCGTCGCGTTCAAGGACATCACGCCGCTGCTGGCCGACGCCGACGCGCTGGCCGAGGCGGTGGCGGGGCTTGCGCGCTACGCGCGACCGCTGAACGTCGACTGCGTGATCGCGGCCGAGGCGCGCGGCTTTCTGCTCGGGCCGGCGCTGGCGCTCGAGCTCGGGGTCGGCTTCGCGCTCGCCCGCAAGCCCGGCAAGCTGCCGGGCGAGACCGTTAGCGCGGAGTACGCGCTCGAGTACGGCGCCGGCGAGCTGCAGCTTCACGCCGACGCGCTACGGCGCGGCTCGCGCGTGCTCGTGCACGACGACCTGCTCGCCACGGGCGGGACGGCGAGGACGCTGTGCGAGCTCGTGGAGCGCCTCGGCGGCGAGGTCGCCGGCTGCGGCTTTTTGATCGAGCTCGCCTTCCTTGGCGGACGCGAGCAGCTGGCCGGGCGCGACGCGCACGCGCTGATCACCTACGCCGCCTAGCCGTCTGCAGCGTGCCGACCTCGCAGGCCAGCCGCACGATCCAGGCGAGCGTCGACGAGCTCTGGGGCGTGGTCTCAGATCCCCACCACCTGCCGCGCTGGTGGCCGCGCGTGGAGCGCGTGGAGGATGTCGATGGCGACGCCTTCACCGAGGTGATGAAAACGGGCAAGGGCAAGGTCGTGAGGGCCGACTTCAGGCTGGTCGGGCTAGACGAGCAGCACCACGTAGCGACGTGGGCCCAGCAGGTGCTCGACACGCCGTTCGAGCGTTTCCTGCAGTCGGCGGAGACCGAGATTCGTCTCGCGCCCGCGCCGGAGGGGGGGACAGGCGGCCAGGCGGCCGCGACCGAGGTCACGATCGAGCTGCGCCAGACGCTGAACGACTCGCTGTCCAAAACCGTCGGCGGGGGCTTTAGCCTGGGCAGCTACTTCAAAGGGTTCGGCAACCAGATGGTGAACAGGGCGGCTGCGGACACGCTCGAGCAGGCGCTCGACGGCCTACAGCGGATCAGTGGCCGAGCTTGAGGGTGCCGCTGAGGATGATCGGACCGGGGTGCGCCGGGCGCGTGCTCGTCTCGCGCGTGACGATCAGTTTGCTGAAGCCGGCGGCGTTGGTGGGCAGCAGCGCGCCGCCCTGCATTCGCCCGTTGGCGCCGACCGGCGGGCTTTTGCCGAGCGCCTGAAAGCTCGACGGCGAGTTGTAGAGCCAGACGGCGTAGAAGAAGCCTTTGCTCGGCGGCACATGTTCGGCCGCCAGGTAGAAGGCGTGCTGGCCGCCTTCGGCGAGGATCACCGCCACGCCGATCGTCTTGCTGGCCGGTTCGGGCGAGGTGAGCGGGATGCGCGCCTGTTCGCTTGGGCCGGTGGAAGTCGTGGAGGGTGTCGTGGAGGGCGTCGACGCGGACGTCGAGGACGACGATGTCCCGCTCGTCGAGGAGGCTGAGGGCGTCGCGACCGCGGGCGTGGTGTTGCTGTGAGAGCCGCGCGAGCCGCCGCCTTCGCCGGCGCTCAGCACGACGGCGATGATCACGCCGGCGATGATCGCCGTCAGCAGCAGCGCGCCGCCCAGCCGCGAACTCGGCAACGGCCTGCCCGCGCCGGGAGCGGGCGCGCCGGAAGGGCCCGCGCCGGGAGGGTGCGAACGCTCGCTGTCCGCGCTGACCCCGCGCGGCTGTTGGCCCGGGGCGTCCGCGGCCCCCTGCTCGCCGGCCCCCGCCGCCGGCGCCGTGGTGGGGATCTCGGGCAGGGGGGTGGACGCCAGCGGCGCAAGCGCGGAGGCGAGCGTGCTGGCCCACAGGCGCGCCGATGGCGAGCTGTCGAGCTGCGTGCGCGTGCGCAGGCGCTCGGCGACGCCCGGCTGCTGGCCGAGCAGGTAGTCGCCGATCGCGGCGCGCTGCGTCGCGCTCAGCTCGTCGCGGCCGGGGCCGGCGCCCGCGCCGTTGACCAGCGAGTCGAGCGCGGCATGCGCGCGCTCCTGCACGGCGCGCTGTGAGATGCCGAGGAGCTCGGCGACCTCGCCGTAGCTCTTGCGTTGGCGCAGCAGCAGCGAGAGCGCCGCGCGTTGGTCAGGTGGGAGGTCGTCCAGGCCGGTCATCGGGTCTGCGGCTGCGCGAGCGGGCGCACGCAGGGCATTTCGTAGGCTATCGTGGCGCCGCGATGGCCACGCCGACAGCCGCCGAGCTCACCGGGTCGCTGCGCGGGTTCGACCGCCTCTATGGCCTCGAGCTGGTTGAGCTCTCCGACGAGGCGGTGCGCGCCCGGGTGGCAGTGCGCGAGGAGGTCACGCAGCCGATGGGGCTCGTCCACGGTGGGATCTACGCCTCGCTGGCGGAGTCGATGACCTCGCTGGCCACCGCGCGCGCGGTGCTGCACGAAGGCAACATCGCGACCGGCATGTCAAACAACACGAGCTTCCTGCGGCCGATCACGGAGGGGTCGGTGCACGCCGTCGCGACGCGCCTGCACCGCGGCCGCACGACCTGGGTCTGGGATGTCAGCTTCAGCGACGACGCGGGGCGCACCTGCGCGGTCACGCGCATGACGATCGCGGTTCGCCCGATCCCCGAGGGGCAGGGCGGGCGATCGCGCTAGGCCGACCACCGGCTCGCGCGGTCGCGGCCGAGCCCTCAGCGCAGCAGCGCCGGACCGGGCGGGGGGTGCAGGGGCGAGGGCAGCTGCGCCGGCAGCGGGCTGTCGGCGAAGCCCGTGTCGGGAAGGCGAGCGGGCAGCGCGGCCAGCGGCGCGCCCGGTTCGTTGATCGGGACGGCCGTCTGCGCCGCGCCTGCGGCGAGCGCCGGGTAGGGGGAGTGGATGCTGACCACCACGCCCGCGGTCGCGAGCTCGATCGTCCGGCCGGCTTCTGAGACGAGTGCGCCAACGCCGCGCAGAAGCGCCGCGTGCGCGCGCGATTCACCGCCGGGGATGAAGCTGTTGTTCGGCGAGGTGACGACGCGCAGGACCGGCGTGCAGGTGCTCTGGCCGCCCTGGACGCAGTCGCCGTACTGCACGCGAAACGCCCCGCCGGGGTCCTTCGCCACTTCTGTGATGGCGCTTCCGCGAAAGGACCCGCCCAGCCAGTAGACGGGATAGGGGGCGACGAGCATGCCCTCGAGGATGTTGTGCGCGATCGGCTGGTTCTGCAGCGTGTTGGCGCACCCGGCGCTCGCCAGCGCGCACAGCGCGGCCAGCCCCAGCGCGCCGGCCTGCCGCCGGCCGGCCGCGCTCACCGGGCACCATCGCGCCGGTAGCGGTTGGTGATCGGCATGCGCCTGTCGCGCCCGAAGGCGCGCGAGGTGACCTTGATGCCGGGAGGGGCCTGGCGGCGCTTGTACTCGGCGCGGTCGACGAGCGCGATCGCCTCGTCGACCTCCGCCGCGGGCAGTCCCTGCTCGATCAGCTCGTCGCGCCCCTGATCGAGCTCGATGTAGCCCTGGAGGATGCGGTCGAGCAGCTCGTAGGGCGGCAGCGAGTCCTCGTCTCGCTGGTCGGGACGCAGCTCGGCGGAGGGAGCGCGCGTGAGGATCGACTCGGGGATCGGCGAGCGCGCGCGGGCCGGCCTGCCGTTGGCGGGGGCCGAGGCGGCGTCGCCGGCGCCCGGGCCGGCCGCCCCGGCGGGGGAGTTGCGCCACTGGCACAGGCGGTAGACGAGCGTCTTGGGCACGTCCTTGATGACCGCGAAGCCGCCCACGAGGTCGCCGTAGAGCGTCGTGTAGCCGACCGACATCTCGGACTTGTTGCCGGTCGTCAGCACCATCCAGCCAAAGCGGTTGGACAGCGCCATCAGCAGGTTGCCGCGAATCCGCGCCTGGAGGTTCTCGGCGGTCAGATCGGCGGCCGGGGCGGCGACGGCGCCGTCGGAGCCCGGCTGGCGCGCGGCCGCGTCCGGCAGCGGCGCGTCGGCGAGCGGCTCGGACAGCGTGACGGCGTAGGCGTCCATGATCGGCTCGATCGACAGGTCGTGGATATCGACGCCCAGCGCCTGCGCGAGCGCGCGCGCGTCGCCCTGGGTGGCCGGCGAGGAGTAGGGGGAGGGCATCACGACGACGGTGACGCGCTCGGGCCCCAGGGCATCGACCGCCAGGCAGGCGACCAGCGCGGAGTCGATGCCGCCCGACAGCCCGAGCACGACGTGGCGGAAGCCGTTCTTGTCGACGTAGTCGCGCAGCCCGAGCGTCAGCGCGGCGTAGATCTCCGCCTCCAGCGGCTCGATCGTCGGCTGCAGGCGCCCCGCAGACCGTCCGCCGGGCTCGATCTCGCAGATCAGCAGGTCCTCCTCGAACTGCCTGGCGCGCGCGATCGTCTTGCCGGAGGCGTCGAGCACGAACGAGTGCCCGTCGAAGACGAGCTCGTCCTGACCGCCGACCAGGCCGCAGAAGGCGACGTGTACGCCGTTCTCTGTCGCACGCTGGGCGAACAGCGCTTCCCGTTCGGCGCCCTTGCCGGCTTGGTATGGCGAGGCCGAGATGTTGACGATCAGCCCGGCGCCTGACGCCGCCTCGTCGGAGGCCGGCGGGCCGGGCACCCAGAGGTCCTCGCAGACGGTCAGGCCGACGTGCTCGGCGCCCACCTCGATCACCGCGGGCTCGCGTCCGGCCGCGAAGTAGCGACGTTCGTCGAACACGCCGTAGTTGGGCAGGTGCGTCTTGCGATAGACCGCGGCGACGGTCGCACCGGCGAGCACCGCGGCCGAGTTGTACAGGCGCCCGTCGGCGGCCTCGGGAAAGCCGACGACGGCCACAGTGCCGCTCACCTCACCAGCCAGCTCGTCGAGCGCTCGGCGCGTGTCGCGCAGGAAGCCCTGGCGCAACAGCAGGTCCTCGGGCGGGTAGCCGGTGAGCGCCAGCTCGCCGAACACCACGAGGTCGGCCCTGGCGTCGCGCGCGGCGGCAACGCCTTGGCGGATGCGCCGCGCGTTGCCGGCGATGTCGCCCACGGTGGCGTTCATCTGGCAGAGGGCCAGGCGCACCTCAGAGCGTGCCGGCGGGCCTGGGGCGCGGTCCGTTGGAGCGCGTTTCGATGCCCGCGGGCGATTGCTGGGCGCCTGGGCGCTGCTTGGGCGGCTGCGCGGCGGCCGCGGCGCTCTGCGGCTTGACCGGTGGCTTCGGGGTGGCCGGTCGTCCGGCCTGGTCGCCGGGGGGCGGCTTCTGCGTCGGCTTCTGCGGCTGCCCGGCGCTCTTGCTCGACTGGGCGCGCGCCACTCGCGCGAGTGCGCCGATCGCCCAGGACAGGTCATCCGCGAGCGCGTCGAGCTGGGGCAGCGCGTCGTAGTCGGCGAGCAGCCCGAATCCCGCGTGTCCGTCGTAGCTCATCACGGCGATCCCGAGCGCCTGGCGGCGCGCCAGCGGAACGATCGGGTACAGGACGAGCATGCGTCGCGCAAGCAGGTAGAGCGGGAACTGGGGCCCGGGGACGTTCGTCACGACGAGGTTGAAGAACGGCTGGCGGGCCTGCAGGCGCGCGGCCTGGCTGAGGATCGTCGGGGGCGCGAACCCGGCGAGGTTCGTGAGCACCTGGGCGCCGACGGCCTGGCCGGATCGCTTGAGGTCCTTCATTTCGCTTGAGACCTCGCGCAGACATTCAGCCGGGTCGGCGACGTCGACCGGCAGCGGCGCCCACATCGCCGCCACGCGGTTCCCGAGCGCGCCCCGTTCGGAGTCCGCGCGCACCGACACGGGCACCATCGCCTTGAGCGTCAGCCCCTCGGTGGAAACATTCTGTCGGCGCAGGTAGCGCCCGAGGGCGAGCGTGACCGACGCGAGCACGACGTCGTTGAGCGTTCCGCCGAGCGCGTCCTTGATCGCTTTCAGCTTGGCCAGGTCGGCGTCGATGAACGCGCAGCGCCGGTGGGGGCCGATGTCGACGTTGAACGGGCTGGGCGGAGCCGGGTCTTTGACGGCCGTGAGCGTGGTGGCGCTGACGCTCGCGACGTCGCGCGCCAGGTGCGCGATCGCCCGTCCGGGGGTGCGCAGCAGGGCGCGGATGCTGCGGACCATCTCCTGCGGCACCGTGGCGCGCTCGAGCAGCGCCTCGCCGAGCAGCTTCGCGCGGCCGGGGAGCGGCCTGGCCGTCCACGAGGCGGGCGGCTGGGGCACGTCCAGTGCGTCGGGCGCCGCGTCGAACAGCACGGTCGTGATGTCGACGCCCGAGATGCCGTCGACGAGCGCGTGGTGGGCCTTCGCGATCAGCGCGAAACGCTCGCCGGCCAGGCGCTCGACGAGCCAGATCTCCCACAGCGGCTTGGAGCGATCCAGGCGCTGGGAGAACAGGCGTCCGGCCAGCTGGGTCAGCGCCGCCTCGTCGGCCGGGCGCGGGAGCGCGGTGTGGCGGATGTGGTAGCGCGGGTTGAAGTGCGGATCGTCGGTCCACACCGGACGGCCCTGGCCGTAGGGCACGTGCGCGAGGCGCTGGCGATAGCGCGGCACGAGGTGCAGGCGGCTGAGCACGTGATCGATCAGCTCCTGCAGGCTGGGCGCCTCGCCCTCGAAGACCATCACCGAGGCCACGTGCATGTGCGCGGTCGAGCTTTCCTCGAGCTGCAGGAAGGCCGAGTCCAGCGCGGACAGCCGGTCGGGATTTGCCATTAGCTCGATTGTCGCTGTTGAGCGACCGTCAGTCAACGATCGCAGCGCGCCGCACGATCGCTGCCGGGCTGGCGGGCGCATCTGCGAGAGTGCGCGTAAACCGCTCCGACGGAGGACTTGTCAGATGACGTTTGACCAAAGCAGGATCGGGCAGGTCGTGGCGGCCCAGATGGAGGCGCTGGAAGGCCGCTACGGCGATGACTGCGAAATCGGCAACGTGTGCACGATCGTCGAGGTCATCGGCCCCCATGGCTCGGACGTCTCGGTGCGCAGCAACGAGGCGCGGCCGCACACGACGATCGGGCTTCTGCGCATGGCCGAGGCGATGATGTTGAGCAGCATCGGACAGGGCGAGGCCGAGTAGCGACGGGCGCCGCGCGCCCGGCTCGCTTCGCCAGGGCGGGTGGGTAGTCTCTTGCGCTTGCTTCTGGTCGCCCGTCACGCTGCAGACCGCGCGCATGGATGACTCGATGCGTGATGCGTGGGTCAAGCACGAGCGTGCGCTCAGGCACATCCAGGCCCTGAACGCCGCCTGCGGGAGGCTCGTCGGCGCCGAGCCACGGCCGTACCGGCTCGCGGTCGCGTTCGAGCCAGACGCCGAATGCCACGTCGTGCGCTTTCTGGAACTGCGCCCGCCCGACGCGCAGCTTGGCGCGATCGTCGGCGACGTCGCCCACAACCTCCGCGGCGCGTTGGACGCAGCGGCCTGGCAGCTCGCCATCCGCCACGACCGGAAGGCCGCGAAAGCCAGCCGGCGGCTCGTCGCGTTTCCGCTGTGCCGCGGGGAGAAGGCCTTTCGAAGGCAGGAGGCGCTGCAGTTCTTCGGCGAGCACGCGCTGGCGGTCATCGAGCGTCTGCAGCCCTACGACCGCCCGGGCCGGCGCCATCTCGAGTCCCTGCGCCTGCTCGCCGCGCTGTCCAACACCGACCGGCAACGGGTCGTCGCCGGATGCTTCGCGAGCCTGGACTTCGGCGGCGTCAGCTACCACCCCGAGGCTGGGACCGTGGAGCTGGTCGAGGACTTCACGCGGCCCGGCCGGGTCCTGACGGGGGGCGCGCCGGTCGCGTGCGTGACCGTCGAGGGAGCATCTGAGACCAGCGTGCACGTGCAGGGCGAGCCCACGCTCCAGGTCGCGTTCGCGACGAGCAAGGCGCAGTTCGGCCCAGCGGCGGTCATGGCGATGTTCGCAACCGTCGAACACGCCCTCATCCAGCTTGGCCTTGCGATCGCCTAGCGCCGGCGGCGCGGGCATGCGCGCCGTCTGTCCGGTCGGGCCGAGTAGGCTTTGGAGCGTGCGAAGGGCCCTCCGCCGCCGCGCTGCCAAGCCAACGTCACCCTCGCTGACGTGAGCGATCAGGACGAGCTCTCGGCGGTCGAGCAGGCGTTCGCGGCCAAGCTGTCCTCGCGCGCCTGTCCGATCTGCGGCCGGGGGCAATTCGAGCCCCTGCGCGCCGAGTTCGTCGTCAGTGCCAGAGATGGGACGGGAGCCGAGCCGATTGCGGCCGTCGGTCAGGTATGCGCCCGCTGCGGCTTTCTCGCCCTTCATTCGTCCAAGCAGCTGCTGGCGAGCAACGACTGACGCCGGCGAACCAACGCGTTCGTTGTTGTCATTCGACGGCCGAGATAGATGGGAGCGGACATGTTTGGACCGCAGCCCATACTGCTCGGCGCCGCTCCTGCGGAGGATGGAGGAGCGGGGCCCTGGACGTGCGCCCTGAGGCCAACGGATGACACCCTGAGCCGCTCCCCCTCCTCCTGGCGGCTCAGGGTGCGTCCTCTCGCAGGCGGTCCCATCGCGGCGCGGGGGATTCTCAGCGCAGCCGACGGGGCGAGCGATGACGAGCCGGCAGAGGCGAGTGACGGGTAGGCTTCGTCGGCATGTCTGGCGATCTCAAGGTCCTGACCACCGTCAGCAATGAGGCGGAGGCCGAAATGGTTGGCGAGCGGCTATCGGAGGCGGGTATCCGCCATTCGGCGCGAATGGCGAGCGGAGGTATCCGGCTGGGGGCCGCCGCCGGTCGAGACATCTATGTGGACGAGCAGGATCTCAAGCGCGCGCGCGAGGTGCTGGAGGCCGACGAAGGCTTCAGCGATGAGGAATTGGCACGCCTGAGTGAGGAAGCTGGCGAGGCTGGTTCGGCTGACTGAAGGCGGACGCCAACGGGCATGGGACAGATCGCCATCCTCTTTGTCGCCGCGACCGTCTTCGGGGTCGCTCTGAACCGTTTGGGGCGATGGCTGCGAAAGAAGGGCTCCAACACGCGGCGTTGACCGCAGGAGCGGAGATGCGGATTCAAGGTGTGCGGCGCATCTGGATGATCCGGGCGTTGTGTGACATCGGTCACATATGTACCATCCGTGTAAATCCCCTGGCAGGAAGCAGACGCCCGGAGATGATTCCCGCGCTGCCGTTTGGGAGCCTACGCGGACGCTATGTGGAGGTGCTGCCGGTGGCCCATGAGGCCTGCGCCGGGGCTATTGGGCTCGTCCGTCAGCGGCGATCGCGCGCGTCTCGAAGCGTGAAGACGAGCTGTCGCATACCGTCGCTGTCAAGCGCGATCCCGAGATGCGATTCCGACACCGGCCGGTTCGAGATCGGCCACACGCCTGCCAGTGCGGCGGAATCGGCTGCGGATCTATCTCGAGCCTTCAGCGTCGACTGCGAGGTCGCCGCCAGGATACAAGAAGTAGAGCTGGGAGGAGGGCACCCCGTTGCCCCATGGGCTGGTTTGGTCCTCGGGACATGTTCATCTCTACCCGGACCCCCTGTGACGGCGGGGTCTCTCCGATTATCGCGTCCAGTGGGAACTCGCCGGTCTCCCGAAGTGGTGTCTCGCGAAACATGAGCGATCGGTGCTTACTGAAGTTGTCAAGGTCGCGCAGCGGTCCGAGCAAGGCTGGGTCATGGGCGCCGCCGAGGCTCGGCTCGTAGGGCTGGTGGAGGCGCAACTCCTTCGCCGCGTCCTTACCGACATAACCCAGGACCTGCATTCCGGCAAGTCGCCCAGGGTCATCGCAGATCGGGAACGCGATGTTTCGCGCTTCATCTTCGGGGGGCTCGACGCCCTCACGCTCGCGGAGTACCAACTGCCAGGCGATGTAGTCGAGCGCGCACCTAAGCTCATGGATCGCGTCGGTCGCCGTCGGGACGATCTCGTGCGGGGGAAGCTCGGCGATGTCAGACGTAAACGACGTGGCAGCCGGACTTCTCGTGGTAGTCAACGAGTACTCGGTTCTCGTGTGCCTTCGGGCCGGGTTCAAGGAGGTGCTTGAGGTCCGCGAGATGCTTGCGGCCGCGTTGGAGCCGGGCACCAGCGTCGCTGAGTGGTAGCACCGTGCCGAGCTGGGGTGCCGCTTCCGCCACGCGCGCTACCCTCGTCCTAGATGGCTGACGATCACGATGCGGAGCCTACGCAGCAGACGCAGCCCAAGCAGGGCAAGCCGATCGAGATTCCGGTTCCCTCAAAGGGCGACGTGATGGGCTTCTTAGAGAAGACGGCGAAGACGCCCGAGACTCACGTTGACGCTCGCAGCCCGCGTAGCAGCTGCTCGAACATCGGGCCTTGCCGACGCGAGCGCTGCGCGTTCTGCCGCCAAACGAACTCGTTGAGATAGCCCTGCAGCTAGCTCGTGCGAGACCTTCTTATAGGTGCCGCGCATCCACGGTCTTCAGGTTGCCCAAAGAACCCTCGACAGTGTTCGTGTGCGTGTCGACCCTGCACGTACCAGCCGGCGGAGTGATTGATCCGACCTATGGGCGATGAAATCCCGGTCCAGCGGTTGTACGCGCCCCACTCGTCGGTGAAGACGATCGAGTCCGGTTGACGTTCGCCAGCACGGCTCTTCTAAGCGGAGCACCGTGGCGAGTCGAGATCACGCGTTAGCCGATGCGTCCGCCTCGCTCAACCATGCCAAGAACGGTCGTCTTGGTCGGCGCCTTCGGCGCAGGTCGTCAGCCCAAAGCGAGGCTTCACACCGCGCGGCTTGCCGCCCCAGAACGTCTCGTCGATCTCCACGTCGCCCTGAAGCGGCTCGTCGTCGCCGTCGCTCATAAGCGTCCGTGCGCATCTTCTTCATCATCCGCTGCGCCGTCTTGTACGTGACGCCGATCTCGCGCTCCAGCTGCTTCGCCGAGATCCCACATCGAGTGCTAGCCATCAGATACATCGCGTAGAACCAAAGGTGCAGCGACGTCGTCGACCTCTCGTAGATCGTGCCCTTCATCGGGCGGACGTGCCGCCCACAGCTGTCGCAGGTCTAGGACGCCCCTGTCTTCGTCCGTCGAACTTGCGCTCCCGCTCGCAGCTTCGCGCAGTAGAGCGTGTTGGCCATCGGGCGCGAAGCGCTCACGCCAGAGCCAAGTCGAGGCAGGCAGCGTCGTCGGGGTAGCGCTCGATGAACTCCATGAGCGAGTAGTCGGAGCTCCGAAGAGTCTGCGGCGGTTCGGGTCGTTGCGATCGTTTGCGGCATGAGACCCATTATACATTCTCTACACGGAGGCTATATATGTGACATCGGTCACACAACTCGCCCAAACCGATCCATACCTTTCATAAAAGCGTTTTTACTCTGCTGAGTCGCTCCCGTTGATGGGGGCGAACGGGGGAACCACTGCCGGGCCGTCATGGATGCGGCCCGGATGGGGCGAATCGGCCGCTGCTGTGGCCGTAACGCCCGATCGGCGCATGCCCTGTCGTGCGCCCGGTCGGCGTGAGCCCGACAGCTAACCCCGTAGGCGGATCACAAGGAGGTTGGATGTATGCAGGCAGCTGTGCCGCCTACGCGGCTGGTCGAGGCGCTCGCTCCCCCAGGGATCGTCGCCCTCGACTCGCAAACGACGGGATCGCTGCTCGGTCAGCTGACCGAGCAGAGCATCACGGGCACCTCCCTGCGCGTCCGGCGCGCCGGGCTGAACGTGCTTGACGGCCAGCCGGCCGTCATCGCGGGCGCACTGCGCCCCGGGCTGGCCGGGCGGGTCGTGTCGCTGCAGGTCGCGCTGCGCCGCGGCTGGCGCTCGGTGGCGTGGGCGCGAACAGGGCCGCTGGGCCGCTTTCGGATGCGCTACACGCCGCACGCGATCGGCAGCGAGCACGTGCGCCTGCGCTTCGCCGGCGATCTGCGCTACGCCCCCGCGCGCCGCCTGCTCGGCCGCCTGAACGTCTACCGGCTCGCCGGCGCCTCGTGGTATGGCGGCGGCGGCAGCCTCGCCTGCGGCGGCTGGCTGACGAGCTCGACGCTCGGCGTGGCCAACAAGACGCTGCCGTGCGGCACGCTCGTGACGATCCGCTATGGCGGGCGCTCGGTGCGCGTGCCGGTGATCGATCGCGGGCCCTACGTCGCCGGTCGCGAATTCGATCTCACCGAAGCGACCAAGCGCGAGCTCGGCTTCGGCAGCACCGGCCAGGTCTGGAGCACCGGCTGAGCTGCCTGGGTGGGTTCGTGCAAAGGTTGGTTTTCCTCACCACGCGTCGTTGAATCAGCGCGATGCCTGCCGGAAAACAGGGTTCACGCACACAGGTGTGGCTGGACAGCCTGGGCGACTGGAGCTGGCCGGGGCGCGCGGGAGCGGCGACAGAGAATCTGCCGCCGTCCTGGGTCCCCGCGTTCCCGCCCCGCGTCGAGCACGTCGCCGCCCCGGCCGCACCTGTGTCGTGGCCCCGCCAGCGAGCGCTTCCGCGGGCGCGCGCGATGCTCGTGGGCATCGCGGCTGCGACCTGCGCCACGATCGCGCTCAACGGCCCGCTCGGCCTCGAGCGGGCGGTGGGGCTCGCCGGCAACGGGTCTGAAACAGCCGTCCCGGACGCCCGCGTGCCCGACCTGCCCGCGCCAGCGCTGGCGACGCTCAGCGAGGTCAGCCGCGACGCGGCGGGCAGCTCGATCGACGCCGCCAGCTACACGTCGGCGGCGCTGCACGGCCAGGGCGCGTTTCTCGTCTACCTGCCGGCCGGCTACGCGAGCACGACCACTCGCTACCCGGTTCTCTACCTGCTGCACGGCGACGACCAGCCCGACAGCGCGTTCCTGCAGGTTGGGCTGCAGGGAACGCTCGACCGGCTGATCTCGCGCCAGGCGATCCCGCCGCTGATCGCGGTGATGATCCAGGGCGGCCCCGGCCCGAACAACTGGCGCGACGGCGCCGCCGCCCACTACGAGAGCTACGTGCTCGAAGTCCAGCAGCTGGTCGACGCCACCCTGCCCACGATCGCCGCGCGCAGCGCGCGCGCGATCGCCGGCGACTCGATGGGCGGCTACGGGGCGATGAACATCGCGCTGTCCAATCCCTACCGCTACTCGGTAGCGGAGAGCTGGCTGGGCTTCTTCAACGGCCTGCAGGGCGAGCTGCGCCGCGACCGCGCGATCTTCTCGCACCTGGGCCTCAGCGCGCTCGTTTATGGCGCCGAATCGGACCACATCGCAAACCCGGCCGAGGATCTGCCGTTCGCCGCCGCGCTGCGGGCCAGCGGCGCGCGCGCCGACGGCGCGATCTATCCCGGTGAACACAGCCTGGAAACGATCGAAGCCCACCTCGAAAGCGCGCTCGCGTTCGCCGGGCGCGCGCTCGCCCAGCAGTCCGCCCCGGCCGCGACCGCCGTGCGGACGGCCCACACGTTGCGGGCATCGGACGCGCGCCCGGCAAGCGCCCGGGACACGTCGCACGGGGCCTGACTCAGGCCGTCAGCCAGCGCCTGGGGTTCTCGACGAACACCGTCTGAAAGACCGCGTCGTCCATCGCGCCCAGCTCGCGCAGCGTCGGGACGACCTCCTCGAAGACCAGCGACATCGTCCAGTTGCGAATCGCTCCGGAGCTTTCAAACTGCGGCGCCGCCTCCGCGGGAAACCAGTCGATCGTGCCGCACGCGTCCTGGGAGATCATCACGCGCTCGGCGTGGCCGCGGCGCAGCAGCTCGGCCGCGGTGGCGTTGCGCTTGTCGATCGGCAGGTACATCTCCAGGCCGTAGCGATCAAGGCCGACGTACACGCCGCGCTCGATCAGCGACTCGATGAAGTCGACGTCGTCGGTATCGCCGCTGTGGGCGATCTGGATGCGCGCCGGGTCCACCCCCTCCTCGAGGAGGATCTCGATCTGGCGCTGGGCGTTGGCCGTCGGCGGCGCCGAGTGGGCCATGATCGGCGCTCCGGTCTGCACGCTCGCTCGCGCGGCGGCCCGGTGGATCTTCTCGATGTTCTCGGTCACGCCCGGCGCGTCGGCGGCGCACTTGATGAACGCGGCGCGGATCGGCGTGCCCTGGATGCCTCGCTCGATGTCTGACACGAATAGCGCGGCCATCGCGTCGGCGTCGCGGTTGACGAAGAATGGGGGGAGGTGGCCATAGCTGTAGATGCCCGTGCAAGCGACGATGCGCACGCCCGTCTCGTCAGCCACCTGCTTCATGAAGCGCACGTCGCGCCCGAGGTACATCGCCGTCGGGTCGACGATCGTCTGCACCCCGTGCCCGCGGGCCCCGCGCACCTGCACCAGCGCCGCCTCCAGCTCGGCCTGCTCGTCGTATGCGCCCGGCCACTCCGCGGCGACCGCGTCGTCGCGAGCACGCACGTGCTCGTGGATCAGCGTGACTCCGAGCTCGTCGGCGTCGACGGCTCCCTGGACGGTCTGCACCTCGGGCACGGCTGCCTCCTCGCGTCGGTCTGTGGCGATGATGCCCGCTCGCCGGGCTCAGCGCAGCGGATCGCCCCAGTCGGTTTCGTCGCGCAGCTTCCCCTTGAGCACCTTCCCGCCGGGGTTGCGCGGCAGTGGCTCATCGCGCACGGCGATGTACTGGGGGATCTTGAAGTCGGCCAGGCGGGCCTTGGAGTAGTCGACGATCGCCTGCGCGTCGACCTGCTCGCCGAGCGCCGGCACGATCACCGCGCCGACCTTCTCGCCCATCATCTCGTCTGGCACGCCGACGACCGTCGCCTCGCCCACGCCCGGGGCGCCGGCGAGCACGTTCTCGACTTCCAGCGAGTAGACGTTCTCGCCGCCGCGGTTGATCATGTCCTTCTTGCGGTCGACGATGTACAGCAGCCCGTCGTCGTCGATCCGCGCCAGGTCGCCGGTGTGAAGCCAGCCGTCGACGAACGTTTCGGCTGTCTCCTGAGGCTTGTTCCAGTAGCCCTGCACGACGTTCGCTCCCCGCACGAGCAGCTCGCCGGTGCCGGTCTCGGGCTCGGGATCATCGAGCGCTAGGTCGACGACCGGCATCGCGAAGCCAACCGAGTCGGCGTGTTCGGCGGCCTCCTCGTGCGGCAGGAAGGACGTCAGCGAGGAGGTCTCGGTGAGGCCGAAGCCGTTGCCGACGCGCGCGTTGGGGAAGGCCTCCATCATCAGGTGGACGAGGCTCTCGGCGATCGGTGCACCGCCATAGGAGACCCAGCTGACGTTGCTCACGTCGAGCTCTGCGAAGCGCGGGTGGCGAATGACGGCGTAGTAGATCGCCGGAACCGACACGAGCTGGCTTACGCCGTGCGATCCGACGGCTTCGAAGAAGCCGTCCAGGTCCAGTGGGTTGGTGAGGATCTCGACGCGTCCGCCGAGCTCGAGCACCGGGATCAGCTGACTGTTGCAGCCGGTGACGTGAAACAACGGCACCTGGACCAGCGTGGCCAGTTTCGGCCCGTCGGCCCGCGCGATCTTCAGACAGCGAAACGAGTTCTCGCTGTTGGTCGCGAAGTTCGCGTGCGAGGTCATCGCGCCCTTCGGAAAGCCGGTGGTCCCGCTCGTGTAGAAGATCGCCGCGAGGTCCTCGGGCTCGAGGTCCTCGACCGCCACCGGCTCGCCGTCGGGCAGGGTGCCGGCGGCCGAGAAGGTGAAGGCCGCACCGGAGTCGTCGACCACATACGCCGCCTCGTCGTCTGTGAAGCGGGTGTTGACGGGCACCGCGACCGCGCCGGCCAGCTGCGTGCCCCAGAAGGCGAGCACCCAGTCGATCCCGTTGCCCAGGCGGATCGCTACGCGCTCGCCGCGCCCGATGCCCGCGTCGCGCAGTCCGCCGGCCACACGCGAGGCCCGCTCCCACAGCTGCTCGTAGGTCAGCGTCGGACCGCCGATCTCGACAATCGCCGTGGCGGCCGGATCGCGCTCGACGCTCGCCTTCAGCAGGGCGACGAGCGACGGCGGGCGATCGACGTAGCGGGCGACCCCGTCCTCACCCCGCTGCACGCCGCTGTCGTCGTACGGGTTACGGCCGCGAGGCGCCGGCTGCACCACAGCTCCGCTCCCTGTCGCCGTCGAGGTGGATTCGCGCGCACGCCCGCGCGGCTGCTGCGCTCATCCCACCTGGAGTCCGCCGACGCGCTCCAGGAGGATCTCGGCCAGCTGCGCGCGCTGGCGCTTTGCGCCTCCAAGCAGCTCTGCGTCGAGCTGGGCGCGCTTGTAGAGCCAGTGCACGTCGGCCTCCCAGGTGAAACCGATCCCACCGTGCATCTGGATGGCGCTTGCCGTGACGCTCCTGCCCGCCTGCGACGCCGCGGCCTTGGCCATCGCCGCGGCCTCCGCCAGTGCGTCGGGGTCCGCGTCGGCTGTCCATGCCGCCTGCGCGGCCGTCGAGCGGGCCATCTGGGTTTCCAGGAGCATCTCCGTGCAGCGGTGAGAGACCGCCTGAAACGAGCCGACCGGAACGCCGAACTGCTTGCGCTCCTTGACGTAGTCGAGCGTCATCGAGAGGGCGCAATCGCATACGCCGACGAGCTCTGAGCTGATCGCCACGAGCGCGCGGTCCACGCCGGCGGCGACGTCGCCCGGGAGAGCCTCGCCGGCGTCCTCGCCGGCCTGCACGCGCGCCGCCGAGCGGGTGGAGTCGATCGAAGACGTCGGTGTTACCTCCGCCTGTGCGGGCGTCATCAGCGACGCCGCGTGGCCGTCTTTGACCAGCACGATCAGCTGCGCCTCGGCCCCGCCGATCACCAGCTCGGCGCTGTCGCCTTCGACCACGCCGAGCGCACCCTTGATCTCGCCGCTCGCGAGGCCCGGCAGCCAGCGCTCGGCCTGCTCGGAGGAGCCGGCGTGCTCGATCAGCGTCGAGGCGAGCACGCTCGGCAGGAAGGGCACGGGCGCGACGGTGCGCCCCAGCTCCTCGCACAAGATCGACAGCTCGATCGGCCCCAGACCCTGGCCGCCGTGCTGCTCTGAGATCGCGATCCCGGGCCAGCCGAGCTCGCTCAGCTCCTTCCACAGCGCGTCGTCGGTCGTGCCGGCTTCGGCGTGCTCGCGCATGCGTTCAGGTCGCGCGCGGTCTGCGAGCATGTCGTGCGCGGTGCGCTGGATGTCGCGCTGGTCGTCTGTGAGGCCGAAGTCCATTTCGTGTTTCTCCTGTCTAGGCGGCGAACTTCAGGCGGGGGAGTCCGAGCACGCGCTCGGCGACGATGTTCTTGAGCACCTCGGTCGTGCCTCCCTCGATCGAGTTGCCGCGGGCGCGCAGCTGCTCATAGCTCCAGGCGGTGTCCGCGGTCAACGCCTCGGGGCCGACGATGTCGACCGCGAGCTGGGTCAGGCGCTGGTTTGTGTCTGACCACAGCCACTTGACCAGCGAGCCCTCCGGTCCCGGCTGGCCGTAGCGCTGCACGTCGGTCAGGCCCTTCCAGGCGAGCAGGCGCACGGACTCGGTGCGCAGGTGCAGCTCGGCGAGCGCGTCGGCGTAGTAGGAGTCCTCGAGCAGGCCGCGCTCGGCGGCCGTCGCGATCAGTTCATCCAGTTGCTGGCGCATGCGGATCTGCAGCAGGAAGCCCAGCCCCGCGCGCTCGTTCATCAGCGTCGTCAGCGCGACCTTCCAGCCGTTGCCGACGCCGCCGAGGATGTTGGCGTCGGGGACGCGCGCCTCCTCGATGAACAGCTCGTTGAACTCGGGCGCGCCGGTGATCTGGCGCAGCGGACGAATCTGCACCCCGTCCTGCTCCATGTCCATGATGAAGTAGGTCAGCCCCTTGTGCTTGGGGGCCTCGGTATCGCTGCGCGCGACGAGCATGCACCACTTGGAGTACTGGGCGCCGCTCGTCCAGACCTTCTGGCCGGTGATCAGCCACTCGTCGCCGTCCTTGACCGCGCGCGTCTTCAGCGAGGCCAGGTCAGAGCCGGCGTCGGGCTCTGAGAAGCCCTGGCACCAGATCTCCTCGGCCGACAGGATCGGCGCCAGGTAGCGCTCCTTCTGCTCGTCGGCGCCCCAGGTCATGATCGTCGGGCCGGCGAGCAGCAGCCCGAGGATGTTCGCCGGAAGGGGCACGTGGGCGCGGCCGATCTCCTCGAAGTAGATCGCGGACTCGGTCTGCGTGGCGCCGCGGCCGCCGTACTCGGTCGGCCACGCGGGGGCGGCCCAGCCGCCCTCGTACAGCTGGCGCTGCCACGCTCGCCGGCGAGCGTAGGAGGATTCCTCGTCGCCGTCGGGCGTCTCCGGGTCGGGCGCGTTGTCGCCCAGCCAGGCACGCAGCTCGTCGCGGAAGGCCGTCTCCTGCTCGCTGAACGTGAGATCCATGGGTCGGCTTGCAAGCGTACTTCAGAAACGGACCGCGGTGCAGCCAGGCGCCGCGCCGGGTCTGCCGCGGTCGCCCGGGCGCGTGGCTAGATTCAGCTCGGTGCCCGACGAGCTCTCCACCGCGCACATCGACTGCGACGCCTTCTACGTGTCGATCGAGCTGCGCCGCCACCCCGAGCTGCGCGGGCGCCCGGTGGTCGTCGCGGGCAGCGGACCCCGCGCGGTCGTGACGACGGCCAGCTATGAGGCGCGCCGCTATGGGATCGGCTCTGCGATGCCGGCGGCGCGCGCGCGCCGGCTGTGCCCGCAGGCTGTCTTCATCAAGCCGGACTTCGCCGCCTATCGAGAGGCGTCGGGCGAGGTGATGGCGCGCGTTCGCGCGCACGTCGCGCGCGTGGAGGTGGTCGGGCTGGACGAGGCTTACCTGGACCTCGATGGCCTGTACTCGCCGCGCGCGGCGATGCGCAGGCTGGTGGCCGAGATCCGCGACGCCACGCAGCTGACGTGCTCGGTGGGCATCGGCCCGAACAAGCTCGTCGCGAAGGTCGCCTCCGACGCCGAGAAGCCGACCGGCTTCGTCGTGCTGACACGCGAGCAGGCGTGCGAGCGCTTCGCGGGCGCCTCGCCGGGGCTGGTCCCAGGGATCGGCCCGAAGACGGTCGCGCGACTGGCTGCGCTCGGGCTGGGCACGCTGTCCGCGCTCGGCGCCGCCGACCAGACGCTGCTCGCCGAGCGCTTTGGCCCCACCCTCGGCGTCGAGCTGGGGCGGCGCGCGCGCTTTGAGCATGACGGCGTCGTCGGCGCGTCGCGCAAGGTCGTGTCGGAGTCGCGCGAGCGCACGTTCGACGTCGACGTGAGCGATGCGGGCGTGCTGAGCGCCGAGTTGCGGCGGATGGCGGGGGAGCTGTGCGCGAGCCTCGCCGCGCACGAGCGCAGCGGTCGCACGATCGCGATCAAGGTGCGCCTGGACAACTTCCAAACGGTCACGCGGGCTCACACGATCGAGCAGCCGACCCGCGACGCCCAGCTGGTCGGCGCGGTCGCCCAGCGCTTGCTGCAGCGCTACGCCCCGCCGCGGCCGGTGCGCCTGCTGGGCGTTCGGGTCGCGGGTCTGGTCGACGGCGACCCCGATGCAGGCGGCTCAGACGCCGCTGCCCAGCCCGCCGGGGCCGCGGTCGCGCGAGCCGCGGCCGACCAGCTCGCGCTTCCGCTGTAGGTCGCGAGCGAGATCCGCAACGGCGTCGGCGGATCGGCTGGCCCGCGGCGGCTAGGATTGCGCGATGGCGCTCGTGCGGGTGGCGGACATCGAGCTGGACTGCGAGCGCAGCGGGTCTGGTCCGCCGTTGCTGATGATGATGGGGATGGGGGGGACGATGCTCACCTGGGGCGAGCCCTTTCTGGAGGCCCTACGCCGGGACTTCGAGCTGATCGTCTACGACCACCGCGGTATCGGCGCGAGCACGCGCCTGGATGGACCGCTCACGATCGCCCAGCTCGCCCAGGACGCCGCGGGGCTGCTCGACGCGCTCGGGGTCGACAGCGCTCACGTGCTCGGCATATCGATGGGTGGGATGGCCGCGCAGGAGCTCGTGCTCGCCCGCCCCGAGCTCGTCAGCACGCTGGCGCTCGGCTGCAGCTACTGCGGCGGTCCCGGCGCCAGGCACATGGCCCGCGACGTCGCCGAACGCCTCGTCCAGGCGCGGTTCTCCGGCGACCGTGAACGTGCCCTGCGCGCCTCCTGGGAGACCAACGTGTCGGCGCGGTTCGCCGCCGACGAACAGGCGTGGTCGCGCTTCCTGGCCATCGGCATGCAGCGGACGGCCGCGCTCGCGGTGATCCAGGCGCAGAGCGCGGCGATCATGGCGCACGACACGTCGGGCAGGCTGGGCGAGATCGACACGCCGACGCTCGTGCTGCACGGGACCGACGATCAGGTCCTGCCGGTGCAGAACGGCCGGACGATGGCGCGCCTGATCCCCGGCGCGCAGCTTGAGATCTTCGACGGCGTCGGCCATCTGTTCTTCTGGGAGCGCGTGGAGCGCTCCGCCGAGCTCGTGCGCGCGAACGCCGCAGTGCATGCCTGACGCGCGCGCGCTGAGCATCCAGACCGACGACGACGTCACGCTGGCCGTGGAGGAATCCGGCGAGGGCCCGGCGGTCGTGCTGCTGCACGGCCTGACCGCGACGCGCCGCTACGTGGTCATGGGGTCGAGCGCGCTGCAGCGCGCAGGACACCGCGTGCTCGCCTACGACGCTCGCGGGCACGGGCGATCGACGCCGGCGCCCGACCGCTCGGCCTACGGCTACGCGCGCCTGGCGAACGACCTCGGCGCGGTGCTCGACGCAGCCGGCGTGCGGCGCGCGGTGCTGGCCGGTGCGTCGATGGGCGCGCACACGATCGTGCGCTTCGCGCTCGCGCAGCCCGCGCGCGTGGCGGCGCTGGCGCTGATCACACCCGCGTTCGATCCGGACGCAGAGGTCGGCCCGGACACGTTCGTCCGCTGGGACGCGCTGGCGCGCGGGCTGCGCGAGGGCGGGGTGGAGGGGTTTCTGGCGGCCGATGAACTCGGCTCGCTGCCGCAGCGCTGGCGCGACACGGTCGAGCAGGTCGTCCGCCAGCGCCTGTCGGCCCACGAGCATCCAGGCGCGGTCGCCGACGCGCTTGAAGCAGTGCCGCGCTCGCGGCCGTTTGAGCGGCTCGGCGAGCTGGCAGCGATCGCCGCCCCGACGGTGGTGATCGCCAGCCGCGACGAGGCCGACGCCGCCCACCCGCTGGCGATCGGCGAGCGCTACGCGGCGACGATCCCGGGGGCGCAGCTGGTCGTCGAGGAGGCCGGCCGCTCGCCGCTGGCCTGGCAGGGCGCGCAGCTTTCGCGCTTGATCGCCGAGCTGGCGGCGGGCGCCGGGTAGGGTCGCGCGGCCGGGCCGACGCGGCGCGTGCGGTCGATCCGCGCAGCTGTTGGGACATCCTCACGGGCGTCCGTGATAGCGTACAGCCGTATGTCGCAGACGTGCGCATGGGACGGGCAGGCATATGACCGCATCTCCGGCCCGATGGCGTCGATGGGGCTCGACGTGCTCGACCGGCTGGCGCTCGCGGGCGACGAGGTCGTGCTCGATGCCGGCTGCGGCTCGGGCCGGGTCACCGAGGCGCTGCTCGCGCGCCTGCCGCACGGCCGGGTGATCGCGCTCGACGCCTCGGAGTCGATGGTCGCGGCGGCCCGCGGGCGCCTGGCCGAGCAAGCCGCGCGGGTCGATTTCCGCGTCGGCGACCTGCTCGAGCTCGAGCTTCAGGCGCCGGTCGACGCCGTCCTCTCGACGGCGACGTTTCACTGGATCTCAGACCACGAGCACCTGTTCGCGCGCCTGCGCGGCGCGCTGCGCGCCGGCGGGCGGCTGGTCGCGCAGTGCGGGGGGAGGGCAACGTGACGAGGCTGCGCGCGCGCGCCGCCGACGTGCTCGCGCGCGAGCCCTACGCCGCGGCGTTCAAGGGCTTTGCGCCGCCGTGGAACTACGCGTCGCCGCAGGACACCGAGGCGCGGCTGCTGCGCGCGGGCTTTCAGAGCGCGCGCTGCTGGCTTGCGCCCGCGCCCCAGCAGCCCGAGCATCCGGGCGAGTTCCTCGCGACGATCGTGCTCGGTCCGCACGTGCAGCACCTGCCCGGGTCGCTGCGCGAGCCGTTCATCGCCGACGTGCTGGGCGAGCTCGGCTCGCCGGTCGTCGTCGACTACGTGCGCCTGAATATCGACGCGACCGCATAGCCCCGTCAGGCGATCGCCGCCTCGGAGCTCGGCGGGCCCAAGGACACCGCGTCATCGCCCACCGCGTCGCCGCTGAGGAGCGCGGCGTAGCGTCCGTTTAGCTCGACCAGCTCGTCGTGGGTGCCGCGCTCGACGATCCGGCCCGCGTCGAGCACGAGGATCTGGTCGGCGTCGCGGATCGTCGAGAGGCGGTGGGCGATCGCGATCGTCGTGCGCCCGCGCGCGAGCTCGTCGAGCGCCGCCTGGACGGCGCGCTCGGTCTCGGTGTCGAGCGCCGAGGTGGCCTCGTCGAGGATCAGCACGGGCGGGTTTCTGAGGATCGTGCGCGCGATCGCGATGCGCTGCTTCTCCCCGCCGGAGAAGCGATAGCCGCGCTCGCCCACCGGCGTGTCATAGCCGTCCGGCAGCGAGGTGATCAGCTCGTGGATCTGCGCCGCGACGGCCGCCCGTTCGATCTCCTCATCGGTTGCATCCGGGCACGCGAACCGCAGGTTCTCGCGGATCGAGGCGTGGAACAGGTAGGTCTCCTGAGACACTAGGCCGACCGTCGCGGCCAGCGACGCGAGCGTCACGTCGCGGATGTCCACGCCGTCGATCGTCACCCGCCCGCGCTGGGGCTCGTACAGGCGCGCGACCAGATAGGCGAGCGTCGTCTTGCCCGCCCCCGTCTCGCCCACGAGCGCCGTGCGGGTGCCCGCCGGGATCTGCGCGTCGATCTCCTGCAGCGTCCACGGTGCGTCGGGCGCGTACCTGAACCACACGTCCTCCAGCGCAACGTCGCCGCGCACGCCGCTCAGCGACTGTGCGCCGGGGCGCTCCTCGATGTCGACCGGCAGGTCCAGGTACTCGAATATGCGCCCGAACAGGGCGAGCGAGGTCTGCACTTCCAGGCCGACCGAGAGCAGCTGCTGCATGGGGAAAAGCAGGCGTGTCTGCAGCGTGGTGAACGCCACGACCGTTCCGATCGTGATCACGGCGTTGCCCTGCGCGAACGTGTAGCCCGCGAACCAGTAGACCGCCGCGGGCATGATCGCAAAGCTCATCTGGACCGTCGCCATGCGCCAGCGGCCGGCCATCCGCGCGCGCACCTCGAGGTCGGCCACCTGGCTCGATTCGTCGCTGAAGCGGTCGACCAGCTCCTTGGAGCGACCCATCGTTTTGCCCAGCAGGACACCCGAGACCGAGAGTGACTCCGCGACCAGCGTGGACATGTCGGCCAGGCGGGTCTGGCGCACCGACTGGATGCGCCTGCGCTCGTTGCCGACGCGGCGTGTCAGCCAGACGAAGAACGGCAGCAGCGCCAGCGAGAAGACCGCGAGCACCCAGCTCAGCAGGAACATCGCGACGATCGTCGCCGCAACGGTCGTCACCGTCGAGACCGTCGACGTCGCGGTGCTCGTGACGACGTCGTCGATCCCGCCGATGTCATAGGCGATGCGCGCCTGCACCTCGCCCGAGCGCGTGCGCGTGAAGAACGCCAGCGACATCCGCTGCAGGTGCGCGAACACCGCCGCGCGCAGGTCGTGCATCACACGCTGGCCGACCTGGTTCGAGATCCAAGTCTGCGCGACGCCGATCACCCCGGTCAGCACCGACAGCGCGATCATCCCGCCGACCAGCGCCGACAGCAGCGCGACGTTCTTTTGCGGGATCGCGGTGTCGAGCACTTCGCGCAGCAGGAACGGCGAGATCACGCCGAGGATCGAGCTGACGAAGATCAGCGACAGCAGCGAGCTGAGGCGCACCCTGTAGGGGACGAACAGGCGCGCCACCCGGCGCAGCGAGACGGCGCGGTCGGGAATCTCCTCGGGGCGGGGCTCAGACGGCTGCCGCGAGGAACGACCCGCGCCGCCGCCGTGTCCCTGGCTGAAGGGCTGGGCGCTCACGCCGTTGACTGTAGAACGAGCCGACCGATCGCGGTCTCGGGCGACGCGGTCGCCGGCGTGGCCAGCACGAGACAGATGTTCGCGAGGGTACGCTAGTGGTACTCGTGGAGCGCGCGAACACAAACCTCGCACAAGCTGACCGGCCACCGCAGCGGCCGAGGTTCGCCGCGCACACCCTCCACGGGATTGCCAGCCGCGCCCGGAGGGTCGCGTGAGCACAGTCGCCAACACCTTCACGGGTCCGTCCGATCTCTCGGCGGCCGAGGTCAGGGTGCTCGGCTGCCTGCTTGAAAAGCAGCGCACGACCCCCGAGAGCTATCCGCTGACGCTCAACGCGCTGCGCCTGGCGTGCAACCAGTCGACCAACCGCGACCCGGTCGTCGACTATGGCGACCAGACGCTGCGCGAGGCGCTGCATCGTCTGGAGCGCCGCGGCTACGTGCGCCTGGCCAGCGGCCGCGGCAGCCGGGCGCCCAAGTACCGCCACCTCCTGCAGGAAGCGCTCCCGCTCGCCGAGGACGAGCACGCGGTGATGTGCGTGCTGATGTTGCGCGGGCCGCAGACGCCCGGAGAGCTCAAGCAGCGGGCCGAGCGAATTCACCGCTTCAGCGGCCTCGACGCTGTACACGACACGCTAGTGCGACTGACCGAGCGTGGCCTGGTCGCCCAGCGCGAGCGCCGCCCGGGCCAGAAGGAGGAGCGCTACGCCCAGCTGCTGCAGGAATCGGAGGATCCCGACTCGGCGTCAGACGGGGGCGGCGGCGCGCTCGCGACGGGCGGCGATAAGGAGTGGGCGAGCCGACGCGACGCGCACGATCACCCGGCCCCGGGAGGCGAAGACGACCTGCAAGCCGAGCTCGATGAACTGCGCGGGCGCGTCGAGCGCCTGGAGCGCGATCTCGCCCAACTGCGCTCGGCGCCGTCGCTGTCGTCGCAGCCGGCGGGCTGGTCGTGATCCACGCGCACGTGGCGCTCGCCGCCGCGAGCACCTCGGACACGGCCACGGGTGTGGGCATCCCGCTCGCGCTCGCCGCGGGACTGGTGTCGTTCCTGTCTCCCTGCGTGCTGCCGCTCGTGCCCGGCTACCTCTCGACGGTCATCGGGGTCACGCCCGTCGAGCTCAAGGACACAGGCGCGCGCCGGGTGCTCGTTCCCAGCCTGCTGTTCATCGCGAGCTTCTCGGCGATCTTCATCCTGCTCGGGCTGAGCGCGACCGCGATCGGATCGGCGCTGAACACCCACAAACAGACGCTCGAGCAGGTGGGCGGGGTGGTCATCGTCGCGATGGGCGTGATCTTCCTCGCGACGCCGTTCGTCAACGTGCTCAACCGCGAGTGGCACCCCGAGGCGCTCTTGCGCCTCGCCGGACGCGGCGGCCCGGTGATCGCGGGAGCGGCGTTCGCGATCGCCTGGACGCCGTGTACGAGCGTCACGCTCGGCGCGATCCTCACCCAGGCCGCGATCTCCGGCTCGGCGGCCCATGCTGCGCTGCTGCTGGCCTTCTACTCGGCCGGCCTCGCGATCCCGTTCCTGGCGATCGCGCTGGCGTTCGAGCGGGCGACCGAAGCGCTGACGGTCGTAAAGCGCCACTTCCCGATCGTGATCGGCGTCGGCGGGCTGGTCATGATCGCGCTCGGCGTGCTGATCCTCACCGGCGAGTTCACGGTGCTCAACGCGAAGGCGAACACCCTGCTGCAGGGCACAGGCCTGGACGTGTCGGGCGTCTGAGCGAACTCCCGCGCCTGGCTCAGGCGGTCGCGGGCGCGGGGCTTGCCTTGCGCGCCAGATAGCGCTTTTCCCAGGCCTGCTGGTTGCGCTTGGCGTCGAGCACGAAGGGCGAGAAGGCGATCACCTTGACGATCAGCTTGTTGATCACCGACTCGGGGAAGGGGAGTGGGCGCAGCACGTCGACGAATAGCACGACGCGCGTCTCGTCGGTGTCGTTCCAGACCTCGTGGTTGTAGGTGTCGTCGAAGATCATGCTCTTGCCCTCTTCCCAATGGCGAAAGTCATCGCCGACGCGGATGCGGCAGGCCTGCGCGTCGCGCGGCACGATCAGCCCGAGGTGGTAGCGCAGCACGCCCTTGTAGGGGCCGCGGTGGTCGAGGATGTGCTTGTGCGGGGAGAGGATCGAGAACATCGCGGTCGTCATGCCCGGGATTTCGCGCATCAGCGCGGCCGTGCGCGGGCACATGTCGACGCCCAGCTTCGCCTGAAAGCCGAAGCCGTAGAGGAAGAACGTCTTCCAGTCGTCGTCGTCGGTGATCTCGATCTGGTCCTTTGAGATGTCCTGGAAGTTGGGCAGCGCCTCGCGGTCCTCCAGCACGCGCTCGAGCTCCTCGCGGATCGTCTGCCAGTTGTCCTGGACGTGCCCGATCCAGGGGAAGCGCTCGTTGTCGAAGAACGTCGCGTCGCCGACGAGCGAGCGCTTGCCGATGTAGCGCTCGATCGGCGCCAGAATCCTTTCGCCCACGGCGATCGTGAGCTCGACGGTCCGCTCCCAGAGAGACTTGTCTGACATCCGCGCGCGAACGATCCTAGACCTTCGTCCGGCGACGGGCTTGCCGCCAGGCGCATGCGCCTGGCGGGAACCACGAAATCTCCAGTGCGACTAAGCCGCCTCGCGCAGAGCCGCTAGCTCTGGAGACTCGGCGAGCTTCTTCAGCGCGCGCTGCTCGAGCTGTGAGGCCCGCTCGGCCGAGAAGCCGAGCCGGCGCCCGATCGCGGTGAGCGTCTGTGGCTCCTCGTGGCCGGTGCCGAAGCGCAGCGTGAGCACCGTGCGCTCGGTTTCGGGCAGCTGGGAGATCGCGCGGTGCACGATGCGCTCGCGCTCGTTGTCCCAGGCGGTCTCCTCGGGGGCCTCGGTGTCCGCGGGGAGCAGATCGCCCAGCGCGGTGTCGCCGTCCTCGCCGACCTGCTGGTCGAGGCTGACGAGCGCCACGCGCTGGTGGCGGACCTCCTCGACCTGCTCGATCTCAAGGCCCGCCTCCGCGGCAAGCTCCTCGATCGTCGGCTCGCGGCCGAGGCGCACCGACAGCTCGCGCTCGATCCGCCCGACCTTGCGCGAGCGCTGGGCCACGTGCACCGGGAGGCGGATCGTGCGTCCGGAGTTCTCGAGGCCGCGCTGGATCGCCTGACGGATCCACAGCGTCGCGTAGGTGGAGAAGCGAAAGCCCTTGCGCCAGTCGAACTTCTCGCTGGCGCGGATCAGTCCGAGCATGCCCTCCTGAACCAGGTCCGCCAGCGGCAGGCCCTGATTCTGGTAGCGCCGCGCGTTTGAGGCAACCAGGCGCAGGTTTGAGTTGACGAGCAGTTCCTTGGCGTGCAGGTCGCCGCGCTCGATCCGCTTGGCGAGATCGATCTCCTGCGCGGGCGTCAGCAGGGGGTAGCGCCGCGAGTGCGCGAGCAGCTGGTCCACCGACTCGGGAATGAACGTGTCGGGCGTGCCGACCTCGATCCGCTCGATCGGGCTGTCGAGCCGCCCGGGCGCGGACGGGGCCACACCATCGACGGCGGTGTCCACCTCGGCCTCCGGAGCGGCTGTGAGATCCTTATCTGGCGTGTTTGCTGGGGTTTTGCGCTGGTCTGACATGGCAGTCCTTCTAATCCGATACTTGGAGTCGGAATTATACGCCAGGGTAGTTGTCTTGTCAATTATTGCCTGGGACATGCTGATAGAGTGACGTTCGACACGTTGTGCGGGCGCACCTGCCCGCGCGAGGTGGAAGTGCCCGAGGGGGCTTGGATTGGAACCCGCGAGGCGCTGCAAAGGCGCTGTTTTGCCGCGGGAGATCCCTATCGAGCGATCGTCACGCGGGGGTGAGCACCGCGACGCTGGCCTCGGCGAATGAACGTCTCGCCCGCGTCGCGCCTGCTAAAGCCCCAGTGCGCCCTCGGGGCGCGTGCGGGCGCCCGGAAGCTCGATGTCCAGCAGCTCCTCGCCCCGGTGATCGACCTGCAGCGTCGTGTGATCCAGGCCAAAGCGGCCGTGCAGCAGGGCCTCGAGCTCACGCCGCGCGGCGTGGCAGTCGCATTGGGCCTCGACGAGCACGTGAGCCGAAAGCGAGGGGAAGCCGCTGGAGATTTCCCACACGTGCAGGTCGTGCACCTCCACGACGCCGGGCTGAGCCACGAGCGCCTGCCCGATCGACTCGGGATCCAGGCCCTGCGGCGCCGCCTCCAGGAAGATTCGCCCAGATGCCGCCACCAGCGAGACGCCCGCGCGGATCATCAGCGCCGCGATCAGCAGCGAGGCGATCGGGTCGGCGCGCTCAAAGCCGGCGGCCAGGATCACCGCCGCGGCGAGCGCCGTTGCGATGAACCCGTAGAGGTCGGTGACGACGTGCTGAAAGCTGCCCTGCACGTTGAGGCTTGAGCGGTTGGCCCTCGACAGCGTCCACACGGCCGCCAGGTTGAAGAGGATCCCCACCAGCGCGACGGCGAGCATCAGCCCGCCGCGCACGTGCGCGGGCGAGAACAGGCGGCGGATCGCCTCGTAGGAGATCAACGCCGCCAGCACGAGCAGGGTCACGCCGTTGGCCTGGGCGGAGAGGATCTCCAGGCGTCTGAGGCCGAACGTCATCGCGCCGCGCGCCGGGCGGGCGGCCAGCCGCAGCGCGACCAGCGAGAAGCCGATCGCGGCGGCGTCGCCGAGCATGTGTCCGGCGTCTGAGAGCAGCGCGAGCGAGTGTGAGATCACGCCCGCGGCCACCTCGAACGCCATGAAGGCGACGATCAGGCCCAGCGCGAGCGCCAGCTTGCCGCGGTCCACGTCCGGACCCACGCCGTGCGAGTGAGCGGCGTGATCGTGAGCCATGGCCTCACGATAGGGCCCGGCGACCTCGGACTGCGCTCCGCCGTGCCGCAGCGGCGGCCGGCGAGCGCGCGCTCGGCGCAGCACGGTGCCGAGCGCGCGCCGCGGGGGTGGCTGAGTCAGCCGTAGCCCCCCGCGCCTGACGATTCCGATCCGCTGGACCCCGAAGGGGTGGTCGCGGCCGGTTTTGCCGGCGCCGCCGATCCGGCTTCGGTCGTGACGGCGGTCCACGTTCCCACGTCTTTGAGGTTCTGGCCGTTGTCTTCCCCCGGCCCCTTGTCGCCTGAGAACGTATACAGCGGCGTGCCCCTGTAGGCGACCTGCACTGTCCCGTCCGGACGCTTGACGGTTCCCAGCGAGCTGGCCCCGCTCGGAGCGACGGCGCCCGAGACGGTGACGGGGTGCCACACCTGCACGCAGGCTGTGCTCGTGCAGATGAACTTGCCGGCGGACTCGCCGCTGAGGTGATACAGGGTCATCCCCTGCGCGTTTACAAGCACGGTGGCGTGCAGCGTCGCGCTCGTCGCGGTCTTGACAACGGCGGCGCCTTCGCCGCCGGCCGACGCGCTGCTCGTGGCGGGCGTCGAAGCCGTCGACGACGAGCTCGAGCCGCTGCTGCCGCACGCCGCCAGGGCGAGCGAGGCGAGAACGGGGGGCAGGAACTTCAGGGCTTGGCGCATGGGCACTCCTTTGGGCGACCGCCGCAGACGGGCGCTGGTTTCAGTTGGGCGCTCCCTTGAGGACTCCGCCGAGCCGCGATTCTTCCGCCGTAGCGCGCGCGGCAAGCGCCGCGCGCGGATGTGATCGTGCGGCTGATGGTGCACACTGACCCTAGTCTCTAGCGATGGTCGAGGCCAGCACCGCCGACCCGCTTACCCCGCGACGGACGACGCTGATCTCGATCGCCGCGGCCGGACTGCTCGTGGCGCTGAAGCTGGGCGTCGGCCTGGCGACCGGCAGCCTCGGGATGATCTCGGCCGGGATCGAGTCAAGCGGCGACGTCGTCGCGGCCGTCGTCACCTTCTTCGCTGTGCGCCTCGGTGCTCGCCCCGCAGATCCAGGGCATCCATACGGTCACCGACGCGCCGAGAACCTCGGCGCCCTCGGCGAGGCCGGGATTCTCGTGGCCGGGGGGCTGCTCGTAAGCGTCGAGGCGATCCGGCGTCTGCTGGGCGCGGGCTCGACGCTGCAGACGAGCTGGTACCAGTTCGCGGTGCTGGGGATCGCGCTCGCGGTGGACCTGAGCCGGACGACCGTCTCGCTGCGCGCAGCTCGGCGCTATGACAGCCCGGCGCTGCGTGCAAACGGCCTTCACTTCGCCACGGACATGGCGGGCTCGCTGGCGGTGCTCGCGGGGCTGCTTGCGGTGCGCGCAGGGTTCTCCGAAGGCGACTCGATCGCGGCTCTGCTCGTCGCGGTGATGATTCTCGCGACCGCCACGCGGCTGCTCGGCGAGAACGCCAACGTGCTGATGGATCGCACCCCAGCACACGCTCGGGAGGCCGCCGAGCGAGCGATCGCCGGACTCGGCGGCGACATCGAGCTGAACCGCCTGCGCCTGCGCGAGTCGGCGGGACGCTACTTCGCCGATGTGGTCGTGAGCGTCCCGCCGGGCCGCGCCGTCGTCGAGGGCCATCGCGCGGCCGACATGATCGAGGCCGCCGTCGAGCGGGCGCTTCCGGGCAGCGACGTGGTGGTGCACGTGGAGCCCCGCCGCCAGGGTTTGGACCTGCGCGACCGCGTGCTGGCGATCGCGCTCGCCGAGCCGCTGGTCACCGAGGCGCACGACATCACGATCTTCGAGCAGGGCGGCACCGCCAGCGTCTCCCTCCATCTCAAGTTCCCGGCCGATCTGGACCTGGGGACCGCGCACGAGGTGGCCGAGCGGGTCGAGCGGGAGATCTACGCGCGTCTTGGCGTCGCCCAGGCGCAGACTCATCTGGAGCCGCTCGAGCGCACGCTGACCGCGCACCAGCCCGACCGGGCCGCCGACCTGCACGCCGAGCGCGAGGTGCAGCGGCTGGTGAGCGCGCATCCGGGCGTGCAGGCGGTCGGCGTCAGGCTGCTGTCGACCGAGGCGGGGCGCGTTCTGTTTCTGACGCTGAAGATGAGCCCGGATCGCTCGCTGTCCGATGCGCACGGGCTGGCGAGCGAGCTTGAGGAGCAGCTGCGCCAGCGGGTGCAGGGAATCGCGGACGTGGTGGTGCACACTGAGCCCTAGGCAAGCGCGACGGACCGCCCGCTGCCCGCCGCGCACGGCGCCTGCAAGGATGCGCCCGGTTTGGCGTCTTGCAGACAGGAGCGCTGACAACGAACAAAGGAAGACTGATGATCGGTTCAGAGCATGAGCAGGGCGCGCATACGCGGCACCGTCGGCGTCCCTCGCGCCTGACGATGTGCGGGCTCGTCCTCGCGCTGGCGCTTGCGGCGTGGTTCGCTGCGGCTGCGCTCGCCGTGAGCACGAGCGTGACGATCGGCTCGGCGTCGAACGCCAAGCTCAAAGAGCAGGTCGTCGTCAATCCACAGGGACGCACGCTGTACACGCTGAGCGGCGAGACCCCCAGCCACCTGAAGTGCAAGCCCAATGAATGCTTCAAATTCTGGCCGCCGCTCACGGTGTCATCGCGCAAAACCAAGCTCAAGGCGGGCTCGGGAGTGAAGGGCCCGCTCGGGATCCTGCGCCGCAGCAACGGCGTGTTCCAGGTCACGGTTCGCGGGATGCCGGTGTACCGCTACTTCAAAGACCACGCCAAAGGCGAAACGAACGGCGAGGGCGTCGAAAGCTTCGGCGGCACCTGGCATGCGCTGCCCGCCGGCGGCGAAGCCAAAGCCACCACACCGCCGCCCGCCAGCACACCGCCGCCCGCGACCACACCGGAACCGATGCCCTACACCTCGACCCCGGCGACAACCACGCCGGCCGCCTCGCCCCCGACGACTCCAGCCACCCCGACACCGACCACGCCGGTGCCCCCGTACAGCTACTGAAGAGGCGGCGTTGTCGCGGTCTGAGACGCGCTGTGAGCGCGCGCAGCGAGTACGCGCGCGCTCACACAGCTCACTCCGATCGAGCCTGGCCCGCAGGCGGGAAGGCGTACAGTCGATCGCGTCGAATGGGCTGACAGCCCCAACCAGATGGAGGATCTGACTCGTGAATCTTCAAGCAGACGGTCAAGCCAAGACGTATCTGACGCGCACGGTGCCGTTGCTTGCGCTCGTCGGGGGCGCGCTCGCCCTGGCTGGTTGCGGCAGCTCGAGCTCGACGACCTCATCCCAATCCTCACCGGCCCCGGCCGCCACACCGACGACGTCGAGTGCCGCCAAAACCGCCGCTCCGAGCAGCGGCGGCGCGGCCCAGACGGTGGCACTGGCCGCGAACCCCGAAGGTCAGCTGAAATATGACAAGACCTCGGCGACCGTCAAAGCGGGCAAGGTGAACATCGTGTTCACCAACATGGCGCCGCTCGAACACAACGTGAACGTCGAATCGTCAAGCCACGCGGTCGAAGGCTCGATCCCGACGTTCAAAGGCGGATCGAAGACGCTGTCGCTGACGCTCAAAGCGGGAACGTACAAGTTCTTCTGCTCGGTCCCCGGCCACCGCGCGGCGGGGATGGAAGGCACACTCACAGTTCAGTAGCCGCGTCGGTGTGAGCGCCGCGGCGAGCGCGGGGCGCGAGCGCTGCACACAGCGCACGGCAGACACGCGATCGAGCCCAGGCCCGCGCGATAGGGTCTCCAGCCCGTGATCGAGACCTTCACCACGTGGGATGGGCTCGAGATCGCCTACCAGCGCTGGGGCGAGCAGACGATCGCGCCGCCGGTGGTGCTGCACCACGGCTTCGTGGCCGGCGCGGACGCCAACTGGGTGGCCACCGGGGTCGTAGAGGCGCTGCTGGCCGGCGGGCGCAGCGTCGTGGCTCCCGATGCCAGGGGACACGGGCACTCGGCCAAGCCGCACGACCCCGAGCGCTATGGCGAGCAGCGCATGGCACGCGACCTGGAGGTGCTGGTTGACGTGATCGAGGCGCCGCAGGTCGACCTGGTCGGCTATTCGATGGGCGCGATCGTCTCGCTGATCTTCAGCAGCGAGAGCGAGCGCGTCCGGCGGTTGGTCGTCGGGGGCGTTGGCTCCGGCGTGATCGAGTGCGGCGGCGTCGACCGGCGCGCGGTCTCCAACGAGTCGATCATCCAGGCGCTGACCGTCGAGGACCCTTCCACGCTGGACGCCCGCGAGGCGCGGGCGTTTCGCAGCCTCGCCGACGCCGTGGGCGCCGATCGCGACGCGCTGGTCGCCCAGGCCTCCTCGATCTATCGCGGCCAGATCGCGCTCGGCCGCATCTCGGCCCCGACGCTCGTGCTCGCCGGGGACGAGGACCCGCTCGCCGTCAGGCCGCAGGTGCTCGCAGAGGCGATCCCGCAGGCCACGCTTCAGATCGTCTCCGGTGACCACATGGCCGCGCTCGCCGACCCGCGCTTCACCAGCGCGATCGTCGAGTTCCTGGGCTGACCGCTACCGGCGCGGGGGCTTTCAGATGAGCGCCGGAGAAGTGATCTGGATCGCGGTGGCCGGACTTGGCGCAGGCGCGATCAACACGGTCGTCGGCAGCGGGACGCTGATCACGTTTCCCGTCCTGCTGGCCTTCGGGTACGCACCCGTGACGGCGAACGTGTCCAACACGATCGGCCTGGTCCCGGGCTCGGTGTCGGGAGCGGTGGGCTATCGCCGCGAGCTTGCCGGGCAGCGGGCGCGCGCGCTGCGCCTGGGGGCGATGTCGGTGCTCGGCGGGCTCACCGGCGCGGTGCTGCTGCTCGTCTTGCCGGCGTCCACCTTCGCGGCGATCGTGCCGGCGTTCATCGCGCTGGCGCTCGCGCTCACCGTGCTCCAGCCGCGCCTGAACAGCTGGCTTGCCAGCCGCCAGGTCGATCTCGAGCAGCGCGCCGGCGCGGCGGTCGCGCTGCTGGTCTACGTCGCCGGCGTGTACGGCGGCTACTTCGGCGCCGCACAGGGCATCCTGTTGCTGGCGATCCTCGGCGTGAGCCTGTCGCAGAGCCTGCAGCGGACCAACGCCCTGAAGAACGTGCTTGCCGGTCTTGTCAACGGCGTGGCGGGCGTGTACTTCGCGTTTGCCGCGCACGTCGCTTGGGGGCCCGCCGCGATCATCGCCGCCGCGTCGATCCTCGGCGCGCAGCTCGGCGCGCGCTATGGCCGGCGAATGTCGCCGACGGCGCTGCGGGTCGTGGTCGTGATCGTTGGCGTCTCGGCGATTGTGCGCCTGGTGTTCACGTAACGTCGACCGCTGGGTCTACTGCAGCTGCGCTACGAACGTGTAGATGACCATCAGGCTGACGAGCACGACAAAGACTCGAAGCGCCCACAGGCCGGCGGTGGCACGCGCACTGAGCACCGCTCGGGGGACAGGTCGAGAGGTCTCTGCCACGAACTGATCGCGCTCGAGGTGCATGATCAGCTCGTCCTCAAAGCGCTCGTGTGACTGTAGGTCCTGCTCTCGGATGGCCGAGCCCTGGTGCGCGTCGAAGATGACGGGCGTCTCTTTCTTCATGACCCGATGAGATGGATTGTCTGCAGGAAGGAGTCGATCCCGTAAGTGGCTCCGCAAAGTCCGACGAATGCGATGACTGCGATCCCGATCGTGTTGGTTGAGCGCTTGTTTACCCATCGGCCCATCAGTCCCCTGTCATTGGCGAGCATGACCATGAAGACGAGACTGACGGGGAGCAGCACGGTCGCGAGCACGTTGGCGTTGAGCGCGATCGAGAGCAGCGGCACACCGGGGATAAGGATGACAACCGCAGCGAGCAGCGCGACTCCCGCGTTGGCGGCGTAGAAGATGGCGGCGTTGCGTGGCGAGGTGTTGAAGCTGTGGGCGACTCCGATGCATTCGCCAGCGGCGTAGGCGGTGCTGGCGGAGATCGTGAGGATGGCCACCGCTCCAGCCTCGATCAGCCCCAGGGCGAACACCGTGCCGACTGCGCTGCCTGCGACGTGCTTGAGCGCCTCCGGGAACCCGGCGCCGGCGAACCCCTGGATGCCCGATCCGTTGTGGGTGAGCAGCGCCGCTCCCGCGATCAGCGCCCCCACTCCGAAGATCGCGGCCAGCGTCGCGCCCACCGCGGTGTCATAGCGGCCGTGTCTCACATCGCGCGGAGTCATGCCCTTGTCGGCCGAGGCGCTCTGCTGAAAGAAGATCATCCAGGGCGTCACTGTGGCACCGATCGTGGAGGCCAGCAGCAGCAGCAGCGTGTTGAAGCTCCCGCCGGGAAAGGGTGTGAAGGTCAACGAGCTAACGATCGCCCCGACGTGCGGTTTGACCATGATCGCCGCAACGAGAAACAGGCCGTTGAAGAGGGCCAGGCCGAGCACGATGCGCTCCCAGCGCCAGTAGCGCCCACCGCTGAGGGTGAACGCGACCAGCGCCAGTCCGAGTGCAACGGCGACGCCGGAGCCGAGATGGAAGTAGGCAAGCCCAACGCGGATGGAAACGAACTCGGCTACGAGGGTGACCAGGTTGGTGAGAGTGAGATCGCCGGCGCCAAACCAGCCCCACACCTTCCCGTAGCGCTGCAGGACGAGCTCGCCATAGCCACGGTGAGTGACCGCGCCGACGCGCATGCACATCTCCTGACAGACGAAGGCCATCGCAAAGAGAACGGGGATAAACGGCACGAAGAACCCCAGTCCATACTGCGCACCGTCGGCGGCGTAGGCGATCATGCTCGGCCCGTCGTTCTCCCCGAGCATCGCGAGGATCCCAGGACCTACGAGCAGCCACAGCAGATACCAGCGCTTGCGGTGTCTGCGCGCGTGATGAACACGAGAGCGATCCAGAGACCGTGCGACGTCCTCCTCGGTCAGCGGCGGCGGCGCGAGGGTGGGCGGGCGTGTGACCTCAGTCGCCGTCATCGAGCAGCTCCCGTATCGAGCTGCGCCGCGGCTGCCCGGGCTCGTCGACCACCTCGACTCGCATCGCCTCGGCCAGCTGTCCGCCGAGCGCATGCTCGTGCTCGCCGAAGACCACGAACAGCGGGCCGCCGAAGGGCTGGCGTTCGCGCACTTCAAAGCGCCCACCGGGCGATATCCCCCGGCCAGCGAGATAGCGAAGCATCTCCGGGTCGGCGTCGGAAACGCGCACGAAGACCCCTCGATCGCCGGGCTGCAGCTCGTCCATCGAGCGCGTCGTGCGCTCCTGCAGCGTCAGGTCGGCGCTGGGGATCGGGTCTCCGTGAGGATCGACCGTGGGGTGCCCGAGCTTGGCCGCGATCAGAGCCTCGAGGTCCTCTGAGAGCACGTGCTCGAGCACCTCCGCCTCGGCGTGAACGCGATCCCAGGGCATGCCGAGCGTGTCCGCGAGGAAGCTCTCGAGCAGCCGGTGATGGCGAATCACCTCGAGCGCCAGACGGCGCCCGTCGGGCGTCAGCCGCACGCCGCGGTAGGGGACGTGGTCGATCAGCCCCAGCTCGTCGAGCTTCTTGAGCATCGCCGAGACCGAGCCGGGCGTGATGCCAAGACGCTCGGCCAGCGCGTTGGTCGACACCGGCTCCTCGCCGTGGGACTGAAGCGAGTAGATCGCCTTCGAGTAGTCCTCGACCGCCTGCGAGCGCAGCAGATCCTTTGTGGACATGGAAAAAGATTATGGCAGGCCAAGATATCGACCAAGGGATATCTGAAAACACAGCAGGGGACCGGCCCCCGAACCCCGCGAACGCCGGCGTCGCGGTCGCTGGGCGATGCCGCGGGCCGCCCGACGGTGGCTCAGCTGCTCGTCGTGAGCGCGAGTTCCAGCTGACCCTGCACGGTGGCGCGCTGGTTGTCGATCTGCAGGCGGCGCCGCAGAACAGCCACGGCCGCCGCCGGATGACCCTCCAGCCGCAGCGCCCTGCCCAGGTCAAACAGCGCATAGGCATAGGTCAGGCACGTTTCGCCCGCCGGCTGCAGACAGTCCTGCAGCCGCTCCCCGGTCGCCTCGAGCGTTCGCTGGAGCGCCCCGATCGCGGCGCCGTAGCGTCCCGCTTCCAACAGGTCGTGACCTTCGGCGTCGAGCTGCGCAGCGAGCACCGCTGACACGGGTGTGGGAGGCGTGGGGGGTGGACGGTTGACCGGATGCGGTGCCTGGGTCGCGGCGGACCGTGGGCCAGCAGCCGCCGTGAGTGTGTGGCGGTGCGACACGGCCGACACGGCCGGCCTGGGGCGACGGTCGTGGGCCGCGAGATCACGCGCCTGTCCGCCGCCGGGAAGCTGGGCCAACACCAGGCCGCCGACAACGCCGGCGGCACAGAACAGCGCAGCCGGGGCCAGCCAGCGCGTAATGCTTCCAGTGCCCGGCGCTCGGATGACGGCGATCGTGTTGAGCGCCGCTTCGGCGCGTCGCGCGACGCGCTGGCGCGGCCGGAGGCGGGCTATGCGAGCCCGCAAACGCTCAGCGCGTGTGAAGCTGGGCCGCGGCGCTGTCGGGGTGCGGGGGGCGAGGGCGTGATGCGGGTCGTCGGCGGGCGCGAGCCGCACACCGGTCAGCCGGCGCTTACCGCGAGCGCTCGCGTGCCGTCGCTCGATCGCCACGCCCATGAGTTCGAGCTCGGACACGACGCTGGCGGGGAACTCGATCCCAGCGTCCTGCAGCTGTGCATAGCTCACAGGGGCGCCCCGAGCCCGTCGCAAGGCGTCCAGCAGCACCGTTTGCTGCTCGTCGAGCGCGACCACATCAGGATGCGCAAATCTCGTGCTCAAACAGTCGACCTCACTCACGCGACGCCGCGGGCCGGGTGTTCGTGACCGTCTTACCAGTGGGCGGGAGGGGCAAACCCCAAATCAACCCGCAAATAGCGAACGTTCGTCCAGTCGCGGCGGCCCAGGCGCGAGATCCAGCCGCCTGGTCGCCCGCTCAGTACACGCTCAGTGCACGCTCAGCGTGGCCCGTTCGATCACGATCGGCACGCGCGGCTTGCTCGACGCGCCGCCTTCGGGCGGTGCTTCGGTCGGCACGTGCGAGATCGCTTCCACGGCGCGCTGTCCGCTGACGACGTGCCCAACCAGCGCGTATACCGGCGGCAGGTTGACGTTGGCGCCCGCGACGATGAAGAACTGGCTGCCCGAGGTTCCCGATGGCGCCGTGGGGCCCTTGGCCATGGCGACGACGCCCTGCGTGTAGCGAAGGCTCGCCGGGGGCGGCTCGACCAGCTGCCAGCTCGGGCCGCCGCTGCCGTTGCCGTTGGGATCTCCGCCCTGAATCACGAAGCCAGCCACCACGCGATGGAAGGTCAGGTCGTTGTAGTAGCCGGTTTCCACGAGGTGCGCGAAGGACGATGTGGTCTTGGGCGCCTGGCCGACGGCGAGCGCGATCACGATGGGTCCGCAGTTGGTTGTGAGCCTGACGGTGTAGCTGTGCGCGGGATCGAGCTGCGCGGTGTATTTCGATGCTTCCTCGCCGGCACGCGAGGCCGGAGCCGCCACGTGCCGGCATCCGGGGGTGGGGATGGAGGATTGGACCGGTTGGGGCGCGGTGGTGCCGCCCGGCCCCGATGCGCTGGTCGTCGATTCAGGGGCGGTGACCTGAGCGACCGTGCTGCCGGTAGTGCCGCTGCTCGAGGAGCCGCAAGATGCCAGCGCCAGCGCCACCACGCTCAACGTGGCGAACGCCGTTACCGGCCGCCGAAGACGCGCTGGCGGCTGCTGCAGCCGCCAGAAGGCCCGTCGATCAATGGATCCCGGCATCTGGTCAGCATACGAAAGTGGAGGTTTCGCCCGACCGCCGGGTCATCGCGCACACGCTGGACTAAGGTCGCTACATGAAGAGGCTCCACACCTACAAGACCTACACGGTGGGTTGCGTGATCGCGTGGGCGATCGTGTGGATCGTGGTGGGCACCCGGTCCAGCGAAGCCACGCAGGAACACGTCCTTTTCTTCTTCCTCGGCTGGCTGGTCGGATGGACTTCGGCAACCATCGCTAGAGCGGTGTACCCGCCGCCCGCACAGCGCCGGTCGAACTGACCCACAGCCGCGGTCGGGCGATCTCAAACCGACCTTCCTTTCCACGCTCGATAATGCATGTTATGTCAACCAGCAAGTTCGACGGCCCGTCTCCATGGCTGGGCGATCGGCATCGTGTCGGGCTTCGCCCCCCTTCACTTCAGGTACGCGGCGCGTCCGCGGCGGGCAAGGCCCAGCCGCCGGCGGCGAGCTCAGCGCGACCTCGGCGAAGCGCTTTGCCGTGTCGCGCCAGACGCGCTAGCGCGCGAGCGTGTGAGCTCGCGGGCGCGTAGCAGCACGGCATCGATCATCGGCTCGGTCAGCTTGCCGGTGAACGTGTTCTGCTGGCTCGGGTGATAACAGCCGAGCAGCGTGTAGCGCGGCCCTGCGAGCTCCGCGCCGTGCCCAAAGCGCGGCCGCGGCCGCAGCGGGCTGGCGCCCTGTCCCGCCGTCCGCGCGAGCAGCGCGAGCGCCGCGTCCCAGGCGAACGCCCCGAGGCACAGCAGCACGCGCACCCGCGCCATCAGCGCGAGTTCGCGCTCGGTCCACGGCATGCAGTTCTCGCGCTCTGACGGCGTCGGACGATTGGCCGGCGGCGCACAGCGCACCGCTGCGCTGATCCGCGCGTCGCTGAGCTCAAGCCCGTCGTCGCAGTCGCTCGAGGTGGGCTGATTGGCAAAGCCCGCCCGCCACAGGGCGGCGAACAGGAAATCACCGGAGCGATCGCCGGTGAACATCCTGCCGGTGCGGTTGGCACCGTGCGCGGCCGGCGCCAGCCCGAGCACCAGCAGCCGCGCACGCGGGTCCCCGAACCCCGCAAGCGGACGGCCCCAGTAGCGCTCGTGCGCGAACGCGGCGCGGCGCTCTCGCGCAACCTGCTCTCGCCAGGCCACAAGGCGCGGGCAGCGCCGGCAGGCGCTGACCTCGTCAGCCAGGACCTCCAGGTCTGCATCCACCCGCGACGGCACCGGGCCAGTAGTAGCATCGCTGGCACATGTCGCTATGGCTGATGATCGCATTGCTCGGGCTGCTCAAGCTGCCGATCGCCGCGCTGATGTTCTGGATCCCGTTCCGCGACGACGAGGCGATGCGCAGCGCCCCCTCAGAGAGCTCGACCGAAGACGACGGCGGCAGCCGCGCGCTCCCGGGCGGACCGCTTGACCCTCACCCCCACCGGCCACGACTTGGCCCGCGTCCGCGTGCGCGCGGACCACACGGCGGCGCGTCTGTGGACTCGCCGCCGCGCGCTAGGGTCGCCACGTCCGGCCGTCGCCGCGAGCGCGTCGGCTAGCGGTTTCGCTTGCGCTGGCGGCGTGCCGCCTTCGCTCTGGCGCGCCGCTTGCGCAGCCGCACCGCCGGGTCGCGCGTGAAGGCGCTTTCGCCGCCGTGCACCTCCCCTTCCGGCGCGATTTTGCGGGCATCGCGCGCGATCACGTAGCCAATTCCAATCAGCAGGACGATCGCCAGGCCCAGTGCTCCGAAAACGAGCGCTTTGGAGTTCGAGGTGGACGATTCCGAGGAGGAAGAGGTCGAGGAGGTCGCGGTGCTGGTCGTCGGAGTCGCCTGCTGCGCCTTCTGGACCAGTTCGTTGAACGAGTTGTTGCTGCTGCTCGGGGCCGCTGCCGCGAGCGCCGCCGGGGCGGCGCTCGCACCGGCGAGCGCAAGGATCGCAAGCGCGCAGCACGCGGTCCTGACAGGCCCCACCAGTCTCCGGCGGGGTTCGCGCACACGTAGAAGATTGCCCGTCACGTCGCGAGCATACCGCCTGCGAGCCCGCGCGCCCAGGGCCTGTCTTGCGCGTTGCCACCGCTTGCCGGGGCGCCAAATCGTAGAATTGCGCGCCATGGCTCCCAAGCAACGCCAGATTCGCATCGAACAGCGCGGGGCGATGGAGGCGATCCAGGCCCTCGAGCAGCGCTCTGACGAGGAGCTCGAGGGCGAGACCAAGTACAAGTCCGCGGCCCTAGCGATCCTCGGGTCGCGGGCGTCTGAGCGCTTTGAGCCAGACAAGGCGCGTGACTACTTTCAGCGCGCCATCGCCGCCGCGCGCCCGCAGGAACGCATGCAGCTGCGACGGATGGCAGACGCCTCGCTGGCGCTTGCCGAACGTCGCGCGGGTGACCTAAAAGACGCCGTCGAGCGCCTCGGGCAGACGCCGCCGAGCGGGCGCCAGATGCTCGCGCTGCGCGCGATGGGGCTGCTCGTGCCGCCAGCGTCGGCGGGCATCCTCGCGCGCACGCGCGGGATCCTGCTGATCGTCGCGCTGATCATCGTGCTGATCGCGCTGGGCTTCGGAATCGTCGAGCTCGTCTCGCTTCCGTTCGGCGGGCTCGGCCTCGCGCCGGGGATCCTGCTCGGCCTTTTCGTCGCGATCGCCACGTTGGTGGTGGTCTTCGCGATCGGCCGGCGCCGGCGCGATCGGGCCGCCGCGGCCGCAGGGCGCTAGCACGCAGCTTGACGCCCGCCGGCGCGCCGCCTCGATCCGACCCCTCGTTGCCCGCGGCCGCGCACTACCCTTGCGCGGTGCCCGCCCCTGTCTGCGTGATCGTCAACCCGGCCGCCGGCGGCGGCACGGCCGGACGCGTGGCCGACGACGTCATGCGCGCTCTGAGCGGGCACGGGCTGAGCGCACGGCGCGCAGATGCAGACGACGTCCCCCATGCCCAGACGCTCGCTCGCGCCGCGGCGCTGGCGGGCCAGACGGTCGCGGTGCTCGGCGGCGACGGGCTGATCGGGACGGTGGCCGACGCGCTGCGCGACGTGCCGGGCGCGGTGCTCGGCGTGCTGCCCGCCGGACGCGGCAACGACCTTGCTCGTGTGCTCGGGATTCCCAAAGACCCGCTCGCGGCGTGCGCGACGATCGCGCAGGGCGTCTCCGTGGCGATGGACCTCGGCGAGGTCTGGGCCGTCGACCAAGTCGCCCAGGGCGACGATCGTTCGCAGGCTCGCACGACGTTCGTCGGGATCGCCTCGGCGGGCTTTGACAGCGACGCAAACCGCATCGCCAACCAGGCCACGCCCCGCCTCGGCCGGCTCGTGTACGCCTACGGCGCGCTGCGGGCGTTGCTCGGCTGGCGCCCGGTTCGCTTCCAGATCGAGCTCGACCCTCCAGGCGCGCGCCGCACGTTCGTCGGCTACACGGTGGCGGCGGCGAACTCGCGCGCCTATGGCGGCGGGATGCTCCTGGCACCGCAGGCGCTGCTCGACGACGGCATGCTCGACGTCGTCACGATCGCGAAGATGAGCAGGCTGCGGTTCGTGTGGAGCCTGCGGCTCGTGTTTCGGGGCACTCACGTCGATCTGCCGGCCGTGCACATCGCCCGTGCCAGCGAGATCCAGATCAGCGCTGATCGGCCCGTCACGCTGTATGCCGACGGCGACCCGATCGCCGCGCTGCCCGTGCGAGTGCGCGCGCTGCGGGGCGCGGTCCGCGTGCTCGTCCCCCCGGCGCAGGCTGGCGCCGGCCAAGCCGCCGCGGGAGCGGTCGCCGCGCCGGGACGCCCGTTCCGCGCGGCCGGGACGCGCGCCTCCGGTCGCCTTGGCCAGCCCGCCCCGCAGGCTGCGCTGAGCGAGGATCCACGGCCCACCGCGCCGTGAGCCGCGCGCTCGGCCCCGAGCTGGTCCTCGCGAGGAGCGTGGGCGCCCTCTCGCGTCTGCGCGGCCGGGGCGCCACGAGCCTGCCGGGCAAGGTACTGATGCGCCTCGACCCGGACGCGATCGGCGCCCTCGGCGCGCGACTGCCCGCCGGCAGCGTGCTGATATCCGCCACCAACGGCAAGACGACCACCGCTGCGATGGCAGCGTCGATCCTGAGCGACGCGGGCGTCAGCCTCGTCCACAACCGGGCGGGCGCGAACATGGCCGGCGGGATCGCCACCGAGCTGCTGTTCGCGGCGCGCCGGGGCGGGCGGATGACGGGCGAGCTGGGGCTGTTCGAGGTCGACGAGCTGTGGCTCGACGGCCTCGCCGCGCAGCTCGGCCCACGAGCGGTCGTGCTCGGCAACCTGTTTCGCGACCAGCTCGACCGCTATGGCGAGCTCGACCGGATCGCTGAACGCTGGGACGCGGCGCTGCACGACGGCCCCGCGCGCGACGCCAAGGCCGTGCTCAACGCCGACGACCCGCTGATCGCAGATCTCGGACGCGACCGCGCCGACGTCGTCTACTACGGCGTGCAGGACGACTCGCTGGGGCTGCCCAGCATGGCCCACGCGGCCGACGCCAAGCACTGCCGGCGCTGCGGCGCGGCGTATGTGTTCGACGTCGTCTACCTGGGCCATCTCGGCCACTACCACTGCCCGACCTGCGGCCAGGCTAGGCCCGAGCCCCAGCTGATCGCCACCGACGTCACGCTGAGGGGCGTGCGGGCGTGCGCGTTCACGCTGCACACCCCGGCGGGACAGGCGGACGTCGAGCTCGAGCTGCCCGGGCTCTACAACGTCTACAACGCGCTCGGCGCGGCCGCCCTGGCCACCGCGCTCGACATCAGCCTGCAGAGCATCGTCGCCGGGCTGCAGGCGAGCCGGGCCGCCTACGGGCGCGCCGAGACGGTCACGCTCAAGTCGCCCGCACCACGGGGCGCAGGAGCGGACCCCGCGGGCGCCCGCGGGCGCGAGCTGCAGATCCTGCTGGTCAAGAACCCGGCCGGGGCCAACGAGGTCCTGCGCACGCTCGCGCTCGAGCCCGGCGACCACGACCTGCTCGGCGTGCTCAACGACCGGATCGCCGACGGTCGCGACGTGTCCTGGATCTGGGACGCCGACTTCGAGCTGCTCGCCGGGCGGATTCGCCGGGCGACCTGTTCGGGCACGCGCGCGCCCGAGCTTGCACTGCGCCTGAAGTACGCGGGCGTCGATCCGGCGCGCATCGCGGTCGAGGCCGACCTGGGCCGCGCGCTGCAGCTGGCGGCTGCCGATCGGCCGAACGGCATCGCGGAGTCGCCCTCGCCGCCGCTGTTCGCGCTGCCCACCTACACGGCGATGCTGGCGCTGCGCGAGCTGCTCGTGGCCCGCGGCGAGCTGCGCGACGCGTGGTCATGAGCCAGGCGCCCTCCCCTCCCCCGCGCGCCCTGCGCGTCTGCGCGCTCTACCCAGACCTGATGAACATCTACGCCGACCGCGGCAACCTGCTGATGCTCAGCCGCCGCTGCGCGTGGCGAGGTATCGGCTTCGAGCTGCACGCAAGCGGTCTGGGCGAGGGGCTCGACCCCGCGGCGCACGACCTGTTCTACCTCGGCGGCGGCCAGGATCGCGATCAGCGCCTGTGCGCGCAGGACCTGCTGCAGACCAAGCGCGACGCCCTGCACGCAGCCGCGGCGCGCGGGGCGGTCGTGCTAGGCGTGTGCGGTGGATACCAGCTGCTCGGCCACGCCTACGTGCTCGACGACGAGCAGATCGAGGGCGTCGGACTGCTCGACGTGCACACGCTGCGCGAGCCCGGTCCGCGCCTGATCGGAAATGTCGCGATCGAGGTCTCCCCGACGGTGCTCGCCGCGCAGGAGCCGGTCGGCGCGGGCGCCGAGGCGATGGTGCTCGCGGGCTTTGAGAACCACGGCGGGCGTACCCGCCTGGGCGCATCGGCGCGTCCCCTGGGACGGGTGCTGGCCGGGCTCGGCAACGACGGGCGCTCCGGGCAGGAGGGCGCGATCGCCGGCAGCGCGATCGGCACCTACCTGCACGGCCCGCTGCTGCCGAAGAACGCCTGGTTTGCCGACTGGCTGATCGCGCGCGCGCTGGCGCTGCAGCCCGGCGAGCTCGCGCCACTGGACGACGCGCTGGAGCGCGAGGCGCACCTCAGCGCGCGCCACGCCGCGGGCGTCTGACGGCGCCGCCCGCCCATTCCCGGCCGCAAACTGCGCGCTCGCGCCCGTGCCAGCAGCCGGTCACGCCGTAGGATCGCGCGCTTGGAGCTCGCCGAGTACCAGCAGCTGTCGCGCCGCACGGCCGAGTACCCCCGCGCGGCCTGGCTGTCCTACCCCGCGCTCGGCCTGGCCGGCGAGGCGGGCGAGGTCGCAGAGCACGTCAAGAAGGCGATCCGCGACGACGGCGGCCAGGTCAGCGACGCGCGCCGCGCCGCGCTGTCCAAAGAGCTCGGCGACGTGCTCTGGTACGTCGCCCAGCTGGCCAGCGAGCTCGGTCTGGAGCTCGATCAGATCGCGCGCGAGAACCTCGACAAGTTGCTCTCGCGCCAGCATCGCGGCGTGCTCTCGGGCAGCGGCGACGACCGCTGAGCGCCGCGCGGGTCAGGCCGGGGCCGCGGCGAAGCGGGCAAAGCGCTGCACGAGGTGCGCCGGTAGCAGCGCCTGCACGCGCACGCCCTGCGGGGTGTCCTCGCGTCTGACATCGCCGGCGATCTCGTGCAGCTCGGCCAGGCTACCGCCGTCGGCGTAGGGCACGAGCAGATCGACGCTGCGCAGGCCGCGCGAGAGCTCCTCGTCAACCCGCGCGCGCAGCTCGGGCAGGCCCTCGCCGGTCGCGGCGCTAACGAGCACCGCGCCGGGGTGGCGCAGTCGCAGCTCGCGGCGGCGCTCCTCGCCGGGCGTCTCCTGTCCCGGGCGCCCGTTGGCCGGCGCATCGAGCAGGTCAACCTTGTTGAGCACCAGCAGCTGGGGGCGATCCCCGGCGCCGATCTCCTCCAGCGTGAGCTCCACCGCGCGGCGCATCGCCTCGCCACGCTCCTCGGGCGCCGACGAATCGAGCACGTGCACGAGCAGATCGGCGCGTCGCGTCTCCTCAAGTGTCGCGGCGAAGGCGTCGACGAGCTCGTGCGGCAGCTTGCTGATGAACCCGACCGTGTCGGTCACCAGGCACGGTCGACCCGACCGCGGCACGCGCGGCCCGTCGCGCTCGCCGTCAGCGGGGCGCGCACCGTTTGCGCCCTGCAGGGCCGCGGTCCTGACCGCCGGCAGCGTGCGCGTCGTCGGGTCGAGCGTGTGAAACAGGCGATCGCGCACGCCCGCCTGCGCACCGGTCAGCGCGTTCAGCAGGGTCGACTTGCCGGCGTTGGTGTAGCCGACGAGCGCGATCGTAGGCAGGGTCGCCCGCTCGCGCTCGGCGCGCTGCACCGCGCGCGTGCCCTTGACGTGCTCCAGGCGACGGCGCAGCGTGCCGATTCGGTCGCGCGCCAGGCGCCGGTCGGTCTCGATCTGGGTCTCGCCCGGGCCCCTCGTGCCGATTCCGCCGCCCAGTCGCTCGAGGTGGCTCCACAGGCCACGCATGCGCGCGAGGTTGTACTGCAGCTGCGCGAGCTCGACCTGCAGCTTGCCCTCGGCGCTGCCGGCGTGCGAGGCGAAGATGTCGAGGATGATCGCGGTCCGGTCGATGACCGGCAGTTCGAGCGCCTCTTCGAGATTTCGCTCCTGACGCGGGCTGAGCTCGTCGTCGCAGGCGATCACGTTTGCGTCGCACGCCGCCGCGGCGGCCTTGGCGTCCTGCACCTTGCCCGGACCGAGGTAGGTGTTCGGGTGGGGCGTATCGCGCCGCTGGGTCAGCTCGCCGACGACCGCGACGCCGGCGGTGCGCAGCAGCTCGCCGAGCTCTGACAGGTCGTCACCCTGCGCCAGCGCGGCGATGCAGAACGCGCGCTGACGCGCGCGCTGTGACGATCCATCGCCCACGACCAGGGTCCCCACCCTGGTCTCCCCGTTGCGGCCGTTTCGACCTTTCTGCATTCACCCCTAGTCTAGACGCGCCTTCAAGCCAGGGAGCCCAGTCTCTTGACGGCCTCGAGCAGGCGGTCGTCGGGCGTCGTCAGCGCGATGCGAAACCAGCCCTCCCCCGCCGGCCCATAGATCGCGCCGGGCGAGATCACGACGGCGGCCTGCTCGAGCACGTGCTCGCAGTACTCGGCCGAGCTCGAGAACTCCCGCGGGATCGGCGCCCACACGTAGATCGTGCCGCGCGGCGGGTGCACGTCGACACCGATCTCGCGCAGCGCGTCGCAGACCAGATCGCGCCGGCGCCGGTAGAGCTCGTTCATCGACGCGACCTCGGCGTCGGTGGCGGGTGACAGCGCCGCGACGGCGGCGAGCTGGATAGCCTCGAACAGCCCCGAGTCGATGTTCGTCTTCAGCCGCCAGTAGATCTGCAGCGCCTCGGCGTTGCCGACGAGCACCGCGCAGCGCCAGCCGGTCATGTTGTAGCCCTTGGACAGCGAGAAGACCTCGATGCCGACGTCCTTGGCGCCGGGCGTGGCCAGGAACGAGGGCGGACGGTAGCCGTCGTATGCGATCTCCGAGTAGGCGTTGTCGTGCACGACGAGGATGTCGTAGGAGCGCGCGAAGTCGATCACGCGCTCGAAGAACCCATCGGGCACGACCGCCCCGGTCGGGTTGTTGGGGTAGTTGAGGAACATCAGCTTCGCGCGTCGTGCCACGTCGTCGTCGATCGCGCCGAGGTCGGGGGTGAAGCCGAGCTCTGGCTCGAGCGCGATCAGCACCGGCTCGCCGCCCGCCAGCCACGGGCCGCCGGTGTAGACCGGATAGCCGGGATCGGAGGCCAGCGCGTAGTCGCCGGGGTCCAGAAAGGCGAGGTTGAGGTTGAAGATCGCCTCCTTGGCGCCGATCGCCGGGATCACCTCGCTGTCGGGATCGAGCTTGACGTCAAAGCGCCGCTCATAGAAGTCGCGCACCGCGCCGCGGAAATCCTCACGGCCGCGGTTGCTGGGGTAGCGGTGGGTCTCGGGCTCGCTGACGGCCTCCTGCATCGCCTCGACGATCAGCGGCGGCGTCGGGCGGTCGGGATCGCCGATCCCCAGGCTGATCACGTCGACGCCGGCCTTGCGCTTGGCCGCGATCTTCTGCTCCAGCGCGGCGAACGCGTATGGCGGTATCCGCTCCAGTCGACTGCTCGGCCTCATGCTGCTTGCTCGCTCGCGGTCACTGCATCCTCGTCATTCATGGTCGCGCAGCTCGCTCACGAGCTGCTCGCTCAGGCGCCCCTCGAACACCGGCCGCGCCCAGCCGGTCAACGTCACCCGCAGCCCGGCGGCGACCTCGACCAGCAGCTCGCCGCCGTCGAGCACGACGGTCACCCGCCCGCTCGCCGCGCCCTGGTCCGCCGCGCGGTCGAGGACGTACGCTAGCGCAGCGCCGCAGGCGCCCGTGCCCGAGGAGAGCGTCTCCCCCACCCCACGCTCGAAGATCCGCGCCCTGATGCGCGGCTCGCTCCCGCCGGTCAGCTCGCAGTACCAGGACACGTTCGTGCGGTTGGGAAACAGGGCGTGGCCTTCGATCGGCGGACCGGCGGCGGACAGGTCGAGTCCCTGCAGCTGCGCCTCGCTTTCGAGCGCGATCGCGCACTGCGGATTGCCGATCGACACGTACTGAAAGCGCCACATCCGCCCCGCCGCCTGGAGCTCGCCGCGCCCATCCGCACCGCCGTCGGGGAAGTCCGCCGAGGACAGGCTCGCGCGCCCCATGTCGACCGCGCACGTGTCCGGCCCTGTGATCGTTGGCCTGATCTCGCCGGCGACGGTCCCGATCGCGAACTGGCGCTCGGCGGTCCAGCCGTGGGCGCGCAGGTACAGGATCGCCTCCCGCGCGCCGTTTCCCGACAGCTCGGCCTCAGAGCCGTCGGGGTTGAAGATGCGAAGGTCCGCCACGTGGCCGGGGTCGGCGGCAGGCGACAGCAGCAGCACGCCATCGGCGCCCACGCCGAAGTGGGCCGCACACAGCGCGCGCACCCGCGCGGCGGTGAGCGCGAAAGGCAGCTCGTCGCGCTCGACTATCAGGTAGTCGTTGCCGAGCGCCTGCCACTTCTCGAACCTCATCCGGCGGCTGAGTCTAGGATCTCCCGCGCCACGACGACCGGGTCACGCCCGGTGACGTCGGCCACCCTCACCCCGGCGAGCTTTCGCATCCAGGTCAGCTGGCGCTTTGCGTAGTTGCGCGTGCGGCGCTTCATCGCCTCGACGTCGCCGGCCAGCAGCTCGCTGAAGCCAAGCGCCTTGCGCGCGGTGTCCGACGCCCCGCCGGCATCGGCGCGACGGACCTCTTCGCGCGCGCCCGCCGCGAGCATCTCATCGACGCGCGCGTCGATGCGGGCATACAGCTCCTCGCGCGCCATCGTCAGGCCCGCGAGGAGCGTCGGGTGGCGCAGCTCCCCGCTCCACAGCTGAGAGGGTCCGTCGGGTGCTCGCAGCTCGCCAGCCTCCAGCAGCTCGAGCGCCCGCACCACGCGCTGTCGGTCGTTGGGATCGATCTCATCGGCGGCCCAGCCGGCGTGCCCTGCCAGGCGCGCGTGCAGCGCCGGCGAGCCTCGCGCCGCCAGCTCATCGAGCAGGCGCTCGCGGGCTCCGCGTGGCGCCGGCGGACGCAGGTCGAGCTCGGTCAGCGCCGCGCGCAGGTAGAGCCCCGTGCCGCCGACCACGATCGGGCGCCTGCGCGCCGCGAGCAGCCCGTCGATCTCGCTGTGCGCGAGCTGCGCATAGCGACCGACGCTAAAGCTCTCCTGCAGCGCCACGCACGACACCAGGCGGTGCTCCAGCACGGCCTGCTGTGCGGGCGCGGGGACGCCCGTGAGCGTCTCGAGCCCGGCGTAGACCTGCAACGCATCGGCCGACACGGCCACCGGAGCCTCGCCCTCGCGGCGCAGCTGCTCGGCGATCGCGAGCGCGATCGCGGTCTTGCCGACGCCCGTCGGGCCGAACAGCGCGATCACCTGCATTGTCGTAGGCTCGCAGCAAGTGCGCGTCTCGGGCTCTTCCATCCTGCTCACCGGGGCGACCGGCGGCCTGGGCGGCGCGATCGCACGAGCGCTTGCCGCCCGCGACGGCGATCTGATCCTGACCGGGAGGCGCACCGAGGTCCTCGACGCGCTGGCGGCAGAGCTCGGCGGGCGGGCGCTCACCGCGGACCTGAGCGACGCGTCGCAGGTGGAGCGCCTAGTCGCACAGGCGGGCGACGTCGACGTGCTCATCGCAAACGCCGCGCTGCCCGCCGCGGCCAGGCTCGACGCGCTGACGCGCGAGGAGGTCGACCGTGTGCTGGCCGTCAACCTGCACGCCCCCATCGCCCTGGCCCACGCGCTGCTGCCCGGGATGCTGGCGCGCGGCCACGGCCAGCTCGTGTTCATCTCCTCCACCGCCGGCAAGGTGTGCGCGCCCGGGAACCCGCTGTATCACGCCACGAAGTTCGGCCTGCGGGGTCTGGCCGGCGCGCTGCGGATCGACCTCCACGGCAGCGGCGTCGGCGTGTCCTGCGTACTGCCGGGGTTCATCCGCGAAGCCGGGCTGTATGCCGAGTCCGGCGCCCGGCTGCCCTTCGGCGTGGGCACGCGCAGCCCGCGCGAGGTCGGCACTGCGGTCGTCCGGGCGATCGAGCACGACCTGGCCGAGGTCCAGGTCAGCTCTCCGCTGCTCCGCGCCGGCGTCGTGCTGTGGAACGTCGCGCCCGACCTCGCCTCGGCGATCTCGCGCAGGTTGGGCGCAGAGGAGATCGCGCACACCTACGAGCGCGGCCTCGCGGCAAAGCGCTGACGCGGCAGACGCCCCGGCGGTCCACTAGAACAGCCGCTCCTGAACGACCGGCGCCAGCGGATGCCCCGTCGCGGACAGCGCGCGCTCGGCGCGCGGCGGGACCCCGCGCGGGCTGTCGCGCATCTGCCGTGGCCAGGAAGCCGAGCGCACGAGCCCGGTGAGGCGCTTTCGCTCCTTGGGCGCCGCGTAGGCGCCGCGCCGGTACAGCTCGCGGTAGCGCGGCACGAGGTCTGGGCGCTTGGCCGACAGCCAGTCCATGAATACCTGGCGCACCTCGCCGCGCAGGTGAAGCGCGACACCACCGATGCTCGTCGCGCCCGCCTCGGCGGCCAGCGCGAGCAGCGGCTCGATCTGATGTGGCGCGTCGTTCACGCCGGGCATCAGCGGCGCGATCAGCACCCCCGTCGGGATGCCGGCGCGGTTGAGCTCGGCCACGGCCTCGAGGCGTGCGCGCGGGCTGGGCGTGTGCGGCTCGGTCGCCCGCCATGCCTTCTCGTCGAGCGTCGGGATCGACAGGCACGCCGTGATGCTCGTGCGCTGCGCGACCTCGAGCATCAGCCCCCGGTCGCGCAGCAGCAGCGGCGACTTCGTCAGGACCGAGCAGGGATTGGCCGCGTCACGCAACGCCTCCCAGATGCCCTCCATCAGCCGATAGCGCCCCTCGACCCACTGGTAGGGATCGGTGTTCGTACCCAGCGCGACGTGTTCGTGCCGCCAGGAGGACCGCGCGAGCTCGGCGCGCAGCACCTCCGGGGCGTTGACCTTGACGACGATCTCGCGCTCGAAGTCTCGCCCCGCGTCGAAGCCGAGGTAGCGGTGCGTCGGCCTGGCAAAGCAGAACACGCACGCGTGGCTGCATCCGCGGTAAGGATTGATCGTCCAGCGAAACGGCATCCGCGACTGCTCGGGCACGCGGTTGAGGACCGAACGCGCCCTGACCTCATAGAACCGCGTCTGGAGTGCCTCCGGGGCGTCGAAACGGCGGACGATCGCCTCATCGCGGTAACCGGGAAGCGACGCCTGCTCCTGTCCGTCGATCGTGAGGTTGCTCCAGCGCACGAACGTATGTTCGCATATCCGCCGGATGGTGGCCGCTTGCTCCCACCAAACACCCAGGAACGTCTATGGCCGCCCCCACGCGGCGCTGCGGATCTGCTTAGCGGTGCGGGCGAGGATCACTTGCAGTGAAACCGACCGATGCAAGGAGGTCCTGAACCATGACCATCTCCACCAAGAAGCTCGCCGTGCTGATCGGCACGGGAACGCTCGCCACCGCAGGTGTAGCGACGGCGATCGCCGGTGCCGCGTCCTCGCCGGACCTCGTGTCCGGCGCAACGGGCTCAAGCGGCTCCACGACGAGCACGCAATCCTCGACGCCGTCCCAGTCGGCGCCCTCGAGCACGCCGGCGCCGCCGGGCTCAGGCGGACCCCCGCCGTCAGGCTCGGCGGCGGCGCCCAAAGGCAGCGCGGGCAAACCCCCCTGCCCGAACATGGGCAAAGGCTCGACCGGCAACAGCGGATCCACCGGCAGCACGGGATCCAGCGGGAGCAGCGGTTCCAGCTTCACGCCGCCGGCCGCGTCGAGCGCCGGCGAAGCCGCCACGGCGACGTAGGCCGCGGCGGGTGGGCGCACACGCGCCAGCACGAGCCTGCGCGCCTGCTCTCCGGGGCGCCCGCCGCACGTGAGATCCGTCTGTGGCCCGGCCCGCTGGCCGGGCCACAGACGAGCGCCGTCGGCCGCGACCAGGTTTGCGTGGTCGCGGCCGAGCGCGCTCCGGCGTTCGCCTGAGCTTCCGCCGGTCAGGCTGGCACGCGCCCGAGCAGGCGTTCCTCGCCCGTGAGCGTCTGGCTTGTGGCGGCGCCGATCTCGACGGTGGCCAGCTCGCCCGCCGCCGCCAGCCCGCTGAAGTTCACGACCTTGTTGTGGCGCGTGCGCCCGCGCAGGCGCTGTGGATCGGTGCGCGACGCGCCTTCCACGAGCACATCCAGCGTGCGCCCGACAAAGCGCTGGGCGCGCGAACGGGCGCCGCTCTGCACGAGCTCCACCAGGCGCTGCATCCGCGCCACCTTGACCGGGTGGGGCACGACCCCCTCTGACAGCGACGCGGCCGCGGTGCCGCGCCGCGGCGAGAAGATGAACGTGAAGGCACCGTCGTAGCCCACCTGCTCGACGACCTGCAGCGTCTGCTCGAAGTCCGCCTCGGTCTCGCCGGGGAAGCCCACGATGATGTCCGTGGTCAGCGCCGCATCGGGCACGTGCTCGCGGATCAGCGCAACGCGGTCGAGGTAGCGCTCTCGGTCATACGTGCGACGCATCGCCTTCAGGATGCGCGAGGAGCCCGACTGCAACGGCAGGTGGATGTGCTCGCAGACGCTCGCAAGCTCGGCATGCGCACGGATCACGTCCTCGCGCATGTCCTTGGGATGGGGGCTCGTATAGCGGATACGCTCGATTCCCTCGATCGCATCGATTGCCGTCAGCAGCTTGGCGAACGTCGGCGGCGCCGCGCGCCCGCCCCCGGAACGTTCGACGCGGCCGAGATCACGTCCGTAGGAGTTGACGTTCTGCCCGAGCAGCGTGACCTCGCGCACGCCGTCGTCGGCCATCGCGCGGGCCTCCGCGACGAGCTCGCCGAGCGGCCGCGAGACCTCGCGCCCGCGCGTAGACGGCACGATGCAGTACGAGCAGGCGCAGTTGCAGCCCACGCTGATCTGAAGCCAGCCCTGAAACGGCCGCTCGCGGTGAGCCGGAAGATGCCCGGTGAAGCCCTCGAACTCGAAGTAGCCCTGCGCGCTGAGCGAGTCGCTGGTGAGGAACTCGGCCAGGCGGTGGACCTGGCCGGGCCCGAACGCGACGTCGACGAACGGGAAGCGCTCGAATACCTCCTCCTTGACCGACTGCGCCCAGCAGCCCCCCACCCCCACCACGCGCTCGGGCCGTTCGCGCTTCAGGCGCTTGGCCTCACCCAGGTGCGCGACGAAGCGGCTATCGGCCGTCTCGCGGATCGAGCACGTGTTGAACAGGATCACGTCGGCCTCGCCGCGCTCGGGCGCCTCGGCGTAGCCGAGTGAGCCGAGCATTCCCTTCATGCGCTCGGAGTCGTGCTCGTTCATCTGGCAGCCGAAGGTCGTCAGGTGGTAGCTGGCCATCGGGAAAGGGTATCCCGGTCCGCCTCCATGGGCGCTATGCGCCTGTGAACCGATACTCGGTCTGCCAGGCGTCCTTCGAGTCGGTGTGGGCGGTCCAGAAGAGCTCCGCGATGTTGTCCGGATCGAAGTCCGTTCCCGGCTTGACGGCACCGGCGATCGTGACGGTCGCGGCGTGGACGCCGTCCTCCCGAACGCCGGCGGCGATCAGCGTCTGCGCCGAGCGCAGGGCGGCCTTCCCCATCGAGAGGCTCGCCAGTGCGGGCACCGGATTGTCGGCGAAGCCGCCGCTGGTGACCAGCAGGGTGCCGCCGCCAGCCGCCCGCAGGACGGGCGCAGCCACCTGTGCCGCGACGACGGCGCCGAGGACATCGACGTCGTGGGCGGTTCGGAGCCGCTCGACGCTGGTGTCGAGGATCTGGCCCGGATCTGGCAGGGCAGCGTTGTACACGACGACACCGGGGGCTCCCGGGGTGCCGAAGATCCGTTCGAGCGTCTCGCGGTAGCCGTCCAGATCCTCGATATCCGCGGGGATCGCCTCTATCTCAAGGCCGCCGCTGCGCAGTTCAGGGGCAAGCTGGTCGAGCGTTGCGCCGCGGGAGATGAGCGTGCTGCGGAAGCCCTCGCGGCCGAAGCGCCGAACCACGCCGGCGCCGACTCCTGGTCCGGCCCCGATCAGCAGGAGATGATTGGGGTCAACAGGCTCGGACATATGCCACCTCCGGGTAGAGCGCTCGCCCGGCTGTCAGCCCGGGCCGCTGTCGTTGGGGTTCACGCATCCCTTCGGAATCCAATCAGGGTACGCACGACGCTCACACTGCCATCACGCACCGTGAGCATGTCGATCCCGCGGACCACGGGACTGCCCGGCGGGCCGAACCGCCAGGGCTGGACAGCGGTGTCGGGACTGACGTATCCCAGGCCATCCTCCTCCAATACGAAGTCCGCCGGAGCGTCGTCGAGAATCTTCTGGGCGCGGTCGTTTAGCGCTTGCCGGCCCACGACCTCGCCTTCTGGATCGACGAACCTCACGTCTTCGGCATACGTCCGCTCGATGGCCGCGCGGCGCTTCTCGGGGTCCCGCTCGGAAAAGACCTCATGCAGGTTCATATACAGCAGCTCGGCTGAATCTGGCATCTCGGTGATCCTTTCATCGGTGTGTACGCCTACCGAAGCGAAGCTACGCCGGGGAGCCGTTGCGCCGAGACGTCCAATGGCGGCGCACGCCGCAACCCGCCGCCTCCCTCGTGCAGGGTGAGGCGGCGTCGGGCCGGGGCGCAGTGGACGTCAGACGGCCGCCGGAACGGGGACGACGTCGGCGAACTTCACCGTGTCGATGAACTGCCGGAAACGCGCAAGCTTGCCGTCACGGATATCCCAGACGTGAACGGCGGGCAGGTCGAGCCCCTTCCCAGTCGCTTTGCCGGTCCCCGTATAGCGGACGACCGCGGCGACGGTTCCACCGGATCCCACGAACTCCTCGGGTACGACCGCGAAGCCTTCGACGTCCTCGGCGATCGGGCCAAAGACCTTCTGCGCGACGGCCTCGCCGCCGTGGTGCAGGCCCCCGTATGGCATCCCGTCGGCCTCGTACCATTCGATGTCGTCAGCGAATGCGCCGAGCACGGCGGGCACATCGCCTTGGGCGAACGCCCCGTAGACACCCTTGACGAACTCGATGCTCTGCTCACTCATGGCTCCCCTTTGTTCGGCTGGTTGTGGTCTGAAGCTATCAGGCGGCTAGAGACCGAGTTCAGGCACGATGGCGAGGACGTCTGAAGAAGCTCACCAAGGTTCGTCATCGCTCGGAAGGCCGGCCCGCGGGCTCGACGGTCAGTCGGCCAGCCCGGCCGCGATCAGGTCGGCTCCGGCGGTGGGTCCTGCCCCGCGCCGATCGCGCGCTGCATCCACGCCACGTCGTGCCAGCGGCCGTGCTTGAACCCGATCCGCCGGTAGACGCCCACGGGCTCGAAGCCGAGCGCACGGTGCAGTCCTACGCTCGCCTCGTTGGGCAGCGTCATGCCCGCGATCGCCATGCGAAAGCCGCGCTCCGCCAACCGCGCAAGCAGCGCTTCATAGAGCGCACGACCGCCGCCGGCACGCCGAAGGCCGACCTCCAGGTACACGGTCACTTCGCACGCCCACCGGTAAGCCGCGCGCGTACGGAAGGGAGCGCCGTAGGCATAGCCGACGACCGCCCCGTCTCGCTCGAGCGCTAGCCACGCGTGGCTGTGAGCGGCGGCGGCGATGCGCCGCGCCATCTCCGCGGGCGGCGGCGGGTCTGTCTCGAAGGTGATCGCCGTGTCCGTGACGTACGGCGCGTAGATCGCCGCACACGCCGCCGCGTCCTCGCCCGACGCGGCCCGCACCTTGAGCTGACCGACGTCCGGCCGCGCCATGCCGCCGGCTGCTAGGCGGCCGCGGCGGCTGCCACCGGTTCGCTGACTATCGGCGCCGGTCCCTCCGCGTCCTTGTCACGCTCGATCGGCGTCACGTGGTCCTGGCCGATGCCGAGCGCCGCGTAGATCTTGCCCTCGATCTCCTTGGCCAGCGCGGGGTTTGCGTCGAGGTGCGCCTTGGCCGCCGCACGGCCCTGGCCGAGGCGGTCGTTTTCGTAGGAGAAGAACGCGCCCGACTTGGCGAGGATGTTGTGCTCCAGCCCCAGGTCCAGCAGGCAGCCCGCCGTCGAGATGCCCTTGCCGAACGTGATGTCGAATTCGGCCTGGCGAAACGGCGCGGCCACCTTGTTCTTGACGACCTTCACGCGCACGCGGTTGCCGACCGCCTCGGTGCCGTCCTTGAGCGTCTCGATCCGCCGTATGTCGAGCCGCTGGGAGGCGTAGAACTTCAACGCCCTCCCGCCAGGCTGGGTCTCGGGCGAGCCGAACATCACGCCCACCTTTTCGCGGATCTGGTTGGTGAGCACGCACAGCGTCTGCGTGCGATTGAGGTTCGCGGCGAGCTTGCGCATCGCCTTGCTCATCATCCGCGCCTGCTCGCCGACGGTCGTGTCGTCCATCTGCCCCTCGAGCTCCTTGCGCGGGGTCAGCGCGGCGACCGAGTCGATCGCGACCACGTCGACCGCCCCGGAGCGCACGAGCATGTCGGCGATCTCGAGCGCCTGCTCGCCGTAGTCGGGCTGGGAGACGAGCAGCTCGTCGATGTCCACGCCGATCTCCTTCGCGTACAGCGGGTCCATCGCGTGCTCGGCGTCGATGAACGCGCACACTCCGCCGAGCTTCTGCGCCTCGCACAGGATGTGATAGACGAGCGTCGTCTTGCCCGAGGACTCCGGGCCGTAGATCTCGACGATCCGCCCCCGCGGCACGCCGCCTATCCCGAGCGCCAGATCGAGCGACAGCGCGCCCGTGGAGATCACGTCGACGCGCACCTGGGCGCCCTCGTCGCCCATCCGCATGACCGTGCCCTTGCCGAACTCGCGCTCGATCTGCGTGAGCGCACCCTTCAACGCCGCGTCTCGCGCCTTGGCGACCTTCTCCTCGTCGGTGACGGACATCGTCTAGCTCCTCGGGTTCGAGATGAAACCGGCAAGCTAGAGGGCGTCTCGGACGGAACAGTTGTTCGCATCCTCCCTCCGCGCGCCGCCCCTTTTGTCCACTCCGCGCATGCGCCCTCAGGCGGCGCCGAGGCGGCGACGATGACCGCCCTGAAGCTCCCAGCAGCCCGATACCACCCCACGGACGGGGGGTTGCCATGCGCCTTGCAGGCCGACGTTTGATCACCGCCCTGACCCTGACAGCAGCTGCCGCCGCGGGCGGTGTCCTCGCAGCCTCCGCCCAAACGGCGGCGCTCGCGAGCAAGCCCGCGTGCTCCGCCCCCGCCGCTCACCGCAGCCATCGTTCGAACGCCTGCAGCCCCTCCCGCCACACACAGACGACCCGGCCCCACGCCAAGACCCGCAAGCGCTCGCACACCGGGGCGAAGGGCGCCAAGGGGGCCCACCGCGGCAAGCGTCACACGGTCAAGCGCAAGGCCACGAAGGTCACGCGCAAGACCACGCGCAAAGCCAAGGGCAAAGCCACCGCCCGCCCGGCCAAGGCCGCATGCGAAGACGGCAGCGCCCCGACGCGCACGGGCACGGACTCCTTCACGTGCAAAGACGGCTCGGAACCGGGCTGTGAAAACGGCTCCTTCCCGATCGTGGCCGCCAACGGCGCCACGCTGCTGTGCAACTCGCCCGCCAACAAGGGCGGCGGCGGCTCGAGCCCGCCCCGCGTCCAGTCAGAAGTCGAAGAAGCCGTCTGCGAAGACGGGACCTCCCCGTTCCTGCAGGGCGGCGCGTTCGCCTGCGACGACGGCTCTGAACCGGCCTGCGAAGAAGGCGCCTACCCGACGGTTGCAAGCGACGGCACGAAGCTGCAGTGCACGACCGAAGAAGCCGAAGGCTAGGTCGTGGACGAGGGGGGATTGGCGACGACGAGCGGGCAGGACGCCCTGGCGCGCCCGCTGCGCTCGGGGCTACAGCTCAGCCGGCAGCAGGCGGCTGCTCGCCAGCGGCTCATAGACGGACCCCCCCGGCGCGAGCGTGGAGCGGTAGAGCGTGACCGCCTCCGGCGTGAATCGCAGGCGCGGGGTGGCGGCCAGCGGGCCGAGCGCGAACAGCGTGCGAGCGCCGCGTCCGCGGCCGCGACCCCGCGAGCGGGCAAGCGTGATGTGGCCGCGGAAACGGCGCCGCTCTCCTTCCCAGGTCGTCGCCTGGGCGATCGCGCGGGCCAGCGCATCGTGCAGCCGGCCAAGCTGTCCCGCGCCATCATGGACCTCAACCGCCAGCGTGCGCGGACGCTTGGCGGGAAGCCACAGCGGGGCGCCTACCGTCAGCTCGCCGACGCCTACAGCGCAGGCTTCAAGCGCGGCGTCGATCGCGTCGACCTCCTGCGCTGGGCGCTCGCCCAGGAAGCACAGCGTCAGATGCAGCGCCTGCGCGTCAAGCAGGCGCAGCGGCCCACCGGCGACTCGCAGCCCTGAGCCGGCCAGCGCGTCGCGCGCCCAGGCCGTCAACCGCGCGCGGACGGCCGCCGGCGGATCGATCGCCACGAACAGGCGCGTCGTGGCCCTGGCGGGCATCGCCTCGGCGCGTCAGCCGCCGTCGCGGGCGATCGCCTCTGACTGCAGCAGCGCGCGGCGGACCAGATGCATCGCCACCGTCGTCGCGCGGTCGCGCACGTCGGCACGCCCGCCGGGCAGGTTGACCGAGCGCGTCAGCGGCTCGCTCCCGGACGCGGCCACGCTCAGCCACACGAGCCCCACCGGCTTGTCCTCGCTGCCACCGCCCGGCCCGGCCACGCCGGTTACACCCACGCCCACGTCGGCGCCCAGGCGCTCGCGCGAGCCCTGCGCGAGCGCCTGCGCCACCTCGCCGCTGACCGCGCCGTGGCGCTCGATCAGCCGCACCGGCACGCCGGCCCGCGAGACCTTCACGTCGTCGGCGTAGGCGACGATCGCGCCCCGCACGTAGTCAGACGAGCCCGGCAGCTCGGTCAGGCGGGCGGCCAGCAGGCCGCCGGTGCACGACTCGGCGGTGGCGATCGTGCGCGGACGCCCGTCCACCCCGTCGTCCGCGCCGATCGCGCGCCCCTCGTCGACGAGCGTCCCGCCGCGCAGCAGCGCGGCCACCTGCGCGTCGATCGTGCTGCCGTCGAGCGAGAACAGCGTGTCGGCGTGGCGCTCGCGCACCAGCGCGACGAACGCCTCATACACGTCCTCCCGACCGGGCTGCAGGCGCGTCACGATCTCGATCTCGCCGCGTTTGAGACACGTCGTGACCTCCAGGCGCTCCAGCGCCACGCCCTCGCGCTCGGCCACGCGCAGCGTCTGCGCGATCTCGGACTCGGGGATCCCGAACAGCCGCATCGTGTGCTGCTCATACGTCGTCGCGCCGCGCAGCGCCGCCCGCAGCAGCTCGCCGTCGAGCGCCGCGCGCCACATCGGCTGAAGCTCGCGCGGCGGGCCCGGCAGCACGACGATCGTCGGACCGTCGCCCTGCTCGAGCGGCGCGACGACGAGTCCCGGGGCCGTGCCGACGGGCTCGAGCACCGTCGCGCCCGCGGGGATCGTGGCTTGCTTGACGTTCGCCGCGCGCATCGCCTGCGGATCGATGTTTCGCCAGCGCCTCGCCAACGGCGCGACGATCTCCGCGATGCGCTGCGAGAGCGCCTCGTCGAGCACCATCTCGCGGCCCTGGAAGCCCCCGACAACCTCGGCGGTCATGTCGTCGGCGGTCGGCCCCAGCCCGCCGCTCGTGAGGATCAGATCGATGCCGTGGCCGGCCATGAAGCGCAGCGCCGCCACGATGTCCTGCGGGCGATCGCCGACGATCGTCGTGTACGCATGGTCGACGCCCAGCTCGGCCAGGCGCTCCGACAGCCACGGGCCGTTGCGGTCAGTCACGCGGCCCGTCAGGACCTCGGTGCCGGTCACCACGATCCCCGCGCGCGGCGCGCGCGCTCCGGCGGGCGGCTGCTCGGCCTGGCGGGCCGCGCCGTCTTCGGCCTCCTGCGGCTCGGCGCTCATGCGCAGGTCGGCTGCTGCGCGGGCGCGAGCGTCCTGCGCCCGGCCTTCGTGATCGAGTACCCGATCGCGCTCGAGCTGGCCGGGACGGCACGCGGCGTACCGTCGATCATCAGCTTCACGGCGTTGTTGCCGAGCGTCAGCTCAAAGCGCCGGCCATGGTAGGTGGCGGTCCGCGCGCCGGCTTCGAGCGTCTTGCCGGCGATCAGCCGCTTGCCGTCTTCATTGACCAGACAGACATACACCGTGCCGGTCGCTTCCAACCCGACCGAGACGCTGGCCGAACCCTGGGCGGAGGAGCCGTGAAACGTGCCCGGCGAGCGCCCTGCGCCGCGGTGACGGGAGTGCTGCACCTTCGCGCTGGGCGTCGTTTTCGGCGAGCCGCCGCCCCCGGTCAGCAGCCCCACGATCAGCAGCACGATCACCAGCGAGACCACTGCCACGCCGATCACGTACACGCGCGACGGGCCGATCGGCGGCCTGCCCGGAGTCGGGGAACGCTGCGGGCTGGCGACGATCGGCTCCGGCGGCGCCTCGCCGGGGTCCTCATAGCTGTCGCGGTACTCGTCAACCAGCGCCTTCGCGTCGAGTCCGAGCGCCTGCGCGTACGTGCGCAGGAAGCTCTTGACGAACGTCGGGCCCGGCAGCAGGCTCCACTCTTCGTTCTCCAGCGCGCGCAGGTACTTGGCCCTGATCTTGGTCTTGGCCTCGATCTCAGACACGTCGATTCGCGCGCGCATGCGCGCTTCGCGCAGCGTGTCTCCGATCTCGGGCATGGCCCTAAGAGGCTAGTGGCTCGCTGCCTCACACAGGCGCCGCGACGTCCCCGCGCACGCGTTCGTGCAGCGCCCATCGGGCCCCGCGGGCCCGGCGCGCGCGCGCCGTGACCGGCGACAGCGACCCCGCTGCGGGCGCGCGGCGGCCTTGTCTCCCGCTTTCAGCCCGCTCAGGACTCCACGCGAGCCGAGCGCTGCGCCTCGGCCACGCGGCCCAGCTCGGCGAGCACCCGCGGCAACTCGGCCTCGCCGATCAGCACCTGACGGGGCTTTGACCCCTCATAGCCCGAGATCACGCCGCGGCGCTCGAGCATGTCGATCATCCGCCCGGCGCGCGTGTAGCCAAGGCGCAGCCGGCGCTGGAGCATCGACGTCGATGCGGTCTGCATCTCGACGACGAGCGTGATCGCGTCGGACAGCAGCGGGTCCTCGTCGGGGTCGAGCTCGTCGCCCGCGCCCTCGGGCAGCTCGGGCTCCACCTGCTCGAGCAGCTCCTCGTGCAGCTCGGGCTCGCCCTGGTGGCGCCACAGGTCGGTCAGCTTGGCGATCTGCGCCTCGTCGATGTAGGCGCCCTGGATGCGCTGCAGCCGCGCGCTGCCCACCGGGCTGAACAGCATGTCGCCCTGTCCCAGCAGCGACTCGGCGCCGTTGTGGTCGAGGATCACCCGCGAGTCGGTCTGGCTGGACACCGCGAAGGCGATCCGCGACGGCACGTTGGCCTTGATCATCCCGGTGATCACGTCCACACGCGGGCTCTGCGTGGCGAGCACCAGATGGATGCCCACGGCGCGCGCCTTCTGCGCCAGGCGGATGATCGAGTCCTCCACGTCGGCCGGCGCGACCATCATCAGGTCGGCGAGCTCGTCGATCACGCACAGGATGTAGGGCAGCGGCGCCTCGCCGCGCCGCCGGCGCACCTTGTTGAGCTCCTCCAGGCTGCGCGTGCGCGCCAGCGACATCGTGCCGTAGCGCTGCTCCATCTCCCTGACCAGGTTGCCGAGCGCGTTGGCGGCCATCCGCGGACTCGTGATCACCGGCGTCAGCAGGTGCGGGATCGACTCGTAGTGATTGAGCTCCACCTGCTTGGGGTCGACGAGCACCAGACGCACCTCGTGCGGGCTGGCGCGCAGCAGCACGCTCGCGAGCATCGCGTTGATCGCGCCCGACTTTCCCGCCCCGGTCGTGCCCGCCACGAGCAGATGCGGCATCTTCGCGAGGTCCGCGCCGATCGCCTTGCCCGCCACGTCCTTGCCCAGCCACACCGTCAGCGGCGACCAGTCCTTCGGCGGCTGCTGGAACACGTCGCCCAGGCGCACGATCCGCCGGCGCGCGTTCGGCACCTCCACACCGACCGCCTGCTTGCCGGGGATCGGCGCCAGGATCCGGATGTCGGTCGCCGCCAGCGCATAAGCCAGATCGTCCTTGAGCTGGGCCACCTTGGCGACCTTCGTGCCCGGCGCCAAGCGCAGCTCATAGCGGGTGATGTGCGGACCGGTGACCGTCCCGATGACCTTCGCCTGCACGCCGAAGTGCCCGAGCGCCTCGACCAGGTTCGCCGCGACCTGCTCCTGTCCGGCGGTGTCCGGGCGCGCCTGCTCGCCCGTCGAGCGCGTCAGCAGCTTGGCGGCGTCCGGCAGCTCCCAGACGAACTGCGGGTCGTCGGTCACGACGTCGCGCAGCCGGCCCTGCGGCGTCAGCTCGCCGGGCTCCACGTGGGCCACGCCCGAGATCTCCTGCTCTGACTCGCCCTGCTCGCCGTCCCCACCGCTCTCCGCGAGCGGCTCGGCGGGCTCGTCATCGTGCGCCGGCGCCTCGACGTGCGTCGCGCGCACGATCAGCTCCTCGGGGGCGGGCTCCGGCGCCTGCAGCGTCTCGCGGCGCGCCAGCCGCGCCGCGATCGAGCCCGGCGCGACGGCCTGCGCGTCGGCCATCCAGTCCTCTGTCGCTTGCCCCGGCTCGGGCTGGGCGCGGCGGCGGGCGAGCCGGCCGAGCGCGTGCAGCGCGCCGCGGAGCGCCTGCGCTGTGGCACCGAGGGCGCGCTGCGGCGAGACGCCGGTCAGCAGCACCGCGCCGGCGATCACCAGGAAGAGCACGAGGATGTCGACGCCGACCTGGCCGACGAGCCGTCGCGTGGCCTGATATAGCGCCTCGCCGACGATCCCGCCGTGTGCCTGCAGCGAGGCCGTCGTCCAAGGCCCCTGCCGGCGCCCCGCCTGCGAGCTCGCGCCGAACGCTTCGGCCGCGAGCGCGAGCGTCACGCCGGCGAACAGGCACAGCGCCCCGGCCGGGCGCGAGCCGCCGGGCGCGGGCTCGTCGGGCTCGGGCGCCGCCGAGAGCAGTAGCCAGGCACCGGCGGACAGCAGCGCGAGCGGCGCGAGCACGCGCGCTTCCCCCAGCAGCCAGCCCGATGCGCTCTGCAGCCCGTGCCCGGCTCCGCCGCCGTCCCAGCCGCCGTACAGCACGAAGCCCATGAACAGGCCGACGGCCACGAGCGCCAGCCCGAGAACATCGCGTCCGCGCTGGTCGAGCGAGCTGACCCGCGGCGGATGCGCCAGCAGCGACAGCACGCCGCCGAGCGCCGCACGCACCCCGCCCAGACCCGCCCGCGAGCGCCTGCGCACGCCCCGCCTGCGGCGGCGATACGGCGCGCGTCTCGCGCGCTTGCGGGTAGCGGTCACTGGCGCAACTTCGACGCCAATCCTTCGTAACCTGCCCGTAGCGCCTTACGATCGCTTTAGCGCCAAACGCTACATAAAGACCATGGACGATTTCTCACGTGCTCCCCGCGTACTCGTCGTCGAGGACGACGAGGACATCGCACAGGCCCTCCAGCGCTCTCTGCGGATGGAGGGATATGAGGTGAACAGCGTCGGCGACGGCAGCGCGGCGCTCGAGCACGCGCGCTCCTTCGCGCCCGACCTCGTGATCCTCGACCTCGGCCTGCCGGGCATCGACGGCCTCGACGTGGCGCGCTCGCTGCGCGCCGACGACGACATCCCGATCCTCATCCTGACCGCGCGCGACGCGCTGGAGGCGCGCGTCGAGGGCCTGGACGCCGGCGCCGACGACTACCTCGTAAAGCCCTTCGAGCGTCAGGAGCTGCTGGCGCGCATGCGCGCCGCCTTGCGCCGGCGCCCGCCCCGCGGATCGGCGCCGATGCGCGTCTCGGACCTCTCGCTGAACGCCGACACCCACGAGGTGGCGCGCGGCGAGCGCGCGATCGACCTCACCCAGCGCGAGTTCGAGCTGCTCGAATACCTGATGCGCAACGAGCGCATCGTGATCTCACGCCAACGCCTGCTGGACGAGGTCTGGGGCTATGACCCCTTCTCGACGACGAACACGATCGAGGTGTTCGTCTCCAACCTGCGCCGCAAGCTGGAGGCGGAAGGCGAGCCGCGCCTGCTGCACACGATCAGGGGGGCCGGCTACGTCCTTCGCGCCTAGCGTCCTCGGTGCCATCCGCGGCGCTCTCGAGCGCCCCTCTGCAAGCCTGGATCGCCTGCCCATCCGCGCGCGCCTCGCGGGCGTCTCGGCGCTGCTGACGTTCGTCATCCTGTGCGCGTTCGCGCTCGCGATCGGCTCGCTCACCGTCCATCGCATAAACGACGACTTCAACCGGCAGGTCACCTCGACCGCCGACCAGCTGCCCTCGCAGCTGAGCATCGAGATCAACCCCACGACCAATCGCATCCTCGCGATCGAGCCGCCGCTCTCAGACCTCGCCCAGCCGGTCAACCAAGCGGTCATCCGCGTGCTCACGCTGACCGGCGCGATGGTCGAGCAGGCGCCCACCGGCGCCGATCAGCTCGGCCCGCCGTCGAGCGTGCCGCACACCGTCAACGGCTACCGCGTCGTGAGCCGCGTCGCGATCATCCGCCTGGGCGAACAGCCGATCGGCGAGGTCTACATCGAGTACGGCCGCTCGGTCGCCGACACCGCCGCGACCGTGGCGCGCGTCGAGCTGTTCCTCGTGCTCGGCGTGCTCGCCGGCACAGTCTTCGCGCTGCTCGCCGGGATGGCGATCGCGCGCCGCGCGATGGCCCCGATCGCCCAGCTGACCACGACGGCCGCCCAGATCGCCCGCACGCGCGACCCCTCGCTGGCGATGCCCCAGCCGGAGGCAGACGACGAGGTCTCAGAACTGGCGCGAACGCTCGAGGGCATGCTGCGAGAGCTCGACGCCGCGCGCGGCGAGGTCGAGGAGCTGCTCGCGCGCCAGCGCCAGTTCGTCGCCGACGCCTCGCACGAGCTGCGCACCCCGCTGACCAGCGTGCTCGCCAACCTGGAGCTGCTCGCCGACGCCCTGAAGGGCGACCAGGGCGACGCCGCGCGCTCGGCGCTGCGCTCCTCGCAGCGGATGCGCCGCCTGGTCGCCGACCTACTGCTGCTCGCGCGCACCGACGTCGGGCGCGTGGTGCGTCGCGAGCCCTTCGACCTCGCGCAGGTCGTCGTCGAGGCCGCCGGCGAGCTCGGGCCCGTGAGCGGCCATCACGACATCTCGCTCGACGTCCACCCGGCGATCGTCAACGCCTCGCGCGACGAGCTGCACCGCCTGACGATCAACCTGATCGAGAACGCCCTGCGCCACACGCCGCCCGGCACCGAGATCCGCCTCTCGACGTCCACGCACGACGACGAGGTGTCGCTCGTCGTCGAGGACGACGGCCCGGGCATCCCGCCCGAGCTCGCCTCGACCCTGTTCGAGCGCTTCGTGCGCGGCGCCGGCGACCGCGGCGGCTCCTTCGGCCTCGGCCTGGCGATCGTGCGCGCGGTCGCCGAGTCCCACGGTGGCGAGGTCACGGTCACACCCGGCCGCCACGGCGGTGCGCGCTTCGTCGTGCGCCTGCCGCGCTCCTCAGACCTCGACGACGACCGGCAGCACCATCGGCCGGCGCTTGAGGCGGTCATAGACTAGCTTCGCCAGGTCGTCGTGCAGCACCTGCGCGAGCAGGTCGACCTCGCGGATTTCCTCGCTCGCCGCGCGCGCCAGCGCCGCCTCCACGGTCGTCCTGATCTCGTCTTTGAGCTCGTCGGCCGCCTCCAAGAACGGCACGCCGCGCAGGATCACCTCCGGGTCTGTTACCGAGTGTCCGTCCTGCTCGGCGATCGTCACGACGACGACGAAGATCCCGTCGGCCGACAGCATCCGCCGGTCGCGCAGCGCCACGTCGGCCATGTCGCCGATCTCGACGCCGTCGACGAACACCATCCCGGCCTGCTCGCGCTCGCCCAGGCGCGCGCCGCGCGAGTCGATGTCCAGCGGCAGCCCGTTGTCGCCCGCGAAGATGTCCTGCGGCTCGAGGCCCACGGCTTCGGCCAGCTGGCAGTGCAGCCGCAGCCGCTTGAAGTCGCCGTGGAAGGGCATCACATAGCGCGGCTGGGTCAGGTTGAGCATCAGCTTGAGCTCTTCGGCGTAGCCGTGGCCGGAGGCGTGCACCGGCGCGTCGCTGGTCGTGATCACGTCGCAGCCGATGTGGTAGAGACGGTCGATCGTCTCGTTGACCGCGCGCTCGTTGCCGGGCACCGGCGTCGCCGAGAAGACGACCGTGTCGCCCTGGCGCAGCTGCACCTGCGGGTGGTCGCGGTAGGCCATCCGCCGCAGCGCGCTGAGCGGCTCGCCCTGGGAGCCCGTCGAGATGATCACCACACGATCGTCGGCGAAGTCGTCGATCTCGCGCGCGCCCACCAGCAGGCCGTCGGGCACCTCGATGTGGTCCAGCGTGCGCCCGATGCTCACGTTCTTGCGCATCGAGCGCCCGACGAGCGCGACCTTGCGGTCGAGCACCGCGGCGGCGTCCATCACCTGCTGCACGCGGTGGATGTTCGAGGCAAAGCTCGTCACCACGATCCGCCCCTCGCAGCGCGCGAACACCTCCTCCAGGTGCGGTCCGACGACAGACTCCGACGGCGAGAACCCGGCGCGATCGACGTTCGTCGAGTCCCCGCACAGCAGCAGCACGCCTTCGCGCCCGAGCTCGGCCAGCCGCGAGACGTCGGCCGGCGGCCCGTCGACGGGCGTCTGGTCGAACTTGTAGTCGCCGGTGATCAGCACGGTTCCCAGGTCGGTCCCCAGGGCGACCGCGCTCGAGTCGGGGATCGAGTGGGTCATGTGGATCATCTCCATCGTGAACGGCCCGAGCTCGAGCGTCTCGGCGGCCGTCACGTCGTTGAGCTCGACGTCGCGCAGCTTGTGCTCGTCGAGCTTGGAGCGGGCCATCGCCATCGTCAGCGCGCCGCCGTAGACGGGCGGCAGGTCGTGCCCGCCGAGCTCGCGCAGCACCCACGGAAGCGCGCCGATGTGGTCCTCGTGGCCGTGCGTGATGACGATCGCCTCGATCTCACGCGCACGCTCGCGCAGGTAGGAGAAGTCCGGCAGCACGAGGTCGATGCCGACCATGTCGGGCGTCGGGAAGCGCAGCCCCACGTCGACCACCACGATCCGCTCGTCGTACTCGACGACCGTCATGTTCTTGCCGATCTCCCCCAGGCCCCCGAGGGGCAGGATGCGCAGTGCGCTCACGCGCCGAACGTCCGCGCCGACGGCGCGGCGGCCTCGCCGGGCGATGAGCTCTGCCCGCCGGCCAGCAGGCCGTGGCGCTGCAGCATCGCGCGCACCGACGACAGCTCCTGCTCGGTCGCCTCCACGAGCGGCAGGCGCAGTCCGCCGACGTCGTGTCCGAGCAGGTTCAGCGCGGCCTTCGTGCAGGTCGGGTTTGACGTCAGGAACAGCGTCTCGTACACGTCCTTCAGCGACGCGTCGATCTCCGCGCGGCGCTGCGGCTCGGCGACCATGCGCTGCATCTCGTTGCCGACCACGTGGCTTGCCACGAGCACGCCCCCGGCGCCCCCCATGTCCAGCGTGCGCGCGAGCGTCGCGTCATCGCCCGCGTACAGCGCCAGGCCGTCGATCGGCTGAAGCTCCTGCGCGTTGGCCTGCTTGACGCCCTCGACGTGCTCGATCTGCGCCAGCTCGGCGAGCAGGTCGGGCGGCATGTTCGTCGCCGTGCGCCCCGGGATGTTGTACAGCAGGATCGGCCTGTCGGTGGCCGTGGCCACCGCTTCGTAGTGGCGCCTGAGGCCGAGGCGGCTGGGCTTGTTGTAGTACGGCGTCACCGACAGCGTCGCGTCGACCCCCAGCGCCGTCGCGCGTTCTGTGAGGTGGACCGCCTGGCGCGTGTCGTTGGTGCCCGTGCCGGCGACGATCGTCTTGCCCGCCGGGCGCTCTGCGACCGCCAGCTCGATCAAGCCGAGCTGCTCCCCGTCTGTCAGCGTCGAGGCCTCGCCGGTCGTGCCAGCGACGACGAAACCGTCTGAGCCGTTCTCGGCGAGGTGACTCATCAGGGCCACGAACGACTGCTCGTTGACGCGTCCCTTGGCGTCCAACGGCGTCACGATGGCGGTCAGGATCGCTCCGAGCTCGACCATGGGCGCAGTATCGCACGGACCCTTCAGAACAGCAGGCTCTCCAGCCCCACCGTCAGCGGCTCGGACAGCCCCCCGACGCGGCGAACCGCCAGCAGCACTCCGGGCATAAACGACTCCCGGCTGATCGTGTCGTGGCGGATCGTCAGCGTCTGCCCGAGGTCTCCGAACAGGACCTCCTGATGGGCCACCAGACCGGGCAGGCGCACGGAGTGGATCGGCGGCGGCTCCCCACCCGTCGCCTCGGCGATCAGCTCGGCGGTGCGCGCGGCGGTGCCGCTCGGCGCGTCGATCTTGCCGTCGTGGTGCAGCTCGATGATCTCGGCCTTTTCCATGTGGCGCGCCGCTTCGACCGCAAAGCGCGTCATCAGCACGGCCCCGATGGCGAAGTTCGGCGCAATCAGCACGTTGGCGCGCGGGCGGCCCTCGACCGGTCGCGCCTGGCGCAGCGGCGCCGGGTCAAAGCCGGTCGTGCCGATCACCGCGTGCACGCCGGCGCGCACGCAGCTGAGCGCGTTGCCGAGCGCCGTGTCCGGGCGCGTGAAGTCCACGAGCACCTCGGTGTCGGGGAGGATCTCCTCGAGCGTCGTCTGAAGCAGCGGGTCGGCACGACCGACGAGCTCCATGTCCGGCGCCGCGACCACCGCGTCGCAAACCGTCGCGCCCATCCGCCCGGCCGCACCGGCGACCCCGACCCTGATCATCCGCGCGCCGCCTGGGGCACGCGCGGCGCGCCGTCGCGCTCTCCGTCGCCCATCGCCGCCGCGGCCTGCAGCGGCTCGATCGCCGTCTGGAACACCGACTCGTCGGGCCCCACGCTGGCGACCGACAGCCGGGCCGGTGCAAACAGCGCCTCGGCGAGCTCCTTCAGCTCGGGCATGCCAACAGCGTCGATTCGCTCGATCACCTCATCGACCGACAGGATCGGCAGGTCGTTCAGCACGGACGCGCCGAGGCGGCTCATGCGCGCGCCCGTCGACTCGAGCGCGAGCACCATGCGGCCCTTGAGGTTCTCGCGCGAGCGCTGAAGCTCCTGCTCGTCGGCCGGTTCCTGCACGCAACGCGCCAGCTCGCGCGTGACGATCGACATCGCCTCGGCGAGGTTCTCCGGGCGCGTGCCGACATATACGCCGACCTCGCCGGCGTGCGCATAGAGGTTCGAGAAGCAGAACACCGAGTAGGCCAGGCCGCGCCGCTCGCGCACCTCCTGGAACAGCCGCGAGGACGACGTCCCGCCGAGCACGCCTTCCAGCACGCGCAGCGCGAAACGCCGCTCGTCGTCGTGCGCCAGGCCGCCGCCGCCGAGGCACAGGTGATACTGCTCGGTGTCCTTCTGCATGAAGCGCACGCGCCGCGCGAACTCGGGCGGCGGCAGCGGTCCACCCGGTGCACCCCGGGCGTCGCCGCGCGCTGGGTCGGCGGCGCGCGCCATCTCGACCAGCGCCTCGTGCTCGATCGAGCCCGCCGCCGCGATCACCACGCTCTCCGGGCGGTAGCGCGCCGCGTGGAAGGCCGCCAGCTGCTCGCGCGTGACCGCGCCGACGACCTCGGGGACGCCGATCACCGCCCGCCCGAGCGGGTGCGCGCCGAACACGGCCTCCCCGAGCACGTCGAACACCTTGTCCTGGGGATCGTCCTCGTACATCGCGATCTCCTCAAGCACGACCTGGCGCTCGGTCTCGAGCTCCTCCATCCGCGGGCGCCAGACCATGTCGCTCATCACGTCGAACGCGCGCTCCAGGTGGCGATCCAGCACGCGCGTGAAGACCGACGTGGCCTCCTTGTCGGTGCCGGCGTTGACCTCCGCGCCCATCGCGTCGAAGATCTGGTCGATCTCCTGCGAGCCGTAGCGGTCGCTGCCGCGGAACAGCATGTGCTCCAGCAGGTGCGTGATCCCGCGCTCGTCCTCGGACTCACCGACCGAGCCGGCCGCTATCCAGAAGCCGAGCGCCACCGAGCGCACCGCCGGCACGCGTTCGCTGATGACACGCACGCCGGAGTCCAGCGTGGTGAGGCGATGCTCCAACTCAGTAACGGTCTCTGCCACCGTCGCTGCTGCGGCGCGGACGCCCGGAGCCGCGGCCCTCGCCGCGGTCGCGGCGCGGCCCGCGCTGTTCGCGTTCGCCACCGCTGCGACCGTTGCGACGCGCGCCTCCACCTCCGCCCCCGCCGCCTGACGCCGTGACGCCCGCCAGCTCCTGCACGCTCTTGCCCGCGATCTCGGGGTCGTCGGCCAGACGCAGCCCGATCCGACCACGCTCGCGGTCGACCTCGACGACGCGCACGCTGACCTCGTCGCCGCGGTTGAGCACGTCCTCCACGGTCTCCACGCGCTCGCCCGGCGAGACGTTTGAGATGTGCAGCAGGCCGTCGGTGCCCTTGGCCAGCTCGACGAACGCGCCGAACGTCGTCGTCTTGACGACTTTGCCGACGTATGCGTCGCCGACCTCGACCTCCTTGGTCATCATGCGCACGCGCTCGACGAGCGCATCGCCGAGCTCGCCGTTGGCCGAGTAGATCAGCACCTGCCCGTCGTCGTTGACGTCTATCTGCGATTCGAACTCATCCGACAGGCCGCGGATCGTTTCGCCGCCCTTGCCGATCAGCAGGCCGATCTGCGCGGGGTCGATCTGGATCGTCTGGATGCGCGGCGCGAACTGCGACAGCTGCGAGCGCGGCGCATCGATCACCGCGGCCATCTTCGACAGGATGAACGTGCGCGCCTCGTGCGCCCGCGTGAGCGCGTCGCGCAGGATGTCGAACGTCACGCCGCCGATCTTGATGTCCATCTGAAGCGCGGTGATCCCGCGCTCGGTCCCGGCGACCTTGAAGTCCATGTCGCCGAGGTGATCCTCCACGCCGGCGATGTCGGTCAGCACGATGTACTCCTCGCCCTCTTTGATCAGGCCCATCGCGATCCCGGCGACGGGTCGTTTCAGCGGCACGCCCGCGTCCATCAGCGACAGCGAGGAGCCGCACACCGACGCCATCGAGGAGGAGCCGTTTGACTCGAGGATGTCCGAGACCACGCGGATCGAATAGGGAAAGGCATCGATCGAGGGCACCATCGGGGCAAGCGCGCGCTCTGCCAGCGCACCGTGGCCGATGTCACGGCGCTTGACGCCGCCCATGCGACCGGCCTCGCCCACCGAGAACGGCGGGAAGTTGTAGTGGTGCCAGTAGTACTTTTTCGTCTCCAGGCCGAGCGTGTCGATGCGCATCTCCTCCTTGAGCGTGCCGAGCGCGGCGACGCTGAGGGCCTGGGTCTGACCGCGGGTGAACAGCGCCGACCCGTGCGTGCGCGGCGTGACGCCCACCTCAATCGTGATGTCGCGGATCTCGTCCGCGCCACGGCCGTCGGGGCGCTTCTTCTCGACCGCGATCCGCTCGCGGATGATCGACTTCTCCAGCTTGTCGAATGCGAGCTGGGCAGCGGCACGGCGCGCCTTTGCCGCCTGCAGCTGGTCCTCGGAGGCCCCCTCGCCGGCGCTCGGGCCGTACTGCTCGAGGACTTCCTGCTCGACGGCCTTGGTCGCGTCCTGGCGGTCGAGCTTGTCCTCGACCTGCGTCGCGTCGTTGAGCTTTGCGCCGTGGGAGGAGCGAATCTCCTCCAGCAGCTTCTCGTCGACCTCGATCGGCGCGAACTCTTTCTTGTCCTTGCCGACCTTCTCGGCGAGCTCGCGCTGCAGCGCGCAGAGCTTCTTGATCTCCGCATGCGCGATGTCCAGCGCGTCGAGGATCTCGGCCTCTGGAATCTCGTTGGCGCCAGCCTCGACCATCAGGATGGCGTCCTCGGTTCCGGCCACGATCAGGTCCAGGTCCGAGCGCCCGCCCCCCTCGGCCTCCTCGTCTTCGGGCCGGATCAGGTCTTTCTCGTCGGGGTTGACGACGAAGTTGCCGTCGACCTTGCCGATGCGCACCGCGCCAACCGGCGTAGGGAACGGGATGTCGGAGATCATCACCGCGGCGGAGGCGCCATTCATCGCGAGGATGTCGTAGGGATGAACCTGGTCGATCGACAGCGGGATCGCTACAAGCTGGGTGTCATAGCGCCAGTCCTTGGGGAAGAGCGGGCGCAGCGGGCGGTCGATCATGCGCGCCGTCAGCGTGGCCTTCTCGCCGGGGCGGCCCTCCCGCTTGAAGAAGGAGCCGGGGATTTTCCCCGTCGCGTACATCCGTTCCTCGACGTCCACCGTCAGGGGGAGGAAGTCGACGTCGCGCACGCCGCCCGCGACGGCTGTCGCCAGGACCATCGTGTCGCCTTGACGGACCACCACGGCGCCCGAGGCCTGCTTGGCCATCCTCCCGGTCTCGAATGAGATCTCGGTGTCGGCAATCTGCGCGGAGACGCGCGTAACCCCATCGCTACTCATATTCACTACCTTCCTGTCCCGCCGGTCGGTCGGCGGTCCGCGGTCTTTTTCTTTCTCTTACCGAACGTACGCAGCTTAGCGGACGCCCGCCGCAGCGAGCCCTTCTTGCAACAGCTCGACGCCCGGCAGATCGCCGGGCGAGGGCGCCTGAAAGCTCCAGCGCACCACGCCGTCGGGCCCGGTGATCACCAGCGCGCGCTGGGGAAAGCCGCCGGGGTGATAGACGCCGAACGCCGAGCAGGCGGCGCCCTTCGGCTCAAAGTCAGACAGCTGCTCGATGCTGACGCCGAGCTTCTCCTTGAAGGCCGACTGCGACCACACCGCGTCGCAGGAGACGCCGTAGAGCGTCACCCCCTGCTCGGCGAGCCCGCTCACGAGCGGCTCATACAGCTGCAGCTGGTCGGTGCACACCGGGCTGAAGGCGAACGGGTAGAAGACGAGCACCGTCGTGGCGCCCTGCAGGTCGGCCCGCGTGAACGGCTCACCCGCCCGACCGAGCTTGAACTCCGGCGCCGGCGTGCCGGGCTCGATCACGCTCATGGAGACGGTCGTCTCTACTTGCGCAGGCCGAGCTCTTTGATCAGCGCCCTGTAGCCCTCGAGGTCGCGGCGCTGCAGGTAGTCCAAAAAGCGCCGGCGGCGTCCGACGAGCATCAGCAGCCCGCGGCGCGAATGGTGGTCTTTGCTCGCCTGGCGCAGGTGCTCGGTGAGGTGGTTGATGCGCTCGGTGAGCAGCGCGATCTGCACCTTCGTCGAGCCCATGTCGCGCTCGTTGGCGCCGAACCGGGCGGCGATCTCGCGCTTGCGCTCTGTCGTGATCGCGGTCATCGGCCGAGAAACGGTAGCAGAGACCCGCGCCGCGATCGACCGCTAGGCCGCCGCCCGCGCGGCGGCGATCTCGCGCGTCTGGGACACGTCGCGGCGCATCTGCTCGACCAGCGCCTGCGGCGTCTCGAAGTAGCGCTCGCCGCGCAGCCGCGCGAGGAAGTCAAGGCGCAGCGTGCGGCCGTAGAGGTCGCCCTCGAAGTCGACCAGATAGGCCTCGATCAGCTCACCGCGACCGGTCTCGAAGGTCGGGCGCACGCCGATGCTCACGGCGGCCGCCCGGCCATCGGCCAGGCATGCATAGACGCCGTGCCCGGGGCAGACGAGCGCCTCCTCGGGCACGAGGTTGGCCGTCGGAAACCCCAGCTCGCGCCCGCGCTCGTCGCCGTGCACGACCTCGCCGCTCAGCTGAAACGGCGCGCCCAGCAGGCGCTCGGCCTCGGCCACGTCGCCGGCCAGCACGAGCCCCCTGATGCGGCTGGAGGAGACGATCTCGCCATCCATCTCGAGGATCGGGTGCACGACCGTCTCAAAACGGCCATCGGCCGCGAGCAGCTGCGGGTCGCCCTGCGCCTTGTGCCCGAAGCGGAAGTTCTCGCCGATCGACACCTGCGCGGCCCCGAGCGCGCCGACGAGCACGTCGTCGATGAACTCGCTCGCCGAGCGGCTGGCGAAGTCGGCGTCGAACGGGATCACGATCAGCTCCTGCACGCCGAGCGCCCCGATCAGCTCGGCCTTGCGGGCGAGCGTCGTCAGCAGCCGCGGCGTGTGCTGCGGGACGACGACCGACACCGGGTGGGGGTCGAACGTGAGCACGCTGTCCGAGCCGGCGATCACCTCGCGGTGACCGACGTGCACGCCGTCGAAGGTGCCGACCGCCACCCTGCGCCCGCCGCGGTCAGGACGCTGGACGTCGGGCAGGCGCGTGACCTTCACGCCGCCAAGCCTATTGCGAGTCGGGCGCCAGAGGCGCCTCCGCGCCGGCGTCCCGGCGCGCCTGCGCCTGCGCCTCGGCAGTCCCGCGCGCGATCGCCAGCGCGCGGGGGAGCTCGATCAGCGGCGGCTGGCCCCAGGCGCGCCCGCGCTGGGGCGGGGCGACCGCCTCGCGCGCTTCGAACGGGCCGATCGCCGTGCGCCGCAGCTGCTCGCAGTAGGCGTCGCCGAGATCGGAGATCAGCGAGCGGACATAGGTCCCAGACGAGCACTCGATCGCAAAGCCCGCGCGCGGCAGCCCGTCGGCCGGCCGATCCTCGCGCCACAGCTGCTCGAAGCGGTAGACCGTCACGACACGCTCGGGCAGCTCGAAGTCCTCGCCGCGGCGCGCGCGCTTGTAGGCGCGCACTCCGCCGACCTTCACCGCGGAGTGGCGCGGCGGGCGCTGTGAGACCTCGCCCGTCGGCAGCTGCAGCGGGTCGGGGGGAAGCCGTCCCGTGACGACGATCTCGCCCTCGGGGTCGCCGGTGCTCGAGGTCGCGCCCAGCCGAGCCACCGTCTCATAGCGCTTGCGCAGCGACATCAGCTCGCGCTGTGCCTTGGTCGCGCCGCCGACGAGCACGATCAGCAGCCCGGTCGCGAACGGGTCGAGGGTTCCCGCGTGCCCCACCTTCGCGCCGAGCACGCGCTTGACCGCCGCCACGACGTCGTGCGAGGTCATCCCCGCCGGCTTGTCGATCAGCAGGATGCCGTCCATCGGCGCGCGCGACGCGACGCTCAGGCGAGCGTCGCCTGCGCCCGGCCGTCGGCGCGCGCGTGCAGCTGCTCGGCGATCGCCTCGCGCAGGAAGGCGATCAGCTCGTCGAGCTCGAGCGCCGTGAAGAAGCCCGCCGCTCGCCGATGCCCGCCGCCTCCCTGGGCGCGGGCGATGATCGAGACGTCGACGTCGTCATCGGTGGCGCGCAGCGAGACTTTGCGCTGGCCCGCGCGCTCGGGGCCGCGCACCTCGCGCACGAGGCCGGCGACCTTCGTGCCCTGCAGCGCTCGCAGATGATCGACGATGCCCTCCGAATAGCTGTCGTCCGCGCTGGCGCGGTCGAAGTCCGCGGCGCTCAGCGCCGCGAGCGTCAGCGCGCCGTCGTCAAATCGCTGGATGCTCTCGAGCGCCGACGCCAGCAGCGCGAGCTTGCCCGCGGGAAGGTCCTCGTACAGCTGGCGATAGACCGCCGCGACGTCCACGCCCGCCTCGATCAGCTCGGCCGCCATCTCGTGCGCCCGCGGGCCCGTGTTCTCGTACATGAAGCGCCCGGTGTCGGTGATCAGCCCGATGTAGAGGGCCCGCGCCACTTCCGGCGTGGGGCCCACGCCCAGCCCGTGCATCAGGTCCCAGACGATCTCCGCCGTGCTCGACGCCTCGGGCACGACATGGTTGATCGTGCCAAAGCGCGTGTTGTCGTGGTGGTGGTCGATGTTCAGCAGGTGGCGGCCGTCGCGCAGCACGCCGGCCGAGGTGCGATCGATGTTGCCGCAGTCCAGCAGCACCACGGTGCGCTGCGCGATGTCGCCCGGAGGCTCTGCGATCAGGTCGTCGAGCTCGAATACGCGGTACTCACGCGGCAGCGGCAGGTCGTCGGGCGCGATGAACATCGCCGCGTCCTTGCCGAGCGCGGTGAGCAGACCGTGCATCGCCACCAGCGAGCCGAGCGCGTCGCCATCGGGATGCTCGTGCGCGGCCAGCACGAAGCTCTGGTCGTCGCGCAGGCGCTCGATGATCAGCTCGCGGGTCGGCGGCGTGCGCGAATCGTCGCTCACGAGCCCTCGATCTCGTCGATCAGGGCGTTGACGCGCAGCGCGCGCTCGGTGGTGTCGTCGTAGCAGAACTCGAGCGTCGGAGTGCGCTTCAAGCGCAGCTCGCCGGCGAGGCGCAGCTGCAGGAAGCCGTGCGCGCTGTGCAGCCCCTCCAGCGTGCTCTCGCGCAGCGCCTCGTCGCCGAGCACGCTGACGTACACGCGGGCATGGCTGAGGTCGGCGCTGGTCTTGACGTCGGTCACGGTCGTGAATCCCACCCGGGGGTCTTTGAGCTCTCCTGCCACCACAGCGCTGATCACCTGGCGGATCGCCTCGTCCACGCGGCGCATCCGTCCGGAGCTCATCCTAGCCCTCGCCAGCGGGACGGAGCACGGGTGGGCGCGCTCGTGCAGGCCACCGGTGCTTCGGCGATGTTCGGGCGAGATCTCGGGTGCGGGCGCTCAGGAGGAGAGCTCACGCTCCTGCAGGCGCGTCTCATAGGTCTCGAGCACGTCGCCCTCGCGCAGGTCGGCGAAGTTCGTAAGCACGATCCCGCACTCAAAGCCGCTGGTCACCTCGCGCACGTCGTCGTTGAAGCGGCGCAGGCTCGCGATCGTGGTGTCGAAGATGACCGTGCCATCGCGCACGACGCGCACCCGCGAGCCGCGCGCGACCCTGCCCTCGGTCACGAACGAGCCGGCGATCGTGCCGATCCGCGAGGCGCGGAACAGCTGGCGCACCTCAGCCTGGCCGAGCGGCGTCTCCACCTCGGCGGGCTCGAGCATGCCCTCCATCGCCGCCCGCAGCTCCTCGATCGCCCGGTAGATAACCGCGTAGGAGCGGATCTCCACGCCCTCGCGCTCGGCGATCTGGCGCGCGTCGCCGACCGGCCGCACGTTGAAGGCCAGGATCACGCCGTCAGAGGCTGCGGCGAGCATGACGTCTGACTCGTTGATCCCGCCGACGCCGCGGTGGATGATGTTGACCGCCACCTCCTGCTGGGGGAGCTTTGCGATCTCGTCCTCGATCGCCTCCAGCGAGCCCGCAACATCGGCCTTGATGACCAGGTTGAGCTCCTTGACGGCACCCTCCTGCGCGAGCTTGAAGACATCCTCCAGGGACACCTTTCGCCCCGATCTGCGGGCGAGCGCCTCCGTCTTCAGGCGATTGGCGCGCTCGCCGGCGAGCTGGCGCGCGCGGCGCTCGTTCTCGACCACGCGAACGACCTCTCCCGCCAGCGGCACCCCGTCGAAGCCGAGCGTCTCAACGGGCTGACCCGGCGAGGCCTTTTTCAGGCGCGTGCCGATGAAGTCGTGCATCGCGCGCACGCGCCCGAAGTGGGCGCCGGCCACGAGCGCGTCGCCGACGCGCAGCGTGCCGCGCTGGATCAGGATGCTCACGACGGGTCCGCGGCCGGGGTCGAGCTTTGACTCGATGACGGTGCCCGACGCCGGCGCGTTGCTGTTGGCTTTCAGCTCCTCCAGGTCGGTCACCAGCTGGATCGTGTCCAGCAGCGCGTCCAGGCCCTGGCGCGTCTTCGCGCTGACGTCGACGAACTCGGTCTCGCCGCCCCATTCGGAGGGCTGCAGGTCGTGCTGGGTCATCTCGGTGCGCACGCGCTCGGGCTGGGCGCCCTCCTTGTCGATCTTGTTGACCGCCACGACGATCGGCACCCCGGCCGCCCGCGCGTGGTCGATCGCCTCCTCGGTCTGCGGCTTGACGCCGTCATCGGCCGCGACGACGATCACCGCCAGGTCGGTCACGCTCGCGCCGCGCGCCCGCATCGCGGTGAACGCCTCGTGACCGGGCGTGTCCAGGAACGTGACCTCTTTGCCGCCGTGGTGGACCTGATAGGCGCCGATGTGCTGGGTGATCCCGCCGGCCTCGCCGGCGACCACCTCGGTCTCGCGGATCGCGTCGAGCAGCGAGGTCTTGCCGTGGTCGACGTGACCCATGATCGTGACCACCGGGGGGCGTTCGACGAGGTCCTCGTCGGCGTCCTCGAACACGGGCTCCACGTCGACGTCGTCGGCCGCGTGCACGATTTCGATCTGCTTGTCGAACTCGTCGGCCAGCACCTGGATCGCGTCGTCGGACAAGGTCTGGGTGAGCGTCGCCATCTCGCCGAGCGTCATCAGCTTCTTGATCACCTCGGGCACGGCGACCCCCAGGTACTCGGCGACATCCTTCACGGTGGAGCCCGAGTTGACGCGGATCAGGTCCGTCGCCGCCATCGCGGCCGTGTCGATCGGCGCGATCGTCTCGTCGTAGGTACCCCTGCGCCTGCGCCCGCGGCGCGGGCGACGCTGAGGCTGGTTGGCCGGGCCGCCCTGCTGGCGACGCGAGGCCTGGGAGTCGATCACGACGCGCCTGCGCCCGCCCGGGCCGACGTCGCCCGGCTTGCGCTCGCCGGTGCGCGAGTCGCGCGTGGGTCGCACCCGCTCGGCCACCCCCGGGCCCGGCGCAGGCGCCGCCGAGGCGCTCGGCGAGCCAGCCGCCTGGGCGCCCGCCGGCGCGCTCGCCGCGGCTTTGGGCGCAGCCGCGCCATCGGCACCTGCGCTGCCCGCGCCGCCGGCGACCGGCTGGGGTGTGGGCGCGCCCGCAGCGTCGCTGGGCGCCTGAGCGCCGCCCGCCGCGGCGGCCTCAGCTGGCGGTGGCGGTGTCGCGTCCCCAGCCCGCTTGGCGGCGGCCGGCTTGCCGCGGGCCTGGCTGGAGGGCGCCTCGGCGGGCGGTTGTGCGCCCGATGCGCCGTTGGGCGTGGCGCCATCGGCGCCGAGCGCGCTGAGCGCCGCGCGCTCCTCGACCGACGAGGAGGCGGCCTTCGCCTGGACCCCGGCGGCGTTCAGCTTCGCGAGCAGCTCCTTGCTGGAGACTCCCTGCTCCTTGGCGATCTCATACACGCGCCGTTTGCTCATCGACTGACCGATTCTATGGGTTCGGCGGCGAAGGTCACGGGGCAGCGCAGCGCGCGAGCCAGGCCGCCGCGGCGCGTCGCGCCGGCCGCGCAACGCGCGCTCGGCTGCGCGCGATCGTCGCCGGCGCACAGATATGCGCCGCGCCCGGGAAGCACGCCGTCCCTGTCGAGCACGGCCTGCGCCGGCGCGCCGGCTGGCGACCGCGAGGCGACCAAGCGGATCAGCTCGGATTTCGGCGCGATGCGTCCGCAGCCCACACAGCGGCGCCGCGGCGTGCGAGCGCCTATCTCGCCTGCTCCTCGGCGGCCCCGCTGACCGCTCGCCCGCCCGGCTGCTGGCCGCCGTCGGCCAGCGAGACGAGCTCTCCAGACGCCGGCATGGCGCCCGGATCGTCGACGGGCGCCTTTGGCGCCCCCTCCGCGAGCGCGCCGGGCGCGGCGCCGGCGGGCTGGCCTGACGTGTCCTGCTGGCCGAGCTCGTCGATCTTGTCCCCGGCGATGCCCTGGAGCGCCTGGTGGGTGTCCAGGCCGCAATAGCGCGAGCCCGGCAGGGCCGCGTTGGGACAGCGGCGACCGTTTGACAGGATCGCGGCGCAGCGTCCCTGGATCTCCTCCTCCTCATAGCCGTGCTCGGCCTCCTCGGCGGCGAACTCGGTCTCCGAGCGGATGTCCACGCGCCAGCCGGTCAGGCGCGCGGCCAGGCGCGCGTTCTGCCCTTCGCGGCCGATCGCCAGCGAGAGCTGGTCGTCGGGGACGATCACGGTGGCCTGCTTGGCGTCGTCGTCGACCAGCACCTCGCGTACGCGCGCCGGCGACAGCGCCTTGGCGACGAAGCGCGCAGGCTCGTCGTTATGCGGGATGATGTCGATCTTCTCGCCGCGCAGCTCGGACACGACCATGCGCACGCGCGATCCGCGCGGGCCCACGCAGGCCCCCACCGGGTCCACGCCGTCGGCATGGGACACGACGGCGATCTTGGAGCGGTAGCCGGGCTCGCGCGCGACGTTGGCGATTTCCACCAGCCCGTCGGCGATCTCCGGCACCTCGAGCTCGAACAGCTTCTTGATCAGCTCGGGATCGCGCCGCGAGACGATGATCGCCGGTCCCTTGGTCGACGGCGAGACCTCCTTGATCACGGCCTTGATGCGCTGGGAGTGGTCGTAGCGCTCACCGTCGACCTGCTCGGACTTCGGCAGCAGCGCCTCGACGCGTTCGCGCAGCTGCACGAGCGTGTAGCGCGAGTCCGACTGCTGCACGATGCCGGTGATCAGCTCGCCCACGCGGTCGCGGTACTCCTCGTACATCATGTCGCGCTCGGCCTCGCGGATGCGCTGGAGGATCACCTGCTTGGCGGTCTGCGCGGCGATCCGCCCGAAGTCCTCGGGAGTGACGTCGCGCTCGTCGATCTGATCGCGGTATTCGGCGAACTTGGCGGGGTCGATTTCCGGCTCCTCGGGTTCGCGCATCTCCCCCGTCTCGGGGTCGATCGTCGTTTCCTCGTCGATCGTCTCGACTATCAGGTGCGCCTCCAGGCGCTCGGGGATGATCAGTTCGATGACCCTGAAGTTGGCCGTCTCGCGGTCCATCTCGACGCGCGCGTACTTGGCGGATCCGGGCTGCTTCTTATAGGCCGACAGCAGCGCGTCCTCCAGGGCGACCATCAGCTTCTCGGGCTCGATCCCCTTCTCGCGCGCCAGCGCGTGCATTGCGTCGAGTATCTCTTGTGACATGGCTGCCCTACTCCTCGATGAGCGTCGAACGACGGATCTGCGCGTAGGGGATCGTGATAACCCCGCCGTCCGCTGCGGCGAGCGTGATCTCCCGCTCGGTGGCGCCCACGAGCTCGCCGGTGAAGCTGCGCACACGGCGCTCGCCGCCACCCGGGGCGGGGGCCGGGCAGGGCTGGCGCATGCGCACGCGGGCGCGCCGGCCTACGAAGCGACGAAAGTGGGCGGGCTTTGTCAGCGGGCGCTCGCTTCCCGGCGATGACACCTCGAGCGCGTAGCGTTCGCGCAGATCGGTCAGCAGCGCGCTGACGCGCTCGCACAGCCCGAGCGTGACGCCCTGCGGGTGATCGATGAACACGCGCAGCGTGTGCCCGCCGACCAGCTCGGCCAGGAGCACCTCGACCTCGGGCTCGCTCGCGGCCAGCCTGGCTTCGATGTCTGCCTGAAGAGTCGTCATGTTGGCTGCTCGTTCGCTGTGTTCATCTCTTTATGCGTGTTGCCAGCGGGCCGGCGCGACCCGGGTGTTGGCGTAAAAAAAGCGGGCGTGCGCCCACTCTCTGAACTGCAACCGCCGCCTGCGCGCCGGCTCGAAAGCTGTGCGCTGAGGATAGCATCGCCGCACGTGGCGATCGTCGCCAGGGTCTCGGCCGCCGAGGCCCATCACTGCCCGCCCGCGGCGCGCCTGGCACGATCGCGGTAGCGCCTGTAGTCCTCGCGCTCGGGGGCCAGCGAGCAGGCGAGCGCAAGCGGCTTGCAGGCCTCGCGGTGGCGGCCGAGCTGCTGCATCGAGCGCCCCAGGCAGAACAGCGCATAGTCGTTGGTGGGCGCGCTGGAGGCGATCGCCTGAAACTCGCGCGCCGCGCTCTCATAGCGGCGCGCGTGAAACAGCGCGCGGCCGAGCGCCTCGCGAATCGAGGCCTTGTCGGGCTCCAGGTTGCGAGCCCTGCTCAGCGGAACGATCGCGGCGTTGTGGTCGCCGTGCTCGAGCAGCTCGCAGCCTCGCCGGTAGAGGTCATAGACGTGCTCCATGCTCCCGCTTACTTTAGGACCTGAGGTCCGTCGGGTGCCCGACCCCCAGACCGTCGCGCAGGCCCGCCACGACGTCCAGGACCTCCTCGGCCACGCGGCCCTTGGCCGCGCGCGCCACGTGGCGCTCGTCGCCGGGCGTCAGGATCGTGACCTCGTTGTCCTGTGCCTCAAAGCCGATGTCCTCGCGCGAGATGTCGTTGACGACGATCGCGTCGAGGCCCTTGGCGAGGAGCTTCTCGCGCGCGAGCGCCACCGCGCGCTCGCCGTACTCGGCGGCGAAGGCCACGAGCGTCTGGTCAGCGCGGCGGCGCTCGGCCAGCCCGGCCACGATGTCGTCGGTGCGCTCGAGCTCCAGCGTGATCGCCTCGCGGCCGCCCTTCTTGAGCTTGCCGGCGAGCGGCTCGCGCGGTCTGAAGTCGGCGACCGCGGCCGCCATCAGCAGCACGTCGCAGTCGGCGAACAGCTCCTCGCAGGCGCGCTGCAGCTGCGCCGCCGTGGCGACCTCGCGCCAGGCCGCTCCCGGCGGGCGGGGCAGCGCGACATTGGCGGCGATCACGGTCACCTGCGCGCCGCGGCCCAGCGCCGCCTGCGCAAGCGCCAGACCCATCCGCCCCGATGAGCTGTTGCCGACGAAGCGAACGCTGTCGATCGGCTCGCGCGTGCCCCCCGCCGTGACGAGCACCCGGAGACCGCTCCAGGCGCCGTGCGCGCCCGCCCCGTTGCTTGCGGCGCCATCCCGCGCTCGCCCGGGCGCCGGTGCGAGCGCCGCCAGCGCCGCCTCGCAGGCCGCCAGCAGGCCGGCAGGCTCGGCCAGCCGGCCCACGCCGTGCTCTCCGAAGGAGGCCAGGCGACCGACGTCTGGCTCGACGATCTGCACGCCGCGCTGTCGCAGCGTGTCGAGGTTGGCCTGCACCGCGGCGTGCTCGTACATCCGGTTGTTCATCGCCGGCGCGACGACCAGCGGACAGTCGGCGGCGAGCGCACAGCTGCTCAGCAGGTTGTCGGCTGCTCCGCAGGCGAGCTTGGCGATCGTGTTGGCCGTCGCCGGGGCGACCAGGTAGACGTCGGCGTTGGCGACGAGCGCGAGGTGATTCAGCGGCTCGTCGGCCGGCGGCGGCTGGTCGGGGAACGCACCGCGTGCGGGGTCGCGCTCGAACTCGCTGCTCAGCACCGGCGCTCCGCTCAGCGCGGCGAACGACGCGGTGCCCACGAAGCGCTTGCTGGTCGGCGTCTGCACGACGCGCACGGCGTGGCCCGCGCCGGTCGCCAGGCGCACCAGCTCGAGCGCCTTATAGGCGGCGATGCCGCCGCTCACGCCAAGCAGGATTCGTGCCATGGGCTTGTTTTAGAGGGCCGCCGCGGGGCCGGCAAGCGCTGAGTGGCGGTTTGCGCTCGGGCGCCTGCGCGCAGCGGCGCCGGCGGCGGTGCTAGCGGTAGTGGTACTTCAGCTTGCCCGCAGCTACCTCCTCGAGGGCAATCGTGAGGTAGTTTTTCGACGCCGTGTCGATCATCGGAGGCGGGAACTCGTCGAACGTTCCCTCGCCAAGGTTGTGGTAGTAGCTGTTGATCTGGCGCGCGCGCTTGGCTGCCACGACCACGCCGGCGTAGTTGGAGTCGACGTTGTCCAGCAGACGGTCGATGCGGGGGGAGATCACTGGCCTGTCACCTTTCCTTGCTTTTCAACACTCAGTGTAGTTGCCCGGCGAGCGAGCCCTCCCGCGTGCCCGGCGAGCGAGCCCCCCGCGGCCGTCACAGACCAGGGGCGCGCCGGGCCCCTCAGGCGGGCTGGGAGTCCTCCATGGCGCCTGTGACGATCGCGGTCAGACGCGCCAGTGCATCGTCCAGGCGGTCGTTGACGACCACGTGGCTGAACTCGGGCTGGGCGCCGAGCTCCTGCTCGGCCACGCGCAGGCGCCGCTCGACCTCTGCGGCGTCGTCGGTGCCGCGGCCGATCAGCCGCGTGCGCAGGGCCTCCAGCGACGGCGGAGCGATGAAGACCTGCACGGCCTCGGGCATCCCAGCGCGCACCTGGCGCGCTCCCTGCACCTCGATCTCCAGCACCACCGGCCTGCCGGCGCGCACGCGATCCTCGAGCTCGCGGCGCAGCGTGCCATACCTGCGCCCGGCGTAGTCGGCGTGCTCGACGAACTCCCCGTCTGCGACGCGGCGCGCGAAGTCCTCGCCCGACAGGAAGTGGTACTCCACGCCGTCCTGCTCACCCGGGCGCGGCGCGCGCGTGGTCGCCGACACCGACAGCTCGAGCTCGGGCAGGCGCTCCATCAGCCCGCGGATCAGCGTCCCCTTGCCGACCCCGGACGGTCCGGTGATTACGAACACGCGTGCGATTGCGAGACCCTATTGAGCGCCGCGGAGGAAACGGAACGCCGGCGTCGAGCGCGGCGGCGCGTCAGACGTCGAGATCCGCGCCGAGCGCCAGGAGCTTGTCCTCAAAGCTCTCATAGCCGCGGCGGATCAGCCCGACGTTGGTGATCGTCGAGGGCCCCTCGGCGACCAGCGCGGCGATCACGTAGGAGAAGCCGGCGCGCAGATCGGGCACGTGGATCTCGGTCCCGCGCAGCGGCGTGGGGCCGACGATCACGGCGCTGTGCAGGTGGTTTCGCCGGCCGAAGCGACAGCTGCGCCCGCCCAGGCACTCGCGGTAGAGCTGGATCTGGGCGCCCATGTCGTTCAGCGCTGTCGTGTAGCCGAAGCGGTCCTCGTACACCGTCTCGTGGACGATCGAGACCCCCTTCGCCTGCGTGAGCGCGACCACGAAGGGCTGCTGCCAGTCGGTCATGAAGCCCGGGTGCACGTCGGTCTCGAGCGCCACCGAGCGCAGCGGGCCGGCGCGCCAGAACTCGATTCCGCCGTCGCCGACGCGAAAGTCCCCCCCGACGCGCCGGAACGCGTTCAGGAAGGTCATCATGTCCAGCTGGTGGGCGCCGGCGACGAAGATCTGGCCGTCGGTCGCGAGCGCCGCGCACGCCCAGGAGGCCGTCTCCAGGCGGTCGGGCAGGGCGCTGTGTTCAAAGCCGTGCAGGCGCTCGACGCCGTTGATCGTGATCACGCGGTCGGTTTCGACGGAGATCGTGGCGCCCATCTTCTGCAGGACCGCGATCAGGTCGATGATCTCCGGCTCGATCGCGGCGTTTGACAGCTCGGTGACCCCCTCGGCCAGCACCGCCGCGAGCAGCACCTGCTCGGTCGCCCCGACGCTCGGATAGGGCAGGCGAATGCGCGCGCCGTGCAGGCGGCGCGCCGTCAGCCGCACGCCGTCTGAGGTCTCGTGCACGACCGCGCCGAGCTGCTGCAGGGCGTCGAGGTGGAAGTCGATCGGCCGCGGGCCGATGTTGCAGCCCCCCAGGTCGGGGATGAAGACCTCGCCGACGCGGCTCAGCAGCGGGCCGCACAGCAGCACGGGAATCCGGCTGCGCCCGGAGAACTCGGCCGCCTCGGCGCGCCCGAGCGGCGCGATGTTGCCTGCCTGCAGGCGGACTTCGCCGGAGCCGGCTCGCGCCACCTCGCCGCCGAGCGCGCGGATCATGCGCCCGACGATCTCGACATCGCGGATGCCCGCAACGTTGCTCAGCAGGCACTCCTGGTCGGTCAGCAGCGCGGCGACCATGCTCTTGGGCAGGGTGTTCTTGGCCCCGCGCACGCGCACCTCGCCGCGCAGCGAGCGCCCGCCGCGCACCCGCAGGACCCGGTCGACATCGATCGCGTCGTGGACGTCTAGGGCGTCGAAGGTGATCGTGCTCATATGGGGTCTCGGGTCCTGTCGGGCCTGCCGTGCCGGTGGCCGGCGGCGCCTCCATTGCCCGTTCGACGGCACGCCAGGTCTTCCTGCGCCCGTGCCCCGCCGTGTAGCCGTGCTCTGTCACCGAGCTTACAGGGCGCCACGACCGACCGCCAGCGCCGCGGCCGCGAGCGGTCGCGCCCAGATCAGCGGTGAAGCAGCGAAACGAGCTCGCCGCGCTGGCGCTCTGAGAGCCCGCCCACGGTCTTGCTCGGCGCGATCCTGCAGTGAGCGAGGATCTTGTTCACCTTCACGCGCCCGTACTTGGGCACGGCGAGCAGCATGTCGAACACCTTGGCCGTCTCGACGTACTCGGGCGGGTCGAGCAGCAGCTGGTGGATCGAGCGCCGCCCCGCCTTCAGATCGCGCTTGAGCTGTGCCCTTTTCACGCGGATCTGGTTGGCCCGCGCGAGCGCGTCCATGCGCTGGTTCAGCGAGCGCTCGGGGGCAACGGAGGCACTGGCGGCGCTCGTCTGGGCCTGCCCGTGGCCCGCGTGCGTCGTGTCAGTGGCCGTCACCATGGGCGGCGAGTCTACACACCAGCGGGCGCTGATCAAGGCAAAGTCGTTTAATTCACCTGGACCTCAACCTGAGGCCGAGTCACGTCGAGGCTGGTGGATGGTGTAAGGGTAGGTTTGCAGGGCTTTTTCACCCCTCGGCGCGCACCGCTTTTCACCCGCTCAGCGACACTTTCGCGGACCCGCTGTGACCCGCTTTTCAGACGCGGCGCGCGGCGCGTGCGCAGCTCGCCAGGACGCACTTCACACTGTCAGCTCGCGCGCGATCCTGAGGCCTGCGGCGGGGTCGCGAAAGCTATCGGTGCCGACCGCGACGAGCGTCGCGCCGACGTCGAGCAGGTCGCGCGCGTGAGCGGCCTGCTGCACCCCGCCCATGCCGACGACCGCGATCTGCACGCGCTCGGCCACGGCGCAGACCTGGGCGAGCGCGATCGAGCGGATCGCGGGGCCCGATAGGCCCCCGCTCCCCCCGCCCAGCCAGCGCTCGGCGCTGACCCCGGCGCGATCGCGCTCGCCGGCGCGCCCGCGCGGCGTGAGCGCCGCCGCGCGCAGCGTGTTGATCAGCGACACGGCGTCCGCCCCGCCCTCCTGGGCGCCGACCGCGCACGCCGCCACGTCGGCCGTGTTCGGCGTCAGCTTGACGATCAGCGGCTTGGCCGTGCGCCCGCGCACCTGGCCGACCACCTCCTGCAGCTGGCGCGGGTCCGCGCCGATGTCCAGCCCGGTCGCCACGTTCGGGCAGGACATGTTCAGCTCGAGCGCAGCGATCTCCTCGCGCGCGTCGCACGCCGTGACGAGCTCTGCGATCTGCGCCGCGTCAGAGCCCATCACGTTGGTGATCAGCGGCACCGGCAGTCGCGCGAGTGCCGGCAGGTCCTCGGCGAGGTAGCCGTCCAGGCCCTTGTTGGGCAGGCCGATCGAGTTGATCAGGCCGGCGGCCGTCTCCCACAAACGCGGCGGCGGGTTGCCCTGGCGCGCCTGGAGCGTGATCGTCTTGGACACGTAGGCCGAGAACGGGAAGCGCTCGCTCAGCGCGTGCTCGCCGAACACGCGCCCGGCGGCGATCGCGTCGAACGTGCCCGAGCCGTTGATCACCGGGTGCGCGAGCGTCAGGCCGCAGAAGGAGACGCTCACGCGGGAGCCCCGGCGTGCGGGTCGATCGCCGCGAGCTCGGCCGCGTCGAACACGGGGCCGTCCAGACAGACGCGCGCGTAGGTGCCGTCCCGGCGCGCCACCACGCAGCCGAAGCATGCGCCAAAGCCGCACGCCATGCCGGCCTCGAGCGCCAGCTGGGCGGCGACCTGACGTCGCTCGCACAGCGCGCGCACGGCCTCGAGCATCGACGCGGGGCCGCACGCGTAGACGATCGCCTGCGGAGCCCTCGCGAGCTCTGGCTCGAGCAGGTCGGTCACGCGGCCGGCGTGCCCTACCGAGCCGTCGTCGCTCGCCACCCGCGCCCCGCGCAGCAGCGCGGCGCCCGCCGCGCGCTCGCGGTCGCGAAAGCCCAGCAGCACCGTGGCGCCGGCGGCGCGGGCAGGCTTGCCCTCTCCCGCGTCGCGACCTGGCTCGGCGAGCCGCTCCAGCGCGTCCTGCAGGATCGCCAGCGGGGCGATGCCCGCGCCGCCGCCGACCAGCAGCGCAGGCTGGTCGCGCGCCGGCAGGCCAAAGCCGCGGCCGAGCGGCCCCAGGGCCCAGACGCCCTCGCCCGCCGCCAGCTCGCAAAGGCGCCGCGTGCCCGGCCCGACGTCCTCGAGCAGGTAGTGCGCCTCTCCGTCGCGCACGCGGGCCACCGAGAACGCGCGCGGCAGGTGCGGGCGCTCGTCCTCGCCCGCCCCCCAGCGCTCGGCCGCGGCGAGCATCGTGAACTGCCCGGGCGCCGGCGCGGGGCCGTCGGGGTCTGCGACCTTCAGCACGCGATAGGCGCCGAGCGCCTCGTTGGCGCTGACGCGCAACAGCCGGCGCGCGGGCGGCGCGAGCGCGCGCCTGGGGTCGGCCAGCTGCTGTGCGGGGGCGCCGGGAGACCCGCTCACGCCGCCGCGGCCTCGTCGCCGTCGCCGTCGCGGTCGCCGTGTGCGCGCGTATGGCGCTGGCCGTGCAGCTCCTGCAGGCAGAGCACCCGCGGCGCCCCGCCGGCGCGCGCTCCGGCGATCGCGCGCGCGGCGCTCACGCCGGCCGCGAGCGTCGTCACGCAGGGAATCCCGTGGCTGACGGCCGCGCGGCGGATCTCGCGCCCGTCGGCGCGTGCGCCGGAGCCGGTGGGCGTGTTGACGACCAGGTCGACGTCGCCGCGCTCGATCCAGTCGACCACGTGCGGCGAGCCCTCGCCGATCTTGTTTAGGCGCGTCACCGGTATGCCCATCCGCGTGATCGCCAGCGCGGTGCCGCGCGTGGCGACGATCTGAAACCCGTTGTCGTGCAGGATCTGGGCAACCGCGAAGGCGCCGGCCTTGTCGGTGTCGGTCACGCTGATGAAGGCCGTGCCCTCGCTGGGCAGCGGCACGCCCGCGGCCGCCTGCGCCTTTGCGAAGGCGGTCGGGAAGTCGCGCGCGATCCCCATCACCTCGCCGGTCGAGCGCATCTCGGGCCCGAGCAGCGCGTCGGAGCCCTCGAAGCGATCGAACGGCAGCACCGCCTCCTTGACCGAGACGTGCTTGCCGTAGCCGACACCCTGCTCGCCCGCGGGCAGCTCGATGTCGGCGATCCGCTGGCCGAGCATGATCCGGCAGGCGAGCTTCGCCAGCGGCACGCCGACGGCCTTGGAGACGAAGGGCACGGTGCGCGACGCGCGCGGGTTGGCCTCGATCACGTACAGCTCGCCCGCATGGACCGCGTACTGCACGTTGAGCAGGCCGACGACGCCGATCGCCAGCGCGATCTCGCGCGTCGCGGCGCGCACCTGCTCGAGCATCTCCTCCCCCAGCGAGTGCGGCGGCAGCACGCAGGCGCTGTCGCCGGAGTGCACGCCCGCCTCCTCGACGTGCTGCATGATCCCGCCGATCCACACCTCGTGGCCGTCGCACAGCGCATCGACGTCCAGCTCGGTGGCGTCCTCGAGGAAGCGATCGAGGAAGATCTCGCCGTCGCGCGCCGCCTCGCGGCTGAGGTAGTCGGCGAGGCCGTCGCGCGAGTAGACGATCTCCATCGCGCGGCCGCCCAGCACGTAGGAGGGGCGCACGAGCAGCGGAAAGCCGACCTGATCGCCCTTTGCGAGCGCGTCGGGCACCGAGGTCGCCGTCGCGTAGGGCGGCGCCTTGTAGCCGCGGTCGCGCAGCAGCGCGCCGAAGCGCCCGCGGTCCTCGGCGAGGTCGATCGCCTCGACGCTCGTCCCCAGCAGCGGCACGCCCGCCTCGGCCAGGCCGGCCGCGAGCTTCAGCGGCGTCTGGCCGCCGAACTGCACGACGACGCCCTGCGGACGCTCGACCTCGACCACGCCGAGCACGTCCTGCAGCGTGAGCGGCTCGAAGTACAGGCGGTCAGACGTGTCGTAGTCGGTCGACACGGTCTCGGGGTTGCAGTTGATCATCACCGCGTCCTTGCCGAGCTCGCGCACGGTCATCGCGGCGTGCACGCAGCAGTAGTCGAACTCAATACCCTGCCCGATCCGGTTGGGGCCCGCGCCGAGGATCACGACCGAGGCGCGCTCCCCGCGCGCGACCTCGTTGCGCGCGCGTCCGCTCGCCGGCGCGCGCTCCCAGCCCGAGTAGTAGTAGGGCGTGCGCGCAGGGAACTCCGCGGCGCACGTGTCGACCGAGCGAAACGAGCGCTGCCCGGCGAACGGCCCCTGCGGATCGCGCGCGAGCGCCTGCAGCTCGTGCAGGAACCAGGGATCGATCCGCGTGCGCTCGTGCACCTCTGCGACCGCCACGCCCCGGCCCAGCAGCTCCAGGATCGCCTCGAAGCGATCGGCGCGGGGCGTGGCGAGGCCGGCGAGCAGCTCCTGATCGCCGGCCGCGGCGAGATCGGGCGCCTTGTCGAGCTCGCGCGAGCGAAGCGCCTTGGCGAAGGCCTGCCCGAACGTGCGTCCGATCGCCATCGACTCGCCGACGGACTTCATGTGCGTCGACAGCCGCGAGTCCACGCCGGGGAACTTCTCGAAGGCAAAGCGCGGCCACTTGACGACCACGTAGTCGATCGTCGGCTCAAAGCAGGCCGGGGTCACGCCGGTGATGTCGTTGTCGATCTCCTCCAGCAGGTAGCCGACGGCCAGGCGCGCGGCGATCTTGGCGATCGGGAAGCCGGTCGCCTTGGAGGCCAGCGCCGAGGAGCGAGACACGCGCGGGTTCATCTCGATCACGACGATCTCCTCGGTGTCGGGGTTCACCGCGAACTGCACGTTTGACCCGCCGGTCTCCACGCCGACCGCGCGGATCACGGCGATCGCCTGGTCGCGCAGGCGCTGGTAGAGAGCGTCGGTCAGCGTCTGCTGGGGGGCGACCGTGACCGAGTCGCCGGTGTGCACGCCCATCGGGTCGACGTTCTCGATCGAGCACACGATCACGACGTTGTCGGCGCCGTCGCGCATTACCTCGAGCTCGAACTCGCCCCAGCCGAGCACCGACTGGTCCAGCAGCACCTGGCCGATCGGCGAGGCCTCGATCCCGCGCGCCGCCAGCGCGCGCAGCTCTCGCTCATCGCGCGCGATCCCGCCACCGCGCCCACCGAGCGTGAACGCCGGGCGCACGATGCAGGGCAGGCCCACCCCGTCGTTTCCGTCAGCGTCGCCGAGCGCCGTGGTCGCCTGATCGACGCTCGTGGCGATCGCGCTGTGAGGCATCTTCAGCCCGGCCCGCGCCATCGCGGCGCCGAACAGCTCGCGGTCCTCGGCGCAGGCGATCGCGCCGTAGTTGGCCCCGATCAGCTCGACGCCGTGCCGTCGCAGCGTGCCGTCGTCGTGCAGCGCCTTGGCCAGGTTCAGCGCGGTCTGCCCGCCGAGCGTGGCGAGCAGCGCGTCGGGGCGCTCGCGCTCGATCACCTGCGCCACGGGGCCGGGCAGCAGGGGCTCGACGTAGGTGGCATCGGCGAGCTCTGGGTCGGTCATGATCGTCGCCGGGTTGGAGTTGACGAGCACGATCTCATAGCCCTCCTCGCGCAGCACCTTGCACGCCTGGACGCCGGAGTAGTCGAACTCGGCCGCCTGGCCGATCACGATCGGCCCCGATCCCAGGATCAGGATCTTGTGGATGTCCTCGCGCCTGGGCATCAAGCGGCCTGCGCGATGCGCCCGAGGAAGCGATCGAACAGGTACAGGCTGTCATGCGGCCCGGGCCCTGCCTCGGGGTGATACTGCACGGTCCCGCCCGGCACGTCGAGCAGCTCCAGGCCCTCGACGGTGCGGTCGTAGAGGTTCACGTGCGACAGCGCGGCGGCGCCGAAGTCGGTTTCCCAGCGCACCGGCTCGTCGTGGTCGATCGTGCGAGCGCCGCCTGGCCCGAGCGCCGCGAAGCCGTGGTTCTGGGAGGTGATCTCGACGCGCCCGGTCTGGAGGTCCTTGACCGGATGGTTTGCGCCGTGATGGCCGAAGGGCAGCTTGAACGTGTCCAGGCCGACCGCGCGGCACAGCAGCTGGTGGCCCAGGCAGATCCCCCACACCGGCTTTCGCCCGACGAGCGCGCGTACGGTGTCCACGATGTACTGCAGCGCCGCCGGATCCCCCGGGCCGTTTGACAGAAAGACGGCGTCCGGGTCGCCCGCGAGCAGCTGCTCGGGGCTGCTCGCGCAGGGGTGAAGCGAGACGCGCGCCCCGCGCGCGACGAGCTCGCGGACCATCGACGCCTTGATCCCGGTGTCGATCACAGCGATGTGCGGGCCCGCGGAGCCCTCGCCGTGGTAGCTGACCCACTCCGGGCTGACGAGCGCGGCGAGATCCTGGCCGGCCATCGGCGGCTCGGCGTCGATCAGCTCGCGCGCCTTGCGTTCTGAGACCGCCGTCGGGAACACCCCGCCGCGCATCGCGCCGGCCTCGCGGATCGCGAGCACGAGCGCCCGTGTGTCCACGCCGCTGATCGCCGGCACGCCGCAGTCGGCCAGCCACGAGAGCCAGCCGCCCTCGGCGCCGGGCGCGTCCTCGCGGTCGCCGCCCTCGCGCATGATCGCCGCGCGCGCCCAGGGGCGATCTGACTCCATCGCCTGCGCGCTGACGCCGTAGTTGCCGATGTGCGGATAGGTGAACGCGAGCAGCTGTCCAGCGAAGGACGGGTCGGTGAGCGACTCCTGATAGCCCGACATGCCGGTGGTGAACACGACCTCGCCCACCGCGTATCCCCCCGCTCCGCAGGCGATGCCGTCAAAGCGCGTGCCGTCCTCGAGCAGCACGTATGCGGTCGCTTCGGTCATCTCAGAGGATTAGCTTCTGGACTTCTTTGAACTCCGGCGTGCCGGCGCGCTCCAGCAGCTCGAACAGCGCGGCCTCCACCGTGCTCACGACCGCGCCGGCGCGCTCCATGCGCTCCAGGCCGCGGTCGTAGTCGATCGCGTGGCGCGAGCCGACGGCGTCGGCCGGCACGTGCACCTCGACGCCGCGCGCCAGCAGGTCGTGGACGGTCTGGCTGACGCAGACGTGCGTCTCGATCCCGCAGACCAGCGCCTGCCCGCGGCCCTGCAGGTCAAACCCGTCGGCGCGCGCGGCGGAGAACACGGTCTTCTCGATGATCGCCGGGCCCGGCGGCGACTGGCCATCTGCGGTGCGCTCGGCCAGGCCGAGCTCGGGCGCCGTGTGGCCGAGGCCCTTGGGGTACTGCTCGCTGACGATCGTCGGCAGGCCGAGGATGCGCGCGCCCTGCGCGAGCTTCGCGCACGCGTCGGCCACGCCGGCGAAGGAGTCGTAGGAGCGAAACCCCTCCTGGACGTCGATCACGACGAGCGCGGTGCGATCCCGCGCCAGCAGGCTCACGAGCCCACCGCCGAGAGCGCGCGCTCGCGGTAGGCGACGGCGCCCGCCGCGAGCGTCAGCACGACGCGCCCGGTGAGCGCCTGGCCGGCGAAGCAGCAGTTGGTCGAGCGACTCTCCCAGCCGTGCTCGCCGGGGACCCAGACCGCGCCGAGGTCGAGCAGCGCGGCGTTGGCCGGCTCGCCGGGCGCGATTCGCGGCGTGGGCAGGCCGAACAGCTGCGCGCCGGCGGTCATCCGCTCGATGAGCCGCGAGAGCGACAGCTCGCCGCTTAGCACCAGCCCGGTGTGCAGCGCCGCGAACGCGGTCTCCAGGCCCGTCGTGCCCATCGGCGCCTGCTCGAAGGGGACCTCCTTCTCCTCCAGCGCGTGCGGGGCGTGGTCGGTGGCCACGCAGTCGATCGTGCCGTCGCGCAGGCCCGCGATCAGCGCCCTGCGGTCGCGCTCGGCTGCGAGCGGCGGGTTCATCTTCATGCGCGTGTCCAGGCCGCGCACGTGCTCGTCGGTCAGCAGCAGGTGGTGGGGCGTGACCTCGGCGCTGACCGTCGCGCCCGCGGCCTTCGCGCTCGCCACCGCCTGCACCGAGGCGACGCAGCTGAGGTGCTGGAAGTGCACGCGCGCGCGCTCGTACAGTGCGAGCTCGGCGTCGCGCGCGACCATCGTCGACTCGCTGACCGTGGGGATGCCGCCGATCCCGAGCGCCGCGCTGACCGCGCCCTCGTGCATCGCGCCGCCGCGCGAAAGCGTCGGGTCCTCCTCGTGCAGGCAGATGACACCACCGCACAGGCGCTGGTACTGGAGCGCCTTGCGCAGCATGCCAGCACTCTGGACCGGCCGGCCGTCGTCGGTGAAGCCGAGCGCTCCCTGCTCTGCGAGCTCCGCCATTTCGGTCAGCTCTTCGCCGGCCGAGCCGCGCGTGATCGCGGCCAGGAAGGCCACCGGCACCTGCGCCTCCCGCGCGGCCGTGTCGCGCAGCGAGCGAAGCAGCGGCGCGGAGTCGATCACCGGATCTGTGTTCGGCATCGCGACGACCGCCGCGAAGCCGCCCGCGGCGGCCGCGCGCGTGCCGCTCTGCAGGTCCTCCTTGTGCTCCTGCCCGGGGCTTCGCAGGTGGACGTGCGGGTCGAAGAAGGCGGGCACGAGGTGGCGCTGCTCGCCGGCGATGACCTCGATGTCATCGCCCTCGGGCAGCGTGTCGGCGGCGCCCAGCTCTGCGATCAGGCCATCGCGCACGAGCACGTCGAGGCGCTCGTCGAGCCCGGCGCGCGGATCCAGCGCGTGCACGCCGCGCACCAGCAGCTGGGCCGGGGTGGCTGGCCCGTGGACGAGCGGCTGCGCGGCCATCACGCCAGCTGCAGCTCGTTGACCGGCCGGGGAGCGCGCGCGCCGGCCAGCAGTTCATAGAGGACCGCCATGCGCACGACGACGCCCGCCTCGACCTGCGCGGTGATGACGGCCTGCGGCGAGTCGACGACCTCGCCGGACACCTCCACGCCGCGATTGACCGGGCCGGGATGCATCAGCAGCTGGCGCGGGCGCAGGCGGCGTGCGTTGAGCTGATACCAGGCGGCGTACTCGCGCAGCGATGGTACCCACGCCTCGCTCATGCGCTCGCGCTGCATGCGCAGCGCGTAGACGACGTCGGCGCCGTCGAGCTCGTCCAGCGTGTAGCGCACCTCGCAGCCCAGGGCCTCGATTTCGCGCGGGATCAGCGTCGGCGGCCCGGCGACCGTGACGCGCGCGCCCATGCGCTGAAACGCGAGGATGTTCGAGCGCGCGACGCGCGAGTGGGCGACGTCGCCCACGATCCAGATCGAGGCTCCGTCGATGCCGCCGAGGCGCTCGCGCAGCGTGTAGACGTCGAGCAGCGCCTGCGTGGGATGCTCGTGCTTGCCGTCGCCGGCGTTGACGATCGCCGCGCTGCACCAGCGCGAGACCAGCTCCGCGGCGCCCGCCCACGGCGTCCTGAGCACGATCGCGTCGGGGCGGTGCGCGCTGAGCGTCAGGATGGTGTCCTTCAGCGACTCGCCCTTCTCCACGCTCGAGCCGCTGGCGACGAAGTTGACGACGTCGGCCGACAGCCGCTTGGCCGCCAGCTCGAAGGAGCTGCGGGTCCGCGTGGAGGCCTCGTAGAAGAGGTTCAGCACCATGCGCCCGCGCAGCGCCGGGACCTTCTTGATCTCGCGGTCGGCCACCTCGGCGAAGCTGCGCGCGCGCTTGACCAGGCGCTCGATCGCGTCCCTGTCGAGATCCTCGATCGACAGCAGGTGGTCCATCAGACCCCCGCCTGCACGGGCGCGGGCGCGGGCGCGATCGCGACCTCGTCGACGCCGTCGAGCTCGACCACGCGCACGTGTACGTGCTCGGCGCGCGAGGTGGGCAGGTTCTTGCCGACGTAGTCAGGGCGGATCGGCAGCTCGCGATGCCCGCGATCGGCGAGCACGGCGAGCTGCACGCGCGCCGGGCGGCCGTAGTCGAACAGCGCCTCGATCGCGGCGCGCACCGTGCGCCCCGTGTAGAGCACGTCGTCGACCACGACGATCGTGCGCTGCGAGACGTCGAAGTCGATGTGCGAGGCGTGCACGATCGGCGCGTCGGGGCGGCGCGCGACGTCGTCGCGATAGAAGCCGATGTCCAGATCGCCGAGCGGCACCGCTGCGCCGAGCAGCTCCTGCAGCAGGCCCTGCAGGCGCCGGGCCAGCAGTGCGCCGCGTCGATGGATCCCGACGAGCGCCGGCGCGGGCGGGTCGGGGTTGCGCTCGACTATCTCGTGGGCGATGCGCGTCAGCGCTCGCCGCAGTTCGTCCTCGTGCAGGACGCTCTTCTCGCCGTCCATCGTCTTCCTTCCTGGCCTCTCGGGACCGGATTAAAGGAGCACGTGGACTGTACCAGCGCTCAGCGACGCCGTGGGGCCGATCTCGGGATGCAACGGCGCGGGCACCCCGCCCCGCGGTCGGCGTCGCCGGCAGCCGTGGCGGGCCGGCCGAGCCCGCGCGGCGCCGGGGGCGCTATCCGGCCGCCACGGGCTCTTCGGGGGCGGCGTCGGGCGCCGGGGCCTCGCTCACGGAGCGCTCAGACCAGCGCACCAGGCGCGGCGCGGCGCGCTCGGGAAAGGGGATCTCGATCGTGTCGAGATCGCGCGGCGCCTCTGTCTGGGCGAACACCGCGCGCGCCTCGTCGCGCAGCTCGCCGCCGGGATAGCGGCTTGAGACGTGCGTGAGCGCGAGCATCCGCACGTGCGCCTCGCGCGCCAGCTCGGCCGCCTCGCGCGCGGTGCTGTGGGAGGTCTCGCGTGCGCGCTCGCGCTCTGGCTCGGCGAACGTCGCCTCGTGCACGAGCAGGTCGGCCTCGTGCGCGGCCACCGCGAGCGCCTCGCACGGGCGCGTGTCGCCCGACAGCACGACCTTGCGCCCGGCGCGCGTCGGCCCGAGCACCTGCTCGGGCGACACGCCGCCGACGGTTTCGCCGCGCTGCAGGCGCCCGAAGTCCGGGCCCGGGCGCACGCCGAGCTGCTGCGCGAGCTGGGGGTCGAGGTGCCCGGGCCGGTCGTCCTCGACCAGCGCATAGCCGTAGCAGGCGCGTTCGCCGTGGCAAACGGGGACCGCCGCCACGCGGTAGCCGTCACCCTGCACCGCCTCGGCCGGCGCCAGCTCGCAAATGCTCAGCTGATACGCCGGCCGCCCGTAGACGAAGCGCATCTGGTCCATCAGCGCCGTCAGGCCCGGTGGCCCGTAGACGCTCAGCGGCGCCTCGCGCTCGCGCAGCGAGAAGGACTTCAGCATCCCCGGCAGGCCGAGCCAGTGGTCGGCGTGGAAATGCGTGATGAACACGCTGTCGACGTCGCTCAGCCCGACCGAGCGGATCAGCTGTCGCTGGGTCCCCTCGCCGCAGTCGAACAGCAGGCTGTCGCCGCCGCGGCGCACGAGCACCGCGGGCAGGCCGCGCCGCGCGCTGGGCACCGAGCCGCCGGTGCCGGCGAAGAACAGCGAGAGGTCCATGGGGCAACGGTAGCGGCGCCGCGCCTCGCCGGTAAGCTGCACGGCAGGCTCACCGAGGCGCCGCTGAACGACAGCGCACTGGTCCATGACCGCCGATCTCAACAACCGCCATCGCGACACCCTCGAGAAGATCTTCCGGCACCCGAGCGGCAACGTGGAGTGGCGCGAGGTCCTGTCGCTGCTGGAGGCCGTCGGGGACGTCGTCGAGGAGCACAACGGCAAGCTCAAGGTCACGCTGGGTTCAGAGACCGAGGTCCTGCACCGCCCCCACGACAAGGACGTCGCCGTGCAGACGATCGTCGATCTGCGGCGAATGCTCGATCAGGCCGGGCTGGGCCCCGGGGCTGGTCAGGCCGTGCGCGACGAGCTGACCCGCGACCACGGCGACGGTCGCTGGGGCAAGCCGACCTGACGAGGCTCGCGGCCGCTCAGCGTTTATGCTCAGGCGACGCGTCGTGGTGAGCGTCCGCAGCCCCGCCACGGCGCTTGGTAAAGCGCCCGTAGCTCAGTGGATAGAGCGCTCGCCTCCGGAGCGAGAGGTCGCGTGTTCGAATCACGCCGGGCGCGTACTCGAAACCCCTGATGAAGAGGCCACCGGGCAGTGTTTTCAAGCCCGAGATCGGCCACTGTAATCAGACTGGATGCCCGGAGCCTGTAGCCTCTCGCGGGGTCGGACTAGGGCACAGACTGGTGCGTCTGGGATGCCACAGCGCCACCGCGCAGACCAAGCGCGCGAGCGATTTCTTCGCTGGCGCCGAAGAGCAGCTTCAGCAAGACGGACTCGGCCTTTTCGACCTCTCCTCGACTGGGTTTGCGCGGGATCAGCGATCTCTCGTCAGGGCGCTCGTATGGCTTGAGCAGCTTGAGGATTTTTTCTTCTAGTTCGCCGGGCGGATTTTCGGGCGGCTTTACCACGATGTCGACCTTGCTGTTGGCGGCTTCGCTTTGCTGCAGGAACCGCGTCGTGCTTGAAGGAGTGCTCTGAAAGCCACTTGCAGCGACGGCCCTCGCGTCGGAGCAGATGTCGGGCAGGACCAGCTCGGCATTGGCCATGTCTTCTTCGGCCGAGCCATGGATGAAATAGTTGAGCTTGGAGTTGCTCCAATGCAGCCGCTCCACCTTCCGCGCAAAGGCAATCGTCGGTGTGCGCTGCGACCGTTCTAGCGTATGGCTGACCACACCGAAGATCTCGTTCTCGATGTTCTTTATCGGCGTGCTACTGGTTGTCTGGGGGCTCGCAAGCACGTTTGGACATTCGCTCGTGACACTGCTGATGAGCGCATGAACAGCGACTTCGTCGCTTGGGAGGCTATTGGTGCTCCTATTTGCAAGTTCATGCCTGGCATGCAGATATGCACGGGTCGCCGCTATGTCTCCCGCCGTCACGCGCGCCCGCATAGCTTGTGCCAGAGGGACACCGGACAGTAGCGCGCAGACAAGTGTGCACAGACAGACACCCACCTTGACCATTGCAAGCAGTATGTCCTATCGCACCAGGCCTGTCGGCGGAGCTGCGCCTCGAATAGGCCGCAGGCGGCCCGACCGCGAGGGCCGGGCCGCCGATGCAGACCGAACTACGCCGCTACGGGATTGCTTCGTATTCCAAGCTCGTCGTCAGTTCTTTCCCGCCGAATATAGACGAGCGATTGCCTGCAGCATGGTTCCTGGCACCACCGCCGACCGACGCCGCGACACCGCTCGCGGTGTTTTCCGTGCCGCCGTTGACCGAGGATTTTTCACCGCTGGCTGTGTTCTGCTCGCCACCGGTGACTGAGGCCCAGGCACTGCCACTTGCATGGTTGTTGTCGCCACCCCCAACCCAATTGTTGAACGAACCGCCGGCTGTGTTTTGGTTGCCGCCGCTCACGGAGTCACCAGCACCGGAGGCCGTGTTTTCGGCGCCGCCAGCAATCGACGCCCACGAACCGCTGGCAGTGTTGCTACGGCCGCCAGTGATCGAAGCGCGTAAGCCGCTGGCTGTGTTCAGCCAGCCACCGGAAACCGAGGCGAAGGGCGCGCTGATCGTGTTCCCGATACCTGCAACAAGGCCTCCGTAGCTCGTGAAGGTCTGTGCTTCGCCGAGAATCAGGTTGTGCGAACCAGTCTGTTCAAGTGTTCCGTGTTCGACGCCCCCGTTGGGCTCGTCGTAGCCGATCACGAGGTTACCCAGCCCGTTCGTGGAGGCCGTGCTCCCTTGGCCGTTGTCGACTTTCACGTTCACACCAGAGAACGTGATCGTATTGCCGCTGTGCGTAACCCCTTTCAGCGTTGCTTCCAGCGCCGCAATCTTGCTTGCCGACACCGAAATCTGGCTTTCCGACGCCGAAATCTTGCTTTCCGACGCCGCAACTTTGGTTTCCAGCGCTTTCACACGTTCTTCTAGCGGGCTACCGGCAAGCGCAACGCCACTTCCCAATGTCGCCCAAACGGCCGCCGCGACGACGGCCATCACGCTGATGCGCTTCATCGTAATCTCCTCCTAGATGTATTCGGGGACGTCGTTGGTCCGTCGTGAGAGGTGGCGAAGACTGTCCTCCCGGCACGGCAGCCCGATGATGACGACGCCCGCGCAGTCGGGCGATGTTATGCCTGACGGCCTGAAATGGCGCCCTGACGCAAACCAATTTCTCAGGCGCACACGAACTAGTTCTCAAGGATGAACCAGACGATCGTCCGCCCCGGCTGCTGCCGCGGCTGCTCAGCCGCGCAGGGGAAAACAAGCATCAGCTGTAGTAGCGCCCAAGCACCAGCAACTGGCCAAAGATGTCGTCCGCGAGCATCGCGAGCACAACGACGGTCCCTAGAACCGCTTCCCAGCGTCTCCCGGCGACCCGTATCGCGAGTCCCAACGCGGCGACGAACAACGGGAGCAGCGGTAGCAGATATCGCGCTTCTGTAAACGACTGATTTTCAATGCTGATGTAGGAGGCCGCGCCGATCAGTATCAACAGTCCCACGCTCATGATGCTGTACACGACCAGCTCAGCCAGGCGTTCCCGTACCGTCTTTCTCATCACGACGAGCGTCCGCCCGCAGGCCACGACCGCCGCGAGGAAAAAGACCGCGGCCACGCTGTATACCCATTCCGGGAAGCCCGTTTCACCCCACCCATAGCGACCCACGAAACCATCGAACCAGATCTGTCGCGCGGTGAAGACGCCGGAATAATATCGCGTCATGCCGGGCAGGCGTGGCAGGAAGGCCTGCCAGATCGAACTGATCGCGGCCCCAACAGACCCGCGATGGGTCGCGGCAGAGGCAGCGGAAGATACAAAGCCAAGTAGTGGCCCGTTTGTCGTGAGGTGGATGATCGCGACCAGCACAACTGGACTAGCGGCGATGCCGGCACCAAGTCCGAACGTGCGGTAGGCAGATGACCGTGACGTGCCTGCGAGGCGCCACGCCAACACGCCCAGGCCGACGATTACGCCCGGGAACAGGCCGACGAAATTGAGCTTTGTCAGCAGCCCCGCAGCGGTGAGCACGCCGATCACGATCGCCCGCCGATAGGTGAGCCCTCGACGAAATGCACGGGCAAGAGCCCAGAACACGGCGGCTGAGATCGCGAACAGCAGCGAATCTGGATTTACTCCCGCCGAGATGAACGCGAGCAGGGGCGTGAAAGCGACAGTCAACCCCCCTGCGACCCACGCCGTCGGAGTCGCGGGCAGCGTCTCGCGCAGGAACAGAAATGCGAACATCGCTGTAATGCCTGTAAACAGCGCGGAAAACAGCCGCATCAGCTCGAGGCGCGTAAGCAGGTTTCCCGACGAGCCGATCGCATACGGGATCGTCTCCAGCGCGTAGTAGAGCGGAGGCTGGGACGTCGCGACGCCGGCGGCGCTGCTGCCTTCGCGTGGTTGTTCGGCGGCCGCGTTGAGATCGTGCTCGAGCTTCCGCTGCTGCGCTTGTGAGGCGATCGACCCGGTCGGCGCGAGCATGACGTCGTTCGCGCCCTTGAGGTCTTCAAGCGCGGTGAACTCTTCCACCGGAAGCTTGAGTTCACTGGAAGATGGAAGCGTCTGGGTCTCGGCAAGCTGCTTGACGTAGGCAAAATGCGATGGTTCGTCGGGCACCTGGAAGGGTGGCGTGATGATCGACCAGCAAACGGCGTTGAGGATCGCGACCAGGGCACAGAGCCAGCAGGCCAAGGGAACCCTGCGCGCCAGCCGTGTGACGCCACCCCCCCGCCAGGACGGCCTGAAACTCGGCCAGCGCGCGGCAGGTCGCGCCTGCCGTTGCTGGTCGTCTGGTCGCCGCCGCTGAAACGAGCGGCTCCCGACCGAGGCACCGCTCGTCGGCTTTCCAGGGGTTTGCTTTGCCCGTTTCTTACTCATATCGCTGCTCTCTCAACAACAGCCAACAGGCCAGGGCGACAGCTATCGCCATCAGGGCGGCCAAGGGAAGCACTATCCATGTGCCGCTCGGCTCGTGCAGAAGGCCCAGTCGTCGTGCGACGTGCTTTGCGAGAGCGAGCCACGACTGATGACCGCGCGCGAGGTATTCGACTCGCATTCGTCCCGACAGCGGCGTCCCGTTTACGGTCGCCGCGCGGGCCGCGGGGGCGACGTTGCCGAGCAGTTCGACGGGCATGCCGGCGGGCCCCCGCGTCAGACAGATCTTTGCATCGACGGGCGCCGCCACCGGGGGCTTCAACGGCAGGGTGAGCGACACGCCGACCCATCCGGCGTTGTGGTGGCCGCTAGCTACGACCTGCCCTTCGTGTAGCGCCGCGACGGACACCGCGGGCGCAACGTGGGCCACGGCGGCGAGTGACACGCGAAGTGCGACAGTGCGGGCGGGGAGCCGTTCATCTGCCTGACACACGACCGTGTGTTCATGAAACATGGCCAGTTCGCGCCCACCGACGACCTGGTTGCTCGAGATGACCTGGTCAGGTGTCTGGACCAGAATCCCGATGACCGCAGCCGCGATCACTGCGAGTCCACATCCAATGGTTATGGCTACGTGGGATCGCGTCGTCATGGAGCCCGCCCTGATGCTGGCGGGCGAACCCTACCCCACCAAGCCGGGGCGAGAGGCCGCGTGTTCGGTCGCGCCGGGCGCGTGGCGCCCGCGCCCCCGACGAACACCCGGGCGCGCCCGGCCGCCTTGCCCTCGTACAGCGCGGCGTCAGCGCGCGGCGGTCAGGGGTCGACCGGCGTCCACTGGGCGCCGTCGCGCGCCCCGGGGCGTCCCGGCGGGCCGCGAAAGCGAAGGCGCCTGATCCCGGCCCGTTCTTCACGTCGCCGCTGCTGCTCGAGCAGCGCCTCGACCCGCTCGCGCTGCAGTTCTTTGGCTCGCCTCAGCGCGCGTCTCTTCGCGCCTCTAGGTCCATCGTGCCTCTCATCTGGTCGATCGCCGACTGGTCAAGGCATAGCACCGCGCCCCGCCGCGCTCGGCGGCGGTTCCCGCACGCAGCGGCTACTTTCTGCCCGAGACCGGCGCCCGCCCCGCCGGCCCGATCGGCGGGTTTAAATAGGTGCGGACGAGGTCCCCCGACCTCGCCCGCGGTCCTTCCCCCCTCGGTAGCTGGTAGCTGCTACCAGCCGCCGCCTTCAGCGCCAGCGCATGACGCTTTAGTCGTTGCGTTCGCGCAGCTGCGGCTGACTTCACCCGCCGGGTTCTGCGCGATCTTGAATTCGTCGCCCGCGGGCGTCTTGATCACGATTTCGTATTCGCTGCCCTGGCCCTTGGCCGATTCGACCCACGGTTCGGTCGGGCTGGCAGCGATCCGCAGCGCGGGTTCCTGCTTGTTGAGCTCGCCCGGGCTGAGGCTCGAGTAGTTGCCGCCGTTGTCCGTCGCGATCGCCTGCGCCGCGGTGACCGCACCGCGGGCCTCTTCCTTGGCGCGCGCGCCCATCGCCTTGGCGCTCTGGGAGCTGAACAGCGCCAGGGCAATCGCGGCGAGGATGGCGATGATCAGCAGGACGGTCAGGATTTCCGGCAGCGAGAATCCGGCCGCGTCACGCGTGCGCCGCGACAGTCCGCTCACGACCTCGCCGGTGTGAGGTCGACGGCTGCGCGACCTGCGCTTGGGTGAAGGTGAAAACACGAGAAGCCCTCCGTGGCGTTTCGCTGGCGGTCGAGCTATCTCGTGGAGATCCCTGACTTTGCGCCCTCGCCTCACGACGAGTTTGCCGTTTACAGCTGTTGGGGCATGCAGTGAAGCACACGTGAGCGCGCGTTGAGCAAACTGGACGAATGTTCTACCGCGCGATCACGGCGGGCGACGAGGCCTGGCGTGAGATGCTCAGGATTGCCAGTGAATGAGCGGCAGCGCTGAGTCGCGCGGCGGCGGGCAGCGGCATGCGAACTGACCAACCTTGGCCGGCCCCGCCCTCAGCGCACCTGGCTCTCTAAGGCGCCTGCACCCATTCCGACACCCGCCCGTTGGCGCTGTCTGCAACATAGATCGTGCCGGAGGAGTTCACGGCCAACGCCTGGGGGTCTGAAAGCTGCGCGTTGCCCGCGCCGGGCGAGCCAAAGCTCATGATGAAGGCGCGTTCTGGGCTGAACTCCTGCACACGGTCGCTGCCGACTTCAGAGATCAGCACGTTGCCGGAGGTGGGGTCTGCGGCGATGCCCCATGGCAGGTTTGATTGACCGCTGCCAGAGCCTTTTTCGTCGAACTCGCCGAGGAATTCGCCGACTTTTCCGCTGGCGATCGAGAACTCCTGGGCGCGGCCCAGTTCGGCCACGTAGATGTCGCTGCCCGAGATCGCCAGGCCATAGGCGATGCCAAGCTGCCCGGGTTCGCTGCCCAGCGAGCCGAACTGGGTGAGCGGTGTGCCCGCGGGCGAGAACTTCGCGATCTGGGCACCGCTCAGCGGAGCCCACTCGTACGCCCAGACGTTGCCTTCGGTGCCTTCTGAGTCAATCGCGATCGCCGTGGCACCGCCGGCCGGGAACTGGGTGATGTATTTGCCTTCCTTTGAGAACTCCTGGATGCGGTGGTTGCCGGTGTCGAGCACGTAGACGTCGCCGAGCTTGTTGACCGCGATCCCGCCGATCCCCTGAAACTGGCCTTGACCTGTGCCGGCTTCGCCGAATTGCCTGAGGTATTTGCGCGCCGCGCTGAACTGCAGCACGCGGTCCTGGGCGCTTTCTGTGACCCAGAGGTTCTGGGTGCTCGGGTCGACGGCGACGGCGTTTGGTTGACCGAGCGTGGCTTCGGCGGTTTCGTAGTTGGTCAGCGATGTGGCGAACGTAGGCGGTTCACCGGCTGCCCATTCCTGGATTCGCCCGTTGGCGCTGTCTGCGACGTAGATCGTGCCCGAGGAGTTCACGGCCACGCCCTGGGGGTTTGAGAGCTGTCCGGCGCCAGAGCCGGGCGAGCCAAAGCTCGTGATGAAGGCGCGTTCTGGGCTGAACTCCTGCACACGGTCGCTGCCGACTTCAGAGACCAGCACGTTGCCCGAGCTGGGGTTCGTGGCGATGCCCCAGGGCAGATTCGATTGACCGCTGCCAGAGCCTTTTTCGTCGAACGCGCCGAGGAATTCGCCGAAGTGTTCGCTTGAGATCGAGAACTCCTGCGCGCGGCCCAGTTCGGCCACGTAGATGTCGCTCCCCGAGATCGCGAGGCCATAGCCGATCCCCAGCTGCCCGGGGGCGCTGCCGAGAGAGCCGAACTGGCCCAGCGGCGCGCCCGCGGGGGAGAACTTCTCGATCTCGGCGCCGCTCAGCGGAGCCCACTGGTACACCCAGACGTTGCCTTCCGTGCCTTCTGAGTCAACGGCGATCGCCGTGGCGCTGCCGGCGGGGAACTGGGTGATGTATTTCCCTTCCTTTGAGAACTCCTGGATGCGGTGGTTGCCGGTGTCGAGCACGTAGACGTCGTTGACCCTGTTGACCGCGACGCCACCGATTCCCTCGAACTGACCTTCGCCTGAGCCTGCTCCGCCGAACTGGCGCAGGTATTTGCGCGCCGCGTTGAACTCGAGCACCCGGTCCTGAGCGCTTTCGGCGACCCAGACGTTCTGGCTTGAGGGGTCGACGGCGACGGCGTTTGGCTGACCGAGCTTCGCTTCGGCGTTTGCGTAGTTGGTGAGCGATGTGGCGAAGGTGGGCTGCGTCACGGCGATCGAGAGGTTGGCGGTGGCGGTCTGCGGCGTGGGGGTGCTCGAGTCGGTCACCTTGACGGTGAAGCTCGATTCGCCGGCCGCGCTCGGCTTACCGGCGATGGCGCCGCCTTCGCTCAGGGAAAGGCCGGCGGGCAGCGAACCGCTGGAGATCGTCCAGTGGTAGGGAGCCGAGCCGCCGCTGACTGCGAGCGTCTGCGAATAGCTGCTGTCAAGCTCAGCGGCGGGGAGGCTCGCCGTCGTGATTCTGAGGTTGGCGGCCGTGAATGTTTCGTCTGAGCCCTGGCCGGTGCCTGCCGAGTTCGTCGCCACGATCCTGAAGTGGTAGGTGGCGTTGGTGGTCAGCCCGCTGACCGCAGCAGACACGGCGACCGGGTTTTCACCGGAGCCCGGCAGCGCCGAGCAGGGCGCGGTCTGGCCATATGCCGGGGTCGTGCCGTATTCGAAGGTGCAAGGTTTGACTTCTGCCCCGTCGGGATTGACCGTGGCGTTCAGCGTGGCCGTGGTCGACGTGATCCCGCTGGCCGGCTTGGTGACGACCGCCGGGGCCGTGACCATCAGCGCAAACGGCCAGGCCGCCCCGGCACCCCCGTTGTCTTCCGGGCCGCCGAGCAGCGCCGTTGTGCCGTTGGCGGCCAGCGCGACGCTTGAGCCCTGCCTGGCAGCTCCGACCGCGCCGGAGCCGACGAGCTTTGAGCCCTCCTGACTCCACGTCGTGCCCGAGCGCGTGAACACCCAAGCGGCGCCGGTGGATTTGTTGTCGTTTGGCCCCCCGACCAGCGCCGTGTTGCCGTTGGAGGACAGCGCCACCCCGTGGCCCTGCTCGGCCGCTCCGACCGCGCCTGACCCGACGAGCTTTGATCCCTGCTGGCTCCACGTCGTCCCCGAGCGCGTGAACACCCACGCCGCACCTGTGAACGCGTTGTCATCGGGTCCCCCGAGCAGCGCGGTGGTTCCTTCGCCGGACAGTGCCACGCCGAGCCCCTGCTCGGCCGTTCCAACCCCGCCTGATCCGACGAGCTTTGATCCCTGCTGGCTCCACGTCGTCCCCGAGCGCGTAAACACCCACGCCGCGCCGGCTGACGTGTTGTCCTCCGGGCCACCGATGAGCGCTGTGGTGCCTTCGCTGGACAGCGACACCTCGCTGCCCTGAGCAGCGGCGCCGACGGCGCCCGTGCCGACGAGCTTTGAGCCCTGCTGACTCCAGGTCGTGCCCGAGCGCGTGAACACCCACGTCGCGCCGGCGTTGGAGTTGTCTTCCGGGCCGCCGATCAGCGCGGTATTGCCTTCAGCCGACAGCGCCACGCTGGCCCCTTGGAACGCGCTTCCGGTCGCGCCCGAGCCGACAAGCTTGCTCCCCTGCTGGCTCCAGGTCGTGCCCGAGCGCGTGAACACCCAGGCCGCGCCGGCGTCGGTGTTGTCCGCGGGGCCGCCGATCAGCGCGGTGCTGCCGTTGGCAGCCAGCGCAACGCTGTAGCCCTGCGCGGCCATCCCCGTCGCGCCGGTGCCGACCAACTTCGTCTGCTGGCTCCAGGTCGTGCCCGAGCGCGTGAAGACCCACACCGCGCCGGCGGCAGCGCCGTCGGAGGGTCCACCCACGAGCGCGGTGGTTCCTTCGGAGGACAGCGCCACGCTGAAGCCCTGGAAGGCGTTTCCGAGCGCGCCCGTGCCGACCAGCTTTGAGCCCTGCTGGCTCCAGCTCGTGCCCGAGCGCGTGAAGACCCAGGCCGCGCCCGCCTCGCCGTTGTCTTCGGGTCCACCGATCAGCGCGGTTTCGCCGCCGAGCGCGACGCTGAGACCCTGCTGCGGTTTGCCCACGCCGCCCGTGCCGACGAGCTTTGAGCCCTGCTGGCTCCAGGTCGTGCCCGAGCGCGTGAACACCCACGTCGCGCCGGCTTCGGTGCTATCACCCGGGCCGCCGATCAGCGCGGTCGTCCCTTCGGAAGAAAGGGCGACGCTGTGACCCTGATGCGCCGTCGTCCCACTCGCTCCGCTGCCCACGAGCTTTGCGCCCTGCTGGCTCCAGGTCGTGCCCGAGCGCGCGAACACCCACGTCGCGCCGGCCCCGCTGCTGTCGTTGGGGCCGCCTACAAGCGCGAAGTTGCCCCCGGTCGACGACAGCGCGACGCTCGAGCCCTGACCTGCGGCCCCCGCAGCGCCCGAACCCACGAGCTTTTCGCCCTGCTGAGCCCAGGTCGTGCCGGTCCGGCTGAAGACCCACGTCGCACCGGCGCCTTCGGCGTCGTTGGGCCCGCCGATCAGCGCCGTGGTGCCTTCAGCAGACAGCGCCACGCTCGTCCCCTCCGCGGGCTTGCCTTCGGTCCCGACGCCGATCAGCTTTTCGCCTTGCTGGGTCCATTTTTCGCCGCTACGCGTGAAGGCCCAGACCGCGCCGGTGCCTTCGCTGTCGTCCGGGGCGCCGATCAGCGCCGTGGTGCCTTCCGATGACAGCGCGACGCTGAAGCCCTGCTCGGACGCCCCTTCGCCGCCTGCGCCGACGAGCTTTTCGCCCTGCTGCGTCCAGGTCGTGCCCGTGCGGGTGAAGACCCATGTCGCGCCGGCGTTCGCGTTGTTGCCAGGGCCGCCGATCAGCGCGATGCTGCCGTTCGAGGACAGGGCAACGCTGCTGCCAAGCTGCGCCGCCCCGGTCTCCCCCGTCGCGACCAGCTTCGCCTGCTGGCTCCAGGTCGTGCCCGAGCGCGTGAACACCCACGCCGCACCGGCGTCGCCCCTGTCTTCGGGCCCGCCGATCAGCGCCGTGCTGCCTTCGGAGGACAGCGCGACGCTAAAGCCCTGGGAAGCAGTACCGATCGTGCCCGTGCCCACGAGCTTTTCGCCCTGCTGGATGAAGGGGTCGATGCGCACCGGGAAGCGGGCCGCTCGCGTGTCGACCAAGAGGCGCAGCTGGCCGTGCTCGAGCGCCATCGCGGCGTGCAGGGCGCGTCCGCGCGCGTCGGTCGCGGTGAGGCCGGTGTAGCGCAGCGAGCCCCCTCCCTTGCGCGCGAGAAGGACGCTCTGCCCGTCGCTGGCCAGCGACGGTTCGACGTTGCCGGACAGCGCCATCGAGATCGTCAGCGGCCCCGCCCGCCGGGCCGACGACGCGCGCTGCACGATGAACCCCTGCTCGAGGCCGGCGGGACCGTTCGCGTACCACTCCTGGATGTCCGGGTAGGAATAGAGGACACGGTTGACGGTCATTCGTGGCGAGGCCTCTCCTACGGCGCTGAGCGACGGGCCGTACCCGACGGCGCTCAGACGAAGGCTCGCTCTTGCCGCGCGCGAGCTGACGGCAACCGCCGAGCGCCCGAAGCGCACAGCCAGCTGCTGGGCGGGGTTCGCCGCCACAAGGCCGTCGCCAGATGCCGTGACGTGGTAGGCGCGATCATCTTTGCCGAGCGCCTGAGAGATCGGGCCCTGGGCGGGGACCGGCAGGCTCGAAAGGTCGGCGCGGGCGTGCCGGGCCGGGCCAGCCGTGCGGACCGGCGCCGGGGCCCGATGCGCCCCGACCTGCTGCGGGATCCCCAGCGCGAGCGACAGCGACAGCGCGGCCCCCGTCAGCAGCGCGCACCAGCGCAGCGCGCCAGGAGCCCTGAGTGCATCGCCAGCGGCAGCGCGCCGCCCGAGTTCGGCTCTGACCGTGTTCGCAGGCCCAAGCATGTCCCCCTCCTCCTTCTCCTCCTTGATCCCAGCGACGACAACCACATCTCAGCGGCTAGCGACGCGGGCATCTTACACAGGCCCGCAGAAGCTGGCAACCAGACGAGCTCGCCCCCGGTCAGCGCCAGGCCGAGCTGCGCTGCGGGTGCGTCACACCTCGAGGTATCTGAGCACGACCCGCCCGATCAGCAGCACGTCGCCGTTGCGCAGGTCCGCCTGGGTGATGCGGCGGCCGTTGACGAAGGTGCCGTTGGAGCTGCGGTCGTCGAGCACGCGCGTGCCCGAGCGGCGCGGGACGAGGATCGCGTGGCGTCGCGACACCGAGGCCTCGTCGAGGCGAAGGTCGGCCGAAAGGCCGCGGCCGATGTGCATCACGCCCTGGCCCAGCGGGATCGTCAGCGTCTCCGCCGGCCCCTCGACCTCGATGTAGCGCCCGGGCGCCGTCGGATGGGAGAGCATCGCCTGCTGGCGCGCGCGCTCATCCAGACACGCGATCGGGTCGACGCGCTCGGTTAGCCCCTCGGCGGGGGTGCGAATGGGTGCTTGCGTGGACATACCGTCAGCAAACTGCACGCTGGTCAGTCCTACCTCAACGGTCGTTAAGAACTAGCGAAGCGCGGCGCCTGGACGCCGTCTGAGTATACCGGCACGCAGAGGCCGCCCCAGTCGGCGCGGCCAGGCGCTCTGGACGCCCCGTGGAGGCGCCTTTCGGCGCCCTAGCCGCCCGCGACGGCGGGCAAGATCGTCAGCTCGGAGCCGTCTGCCACAGGCGTCTTCAGACCGTCCAGGAAGCGGATGTCTTCGCCGGCGACATAGACGTTGACAAACCTCCGCAGCGACCCGCTCTCGTCGCTGATCCGCTCGCGCAGCTCGCCGTGGAGCGCGAACAGGCCGTCGAGCACCTCCTGCACGGTCGCTCCGTCCACCTCCGCCTCGGCCTCCCCCCCGGCGACGGCGCGCAGCTGGGTGGGGATCTTCACGACCACCGTCATCCGCCAACCACGACCTCGCTGCCCTCCGCCGGAAGCGCGTCGAAGGCCTCGACGCTCGGCTCGATGGTCTGCGTCTGGAAGCTGCCGCGCACCGCGTCGAGCGTCTTCAGGCCCTCGCCGGTGATCACCAGCACGACGCGCTCCTGCGGGTCGATGTCGCCACGCTGCGCGAGCTTTGCCAGCACCGCCGTGGTGACGCCGCCCGCGGTCTCGGTGAAGATGCCCGTGGTCTGGGCCAGCAGGGCGATCCCCGCGCGAATCTCGTCGTCGCTGACGGCCTCCACCGAGCCGCCGGAGCGCCGCGCCAGGTCGAGCGCGTACGGGCCGTCGGCAGGGTTGCCGATCGCCAGCGACTTGGCGATCGTGTCCGGCTTGACCGGCCGGCAGACGTCCTGGCCGGCCGCGAAGGCGCTCGCCACGGGAGCGCAGCCCTCGGCCTGGGCGCCGTTCATGCGCGGCGGCTCGCCCTGCAGCAGCCCCAGCTCGCGCCACTCGTCAAAGCCCTTGGCGATCTTCGTGAACAGCGATCCCGAGGCGACCGGCACGACACAGCGATCGGGCAGCACCCAGCCCAGCTGCTCGGCGATCTCGAACGCCAGCGTCTTGGAGCCCTCGGCGTAGTACGGGCGCAGGTTGACGTTCACGAACGCCCAGTCGCGCTCGGCGCTCAGCTCGGTGCACAGGCGGTTGACGTCGTCGTAGGTCCCGCGCACCGCCACCAGCCGAGTCCCATAGACGCCGGTGGCCAGCACCTTCTGCTCCTCGAGGTCGGCCGGGATGAAGACGTAGGAGTCCATCCCAAGTGCCGCCCCGTGGGCGGCCACCGAGTTGGCCAGGTTGCCGGTCGACGCGCACGCGATTGTCTGAAAGCCCAGCTCGCGGGCGCGCGCCACGGCGACCGACACGACGCGGTCCTTGAAGGAATGCGTCGGGTTGGCGGCGTCGTTCTTGACCCACACCTCGCGCAGGCCAAGCCGCTGCGCCAGCCGGTCGGCGCGCACCAGCGGCGTGCAGCCCGCCGGCAGCCCCGCGCGCGAGGCCAGCCGCCCCGAGGGCCCGGGCGGGCCGTCGAGGACCGGCAGGAAGTCGGCGTAGCGCCAGATGTTCTGCGGGCCGCCCTGAATCCGACGGCGCAGCTCGCCAATGTCGGCGTCGGCGGCGTGGTCGTAGGCGACCTCCAGCGGCCCGAAGCAGCGCTCGCACACGTACAGCGCCTCCAGCTCATACCGGGCCTTGCACTCCTTGCACTCCAGGTGACTCACAGCCATAGCGGGCTCCCTTCGCAATAGATCTTCGCCGTGTCACGGTGTGGCAAAGAGCACGAAGCCCGCCACACATCTTCTGGAATTGGCACCTTCCCGTCGTGACGTGACGGTGGTTGCCGGGGCTTCGTAGGGCCAGTCCCTCCACCCCTCTGGATGTGTCCAGCTATGTGGCGTCCAGTGTATCAAGCGCGCGGGCGCACATGACGGCGGCGCGCTGGCGGGCGGTAACACTCGCGCGCGCGAGGTGTAGAGCGCATATGGCGATCTCCCCCGTCAGCGAGCCCGCGCAGCGCATGCGCCAACCGGTCGTCGCCGCGCGGCCTGCGCCCGCAGGCGCCCGGCGGCGCATGTTGATGATCGTCAACCCTTACGCCACCACCGTCACCGACGGCCTGCGGCGCGTCGTGCTGCGCGCGCTGCAGCGGCGCTTTGACGTCGACGCGGTAGAGACCGAGGCGCGGGGCCACGCCACCGAGCTGTCGCGCGAGGCGGTGCGCCAGGGGTATGACGTGGTGGTCACGTTCGGCGGCGACGGCACGGTCAACGAAGCCGCCAACGGCCTGCGCGGCTCGAGCACCCCGCTGTGCGCCCTGCCGGGCGGATCGGCCAACGTGTTCGCCAAGCTGCTGGGCATCCCGGGCGAGATCGTCGACGCGACCGAGCATCTGCTCGCGATGGCCGACGACTGGCGCCCGCGCAAGGTCAGCCTCGGGATGGTCAACGACCGCTGCTTCACGTTCGCCTCGGGGCTTGGCCTGGACGCCAGCGTCGTGCAGCGCGTCGATGCCAACCCGGCCAGGAAGGCGCGCCTGGGCCCCTACTACTTCGTCTGGGTGGCCGTCACGACGTTCCTGCGTCGTTACCTGCTGCGCCCGCCGCGCATGCGCGTCGACGCCGGCGGAGAGACCCTTGACGGCGTCACGGCGATCGTCCAGAACGGTTCGTCGTTCACCTACTTCCAGGACCGGCCGATCAAGATCGTCGACGGCGCGGCGCTGGAATCCGACGCGCTGGCCGGAGGCGTGCTGCATCGCGCGGGCGTGCTGTCGATGCCGCTGATCGCCTGGCGCGCGCTCTCGCCGCGCGCGACCGTCGCCGGGCACCGCCAGGTGACCGGCCTGGCGCAGATGAGCGAGCTGACGGTCACGAGCGCCGACGAGCGACTGCTGCCGCTGCAGGTCGATGGCGACTATCTCGGGCACGTGCCGCAGGCCCGCTACTCCGTGCTGCCCGAGGCGCTCAGCGTCGTTTCCTAGCGTCGCGCGGCGCGCGCGCCGGCCTAGCCTGCGCCGGGCGTGACGCGGTAGGCGTCGAACACCGAGTCGGTGTTGCGCAGGCGCGTGATCGCACCCTTCAGCCCGTGCGTGTCGGCGACCTCGACGACGAAGCGGTTCTTGACCATCGGCGGCGTGGACAGGCAGCGCGCTTCGAGGATGTTGGCACCGGACTCCGAGAAGGCGCGCGATAGGTCCTCGAGCAGGCGATGGCGGTCCCACGCGTCGACCTGGATTTCGACGACGAACGCCGTCGACTGGTCGCCCTCCCAGCCGACGCTCGTGAAGCGCTCGGGCGCCTTGCCCAGGACGACGGCATTGGGGCAGTCCTGGCGGTGGATCGTGATCCCCCGTCCCAGCGAGATGTAGCCGACGATCTCATCCCCGGGGACGGGTCGGCAGCACTTGGCCAGGCGCAGCATCACGTCGTCCACGCCGTCGACGCGGATCCCGTACTGCCCCGAGGACTTCGTGGCGCGCCGCCGCGAGCGTCCAACCCGCAGCAGGTCGACCGCGCTCGCCTCGCCGTCGGCCGCCTCGCCCTGCTTGAGACGCTGCATCACCTTGTTGACGACCACCTTCGGCGACACCTTGCCCGCGCCGAGCGCGATGTAGAAGTCGTCGGCCTTGCGGTAGCCGACCTCGCGGATCACGTCCGCCAGCAGCGCCGAGCCGGTGATCTTCTGCGCCGGCAGCCCCTGCTTTCGCAGGTGCTCCTGGAGCAGGTCGCGTCCGGCGTGCTCTGAGTCAGAGCGCGTCTCGGCCTTGAACCACTGCTTGATCTTGTTGCGCGCGCGGGTCGTGCGCACCATCGCCAGCCAGTCGCGCGACGGGCCGCGCTCGCGCTTGGTCGTGAGGATCTCGACGATGTCGCCGGAGTGAAGCTCGCAGTGCAGCGGCACGATCTTGCCGTTGACGCGCGCGCCCACGCAGCGGTGGCCGATCTCGGTGTGCACCTCATAGGCGAAGTCCAGCGGCGTCGCGCCCGCCGCCAGCGACTTGACCTCGCCCTTGGGCGTGAACACGTAGACCTCGTCCTCGAACAGGTCGTCCTTGAAGGTCTTCATGAACTCGCGCGGATCCGACAGGTCCTTCTGCCAGTCGATCATCGATCGCAGCCACTGCAGCTTGGCCTCCTCGCCGGGGATCGTCCAGCCGTCGGCGCCGGCCGTCTTCGAGCCCGGCTCCTGCTTGTACATCCAGTGCGCGGCGACCCCGAACTCGGCCATCTCGTGCATCTGCTGGGTGCGGATCTGGATCTCCAGCGGCCGGCCCTCGGGCCCGATCACGGTCGTGTGCAGCGACTGGTACATGTTGAACTTGGGCATCGCGATGAAGTCCTTGAAACGCCCAGGCAGCGGCTTCCACAGCGAGTGGATCACGCCGACCGCGCCGTAGCAGTCCTTGACGGAGTCCACGATCACGCGCATCGCGGTGAGGTCGTAGATCTCGTTGAACTCGCGGCCCTTCTTGGTCATCTTCGAGTAGATCGAGTAGAAGTGCTTGGCGCGCCCGGCGATCTGGGCCTCGATCCCGAGCTCGGACAGCTCGCCTTCCAGGTACTGGCCCGCCTCCGCGACGTAGCCCTCGCGGTTGTCGCGCTGCTGGGCGACCAGACCCTTGATCTCCTGGTACTTGCGCGGGTGAAGCGTCGCGAACGCGAGGTCCTCGAGCTCCCACTTGATCGCGTGGATTCCCAGCCGGTGGGCCAGCGGCGCGTAGATCTCGAGCGTCTCGCGCGCCTTCTCGGTCTGCTTCTGCTTGGACATCGCGTCGATCGTGCGCATGTTGTGCAGCCTGTCGGCGAGCTTGATCAGGATCACGCGCACGTCCGTGGCCATCGCCACCATCATCTTGCGGTAGTTCTCCACCTGCGCCTCGTCGTGCGAGGAGAAGGTGATCCCGGTCAGCTTGGTGACGCCGTCGACGAGCCCAGCGATCTCCTCGCCGAAGCGCTCGCGGACCTCCTCGATCGAGGCGCTCGTGTCCTCCACGGTGTCGTGCAGCAGCGCTGCGCACAGCGTCTCGGTGTCGAGCCTCATGCCCGCGCAGATGCGCGCCACCCCGACCGGGTGAACGATGAAGTCCTCGCCGGACTTGCGCCGCTGGGCGGCGTGGTGCTCGCAGGCGAAGGCAAACGCCTGCTGCACGCGCTCGCGGTCGATCTCCACGGCCGAGTCGGCGGCGTGCTCGGACACGATCGCGAACAGGTCGCCGAGCATGCGACGCTGAGGCTCGCTGAGGCCGAGATTGGGCAGCGCCGGGTCAGGCCGGCGAACCGTGACGCCAACCGGCTCCCGGGACGGCTCGTCGGCGCGCACGTGCTCGCCCGTCGCCTCCTCGAGGCCTGTGCCGCCGCCGAAGGCCTCGCCAGCCCGCGGGGCGTCAGGATCAGGTGCGATGGCCATCCCTACAGGGTAGGGGAGCGGGTCCCCGGAGCAAACCGCGCGAGCTCGCCGCGCCGCGCCAGCACGTCGCGCGCGCTGCAGGGCGACCGACTGAGGCCTGAACCCCGGACGCGCGGGCCCGCCGGGCGTCTCTCAGGGCAGCGCGAACAGCACGAGCTCCTCCTGGGGCTGCGGCTCCTCCTGGGGCTGCGGCTCCTCCTGGGGCTGCGGCTCCTCTTGGGGCGCAGGCTCCGCGCGAGCGGCCGGCTGCGCCTGGCGACAGGCCGGCCTGGCCTGGCGGAGCACAAGGCGCGGCTCGCTGACGCCGTTGTACTCATTGACCTCCAGCGTGAACGTCGCCTCGGCCGCCTCGTCTTCGGCGACCGGCAGCCGCGGTCCGGTGCCGAACGCGACTGCGCGCGCCCGCGCGCCCCGGGATTGGACGGTGAAGCGGACATGGCGGCCTTCTCCCATCGGGCGCAGGTCCGCGAACCTTGCGTCCTGCACCATCAGCGACACCCCGGGGTTGCCCATCCCGAACGGGGCCAGCGCCTGCAGCTCCTCTGCGAGGCTCATCCCGAGCTCCTCGCCGGCGACGATCGCATCGACCCGCTCGACCGTCGCGCGATCCTCGCGGCCCAGCACCTGCGCGGCGTGCTCGTCGAGCGCGACGGCGAACCGCGCGACGCTGGCCCGCCCGATCTCAAGCCCGGCGGCCGCGCGATGGCCGCCGTAGGCGCGCAGCTCGGACTGGCACGCGGTCAGCCCCGCCAGCAGGTCGAACGCCTCGATGCCGCTGCGGCCAGAGCCGCGCCCCGCGTCACCCTGCAGCGCGATCATCACGACCGGCCGCCGGCAGCGCTCGGCCAGGCGCGAGGCGACGATGCCGATCACCCCCGGGTGCCAGCCCTCCGCCGCGAGCACGTAAGCCGAGCGCTCGCCGGCCGCGGCCATCTGCGCTTCTGCCTGGACGCGGATCTGCAGCTCGACCTGCCTGCGCTCGCGGTTTGCCCGGTCGAGCTCTGCGGCGATCTCGCCGGCCCGCGAGGCGTCCTCGGTCAGGATCAGCTCGAGCGCGGCATCGGCGCGGTAGATCCGCCCCGCGGCGTTCAGGCGCGGCGCCAGCGCGAAGGCGACCGCGCGCTCGTCCGCGCGCCCGGGGTCCACGCCGGCCACCGCCATCAGCGCGCGCAGGCCCGGCTTGGTCGTGGCGGCGAGCGCCCGCAGCCCGCGTCGCGCCAGCGAGCGGTTCTCGCCGACGAGCGCGACCACGTCGGCGATCGTGGCGAGCGCCACCAGATCGAGGTCCTGCTCCAGGAGCAGGCGCGCGCGGTCCAGGCGACCGTCCCGCGCGCCGGCCGACGCGCCGGCGGCCTCGGCCGCGCCGTCGAGCAGCGCGTGCACGAGCTTGTGCGCCACCCCCGTCGCGCACAGCTGCGGGCAGGGGTAGCCGCAGACCGCGGGGTGCACGATTTTCGCCGCCGGCAGCGTGCCGTCCTCGCGCGGCACGTGGTGATCGCTGACCACAACGTCGATCCCCAGCTCCCGGGCGAGCGCGACCTCCTCGACGGCCGTGATCGCGCAGTCGACGGTCACGAGCAGCCGCGTGCCTCGCTCAGCCAGGCGGCGCACGGTCGCGCCGCTCAGACCGTAGCCGTCTGCGGCGCGGTCGGGCAGGTACCAGTCGACATCGGCGCCAAGCGCGCGCAGCGCGCGCACGAGCACCGCGGTCGCGCACACGCCGTCCACGTCATAGTCGCCGTGCACGGTGATCCGCTCGCCGTGCGCCACGCACGCGAGAATCGCGCCGACCGCCTCGTGAATGCCGGCGAACGCGCTCGGTGCGTGGGTCTCCTCGGCGGCCAGGAAGGCGCGCGCGGCGCGCGGATCGTCCAGGCCGCGGCGCACGAGCACCTGCGCCAGCGCGTCGCTCACGCCAAGCTCGCCGCGCAGGCACGCCACCTCCGCCGGCGGACAGTCGGCGATCTCAAAGCGCGGCTCGACCACGCACCCACACTACGGTCGCGCCTCGACGGAACGCCGTCGCGGGGGGCTGGGGCCGGCGGCGAGCCGGGTGCGCGGCTCAGGCGGAGATCTGCGGAGCCTGGGCGGGCGACTTCGCTTCGCGCCGGATCCCCTCGAGATACACCGCGGCGATGCCGAGCAGCGCCCCGGGGACCGCATACAGCACGACGGCGATGTCGGTCGCGCGCTGGCCGGGGATCTCCACCGTCCCGACTTTGGCGCTATAGATGATCAGCCCGAGGATCACCGCGCCGCCGAGCGCGCCGACGAACGCGCCCACGATCCCTCCCCAGAAGCGGTCCGGCAGGAAGATCGTGAAGTGCCAGATCGCAAGCCCCATCATGACCCAACCGAGCAGGCCCATCAGCGGCTTCTCCCGTGTTTGCGCCCGCGCGCGCGCCGCTTCTTCTCGCGCGGCTTGGGCTTGTCCTTGAGCACGAGGTCCTCGGGCAGCAGGTCGGCGGCCGGATCGCGCTGGGGCGGGGGCTCGCTCGCCGGGCCGTCGCCGGGCTTGGCGGCTCCCTCGTCCTGCTGGGTCGCCGGGCGCTCGACCACGCCGACGCCGCCGGCCTTCGGCTTGCCCGGGGTCTTGCCCGCCGGCTCCTCGACGTCGAGGTCGCGGACCAGCTCCTGGAACTCGTCGCGCGAGAGCTGCTCGCCGGGCTCCTCGCGCGGGATCAGGCTGCCGCGCCGCGTGCGCCGGCGCTTGCGCTCGGGCTCGACGTCCTCGGGCGCCCCGCCCGCGGTCGTCGCGTAGGCGGGCACGAACCCCAGTTCGCGCACGATGCGCGTCCGGCGATGGCGGTAGCCCGCCTCGCGCTCCTTCCAGTGCGTGAGCACCGGCGACGCGATGAAGATCGACGAGTAGGCGCCCGACGCTATCCCGACCATCAGCGCGAACGCGAAGTCCTTCAGCGTTTCGCCGCCGAACAGCAGCAGCGCGATCACCGGCAGCAGCGTGCAGAAGCTCGTGGCCAGCGATCTGGTGAGCACCTCGGACATCGAGCGGTTGACGATCTGCGAGAAGGCGGCGCGGGGCATGCGCGGCACGTTCTCGCGCACGCGGTCGAACACGATGATCGTGTCGTACAGCGAATATCCGAGGATCGTCAGCAGCGCGGCCACCGTCGCGGTCGTGACTTCGCGCCCGGTGAGCGAGTACACGCCCGCGGTGATCAGCAGGTCGTGCATCAGCGCGATCAGCACCGGCACGGCGTACTTCCACTCAAAGCGCAGCGCGATGTAGGCGGAGATCACCAGCAAAGAGGCGATGATCGCGATGACCGCGCTCTTGGCGACCGTCTTGCCGAACGTCGGCCCGATCGACGTCGAGGAGAAGTTCTTCGTGCCCGGCGACCTTTCTCCGTGCCCGAACCTCGTGTTCAGCGTCTGTTCGACCTTTCTCACCGCTTCGGGGCGAAGCGTCTTGGTCGAGATCTGATAGCCCGATCCGCCGATGTTCTTGCTCGTGAGTTTCTGCACCTGGGCGTTCGGGTAGCCCGCGGCCGACACGGCCGAGGCGACTTCGCTCTCGCTGACCTGTCGCACGAACGCCGTCTGGATGCGCGTGCCCGACTTGAAGTCGATGCCGAAGTTCAGCCCCTTGCCGCCGATCGCCAGCGCGCCGATCAGCAGGATCGTGCCCGACAGCGAGAAGAACCACTTCGAGGCGCCCATGAAGTCGAACTTCCAGCCGGCGCCGCGCCGCGCCGCGCCGAGCGCACCCGGGCGGTTGACCACGCGCGAGCGGCTCATCACGCCCAGCGCCGCCTGCGTCGCCAGCACGGCCGTGAACAGCGAGACCAGCGTGCCGATGCCCAGCATGAACGCGAAGCCCTTGACTTCCGCGGTGGCCAGCGCGAACAGGATGAACGCCGTCATGAACGTCACCACGTTGGCGTCGACGATCGCCGCGAAGCCGCGCCGGTAGCCGGTGGCGATCCCGGAGACGACCGACCTACCGCCGCGGATCTCCTCCTTGACGCGCTCGAAGATCACGATGTTGGCGTCCGCCGCGACGCCGATCGTGAGGATCAGCCCGGCGATGCCCGGCAGCGTCAGCGTGACCGGGATCAGCTTGATCAGCGCGAAGAAGTACAGCCCGTAGATGAGCAGGCCACCGACCGCGATCGCGCCGAGCACGCGGTAGAACAAGAGCAGGAAAACGCACACGACCAAAAAGCCCGCCAGGCCCGCGAGCAGCCCCTGCTTGAGCGCCTGTTTGCCGAGCGTGGCGGAGACCTGCGAGCGCGAGATCAGCGCCAGGCGCAGCGGCAGCGCGCCCGATTGCAGCTCGCTGGCCAGTTCCTGGGCGGAGCTCAGCGTGAAGGCGCCCGAGATCTGCGAGCCGTTGGTCGTGTCGATCCCTTCGGGGTACTTCGTGTAGTCGATCGACGGCGTCGTGATCAGCGAGCCGTCGAGCGCGACGGCGAAGTGCTGCAGCGCCGCTTCCTTGCTGACACCCGGCAGCTGCGCTTCCTGCCCGCGCTGGGCGATTTCCTTGGTCACCTGCTGGAAGACTTTTTTGCCCCGCGAGTCAAAGCCGAACGTCACGTTCGGCTGGCCGCTTTCGCCCGCCCCTTCGTCGTAGCTCTGCTGAGGGTTGGTGATGTCGCTGCCTTCGAGCGCCGGGTTGTCGTTGAGCACGAACCAGCTGTTGGGGTTGCGGTTGCTGACCTTGCCGCCGGCGCTTTCGATCGGTCGCGCCTGCACCAGCACGGTCCCCGGGTTGACGCGCACCGCCTTGGGCTGTGACCCCGGCGGCGGCTTGTAGCCGTCGGCGTACAGCGCGGCTTCGGTTTCCGCCGGCGGGCACGTCTTGGGAGCCGGTTCGCTCGCGGTGCCTTTGCAGAGCACCTTTTCGTGCTTGGTGTCGAGCAGGTACCAGCTGCCATAGATGCACCCGCCGACCTGCGCCGCCGTGCAGCCGCGCTGCCAGGTGGTGTCGTTCTTGCGCAGGATCGCCGGGAGCTTGGCGGCTCGCACGACGGCCTGGTACTCGGGCAGCCCGAACTGCGCCGCCCCGGCGTTGGCTCCGCCGGTGACGGTCGGTTCGTTCAGCGCCGGCTTGCCGCTCGGCCCGATCACGTTCGGCTCCCAGTCGTAGAAGTACAGCTGCGCGGTCTTCCCGACCTCCTGTTCGGCGCGCCCCGCGTTGCTGACTTCGGGCAGCGCGACGTCGATTTCATCTGCGCCCGAGCGCTGGATTTCAGGCTGCGCGACGCCCAGCTGGTCGACGCGCTTGCGCATGATGTTGATCGCGCGTTCAAGCGATTCGGCGTCGACTTTCGCCTGCGCGGTGGGCCTTGCCTGGTAGATGAGCTCGGTGCCGCCCTTGAGGTCGAGCCCCAGGCGTGTCTTCTTCCCCTTGACGGCGCCGGGCACGCCGACGATCACCACCAGCGACGCCAGCGCCAGGCCGGCGACGATCAAGAGCACGAGGGTGTTGCGGCGTCTGTCGTTCATCACTATTTGTCGGGCGTCAGCACGAGCAGCAGGCCGCCGTCGTCGTCATAGGCGGGGAACATGTCGGCCTTCGCGTCGGCCACCTCGTCGCGTTCGGCGCTCACGCGAACGGGCACCTCGAGCGCCCGCACGCCCCACTCCAGAACCGTGGACACCGGGTCGTCGCCGTTTGAGAACTCCAGCCCCAGCACCTGGTCGACGCGCTGGCCGATCACCTCCTCCTCCTCCAGGCCGGTGAACGCGAAGGAGTTCTTGCCGCATCCGATCACGCGCCCCTCGCCGTCGCACACGAAGAACGCCGCATCGGGCGCGGGAAAGTAGTCATCGAGCAGTTCGAACAGGAAGGCGAAGCCGCACTTCGAGCAGCCCCTGCGCTGCCGCGTGAAGCCGACGTTGCGATCCACCTCGCTGGAGCGATGACCGCAGTTCGGGCAGATGAAGGGATGAGACATCGTCACGCACAGGGTACGCAAGCCACGCGCTTAACGGGTTCGCTCGCGCGCCGCGCCTAGAACAGCGACGCGTCGTCGGCGCCGCGGGCGCCGATCGCGGCGGGCGCCTGCAGCTGCAGGTGCGCGAAGGCCGCCGGCGTCGCGGCGCGCCCGCGCGGCGTGCGCTTCAGCAGCCCCGCCCGCAGCAGATACGGCTCATACACGTCCTCGATCGTGTCCTGCTCCTCGCCCACTGCGACCGCGAGCGTCGACAGGCCGATCGGCCCGCCGTCGAACTTCTCGCAGATCGTGCGCAGGATCTCGCGGTCGAGACGGTCGAGGCCGAGCTCGTCGACCTCCAGCAGCTCGAGCGCGGCGTGCGCGGCGCGCGCCGTCACCACGCCCTCCATGCGCACCTCGGCGAAGTCGCGTACCCGCTTGAGCAGCCGGTTGGCCACACGCGGCGTGCCCCTGCTGCGCGCCGCGATCGCGCTGGCGCCGTCATCGTCCAGCTCGATCTGCAGGATGCCCGCCGAGCGCCGCACGATCACCGAGAGCTCCTGCGCCGAGTAGGGCTCCAGGCGCGCCTGGATCCCGAAGCGGTCGCGCAGCGGCGTGGTCAGCAGGCCGGTGCGCGTCGTCGCCCCGACGAGCGTAAACGGCGGCAGCTCGAGCGTCACGACGCGCGCGCCCGCCCCCTGGCCGACCGTGATCGGCAGCCGCTGGTCCTCCATCGCCGGATAGAAGGTCTCCTCCAGCGTGCGCGGCAGGCGGTGCAGCTCGTCGACGAAGAACACGCTGCGCGGCTCGAGCGCGGTGAGAAACGCCGCGACGTCCCCCTTGCGCTCGAGCGCAGGCCCCGCGGTCTGCACGAACGGCACCTGCAGCTCGGCGGCCACGATCTGGGCGAGCGAGGTCTTGCCGAGGCCCGGCGGGCCGGCCAGCAGCACGTGATCGAGCGAGTCCTCGCGCGCGCGCGCCGCCTCGATCGCCACGCTCAGCTGCTCGCGCAGCGTCTCCTGTCCGATGAACTCGGCCAGGCGGCGCGGGCGCAGCGAGCGGTCGAGCTCGTCCTCGGCCAGCAGATAGGGCGTCTGGATGCGGTCGGCGGTCTCGCTCATCGCGACGGCGCCCTCGCGACCCGCAGCGCCTGCGCGATCAGCTCCTCGGCGCTGTCGCCCTCGGCGCCTGCCAAGAGCTCGTCCGCCTCGCCGGGCGCGAACCCGAGCTCTATCAGCCCGTCGCGCGCCAGCGCCCGCGGCCCGCGCCCCTCGCGTCCGCGCGCGACGATCGGGCCGGCGGGAGCGGCGGCGTCGCCGTCGACGCCGACCTTCTCGCGCAGCTCGACGATGATCCGCTCGGCGGTGCGCTTGCCGATCCCCGGCACGGCCTGCAGGCGCGCCGCGTCGCCGGCCGCCAGCGCCGCGATCAGCTCGCGCGGCGGCCCCGCGGAGAGGATCGCGAGCGCCACCTTCGGGCCCACCGCCTGGACGGACAGCAGCATCAGGAACAGGTCGCGCTCCTGCTCGGAATGAAAGCCGTACAGCGTGAGCGCGTCGTCGCGCACGATCAGGTGCGCATGCAGCGTCACCTCCTCGCCGACCGGGGGCACATGGCGCAGCGTCTCGCCCGACACCGCCGCGCGGTAGCCCACGCTCGCGCACAGCACGACCACGTGGTCGGCGCGGCGCTGGGCGACCTCGCCGCGCAGCAGCGCGATCATGCGACCGCCTCGGCGAGCGCGCTCGACAGCGGAGCGCGGTTGACGTGGCAGATCGCGACCGCGAGCGCGTCGGCCGCGTGATCGGAGCGCGGCGCATCGCTGAGGCCCAGCAGCGCCGCGACCATCCGCGCGACCTGGCGCTTGTCGGCGCGCCCGCTGCCGCAGACGGCGCCCTTGACCTGCTGCGGGGTGTAGCCGGCGCACGGGATGCCGCGCTGCCCGGCCGCCAGCATGGCGGCGCCGCGCGCGTGCCCGACGGCGAACGCGGTGCGCACGTTCTGGCCGAAGTAGAGCTCCTCGAGCGCCATCGCGTCCGGACGGTGCGCTTGCATCAGCTCGCACAGGCGCGCGTGGATGTCGGCCAGCCGGCGCTCGCGCGCCAGCTCGGCGCCGGTCGCGATCACCCCGCCGTCCAGCGCCACGAGCCGACCGTCGCGGCGCGCCACGAAGCCGTAGCCGGTGCTGGCCAGCCCGGGGTCGATGCCGAGGACGATCATCTCGCTTGATTCTGCGCCCGCCTTCGGACGCCTGCCTGCCTTAGCCTGCCACCGATGAGCCTCGGGCCGATCGACTTCGCCGCGGAGGGCCTGCTCGACGGACTGGCCGGCCAGCAGCGCGCCGAGCGCCTCGCGCTGCTGCAACGCCTGGCCGATGACGGCGTCCCGCTGGCCGAGCTGCGTCGCAGCACGGCGGCGGGCACGATCGTCTACCTGCCGGCCGAAGGCGTGATCGTCGGCCCCGAGCGCTACACGCTGGGCCAGGTCGCCGAGATGACCGGCGTCGATGAGAGCTTCCTGCTGGCCGCGCGTCGCGCGATGGGCCTGCCGGCACCCGAGCGTGAGGACGCCGTGTACACGCAGGCCGAGCTCGAGTCGACGCAGATGATCCACGTGGCGCGCGACGCCGGGATCTCCGACGAGGACCTGCTCGACCTGCTGCGCGTGCTCGGTCGCGGGCTGTCCCAGGCGGCCGAAAGCCTGCGTGCGATGCCGCTGAAACTCGTGCTCGAGCCCGGCATCAGCGAGACCGAGCTCGCCTACCACTACGCGCGATCCGCCGCGGGGCTGTATCCGCTCGTCAATCCGCTGGTCGCGAGTATGCTCGCGCTGCACATCAAACACGCCACCCAGAGCACGGTCGTCAGCGCGCTCGAGCGAAGCGGCGGACAGCTCCCGGGGTCGCGCGACGTGACCGTCTGCTTCGCCGACCTCGTCGGCTTCACGCGGCTTGGCGAGGACGTCGCGCCGGCCGAGCTCACACGCTTGGCGCTGCGCCTGGAAGCGCTCGCCTCCGACGCCGCCGAGCCGCCGGTGCGCCTCGTCAAGACGATCGGCGACGCCGCGCTGCTCGCTTCGCCCGAGCCCGAGCCGCTGCTGGACGCGGCGCTCAGGCTGATCGATGCGACCGACGCCGCCGGCGAGGACATCCCGCAGCTGCGCGTCGGCGCCGCGCGCGGCCAGGCGGTTCCCCGTGCCGGCGACTGGTTCGGGCGCCCGGTGAACCTGGCCAGCCGCATCACCGAGATCGCACGGCCCGGCAGCCTGCTGGTCGACGCGCGCGTCCATGAGTCCGCGCGCGGTGCGTTTGACTGGTCGTTCGCCGGCAAGCGCGAGCTGCGCGGAGTCCGCGATCCGGTGGCGCTGTTTCGCGCCCGCCGTCGGGCAGCCGGGGCCGAGGCCGGGCCCGCCTAGCCCGCGACGCGCTGCAGGACCTCGGCCGGCACGTCGAAGTTCGCGTGCACGGCGTCCACATCGTCGAGCTCTTCGAGCACCTCGATCAGGCGCATCAGCGATGTCGCCTTGTGCTCGTCGACCGGCACGAGGCTCGAGGGCCGGTAGGCCAGCTCGGCGCTCTCGATCGCCACCCCAGCAGCTTCCAGCGCCGCCAGCACGGCGGCGAACTCGGTCGGCTCGGTCACGACCTCGAACACGTCGTCGTCGGTCGAGATGTCCTCCGCGCCGGCCTCGACGGCGACCATCAGGTCGTCTTCTGTGTAGCGCGTCGCGTCGATCACGATCGCGCCCTTCTTCTCGAACAGGTAGGCCACCGAGCCGGGCTCGCCGAGGTTGCCGCCGTTCTTTGACAGCGCGTGCCTGACGTCTGCGCTCGTGCGGTTACGGTTGTCGGTCAGCGCCTCCACGAGCAGCGCCACCCCGCCGGGGCCGTAGCCCTCGTACAGCACCGATTCGATCGCGGCGGCCTCGCCACCCTCGCCCGTCCCCTTGGCGATCGCGCGCTCGATGTTTTCCTTGGGCATCGACGCTTCCCTGGCCTTGCGGACCGCGTTCTCGAGCGGCGCGTTGGCCGCCGGGTCGCCTCCGCCATCGCGCGCGGCGACGCTGATCGCGCGCGCGAGCTTCGTGAACTGCTGGCCGCGGCGCGAGTCGACGACGGCCTTCTTGTGCTTGATGCTCGCCCACTTGGAGTGCCCGGACATATCCGGGAGTGTACGAATTGACTGCTCGCCGACTCCCTCGCCGCGGGCGATGGCGCGGCGCGGGCGCATAGGATTGGCGGCCGGATGCCAGGTCTGCCCCCGCCCGAGATCTTCAAGGCCTACGACATTCGCGGCCTGTACGGCGAGCAGATCGACGGCGACGTCGCCGAGCTGATCGGGCGCGCGTTCGCTCGCGTGCTCGCCCGCCTGGCGGGCAAGCCCGTGCACGAGCTGCGCGTCGGCCTGGGGCGCGACATGCGCCTGACCGCGCCCGAGCTGTCGGCGCGCTATCGCGCGGGGCTGCTCGGCGAGGGCGCCAGCGTGATCGACGCCGGCGAGGTGGGGACCGAGATGCTCTACTTCCTCGTCGGCTCGCGCGAGCTGGACGGCGGGCTGATGTGCACGGCGTCGCACAACCCCAAGTCCTACACCGGCGCGAAGCTCGTGCGCGAAGGGGCGATCGCGCTGTCGGGCGACAGCGGGATCCAGGACATCCGCGAGACGATCGAGCGAGAGCTCGCGCCGGGCGGGCGCCCCGCCGCACCGACGGCGAGCGGCGCGCCGCGGGGCACGCTGCAGGAGGTCGACCTGTACGACGAGTTCCAGGCGGCCGTGCTGCGCTTCATCGACGCCGACGCGGTCCGCACGGCACGACCGCTGACGGTCGTCGTGGACGGCGGTAACGGGATGGCCGGCCCGATGGTCGGACCGCTACTGGAGAGCCTCGACCTGGAGCTGATCGAGAACTGCTGGACGCCGGATGGGAGCTTTCCCGTGCACGAGCCCAACCCGCTGCTGCCCGAGAACCGGCGCGCGATCATGCAGCAGGTCACCGAGACGGGCGCCGACGTCGGGATCGCCTGGGACGGCGACGCCGACCGCTGCTTCTTCATCGACGACGGCGGCGCGTTCGTCGACGGCGACTTCCTCACCGCCCTGCTGGCGCAGTCGCTGCTGGCTCGCCACCCGGGCTCGGCGATCCTGTATGACGTGCGCGCCTCGCGCGCGGTGCCCGACACCGTGCGCGCGGCCGGTGGCACGCCGTATATCAATCGCGTGGGACACGCCTTCTTCAAGGAACGCATGCGCAAGGAGGGCTCGCTGTTCGGCGGCGAGGTGTCCGGCCACTACTACTTTCACGACTTCTACTGCGCGGACTCGGGCGCGCTGCCCGCGCTGCTGATCCTCGAGAAGCTGTGCCTGGAGGGCGTCTCGCTGTCGTCGCAGCTGGCCCCCTACCGCTCCAGGTACTTCATCTCCGGCGAGATCAACTCGCAGGTCGCAGACCAGCAGGGCAAGATGGCCGAGCTCGCCGAGCGCTACGCCGACGCGCGCCAGAGCCGTCTCGACGGCATCTCGATCGACTACGACGACTGGCACTTCAACGTCCGCCCGTCGAACACCGAGCCGCTGCTGCGCCTCTGCCTGGAGTCGCTGGTCTCGCGCGAGGACATGGAACGCCGCCGCGACGAGGTGCTCGCGGTGATCAGCTCGTGAGCGAGTCGCGCACGTCGGCGCAGGCCGACGAGGCCACGCTGGCGCGCGCCGCCGAGCTGGGAATTCACCGCCTGGCGGTCCCCACGCCGTTTCAGGTGGGGCGCATCAACGCGTACCTGATCGACGACGACCCGCTCACGCTGGTCGACTCGGGGCCCAACTCGGCCAAGGCGCTGGACGAGCTCGAGCAGGCGCTGGCCGCGCACGGCCGCGCAGTCGAGGAAATCGGCCTGCTGATCGTCACCCACCAGCACATCGACCACTTCGGCCTGGCGGCGATCCTCGCGCGGCGCTCCGGCGCCGAGGTCGCGGCGCTCGACACGCTGGCGCCGTATCTCGGGCGCTTCGCCGAGGAGGCCGAGCTCGACGACCGCTTCGCCACGCTCGCGATGCTCAGGCACGGGATCCCGGCCGACATGGTCACCGCGCTGCGCTCGGTGTCGGCGACCTTCAGGGCCTGGGGCGCGGCCGTCGAGGTGACGCGGCCGCTGGGCGACGGCGACCGGCTGGAGCTGCGCGACCGCACGCTGAGCGTGCTGCACCGCCCGGGCCACAGCCCGTCGGACACGCTGTTCTTCGACGAGCGGCGCGCGGTGCTGCTGAGCGCCGACCACCTGCTCGCGCACATCTCGTCGAATCCGCTGCTCTCGCGCCCGCTCGGCGCCGACCCCGAGCTGCCCGCGCCGCGCCCACAGGCGCTCGTGACCTACATGAGCTCGCTGCAAGCGACGCGCGGGATGGACATCGAGCTCGTGCTGCCCGGCCACGGCCCACCGATCACAGACCACCGCGCGCTGATCGACGAGCGCATGCGCCTGCACGAGCGCCGCGCGGCGAAGATCCAGCGGCTGATCGCCGAGCGCCCGCGCACCGCGCACGAGATCGCCCAGGCGATGTGGGGCAACGTGGCGGTCACGCAGGCCTACCTGACGCTCTCGGAGGTGCTCGGCCACGTCGACCTGCTGCTGGCCGACGGTCGCGTGGTCGAGCAGGAGCAGGACGACGTCGTGCGCTTCGCCGCTTCCTGAGCCGCCGCGGCGAGACGCCGCAGCTAGGAAGAGCCGCGCTCGATCTCGCCGAGGTGCGCGATGTTTTCGCGGTCATCGCGCTCGTCGCTGGCCGCGATGGAGAACCACGCGTCGAGAATCTCCTCGAGCTGGGCCTCGGAGGTGGCGCGCAGGCTGAGCGCGAGCACGTTGGCGTCGTTCCAGCGGCGCGCCCCGGCAGCCGTCGGCGCGTCGGCGCACAGCGCGGCGCGCACGCCGGCGACCTTGTTGGCGGCGATCGAGGCGCCCGTGCCCGTCCAGCAGCACACGACGCCCTGCTCGGCGCGGCCTTCGGCGACGTCGCGCGCCGCCCGCTCGGCGGCCCACGCCCAGTCCTCGCGCTCGCCGTCGGCCAGCGCCCCGTGAAGCGTCAGCTCGTGGCCGCGCCGGCGCAGCGCGCGCACGAGCGCCTCGGCGACGCCCGTTCGCTCGTCGCAGGCGGCGGCGATGCGCATCGCGCCAGTATCGCGCCGCTCAGCGCGCGACGCTCGCGCGGCGGACGCCCACCGCGTCGAGAAACAGCCGGTGCACGCGCTCCTCGTCGCCGAGCTCGGGGTGGAAGGAGACCGCCAGCATGCTGCCCTGGCGCACGGCCACGGGATGGCCGTCGAGCTGCGCGAGCACCTCGACGTCGTCGCCGTGCTCGGCGATCCACGGCGCGCGGATGAAGATCGCGCGCAGCGGCGGTCCGTCGATCCCGCGCACGTGCAGATCGGCCTCGAAGCTGTGCGTCTGGCGCCCGAACGCGTTGCGCTTCGCGAGCACGTCCATCAGGCCGAGGTGGTCGCGGTCGAACATGATCATGCCGGCGCACGAACCGAGCATGGGCACGCCGCGCGCAGCCAGCTCGCGCAGCGGCCCGGCCAGCCCCTCGCGTTCGATCCCGAGCGTCATCGTCGTCGACTCGCCGCCCGGGATCACGAGCCCGTCGAGCCCCGCGAGGTCGTCGGGAACGCGCACCTCGCGGACCTCGGCGCCGAGGCGGCGCAGCAGCCGCTCGTGCGCAGCGAAGCCGCCCTGCAGCGCGAGCACGCCCACAACCGGCTTCGCCGGCGGTGCCGGCGGTAGGTGTCTCTCAGCGGCCAGGGCGAGCAGTCTCGGGGAGCTGGTGCGCGCGTAGCGACGGCGCGATCAGGGTGGTCGAGGGTCGAGCGGAGCAAGGACGCAGGGAGCGTGGCGTGCTCTGCACGCGAGCGACCGAGGACGCCGCTCCGCGAAGTGCCATCGGCCGCCCTGCTACCAGCCGCGCTGGGCGAGGAGCTGCTCTTGCTCGAGCTTTGAGCTCTCCAGGCTGGCCATCGCGGGCCCGAGGCCGCGCGACGCGGCGGCGACGCGCTCGGCGTCCTGCCAGTGCGTGGTCGCCTCGACGATCGCTCGCGCGCGCACCGGCGGGTCCTCTGACTTGAAGATCCCCGAGCCGACGAACACGCCCTCGGCGCCGAGCGCCATCATCAGCGCCGCGTCTGCCGGCGTGGCGATGCCGCCGGCGCAGAACAGCACGACGGGCAGGCGGCCGTCGGCGGCCACGCGTCGGACCAGTTCGAGCGGCGCCGCGTGCGCCCTGGCCGCCGCGGCGACCTCGTCGGTTTCGAGCATCGTCAGGCGGCGGATCTCGCCGGTTATCTCGCGCATGTGGCGCACCGCCTCGACGATGTCCCCGGTGCCGGCCTCGCCCTTGGAGCGGATCATCGCAGCGCCCTCGCCGATCCGCCGCAGCGCCTCGCCGAGGTTCGTCGCGCCGCACACGAACGGCACCTTGAACGCCCACTTGTCGATCTGGTTTGCCTCGTCGGCCGGCGTGAGCACCTCTGACTCGTCGACGTAGTCGACCTCGAGCGCCTCCAGCACGCGCGCCTCCATGAAGTGCCCGATGCGCGCCTTGGCCATCACGGGGATGCTGACCGCCTCCTGGATGCCCGCGATCATCTCCGGGTCGGACATCCGCGCCACGCCGCCGTCACGGCGGATGTCCGCCGGCACGCGCTCGAGCGCCATCACCGCGACCGCGCCCGCCTGCTCGGCCACGGTGGCCTGCTCGGGGGTCACGACGTCCATGATCACGCCGCCCTTGAGCATCTCCGCCAAGCCGCTCTTGACGCGGAATGTCGCCTCGTCGCGCCCGTTTCTCGACTCGCCGTCCATCCTCCCAGTCTACCTGCGTCCGCATCTCGTCACCGTTGAACGGCCGGCGCATGCGCCGGCCGCGGGACCGCACATGTGCGGTCCCGAGCGGAGCCGCACACGTGCGGCTCCGGGCCTCACCGCATGCGGTGAGGCCTCACTGAGTAGCCCTCAAGGCCGTCGCCCGGCCGGCGCAGCGACCCGCCCCCAGCGGAAAGCGCTGAGCGGGCCGACGGTGTTGAGCAGGCAGATCAGTCGCCACTTGCGCTTGCTCCCGCGAAGCTCGACTGCCGGGCGCCGGGTGATGTCCGCCTGGGCGGCGACGAACAGCGCGACCTGCAGCGCACCCACGACCACCAGCACGTCGCGCAGCGGGGGCGACAGCTCGCTGAAACGCGGACCCGACTTGAGCACCGCCGCAGACTACTTCAGCCGGTAGGCCTTGATGCGGTCGTCGTACTGGGCGCTGTCGCGCGCGTAGACGCCGTAGACGAGCGCCTGGATGAGGCTCAGCAGCGCGGTGTGCGAGCGCACGTAGGCCGGGCTGTTGGACGAGTAGTAGAGCTTGATCTGACCCAGCTTTGCGACCTCTGAGAGCGTGGCGTCGGTGATCGCGGCGGTGCGCGCCTTGCGGTGGCGCGCGAGCTTCATCGCGCGCACGACCAGCGGGTGCGGCCGGCCGGCGCTCAGCCCGATCACGAGCGTCTGCTCGTCGATCCGCCCGAGCCGGCTAAGCGCTTCCTGCGACGGGCTCGCGACGAGGTCGACGCGCAGGTCCAGCAGCATCAGCAGGTGGCGCAGGTAGCTCGCGAAGAACGCCATCTGGTCGGTGCCCGCCACGAGCACCTTGTCGGCGTCGACGATCGCCTCGATCAGCGCCTCGACCGAGGTGCGCGAGACCTTGCGCGCGGTGTCCTCGACGTTCACGTGGTCGGCGGTCAGCGCCGCCTCGAACTCGTTCTGGTCGAGCGAGAACAGCGGCGCGGACGGGCTCGCGACCCCGTTCGTCGTGCCCTGCGCGTTGACCCGGCGGTATTCCTCGCGCGCGGCGGCCTGCAGCTCGGGAAAGCCCTCGAAGCCGAGCGCCTGCGAGAAGCGCACGACCGTCGAGCTCGACGTGTTCGCCCGGCGCGCGAGCTCCTCGGCGGTCTGGAAGGCGGCCTCGTCGAGGTGGTCGACGATGTACTGGGCCACGTCCTTCTGCGAGCGCGAGCACTCGTCGAAGCGCGCCTGGATGTAGTTGGACAGGCTCTGGCGATCGCCGGCGGCCCCGCCGATGCCCTTGTGGGCGCCGTTGCCGTTGCCGTTGCCGTGGCTCGACCGGCGATCGACCGTCTTCAGGCGTCCGCCGGGTGGGTTGGCCGCGCGCTTCATCGGCGCTCTCATTCGACGTCTCCGCCTCGCACTCCTGCCGCGAGCGCGCGAATACGTCGGCTTTGCGCCCCGCGGCACGCCGCCGTTGCGCCGCGGGCGGGCCGTCGCCGGGGCCGCTCAGCGCCCCAGCCGGCCGGCCAGCTCGACGAACGGCTGCAGCGAAGCGGGGTTGGCCAGCGAGTCCACGCTCGCCGCCTGGTCGGGCGCCACGCCCATCAGGATCCGCTTCACCGGCACCTCGAGCACCTTGCCCGAGAGCGTGCGCGGAACCTCGCCGATCGCGATCAGCTCGTTGGGCACGTGGCGCGGCGAGCAGTCCTCGCGGATGCGCCGCTTGATCTCCGCGGCCAGGCGATCGTCGAGCACGGCGCCCTCGTGCAGGACGACGAACATCACCATCCACAGCTCGTCGTCGCGCCCGCCGCGCGGCACGTCGACGACGAGCGCGTCGAGCACCTCCTCGACGCCGGCCGCCGCGCGGTAGATCTCGCTCGTGCCCATGCGCACGCCCTGGCGGTTGATCGTCGAGTCCGAGCGCCCGGAGATGACAGCGCCCCCGCGCGGCGTGATGCGAATCCAGTCGCCGTGGCGCCACACGCCGGGGTACATCGAGAAGTAGCTCTCGCGCAGGCGCTCGCCGACCGTGTCCTCCGGGCCGACCCGTCCATCCGGGCCCGGTGCCGGCCGATCGCCCCAGAGGAACAGCGGCATCGACGGCATCGGCTCGGTGATCACAAGCTCGCCGACCTCGTCGAGCACGCTGTTGCCGCGCTCGTCGAACGCCTCCACCGCGCAGCCGAGCGCGCGGCACTGCAGTTCGCCCTCGTACACGGCAAGCAGCGGGCAGCCGGCGACGAAGGCGGTGCACACGTCGGTTCCGCCGCTGGTCGAGAACAGCCACACGTCCGGCTTGGCGTGCGCGTAGACCCAGCGAAAGCTCTCGGGCGACAGCGGCGAGCCCGTCGCGCCGATCGCGCGCAGCGCACGCAGGTCGCATTCGCTCGCCGGCTCGATCCCGGCCTTCTCGCAGCTGGCGAGCAGGCCGGGGCTGACGCCCATGCAGGTGATGCCGGCCCGCTCGGCGAGCCGCCACAGCGCGTGCAGGTCGGGATGCGCCGGGCTTCCGTCGTAGAGCACGATGGCCGCCTCCGAGAGCAGGCAGCCGACGAGGAAGTTCCACATCATCCAGCCGGTCGTCGTGAACCAGAACATGCGATCGCCGCGCCGCAGGTCCAGGTGCAGGCCCTTCTTGAGCTGCTCGACGACGATGCCGCCGTGGCCGTGCACGATTGCCTTCGGCAGCCCGGTCGTGCCCGACGAGTAGAGCACCCACAGCGGGTGGTCGAACGGCACCTGCTCGAACCGCAGCGGCGCGCCCTCGCCCAGCTCGCGCAGGCGCGCCCAGCTCAGGCGCGACGGCGCCACGGCGCCGCCGCGGACGTCGGCCGGGCTGTCGGCGTCGGGCCCGCCGCGCGCGGCCGCGAGGTAGGGCAGCACGACCAGCTGCTCGAGCGTCGGCAGCTCGGCGACGATCGCGTCGAGCACCGCGGTGCGGTCGAAGTCCTTGCCCGCGTGGCGGTAGCCGTCGACGGCGAGCATCGCCTTCGGCTCGATCTGGGCGAAGCGGTCGATCACGCTGCGCGCGCCGAACTCCGGCGCGGCGCTCGACCAGACCGCGCCGATGCTCGCCACCGCGAGCAGCGCGACGAGCGTCTCGGGGATATTCGGCATGTATGCGACGACGCGATCGCCGCGCTCCACCCCCAGCGCGCGCAGCCCGCCGGCGACCGCGGCGACCTCGTCCCACAGCTGCCCCCACGTCAGCTCGCCCAGCTCGCGCAGCTCCGAGGCGTGCACCACCGCCACCTCGTCGCGCGCTCGCGCGCGGGCCGCCCGGACCGTCACCGGCCCCACGAGGAGATTCTCGGCGTAGTTGAGCTCGGCTGCGGCGAACCACTTTGCGCCAGGCATGCGCCGGGTGTCGAGCACCTGCTCGTAGGGGCGCGAGGCGCGCACCCCGCAGAACTCCCAGATCGCCGCCCAGAAGTCCTCGAGCTCTGCCACCGACCAGCGCCACAGCTCGTCGTAGTCGGCGAACGCCCGCCCACGGCGCTCGCCGGCCCAGCGCATGAAGCGCGCCATCGAGACCTCCTCGCGCCACTGCGCCGGCGGCGTCCACAGCGGCGTCTGGGTCGCGCTGGTCGACATCTGCGCCCATTATTCTCGCTTGCAATGGACGCCTCATCGCTGCGCCGCGAGTACCCGGTCCTTCAGCGGCTCGCCTACCTGAACACCGGGACAAACGGGCCGCTGTCCACGAGCGCGGCGCGCGCGGCGCGGGCCGAGCTGCAGCGCGAGCTCGACGAGGGGCGGACCGGCGCGTACTTTGAGCACAAAAAGCAGCTCTCCAGCGACCTGCGCGAGGCGTACGCGACCGTGCTCGGGTGCGACGCGAGCGAGGTGGCGCTCACGACCTCCACGAGCGAAGGGCTCGCACAGACGATCGACGGCTTTCAGCTCGGCGCGGGCGACGAGATCCTGACCAGCGACGAGGAGCATCCGGGGCTGCTCGGGGCGCTCGGGGCGGCGCGGCAGCTGCGGGGCGTGAGCGTGCGCCAGGCGCCGCTGCCCGCGCTCGCCGAGGCGATCGGCCCGCGCACGAGCCTCGTCGCCTGCTCGCACGTCGGCTGGGCGAGCGGTCTGATCGCGCCGGCCGAGCTCTCGCAGGTCGACGTGCCCGTCGTGCTCGACGGCGCCCAGGGGGTCGGCGCGATCCCGGTTGACGTCGGCGCGCTCGGGTGCGCGGCCTACGCGGGAGCCGGGCAGAAGTGGCTGTGCGGGCCCGACGGCAGCGGGATGCTCTACGTCAGCCCTGCCCTGCGCGAGCGCCTGCAGGTGACCAGGCGCGGCTACATGAACCTCGCCGACCCCGACGACGCCCTGGACGCGGTCCCCCACGAGGACGCGCGGCGCTTTGACGCGATGTCGCTGAGCGCCGAGACGCTCGCCTGCGCGCGGGCCGCGCTCGGCGTGCTGCAGGCAGCCGACCTGAGCGCCGTGCAGGCGCGCGCCCGCGCGCTCGCCGCGCGCCTGGCCGAGCTGCTGGCAGAGCGCGGACGCGAGCCGGCCCCGCGCGGCGACACGACGCTCGTGTCGTTCCCAAGCCCCGACCCGCAGGCCGAGCGCACGCGGCTGGCCGAGCGCGGGGTGATGGTGCGTAACATCCCTGGACGGCCGTGGCTGCGGGCGTCGGTGGGAGGCTGGAACAGCGAGGACGACCTCGGCAGGCTGCTGGAGGCGCTCTGAGCTCTACCGGCCTCGGGGGGGCAGCCGCCAACGCGAGCGACGACCTGGAGCCCAGCACGACCCGCACCGCGGGTCCACTCGACAGATGATCCCGCCGCGACCGACCGCCGACCCGACCCCGCCAGTGCCGGCGCCCGGCCACGCCGACGTGCCCATCGAGCCCGCCGCGCAGCCGCCCGCGCGACCCGCCCTGCCTGCCCGCGGCGGCGGCGCGACCGACACGCGCTCGCGCCCGCCCGGCGGGCGCTTCAGCGCTCACCTCCCGCGGCCCGCTCCCCACCATCTCGCGCTCGCGGCGATCCTCGTGCTGTCGGCCGTGCTGAACGTGTACCGGCTGTCGCAGAACTCCTACGGCAACATCTTCTACTCGGCGGGCGTGCGCTCGATGCTGCGCTCCTGGCACAACTTCGTGTTCGTCTCCTTCGATCCAGGGAGCCTCGTCTCGATCGACAAGCCGCCGCTCGCGCTCTGGCTGCAGGCGGCGAGCGCCAAGCTGTTCGGCTTCGCGCCGCTCAGCCTGCTGCTCCCCGAGGCGATCGCCGGCGTGCTCGCCGTCGCGGTGCTCTACCTCGCGCTGCGGCGCAGCTTCGGCCCGGTGGCCGGCCTGTCAGGCGCGCTCGCGCTGGCCGTGTTCCCGTCGTTCGTGGCCGTGTCGCGCGTCAACGGCGTCGACCCGCTGATGATCCTGCTGATGACGCTGGCCGCCGACGCCGCGCTGCGGGCATGCGCCAGCGGACGCTGGCCGATGCTGCTGTGGTGCGCGGCGCTCGTCGGCCTGGCGTTCAACACGAAGACGCTCGCGGCCTACCTCGTCGTGCCGGGGATCGCGCTCGCCTACCTCCTATGCGCGCCGGGCACGGTCCCGCGGCGCCTGATCCAGCTCCTGGCGGCGGGCGCCGTAATGCTCGCCGTGTCGTTCTCCTGGATCGCCTTCGTCGAAGCCACACCCGCGTCCAAGCGCCCGTATGTCGGCGGCTCGACCAACAACTCAGAGCTCGGCCTGACGTTCAACTACAACGGCTTCGGGCGCGTCGAAGGCGAGGCCGGCGGCCCGGGGAGGATCCCCGTCGGCAGCGGCGCGCTCGCGCACTCTTTCCCGACGTCGCCCGCCAGGCCCAAGCCCGCGCCGCCGAGTGCGAGCACGCGCCGTGCTTCACCGGCGCCGGGGCGCGCGCCGGCCGCGGCCCGCGGCCCTGCCCACCCATCGGGCGCGCCGTCCGGGCTGCTGCCCGACGGGCGCGAACGCAACCCGATCGCCTTCGGCGGGCCGGTGGGCCCGCTGCGGCTGTTCGGCAGCGGCCTCGGCGATCAGGGCGCGTGGATGCTCCCGTTCGCGGTCTTCGGCCTGCTCGCCACGGCGCTCGTCACGCTCGGCGGCGGGCGCGACCGGCGCGATCGGAGGCTGGCGGCGCTGCTGGTCCTCGGCGGCTGGTTCGTGGTCGAGGCCGCCGTGCTGAGCCTCTCGAAAGGCATCGTCCACCCCTACTACATGTCCGCGCTCGGGCCCGGCCTCGCGGCGATGTGCGGCACCGGCGTGGTCGCCTTCTACGAGCTGGCGCGGCGCCCGCTGCGCGATTGGCGCAGGCTGCTCGCGCCGCTTGCGATCGTCGGGACCGTGATCGCCCAGGTCGTGCTGCTGCACCGCGAGCAGTACCTGCTGTGGCTCGTGCCGGTGCTGATCGTCGGGGCGGCGCTCGCGGCGTGCGCGCTGCTGTCGCTGCGCCGCCTGGCGCCGGGCGTGCTCGCACTGGCGCTCGCCCTCGTGCTCGTGGCGCCCACCGGCTATGCGACCACGACCTGGCTGGCGCCAGCCGAGGGCACCTTCCCGGCCGCCGGACCGAAAGCCGCGACCGGCGGCGGGGTGGTCGGGATCGGAACGGTCGACGAACACCGCGACCGCGTGCTCGCGGGCTATCTCGCAAGCCACCACGCGACCCGCCGCTTCGAACTGCTCGCCGACGCGGCGAACACCGCCGCGCCGTTCATCCTGCTCGGCCACCGCGCCGCGGCACTCGCCGGCTACAGCGGCACCGATCCCGCGGTCAGCCCGCGGCAGCTCGCGCGCCTGGTGGCGAGCGGCCAGGCGCGCTACGTGGTGTTGGGGGGCGAGTTCTCCACCCGCGGTGGCAACGCCGCCACGCTCGCCGTGCTGCACGCGTGCTTGCAGCTTGCGCCGGCCACCTGGCTGGGCTCGCCGCCCGGCCCCACCGACGGCCTCGTGCTGTTCGACTGCGCCGGGCGCGAGCGCGCGCTGGCGGCGTCGTCGGCGGCCTCAGGCGGCCACCGAGAGCCCGCGGTGAAACGCCCGCTCGAACAGCTCTGACTCGCGTCCGGCCGCCCAGCGCGGCACGGCCGACTCGCCGTCTGCGACCAGGCGCAGCTGCACCTCGCCGTTGCGCAGCGCAAGGCGCGTGCCGCGCACCAGCTGATCGCGCGAGCGCTCGAGATCCTCGGCCAGGCGCAGCAGCACCGCGCAGCGGTCCAGGCGCGCCTCGTCGCCCTCCCCGAACAGGGCGCGCAGCGGCCCAGGATCGGGCATGCCCTTGCGGTGATAGCGCGCCGCCTGGGCGATGATCGCGACCTCGACCGGCGTGAAGCCCGGCAGGCCGCCGTTGAGGATCAGATAGCGCGAGTGCTTGTGGTGGTCGTCGTAGTCGACCGACATGCCGATGTCGTGCAGCGTGCTGGCCGCCCAGAGCAGCTCGCGCTCGCGCGGATCGCCGCCGTGCAGACCGAGGCGCGCGAGCTCGTCGAACATGCCCAGCGCGAGCGCCGCGACGTGCTCGATGTGCGCGACGTCGACCTCGTAGCGCGCCGCCAGGTTGAGCACGCTGCTGCGTCGCACGTCGTCGAACAGCGGGGGCGAGCGGTCCTCGAGCAGCCGCTCGAAGAAGACGCCCTCGCGCAGCCCCGCCTCGGTGACCTCCAGCCCGCGAAAGCCGCCGGCGCGCAGCACCCCTTCCAGCACGACGGCGCCGGCGAGGATCAGGTCCGCGCGCGCCGGCTTGACACCGGGGACGCTCGCGCGCTGGGCCGCCGGCAGCGCGGCCAGGCGCTGGATCAGCTCCTCCAGCGCGCTGGGCTCGATGACCATCCCCTGCACGCCGTTCGACGGCAGGCCGGCCGCGCGCTGGGCCGCCGCCGCCAGGTTGCGCACGGTCCCGCCGAGGCCGACCAGGCGACCCGGCTGCGCCGCGCCGGCGCGCTCGCCCAGCCAGCTGGACCGGTCGAGCTCCTGCGCGACGTGCTCGCGCAGGGCCTCCAGGCGCCCGCGCTTGGCCGGACCCTTCCCCGGCAGGAAGCGCTCGGTCATGCGCACGGTGCCAAGGCGCCAGGAGCCCGACTGGCAGGCGTGGCGATCGGCCACGCGCACGAGCTGCATCGAGCCGCCGCCGAGGTCGAGCACGCAGCCCTCGCTGATCGTCGTCGAGTTCGCCGCCGCCAGATAGCCGTAGCGCGCCTCCTCCTCTCGGCTGAGCACCCTGATCGGCAGCGCGGAGCGCTCGCGGGCTCGTGCGAGGAAGGCATCCGCGTTCTGCGCATCGCGGATCGCGCTCGTCGCCACGGCGTCGATCGCGCCCCATTTCAGCCCGCTGGCCGTGCAGAAGTGAGCGAACACATCGAGCGTCTCGAGCGCCCTTCTCATCGGCGCCTCGCCGAGGCTGCCCGTTTGCTCCAGCCCCTCGCCGATTCGCACCGGCTGGTAGATCTCGTCGGTGCGCTTCCACCAGCCGCGCCCGGCGGTGAACACGACAAGCCGAAAGGAGCTCGAGCCGAGGTCGATCACGGCCAGCCGCTCTCCTGGGTCCACATTTTGAGCGTAGTCACTGCGGCGGCCGACTCTCGCGCCGCACGCCGCGCGTCTTTACCGCGATCAGCCGGCCGCGGCGCGCTTGGCGCGCTTGACCTCGTACATCGCCTGGTCGGCTTCGACGACGGCCTGCTCGGCGTCGGGCGTGTCACGGTCGACGATCACGCAGCCGATGCTCGCCGCCGGGTGCAGCACGCCGTCGCCGACGTCGATGCTGCACGTGGAGATCACGTGCGTCAGGCCGTCCGCCACGATCTGCACGCCCTCGCGGTCGATGTGCGGCAGCAGCACGGCGAACTCGTCGCCGCCCAGGCGGGCCACCAGGTCCGTCTCGCGCAGGCGCCGCGTGAGCGCCGTGGCGACCGCGGTCAGCGCGTCGTCGCCCACCTTGTGCCCATGGCTGTCGTTGACCTGCTTGAAATTGTCGAGGTCGACGACCATCAGCGCCGCGACCTCGCCGTAGCGGCGCGAGCGCGCGACCTGCAGCTTGAGGTCGTGCTCGAACAGCCGCCGGTTGCGCAGCCCCGTCAGCGGGTCGTGGTCGGCCAGGTGGCGCAGGTGCTCCTCCAGGCGCTTTCGCTCCGAGATGTCCTGCAGCTGGACGATGTAGTGCAGCGGCTGGCCGGCGCGATCGCGCACCAGCGACACCGACACCATCGCCGACATCACGCCGCCCGAGGCGTCGAAGTAGCGCTTCTCGACCTGGTAGGCGGCGACCTCGCCCGCCAGCAGGCGCTCGCGCTGCGCGCGGTCGCCGCCGACGTCGTCCGGGTAGGTGATGTCGTCGAAGCGCATCGCCGTCAGCTCGTCGACGGTGTAGCCGGTGATCTCGCACAGCGCGCGGTTGACGAGCATCCAGCGCCCGTTAAGGTCGAGCAGTCCGGTGCCCACCGGCGCGCGCTCGAACACCTGCTCGAAGTGGTCCTGCGAGCGCGCGGCCCGCTCGCCGGCCTGCGTCCCGGCGGTGACGTCGAGCACGACCGCCACGCCGCCCACGACGCTGGCCGCGGCGTCGTCGCGCTGCGCCGCGCCGTGATCCGGCCGCAGCGGGCCGACATCGACCATCAGGCAGCGCTCGCGCTCTGCGGTCCACACCTCGCGCGAGCGCGTCTCGCCCGCCAGCGCCGAGCGGCACAGCGGCTCGATCGCGCCCCATACGCTCGCCGGAAAGGCGTCCGCGATGAGCTGGCCCTCGCGAAATGCCGACGAGGCGCTCTGGCGCTCGATCGCCTGACCCGCCGCGAGCATGAATCGAAGCTCGCGGTCGAACACGAGGATCAGCGCAGAGGGCAGCGCATCGAGCGCCGCGGCGGCGACCTCGTCGGCGCTCGAGACCCCTCCGTCTGCGTAAAGGCTGCGCTGCACGGGCACGTCTCAATATCGGCCGCGCGGCGCTTTGACTTGACGTCTGGACGGGTGGCGGTCGGCGTCCGAGCTGCGCGCTCCGCGCCCGCGCGCCCCGCCCGGCCGGGGATCGCACGGCGAGGGAACTTCTTAGGGCGGGCATACGGCGCGCTTAGGCCGGCTCGCGACACTCCGCGGACCCCCGAATACCCCACGAAGGGAAGGCCATGACCCCCTCCTCCGACCAACGCCAGGCCGTCCGCCAGCTTCGACGCACCCGCTCAGACAAACCAGCGCGCTTTCGGCGCGAGGCCGGCCGCGACTACCCCGCCGGCTACCTCGCGCAGCTCGCCCGGCCGCTGCTCTCGCGCAAGGCGGGAAGGCCGGTCCCGGCCGAGGTGGTCAGGCGGCCGCCGGAGCCGGCGGCGGGATAGGCCGCGGGGGCTGGGCGAGCGGGCTTCGGATCGCAAACGCTCTGGCCTGTTGCCTTAAGGGGCTGGCCGCCACCCTCGCCGCTAGCGCGATCGTGATCGGCGGGCATCCCGTGGGGTGGACGCGCAGCGTAAACGCGTCCTCGTGGCCCACCTGGTGCCAAATCCCTAAGTGGGCCCGCCTGGACTCGAACCAGGGACCTACCGATTATGAGTCGGCAGCTCTGACCAACTGAGCTACGGGCCCGCCCCGCGCGCGAGCCGTGGCCCGCTCGCGGCCAGCCAGACGCTACCAGCGGGATATGGGATGCTCTCGCCCGCCGTGCATGCACCGGGCGCCGGCTGAATCCACAAGGAGGGACTGGGAGATGGCAGACCGAGCAGCAATCGTCACGGGAGCGTCGTCGGGCATCGGGCTGGCGATCGCCAACGTGCTTGTCGAGGAAGGGTTCGCCGTCTCGATGGCCGCGCGCAGGCCCGAGAAGCTCGAGGCCGCGGTCGGCGTCCTGGCCGAGCAGGGACACGATGTCCATGCGATCCCCGCCAACGTGCTCGAGGAGTCCGACATCCAAAAGGTCGTCTCCGAACACCGCAACCGCTACGGCCGCCTCGACGTGCTCGTCAACAACGCCGGCATCGGCTACGCCTCGCCGGTCAGCGAACTGGAGACCAAGTGGCTGGACCGCCAGCTGGACATCAACATCCGCTCGATCGCCCTCTTCTACCGCGAATCGCTCGAGCTGCTGAAGGTCGCGGGGGCCGAGCACCGCAACGCGCTGGTCGTGAACACGGCGTCGATCGCGGGTAAGCGCGGGGTCCCCGGAAACGCCGTCTACTCGGCCACCAAGCACGCCGTCGTCGGCTGGAACGACTCGATGAACCGCGAGCTGAACACGCTGGGCATCAAGTCGACGGCGCTGTGCCCGGCCTGGGTGGACACGCCGATGACCGACTTCATCAAGGGGCAGGTCCAGGCCGAGACGATGATCCGCCCCACGGACATCTCAGAGGCCGTGCGCTACCTGCTCAAGCTCTCGCCGATGTGCCTGGTGCCGGAGATGATGTTCGTCATCCCGGGCGACACCAGCATGTAGGGTGGCCAGCATGAAGCTCGGTGTGCACATCGGCTACTGGGGCCTCGGCCTCACCTCGGCCGACCAGCTAAACATCGTGCAAGAGGCCGAGCGCCTTGGCTACTCCTCCGTCTGGGCGGCCGAGGCCTACGGCTCTGACGCGGCGAGCGTGCTGGGCTGGCTCGCCGGGCAGACCGAGCGCATCCGGCTCGGCGCGGGCATCTTCCAGATGCCCGCGCGCTCGGCGGCGATGACCGCGATGACCGCCGCCACGATCGACCAGCTCTCCGGCGGGCGGATGATCCTCGGGATCGGGACCTCGGGCCCGCAGGTGGCCGAGGGCTGGCACGGCCAGCGGTTCGGCAAGCAGCTGCAGCGCACGCGCGACTACATCGCGGTCGTGCGCATGGTGCTCGCACGCGAGCGCGTCGAGTTTCACGGTGAGACGCTCGACCTTCCGCTGCCTGACGGCCCGGGCAAGGCGCTGAAGCTGACGATCGGCCCGGTGCAGGAGCAGATCCCGATCTACCTCGCCGCGATCGGCCCCAAGAACACCGAACTCGCAGGCGAGATCGCAGACGGCTGGATCCCGACGCTGTTCTCGCCCGAGCACGTGGGCGCGCTGCGCCCGCTGCTCGAAGCCGGCGCCGCACGCTCCGGACGCTCGCTCGATCAGTTCGACATCGCGCCGACCGTCCAGGTCTGCGTTAGCGACGACATCGAGGATGCGCGCAACAAAATGCGCCCACACATCGCGCTGTATGTCGGGGGCATGGGCTCGCGCGAGCGCAACTTCTACAACCAGCTCATCCAGCGCTACGGCTACGAGGCGCAGGCCAAGGAGATCCAGGACCTGTTCCTGGCGGGACAGCGCGACGAGGCGATGGCGGCGATTCCCGACGAGCTGATCGACACGGTCAGCCTCGTGGGGCCGGCCGACGTCGTGCGCGACAGGCTGGCCGTCTACCGCGACGCCGGCGTCGGCACGCTTGGCGTCACGCCGGTCGCCTTCACGGCCGACGAGCGCCTCACCCAGCTGCGCCTGGTCGCCGAGCTCGCCGCGGCCTAGCCGATGCGCGTCCTGCTGGGCGCCTTCGGCGACCCGGGTCACGCCTTCCCGATGATCGCGCTCGGACGGGCGCTGGCGGCGCGAGGCCACGACGTGACGCTGCAGACGTGGTCGCGCTGGGAGGAGAACGTCCGCGCCGAGGGCATGGCGTTCGCGGCGGCGCCCGAATACTCGATCTTCGCGAGCGGCAGCGACGAGCGTCGGGCCGGTATCTACGACACCGTCGCCCAGGCCACTCGCGACACGCTGCCGCTCGTGCGCTCGCTGCGCCCCGATGTCGCGGTCGCTGACATCCTCACGCTCGCGCCGGCGCTTGCCGCCGAGATCGAGGAGGTGCCCTGCGCAACGCTGATCCCCCACATCTATCCCGACAGCGAGCCCGACTTCCCGATCTACTCGATCGGCGCTCGCCTGCCGCGCTCCGCGGCCGGGCGGTGGCTGTGGCGCCGCGGCCAGCGCCCGGCGCGGCACGGCCTGGAGATCGGACGCAGAGAGCTGAACGTCGCGCGCGCTGAACTGGGGCTGGCGCCGCTCGCGCACGCCCATGGCGGGATCAGCCGTCGGCTCGCGCTGGTGGCGACGTTCCCCCAGCTCGAGTATCCGCGGAGGTGGCCCGAGCACGTCCACGTGGTGGGCCCGCTGATGTGGGAGCCACCGGCGGCCGAGGTCGAGCTGCCGACGCGAGGCGCAAATGGTCGCAGCGAGCAGGCGCCTCTAGTGCTCGTCGCACCGTCCACCGCGCAGGACCCCGAGCACCGGCTGCTCGCGGCCGCGCTGCAAGGGCTGGCCAAGGCCGACGTCCGGGTGCTCGCGACATGGAACCGTCGCCTGCCACCGCGCGCGCTGCCGGTGCCCGACAACGCGAAGCTCGTCGAGTGGGTCTCCTACTCGCGCACGATGCCCCACTGCGACGCGGTCGTCTGCCACGCCGGGCACGGCACGCTCGTGCGCGCCCTGGCGTGCGGCTGCCCGGTTGTCGCGAGCCCCGCGGTGGGCGATATGAACGAGAACGCGGCGCGGCTTGACTGGCTGGGGGCAGGAGTGCGAGTACCGGGGCGCTTCACGCACCCACGACCACTACGCCTGGCGGTCGAGCGGGTGCTTCGGCGACCTGCGATCCGCGAGCGCGCTCACGACCTGTCGGCGTGGATCGGCGCTCACGACCCCGGGGAACGAGCGGCGCTGCTGGTGGAGGGGCTGGCGCCTTGAAAAAAAGCTCCGGGGGTGGGACTCGAACCCACAACCTTGACCTTAACAGGATCCTGCTCTGCCATTGAGCTACCCCGGACTGCCCAAACGTGCTACCCCGGAGATGGACGCCACGCCGCCCTCTACCTCCGCGTGGCAATTAGAGCACAGAAGGACGCACTTCCGTGCCTCGGCGCGGAGCTTTGCGATCGAGGGCGTGAGGCCGCGGATGCTCAAGCCGAAGCTCTTGGCCCTCGGATCGAGATGATGAAACTGCAGCGCCCCGCAGTAACGGTCATAGCCGCAGAGCCGGCAACAGCCGCCAGCCTCGGCTACAAGCACCCGCTTGATGCGGCGCCTACGACGCATCACCGCCTCAGTCCGGCATCGCTTGCACCGGTAGTAGCCCCGCGCGTCGAGGTAGAAGGGCGTGTTGCCATGCCGGCGGCAGGCGTCAAGCACGGTTGAACGCTTGGCCCCACGGGCTACCCGCCGCCTGGCACGGTTGATGGTAGGCCGAGTACGCAACTCATACCTGCCCAGCCAATGACGAACGCTCGCCTTGCTCCGATCGACGGCCTGGGCAATCTCGGTGATCGACAGGCCTGCATCAACCAATGCCTGTAGCTCGTCCGAGCTGAGCTCGCCGCGAGAGCTGTGCTTGTCTCGATTGACAGCTCGCAACCCGTGCTTCTTGACCCAATAACCGACGGTCGCTTCGTGCAATGAGCTTCGCCTGCCGATCTCAGCAAGCGACAACCCTTCGTCCAGCATCCCCTTCAGAGCAGCCCGATCCATGCACTGCATTGTCGTAAGCCTTTAGGACGAAACCCTCCACCCGACCGTCCTGCGACGCCCGATCAGCGGCTTCTCTCAGCCGCTCCTCTCCCCCGTCTCCTCGAGGACCTGCGCGTACGCCCGGTCGAACTCGTGCTTGACCTCCGCCCTGCGCACGGCGAGGCCGCTGATGCCGCCGCCGGCGGACTCAGTCAGCCCGGGCTCGTGATCCTCGCCCGAGCCACCCTCCGTGCGGGCAGCTGCGAACTTGGGCACATAGCGCTGCTCGGCCGACCGATCCCCCGACAGCCGCGCCGCCTGGATCTCGCGGTCGATCCGCGCGAGCTCCAGCTGCAGGCGCTGCACCTGCAGCATCCCCGCGTTGGGCGGTTCGCGCCCGGCCTGCACGACGAGCTTGGCGAGCAGCGCCTTCAGCGGCAGGTCGGCGTCGAGCGAGACGTCATCGCCGCCCTCGCGCAGCGGCTCGCGCAGGTGCGCCTGAAGGTGGCGCGCCGCCCGGCGCAGCAGGTCGCTCGTGAAATACGTCTGCACGTCGACGTGCTCGAGCGCGGTCTGGCCCTGCTCGGGCAGCGCGATGCACAGCGCAAGAAACGCCCGCTCGGTCTCCTCGCTGCCCGACAGCGCGCCGGCGGACATCGCGCCAGAGCCGGCCACGTCGCCCGATCGAGCGCTCGCCGGCCGGTCCCCGTCGCCGGCCCCGGCATCGCGCCGCGGCCTTCCCGCGCGTCCCTGCTCCGCACCCCCGGAGAGCACCGTCTCCACGAGGCTCTCCGATAGCGCCAGGCGACCTGAGACCAGGCGCATGAGCTCCATCCGCAGCGCGCTCGGCGGCAGCGCGCTGAACACCGGCCGCAGCTCGTCGAGCATCCGGTCCTTGCCCTCGGGGCCTGAGTGATCGCCCGCCGCGAGCACCCGCTCCACGCGAAAGCGCTCGAAGGGCACCGCATCGCCAACCGCTCGTTCCACCCCGCCCGCACCGTCGCGCTGCACGAGCTCGGCCGGGTCGGTCCCGGTCGGCAACGGCACGACGCGCAGGTCCAGCTGGCGGCGCGCCGCGAGGTCGGCGGCGCGCAGCATCGCGTTCTGCCCGGCGGCATCGGCGTCGAGCGCCAGCAGCACCGTCGAGGCCATGCGCGCGAGCTCGGCCACCTGCTCGGCGGTGAGCGCGGTGCCCATCAGCCCGACCGCGTTGCGGATGCCCGCCTGGTGCAGCGCGATCACGTCGGTGTAGCCCTCGCACAGGATCACCGAGGCGGCGCGTGTCGCGTGCGGGCGCGCGAGATGGGCCCCGTAGAGATGGCGTCCCTTGTGGTAGACGTCGTTGTCAGAGGTGTTCAGGTACTTGGGCTGCTGGTCGGCGCCAACCGCGCGCGCGCCGAAGCCGAGCACCCGCCCGCGCATGTCGCTCAGCGGGAACATGATTCGCGAGCGAAAACGGTCGTAGGGCTGGCCGTTCTCCCTGGAGCGCTGTGCCAGGCCGGTCGCGTAGAGCTCCTGCACCGTGAACCCGCCGCTGCGCGAGGCGGTCAGCACGCGGTTCCAGGCGCTGGGCGCATAGCCCACGCCAAACTCGCGCAGCACCTCCTCGGCGAGCCCGCGGTCGGTTAGCTGCCCCCGCGCGCGCTCACCCTCCTCCGACTCCCACAGGCAGCGCTCGTAGTAGGCGCTCGTGCGCGCCAGCAGCTGCAGCAGGCGCTCGCGGCGCGTGCGGCGCTCGGCCTCCTTGGGGTCCTCGCGCTCGAGCTCGAGCTCGACGCCGTAGCGGTCGGCCAGCAGCTCCAGCGCCCCCTTGAAGTCGACGCCCTCGGTCTCCTGCACGAACGTGAAAACGTCACCGGCGGCCTGGCAGCCGAAGCAGTAGTAGACCTTCTGAGCCGGGTCTATGCCGAACGACGGCGTGCGCTCCTCGTGAAACGGACACAGCCCCTCATAACGCGCGGCGCCGGCTCGCCGCAGGTCGCTTCGCGCGGACACGAGCTCGACGAAGTCGACGGCGTCGCGCACACGATCTCGCGAGTCGCGGGTGTAGAGGGCCATAGCCTGAACCTAGCTGCTATCGCGGCTCGTGTCAGCGCGCGAAGGCGCGCGGCACCTGAAGCTCCGCGAACTCCCTGATGCAGTAGCGATCGGTCATCCCCGCCAGGTGATCGGTGACCCGCCGGGCCAGCTCGCTCGCTGCGATCGCGCCCGGCTGCTCGCCGCGCGAGCGGCCGGGACCTGGCGGCAGCAGCTCCGGGTGAGCGACGTAGTGCTCGAACAACGCACGCACGACACCGGCGATCCGCACATGCTCTGCCTGCACCGCCCTCCCGAGATACACGCGCTCGAACATGAAGTCGCGCAGCGCCCCCATCGCCGAGCCGGCTTGCGGTCCCTGCACGATGTCCCGCGCCGCGGCCGAATGCTCGACCATGTCGTGCACGAGCGCGTCGATCCGCGCCGACCCGTCCGCGCCGAGCACGGCGATCGGCTCCTGCGGCAGCTCGTCCTCGTGCAGCAGGCCGGCGCGCAGCGCGTCGTCGATGTCGTGGTTGATGTAGGCCACGCGATCGATCACCCTGACGATCCGGCCCTCGAGCGTCCGCGGCAGCGGGGCGCGGCTGGAGTGCCCTGCGATGCCATCGCGTACCTGCTCGGTCAGGTTGAGCCCCATCCCGTCGCGCTCGAGCTGGTCCACGACGCGCAGCGAGTGCTCGTAGTGCGCAAAGCCGGCCTCATCGCCGAACCGCTCGCGCAGGCAGCGGTCGAGCACGTCCTCGCCGATGTGGCCGAAGGGCGGGTGGCCGAGGTCGTGCCCCAGCCCGATCGCCTCGGTGAGGTCCTCGTTGAGGCTCAGCGCTCTGGCCACCGTGCGCGAGATCGTCGTCACCTCCAGCGTGTGCGTCAGGCGCGTGCGGTAGTGGTCGCCCTCGGGCGCGACGAACACCTGGGTCTTGTGCGTGAGGCGACGAAACGCCTTGCTGTGCACGATCCGATCACGGTCGCGCTGAAACGGGGTGCGCAGCCCGCAATCCTCCTCGACGCGCACCCGGCGAGCCGGATATGAGCGCGCCGCCAGCGGCGACAGCAGTCGCTCCTCCTGCTCGCGCCAGCGCTCGGCGAACGCGCCGGCGACGGCGTCTGTCTGCTTGACAACGCTCATCGCTCGATTGTGGCAGCGCCAGCATCAAGCGCTGTCATGAGCATCGGCGCGCGCGGCGCGCCAGCGCGGTACGCGCTCAGCTCTCGCGATTCCAGTCGGTGCGTCCGGTGAGACGGCGCACCCAGTGGTGCCAGCGCCCATGCTCTGCGGGATCCTCGTCATACACCGGCGCGCTGTGCTCTGGCGGCGGCAGGCTGTGCGCGGCGCTGGAGTCGATTCGCAGGTCGACGCCGTGTTCGTGGATGGACGCGATCGACGCGGCCTCGACGAAGCGCAGGCCCTGCCCGGGGGTCTTGACCAGGAGACCGTGAAACACGTCCTTCTCGGGCGCGCTCAGCACGGCGCCCACGGTGCCCACCTGCTCACCGTCGGACGCCAGCACGGGAACGCCCGTGTCGAGCATCTGGTAGGCGATCGGCAGTCCCTCGTCCACGGCGTCACGATACCGTCCGCTCAACCGGCTCGGGCCGTGGCCGGCATCAGCCGCAGGTTCGCGTGGTGCTCGAGCGTGGCGGAGATCGCCCGCTCGACCTGCCCGAGCGCGGGATCGGGCGCGCTGGGCGCCTCGCTCAGTGAGCGCGCGAGCGCATCTGTCATGAAGCGGTAGGCCTGCTCGCCCAGCGGAAACGACGCGGCCTCGCACGCCGCGCACACCACTCCCCCCGCCTCTCCGGAGAACGCCACGAGATGCTCGTGCTCGCCGCAGCTTGCGCACGCGGCGAGCTGCGGCGCCAAGCCGGCCGCGATCAGCAGCTTCAGACGGAAGGCGAGCGCCGCTTCGCGCGTCGCGCCGGCAGGGAGCTCGTCGAGCAGCGCGAGCTTTCGGCACAGCAGGTGAAACACGCTCGCGTGGGCCTCGGAGGTCTCGAACAGGCGCCCAACGGCGTCGCAGGCGCGCGCGGCGGCATCCAGCGCGGCCGCGTCGCCGCGCAGGCGCGCATACCCGTCGACCGTCTGCGCCCCCGTGACGGTGAGCAGCTCGCTGCGCCCTTCGTGCAGCTCGATGCGCAGGCGAAAGAACGGCTCCAGGCGCCCGCCGAAGCGACTGCGCGCACGGCGCACGCCCTTGGCGATCGCGCTCAGCCGTCCGCGATCGAGCGTGTAGAGGTGCAGGATGCGATCGGCCTCGCCGTAGCGCATCGAGCGCAGCACGATCGCCTCGGTCTTGACAGCACGTCCCGCCACACGTCTATGTTTTCAGCCCTCCCAGCCGGACTACTCGAACGACGGCTCCTCGCGCCCGGGGAAGATGTCCGGCAGGCCGTCGCTGATCTTGTCCGGGAAGCTGGCGGGGCGCTTCTCCAGAAACGAGGTCACGCCCTCCCGCGCGTCGGCGGACAGACCGCGAGAGAACATCGCGCGCGAGTCGGCGCGATGCGCGAGCATCGGATGCTCGGCGCCGAGCATCGTCCACAGCATCCGCCGCGCCAGCGCGACCGAGACCGGGGCCGTGTTGTCGGCGATCTCGCGCGCCAGCTGGTGGGCCGCGCCGAGCAGCTCGTCGGCCGGGTGGATGCTTCGCACGAGCCGCCCGGACAGCGCCTCGCGCGCGTCGAAGACCCGGCCCGTCGCCACCCACTCCATCGCCTGGCTGATGCCCACCACCCGCGGCAGAAACCAGCTCGAGCAGGCCTCGGGCACGATTCCGCGCCGGGCGAACACGAACCCCATCCTCGCCTCCTCGGACGCGAGGCGGATGTCCATCGGCAGCGTCATCGTCACACCCACCCCCACGGCGGGGCCGTTGATCGCGGCGATCACCGGCTTGTTGCAGGCGAAGATCGCAAGCGCCACACGGCCCCCGCCATCGCGCGGCGCGTCTCCCTCGAACGGCCGCTCGCGCCAGTCAAACGTGTCCCCGCCGCTCTGCAGGTCCGCGCCGGCGCAGAAACCGCGACCCTCGCCGGTGACGATCACGACGCGCACGTCGTCGTCGGCGTCGGCCAGCCCGAACGCCGCGACCAGCTCATCGGCCATCCGCGGCGTGAAGGCGTTCAGGCGCTCGGGGCGCGCCAGCGTGATCGTGAGGATCTGATCCTTGACCGCGTAGCGGATCTGCTCGAAGTCCTCGGCTGCGAGCGGCGAGCTCGTTCTGGTCTCGGGCGTCATGGCTCTCCTTGGGTGGGGTGCAGACATTCTGGCGGCCGGCGACATTCTGGCGACCGGCAGCGCCGGTCCGTCCCCCTATCCTTCATGTAATGCAGGAGATAACCGTGTTCACCACCGATCCATGCTCGTTCTGCAACCGCGTGAAGGGACTGCTCGAGTCCCACGGGCTGCAGTTCTCAGAAGTCAACCTCTCAAAGGACCCCGAGGGACGGGTCGCGCTCGTGCACAAGACCGGGATGATGACCTTCCCTCAGGTCCTGGTCGACGGCAGGCCGATCGGCGGGTTGGCCGAGGTCCAGGCCGCGGCGGACAGCGGTCGCCTGGACGAGCTGCTGACCGGCTAGCGCCGGCGCCGCGGGCGCGGCTGGCAGGTCTCGCACACGTAGGTCCCGCGCCCCGCGGCCACGATCTTCGAGATCGTCGTGCCGCAGCGCGGGCACGGCTCGCCTGCGCGCCGATGGACGAGAAACTGGTCCTGAAAGGAGCCGCGCACGCCATCGAGGTCGCGGAAGTCAGAGATCGACGCCCCGCGCGCTTCGACGCCGGCGCACAGGGCGTCGATCAGCGCCAGGCGCAGCGCTGAGCGCTGGGCGCTGGAGAGCCGACCCGCCGGGCGAAGCGGATGGATGCGCGCCCGATACAGCGCCTCGTCGGCGTAGATGTTGCCCACCCCGGCGATCCGTCGCTGGTCGAGCAGCAACGCCTTGATCGGACCCCTGCGACCGCGCGACACGTCGCGCAGGTACTCGGCGGTGAAGCGCTCGTCCAGCGGCTCGAGGCCAAGCCGCGCCGCGAAGAACTCCTCGAGCTCGGCCGAGCTTCTCAGCAGCTGGCCGGTGCCAAAGCGTCGCGGATCGATGATCACCAGCCTGTCGCCCCCACGTCCGCCGGGCGCTGCCCGGCCGGCACGTCCCTTGCCCCTCGGCAAGGGCGCGAGCTCGATGCGCACGCGCGCATGGAGAACCTCGCCGCGCGGCTCCCACAACACCGCCCCCGTCATCCGCAGATGCTGGACCAGGTGGACGTCGCCCTGCAGGCTCCAGACGAGGTACTTCCCGCGCCTGTCGAGACGTTCGATGCGCCGGCCCTCCAGCGCCGCGGCAAGCTCTGCGGGCGGCAGCGGGCGCGACCAGCGCGCGTCCAGGATCTCGACACGCGAGAGCGTCCTGCCCTGCAGCAGCGGGGCCAGCTGACGGCGGATCGTCTCGACCTCGGGAAGCTCGGGCATGTCGACCGCTCAGCTTAGGAAGGAATCCCCGGCAAGCTCCTCGCTCGTGGCTCCGGTCAGCCAGCGCAGCACGCTCGCGCCGACGTCGGCCAGCGGGCCGTCGTGACGAGTCGCGCCGGCTTTCCCGTGCGCGCTCGCGCGCGCCGCGCCGGACGCACGCCGGCGTAGCTGCTCGCCGGTGGCGGCCAGCAGCGGTGCGTACTCGCGCGTGTGGTCGGTGCCCGGGTGCGCCGGGTCGACCCCGTGGTCGGCCGTCACGATCAGCAGGTCGTCGTCGCGCAGCTGCCCAAGCCAGCTGCCGAGCCGCGCGTCGATCGCGCGCAGCGCGTCGTGGAAGCCGTCGCAGTCCTTGCGATGGCCATAGACCTGGTCGGTCTCGATCAGGTTGACGAAAACAAGCCCCTCGCCGAGCTCTGAAAGCAGGGCGTCGACGCTCCCAAGCGCGGCCGCGTTGGTCGCCCCGGGGTGCGAGCTCGTCACGCCCACGCCCGCGAACAGGTCGCTGATCTTGCCCACGCCGTGAACCTCGATCCCGGCGCTCGTCAGCGCCTGCAGGTAGCTGCGCCCCGGCGGCTGCAGGGCGAAGTCGCGCCGGCCCGATGTGCGCGCAAACGCCCCCGGCACCCCGCTGAAGGGGCGCGCGATGACCCGTCCGACAGCGTGCTCGCCCGTCAACTGCGCGCGCGCCGCTTCGCACGCCCGGTAGAGCTCATCGGGCTCAAGGCGCTCGACATGCGCCGCAAGCTGCAGGACGGAGTCCTGCGAGGTGTAGAGGATCAGCGCGCCGCTGCGCAGATGCTCGGCGCCGAAGTCGTCGATCGCCGCGATGCCGTTGTAGGGCAGGTTGCAGATCAGCCCGCGCCCCATCGCGCCGGCCAGCCGCGCGACGAGCTCGGGTGGAAAGCCCTGCGGGTAGGTTGGAAGCGGCTGCTCGCAGACGACCCCCATCAGCTCCCAGTGCCCGATCGTCGAGTCCTTTCCCGCGCCCAGCGGATGCAGGCGGCCGTGGATGACCGGGTCGGGCACCGCCGCAACGCCCTGCAGCTCGACGATCGAGCCGAGCCCGAGCGACTGCAGGGTCGGCAGCTGCAGGCCGCCCACCGCATGAGCGACGTGCGCGAGCGTGTTGGTCCCCTCGTCGCCGTAGTCGCGAGCATCGGGCAGCGCACCCACACCGCATGCGTCCAGCACGAGCACGATCGCCCGGCGGCCCCCGGGATGCACGTGTCCGGGCATCTCGCTCAGCGCGAGGCGCGCGGATGCGCGCTGAAGTAGACATCCTTCAGGCGCTCGGCGGACAGGTGGGTGTAGACCTGGGTCGTGGAGAGGTCGGCGTGCCCGAGCATCTCCTGCAGCGAGCGCAGGTCGCAGCCTCCGGCGAGCAGGTGCGTGGCGAAGCTGTGTCGAAGCGTATGCGGGCTCATCTTGTTCTCGAGGCCGGCGCTGCGCGCGTGGCCCTTGATGATCTTGTACAGGCCCTGGCGGCTGAGGCCACGCCCGCTTCGGTTGACGAACAGGCGCCGCTCGACCTGAACACCGACGAGCGCCGGTCGTCCCCTGGCGCAATAGGCGCGCAGCGCGGCGAGCGCCTGGCGCCCGATCGGCACGAGCCGCTCCTTTGAGCCCTTGCCGCGCGCGCGCAGGATCTGCTCATCGAGATGGATGTCCGCCAGGCGCAGGTCGATCGCCTCCGAAGCACGCAGCCCGCACGCGTACATCACCTCGAGCAGCGCCCGGTCGCGCAGCGCAAGCGGCTCGGTGCCGCGGGGCTGCTCGAGCAGCTTCGCGACCTCCCTGCGCGACAGCACCCTCGGCAAGCGCTGGGTCTTGCGCGGCCCGCGCAGCTGTGCCGTCGGGTCGTGCGCGATCGCACCCTCGCGCCGCAGGTGACGATGGAACGAGCGCAGGCACGCGACCTTGCGGCTGAGCGTCGAGGCCGCGGCGGGCTCCGGCCCTTCGGTCAGCTCTGAGAGAAACGCCGCCAGATCGCCGTGCGAGGTCTCGCGCACCGTGAGCCGCTGGCGATCGAGGTACTGGCCGAACTGCAGCAGGTCGCTGCGGTAGGCCTCGAGCGTGTTGTGCGAGAGGCCGCGCTCGAGCTCCATGTAGGCGAGGAAATCGAGGATCAGGCGCTCGATCGCGACCGGCTCAGGGCTCTCTACGCCGGCGGGCTCCTCGATCGCCAGGTTGCTTGACTCGCTCACCCATGAAGCTTCGCCTCCAGAGCGACGGCTCCTCTGTGCTGCGAGCCCGCCTGCTCGACCGCGCCGGGCGACTGGCGCGACAGCGCTGGGGCCAGCTCGGCGAGCGCCACCCCTCCAGCGAGCGCGGCGCCGAAGAACAGCGGGTCGTCGGTCAGCCCGCGTCCCATCGTCTCGCCCGGCAGGCCGGATCGAGCGTAGGCGGGAAGGTCGACGACCGCGGGGCGCCAGTCGTGACGCGTGATCCGCGCCGGGCGTTCGACGTCCAGCCGCAGCGCCGCCCGTCGCGTCCCCTCCGGGCCTGCGGCGCCCGTCCCCGGGGCGCCCCCGAGCGCGCTCGCCAGGTCGGCCCCCGAGGGTGAGCGCATCCCGGCTGGCAGCGCCACCGTCACGGGCTCGAGCAGCAGGTCGAGCACGGTCAGCGTGTGATGGGAGATCCCGCGATGGCGCTCGCGCGGGTCGCCCGATGACATGCGCGCGACGACGAGCGTCTGGCAGCCAAGCGCCAGCGCCACGTGGGCGGAGTCCAGGGCGAACATGCCACCGTGCCCTAACGGCGATGCCGAGCCGACGATTCCCGGCCCCGGCCCGCACACCGCGGCGTCCCAACCAAGCGTGCGCAGCCCATGATGCAGCGCGGCCGCCGTCGTGATCGCCTCCCGCTCCCCGCCGAAGGCAGCTCCCGCCGTCACGTGGCCCGCCAGCAGCCCGCGCTCACGCAGGGCGCGGACCGTGTGCGAGCGCGCGCCACTCAGGGCTCCGCCCTCGGTCTGCACGTAGCCGAGAACGGCCCCGGGGGCGCCCTGCGAGAAGGCCCATGCAACCGGCGCGAGCTGCCCATGCAGCGCGATCACCGCGACCGGGCGCGCCACCGGAAGACGCATGCGGCGGTCCCCCACCACGGCGACCGTGTGCTGCAGGCTCGTGTAGTTGAGCTTCATCACGTTGGCGTCGAGCGCGCTGTCGCCGTCCAGCCCGCGCGAGAGGTTGACGTGGACGACGTCGAAGCCGCCCGAGTGAAGACCGAGGTCGCGCGCCTGCACGTTGACCACCACGTCGTCGCCCGCCTCCGCCGGCCCGATCAGGCCGACGTCGACGATCGCCGGTCGTGAGCGTCCGGCGACCTCGACCACCACCTCCTGCTCGGGTCCGTCAGAGGGTCCCGCCTGCAGGACCGTAGCTCGCCTGAGCTTCAGCACGTCACCGCGAGGCCACGCTCTGGCCCGCGGAGGCGCGCGGTGCCAGATGCCCATCCGTGGGCTCGCCGCCGCGGTCACCGAGATCGGCGACCGGGGTCAGCACGGCCGCGTCCGCCGAGCCCGCGCCCGAGCCGCTGCTCGCGGGGCTGAGCTGAACGCTGACGTCGACGTCGCACTCGTGCTCGGGGCGATTCGCCAGCTCGTGTGCGCGCGCGATCATCTCGGCCGCGACGACCTGCGCGTGGTGCTCGTCGACCTCGCCGAAGACGACCTCGACGCGCAGCTCGCGAGCCGCGCTCACGAGCGCACGGCGGGATCGCCCGCTACCGAGTGACCGGCTGACCGCCGGACCGCGTCGCCGCCGCCGGCGCGCTCCAGGGCCGCAGCGATGAAGCCGCGAAACAGCGGCGCCGGGCGCTGCGGGCGCGACTTGAACTCGGGGTGAAACTGACAGCCGACGAAGAACGGGTGATCGTCGATCTCGATCACCTCGACCAGCCGCTCGTCGGGCGAGGTTCCCGCGAGCCGCAGCCCGGCCCCCGCGCCGCCGCGTGGGTTGGTCAGGCGCTTGCGCAGCAGGTTGTTGACCTCATAGCGGTGGCGGTGGCGCTCGTAGATGACGCCCTCTCCGTAGATCTCGTGCGCCCGCGAGCCCGCGTGCAGCTTGATCGGGTCTGCGCCCAGTCGCATCGTCCCGCCCAGACCGACGACCTCCTTCTGCTCGGGCAGCAGATCGATCACCGGGTAGGGCGTCTCGATGTCGAACTCGGTCGAGTTGGCCCCGTCCATGCCCGCGACGTTGCGCGCGAACTCCGCGACCGCGGCCTGCATGCCCAGGCAGATGCCGAGATACGGGATCCGGCGCTCGCGCGCGATCTGGGCTGCCGCGATCTTGCCCTCGATCCCCCGTCCGCCGAAGCCTCCCGGGATCAGGATGCCGTCGGCGCGGGCCAGGCGCTCGCGCGCATCCGCCTTGCCGTCGCCCCCGCTCACGGTGTCGGCGGCCGCGTCGGCGGCCTCTGCATCCGCCGCCAGCTCGGGGCGAGCATCTGACATCTCGAGCTGCTCGGCGTCCACCCAGTCGATCTTCACCCGCGCATCCTGCATCGAGGCCGCGTGGCGCAGCGCCTCGCTGACCGACAGGTAGGCGTCCTCCAGGCGCACGTACTTTCCGACGAGCGCGATCGTGACCGTGCGCTTGGCGCGTGCGGAGCGCTCGATCGGCTCCTTCCAGTCCGAAAGCTCGGGCGCCGGCGCGCTGAGCCCGAAGTGATCGAGCACGAAGGCGTCCACCCCCTGCTCGTGAAAGGCCAGCGGCACCTTGTGGATGTCGTCGACGTCATAGGCCGACACGATCGCCTCGGGCGGCAGGCTCGCGAACAGCGCGATCTTCTTGCGTATCTCGGGCGACAGCTCGCTCTCTGAGCGGCACATCAGCATGTCCGGCGCGATCCCGATGCGCCGCAGCTCGTTGACCGAGTGCTGGGTGGGCTTGGTCTTCAGCTCTCCGGCGTGGCCCACAAACGGGACGAGCGTGAGATGGATGAACAGGCAGCGCCGGCGCCCGACGTCGACGGGAAACTGCCGGATCGCCTCGAGGAACGGAAGCGACTCGATGTCGCCCACGGTTCCGCCGATCTCGGTGATCACGAAGTCCACGTCGCTGGACTCGGCGATCAAGGCGATGCGCTGCTTGATCTCGTCGGTGATGTGCGGCACCACCTGGACGGTCGCGCCGAGATAGTCCCCTCGCCGCTCGCGGCGGATCACAGCGTCGTAGATCCCACCGGCGGTCACGTTGGAGGCGCGGCTGGTGTTGGCGTCGGTGAAGCGCTCGTAGTGGCCCAGGTCGAGGTCCGTCTCGGCGCCGTCCTCTGTCACGAAGACCTCGCCGTGCTGGTAGGGCGACATCGTGCCCGGATCGACGTTGATGTAGGGATCGAACTTCTGCAGGCCGACGGTCAGGCCACGAGAGACGAGCAGGCGTCCCAGCGAAGCCGCCGCGATCCCCTTGCCAAGCGACGAGACGACCCCACCGGTCACGAAGATGAACCGCGTCCTGCTCGGCGTCTGCGCGTAGCGATCGGAATAGGGCAGGTTCATCTTCAGCGCGGGGTAGCCACTAGGAGGGCCTGCCAAGGGAGTCTAGTTGGCGCAGCAGCGGCGTCCTCTCGATCAGCGAGGAGAGCGAGCGCAGCTCGCCGTAGAGCGTGATCACCACGAGCACCGCGAGCGCCACCAGCTGTCCGCTGAGCGGCAGCGCCAGCACGAGCCACAGGCCGGCCAGCCCTCCGAGGAGGTTGGCGCCGCTGTCGCCGAGCATCACGCGCTCGCGCAGGTCATAGGCCCCAGCGACGAGCGCCGGCGCCACGAACAGCCCAAGCGCCCACAGGGGACGCAGTTGCGCCGATCCGATCGCCAGGCCCGCGCCCAGCAGGACGAACGCCTTGGTCGAGCGACCGGGGCGCAGATCGAGCAGGTTGAACACGTTGGTCGCGAGCACGAGCACCGCCACGCCCAGCAGCCAGCGCCCGCCGGACAGGTCAAACCAGCTCATCGCAAGCAGCGCAAGACCAAGCGAGCCCGCCGCCTTCACGACCCCGGTCGACAGCTCGCCGCGCAGGGCCGCCGCGCCGTGGCCCCGCCAGCCGCGCCGGACGGGCCGCCCCCCCGGCAGGGCGTCCTCGCCGAGCGTGTCGTCGATCAGGCCCAGTGCCAGCACGCCAAGTGCGTACACGCAGATCGGAAACATCTCCGGATGAAACACGTCGCCGGCGCTCGGTCCCTGGACGAGGGCGAGCGGGATCAGGGCGATCAAAGCGGCCACAAGCGCAAGCACGCCGAAGGGAAACGGCAGCGCGCGCCCGCGATAGTTGGGCCGCGTGTGGCCCCCGGCCTCCAGGGCGCGCAGCGTCGCCGGCGCGATCAGCGCGGCGCTCGCGAGCGACACCGCGAACGGGAGAGCATGCATGTCTGCAAGCTAGCGTCGGCCGCGGCGGATGTGATGGGCTGTGTCCGGCCCCGGATCTAGGGCTGCGCGACGGCCGCCGGCGGCGCGACGGGTCCCGCTGCGATGTTCGGCAGCAGCGAGTCGGCCGACGGCTTGGTGCCGAACGCGCCGCGCGATCCGGCGAGGGCGTAGATCAGCGCGGCCTGGCCCGCGGTCACCTGCAGATCGTCCACGCTGGACATGTCGCGGGCCCCATACCATGGCACCTCCGATGGCTGGGTGCTCGTCAGCTCGACGCCGACGACCGGGACTCCCACGTCGGCCACGCCGTCGATCAGTCCCGCCTGAAACGCCGCGGCGCGCTGCAGCTGTTCGCTTGTCATCCCGCTCGGTTCGGTGCGCATCACGACGAGGCCGTCGAGCTTTGAGAGCTGCCCGTCGAACGCGCTGAACAGACCCCCGCGCACGCGGCTGATCAGCTCCCGGTTCACAAGCGCCCCGCCGCTCGCCAGCTGCCTGCCCAGGATCACGCCGAAGCGTTCCACGAGCATCTGCCCCGCGGGCGAACCTTTGCTCCCGAGCGCGGCGAACACGCTTCCGCTGGAGGCGCGCGCGAGGCCTGCCAGATCCAACGGCTCACGCACGCCGACGACCGTCGTGAGGTCTCCGCCGGCCTGGGTCACGGCATCGCGCACGAGGCCGTCGACGCGATCTGAAGCGCCGCCGAAAAAGACCAGCCCGACCGCGCGTCGCGTGAGCAGGCCGTGGACCGCGATCGGATAGAGGTCGCCGGTGAAGGCCTGTTCGGCGCTCAGCTGCGCGCGCATCTGGCCCGCCTGGTGCTGGGCGGCGTTCACTTCCGAGCTGAGGTCGTGCACGATCCCGCTCTTGGCCGAGGAGACCAGATTCGAGTCGCCGATCGCGACGCCGATCACGACCCCCACCGCGAGCGCGAGCAGGACCGCGGCAAGGGAGAGCGCGTGGTAGCGGTAGTCGAGCATCCCCGGCGCGGCTCGGCGGCGCGTCAGCCGCTGCCGAGCAGTAGCCCGAGCCGCACCCAGAGCAGTTGGGCCACGTCCCGCAGCGCCGGTGTCATCCACACGACGGCGATCAGCGCTATCAGGCCCGCGGCGATCACGACAAGCAGTGGCGCCACGCCCGGCCGCGGCCGGTAGAGGCGACTCACCCCCTTCGCGTCGACGAGGATCTCGCCGACGCGCAGCCGGGTCAGGAACGTGGAGGACATCCCTTTGCGGTTGCGGTCCAGGAACTCCACGAGATTGAACTGAGAGCCCACCGAGACGATCAGGCGCGCGCCCTTCTCGGCGGCGATCAGCAACGCGAGGTCCTCGCTCATCCCGGGCGCCGGGACGAGCTTGAAACGCAGCCCGAGCTCCTCCATCCGGTCCCTACCGGGGGCGCGGCCGTCCGGATAGGAGTGCACCACCAGCTCGGCGCCGCAGCGCAGCGCAGCGGTCGACGCCGAGTCCATGTCGCCCACGACCATGTCCGGCTTCAGCCCCTCCTCCAGCAGCGCGTCGGCGCCGCCGTCGACCGCGACGAGCAGCGGTCGCATGTCGCGGATGAACGGCCGCAGCGCCCGCAGGTCTCGCTGGTGGCCGACGCCGCGGGCCACGACGAGCGTCGAGCGGTCGCGAAAGTCGGTGGAGAAGCGGGGCAGCTCGATGCGGCCGGCCAGCAGCTCGCGCTCCTCGCGCATGTGCTCGATCGTGTTGTGCGCGAAGCGCTCGAGCGCCTCTGAGATCTCGCGCCGGCGCGCATCGGTCTGCGCACGGACAAACGCCAGGTCCAGCGCGTCCCCGCGCGAGAGCACCTCTCCCCCCACGCCGTCGCGCAGCACACGCGCCCGCGCGCGCCCCGAGCCGCGCGTCACGCGATCCCCCGCCGTTCCGCCCGGCGCCCAGACGACGATCCGGTCGCCATCACGCAGCGCGTCGAATAGCGAATCGTCGGGCAGGTCGACCAGCGGGACGCCCGCCTCGACCAGCAGCTGGGGCCCGAGATTCGGGTAGGAGCCACCGGAGGAGGGACTGCAGTTGAGTACGGCCGCGGCGCCGGCGGCGATCAACTCCTCCGCCGAGACACGATCGATGTCGAGGTGATCGATCAGCGCGATGTCGCCCGGCCGCAGGCGCTTGACGAGCAGCTTGGTGCGACGCCCGGTCCGGACCGGCCCCGCAACCGCACGGGCCTCTTCGAGCTCAGCCGACGTGCCGGGGCCGATCGGCGGCGGGGCGCTCTGAAGCGATGGAGCCGCCGTGGAGCGCCGCAGCCCCGATCCAGCCGTCCTGACCGGGCTCCCGCTGGATCGTGTCACGGCCATCGCTTCAGCGAGGGTAACGCCAGCGCTCGTGAAATGCAGCGGCTGCGCGCACCCCTGCCGTATCCGGCCCGACGTCGGCGGCGCGCACGCCGCAACGCATTATCAGGACCCTAGGTGTAAGTCCTAGGCCGCGCGGCGAAGCTCCCGCGCATGGCGACGCGCACCAGCGTCGCTGACATCGGCGCCGAGCATCCGCACGAGCTCGGGCTCGACGTCGCCCTCGGCGAGCTCCACGACCGTCGCCAGCGCGGGCTGCACCGCGGTGTCCTTGACGATCGAGAAGTGGCGGTCGGCGAGCGACGCGATCTGGGCGAGGTGGGTGATGCACAACAGCTGCCGGGAGCGGCCGAGCTCGCACAGACGCGCCCCGACGGCGCGCGCGGTCCTGCCGCCGATGCCCGCGTCGACCTCGTCGAAGACGATCGTCGTCTGCGAGGAGGCGCTCGCGACGCTCATGATCGCGAGCATCACCCGCGAGAGCTCGCCCCCTGAGGCGATCTCACGCAGCGAGCCGGCGGGCACCCCGGGGTTGGGGGCGATCACGAAGTCCACCGCGTCCGCCCCGCCCGGTCCGATCTTGCGCTCGCTCAGCGAGACCTCAAAGCTCGCTTCGCCCATCGCCAGCGCATCGAGCTGCGCGCGCACCCCCTTTGTCAGTCGCGCCGCCGCGGCACGTCGGGCATCGCTCAGCGCGGCGGCCTGCCGGTCGAGCTCGGCGATAGCGCCGTTCAGCTCTCGGCCGGTCTGCTCGAGCGCGGCGTCTGCGCCCACCAGCTCGTCGCGACGCGCGCGCGCACGCGTTGCGTATGCCAGCGCCTGGCCGATGCTGCCGCCGTGCTTTCGCACCACGCGCTCGACCGCCGCCAGGCGCTCCTCCACCAACTCCAGCGAGATCCCCTCGACCAGCTGCTCGCCCGCCTCGGACCGCTCGCCGTAGCCGCGCAGCTCGGCGGCGACGTCTTGGGACTCGATCGCCAGCGCGTACAGGCGCTCGGCCTGCGCGTCCAGTCGCGGGTCCAGCCCCGCCACCGCATCCAGGCGCGCCGCCGCTCCCGCCATCGCCTGCGCGGCGCCGGGCGCATCCGCGGACTCCGCCTGCAGCGCGTCTGACGCGGCACCGGCCGCGGCGCAGAGCGCGTCGCTGCGCCGCAGGCGCTCGCGCGCGGCGAGCAGCTGCTCGTGGTCATGCTCGGGTAGCTGCGCCGCATCGATCTCCGACAGCTCGTGCTCGAGCAGGTCGAGCTCCTGCTCGCGCGCGTCCGCCAGCTGGCGCAGCTCGCTCACGCGGCCCTCGAGCGCTCTCACCTGCGCGTACGTCTGCGCACATGCCCGCTGTCGGGTTGCATGCTCGTCGTCGCACAGGCTGTCGAGGATCTCCAGCTGTGCGCCAGCCAGGGTCAGCTTGCGATGCTCGTGCTGGCCGTAGAAGGAGATCATGCGTGTGCCCAGGTCGCGCAGCTGCGTCACCGTCGCAGCGCGCCCGTTGACGTACGCGCGCGTGCGCCCGTCGGCGCCGATGCGCCGCGCAAGGACGACCTCGACCTGCCCGTCGGGCGGCTCGCCCGCGACGCCATGGCCCGCCCGGTCGTCTCCATCGCGCCCGAGCAGCTCGCCGATGTCATCGACGCGTTCCGAACCGACTTCGAACACGCCCTCGACGTAGGCCTCGCGCGCCCCGGGGCGCACGATCCCCGGGCGCGCGCGTCCGCCGAGCAGCAGGTCGAGCGCATGGGCGAGCACCGTCTTACCGGCCCCCGTCTCGCCGGTCAGCACATTCAGCCCGTCCGAGAAGCGCAGCCGTGCGCCGTCGATCAGCAACAGGTTCTCGACGGACAGCTCGGCCAGCATCGTGCCAGGTGTACCAGCGGGCGCCGACGGATCGCGCAAGCGTGCGCCGGCTGCAAGACGCCCACCAGCTCGGCCGGCAGCAGGCATAATCAGATCAGGACGACGGTCGGCGGGGGATGGACACCCCGCGAGTCGCCCTCTAGCGTTAGTCCGCAAACGGCATGGCTGCCAACGACCCCAACCTGCGCCCCGATCCGCTCTCTCCTGGACGGGCGTACCTCTCGGCGTCGGCGCTCGCCCGCCAGCTCGACGAGGAGGTCAACCGGGCCACCCGCCACGGAACCCATCTGAGCTGCCTGCTGCTGGTCATCGACAACCTCGCCGAGCTGTCACGCGAGCACGGCGGCGAGCTGCTCGAGCAGACGCTCGCCTACATCGGCCAGGCGCTGACGCGCAGCCTGCGCAATTTCGACCGGATCGGCAGGACGAGCGGCTCAGAGCTCGCCGTCGTGCTGCCCGGCGCCGACGGCCTGCGGGGAGAGGTGGTCGCCCGGCGCGTCCTCAAGCGCCTGGAGACGATCAAGCTGGAAACCGACGGCATACGCCGCCCGCTGCGCGTCTCGGTCGGGCTGGCGGCGTGGCAGGAGGACTTCAGCGGGGAGGATCTGTTGGCGCGCTCGCGCGCCGCCGCCGCCACCGGCGCAGGTCCCGGTGAAGGGGCTCTCCAGCCGCACGACCCCGTCCCCGCCGACGCGCCGAGGGCGCCCGGGGCGCCGCTGGCCGTCGGGCCACCACCCCGGCGGGAGCCGACCGAGCCTTCATAATCGGCGGCGATGCTAGCGGGCTCTGAGCTTTGGCTGCTGCGCCTGATGGCCGATCGCGGCCTCGCGCTGCTCGATCTCGACAGCCCCGGCGCCGGTCAGCTGCTGATCATCATCGAGGACCACGGCGAACTGCAGGTCGCAGCCTCGAGCGGGGGGACGGTCCGGCGGCGAATCATGCCCGTGCAGGGCAGCGCGCTCGGCGCGCTGTTTGCCGCCGGCGAGCCCGTCGCGCTGGAGCGCCCACGCGGCGCGGAGGCGGCGTGGCTGCACGAGCTCGGGCTCGAGGCGCGCGCGATCGTCGTGGAGCCGCTGGAGATGGAGGGGCACGGCGGCGGGCTCGTGATCGCCCTGCGCAGCGCCGGCAGCTTCCGCGGGCCCGATCGCCAGGCGCTGAGCGCGTTCGCCGCCAGCGTCGCGCAGCGGCTGGCGACCGAGCGCTCGGTCGAGATAGAGCGACTGCGCTTTGGCATGCAGGAGCGAGAGCACGAGCGCACGCGCTGGGCGCGTGAGATCCACGACGAGAGCATTCAGGGCATCGGGGCGCAGCGCCTGAAACTCGCCCACGCCCGTGATGCCGACGACCAGCAGGCGCTCGCCGAGGCGGTCGACGGCGCGCTCGAGGGCCTCGACAGGGAGATCGAGAACCTGCGCCACCTGATCACCGAGCTGCGCCCCGCGGCGCTCGACGATCTCGGCCTGACGGCGGCCCTCGAGGCGCTCGCGCGACGCGCTCAGGCGATCGACGGATTGAGCGTGAAGACCGAGATCGATCTCGGTCCCGAGCACGATCGCCGCCGCCTGGACGCGGAGCTCGAGAGCACGATCTACAGGGTGGTCCAGGAGGCGCTGACGAATGTCAGTCGCCACGCGCACGCCACGCACGCGGTGGTGAGCGTCTCAGAGCGCGATGGCGTGGTCCTCGCCTCGGTCACCGACGACGGTCGCGGGCTCCCCGACGCTGAGCGCATGGGCCCGCGCGGCGATGGCCTGGAGGGCGGCTTTGGCATGTCGGGCATGCGCGAGCGTGCCGAGCTGGTGGGTGGCGAGCTCGAGCTGGTCCCGGCTCCTGTGCGCGGAACGGTCGTGCGTCTGTCGGTCCCGCTCGCGGGCCGCCCGGCCGAGACGGCGGCGAGCTGACCTACGGCTTCGGCGCGGCCTTGACGCCATCGCCGTCGACGACCAGGCCGAGGTGTGAGTCCAGGTAGGTCTCGCCGGCGAGCGCCGCGCGAAACGCACGCAGGATCTCCGCCGGCTCGGCCTCCTTGAGCACGTAGGCGCGGACGCCGGCGCGCACGGCCTGGCGTGCGTAGTCAGGGTCCTCGCGCATCGTGAACGCGGCGACTGTGAGCGTCGGATGGGCGATGAAGCACGACGGAAGCGCGCCGAGGCTCGAGCCGCCGGGCATCGTCAGGTCCAGCGTGAGCAGGTCCGGCTTGTGCGCACGAACCTCGCGGATCATGTCGGGCACGTCCGCGGCCTCGGCCACGACGGAGAACTCGTCGCCCTCGCGCTCGAGCACCTTGCGCAACCCGTCGCGCACCAGCGCGTGGTCGTCGGAGATGATCACGCTGACCGGACGCCCCACCCGTTGCGCGCCTGTCTGCATCGGGCACACCGTAGCGGCTCGACACGACCGATCTCGGCATTCCCAAGGCGATACCGGGAAGCCAGGCGTTAGCGTTGCGGCGTGTCGTCGCCGCTTCGCTCGCCCCGGCTGCGTCGAATACTGGTTGCCTACACCGTCAACCGGCTGGGCACCTGGTTTGGCCTCGTCGCGCTCTCGCTGGCGGTCTTCGACCATACGCACAGCGCGCTGGCGGTGGCGGCGCTGCTGTTCGCCGGCCAAGCGCTGCCCGCGTTCGTCGTGCCGGCGATCGTCGCTCGAGTCGAGGCGTCCAGGCGCCGGCGCGAGCTGAGCGCGCTGTACCTCTTCGAGGCGCTCGTGACGGCCGCGCTGGCTGTGCTGCTGTGGCATTTCTCGCTGCCCGCCGTGCTTGTGCTCGTCGCGCTCGATGGCACAGCGGCGCTCGCGGCGAGCGCGCTGCTGCGCTCCGAGCTCGCCCGCACGGCGCGCGCCGAGGCCGAACAGGACTCCTCGGCGCGCGGCGCTCAGCTGGGCGACGGCGATCGGGCAGGGCAGCCTGGTGGGGACTTCGCCGAGGAGGCGGAGCGACAGGCAAACGCCGCGCTAAACGTCGCCTTCTCGATCACCTTCGTGCTCGGGCCCGCGATCGGCGGGGCGGTGGTCGCGACCGCCGGCGCGTCCGCCGCGCTGTTCATCGACGTCGGCTCGTTCGTCATCTGCGGCGCGCTGCTGCTGGACCTGCATCCCCACGTGGAGGAGGCCGGCAGCGACTCGGTGCGCGCGCGGCTGCGAGCCGCCTGGCGGCACATCAACCAGGCGCCGTCGCTGCGCGCGCTGTTCATGGTCGAGGCGATCGCGCTCGTGTTCTTCGAATCGGGCGGACCGATCGAGGTCGCCTATGCGAAGGCCACACTGCACGCCGGCGATCGCGGCTACGGCCTGCTCCTGAGCACGTGGGGAGCGGGCGCCGTGCTCGGCAGCATCGTGTTCGCTCGTCTGATCAAGCGCTCGCTGGCCGTGCTGCTGAGGGCAGGCACGCTCGCGATCGGCGGCGCGTACATCGGCTTTGCTGGCGCGCCGACGCTGGCGCTTGCGTGCCTGGCGGCACTGCTCGGGGGAATCGGCAACGGGCTTCAGTGGCCATCGATGATCAGCACCGTCCAGCGCGTCACCCCCCAGGGCCTCCAGGGCCGCATGATGGGCGCGCTGGAATCGCTCGGCGCGCTGTGCCTGGCGATCGGCCTGCCGCTCGGCGGCGTGCTGGTCGGCCTCAGCTCGCCGCGCGTGGCGTTTCTGGTCGTCGGCACCGGCGCAGTCCTCACGACGGCTGCGCTGCTGCGCGTGTCTGTCTGGCACTCGGCGCCGGCGCCGGCGCCGGACGGCGCCACGGCGGCGGCGCCGGAGGTTGAGGGCGTGATGAGACACGAGCCCACCACGAGCGAGCACCCGGCGGACTGACCGGCCGTTTTTCGCTGGCCAGAGCGCTTTCGGCCCGGGCGCCGTCGCGCTTGGATTAAGTGCCGCCGCCGATCCGCCGTTAAGTACATCAGAGCCGCCGATGCCCGCGTCAAAGCTAACGAGACGTCTCTTTTGGGCGACGGAGCTCGTCCTCCTCGTCGGCTCAGTCGCCGTAGCGGTCCTGATCTCCAGCCCCGAGGAATGGAGCCCGCTGGCACTCGTCGTGCTTCTCCTGGTCATCTCGCTGCTGGGCCAATGGTTCAGCGTTGAGACCGGAAGCGGGCAGCTGACAGCCTCGTTCATCGCGCTCATCCTTGCGATGGGGCTGCTGGGTCCGGCGCCGGCGGTGGCGTGCGGCGTCGCCGCGATGATCCTGAAATCGGCCGTCCGGCGCCTGGCGCCGGCTCAGTGGCTGAACAATCTCTCGACGTTCGCCTTCACATCGTTGCTCGGCGGATTGATGGTTGGCGCGCTGGCGGGCGACATTCACGTCGTCGGCAAGCAAAGCCTTGCCCAGAACGTCGTCTTCGGCCTGGTGCTGTTCTGTTCCTCGATGATCACCCTGGTCGGGCTGAACTTCGTCATGTTCGCGCTCGACGTGCGCGTCGACGAGGGCCGTCCGATCGGCCGTCAGGTGCGCGAGCTGTTCCTGCCCCTGCTGCCCGGGCAGCTCGCCACGGGCATGCTCGCCACGATCCTCGCGGTGGCCTATCGGAGCATCGGTCTGTCGGTGCTGTTCGCCGCCGTCGCCGTGCTGTTGATCGTGCGTCATCTCACGGTCGCGCTGCTGCGCTCCGAGGAACGAGCCGAACAGCTCGAAGCTCGCTCGATGCAGCTCGTCGGCCTGCAGCTCGGAGTGCTTCGAACGCTGGTGCGAGCGCTCGGCATGCGCGACAAGACCAGCGGGCGCCATGCGGCGACCGTCGCTCGCTATGCGCGCGCGCTCGCAACCGAGATCGGTTGCAGCGAGGAGGAACGAGATGTCGTGCACTCCGCCGGGCTGCTTCACGAGATCGGAAAGTTCACGTGGCCCGACCGCATCCTTCACGCCGAGGTGATCGAGGATCAGGACCTCGCGATCGTCAAGAACCATCCGCAGGAGGGAGCGATCCTCGTGGGCGCCCTCGACGGCTATGGGGAGGTGGCCGACGCGATCCTCTACCACCACGAGCGGGTCGACGGTCGCGGCTACCCGGCGGGCCTCATCGGCAAGGAGATCCCGCTCGCCTCCAGGATCCTCGCCATCTGCTCGACCTACGACACGATGACCTCGCGCGAAAGCTACCGCCCCTCGATGCCCCCCGAGGAAGCGACGGCGGAGCTGCGCCGCGCGGCAGAGAACGGGCAACTCGATCCAGAGCTCGTCGAAGTGTTCGTCGCGCTGGTCGACCGCGAAGCCGCGACGCTCGCCGAGGACGCCGACTTTGAGACCGAGCTCGACTTCGAGCGACGGGTCCGGGAGATGGCCGAGCCTCGCTCGGCTGGACCCTCATCAACGACCGAGCACACGTCGCCGCCGCGGCGTTCGGGCCTGGCCGTGTCCAGGCCGCGCTCTACCGGCAAAGGCTGAGGGCGTTCGCGCTCTTCGCACGACGCCCTCAGATCCCCTGTACTTGCACCAATCTCTATCGGCTGTGTGAGTCTGCCATGGCGCTCTCCTTCTCCGAGGCCCTATCGGGCCACGTTTCGCGTCGACACCTGTCTGAATCCGTCCACGGACGCCGGCTGCATTGAGTAGGTTCGCTGAGGATAGTAATGCAAAGAGCGGACATTGTCCAGATCGCGGAGCATTGCGTAATTTGGCGTTTAGAAGGGTCGGCTTAAGCACGAGACAGATGCGTGAGTGCGTGACGCTCGCCGCGGTCGCGCGGGCCGGTGCCCGACGGCAGCCGCGTGCCCCCTCAAAGCCAACGTCGCCCAAACGTCCACAGACGCGCACGCCGCTCAACTTCCCGTCGCTTTGCCCCGAAACCTGAGACATGACCACACCTCCCACGCCTCCCAACAGCAACAGCGGTCCCTCGGGCCTCAGCCGCCAGCTCGTCTTCACGAGCTCCCAGGCCGCCGTATATCTCGGCGTCTCGCTCGCGACGATCCGTCGCTGGACCGATGCCGGGCACGTCAGCTGCTACAGGACGCCGGGCGGTCAGCGGCGCTTCTCGCGCGACCAGCTCGACTCGTTCACGGCCTCGCTACGGCGCGACGGACACGATGAACAGGTGCACACCCCGCACACCGTCATCGGCCGGTCGGGCCGGGCCGTCGTCGCCTGAGCCTGCACGCGCGGCGCGGGCGGTCCGCGCCGGCGGTCGCGCATTCGCTCAGCTGGCCAGGCGCCCGAACTTCTCGCGCAGCCGGCGATAGAACGACGAGCCCGGCAGCTGGGCGATCGTGCCGACGGCATCCTCGAAGTGCGCGTCGACGGTGTCACCAGGAGCGAGCTCGCCCACCGGGCGCCCGTCGACGGCGACGTCGAGCGGCTCCCGCGAGCGGTTCTGGATCGTCAGCCGGTCCTTCGGCGCGACAACCAGGGCACGCGCGGTGAGCGAGTGGGGCGCGATGAACGACACGACGCAGCCCTCCACCCCCCAGGCCATCACCGGGCCGCCGTTGGCCAGGTTGTAGCCGGTCGAGCCGGCCGGCGTGGCGATGACCAGGCCATCACAGCGAACGCTGCCGACCACCTCGCCGTCCAGCGCGTACGCGATCTCCGCCACCCGCTCGCCGACCTTGCGGTGGATCGCGACGTCGTTGATGCCGCGCTGCCCCCGGCCGGGCCCATCGAGCACGATCGCCGGCAGGCGCAGCAGCTCGAAGTCGCCGCGCAGCGCGCGCGTCAGCCCCTCGTCGAGCTCGCTGGGCTGGCCCTGCTCGACGGTCGCGAGGAAGCCGATCTCGCCGAAGTTCACCGCGAACACCGGAACCGGTGTGCCCGCGTAGCGCTGCAGGGCGCGCAGGATCGTGCCGTCCCCGCCGAGCACCACGCATAGCTCAACGTCGTCCTTGACCGGGGCATCGACCTCCAGGCCCGGACGCCGCGTGAGACGGTGCTTGCGCGTCTCCTCCTCGTCACAGCGCAGCGTCACGCCGGCCTGCGCCGCCAGCTCGACCAGGCGCACCAGGGTAAGGCCTGTTTCCGCCGGGTTGCGGTGGGTGAACAGCGTCATCTCCCTCATGGCTCCACCGCGCGCGCCATCGTTTCGAGGTCGGCCAGATCGCCGGCTCCGCGAGCCCGGGCGGGGTCGGCCAGCCAGACGAACGTCTCCCGGTTGCCCTTGGGCCCCGGCAGGCCCGAGGAGTGGTAGCCGAGCACGGCGGCCCCGAGGCCCAGCGCCGCCTCGCCGACCGCCACGAGTGCATCGCGGCGGGCGCCGGCGTCGCGCACGACGCCGCCTTTGCCGACCCGCTCGCGACCCACCTCGAACTGTGGCTTGACGAGCGCCAGCACGTCATAGCCGGCGTCCAGGCAGCCGAGCACCGCCCCGAGCAGCTTGGTCAGCGAGATGAACGAGACGTCGATCGTGGCCAGCCCGGGGGCATAGGGCAGCATGCTCGCGTGCAGCGAGCGGGCGTTGGTGCGCTCCAGCACGTGCACGCGCGGATCGGTTCGCAGGCCGTAGTCCAGCGTGCCGTAGCCGACGTCGACTGCGATCACCTCGCCGGCTCCGCGCTGCAGCAGGCAGTCGACGAAGCCGCCCGTCGAGGCGCCCACGTCGAGCGATCGGCGGCCCCGCACCTCCAGGCCGCAGGCCGACAGCGCGTTGTCGAGCTTCAGCCCGCCGCGCGAGACGAAGCGCGCCGGCGCGACGACGCTCAGCGACTCCTCGACGTCGACCAGCTCGCCCGGCTTGGCCGCCCGCCGCCCGCCCGACCCGACGCGAACCTCGCCCGCCATCACCGACGCCGCCGCGCGAGCTCTCGAGGGGAACAGGCCGCGCTCGGCGAGCACCACGTCCAGACGCTGCTTGACCATGCGCGGCGAACCCTTGCACACGCGGGCGCCCGGCGCCAGATTCAGGCCCGGGCGCCGACGTCAAGGAGGAACCGCCCAGCCCGCCTCAGAGCCTGGCCGTGTAACCAAAATTGTTTGGCTGTGTGACCAATATCACACGCCCGCGGCCCCGTTTCGTCCCTATACTCCGCTCGGAAGCACGGAAGCATCCTTCCCGCATCACAGAAGCATCTCCTCCCCGAAACGGCCCGCTTCCCCGGCGGGCCGTTTCCCCTTAAGGAGCGCCCACGGCCGCCGACTGGCGGTCGGAGATGGCCGTCGCCACGCGCTCGGCGATCCGCGCGCCCGTGAAGCCGACCTCCTCGTGCAGCAGCGCCGGCTTGCCGTGGGTCACGTAACGGTCGGGCAGGCCGACACGCAGGATGCGCGGCGCGGCGCCGGTCTCGTTCAGCGTCTCCCAGACCGCCGTGCCGAATCCGCCCGCGAGCACGCCCTCCTCGACGGTCACGAGCAGATCGTGCTCTGCGGCGAGCTGGGCCATCAGGCCCGCGTCGATCGGCTTGGCAAAGCGAGCGTCCGCGACCGTCACGGCTATCTCGTGCTCGGACAGCTCCTCGGCGGCGGCGAGCGCCTTGCCGACGCCGCTGCCGTATCCGATCAGCGCCACCCGCCGCCCCACGGGCCCGCCTGCCCCGCCCTCGCGCACGATCTCGCCCGTGCCGATCGCGATCGCGGTCGCCGCGGCGGGGAGCGCGACGCCCTCGCCCTCGCCGCGCGGGTAGCGCAGCGCGATCGGGCCATCGTCATAGGTGAGCGCCGTGCGCAGCATGTGGATCAGCATCGCCTCGTCGCGCGGGGCCATCAGCACGATGTTCGGCAGACAGCGCAGGTAGGCGATGTCGAACGCTCCGTGGTGGGTCGGACCGTCGTCGCCCACCAGCCCGGCGCGGTCCATCGCGAAGACCACGTTCAGCCGCTGCAGGCACACGTCGTGCACGATCTGGTCGTAGGCGCGCTGCAGGAAGGTCGAGTAGATCGCGGCCACCGGCTTTGCCCCCTCGAGCGACAGTCCCGCAGCGAACAGGATCGCCTGCTGCTCGGCGATGCCGACGTCGAAGTAGCGCTCGGGCATCGCCCGCTGCAGCAGGTTCAGCCCGGTCCCGGAGTTCATCGCCGCCGTGATGCCGACGACCCGCTCGTCGCGCTCGCATTCGCGCACGAGCGCCTCGCCGAAGACCTGCGTGTACTGCGGGGGCGGCTGCTTGGCGCGGGCGAGCGCGGGGCTCGCCGGGGCGGGCGCGCCGTTGGCGATCGACTTGGGCTTTGCCGCATGCCACTTCTCCATTCCCTCCAGGCCGCCGTCCTCGGCGGGCGCAAAGCCCTTGCCCTTGACGGTCGCGATGTGCACGACCACCGGGCGCTGCGCGGCCAGCGCCTCGCTGAGCGCCTCGCGCAGCGCGTGCATGTCGTGGCCGTCGACGACGCCCATGTAGGCCCAGTTGAGCTCCTCCCACCACAGCCCCGGCGCCCAGAAGGCCTTGATCGACTCCTTCAGCTGGGGTCCCAGTCGCTCGATCGCCGCGCCGATCCCGCCGGGCAGTCGCGTCAGACCGTCCTCGACGCCCGAGCGCGCGTGCCACAGCTTGGGGTTGAGTCGCACCCTCGTGAAGTAGCGCGACAGGGCGCCGACGTTGGGCGCGATCGACATGCCGTTGTCGTTCAGCACGACGGTCATCGGCGTGCCCAGCCCGCCGGCCTGGCTGATCGCCTCGAACGCCACGCCCCCGGTCATAGCGCCGTCGCCGATCACGGCCACGACGTTGCCCTCCGCGGCGTCCGGCGCCTCGGGCGCGTCCTGCGACGCCGCACCCGCGCCGCCCGCGCCGCAGGCGGCGCGCATGTGGCGCATGCCTTCCTTGATCCCGACCGCGTAGCCGATCGAGGTCGACGCATGGCCGGCGCCCATGATGTCGTGCTCGGACTCCTCGATGCAGCAGAACGGCGTCAGCCCGCCGTACTGGCGGATCGTGTCGAGCCCGTCGCGGCGCCCCGTGAGGATCTTGTGCGGATAGGCCTGGTGGCCGACGTCCCACAGGATCTTGTCCCGCGGGCTCTCCAGCAGCGAATGCAGCGCGACGGCCAGCTCGCAGGTGCCGAGGTTCGCGCCGAAGTGCCCGCCGATCTCGCCGACCGTGTCGATGATGTGCTCGCGCACCTCCTGGGCGACCTGGGCGAGCTCGGCCTCTGACAGTGCGCGCAGATCCTGCGGCCCGTCGATGCCGTCGAGCAAACGCGCTTGTCCGGTCCGCGCGTCCCCGTCTCTCTGGGGGTCGCCAGCTTCGGTCGCGTCCTCGGATTTCGCCTTGGCTGTCATGAGCTGCGGGTGTAGATGAAGTCTGTTATCTGCTCGAGCTCGTCTGTCGCCCGCGGCTGCCCCGAGCCTTCGACCGTCTGAGCGAGCGCGTCGCGCGCCGTCCGGTGAGACTCAGCGGCCAGCTCGCGCGCGCACTCGATGCCGAACTCGCTGACGTACGTGCGCTTGCCGTGGCGCTCGTCGCTTCCCTGCGGCTTGCCGAGCGCCGCGTCGGTGCCGGTGACGTCGAGGATGTCGTCGACGATCTGAAAGAGCACACCGAGCTCGGCGGCGAAACGTCGGAACGGGATGGTCGCGCGCGCATCTTCAAGCCCCCCCAACAGTAGTACGCAGAGCACAGACACGCCGATCAGGCGTCCGGTCTTCAGCTCGTGCAGGCGCCGCAGCGCGCTCAAACCGGGCGGCGTGTCCAGCCTGACGTCGGCGTACTGGCCACCGACCATGCCGTTCACGCCGGTCGCCGCGGCCAGCTCCGCACCCGCCGCGAGCACGCGCTCCGGCGGCGCGACGCTCGCGCTGAGCAGGTGGGCGAAAGCTTCCGCGTACAGCCCGTCCCCGGCGAGTATCGCCACGTCCTCGCCGAACTTCACGTGGCACGTGGGCTGCCCGCGACGCAGCTCGTCGTCGTCCATCGCCGGCAGGTCGTCGTGGATCAGCGAATAGGTGTGGATCAGCTCGATTGCGGCCGCAAGCGGCAGGACCTCGCGCTGGGAGAGCCCGATCGCCCGCGCCGTGGCGAGCGCGAGCACCGGGCGGATGCGCTTGCCGCCGGCCAGCAGCGAGTAGCGCATCGCCTCCTCAAGGCCCGCGGTCAGCGGCTCGCTGGAGAAGCGCATGGCCTCCAGGTAGCGCTCGATCGTGGCGCGCAGGTGGTCTGGATAGCCGCCGCTCATCGTCCCGCCTCGGCGCCGCGGGCCGGTGCTGTCTGGCGGTGTCCCGTGGCGAAGATGAGCCCGCTGGCCGGCACCACGACCTAGAGCAGCGTGTCCTGGCCGGGCCGCGGCTCATCGCCGGCCCCCGCCGCGAGCTCCTCCTCGCGCGTGAGCTGCTCTAGCTCCGACGCTGCCCTGCCGGCCAGCGCCGCACACTCCTCGACGATGGTCGCCGCGGCGTCCGGCGAGACCTCGCCGGAGCGCAGCTGCTCGGCCGCGCGCTCCAGGCGCGCAATCAGATCGTCAAGGTCCTCGACGCTGCTCATCCGATCTGTGCATTCTCGCGCAGCTCGCGCAATGCCGCTGCCAGCACGCCATTGACGAAGCCCGGCGCCTCCGATCCACAGAAGCGCTTGGCGGACTCGACGGCCTCCTCGATCGCGCCTTCTGGCGGGATCGGCTCCTTCGCCGGCACCTCGTCGGGGTGCATCATCTCCAGCAGCGCCACCCGCATGATGCTGCGCTCCAGCGGCTGGATGCGGCGCACCGACCAGCCGTGCGCGTGGCGGTCGATGACCGCGTCGAGCTCCTCGCTGCGCTCCGCCGCGGCCGCGGCGAGCGCGCGCACGAAGCGCGAGTCGCCCGGCGTGAGCGTCTGGGCAACCGAGCGACCTGTCAGGTCGTGCTGGTAAAGGGCGAACACCGCGGCGCGGCGTTGATCGGAGCGACGCATTCAGGCCCGCGAGACGTACTCACCCGAGCGCGTGTCGACCCGGACCCGATCGCCGATCTCGACGAACAGCGGCACATTGATCGCGGCGCCCGTCTCGAGCGTCGCCGGCTTGCTTCCGCCGCCCGACGCCGTGTCGCCGCGCACCCCGGGGTCGGTCGCGGTCACCTCGAGGTCGACGGCGCTCGGCAGCTGCAGGTCGGCCGGCTGATCGTCGATGAACAGCAGCTCGACCTCGCTGCTGGGCCTGGTCCAGCGCAGCTGCTCGGCGAGCGTGGCCTGTGGAATCGCGATCTGCTCGAAGGACTCCGTGTCCATGAAGTGCGCGTCGGCGCCGTCCTCGTACAGGTACTGCATGCGGCGCGTTTCGGTGCGCACGGCGCGAAACTTCTCGCCCGCGCGGAACGTCCGCTCGATCACGTTGCCGTCGGATGCGCGGCGCAGCTTGGTGCGCACGAACGCCCCGCCCTTGCCGGGCTTGACGTGCTGGAACTCGAGGATCTTGAAGACCGTGCCCTCGACGTCGATGTGGTTGCCATTCTTGAATTGGTTGGTGCTTATGGCCACGGCCCCGCATCATAGGAGCACGATGCGGAGGCTCGTGCTCGCCGGTCTCACGAGACGACCGTGAGCTCTTTCGGCAGCCCGGTCAGCACCTCGTGACCGTCCTGGCCGACGACGACGAGGTCCTCGATGCGCACACCGAGCAGACCGGGCAGGTAGACGCCGGGCTCGATCGTCACCACGTTGCCCGCTCGCAGCGGCTCCTCGGGCGCGTGACGCGACAGCCGCGGGCCCTCATGCACCTCCAGGCCGACGCCGTGCCCCAGGCCGTGTCCGAAATGCTCCCCCTCGCCGGCCGCCTCGATCACAGCGCGCGCGACGGCGTCGACCTCGCGCCCGCTGGGACCGGCGGCGACGGCGGCGAGGCCCGCCTGCTGCGCCGCCAGCACGAGCGCATACACCTCGCGGGCCCGCTCGCCGACGCCCTCGCCGGTGGCGTAGGTGCGCGTGCAGTCAGAGCAGTAGCCCTCGTGCAGCGCGCCCCAGTCGATCGTGACGAGCGTGTCCGGCGCGATCTTCACCGCGCGCGGCTCGGCGTGCGGAAGCGCGGCGTGCGCGCCCGCCGCGACAATCGAGGGGAAGCTCGGCGAGTCGGCGCCGAGCAGGCGCATGCGCCGCTCGAGCTCGATCGCGACCTCGCGCTCGCTGCGCCCGACGAGCCCCGTTTCCAGGACGGTCTTCAGGGCGTCGTCGGCGAGCCGGCTGGCGGCGCGGATGCGCTCGATCTCCCCCGCGTCCTTGACCGCGCGCAGCCGCCGCACCCCATCCCCGGATGCCACGAGCTCCCACGCGTCGCCCAGCAGCTCGCGAAGGCGCGCGTGCTGGGCCACCGTGAGGCTCTGCTCGTCGAACCCCAGCCGCCCGCCGCGCCCCTCGGCGGCGAGGATGCGCGCGAGCGCGGCCAGCAGGTCGTCGGCGACGATCTCGCGCCGCAGCGATGCGTCCACCTGCTCGGCGGACTGGGTGTCGTAGCGAAAGTCGCTCAGGAACCAGTGGTCGGCGATCGCCGGGGGGTCGCCGCGCTGGGACGAGATCAGCGCGAGACCGTGGCTGCCCGTGAAGCCGGTCAGGTAGCGCAGATCGACGAGGCTGACGACGAGCAGGGCGTCGAGCTCGCGTGCGCCAAGGTCCTCGACCAGGCGCGCCACGCGTCCCTGAGCCTCGACCTGCACGCTCACGGCTGCCCGGCGCCGAGCTCGTCGCGCAGGCGCGCGAGCGCGTCGCGATAGCCGTCGGGGCCGCGACCTGAGATCGTCGCCACGCACAGATCGCCGATCACCGAAAGGCGCCGCCAGGGCTCGCGCGAGCCGATGTCTGAGATGTGCACCTCCACGGCCGGCAGCCCCGTTAGCTCGAGCGCGTCGTGGATCGCCCAGGCGTAGTGCGTCCAGGACCCGGGGTTGAGGATCAGGCCGTCGGCCTGGTCGCGCAGCGCGTGTAGTCGCTCCACGTACTCCGACTCGGCGTTGGTCTGAAAGCAGCTGGCGCGCAGCCCGAGCCCGGCGGCGTCGGCTTCGATCTGCGCCTCGAGCTCGGGCAGCGTGACGCTGCCGTAGTGCGCCGGGTCGCGCACGCCGAGCATGTCGAGGTTGACCCCGTGCAGCACCTCGATGCGCCTCATCGCGCGACCAACTCTTGCACGGCGGCGAGCACTTCGGGCTCGGCGACCTCGCAGCCGATCAGCGGCTCGCCGGGAGCGCCCAGCAGCACGAACGGCACGCGCTCACCGACGCGCTTCTTGTCGCGCGCCGTCGCCTCGACGACCAGCTCCGGCGGCGCATCCTGCAGCGTCACCGGCAGCCCGTGCGCGAGCAGCAGCTCGCGCACCTGGGCGTGCAGCTCGGGCAGGCCCGACAGGCGCAGCGTCGCCAGCAGGCCGAGCCCGACCGCCTCGCCGTGGCGATAGCGGCTGTAGCCGGTGACGGCCTCGATCGCGTGACCGACCGTGTGCCCGAGGTTGAGCGCCTGGCGCGCCCCGGCGTCGCGCTCGTCCTGCGCGACGATCGAGAGCTTGGTGCGCGCGCAGGCGAGAATCGTGCGCTCGTCGAGCTCGCCGTACGCGGCGACGTTTTCCCACAGCGCCCCGCCGGCGATCAGCCCGGTCTTCAGCACCTCGACCCAGCCCGCGGCCAGCTCGCGCGCGGGCAGCGTGGCGAGCGCGTCGGGATCGACGAGTACGCCGGCCGGCTGATGGTAGGCGCCGACGTAGTTCTTGGCCTGCGGCAGATCGACGCCGGTCTTGCCGCCGTACGCCGAGTCGACCTGGGCCACGACGGTGGTCGGGACGTGCACGACGGGGACCCCGCGCTGGTAGGTCGCGGCGCAGAAGCCGGCGAGGTCGCCGACGACCCCGCCGCCGAGCGCCGCGACGTGGTCGGCGCGGGTCATCGCGCCGGTGACCAGCGCGTCCCACACCAGCTCGGCGCTCGCAACCGTCTTCTGCGGCTCGCCTGGCGCGATCGCAATCATCGCCGCGACCTCGCCAAGGCGATCGCCGTAGAGCGCGGCGACCCGCTCGTCGCTGATGCAGAAGCAGCGCGAGCGCGAGCGATCCAGCGGCCAGACGCTCTCCAGCTGCGCCGGCTGCAGCAGCCCGCGGCCCAGCAGCACGGGATAGGCGCCCGACCGCGCGCTCGCCCACAGCAGCCGCGTGCCGCGCGGCGCTGCGGCAAGCGCGCGCAGGGCGCTCGCCGTGCCGGCCGCGGCGCCCGCGGGCAGCGCCGGCAGCACGGCGTCCGCGAGCCCGTCGTAGAGCGCGCTGCGCTGCGCGTGCAGCGCGTCGAAGCTGTCGCGGTCGCGCGCGAGCGGACGCCGCGGCTGGCCGGGCGTCGCGTGAACGCGCTCCCATGCGGTCGCCGCGTCTACGTCGAGCAGCACGGTCACGTGGGTGGCGAGCGCGTCGCGAACGTGCTGTGACAGCACGCTGCCACCGCCGAGCGCGATCACGGCATCCGGGGCCGCGCGCGCGAGCAGGTCGCCGACGAGCTCCTCCTCGGCGGCGCGGAAGGCCGGCTCGCCGTTGAGCTCGAGCTCGCTCGCCACCGGATGGCCGAGGCGCTGCGCGAGCAGCGCGTCGCTGTCGAGCGCTGTCGTGCCGAGCGCCTGCGCGATTTCACCGGCCGCCGTCGACTTCCCGGCGCCCATGAAGCCGATCAGGACGAACGCCATCCGATCCGTTCTTCGTATGCGCTGACGGCCGCGAGCACGTCGTCGATGTGATCGCCGCCGAACTTGCGCCGGTAGGCGTCCGCGAGCACGAGCGCGACCATCGCCTCGCCGACGACCGCGGCGGCGGGCACGGTGGCCGAGTCGGTGCGCTCGCGCAGCGCCTGCGCGGGCTCGTGGGTCTCGGTGTCGACCGAGCGCAGCGGCTGGGTGAGCGTGGGCAGCGGCTTCATCGCACCGCGCACGATCAGCGGCTGGCCGTCGGTCATCCCGCCCTCCAGCCCGCCGGCGCGGTTGGTCTCGCGGTAGTAGCCGCGCTGCTCGGAGAACAGGATCTCGTCGTGGGCCTGCGAGCCCGGCAGCCCGGCGACCGTGAAGGCGTCGCCGATCGAGACGCCCTTGATCGCCTGGATCGAGCAGATCGCCATCGCCAGGCGCCCGTCCAGCCGCTCTTCCCAGGAGACGTGCGAGCCAAGCCCTGGCAACAGGCCGAAGGCCTGCACCTCGAACACGCCGCCGAGCGACTCGTTGGCCTTGCGCAGCCTGTCGATCTCGGCCACCATCGCCTTGGTCGCGCCCTCGTCAAGGCAGCGCACCGGGGAGCTGTCGACCTGCGCGAAGTCCTCGAGCGTCAGCGGCGCCGGCGGCGGCGGGGCGTGCACGGACGCGATCTGGATGACGTGCGAGCGCACCTGGACATCCAGCGCGCGCAGAAACGCCTTGCACAGCCCTCCGCCGGCGACGCGGGCCGCCGTCTCGCGCGCCGACGCGCGCTCGAGGATGTTGCGCACGTCGGTCTGCTTGTACTTCAGCGTGCCCACCAGGTCGGCGTGGCCCGGGCGCGGCAGGTGAACCTCCTCGACGCGCTCCTGCACCGGCCACGGGCTCATGCGCTGCTCCCAGTTGGCGAAGTCGCGGTTGTCCACGCGCAGCGCCACCGGGCTGCCGAGCGTCCGCCCGTGGCGCACGCCTCCGGTCACCTCGGCGGCGTCGCGCTCGATCTTCATCCGTCCGCCGCGCCCGTGGCCGAGCTGGCGGCGGGCCATGTCCTCGTTGAGGTCCTCGGGGCGCAGCGCGATCCCGGCGGGCAGGCCCTCGACGATGCATGTCAGGCCGGGTCCGTGGGACTCGCCGGCGGTGATCAGGCGGAGGGTCATGTCCGCCTAGCTTATTTGGGATGCGCGGAGGCGCTCTGCTTCGATGAGACGCCTGTGGCGCCGGCCACGACAGCTGCTGGCGCCTGTGCTTCTGACCGGACGCGCGGCGCTAGGAGCGATGGCCGCCGCGTCGCCGGGCGGCGTGCGCATGCGCGCCGTGAGCGCGGGCAGCGCTCGCGCTCGCGCTCTGGCCCGCGAGCGTGATGCTCACGACCTGCAGTTCGTAGGTCGTGGTTGGACCGTTGGCCGTTACGTATTGCAGCTGCTCGGCTTCGCCGGGCTTGAGCGTGATCGAGGTGCACTCCTGCGGGCTCGGCACGCAGACCGCCGGGCCGTGGATGATCGCTTCGCCGCTCAGCGTGAACGTCGCGCTGGCGCCGCCGGTCGTCCAGCCGCTGAACGTGACCAGCGCCACCTGGGGCGAGGGCAGCTGCAGACCGCGCTTGACGTTCGGGTAGGGCGTCAGCTGGGAGATCGCGGGGGGCGCGGAGAACACGCCGAACAGCAGCGAGACTTCATAGGTCGGTTCCTTGGGCTTCGGCTTGGACGGCGTCGCGGGCTTGGGCTGCGTCGCGGGCTGCGACGGCGTCGAGCTGCTCGATTTCTGCGTCGACGATCCCGAGCTCGAGCTGCTGGAGCTCGGCGCGGCCGTCGAGCTGGCCGATTTGGCGCTCGCGCTCGAGCTCGTGGTCGAGGCCTTCGCCGCTTCGGCATTCGCGCCCGGCAGCGGTTCGAAGAAGTCGCGCCCGGGCGGGTTGCTCTGGGTGGCGGTGGTGAACGCCGACGCCGACGCGTCCGCCGCGCTCGGCGCGGGGCTGACCGGGATCCCGCCGCTGGCCGTTTCAGAGGCCGAGCCCGAGGTCTGGGGAGGCGTGCTCGTCGAGCTCCCGCCGAGCACGCCGTAGGCGAGCACGGCGGCGAGCGCGACGCATAGTGCGATCAGGTAGGGCAGGCGGTTCCTGTCGAGCAGGTCGGCCTTGACGGAGCTGAGGAACTCGTTCACGGCGACACCCGCGCGACGGCCGGGGTCGTGGGCGAGCTGGGCGTCGAGGCGCTCGACGAGGCCGGCGTGGGCGAGCCCGCGGTCGATCCCGACCCGGTGCCCCCCGGGGCCGGGGCGGGCAGCGCGTAGGCGGTTGCCGTGATCGTGCCCTGCAGCTTGGACGTCGCATGCCCCGAGGTGCTGGAAGACCCCGGACCCAGCTTGAGGCTCTGGATCGTCAGCAGCCGGCCGGTGATGTCGAGCTTGCCCGCGGATGGGGCCTTGGTGAATCCTTCGACGGTTTCCAGCAGGCTCGCCAGCTCGTGAAAGCCGCCTTCGAAGCCCAGCGTGAACGGCAGCGGGGTGAAGCCCGTCGGCGGGCCCGTGGACTTGGCCGAGGAGCTGCTCGAGGAGCCCGCGCCGGAGCCGCCCGAGCCGTTGGAGATCGAGGCGAATGAGACGTTCTTGACGTTCGACGCGGCGCTCAGCTGAAAGACCAGCGCGGGCACTTCTGACTGGGGCGGCACCGCTTTGCCGAGTTCGACCAGCGAGGCGTAGGCCGCGGCATAGCTGCTCTGCGCGCTGCGCGCGCTCGCCAGCTTTCCTTCCACGCTCTGCAGGTTGGAGTTGGCGGCGCTCACTTCGGCGGCCGCTTTGACCGCCTGCTTGCGCTCGGGCGAGACGAGCTTCAGGTACACGCCGCCCAGCACGACCACGACGCCGATCACCATCAGCACGATGCGATCGCGGGCGGTCATCCTCCGCCGCCTGTCGATTGCGCCTTTTGCAGCGTGGTTCCGCCCACGTCAGACGTCAGCGAGGAGGAGCTCGATGGAGCGCCCGCGGCGCCGGCGCCGCCGCCGGCCAGGGGCTGGTAGGTCACGAGCACCGTGAACGTCGGGGCGCCCGGGGGACAGCTGTGGCTACTGGCGCCACCCCCACCGCCGCCGGTACCGCTGCTTGAGCTCGAGGAGGAGGCCTGGAGTGTCGCTTCGGCCACGCCATGGATCAGCGACAGGCGGGTGAGCATCACCGCGACGGTGGGCTGGCTCGTCGCGCAGCCGGTCAGCGTGAATGTGGGAATGCTGCCGGGCGGCGTCGCGGAGGCGACCGCCGGCGCCGAGGCCGCCGAGCTCCCTTTCGCTCCCGCCTTCGAAGAGTGTTCTTCCGCTGTCCCGACATTCCCCGACAGTGAGCCGATCGACACGCCCTGCGGCAGCACGCGGCCGAGTTCATACAGCGAGTGCGCCCAGGCAAAGCGCGAGTTGGCCAGCTGCGTGACGGCCTGCATGCGTTCTTCGTGCAGCGCGAGGAAGCTCGTGTACTTCGACAGCTGCCCGTCGTTTTCGGTGACCCGCTGCGCGCGCGCGTTGATCGCCGCGACTTCCGATCGCCGGCTTGACACCTGGTGGCGGGCGATGCCGTACAGCAGCGCGAGCAGCGTCAGGCCGGCCAGCAGCCCGAGCACCGCGTAGGCGCCGCCTCCCGAGCGGCCGCCTCCGAGGCCCGCGTCGCCGCGTGCCTCGATGGGGATCAGGTTGACGGCCCTCACTGCGGGGCCTCCGTCGTGGCCAGCCCCGCCGCGACCGCCAGGCGGTGCGTGGAGACCTTGCCGGCCAGGCTATCGTCGGCCAGGCCGACCGTCTGGGGGTGGACATCCAGTCCGAGCGAAGCCTGAAGGGCTTCGGGAAATCCCGCCACGTCCAGCGCGGAACCGCTCAGCACGACGTGCGAGACTTCGCTGCCGCCGTCCTGGGAGCGGTGGAACTCGAGCGACGTGCGCACCTGCCCGGAGATCTCGCGAATTCCGTTCTCGAGCACCGCTCTGACGTCGGCGTCCGATGGCGAGGGCGTTGGCACCGGCTCCTGCGCGGGCGTCGCGGGCGCGGACATTTCGACGTAGCTCATCGAAGCCTCGTGGGCCTCGTGATCCTCGGCGCTGAGGACCGTATCCGCCACAGGATCGCGCGAGGCCCCCGCGAGCGCCTCGGCCGCCGCGACGGCGTCGCCGCTACTGCTGGAGAGATCCGTGTCGTGGGCCGAAACCTCGACGGCGTCGGGCGCAGCGGCGGGCACGGCGATGACCGAGGTCTCGGCTGCCGGCGGCTCGTCGCGCGCGGCGACCTGCTCGGCGGTGGTCAGGTTGACCGCCGCGATCAGCGTGCGCGCGTCGTCCAGCGAGATCCCCCGGCGCTCGGCCAGCTCGCTCGCGAGCGCCTCCATTCCGCCGCCGACCACGCGCGTGAAGCGACACGTGGTCCCGTCCGCGATCGCGAGGTTGGTGAGCCCGTCGACGTTGAGGTAGAGCACGTGGTCGCCCTCCTCTGAGTCGGCCTCGCCGATCGCGCGGTGCAGCGAGCGAATCAGCGCGAAGGCGGAGAGGTCGATGCCCTCGGGACGCAGGCCGGCTGCCGCGGCGACCGCGAGCAGGCGCTGGATCATGTCGCGCTGGGCGGCAACCAGCAGAACCCGCTGGCGGGGACCCGCGGGCGTCTCGACGATGCCCAGCGGATGAAAGTCGAGCACCGCCTCTGCCAGCGGCATCGGCACCTGGTCCTGCGCCTGGAAGCGGACCGCCGCTGCGAGCTCCTTGCGGTCGGTCACCGGAGGCAGCTCGAGCATGCGCATGACCGTGCGCTGGTTGGCGACGCCGATGCGCACCCGCCTGCCGAGATGGCTGGAGTCGAACAGCTCGCGCAGCGTGCTGGCGAGGACCTCCTGGTCGATCACCTCGCCCTCGCGTACCGCGTCGCCGGCGAGCGGCAGCGCCGCCGCGCGCTGTGCCAGGACCTCGCCGTTGACCCGCGCCTGCACGGCGGCGACCAGCCCGGGCTGGATGTCCAGTCCCACGAGGTCGTCCGCCGAGCGGGATCGCAGGCTCAGCTTGGGGTTGGGTATCGAGGGGATCTTGAGATTGGGCAGCGAGGGCATGGTCTGGACGGTCGACGGTCGGTGTCGAGCGCGTCGTAGCGGCGCCGACAGAAGCCCTATCGGCGCGAACGCAGCGCCGCTTGAGCCCTGATGGACGCGCCTTGGCGCTGTGTTGCAAGCCTCCACACGCGACGCGCGGTGCGCAGCGCGAGCCGGCGCTCAGGGCAGGAAGTGGTTGGCGTAGAGATCGACGATCGGCTGACCGGCGAACACGGCCACGAGCGCCCCGAGTGCCAGGAACGGGCCGAAGGGAACCGCCGTCCTGCGGCCCTCGCGAGCGCCCTTGCGGGCGATGATCACGGCGCCCACGAGCACGCCGGAAAGCAGCGCGACCAGCAGCGCAACGGCGACGGCGGGCCCCAGGAACAGCCCCATCATCGCCGCCAGCTTCACGTCGCCCATGCCCATTCCGCCCGGTCGCGCGAGCGCCGCGAGGAGCAGAAAGCCACCGGCGGCGACGCCGGCGAGCAGTCGCGCGGGCTCGCCGGCCGGATCGAGCGCGGTGCCCAGGATGAGCGCGAGCGCGGCCCCGGGGCCGGTGATCACGTTGGGGATGACGCGGTGCTCGAGATCGATCAGCGCGGCCGGCACGACGAGCAGGATCAGCGTCACGCTCAGCACGATCTCGCTCGCGCTGGCGTGGGTCAGGACGGCGCCCACGCAGCACGCCGCGGTGAACGCCTCCACCAGCGGATAGCGGGGCGAGATCGGTGCCTCGCAGGAGCGGCAGTGACCGCGCAGCAGCAGGTAGGAGATGATCGGGATGTTGTCGTAGGGCTTGACCGGCACGCCGCAGCTGGGACAGCGCGAGCGCGGCATGATGACCGACTCGTGGCGGGGCAGGCGGTATGCGACCACGTTCAAGAACGAGCCGATGGTTGCCCCGAAGACTCCGGCGAGGACCGCGATCTCCATGCCTGACTGATCGGCGGGCGAGCGACCCAGCTTGAGCGACCCGCCGCGCGACGCGCCAGACACGACAGAGGGCGGCCACATGGCCGCCCTCTGTTTGCTAAGGCGTCGAGGGCCTGAACGCTCAGGCCAGTGAACGCCCTACCATTTGCCTTTTTTGGAGGTGATTTCTTTACATCCACCGGGCGTGGATTCGGTTACGACTTCGCAGGTGCGTGTGATGACTCCGGCGTTGTCTTCGAGTTCGTATTTGTTGCCGGTGCCTTTGGCCGTCGATACCACGTTGAATTTCGTCGCGGTGGGGGCTGTCCCGAGGGACGCCGTTGCGGTCGAGGTGTCCTTCAGCGTCGGCTCGATTTCCTGGAGCGCTGTCAGGGAGGCACCTGTGTAGGCGCCGCTGTTTTCGCTCGCGTAGGTCTCCATCGTGGTCTGCAGAGTCCCGACCTGCGTCTTGGCCGCCGAGTCGTTGGCCTTGCTGGTCTGGCTCAGGAACGCCGGGATGGCGATCGCGGCGAGGATGCCGATGATCAGGATGACCACCAGCAGTTCGATAAGCGTGAAACCACCCTCATCGTTTGTGCGCTGGCGCAATCTGTCCAACATTTTCTTGATCCTCCTAGGATCCGCTTCTTGGGCGCCAGCACGTCGGTTTCTCGCCTTCGTTATCGGCGATACGCCCCCCGTGAGCCGATCCGAGGATCGGCTTGCGCGGGGGGCCGGCTTTGCCACGCATCCTGTCGGACGCTTTGCCTCGCACCTCCACGCTGGCCTTGTTGCTGTGACCATCGACCGGCCCGCGCTGGCGCTTTAGTGCTGAACGTTGCTTGGACGCATGGCGGACTCGCCGGGTCGCGCGCACTGCGATGTCGCCCCACTGCTGCGCGCGCGAGCAACCGCCCGCGCCGCGCGCTAGACGTCCTCTGAGGCGGCCTCGGGGGCGGCGCTCGGCGCGGCTGGCTGCGCCTCGGCCGATGGCCAGTGCGCCTGGGCGTCGTGTCCGGCCAGCCGGGTCCCGCCGCCCTCGCACCACGGGCAGGTGACCTGCTTGGACGCGCCACCGAGGTTTGAGATCACCTTGCCGGTGCCGCGGCAGGGCATACACTCCCGCGACTGATGAGACTCCTGGTCGGGATTGGCGGCTTTGCCGTTCTCGCTCGCCGTCGCCACGGTCGATCAGACTAGCGTCTTGGTCGCCGTGTCGGAAATGAGGCGCTCGCAGCCCGACGTTTCCCGCCGTTCGGCGCGCGCGCTTCAGTGGGGCGCGCTCGCGCTGATCACGATCGGCGCCGGCGCGCTGCGGGTGGTCGCGCTCGGCAAAGTCTCGCCGGACCCGTTCTACGACGCGGCCGTCAGGAGCATGGGGCTGTCGTGGCACAACTTCTTCTTCGGCGCGTTCGAGCCCGGCGCGAGCGTGTCGATCGACAAGCCGCCCGTGGACCTGTGGCTGCAGGTCGCCAGCGTGAAGCTGCTCGGCTTCTCCTCGACCACGCTGAAGCTTCCCGAGGCGCTCGCCGGCACGCTGGCGGTCCCGCTGCTGTTCGCGGCCGTCAAGCGCATGTGGAGCACCCCGGCGGCGTTCGCCGCCGCCGTCGCCCTGGCGGTGTTGCCGGTCGAGGTGATCACCTCGCGCAGCGACACGATGGACGGGGTGATGATGGCGCTGATCGTGCTCGCCCTGCTGCTGATCGTGCTCGCCGGGCAGAGCGGGCGGACCGCCTGGCTGTTGGCGGGCGCGGCCGTGCTCGGGCTCGCCTTCAACGTGAAGCTGCTGGAGTCGCTGGTGGCGCTGCCCGGCCTGACAGTGCTGGCCTATCTGGCGCTGCCCGGCACGTCCTTGGCGCGCCTGCGGCGTCTGGCCGGGGCCGCTGTCGTGTACGTGGTCGTGGCCCTGGCGTGGCTGAGCGCCACGCTGCTCGTGCCCGCCAACGACCGGCCATGGGCGATCGGCTCGACGAACGGGAGCGCCTGGAACGCTGCGTTCGTGTTCAACGGGACCGACCGTCTGGGCGGCAAATCGCCGGAACCGGGGGGCACGGTCTATGAATCGGGTCAGCGCTACCCGACCGCCACGCAGTCAGAGCGCGACCGCATCCCGATCGTGCCGCCGTCCCCGACGCGCCTGCTCGCGAGGATCGGTCCGCTGTCGGGCGAGCGCCTCGGGCTGGAGCTGCTCGTGGCGCTGCTGCTCGGGCTGCCCGCGATGATCTGGGCGCTGCGCGAGCGCCCACCCTCGCGCATGCGCCGCGCGGCGGCGATCAGCGTCCCCCTCTGGACGGCGACCGGGATCGTGCTGTTCAGCTACATGACGCGGCTTCATCCGCGCTACGTCGAGGGCTTCCTGCCGGCCGTCGCGGCGCTGCTCGGGATCGGCGTGGCGTGGGCCGCGAGCGGGCGCGAGCGGGCGCGGGCGATCGCGCTCGTGGTGGCGCTCGCCGTCACCGTCTACTACGCCGAGCGCCTGCTCTACGGACAGCCGGCGGTCTGGTGGGTGGCGCTGGCGTGCGCGCTCGGCGCCGTTGCCCTGGTGGTCCTCGCGCGCGTCTGGCCCGACGACCGCGCGGATCAGTCCGAGCCGCCCGGCGAGACATCGCCGCCCGCGGCGAGCGGGCGGGGAGCGCTGCTGTCGGCAGCGCTGATCGCGCTGACGCTCGGCGCGGTGCTCGCGATCCCGCTCGCGGCGGACGTGTCGTCGATCCAGAACCACGTGACCGACGCCGGCTACGTGGGTGCGCTGCCCGCGGACGAGCAGGGCCCGCTCAGCAGCTACCTGCGCGCCCACCAGGGCGGCGCGCGCTATGAGGTGGCGGCCGAGTCGGCCACGCAGATCGGCTCGCTGGTCGTCTCCGACGCGCGTCCGATCGTCGTGCTCACGACGTACAACGGGCGTGTCTTCACGAGCGTCACAAAGCTCGAGCACCTGATCGCCGAAGGCAAGCTGCGCTACGCCTTCCTCAACACCTACTGCCCGCACCACGCCACGTCCAACAACGCGGCCTGCTCGGCGCCGGCGCTCTGGATCCGCGCGCACGGCACAGACGTCTCACGCCAGGCGGGGCTGCCGCGCGCCAAGGTTCTCTGGCTGCTGTCCGGAGCCGCCACGAGCCGCTCGCCGGCGCACGCTCCGCTCCACGGCTGAGCGACGCAGTCGCGCGGACAGCCTGAGTTTGGCTATTCGATGTGGTTATCTCCCGCCCGTGTCAGCGAGTGCTGGCATGTGCCGGGAGGTTCGGTTTAGCCTGCAAACACGGGGTCTTGCGCAGGCGCCCATGATGGCCCGTTCGGTCTTGTCCGGCTACGTTCGATGACATCGCGATGACAAACTCCGCTGGCCGTGGGCCTGAGCGCATCACCATCACGCCCATCCTGAGTCTAGACTTCGCTGCGAATGCTGGCCGAGCCCGACTCGAGAATCATCTGCGACCGCTGCGGCCGAGCCGAAACAGAGTCCGAGGATGCCGCGATAGCTGAGGGTTGGATCGTGGGCCACGAGAGCACCCCGCACACGCACGTCTGCCTCGCCTGCCGCGAAGCCACGGCGTAGCGCCTGAGCAACCCCCTGCGTGGGATACGATCGGCCCCATGGATCGGCTCGCCCGCATCCTCTCGGCGCCATTTCGCCTGGTGGGCCGCATACTGACCCGGCTTGGTAGGCGCTTGACGGGCCGAAGCTAGCCCGATGCCGAGCGCGAGCCCTGTGCTCGGCATAGTGGCCGGGTTGGCGCTCCTGGGCGTAGATGCGGTGATGTATTGGCTCATGCAGCCGGTCAAGCGACGCTAGCGCTCGGCACTCACGCCGCGCGTGTGTGGGCCGGCTCTTGGAGCGTGCAGCGGGTTCCTCAGTAACCCATCCTGGGGATTGAGGGAACCCCCGCCAGTACCTAGGGTGCGAACTAGCTGACCCGCTGGGTCAGTCCTAGGAGACGGACGCTTGCCCCCTTAAGCGTCCATCGCCCACAGAGCGGGTGCCCTGTATCACAGGTGCATCGGGGTGCCCGCTCTGTCTATGTTCGCTGATCCCCGTGCTGCTTGCCCTGAGCCACGAGCTCGCCCTCGGTCCAGCGCTCAGTGCGCGCTGAACGAGCGTCTTACGGTTCCCGGCTGGACCGTCCCCCCTGGCCGTGTGGCCCCGAGCGCATCACCATCACGCCGGTCTAGGTCAGCGCCGCCATCGCCCTTAGAAAACAGGCCCCTGATCGTCGACGGCCCGACCGTGAGGGCCGGGCCGTCATTGGCGTGTTTCGCAGCCGCTCACGCAGCGTGTTTCTCAGCCTCTACAAAGCTGACGCACTCGCCTTGTTCCGTGAGCTTTCGCACCATCGCCCAGCTCGGGTTGCTCTGCGCGAGCTCCACGCGCGTCGTTCGACGCAAGGGCGGCGTCCGCTATCTAGTTGCCTGGCCCGATCGAAGATCCTCGAGGGCTTCGAGGTGACGCATGAGCTGGCCGGCACCTGAGCTTTGCCCTGCGGGGTCTGACCTTGTGTATCGACACTTGCCACCCTCGGCCGGTGAGTGCGGGGCGAGGGCCCGATCCGCACTGCGGCTGTCTACCCGATCTTGGCGTTGATGACTTCCTCGCCCCCGTACCCGACGAGCTTCAACGAGCCTTCGATCTTCGTTTTCTGGCCTTTTTCGTTTCCCAGCGTGCCCGATGCAGCGTCGAATGACGATTCCGGTGGGCTCAGAGGTGTGCAGCAGCGTGTGATCGTCAGCGGTTTGTAGCTGCCCTGTAGGACTTCCGCGAACTGCTGCTCAAAATCCGGTTCGCCTTTGGCATTCAGGTCTTCGGGCGCACAACATGGCTGCAAGTGACAAATCACGTCGAGCCTGACTTGTTCGGTCTCCTGCCGGACCCTGGTGCCTTCGGTTAACAGATGGGATTTCCACCGCAGATTGGCGCCGCTTGCCGCTAGTGGCTCTTCGGGCGTGGCGGCCGCCGGGTTGGCAGCCGTCATCGTGCCAGTTCCCGTTTCGGGAAACGGAGTCTCGGTCCCTTCCGCAAACACAGAGATGTAGCTGGCGGGGCCACCTCCAACTATTCCGATCACTCGGTCGGGACATTCTTCATCTTCGCATCCATAAGAGTCAGACGACTGCGTTTCACTGACGCCTTCAGGACCAGCTGCGCCGCCCGGCTCGGGGTTTTCGACGACCCCCCCAATCACGTCGTGACATGACACTTTTCCCCCGGTCGTCAGGTTGGTGACCGACAGGGTGCCCCACTCGATTGTGGGCACCCGTTCGCCGCTCGCGATCCGCGCCACGTTGCCCAGCCCGCCCGAGAAGTAGTGAGCGGGGCTGGCACTCGCCGACGCGACCAACCCATCTGTCGCAATGACCGACATTGCGAGCACGCCTGCCAACGCCAGCACCAGCTGGCGACCGATTCGGGTGGTTCGCCGCATTGAAAGCATCGACGACTCCGCCTCTACCCGAGGGGCGCCGAGAGGCGCTGCATCATCGCCAGATCGCTGACTGGACCGGGCATTCTCCATTCCCCGTGATGGACGATCCGACACCCGACCTTACGCCCGCCGCCACAGAGTGTCAAGGCCGGTCAAGGAGGAGCAACCCCGCCGCGAAGATCACGAAGTGGCATCACCGGGAGGGGTTCGTCCACCCCGAGGCGAGTGCGCGGTTCACCCTCCTGGGCCGCCGGTACAACTGCCGTGGCCCCGGGATCCAAGCGATCGTCAAGCTTGCGCCAGGCCGAACTTGAAGCCGCCGAAACGCCCGATGAGGGCACCGTGCAGGTCAGGGTCACGCCACGGGGGGGTTGACATGCTCGGCGCGGTTGTTCCTGGCCTGACAGGGCACGCCCAGGCTGACCCGCGCCCGGCTCATAGCCTGGGCAACACCTTCGGGCGGCGGGCTTGGTCCCCCCATTGGTCCGCCGCTCGGAGAATCTCAGTGTTCACCGGAGCTGGCGTCGGCCCGTTCCTGACCGTCGGCGATGCCAGCGTGCAGCAGGAGGATCAGCGAACATAGACAGAGCGGGCACCCCGATGCACCTGACTGCGGGGCACCCGCTCTGTGGGCGATGGACGCTTAGGGGGCCAAGCGTCCATCTCCTAGGACTGACCCAGCCGGTTAGACGGGCCACCTAGTTCGCACCATCGGTCCTTCCGACGATCCCCTCGATCCCCTAAACGGAGTACCAAAATCGAGAGCCCGCACTGGATGGCCCGTTCAGTGGCCCCGACGGCTCAGATCGCCCGAAAGCGAGCGGACGGGAGTACGATCGCCGCATGACCGGAGCAAACCGCGAGCGGGAACCGTGGGAGGTCACTAGGCTCACACGGCATGTCGGTATCGACCGCTAGGCTCGTCTGATGACCGTGTCCCGTTCGGGTGGGGGATGGGAGCGAGCGTTCTGGCTTGCGTTTGAGCGTTCGTCGAACGGGATCGCTCTGGTAGACGAGCAAAGGCGGTTCGTCGAGGTTAACGACGCTCTGCTGGCGATCGTCGGAGGCAGTCGTGGCGCGATCCTGGGCAGTTCGGTCATCGACGCGATCCCGCCGTCGGAGCGGCCCCGGGCGCAGCGGGAATGGCACGCGTTTCTGCATTCAGGTGGCGACTACTCGGGAGGCGGCCCGATCGTCCGGCTCGACGGCTCCGAGGTGGAGATCGAAGTCGCCGCACGCCTCGTAACCATGGGTGAGCGCCGTCGCGCGATCTGCGTCGTGACATCAGCGTCGGGATCCGGGCCGTCGGTCAAGCCGGGCACCGGGCCGGAGCAGCTGCTGACGCAGCGCGAGCGGGAGGTCGTGACGTTGATCGCGCTGGGCCGATTGACACCACAGATCGCCGCGGAGCTGCATATCTCTGGCGAGACGGTCCGCACGCACGTCCGCAACGCGATGTCCAAGCTAAGCGCCAGTACCCGGGCGCAACTGGTGGCCATCGTACTTTCCCGGGACGACACGTTTTATCCCGCGCTTTTGGACGATTGAAGAGCTCGGCGAGCCGATCTACCCCAAACTGCTCACGAACAGGTTCGCCGCTCGACGCAAAGCTGCGGGCATCCCGACCGGCACGCTGCACGTCCTGCGTCACACCGCCGCGACGCTGGCGCTGACGGCAGACCCCCGGTGCCTCTGCACATCGTCGCGGCTCGCCTGGGCGACGACCCGACAACCCTGCTGAGTACCTACGCGCACCTGCTGCCTCGCTCCGACGCGCAAGCCGCCGAAGCGGTCGCGGAAGTTCTCATTGACAAGCCATTGACAAGCGCGGCTGTCTGAGGCTCGCAAACGGCTCTACAGAGCCAACGAGCGCCCTCGGTGGCTATTCGATGTGGTTATAGACTTCGAACAGCGGCAGGTACATCGAGATCACGATGAACCCGACGATCGAGCCGATGACGATGATCATCACCGGCTCGAGGATCGAAGTCAGGGCTTTGACCGACGCCGCGACCTGATCCTCGTAGAACTCGGCGATCCGTTCGAGCATCTGGTCCAGCGCACCTGACTCCTCGCCGACCCCGACCATGTGCGTGACCATGCTCGGGAAGATCGGCGCCTGGGCCAGCGGCGCGGCGATCGTGCCGCCGCGCTTGACCGAGGCGATCACACCCTCCATCGCCTCTTCGACGACGATGTTGCCACCCGTCTTGCCGGTGATCTCGAGCGCCTGCAGCAGCGGCACCCCCGCCGCAGTCAGCGACGACAACGTGCGCGACCAGCGCGCAACGGCGATCTGCTGAACGATCGTGCCGATCTTCATCGGCACGCGCAGGCGGAAGCGATCCCACTGCGGGCGGCCCCAGGTGGAGTTCTTCCACTTGACGAACACGAAGATGATCGCCGCCCAGCTGAGGAACATCGCCCACCAGTATTTGGTCACCACGTGCGAGGCGAACACCGAGACCTGCGTCAGCGCGGGCAGCTGACCGCCGAACTGCTTGAACACGTTCTGGAAGACCGGCACCAGGAAGGCGACGAGCGCCATCATCACGCCGACGGCGAAGATCACGACGAGCGTCGGGTAGACCATCGCCGATTTGATCTGTTTGCGCAGCGAGGAGTCCTTCTGCAGCTGGTCGGCGACGCGCAGCAGCGCGCCCTCCAGCACACCGCCCGTCTCGCCGGCCTGGGTCATCGCGACGAACAGCGGGTTGAAGACCTTGGGGTGAGCCGCCATCGACTCGCTCAGCGAGCGGCCCGCCTCGACGTCCTTGCGCACGGCCACGATCGTGTCCTTGAGGAATTTGCTCTCGGTCTGGCCTTCGAGCACGTACAGCGCGCGCAGGATGCTCATGCCCGAGTTGATCATCGTGGCCAGCTGGCGCGCGAAGACCGCCAGTTCGGCCGGCTTGACGCGCTTCATGAACGCCAGCTCGATCTCGCGCGAGCTGTGCTTGTCGGCGATGTCCAGGACGATCAGCCCGCGCGCCTTGAGCTGGTCTGCGACCGCCTCCTTGGAGTCGGCCTCGACCTCGCCCCCGGCCTTGGCTCCGGTGAGGTCGAGCGCCTTGTAGACGTAGCTGCTCATGGCGCGCGCCCCTACGCGGCTGCCAGCGTGCCGGATCCGAGCAGGCGCCGGAACTCGTCAGGCGAGCTCGAGCGGCTTTCGGCGAACTGCTGAGTGATCTTGCCTGACCGCACGAGGCCGGCGAGCGAGGCGTCCATCGTCTGCATGCCCGCGGCCATGCCGGTCTGCAAAACGGAGTAGATCTGGTGGGTCTTGCCCTCGCGGATCAGGTTGCGCACGGCGGGCGTCGGAACGAGGACCTCGGTGGCCACGACGCGGCCCGAGCCGTCAGCGGTGGGCAGCAGCTGCTGGGTCATGATCCCCTGCAGCGCGACCGACAGCTGCACGCGCACCTGGCCCTGCTGATGGGAGGGGAACACGTCGATCACGCGATCGATCGTCTGGGAGGCGTCCTGGGTGTGCAGCGTGGCGAACACGAGGTGGCCGGTCTCGGCCGCGGTCAGCGCCGTGGAGATCGTCTCCAGGTCGCGCATCTCGCCGACCAGGATCACGTCGGGGTCCTGACGCAGGGCCGCCTTCAGGGCCTCGCCGAAGCTCTGCGCGTCCGAGCCGAGCTCGCGCTGGTTGACGAGGCACTTCTTGTGCCCGTGGAGGAACTCGATCGGGTCCTCGATCGTCATGATGTGCTCCTCGCGCGTACCGTTGATCTCGTCGATCATCGCCGCCAGGGAAGTCGACTTGCCCGAGCCGGTCGGCCCGGTCACGAGCACGAATCCGCGCGGCCTGCGCGTGAAGTCGTGCACGGCCTGCGGGAGCCCGAGCTCGTCGATCGAGCTGAGCCCGTGCGGGATCAGGCGGAATGCCGCGCCGATCGCGCCGCGCTGGTAGTAGGCGTTGACACGAAAGCGCGCGTGGCCGGGGATGGAGTAGGCGAAGTCGAGCTGCCAGTCGGTCTCCAGGCGCTGGCGCTGATCGCCGGTGAGGATCGAATAGACGATCTCGCGCGTGTCGGTCCCCGACAGCTTGGGGTACTCGTCGAGCGGCGCAAGGCGCCCGCGGACGCGCACGGTGGGGTTGGCGCCGACGCTGAGGTGCAGGTCCGAGGCCCGGCGCGCCACGACCTCCATGAGCATGTCCGCGAAATCGATGTCCATGGTCGCGCCCATCGACCTCCCCCAGCAGGAAATCGTGCTCTCCGGCCGCCACTGGACGAAGATTCGAGCTACGCGCCGCGCGCCGCGCGGCGCATCGCCTGAAGCGGCGCCTCGCGGCCGGTCCACAGCCGCAGGCTGAGCGCGCCCTGGTGGACGAGCACCTCCAGCCCGTCAACCGTGCGCGCGCCGTGCTCGAGCGCCGCCTGCACCAGCGCGGTGGGCGCGTCGGCGCGGTACACGAGGTCCACGACGGTCTGATAACCGGCGACCGCGCCGGCGCTCAGCCCGAGCTCAGCCAGCTCGGCCTCGCGCCCCGCCCGGTCGCCGTCGGCGGGCGGCGCGAGGCCGACCGACGTGCAGTTGACAAGCAGCTCGGCGCGCCCCGGCTCGCTCACCGCGCGCAGCCCGAGCTCGCGCGCCAGCGCCCGCGCGCGCTCCGGCGTGCGATTCCAGATGGAGACCTCGCCGGCGCCGGCCTGCGCCAGCGCCCAGGCCGCGGCGCGCGCGCTTCCCCCCGCGCCGAGCACGAGCGCGCGCACGCCCTGCACCGAGCCGTCAAGCGCAGCCAGCAGGCCGGGCGCGTCGGTGTTCTCCGCGGCGATCGCGCCGTCCTGCCCGAAGCTGAGCGTGTTGGCCGCCCCGATCGCGCGCGCGCTGGTGCTCGCGCTGTCGGCCAGCGCGAGCACCGCCCGCTTGTGGGGAATCGTCACGTTGGCCCCGACAAAGCCGCTGGCGCCGAGCGCGCGAACCGTCTGCTCCAAGAGCGCGGGCGGCACGGGCAGCAGCTGATAGCGCCACTCGCCCATGCCGAGCTGGGCGAGCGCGGCGTTGTGGATCGCCGGCGAGCGGCTATGGGCGACCGGCCAGCCGAGGACTCCCAGGCGCCTGCTCACGCGCGCGGCCTAGGACCTCTTGTGGCACGTCGGCACGCGCCCGCCGTTTTCGCTCACCGCCTGGTGATAGGCGGCGGCGTCGCGTTCGAACTGCGCAGCGCTGGTCGAGAAGACCTGCTCGCCGCAGCCGTCGGCCCCGGCCACGTAGTAGATGTAGCCGACATGCGCCGGATGGCCGGCGGCGTCGATCGCCGCGACACCGGGGTTTGAGATCGGCGTGGGCGGCAGGCCCGTGTTCAGGCGCGTGTTGTAGGGCGAGGCGAGCGAGAGCTGAGCCTGCGTCAGCGGCTGCGTGTAGTCGTTCAGCGCGTAGCGGATCGTCGCGTCGATGCCGAGCGCCATCCCGAGGCGCAGACGGTTGTAGATCACCGCGGCGACCTTCGCGCGATCGCGGGGCAGCTGCGCCTCGCGTTCGATGATCGAGGCGATCGTCAGCAGCTGGTAGGGCGTGATGTGCAGCGCCCGCGCGCGCCTCAGCTCGGCGTCGCCGAAGTTTTCCGAAAACGCGACCAGCTGTTCGCGCACCAGCCTGCTCGCGGGGTCGCCGCGGTACAGGTCATACGTGGCAGGGAAGAGGAAGCCTTCGAGGCTCGCCGTGTGCGCCGGCGCGTCGTAGCGGGCGGGGTCCAGCAGCGGCGAGCGCTCAGACGCGCGCAGATAGCTGCCGCGCAGCCCGCTGGCGCGCGCGCGCGACGCGATCTGCGCGCGCGTCTCCCCCTCGGGGATCAGCACCCTCACGACGACCGGCGCCGCCACCGGCTGCACGGGCTTTTGCGCTTTGCGATCCACGACCAGCCACGCCACCACGCCGATCACGACCAGCACGAACGCGACGATCACGCCTGCGAGCAGACGTCGCCCGCCGTGGCGCCCGGCGCCCGGCGACCTGTAGAGCGCGCCCGCCGGCACCGACGCCGGCGGCGGCGCAGCCGCGACATCCGCGTCAGGAGGCGGGAGCGGCGGATCGTATGCGTCGGGCTGCGCGGGCGGCGGATCGTATGCGTCGGGCTGCGCGGGCGGCGGATCGTAGCGTCGGGCTGCGCGGGCGGCGGACTATGCGGGCGGCGGATCGTAAGCGTCGGGCTGTGGCGGCGGCGAGAAGGCCTCCGGGTCCGGCTCAGCGCCCGCGGGCCGGGGTGCGTCTGGCGGCGGGTCGGGCTCGCGCGCAGACGGCTCGGCGGCAGCGGCGTTTGAGACTGCGGACACGTTTTCGTATCCGGCCTGCGAGCGGGCGGCGCGGCGGCGCGCGCGCTCTATACGGTCGCGCTCGCGCTGCTGCTCGCTGCGAGCGTCGGCGGGTGGTGGTGGTCGGCGGGGGCTCACGGCGACGACGCTACCGGACCGGAGCCGGCCAGCAGCCAGCTCTCGAGCAGGTGCGCGGCGGCGCGCGAGTCCTCGTCGGAGCGCCGGTCCCCGGGATCGCGCCGTGCCATCCGCGTGGTGAAGCGCTCATCGTGCAGCACGATCGGCACCCGCTCGCCGAGGCGAAGCGCCAGGCGCCGCGCGAACTCGCGCGTCTCGCGCGTCTGGTCTGAGTCCTCGCCGCTGAGCGACAGCGGCAGCCCCACGACGACGCGCTCGACGCTCCGCTCGCGCACCAGCCGCTCGATCTCGCCCATCCCGCGCCGCGTCGCGGGGGCGCGGATCGCCGCCAGCGGCGTGACGATCGTGCCGCTCGGGTCGCTGAGCGCACAGCCGCAGCGCGCGCTGCCGTAGTCGAGCGCGAGCACGCGCATCACGAGCGCAGCGCGGCCTCGATCGCCTCGCGCGCGTTGGCCAGCGCCTCGTCCAGGCGCGCGGGGTCGCGCCCGCCCGCCTGGGCGACGGTGTCGCGCCCCCCGCCCCCGCCGCCGACGGTCTGCGCGGCCGTCTTGACGATCGCCCCGGCCTTCACGCCGCGCTCCACGAGCGCGGGGTCGACACCCGCCGCCAGGTGCACGCGACCGTCCAGCGCGCTGCCGAGCACGATCGCCGCCGTGTCGAGCCGCCCGCGCAGCCGGTCGAGGATCTCGAGCAGCGCCTTGGCGTCGGCGAGCTCGACTGTCGCCGTAAGCACCTGCGCGCCGTCCACGGCCTGCGCGCGGGCGGCCAGCGCCGCGATGTCGATCTGCGCACCGGCCCCGCCGGAGTCCGCCGCGCGCCTGAGCTCCTTGAGCTCCTGCCCGCGCGCACGCGCCGCGCGCGCGACGTCCTCCGGGCGCGCGCGCAGCTCGCCGGCCGCCTCGCTCAGCACGCGATCGTGCGCGCGCAGGCGCTCCACGGCGGCGGCGCCCGTGAGCGCCTCGATGCGGCGCACGTTGGCGGCCGAGGAGGTCTCGCTCGTGATCAAGAAGGCGCCGATCTCCGCCGTGCTGCGCACGTGCGTCCCGCCGCACAGCTCGCGCGAGTAGGAGCCGTCGCCGATCTGGACCATGCGCACCACCTCGCCGTACTTCTCCCCGAACAGAGCCATCGCGCCAAGCCGCCTGGCCTCGTCCAGCGTCGTCGAGATCGCGCGCACCGGCTCGCCGTCCGCGACGCGCGCGTTGACGGCGTCCTCCACGTCGCGCAGCTCCTGCTCGCTGAGCGCGCCGCTGTGGGTGAAGTCGAAGCGCAGCTTGTCCGGTCCCACGTAGGAGCCGGCCTGGCGCACGTGCTCGCCGAGGCGCTCGCGCAGCGCGGCGTGGAGGAGATGCGTCGCCGTGTGGTTGCGCTCGGTCGCCCGCCGCGCCGCGTGATCGACGCGCGCCACGACCGGCTGGTCGGCCTGCAGCGCGCCGCGCTCGAGCACGACCGCGAGCGCCTGGTCGTCGCCCAGCCGGTAGACGTCGGTCACGCGCGCCAGGCAGTCCGAGCCGGTGCATTCGATCGTGCCGTGGTCAGACACCTGGCCGCCGCCGGCCGGATAGAAGGGCGAGTCGGCGAGCTTGACCAGCTGCTGACCACCGGCCGCGGCGAGCGCGCCGACGGTCGTCGGCTGAAGCTCCGTCTGATAGCCGGTGAAGCGCGTCGTGAAGCCAGCCGACGCCGCCAGCTCGCGCGCGCTCGCGGCGGCGTCGTCCGTCTGCCCGTCGGCGCCCGCAGCCGCGGCGCGCGCGCGGGCGCGCTGGGTCTCCATCAGCCGGTCAAACTCGGAGTCGTCGTCGACGCGCAGGCCGGCCTCGGCGAGCAGCTCGACCGTGAGGTCGAAGGGAAAGCCGAACGTGTCGTGCAGGCGAAACGCGTCGGCCGCCGCGATCGTGTCGACCTGTGCGTCGCGCGCGCGCGCGATCAGCTCGTCCAGCAGCCGCGTGCCCTGCTCGAGAGCGTGCCCGAAGCCCTCCTCCTCGGAGGCCAGCCAGCGCTCGATCGAGCCCCGCTGCTCGCCCAGCTCCGGGTATGCGCCCGCCATCAGCTCGCGCACGACGGCCGCATAGCGCAGCAGAAAGCCGGGCTCCATCCCCAGCCTGCGGCCCTGCAGGATCGCGCGGCGCGTCAGGCGTCGCAGCACGTAGCCGCGGTCCTCGTTGGAGGGCACGACCCCGTCGGCGATCAAGAACGACATCCCGCGGGCGTGGTCGGCGAGGATGCGCAGCGCGCGCCGCTGCGCCCGCTCGTCGACCCGTCCGTGCTCTGACAGCTCGCTGCCGAGGTCGATCAGCGGCTGGAACTGGTCGGTGTCGAACACCGACTCCTTGTCCTGCAGGATCGCGGCCAGGCGGTTGAGCCCCAGCCCCGTGTCGATGTTGCGCGTCGGCAGCGCCGCGAGCCGATCGTGGGGATCCTGGTCGTACTGCATGAACACGAGATTCCAGTACTCGAGGAAACGATCGTTGTCGCCGCCCGGCAGGTCGTCGGGCGCCCCGAAGTCCACGCCGCGGTCGATGTAGAGCTCCGAGCACGGGCCGCTGGGCCCGATCGGACCGGCTTCCCAGAAGTTCTCAGAGCGCGGGCAGCCGACGATCCGCTCGCGCGGCAGGCCGACCGCCTGCCACAGCTCGATCGCCTCCTTGTCGGGCCCCAGGCCGAGCACGTCGTCGCCGGCGAACACGGTCACCCAGATGTCATCCGCGGCGAAGCCGAACCCCTCGAGCGACAGCTCCCAGGCGAGGCGGATCGCCTCCTGCTTGAAGTAGGCGCCGATCGAGAAGTTGCCGAGCATCTCGAAGAACGTCAGGTGGCGCGCGGTGTTGCCGACGTTGTCGATATCGACCGTGCGAAAGCACTTCTGACAGCTGGTCAGCTGCGCCGCGGGCGGTGTCTCGCGGCCGAGAAAGTAGGGCTTCAGCGGCTGCATCCCGGCGGTCGTGAGCAGCACGCTGCGGTCGCCGGCGGGCGGCACGAGCGAGGCCGACGGGATGCGCAGGTGACCGCGCTCCTCGAAGAAACGAAGGTAGCGCTCGCGGATCTCATCCGAGCTCATCGCAGCCATAGCGTCGTTGATGTTAAGGCGTCGCACCTCGGCCGGCCGGCGTCGCGCCGGCCGCCGCCCGCGGCGCTAGCCGGCGGCGATCGTGCCGTGACCGACGATCAGATCGCCGGCGTACAGACAGGCCAGCTGCCCCGGCGCGGTGCGCTCGGCCGGCTCGGCGAGCTCCACGCTCACCCGCGCGTGGCGTCCGGCGCGCACCGGCTGCGCAAGGCGGCACGCCAGGCGGCGCCCGTGCGAGCGCACGCGCAGGCCGTCGACGCACTCGCCGTCGCGATGCAGCGTCACCTCGCGCGCGTCGACACGCCCGTCCAGCAGCGCCTCGCGCGGCCCCACGGTGACGGTGTTCGCCTGCGCATCGGTCGCCAGCACGTACAGCGTGCCGCGACCCCCGACGCCAAGCCCGCGGCGCTGACCCACGGTGAACAGGTGCGCCCCCGCGTGCTCGCCGAGTCGCTGCCCGCCACCGTCGACGATCGCGCCCGCGCGCCGGCCGACGCCCCCGTGGCGCTGCAGGAACGCGCCCTGGCGCGTGCCCGCCAGAAAGCACAGGTCCTGTGAGTCGCGCCGGCGCGCGACGGCCAGGCCGGCCCGCTCCGCGAGCTCTCGCACCTGCGCCTTGCTCAGCTCGCCGAGCGGAAAGCGAAGGCGCGCCAGCGACCGCCGCGAAAGCGCCGAGAGCACGTAGCTCTGGTCCTTGGCCTCGTCGGCCGCCACGCGCAGCAGCGGGCCCTCGGCGGACGACGGCTCCTCCAGCACCCGCGCGTAGTGGCCGGTCGCGAGCACGCGCGATCCGAGGCGCTCGGCGAGCGCCAGCATCGCATCCAGGCGCACGCTGCCATTGCAGCGAATGCACGGGTTGGGGGTATCGCCGGCCGCGTGATCGGCGATCCACGGCTCGATCACGCCGGCGCGGAACTCGGCGCGCAGGTCGATCGACAGATGCGCCATGCCCAGGCCGTGCGCCAGCTCGCGCGCGCGCCGCACCGCCTGCGCCGAGCAGCAGCTGAGCTCGCCGTCGTTCTCGGCGTCCGACCACAGTTCGAGCGTCACGCCGACGGCCTGCTCGGCCCCCTGCGCCACGAGCAGCGCGGCCACCGCGCTGTCGACGCCGCCGCTCATCGCAACGAGCGTCCGTCGCGGCGCCGGCGCGAGCATCGCGCGCTCGCGCGCGGCGGCTCCCAGCGCCCGGTGCAGCGCGTCGGCCGCGAGCTCGGCCGCGTGGCGCTTTGCGAGGCTCAGCCCGCCGAGCTCCTCGGCGATCTCCTCGGCGCCGATGCGCGCCGCCTCCAGCAGCGGGGCCCCGCGCAGCAGCCCGACGGCGGCGCTGCCGGCGGCGATCGTGCTGCCGCAGCCGCTGGCGTCAAAGCCGGCGTCGGCGATCCGCCCCTCGGGGCTGGCGGCGTCGAGCGCGATCGACACGCGCACCAAATCGCCGCACGCCGCTCCGCCGGCCGCGCCGGTGAAGGCGCCCGCCGGACTGTGACCGCGCCCCAGCGGTCGGCGCAGATGCTGCGCGAGCTCCTCGGCGGTTGACATCGGCCGAGTGTAGGGGCGCACGGCCCGCGTGTGCGCCCCGCGACCCGGCGGCTACTTCGCGGCGTGCTGCGAGGCCTGCTTCGCCGCGGCTTCGACTTCTTTGCGCGATTCGTCGATGCGCTGGCTGATCGTGCGCGTTTCGGTGTAGCCGGGGATCGCGGCGACTCGCCCGAGCGGGTTGACGATCAGGACCGTCGGCGTCTGCAGCACCTGCACGGTGCGCGTGAACGAGCCGAACGACGCCACCTCGCTGGGACCGGCTTCGAAAACGGCGATCTTCGACAGCGAGAGCCCGCTCTTCTTCAGCTGGCCGCTGGTCTTCGGGTTCGACGACAGCGATTCGAAGATCTCGTGCACACCGGCGATCAGCGCGACCGACAGGTGCACGACCTGGTCTTCGGAGCCGCGCGGGTTCCAGAACAGCAGCACGGCGATCTTGCCTTCCTTGAGCGCCGTTTCCACGAGCGCCTGATGGGCGGGGATTCCCGTCGTCGCTTCCTTGCCGGCGTTGGCGCTCGCCTGCGCCGCTTCGCTGGCCGCCTTGGCCTGGGCGGCCTCCGCGTGCTTGGCCGCGGCTGTCGCGGCTGCCGAGTGCACAGAGGCCGGAGTGCTCGCGGTCGTCGGCGTGGCCGCGTGCTTGGTGGCCGAGCTGCCCGTCGTGCCGGCCGGGCTCGTCGACGTGCTCGCGGTGGACCCGCCACCGGCGGCCACCGCGGCTGCCTGCGCGGCTTTTTCTTGGACCTGCTTGCTGCTGGCCTGCGAGGTGGCGACCGCGCCGTGGGCTCTGTTGATGTCCTTCGTCAGCCCTTCCAACCCCGGCGTCGAGGTGTGGTCGACGTGGCTCGGCGCCGCGTTGGCTTTTTCCTGCGCGGCGGCCGACGGTGCCGGCGGCGGCGGGGTGGACGTCGTCGCGGGAGTTTCGGAGCTGCTCGAGGTGTGCGGCTTCAGCGCGACGAACCACACGCCGGCAAACAGCAGGACCGCCGCGAGAGCGATCACGAACGGGCGGGAGATCTGCGTCATCCCCCCCACCTTCGGCATTCGGGCGCCAGAAGTTGAACGAAATTGGACAGCCGCACCCTTTCGTTCACCCGCTCAAGGCTGCGCATGAGCGCTGCCGATAGATGGCCATGCGGCTACGCCGGCCGATCGCGATGGCAAGCGACGCGAGCGGCCGCTGGCTCACAGGTCGTGCAGGCCGCGCAGCACGGCGTGCACGACGGCATTCGCGGCCAGACGCTCCTGGCCGCCGCCCTGCATGTCCTTGAGCACCGCCTCGCCATTGGGCGAGACGATCGCCACGTAGCGGGCGCCGAGCGCGTCGGCGTGGCCCAGCTGCCCCTTCAGCGAGCGGCCCTGCAGCTCCATCTGCGCGGTCAGGCCGGCCGAGCGCGCCTCGCCGAGCAGCTCGAAGGCGACCCGCCGGACCTCCTCGCGCGACCCATCCCGGCCCCCGGCAGGGGGCCCATTCTCGACATCCTCCCCCGCCCCCTCGCGCCCGCCGCGCGATTGGTCGTCGAGCGCAAGGAACAGCTGCACGACGGGCGCCGCCGCCGGCTGCGCGTCGCCGGCGAGCATGATTCGCTCGACCCCCGCCGCCCAGCCCATTCCGGGCGTCGGGGGCCCGCCGAGGCGCTGCACGAGGCCGTCGTAGCGCCCGCCGCCGCCCACCCCGCTCTGCGCGCCGAGCGCGTCGGAGGTGAACTCGAACACGGTGCGCGTGTAGTAGTCCAGGCCGCGCACGAGCGTCGGGTCAACCTCATACGCGACGCCCGCCGCGTCCAGCAGCTCGCGCACCTGCGCGAAGTGCGCGGCATCCTGGGCGCTCAGCTGGTCGAGCAACCGCGGCGCGCTCGCCATCACCCGGCGCGTGCCCTCGTGGTCTGAGTCGAACGCTCGCAGCGGGTTTTGCTCGATCCGCGCGCGCACCTCGCCCGACAGGCTCTGCTCGTGCGCGCGCAGGTGCGCTTGCAGGCGCTCGCGGTACTCGCCGCGACTCTCGGCGCTGCCGAGGCTCGACAGCCGCAGGCGCACGTCGGCGACCCCCATCTCCGACAGCAGCCGCGCGAGCAGCGTGATCGACTCGGCGTCCACGGCCGGGTCCTCGGAGCCGAGCGCCTCCGCCCCCACCTGCCAGAACTGGCGGTAGCGCCCGGCCTGCGCGCGCTCGCTGCGAAAGAAGCTCGACAGGTACCACAGCCGCACCGGCTGGCGGCGCTTGTGCATCCCGTGCTCGACATACGCGCGGCACACCGGCGCGGTCCCCTCGGGGCGCAGCGTCAGCGAGCGCCCGCCGCCGTCCTGCAGCGTGAACATCTCCTTGCTGACGATGTCCGTCGACTCGCCGACGCCGCGCGCGAACAGCTCGGTCGCCTCGAGCACCGGCGTCTCGATTCGCTCATATCCCGCGCCCTCGAGGATCGCCCGCGCGCGCTCTGCGAGCGTCGCGCGCTCGGCCGCCTGCTCGCCGAGCACGTCGAACGTGCCGCGCGGCGCTTTGATCTTCGGCTCCGTCAAGGGATCGCTCGCGCGGTCGCGGCGGGCAGACCGCTCAACCTTCCGCGCGCGCCGCTCCCTGCGCAGCCGCCGCATCCCCCGGCTCCGCGGCGCGCGCGACGGGCACGCGCAGCTCGCTGAGAAACGGGTTGGCGTCGCGCTCTGCGCCGAGCGTCGTCACGCCCATGTGCCCGGGGTAGACGATCGTCTGCGCGGGAAACCGCCGCAGTAGCTGCGCGATCGAGCGCTCGAGCGTCGGCCAGTCCCCGCCCGGGAGATCGACACGACCCACCGAACCCGCGAACAGCACGTCGCCCGACAGCAGCGCCGGCGACGCGTCCTGCGAGCCCTCGCGCGCGGGCGCGATCGCGTAGGTGACGTGGCCCGGGCTGTGGCCCGGCGTGAAGATCACCTCGATGTCCAGTCCTGCGATGCTCAGCCGCTCCCCGCCGGCGACCGTGTGCTCTGGCTCGTAGCTCTCAAACGGCCCGAACCCCGGCGGCACCCAGCGCATGATGTCGCTCATCGCCGGGCGCTCGAGCTCGGGGCAGTAGACCGGCGCGCCCGTCGCCCGCGCGACCGGCGCCACCGCACCGATGTGGTCGAAGTGGCAGTGCGTGATCAGGATCGCCTCGATCCGCACGCCGAGCGCCTGCGCGGCCTCCAGCAGCCGCGGCGCCTCGTCGCCGGGATCCACGAGCACGGCGGGCACGGGCTGGCCGCCGTCGCGCTCTCCCGCGGCGGCGCTCACGATGTACGCGTTCTCCTGAACCGGCCCGACCGTGAACGAGCGCACGTCCAGCGCGCTCATCACGACACCGCCTTCCCCTGGCGGGCCTTCGCGCGCATCCGCCGCTGGTACATCCACTGGTCGGTGTAGAAGCTGATCGGCACGTAGATCGCGAGCACGATCGGGAACAGCACGAACGCAGTCCCCGGCTTGTGCGTCAGCAGCAGCGCGATCACGACCATCAGGATCGCCGCCGCAAGCGCGCGCCAGAACGCCCCGCGCCACGTCGGCGGACGGTCAAAGCGGTTGGCCCGCGTCGCCTTCGCGCCGGCGCGCGTCTCCCCGCGCTTCTCGGCCGCCGTCGGCGCACGGCCGGTGCGCCCGCGCGACTCGATCACGCCGGCTGCGTTTCCGCGGTGCTTGGTCTGACGTTTGCGCCTGGTCTGGGCCATCGTCAAGAGCCTAGTGCGTTCTCGATCACATGGCGCGCGGGATCGAAGCCCTGCAGCTCGACATCCTCGGGAAAGCCCTCCAGCGCCGCGCGCGGAGCCAGGCCGACGAGCTCCGCGCTCGCGATCGCCGCGTGCGCGCGCACCGCCTCGACGACCTCGCCAAGCGGCGTCTGCAGCGGCCGCTCTAGGTTCATCGACACCTGCGCCACCCCGCCGCTCAGCTGCACGCCGATCGCGCGCACGCCGGGCAGGCCCTGCTCGCCGCCCTCGCGCACGAGCGCAGCCACCGCACGCGCGTCGCGGACGCTCGCCGGCGCGGCCAGCGCCACGTTGAACGCGACCAGCGGCGCGCGCGCGGCGACGAGCGTCGCGCCCGCGCTTGCGTGCATGCGCGCCGGCCCGAAGTCCGGCGCAAGCGCCTCGCCCCCCTCCTCCCGCGCCGCCATCCGCCGCGCGAGCGCCCGGACGCCGCCGCGGCGCAGCTCGGCGCGCGTCCTGCCCGGCGAGCCGTCGTCGGCCGTGAGCTCGCCGTACAGGAAGACCGGCACCTCCAGCTCCTCGCCGATGCGGTCACCGACGACGAGCGCCGCCGCGCACGCGGCGCCGCGGTCGCGCTCGCGCAGGTAGACGAGCGGCGCGACGTCGAGCGCCCCGACGTACGGATGCTGGCGCTCGGCCGACCCCTCCCCGCCCGCCTGCTCGCCTCCCATCACGTCCACGCGCTCCACCGCCGCGCGCGCTCCCGCAAGCAGCGCGTCGGCGAGCTCTGCCGGGCGCCCGGCGAGCGTAAAGACCGAGCGGTGGTGGTCTGCGTCTGCATGCACGTCGAGCAGGCGCACCGCCCCGCGGCCGTCCCCCGCCCCCACGAACGCCTCGCCGATCGCGGCGATCGTGGGCGCGTCGCGCCCCTCGGAGACGTTCGGCACGGCTAGCAGCAGCGGTGGCGTCATCGGATAGCGAGGCTAAACTGCGCCACCCGGGCCGGAGTAGCTCAGTCGGTTAGAGCAGCGGAATCATAATCCGCGTGTCGGGGGTTCGAGTCCCTCCTCCGGCATCGCGAAGTACCTGCAAAAGCCAGCTCGCATCCGTGCTGGGAGGAGCGCGGCCCGACCCTGTAGACCCACAGGCGTGTAGACCTCGCCAGCAGAGCCCTTCCGCGGTGGCGAGGCGTGTCGCCTATGTGTCGCCGCGAGGCGGCTGAAGACCACCCTCAGTTACGGCGCCAGTGAGGTGTTGTCGTGCCCCTGAACCCGCCCCACTAGCCCCCGCCGACCTCCTGCGCCCACCCGGCCTCTGCGATCTGCCCGTCGCCGTCCTCGGGGCGGTCCGAGCCGACCGCGATGAGCTCGAGCCCGTCGTCTCCCGCCTCGAAAGCGCGCACCGTCTGCGGGCTCACGCGCAGCACGTCCCACCGCTTGAGCGGATGAACCTCGCCGTCGAGAAGAGCATTACCTGAGCCGGCGGTCACAACATACGCCTCCTCCTGTTCGCGATGGCTGTGCGCGAGAGGCGAGCGGAAGCCGGGCGCGTAGCGCCAGTAGCTCACGCCGAGGTGGTCTGAGTCGAGGTGCTGGCGCGCCATGCGACCCTCGACTTCCGGGCTGCGCTTGCCCGCGGAGTCCTCGACGTCCATCAGGTTCGTGATCGTAAAGTTGGAGCTGCTCATGGGTCTCCTTCCGTCGGGGTGGGAAGTGACCCTGAGGCTAGTACGCAAACGCCCATTGCGATGGCGTCCTTCGGGCCCGGTGTTCTCGACTAGACCTCTTCGATGTTTTCCGGCTCGTTGCGGCTCACGGTTCCCAGCGAGCCCACTCCGAAGATGATCGCGGCACCGCCGGTCTTGTGGTTGAAGATCCCGCCGCCGCTGCCGGGGGTCGAGGCTTCGTTTCGCGTCAGCGAGGACGAGCCGTTGAAGGTGACTGAACCTGCTTCGTTGTAGATCCCGCCGCCGTCCTTGGAGGCCGTGTTGCGAGTCATGGACGCTTCCCCGTTCAAAGTGACGGAGTCTTCGTTGAAGATCCCGCCGCCGTCTTCTGCCCCGTTATCGCGCACCGATCCCGAGCCGTTCAACGTCAGCGAAGAGTGGGGGCCGTTGTAGATCCCGCCGCCCTGGCCCGATGCTTCGTTTCCTCGCACGGAGGATGAGCCGTTCAATTCGACTGAAGCGAGGAAACTCGGTCTGCCGACGCTGTAGATACCGCCGCCGTCCCTCGCCTTGTTGTCGTTGATGGTCGACTCTTCGAGGGAGACCGAACCCCCCTGATTGTAGATTCCGCCGCCGTCCGCGTTGGTCACCACATTGTCGCTGACGTCTGAGCCTTCGAGCGTCAGGAAAGCGTCGTCGCTATAGATACCGCCTCCTAGTTCCTGCGCTTCGTTGCCTTTCACTGTCGAGTTCCTGAGCGTGAGCGCCGCACTAGATGCGCCGAAAGCGGGCACCACACTGATACCGCCAATGTATTCACCGGCCCTGTTGTCTTCGACCGTCGAACGTTCGAGCGTGAGCGAACCACCGATATCCATCCCGCCGATCTCCTCGTCCGCTGTGTTGTAGCTGACACTCGAGTTCTTGAGCGTCGCGGTGACCGAACCGCCCCCGTAGCTAACGGCTCTGATCCCGCCGACTGCCCCCCGCGGGAAGCCGACGCGGTGCACCGCGCTGTTATGGTCGACGCTCGAGTTTTCGAGCGTAAGCGTTCCGGTGTGGATAAAGATCCCACCGGCTTGTGTCGCTTCGTTGTCGGCCACCCTCGAGTTCTTGAGCGTGAGCGATTCGAGGGCGAAGACCCCGCCGCCCTCGTCAAACTCCGCAGTCGCCGAATTCCCGCGCACGGTGGCGTGTTCAAGCGTAAGGACGATGGCGTAGATGCCGCCACCGATCTTGGCCGCCTGGTTGCCTTCCACGGTCGAGTTCACGAGTGTGAGCGAACCCTTGCTGTCGATACCGCCGCCGCTCAGTGAGCTATCGCCACCCTTGATCGTCAAGCCGCTGATCGTGGCGGTCGCACCACTGACGATGGAGACGACCGATCCAGGTGTTTTGGCACTGTTCGAGCCGTCGAGCGTGGCCGAGCCCCGGCCGACGATGTTCAGATCCTGTTCGATCGTCGTGTCGCCCATGCAGGTGCCGTTGATGGTCAGTGTGTCATTTGCGCTCGCCGCGCCCACGGCTTCCTGCAGCGTGGTGTATTTGATGTGCGTGCGAGCGTCTTCGACTTCGCACCGGTGAGGCGGCGCCTTCGCCGACGATACCGACGCGACGATTCCTGATACAGCCAGTGCGGTCAGCGTTGAAGCTAGCAAGAGGATTCCTCGTTGCATGATCACTCCCTTATCCAATGGACTGTGCCGTTCTCGCTCCTGGCTGCGCACGCCGCTCAGTGCTTGCCAGCGCGCGTCGATGTCAGTGACGTCAATCGCGCCAGTGAACCTCAAAGTGCCCGATCGGCTCGTCGAAGCCCTTTACCGCGATGGCGCCCGCGTCGGAGAACCGGATGCGCTTGCCGCGGCACAGGTCGTGCACCCCGGATGAAACGACGACGCAATCCGGCTGAGCGCACGCGCACAGCCGCGCGGCCTGCTGCACGGCCGCGCCGAAGAGATCGTCTTGCTCGGTCACGGGCTCTCCCGCCGCCACCCCGATGCGCACATGCAATCCCGACTGCCCGGCGTTGTGCTCTTGGAGCACCCGCTGGACCTGCATCGCTGCGCCGACCGCCTGGGACGCCCCGGCGAACGCGGCCATGATCCCGTCACCGGTGTGCTTGACTTCGCTACCGCCGAACTGCGCCAGGACAGCGCGCACGATCGAGTCATGTTGGCGAAGCAGCTGCATGGCCACGCGATCCCCTAATTGCTGAGTAAGACGAGTCGAATCGACGATGTCGGTGAAGAGGATGGCCCGAAAGGCGCTTTCCACATATGGTTCGCCGGGAGGGTGCGTATTGAGCCGTCCAAAGAACCCTCGGACGTTGGCCTCATCGACCTCGACCACGTTCGCCGGGAGCATCCCGTGCGCGGCCCTGTGGGCCGCCTCGACGGACTCCTTGTTGGGACCCTCGATAAGGCAAAACCCGCGACCGGCCTCTTCTTCGAACCAGTAGGTGACGAAGCGCACGCCGAAGCTGTCTTGCACCTCGAGATCGCGCAGGTGAGCCGATGCGAGATCGGCAGCCGTGGCACCCTGAAGGTCGTGACGATCCATGTAGAGCGGCATCGGAATCGCACTGTACTCCGGTCATGGCGCAAACCACCTCGATAGTCGCTCGCTGCTGAGCACCCCAGACGGCTCCACAAGGCGGCTGAAGGAGTCCCGAAGGTCCTGGGCGGCGTCGTCCTCGCTCGCACAGCCCCTGAACAGGTTCTCGGACTCCGGCTGCGGGAAGCGCCCCCATGTAAAGGACCACTCGTAGTGCTCGGAGGCACGTTTGTCGCGCCAGCCCGCGTAAGACTCGAGGCTCGGGTTGGTACCCGATAGGACCTCAGCGACGTAGACCGCCTGCTCGACAGCGTCGCCGATGCCTTGGGCGGTCGCCGGATGCTTGAAGTGGCAGGCGTCGCCGACCAGCGCCCACCCCGGCCCGGCCGGGGTGCGAAAGTAGCCACGCATCAGCGACTCGGGGGCGACGATGACGTCGCTGACCATCTCGGCCTTCTCCAGGACGTCCGGCTCGATCGTCTCGGGGAAATTGCGCAGCCGTTCGAGATACCGGCCCAGGCGCTCCTCTTTCGAGCCGCGCGTGAACTCGGCATCACCCCAAGCGGTCAGCAGGCATACGCCGTCCTCGGCCGCCCACCGGTTCACGAGCTCGTCCATCCGGACATCAGAGGTCGCATATCCGTCGTTGGGGATGCCACGCCAGTAGGCGAGCAGGAACGTCACCTCACCCTTCAAGGGACGAGTCTTCTCGATCCCGAGCCGGCCAGCGACCGTCGAGGCGCGGCCGTCGGCGCCGAACACCCACTTGGCGCCGATCCGCTCGCCGCTCTCGAGCACGATGCCGGCGACCGGATCCTCCTGCGTTCCGGCGCCGATCAGGTCGACGACACGTTCGCCGAAGCGCCCAGCCGCCCCGGCCGCAAGCGCCGTATCGAGGATCGCATTGTCGAGCGCGACGCGACGCGGCGCTGCCGCCTGATCAAAGCCGTCGATCGGCGTGAACGAGCCGGCGATCTCGTGGCCCAGACCGATGATTCGGAAGTCGAGCATCGGCACCTCGTGGGCAGCGAGCAGAGAGTCGAGCGCCCCGAGCTGCTCCAAGCGAGCGAGCGTGTTAGGGAAAATCAGGTGGGTTGAGACCGTTTCGCTCGGGAAGGTGTCGCGATCCACGACGAGCACGTCCCAGCCATGCCGGGCCAGGGCGAGCGCGAGGGTCGATCCGGCGCAGCGAGCGCCGACGATCACGGCGTCTGCTTGCTTCACGCGAGAAGGCTATCGACCCAATGCCGGCCGGGACGACCTGGTCCGCGGGCGCCGTGTCAGTGCGCGGGCCGCGTGTGGCCGCGAGCCGGAGGTTTGTGTCCACGCACGGGGCGCTTGTGGCGTGGAGCGGCCTTGCGCTTGACCGCGTGCTTGCCACGATGCGCGGGCTTCTTGCGCTTGACAGCATGGTGGCGAATCGTGGGCGTGACGGCTTCATATGCAGCCGGCGGCGCCGGAGAAGGCGGCGCCGGTGATAGAGGTGCCGCCGCCGGCGGCGACGCAGGCGCAGGTGTAGGGGCAGGTTCCGCCGGTTGCGAGCCTTCCGCCTGGTAGGTCGCCGATTGCAGCGCGGTCATGCCGACGAGGTTGCCAAGGGCGACGTTCACGTCCTGCAGGTGCGTCCCCCAGAGTGGTCCTAGGACTTCGGCCAGCTGTTCGCGCGCATCGCCCATGGGACCCACGTCGTTCAGCTGCAGCCAGCTCGCGCCATTGGCGTGATCGCACTGTGCCGAGTACTGCCCCGGCATGCTCACCCACGGGGTGGGAGCGTGCGGCGCGGTGAACCCGGGCAACGGCAGCGGAGTCGTAGCTTCATACCGCAGCAGCGCTCCCGCGCCCGCGCCCTGAACGGGCAGGGTGGGGTTCACGCACAGCACTTCCTCATTCGCGATCTGTTCGGCGCTGGCTGGCCCGAGCAGGGGGCTGCCCACGCGCCCAAAGTCCGCGCCCACCGGCGGTTCTTGCAGGAAGCTCGAGTACGCCACCACGCAGTGGATCTGGGCGGCGGCCTGGCACGCTGGAACGTTCGCGAAGTCGCCGCCCACCGTCGCGCCCTTGGGCACCAGGACATTGCCGCCTAGCAGCACCGCAGAGACCAGCCGGTCGCGCAGCGCCGGGCTCGGGTCGATCTGCGCTTTGATCAGCTGCTTGAGCATCAGGGCTCCCTGAGAGTGACCTATCAGCACGAAACCCCGGCCATTGTTGTATTTAGTCAGATATTCATTAAACGCCGCGACCACGCCCAGGTAGGCCGTTACGAAGGCTTCAAGCGAGACCCCTCCGGGGCTTTCAAGCGCGTGCAACGTCAGCTGGCGATAGATCGGCGCGTACACCCTGCACTGCTGGGAGAAGCGCGATGCCTGGTCGATCGCCACCTGCTTCTCTTCGGGGCCGATTTCTTCGTTCGCGTTCACCGTGAGCTGGCTGCTCACCGTGGGGTACACATAGAAGCAGTCGATCGGCGGGTCGCTCGCCGGTTGCGCCAGTTCGACGGAGCTGCTCCCGTTGGCCAGCTCGACGGTCGTTTCCTCACTGGCTTCGCAGGGATCTTCGGCGAGCCCCGGCTTGCACAGCCACGTCGTTTCCGCCGACGCTGCGCCCGCGGTCACCGCCGGCACGATCAACGCGGCCACACCGAGGATTGCAAGGAGCCACGTCCGCCAACCGATTGTCCTGGTCGAACGGGCAGTTGGTCCTCGGCGCATCTCTCGCTCCTTGGTTGTTCCTCGATCGCCCCTCTGCCGCCTCGCGATGGGATCGGTAAAGCTCCGGTATTAACGACTGCAGCCGCGCCGCAGATGACGCTGCTGGCTCTGGCTCAACCAATGGACGGGCGCGAGCGGCTGCCGCCGAGCGCGGGCGGCTCGGTAGAGATCTGCTCAAAGCCGACCGGTATCGGCCATTTTCGCGCTAGGTTGCGCGGCCGCCTCCGCGAACACCGAGCTCACGTCGTCGTCTGCGTGGCCGTCTGCGATCGCCTGCTGCCAGCGCGGCGCAAGGGCTTCGGTCAGCGGAAGGCTGAGGTCCAGGTCGCGGGCTGCGTCGAGCGCGAGGCCGGCGTCCTTGAAGGCCAGCCGCAGGGCGAAGCCGGGGGTGAAGTCGCCGGAGATCATCGCCCGCGCCTTCGCCACCGCGTACGGAGCTCCCAGCGGTGCGCCGTCGATGGCCTGCGGGAACAGGTCCGGGTCGAGTCCGAGCGTCTCGGTCAGCGCGACGGTCTCGGCGACTGCCTCGACCTGCGCCACGAGCCAGTTATTGAGCACGAGCTTCATTCGCGTTCCCTGTCCGCTCGCCCCCAGCCAGAGGGTTTCGCGACCGATCGCGTCGAATATCGGCTGCACTCGATCGCGCGCTTGATCGGGTCCGGAGGCGAGCACGATCAACTTTCCTTCACGGGCCGGACCGTCGCTGCCGGAGACAGGCGCGTCGACGAGCTCGACACCGCGCTCTGTCGCCAGCTCGATGAGCCGGCTGATCCAATCGACGCCGACGGTGGCCATCTGGATCCACACCGATCCCGATCCCATCGCCTCGAGGGCGCCCTGCGACCCGCTCATCGTCTCCTTGACCGCCGCGCCGTCGGCCAGCATCGTCAGCACGACGTCCGCGTCTTGCGCGGCGTCGGCGGGCGAGGTGGCGAGGCGGGCGCCGTCGTCCGCGAGCGGAGCCGCCCTCGCAGCCGTGCGGTTCCAGACCGAGAGCGGGAAGCCGGCGGCGAGCAGGTTGCGGGCGATCGGGGCGCCCATGCTGCCGGTTCCCAGCACGGCGACGGTTGGTCGATTGGAGCCCTGCGGGGGGGTTTTCATCAGCACTCCCTTCGTGCTCGCTGCGTGGCGTCGTTGACGGTACCGTGAGCGCCGCGGCCTGCAGCGTGGCCGAGACGAGTCGATCATAAGCCTCTCTCGCCATCGCGAAGGCTCTGAGCAACCCAGCGATGTCATTTGCGTGAGAGGAGCACACGATGTCCGTTCCTGCAGCCCTGGCGGGTGCTGAGCACGAGTCACTCGCTCAGCGTGCCAGCCGCAGCATCAACCACCCGCTCGCCCGGACGCTGCTGGTCCTCACGTTCACAACCGGCCTGGTGGACGCGGTGAGCTATCTAGGTCTCGGCCACGTCTTCACGGCGAACATGACCGGAAACATTGTCTTTCTCGGCTTCGGGATCGCCGGCAGCGGCGGTCTACCGGTCGTCGCGCCGCTCGTCTCGCTGGGAGCATTCCTTGTGGGCGCGGGCGCGGGCGGCGTGCTCGCTGTGAGGATGGCAGACGACCACCCTCGCCACTTCGCGTGGGCGCTCGCGATCGAGATGACGCTGATCGCGGTCGCCGCCGGCTTGGCCGCGGCCGTCGATGTCCGGCCCGCTGCCCTATCGAGCGATGTGCTGATCGCATTGCTCGCGCTGGCGATGGGTTTGCGCAACGCCACCGTTCGTCGCATCGCCGTGCCAGACCTCACCACGACCGTGCTCACGATGACGCTCACCGGCCTGGCGGCCGACTCCCCGCTGTTCGGCGGCACGGGCAAGGGCTCGACGCGAAGGACCGCCGCGGTCCTCGGAATGCTCGCCGGAGCGCTGGCGGGGGCGCTGATGCTGAAGACGAGCCTCGTCCTCCCGCTGGCGGTCGCAGCCGCGCTGGCGCTCGCCACGTTGCTCCTCTACATCCCCGCGGCGCGACGCGGCGCATGACATCAGCGCTCCGATCAGAGCGCGGCGACAGGGCGGCCTCGGCCGCGGCGGCGGCGTCACCCGGGACGAGCTTCTAACGTGGAGACATGACAAAGGTTTGGGTACTCGACACGGAGACCAAGGGCACGGGCGCCAACGTCGTGCCCTACGAGAAGACGCTGCGATCCGCTCGTCGAGAGGAGGGGCTCGCGCTCGTCGACCTGGGCGGGCCCGCCCGTCCGGCGCCTGAGCCTGAGCCGCCCGCCCCGCTCCTGTTCAAGGTCGTGAACATCATGAGCTCGCAGGTGCTGGCCGAGGGCGTCGGCGCAGGAGAAGCGATCCGGGCGCTCGAGCGAATGCGCAGCGTGCTCGACGTGCGCATCTTTCAGTGGGCCGCAGAGAGCGGTCGCTGGCGTCTGCTGACGCTGGACGAGGCCAAGGCGCTGTGGGCGTTTCGCGGGCTCGCCGGCTCAGCCGCGCCCTCTGGCGACAGCTAGGACGCGGCGTCGCCCGCTCGCCAGGCGCGTTGCATGCGGCGGATCATCGATGGGTACACGATCAGGTGGCGGAACGGCCTGATCGCGGCCATGTAGGCGCCCCCGAGCAGTCCGTTTCGCTTCACCAGGATGGCCATCTGGCCGCGATAGACGCCCCGCCCATCGGGCACCCAGCCGACGTGCAGGACGCCGTGCACCGTCCGGTTTGCCACCTCCGCGGCCCACTCGTCCTCGAGCAGGTACAGCGAGGTGAAGGACGCCGCCGCCGGGTCGGGGCCCCGCGGGCCGTCGCGCAGGTCCGCGGGCAGCCGGTCGCGGAGCGTCTGCACCCGGGCGCCCACGCCGGCCTCGGCGGCGTCCCAGCCGAGCAGCCTCCCCATCCCCCGCCGGACCGCCCAGAGCACTCGCGCCGCGCCAGAGGAGCGTTGCTCCGGATCACCCGAGGCGATCAACGCCACGAGCCTGGAGAAGTCGCCACGACCGCCGGGCGTCGGCAGCGCCCACACGTCCTCGAGGCGGAAATCGGCCGTCAGCTCATGGATCCGCCACGGCTGGGAGGTGTGAGCGGCATCCGGGAGGGTCATTCGCGCGCTTCCAGCAGCCGCAGCCAGACCTCGCTGACGGTGGGAAATGACGGCACGGCGTGCCACAGCATCTCGAGCTTGACCTTGCCGACGATTGCCGTCGTGGCGGAGTGCAGCAGCTCGCCCACGTCCTGTCCGAGGAACGTCGCGCCGATGAGCGTATCGGCGCCGCGATCGACGACCAGCTTCGCCCAGCCGGTGTAGTCGTCGCGCAGCAGGCTCGCGCCGCGGACCGACCCGAGGTCGTACTCGAGCGTCTCGACGTCGATCCCCCTGTCGCGGGCCGCGGACTCGGTGAGCCCCACCGCGGCGACCTGGGGGTCGGTGAAGATGACGGCGGGGACGATGTCGCGGTCTGCCATGTCGCGACAGCGCGGGCCGTCGGTCGCACGTCCCTCGGCCCGCGCCGCGATCACCGCGCCGGCGATCCGCCCCTGGTACTTGCCCATGTGGGTGAGCAGGGCATTCCCGCAGGCGTCGCCGATCGCATACAGCCAGTCGCCGCCACCGGCCGCCGCCATGTGCTCGTCGGTCGGGATGTATCCGTGCGACCCGCTGACGTCCAGCCCGATCCGCTCGAGCCCGATGTCATCGGAGGTCGGAGTGCGTCCGGCAGCGACGACGATCTCGTCCACCTCAAACGGCGAGTCGCCCGCGCTGAGCGTCGCGGGCCCGCCGTGGATCCTGCCCACGCCGGTGTCCTGCGCGGCGGGCCGCCGCACCGACTCAAGCTCGGTGCTGACGAGGACCCGCACGCCGACCTTTGCGAACTGCTCGGCCATCATCTGGCTGACGAACGGCTCGCAGCGGGCGAGCACCGCGGGCGAGCGCTCGATGATCGTGACCTCCTCGGCGCCGAGTCCGTTCAGCCACGTCGCGGACTCGCACGCGACCGCCCCGCCGCCGATGACGGCGACTCGCCTAGGCACCTCCTGGAGGTTGGTGACGTCGCGCGAGGTCCACGGCCTGGCCTCGTGCAGACCGTCGACCGGCGGTATCGCCGCCTTGCTTCCGGTGGCGATCACGACGGCCTGCCGGGCATGCACGATGCGCGAGGGCCCATCGGGCACGGCCACCTCGACGCGCTTCTCGCCGGCGAGCCGGCCCCAGCCTCGGACGACGTCGATCCCAGCCCCGTGCGCCCATTCGACCTGCCCGCTGTCGTCGCAGTTGTTGATCAGCGAGTCGCGTCGCGCCAGCACGGCCACCACATCGAGCCCCCCGCGGAGCGTGTCCGCCACGCCCGGCAGCGCGCGTCCCCCGTCGAGCACCGCGACAGGGCGCAGGAGCGCCTTGCTCGGCACGCACGCCCAGTAGGAGCACTCGCCGCCGAGCAGCTCGGCCTCGACGATCACGGCAGTGCGCTGGCTGTCCTTGATCGCGTAGCGCGCGGCGTTCTCGCCGGCGGGACCGCCTCCGATCACGACGACGTCCCACGTATCCCCGGCCTCGGTTGCGTCTGCGGGCATGGCTGCTCCTGTGTCGACTGAGCCCGCATGGGGTGCCGGGCCCGGCGGCGGACGCCGAGCAGTCTGCCACGCAGCGCACGCCGACGTCGGGCGCGCCGGCCGGCGTTAGCCGGCGCGAGCGCGACGGCCGGCGTCAGTGGTCCTCGGGTGGCCTGCGCTCGCGCTTGCGCTGGGTCCTCAGGCGCTTGGCCGCGAGGCGCCGCTCGCGCGACGCCGCGGTGGGACGCGTCGCGCGGCGCTTGCGGGGGACCGTGAGCGCGCTGGCCAAGCGGGCGCGCAGCCGCTCCAGGGCCAGCTCACGATTGCGCGCCTGGGAGCGCTCGTCCTGGGCGATCGCCGTGACGCGCGCGCCCACGCGCGCCAGCAGCCGCTCGCGCTGCGCCTCGCTCAGCGTCTCTGACGCGAGCACGTCGAAGCTGGCCTCCACGCGCGAGGCGGTCACGTTGGCGTGCTGACCGCCCGGTCCCGACGAGCGGCTCGCGCGCACCGTCACCTCCGCCAGCGGGATGGCCAGCTCGCTGTTGACCTGCAACTGCTCCATCGCGCCATGATCGACGACCGGCGCGCCGGCCGCTCGGTCAACCTCCGGGGCTCTGGTGCGCCGCGCGACCGTCCCTCACGCGGCACCGGTGTACAAGCGCGCGAGTGTCTCGGCGACGCACACCGGCTTCTCGCCTCCCTCGCGCTCGAACGTCAGCTCGGTGTTGCTCTGCAGCCCGCCGGGGATGTCATCGACGGCCTTCAGCATCGCGCGCATGCGCACCTTCCCGCCGACGGGCATCGGCGCGGGGAAGCGGACCCGGTTCAGGCCGTAGTTGACCGCGAACGCGAACCCCTCGAACTTGAAGATCTCATACGAGAAGCGGGGCGCCAGCGCCAGCGTGAAGTAGCCGTGCGCGATCGTTCCGCCGAACGGGCTCTGCTTGGCGCGCTCGACGTCGACGTGGATCCACTGATGGTCCCCGGTCACGTCGGCGAACGCGTCGATCGTCTCCTGCGTGACGGGCAGCCACTCGCTGACGCCCAGCTCCTTCCCCACGTAGGACTTGATCTCATCGAGGCCGGTGAGTGTGAGCATCGTCGGCGCGGCTCCTTCTGTCGTCGGTGGTGGCCGGGCGTCGGCGCGGGCTCGCGCGGCGCCGGCTTCTGGAGCGCCTAGCCTACTGCGCGGCCTCGCGCGAGGAGCCTAGAATCGCCGGCGATGGGATCGCACGCCCGCGCCCGGCCGATGCTAATGGTGGATGTCGCGGTCCTGGCGGGCGAGCGCACGCCCGAGCTGTTGCTCGTGCAGCGCGCGTATGAGCCGTTCGCCGGCGAGTGGGCGCTTCCGGGCGGCTTCGTCGAGCAGGGCGAGCGGGCGCTGGACGCCGCCCCGCGCGAGCTCGCCGAGGAGACCGGCCTGCGCGTCGACGAGCTCGAGCTGCTGGGCGTCTACGACACGCCTGGACGGGACCCGCGGGGCTGGTCGGTCTCGGTCGTCTACCTCGTCGCCGTGCCCGCCGAGACACCCGTCGCCGGAGCCGACGACGCGCGCGATGCCCGCTGGTTCTCGACGGACGCGCTGCCGGCGCTCGCGTTCGACCACGCGACGATCGTGCGCGACGCGCTGGCCCGCTGGGCCACTCGCTCAGGATCTCAGGCGACTCTCAGTAATTCCTAAGATCGGGCACAGCCCGCGGAGCTGAGATGAGCACTGCTCGGCGGCTGGGTTGCGTCGCCATGAAAGCCACTGCAAAGGAGCTGAGACATGACCAAGCTGCGCGGACGATGGTCGATGCGAAAGACCGTGCTCGCGATCGTCGCGGCCATCCTCGCCCTGGCGGTCATTGGCTTCCTGCTGATCTACTTCGTCCTCTTCCCCACGTCCTCGCCAAAACCTTTCACCCTGTCCACCCCCACGAGCGCTGCGGCCGGGAGCAGCTCGGGGACGACGAGCGGCTCGGGCGCGACAATCGCCGGCCGCTGGACGGTAGCCCCGGCCTCGCAGGCCGGCTACCGGGTTCGCGAGCAGCTCGCGTTCCTCCCCGCCGAGAGCGATGCCGTCGGGCGCACGTCGCAGATCAGCGGGAGCGCCACGTTCCACCGCTCCGGCTCGGCGGTTACCATCACCGCCGCGCGCTTCACGGTCGCCGTCAACACGCTCACGAGCGACCGCTCGATGCGCGATGAAAAAATCCACACGATCGGCCTGGAAAGCGACAGATACCCGACCGCCGCGTTCGTCCTCACGGCGCCGCTGACGATCCCCGCGAGCGTGCTGTCCGGCCACGTCGCCCACGTCTCGGCGACGGGCGCCCTCACGATTCACGGGACGCAGAGACAGGAGACGATCCCGCTCGAAATGACTTTGACGGGCACGACCGTCGCGGCGGCCGGGTCGATTACCTTTCCCTGGAGCGCGTTCCACATGACCGCCCCGAGCATCGGCGGCTTTGTCACCGTCACAGACCGGGCGACGATGGAATTCGACCTGCGCCTCACGCATGCCTGACGCCCACAGGGCCCATCGCGTGCTGGTCGTCGACGACGAGCCCAACCTCGTCGAGGTCGTGGCGATGGCGCTGCGCTTTCAGGGATTTGACGTGCAGACGGCCGCGACGGGCCGCGACGCACTCGCCGCGGTCGCCGACTTCAAGCCTCATCTGATGGTGCTCGACGTGATGCTGCCCGACATGGAGGGCTTTGACGTCGCGGCTAGGCTCGGCGCGCAGCGCGCCGGGGTGCCGATCATCTTCCTCACCGCGCGCGACGCGACCGAGGACAAGGTGCGCGGCCTGAGCGGCGGTGGCGATGACTACATGACCAAGCCGTTCAGCCTCGAGGAGCTGGTCGCGCGGATCAGGACGATCCTGCGCCGGACCGGCCAGGCCACCCCCGACAGCGCACGCCTGGTGTTCGAGGACCTCGAGCTCGACGAGGAGTCGCGCGAGGTGACGCGCGCGGGCAGGCCGATCGACCTGACCGCCACCGAATACCGCCTGCTGCGCTATCTGATGCTCAACCCGCGCCGCGTGATGACGCGCGCGCAGCTGCTCGACCACGTCTGGAACTACGACTTCGGCGGCGACGGACGGGTGCTCGAGACCTACATCAGCTACCTGCGCAAGAAGCTCGACGCGCACGGCGCCCCCCCGCTGATCCGGACCGTGCGCGGCGTGGGGTATGCCCTCCAGGCGCCGCGCGCCTGATGGCCTCGCTGCGCACCCGCCTGCTCGTCAGCGTGCTGGCGCTGTCGGCCGCCGGGCTGATCGCGCTGGCAGCCGTCATCTACACCGAGCAGCGCTCCTTCCTGCTCGGACGGGTCGACAGCCAGCTGCACGAAGCTGGACCGGCGCTGTCGTTCGCGCTCGACAGCGCTGGCGCTGGCGCGCCGGGCGAAGCCCAGCCCCCGCACGGCGGTCCACCGGCGGGCGACGGCGACTCGGGCGGCGGCGGGGGCATTCCGGGAGCGCATCCACCCGGCCCCAGCCCGAACCTGCCGCCGGGCACCTACGGACAGCGCCGGGACGGCGCTGGGAGGGTTCTCGGGCACCTCCTGATCAGCTACGGGCAGTCCGCGCCCGCGGCGCCATCGCTGCCGCCGCGCGTCCCGCTGCAGCGAGCCTTCACGGTCGGCTCGGTGGGCTCGTCGGGGCTGCAGTACCGGGCGCTGGCCCACCGCGACCCGCTGGACGGCTCGCTCACGATCGTCGCCGTCCCGCTGAGCGAAGTCCAGCAGACGCTTCACCGGCTGCTGCGCGTCGAGGGACTGGTGATCATCGGCGTGCTCGTCGCGCTCGGCCTGACCGCGTTCTTCGTCGTGCGCCTCGGGCTGCGCCCGCTGAGCCGGATCGAGGTGGCCGCCAGCGAGATCGCCGCCGGGCAGCTGTCGCGCCGCGTCAGCCCGGCGACGCCGCGCACGGAGGTGGGCCGCCTCGGCCTGGCGCTGAACGGGATGCTCGAGCGCCTCGAGCAGGCCTTCGCGCAGCGCGCGGCCAGCGAGCGGCGTCTGCGCCAGTTCCTCGCCGACGCCTCGCACGAGCTGCGCACGCCGCTGGCCTCGATTCGCGGCTACGCCGAGCTGTTTCGCATCGGCGCCACGCGCGACACGGGCGACACCGAGCTCGCGATGCGCCGTATCGAGGAGGAGTCAAAGCGGATGGGGGCGCTCGTGGATGACATGCTCGCGCTCGCTCGCCTGGAAAGCGCCCCGGCGCAGCAGCGCGAGCCCGTGGACGTAGCGCGACTGGCACGCGACGCGGTCACAGACGCGCGCGCCACTGCGCCCCAGCGTCAGATCAGCCTCAGCGCGCCGGGCGAGGCGATCGTCTCGGGCGACCCCCACGAGCTGCCGCGCGTGCTCGCCAACCTGCTGCGCAACGCGCTCGTGCACACCCCGCCGCGGTCCCCGATCGAGGTCGCGGTGCAGCGCGAGCACGCTGACATCGTGCTGAGCGTGCGCGACCACGGGCCCGGCCTGCCCGACGTCTCCCCCGAGCGCCTGTTTGACCGTTTCTGGCGAGCCGAGGGCGGTCGTGGGCGCGGCAAGGCGGGGGCGGGTCTCGGCCTGGCGATCGTCGACGGGATCGTGCGAGCGCACGGCGGCCAGATCAGCGCGCTCAACGCCCCGGGCGGCGGCGCCCTGTTCGTCGTGCGACTGCCCGAGGCGGCGCGCTCATAGCCCGCCAGCCCCCGAGCGCGGGCCCGCGGCCAGCGAGCCCGCGCGAGCGCCGGGGCGACCAAGCGCCCGCCCGCCCTGATAGACCCCGAGCGATGGGCTCTGACGATAACCGGCCCGCGCCCGCGCGCCGAGGCCTGCGGCGAACCGGGCTGCTGGTCGCCGTGCTGCTCGTCGTCGGCCTGCTCGTGTTCGCGCTCTCGCGGCTGGGGCTGCACCGCATCGGCCATGCGCTCGTCAGCGCGGCGCCCGGGTGGGTCGCCGTGGCGATTGGGCTGATGGCGCTGTCGCTCGTGCTGCGGTCGATCGCCTGGGACGCCACGCTGCGCGCGGCGCTGCCGGATACGCGCATCGAATGGGCGCCGGTCCTGCGCGCGACGATGATCGGGGTGATGACCTCGGCGATCTTCCCAGGGCGCCTCGGCGAGCCGACGCGCGTGGTCGTGCTGGCCCGCCGCCTGGAGGGCTCCAACCGGCGCCTGATCCTGATCCTCGCCGGCACGGTGTTCTCCCAGACGCTGGTCAACGTGCTGGCGCTCGTGATTCTCGGCGCGGTGACGGTCACCAGCGTGCCGCTGTTCAAAGGCCATCTCGCGGGCGCCGCGGCCGCGCTCGTCGTCCCGCTCGGGATCTGCCTGCTCGTGGTGGCCGGCCCGCGGCTTTTGTCGGCGGCCGCGCGCTCTCGCTCGCTGCGCGTGGCATTGGCCGCCAAGACGATCGCCCGGCTGCTGGTGCTCGCCCGCCGCGGGCTGGTCGTGTTCGCGCGCCCGCGCTACGGCATACCGGCGGTCGCCGCCCAGCTGACCGCCTGGGGGCTGCAATGGCTGGCGTGCTACGCGGTGATGTTCGCGCTGGGAATCCAGCACCACGGGGGACTCGCCGCGGCGGCGGCGGTCCTGCTCGCGGTCAACCTGAGCGCGATCCTGCCGGCGACGCCATCGAACGTCGGCGTCTTTCAGGCGGCCTGCCTGGTCGTCCTGGCCGCGTACGGCGTCGGCGCCGGCAATGCGCTGGCCTACGGGATCATCCTGCAGGCGGTCGAGGTCGTCACGGCGCTCGCGCTGGGCATTCCCGCGCTGCTCGGCGAGGGCCTGACGTGGAAGGACATCCGCTCCGCCCGGCAGGACGCAGCGAGCGTTGGGTCCGTCGAGGCTGAGGCGATCACCGCGACCGACCCCGGCGAGCTCGCTGGCTCGGCGGAGGCGCCGCCGCTAGCTGACGAGCGCCCGTAGGGACTGGCGCAGCGACCTGGTCGTCTGCAGGACGGCGGTCGGCTCATAGCCGCAGTGGGCCATGCAGTTCTCACAGCGCGGGTCCCTGCCGCGACCATAGGCGCTCCAGTCGGTCGTCTCGATCAGCTCGCGGTAGGTCTGCGTGTATCCGTCGGACATCAGATAGCAGGGGCGCTGCCAGCCGAACAGCGAGTAGCTCGGGATCCCCCAGGCGGTGCAGTCGAATTCGGCCTTGCCCTCGAGGAAGTCCAGGAACAGCGGGCTGTGGTTCAGGCGCCACTTCTTGCGCCGCCCACCCGCGAACGCCTCCTTGAACAGCTCGCGCGTCTGGGCCACGCCGAGAAAGTGCTCTTGGTCGGGCGCTTTCTCGTAGGCGTAGGCGGGCGAGATCATCATCTCGTCGACCTTCAGGTCGTCGTTGAGGAAGTCGAGCACCTCGCGCACGGTCGCCGCCGAGTCGTGCGTGAAGAAAGTCGTGTTCGTCGTGACCCGAAAGCCCCGGTCCTGCGCAGCCCTGATCGCCGCGACGGCCTTGTCGAAGGTGCCGGCTCGCTCGACGGACTCGTCGTGGCGCTCGCGCAGCCCGTCGAGGTGGATCGCCCACGCGAAGTAGGGACTGGGCTTGAAGTTGTCGAGCTTGCGCTCGAGCAGCAGCGCGTTCGTGCACAGGTAGACGAATCGCTTGCGCGCCACGAGCTCGGCGGCGATCACGTGGATCTCGGGGTGGATCAGCGGCTCGCCCCCGGCGATCGAGACCATCGGCGCGCCGCTCTCCTCGATCGCGCCGACCGCCTGCTCCACCGACATGCGCCGGCGCAGCACGTGGTCCGGGTGCTGGATCTTGCCGCAGCCAGAGCACGTGAGGTTGCACTGGAACAGCGGCTCGAGCTCGACGATCAGCGGAAACTTCTCGCGTTTTGCCAGCCGCTGGCGCATCAGGTACCAGCCGATGCGCGTGCTCTGTCGAAGGGCGACCGCCATCTCTAGACCACCTTAGAACTTCGCCGCCGCCACCGCGGTCACGGCCGCACGCGCCCCTCTCGCGCGAGCGCCCGCGCGACCCTGTGAAGGGTGCGCGCGGCACGCAGCGCGCCAAGCGGTGCGCGCGCGCTCAGCAGCTCGTGCGCCGGGCTGTCGAGCACCACGCGCACCACGTCAAACGGCCGCTCGCCGGCGCCCCGCGCCAGCCAGACCGACTCCATGTCGACGGCGATCGCGCCGGCCTCGCGCAGCTGCGCTCGCCGCTCGCCGAGCGCCAGCCGCGAGACGCACACGACGCCTCCCCGCCTCACGCTCAGCCCCTCCTCGGCGAGCAGGCGCGCAAGCCGCTGTGCATCCAAGCACTCCACCCGTTCGCCAGCGTGCGCCTCGTCCGGCGCGGCGAGCACCTCGTCGGCCACGACCACCTCGCCCGGCACCGCGTGCTCCTGAAGCCCCCCGCAGAAGCCGACGACGACCAGCCGCTCGCCGGGCGCGGCGAGCAGTCTGCGCGCGGCCGCCTGGGCGCGATGCGGGCCCATGCCGGTCCGCTGCACGTTCACACCGCGCGCGCCGGCGCGCACGATCGCCGCCTCGATCTGCATCGGAACCGCGAACAGCAGCTCGCTCATCGGCGCTCACACGCGTGGCTCATCGCCCACCGGCGAGGGCCACGCCGGCGGGCGCGGGCGCGTCCAGCTGGAGCGCGGCGAGCGCGGTCGCGGCCGCCGCGTGCCCGCTGAGCACAGCGCCCTCGAGCGTCGCCGGCCAGCCGGTGTCCGTCCACGCCCCCGCGAGGGCAAGGCCGCGCAACGCGGTTTGTGGGCCGCAGCGCAGCGCGCCGACGCCCGGTCCGGCGCGAAACGTCGCGGCGTGCTCGCGCGTGACCAGGAAGCGCTCGACGTTCGCCGAGCGCGCCCGCGGAAGCAGCTGCGAGAGCGCCGGCAGGTAGCGCTCGCGCAGCGCGTCGACGCTCAGCTCCATGTCGCGCTGGGCACCCGACAGCGAGACCGCGAGGTACTGGCAGCCCGGCGGCACGCCCCCGGCGTCGCTGCGATCGAACAGATACTGCACCGGTGTGCCCACGCCGGCGGCGAACGACTGCTCGAGGACCGGCCTGTCATAGACGACGTGCAGGTTGACGATCGGCGAGCTCTGCAGCATCCGCAGCCTGACCGCGACCTCGCCCAGCAGCGGCTCGATCAGGGTCGCCGCGCGCGCGTGCGGGAGCGCGACCACCACCGCGTCTGCGCGCAGCGCGTCCTCGGTCGTCCCGCCGCCGCGGGCGAGCAGCTCAAAGCCGGCCGCTCCGCACACGAGCGTCTCCGCTCGCCAGCCGAGGCGAACCGTCACGCCGGCGCGGGCGAGCGCGGGCTCCGCCGGGTCGCCGATCGCCTGGCTGAGCGTCGCGCGGTGAAAGCCGATGTCCGCGGCGTCGGCGCGCGAGAACAGCCCCTGCCCGAAGACGAACGCGCCGAGCTGCAGCGAGGCCTGCGCGGCTGGCAGGTTGAGCGTCGGCAGCGCGATCAGGTCCCACAGCGCTGCCACCGCCTCCTCGCCCTGGCCATGGCGCGCCAGCCACGCGCCGAGCGTCTCGCGATCGAGCGCACGCCCGCGCGCGCCGCTGGTGTCGCGGCTCAGGCGGCGCAGCGCAAGCGCGGCCCGCGCCGCGCTCAGCCGCTGGGCGCGCGTCAGGTGGGGATAACGCGCGAGCGCGCCGAGCAGGTGCGCGGGCGCCGGCAGCGAGCCGCGGCGCAGCACCGTCGGCGGCGCCCCGGGCTTGAGCACCGGGATCTCAAGCCGCGGCTGCACGAACACGCACGACTCGCTGCCCAGGCGCCGCAGCAGCTCGCGGTAGGCCACGCAGCAGCGCAGGAAGACGTGCTGGCCGTTGTCGATGCGCAGGCCGTCGCGCTCAAACGAGTACGCCGCGCCACCGAGCCGGCGCCGCACCTCGACGAGCGTCACCTGCGCGCCACCGGCGGCGCAGCGCAGCGCGGCGGTGATGCCCGCGAGGCCTCCTCCGATGACGATCACGCGCGGCGTGCGCTCACCCCCCGCGCGGCGCAAGGCCGGCGCCGAGCATGCTGCGCGTCGCCACGAGCGCCTTCTCGTACGCGGGCAGCCTGACCCGTTCGCGCAGCACCCGCTCGGGATCGGCCGCGATGCGCGCCAGCAACCGCCGGTAGATCCCCGCCATCGCGAGCACGCACGCGGCGCTCGGCCGGTCCAGCAGCGCCGCCAGCTCCATTCCGCGGTCAAACCAGCGCTGCGCGCGCTGCGCCTCAAAGCCCACGAGGTCGCTGACCAAGACGCCCGACGCCGCGCTGCCGTTGCTGGCCGGCTGCGACGCGCCGCGGGCGATCACCGCCGCCGCCGCGCCGCCGTCGGCGTCCGGCGCGATCAGGCCAAGGCGCCGCAGGTCCTCCGCGGGCAGGTAGACGCGCCCGTTCTCGGCGTCCTCGCGCAGGTCGCGCAGGATGTTGGTCAGCTGCAGCGCCACCCCCAGGTCGTCCGCCAGCCGCGCGGCGTGCCCGCGGTCGGTGCCGTCGGGCTCGCGCAGCACAAAGATCGCCAGGCACGCCCGCCCGATCGCCCCCGCGACGCGTCGGCAGTAGAGCACGAGCTCGTCGAAGGTCTCATACTGCACCCCCTCGACGTCCATGCGCACGCCCTCGATCAGCGCCGGAAGCGCATCGGGGGGAAGTGCGAAGCGCGCGTGCGCGTCGGCCAGCGCGACGATCACCGGGTCGTCGCTCTCCCCCGCGCCCAGCTGCGCGAGCGCCCGCGACTCGGCGTCCAGCTGGCGCAGCTTGCGCTCGGGCGCAAGCGCCCCGTCCCCGATGTCGTCAACGCGGCGCGCGAATGCGTAGACCGCGCACATCGCCCGGCGCCGCGCGCCGGGCAAAAGCCGAATGCCCCAGTAGAAGTTGGCCGCCTTTGAGCGCGTCACCGCCTCGCAGTGGCGGTAGGCGTCGGCGAGCGAGCTCGCGGTCCCCGCAGCGCGGCCCGACGCCCGCGCCAACGGGTCACCGTCAGTCGTCAGCCCGTCGTGCGGATCGGGCGCGCGCGCGCCGTCATCCCCCACGGCCGCGGCCCTCCGCGAGCACCGCCGCCAGAGCCCGCAGGCGCCGGGCGCTACCGGAGCGCGGCGCTCCGCCCAGCACGTCGTAGCCCGCGCGCTCGATCGCGTCCAGCGCAGCGTGCCCGCCCGCGATGAACGCCGCTACCGCCAGGCGGGCGCGTCCCTGCAGCAGATCGATCAGCGGCGCGCCCTCGCCCAGCAGAGCGCGCGCGCGGGCCACCTCGAAGGCGAGCAGCTCGCGCACCTGCGGGCCGGCATGGCCGGCCGCGAGGTCCGCCGCGTCGCAGTCGAAGCGCACGAGGTCCTCCGCCGGCATGTAGATCCGTCCGCTGCGCAGGTCCTCGGCGACGTCCTGGCAGTGCTCGGCGAGCTGAAGCGCCGTGCAGATCGAGTCCGACAGCGCGATGCGCTCGGGCGTGGCAGCGTCGAACACGCCGAGCACGAGCTCTCCCACCGGGTCGGCCGACAGCGTGCAATAGCGTCTGAGCTGATCCCAGGTCTGATAGCGGCTGACGCGCTGGTCCTGGCGGTTCGCCTCGATCAGGCGCACGAACGGCTCGCGCGGCAGCGCGCACTCGCGCAGCGTGACCTGCAGGCGCCTGCACAACGGATGCTCGGCGCGCCCGGCAAACGCGCGGTCCAGGTCGGCTTCCAGCTCATCCAGCGCGGCCAGCCGATCTCCCGGCGCGCTGTCGCCGAGCTCGTCGACAAGACGCGCATAGCCGTAGATGGACAGCAGGTGAAAGCGCACGCGCCGCGGCAGCAGGCGGCTTGCGACGGGGAAGTTCTCGCCCGACGCCCGCGCCATCACCGCGCTCGCGCCCAGGGCGCCGCCCGGCGCTTGCGCCACGAGCATCACCGTGACGCCGCGACCGATCCGGGAAGCGTCCGCCCCGCGCCGCGGCGATCGTGGCCGTCGAGGCCGGCGGTCTCGCCGAGACAGCGGCCGAGCGCCATCAGCGGAAACGTCAAGCGATAGAGGTGGTAGTTGATGTAGTAGTCAGACGGAAAGCCCGTGCCGGTGTACTGCGGCTCGTTCCAGCTGCCGTCGGGGCGCTGGGCGTCGACCAGCCAGCCCACGCCGCGCCATAGCGCCGGGCCGCGCTCGCCCGCGGCGTGCAGCGCGAGCAGCGCCCAGGCGGTCTGCGACGCGGTGCTCGGCCCGCGACCGACCCATGCCGGATCGTCGTAGGAGCGCGGGTCCTCGCCCCATCCGCCGTCTTCGTTCTGGTGCTCGAGCAGCCAGCCCACCGCGCGCACGATCGATTCGTGCGAGCGAGCCACGCCGGCGGCGATCAACGCCGGCACGGCGGCGCCCGTGCCGTACACGTGGTTGACGCCCCAGCGACCGAACCACGAGCCGCCGGGCTCCTGCTGGTCGATCAGCCAGCGGATCGCGCGCTGGGCGACCGGCGTGTCCGCCAGCCCGAGCGCGGCGAGCATCTCCACCGCGTGCGCGGTCACGTCGGCGCTCGGCTCGTCGATCACCTCGCCGAAGTCCAGGAACGGCAGCTCGCGCACCAGCGTGCGCGTGTTCTCGGCGTCGAACGCCCCCCAGCCGCCACCCGCGCTCTGCATCCCCTGAACCCAGCGCAGCGCTCGCTCGATCGCGCCATCGATGCGCGGGCCGAGGCCGATCACGGTTCGCGCGCCGTTGCAAGCATCGAGGCCCGGGCGCAGGGCGCGATCGCCGTTGCGCTCAGACGGCGCGCGCGGCGCGGCGCAGCGCAGCGCGAGCACGACCTCGGCGGTGTCATCGACGTCTGGATAGCTGACGTTGGCGAACTCGAACGCCCAGCCGCCGGGTGACAGATCCGGTCTCGCGACCGACCAGTCGCCGCAGGTCGTGACCTCCTCGCCCAGCAGCCAGCGCGCGGCGCGCACCATCGCCGGATCGTCGGCGACCACGCCGGCGTCGCTGAGCGCGACGATCGCCAGCGCGGTGTCCCAGACGGGCGACTGGCAGGCTTCCAGCCGCCGGCTGGGACCGGCGGGAGCGCCGACGCCGCGCGCGTCGTCGCGATCCTCGACCATGAACCTGCTCAGGCCCTCCAGCCCGCGGCGGATCAGCGGATGCTCCAGCGGATAGCCGCACAGCGACAGCGCGATCAGCGAGTACACCCACGGCGGCTGGATGCCGCCCCACGATCCGTCAGCCTCCTGGCGGCGCACGATCCAGCGCTCGGCGCGGGCCAGCGACAGCCGGCGAAGCAGGCCGATCGGGCGGCGTTCGTACGCGCGCACGGCGCGGTCCAGGCGCGCCAGCCAGCGCCCCCGCCGCGAGCTCGGCCGCCGCGGCTCCCACGCCTGCGGGCCGCGCAGCTCGTCGAGGTCGAACGGCAGCGGGCGAACGGGCCGCTGGTCTTTGACCAGCGAAAGGGCGACGATCGTCTGGCGCGCCCAGCAGGCGAAGTCGTAGATGTTCAGCGGCACCCACGCGGGCAGGAGGACGATCTCCGGCGGCAGCGCCGGCACCTGATCCCAGGACCACAGCCCGAACAGCGCCAGCCAGACATGGGTGAAGACGCGTGCGTGCTGCAGCCCGCCGCGGGCACGGATGAAGCTCGCCGCGGCCTGCATGTGCGGGGCATCGGGCGCGTCGCCGGCCAGGCGCAGCGCCCAGTAGGCCTCGATCGTCGTCGACAGCTCGCCGGGACCGCCGTGGAAGTTGGCCCAGGTCCCGTCCTCGCGCTGCTGGGAGCGGATCCACGCCGCCGAGCGCTCGGTCTCGTCTGCGCGGCGGACGCCGAGGAACTCGCGCAGCAGCATGTCCTCCGCGTCCATCGTCACGTTCGTCTGCAGCTCGCCCTGCCACCAGCCCTGCTCGTGCTGGAGCGAAAGCAGGTGGTCACGACCGCGCGCGAGCGCCGCGCGCGCCTCGCTCTGAGCCTCCACCGTCGACGACACGATGCTCATTGTCGCAACGCTAGGGCTTTTTGCCGATCGACGAGAGTCCGGTTGCCGATCACGAGCACCTCAGGGCGCGCGAGCGTGATCACATCGTGGGCGAGCGTCGCCTGCGAGATCGTCTGCGGGCGCTCCGACACGAAGCGATATGCGACCAGCCCGTGGACATCCGTGCGGGCCACGAGGCGAAAGCCGCCAGCCGGCGGGCGACCGGCGGACGCGCGCAGCGGCGCGTAGCCGGTCTCGTCGACCTCCTGGACGGTCACCGCGCCACCGCGAGGCACGTTGCGTAGGCCGGGCAGGTAGTACTGCAGGGGCAGCGAGCCCAGCTCGATCGTCGTGATCGCGCGCTCGGGGCCGCGCACGGCCGTCGCGCCTTCGCGCGCCGGACCGGCCGCCGCGTAGGGCAGCGCCAGCGATCTCGCCAGCCCGCGCCAGTCTCCGCGCTGCAGGCGCGGGCTGAGATCGACGTCCAGCGAGACCGCCAGGAACGCGATCGCGATCAGCGTCGCGAGCGCGACGCCCGCACGCCCGGCGCGGCGCGAGACGACTACGACCGCGATCAGCGCGCTCACCGGGATCATCGCGCCGACGAGGTTGCGCGGCGCGAGATAGTCGGCCCCCAGCAGCGCCAGGGCGATCGGGATCAGCACGCCGCCCGCGGCGATCAGCAGCGCGACCGCCGCCGCGCGCTCCTCGCGCGCGTCGAGCACGCGCCACAGCCCGAGCCCGAGACCGGCGAGGATCGGCAGCGCGACCAGCAGCTCGATCCCATGCCCGAGCGGCGCGCCCATGTAGCCGGTGAGGTAGTACTGCGGGATAGTCGCCAGGCGCGAGGACAGCGCCCACCTGCCGATCCACTGGGTCCCGTGACCGGCCTGCGCGGAGATCAGCGGCACGAGCGCGAACCCCACCGCGGCCAGCGCGCCGACCGCCGCGATCGTGGCGCGCCGCACGTGAGCGGGCCCCGCACGAGCGCGCGCGGGAGCGCCGACGGCGCGCCCCGGGTCGCCCGCGCGCGAGGGCAGCAGGTCGACGAGCAGCAGCAGTGCCATCGGGATCAGCAGGAAGACGGCGAAGTAGTGGCTGAGCAGCGCGAGCGAGCCGCTGAGCGCAAACCCCGCCAGGCGACCCGCGCTGGGCTGCGCGCGGGCGCGCAGGAAGCACAACATCGCGAGCGCGATCGCGAAAACGAACAGCCCGTAGGCGCGCGCCTCCTGCGAGTACCAGACGAGCAGCGGGTTGACCGCGACGAGCGCGCCCGCCGCCAGCGCGGTGGCGCGTCGCCCGGTCAGCTCGCGCCCGATCGCCCACGCGACAGGCACCGTCAGCGTGCCCGCCAGCGCCGACGGCCAGCGCAGGGCGATCTCGCCGGTGCCGAAGACGCGCGAGTCCGCCCACGCGAGCACGTACCACAGCGGCGGGGTGTTCTCGGTGTGAACGACCGCGCGCAGCGTCGAGGTGAGGCTCGGATGCAGCACGCGGACCGGCGTGAACGCCTCGTCATACCAGAAGCTCTGCAGGTCCAGCGTGCCAAACCGCAGCGCGGCCGCCAGCGCCGTCAGCCCGAGCAGCGGCCACCACGCAGCGAGCGCTCGCGCCCGCTCGCGCGCTGATGCGCGCGCCGCGCTGGGCGAGGCGGCTGCGACGCTCACCCGCTCCTCGCAGGCGGCGCGGCGGCGGGCGCCGGGCACAGCCCCTGCGCGCCTTCGCCGAAGCACCCGTAGCGACTCGCGCGCACGTCCGGCTGGTAGGCCTGCACGTACCAGCCGCCCTGAACGCTGCGCCGCCCGGCGACGACCGGGCCGGCGATCACCAGGCAGAGCTGGATCCTCGCGCCGGGCGGTCCCGGGGTCGTGTTGCCGCAGACGACCTCGTGGGCGCTGTTGCGGCCGAGCAGCTGGCGGTCGATCGCTAGGTTGTGGTAGCCGTGGCCGGTGTATGCGCGCCACGTGCGCACGTCGTCGACGAGCCGGTGGTTGATGCGCGTGTTGAGCGCCAGGTCGTAGAGCGTCGCGACCGCCAGCAGCAGGCCCATGAGCACGAGCACGGTCGTCTCGACCAGCCGCACGCTGCGCATGTCCAGCGCGCGCGTCACGAGACCGGTGCGAGCAGCGGAGCGAGCTGGTGGACGATGAACAGCGCCTGCACGAACAGCGTCGCGACGAGCAGGCGACGGTCGCGCACGACGACCGCCAGCGGCAGCGACCAGACGATGTACCACGCCAGCAGCCACGTGCTCGTGACCGAGATCGCCAGCAGCGTCCAGCCCGAGGCGGCGACCCAGTCATAGCCGCGCCAGGTGCGCCACAGCAGGTGCACGACGATCACCACGAGCGCCAGCTTGAGCACGTCGTGGTCGACCGGGAACACGCCGGGCTTGTCGAACAGGTGCGCCAGCTCGTTGGGGAAGCTGTCGGTCGAGACGAACGCCGCGTCGCGATTGAGCGCCGCGACGACGTCCAGCCCGTGCACCCCGAACGCCAGGTAGCCGGCCAGCCCGAGCACGACCACGGTCGCCAGCGCACCGAAGACCGGCCGCCAGCTTCGCCGGGCGATCACCATGAAGGGCAGCAGCACCGCGAGCGAGGCCTTCACCAGCGCGCCCGCGACGACCGTGCCCGCGGCCGCCGCGTCGCGCCCCGCCAGCGAAAGGCTCACAGCGCCCATCATCGCCAGGAGCATGATCAGGTCGTTGTGCGCGCCGCCGAGCGTGTAGATGACGTACAGCGGGTTGGCGCCGACCGCCAAAAGCGCCATCACCGGATCCAGCCCGCGCGTGCGCGCGCAGCGCCAGGTCAGCGCGAGCGTCCCGGCGCTGGCGCCGAGCGCGAGCGCCTTCATCGACCACAGCGCACCCGTCACGCCGAGCAGCGCGAACGGGTAGGAGATCAGCGTGTACAGCGGACCGTAGGCCGTCGCGACGTGAAGCCAGTCCATGCCGACGTAGCGAAACACGGGGTCGGCGGCGATCGCGGTCGGGCCGTGCAGGTAGGGGTTGACCCCGTGCACGACCCCCATGCGCGCGTAGGCGATGTAGCTGAACACGTCGGTGGACAGCAGGATCGGCCCGGCGAACACGATCGCCTGGGGCACCGCCACCAGTGCGATCGCAAAGCGTTTGCCGATCGCCCGGCCGCCGCGGCGGCGGACGAGCTCCAGCAGCACCGCATAGGCGACCGTGAAGACGAGCAGCGCGATCAGAAAGACGCGGAACCCGAGGCGCTCGCCGGCGCCCACCAGCCAGCCAGCGATCTGTGGCGATTTGGGGATCAGCGGTGAGCGGGCGAGCGCGCCGTCGAGCACGATCTCCGCAGTCGCGGCCACGATCAGCAGCCCGCACGCGCCCGCGAGCGCGGCCGTCCAGCGCCCGCCGCGCGCGTCGCGCTCGCTGATTCCAGGCGCGGCCGGCGGCGCGGCCTCCGCGTGACCGACGTTCGCCGCAGCCGCGCCTGCCGATGTCACGGCCCGTGCGCGCATCGACTGCCGGCTAGCGCCCCGCGGCTGCGTTCACGGTGTCGGCGGCCGCGATCATCTCTGCACCTGGAGGCTGGTCGCCGTCGCTAGGGGGCGAGCACGACCTTGAGCGCCTCGCGCCGGTCAAACAGCTCATAGGCCTGCGGCGCGTCGTCCAGGCTCATGCGATGCGTGACGAGCGGCGACGGATCGAGCAGGCCGGCCGAGATCATCGCCAGCACGCGGTCCACGTGGGCGATCACGTTGGCGAGGCCGGTCGTGATCGTCAGGCCCTTCAGCCAGGTGAGGCCGAGCGGCACCTCGCCGTTGCTGGCATGCACACCGACCACCGAGACAGTCCCCGCGTCGCGCGCCAGGCTGATCGCGAGCGCCAGCGGGTCCACGCCTCCCACCGCGTCCACGGCGACATCGACCCCGGCGCCGTCGGTTGCCTTGCGCACCACGCGCTTTGGGTCTTCGTCGGTGAGGTGGATCGGCACGGCCCCGAACCGGCGCGCCATCTCCAGGCGCTCGGCGACGGTGTCGACCGCGAACACCTGCGTCGCGCCCGAGGCGCGCGCCGCCTGCACGGCGCACAGCCCGACCGGCCCTAGCCCGAGCACCGCGGCCGTGTCGCCCGCGTGCATCCCCGCATGCCAGATCGCATGACAGCCCGTGCCCATCACGTCGCCCGCGAACAGCGCGACCTCGTCGGCCATGCCATCGGGCACCCGGCGTAGCGTCATGTTCGCGCGCGGCACGAGCACCTGCTCGGCCTGCGCGCCGGGCAGATTGCCAAGAAACGAGCCGTGGCCGAACGTGCGTCCGTGCAGGCAGCGGTGGTAGTCGCCGCGCAGGCACGCGCGGCAGGTCCCGCACGCGGTGTGAAAGCACCCCAGCACGCGGTCGCCCACCGCCGCGCGCTGGACCTCGGGCCCGGCCGCGACGACTGTGCCGACGAACTCGTGACCGATCGTGAAGCCCGGCTCGACCGGCGTGCGGCCGTGGTAGATGTGCAGGTCAGAGCCGCAGACGCCGCTGGCCTCGATCCGCACGATCGCGTCGTCGGGACTCTCGAGCGCCGGCTCGGGCACGTCCTCGACGCGCACCTCGCCGGGCGCCTGGAAGGTGACCGCACGCATGCCGACACCCTACCTGCGCGCCGCGACGAGCGCCGGGGTCCCGAGCGCCAGCTCGTCGACCGGCGGGCCGACGGCGTAGCCCTGCGCGTAGTCCACGCCGTGGTCGGCGACCATCTGCAGCGTCGCCGCGTCTGCGACGAACTCGGCGATCGTCTGCCTGCCCATCCCGCCCGCCAGCTGCACGAGCGCGCGCACGACCAGCTGATCGGTGCGCGACGTCGTCAGGCCGCGGATGAAGCCGCCGTCGATCTTCAGATAGCTGAACGGCAGGTGCTTGAGGTACTGAAACGAGCCGAAGCCCGCGCCGAAGTCGTCCAGCGCAATCGCACAGCCGAGCTCCTGGGCGCCCGCGCAGAAGGCCTTTGCGCGGGCCATGTCGGAGATCGCCGAGGTCTCGGTGAGCTCGATCACCAGGCGCGCGGGGTCCACGCGCGCGCGCACCAGCAGCCGCTGGACGTGGTCGAGCATGCCCGGGTCGGTCACCGACAGGGCCGACAGGTTCACCGCGACGCCGGCCGCGCCGCGCCGCGACTGCCGGGCCAGGCGCGCGACGACCTTCTCCAGCACGAGTCGGTCGATGTCGCAGATCAGCCCGTGCCGCTCGGCCGCGGGCAGGAAGGCGCCCGGCGCGACCAGTCGCCCACCGGGATCGTCCGCCAGGCGCAGGAGCGCCTCGCGATGGGACACCCGCCCGTCGGCCAGCGACACGATCGGCTGGTAGTGCATCACGAACAGATCCTCGGCCAGCGCACGGCGCAGTCGCGCGATCCATGGCGTGCGATGCAGCCCGGCCGGCGAGCCGGGCTCGCGCCCGCGGTGCGCCGACAAGCCGAGGTAGCGCCCGTGACCCGGCGAGCCGCCGTGACGCAGCGAGAAGCGCGACGTCGCATATGCACGCGTGGAGGTCGGCATCTCGGCGAGGGTCTTCGACGGAGCGCCCTGCGCACCTGCGCAGCGCCCCTGGCGTGGGAGCTCTCGCCCAGGCGCCCGGTCGGCGGCGCTCAGCGGCGCGCCGGACGCTCATAGGGACGCCGCGCGCGATCGGAGACGACGAGCAGCAGCGCGAGCAGCACGAAGTTCATCACGACCGACGACCCGCCGTAAGCGACGAAGGGCAGCGTCACGCCCGTCAGCGGGATCACGCGCGTGACGCCGCCCACGATCACGAACACCTGCAGCGCGACCACGAACGCCAGCCCGGTCGCCAGCAGCTTTGAGAACGAGTCGCGCGCGAGCACCGCGGTCTTCAGCCCGCGCACGACGAACAGCAGGTAGCAGAGCAGCAGCGCAGCCGCGCCCGCCAGCCCCAGCTCGTTGACGATCACGGCATAGATCATGTCGCTTTCGGGGACCGGCAGGATCAGCGCGCCGTGATGCGGCGCGCGCAGCAGCGACTGGTCGAAGCCCGTTCCCAGCAGTCCTCCGTCGGCCTGTGCGAACAGCGACTGCGCGATCTGGTAGCTGCCGCCGATCGCCTGGTGGTAGAGCGCCGGGTCGAACGGGTCTTCCCACGCCAGCACGCGCGCGTGCACGTGGCTGACGTGACCCGCTATGTACCAGGCGCCGAGCGCGAACAGCACGACGCCGATCAGCACGAACGAGAAGCGCCCCGTGGCCACATACAGCAGGGCCAGAAACGCGCCGTAGAACATCAGCGAGGTGCCGAGCTCGCGCGTCAGCAGCAGCGTGCCCATCGCCGCCCCCCAGACCACGAGCATCGGGCCAAACTGCTTCATCGGGGGAATCGTCACCCCGAGCACGCGCCGGCCGGCCGTCACCAGGATCTGGCGGTTGTCGTGCAGGTAGCTGGCGAGGAAGATGACGATCGCCAGCTTGGCGAGCTCGGCCGGCTGGAAGGAGATGCCGGCGACGTGGATCGCCAGGTAGGCGCCGTTGACCTGTTCGCCGATCCCGGGCAGGCGCGGCAGGATCGTGATCGCGATGGCGAGCGCGGCGAGCGTATAGCGGTAGCGCTCGAGCACCGCGACGCCGCTGCGGCGCAGCGCAAGGATCGTGGCGGCGAACAGCAGCAGGCCGACGACCATCCACTGCGCCTGCTGGCGGGCGAGCACCGGGTCGATGCGGTAGAGCATCACGATGCCGACGCTCGCGAGCGCGGCCGCGAGCGGAAACAGGTAGGGGTCGGCGTGCGGCAGCGCCACGCGGATCACGAGATGCCCCGCGAGACACAGCGCGAGGAAGATCGCGCCGTACGTCAGCGACACGCTGGAGGCGTGATTGATCGTGACGTTGGTCGAGGCGCCCGGCGCATTGCCCTCGGACTGGACGAAGATGGCGGTGAACCCGCCGATGACGAGCAGCGCCGCCGGAACGAGACCTAGAAGCTCGCGGTTTCTTGGGCTCAGCATGGTCGGGCGGTCGCGTGCGAGCCCGGCCAGGCTGGGCCGTCCAGGGGCGCGCGCGCAACGACAGCCTAACCGCTTCGCCCGGCGTGCCCGGCTGGTCCGCTCGCTACTCTGGGGCGACGCGCGCCGGCCGGGCAGCGGCGCATGATCGTCGATGAGCGGCTATCCGGTCACATCCCACGATGACGAGCGCCCGCCTTCGCCGGGCTTCGGGATGCTCAAGCGATTCCTGGTCGCGGCGGTGATCATCGTCGCGCTGAGCGCCGGCGCGACGGCAACGCTCGCGCTGAACAAGATCACCGATCTGGCCCACGAGGTCTTTCCGAGCACGATCAGCGTGCCCAAAGGCGTCGTCAGCGCGGAATACAGCGGAGGTCCGCAGACGTTCCTGGTCCTCGGCACAGACCGGCGCGTCGGCGCCAAGGACAGCTTCGACCGCGAAGACCCGCCGCACTCGGACACGATCCTGCTGGTGCGCTTCGACCCCGAACAGGAACAGACCTCGGTGATGTCGATCCCGCGCGACCTGCTCGTCAACATCACGACCAGGACCGGCCAGAGCTATCCGCAGGAAAAGATCAACGCCGCCTACACGATCGGCAACAGGCTCGGCGCCACGCGCGGAGGCATGGTGCTCGCGGCGGAAACGATCGAGCGCGAAGTCTTCCCTGGGCTGAAGCTCAACGGCATCGTCGACGTCAGCTTCCAGGGCTTCATCAAAGTGGTCGACACGCTCGGCTGCGCATACGTCAACGTCGACCACCACTACTACAACCTCAATGTCGGCTCCACCGAAACCAACTACACGAGCATCGACCTGCAGCCCGGTTATCAGAAGCTGTGCTACGAAAACGCGCTGGACTACGTGCGCTACCGCCACACCGACTCGGACTTCGTGCGGGTGGCGCGCCAGCAGGACTTCCTGCGCGACCTGCGCGAGCAGCTCTCACCGGGCAACGAGCTCGGCCAGATCGACACCGTCGCAAAATCCGTGGGCAAGGCGATCAGCACGACCTTCCACGCCTCGGCCAGCGAGCTGATCGAACTCGCCAAGCTGATCGCCTTCTCCCAGGGAAAGCCGCTGCGCCAGGTCAAGTTCCGCACGACCAACATCGACTACCAGCTGCACGGCGTCTCGTACGTGACGACCACGGCGGCGCTCGCGCAGGCCACGCTGGCCGACTTCCTCCACGGCGACGAACAGGTCAGCGTGCCGGCGGCCCGGCCGTCGGAGCACGCCTCACACCACGCCCACGGCTCCCACGGCAGCTCGCCGCGCGCGCTCGACCTGTTCCCGGTGAGCTCCTCCGGCAGCGATGAAATGGCGCGCGCGGCGATCGGCGTCCCCTTCCCCGTCCTGTTTCCCACGCTCCAGACCGGCCAGGCCGAACAGCAGCAGGTGCGCCCTTACACGCTCGCGACCAGCAGGGGCATCTCCACCACGCCTACGTCGCGGTGTGGCGCCAGAACGTGATCGGCGGCTACTACGACTTCGAGGGCAGCGACTGGCTGAACCCTCCGCTGTTCGCCCACGCGCGCGTGCAGACGGTCGGCGGGCGCTCCTACCGGATGGTCGACGACGGCTCGCACATCCACGCGATCGGCTGGCGCGCGGGCAACGTGCTGTACTGGCTGACCAACACGCTGCTCGAGGAACTGTCGAACGCGCAGATGATCGCGCTGGCCCAGTCGGCGCACGCGCTGCACTGACCGCGCGTCGCGGGCGCGGCTCTGGTGCCGCGCGGTTGCTCAGTCGGCGAGCGCCGCCTTCGCTTGGTCCAGCGCGGCGTTGACGAGCGCGTCGGCCTGCGCGTTCTGCGCCCGCGGCACCGTCCGGATCGACCAGCGCTGGAACGCCGCGAGCGCGCTCGTGGCCTGGCGGTGCAGCGCGCGCATCGCCTCGTGGCGGACCTTGTAGGCGCCGGTCAGCTGCTTGGCGATCAGCTCGGAGTCGCCGACGATCTCGATCTCGGTCGCGCCCAGCGCGCGCGCCTGCTCGATGCCGAGCAGCACCGCGCGATACTCGGCGACGTTGTTGGTGACCGAGCCAAGCAGCTGCGTGTGCTCGCCCAGCAGCTCACCCGCGGGCGAGCTGATCACGCAGGCGGCGGCGGCGGGGCCGGGATTGCCGCGGGCGCCGCCGTCGACGTGCACGATCAGCTTCATCGCGCTGATTGTCCAGCACGCGCGGGATGCGGGCGCGTCTTCAGACGCGTGCGAGCGGCAGCGGGTCCCCCGCCACGCGCGCGCGGCGCCGGTCGCGCACGATGCGCCGCTGGCGCCCGTCAGCGGATCCGACGGCGCCCGAGCGCCCACGGCGAGCGCGCCGGTCGAACTCGCGCCGGTCGACGATCACCGTCACGCCGTCATCGCCGTCGTAGTGCTTTGCGAGCCGCGGGTACAGCTCGTCGGCCATCGGTCTGGGGACGACGCAGTAGATCATTGTCGTCCATGCTACTCCCCGCGGCGCGAGAAGCAAGCCCTGGGCGGGCTTTCGCGCCCACCCGCCTCAGGCGTGCGCCGCCTCGCGCTCGTCGCCCGCCTGGTCGATGACCTTCTGGGCGAGGTGGCCTGGGACCTCTTCGTAGTGCAGGAACTCCAGCGTGTAGTCGCCCTGCCCGCCGGTGATCGAGCGCAGGTCGGGGGCATAGGACAGCATCTCGGCCATCGGCACCTCGGCCTTGATCTCGGTCATCGCCCCGACGGGCTCCATGCCCTGGGGACGCCCGCGCCGGCTGTTCAGGTCGCCGATCACGTCTCCCACGTAGGCCTCGGGCACCGACAGCGTGACGAGCATGATCGGCTCGAGCAGCACCGGCTCGGCCTCGCCGAGCGCTTGCTTCATCGCCTGCACGCCCGCCAGCTTGAAGGCGATCTCCGAGGAGTCAACGCTGTGGTAGGCGCCGTCGAACAGACGCACGCGCACGTCCTTGACGGGATAGCCGGCCAGCACGCCGGCGTCCATCGCCTCCCGCACGCCCTTCTCGACGGCCGGGATGAACGAGCTGGGGATCACGCCGCCCTTGATCTTGTCGACGAACTCAAAGCCGCTGTCCGCCGGCAGCGGCTCGATCTCGATGTGGCAGTCGCCGAACTGCCCGCGGCCGCCGGACTGCTTCTTGTGGCGTCCGTGGGCGGTCGCCGAGGCGCGAATCGTCTCGCGGTAGGGCACGCGCGGCGGCTTGAGCGTCACCTCCACGCCGAAGCGCTCGCGCAGGCGGTCGACGACCACCTCGACGTGCACCTGCGACAGGCCGGCGACGATCTGCTCGCCGGTCTGCTGGTCGCGATGCAGGTCGATCGTCGGATCCTCCTCCTGCAGGCGACGCAGCGAGGTGAACACCTTCTCCTCGTCGCCGCGGCTCTTCGGCGCCACCGCGAACGCCATCACCGGCGCGGGCAGCTGCAGCTGGGGCATCTCGATCGGCTCGTCGCGCTCGGCCAGCCAGTCCCCGGCGCGCGTTTCCTTCAGCTTGGCGACCGCGCCGATGTCGCCCGGGCCGAACTCCTGCACGTGCTCGATCTCCTTGCCGGCGAACACCACGAGCTGGCCGATGCGCTCCTTGGCGTGCGCGCGCGTGTTCAGCACGTGACTGTCGGCGCGCAGCACGCCCTGGTAGACACGCAGCAGGTTGATCCGCCCGGCGAACTGGTCGGCGCGCGTCTTGAACACGTAGGCGAACAGCTCGTCGTCCTCGGACGGCCGCAGCTGCACATCGCCGACCTGCAGCGCGCCGTGCTTGACCGGCGACGGCAGGTCCTCGACGATCGCGTCGAGCAGTCGCGAAGTGCCGAGGTTGCGCGTCGCGACGCCGCACACGACCGGGAAGATCCTGCCGTGGTTGGTCCCCTCCTTGAGCGCGCCGACGATCTCCTCGTGGGAGATCTCGCCACCGTCCAGGTAACGCTCCATCAGCGCGTCTGACACTTCGCACACCTCGTCCATCAGCTTCTCGTGGTACTCCGTCGCCAGCTGCGCCTGCGCCTCGGGGATCGGGATCTCCGAAAAGCCGTCGCGCTCGGCGGAGTCCTGGCGGAACGCGCGCATGTCGACGAGGTCGATCACGCCCTCGATCTCGTGCTCTGTGCCAATCGGTATCTCGGTCGCCACGACGTGTTGGCCGAAGGCCTTCTTGAGCTGCTCCAGCGCGCGGAAGAAGTCCGCGCGCTCGCGGTCGAGCATGTTCACGAACAGCATGCGCGCGATGTCGAGCTCGGCCGCGCGCGCCCACAGCCTGCTGGTGGACACCTCCACGCCCATCACGGCATTGACGACGAACACCGCCGACTCGCACACGCGCAGCGCGCCCAGCGTGTCCGCGACGAAGCTCGGCTCGCCCGGCGTGTCCAGCAGGTTGATCTTGCGCTCGTGCCACTCGAACGAGCTGAGCGTGGCCGAGATCGACATCTGCCGCGCCTGCTCGTCGGGATCGGAGTCCGACACCGTGCTGCGGTCGGGCACGCTCCCCAGCCGGCTGGTCACGCCCGCCTCGAACAGGAGCGCCTCGTGCAGCGACGTCTTGCCCGCTCCCCTGTGACCGACGAGGGCGACGTTGCGAATCCGATCCGCTGGCACATGCATATGCGTATCTCCTCTCCGCTGAGTCAGACCACCATACTCAAGCGCACCGCCTTCGTCCAGATCCGCACGAGCCCCCGAGCTAGTCGTCGAAGGACTCCTCCTGCATCCGCGAGCGCAGACGCAAGACGGCCTTCGTGTGCAGCTGCGAGACGCGCGACTCGGTCACGCCGAGCACCTCGCCGATCTCGCGCAGCGTCAGATTCTCGTAGTAGTAGAGCGCGATCACGAGCTTCTCGCGCTCGGGCAGCTTGGCGATCGACTCCGCGATCCTGTCCTTCAGGTCCCCGACGTCCAGCGCCTTGGCGGGGTCCGGTGCCGCGGTGTCCTCGATCGTGTCCATCAGCGACACCTGGTCGCCGCTCGAGTCGCTCACGCTCCATAGCTCATCCAGCGCGACCAGCGAGGAGTGTGAGATCGCCAGCAGCGAATCGTTGAGCTCGTCGACCGAGATCTCGAGCTCGCCGGCTATCTCCTCGTCGGTCGGCGCGCGCTGCAGCGAGTGCTCGAGCTTGGCGTGCGCGCGCTCGACCTCGCGCGCGCGGGCGCGCACGCTGCGCGGCACCCAGTCCATCGAGCGGAGTTCGTCGATGATCGCGCCCTTGATGCGCATGATCGCGTAGGTCTCGAACTTGATGTCGCGCGACAGGTCAAAGCGCTCGATCGCCGAGATCAGCCCGACCAGCCCGTAGGAGATCAGATCGGCTTCCTCCACATGCGGCGGCAGACCCGCGGCGGTGCGACCGGCGACGTACTTGACGAGCGGCGAATAGGCGATCACGAGCCGCTCTCGCACGCGACCGTCCCCGTCGGCCTTGTAGCGCCGCCAGAGTTCGCGCAGCTCGATCGGTTTGACGTTTGTCTCCAGGATGACGTGCCCCGTTCAGGCCCGAGGGTGACTACGCGCGTAGGCCTTCCTCAGGCGGGCTGACTCTACCCGAGTGTAAATCTGGGTGCTCGACACGCTCGCGTGCCCGAGCAGCTCCTGAATGCTTCGCAGGTCGGCGCCGCCGTCGAGCAGGTGGGTGGCGAAGCTGTGGCGCAGACCGTGCGGCGTGCACGCGCCGGCTGATACCCGCGAGGCCCACGTTCTAAGCCTGCGGCGGACATCGCTCGTACTAAGCCGCCGGCCGTTCTTGCTAAGGAACAGTGCGTCCCCCGCGCCGCCGGGCCCGCTCGCGAGCACCGGCCGGCCACGCTCCAGGTAGAGCGCCAGCGCCGACATCGCGTGCTCGCCGACTGGCACGAAACGGGTCTTCGACCCCTTTCCCTCGACGCGCAACTGCTCGCCGTCGTGATCGACGTCGGCCCGCGCGAGCGACACGAGCTCCTGCGCTCGCAGACCGCACGAATAGGCAAGCTCGAACAGCGCGCGGTCGCGCATCTGCAGCGGCTCGGAAGCCGGGATCGCGTCGAGCAGGCGTGCGACCTCGCGCGCGCTCAGCACGCGCGGCAGGGGCGAGGGCTGGCGCGGCGTCGACACCAGATCGGCGGGGTTTTCGGCGAGCTCGCCGTGCTCGCGCTGGCTGGCGAACAGGGCACGCAGCGCGGCGAGCTTGCGCGCGGTCGTCGCCGGCGCGGCGCCCTGCGCGGACAGGTGGGCGATGTAGCGACGCACGTCCTTCGGCCCGACGTCGCGCGGCCCCATCCGCTGCGCGGCGGCCCAGCGGGCGAACTGCTCGAGGTCGATCGCGTATGCACGGCGCGTCCTGGCCGCCGCGTCTCGTCGGCGCAGGTCCTCGCCCAGCAGCGCGAGCGCCTCGCTCCACGCGCGCCCAAAGGGCGGGGCCGGTTGCTTGCTGGCCGCTGCCGTCGCGCTGGACATGATCTCGTCTAGTTCGCCGCGCCCGCCGTCGCGCCCTGCCCGCTGAGCGATCGGCGCATGCGCCGCAGCGGCCGCGCTCAGGCCACTGACAGCGGCTCGCCCGTCGTCGCCGGCCGGGTGCTCGGGGCGCGCTCACGCAGTCGCACGCGCAGCCCGTAGGGGATCATCGTGAAGGCGAAGCGCTCCTGCGGCGCGTGCTGCTGGTCGCGCTCGATCTCGAAGTTGCGCGCGATCATCGACAGCGCGCTCTTGGCCTCCAGGAACGCCAGGTTGCGACCGGGGCAGAAGCGCGGGCCGCCGCCGAAGGCGAGGAAGTTCTTCGGGTCGCGCGTGCCGGCGCTGCCCTCGCTGCCGTCCAGCCAGCGCGCCGGCTCGAATGTCTCGGCCTGCCCGAAGCCGCCCGACCGAAGGCTCGCGCGGCGCGTCAGCAGCAGCAGGCGCGTGCCCGCCGGGATCTGTGTGTCGCAGATCGTCGTATCGCGCAGCGGCTCCAGCCCGAGGATCGGCGCGACCGGCTTCAGGCGCATCGCCTCGCGCAGCACCGCCTCGCCGTAGTGCAGCTGCTCGATCGACTCGTACGCGTCCGGGAAGCGCCGCTCGGCGAGCACCGCGCGCGCCTCGGCCGCCCAGCGCTCCTGGATCTCGGGCCGCGAGCCGAGCGCCCAGATCGTCCACGCCATCGTGTGCGCCGTCGTGTCCTCCCCCGCGAGCAGCAGCGTGAACGTGTTGCCGATGATTTCGTCGTCGCTGAACTTGTCGTCGAGCTCCTGGGCGGCGAGCATGCTCTCGAGGAAGTTCTCCGGCTCCTCGCGCAGCTGCGGCCGCGCGGCCATCCGCTCGCGCGCCTGCGCGATGAAACCCTCGACGGCGCGGCGTATCTCGCGCAGCGAGCGATCGAACGCCCGGTCGGCCGGCAGCCGCACCCACCGCCAGTAGGGCAGCGGCTTGGCTAGCCGCCGGCCGCTCATCTCGAATACCCGCTGGATGTGGCCCTGCAGCTCCCCGTCCCCGCGCTGCAGCGTGTTCAGGTCATGCCCGAAGGCGAGCGCCGAGGTGACGTCGACGGTGAACGACGTCAGCAGCGCCGTGATGTCCAGCGACTCCCCGCCGCGGCCGCGCACCTCCTCGGCGAGCCTGCCGTGCAGCCGCTCGGTCGCGGTGCGCACGACGTGGAAGTAGCGCTGCAGGTGGTTGGAGTTCAGCGCGGTCACCACCAGCCTGCGCTGGCGGCGCCATTCCTCGCCCTCGGCACCGAACACGCCGACGAACCCGGTACCCGTGAATTCGTCCGCGAGCTCGTGCCAGCGGCGAAAGCCCTCCGGTCGCTCGCGCAGGGCGGCGTTGATCGCCTCGACGTCGCAGACCACGACGATCCGCCGCGGGCCGAGGTCGAAGCGAAAGATCGGGCCGCAGCTCTCGCTCCACCGCTCAGCGGTGCTGTGCAGCCTGGAGATGCGCAGCTGGTGCGCGTTGCCAAGCAGCGGGAGCCTCGGTGGGCTCGGCAGATCGGCGATCGTGCGCGTCATGTCGACGTTGGCAGGACAGCCTATCGAAGGCCTGGCCGCGCGCCAGCTCAGCGCGCGACAGCGCCCTCCGCGGCGCTGCCGACGAGCTTCGCGTACTTCTGGATCGCGACGTCAATGTGCTCGTCGGCGCGCGCCGCCGGCGCGTATTCGCTCACGCGCGTCGCGATCTGATCGTCGCTGAGCGCCACGTCGATGCGCCGCGAGTCGACGTCGATCTCGATCTCGTCGCCGTCGCGAACGGCCGCGATCGGCCCGCCCCGGACTGCCTCGGGGGCGATGTGCGCCGCCATGAAGCCGTGCGTGGCCCCCGAGAAGCGCCCGTCGGTGATCAGCGCCACGGTCTCACCGAGGCCCTCGCCGACGAGCGCCGCGGTGACGGCGAGCATCTCGCGCATGCCCGGCCCGCCGGCGGGGCCCTCGTTGCGGATCACTACCACGTCGCCCTCTCCGATCTCGTGCGCGAGCGTGGCGGCCATCGCGGCCTCCTCGCCGTCGAACACATTCGCCGGGCCGGTGTGCTTGCGCCGCTCGTGACCCGCCAGCTTGACCACGCACCCGTCCGGCGCGAGGTTCCCGTGGAGGATCGCGAAGCCGCCCGTGCTCTTCAACGGGTCGCTCAGCGGGCGCACGACGCGCTGGCCGTCGGTTTCCCGCGCCTGTGCGCCATGCTCCCCTATCGTGCGCCCGGTGACCGTCAGCGCGTCGGCGTTGAGCACGCCGGCTTCGTCCAGTCGCCGGACCACCAGCGGCACGCCCCCAGCCGCATACAGATCGGTCGCGACGTACTGGCCGCCCGGCTGCAGGTCGCACAGCAGCGGCGTGCGCTCTGAGATGCGGTCGAACTCGTCGATCGCGAGCGGCACGCCCATTTCGCTTGCGACCGCCAGCAGGTGCAGCACGCCGTTGGTCGATCCGCCGCTCGTCGCCACCGCCGCGATCGCATTTTCGAGCGCCGGCTTGACGATGATCTCGCTGGGGAGCCGCCCGGCCGCGAGCACGTCCATCACGAGCTCGCCGCACTCGCGCGCAACCTCGAGCTTGCGGCCGTCTTCGGCCGGCACCATCGCCGAGCACGCCGGTGAGATCCCGAGCACCTCGAAGGCCATCGCCATCGTGTTGGCGGTGAACTGACCGCCGCACGCGCCCATGCCAGGCGATGCCGCCTCCTCCAGCTCGTGCAGCTGTGCCTCGCTGATCGCGCCCGAGGCATATGCGCCGACGGCCTCGAAAACCTGCTGGATCGTGACCTCCGCGCCCTCGTAGGTGCCCGGGCGGATCGAGCCGCCGTACAGCATCAATCCCGGGATGTCCAGGCGCGCGAGCGCCATCACGGTGCCCGGGATCGTCTTGTCGCAGCCCGAGATCGTCACCAGCGCATCGAACTGGTGCGCCGAGGCGACGAGCTCGATCGAGTCGGCGACCAGCTCGCGCGACACCAGCGAGGCGCGCATTCCGCTCGTGCCCATCGTGATCCCGTCGGAGATCGCGATCGTGTTGAGCTCCATCGGCGTGCCGCCGGCGGCGCGGATGCCCTCCTTGACCTTCGCGGCGAGCATGCGGTTGTTGAAGTTGCAGGGCATCGTCTCGATCCACGAATGGGCGACGCCGACGATCGGCTTGGCCAGATCCTCCGCGGAATACCCGATGCCGTGCAGATAGGCGCGCGCGGCGGCTCGCTCTGGCCCCTCGGTGAGGGCGCGGCTGCGGTGCTTGAGATCGAACGTTGCGGCGGTCACGCCGCGCGCACGCTACCGGCGGCGAGCCCGCCGCGCTCTGCGCGCTCGCGGTCCCAGCGCGCCAGCCTGACGAGATCGCGCCGCACCCGCTCGGGATCGACCTGGCGACCGGGCAGGTGCATGTTGGCGTCGGCGATCAGGCCTCGCTCGTCGGCCGTCAAGGCCATCCACTTGGCGAGCACGTCGTCGGAGTCGGGAAGCCGCGGGCTGCCGAAGGGTTCGGAGCTGTCCAGGAACGCGACGCAGTACTCGTTGAGCATCGCCCCGCTGCCGGGTACGTAGGCGACGATCGGCTTGTGCGGGTAGATCAGGTAGGCGTAGCGCATCCCCGCGCGTCCCCACACGCGCATGAAGCCGAGCTCGCGGTACATCGCCCACTCCTCCTCGTTGACACACGATCGCAGCAGGTCGCGTGCTCGCTGCTCGGCGCGGCGCTCGCGCCCGGGGTCGTAGCTGAGCGTCGCCGGTCGGCGTTCGCCCGCGCGCGCACGCCAGCGCGCGACCGCCCCGCGCACGCGGACCCTCGTCAGCTCGTACACGAGCGCCATGCAGATGATCGCGGCGGTCGCAAGCCCGAGCGCCATCGCGACCGCCGCCGCTAGCGCGTCGCCCGCGGCGCGCCGCCGGCGGCGCGGGGGAAGAAGATCACGCGCTCGGCGTCTCTGGGCACGTCGCCGAAGCTCTTCACGAGCTCGGCCTCGCGCCTGCCGCCGGCGGCCTCGGTCGGCACCGCCGCCCACATGCCCGCGTCCAGCTCGCGGCGAAAGGCCTCGATCAGCTCGCGCTCCTGCTCGGGGACATCGACGTCCCCCTCCGCTACCACGATCTCACCATGACCGGGCTTCATGCGCAGCAGCTTCATCGTTCCTCGGATTATGGCAAACCGAGTGACTGTCTCAGGCGCCAACCCGGGCGGCGGCGCGCGCGCGAGCCGCGCTCAGCCCAGCACGAGCTCCAGGCGACGCGCGAGCGCCGCCGCGACAGCCTGCCTGAGCGAACCCTCGGAGTAGCGCTCCAAGAGCGCCTGCAGGAAGCCCTCGATCACCAGCCGCTGCGCAAGCTCCTGCGGAAGACCGTGCGAGCGCAGGTAGAACAGCTGCTCGGGATCGATCTGCGCGATCGCCGCCGCGTGCGTGCAGCGCACGTCGTCGGCGAGTATCTCCAGGCCCGGGATCGCGTCTGCGTGGGCGCGCTTTGACAGCAGCAGGTTGCGCGACTCCTGAAAGGCATCGGTGCGCTGGGCTCCGGGGTCGACCTTGATCATCCCTCGCCACACGGTGCTCGAGCGTCCGGCGAGCACGCCGCGGAAGGCGAGGTCGGAGGTCGTGTCCTGGGCGGCGTGCTCCTGCAGCGTGTCGAAGTCCAGGTGCTGGCGCCCGCGACTGGCATACGCGCCGGTCACCGCGGCGTGCGCCCCGCGCCCGGCCAGCTTGGTCTCCAGAAACACCTTGCCGTCGGCGCCGCCGAAGCCGAGCGCGGTCCAGTCCAGATGGCCGTCGCGCTGCACGATCGCACGCTGGGCGCCGAACACCCACGCCAGCTCGCTGACGTCCTGGAGGTCGAGCAGCGAAAGCCTCGCGCCCTCGCCCACGAGCAGCTCGGCGACCCCGTTGACGAGGCCCTCGCCGGCGTCGGGCGCCGACAGCGTCTGCTGCCAGACCTCGGCCTGCGCGCCGTCCTCCAGCACGACGAGCAGCCGGTGATGGAGCGCGCTCTGCGCGCGCTCGTGCACCGTGCTCAAGACGATCGGCTCGCGCACCACCACGCCCCGCGGGACGTGGACCAGCCAGCCGTCGGTCCAGCGGGCGTCGTTGTGCGCGACCAGCGGCGTCGTCGCGGTCACCGCCGAGCCCAGGTGCGCGCGCACGAGCTCGGGATGGCGCTCTGCGGCAACGCTCAGCGGCAGCACGAGCGGCCGATCGTCACGGCGCTCGCCCAGCTCGTCGCCCGGCGCGGCCCGCAGCGCTCCGTCTGGCACCTGGAGCACATCATCGAGGCCGTCCCCGTCGCCGCCCGGGACGACCTCGTAGGAGTCCAGGTCGAGCTTGTCGATCGGCGTGAACTCCCAGCCGGGGGTCCCGCGGAAGGTCGGCATCGCAAGCGCGCCGAGCCCGCCGGCAACCTCGGCCCGCCGCGCCGCCAGCCAATCGGGCTCGGCGACCGCCGCCGAGCGCCCGCTAGCCAATCGATCCCTCCATCTGCAGTTCGATCAGCCGGTTCATCTCGATCGCGTACTCCATCGGCAGCTCCTTGACGATCGGCTCGATGAAGCCGTTGACGATCAGCTTGGCCGCCTCCTGCTCGTCGATGCCGTGCGACATCAGATAGAACAGCTGCTCCTCGCCGACCTTCGAGACCGTCGCCTCGTGGCCGATGTCGACGTCGTCCTCGCCGATGCGGATCGTCGGATAGGTGTCAGAGCGCGAGTGCTCGTCGAGCAGCAGCGCGTCGCAGACGACCTTCGATTTGGCCCCGTGGGCGCCCTTTGCGACCTCCAGCAGGCCGCGGTAGGAGCCGCGCCCGCCGTCCTTGGAGATCGACTTGGCGAAGATGTTCGACGTCGTGTTCGGCGCCACGTGGATGATCTTGCCGCCGGCGTCCTGATGCTGCCCGGCGCCGGCGAAGGCGATCGACAGGATCTCGCCGTGGGCTCGCTCGCCCATCAGGTAGACGCTCGGGTACTTCATCGTCAGCTTCGAGCCCAGGTTGCAATCGACCCACTCGACGGTCGCGTCGGTCTGGGCGATCGCGCGCTTGGTGACGAGGTTGAAGACGTTCTGCGACCAGTTCTGCACGGTCGTGTAGCGGATCCGCGCGCCGGGCTTTGCGATCAGCTCGACGACGGCCGAGTGCAGCGAGCTCGACGAGTAGGTGGGCGCGGTGCAGCCCTCCACGTAGTGCACGTAGGAGCCCTCGTCGGCGAGGATCAGCGTGCGCTCGAACTGGCCCATGTTTTCGGTGTTGATGCGGAAGTAGGCCTGCAGCGGCATCTCGACGTGGACGCCCGGCGGAACGTAGACGAACGAGCCGCCCGACCACACCGCGCTGTTGAGCGCGGCGAGCTTGTTGTCGTTGGCCGGGATCACCGTCGCGAAGTACTCGCGCACGAGCTCCTCGTGCTCGCGCAGCGCCGAGTCCATGTCCAGGAACAGCACGCCCTGCTTCTCGAGGTCCTCGCGCACCTGGTGGTACACCACCTCGGACTCGTACTGCGCGCCGACACCCGAGAGGAACTTGCGCTCGGCCTCGGGGATGCCCAGGCGGTCAAACGTCTTCTTGACGTCCTCCGGGACGTCGTCCCAGGAGCGCGACGCGTCCTTGGAGGCGCGCACGAAGTAGTGGATGTCGTCGAAGTCGACCTCGGCCAGGTGCGGCGAGCCCCAGGTGGGCATCGGCCGGGCGAAGAAGTGCTCGAGCGCGCGCAGGCGAAAGTCGCGCATCCACTGCGGCTCTGACTTGAACTCGGAGATCTTTTCGACGATCTCGCGGTTGATGCCCTTGGGCGCCTTGTAGAGGTAGTTCTCGGCGTCGTGGAAGCCGTAGCGCTCGGTGTAGTCGGCGTTGATCTCGCGCAGCGCCGCATTCTCCTGCTCGACGGCGGTCTGCTCCAGGGGGCTCGTCTGTGGCGTGGCCATGTTCAGTCAACCTCCAGCTTGATCGTGTCGTCCTCGACGCGCACCGGAAAGACGTCCACCGGTTCGTAGGCCGGAAGCGTCAGCGGCCTGCCGGTGCGCAGGTCGAACCGCGAGCCGTGGCGCGGGCACTCCAGCGTGCAGGCGCCTTCGTCGAGCTCGCCCTCGGCGAGCGGGCCGTCATCGTGCGAGCAGCGGTCCTCGATCGCCATCAGCTCCCCGGCGCAGTTGAAGACGCCTATCTCGAGGTCCTCCCACGCGACGATTCGCCGCGCTCCGGGCGGGAGCTCTGTGACGGGGCAGATGTCGATGACCGTGCTCACTCACTAAATCCTATCGTGCTGCTCGGATTTCCTACAGCTCGCCGCCGCTCGGCTTGACCGCCGCCGGCGTACCGGGCTCCCACTCCACCGCCGCGCCGAGGCCTGCGCTCTTGAGCACCTTCAGGCTGAGCAGCGCGCACTTCATGCGCGTCGCGGAGATATCGATCCCGAGCAGCGCGAGGATGAAGTCGCGGTCGAGCGTCAGCAGCTCGTCGACGGGCATCCCCTTGACCTCGTCGGAGGCCATCGACGCCGACGCCTGGCTGATCGCGCAGCCGTGGCCGGAGAAGCGCACCTCCTCGATGCGTCGATCGCGGTCGACGCGCAGCATCACCTTCAGCTCGTCGCCGCAGAGCGGGTTGGTGTCCTCGAAGGTGAGGTCGGGGTCGTCCATCTCGCCCCAGTTGTGCGGGCGCTTGTAGTGCTCGAGGATCTCCTCGCGATACAGGGCGTCCATCACGCCGCCTCGCCGAAGATGTCGCGCACGCGGGCGAGCCCGTCGAGCATCCGGTCGACGTCGGCGCGCGTGTTGTGAACCGAGAAGGAGGCGCGCACGCTGGCCGGAATGCCCAGACGACGCATCAGCGGCTGGGCGCAGTGATGGCTCGCTCGCACGCAGACCCCGTCACGCGCCAGGATCTCGGCGACGTCGTGCGGGTGCACGCCGGCGAGCGCGAAGGAGATCACGGCGCCGCGCGCCTGGGGATCGCTGGGTCCGTGAACCTCGAGACCGGGGACCTCGGACAGGCGGGCGAGCGCATAGGTCGTCAGGTCGAGCTCGTGCGCGCGCACGGCCTCCATGCCCAGCCGGTCAACGAAGTCCACCGCCGCGCGCAGGCCGACGGCCTGCACGATCGGCGACGTGCCGGCCTCGAACTTCTGCGGCAGCTCGGCAAAGCGCGAATGCTGCAGGTCGACCGAGCTGATCATGTCGCCGCCGCCGAGAAACGGCGGCATCGCCTCCAGCAGCTCGCGGCGGCCGTGGAGCACGCCGATGCCCGTCGGGCCGTAGAGCTTGTGCCCGGTCCAGGCGTAGAAGTCCGCGCCGAGCGCCGCGATGTCGAGCGGGAGCTGCGGCACCGCCTGGGCGCCGTCGATCAGCGACACCGCGCCGGCCGCGCGAGCGCGAGCGCAGATCTCGCTCACGGGGTTGATCGTGCCGAGCACGTTCGACACGTGGCAGGCCGCGACGAGGCGCACCCGCCCGTCGCCGAGCAGCTCGTCGAGCTGATCGAGCGAGATCTCGCCCTCCTCGTCGACGTCCAGGTAGCGCAGCTGCGCGCCGACCTCCTCGCACAGCAGCTGCCACGGCACGATGTTCGAGTGATGCTCGGCGAGGGTGAGCACGATCGCGTCGCCGGGCCCCACGTTCCTGCGACCCCACGAGTATGCGACGAGGTTGATCGCCTCGGTGACGTTCTTGGCGAAGATCGTCGTCCTGGGGTCCCAGCCCAGCCAGCCGGCGACGCGCGTGCGCGCTCCCTCGAACAGGTCTGTCGCCTCGACGGCCAGCGGGTAGACGCCGCGATGGATGTTCGCGTAGTGATGCTCGGCCATGTCGGTCATCGCGTCGATCACCTCGCGCGGCTTCTGGGCGCTGGCGGCGCTGTCGAGGTAGACCAGACCCTCGCGCTGCAGGATCGGGAAGTCGGTGGCGAGCGCGGTCAGCGTGCTCATCAGGCGCCCGCTGCGACCTCGTCGCGGATCCCGCCGTAGCCCTCGCGCTCCAGCTGCTCGACGAGCTCGCTGCCTCCCGTCTTGACGATCCGCCCGTCCATCATGATCGAGACGCGCCCCGGCTCGATCATTTTCAGGATGCGCTGGTAGTGGGTGATGATCAGCACCCCGAGGTCGCTGTCGGCGGCGACGGTGTTGACGCCGCGCGCGACGACGTTGAGCGCGTCGATGTCAAGCCCCGAGTCGGTCTCGTCCAGCAGCGCCACCTCTGGACGCTGCAGCGCGAGCTGAAGGATCTCCAGGCGCTTCTTCTCACCTCCGGAGAACCCGTCGTTGAGATAGCGCGCGGAGAACTCCTTGGGCACGCTGGTCAGCTCCATCGCGGACTCGACCAGCTTGCGGAAGTCCTTCAGCGAGATCTCGCTCTCGCCGCGTGCATCGCGGTGCGCGTTCTGGACCATCCGCAGATAGCGCGTGATCGTCACGCCGGGGATCGCGACCGGATACTGGAAGGCCATGAACAGGCCCATGCGGGCGCGCTCGTCGGTGTCGGCCTCCGTTATGTCCTGGCCTTTGAAGACGATCGTCCCCTCGGTCACCTCCAGGCCGGGGTGGCCCATGACCACGTTGGCGAGCGTCGACTTGCCCGAGCCGTTGGGACCCATCAGCGCGTGCACCTCGCCGCGGTTGACGGTCAGGTCCACGCCCCGCAGGATCTGCTTGTCCTGGGCTTGTGCGTGCAGGTTGTGGATCTCGAGATCGGCCATGCTTCCTTTCTTGTCTTGGCGTCGCGTCAGGCGATCGCGGACCCGGCACCCGTCGGGGCGATGACGGGCAGCACCCCGACCGCCGGCGAGGAGCGCTCTGAGAACGCGATCAACTCTGCCAGGGTCGTGCGCGCGAGCGCTCGCAGGACGTCTCCCTGGACGCGCGTCCACAGCAGCTTAGTCGCACATGCGCGACCCTGGTCGTCCTGATGTGAGCACATCACCCGTGCGGTCGTCCGCTGGGTGTGGTCCTGCTCGAGAAAGCACTCCATCGGGGCAACCGCGCCCTCCAGCGCGAGCACCACTTCATCCATCGAGATCGTCTCGGGATCGCGCGCCAGCCGGTAGCCGCCGTGCGCGCCGCGAGCGCTCACGACCAGGCCGGCGCGGCGCAGGCGCGGAGCGATCTGCTCCAGGTAGCCAAGCGGCAGGCTCTCGGCGTCGGCGATGGCGCTCAGCGAGACGGGCGCCTCCCTGGGGTGCCGTCCAAGCTCGACCAGCAGACGCACCCCGTACTCGGCCTTCGTCGAGAAGAACATGTTCAAATCCTACCATCGAGGTAGGAGAACATCGGGTGCGCGCAGGTGCAGCACGTCGACCGGCCCGGCCCCGCCGCCGAGCTCGCGCAGCCCGTGGGCGATCGCCTCTCCGGTGAGCGCGCGCGCGGCGCGCGCGGCCTCCAAGGGCGAGCGTCCGAGCGCGAGCTGGGCCGCCAGCAGCGATGAGTGTGTACAGCCCGAGCCGTGCGCCGCGCCGTCGCGATAGCGCTCGCCGGCGATCTCGACGATCGCGCCACCGGCGTCCGCGGCGAGGAACAGATCGACCGCCCGCGCACGATGCCCGCCCGTCAGCACGACCGCACCGGGGCCGAGCGCCAGCACGGCTGCCGCCAGATCACGCGCCTCGCTGTCCTCGTCCTCGGAATCCCCCGCGCGAGCCTCTCGCACGACCTCGCCGCGCTCGTCGCGGTAGCGCGCGAGCACGCGCGCCTCTGGCAGGTTGGGCGTCGCAACAGTCGCGCGCGGCAGCACCTCGTGTACGAGCGCGCGCTCGGCCGGCGGGTCGAGCAGGCGCGCGCCCGACTCGGCGACCATCACGGGATCGACCACCACCGGCGTGCCCTCGGGCAGCTCTGACAGCACCCGGACGACCGCGCGCGCCACCTGCTCGGTCGCGAGCATGCCGATCTTCACCGCGTCCACCGCGATGTCCGCGAGCACCGCACGCGCCTGCGCCAGCACCACCTCTTCCGGAAGCGGGTGGATCGCCTCGACGGCCACCGTGCTCTGCGCGGTGACGGCCGTGATCGCCGTCGCGCCGTGCACGCCGCAGCGCGCGAACGCCTTCAGGTCAGCCTGAATTCCAGCCCCGCCCCCCGAGTCTGAGCCGGCGATGCTGAGCACCGTCGGCGGGCGACCGCGGTGGCGCTGCGCGCCTGCCATCGTCAGGACGACGGCCGCGACGCGCGGCGCGGGAAGATCGAGTAGCTGCCGATCGCTGTCACCAGCAGCCGCCCGTCCTCGTGATGCACCTCGCTGCTCATCACCGCTGCCGAGCGATTGCGCCGGTCAAGCCGCGTGCGGCAGACGACCTCGCCCTCGGTCGCGGTCTGGATGTAGTTGATCGCGATGTTGATCGTCGCGATCCGCTCCTGGTCTGTCGTCTGCGCCCACAGCGTCGAGCCCATGCAGTAGTCCACCAGCGCGTGCGTGGCCACCCCCGACAGCAGGCCGCCGGCATTGATCAGCTCGGGGCGAATCGTCAGGCGAACTGTCTGCGGGTCATCCCAGCGCAGCCCCATGAAGGAGCTGACGCCGTCCAGCGCCATCGGTGGGACCGGCGCCGGGCGTGCGTGACGCCCGTCGACCTCGCGCCGGGCATGGGCCTCAGAGGGCCCGCCGGGAGGGCGTCGCTGCACGTCGTCCGGTGCTCCTGCGCTATCTCGACCATCGAGTTTCATCTTCGTTGGCTGCCAGGCTAGTCCAGTGTCGAGCGGCTCGTATAGCCAGACCGGGGGCGGCGCGCCCTCCGGCGCCGCGGCGACCGATCGTGCGCGCAGGGCGCTGGGCCGTCGCGGCGAGCAGCTCGGCGTCGAGCACCTTCAGCGCCGCGGCTTTGCGCTGGTCGCGCGCAATGCGCGCACGCGCCACGGTGAGATCGATCTGATCGCCTTCGACGGGCGCACGCTCGTGTTCTGCGAGGTCAAGTGCCGGCGAGCTCGTCCGGGATCAGACGCGCACGATCAAAGCCGCCAGCCGCTGGCGGCCATCGGCCCCCGCAAGCGCGCCCGGCTGCGCCGCCTGGCGGCGGCGTGGCTGGCGGACGGGACCCGCTCGCGGCCCACCGCCGAGCTGATCCGCTTTGACGCGATCGGCGTGACGCTCGACGCCGACGGGGCGCCCGCGCGACTCGAGCACGTCGAGGGCGCTTGGTGAGCGGACGTCGCGGGCGCACCGTCCGGCGCCCGGCGCGTCAGAGGGCGAGCTGCTGGTAGGCCAGCGACTGAAAGGACATCCGGTGCAGCGGCGAGACGCCTCGGCTGCGGATCGCCGCGCGGTGCAACGGCGTGGAGTATCCGACGTGCTCGGCAAAGCCCCAACCCGGATGCTCGATGTCGGCGTGGCGCATGAAGCGATCGCGCGTCACCTTGGCGACGATCGACGCCGCCGCGATCGCGGCGCTCGTGGCGTCACCGTCGACGATCGCGCGCTGCGGGCGGCCGAAGGCCGGCACCGAGAAGCCGTCGGTGAGGCAGACCACGTCGCCGGCCAGCCCATCGGTGGCCCCGCGCGCGGCGTCGCGCAGCGCCGCCAGGTTGGTCTTGTGCAGGCCGCGCTCGTCGATTCCGCGCGCGCAACGACACACGACGAACACCCGCGCCGCGCCCTGCAGGACGAGCGGGTAGAGCTCTTCGCGTGCCTGCATGGAATGCTGCTTTGAGTCATTGAGCGCGCTCATCGCGCGCTGCTGGCGTGGCGTCAGCGTCTCGTAGTCGAACAGGACGCCGGCCGCGACGAGCGGGCCGGCCAGGCTTCCCCTACCGGCCTCGTCGGCGCCGGCGACCCACCGAACGCCGAGCCGGCGATCGAAGGCGAACAGACGCGCGCCGCTGCGCCGGCGTCGCGCGCGCCGGCGCGCGCGGGCCGACGAGGCGGGCCCCCGCGCCGTCCGGACGCTGGGGGCGCCGGCCGCGTCGACGGCTTCGATCGCCTCGATCGGCTCGACAGCGCTAGAGGGAGCCGATGCGGTCGGGCGGCCAGTAGGTGGCAAAGGCGCCGCCGATGATCCATCCCGTTGGGACCGGTCCCCAGAACCTGCTGTCGTCAGATTCGCCACGGTTGTCCCCCATCATGAACCAGTGGCCGGCCGGAATCCTGATCGGCGTCGGGAAGTTGCACTCCGGGCTGGAACCGCATTCGCGGGTGTAGGAGTCGTGCTCGCGCACGAACGCGCTCGTGCCGCGGGCGCGGCGATAGACGTGCCCTTCCTTGATATAGATTTCATCGCCCGGGCCGGCGACGATCCGCTTGATGAAGTTCGCGCCTTCGGCCTTCGAGACAGGTTCGGCACAGGCCGCGCCGCCGAACTTCACCACGTGTTCTACCGGGCCGCAGGCAGGTGACTGTTCCTTTGACGAGGCGCCCTTGGGTGGGTGAAACACGACGATCTCGCCAACGTGCGGACTGCCGAGGTCCATGCCGAGGCGATTGACCAGCACGCGCTGGCCGATGGCCAGCGTCGGTTCCATCGAGCCGCTGGGGATGCGGTAAGGCTTGACGACGAGGGCCTGGATCAGGAACGCCAGCCCGAGCGCGACTATCACGATGACGATCAACTCGACGATCGAGCTCGTGGTCGACCTCGACCGCTTGACGCGCGCGCTCACGCCGACTCGTCGCCGGCCGTCGCGCCCTCCTCGGCCTCGCCAGCATCGTTCGCGTCGGCGTCCGCGTCCGTCGGCGCGGAGTCCGTCGGCTCAGAGTCCGTCGGCGCGGAGTCCGTCGGCGAGTCCGTCCGCCATCGCCGCTCGGCGCCGCCTGGCCGCCACCCTGCGGCTGGCCGTCGTCGGGCTGCGCGTCCTCCTGCGCCGCGGCCCCCTCGGCGGTCTCTGACGAGGTCTGCTGCGCGGTCATGCCGTCCGCGTCGGTGGCCTCACCCGGCCCGTACAGCAGCCCCGACTCGACGGCCTCCTCGGGGCCCGTGTAGCGGCGCTCGCGCACGCGCGCTCGCTTTCCCACGCGGTCGCGAAGGTAGTACAGCTTTGCCCGGCGCACGTCGCCTCGCGCCGCCAGCTCGATGCGCTCGATCTTCGGCGAGTGCACCGGGAATGAGCGCTCGACCCCCACCCCGAAGGACTGCTTGCGGACCGTGAACGTCTCGCGTACGCCCTGGCCCTGGCGCTTGATCACGACGCCCTCGAACACCTGCACGCGCCGGCGCGTGCCCTCGATCACCTGGAAGTGCACCTTCACGCGATCGCCCGGCGCGAAGTCGGGAACGCGGCGCAGCTGCGCGCGCTCGATGGTTTCGATGACGCTGCTCATAGCGGTGAAGGCGGGGCGCTTACTGACCGCATGAGATCTCACAACAGCGGCGTCGCGGTCGGCGCGGTCAGCAATGGTAGCGGACAACCCGCGCGCTCCGTGCCACCGCGGCGGCGCTCAGCGATCGCCCTCATGGCCGCCGGCGCTTCCGCGCTCGCGGCTGCGCTCGCGCCGCCATTGCTCGATCCGCGCGTGGTGACCGGAGAGCAGGATCTCTGGCACCTGCCAGCCGCGATACTCGGCCGGGCGGGTGTAATGCGGGTACTCGGGATCTCCCTGAAGCGCCGGCCCGAAGGACTCCTGCACCGCGGACTGCTCGTGGCCGAGCGCCCCCGGGAGCCGGCGCAGAACCGCGTCGCAGACGACCATCGCGGCGAGCTCGCCGCCCGACAGCACGTAACGCCCGATCGAGATCGTGTCGGTGCAGAAATGCTCGATCACGCGCTCGTCAAAGCCCTCGTAACGCCCGCACAGCAGCGTGAGCGCGGGCTCGCCGGCGAGCTCGCGCACCAGCTCGTCGTCGAGCGTGCGGCCGCTCGGGGCCAGCGCGATGACCCGCCGCTGCGCGCGCAGCTCGACGGGGTCGATGCCGTAGCGCGCGCGCAGCGCGCTGTCGACGACGTCCACCCGCAGCACCATCCCCGCGCCCCCGCCGAACGGCGTGTCGTCGACCTGCCCGCCGGACAGCGGCGTGTGATCCCGATAGCTCACACCCTCGAGCGTCGTTCCCAGCGCCAGCACGTTGCTCACGTGGCGCTGCGAGGTGAACCAGTCAAGCCACTGCGGAAACAGCGTGAACACGTCGATCTTCATCCGCGCCGTCCTGCGCCGCGCGGCCGAGCGCGCGCGCCGCGCCCGGGCGGCTGGCCGGGCACGTCGGCGAGCCCCAGGAAGTCCAGGCTGACCTCGATGCGTCGATCGGCGACGACGATGCTCTGGACGGCGTCTTTGACCATCGGCACGAGCAGCGTCTCGCCGCTCGCGTCGCGGACCTCGAGCGCCTCGCACGAGGGCAGCGCGATCACCCTCGTCACGGCCCCGAGCACCACCCCCCCGGCTGTCACCGTGCAGCCCTCGAGTTCCTCGGCCCACCACTCGCCGTCGCCAAGCTGCGACGCGAGCTCCGCCTCGACGGTCAGCGCCATGCCGTGCAGCGCCCGGGCCACATCACGATCATCCACCCCTTGCAGGCACACGATCGGGCGCTGCGAGGTCCCCGCGAGGCGGACGATTGCCCGCGCTGTCTGATCGACCGTCACGACCGTGCCGAGCTGCAGCAGCCGCGGGCGGGCGTCGGCGACGTAGAAGCAGCCGTGCAGCCCGTGGGCGCGCCCGACGCGACCCGCCGTCAGCGGGCCGCGTCGTCCGTGCGCTGGATCCTCGCCCGCCATCGCGCGTTGGCCCGCAGAGCGCCCGGAGCCGGCGCTCAATCGACGATGTCGACGAACACGCGGCACCCCTCGCTGGTGGCGGCCGCTTTGACGACCGTGCGCAGCGCGTGCGCGGTGCGCCCACCGCGTCCGATCACCCTGCCGTAGTCGCCCTCGGCCACGCACAGCTCGAGCACCACCGACCCGTCGTCCTGGCTGAACTGCTCGACGGTGACCTCGTCGGGCTCGTCGACCAGGCCCTGGGCCAGATACTCCAACAGCTCTCGTGGAACCTCGGCCGACATCGCCCGGCGCCTTGGACAGCCTGGGGACCTAGCCGGTCCCCGACTCGATGCCCTGGATGCGCAGCAGCTTGCGCACGGTGTCCGACGGCTGGGCGCCGCGGGCCAGCCAGCTGCGCGCGCGCTCCTCGTCGATCACGATCGTCGACGGGTCGGTGTGCGCGTTGTAGTGACCGATCGTCTCGATCACGCGGCCGTCGCGCGGCGAGCGCTGGTCGGCGACCACGACTCGCCACATCGGGTACTTCTTGCCGCCCACCTTCGTGAGCCTGAGCCTGACGGCCACGTGTTCCTCTCTGACGCCTTTGGGACCGCTGTCGGCGCGCCGCCCAGCGGATCTGCAAGCCAAGAGCTTAGACGGTGGCGCTCCTCAGCGCGCGTTGCGCATCAGCGCGTCGAGGTCGGCCAGCTTGCCCTGCCCGACCTGGCGCATCATCTTGCGCGCGCCGTCGAACTGCTTGATCAGCCGATTGACGTGCTGCACGCTCGTGCCCGAGCCGCGTGCGATTCGCAGCCGGCGCGAGCCCTTGATCAGCTCTGGGCGACGGCGCTCCTCTGGCGTCATCGACAGCACGATCGCCTCGATGCGATCGAGCTCTCGCTCATCGACATGGAGATCCTGCAGCTGCTGGGCCCCGCCGAGTCCGGGGATCATGCCGAGCAGGCTGGTCAGCGGGCCCATCCGCCGGATCGCCTTCATCTGCACAAGGAAGTCGTCCAGCCCGAGCTCGTTGCTCTTCACCTTGCGCTGCAGCTCCACCGCCTGGCGCTCGTCCAGCTCGCGCTCGGCCCGCTCGATCAGGCTCATCACGTCGCCCATCCCGAGGATCCGCTGCGCCATCCGGTCGGGGTGAAACGGCTCGAACTGATCGAGCCGCTCGCCGGTAGAGGCGAACAGGATCGGTTTGCCCGTGACCGCCTTGACCGACAGCGCGGCACCTCCGCGTGCGTCGCCGTCGAGCTTGGTCATCAGCACGCCGTCGAACTGCACCGCCTCGGCAAACGCCTCGGCGACGTTGACCGCGTCCTGGCCGGTCATCGCGTCGACGACGAGCAGCACGTCGTGCGGTTTCACCGCGTCGCGAATTCGCACGAGCTCTGTCATCAGCTGCTCGTCAACGTGCAGGCGCCCGCTGGTGTCCACGATCAGGACGTCCTTGCCGTCCTCGGTCGCGCGCTCCAGCGCCCAGCTGGCGATCTGCACCGGATCGCGCTCGGTCCCCTGCTCATAGACCGCCGCCCCGGCCTGAGCTCCCACCTTGACCAGCTGCGCGACGGCCGCGGGGCGATACACGTCGCAGGCTGCCAGGGCCACCGAGCTGGCGCGCTCCTCGCGCAGATAGCGGGCGAGCTTCGCGCTGGCGGTGGTCTTGCCGGACCCCTGCAGCCCGGCCATCAGGATCACCGTGGGCGGGCTGGAGGAAAAGCTGAGTCCCGCTGAGCTGCCGCCCATCAGCTCGGTCAGCTCCTCGCCGACGATCTTGACCACCTGCTGGCCGGGGTTCAGCCGGCCGATCACGTCGGCGCCCAGGCAGCGCTCCTTCAGCTGGGCGGTGAACTGCCTGACGACCTTGAAGTTGACGTCCGCCTCCAGCAGCGCCAGGCGGATCTCGCGCATCGCGGCGTCGACGTCCTGCTCGGTGAGGGCGCCCCTGTTTTTGACGTCGGCAAGCGCGGCCTGGAGCTTCTCGGCGAGCGCGTCGAACATCTCAGGCGTCGGGCTTGGGTGGTTGCGCCGGAGGGACCGCGGGCGGCCTCGCCGGCGCGTTGCGCGCAAGCGCCTCGCCGATCCCGCCGAACGCGGCGGCGAACTCAGACGGCACGACGAAGACCTTGTTGGAGTCGCCTTCGGCCAGCTGGGGGAGCATCTGGAGGTATTCGTAGCTCAGCAGCTCGCGACTGGGTTTTCCCTCGTGGATCGCCTTGAAGACGGTGTCGATCGCCTTCGCTTCACCCTCGGCGCGCAGGATCGCCGCCTGGCGCTCGCCCTCGGCGGTCAGCACCGCCGCCTGCTGTGCGCCCTCCGCAGTGAGGATCTGCGCCTGCTTCTCGCCTTCGGCCGTGAGGATCGCGGCGCGCCGATCGCGCTCGGCGCGCATCTGCTTCTCCATCGCGGTCCTGATGTCCGCCGGCGGGTCGACGGACTTGATCTCGACGCGGTTGATCCTGATGCCCCATTTGCCGGTGGCCTCGTCGAGGACGGTGCGCAGCTTTGTGTTCACGTTCTCGCGCGCCGTCAAGGTCGCCTCGAGCGTCAGACCGCCGATCACGTTGCGCAGCGTGGTGACGGTCAGCTGCTCGATCGCCTGCAGCGGATTGGCGATTTCATAGGTCGCCGAGCGGGGGTCGGTGATGGTGAAGTAGAGGACGGTTTCGATCCCGACGACGACGTTGTCTTCGGTGATCACCGACTGTGGTGAGAAGTTCACCACCTGCTCGCGGAGATCGACGAGCGGTCGCACGCGGTCGATGAACGGCGTAACGATCGCCAGGCCTGGCTCGAGCGTGCGGCTGTAGCGACCAAGTCGCTCGACGACCCCGGCTCTGGCCTGCGGGATGACGCGGATCGTGCGCCAGGCGACGACCAGCAAGAACAGCACGGCCACCGCGACCACAATCAGAGCGACCATTGACAGGGTTCCTTTCTCGTTTGGCTCTTGTGAGCTTGCCGCAGCGCGCGCATGCCAGGTGTCAGTGCATCACAAGCGCTGTAGCTCCCCGGATCTCGACGACCTCGACGCGCTCTCCCGCGTTGATCACTTCATCCTGGTCATAGCTGCGCGCCGTCCAGACCTCGCCGCCATCGATCTTCACGCACCCGACGCCCTCGTCGTTGGCGATCCGCTCGATCACGATCGCCGGACGGCCGATCAGCGCCGCGGCGCCGGTGCGGATGGAGGGCGGCAGCCGGCGGTGGCGCATCGCGACCGGTCGAAGCGTCGCGAGGACGATTGCCGACGCGACGGCGAACACGACCGCGCTCAGCGCGCCGCTCACCCCAAGCAGGCCCACGACGGCCGCCAGCGCCGCCCCCGCGGCAAATGGAGCCAGATAGAACCCGCCCTGGTGCATCTCCCCGATACCCAGCAGAAACGCAGCCACCAGCCAGACGATCCAGATCTCCATCACCTGCGATTATCGCACCGCTGCGCTGGCCGCAGCGGCGCACTGCAGACAGCCCGCCGCGGCCCCTGCAGCGTCACCGGGTGCTAGTCGGGCGCGATCAGCGCGCGGGCAAAGTCCTCGGGATCGAACGGGCGCAGGTCCTCGACCGACTCGCCGATGCCGATCAGCTTCACCGGCAAGCCCAGCTCGCTCGCTATCGCGAGCGCGATTCCGCCGCGCGCGGTCCCGTCGAGCTTGGTCAGGACCACCCCGGTGACGCCGGCCGACTCGGCGAACAGCTTCGCCTGACGCAGCCCGTTCTGCCCCGTGGTCGCGTCGATCGTGAGCAGCGTCTCCTGGGGGGCGCCGTCGAGCTGGCGCGCGATCACCCGGCGCACCTTTGCCAGCTCGGCCATCAGATCGTCCTGCGTGTGCAGACGGCCTGCCGTGTCCACGATCACGACGTCGATGCCGCGGCTGCGCGCCGCGGCGATCGCCTCGAATGCGACCGCTCCCGGATCTGAGCCCTCGGGCCCCGTCACGATCTCGCACTCGGCCCGCCCGGCCCAGCCCTCCAGCTGCTCGGCCGCTGCCGCCCTGAACGTGTCGGCCGCGGCCAGCAGGACGCTGCACCCGAGCTCGCGGCGCAGATGCCACGCGAGCTTCCCGATCGTAGTCGTCTTGCCGGTTCCGTTGACCCCGACCACCAGGATCACCGTCGGCCGGGCGCGCACGTCGATGCGGCCGTCCCCGACGCGCGCCGTCTGCGCGAGCAGCGCGATCAGCCGCTCCCCCAGCGCCTCCGGGCCCTCGATCTGTCCGCCGGCGGCCTCCGTCTCCAGCGCGCCCACGACCGAGGCCGTCGTGGCCGCGCCGACGTCGGCCATGATCAACGCCTCCTCCAGACGTTCCCAAGTGTGGTCGTCGAGCGCGCTGAAAAGCGTCGCCTGGATCTCGCTGCCGAGCGCCTGGCGGGTCTTCGCCAGGCTGTCGCGCAGGCGACCGAACAGCCGCCTTCTGCCCGGCTCGCCGCTGCCAGCCGCCGGCGCCGGCTGCGGGGCATCGCCGGGCTGGCCGGCGATGAACAGATCGCTCCACTCGCGCGGCACTGCCAGGGCCGCGTCAGGCGACCTCGGCGACGCCCGACGGGATGCCGTCGTCGGCCTTCGCCGCCGCGCCTCCCTGCTCACCCTGCGCCGGCAGGCGTCGCGAGACGACCTTGGAAACCCCATCCTGGGCCATCGAGACGCCATACAGCCAGTCCGCCGCCTCCATCGTGCGCTTCTGATGGGTGATCACGATGAACTGTGCCCGGTCTGAATAGCGGCGCAACAACGACAGAAAACGGTCGAGGTTGAGATCGTCGAGCGCAGCCTCGACCTCGTCGAGGATGTAGAACGGGCACGGGCGCGCGAGGAACACGGCGAACAGGAACGCGAGCGCGGTCATCGACTTCTCGCCGCCGGACAGCAGCGACAGGCGCTTGGTCGCCTTGCCGGCGGGGGTGATCTCGATCTCCACTCCCAAGAGCTCCTCCTCTGCGCGCTCGGGCGGCTCGTCGTCCTCGGGCTCATCGCCGTCGGAGTCGTCGGAGACCCGCGGCGACCCGTCTCCATCCGGCAGCGGCTGACCGCCGAGCACAGGACTCTGCGCGCGCGCTTCGCTGACCAGCCGCAGGCGACCGGATCCGCCGGGGAACAGTTCGCCGGCGAGCTGGGAGAAGTTGTCCGCCGCGGCGGCGAATGTGGCCTCGAACGTCTCGCGAATCTGGCGATCGGTGTCGCGGATCACCGTCCTCAGCTCGCGCAACGCCGTCTCCAGGTCGGCGCGCCTGGCCTCCAGCTCCTCGACGTGGCGCAGCGCCTGCGCGTACTCCTCCTGGGCGAGCGGGTTGACAGGCCCAAGCTGCTCGCGCCGGCGCGTCAGCCGCGCCACGCGCGCCTGCAGCGCCTGCTCCTCCTCCTCGCCCAGCGCCTGCTCGGGCACGGCCTCTGCCATTGCCCGGTCAAGTCGCTGCGCGATCTGCTGCAGCGACTCCTGCGCCTCGGCCGCCTGGTCGCGCAGCCGCTGTGCCCCAACCTCGGCCTCGGTCACGAGCTCGCCTGCGGCGCGCAGCTCGGTCTGGATCTGGGCCTCCTCCTGGGCACAAGCGCGCAGCTCCCCGGCCATCTCCTCGCCGGCGGCGCTGTCCTGCGCGAGCTCGCGCTCCAGGCCCTCGACGGCAGCGCCCTCGATCGCCGCGCCGACCTGGGCCAGGGCGCCGCCCAGGCGCTCGGCGCGCTCGCCCAGCGCCAGGTCGCCCGCCAGCCGCGCCTGCAGTCGCCGCATCCGCACCGCTCGCTCGTCACGCCGGTCATGCGCTCCTGCCGGGCGTGCCTGCGGTGCTCCGTCGCGCACGCCGCGCTCGGCCTGCTCGCGCGCATGCTCGACGGCGATCGTCACGATGTCCTCTGCCAGGCGGCGCACCTCCACGACGACCTCATCGACCGCGCGCCCCCGGGCCTGCGCCTCGCGCTCGCGGTGCGCGCGCTGCACCCCGTCGGCGATCGCCCGCGCGAGCTTCTCCCACGCCTGCTCCAAAGCGCGCTGGGTGCCCGTCGCGCGCTCTCGCGCGCCGGTTGCGCCCGGCGCGGGCGCGCCGCCGCCCGCCCCGGTGTGCTCGAGCGTCGCCAGCTGCCCGCGCAGCAGCTCGATTCGCCGGGCCAACAGCTGCGCGCTCGTCAGCGCCTGCTCGCCGCGCAGCGCTACGCGGTCGCCCGCTGCGCGAGCCGCGTACAGCCGGCCGGCGAGCGCGTCGTGGCGCTCGCTGCGCTCGGTCAGCGCCCGCTCGGCTCGGCCGCGCCGCTGCACCACCTGCTCCAGCCGCGACTCGACCGCCGCCCGGCGCTCGCGCGCGAGCTTGACCTGACGCTCCGCGGCTGCGAGCTCGCCGCGCCGCATCCTCAGGGTGTCGCCGACAAGCTGCCAGCGCGCGTCGAGCAGCTGGCGCTCCAAGCGCTCGTGCAGCTCGGCGGCCTCGGCCTGGCGCTTCAGCGGCCGCAGCCTCGTGCGCGCCTCGCGCTCGACGTCGAGCGCGCGATCGAGGTTCTCCTGGGTGCGCTCGAGCTTGAGCTGGGCGCGCCGCCTGCGCTTGCGGTGCTTGCCCAGCCCCGCGGCCTCCTCGATCAGCAGGCGGCGGTCACGCGGTCTGGAGGTGACGATCCCCTCGACGCGCCCCTGGGAGATCACAGAGTGCGTCTCGCGGCCAAGGCCTGTGTCGCTCAGCACCTCGATCACGTCGGTCAGCCGGCAGCGCGCGCCGTTGAGCTGATAGCCCCCCTCGCCGGTGCGGTCGAGCCGACGGGTGATCGATATCTCGCTCAGAGGCAGGTCCACCACGCCATCTGAGTTGTCGAGCACGATCTCCACCTCGGCAGCGGAGCGCGCCTGCGAGCCGCGGCCGCCGGCGAAGATCACGTCCTGCATCGACTGTCCTCGGACGGCCAGCGGAGACTGCTCGCCCATCGCCCACAGCACGGCGTCGGTCACGTTGGACTTGCCCGAGCCGTTGGGCCCGACGACGACCGACACCCCCTGGCCGAAGTCCAGGCGCGTGCGATCGGGAAACGACTTGAAGCCGTGCAGCGTGAGCGACTTCAGGTGCATGCCGAAGCGATCCTCCTCACGCCGCTGCCCGCCTGCTCACCGCTTCTCCAGGGTCTCCACGGCGGCGCGCGCGGCCTGCTGCTCGGCGTGTTTCTTGCTTCGCCCGCTGCCCGCACCCAGCTGTCGCCCGTCGACGCAGGCGATCACGCTGAACGTGCGCTCGTGCGGCGGGCCGTCCTCGCCCGTGATCTGATAGCTGACCTCCGCGCCGCGTCGCGCGGAGATCTCCTGTAGCGCCGACTTGAAATCGACCGGATGCTCCAGCGCCTGCTCGATCTCCGGGCCGAACGCCTCGACGACCGCGTCCGCCGTGCGCTCGTAGCCGACGTGCAGGTAGCAGGCGCCGATGACCGCCTCTATCACCGACGCCAGGACCCGCTCCGTCTGCAGCCGGGCGGTCGCGCGGTCGCGCATCCCCTCCGGCGCCGCCGCCCGCAGCCTGTCCGCCAGCGCCAGGCGCTCGGCGACAGCGCGGCAGGACACGCCGGAGACCACCTGGGCGCGGATCTTGGTCAACCTGCCGGCGCCGAAGCGCTCGGCTTCCAGGCGCGGGTACAGGTGGGTCGTCACCGCCAGCGCGAGCACGCTGTCTCCCAGGAACGCCAGGCGCGCGTAGGAGTCGCTGCGCCGCTCCGTCCACGAGGCGTGCGTGAACACTTGGCGCGCGAGCTGGTCGGGGAGCTCGTCCAGCAGGGCGCCCAGCAGCATCATCGTTGTGCATCGGCGGTTCCGTCGCGCACGAGGACGAAGTCCACCGCCTGTCCCACCGTCAGGATCTGAGCCGCCTCGTCGTCGCTCATGTGCACACCGTAGGTGTCCTCGAGCTCCTGCACGAGCGTGTAGAGGTCCAGCGAATCCGCCTCGAGGTCCTCCTTGAAGCGCGTGCCCTCCTCGATGGTGGCGGGATCGAGGTCCAGCTCGTCGCCCAGATGGGTCTGGATGAGGGTGAGAACTTGCTCGCGGGTCATTGCGCCTGCGGCAGGCTAGCGTCCCGCGCGGACACGGGCGGGCGCCTCAGCGCACCGGCCTGCTCGAGCGCTCGCTGGGTCTGACCGACGATGTCAGCGCGCGCCCCCAGCTGGGCGCGCGCGATCGCGTGTGCGAAGCCGGTGCGCGTGAACCGTCCGTGCGGCACGACCCCCAGGCGCCGCAATCCGAGCAGGTAGGCGCCGCCGTTTGCCTCGGGGTCGATCTCCGCGCGAAACCCGCGCAGGGCGCCGCGCAGCAGCGCCCCGCCGAGCTTCGCGCGCGCGGAGGACATCGCGGCGTCCCTGATCGCCCCGAGCATCGTCGCCGAGACGCCCTCCATCAGCTTGAGCGCGATGTTTCCAGTGAATCCGTCGGTCACGATCACGTCCGCCGCCCCGCCGACCACGTCGAGCCCCTCGACGTTGCCGACGAACCGCAGCGCGCGGTCGTCGACGTCCGGCACCCGGCGGGCGAGCTGGTCGTGGACCTCGAGCACCAGCGCGCTCCCGCGCCCGGCCTCCTGTCCGTTGGACAGCAGGCCCACGCGCGGGCGGCGCACGCCGAGCACGGTCTGGGCGAGCGCGGCGCCCATGAACGCGAACTGCACGAGGTGCTCAGGGCGGGCATCGGTGCTGGCGCCGACGTCGAGCAGCGTTACCGGGTGCCGCGGGATCGGCAGCGTGATCGCGAGCGCCGGACGATGGATGCCGTGGGCACGCTTGATGTTGAACGTTCCCGCCGCGACCGCGGCGCCGGTCCCCCCGGCGCACACGAGCGCCTGCGCCCTGCCCTCGGCGACCGATCGCGCGGCCAACACGATCGAGGCGTCGGGGCTGGTCCGGGCGGCACGCACGGGGTCGGCGCTCTTGGCGATCGACAGCGGCGCGTCGACGATCTCGATCGCGCCCTCGGGCGCCCCCTGCACCGCCCGCCGCAGCTCCCCGGCGGGGCCGAACAGGACAGCTCTGGCGCCCTGGCGCGCCGCGATCGCGGCCCCGCTGGCAACCTCGCCGGGGCCGAGGTCAGCGCCGTTGCAATCGACCGCCACGACCACGTCGTCGGGAGCTTCGCCCGCTTGCGCAGCCGCCGCCGACGGCCCCCCCAACACGGCGCGACCGTTACTCGTCGTCGTGCGCGTGATCGTGGCCGGGCGCGACGGGTGCGACGACCGTTCGGCCCGCGTAGGAGCCGCACTGCGGACAGACGCGGTGGGGACGGCGCGGGCTGTGGCACTGAGGGCAGGCGTTGAGCGCCGGCTTGAGGATCTTGTGCTGCGCGCGGCGCTTGCCGGTGCGGCTGTGCGATTGCTTTTTCTTCGGGACCGCCATCAGCGCAGAAGGCTACCAACCGTCGCCGGCTAGCTGAGCTTCAGCTCGCGCAGCTTCGCCCAGCGGGGGTCCGGCGGGCGGTCGTGGTGGTGCTCTGGACCAGCCTCGTTGAGATCGGCCGCGCACACCGCGCACAGCCCGGCGCAATCGGGCCGGCACAGCACCTTCGCCGGTACCGCCAGCGCGAACGCGTCGTGCGCCCAGGCGGCCACGTCGAGAACCTCGTCGCGGACGTAGGGGCTGTCGAGCTCCTCGCCCCCGCCGGGCCTGTCGACCTCGCGCGCATCGACCTGCAGCGCCGGCGCCGCGTCGCGCAGGCAGCGCATGCACGGACCGGTCAGCGTCGCGCCGAAACGCAGACGCAGCGCGTAGCCGCCCCCCGTCATCCGCGACACGTCGAGCGTGACGACCGTCCCCCCCGCGGCGACCTCATACCGCTGCGCGCCGAGCGTCAGCGGCCCGATCGCCACCTCGAGCTGCAGGCTCCTTGCCTCGCCCCCGCTCAGGCCCAGGGCGGCTAGGTCCAGGTCACCGCTTGCGGGCGTCATGGCCCCAGGCTAGCGCTGCCGTCGCGCGCCCGGGGGTTCGATTCGACCTGCCGCGCCGCGCGCGCGCGGGCGGGCGCTTAACCGGATTCGGTCAGCTCTCGCTTGAGCACCTTGCCCGCGGCGTTGCGCGGCAGGCGCGCGAGGAAGACGACGTCGCGCGGCACCTTGTAGCGCGCGAGGTTCTGCTTGACGTACTCCTTCACGGCGTCCTCGCTGAGGCTCGCGCCACCGCGCGCCACGACGTAGGCGGCCAGCCGTTGGCCGAACTGCTCGTCGGCGACGCCCACCGCGGCCGCCTCCTCGATCTGGTCGTGCTCGGCGAGCAGATCCTCGACCTCGCGAGGGAACACGTTCTCGCCTCCGCTGACGATCATCTCGTCGTCGCGCCCTTCGACGAACAGGCGTCCGGCGTGGTCGAAGCGCCCCACGTCGCCGGTGCTCATCATCCCCCTCACGACCTCCTTGTTGCCGCCTCCGGCATAGCCTTCGAAGGTCATCTCGTTGGCGACGAAGATGCGCCCCACCTCGCCGGGGCTCACCTCCCGGCCCTGGTCGTCGAGCAGCTTGACGATCGTGCCGATGGGCGCCCTGCCGGCGGTTCCGGGCGCCGCGCGCAGGTCTGCGGGCGTGGCGATCGTCGCCCAGGCCACCTCGGTGGAGCCGTAGAGGTTGTAGAGAACGTCTCCGAAGATGTCCATCGCCCGTGTCGCCAGCTCGCCGGGGAGGGCCGAGCCGCTGAGCGCGATCACGCGCAGCCGGTGCAGGTCATAGCGGGCGATCGTCTCCGGACCCAGCTCGAGTATCCGCTGGAGCATCACCGGGACCACCGCCAGCGTGCTCGCCCCGTGCTGGGCGACAGCCCTCAGCGTGTCCTCCGGGTCGAACCGGCGCTGCAGCACGACCGTGCTGCCGAGCGGAATGCTGAGCGTGAGATGGGCAAAGCCCCACGCGTGAAACATCGGCGCGGCGACCATCGTCACCTCGCGCGCATGCAGCGGGATCTTCGAGAACAGGGCCGCGGCCGGCTGCAGCGAGTCCGGCTGCTCGCGCGGCGCGCCCTTCGGCGTGCCGGTCGTCCCCGAGGTCAGCATCACGACGCGGCCTTTCTGCGCCGGCGGCGCGAGGTCTGCCTCGTCGCCGCGCGCGATCAGCTGCTCCAGTGTGGGGTGGGCCGGCCTCGCTCCGGGCTCGGTCCAGGAGATGAAGCTCAGCCGGTTCGCCACGCCCTCGCTGACGAGGTTGCTGAACTCTTCGTCGTAGATCACCGCCACCGGGTCTTCACGCGCCAGCACGTCGGCGATTTGCGGGCCGGCGAAGGCGGTGTTCAGATACAGCGCGCCCGTCCCGAGCTTCGAGCAGGCGATCGTCGCGTAGAGGAAGCCGCGGTGATTGCGGCACATGATCGCGACGTTGTCCTGCTCGCCCACGCCCGCCCGGCGCAGCTCGCGCGCAAGCGCGTTGGTCTGCTGGTGCAGCTCGCGGTAGGTGAGCGTCCCGCGCTCGTCGACGACGGCCGGGCGCTGCGGGTGACGGATGCTCGCCACCGCGTACCCGGCCGCGGGGCTGGCCCCCCAGCGGCGCAGGGCCACGGCCGCTCGCGCCAGCCTGTCAGGACGCCCCGGCGCCGCGATGCCCGTCTGCAGCAGGGCGCCGGCAGCCTGCAGCTTGTACCTAACCTCGCGCGCGCTCACACTTGCGACCGTACCCCACCAGAGCGCTCAGCTGAAGTCCGCCGCGGCGGGCTCCCGCGAGACAGCTCCTAGCCGACCTCGGCCGGTTCGTCCTTGCCCTGCAGCCGCTCGCGCCCGCGCTGCACCGCCGCGATGAACTTCGAGAGGTTCACCTCGAGCGTGTTGAGGATCTCATCGGCGTAGTCCTCGGCGCCGAGCCGAATCTCGCGCTCTCTGGCGCGCGCGTCCTCGACGATGTCCTCGGCGGCACGCTCGGCCTGCTTGGTGACCTCCTCCTCGCCGACCAGGCGATCCTGGCGCTCGCGGGCGTCCTTGATGATCCGCTCGGCCTCCTTCTTGGCCTCGGCGAGCATCTCCTGACGCTCCTTGACGATCCAGCGCGCCTGCTTGATCTCCTCGGGGATCGTGGCGCGCATCTGGTCGAGGATGTCGTAGATCTCCTCCTTGTCGACCCTGACCTGATCGGTCATCGGCACCGACTTGGCGTTGTGCACCAAGTCGTCGAGCTTGTCTATCAGGACCAGGACATCCATCTCTTACCTCCGCGACCCGCAGGGGGCCGCCGGCCCCGTGATTCCTAGCACCAAGCTCGACATCATGCCCATTTCGTCAGCGCTGTAGCTCTTCCTGCAAGCGCCTGGATACCGCCTGGGGTACCAGATCGTCGATCTTCCCCCCGAACGTCGCAAGCTCCTTGACGCCGCTCGATGACAGAAAACTGTAGTGCGCGCTGGCCATCAGGTACACGGACTCTATCTCGGGATCCTGGCGGCGGTTGAGCTGGTTCATCTCCAGCTCGTACTCGAAGTCAGAGATCGCCCGCAGGCCCTTGACGATCGCCCTCGCGCCGACGTGCTTGGCGAAGTCGACCACGAGCGTGCTGAACGGCTCGGCGCGCACGTTGGGCAGGTCGGCGACCGCCAGCTCGATGAACCGCAGGCGCTCCTCGATGCCGAACAGCGCGTCGTGCTTGCGCACCGAGCGGTTGACGACCGCGACCACGACCTCGTCAAACAGCGCCGCGGCGCGCGCGATCACGTCGAGATGGCCGTTGGTGATCGGATCATAGGATCCGGGGCACACCGCTATCGACTTTGCAGATGGGGTCATTGGTTGCGATGGATCGTGATCGAGGTGTCGCCGTAGCTGCGCCGCCGCTCGACCGCCAGCTCCAGCTGCAGCGGCGCCCTGCGATCGCTCTCGACGACTACGCGCGCCGACGGCCCCAGCAGCGACGGCAGCACCGCCGACAACTCCGGCCCCCACGCGAGCGCCTGGGCATATGGAGGATCGATGAGCACCAGATCGTATGTCTCTTTGCGTCGCCGCGCACTCCGTAGCGCGGCCAGCACGTCGGCGCGCCGCACCTGCGCCCGTCGCGGCTCGATCCCCAGCGCCGCGATGTTTTCCCGCAGCGTGCGCGTTGCGCCGAGCTGGCGCTCGACGAACACCACTCGCTCGGCCCCGCGCGACAGCGCCTCGATGCCGAGCGCGCCGGTGCCGGCGAACAGGTCGAGCACCCGCGCCCCCTGCAGCTCGCCGAGCATCGCGAACAGCGCCTCGCGCACGCGCTCAGACGTCGGGCGCGTGGCCCGGCCTCGCGGCGCCTTGAACCTCCTGCCCCCGAGACGTCCGGCGATCACGCGCACGCCATCACCGTAACGGCAGCCGGCCTCTAGACCCTATGGCGTGGTTGCCCGTTTGGGTTGACTGCCGGGGTAGGTAGGCCGGACGCTCCCCTCGGGGGTTTGTCTGGCCGGAGACGGGCTCCGGCTGACCCCAGTGAATGAGGAGGTCCGGCCGTGAAGGTAACGATGACGTGTGCGGGGCTCGATGTCCATGCCCGCTCGACGCATGCAGCGGCGATCGAGCTCGCGACAGGGGAAGTGCTGCGGAGCAGGTTTGGTCCCGGGATCGAGGAGCCGGTCGACTGGCTGCGAGGTCTGCGCGGTCCAGTGAGGGCTTGCTATGAGGCGGGACCGACCGGTTTTGGCCTATATCGAGCCGCGAGAGCTGCGGGGGTCGAGATGCTGGTGATCGCTCCGGGCAAGACGCCGAGGGGACCGTCCGATCGGGTCAAGACCGACCGCAAGGACGCCGAGCTCTTGGCCCGGCAGCTGCTGGCGGGAGCCTTGACCGCCGTCGTGGTGCCGTCGGTGAAGGTCGAGGCGGCGCGGGAGCTCGTGCGATCCCATGACGCCTGCCGGCAAGATCTGATGCGCGTTCGACACCGCGTCTCGAAGATGCTGCTGCGCCACGGCCAGGTCTATCCGTCGCCGTCGACCTGGACGCAAGCGCACCGGCGCTGGCTTTCGCGTCAGAGCTTCGGCGAGCCCGCCAGCGAGCTCGCATTTGCGGATCAGCTCGCCGCGGTCGACGGGTTGAGCGCTCGCAAAGCCGCGCTCGCCGAGCGGCTCTCGCACCTGGCGGCCGAGGAGCAGTGGTGGCCGACCGTCGCCCGGCTGCGATGCTTTCGCGGTGTCGACACGCTGAGCGCGCTCGCCTTGCACCTCGAGCTCGGCGGTGACTGGCAGCGTTTTGAGCGGGCCACGGCCCTCAGTGCATGGCTCGGCCTGGTCCCGTCGTTGAACCAGTCCGGGGAGTCCTCAAGGCAAGGGGCGATCACCAAGACCGGCTCGGCGCTCGCACGCCGGCTACTGGTTGAGGCTGCCTGGCATTACGGACGCGACCCACGAATCGGCGCGACGCTGCAGAACCGTCAACAGGGACAGCCCGCCCACGTCCTGCAGATCGCAAACCGCGCCCAACAGCGCCTGCACCGCATCTATCACCACATGCGTGCCCGCGGCAAGCCACACAACGTCACAGTCGTTGCCTGTGCCCGCGAGCTTGCCTGCTTCCTCTGGGCGGCAGCCACCGCCGACTGACCGCCGCCGACAACCTCACCGGTCGGGAGGCCAGGGCGTCGGGCCATCAGCGGCTGGCACGCGCGCAACAACTATGAGCAACAGCCAAAGCACGGCCGTCACGCTCGCTTCTAGACAGCGCAAGCCGGCAGCACGAAACCGGGCCCTGGGGTACCCAACCCCCGCATCATCAGACTGGCAACGCCGACACCGAGCCCGACGCCCTGGCCTCCCGACCATCCGAAACGTCCATCAAACGGACGCGATCAACCACGCCCACTTGACAAACACGGCGCCATATCAGCTGTAGTTCCTAAGCACGTTCGTCAGTAGACATCCGGGTCCCCTTGGAGGCTGAGAGGAGCTGAAGCCACTCAGAACCCAAGGAGGACACCGGATGAAGCTCCACGGTAATGCCCGCACCTGTCCGAACAGCCGCCGTCTGCTGATCGAGAGAGTGATCGAAGAAGACTGGGCGGTGTCGGCCGCGGCAGCGGCCGCCGGCATCTCAGAGCGAACCGTCTATCGCTGGCTGGGGCGCTTTCGCCGAGAGGGCGCTCAGGGTCTTATCGACCGCTCTTCCCGGCCGCAGCGATCGCCCAGGCAGCTGTCGGCGGCAAAGGTCCAGGCGATCCGCTCGCTGCGCAAGCTGCGGATGACCGCGGCCGAGATCGCCGAGGTGCTCTCGCTCGCGCTCTCGACGGTCTCGCTGTGGCTGAAGCGGCTCGGCTTGGGCAAGCGCTCACGGCTGGCGCCGCCTGAGCCACCGAACCGCTATGAGCGCCGCCACCCCGGCGAGCTCGTGCACATCGACATCAAGCAGCTCGGGCGCATCTCTGAGCGTGGAGCAGGCCACCGCATGGTCGGCCACAGAAAGAGCCAGGTGATCCCGCGCAAACACAACGGCCGGCGCATCGAGCGCGCGACCGGCTTTGAGTACGTTCACGTGATGGTCGACGACCACACACGCCTGGCCTATGCCGAGGTTCTCCCGACGCTGAAGGCCAGTTGCGCGATCGACTTCTTGCGCCGGGCCGTGAGCTGGTTTGCAGAACGCGGCGTGAAGATCAAAGCCGTGATGAGCGACAACGGGTCTGCCTACGTCGCCCATTCCTATAGCGCGGCGCTCACCGACCTTGGCTTGCGCCACCTGCGCATCCGCCCCTACCGACCTCGCACCAACGGGAAGGCAGAGAGATTCATCCAGACCCTCGCCAACGAGTGGGCCTACGAGCGCATCTACGGCACCTCAGCCGAACGAGCCGCAGCGCTGCCCCTATTCCTCGAGCGCTACAACTTCAAACGACCCCACGGCTCGCTCGGCCACCAACCACCCGCGTCACGCCTGACGAACCTCGTTGGGAACTACATCTAGGCGGGAATCGGCTCCAGCGCGTCGGCGCCGTATCGCTGTCTGAGCGCCGCCGCGAGCAGCGCGTGCTCGGGCGCCGCCAGCTGCGGATCGCCGGCGAAGACGATCTCCGCGCGTGCCCGCGCCTGCTCGAGCAGACGCGCGTCGTCTGGCAGGACCGCGAACTGAAACTGGCCAAGGCCCGACTGACGGGTGCCGACGAGCTCGCCCTCCTTGCGCAGCGCGAGGTCGATCTCAGCGAGGCGAAACCCGTCGGCGTGGCGCAGCAGCGCGCGCAGCTTGGCCGAGCCGGCGGCCGCGGACTCCCCTGCCAGAAAGCAGCTCGCGCTCCCGCCCCCGCGCCCGACGCGCCCGCGCAGCTGGTGCAGCTGGGAGATGCCGAAGCGCTCGGCGTTCTCGACCAGCATGACGGTCGCATTCGGCACGTCGATCCCCACCTCGATGACCGTCGTCGCGACGAGCACGCTCGCGTCGCCGGCCGCGAACGCGGCCATCGCCTGCTGCTTCTCGCGCGGGCGCATGCCGCCGTGCAGCAGCGCCAGCCGATAGCCGGCGAGCTCGCCGTCGCGCAGCCGCACGAGCTCGGCCTTCGCGGCTCGCGCCGTTCCAGCGACCGCGGCTGCCTGCTCGTCGACCGCGTCGACCAGCGGGCAGACGACGTAGGCCTGGCGACCCACCTGTAGCTGCTCGCGCAGCTCGCGATAGGCGCGCGCGCGCCCACCCTGGCCGCTGACCACGTGCGTCTGCACGGTCCCACGCCCGCGCGGCAGCTCTCGCAGGGTGCTCACGTCGAGGTCTCCGTAGCGCGCCAGCGCCAGCGTTCGCGGGATCGGCGTGGCGGTCATGTGGAGCATGTGCGCGGCCCCCTTGGCGTCGAGTGCCGCACGATGGCGCACGCCGAAGCGATGCTGCTCGTCGACGACCGCGACCGCCAGCGCGGCGAAGGCGACGTCGGGCTCGATCAGCGCGTGCGTGCCGACAACCAGCGATAGCTCGCCGCTGGCGAGCTTGCCCAGGATGTCCGCGCGCCGGCGTGCTGGAGTGGAGCCGGTGAGCAGCGCCGCCGTCACCGGCTCGGCGCCGATCAGCGTCGTGAGCGTCTGAAAGTGCTGCTCGGCAAGCGTCTCGGTCGGCGCCATCAGCGCGGCCTGATGGCCGTGCTCCACGGCGCGCAGCATCGCGTACAGCGCCACGACCGTCTTGCCGCTGCCGACCTCGCCCAGCAGCAGCCGCTGCATCGCCCGCGGCTCGGCCAGGTCGCGGTCGATCTCGCCGATCGCGCGCCGCTGGTCGCCCGTCAGCGCGAACGGCAACCAATGCGCCAGCCAGCGCGTGCTCAGCGACGCCGGCTGGCCGAGTGCGTGGGCATCGCTGGCGGCGCGGCGCCTGGCCCGGCGATGCAGGAACACGAGCTGGGTCAGCAGCAGCTCCTCGAACGCGAGGCGTCGTCGCCCAGCGTCGAGGTCCTCCAGGTCTCGCGGAAAGTGCATCGCGGCGAGCGCGCATGCCCGGTCGGGCAGCCGCTCCGCGCAGCGCGTGGCGGCGGGCAGTGTCTCGGCGACATCGTGCAGCGCGCCCCGCGCGCCCTGCACGAGCGTGAGGATCTGCGTCGAGCTGACGCCCTCGCTCGCCGGATAGTGGGGAACCGCGCCCGCCCCGCCGGGGTCTGATCCGATCGCGTGGTGAGAGACGCGAAACCCGCCTTTGCCGTCCGCGCTGCCGTGCAGCAGCAGACAGGTGCCCGGGCGATAGCGATCGGCCAGCCACGGCTGGTTGAAGAACGTGGCACGCATGCTCGCGCTCGCGTCGAACACCGTCGCCTGGACCAGCGGACGCATCCCTCGGCGGCGCACCGCCCGCGTGGAGATCGCGCGCACCTCGACGGCCACGGTCGCCTGCTCGCCCGGCGTCAGCTCGGCGACGGTGCGCGCCTGGCGGCTTGACCTCGGCAGGTGCTCGAGCAGCTCCCCAACCGTGCTCAGGCCGAGCGCCTCCATGCCGTCGGCCATCTTCGGCGCCGGCACTTGCAGCGGGGCCCGCAGCCGCGAGGGTCGCGGCCAGCGCAGCGGCGCGGCGATCATCTCCTCGCGACTCAGGCTGCGCGTCTCGGCGAACGCCCGCAGCAGCGCGCTGTGGCGCTCAGACGAGCGCGAGCCTGTTCTATCCGGCGCGCGCGCCGTGGCGGTGCCCATTGGCGCAGATCATGATTCGCCCCACGGTCGTAACCTCACTCGGCCGCGAGCAGCCACCAGTACGCGGGCTGACCGCCGTGGCGCAGCTCGAGCTCGACCTCACCGCCGACCATCTCCTCGACCTCGGCGAGGTCAAGCGGCGCGCCCTCGCCGGCGAGCACGGTGATCAGCTCGGGCGCCGGCGCGCCAGAGGCGTCTTCCGCGAGCGCCGCCAGCACGTTGCGCAGCGTCTCGGCGGGCTCGCCCCACGTCCGCACCTGCTCATCGACGAACCCGACCGCCTGCCCGCTCGAAAAGCGCCCCTGGGGATCGTCGCGGGCCGCCGGCGCGACCGCGGCGGTGCGGACCCGCGCGAGCGCGGCTGTCAGCGCCTGCGCGTTCTCCTCGACCGCGCGGTCGGGGACGAGCGCAAGCGCCGCGGTCAGGCCGGCCTGCTGGCTTGTCGTGTGCACGACCAGCACCTGCTTGTCCGACAGCTCGGCCGCGCGCTCGGCGGCCATGATCACGTTCGGGCTGTTGGCGAGCACGACCACGTCCTCGGCTGGCACCTCGTGTATGCCCGCCAGCAGGTCGTAGGTGGAGGGGTTGAACGTCGGGCCACCATCGACCGTGTGCACGCCGAGCTCGCGGAACATCTCGACCAGCCCCGTTCCGCTCGCGACCGCGACGGCCCCGCAGCGCACGACGCTGGGGTCGGCCGGCGAGCGGTTGGCCCCGTCGCCGGCTGCTTCCCGACGCGCGAGCTCGGACACGGCTCCGTTCGCCGCTCCCCCGCCATCCCGGCGCCGCCGTACGGCGGCGCTCGCCGCCCTGGCGTTCCGCGCTAGCGCTGACGCTACCCCGGCGAGCGCCGGCGCCGCGGCGGGGCGAGCGCCGTCCAGCCCGTCGAGCGCGGCGGCGCCGGCGCCCTGCGCCGCGCCCAGCTCCGCCAGGCGCCCATCGCGCGCGGCCACCTGGAGATGCATGTCCGCGACGTCCAGCCGCGACACCTCGCCCGCGTCGGCGAACACGGCCGTCGCCAGCTCGGGCTGGTCGGTGTGCAGATGGACCTTCAGAGTCGTCTGGTCGCCGACGACGAGCACCGAGTCGCCGAGTCGCTCGAGCGGCACGATGAAGCGGCCCGGTCTCAGCTCGCGGCCGGTGACGGCGAAGTTCGTGCAGTAGCGAAAGCGCCGCGAGTTGTGCTCGGGGTGGCTGATGCGAGCCGCCGCGTGGTGTTCGAGCTGTGGCGGGCTGTCGCCGCGCAGCACCGCCACGACACCCGCGAGAAGGATCGTCAGCCCGTATCCGCCGGCATCGACGACGCCCGCATCGCGCAACGCCGCCAGCAGCTCGGGTCCCCTCCTGACCGAATCCTGGCCGGCCGCGACGGCGCGCTCCAGGGCATCGGCGATCAGCAGGTCCTGCGTCTGCTCGTCTGTCGCGGGGGCAAGCCGCGGGTTCCCGGCGCTGTGCGCGACGTCGGTGACAACCTTGTGCGCCATCTCGCGCGCGACGGTCAGGATCGTGCCCTCCGCCGGCTCGCGCACGGAGGCGTAGGCCCGGTCGGCGGCGTTGGCCAGCGCCGCGCCGACCAGGGTGGCGTCGATCAGCTCGCCCGGTCTGCTGACCAGCTCCTCGGCGGCCCCGCGGATCATCTGGGAAAGGATCACGCCGGAGTTGCCGCGAGCGCCGAGCAGCGCCGCGCGCGCCACCGACTGGACGATCTCCTCGCGGCCGATCTGGTCGATCGTCAGATGCTCGCCTGCGCCCTGCAGGCGGTCGAGCTCATCGAGCACGGCACGCAGCGTGAGCGCCATGTTGTCGCCGGTATCGCCGTCGGCGACGGGGAACACGTTGAGGTCGTTGACCTCCTGGCGACGCGACTCCAGGTGGGCCAGCGCGCCCGCAACGGCCGTGCGAAAACGAACCAGATTGGTGTCGCTCACCGCCACACGTCTATCAGAGCCGGCATACGCCTGGGCGCCTGGCGAGCAGACTTGCGCGCGCCGGCGCGCCTGCTCAGACGGCCTTGGTGACCTTTTCCGCCTTCAGACAGCGCGTGCAGACATATACGCGCCGCGGCGCCTTGCCGACGAGGATCCGCACCTTCTGCAGGTTGGGATCAAAGCGGCGCTTGGTCGCGACCATCGAGTGGCTGCGGCTGTTTCCGAAGCCCGGACCCTTCCCGCAGCTGTGACATACCTTCGCCATCGTGAAGCGGCAGTCTAGATGATCAAGGCTCCCCGACCGGGGCGGGGAGGCCGGCCCGCATCGCCGCCATCGCCAGGACGGCTCGCGCGGCGTTTGCGCCCTGGTCGCGCTTGCCGCCGCCCGAGCGCTGCAGCGCCTGCTCGAGCGTCTGGCAGGTGAGCACGCCAAACGCGCACGGCACCCCGGTATCCAGCTGCACTCGCATGATCCCGCGCGCCGTCTCGGCGCACACGAAGTCATAGTGGTCGGTCTCGCCCCGGATGACCGCGCCAAGGCAGGCCACGCCCGAGAAGCGCCCGCAGCGCGCGGCATAGGAGGCGGCCAGCGGAAGCTCGAACGCGCCGGGCACCTCGAGCACCTCGACATCGGCGTGGCCGGCCTGCGCGAACGCCTCGCGCGCGCCCTTGAGCAGCCGCTGCGCCAGCTCCTCGTAGAAGCTCGCGACCACGATCGCGAAGCGCGCCCCCGCGTCCGCGCTCATGTCTCGCGACGCTCTTTGGCGCGATCCTGCTCGCGCTCGGAGCGCAACAGCTCCTCGTCTAGGTTGAGGCCCTGATGGTGCAGCGTGTGGCCCATGCGCTTGGCCTTCGTTCGCAGGTAGGCCTCGTTGTGCTCGTTGGGCGCGTGCTCGATCGGGATCTGCGCGCTGACCGACAGCCCGTAGCCCTCCAGGCCCCTGATCTTCTTCGGGTTGTTGGTCAGGATGCGGATCGAGCTCAGCCCGAGGTCGACGAGGATCTGGGCGCCGATCCCGTAGTCGCGCAGGTCTGCCGGCAACCCGAGGCGCTCGTTGGCTTCCACCGTGTCGAGGCCGTCCTCCTGCAGGCGGTAGGCGCGCAGCTTGTTCAGCAGCCCGATCCCGCGTCCCTCCTGAGAGAGATACAGCAGCACCCCCTGTCCCTCGCGCTCGATCATCGACAGCGCCGAGGCCAGCTGATCGCCGCAGTCGCAGCGCAGCGAGTGAAACACATCGCCCGTCAGGCACTCTGAGTGGACGCGCACCAGCACGTCGCGCTGGCCCGCGACCTCGCCCTTGACAAGCGCCACGTGGTGCTTGCCGTCGACCAGCGAGCGGTAGCCGACGGCCTGGAACTCCCCGAACGTCGTCGGCAGGCGCGTGGACACGATGCGCTCGACGAGCTTGTCGTTGTGGCGGCGGTAGGCGATCAGGTCGGCAACGGTGATCATGCACAGCCCGTGGCGCGCGCAGTAGTCGACCAGGTCGGGCACGCGCGCCATCGTGCCGTCGTCGTTCATCACCTCGCAGATCACGCCGGCCGGGCTGAGCCCGGCCAGGCGCGCCAGGTCGACGGCCGCCTCGGTCTGGCCGGCGCGCTCGAGCACGCCGCCGTCGCGGCTCTTCAGCGGGAACACGTGGCCGGGCTGGACGAGATCGCGCGGCGAGCTCGCGGGGTCGATCGCCACCTGGATCGTGTGTGCGCGATCGTGCGCGGAGATCCCGGTCGTGACGCCCTCGCGCGCCTCGACGGACACGGTGAACGGGGTCTCAAACGACGACTCGTTCTTGGCGGCCATCAGGTCCAGACCGAGCTGCTCGCAGCGCTCGGCCGTGAGCGACAGGCAGATGAGCCCGCGCCCCTCCTTGGCCATGAAGTTGATCGCCTCGGGTGTCGCGAACTGCGCGGCCATCGTGAGATCGCCCTCGTTCTCGCGGTCCTCGTCGTCGCACACGACCACCATCCGCCCGGCGCGAATCTCATCGAGCGCCTGCTCGATCGTCGCGAACGGCGTCGTGGTCTGCGCGCCGCTCATGCTCGGACCTCCAGCAGCCGCTCCACGTGCTTGGCCAGTATGTCGACCTCGACGTTGACCTCCGCGCCCTCGTCGAGCTGACCCAGCGTGGTGCGCGCGAGCGTCTCCGGGATCAGTGCCACCTCAAAGCCGTCGTCCAGCAGCGCGCTGACCGTCAGGCTCACGCCGTCGAGCGCAACCGAGCCCTTGTGCACGAGATAGCGTCCCAGCCGCTCGTCGGTGTGGATCTGAAGAACTCGCGACGCCCCCTCCCCGCGCACCCCGCGCACGACACCGGTCGCGTCGACGTGACCCTGCACGATGTGTCCGCCAAGCGGATCGGCGGCGCGCAGCGCGCGCTCGAGGTTGACCTGCGCGCCGGCCCGCAGCGCGCCGAGCGCCGAGCGCCGCAGCGTCTCGTTCATCGCCTGCGCGCGAAACCGGCCGGGCTCCACGTCTGTCGCGGTCAGGCATACGCCGTTGACGGCGATCGAGTCGCCTGGCTTCAGCTCGTCCGCCAGCCGCGTGTCGATCTGCAGCGCGGCGCCAGAGCCATCGCGCTCGAACGCCCGCACGCGGCCGAGATCGCTGATCAACCCCGTGAACATAGCCTCGCAACGCTCGCGCACGCCGCGACGGTGGACCGGTAGTTAGCGTTTACGCTCACGCCGCTCACCACTCGTGCAGGCGCGCCGAGATCAGCAGGTCCTCGCCCACTCGCTCACACTCGAAGCTGAGCGCACGAAGCGCCTCAGAGATCTGCTCCACGCCCTTGCCCTCGAGCGGGTCGCGCGCGGCGCTGCCGCCGAGCACGAGCGGCGCGAGGAACAGGCGGATCTCGTCGATCTCGCCCGCGTCAAGGAAGGCGCCGGCGAGGTGCGGACCGCCCTCCAGCAGCACCGACGCCACGCCCAGCGACCCCAGCTGATCGAGTCCCGAGCGCACGCGCGCCGGCTCGTTTTCGCCGGTCGCCACGACGACCTGGACGCCCGCCGCCTCGAGCGCGTCGGTGTCGGCTCGCGCCGCGGCTCGCGACACGACGACCGTGAGCGGTATCTGCAGCGCCGCCGTCACCAGCTGGGAGCTCGGCGACAGCCGCGCGAGCGAGTCGAACACGACGCGGCGCGGCTGGTGGTCCTGCTCGGCTGGCAGGCCGTCGGGTCGCGCCGTCAGCTGGGGATCGTCGGCCAGGGCCGTGCCGATGCCCACCACAACCGCGTCCACGGACGCCCGCCAGCGATGCGCGAGCCCGCGGCTGGCCTCGCCGCTGATCCACTGCGAGTCGCCGGTCCGCGTCGCGACCTTCCCGTCGAGCGTCATCGCCGACTTGAACAGGACCCATGGTCGACCGACGCGCGCGTGCTTGCGAAACGCCTGGTTCAGCAGCCGCGCGCGCGTCGCCAGCTCGCCATCGGCGACGACGACATCCACACCCTCGTCGCGCAGGATCCCCAGCCCGCGCCCCGCCGCCTTCTCGGTGGGATCGTCTGAGGCCACCACCACGCGCCTGATCCCCGCGTTCAGGATGGCATCGGTGCAGGGCGGCGTCTTGCCCTCGTGACAGCACGGCTCCAGCGAGACGTAGAGCGTCGCGTCGCTCAGATCGGCAAGCCCGCAGGCCTCGATCGCGTTGATCTCGGCGTGCGCGGCGCCGAAACGCTCGTGCCACCCCTCACCGAGCACCTCCTCCCCGCGCGCGACGACGGCGCCCACCGCGGGATTCGGCTTGACCATGCCGATTCCATGGCGCGCAAGCTCGATCGCGCGCGCCAGGTGGGCCCGGTCGGTGTCCGTTTGGACTGGCATTCCATATCCAGGATAACCCCGCTCAGCTCGCGCACCGGGCGCCGTGCAGCCGGTAGATCGTGATCTGCGGCCCGGGCCGGTGATACGCCAGCGGGTAGTAGTCAAACGACCAATCGAAGCTAAACGGGACCGGACCCTGCCCGTCGCCATAGGGCGAAGCGCGATACACGACCGTGCCCGTTGCGGCCAGCGCACGGTAGTAGGCGATCGCCAGCGGCACGGCGCGCGGATCGGCATAGGCGCGGCCGGACTCGGTCGAGCCGCTGACCACCCAGCAGTAGCCGTGTCGTTGATAGAAGCCGAGCAGCGCGGGGCTCAGCGTGCGCTCGTAGTCCTCGATGCCCACGACGCGCGAGCCCTGCCGCTCGACCGCCCCCGCGGGCGAGATCCGTAGCAGCAGCGACGGATACTTGTTCCAGCGCCGCCCCCAGCCGCCCGGGGCGACCGGCTCGACCACGATCGGGGTCCCCGCGGGGACGTGGGCCACCAGCCAGGCCCGCGTCAGGTTGCGCGTGTCCGCGCGCGCCAGCAGCATCCCCGAGTGCACGCTGTGCACCAGACCCTGCGCGAGCAGCGCGCCGCCGATCAGCACGGCCAGCGCCACGCCGAGCATCCCTGCGCCGGCGGGCTCGTGGCTGGCGCCGCGCCGCAGGCGGGCGACCCGCGCCGCGCCAAGCTCTGCCACCTGCACCGCGAAGATCGCCGCGAGCAGGCATATCAGAGGGAAGATCGGCAGCAGCCAGCGCCCGAAGTAGCGACCCTGCAGGCCCATGAACGCGAGGTACAGCAGCGGTGCGGGCACGAGCAGCCAGCCAAAGCGCGCACCGCGCCGCCACACCGTCAGCGCGCCGCCCAGCGCGGCCAGCGCCGGCGCCCAGCCAAGGCCCCAGGACAGCGACCACAGGTAGTAGAGGAGGCCTCCTTGCGTGGGCGCTCCTAGCTTGCCCTGCGCTTCGGCCGACAGCGTCGACTGGTGGACCAGTTCTGCGTGAAAGCTCGGGTAGTCGAGGATCGCGTAGGGATTGGCTATCAGGAACGCTGCCAGTGCCACCACGCCCGTCAGCGCTATCGCGCCCAGCGCCCGCCGGCCCGCCTCCAGCGAGCCGCGCTGCGCCGCGCCGTCCAGGTAGCGCACGGCGACCGCGGCGGCGAACGGCACGAGCACGATCCCGGCCGTGTACTTGGTCGCGCACGCGAGGCCCAGGCCGACGCCGGCGAGCAGGTAGTCGCGCACACGACCTTTACAGAGCACGCCCGCGCTCCCCAGCAGCGACAGCGTGACCGGCGCCAGCGTGGGCGCGTCGTTGAGGGCGAGGTGGGCGTAGAAGACCGGCAGGAAGGCGACTGCCTCGATCGCCGCGGCCAGCAACCCGACGCCGCGCCCGAACAGGCGCGCGCTGGTCAGGTACAGAAGCCACAGCGCGAGCGTCCCCAGCACCGCGGCTGCGGCGCGCGCGAGCGTGTAAACATCGCCCGGGTGGGTTGCGAAGGCGTGCACGACGCCGCCGGCGCCGCCGTACCAGACGGCGAACAGATAGTGCAGCAGATAGGTGAACGCGGGCGGATTTGCGAAGTAGTGCGGGTTCAGGCTGTGGTGTTCGAACATCGCGACCGCCCGCGGCACGAAGTGGTCCGCCTCGTCGGCGTTGTAGGCGTAGGGAAGCCCCTGCGCGATTCCCCACACGCGCAGCCCCAGGCCGCCGACCAGGACCACCGCGAGCGCAGGCCAGGCCCAGCGGCGAGCGAGCTGCCGGTGCTCGCCGGCCTGCCCGGCGCCCGGCGCGCGGCGCCCGCTGCACGTCACATCGCGCGCCCGCCCGGCTCCGGCCAGCCCCTCCTCAGCAGTTGCCATAGACCGCGTAGTAGCGGCTCGTGTAGACGCGTTCAAAGCCGGGCAGCGGGACCTGGTCGCGTGGATCGTCGCCCACGTCGACGATCGCCTCGATGAACACCGCGCTGCCCAGCGGGTAGACCGCGACGCTCCCGCGGCGGATGCGGCGCTGCAGCGTGTCAGAACCCTTCGCCACGTCGGCGCGAGCCTCCGAGCGGGCGACAATGTCGCGCTGGCCGACGCTGTTGAGGATCCAGCGGGCGTCGGGGATCAGCTTGTTGTCGGGCAGCGACACCAGCGGACAGCGCGACAGCTGCGCCCGGACCGCCGGACTGTTCAGCGCGGCCGCCAGCCCCTCGTGAAAGTCCTCGTGGTAGGCGAGCGTCGTGCGCAGGCTGGAGAGGCTGAGCGTCGTGGCCACAGAGAAGGCCCCGTAGAGGACGAGCACCGCGGCGCCGGCCATCCAGGCGCGCCGCATCACCGAGCCGGGCAGCAGCATCGACCAGCCGCCGATGGCGACCGCGCAGAACAGCAGCCCCAGGACCGACACGCCCACCATGTAGCGACCGATGACCGACGCGCCGACCGCTCCCTCGGCGACGAACACGCCGACCAGGACGAGCAGCGCGACCAGCGGAGTCAGCGCGCGCCGCGGCGCCAGCCAGAGCGCCAGCGGGATCCCGGCTAGCACGCCCAGGACGACCGGCAGCTTGTCGATCCGCACCGAGTACGTCCAGGTGGACGCGAGCACGCTCGTCAGGCCCTGCGTGCGTTCCAGTTCCTGGGCCAGGCCGGCCGTCGAGTGCAGCGAGTAGAGCGGGTCGCCGGTCACCAGCGCGTCGGTGGCGACCCACACCAGTGGCGCCAGCAGCACGAGCGCGAGGTAGCTATAGGTCCTTCGGTCAGCGAGCGCCACGGCCAGCCGAGAGCGCGCGCGGCGGCCGGGCGGGCCTGTCGCCGCGTCGACGCGGGCGGGCCAGACACACCACAGCCAGTACACGCCGCTGAGCACCCACGCATCGGGCCGCAGCAGCCCGGCGGCGGCCAGCAGCACGAGCACGAGCGTCCCGCGTCTGGGACGCTGCACCTCGAACACGATCGCCCAGATGATCAGCGCGACGTAGGAGACGTCGAGATAGCCCTGCGCGGCGAGGTTCTCGACGTAGAAGCGGCTCAGCACGAGCAGGCCGGCGAGCACCCCGACGACGGGCCCGAAGCAGAGCTTGCCGAGCCGGTAGATGCCGACGACCGCGGCCACGAAGGAGAGGATCGATCCGAGCACCATCACCCGTCCGCCCGCCTGACCGAAGATCGAGCAGACCATCCCGAAGGCGATCGCCAGCGGGTGCTCGGTGGGCGCGCGGTAGACCCTGAAGTCCGGGAGATGCAGGTGCAGCAGGTCGCGACCCCACAGCAGGGCGTAGAAGGAGTCGTAGGTCGGATACGTGGGAAACGCGAAGAACCCGATCACGGCGCCCGCGCAGAGCACCGCCAACGCGACCGCAGCCCAGCGGACCGGCCACCGAGCCCACAGCTGCGCCAGCCGTAGCGAGCCCGGCGCCGGCCGGGTGTGCGTCGCGCTTTGCATGCAGGCCCGCTAGGACACTAACCTCGTCTGGGCCACCGGTTGCGCCGCCGCCGCGCGGCGTGCCTCCACGGCCGGGAACATCGCATGCTTTGGGATACTGGCGAAGGCCAAGTGCAGGACACAGCGAAATAATCGCCGATGAAGCTCATCATCCAGATCCCCTGCTTCAACGAGGCAGCGCAGCTCCCGCAGACGCTGGCCGACCTGCCCCGCAAGGTGGATGGCTTCGACGTCGTGGAGTGGCTGGTGATCGATGACGGCTCGACCGACGACACCGTCGCGGTGGCGCGCGCGCACGGCGTCGATCATCTCGTGCGCCTGACGAACAACAAGGGGCTGGCCGCCGGTTTCCAGGCGGGCATCGACACGGCGCTGAAGCTCGGCGCCGACGTGATCGTCAACACCGACGCCGACAACCAGTACTACGGCCCGCATGTCGGACGGCTCGTGCGCCCGATCGTCGAAGGCAACGCGGACATGGTCATCGGCGACCGCAAGGTCACCGGCATCGAGCACTTCTCGGCGCTGAAGAAGCTGCTTCAGCGCCTCGGCTCGTGGGTCGTGCGCCAGGCGTCCTCCACGTCGGTGCCCGACACGACCTCTGGCTTTCGCGCCTACAACCGCGAGGCCGCGATCCAGATGCTCGTGGTGTCGAAGTTCACCTACACGCTGGAGACGATCATCCAGGCCGGCAAGCTGCTCGTGGCGATCGACCACGTCCCCGTGGACACCAATCCCAAGACGCGCGAGTCGCGCCTGTTTCCCTCGACGGGCGCCTACGTCCGGCGCAATGCGCTGTCGATCTTTCGCATCTACGCTCAGTACGAGCCGCTGAGGGTCTTCTGGAGCCTGGCGCTGCTGATCGGCCTCGCGTCAATCGGCGTGTGGATCCGCTTCGCGGTCGCCTACGTCGAGGGCAACGGCAAGGGCCACGTCCAGTCGCTGATTCTCGGCGCCGTGCTGTTCATCGCGGCCATCGTGCTGTGGGCGCTGGGGGTGATCGGCGACCTGCTCGCCGCCCAGCGGGTGATGACCCAGAAGACCTTCGAGCGCGTCCGGCGCATCGAGCTTCAGCTGGGGGTCGCGCCGTCGCACTATGAACCCGGCGCGCGCCCAGGAGCCCCGCTTCCGCTCGCCGGCGATCGCCTCGGCGGCGACGTCGCCGGGCCGGAGGCATCGATGCCGCGGCGCCCGCGAGCCGGCTCGCAGACCGAAGAGCACGAGGCGGCGCGACTGTGAGCCAGGTGACCGTCTCAGCGGACGGCGTGGTCACCGGCAACACCTACGACAAGTACGGCTCTCAGAACCCGATCGTGCGCCGGCTGATGACCGGCTTCGAGCGCGAGCTGGACGAGCTGCTGGACCTCGCCGATCCAGCATCGCTGCTGGACGTCGGCTGTGGCGAGGGGGTGCTCGTGCATCGCTGGGCCACGCGTCTGCAGCCGCGACGTGTCGTCGGGATCGACCTCGAGGAGGAGTCGATCCAGGCGGGCTGGGCACAGCGTCAGGCGCCCAACCTGGAGTACCGCACGACCGCAGCCGAGCGGCTTCCCTTCGCCGACGGCGAGTTCGACACGGCCGCCGCGATCGAGGTCCTCGAGCACGTGCCCGACCCCGGCGCCACGCTTGGCGAGATGGCGCGCTGCGCGCAGCGCCACCTGCTCGTATCGGTTCCGCGCGAGCCGCTCTGGCGCGCGCTGAACATCGCGCGCGGCGCCTACCTGTCAGAGCTCGGCAACACCCCGGGCCACCTCAACCACTGGTCAAAGCGCTCGTTCGCGCGGCTGCTTGGGCGCCACGGCGAGGTCGTGCAGACCCGCTCGCCGTTTCCCTGGACGATGCTGCTTGTCCGCCTCTAGCAAACCGGCCAGCACGAGCCCCGACGACATCGACCGCCCCGAGGGAGCGTCCCCGGCCCCGCACGCCGCGCCCGCCAAGCGCTCCTACGGCCACGGGGCGCGGATCCTGTCCGTCGGGATCGCCTGCACGGGCCTGCTGACGCTCGGCTACTTCTCGATCTCAAGCCACGTGCTCGGCGAAGCGTCGGCGTCGCGGATCGCGCTGCTGTGGTCGGTGATGTTCGTGATCATCTCGGTGATCTACCGACCGACCGAACAGCTGCTCTCGCGGACGATCGCCGAGCGGCGGGCGCACGGTCACGCAGACCACCCAATGCGGGTGCCGATCGGGATCCAGGCTGGCTTTGCGCTCGCCTTCCTGATCGTGGCGCTCGCCTTCGAAGAACAGCTGGTCGACAACGTGTTCGACCACTACCAGTCGCTGTTCGACGTGCTGCTGATCGGCACGCTGGCATACGCCGCCAGCTACTTCGCCCGCGGCTGGCTGGCGGGCCACGAGCATTTCGCGCTGTACGGGGGTCTCGTCCTGTTGGAGTCGCTGTCGCGCTTCTGCTTCGCGCTCGCGGTCGCGCTCGGCGTTGCCAGCGGGCAGACCGCCGTGGCGCTCGGCATCGCCGCCGCGCCGTTCGTCTCGCTGGTCGTCGTGCCGATCGCGTTCCTTCATCGAGGCACCCAGCGCGGCGCGTTCGATCCCGCTCCGGTCACCGTCGACGAGGCCGCCGCCGGGCTCGCCGGGCCCGGCACCGAGGCGGTCCAGGAGGTCAGCGCCCATGACGGGCTCTCGCTGCGCCGTGGCACCGGGTTTGCAGGCTGGGTGTCGAGCATCATGCTGTCTGAGCAGACGCTGCTCAACGCCGCCGTGCTGACCGTCGCGGCGACCTCCCCCAACAAGGCGCTCGCGGGCATCGTGTTCGACGTACTGCTGATCGCGCGCGCTCCGCTGCAGCTGTTTCAGGCGATCCAGACCTCGCTGCTGCCGCATCTGACGGGGCTGGAGGCGACCGCCGGCCACGCGGCGTTCGCCCGCGCGATCCGCACCACAGTGCTGGCGATCGCAGCGTTCGCGGCCGCGGTCGCGATCGGGCTGCTCGCGATCGGTCCGTTCGTGATGGGCCACCTGTTCGGCCAGCACTACTCCTACGGCCGCCTCGGCCTCGCCCTCGTGGGCATCGGCATGGGCATGCACCTGACCTCGGGCGCGCTCAACCAGGCCGCGCTGGCGCGCAACCGCGCGCGCTCAGCCGCGGCCTGCTGGCTTGTCGCGGCCGGCGCCTTTCTTGTCTGGATGCTCGCGCCGGCTGTCACCAACCAGCTGTCGCGGACCGAGATCGGCTACGCGGGCGCCACGGCCTTGCTGGCCGCGCTGCTGTGGGCGCTCTACCGGCGGGACTCCGGATCGGCGTCGACCGCTCGCGCGATCGCCAGGTAGGCCTCACCCGGGTCTCCCTCGGAGAAGATCGCCGAGCCGGCGACGAACACGTTCGCCCCGGCCTGGCGGCAGCCGGGCGCGGTGTCGACGTCGATGCCACCGTCGACCTCCAGCGCGGTGTCCTTGCCGATGATCGCGCGCAGGCGCGGGATCTTGCGCAGCGAATGCGCGATGAACGGCTGCCCGCCCCAGCCAGGGTTGACGGTCATGCACAGCGCCATGTCGATCGCGTCCGCGACCTCCGCCAGCGCCCCGACGGGTGTCGCAGGGTTGATCGCGACGGCGGCGCTGGCGCCGCTCGCGCGGATCAGGTTGGCGGCATATGAGGCGTGGGGCGTGGCCTCGGCGTGAAACGTGACCGAGTCCGCGCCGGCAGCGGTGAAGTCGCCGACGTGGCGCTCGGGACGTTCGATCATCAGGTGCACGTCGAGCACCGCGCCGGCCTCGCGGGTCTGCTGCGCGAGCGCGTCGACCACGAGCGGTCCGACGGTGATCGGTGGGACGAAGTGGCCGTCCATCACGTCGACGTGGATCACCCGCGCGCCCGCGTCGAGCACGTCGCCGACCTGCTCACGCAGGCGCGCGAAGTCGGCGGACAGGATCGACGGCGCCACGCGAACCCCGCGCAGCAGCTCGCCTGCCCGCCCGCTCATATCGACTGGAGCATCGACTCGCCGCAGTTGTTGCACTTCAGGATCGCGGTCGAGGACATGCGTACGATCGTCGAGTGCTCGCCGCAGTTGGGGCACACCGAGGTGAGCTCGAAGCGGTGCAGGCAGTACACGCAGCGGTAGCGCCCGGGCAGGTTCGTCGGACGCAGCCACGGCTCGCCGCAGTCAGGGCACTGCGGCCCGAGGTCGATCGCGGGTTTGGCGTGGGCCCGGGGCTCGCCCTCCATCGCTCAGCTCCGGCGCAGCCGGGCGATGAAGAACCCGGCGGTGTGGTCGCGGTGTGGGAGCGTCAGCACGCAGCCCGCGGGCAGGCCGGTGGCGCCGGGAGCGAATGCGAGCGCGGGCAGCTCGCCCGCCAGGTCGTCGAGGACGAAGTCGGCTCGGGAGTCAAGGAATGCGGCGATCAGGCGCTCGTTCTCAGTCGGGGAGATCGTGCACGTAGAGTAGACAAGCACGCCTCCCGGACGGAGGGCGCGGGCCCCGGTGGCAAGAATCGCGGCCTGCGCGCGCGCCATCTCGGCCATATCGCGCGGCTCGATACGCCAGCGCAGGTCGGGATGGGACTGAAGCGTGCCAAGCCCGGTGCACGGAGGGTCGACGAGCACGCGTTCAAACAACTCGCTGCCGGCGTCGTAGCGCTCGGCGTCGCCGACCTGCACGCGCACGTTGTCCGCCCGGCAGCGCCTGGCGGTCTGGGCGAGCGCAGCCGCGCGGCGGGGATCGCGCTCGACCGCCAGCACCTCGCCGCGTCCGCCCATCAGGGCCGCCAGATGGGTGCTCTTGCCGCCGGGCGCGGCACACAGGTCCAGCACCCGCTCGCCCGGCAGCGGCCCGAGCACGCGCGCCACGAGCATCGCCGCCCGCGACTGGGCCACGAACGCACCCGCGCGCCACAGCGGCGAGGCGTAGGCGTCATACGGCTCCTGCAGCACGACAGCCTCCGGGAGCAGGGCGTCGGTCCGGGCCCGCACGGGAAGCTCGGCCGCGAGGGTTGGCGCATCGATCACCAGTGAGTTGGCGCGCAGCGCGACCTCCGCGGGCTGATTGTCCTGCGCCAGCAGCGCGCGCGCCTGCGCCGCGCCAAGCTCCCGCCACCACATGCGCGCGATCCACGGCGGATGGGAGTGCATGATCGCCGCCCGCGCGGGCGTGCGATCGTCCAGTCCGCCGAGCAACGCGGCTCGTCCTTCGCGCGCTGCTCTGCGCAGCACCGCGTTGACCAGGCCGTGCCCCGGTCCGCTGCCGTCCTTTGCCAGCTGCACCGCGTCGGCCACGACCGCGTGGTCGGGCGATCCATCCAGATAGAGCAGCTCATACAAGCCGAGGCGCAGCGCGGCCAGCAGCTGGGGCGCAAGACGCGATGTCGGACGCTCGGCGAGCCGCTGGATGAGCTCATCGAGCGTACCCTTGCGCTGCACCGCGCCGTAGGCCAGGCGCATCGCGAGCGCGCGATCGCGTCGCTGTAGACCCTCCGCCTCGGCGCGCAGCGCACGATCGGCGTAGGCGCCGCCCTCGAAGACCCGCCGCAGGACCGCCAGCGCGCACGCGCGCGCCGGCGACACATCGGCACGCGCCGGCGCCGGCCCCACGCGCCTAGCCCGCCCGGCTCGCGTGGCCGCCTGACAGCACGCCAGCGATATCGGCCGCCAGGCGCAAAGCCTCGTGCTCGCTCAGCGTCGCGATCGTGACGCGGATCGCCGGGGCGCTGCCGGGCAGCCGGTAGGGACTGCCCGCCGCGACCAGCCAGCCGCGCTGCATCAGCGTGGCCACGACACCCGTCTCGTCGTCAACTGCGATCCACACGTTCAGCCCCGACGACCCAAGAGCGCTCACGCCCGCCTCGCCGAGCAACCCGACCAGGCGCGCGCGACGGCGCGCGTAGGTCTGCCTCGCCCGACGCACGAGCGCCTTCACCTCGGCGTCCGTCCACAGCGCGAGTACCAGTCGCTGCAGCACGTGACTGACCCAGCCGGGTCCGCATTGCTGCTGTCCCTGCACGCGGTCGACGGTCAGCCGGTCGCCCGCCAGCACCGCGAGGCGCAGGTCGGGCCCGAACGCCTTGGCTACCGAGCGCGTCGCGGCCCAGGCCTCGCGTCCGCCGAGCGTCGTGTGAAGCGCGCTGGCCTCGGCCGGCCCGAGGTGGTCGTCCTCGATCACGAGCACGTCCGGCGCTCGGTCAAGCACGCCACGTAGCTCTGCTGCGCGCTCGGCATCCAGCGCGGCTCCTGTGGGGTTCTGCCCGCGCGGGGTGATGATCGCCGCGCGGGCTCCCCGCGCGATCGCCGCGCGCAGCTCAGCGGGGCGCATCCCGCGCTCATCCACGGCGACGGGCTCGAGGCCCAGGCCCCGCGCGCGCAGCAGGTTGAACATCTCCGCATAGCCCGGATTCTCCACCGCAACGCGATCGCCGGGACGCAGCCGTGCCTCCAGCACGCGCGCTATGCCGTCCAGTGCCCCGCTGACGATGCACAGCGACTCGCAGGGGATGCCGTCCGCGCTCAGCTGGCGGCTGGCCAAGGACGCCAGCTCGGGCACGATCGACGGATCTCCGTACAGCTGCCCGGGCAGCGACAGCCCCGCGAGCGCGCGCTGCAGATCGGGAAGCAGAGCCGGGTCGGGGTTGCCGCTGGACAGATCACGCGCGCCGGCGGGGACCGGCAGGAAGGTCCGCGCGGATCCCACGGGCGGCGCCTCGCCCACGCGCGTTCCCCGCCGCGGCTCGGTGAGTACGATGCCGCGCCGGCGAAGCTCCGACAGCCCGGCAGCGACCGTCCCGGGGCTCAGTCCCAGCTCGACGGCCAGGCGCCTGACCGACGGCAGCGGCTGACCCGGGCGAAGGTCGCCGCCGGCCACCGCGGCTTCCACGTTGCGCACGAGCTCGGCTGCGCCGGATGCTTGGAGTTGATACTGTCCCATGTCAGATTGGCGACTGTACTATGACAGAGTTCGGAGACATCGCTGCACCCCGCTCGGAGCGGGTGCGGCTGCGCCGCAAGCGCGAGCGCGGCCGCCACGATCGCGAGGCGATCGACGCGATCCTCGACGAGGCGCTCTTCGCCCATCTGGGCATCGTCGACGACGGCGGTCAGCCGTTCGTCGTGCCGACTCTGCACGCCCGCCACGGCGACGATGTCTATGTCCACGGCTCGCTCGCCAGCCGCACGCTGCGAGCGCTCACCGCGGGCATGCCCGCCTGCCTGACGGTGTCGCTGATCGACGGACTGGTGCTCGCGCGCTCGGCGATGCACCACTCGGCCAACTATCGCTCGGTCATGCTCATCGGGCGGGCCCGAAGCGTGGACCAGCAGGCCGACAAGCGCGAGGCGCTGCGCGCGATCGTCGAGCACATGATTCCCGGCCGCTGGGATGAGGTCCGCCCCCCGACGGACGATGAGCTCAGGGCGACCGCCGTCCTTTCGATCGCAATCGACGAGGCGTCGGCCAAGGTCCGCACCGGCCAGCCGCAGGACGATCGCGCCGACTACGCGCTGGACGCGTGGGCAGGCGTCGTTCCGCTCTCGATCCGGGCGGACGCGCCGCAGCCCGACCCGCTCCTTGCCCCGGGAACCCCCGTGCCCGCCTACGCCAGCGCCTACGCGCGCCCGGGCAGGCCGTGACCGCGTAGGTAGGCCGCCGCGTCCATCTCGCGCCCGCCCGACGGCTGCACGCGCAGCAGCTCGAGCGCGCCCTCGCGACACACGAGCACTAGCTGCTGCCCGCGGGAGGTCAGACCGGGCTTCGCCGCGAGCGGACCTGGTGTCCCGCAGTCAGCCGGTTCGCCGCCTGACATCGATCCCGTGACCAGCGCCGCGCGGTGCACGCCGAGCAGCCTCCCGTCCGCGAGCGCCACGCGGGCGCCGATGTGGGGGTGCAGGGCGCGCACGGTTCGCTCCAGCTCGACCGCGGTCCTGGACGGGTCGAGCAGGCGGTCCTCGGGGCCGATCTTCTCAGCGTAGGTTGCGCCCCGCTCGTCCTGCTCAACGGGCTCGGGCGCCGTCTGCGCGGCCCGGCCGTTCAGAACCTCCAGCAGCAGTTGCGCCCCGAGCTCCTGCAGCCGGGGCTCCAGCGAGCCGTAGGTGTCCTCGGGCGTGATCGGCTCGCGCCGAGCGAGGTACACGGGGCCGCTGTCAAGCCCCGCCGTCAGGCGCATGATCGACACGCCGGTCTCGCTGTCCCCCGCCATGATCGCCCGCGCGATCGGCGCCGCCCCACGCCAGCGCGGCAGCAGCGACGGGTGCACGTTGAGCAGCTCGTAATCTGACAGCAGCGGCTCCTTGATCAGAGCGCCGAACGCGCAGACCACGATCGTGTCGGCGCCGGCGGAGGCGATCAGCTCCAGCGACGCGGGATCGTTGACCTTCTCCGGCTGCTCCAGCGGGAGCGAAAGCGCGCGTGCCAGCTGCGCGACCGGCGGCGGCGCGAGACGCCGGCCGCGCCCGCGCGGGCGGTCGGGTCGGCTGAGCACGAGCGCCGGTCGGTGGGCCTCGCTGGCGGCCAGACGCTCGAGGATCGCCACCGCGAACTCAGACGTGCCGAGGAAGACAACGCTCAAGCGGTCGTCTCGGCCTCCATCGCCTCGCGCATCGCGCGCATCGCCTCCTTGCGCGCCTGTCGCGAGATGCGATCGAGGATCAGCACTCCGTCCAGATGGTCCATCTCGTGCTGGATGACGCGCGCGGTGAGCCCTTCGGCCTGGACCTCGAGCTCGTCCCCGCCCGCATCGCGCCCGCGAACGCGAACCTGCGCCGGGCGCTCCACCTCGACGTGCACGCCGGGCAGGCTCAGGCAGCCCTCTTCGGCGACCTGGAGCTCGTCGCTCGCCCACTCGAGCACGGGGTTGACGAGCGCCGTCACCTCGTCCTCGGGGTCCGCGCGGTAGACCAGCACCCGGTGCAGAATCCCCAGCTGGGTGGCGGCCAGCCCGACGCCGAGCGCGTCGCCCATCAGCCGCCCCATCTCCTCGACCTCCTCGGCGAGCGCCTGGTCGAAGCGCTCGACCGGCAGCGCTGTGGCGCGCAGCACCGGATCGCCAAGCTTGCGCACGTGCGCGAGCGCCGCGTCACGGCGAGCTCGCGTCTCGGGATCGAGCTCTGCGACGACAGACTCATCCTCGCCCTCCTCGGCGACCTCGATGTCTGGGCGCTCGGGATCAGGGCCGGGCGTCGCCGGCGCGTCTTGCGGCGCGGTCGCCTCGCGCTCGGGGGCGATCGGCTCGAGCTGCTTGACCTGTGCTGTGTCGTCGCTGGGCATCGATCCTGAGTTTATGCGGACGCTGGCCAGTACCCCTCCAGCGGCGGGCGGCGCGGAGAGACGGGGTGGCGTCTAGCGCCTACGATGCGTGGGCGCCGGTGCCCGCAGCGTCACGATCGCCTGAGTGACGTGCGACGCGCCCGCGGAATCGTGGGCGGCGATCGTCACGCGGATGCGCAGGACGTGCGACTTGGCGAGCAGCGCGCGCGCCTTTGCCGAGAGGTGCAGGGTGATCGTCTTGACCTTGCCGCCCGGCACAGTGAACGACCCGGAGGCGAGCGTCAGGATCGTCCCTTTGGCCTTGGCGGAGCTCGCCGCGCTTGAGGAAACCGCGCTCAACGTGCGCAGCGTGACAACGCCGGCGCAGCCGCTCTCGGCCGCCGGGCAGCTGATCTTGACACTGACAGCACCGGAAGGGCTCTCGCTCAAGCTGGCAGTGGCGAGCTTTGCGTCGGGAACGGGTGAGGAGCCTTTCACGCCTTCGTCGCTCTCGTTGGAGCTCGTCGAGCCAGCTTCTTTACCGGGCTGTACCTGGGCTAACACCGCGGGAGCCTGCGTCGCTGGAGGCGCCGCCGTTTTGAACGTTTCATCGGCGCCTTCCCCCTTGGTCGTCGTGGAAGCGTTTTCGGCCACGACGCGGAAGTGGTAGGTCGTCCCGGCGCTGAGGCCGCTGACCGCGGCTGAGACGGCCACGGCGGTCGTGCCCGAACCGGGTAGCGTGGCGCAGCCGGCGGTGAGTTCGTAGGTCTGAGCGATGGCGAAGAAGGCCGCAGACCCGTATTCGAACGTGCACGCGGTCACCGCGATGCCGTTGGGGTTGACCGTGGCGTTGAGCGTCGCGCCATTTTCGGTGATGGAGCTGGCTTTGCCGGTGACGGCTGTCGGGGGACCCACGGTTTTGAACGCTTCATCTGCTCCTTCACCCTTGGTCGGGGACGTGTTTTCGGCCACGATGCGGAAGTGGTAGGTCGTGCTCGCGCTCAGGCCGCTGACCGCGGCTGAGACGGCCACGGCGGTCGTGCCCGAACCTGGGAGCGTCGCGCAAGGCGCGGTTTTTTCATAGGGCGTGGTGCTCGTCCCGTATTCGAAGGTGCATTTGGTGACGCTCGTGCCGTTGGGGTTGACCGTGGCGTTGAGCGTCGCCCCTTTTTCGGTGATGGAGCTAGCTTTGCCGGTGACGGCCGTCGGGGCTGTCGCGACCGTTTTGAACGCTTCATCTGATCCTTCACCTTTGGTCGTGGACGCGTTGTCGGCCACGATGCGGAAGTGATATGTCGTGCTCGCGCTCAGGCCGCTGACCGCGGCTGAGACGGCCACGGGGGTTGTGCCAGAACCTGGGAGCGTCGCGCAGGGCGCGGTTTTTTCATACGGCGTGGCGCTCGTCCCGTATTCGAACGTGCACGCGGTCACCGCGATGCCGTTGGGGTTGACCGTGGCGTTGAGCGTCGCGCCATTTTCGGTGATGGAGCTGGCTTTGCCGGTGACGGCTGTCGGGGGAGTGGCTGTAGCGGCGGTAACCGACGTTGTGACTTGGGCGCTCGTGAGGCCGAGTTCATCCGTCACGGTCAGGCCGACCGTGTATTTGCCGGGGGAGGCGTAGACGTGAGTCGGATTGGGTCCTTCGCTCTCGTTTCCATCCCCCCAGCTCCAGACGTATCGCGTGAGCTGGACGCCGGGGTAAGCGTCGACCGAGGAGCGTCCGTCGAATTCGGCAGGCGCCGCCGCAAACACGCTCGCCGGCGCCGATATCACGGCAGTTGGAGCCTCCGGTTTGAACAACCCGAGCCCCTCCGGCGTTCCCACGCCCGACGGACCATCGAAACCCGGGCCGGCATCACACGCGGTGGTTCCTTCGCAGTCGACCAGTGCCCCGATTTCACGGCTCGGTTCGCCGCACACAGCCGGCACGACGCCGCCGCAGATTCCGTTACCGCCGCTGGTCACGTCAAAGCGCGAGGAGGCGTCTGCTTCACGCCCATAGAGGGTCAAGCCTGGGTAGGTCAACCCGTGGCCGCCCCCTGCGAGGCCATACAGGCCGGCGATCAGCGGCGTCGACAGCGAAGTTCCTCCGAACGTCGCCCAGCCCCCTTCGACTCTCGGGAATTCGCATTCTTTGCCGCATTTGTAGCTGTCGTATATGTCAAAGCCAGTGAGCGGATCGCCGACGGCTGAGACATCGGCGACCAACCGTTTGCTGCCACATCCCGTCGTCCCCCAGTCGGCCACACCGGTCTGCCACGGCATCGCGGTGAACAGCATGCTGCAGCCGCCGCCCGTCGCACCGAGGGCGATTCCTTCTCCGATGACTTTGGTCGGTAGCCCGATGTCGTCGAGCGGACCGTTGTCGTTCCACACGGTCTCGCTCGCGCGTGCACCCCCCGTGGTGAGTTTGAGCGTGGTCCCCCCGACGGCCACCACCGTCGGCAGCGATGCCGGGGCCTCTGGCATTTCAGGTCCCCGAAAGCCTTCGTTCACAGACGTCCAGCCGTAGTACCCGGCATCACCCGCAGCAGCAAGGATTGGCACGCCAGGATGGTTGTAGGCTGCGTCTTCGGTAGCGCGGAACCCCGACTCTCGGGCGCCGTAGCCGTTTGACACCACCGTTGCACCGAGGGCGACCGCCTCATTGACCCCCGCGGCGAGGCTTTCCAGCCCTGGGTTTTCGGCCTCTACGAGCAAGATCTTGCATTTCGCGCATGCCGCGTGCGCGGTCTCGACGTCGAGCGAGATCTCGATCGACCATCCGGTCGTGTCGGCGGGCGGCAACGAAGACGTGCTGCCCGTCTGTCCGACCTTCGTGAAGCACGAGTTGGCGACGGTGCAAGCCGGCAGGCCGTACTTCGTGTCGAACGTTTCCAAATCGCTTTCGACGTTTGGGTCGTCATAGGCGTCGACGATGCCGATCGTCTGCCCGCTGCCGCCGCCTTCGGGGGCATACCCATAGGCGCTGGCGAGCTGTGACGGCGTCAGTCCGCCGGCTGGGCCGGGCGAGGCGGCGCCGCTGTCAACGAGGTAGGGCGCCGCGGCGGCGGGATGCGCGGAGCTCGCAGCGACTGGCGTGCGAATCAGGGCCAAGCAGCTGGCTTCTCGGGGTTTGGGTGCAGCGCACGCGTGGCGAACTTCGGCAAGCCCGGTCCCCGCCGACGGTAGCGCCTCGGCGCTGGCTGCAGTCGTGCCGGCCAGGCTGCAGGCCAGCGTGGCGAGCCCGACGCTCAGCACAAAGAGCGTTCTGACCCTCGGGGTTCTACTGGAACCCATCCCCTTCAACGATCTCCCCCTGGCCTCGATGTCAGCCTCGGGGAGAGTACCTGAATCTTCTAGTGGCCAACCGGGCTCACTGCGGGTCGACGTCCACGCTGAAGCTCACGTCGGCGCTCGCGCGATCGGCGGCCACGCGCTGCACCGCCTCGCCCGTGGCCGCCACTGCGTCGCGGCGCTCGCGCGCCTTGATCACGAGCACCCTGCGCTCGCGACCGCGCAGGCGAAACAGCGCGGCCGGCCCGAGCACGGTGGCGTCGCCTTGCGCGAGCGAGTCGCCCAAGCGCTTGCGCAGCGCGCCCGCGGCCGCCTGCGCGCGCGCGGGCTGCTCGGCGGCGCAGACCACCCTGATGAGGTGTGAGAACGGTGGATAGGAGAGCGCCTCGCGTCGTGCGAGCTCCTCGGCCAGGAAGGCGTCGCTGTCGTGGCGTGCGGCCTGCTGGATCGCGCGCGCATCGGGCGCGATCGTCTGCACGAGCACGCGACCGTCGCCGCCGCGCCCGACCCGCCCGGCCAGCTGGGCGATCAGCGCAAACGTGCGCTCCTCGGCGCGAAAGTCCGGAAAGCGAAGCGTGGCGTCGGCGTCGAGCACCACGCCGAGCGCGACGTCGGGGAAGTCGTGCCCCTTGGCGACCATCTGGGTGCCGATCAGAACGCCGCTGTCGGCGGCCTCGAAGCTTCGCAGGAGCGCGCCGGCGCCATCGTCGACGACCCGCTGAGCCGAGACCGGCGACGCGGCCCGACCAGCGCTGGCGGCGCTGTCGGCGTCGAGGCGAAAGACCGGGAAGCGCCCATCCCCGTCGAGCACGCGCGACAGCTCGTGCGCGAGGCGCTCGGTGCCCGCGCCGTGACGCGCCACCGCCGTCGACGCGCAGTGGCCGCAGCGGGCCGGCACGGCCTCGCGGTGCCCGCAGTGATGACAGGCCAGGTAGCCGCCGGATCGGTGCAGCACGAGCGCGACGTCGCATTGCGGACAGCCCCACACGTGACCGCACGAGCGACACGAGAGGAAGTTCGACCAGCCGCGGCGGTTGAGCAGCACGATCGCCTTGCCGCCGCGGGCGCGCACCTGCGCTAGCGCGTCGGCGGTCGCCGGGTGCAGCCCGTGGGCCTTGCCGCGCATGTCGAGCACCCGCACGTCGGGCAGCGGCCCGCCGTCCACGCGCCGCGGCAGGCGCGAGCAGGCGAGCCGCAGGGCGCTCTCCGCGCGCGGCGTGGCGCTGCCCGCGAGCAGCAGCGCGCCGTGCGCCTGGGCCCGTCGCGCGGCGACGTCGCGGGCGTCATAGCGTGGGTCGCCCTCGTGCTTGTAGGAGGCGTCGTGCTCCTCGTCGATGACGATCAGGCCGAGGTCTGAGAGCGGGGCGAAGACCGCCGAGCGCGGGCCCACGCAGATGCGGGCCCGCCCTTCGCGCAGGCGCCGCCATTCGGCGTAGCGCTCGCCGGGACGCAGCCGCGAGTGCAGCACGGCGACGATCTCGCCGAAGCGGTCGATGAAGCGCCCGATGATCTGCGGCGTGAGCGCGATCTCGGGAACCAGCACGATCGCCCCGCGTCCCTGCGCCAGCGCGACCGCCGCGGTGCGCAGATAGATCTCGGTCTTGCCCGAGCCGGTGACGCCGTGCAGCAGCCGCTGCTGCGCGCTGCGTGCCTCGATCGCGGCGATCAGCGGCTCCAGCGCGGCCTGCTGGTCGGCGGTCAGCGGCGGCGGGCGCGGGCTGCGTGAGCCGACCGGCAGGTGCAGCGGCCGGTCCGCCGCGCGGCGCCTTCGCCCGCCGAGGCGCCGCGTGGCGTCGGGCGGCAGCACGAGGCCGAGCGCGCGCGCAGGCGTCGAGCAGTACTCGCTGGCCACCCAGTCCGCAAGGCTGACGAGCTCTGGCGGGACGCCGAGCTCCAGCGCGCGCAGCGGCGCGAGCAGCTTCTGCGACGCGACGTCGCTGCTGTCGCTCATGCCGACCACGACGCCGAGCACCTTGCGCCGCCCGAAGGGCACGACGAGCATCGAGCCGACGTCGACGACTCCGCCGCGCAGCTCCTCGGGCAGGCGGTAGTCGAACGGGCCGCGCAGCGCGCGACTGGTCGTCATCGGCTCCACCTGGGCGATCACCGGCATCGCCCGGACCCTAGATACGGCCCCGGTCAGAGCCCCGCGGCGGAACGCAGCGCCGACGCCTTGTCGGTGCGCTCCCAGGTGAAGTCGTGGTCTTCGCGCCCGAAGTGGCCGTACGCGGCGGTCTTCTGGTAGATCGGCCGGTGCAGGTTCAGCTCCTCGCGAAACGCGCCCGGGCGCAGGTCGAAGTGCTCGTCGATCAGGCGCGCGATCTGCCCGCGGCCGATCTTCTCGGTGCCGAACGTCTCGACCATCACCGACACCGGGTGGGCGACGCCGATCGCGTAGGCCACCTGCACCTCGGCGCGGTCCGCCAGCCCTGCGGCGACCACGTTCTTCGCCACCCAGCGCGCGGCGTAGGCGGCGGAGCGGTCGACCTTCGACGGGTCCTTGCCCGAGAACGCGCCGCCGCCGTGGCGCGCCATGCCACCGTAGGTATCGACGATGATCTTGCGCCCGGTCAGCCCGCAGTCGCCCATCGGCCCGCCGATCACGAAGCGTCCAGTCGGGTTGACGAGGAAGTTGCGCATCAGCGCCTTCTCGTCATACAGCTCGGCCGGCAGCACCGGGCGCAGGACGTGCTCGAACAGGTCGGGCTTGATCAGCGCCTCGCTGTCGATCCCGTCGGCGTGCTGGGTCGAAATCAGGATCTTCTCGATCCCGACCGGCCGCCCGTCGCGGTAGCGCACCGACACCTGGGTCTTGCCGTCGGGGCGCAGGTAGGGGACGACCTCGCCCTTGCGCACCTCCGACAGGCGCTTGGCGAGCTTGTGGGCCAGCGAGATCGGCAGCGGCATCAGCTCGTCGGTCTCGTTGCTGGCGTAGCCGAACATCATGCCCTGGTCGCCGGCGCCCGCGACGTCCAGCTCGTCCTCGTCGGCCGGGTCGTGCCGCGTCTCATACGCCGCGTCGACGCCCTGCGCGATGTCCGGCGACTGCTTGTCGATCGCGTTGATCACCGCGCAGGTGCCGCAGTCAAAGCCGAAGCTGGCGTCGACGTAGCCGATGTTCCTGACCGTCTCGCGGGCGATCTGCGGGATGTCGACATACGTGTCGGTGGAGATCTCACCCGACACGATGATCAGCCCGGTATTGACGAGCGTCTCGCACGCCACGCGCCCGTAGGGGTCCTCGCGCAGCACGGCGTCCAGCACCCCGTCTGAGATCTGGTCGGCGATCTTGTCGGGATGCCCCTCGGTGACGGACTCGGACGTGAACAGGAACTCGTTGTCGGCAGGCTCGGTCATGGCTCGGTGGCGCGCTCCAGGGAATCAGTGGCGGGCAGGGCTCGCGAAGTCTAGTCAGGCGGCCCGCTCGCGCGTGCGCCCGCCGCGCTCCACGAAGTCGATCACCAGCGGCACGCCGTCCATCCCGAAGCGGGCGCGCAGCCGGTTCTCCACGAAGTAGGCGTAGTCGCGCGTCAGCCGCGCGCGGGAGTTCACCTGGATCGCAAAGCGCGGCGGACGCTCGCCGATCTGGGCCATGTAGATCAGCTTCAGCCGATGCGCGCCGCCGCCGCGGCGCGAGCCCACCGGCGGCTGGCGCGCCGCGGTGACCTCGGCCAGAAAGCGGTTGAGCTCGGGGGTCGGGATGCGCCCGGACATGCGATCGCCGAGCGTGATCGCCTCGCTCAGCAGCCGGGAGACGTTGCGCCCCGTCTTGGCGCTGGCCGTCAGCACGCGCGGGCGCAGCCGCAGCTTTTCGGCCACCCGCGCGCGCTCGTGGTCGAGATCGATCACCGGATCCGCCGCGCCGGCCCGCGCCCCGTCTGACCCCGACCCGTCCGCAACCTCCCCAGACGCCTCGCCGCCGTCGCCCGCGCGGGTGACGAGATCCCACTTGTTGAGCACGAGCGCGGTCGCGCAGCCCGAGCGCATCGCCAGCTGGGCGATCCGCTGGTCCTGCGCGCTGACGCCGTCGCGCGCGTCGCAGACCACCAGCGCCACATCGGCGCGCTCGGCGGCGCGCCGCGAGCGCAGGCCGGTGTAGTACTCGACGGAGTCAGACACCTTGGCCTGGCGACGGATGCCGGCCGTGTCGATCAGCACCAGGCGGCGACCGTCGACGATCAGCGGCGTGTCGATCGCGTCCCGGGTCGTGCCCGCGAGCTCGGACACGATCACCCGCTGCTCGCCGAGGAAGCGGTTGACCAGCGATGACTTGCCGACGTTCGGGCGCCCGATCACCGCAAGGCGCACCGCGTCGTGCGCCGGCTCCTCGGTACCCGGCCCGAGCAGCGCGACGATCCGGTCGAGCAGGTCGCCCGAGCCGAGGCCCTGCGTGGCCGAGACCGCGATCGGCTCGCCCAGCCCGAGGCGGTGGAACTCCGCCGCGAGCGCCATGTCCTCGAGGCGATCGCACTTGTTGGCCGCGACGATCACCGGGCGCGGCCAGCGGCGCAGCAGCTCGGCGAGCTCCTCGTCGCCTGGCCGCAGACCCGCCCGCGCGTCGACGACCAGCACGGCGACCTGCGCGTCGGCCAGGCCGACCTGGGCCTGCTCGCGGATCGAGCCCGCCAGCGGATCCTCGTCGCGAAAGTCCATCCCGCCGGTGTCGATCAGCGCAAACCGGCGTCCGTTCCACTCGCACTCGATCTCGTTGCGGTCGCGCGTCACGCCCGGGCGCTCGTGCACGACCGCCTCGCGGCTGCCGGACAGGCGATTGATCAGCGAGGACTTGCCAACGTTTGGATAGCCGACGACGGCGACCTTCATGCAGGCCAGTATGACCTCGCCGAGCGGCCCACCCGGTCACGCGCCCGCCGGGCGGCGGCGCGCGAGCTCGGCGATCCGCGTGACGACCTCCTCGGCGGCGAGGCCGCTCGTGTCGAGCGTGATCGCGCCCGCAGCCGGCCGCAGCGGACTGTGCTCGCGCGTGGAATCGCGCTCGTCGCGCAGACGCTGCTCGGCGAGCACGATCGCCTGCTCAGCGCCGAGCTCGTCGGCGCGTCGCTGCGCGCGCACGCCCGCGTCCGCGGTGAGGAAGACCTTCAGCCCGGCGTCCGGCGCCACGACCGTGCCGATGTCGCGGCCCTCGGCGACCCAGTCGCCGTGGGCGAGCAGCTCGCGCTGCTTGGCGACGAGCGCCGCGCGCACGCCGGGATCAGAGGCGATGCGCGAGGCCGCGTCTGAGACCCGTGGCTCGCGGATCGCGTCGCTGACGTCGACGCCGTCGAGGATCACGCGCGCCGGGGGCGCGCCGGCGCGCTGTGCCGCCTGCGGCCCGTCCGTGCGGTCGGCGGCGGCGAGCTCGATGCGCGCGGCTCGCGCGAGCGCCGCGGGCTCCTGGCCTGGCGCATCGAGCGCGAGCAGCGCGACGCAGCGGTACATCGCGCCGCTGTCGAGGTAGGTGAAGCCCAGCCTGGCCGCCAGCGCGAGGGCGACGGTCGACTTGCCGGCGCCGGCCGGCCCGTCGATCGCTATGACCATCGCCGCGGCGCGCTCACGAGACGAGCCGCCTCAGGTCGGCGGCGAACGACGGATAGGAGACCTCCGCGGCGTCGAGCCCGAGCACCTCGACGCCGTCGCGCGAGGCCAGGCCGGCGACCGCGCCCATCATCGCCAGGCGATGATCGCCGCGCGCGTCGATCGTCCCGCCGCGCAGGCCGCCCTGGCCGCGCACCGCGAAGCCGTCGTCGGTCGCCTCGATGTCGGCGCCGAGCCCGCGCAGGCCGTCGACCACGCCGGCGATCCGGTCAGACTCCTTGACGCGCAGCTCCTGCGCGCCGCGCACGACGGTCTCGCCCTCGGCAAAGCAGCCGAGCAGCGCCACGAGCGGAAGCTCGTCGATCGCGGGCGGCACCTCGTGGGGCTCCACCGTCGTGGCCTCGAGCGCCCCGTGGGCGACATCGAGATCGCTGACCGGCTCGCGCGCGGTCAGCTCGTCGTGCTCGTCCTCGAGATCGCCGAGCACGATGCCGCGCATCCGCCGCAGGATGCGCAGGAACCCGGTGCGGGTCCAGTTGACGCCGACGTCGCTGAGCAGCAGGCGCGAGCCGGGCACGAGCACGCCGGCGGCGACCATGAAGGCCGCCGAGCTCGCGTCGCCCGGGACGGTGATCTCGTCGAGCACCAGCTCGTCGGCGTTTACGACCGTCACGCGGGGCCCGCTGCGCCGGATCGTCGCGCCCGCGCGCAGCAGCATGCGCTCGGTGTGATCGCGGCTGCGCTGGGGCTCGGTGACCGTCGTTGCGTCATCGGCGGCGAGCGCCGCCAGCAGGATGCACGACTTGACCTGCGCGCTTGCGACCGGCAGCTCGTAGGAGACGGCGTGCAGCCGCGCGCCGCTCACGGTCAGCGGCGCGAAGCGCCCGCGCGTGAGCTGCACGTCGGCGCCCATCTGGCGCAGCGGCTCGGCGATCCGGTCGACCGGGCGCCGGCGGATCGAGGCGTCGCCGTCGAGCGTGAACGAGCGTCCGAGCTGCGCCGCCAGCCAGCCCGGCAGCAGTCGCAGGAGCGTGCCGGCGTTGCCGACGTCGATCGGCTGCCCGGGCTCGCGAGCCTCGCGCAGGCCGGTGCCGCGGATCACGACCGTGTCGCCGCGCAGCTGCACGAGCGCCCCGAGCGAGCGCACCGCCGCGAGCGTGGCCAGCGTGTCGTCGGCACGCAGGTAGCGCGCGATGCGCAGCGGCTCGGAGGCCATCGCGCCGAGCAGCGCGGCGCGGTGGGAGATCGACTTGTCGCCCGGCGCGCGCAGCTGGCCCGACAGCGAGCGCGCGGGCTCAAAGCGCGCGTTCACGCGGCAGCCACCGGGAACCCGAGATCGGCGATCAGCCCCTGCGCCCGGTGGGCGTCGCGCTCGCCCGCGATCCACAGCGCGACGACGCCCTGGCGGTTGTCCTCGGACGGCGAGAGCGCCATGTCCGCGATGTTCACGCCCGCGCGCCCGAGCGCCAGCGCGATCTCCGCGATCACGCCGGGCCGGTTGGGCACCGACGCGCGCAGCTCGTGCACGGGTCCGCCCGCCAGCCCCGTACCGAGCAGCGCGTCGCGCGCGGCGCGCGCCTGGTCGTTCCACGCGGTGATCGCCGGCGCGTCGCCGGCGGCAAGCGCCGCGCGCGCGGCCGCTAGGCGCGTGTCGAGCTCGTCCAGGGCGGCGATCAGGGCGTCGCGGTTTGACATGTAGATGTCCGTCCAGATCGCGCTGTTGGCGCCGGCTACGCGGGTCGCGTCGCGAAAGCTCGGGCCGACCGCGGGCAGGCGCTCGGGCGGCTCGCCCTCGACGAGGCTCGCCGCCTGTGCGACGAGCAGGTTGGCGAGCACGTGGGGCAGGTGCGAGACGACCGCCATCAGCCGGTCGTGGTCGGCGGGGTCGATCGCCGTCGGCTGCGCTCCCAGGCGACGCAGCAGCGCATACAGGCGCTCGTACAGGACCCCGGTCGTGCCCGGCGCCGGGCACAGGTACCACGTGGCGCCGTCGAACAGCTCCGCGCGCGCCTGCTCGACGCCCGCCGTCTCGGCGCCGGCGAGAGGATGTCCGCCGACGAAGCGCGGGTCGGCCAGCGAGTCGGCGACCAGGCGCTTGGTTGAGCCCACGTCGCTCACCACGCAGTCCTGCGGAGCCTGCTCGAGCGCAAGGCGCACCGTCTCGACGAGCGCGCCGACCGGCGTGGCCACGAACACCACGTCCGCGCCCGCGACGGCCGAGGCTGCGTCGGCGGCCCGCACGTCGATCGCGCCGCGCTCAAGCGCGCGGTCGCTCACGCTCGCGTCGGGGTCCCAGGCGTGGACCTGCGCGCCGGCGCGCGCGCGCGCGGCGAGCCCGATCGAGCCGCCGATCAGACCGACGCCGAGGATTGCGACCCTCAACGCCAGGTTCCCCTGGGCCCGTCGCTGGGCCCGCTGGGGGCGGCCGGTCGCGCGCTGCTAGCGGTCGTCGGCCGGCCCCCCAAGTCAGACCGCGCTGAGCGCCTTGCCCGCGAGCGCCGCCGCCTGCTCCACCGAGCGGGCGTACTCCGCGAAGTCGTCTGCGCGCAGCAGCTGCGGACCGTCGCAGATGGCCTCGTCGGGGTTGGGATGCACCTCGACGATTATGCCGTCCGCGCCGACGGCGGCGGCCGCCAGCGACAGGGGCCTGACCAGCTCGCGACGCCCGGCCGCATGGCTCGGGTCGACGATCACGGGCAGGTGCGAGAGCTCCTTGAGCACCGGCACGGCCATCAGGTCGAGCGTGAAGCGGTAGGCGGTCTCGAACGTGCGGATGCCGCGCTCGCAGAGCATCACGTTGGGGTTGCCTTCCTTGAGGATGTACTCGGCGGCCATCAGCAGCTCGTCGAGTGTCGAGGACAGCCCGCGCTTGAGCAGCGCCGGGCGCCCGGCGCGGCCGATCTCGGCCAGCAGCGGGTAGTTCTGCATGTTGCGCGCGCCGATCTGCACGACGTCGGCCACCTCGAGCACGAGGTCCAGGTCGCGCATGTCCATCAGCTCGGTGACGACGGGCAGGCCGGTCTGCGCCTTGGCCTCGGCGAGCAGTCGCAGCCCCTCCTGGCCCAGCCCCTGGAAGGAGTAGGGGGAGGTGCGCGGCTTGTATGCGCCGCCGCGCAACAGCGTCGCGCCCCCGTCGTGCACGACCTGCGCCGTCTGCAGCGTCTGCTCGCGCGACTCGACGGTGCACGGGCCGGCGATCAGCGCGAAATGATCTCCGCCGATCTTGCGGCCCTCGATGTCGATCACCGTGCGCTCGCCGTGGGTGATCTGCGCGGATGCGAGCTTGTAGGGCTTGAGGATCGGGACCACGCGATCAACGCCCGGCTGGCCCTCCAGCCCGAGGCTCGCGACGCTCGCGTCCTGCTCGACGTCGCCGATCGCGCCGATCACGGTCACGCGCTCGCCCGTGCTGCGATGGGCGCGCGCGCCGGCTCGCTCGATCTTCGCGACGACCGCGTCCACCTCCTCTTCGCTTGCGGTCTCCTTCATAACGATCATCATCGACTCATCCTTTCACTTACGCCTGGGTTGCCTGCCAGCGACCCGCCGTGCGGCGGGGTCTCGCGAGAGGGCGCTGCACGCCCGATGGGCGGCGCTCGGTCCGTGCCGGACCCGGTGCGGCCGTCGCGACCCGCTCGCGACGCGGGTCAGGCCGAAGCGCCTAGATAAATCGCCAGGCGTAATAGGCGCTGTCAGACGACCACGCGGTGCGCGCAGCGGACCGGTCGGTGACCGGCGAGAGAGCAGCTATGCGTACGCTCGAACTCATGGCCGTGTGAGGGTTGTAGCAGACAGAATGCGCATAGTCCAGGGTGCAACACGGGCGTGCAGAGCGCACCGCGATCGCGGTGCGGCGGGCGATCAGCCGGCGACGGGGCCTGGCACGAGCGCCAGCACCTCGCCCAGCGCGGCGAGAAAGCGGCTGTTCTCCCGCGGCGTGCCGTAGGTGACGCGCAGCGCAGCCTGCTCGCCGCCGAGCGCGGTGCCGGCGCGCACGAGCACGCCGCGCTGCAGCAGGCCCTGCACGACCTCGTGCTCGTCGCGCTCGCCGAGCTCAAACCAGCAGAAGTTCGCCTGGGACTCGGCGGGCTCAAGGCCCAGCGCGCGCAGCCCCTCGGCGACGCTTTCGCGCTCGGCGACGGTCCGCGTGACGCGGTCGAGCACCGCGTCCTGGTGGGCGAGCGCCTCCACCGCGGCCGCCTGCGCGAGCGCGTTGCAGAAGAACGGCTGGCGCACCTGGTCGACCGCGCGCGGCAGGTCGTCTGAGCCGCACAGCGCAAAGCCGACGCGCAGCCCGCAGAGGCCGTAGACCTTCGAGAAGGTGCGCAGCAGCACGAGGTTGGGGTGGCGCGCGAGCAGGTCGACCGACGCGTCGGGATCGTCGAGCAGGTTGAACTCGCAGTAGGCCTCGTCGACGATCACGCAGACGTGCGGCGGCACCTCGCTGACGAACCGCTCGATCGCCTGCAGCCCGAGCGCCGTGCTGGTCGGGTTGTTGGGGTTGCAGACGATCACCAGGCGCGTCGCGACGGTGATCTGCGCGAGCATCGCAGGCAGGTCGTGGCGCGCGTTCGCGTCCAGCGCGACCGTGATCGCGCGGGCGCCGGAGGCGGCGCTCAGGTGCGGGTAGACCGAGAACGACGGCCACGCGTAGACGAGCTCGGCGCCGGGCTCCAGCAGCGCCTCGCCGGCCGCCAGCAGGATGTCGCACGAGCCGTTGCCGATCGCGATCCGCGACGCCGGCACGCCGTAGCGGTCAGACAGGCGCTGGCGCAGCAGCGAGCTGGTCGGGTCGGGATAGCGATTGAGCGACGACAGCGCGGCGTCGATCGCGTCGCGCACGGCCGGCAGCGGCGGGTAGGGCGACTCGTTGCTGGCCAGGCGCACCGGCGGCGCCTGCTCGGCGTAGCCGCCGGCGGCCGGGTAGACGGGTATGCGCCTGATGCGCTCGGCGAACTCGAGGGTCATCGTGGGCACATTGTGACGAAACGGGCGCGCCCGCCCTGTTCGCCGCGCCTACTGCGCCGCCTGCAGGTCCGAGCGCAGGCCCGCCGCGTCGCCGAGGTATACGTGGCTGGGCTCGTGCGGCGCCTGCGCGTAGTAGTGGATCAGCACCCTGATCACGCGCGGCAGCGCGCCGGGGACGTCGATCTCGCGCGCGCACAGCAGCGGCACGTGGTCGAAGCCCAGCGCGCGGGCGGCGACCGCCGGGAACTCGGCGTTCAGATCGTTGGTCGCCGTGAAGATGCAGCTGACGACATCCTCGCTGGCGAGCGAGTTTCGCCCGATGATCGCGGTCAGCAGCTCGGTCGTCGCCTCGAGGATCGCCGACGCGTCGTTGGACTTCACCGAGATCGCGCCGCGCAGGGCGAACAGTCTTGTCATCGGTCAGCGATTGTCGCAGAGCGCTGCGGCGCCGCCGCGGCGCGCAGCCGCCGGATCTCGGCCGCGCTCAGACGGCGATGCGCAGCCGGCGCGAGGCCGCCGAGCGCAAGCGGCCCGAAGGCGATCCGCTGCAGGCTGCGCACCGGGTGCCCGACCGCCTCGCACATCCGCCTCACCTGCCGGTTGCGGCCCTCGTGGATCGTCAGCTCGATGATCTGCTGCGAGCGCCCGCCTCGCTCGCCGACGCGCGCGGGCGCCAGGCGCGCGCGCGCCGGCGCGGTGACGCCGTCCTCGAGCTGCACGCCGCGCCGCAGCGTGCGCAGCGCGGCGTCGCCCACCGGGCCGCCGCCGACACGCGCGCGGTAGGTCCGCGAGACCTCGTAGCGGGGATGGGTGAGCAGGTTCGCCAGCTCGCCGTCGTTGGTCAGCAGGATCAGGCCGCTGCTGTCGGCGTCAAGGCGACCGACCGGGTACAGCCGCAGCCCGCCCGCCGGCACGAGCTGCACGACGGTCGGGCGGCCGTGCGTGTCGCGCGCGGTCGAGATGACGCCGACGGGCTTGTGCACGGCGAACACGACCTTCGCCTCGGCGTCGCCGAGCCCGCGCCCGTCGACCTCGATGCGATCGCCGGCCTGCACGTCGCATGCGGGGTCGGTCACGACGACGCCGTGCACGGTCACGCGCCCTTCGCCGATCACCTGCTCCGCGGCGCGCCGCGAGGCCACGCCGGCGTGCGCCAGGCGCTTGGCTAGGCGCATCGTTGCCGTCGGTGCGGGCTCGGCCGCGGTTCGGGCCGGCTTGGCTGCGGGGGACGCGGGCGCATCTGCTGCAACCATTACAGCGTGGACCTGGCGCTGCTCGAGACGACGCTCGCCGAGCACGCCGAGCCGCGGTTTCGCGCCGGCCAGGTGTGGGCGTGGGCGGCCCGCGGCGCCGCCGGCTACGAGCAGATGACCAACCTGCCGAGAACGCTGCGCGAGCTGCTCGCCCGCGAGCTGCCGTTCTCCAGCCTCACGCTGCTCGATGAGGCGCGGGCGCGCGACGGCACCGTCAAGGCGCTGTTTCGCACGGCCGACGAGCGTCCGCTGGAGGCGGTGCTGATGCGCTATCGCAGCGGACGGCGCTCGATCTGTATCTCGTCGCAGTCGGGCTGCCCGCTGACGTGCACGTTCTGCGCGACCGGCAGCATGGCCTTCGCGCGCAACCTCACGGCGTCTGAGATCGTCGACCAGGCGCTGCACTTCCGCCGGGGAGAACCGATCGACCACTGCGTGTTCATGGGCATGGGCGAGCCGCTGCTGAACCTCGACAACGTGCTCGCCGCCTGCGAGCGCCTGCCCGACATCGGCATATCGCACCGCCGCACGACGATCTCGACGGTGGGCTGGATACCGGCGATCGAACGACTGGCCGCGCAGGAGATGCCGCTGCGCCTCGCCCTCTCCGTGCACGCCGCCGACGATGCGCTGCGCTCGCAGCTGATGCCGGTGAACGATCGCTACCCGCTGCGCGACGTGCTCGAGGCCTGCCGGGCCTTCTATGCGCGAAACCGCCGGCGCGTGTTCATCGAGTACGTGATGCTCGCCGGCGTCAACGACCGCTACGAGCAGGCGCTCGCGCTGGCCGGCCTGCTCGCGCCGCGACGCGAGGCCGAGAGCCCGATCTTCAAGGTCAACCTGATCCCCTACAACCCCGCGTCCTCGCCCACCCCCTACGGAGGCTCCACGCGCGAGTCGATCGCGGCGTTCCGCGACGCCCTGCGTTCGCGCGGCGTGCCCTGCACGGTGCGCCTGACGCGCGGGCGCGAGATCGACGCCGCGTGCGGTCAGCTGGCGGCGCGCGCCGCCGGCTAGGCTTCGGCCGGATCGCCCGCGCGGGCCTCGCCGGCGCGCAGCAGCCGGTCGCGCAGCTGCGCCTGCTCCTCGGGCGTCGGGTCCCAGCGCGCGACGTCGGGGAGCTCGTCGAGTGAGCGCAGACCGAACAGCTTCAGAAACTGCGTGCTCGTGCGATACAGGACCGCGCCGAACTGCGAGCGCCCGGCCTCCTCGATCAGGCCGCGCTCGAGCAGCGTGGTCGTCGCCGAGTCGGCGCTCACGCCGCGGATGCGCGTGATCTCCGGGCGCGACACCGGCTGCAGGTAGGCGACGATCGCGAGCGTCTCGGCCTGCGCAGGGCTGAGCGTCGCGGTCCGCGGACGGCTGAACAGGCGCCGCGCGGCGTCCTCTGACCGCGGGTCGCTGGCCAGCGTGAAGCCGCCGCCGAGCTCGCGCAGCCTGATCCCGCGCCTGCCCGGCGCGTACTGGTCGCGCAGCAGCGCCAGCGCCTGCTCGGTGGCCGCCACGTCTGACTGCGTGGCCTCGGCCAGCTCCTCGGCGCTCAGCGGATCGGCCGAGAGGAAGAGCAGCGCCTCGACGACGCGCGCCAGCTCGCCCGGCTCGCTCACCCAGCTACCGCCACGACCGCCTCCGAGGAGGCGCGCACGGCTATCTCGCCGAAGCTCTCGCGCTGCTCCCAGTCGGCCTCGCCGCGTTTGTAGAGCTCGAGCAGCGCGAACAGCGTGACCGCGACCGTCATCCGGTCGGCGCCCCGCACCGCCTCATCGAAGTCGAAGGCGCCGCGCGCCAGCAGCCCCCGCAGGTGAGCGAGGCGCTCGGAAACGGTGACGCGCGGGAAGGCGATGTGGCGCAGGCTGATCGCGGGCGGCATCCGCAGCATCCGCCCGATCGCCTCGCCGAGCACCTGCGGGTCCTCCGAGCCGTCGACCGGCGCGAGGATCGTGCGCCGCAGGCTCGGCGGCAGCGGGGCGCTGCGAAAGCGCACGCCGTGCTCGGCGCCCAGCAGCTTCTGCAGGTGGCCGGCGGCCGAGCGGTAGCGGCGCGCGTCGAGCATCCGCGCGAGCAGCTCCTCGGCGGCCTGCTCGGGCTCGATGTCCAGCAGATCCTCGTCGTCGCCGGCGAGCATCAGCCGCGACTTCAGCTCCAGCAGCGCCGCGATCAGCACGATGAACTCGGTCGTCGTCTCCAGGTCGAGCTCGCCGCGCCCCTCCAGGTGGTCGAGGTAGGCGAGCACCACGTCGGCCAGCGACACCTCGAGCAGGTCGATCTCCTGGCGCAGGATCAGGGTGAGCAGCAGGTCAAACGGCCCGCTGAACACGTCGAGGTCGAGGTCGAGCGCGGCGGCGGTCACCGCGTCACCGTACCTTGTCGCACGGCCGGCACGGCGACCGCTACGCCACCGGCGCGGCCGGTCCCACGCCCATGTGCGCGCGCACGTCGACGAGCGTGCCCGCGGCGATCGCCCGCGCCCGCGCCGCCCCGTCGGCGAGCACACGCTCGAGCTCTGCCTCGTCGGCGCGCAGCGCGCCATAGCGCTCGCGCACCGGCGCCAGATATTCGATCGTCGCGCTCGCGACGGCCGCCTTCAGGTCGCCGTAGCCGCGCGCGCCGGCCAGCTCGGCCTCGACCGCTTCGGGCGAGCGCGCGCTCGCAGCCGCGAGCATCTCGATCAGGTTGCTGACGCCCGGCTTGTCGGGCGCGCGGCGGATCTCGCTGCCCGAGTCGGTGACCGCGCTCTTGATCTTCTTCTCGATCGTGCGCGGCTCGTCGAGCACGTACACGGTGCCCTGCTCGCTGCCGCCGGTCGTCGACATCTTCATCGCCGGGTCCTGCAGGTCCATGATCCGCGCGCCGACCTCGGGGATGCGGTGCTCGGGCACGACGAGCACCTGCTCGCCGTCGCCGAAGCGCGCGTTGAAGCGCCGCGCCACGTCGCGCATCAGCTCGAGGTGCTCGCGCTGGTCCTCGCCGACGGGCACCTCGTGTGCGCGGTAGGCGAGCACGTCGGCGGCCTGCAGCACCGGGTAGACGAGCAGGCCGGCGGAGACCAGCTCGCGGTCGCGCTGGGCCAGCGACTTGTCGCGGAACTGGTGCATGCGCTGCAGGCGCCCGAGCTCGGTCACGCTGCACAAGAGCCAGCACAGCTCGGTGTGCTCCTGGACGTCGCCCTGCCTGAACAGGATGCAGCGCCGCGGGTCCAGGCCGGCGGCCAGCAGCAGCGCGAGCAGGTCGTACACGCTGCGACGCAGCTCGCGCGGGTCATAGGGCACGGTGGTCGCGTGCAGGTCGACGATGCAGTACAGCGCCTCGCCGCGCTCCTGTCCGGCGACGTACTGGCTGATCGCGCCGATGTAGTTGCCCAGGTGCTTGCTGCCGGTCGGCTGGATCCCCGAGAAGATCCGCCGTCGGCCGTCGCCGCGCGCGCTCATGCCAGCGCTTGGCGAATCACCGGCGTCTTCGCGGCGGCGACCTCGTCCAGGCGCCTGACGGGCGTGCTGTAGGGGGCGCCGCGCGCGACCTCGGGGCCCTGCTCGGCGGCCTCTGCGAGGATCGCCGCGAGCGCCTGCGCGAACGCGTCGAGCGTCTCCCTGGTCTCGGTCTCGGTCGGCTCGACCATCAGCGCCTCCTCGACGAGCAGCGGGAAGTAGACGGTCGGCGGGTGAAAGCCGAAGTCGAGCAGGCGCTTGGCGAGGTCGAGCGTCTGGATCTGCAGCGCGCGCTTCATCGGCCCGCCCGACAGCACGAACTCGTGCATGCACAGCCTGCCGTAGGCGAGCGGCAGGTGCTCGGCGACGCCCAGCTGCGCGAGGCGCGCGAGCAGGTAGTTGGCGTTCAGCACGGCCGTCTGCGAGACGTCCTTCAGCCCCTCGGCGCCGAGCGAGCGGATATAGGCGTAGGCGCGCACCAGGCAGCCGTAGTTGCCGTTGAAGCCGCGCAGGCGACCGATCGACTTGCTGCCCGGCCCGCCGCCCGAGCCGTCGTCGAGGTCGAAGATCGCCCCCGGCAGCGAGACGCCGTCGTCCGCCCCGTCGCCGCTCGCGCCGGCCCCGCGGCGCACGACCAGCGGCGTGGGCAGGAAGGGCGCAATCCGCTCGCTGACGGCGATCGGCCCCGAGCCCGGACCGCCGCCGCCGTGCGGCTGGGTGAACGACTTGTGCAGGTTGAAGTGCACGATGTCAAAGCCCATGTCGCCCGGGCGCGAGATGCCCATCACGGCGTTCAGGTTGGCGCCGTCGTAGTAGAGCGTCGCGCCCACGCCGTGCACGATCGCGGCGATCTGCTCGATATTCGGGTCGAAAATGCCGAGCGTGTTCGGGTTGGTGAGCATCAGGCAGGCGACGTCGGCGTCGGCCTTTGCGCGCAGGTCGTCGAGGTCGATGCCGCCGGCGGCGTCGGTCGCCAGCTTGACCACCTCCAGGCCGGCCATCGTGACCGTGGCCGGGTTGGTCCCGTGGGCGGTGTCGGGTGTGAGCACCTTGCGCCGCGTCTCGCCGCGGTCCTCGTGGTAGGCGCGCGTGAGCATCACGCCCGCGAGCTCGCCGTGCGATCCGGCCGAGGGCTGCAGCGAGACGTGCGGCAGGCCGGCGATCTCGGCGAGCGCCTCCTGCAGGTTCCACATCAGCTCCAGCGCGCCCTGCGCGCGCTCGGCGTCCTGCAGCGGGTGAAGACGCGCGTGACCGGGCAGCGCCGCCACGCGCTCGTGCAGGCGCGGGTTGTGCTTCATCGTGCACGAGCCGAGCGGATAGAAGCCCGAGTCCAGGTCGTAGTTGCGCTTGGAGATGCCCACGTAGTGGCGCACGATCTCGGGCTCTGAGACCTCGGGCAGCCGCGGCGGCGCGGCTCGACGAAAGCGCGCGGGCAGCAGCGTCTCGGCGTCGACCTCGGGCACGTCGAGCTCCGGGCACGCGAACGCGCGGCGCCCCGGCGCGCCCTTCTCGAAGATCGTCCGGGTGTCGGCGCTCACGCCGCCACCGCCTCGCGCTCGGCCGCCACCGCCGCACCGAGCACGTCGCGCAGCCTGTCGATGTCCGCGCGTGTGCGCCGCTCGGTAAGCGCGACGAGCAGCCCGCCGCGATCCTCCTCGCGCCCGCTCAGAGCCTGGATGTCGACGCCGGGGTTCACACCGGCGCGCGCGCAGCGCGCCCTGACAGTGGCGACGTCCGCATCCAGTCGCAGCGCCAGCTCGCGCACGACCGGGCGGCCGTGCAGCGCATCCACGCCGGGCAGCGTCGTGAGCTGCTGGCGGGCGTAGTGGGTGCGGGCGAGCAGCAGCTCGCCGAGCTCGACGATCCCCGCGCGCCCCAGCCAGGCGAGATAGACGACGGCCGCCAGCGCGTTGAGCGCCTGCGAGGTGCAGATGTTCGACGTCGCCTTCTCGCGGCGAATGTGCTGCTCGCGCGTCTGCAGCGTGAGCACGAACCCGCGCCTGCCGTCGACGTCGCGCGTCTCGCCCGCGATCCGGCCGGGCATCCGGCGCAGGTACGGCTCGCGCGCCGCGAACAGGCCGAGCGAGGGGCCGCCGAAGTCCAGGCGGTTGCCGAGCGGCTGCCCCTCCCCGACCGCGACGTCGACACCGCATTCCCCCGGCGCCTTCAGCACGCCCAGCGTGATCGGGTCGACCTGGCAGACGACGAGCGCGGTCGCGTCCTCGCCGCCGTCGCGCCCGCCGGCGCTCGCGCCCGCCTGCTTCGCGGCGGCGCTCAGCGCGTCCGCCTCCTCGACGGCGCCGTAGAAGTTCGGCTGGGCGAAGAACGCGGCGCTCGTGTCGGCGTCGATCGCCGCGCGCCACGCGTCGAGGTCGGTGGACCCGGCGTCGGGGCCGGCGTGCGAGCCGTGCACGGGCACCTCGACGACTTCCATGCCGTAGCCGCGCGCGCACGTGCGCAGCGTCTGGATCGTGTGCGGGTGCATCGCGGCGCTCACGACCAGCCGCCGTCGGCCGTTGTGCAGCTTGGCCAGGTAGGCGGCCGCCGCGGCGGCGCTCGGGCCCTCGTACACGGAGGCGTTTGACACCGGCAGCGCGGTCAGCTCGGAGATCGCGGTCTGGTACTCGAACATCACCTGCAGCCCGCCCTGGGAGATCTCGGGCTGGTAGGGCGTGTACGGCGTGAGGAACTCCGAGCGCTCCATCAGCATGTCGATCAGCGCCGGCACGTAGTGGTCGTACATCCCGGCGCCCAGGAAGGAGATCTCGTCGTCGGCGCTCACGTTGCGCTGCGCGAGCTCGCGCAGGTGCGCGAACACGTCCTGCTCGGGCATTCCCGGCGGCAGCGCGAGCGGGCGCGAGAGCCGGACCGCGGCGGGGACCTGTCGCTCGAACAGCTCCTCGATCGAGGCGACGCCGATCGCGTCGAGCATCTGCGCGAGGTCGTCTGCGGTGGTCGCGGTGTAGCGAGTCAAGGGCTGATCTCAGCCTAGCCGCCGAGGGTGGCGGAATAGGCCGCGGCGTCGAGCAGCGCGTCGCCTTCGCCCGGATCGCTCAGGCGGATCCTGACCATCCAGCCCGCGCCGTAGGGGTCCTCGTTGATCGCCTGCGGCGCGCTCGCGAGCGCGTCGTTGACGGCGATCACCTCGCCCGACAGCGGCGCGATCACGTCCGAGACCGCCTTCACCGACTCGACCTCCGCGTAGGGCTCGCCGGCGGTCAGGGCGCTGCCGACCTGCGGCGCCTCGAAGAACACCACCTCGCCGAGCGTGTCCTGCGCATACCAGGTGATGCCGAGCGTCGCCTCGGCGGGATTGGCCGCGTCGATGCGCGCCCAGTCGTGCTCGGGGTGGTAGAGCAGGTCCTCGGGGTAGCTTGCCTGCGCCATGCGGGTCCCTTTCTCGCGGTTCAGCGTGTCTCGTCGCGGCGGTAGAGCGGCCGCTCGCGCACCACGGCCGGGCGCATCTTGCCACGCACGTCGATCTCCAGGCGGCTGCCGACCGCGGCCTGCGCGGCCGGCACGTAGGCCATGCCCACGCCGAGCTCCAGGCAAGGCGAGAGCGTGCCGCTCGTGACCACGCCGCCCCCGGCGATCGGGTTGCCGTGGCGCGCGATCCCGGCGCCGTCGATCGCGAACGCGACCAGGCGCTCGCGCGGGCCGGCCGCGCGCACCGCGCGCACCGCGTCTGAGCCGACGAAGCCCGTGTCCTCCGCGCAGCACCAGCCCAGCCCCGCCTCGATCGGGCCGCGCTCGGTGGACAGCTCGTTGCCGTACAGCGCAAAGCAGGCCTCCAGGCGCAGCGTGTCGCGCGCGGCCAGGCCGGCCGGCGCGGCGCCGCGGCCCACGAGCTCATCCCACAGCGCGGGCGCCTCGCCCGGCGCGAGCAGCAGCTCGACGCCGTCCTCGCCGGTGTAGCCGGTGCCGCACACGAGCGCCTCGGCGCCGGCGACGCGCTGTGCGGCGGCGGTCATGCGCGCCGGCAGCGGCGCGTCGCAGACTGCCTGCACCAGCTCGCGCGCGCGCGGGCCCTGCACGGCGAGCATCGCGTAGTCGTCGATTCGGTCGACCACCTCGGCGCCGGGAAACTCGAGCGCCTGCGCACGAAACCACTGCAGGTCGCGCTCATGGTTCGCCGCGTTGGTCACCGTCAGGTAGCGATCCGCGTCCAGCCGATAGCTGAACAGGTCGTCGAGCACGCCGCCGTCCTCGCGACACAGCAGCCCGTACTGCGCCCCGCCGACCGCCATCCTCCCGACGTCGGCTGAGATCAGCCGCTGCAGCAGCGCGAGCGCCTCGCGGCCCGAGGTCTCGATCTGGCCCATGTGCGAAACGTCGAACACGCCGACGTCGCGGCGCACCGCCAGGTGCTCCTGGCGCACGCCCGCGTACTGCACCGGCATCTCCCAGCCCGCGAAGTCGACGAGCTTCGCGCCGGCCGCCGCGTGTCGGTCGAACAGGGCGGTGCGGCGCAGCGTGGTCTCCATCTGACGCCAGGCTATCGGCGTCGCGCCCAGACCGCCGAGTCGCGAGCGCCGCCGCGAAGGACGGACGTCTCGCGCCGGTCTAGAAGCTGTCAGGCGTGTCCAGCTCGTGCCAGAAGAGAGGCGCCGGCTGTTCCGTCAGGCCCGCTTCGCCCATCATCTTGGCGATCTCCTCGGTCGAGCCGAAGAAGTCGAGAAACGCCTGCTCGCTGTCCCACTCGTCCACCACGAGAACTTCGCCCTCGCCGCCATAGAACCGGTGGGCTTTGCAGCCCATGCCCTTCGCCTTCTCCGACACCCCCGTCAGCAGATCCACGTTGGCCATCGCGACCTCCATGAACCGTTCGGGATCCACCTTGACACGCAAACCCATCATCACCGACATGCTTGACCCTCCCGCTCGTTTGAGCGCACCATTCGAGCAGGCTCGCCAGTCCCTGTCAACGAACCTGCTCGCCCGAAGGACGGCTGCGTGAGCGTGTTTAGCGCGAGATGCAATTCACGCCGGACGCCGAGCTCGACGGGTAAGACCGGTTCGTACACGCACATGTGCGTGTACGTCTGTGGGCGCATGCGCCCACAGGGCGAAGCCGCATGCGGCTTCGCCAGGGGCCGGCACATGTGCCGGCCCCGATCAGCGGCACATGTGCCGCTGATTCAGCAAGAGAGACGTCGCTGGGCTATCCAGGCTGACTCGAAGACGCTCAGCGCAGGAACGGCGGCACGTCGATGTCGTCGTCTGAGATCTCGAGCGACGAGCGCTGGCGGTCGTCGATCCGCGGGTTGCGGTCGCGGCGCGAGCGCGACTCGCGACGCGCGCTGCGCCCCGGGCGATGATCGAAGCCGGTGCCGATCACGGTCACGCGCACGTCGTCGCCCATGCCCTCGTCGATCACCGCGCCGAAGATGATGTTCGCGTTCGGGTCGGCGGCGTTCTGGATGATCTCGGCCGCTTCGTTGACCTCGAACAGCCCGAGGTCTTTGCCGCCGGTGATGTTCAGCAGGATCCCGGTCGCGCCGTCGACTGACTCTTCCAGCAGCGGCGAGGAGATGGCGGCCTTGGCGGCTTCGCCGCAGCGCCCCTCGCCGCCCGCGGTGCCGATGCCCATCAGCGCCGAGCCGGCGTCGTGCATGATCGTGCGCACGTCGGCGAAGTCGAGGTTGATCAGCCCCGGGATCGTGATCAGGTCGGTGATCCCCTGCACCCCCTGGCGCAGCACGTTGTCGGCCTCGCGGAAGGCGTCGAGCATCGACGTGCGTCGCTCGACGACCGCCAGCAGCTTCTCGTTGGGGATCACGATCAGCGTGTCGACGACCTCCCGCAGACGCTCGATGCCCTCGGTCGCCTGGCGCGCGCGCTGGGAGCCCTCGAAGTCAAACGGCCGCGTCACAACCCCCACGGTCAGCGCGCCGATCTCGTTCTTGGCGATCTCGGCGATCACCGGCGCGGCGCCGGTGCCCGTGCCGCCGCCCTCGCCCGCCGTGATGAACACCATGTCGGCGCCCTTCAGCGTCTCCTTGATGTCGTCGCGCGACTCCGAAGCCGCGCTCAGGCCGATATCGGGATCGGCGCCCGCGCCTAGGCCCTTGGTCGACTCGTGCCCGATGTTCAGCTTGATGTCGGCGTCGCACATCGCGAGCGCCTGCGCGTCGGTGTTGGCCGCGATGAACTCCACGCCGCGCAGCCCGGCGTCGACCATGCGGCTGACGGCGTTCGTCCCACCGCCGCCCACGCCGACCACCTTGATGACCGCCAGATAGCTTCCGCTGTTCTCCATAAGGGTTCTGTCCGAAGCCTTCAGTAAGTGTTAAGGGTTCAAGCCGACGCTGTCGGGGGAACCGCCGAAACGCGCACGCTATGCAGGGAACTTCGCCCTGTCAACGAAACCCCCCAGCCTCGCAAGAATCATTGCAGATCGAGGAACTCTCAACCGGACGGCGAGACACGTCGCCCGGCCGCTCTATACCTCAGGCTGAGGTTTAGACACACTGGACAGGCCCGCTCAGCCGCCGGGCGCGGTGGTTTCGCTGGGTGTTTCAGACGCGCCGGGCGAGCCTTCCCGCGCCGGCGGCGGGGCCGCGGCTTGGCTCTGCGTCGTGGTCGTCGATTCGCTTTCGCCGGCGCTCGACGGCGGGCTCGCGGATGTGCTCAGGCCACCCGCCACCGCCGCTTCAAGCCCCGCCGCGAGCGCCGCGGCCGTCGTCGGGTCCGACGCGCTCGAGGGTTGCGCTTCGGCGTTCGAGCCCGTGCGCGCGGTGCCCGGCGCAAAGCCAGCCGCCGGGCGTTCCGGCACGCGCACGTCGACATAGCTTGCGCCGCGCGAGCTCGGGTCGGCGAGCACGCGCGCGAGCGACAGCCACTTGGCATGCGGCACGCTCGCATCGCCGAAGTAGGCGCGCACGCGGTTGGCGAGCACGATCGTGACACCGAGCGCTCCGCCGTAGACGCCCGTGATCAGCGGCGCCAGCGGCCGCGGGGCCGCGCCGAGCGCGACGAGCTCCTGTCGCAGCACGGCGCCCGTGACCTCGCGTCCTGCGAGCGGGAGGATCGCGGCAGCGCCGGCCTGCGCGTGGACCGTCGGCAGCGACCCGCCGAGCAGGCTGGGACCGAGCGCCACGCCGTCGGCGGCGACCGCGGTTCGCGAGCCTCCCGCTTCCAGCGCCGCCACCGGCGGCTGCTCGACCACTTCGATCCGCAGGCCATGCGGGAAGACCGGGCGCGCCCGGACGGAGCGCACGATCTCAAAACCCGCGACCGCGTCGCGCAATGCGGCCGTCTTGACGTCGAGCGTGCTCATTCCATGCGCGGCGCGCTCGAGCGCCGATTCGATGGCGGCGGCGTCGGGGCTCTGGCCGGACACGCCGCCGATCCTCACGTGCTCCACGGCAACCAGCGATGAGTGGCGCAGCCACAGCCAGCCGGCGCCGAGCAACAGCAGCCCCGCCAGCAGCGCGAGGGCAAGGCGCCGCCGACCGAGCACGAAGGCGAGCGCCCCATCTCTCAGCGAGGCGATCCGCGCGGGCGTCGACCAGCGCGCGCGGAGCGAGCGTTCGCGCCGGCGAACCCGCAGGCGTGGATCCCTAAACGGGGCCGACCTGCCGCGGCGACCGATCGCGCTTCCGCCGGCGAGCGAGCGAGACATCGTCAGGTCTTCGACCAGTCGCCGCGAATCCCTCGCGCAGAGCTGCTGCGGGGTCCTGCGCAACACAGCGCTTCCCTCAACAAACGGCCTCGCAGCGCGTTCGGCGACTGCAGACAGGACGTGCCTACTGAGGTAACCTTTCTGGCGTCACGGGTCCTGGCTGGACGGTGTGCGCGGCAGGGGACTGCGGGAAAACTCGGCTCGGGGGCTCATGCGTCGTCTGACCAGCGAATGCAGGGCGCTGTTGAATCAGAACACAACCACAAGGACGTGATGTGATGTTCGACGCGAAGTGCTTTATCGGGGGGATCCTCGCGGCAACGCTGCTTCTGGTTCTGCCCGGATCGGCGATCGCAGCGCGGCCGCAATTCGGTCCGGACGGATTCGCTCCGAGTGCCCCGCTGCGATGCTCCGACGCTTGGCAGTACGTGGGCTACGCGGTGGTTTTCTACATACAGGAGGAATCCCCGCCGGCGAAAGAACAGCTGCTGCGCGAACTGGCAGCAGGCCTGCGGCGCGCGGCGCGGGACTGCCGAGCGTTCTGAACGACACGCGGGTGCCCCGTGCGAGCCCGGGGCACCCCATGTCGTCTGCCGCTATCTACGGCGCACTGCTAGCCGGCGGAGCCTTCCTGGCTCTGCCAGTTGCCCTGCGCGGTGTCGTTGGCGTTGCCCGCCTGCGAGCTCGTGCTGGCCTCGTTTGACTGGCGCACGCCGCCGCTGCCCTGACCACCGTCGCAACCGCAGCCACCGCCCTGGCCGTCGTAGCCGCTCTGGCCGGAGCCCTTCCCGGACGAGCCCTTGGAGAACGGCTCGGCGATGTTGCTCTGTTCATTGCTCGCAGAGCTTTCGGCCGACTGGTCGGTGCTGTTGCTGTTCGACGCGGACTGGCTCTGCGTCACCGAGCCCGACTGACCGTGCCCGTTGTCGCTCCAAGCGCCGTCCTTGCCGCCGGACGCAACTCCCTGCTGGTTCTGGAAGTTGCCCTGTTCGGTGTTGTTGACGTTGCCCGCCTTGGAGGTGGTCTGCCCCTCGTTTGACTGGCTGACGCCGCCGCCCGATCCCCAGCTCTTTGACGAGCCGGGAGCGTTGACGTTGGTCTGTTCGTTGCTGGCCGAGCTCTTGGCCGACTGGTCGGTGCTGTTGCTGTTCGACGCGGACTGGCTCTGGTCGACCGAGCTCGAGCCGCCCTGTCCGCCGTTGTCGCGACCATGGCCCTGGCCCGTGTGGTGCTTGTGGTGCTTGTGGTGGCCGCGGTGACCGCTGTCTCCCTTTTGACCGCAGGAGCTGCCGCCGTTGCCCTGGCCCTGGCCCTGGCCGTTGCCGTTGTCCTGGCCCTGGCCGTTGCCCTGATCGTGGCTCTTGCCGTTGTCCTGGCCGTTGCCACTTCCGGACGCGGCACCCTGCTGGTTCTGGGAGTTGCCCTGCTCGGTGTTGTTGGCGTTGCCCGCCTTGGAGCTGGTCTGCCCCTGGTTGGACTGGCTGACGCCGCCGTCGTTCGACCCCTTGCTCAGGATCGACACCGGCGCGTTGATGTTGGTCTGTTCGTTAGATGCGGACGATGTCGCCTGCTGGCTGGTCGTGTTGCTGTTTTCAGCGGTCTGGCTCTGTTCCACCGTGCCGCCGCCGCCCTGACCGTGGTCGCTGCCGCCGCTACCGCCGGCGGAGCCGTTCTGCGCCTGTCCGTTTTCCTGCTCGGTGTTGTTGGCGTTGCCCGCCGCGGAGGTCGTCTTGCCCTCGTTGGACTGGCTGACGGCGCCGTCGTTTGACCCCGAGCTGAGAATCGAGACTGGGGCGTTGATGTTCGTCTGCTTAGAGCTCGCTTCGCTCGAAGCCGACTGTTCGGTCGTGTTCTGGTTGGTGGCCGTCTGCGTCTGCTTGACGAGCGCACCGAGCATGCCGCTCGGGCCGTTGCCCGCGAGCGCGACGCTCGGGGCCACAGCAAGCGCGCAGGCGCTAGCGACCACCGCAATGCAATGGCGTTTCATTGAATAGCTCCTTTCGAGCCTTCGAGTTGAGTACCGGGACCCGCCTCGAGCCCGCTGGGCGTCGAGCACGGATCCGCACGCGCCGGTCGCACAACCGGCGCGGATCGAGTCACTCGAGGGAGCTAGCCAGGGCGCTCGGGTAGCAACGCGAACGGCGCCGGGCAGAGCAGCCTGCTCGCCAGCTGCATGCGGCGCCGCGCCTGCTGGGCCCCCAGTCCTAGGAGGCCCGCAAGAAGGAACAAGATCGAGAGCCCGGAGGCCGACAGCGCGCCGGCGCCCGAGGAGAGTCCACCGAGCGGGACCGGCGACCGTGGCGGCGCGAGCGCCCGCGGCGGCGTCGTGGCGCGACGCGAGCTCGCGAGCGCTTCATCCGCCAGCCGGCCGCCGGGGCCAGGGCTCTGGATCAGGAGGGCAGTGATGCCCGAGATGCCCGAACTGAGCATCGCGGCCACACCCGACGACGACGAAGCCGTCGCCGCCCCCCGCGCGGTGGAGGTCAGCGATGCCCACGTTGAGGCGCCGGCGCCGAGCGGCGCGGCCTGCGAGGGCGCGATCCCGGGCGTGGGGCCACCCGGCGGCGCCGCAGGAGGCGCGAGGCCCATCACGGAGTAGCTCGTTTCGCTGGCGGGGGCGCCGGTCGACCCTGGCTGGGCCGCGCGGGCTGTGACGGTCTTCGTGACCGGAGCGGTGGCCGAGGTGATGGTCTTGGTGGCGGGTGCGGCCACGCCTTCGACGGTCTTCGTGACCGGAGCGGTGGCCGAGGTGATGGTCTTGGTGGCGGTGGCGGCCACGCCTTCGACGGTCTTCGTGACCGGAGCGGTGGCCGAGGTGATGGTCTTGGTGGCGGTGGCGGCCACGCCTTCGACGGTCTTCGTGACCGGAGCGGTGGCCGAGGTGATGGTCTTGGTGGCGGTGGCGGCCACGCCTTCGACGGTCTTCGTGACCGGAGCGGTGGCCGAGGTGATGGTCTTGGTGGCGGTGGCGGCCACGCCTTCGACGGTCTTCGTGACCGGAGCGGTGGCCGAGGTCGGAGCGGTGACCGAGGTGATCGTCTTGGTGGCGGGTGCGGCCACGCCTTCGACGGTCTTCGTGACCGGAGCGATCGACCCGGCGCTCGGGAGGATCGGCGCTCCCGGGTCAGCTGCGGCGCCGGGGCACGCGCAGGCGGCGGTGCCAACCGCGGCCGCCAGCGTTGCGAGCGTCACGCTGAACGCCGTGAACGGCGAGAAATGGCCAACCCTGATAAGCATCGCCCCGATCTGAGTAGGGTTTCCCCCGTCTCCCCGGGGCCAAACCTGCCAGAACCATTCTTTATGTTCCGAAGTGAGAGCCCCGCCCGCGCCCGTGCCCGCGCTCTGAGCGCCGGTCCGCGGATCGCCAGGGAAACCGCACCTCGCCCAGCGTCTGCGCCTCGGGCTCGAGCGCCACGCCGAAGCGCTCCAGCACGCGGGCGCGTCCGGCGGCCATCACGGCGACCACGTCGGCCGTTGTCGCAGAGCCAGTGTTCTCGACGAAGTTGGCGTGCTTTACCGCGAACCTCGCTCCGCCGACCGCCATCCCGCTGCACCCCGCCTCGGCCAGCAGCTGACCCGCGGTGCGACCCGCGGCCTGCGGGTCCTCGGGATTCTTGAAGGTCGAGCCGAAGGTCTTTATACCCTGGGGCTGGGCCTCGTGGCGAGCGGCGCGCATGCGCGCGATCGTCGCCTTCACCTGTTCGACGGCCGCCGGCTGCAGCAGGAACGACGCACGGATCACGATCTCGCCGTCGGTCAGGCGTGAGCTGCGGTAGGAGAGGCCGAGCTCGGCCGGGACGCGTCGCTCGACGCGACCGCCATCAGCTGCGTCCTCGCCGGCGGGCGCGGCGCGGGCGATGTCGACCCACTCGAGGATCTGCGCGAGCTGGCCCCCGTAGGCGTTGGCGTTCATCCGCACGGCGCCGCCCACGCTCCCGGGTATGTTCACGCCGAACTCGATGCCCGAGAGCCCCGCTCGCGCCGCCTGGGCAGCAAGCGCGGGCAGCCGCGCACCGGCGCCGCAGACGATCCGCGGGCTGCGCAGCTCGACGCGCGCGAGCTCTCGGTCGAGCTTGAGCACGAGCCCGCGCACACCCTCGTCGGCGACGAGCAGGTTGGAGCCCGAGCCGACGACCGACACCGCCAGCCCCGCCGCGCGCGCCCAGGCGAGCAGATCGAGCAGCTGTGCCTCGTCGCCGGCGCGCGCGAACCAATCGGCGCGTCCGCCCGTCCTCACGGTAGTGAGGCGCGCCAGCGAGAAGTCGCGCTGTACGCCCTCGGGCGCAGCCGGCGCGCTCACCGCGCTCCCGCCGGCGAACGGCCGTTCGCGCCTCGCGTGATCGCCCGCGCGAGCTCGTCCGCGTCGCCCGCGCCCATCACCACGCACACATCGCCCGCCGACAGCAGGCGGCCGAGCGGGCCCTTCGCATCGGCGAGCGTCGCCAGCCAGAAGACGGGCCGGCCCTCGGCCGCGTCGGCGGCGGCCTCGGCGACCAGCAGCCCGCTCACGCCTGGATTGTCCGCGGCGCGCTCGCGTGCCGGATAGACGTCTGTCACGACGACCACGTCCGCAGCTGACAGGGCGCTGCCCAGCTCGCGCGCGAGCAGCCGCGTGCGCGAGTAGAGGTGCGGCTGGAACACGGCCACCAGGCGGTCGCAGTCCAGGGTGCGCGCGGCCGCCAGCGTCGCCGTGACCTCACTTGGATGGTGCGCGTAGTCGTCGTACACGAGCGCCCCGCGCGACGTGCGCCCGACGAGCTGCAGGCGGCGACCCGCGCCGGCGAAGCCCGCGAGCGCGGCGGTCGCCCTGACGGGGTCGGCGCCGGTCAGGCGAGCCGCCTCCAACGCCGCGACCGCGTTGAGCGCGTTGTGCGCCCCGAGCACCGCCAGCCGCACGTCGTGCCCGCGCCACTGAAAGCGCGAGCCGTCGGGCCCCAGGCGTGCGCTGGGCGCCTCGAACCTGACAAGCGCGCCGCGCGGCTGCTCCCCGCTCAGCGCGAGCAGCTCGGGCCGGTCCCAGATCACGATCGACTCGCTTGCGAGGGAGAGAAACGCGCGGAAGGCCTCGCGCAGCTGGACGAGCGAGGCGAACGTCGCATGGTGGTCGAGCTCGACGTTGGTCAGCAGCGCGATCGCCACGCTGAGGCTGAGCATCGAGCGATCGGACTCGTCGGCCTCGACCACCAGCCACTCGCCGCTGCTCCAGTGTGCATTTGGGAGATCGCCCCCCGGCGATGCGCCGATCAGCCAGCCGGGCGAAAACCCGGCGCCGCGCATCGCGTGCACCAGCATCGAGGCCGTGGTCGTCTTGCCGTGCGTTCCGGCGACGGCGATCGTGCGCCGCAGCGCGGTCAGCTCGGCAAGGAGCTCGGCGCGCGGTCGCTCCGGCAGGCCGCGCTCGCGCGCCGCCCGGCGCTCGGCGTTGTCGGGTCCGACGGCCGAGGAGTAGACGAGCTCGACGCCGTCGCCGGGCGGGAGATTGCCCGGCGCGTGGCCGAGGGTCGCCTCGAGGATGCCATCCTCGGCAAGGCGTGTGAGGTACGGGCTCGCGACGACATCAGACCCGCTCACCGCGGCGCCGAGCGCGCTGGCGGCGCGCGCGTATGCGCTCATCCCGGCTCCGCCGACGCCGACGAAGTGCAGGCGCCGGCCCTGCCATGGCAGCTCGGCCGCGCTCACCCGCCCGCCGCCTGCAGCAGCTCGCGCGCGACGTCGCCGGCCGCATCGGGACGGGCGAGCGCACGCGAGGCCGCCGCCATCGCCGCCATGCGACCGCGATCGCCGAGCAGCGCCGCGACCTCGCGCGCCAGCCGCGAACCCGTCAGCTCGCGGTCGGCCAGCGTGATCGCCGCGCCGGCGTCCGACATCCAGCGCGCGTTTGAGCTCTGGTGATCACCGGCGGCGTGCGGATAGGGCACGAGGATCGCCGGCAGCCCGTGCGCCGCGATCTCGAACACCGATCCCCCGGCGCGCGCGACCACCAGATCGGCCGCGGCGAGCGCGTCGCCGAAGTCCGCCACGTCGAGCTGCGCGCGCAGGTCATAGCCCGTGCGCAGCGAGCGCGCGCGCAGCTGCTCGTAGTCGCGCTGCCCGCAAATGTGCAGCACGTGGAACGACGCCCCCGCGAATGCATCCAGCGCGGCGAGGTTCAGCGAGCGCGCACCGAGCGACCCGCCGAACACCAGCACGCACGTCTGCTCCGGTCCGATCCCAAACCGCTCGCGCGCGCTGCCGCGGTCGAGCCGGCTCGCGGCGACCGGCCGGCCCGTGACGACGTAGCGAGCGCCATTGCGCCCGGCGAGCGGAAAGGCCAGGCAGACGCGGCGCGCAAACGGCGCCAGCATGCGGTTGGCCAGTCCCAGGCGGCTGTCGGCCTCGGTGAGCACGATCGGCACGCGCAGGCTCAGCGCGGCCACGCCGACCGGGCCGGCCACGTAGCCGCCGGCGCCCATCATCGCGTCGGGCGCCAGCCGGCGCAGCAGCGCTCTCGAGCGCGCAACCGCGGGCGCCGCGAGCAGCAGCGAGCGGACGGCCGCCAGCGGGTTTGAGCGGCTCAGGCCGCGCACCGCGATGGGCTGCAGATCAAAGCCGGCGGCGGGCACGAGCTGCGCCTCGGCGCGCGCGCCGCCGATGAACACGACGTCGGCGCCCTCAGCTCGCAGCGCGAGCGCCACGGCGAGCGCCGGCACCACGTGCCCGGCGGTCCCCCCCGCCGCGATCACGATCCTCTTTCCCGATCCGCTCACGGTCCCATCGTGCCTGTTCGCGCGCCCGCGCGTCGGTCAAGCGGCCGGCCCGCGGCGCGACCGCGCGCACGTGCACGCTCGCGCCGCCGGCGACGTTCAGCAGCAGGCCCATCGCAGCGAGCATCACGATCATGCTGCTCGAGCCGTATGACACAAACGGCAGCGGGACGCCGGTCAGCGGGGCCAGGCCGAGCACGGCGAACACGTTCAGCACGGCCTGCGAGACGATCAGCGAGGTCACGCCGACCGCGATCAGGGCGCTGTGCAGGCTGCGCGCCCCCTTGGCGACGCGCAGCCCGGCGTAGGCGATCAGGCCGTAGAGCGACAGCAGCGCGCAGACGCCCACCACGCCGAGCTCCTCGCCGATCACGGCGAGGATGAAGTCCGTTGGCGCCTCCGGCAGATAGAAGATCTTCTGCACCGACTGACCCGGCCCGACGCCGAACAGGCCGCCGGAGCCGATCGCGATCTGACCCTGCACCGCCTGAAAGCCGCTTCCGGAGGCGTGCGCCCAGGGGTCGATGAAGGACGTTAGGCGCGCGCGCGCATAGGGCTTGACGAGCGCGTACAGGAACACCAGCGAGAGCGCGGCGCCGGCGACGAGCGCGAGCTTGCGCAGCGGCATCCCGGCGGCGACGAGCATCGTCGCGGCGGTGAAGGCGATCACCATCGCCGTGCCCACGTCGGGCTGGCTTGCGACCAGCACGCAGGCGCCGCCGATGACGAGCAGCAGCGGCCTGGCCAGCGCGCGCAGGTCGTGCACGCGCTGGGGCCGTCTGGCAAGCAGCGTCGCGCTGTACAGCACGAGCGCGAGCTTGAGCAGCTCAGAGGGCTGGAACTGAAGCGAGCCCGGTCCCAGCCAACGGCGCGCGCCGTTGACGCTCACCCCGACGTGCGGGATGTGGACCGCGAGCACGAGCAGCAGCGAGCCTGCGAGCAGCGGCGCGAGCACGCGCTGGGCTTTGGCGACGCCGTCGCGCGCCAGCACGTGCATCAGGACCAGGCCGATGGCGCCGTAGATGACGAACTTGATCAGGTAGCCGCTGCCGTTGCCGTGACCCTGCAGCAGCGACGTGGCGGACGAGGCGCTGTACACCATCACGGCACCGAACGCGAGCAGGCACATCGTCGCGGTCAGCAGGATCCGCTGCTCCAGCGACTGCGTCCTGGGGCTCGCGCCGGGCCGCGGGGCGCTGGCGCCGACCCGGCCGGCCGGCGTGCGACGCGACGCGCTCGGCGCGCCTTTGGCTCCCGCGGGGCGCTCGCGCCGTGCTGCTGCCGCTGGCATCGATCCCCACTTCGACGTCGAGCCGCCGAAGCCTTCCGGTGAGCGTCTGCGCGAGGAGACCGCGCAGCGCCGGCGCTAGGCGGCCTGTGAGACGAGCTCGCGAAAGCGCGCGCCGCGGTCCTCGTAGTCGCTGAACTGGTCAAAGCTCGCGCAGGCCGGCGACAGCAGGACGACCTCTCCGGGCCGCGCCGCGCCCCTGGCCTGCGCCAGCGCGTGCTCCAGGTCGCCGCAGGCGCGAACCGGCACGCTCAGCTGCTCGAGCGCGCTCGCTATCAGCGGCGCGTCCTCGCCGATCAGATAGACGGCGCGGCAGCTGCGCTTCACCGGTGTGCGCAGGGCCGCGAAGTCCTGGGCCTTGGCCTGGCCCCCGAGAATCAGGTGGATGCCCGAGGCGTCGGCGAAGGCCTCGAGTGCCACGAGCGTGCTGTCGACGTTGGTGGCCTTCGAGTCGTTGACATACAGCACACCGTCCGAGCTGGCCACCTCCTCCAGGCGATGAGCGACCCCGGAGAAGCTTCGCAGTCCCGCCCGCACAGCATCGGGATCGACGCCGCGCGCCAGGCAGACGGCCGCGGCGGCCATCGCGTTTTGCACGTTGTGCGCGCCGCGCAGGCGAATCTCCTCCACGGCGAGCAGCGGTCGCTCCTGCCACCACAGCTGACCCGCCCGCTGCGACAGCGCGGCGCCGGGGGCGCTGCCGAAGCAAACGCGCCGCGCACAGCCGCCGAGATCCTCGACACCCAGCCCCTGCGGCGCCACCGCGATGTCGTCGTTGCCCTGGCGCGCGAAGATCTCGAGCTTGGCCCGCGTGTAGGCCTCCAGCGTTCCGTGGCGGTCGAGGTGGTCGCTGGCGATGTTCAACAGCACCGCCGCCTCGGGCGCGAAGGCCAGCGTGTCCTCCAGCTGAAACGACGAGGCCTCGCAGACGATCGTCGCCGCTGGGTTGACGGACCCGACGAGCGAGCTGGCAGCGGTTCCCACGTTGCCCGCAACCGCCACCGCCAGCCCGGCCTCGCGATGAACGTGGCCGATCAGCTCGACGGTCGTCGTCTTGCCGTTGGTGCCGGTGACCGCGATGAAGTCGTTGGCGAGCATGCGCCAGGCGAGCTCCAGCTCGCCCAGTACGGGCAAGGCCGCGCGCCAGGGCCGCGGCGATCAGCGGCGCGTCGCGCGGCACACCAGGGCTCTTGACCACGGCCTGGGCACGCGACAGCAGCCCGGTGCCCTGCTCGTCGAGGTGAAGCTCGATTCCCGTGGCGCCCAGCGCCTGCGCGCCGGCCGGCCGCGCCGCGTCGAGCCCGATGACCTCGCGCCCGGCCGCCGCCAGCGCGAGCGCCGCGGCCACGCCCGAGCGGGCCAGTCCGACGACCAGGATGACCCCCGCGGGGGCTGGCGGTCGCTGTCTCAGACGCCCCTGCTCTGACGGTAGATCGTGAACCCGATCGCGCAGCAGATCGAAGCGACGATCCAGAACCGCAGGATGATCTTCGTCTCCGACCAGGCCTTCAGCTCGAAGTGGTGGTGGATCGGCGCCATCAGGAAGATGCGCTTGCGCGTCATCTGAAACGACACCACCTGGATCACGACCGACAGCGCCTCAATCACGAAGATGCCGCCGAGCAGGATCAGCAGGACCTCGGTCTTGGTCATCACCGCCAGACCGGCGATCGCGCCGCCGAGCCCCAGCGAGCCCGTATCGCCCATGAACACCGTCGCGGGAAACGCGTTGAACCAGAGAAAGCCGATGCAGCCGCCGACCAGGCAGCCGGCGAGCATCGCGAGGTCGAAGTCTCCGGCCAGAAACGTGATCCCGATGTAGGCCAGCAGCACGATCGCCGCACAGCCCGTCGCGAGCCCGTCCAGGCCGTCGGTCAGGTTGACCGCGCTGGTCGTTCCCGCGACGACGAGGTAGATCAGCACCGGATACAGCGGGCCGAGGTCGATGTGGTAGTCGACGAAGCGCAGCCACAGCGTGCTCGGCAGGTGCGCCTTTTCTACCGCGACATACCACAGGCCGAGCGAGATGGCGACGGTCACGACGAGCTTGGTGCGCGCGCGCAGGCCGAGCGAGCGTCGCTTGACGAGCTTGGTGTAGTCGTCGGCGAACCCGAGCAGCCCGCAGGCGAGCGCTGCACCCCACACGCCCAGCGAGCGCCATTCGTAGTTCGTGAGGATCAAGAACGGGACGCTCACCGAGAGCAGGATGATCACGCCGCCCATCGTCGGCGTGCCCGCCTTGATGTGATGGCCCTCGGGACCGTCCTCGCGGATCTGCTGGCCAAACTCGCGCGCGCGCAGGAACTCGATGAACTTGGGACTGAGAAATATGCAGATGAGCAGGGCCGCGGTGCCCCCGAAGAGAATCCGCCCCATTCAGCGCCGCCCCGGGCCCGCCGGCCGAGCAAGCTCGGGTGCGTCGTGCTCCACGTCATCCTCCCCGCAGAGCGCCTGCCCGACGCGCTCGAGGCCCACGCCGCGCGAGCCCTTCACGAGCACCGTGTCGCCCGCGCGCAGCAGCGTCGCCAGCAGCTCCGCGGCACCGTCCGCGTCGTCAACCGCAAACGCCTCACCGGAAAACGTCGAGCCCATCTCGGCCGCGAGTGCCCCTACCGTCACCAGCAGCGCCACGCCGCGACGCGCGGCATGGGCGCCGATCTCGCGGTGAAAGCGCGGCGCGTCGGGCCCGAGCTCGAGCATGTCCCCGAGCACTGCGACCCGCCGTGCGGGCGCGGTGTCGGCCAGGTCGTCGATCGCCGCGCGCATTGACATTGGGTTGGCGTTGTAGCAGTCGTCGATCAGGACCGCCCCGTCCCGAGTCAGGCGCCGCTCACCGCGCAGCGCCGAGAACTGCACCGCAAGCTCGCCCGCCGGCGTCACGCCCAGCGCCCGCGCGGCGGCGACGGCGGCGAGCAGGTTGCGCAGGTTGTGCGCCTGGGCGAAGGACGGGCGCAGGCGGATGCACGCGACCTCCGCGCCGCCCGAGGCGCGTTCGCTGATCACGACCTGGCCGTCGCGCTGCACCCGGGCAAGCTGCACGTCGGCGTTCTCGCCGAAGGTCACCGTGCGCAGGTCAGCGCGCAGGTGGGGCGCCAGCAGCGGCTCGCCGGCGGGGACCACGACCGTCGCCGCCGGACGCAGGCCGGCCAGCAGCTCGGCCTTGGCCGCGGCGATCGCCTCCAGCGAGCCCAGACGCTCGAGGTGAACCGGGCCGACGTTGACGATCACGCCGACGTCGGGCTGCGCGATAGCGGTCAGCTCGGCCACCTCTCCGGGAGCGCGCATCGCGATCTCGAGCACGAGCGCCTCGGTCCCGGCCGGCGCCGCGAGGATGGCCAGCGGAACGCCGATCTCCGTGTTGAAGTTCTGCGGGCTGGCCACTACGCGCATGCGCGCCGCCAGCAGCGCCGCGAGGATGTCCTTCGTCGAGGTCTTGCCCGTCGAGCCCGTGATCGCCACCACGCTTGCGCCGAGCTCACGCCGCCAGGCGCGGGCGAGCGCTCCGAGCGCGCGCAGCGGGTCCGGATGCGCGAGCACGATCCCCGGCCCGGCGCGCGGGAGCCGGCCGGCATGCTCGGGCGACACGAGAGCCCCCCACGCCCCGCTCGCGAGCGCCTCGGCCGCGTGCGCGCCGCCGTCCTCGCGCGCTCCGGGCAGGCCCACGAACAGGTCCCCGGCGGTCACCACGCGGGAGTCGATGACCACGCGCGCCGGTCCCGCCGCGCCGGTCGCGTCGCCCAGCTGGCGGGCGCCGGCCGCGCGTGCGACGCGCTCGGGCGCCCAGTCCCTCATCTCGCCGCGCCTGCGGTCGCCGTGACGGCGCTCCGCAGAGCCTCCCTGGCGACCGTCACGTCATCGAAGGGGATCTTCACCCCGTCCGCGAGCTCCTGGCCCTGCTCGTGTCCCTTGCCGGCGATCACCACGACGTCGCCCGGCCGAGCGCTGGCCACGGCGGCAGAGATCGCGGCCGCGCGATCGCGAAGCGCCTGCACGCTCGCCGTGTGCAGCGCACGCTCGCCGCCATCCCGGTGCTCCGCAGCCGCGCGCGCGCCAGACATCACCTGCGCGATGATCTGCTCCGGGTCCTCGGAGCGAGGGTTGTCGGAGGTCACGAGGACGATGTCGGCCAGGCGCGCCGCGATCTCGCCCATCAGCGGGCGCTTGCCGCGATCGCGGTCGCCGCCGGCGCCGAACACGCAGACCAGGCGCCCCTCGCCCGATCGCTCGCCCTGTGCGATCAGCTCGCGCGCGGCGCCGAGCACGTTCGCCAGCGAGTCGGGCGTGTGGGCGTAGTCGACGAGCACGGCGAACTCCTGGCCCTCGTCGACAGGCTCAAACCGTCCGGGCACGCGCAGCGGGCGCCCCAGCGTGGCGACCAGCGCGTCGAGCTCGCCGCCGACGCGATGAGCGGCCGCGAGCGCCCCCAGGGCGTTCGCGACGTTGAAGCGGCCAGGCATCGCGAGCGCAACCTCGCGCTCGCCCGCGGGCGTGCGCAGCACGAAGCGGCATCCGTGGACGTCGCAGCGCAGATCGCTGGCTTCGTAGTCGGCCGGCGCATCGACCGCGAACGTGCACGGCCGCTGCAGCTCCTGCGCCAGACGCCGTCCATACCGATCGCCCACGTTGACAACGCTCACGCCCACCGTCGCGCCCGCGCCGCCGGCCGGCATGAAAAGGCGTCGCTTGGTCTGAAAGTAGTCCTCCATCGTGCCGTGAAAGTCCAGGTGGTCGCGGCTCAGGTTGGTGAAGATCGCAGCCGCGAAGCGAATCGCATCGGTGCGCCCGAGCGCCAGCGCGTGCGATGAAACCTCCATCGCGCACGCGCGGTCCCCGCCGTCGCGCATCGCGCGGAAGTCGGCCTGCAGATCGATGCTCTCCGGGGTCGTCCGCTCCACCGCGCGCTCGTGCCCGCCGACGATCGCCTTGACCGTTCCCAGCAGGCCGCACTGCCTGCCGGCTGCCTCCAGCAGCGCGCGCAACATGAAGGCGGTCGTCGTCTTGCCGTTCGTGCCGGTCACCCCCACAACCGCGAGCTCGGCCGTCGGGTCGCCATAGAAACGCGCCGCCACCGGGCCCATGGCCGCGCGTGTGGACGGCACGAGGACCTCGGGAACGCCCAGTCGCAGCGATCGCTCGACGACGAGCGCGACCGCGCCGCGCTGCACCGCCTGCGGCGCGAAGTCGTGTCCGTCGCTGTGCAGGCCCGAGACGCAGAAGAAGAGCGTCCCCGGGCGCGCACGGCGGCTGTCGTAGGCCAGCGTGCCGATCTCGGGGTCGGGCTCGGCCGCCGGGTCCTCAGGCGCTTCGCGCTCAGGGGCGCTGCGAGCGCCGACACCCGCGATCAGCTCGCCAAGCCGCATGCGCTGATGCTACCCCGGCGGGATGCGCAGGTAGGGCAGCGCGAAGCTCATGATCTGGCCGAACGCAGGCGCAGCAACGGTTCCGCCGTAGATCGAGCCCGACTGGGGTTCGTCGACGACGACCGCGCACACGAGCTGCGGATCGGATGCGGGGGCGAAGCCGATGAACGAGGCGATGTATGCGCTGTGCGAGTATTCGCCGGTCGCCGGATCGATCTTGCTCGCGGTCCCGGTCTTGCCGGCGAGCTGATAGCCGGGGATCGAGACCTCGCTTGCCGTGCCGCCCGGCGCGAGCACGCCGCGCAGCATCCCACGCAGCTCCGAGGCGGTCGCCGCGGAGATCACGCGGCGTCCCGGCGCTTGGGGCCGCGTCCGGTCTCCGACGGCCTGGACGATGTGCGGCGGACGCAGGATCCCGCCGTTGGCGATCGCCGAGTAGGCGGTCGCCATCTGCAGCGGTGTGACGAGCTCGCCCTGGCCGATCGGCAGGTTGCCCATCGAGGAGCCCGAATACTGGCTGAGCGCCAGCACCTTGCCGATTTCCTCGCCCGGCAGCTCGATGCCGGTCGATGCCCCGAAGCCGAAGCGGCGCACCCATTCGTTGAAGCGCGCCGCCCCCTCGGCCATCCCGATCTTGATCGCGCCCACGTTGCTCGACTGGGCGAGGATCTGCGACGCGGTGAGCGTCTCTTCGGCGTGTTCTGTGTCGTCGTGGATCGTCCTGTCGGCGACTTTGATCTGGTCGGGGATGTTGAAGGCGGTTTCGGGCGTGATGACCCCGCTCTGCAGGGCGCCCGACACCGTCAGGGCCTTGAACGTCGAGCCCGGTTCATAGTCGAAGCTGACCGCTCTGTTCTCGAGCGCCTGCGGCGGCGAGCCGGCGGGTTCGTTGGCGTTGACCTGAGGCCAGTCGGCCATCGCGAGAACCGCGCCGCTGCGCGGGTCCATCACGATCGCCGTCGCGTCTTTGGGGCTGAACACCCGCCCCACGGCGTCGAGCACATCTTCGGCGCGCTGCTGAATGTTGGCGTCGAGCGTCAGCGTGAGCGACTCGCCGGGCACCTCCTGGTGGACTTCGGAGATCGAGACCGGCTGGCCGAGCGCGTCGCTGACCACCCGCCGCTGCCCGGGCCGCCCGCCGAGGATCGCGTTGCGCGAGTACTCGAGCCCCGTCAGGCCGCCGCCTTCGGTGCCGACCAGGCCGAGCACCTGCGCGGCCAGCGTCCCGCGTGGATACACCCGGCGCATGACCGCCGTGCCGGCGATGCCCGGCACGTTCAGCGCGAGGATCGCGCGCGCCTGCCTGTCGGGCACCCTGCGCCCCAGGTAGACGAACCCGCTGCGCTGTGTCAGCTTGGGCAGCAGCTCTCCGACGGTCTGACCGAGCAGCGGTGCGAGCCTGCGCGCGACGCCGAGCGGATCGCTGATCAGATAGGGATCGGCCGAGATATCGCGCGCGGGCTCTGACACGGCCAGATCGACGCCGTTGCGGTCGGTGATCGCGCCGCGCTGGGCCGGCACCGCTTCATAGGTGAGCTGCTGGCTTTGCGCCGCGCGCCGCAGGCTCGCTCCGCGCAGCACGCCCAGATACAGGCTGCGCCCCCCGGCCAGCACGAGCAGGCCGAAGAACAGCGCGAAGATCAGACCTATCCGGCGCTGGTCGACCGCCACCTTTTATCCCGCGGAGCCCGCTGAGGTGGCGGTTCCACCGGCCGATCCCGCTTCCGCGGGGGCACCGGCCGCGGGGGCGCCCGAGGATTCCGGCGCGCGCGCGGAGCCCGCGCCTTCGGCCCCCTGCGACGTCGGGCTCGAGGGAGCCTGTGCGCCTTCGCCGGCGCCCGCGGGCGCTTCGGAGGCCGGCTGGCGGCGCGGCGGATTCGCCCGCCGAGGACGAGGAGGTTGCCGGACCGCTGGCAGGTTCAGCGCCGCCCGTCGAGGTCGCTTCGCCGCTGCCGGCTTCGCTCGCCGCGCCGCCGAGCGTGCTCGCAAGCGCAGGCGACCTGAGCGCCGCCGCCGCGTGGAAAGCGTCCGCGACCGGGCGGGCGGCAAGCGGCTTCAGCGCTCCCGGCGCGACGTACTGCATGCCGATCTGCGCGGCGCGGAGCTCCACACGATCGCCCGCGGCCAGTTCGGAGTTCTCGATGCTGAGCGCCGCGTTTTCTCGCTGCAGCAGTGCCTCGTGCTCGAGCGCCCTGCCGATGCCGCCGTTCAGCTTGAGCAGCCCCAGCTGCAGGGTGACGATCCCGATCAGCGCGAACGCGACGAGTGCGATGCCGAGGCGACCCGACAGCAGCCGCTGAAGCGAGCGCAGCCACGCGGCCAGAGCTCCGCGCTGCGCCAGCGCGCCCGGCGTCAGGCGCCTGAGCACGGCGAGCGGATCGCGCACGCGCGCCGCGCCAGCGTCCGGACGGCTGCGCGGCGGCGGCGCCCCCCGGCCGCGTGCAGGCCCGGAGATGCGTCGCGACGGGCGTGGGACGCGCCGCGGGGCGTGACTCCCCGCGCCGACCTGCTGCCGGGCGGCCGCGCTGCGCGTCCGCCGCGGCGGCGCAACCGGCGCTGCCACGGCCGAGGGCGGAGTCACGCCGCCTCCCGCCCGCTCAGCTTGCGCGCGGCGCGCAAGCGCGCCGGCGCGGCGCGCGGGTTGGCGGCGATCTCGCTCGCGGACGGCCTGATCGCGCGACGCGCGATCAGCGCCGCCTCGGGCTGGCGGCCGCACACGCAGACCGGCAGCTCGGGCGGGCAGATGCACCCCCGCGCGCGCTCGACGAGAAAGCGCTTGACGCGCCGGTCCTCCAGCGAATGAAAGGCGATCGCGGCAAGCGCGCCGCCCTCGCGCAGCAGCTCCCAGGCAAGCGGCAGCGCGCCCTCGAGCTGCCCGAGCTCATCGTTGACCGCGATCCGCAGCGCTTGAAAGGAGCGCTTGGCGGGGTGTCCGCCCGCGAACCGCGCCGGCGCCGGGAGCGCCGCGTTGATCGTGTCGACGAGCTGCTGCGTGGTCTCTATCGCGTCGCGCTCGCGGCGCAGCACGATCGCGCGCGCGATCGCGCCCGCGTGACGCTCCTCGCCATAGTCGCGCAGCACGCGCGCCATGCTGCGCTCGTCGAGCTCGGCGACGAGCTCGCGCGCCCCGCGCTCGATCGCCGGATCCATGCGCATGTCAAGCGGCGCCTCATACGAGTAGGAGAAGCCGCGCTCGCGCGCGTCCACCTGCATCGATGACATCCCCAGGTCGAAGTACACGGCGTCGGCGCGCAGGCCCTCGCCCGCCAGCAGCTGCAGCGCCTCGGCATAGCTGGCGCGGATGAAGCGCAGCGAGCAGGCCACCTCCTGGGCGAGCAGCTCGAAGCGCTCCTCGGCCTGGGGGTCGCGGTCGATCGCGATCAGCGTTCCCGACGGCCCGAGGCGCTCGGCCACAAGGCGTGCGTGGCCGCCATCGCCGAACGTGCAGTCGATCGCGGTCTGACCCGGCTGGGGAGCGAGCAGCGCCAGCAGCTCAGCTGCCAGCACCGGAACGTGCCCGAGGCCGTGCCGGGCGGCCGCTGCGTTCGGGCCGGCGCCCCGTGGCGCCGGCCGGCCCGGGCGCCGGCCGCGGGCAGCGCGCCGGCCAGATCGAGTCATGTCAAGCAGTGTCGTCGACACGCGCGATGATCTCCGCGACGCCGCCCAGCAGCGTCGGTCGATGCTGATCCCAGCGGCTGCGGTCCCACAGCTCTAGACGATCCCCTGCGCCCACGATGACGACCTCGCGCGCGAGCGCGGCGTGCTCGCCGAGGAAGCCGGGAACCATCACCCGGCCCGCCGCGTCCAGGTCGGCGTCCTGCGAGCTGCCGTAGAAGAAGCGCTCCAGCTCGGCCAGTCGCGGCGACAGCGGTGGCAGCTCGGCAAGCGCGCGCCTGGTGTAGCGCTCGTACTCCTCCGGACGCCACATCCCGACACACGGCTCCAGATCGACGGGCATCGCCAGCACGACCCCCTCGGCGAGCGCCGCGCGATAGCGGGCCGGCACCGTGAGGCGGTTCTTGGAGTCGAGCGTATGGTCAAACGTGCCACGGAACGGGACCACGAGAAAAGCTCCAAAGCTTGTAATCCGAGCCGAGGTGGAGGAGTGGGAGGAGCCCCTCCACCCCGGCTCGCTGTCCGCGAACCTATCCCACTTCCTCCCACAATGCAACCCCAATTTCACATTTTCCCCCACTTCCCTCTTCGGACGCCGCCGTTTCGGGCAAAACGCCCGATCTCCTGAGGGATTGCGGCCCGTGACAGGCGCGCCCGCGCGCCGCCGCCGGGCGCAATCGCGCGTGCACCCGCTCGCCGTGCAACGCGGGTTGCATATCCGGCCCACTTGCACGCGGCGTGCCCGGGGGCATACGATCGCCTCCCCAGCCGCCCGGCCTGGGCCAACGAAGGACCTGTCGAGTTGCGCCCTCCCCACCGCCCCCCGCCACACGCGCCCGCCGAGCGCGGACGTCACACGCCGCGCCGGCGCCTGACGGCCGCGACGCTGCTCTGCGCCGCCCTGCTCGCGCCGCTGGCCGGCTGTGGCTCCTCCCACAAGAGCACCGGCAACGCTGACCCGGCCCGCGTCGTTCCCGCCTCGGCCGCGCTCTACGCGGGCGCCGTCGTGCGCCCGGAAGGCGCGCTCAAGGCCGCGGCCCAGTCGGCCGGCCGGAGCCTCACCCGCCAGGCCGATCCATACCTGCGCCTGCTCGAACTGCTGCGCACCCCCGGCAGCCCGCAGCTGAACTACGCAACCGAAGTGGCGCCGTGGATCGGACCGCAGGCGGCGGCGTTCGCGGGCTCGCTGGAAGGATCCTCGACGCTGCTCGCGCCGCTCGAGCAGATGCTGCTCGGCAGCGCGCCCAGCGGCGCGTTCCCGTTCTCCGCGCGCGGGGTCCAGGGCGCGCTCGTGCTGTCTACGAGCGATCCGGGCAAGGCCCGGTCGTTCCTGGAATCCCAGGCCCGTCGCGCCGGCGCGCATGCGGCCAGCTACCGGGGCGTTGCCTTTCAGACGACCTCCGCCGGGATCGCCTTCGGCGTCGTCGACGGCTTTGCCGTGATCGGCACCCTCACGGGCGTTCACGGAGTGATCGACACGACGCTCGGCGCAGCGGCGCTCGCGAGCTCGGCCAGCTATCAGCAGCTGCTCGCGCTCGCGCCCTCCGGAGCGCTCGCCCACGTGTATTCCAACCCGAGCGCCCTGGCCCCGGCCGGCCAGGCGTCGGGGCCGTCCGCGCCCGCAGGCCTGCTGGGACTGCTCGCCGGCGCCCGCACGGTGAACGTCTCGCTCGTTCCCTCCGCCAGTTCGATCGCGCTCGACGCGGACGCGCTGCCCGCGGCCAAGGGCGCCCCCGTGTCCGGAGGCCTGCTCGCATCCAGCGCCGAAGGCGCCCAGGCGCTGAGCGAACTCCCTGCGAACGCGTGGTTGGCGGTCGGTCTGGGCAACGTCGGTACCTCGCTAGCCACCGACGTCCACGGTCTGACCGGCGCGCTGCTCGGGACACTGGGCGGCGGCTCAGGCGAAAGTCAGGGGATCAGCGTGAAGGGCCTGCTCGAAGGGATCGTCGCGCCGCTGAGCGTGCTCGGCGGCCAGAGCGCCGAAGCCAGGCGCGCATTTCAAAGCTGGATGGGCTCGGCCGGGATCTTCGCGAGCGGCACGGGCCTCGTCGAACTGCGGGCCGGTGTCGCGATCAACTCGAAGGACCCAGCCCTCTCGCGTGCCGCGGTGGGCAAGGTGGGCGAAGCGCTGCAAAAGAGCGGCGGCTCTGTCGGGCCCGCCTCGATCCCGGGGACCGACGCCGCGATCCAGGTGCGCGTGCCCGGACTTCCGGTGGAACTGGCGATCGCCAACGGCAAGGCGGCGAACGGGCAGACGAAGTTCGTCATCGGCCTCGCCGAAGCGTCCGTCACCGCCGCCCTGCGCCCCGCCGGCACGCTGTCCTCCGCCGCCACGCGCGGCAACGCCGCGGCGACGCTCGGGGAAGGTATACAGCCCAGCCTGATCGTCAACTTCCAGACGTTCGTCAGCCTGCTCGAAGGGTTCGGGCTCAACGAAGACCCGGCGATCTCGAGGCTCGTGCCCTTGATGCGCGCCTCCTCGACGCTCGCCGGCGGCGCCAAGGGCCTCGGCGGCGAAGTGCTGCGGCTGCGCCTAGTGCTCGGGCTGCAGCCGGGCGGTTGAGTCAGCCCCCTTCGATCAGCCGGTCGAAGGAGGGGCGCCCCGCGATGACGCGGTCGAGCGCGAAACGAGACAGGCTCGTTTCCCCGTTGGCCTCCATCGAATAGGTGCCGATCACAGAACTGCGATCGGTTGTCGCGAAAAAGCGATCGATCACCGCCTGGCGGTCGCTGCCGCGCTGACCGGCGCGCCGGATCGCGCTGAGCACGACGCTCATCGCCTCATACCCGTACAGCGCCTCCGCTTCGCCGGGGGCGCCGAAGACCTGTCGGTAGCGGCCCAGCACGCGTTGAGCCGCGGGCGGGTAGAGGCTGGCCGGCAGCAGCGGGGTCGTCAGCAGCGTCTTCTGCGCTGCGGCGCCGATCTGCGAGGTGAACGTCTGGTCGGCCAGCGTGCTCGGCCCGAGTAGCCAGAGGTGTGGATCGGCGCTGTGCAGCGCCTGCCACAGCGCGGCTGAGCCCGCCCCCGGGTCACCCGCAAGGAAGACGGCCTGTGCGCCGCTGGCGAGGACTTTTTCGACCTCGCCGGCGAACACCGAGCCCGGGGCGGTGGCGATGCTGTCGTGCGCGGCGACCGTGATGCCCGCGTGTTCGGCGTCGGTCGCGACGAGGCGCGCCAGGGGTTCCTCGAAGGCGTCCTGGTTGTCGATCACATAGACCTTGCGCACCGCGAGCATGCTCATCAGCTTGACCTGCGCGAGAGCCTCGACCGGATCGCCGGGCAGCAGTCGCCCGAACGTCCGCTTGCCGCTCAGATAGAAGCGCTCCGGCTCGCCCTGTCCGGCCTGGAGCGCCGACGTGAGCCCGACATACGGGCTTGCAGGGCTGACCTGGAGGATGCCGGCAGCGTTCGTGAGCGGCAGGGACACGGCCGTGGCGGCGGAGTTGTAGTCGCCGATGTAGGCGATCGTGCTGGTGTCCTGGGCCGCCTGCTTTGCGTTGGTCGCGGTTACGCCCGGGTCCCACTGACCGGTCGTCGGCTTTGCGTCGTCGAGCGAGACGAAGCTGATCTTGAACGGGCCGACACGCCCCCCTGTCTGCGCGAGCGCGAGCTCCTCGCCGTTGACGACCTGTTCGCCAACCCCGGCCGAGGATCCCTGCAGGGGCATGCTCGAGTAGATCGTCAGCTGGTTTCCGACGATGCTGGCCGCGCCCGAGACGCCGACGCCGCCACACCCCGCCGTCGCACACGCGACGGCGCCGAGCGCGGCGAGCCCGAGCGCCGCCGTCGCGCGCCGGCCAAGCCGTCGTCGCCTCGCGGGCACCGGCCGGTTGATCACTAGCTGCGGCGGCCGGGCAGATAGCCGGAGAGGATCTTCAGCGATGCGCCCACCAGGATGATCACGGCGGCGAGCATGAACGCGTCAAAGCCCGTCGTGCCGAGCGTCCACAAGATGATCCAGATGACCAGACCCGCGGTGACGGTGAGGATCAGCCCCATGCGCGGCCAATCCTACCGGAGGCCGGCGGCCAGCTCCTCCACGATCGCCCCCACCGCGGCCGCCGGATCGTCGCGCGCCTCGTCCGCAGCGCGTACCAGGCGGGTGCCCACGATCACGCCGTCGGCGCCCGCCTCCGCGGCCTGACGCGCCTGCTCGGGCGTCGCGATGCCAAAGCCGATCGCGACCGGCACGTCGGTCGCGGCCTTGGCGCGCGCGACGACGTCGGCGACCTGCTGTCCCAGCGCGCGCCGCTCGCCCGTTGTGCCGACGACCGAGACCGCGTACAGAAAGCCGCGCGCGCTCGCGCCGATCATTCGCAGCCGCTCGGGCGTGGTGGTGGGCGCGACGAGCGGAACTAGCGCCAGGCCGCAGGCCTCGCAGGCCTGCGCCACCTCGCCGGCCTCCTCGAGGGGCAGGTCGGGCACGATCAGCCCGCACGCGCCGGTTCTCTCCAGGCGCTCCACGAACGCCCGCGCGCCGGGCGCGAGGACCATGTTGGCGTAGCACATCAAGACGACCGGGACGCGCGGGGCGAGCGCACGCGCCACCTCGAGCACGCCCGCGATGCTCACGCCCGCCTGCAACGCGCGCGTGCCCGCGTGATGGATCACCGGGCCGTCGGCCAGCGGGTCGGAGTAGGGCACGCCGAGCTCGACCAGGTCCGCACCGGCCTGCACGCAGGCTTCACCGATGCGAGCGGACTCCTGCAGCGTGGGAAACCCGCCCATCAGGTAAGGCATCAGCGCGGCGCGGCCGTCGGTCGCCGCAAATGCCTCGGCGATCCGCTGCAAGCCGCTCTCGGCTCGCGCGCTCACCGGGCGGCTCGCGACTCACGCATCTTTCAGCACCTCGCCGAGGTCCTTGTCCCCGCGCCCGGACAGACACACCAGGTCGAGCTCGCCATCTGCCTGTGCCAGCACCCAGGCCAGCGCGTGCGCGGTCTCGAGCGCGGGAAGGATGCCCTCCAGGCGCGCGACCTGGACAAAGGCCGCAAGCGCCTGCTCGTCGGTGACCGCGACGTAGCGCGCGCGGCCGCTGTCGCGCAGGTGGGCGTGCTGCGGGCCGGCGCCCGGGTAGTCCAGGCCCGCCGACACCGAGTGCGCTTCCACGATCTGCCCCTCCTCATCCTGCATCACCGCCGAGCGCGAGCCGTGCAGGATGCCCGCGCGTCCCCCGACCGTGAGCGGCGCGCCGTGGCGCGCGGTGTCGATCCCCTCCCCGCCGGCCTCGACGCCCACGAGCTCGACCCCCTCGTCGGCGATGAACGCGGTGAAGATCCCGATCGCGTTCGAGCCTCCGCCGACGCACGCGACAACCCGCGCTGGCAGCCGGCCCTCGCGCTGCAGCAGCTGCGCGCGCGCCTCGTCGCCGATCACCCGCTGCAGGTCGCGCACGAGGGCCGGATATGGCGCCGGACCGACGACCGAGCCGATCACATAGTGCGTGTGCTCGACGTTGGTCACCCAGTCGCGAATCGCCGCCGAGGTGGCCTCCTTGAGCGTCTTGGCACCCGCGTCCACGGAGCGCACGGTGGCTCCCAGCAGCTCCATGCGCTGCACGTTTGGTCGCTGGCGGAGCGTGTCCTGAACGCCCATGTAGACCACGCACTCCAGGCCCAACAGCGCGCATACCGTGGCGGTCGCCACGCCATGCTGTCCCGCGCCGGTCTCTGCGATCACGCGCGTCTTGCCCATCCGCTTGGCCAGCAGCGCCTGGCCGAGGGCGTTGTTGAGCTTGTGCGAGCCGGTGTGATTGAGGTCCTCGCGCTTGAGGTATACCGGCCGCCCGGCCAGCTCGCTCAGCCTGCGTGCGCGGTACAGCGGGGTCGGTCGCCCGCCGAAGTCGCGCAGCAGCCCGTCGAGCTCGGCCCGGTAAGACTCGTCCTCGCGCGCCGCACGCCAGGCCTGCTCGAGCTCTGCCAACGCCGGCATCAGCGTCTCTGGGACGAACTGCCCGCCGTAGGCGCCGAAGCGGTGCTCGACGGCGGAATCCCCCCCGCGCGCGCTCACGCCGACAGACCCGCGACAGGCGTCTCGCTCGAGCCGCCCGCCGGCTCGCGGTCGCGGACGGCGTCAAAGAACGCGCCCAGCCTGGCTGGATCCTTGCGCCCCGGAGCGGCCTCCGTGCCGCTGGCGGTGTCCACGGCGTATGGGCGCGCCAGCTCGATCGCATCGGCGACGTTCTCGGCCGTGAGCCCCCCGCTGAGGATCAGCGGCACCTTGGATTTGCGCGCCGCGAGCAGCGTCCAGTCAAACGCCTCGCCCGTTCCGCCCCGCAGGTGCGCCGCCCCGGGCGCGCTGGCCGGCGCGTCGAGCAGGTGGAAGTCGACGTGAAAGCGCCCCAGGTCGCGCACGTCGCCGGGTCCGGACACCTGCGCGGCCTTGGCCACGCGCGCGCCGGTGCGGCGCATCACCTCCGCGCAGAACGCCGGCCCCTCGTCGCCGTGCAGCTGGACCATGTCCAGGCCGAGCTCCTCACAGCTACCCACCACCTCCTCCAGCGGCGCGTTCACGAACACCCCGCACAGCCCCACCCGGCGGCGCAGTGCGGCGGCGATCTGCTGTGCAGCTGCCGGCGAGCAGCGACGCGGGCTGCCCTCGTAGAAGATCATCCCGAGCGTCCATGCGCCCAGCTCGACCGCCAGCTCGGCGTCGTCGACGTTGGTGATTCCGCACACCTTCACCTTGGGACGCCAGCTGGCGTCCGAGCCCGCGCGCGCGCCGGCTGAATGCGGCCGTTGGGGGGATGAACTGGACACCTCCCCAACGGTAGCGGGGCGTGTGTCCGCCGCCTAGCCTTCAGGCGTATTGGCGCTCGGCACCGACGCCGGGCGGCTGCCGAGCGTCGCGCTGACCGTCTTGTGTTCGTAGCCGCCGCTTCCGTTCGCGCGCAGCAGACCGATCGTGATCGTTTCGCCGGCCTTCCTGGCCTCGATGTCGCCCGCGAGGTCTTCCGAGCTTTTGACAGCTTTGCCGTCGATCGCAATGACGATGTCACCACCGACGGCGACCTGACCGCCTTCGGTGTTCCCGTTGACATTGCCGCCACGTATGCCGGCCTTTTGCGCGGCCGTCCCCTTCTGCACGCTCTGCACGAGCGCGCCGCTCTTCACGGGAAGGTTGAGCGCAGACAGCGAGCCGTCGATCGTCAGCGACGTGAGACCGAGATAGGCCGCGCTGATCGTGCCGCCCTTCTCAAGTTCGGCGATCTCTGACTTGGCGGTGTTGATCGGCACCGCAAAGCCGATGCCCACACTGCCGTCACCGCTTCCGCCGGTCTCGATTTGTGAGTTGATGCCGATCACTTCACCCTGCGCGTTGAGCAGCGGACCGCCCGAGTTTCCCGGGTTGATGGGTGCGTCGGTCTGGATCACGTTGCTGATCGTGAAGCCGTTGGGCGCGGTGATCTGGCGCTGCAGCGCAGACACCACCCCTGTGGTGAGCGTGCGTTCGAGGTCGAACGGGTTGCCGATCGCGAGCACGGGATCACCCACCTGCGCGTGTGAAGAGTCGCCCAGCGTGAGCGGGTGCAGCGTCAGCCCGCCTGTGGGAACCCGCAGCACCGCCAGGTCATTCGATGGATCCTTGCCGAGCACCTTGGCTTCGACCGCCTGACCTTTTTCGACGCTCACGGTCACCTTCACCGCGTTCTCGACCACATGCCAGTTGGTGAGAATCGTCCCGTTGTTGTCGATCACGATGCCCGAGCCGGTCGCTCTGCCCTGCGCCTGTCCTCCTTCGCCGCCGCCGAACAAGCCGAACGGCGATTCGGTCTTCTGCACGATCGTCGAGGTGACAAACACGACACCGGGCGCGTCGCGCACGTAGATGTCGTGCGGTGAGAGGCCGCTGGTTCGCTGAGACACGTTCGCGGGCGCCAGCGGCGCAGACTGGATGGTGACGGTCTTCTGGTCGGTCGAGCTGAGACCACCGAAGGCCGCAACGACCGCGACCACGACGCCGCCGCCCACGAGCGCGGCGAGGAAGGGAATGGCGAAAGTTCGTTTCATTGACAGACAGCTTGGTTGGCAGCGATGAACGTCGACTAAAGCCCTTGCTCAGCGTTTCTAAAAGCTGTCAGCGATCGCAGAGCGACCTCCGGGTCCGGGGCGCGCATGAGCAGCTCGCCGACCAGCGCGCCGTGAACCCCTGCGTCCTGCAGTCGGGCCAGCTGCGCGGCATCTGCGATGCCCGACTCCGAGACTACCGTGACACCGTCTGGAACGTAGCCGAGTAGCGCAAACGTGCGCTCCACGTCCACGCTGAAGTCGCGCAGATCTCGGTTGTTGATGCCGATCAACACAGCGCCGGCGTCGAGGGCCCGAGCGAGCTCTGAGCGGTCGTGCACCTCCACGAGCACGTCGAGTTCCAGCTCGACGGCCTCGCTGTAGAGCGCTCGCAGCTCGGCGTCGATGAGCGCCGCCACGATCAGCAGCACGGCATCGGCGCCGGCCAGACGCGCCTCGTGCAGCTGGTAGGGGTCGATGATGAAGTCCTTGCGCAGGATCGGAAGCGCGCACGCTGCGCGTGCCGCGGCGAGGTCCGCCAGCGAGCCGCCGAAGTTCGCGCGCTCGGTGAGCACCGAAAGCGCAAGCGCCCCGCCCCGCTCATAGGCGCAGACCACCTCGCCGACGTCGGCCCCGCCGCGCAGCTCGCCGGCCGAGGGAGAGCGGCGCTTGAACTCCGCGACCACGCCGATGCCCGGAGCGCTCAGCGCGGCGCGAAAACCCAGCCGCCGTGACAGCGCGTCGCGGTCGCCGTCACCGTCGGCGTCGCCGTGCGGCGCAGACGCGAGTCCGGCCTGCTCGCGCCGGAGGTCCGTCAGGGGCACGTCGCGCTTGCGACGTGCCACCTCCGCGCGCGTTTCGTTGACGATGCGGTTCAGCACCGTCGCGTCGCGCGCGCTCACCGCGACGCCTCCGCGGGCGCGTGCGCGTGGCTCGCCTGCACGTAGCGCTCGAGCGCCGCCGCCGCGCTGCCGTCCTGCAGCGCCGCGCGCGCCGCCTGCACGCCGGCCGCGATCGTGTCGGTGCGCCCGCCGGCGTAGATCGCGGCGCCGGCGTTGATCGCGGCCAGCTCGACCCGGGCTCGTGCCTCGGCTTCCGCGGGCGCAGCGCCGTGCGGTGAGCGTTCTCCCTGCAGCAGCGCGCGGGTCACGGCGGCGTTGTCCTGCGGCGTGCCGCCCGCGCAGCCCTGCTCGAAGACGTCCTGTGCGATCGGCTCGATGCCGACCTCGCTCGGGGTGAGCGTGTAGCTGCGCAGCTGCTCGCCGTTGACCTCCACCACGCGCGTCGGCGCACAGATCGAGAACTCGTCCAGCCCATCCTCGCTGCAGACCACGAGCGCCCGATCGGCGCCGAGCCGGGCCAACGCGCCGGCCATCGTCTCCGCAAAGCCCGCGTCGGCGACGCCGATGACCTGGCGCCGCGCCCCCGCCGGGTTGGTGAGCGGGCCGAGCAGGTTGAAGATCGTGCGCACCGCGAGCTCGCTGCGGACCGGCACCACGTAGCGGGTCGCCGGGTGGTGGGCGGGCGCGAACATGAAGCCGAAGCCCGCCTCCTCGATGCAGGCGGCGACACCCGGCGGGTCGAGGTCGATCCGCGCCCCGAGCGCCTCGAGCACGTCCGCCGAGCCTGAGCGGCTGGTCGCAGAGCGGTTGCCGTGCTTGGCGACCGCGCAGCCGGCGCCGGCGGCGATCAGCGCGGCTGTCGTCGAGACGTTGAACGTGCTGCGCCCGCCACCGGTGCCGGCCGTGTCCAGCAGGTCCTCGCGGTCCGTTGGCACGTGCGCCGCCAGCGCTCGCATCGTGCGCGCCAGGCCGACGAGCTCATCCACGGTCTCGCCCTTCGTCCGCAGCGCGATCAGAAAGCCGGCGATCTGGGTTTCCGAGGCCTCTCCGTGCATGATCTCGGCCAGCACCGCCGCGCTCTCGTCCGCGCTCAGGTCGCGGCGCTGTGCGAGCGCGTCGATCGCACGCGTCAGGACCTCGTTCGGCATCAGCGCTCGCCGCGCGCCGCGTCGCCCGGCGAGCCGTCGCCGAGAAAGTTGGCGAGCAGCGACCTGCCCGCCTGCGTGAGCACCGACTCGGGGTGAAACTGGACTCCCTCGGCCGGCAGCTCGCGATGGCGCAGCCCCATCAGCACGCCATCTCCGCGGGCCGACTCCTGCAGGCAGTCGGGCAGCTGGGAATCGACGATGAGCGAGTGATAGCGCCCTACCGTCAGCGGGCTCGGCAGGCCGCTGAAGATCGTGCGCCCGTCGTGCTCGATCACCGTCGCCTTGCCATGCACCGGAGGATGCAGCCGGACGTGGCCGCCGAACGCCTGCGCGAGCGACTGATGGCCGAGACAGACCCCCAGCGTGGGGACTCCCGCTTCGGGCATCCGGCGCACGATCTGCAGCGAGATGCCCGCATCGTCAGGCGTGCAGGGGCCGGGCGAGACGACACAGCGGTCAAACCCGCCCTCGATCAGCTGCTCGACGCTCGCGCGGTCGTTGCGCACGATGTGCACGTCGGCACCCAGCTCGCCCATGTACTGAACGAGGTTGTAAGCGAACGAGTCGTAGTTGTCGATGACAAGGACCTTCACGTCGAGCTCCGTCGGCGGCTATTGCCACTCCGGCTGCCGGCAGGCCAGCTCGATCGCGCGCAGCGCCGCCTTGGTCTTCGCAACCGACTCCTCGTACTCGTAGGCGGGCTTGGCGTCGGCGACGGTTCCGCCGCCGGCCTGGATGTGCGCCACGCCGTCGCTGACCACGACCGTGCGGATGTGAATCGCGGTGTCCAGATCGCCGGCGTAGCTGAGGTAGCCGACGGCGCCGCCGTACCCGCCGCGCTTGACCGGCTCGAGCTCGTCGATGATCTGCATCGCTCGCACCTTCGGGGCACCCGACAGCGTGCCCGCCGGGAGCACCGAGCGCAGCGCGTCCATCGCCCCGACTCCCTCGCACAGCTTGCCCGATACCGACGAGACGATGTGCATGACGTGGCTGTAGGACTCGACCTCCATCAGCTCATCGACGACCACCGTCCCGTACTCGCAGACACGCCCGAGGTCGTTTCGCCCGAGGTCAACGAGCATCACGTGCTCGGCGCGCTCCTTCTCGTCGGCCAGCAGCTCCTGCGCGATTCGCTTGTCCTCCTCGGCGCTCTCGCCCCGCGGACGCGTTCCGGCGATCGGCTTGGTCGAGACATGCCGGCCGGTCACCGTCAGCAGGGGCTCGGGACTGGCCCCCGCGATCTGAAAGTCACCGAAATCGAGAAAGTACATGTAGGGGCTCGGATTGGTCGCGCGCAGGCCGCGGTAGATGGAGAAGGCGTCGACCGTCACCGGCGCGGACCAGCGCTGGGAGGGGACGACCTGAAAGGCGTCGCCGGCATGGATGTAGCGCACGACCCGCTCGACGATCGCTTCAAACCCCTCCCTGGGCATGTTCGACACAAACTGCGGCGGGCGCTGCACCCCTCCAGCCGACTCGCCCCGCGGAACCGGCCCGCCCAGCAGAGCGCGCACCTCGGAGATCGACTGCGTCGCCGCCGCATAGGCGAGCTCGAGGTCGGACCCCGCGTGAAGGTCGACGTCGGCAAAGACCTCCACGGTGTGCTTGAGGTGGTCGAACACGACCAGCACGTCTGTCAGCATCAGCGCCATGTCGGGCAGCCCGAGCGGGTCGGGGTTTGGCTCGCCCAGCGGCTCGACGGTGCGGACGAGGTCGTATCCGAAGAAGCCGACGGCCCCGCCGGCGAACGGCGGCCCGTCGAGGATCGGCGCCTGGTCGAAACGGGCAACCCGCTCGGCGGCCAGCGCATAGGGGTCCCCGCCGTCCGCCAGCGACCAGCGCAGCACCTCGCGCGGGCGCACGCCGATGAACGAGTAGCGTCCGACCCGCTGGCCCTGCTCGGCTGACTCGAGCAGGAACGCGGGCTCGCCCGGCGCGAGCGCGCGCAGCTTCAGAAACGCCGACACCGGCGTCTCACAGTCCTCGATGAAGCTGTGGCGCAGCGAGATCAGGTTGTGCTCGGCGGCGAGCGCCCGCGCCTGCTCGAGGCTGGGCGTCACCGGGAGCTCGGTGTCCAGCGCGCTACCGGCTGCGCTCATCGAGCACCCGCTCGACGTCGCCGAGCGTGCGGCCTCGGGCGGTCAGCAGGACCATCAGGTGGTAGATCAGGTCCCCCGCCTCTTCGTCGACGCGCGTCTCAGACTCCTCGCGCGCGGCGCGCGTCACCTCCTCGGCCTCCTCCATCACCTTCTCAGTGATGCGCGTCGGGCTGGCGAGCAGCGTCGCGGTATATGAGCCCTGCGGGCGCTCGCGCGCCCGCTCGGCCAGGGTTCGCTGCAGACGGGGCAGCACCTCGTGTGGCGCCGCGGGCGCCAGCTCTCCGCGATAGAAACAGCTGCGCTGCCCGGTGTGACACGCTGGGCCCGCAGGCTCCACGAGGGCGAGCAGGCTGTCGCCGTCACAGTCAACGCGTAGCGCGCGCACCGCCTGCACGTTGCCGCTGGTTTCGCCCTTGCGCCACGGACGCTCGCGCGAGCGACTCCACAGGTGCAGCTCGCCCGTCTCGCGCGTGCTCGCGAGCGCCTGCTCATTCATATAGGCGAGCATCAGCACCTCTCCGGTGCGCCAATCCTGCACGACGCACGCAACGAGACCGCGCTCGTCATATGCGACGAGCTCCTCGACTGACTCGCCCTCGCTGACCGAAGTGCTCATCGCACGATTGTAGGTGCACGCAATCGCCGGTCCCGCCCCTGGCCCGGCGCCGGGCTCCCGCGCCTGGCGACCGCGGTTTCAGACAAACTCCCGCTGACCATGACCTCTGTTTTGGACCGCGAGCTGCTCGTGATCACCGGCAAGGGGGGCGTCGGCAAGACGACGACGGCTGCGATCCTCGGCCTGCTGGGTGCGCGCCGCGGCCTGCGTGTCGTCGTCGTCGAGCTGGGCGACCAGGGTCGCCTGCCCCATCTCTTCGGACGCGAGGCGCCCGACCTCGGCGTGGAGGTCGAGCTGGCGGAGAACCTGTGGTCGATCTCGATCGACCCCGATCGCGCGCTGCTGGAGTGGCTGCAGTCGATCGGCGGTCCGATCGCTGGGCGAGTGCTCGGCTCGAGTACCACGTTTCAGTACTTTGCGGCGGCGGCGCCGGGCGCCAAAGAGCTCGTCAGCATGGTGAAGATCTGGGAGCTCACGCAGGGCGAGCGCTGGCGTCGGCGCGCCGGCAGCTATGACCTCGTGGTGCTCGACGCGCCGGCCACCGGACACGCGCTGGCGATGCTGCACTCGCCGTGGACGTTCGGCGCGATCGCGCGCGTCGGGCCGATCGCGGGACAGACGCGCCAGGTGCAGGAGCTGCTTGAGGATCGCGCGCGCTGCGGCTACCTCGCGGTCGCCCACGCGAGCGAGATGGCCGTCTCTGAGGCGCTGGAGATTCAAGATGGGCTGCGAACGCGCCTGCACCGCGAGCTGGACGCCGTGGTGCTCAACGGTGTGCTTCCGCGACGCTTCACCGAGGCCGAGCTTCGCCGCGTCGCCACGCTTAACGGAGGCGGCGGAGGCGGGGCACCGGGGGCGAGGCGGTCCGCTGTCGCCGCGACGCGCGGGCAGCGCGCGCGGGGCAACGCAGCCGACGCTGCGCTGCGACGCTCGGCGGCATACGCCGCGCGCTCGGTGCACGAACGCGCCCGTCGCCAGCACAACGAGGTCGCCCGCCTGCGCCGGCGACGGCTGCGCGTCGTCAACATCCCCTTCGTGTTCGCGCCAGAGCTCGACCTACCCGTCCTGCAGCGCCTCGCCGACCAGGTGTCACGCAAGCTGTGAGCGGCGATCGCGTCGCGACGCCACCGCGACATCGCCTGCGATCGGCCGATGTCGGCTCAGGTGATGCCCAGACGATCCAGCAGCTGGCCATCGGCGCGCCAGTCGCGGCGCACGCGAACTGACAGGTCCAGGTACACCTGACAATCGAGCACGCGCTGCAGCTCGCGGCGCGCCGCGGTCCCGATCGCCTTGATCATCTGACCGCGGGCCCCGACCAGGATCGCCTTCTGCGACTCGGTCTCGACCCAGATCAGGGCCCTCACGCGGGCCAGCCCGTCGCGCGGGCGCTCGATCTCCTCGACGACCACGTCGACAGCGTGGGGCAGCTCCTGGCGCGTGCGTCTGATCACGGCCTCGCGCACGAGCTCGGCCAGCACCACCTCGAGCGGCTGATCGGAGACCTCGCCCCGGGCGAACATGAACGGCCCCTCCGGCATCAGCGAGACGAGGTGCTCGACGAGCTCCTCAACCCCCTCGCCGGTGCGAGCCGAGATCGCGAAGACGTCAGCGCCGGCGTCCAGCTCGGCCGCCTGGGCAAGCGTCGTCATCAGCTCACCGCGCGACAGGCGGTCGATCTTGTTGACCGCGATCGTCACGGGGGTGTCGCTGTCTGCCAGCGTCCGCGCGATGTAGCGATCGCCGCCGCCGACGCCCTGCTGACCATTCAACACCAACAGGGCCACGTCAGAGCCCTCCAGCTCGTGCTCCACGCGGCGCGCCATGCGCGTCGTCAGCGCGTCGCGCGGACGCTGGACGCCCGGCAGGTCGACCAGCGCCAGCTGGCAGTCGCCGAACACCCGCAGACCTCGGATCGCGCGGCGCGTCGTCTGGGGGCGATCGGAGACGATGGCCACCTTCTCCCCGACGACCGCGTTGACGAGCGTCGACTTCCCCACGTTGGGCCTGCCGGCGAACGCCACGAAACCGCTGCGGGTCACTCGCCCGACCCCGCCAGCACGCGGCGTTGCAGCGCGAGCATCTCGCCGTCGTCGGTCTCGTGATCCAGCCCAACCAGGTGCAGCACGCCGTGGACAACCGCCTCGCGCAGGTCGACCGTCTGCTCAGGGCAGACGACCACGTCGCCGAGCTCGCGCGGGCTGGAGCTGGCAGCAGCGTCCGTCGCGGCGTCGTCCTGGATCGACTCCACGCCCGCCAGCGGCTCGGCGCCGTCGACCGGAAACGCGAGCACGTCTGTGGGCGTCGCCCGGTCACGGTGCTCGGCGTTGAGCGCCGTGATCCGCTTGACATCGACGAACTCGACCGCCAGGTGGCCGCGCTGCACCCCGGCGCAAGCTGCCGCTCGAACACACAGGCGGCGCACGTCAGCCGGCGGTAGACCGTCGCCCGCGCCGAACACCTCAACCTCGATCATCGCCCTGCCGGGCCCGGCCGAGCCGTCAGCGGTCCTCGCGCCCGCGCGGTGCGGCGTCGGCGGACGCCTCGTGTCGCGCGTGCAGGTCGTAGGCCTCGACGATGCGCTGGACGAGCTTGTGACGAACCACGTCCTCGCCGCCGAAGCGCACGAACTCGATCCCGTCGATCGCCTCCAGCACACCACCGACGACGATCAGCCCCGACCGCTGCTCGCGTGGCAGATCGACCTGGGTGATGTCGCCGGTCACGACCATCTTCGATCCGAAGCCCAGTCGCGTGAGGAACATCTTCATCTGCTCGGGCGTCGTGTTCTGCGCCTCGTCGAGGATCACGAACGAGTCGTTCAGCGTGCGCCCGCGCATGAACGCCAGCGGCGCGATCTCGATGACCCCCCGGTCGATGTAGCTGGAGACCTTGTCCGGATCGAGCATGTCATGCAGCGCGTCGAACAGCGGCCGCAGGTAGGGATCCACCTTGGCCATCAGGTCCCCGGGCAGGAAGCCCAGGCGCTCGCCGGCCTCCACGGCCGGCCTGGTGAGGATCACGCGGTTGACCTCGTGGCGCATCAGCGCGGCGGCCGCCATCGCCACCGCAAGGAACGTCTTGCCCGTGCCCGCCGGTCCGATGCCGAAGGTGATCGTGTTCGCGCGCACCGAGTCCACATAGCGCTTCTGGTTGACCGTCTTGGGAGCGATCTGCAGGCCGCGGTGGCGCCACACGACGTCCTCCAGGACCCGCGACGGCGACTCGTGGGCGTCCAGCGCGCCGGTCACCGCGGCGATCGTGCCGGGCCCGATCTCATGGCCGCGCAGGATCAGCTCTGAGAGCTCGCGCACCACGCGCTCGCCGGTGTGCGTCTCGGCCTCTTCGCCGTCGAAGGTCATCAGGTTCCCGCGCAGGAAGACCTTACAGTCGAGGTGCGCCTCCAGCGCGCGCAGCACCGCATCCTGGCTGCCCGCCAGCTCCTTGGCGACGTCGTTGGGAAGCTCTAGCTGGGTCCTCATCCGCTGAGCGTCACACGCACGAGCTCTGACACGCGCTTGCCGTCGGCGCGGCCGTCGACGGTCGCCATCGCCTGACGCATCGCAGCGCCCATGTCCTTCGGCGACTGTGCCCCGCTGTCGCGCACGGCCTGCGCCACGATCGCGCTGAGCTCATCGTCGGAGAGCTCCGCCGGCAGGTAGCCGCTGATCAGCCGGGCCTCGGCCTCCTCGCCGTCGGCGAGGTCGTCCCTGCCCGCGTCGCGAAACTCCCTGGCCGCCTCCAGGCGACGCTTGCGCTCGCGGCGCAGGACGGCCAGCTCGTCGTCGGAGCCTTCCTTGGCCGCCTTTTGCAGCTCTGACAGCACGAATCGAAGCGCGCCGACGCGCTGCTTCTCGCCGGCGCGCATCGCGCTCTGCAGGTCGTCTTTGACCGCGTCGAGTATCGCCATCCTCAGACCAGGATACGCGTCTGTCGATCACGCCCCCCGCGAGTCGGGGACGGCCCGGGCGTCCGGGCGCGGACCGGTCGCGGTCGAACACGGCGAGCGCGAGCGAATATGGTGCCGCGGGATGAACACCACCCTCTACGACAATGCGCTGGCGCCGTTCCTCAGCGAGGTGCAGCGCCTGCGTCCGCAGGATGCGGAAGTGATCGACGCGCACACCCATCTCGGGCTCGACGAGGACGGGCGCTCGCTGACCGTCGAGCAGCTGCTGGCACAGCTCGACGCCGCGCAGGCCCGCCGCGCGTGTGTCTTTCCGCTGGACGACCCCGAGCGCCGGCCGGCCTACCGTGTTCCCAACGACCGCGTGATCGCGTGGGCTGGCGAGACCGACGGCCGGCTGATTCCCTTCTGCCGCCTGGACCCCGCCGAAGAGCCGCTCGCCGAGAGCGAGCGCTGCCTTGCGGCGGGCGCGCGCGGCATCAAGCTGCACCCGCGCGCGCAGGATTTCGTGTTCGACGGGGGTGAGATGGCGAGCGTCTTTGAGCTGGCCGAAACAGCCGGCGTACCGATCCTGATCCACGCCGGGCGCGGTCTGCCGCCGCTCGCGGCCGGCCTGATCGAGCTCGCCCAGCGTCACCCGGGCGCGGTGCTGATCCTCGCCCACGGGGCGATCTGCGACCAGGGGATCCTCACGACCGCGCTCGCCGATCACCCCGGCGTCCTATATGACATCTCGTGCTTTTTCGCGCTCGACGTGATCGAGCTGCTCGCGCGCGTTCCGGTCGAGCGGATCGTGTTCGCCTCCGATCCGCCCTATGGGCGCCCGGCCAGCTCCCTGTATATGGCGTTGCGCGTCGCGCAGCAGGCGGGCCTTGACGACGAGGCGGTCAGAGGGCTGTTAGGCGGCACGATGGCGGCGCTCATCGATGGCCATGGGCTGGCGCCCGCGAGCCCTCCGCGACGCGGCCCCTCGATCACGCTCTCCGGGCGCCTGGCGCGGGTCTACGGCTACGCCAGCCTCGTCGGCCCGGCGATGTTCTCGGGGGCGCTGGACCAGGCCAAAGCGATGCTCGACATGGCGCGCGCGGCCTGCCGCGACCCCGAGCCCGGCGAGGCAGCCGAGGCTCTGGAGACGATCGGCGCCGCGCTCACCGCGGCGGACGGCCTGCTCTCCAGCGAGGACGGCGTGCGAATGGCCATCGACCTCGTGTATCGGTCGAGCATCCGCGCGGCGACCGAGCTGCCGGACGCGCGCTGATCCGAGGACGCGGCGGCGCCCGCGAGGCGTCACGCCGCCGGCGCGCTCAGCCAGCTCGCCGCCCAATCTCCCTCCTCGCGTCGCTCGCGCTCGCGCAGAGCGTGTCGCTCGCCAAAGGCGCTGGCCACCTCCTGCGCCTCCTCTCTGAGCAGCCCGCCGAGCACCAGATGAGACGGTCGGCCCGGCAGCGTTCGCGCCAGGTCCAGCAGCAGCGGGCGCAGCAGGTTGGCGACGACGACCAGCCCGCGCATGCCATCCGGCCGGCGCCGGGACCAGGGAAGCGCGTCCACGCGCACGTCGAGCTGGCGGACCTCGATCGCGACGCCGTTTGCGGCCGCGTTCGCCTGAGCGGCAGCGACGCTCTCGCGATCGTGGTCGACGGCGAGCACCGGCGAGAAGCCCAGTCCAGCACCGGCGATGGCGAGCACCCCCGAGCCGGTGCCGACGTCGAGCAGCGGCGAGCGCGAGCCCTCGCGGCCAACCAAATCGAGCATCAGCCCCAGGCATAGGCGCGTCGTGGCGTGCGCGCCGGTGCCGAACGCCTGACCGGGGTCGATCGCGATCTCCAGCACGTCCCGGCGCTTGCTCAGCGGCTGCCAGGGAGCCCGCACGCGCAGCGAGGGGAGCGGGCGGGCCTCCTCGGCGCCGCGGCCGGGACTCGCCGGCGCGGCTGGGGCCTCGATCAGCACGGGATGATGGAAGCGCTTCCAGCGCTCGTGCCAGTCGCCCGGCAGCTCGCTCGTCGAGATCTCGACGAGCGCACCGCCCGCGGCGGCGGTGAGGTCGGGCAGGGCGGGCAGCTCTCCCGCCGCGCCGTACGTGGCGTACTCGATCGTCTGCTCATCCACCGCGACCTCCTCAACGCCTGCCGGCACGAGCTCCAGCAGCTCGGCCAGCACCAGCTCGGCTCGCGCGCGGCGCACGCGCACGGCGAGTCGGATCACGCCGCCTGGCTGCCCAGCGCGCGGCGAAGCTTTGAGAACATCGACTCCTGCGAGCTCATGTTCTCGGGCGTGAGCGTCGCGTGCAGCTGCTCGAGCAGCTCGCGCTGCTGCTCGTTGAGCCGGCGCGGGATGACGACGTTCACGACCACCCGCAGGTCGCCGCGCCGGCCGCGACCCAGCGCGGGCATGCCCTGGCCCTTGAGCGTCAGCACCTCGCCAGGCTGACTGCCCGCCGGCAGCTGCACCGAGGAGACGCCCTGCAGCGTGGCGACATCCAGCGTCGCCCCAAGCGCCGCCAGTGGAGCCGCGACGTCTAGCGCGGTGACGAGGTCGTCGCCTTCGCGCACAAACCGCTCGTCGTCGCGCACGCGCACGAGCACGTAGAGATCTCCCGCGGGCGCTCCGACCTCGCCTGTGTGCCCGCGCCCGGACAGGCGAATGCGCTGGCCGTCTGAGATCCCCGGGGGAACCTTGACCTCGAGCTTTCGCCTGCCCACCTTGCGCCCCCGTCCGCGGCAGTCTCTGCAGGGCCGGGATGCGATGCGCCCGTCTCCGTGGCAGGCGTCGCAGATCATCGTGCGCACCATCTGGCCGAACGGCGTCCGCGTGGCTGCCTGCAGCTGCCCGGACCCGCCGCAGCGCTCGCAGGTCTCGATCGGCGTGCCGGGCTCGGCGCCGTTTCCTCGACAGTGCTCACAGCGATCGATCGCCTCGAAGGTCACCTCCCGCTCGACGCCCTCGGCCGCCTCGAGCAGATCGATCTCGATCGTCGCCGCGACGTCCGCGCCCTGCTCGGGACCGGTGCGCGCTCCAAACGCGCCGCCGCCGAAGAATGCATCGAACAGGTCGCCTATCGAACCGAATGCGTCGAAGTTCGGCGCATAGCCGCCCGAGCGCAGCCCGTCGTGACCGAAGCGGTCATACGTCGCACGGCGCTGCGGATCGGAAAGGATCTCGTGGGCCTCGGCCGCTTCCTTGAACTTTTCCTCGGCGTCGGGGTCGTGCGCGTTCACATCGGGATGCAGCTCGCGTGCCAGCGACCGGAAGGCTTTCTTGATCTCCTGCTCGGAGGCGTCGCGCCCCACGCCGAGCACCGCATAGGGGTCAGGCGGCATCGCTCTGTCAGTTCTCGGCATAGGTGTCTTCCACAAACCGCGACAGCTGGTGCGCGGCCTCGCGCACGGTGACGATCGCGCCCGCGTAGTCCATCCGCACCGGGCCGATCACCGAAACGGCTCCGAGCTTGCGCCGTGCGACCCCATAGCCGCTGGCGACCAGCGCAAACGAGTGCATCGCCGGGAGCTCGTTCTCGCGTCCGATCCGCACATACACCCCGGGCTCCCCGAGGGATGCGCGCAGAACCGAGAGCAGCGCGACGCGACGCTCCAGCAGGTCGATCAGCTCATTGACCTCGGCCACGTCCTCGATGCGGCCCGCGGACAGAAGACGCGCTGCGCCATCCACGTACAGAGCGTCCTCCGCGTCGGCGCCGAGATCGTCGAAGACGGGCAGCAGGCGCTCCAGAAAGCTCAGCTCGGTGGCCGACAGGCTCTGATCGGCCAGGCGCTGGTGCAGGATTCGTGTACCCAGGCCAAGGCCCACCAGCCGCTCATTGAGAAACTCGCCGGCCCACGCGACCACGCCGGGGTCGACGGGCCCGCCGAACGTCGCGAGCGTCTTCGAGACACCTCCGCTGGAGGTGATGATCACGACCAACACGACGCGCGGCTGCAGCGCGAGCACCTCGATGTGGCGGATCGTCGCCGCCTGCAGCGACGGCGCCGACACGACCGCGAGCAGGTTCGTCACCTGCGACAGCGCCTCGGTCGTCTGGCGCATCGCCTCCTCAACCTCGCTGCGCGTTGGCGACAGCTCGAGCCTGCCCTCAAGCGCGAGTCCCTCGCCTGATACGAGCATGCGGTCCACCACGTAGCGATGACCGGCGTCGGTCGGGAGCCGGCCCGCCGAGACATGCGGATGGGCGAGCAGGCCCTGCTCCTCGAGCAGCGCAAGCTCGTTGCGCACCGTCGAGGGTCCGCACTGCAGCGCGGGGTCGGCGGCTATCGAGCGCGACGCGACGGGCTGGCCGGTGCGACGGTAGTCGTCGACCACCTTGCAGAGAATCCGCTCCTGGCGTGACGTGAGCATGCGGCTGATTGTAGGTGGCTGACTGACGCCGGGACCGATTTCCGATCCACCATCGAGCGCGCCGACCGGGCGGCGCGCCGGGGATTAGAGCTCGATCTCCGCCTCGGCGTTGCGAACAATCCGCTTGCCGGCCTGCTCGGCGGAGGTATCGATCAACGCGCGGCCGTCGGCGACCTCGCGGACGGTCCCGCTGACGACGAGCTCCTGCTCGGGAAGACCCATGCCGCGGAACTGGACCGCCAGGCGCTTGAGGCGGTCTGGGCCGCCCGCGGCCTCGGTCTGCGCGCGAGCAACCTGGGCCATCGTCCACAGGCCGTGCAGGATGCGCCCCGGAAGACCGACCCCCCGCGCGAACTCCTCGTCGATGTGAATCGGGTTGAAGTCTCCCGAGGCACCGGCGTAGCGGACCGTGAGATACCTGTCGGGAGTCACGGTGAGCGGCGTGATCTGCGCACCAGGCTGCAGCTCGGCCAACGGACTCACGCTCCGCGGACGATGTTGGTCCACGTGCCGCGACACACCTGCTCGGCCTGCTGGTTGGTCGAGAGCGACTCGAACACGTAGTAGCCGAGACCCGCGCGCTCGGAGATGTCCTTGACGCTCACGGTCGTCGTGATCTCATCACCGGCCACGACGAGCGGCCCCCACTCGAACTCCTGGGCGCCGTGCACCATCATCGCGAAGTTGATTGCGACGTCCGGATCGAAGATCGCCGGCCCGAGGGCCGGGAATGCGTAGACGACGGCGAACATCGGCGGCGCCACCACGTCGGCATAGCCGGCCGCGCGCGCGGCCTGCACGTCCAGGTAGCGCGGATCGGTCTCCCCCACCGCGCGAGCGTACTCTCTGACCTTCTCCCTCCCCACGGCATAGAGCGCGGACTCATAGGTCTTGCCGACGGCTTGCGTGTTGACTGGCATCGGGCGACATTCGGGACGCGACCCGGCGGAGCCGGACGCGCGTCCGCCAGCTTACGCCAACGGCGCCTCCCGGACACCGCCACGCTGGCCCACACGCGGAGACGCCGAGCTGAGGCGTCCCCGCTGGTGGGCTCTGGGCCCCGTGCCCGCGGAGCCCGCGCGGCTGCGCGACGATCAGAACGCGAGCTCCTCGTCCTCGCCGCCCGCCGCTACGCCGACGAGCTCATGCGAGTCGACGTGAGCGCTCCCGTCATCGTCTCCGGGCTCGCCGTCCCACCCCGCACCGCCGCCGTCACGATCGCTCGGACCGTCCAGGAATTGAACGGTCTCGGCGACGATGCTCACGGCCTGTCGTTTCTGCTGGTCGCCGGTCTCCCACTCGCGCCACTCCAGCCGGCCGTCGACCGCAAGGCGCCGGCCCTTGCCCATATAGCGTCCGACCGAGTCTCCAGCCGCGCCGTACACGCTCACGTCGAAGTAGTTCGGTCGCTCCGTGTACGTTCCGTCGTTCTCGCGCCGGCTGGAGTTGCAGGCCAACCGCAGGCTGCACACGTTGGTGCCCGAGGGCAGCGCGCGCAGCTCAGGGTCGCGCGTCAGGCGTCCGACGAGCACTACTCGGTTGACATTGAAGCTGGACATGATCGCTGGCCTCCGTTTCGCATGTTTGACCCCCGCGAACGAACATACGGTTCTCCTGCGACGGTTCTCTGCAGCCGCCATCGGCCGTCTTGGCGCGAAGATCCTGCCGTGCCTGCTGGAGCGCCGACAGCGGCACGACCACGACGTGCCCGCCGGCGTGCACCGACTCGAGTGCGCGCGCCAGCGCACGCTCGACGCCGGGCGTCGCGAGGTAGATCACGCCGTCAACGATGCGACACCGCGCCCAGGCGCGGCAGATCTCCAGAAGGCGCCGCGGCGCCTTGACGGTCAGCTCGACCTCGACCGCGACCGGCAGCTGGGACGAGCCGGCGTCGACCGTGCCGCTCGGCGCAGCCGGCCAGAGGACAAGATCTGGGCGGTGCAGCAGCTGCTGCCCATCGGGCCCGATGCGCAGACACGCGCTGGCCAGCGCCCGACCGCGCGCGCGCTCATCGCGGCGTAATTGGCACTCGCCTGCAAGGCGCCGATCCGGGTAGGCGCCGGCCAGTTGGGCGGCGGCCCGCGCGCACGTGCTGAGGTGCAGCGCGTTGGCGGCACTCACGCGGCAGGGCTCGAGGCCACGCAGGCCGCACGCGCGCAGCCCCGTTCGCGTGATCGTGTACAGCGGCGCAACCGCCGCGAGTGGTCGGCGGCCGCGCAGCAACCGCGCGCGCTCGGCGGCCGCGAGCTGGGCGCGAGCCGATGCGATGCCGCAGCGCTGGATGTCCGCCAGCGCCTCCGCGGTGACGGCGCCGATGCTGGCCACCCAGTGCAGGACGGCAGCTCTGTCTCGAGTGAGCGTGGGGGTCTCGTGGATCATTGGATCCTCCTTTCGGGATTTCTGGGAGCCGTTCAGCCCAGGGAATTGGCCGGCGCTCGGTCAGCGCCCAGCGGCCGGGAACTCGATGCGCGCGATGCGCGCGGCACAGCCATCGCTGAGGACGATCACCGCCGCCCATCCCGTGCCGAGCCCGCTGATCTCGCTCGGCGCGAGCACCGCTTCTCGGGCGCGCGTGCGCGACATCGCGCCGCCTGCGTGGCGCGATGTACGCCACGCGCCTCTGGTCCCCGCGAGGCCGGCGATCAGCTGTGCGGAGTCCGGAACGACCTGACGGTGTGCGATCAGGACCGAGAGGTTGCCGAGCACCGGCTCGAGCGCGCTCGCGCGCCCGGGCAGGCGCAGGTCCGAGAGCTCCTGGGTCCCCAGCAGCAGGCTGACGCCAGCCGACCTGGCACGGGCGAACAACCGCACGACATGCTCGACGGCGAGCGCGGAGAACTCGTCGATAACTGCGAGCGTTGGCGTCGGCGTCTCCTGGAGCGCCGCGATCGTGGTCTGCAGGTCCTGCACGATGGCGCCGCCGAGCATCTGCGCCAGTAGCGGCCGGCTGTCGGCCCGCAGATCGAAGTAGACGATCGCGCGCGAGCGGGCGGCCGACAGGAGGTCGAACGCCTGGTCGCCGGTCGGGTCCAGCCAGGCGCCGACGTCCGACTCGGAGAGGATCGCCAGCCGGTCGCGCACGCCGGCCAGGTCCAGACGCTGACGAGCGGTCAGCGAGTCCAGGTAGGCGTATGTCGTGCGCGCCTGATTCTCGGGCTGGCCTCGCACCAGACACTCCAGCCGCGCCGGGTCAAGGCAGTCGACGATGCGCCCGAGGCTCACCTCTGCACCTGTGCTGCGCAGCGCCCGCACGACGTGGCCGAGGTAGCGCTGCGCCTGACGCTGGTAATGGGGCTCGGTGAAGCGCTCGCTCGCGAGCACCTTGTCGGCGATCTCGGTCTCGCTCCCGCGGGCGTACGGGTTGTACGCCGACGGACCGTCGGGGCTCCATTCGATGAACCGTCGCCCGGCGCACTGCGCTGCCGCCCAGATCGCGGCGCGCAGCGCGCGATCGCCCTTGGGATCGACCACGATGGCTCCCGCGCCGCGCTCGATCGCGCGGCCGACCATCAACATCTGCGTCACGGTCTTGCCTGAGCCGGTCGCGCCCACGACCAGCGTGTGCGCTCCCTGGGTCGAGCACGCGAACGGCACGCAGACAGCGCGACCGCGCTCGTCGCATCCCAGCGCCAGCCGCTGACGGTTAGCGCTGCGATCGCCCGCGTGAGGCCACACCGATTGGCAGGCGCGCCGCGCCGCGCTGGCGAGCACGTCCAGGGGTCGTAGCCGGCGAGCGGCGATCTCGGCCAGGTCTGCGCCGGCATCGACATCTTCGCGGTGCCAGCGACGGCCGGCCGCGGCTGCGGTCAGCGTCGCTCCCGCCAACGTGATCGCCAACTCCGAGACGGCAGAGCGCAACGCGAGCACGCAAGCGAAGGCGCCCGCGGCCCACGTCCAGTGAAGGTGTCCGCGGCGCATCAGACGGGCCGCCAGCAGGCCGAGCACGATCCCGAGCGCCAGCTCGACGCCGCCTGTGGTCAGCGAGCTCACAGCGCGCTCGAGCGTCGCCAGTCCTTGCAATGTCATGTCTGCTCCTTTCGGCGAGCGCCCAAACGGGGCGGCCCGCATCGGACCGGCTTGCACCGGTCGAGTGGTTAACGAGCGACGGCGGACCGGTCGGTCCGCCATCGCTGTGCTCCTATGCATGCCGGGCCCGGCGGGCCCGTCAGGGTTTGGTCAGCGGCGCCGGCTCATCAGCCGACCTCGCGCAGGCGCTCGCGATGTTCGTCGCCTTCGACCTCGCGCGGGCTGGTCGCGAGCCCGCGGCGCGCAATCAGCGCCAGCACGTCGCTGTGGATCCACGGGGTGGGCGCGGGCTGGCCGGCCTCCGGGAGGATCCCGAGGCGCCGCGCCAGCCAGCTCGTCTCGCCGCTTGCATGCCCCCGGCTGTCTACCTTCACTCGCCCGCAGCGGGTCGCGATCTCGCTCATGCTCGCGCCCCGTCCTCGGACCTCTGCGAGCACGGCGAGACGCAGTGCCCGGTTGAGCACGATCGGGCTGTCCAGGAGTCGCCGAAGCTCGGCGCGCAGGGCCGTGATCGAGACCTCGTCGCTGGCGCGATGCTCCGCGAGCGCCGAGCGCGTCACGCTGCACACCGGCTCGTAGCGTTCCAGGCGGCCAACCACCCCGCGCACGCTCACCGGCTCGCCCGCTGCCCCGATCGACGCGTGGCGACACCAGCGCAGTTGGGGAATCGACATGCCGCTGTCGAGGCACCCGAGCCTGTAGCGAAAGCCCCTGCGATCGATTGGCGCCCCAGCGGCGGCGACCGCAGCCGGCACCGGGCACCGCGGCTCCTCCGCGAAGGGCTCCACGTCGAAGTCATCGCGCTCGACCTGTCGACAGCGCCCGCGGCCCAGCGCGGCCTGCTCGAGGTACTGCGCGCAGAGGAGCGCCGCGTTGTCGGCCGGCTCGTCCGCCGCGAGATGCGCGACCAGGCGACGGTCGTCGGCGACCTCGACGTTGACGTCGACGACGAGCACGCTTCCGGCCAGCCCCGGCTGGCGGATCAGCTCTCGCACCGCGCCGTCTGGGCTCGTGTAACGGCCGAGCAGGCGCCGCCGGGAGCATGCGCCGTTGCCGCGCCGGCCGCGTGCTCGCGTGCGGCGGGACGCCGAGCTGCTCGCACGGCCGCGGCGGGGACGTGCGCTGGGGGTTGTGGGGGTCCTGAGCGTCATCGCGATCTCCTTGCCTTCGGTGGCTGCGCCCGCGGGGGCGCCATCGACAGAGTTCAGGAGGGCGTGTAGACCCCGATCACACCGCGGTCAAGGCCTCCGGATCGGCGTGATGGGGGACCGCGCGAACCTCCGAGAACCCCTTAAGGGGTCTCGGAGACCTGGATGCCCCGCACGTCAAGCTGGCGTCGAAGCGTTCGCCACGAAGCACGCTGACGCGACGATCTGCGCTGGTGGAGAGGGTTGGGGCGTTTGGTGCGCTGCGGCGTGGAAAGGAAAGCTGGGGGGACGAGCGTAGCGGGCGGGCGCGCGCACCCGGCGACCCCTCGGAGCGCGACGCCGTTGTCCGTGCCGTCGCCTGTCGTCGCGGCCGGCAGAGTTGGCGTTGTGCGGGCGAAAGCACGCACTCTCGCCTGGCATCGCCCGTCCTTTCTTACGCAGGCGCCTGCAGCCTGCAGTCCGTGTCGAAGCCCGCGACTGCACCGGGTGCGCACCCAACTGCGCTTCAGCCGGGGCAAACGCGCGAACGTTCCCGCGCCGGCGCGGTCAGGCGGAGTGACTGCGACGGCGGTTTGCTCCGCCTAGCAGCGCGACTTCGCGACTCGAGCGCGCCGGGGCGCCGAGCTGGGCGTGCAGCCTTGAGGGGCGTGCAGGTCGGTCCCCGTCCCGCCAGTCATCTCCCAGCAGGCCGGGCACGTCGCTGACCGCCGGCCACGGCGGGCCCGGGCGGGCGAGCAGGAAGCCCTGTGCCAGCGGCGCGCCCAGCCGCTGCACGGCTTCGAGCTCCGCCGCTGTCTCGATTCCCTCGGCGACGAGCATGCAGTCGACCTGCTGTGAGTAGCCCACGAGCGCGCCCACGAGCGCGGCGCGCTCACCGTCGGCGTCGATGCCGCTCACGAGCGAGCGATCGAGCTTGAGATAGCTGGGGAGCACGCTCGTGATCTGACGCAACCCCGAATAACCCGCACCGACGTCGTCGACGGCCAAACGCGCCCCCCGAGCCCGCAGCGGCTCAAACCCGGCGAGCAGCTCCATTTCACCATGCACGAGAGTCTCCTCGGTGATCTCGACTATCAGCCCGTGGAGATCTTCGGGACTGCTGTCGCCGGTCTCCTCGAGGATCGCTTGAGTCGCGCCGTCGAGCAGCACCGGCACCGAGAGGTTGACCGACAGGCTCGTCCCAGGCGGGCGACCGACGAACTGCTGCAGCGCCGCCCGCAGACAGGCGCGCTCGAGCGCGGCACGCCGGCCGAGCTCCTCTGCCGCCGCGAACCAGCGCAGCGGGCTGCCCTCCATCCCAGGCTGGTTGAATCGGGCGAGCGCCTCGTAGGCGTGCACCTCGCCGGTTGCGATGTCGACGATCGGCTGCACCGCGATCGCGAGGCCGTTTCCGTCGATCAGCCGCGCGAGCGCCCCGCGCACCGTCGCCGCCTCCTCCGCGCTCAGATGCCCGGACGCCGGCGCGCCCGGCTCGCGGCTGGTCTCGGCACGACCCCCGCGCCCTGCCATTCGCGAGGCGATGTCGCCCGCCAGCAGCAGCGTCTCGGCGCTGTCGGCCTCGCGGCGCGCCTGACCGAGTAGCGCGTTGAGTTCGCGCGTCAGCCTTCCGCTCGTGAGCAGCAGACCGACCGCCGCCACGCAGAATCCGGCGTATTCGCTGGACAGGTGGCCGTAGTGCGCGATGGGCAGCAACAGTGAGCCAACCACCATCGTGCGCCCGATCCAGTACTGACGACCGCCACGCGCGAGCACGCCGCTCGCGACCGCCACGAGCCACAGGATGCACAGTGCGCTCAGGCGGGCATAGCCGAAGCCCACGATGAGCACCCCGCATATGCCCGACAGCGACTCCTCGATCCTCAGCCACAGCGGCCCGGGCACCGCGAACTGCATCACCGAGGTGACCGCAATCGTCGCGAAGCCCACGAAAGCGAATGCGGCGATCGGCACGAGTGACGGCTGGATGACGAGCAGCACGATCCCAGCGACCCCCATCGAGGCCCTGGTGAGCGCCGTCGTTCGGCGTGTGAGAGCCGCCTGGCTGTCGCTGGCGACCCAGTGAACGACATCTTTCTTGGGCATCAGGGGAGTTTCGGCCCCTGCCGCTGGACGCTTGAATGACGGAATGCGCTACCGGCGGATTTCGGCGGCTGGCGCGATGGACGACTTAGGCGCCCGCGCGGGCCAGGCGCCGCTCCTCGCGCCGCTGAGCGATCGTGGCGAGCAGCAGGCTCGCCTCGAACAGCAGATACAACGGAACGGTCTCCAGCAGCAGGGTGATCGCGTCACCCGGGAGCAGCGCGGCGACTGCGCCGCACGCGAGGATCGCGTAGCGGCGGTTCTTGCGCAGCTGAGCAGGCGTCACCACGCCCGATCGCGTGGCGGCCAGGATCGCCACGGGCACCTGAAAGACGAGACCCATCGCTAGCAGGATGACCGCGACGAAGTGGTAGTACTGGCTGGCCTGCACGAGCACGTTGAACTGGCCGCTGTTGAAGTTCTGAAAGAAGCGCACGGCCGCGGGCAGGACTACGAGGTAGCCGAACGCCACGCCGGCGACGAACAGCAGCGGTATGGCGAGCACGAGCGAATTGGCGATCCGCTGCTGCTCGGGGCTGAACGCGGGCAGCAGAAAGCCGTAGAGCTCATACAGGATGACCGGCAGGGCGAGGATGAAGGCGAAGATCAGGGCGACGCCGATCGTCGTCGAGAACGGCTCGCCGATCCCGAGCGTGACGGGCTTGTCACCTTCAGGCGCCCTTGACAGGCCGGCGATCGCCTGGTCCAGCCGCGGGCTCACGGCCGCCAGCGAGGCGCGCGCCGACGCCGATGCGCCGCTTCCCGGGCGCTCGAGCGTGCCGACCACGAGCTTCAGCTGCGTCGCGACCGTGCGCGTGCCCTGCTGGACGGCGTACGTGGCGCCGAGCGGGCCGCGGCCCGCGCGCACCTGCTTCTCGGTCTGGTGCGCGAGCGGGCGGTTGATGATGCTCAGCAGCGCGTGGTTCTGCCACATGCACACGCCGAAGGCGATCGCCAGCGCCGCCAGCGAGACGATCAGCCGGGCGCGTAGCTCCTCCAGGTGGCCGACGACGTTCAGCCGGTCTTCGTGACCTATGCGCGCGGCGGCGATGGCCATCTCAGGCGGCGGCCGGCGCTCCGGGCTCCTGGACGGGCGCGCCAGGCGCGACGGGCGCCGCAACCTGCGCTGTTGCGGGCGCGGGCGCGGGCGACGCGACAGGGGCTGCGCTCGTCGTCACGGCAGGCGCAGCCGAGCCGGCGCTGACCTGCGTCGCGGGTCCGGGCTGGATCGCGGTCACTGACGCCGGGGGATCGTCGCCGCTCAGCGAGTCCTTGAAGCCGCGCATCCCGGCACCCAGCGAGCGACCCATCTCGGGCAGGCGCTTGGCGCCGAACACGAGCAGCAGCAGGATCAGCAGGAAGACGATGTGAACTGGATTGTCAAGACCCAACATGTCGTGATAGCTCCCGTGGCTAGTGTTTCCATGCCTGTCGACATGGGCCGATACCTGCACTACGCAGCGCGCCCGCGGGCGGATCACCGCCCGCCGGTGCCCGCTGACCCGAGCGGCTAGGCCTTGATCAGCGGTCCCCCTTGGCCAGCGAAGATCTCTTGCATCGCGCGGTGATCTGCGTCGGGCGATCACGCGTATACGGAAGTCGAAACGCGAGCTACGCGCTGTTGCGACGATCCCGGCGACTGGAGGATGGACCGATGAGCAGGCGGGAGCACGACCACGCGACCCAGGACCACGGCGCAGCGGCGCTCGTCGGTCGCGGCCATCAAGCCGACGTTGCCGTGGTGGAAGATCTCGAGTCCGCAGTCGCGCTGATGCGCGAGCGCGGCATGCGCGTTTCGGCCGCGCGGCGTCTGGTGGTGGAGGCGCTATTGGCGGCGGATGGGCCGATGTCGGCCGAGCAGATCTCCGAAGGGATCGGCGGTCGTGTGCCGTCTTCGGATATCGCCTCGGTCTACCGCAACCTGCAGGCCTTCGAGGATATCGGGCTCGTTCGACACGTGCATCTAGGACATGGCCCGGGCCTGCATGCCCTGGCCGTGACGGGCGAGCGTGAGTACCTGACGTGCGAGCGCTGCGCCGACTACCGCGCGGTCCTCCCCGCGGACATGGACGCGGTGCGCGAGCTGATCGAGCGCCAGTTCGGCTATCGCGCGAGCTTCATCCACTTTCCGATCATCGGACTGTGCGCCGGTTGCGCGCAGGAGGTGAGGGCCGAGCAGCGGTTCTGCGCGGGGCGCTCGTGAGCACGGGCGCACGCCGGTTTGGAATCGTTGGACACGTGATCGGGGTCTTCGCGGCGCTCACCCCGCGCGAGCGACGCCGGGTCGGCTTGATGTTCGCGAGCATCACCGCCCTGCACCTGATCGGCTTCGGGGTCTTCCTCGCGCTCGTCGTGCCGTCTCACTACAAGGGTCTCGGCATCGGCGTCGCCGGGCTCGCCTACTCGCTGGGCCTGCGCCACGCATTCGACGCCGACCACATTTCGGCGATCGACAACACGACGCGCAAGCTGATGAGCGAAGGAAAGCGACCGCTCAGCGTCGGCTACTGGTTCTCGCTCGGCCACTCGACGGTCGTCGTCGCGATCGGCGTTGGGATAGTCGTGGCGGAGAAGACCGTCTACGGCGCGGTCTCGAACAACAACTCGCCGCTAGAGCAGTTTGGCGGCATCTTCGGCACGATCGTCTCGGCGACGTTCCTCTATCTGATCGCGCTCCTGAACATCGTCATCCTGGCGGGGATCGTGCGCGTGTTCCGGTCGATGCGCCACGGCAACTACGACGAGGCAGAGCTCGAGCGCCAGCTCAACAACCGCGGCCTGATGTCGCGCTTCTTCGGGCGGTGGATGAGCACGATCAGCAAGGAGTGGCACATCTACCCCGTCGGCGTGGTGTTCGGCCTGGGGTTCGACACCGCGACCGAGGTGGCTCTCCTGGCGACGACGGCGCTGCTCGCCTCGCGCAACATCCCCTTCTACTCGATCATGTGCCTACCGATCCTGTTCACCGCCGGGATGACGCTGATGGACGCGATCGACGGCGTCTTCATGAACTTCGCCTACTCCTGGGCCTTCTTCAACCCCGTCAGAAAGGTCTATTACAACCTCGCGATAACCGGACTGTCTGTAGCGATCTGCTTCTTCATCGGCACCGTCGAGGTGCTCGGCCTGCTGCCGATGGAGCTCGGCGGCTTGCACAGCGGTTTCTGGCGATACGTGGCGAACTTCAACATCAACAAGGCGGGCTTTGTGATCGTCGGGATGTTCGTCGTCTGTTGGGCCGGCGCGGTCGCCTTCTGGAGGTTTGCTCGCGTGGAAGAGCGGTGGGGTTTGAGGCTGAAGGACGCAGGCGTGATCGCCGAAGGCGCCGACGCCTAGGGCGACCGCTCGAAAGGCCGGCGAGCGGACGGTTCCGAGGCGCCCGGCAGCCGCTCAATCGTGGCGGGCGCGTCCGCGCACGGTGGCCCACGACCGCCACGTGATGCGCAGGATCACCAATGTGATCGCCAGGCCGATCAGCGGGTCCGCGCGGGGAGCGCCCAGCGCGACGACGATCGCCGAGAGAATCACGGCCAGGCTCACATAGGCGTCGGCCCGCGCGTGGTGCCCGTCGGCGATCAGCGCCGAGCTGTGCAGCCGGCGTCCCGCGCTCAGCCGGATGCGGGCCGCGAGCAGGTTGCCCGCGTAGCCGATCGCCCCGGCCAGCGCCAGGACCGCAAGATGGCTGGGGGCCGAGGGGTGCACGAGGCGCCGAATGGCCTCCACGCCGGCGACGCAGGCGCTGATGAAGATCGCCGCCACGACGGCCAGACCGGCGCGTCGCTCTGCGACCTCAGAGCGGAGGGCGAATGCGATCCCGAGCGGCACGGCTGTGAGCGCGTCGCCGAAGTTGTGGATCACGTCTGCGAGCAGCGCGATGCTGTCGCTGGCGACGAATACGACGGTCTGGGCGATAGCGGTCAGCGCAAGAACGGCGAGCGAAAGCGACACCGCCCGGATGCCCGCGCGCGAGCGCTTGATGCTGTCGTCGATCAGCCCATGAGAATGACCGTGAGCGTCGCCGACAGCGTGGTCGTGACCGGCAGCGTGGTGGCCGGGATGGGCTGGGTGATCGTGCTGAAGCGTGTGCGGCACGGCGGCGAGCCCCTCGCGCGGGAACCTGAGCAATGTAGCGACGTCTGCCAGCGCCCTCGGCCGTGTTCGCTTGTCGCCACCGCCCTCGGCTCGCGTGGCCGCGCGAGCACGAGGCTCACCGTCAGCCGATCCTCAGGACCGCACCAGCGCCTCGAGCGACCAGTCGAGCTCTGTGATCGCGCCGCCCGTGATGACGACCTCGCGCTCGCGCGCGAGGTCGTCGACCCACAGCGTGTAGGTCCCCTCACGGATTTTGTCGAACACCGCGGTGTAGGCCGGGCGCCCGTTGATCTCGCGCTCGAGCACGTCCTTGTGGCTGCGCTCGTGATCGCGCCCGGTGGCGCTGATCTCCACCTCGACGCCGACCATGCCGGCGTCGGTGTGGAGGATCAGCGCTCCAATGTCTCGCCCGATGTCGAGGATGACCTGCTCGGGATGGCGGCGGGCGGCGTAGTTCTCATCGCCGCCCGCACCATGGTCATGGCTGTGGCCGTGATCGTGGTTGTGGCCATGGCTGTGCATCGCTGTGCGTTCCTCTCCTATTCGGTGTCGCTTGGGAACTCGAACCCGGCGTGCGGCGTCGTCGCGTAGGGGAACGACGGCTGCGTGCGCGTGGCAAGCGGCGTGATGCCCTGTTCGATCGCTGCGACCGCTTCGTCGACTTCGTAGCTTTTGTTCACCAGCGGCACCGTCGCTCCGGCGACGGCTTTCAGCGAGATGTTCACCGCATCGTCGGTGACGCGACGTCCATTCGGATAGCCGGCGAGGTCTCCGCCGACGATCCCCAGCGGGTTCGGTTTGCTCGACGGTGCAATCGCGACGTTGAGCCGCAGCATGTCCGCGAACACACCTTTCTTGCTCGCGTTCTGGAAGCCCGGAATGGGGCCGCCCGGAATCCCCGTGAGTAAAATCGCCACGAGGTCTTCACGAGCTGCGGTCAGTTTTTCCAGGTTCGGGAGCCTTTTCGGGTAGAGGATCGTAAGCAGCTTGGCCAGTTCCGGGCGCTGCACGAACGGCAGGTACTCCTCATCACCGTGCGGATGGTCCGAGTTCCATTCGTCCTTTCTGGCCATCGGGATCAGCACCTCGTTGAACAGTGGGGTCGCCAGGCGCGAGACCTGAACCCAGGGACCGGCCTCGGAGACTTCACCATTTTCGCCGCCGATGCGCACCCTGCGCCGGCTGGCCGAGCCCCATACGCCGAGCACGGCCTTCGAGCTCATGACGTTTGTCGGCACAGAGCCGTCGCGCGTCAGGCTGGAGATCGGCACCTGGATGGCGATCGTGTGGCAGTTGAGCGTCTCCAGGCTGTCGACGCCGAGCGTCGCCGGCGTGGGGATCAGGTGCAGATTCTCGATTGGGCGCAGGTCGGCCAGGTCGAAGATCGATCCGATGTCGACGAAGAACGGGTCGTTCCGCTGCCCGGCGAACACCTTCTGGCCCCCCGCGAGCGAGTGGATCGCTTCACTTTCAAGTGTCTGGTATTTCGGCGTGGAGCGTGGCCCGATGTTGCACGGCGGGCATGCCAGATTCTTGCCAAGCGTCTTTGAGCCCCTACGGTCCTCACGCACGACGTTGTACAGCTGGCGTTTGCTCCAGTTGGCGTCGGTCAGCGATTTGATCGGCCCCGTGTTATAGAGGAACGTCGTGTCGTTGACGATGTCTTCTTCGAACGTGAACTCGTAGACGATGTCGGCGAACCCGTCGCCGTCGTTGTCGATGTGAATCTTGTACAGAACGTCGTTGCCGAACTCATAGAATGTCGGGCCGCCCGCGGGCACCTGTGCCGGGACGTAGTTTGTGATAATCGTGACGGTTTCCGGATTGTCCGGGCTCACGAACGCGTAGGTGTCTGTGTTGTCGACGACAGGGTCCTTGCTGACCTCCGGCGCCTCGCGATGCGATGACATCTTCGTTGTTCCCCTTTCTTGGCAGTGGATCGCGTCAGTTGGCCGCGTCGAGCAGCCGCTTTACGAGCACCGGGTCGTTGTATGTGGTCTCGCTCTGGCCGAACAGCACGGTGACCTCGCTGCGTCGCGCGTCGCGCACGAACGCCGTAACAGGCTCGGCCGGCGCGGGACCCGAGGGCTCGGTCACGACCGCCTTTGGTGCAGCGGGGACGCTGCCACCGGCACCGCCGGTCGCAAGCGACGCGACCTTCGGCGTCGCGACGATCATCGCCGCGCCGGCCGCTGCCGCACCACCGGCCTGCAGGAACTCGCGTCGGCTGGTGCCGTCGCTCGCGGCTCCCTCAGGTCCTCCGCTGGCTGCCGGAATCAACTTTTTCATTGTTGGTCTCCTATCCCTATCTCGAGTATTGGCGAAGGCCAATTCCGGAGGCGAATGTAACAAGCGCAAGCACCAATTTGGCCCGATTTTCTGCGACGGTCTCGCAGGTACGACCGTCGTGCGAATGCCCGGAAAACAGTGATCCGAGGCGGCTCTCGTTGCGTAGTGGCGGCCGATGTGCGCTTTGTTCTGGCAGGCGTCGCCCGCGCGCCCTACTCTTAGACGGATGGCGGTTGAGTCCGCTCACAGAGGCGCTGTCTCGTCTGGGCGTGGTCGAGGCCGCGCGGTGGTTGGAATCGTGGCGGCCGCCGCGGTCGTGATCGTCGTGCTGGTCGTCGCAGTGCTTGCCCTCTCCAGCGCGTCGCTGGCGAGCGACTCGACCGCGCTCGCACGCGTGACGACCGGTCCGCTCGGTGGGACGATCGAGCATGTTGAAGCGTTCGGGCCGCAGGGCCAGCGGATTCCACTGACTGTCGATCATGGCCGGCTGACTCCCCTGCGTCATCTAGCTCCGGGCGAGGTGGTGTCCGTGGACGTCGAGGTGCGCAGACCGGGATGGCTGGGTTGGGCGCTCGGAGAACGGCACACCGAGCACCTCACGCTGCACGCGCCCGTCGCGCAGGTGACCGAGCACTGGATGACGGTCCCCGCGAGCAGAGACGTCCGCGTGAGCTTCGACCGTCCCGTCACGGCGGTCGCGTATGGGAGCAACGGCAGCCTGGTCGTCCATCGGCTGCCCAGCGCACAGAGCTCGATCTCGCTGGGGCCGCAGCAGTCGATCGGTGGCGTGGAGATCGCGGCCGCCGCGCGTACGTGGGAGACACTCGGTCCGTCCACAGAGGTGAGCTGGTTTCCGCCCTCGCGCTCCGCGGTGATGGTCGCCCTGCCGGTGTCCGGCGCGCGGGTCGGCCCGGCCACGCCGATCTATCTGACTTTCTCAAAACCCGTTAGCGAAGTGCTTGGCTCGGCCGGCCCGCGTCTCTCGCCGGCCACACCAGGGCACTGGCGTGAGATCAACAGCCACACGCTCGCGTTCACGCCGTCGGGTTTCGGTGCAGCGCTCGGCTCCACCCTGCGGATGCAGCTCCCGCGGCCTGTCTCCGTGACCGCAGGCACGGGGGGCGGACTGCGCAGCACCAGCCAGATCGAATGGACAGTGCCTCCGGGCTCGACGCTGCGACTGCACCAGCTGCTCGCCGAGGCGGGCTATCTGCCGGTCGACTGGCATCCCGTGGGCCACGCCGTTGTGGCACGCACGCCCGCCGCCCAGGCGCAGGCGGCGGTCGATCCACCCAACGGAAGCTTCACCTGGCGCTATTCCAACACGCCGCACCAGCTCAAGGCGATGTGGAGCCCGGACCAGTACACCGTGATCACCAAAGGCGCGTTGATGAAGTTCGAGAACGCGAACAGCCTGACCGCGGATGGGCTCCCGGGGCCGACCGTATGGCGCCTGCTGCTCGCCGACGCACTCGCGGGCAAGCGTCTGAACGAAGGCTATAGCTACGTCTACGTGCACCGCGAACTTCCCGAGACGATGACCCTGTGGCACGCCGGGCGGGTCATCGTGAGCTCCCCGGCGAACACCGGTATCTCCGGGGCGGAAACCGAACTCGGAACATTTCCCGTGTTCGAGCACATCCCCGAAGGCACGATGAGCGGCACCAACCCCGACGGCTCGCACTACGAAGACCCGGGGATCAAATGGATCAGCTACTTCAACGGCGGCGACGCTCTGCACAACTTCGATCGCGCGTCGTTCGGATCGCCGCAGAGCCTCGGTTGTGTCGAGCTCCCGCTCGCGGCCTCGGCGGAGATCTTCCCCTACACGCCGATCGGCACGCTCGTCACGATCGAAAGCTGATTGCGCGTGGGTCCGGCGCGTCCTCGGACCGGTCTGACAGACCTGGCGGGGCGGTGCCCTGCCTGCGCGCGTCCGTCTTGGCCTGCTTGAGCAGCCGACGCTCGCGCAGGCCCCGCGGGCAAGCCGTATTGCCAGCTCCTGGACGTGTCTACCAGCGTCCCCGGACCTCTTCGCACCGGCCCTCGCCAAAGTTCACGAGATCGAGTCGACATCTTTGGCCGTCAGACCATATGGTCAGGCGCGAGCCCGAGCGACGATCCTCGGGATGGCTCTGAAGCCGATATCCGCGAGGGAACTGGCCGACACGCCCACGCTGTTCGCGAGCTTCATGGGCTATGTGGACAGACGCTACAAGACGATCGGCCAGTTGCTGGCGATATATCAGGCACGCAGCAAGGCCCTACCGCCAGCCGAGGACCGAGCCGATGACCTGCGAGTCGACCGCTTCATGCATGACATGGCAGCCAGCAGGTGGAAGGGCGACGTGGTCATGCGGATAGGCGTGTTCGACGGTACCTTGCTCGTCATCGACGGGATACACCGCGCCATCGCATACCTGGCGTGCGTGGAAGAAGGGATCAGCCCGAATCGTCTTCCAGCGCTGCACGTCGACTGCTGACGAGCAGCGGGAGGCCCGCGTCCTAATCGGGGCGCCCGGATTCGAACCGGGGACCTCACGACCCCAAATCGTGCGCGCTACCAGGCTGCGCCACGCCCCGTTAGAGCGTCACTCTATCGCCATGATGCGCGCGTGCAGTCCATCCACGCCTCGATGCGAGCGCGCAATAGCGTGTCGTGAACGATCACGCTCAGCACGCCGTGTCGAGAGCGCCAGGTGCGGCCGGCCAGCTGGCTGCTGTTGGACTTGCGCTGGGACCTGATTGAGCGTCGCTCAGAGTCAACGACTGTGCTCCAGAAGACTTGCAGCTCGTCGAGGCTTTGATCGGCGTGATACTGGAGCGCGAAGTGGAGTGGCTTTTGACTTAGATTGCGGATCCATCGAGTCGCGAGCTCGATCACGGCAGGGTCGGAGTTTCCTAGAGCGACCCGATTCCTATTTCGCTTATACCCCTCCCCGATGTACATGCACACGAAATCCCGGAACGTCGGGTCGGCGTCGAGCTCCTCGAAGCTCTCCAGCCCCTCCCGATAGGCCTCCTCGCGCAGCAGCCCGTACTTGCGCTGCATCGCACGCGTGCCCTTGCGACGGGCGGACTCCGGCCAGCCGCCTCCCGGCCCGGACCCCGGGATCGGCAGGTCGCGCACCCAGTAGTAGATGGTCGTCCGAGACGGCGCAAGCCGCCGCGCGAGCTCGTCGATCGTGAGCTTGCGCTCGACGCGCATCGCGCGCGCCTTCTCCCGCAGATATGCCGGATGTGCCATTGAAGACAGATCCTCGCGGCCGCCTGGGATGGGACTCTCCAGAGCCGTGATGGCACTCTGCGCGCAGCGTCCCCCGCCGCGGTCCCGCTGCTAGCCTGCGCTGGCCGATGGCCGACGTCCAACCGCTGCGCGCGCTGCACTACGACACCTCGCTCGTCGGTCCGCTGGCGAACGTGGTCGCGCCGCCGTACGACGTGATCGACTCACGGCAGCGCGCCGCGCTGCTTGCGCAGTCGCCGTTTAACGTCGTCGCGGTCGACCTCCCGCAGGGCGACGGCGACCCCTATGCGAGCGCCGGCGAGCTGTTTGAGAGCTGGCAGCTGCAGGGCGCGCTCGCGCGTGACCCGCAGCCCGCGCTATGGGCGCATGCGCAGCAGTACGCAGGTCCCGACGGCAGCACGATGACGCGGCGCGGCTTCTTCTGCCGCGTGCGCATCGAGGGGTACGGCCCGGGCAAGGTGCGCCCCCACGAGCGCACGCACCCAGGCCCCAAGGAGGACCGGCTGCGGCTTACGAGGGCCACGCGCGCGAACATCTCGCCGATCTTCTCGCTCTACTCAGACCCCGCCGGCGCCGGCTGGACCGCGCTCGAGCCCGCGACCCAGAAGACCCCCTGGGGAGAGGTGACAGACGCTGCCGGAACCGTCCATCGCCTCTGGCGGGTGGGCGATCCGGAGGCGATCGCGGCCGTGCAGGCCGCCACCGCGGGCGCCGAGCTGCTGATCGCCGACGGCCATCACCGCTATGAGACGATGGAGGCCTACGCGCGCGAGATCGGCGGCGAGGGCGACCACCGCTACATCCTGATGTGCCTGGTCGCGCTCGAGGATCCCGGCCTGACGGTGTTCCCCACCCACCGCTTGGTGCGCGGCCTGAGCGAGGAACGCCGCGGCGCGCTGCAGGCGGCGCTCGAGCGGGACTTCGACATCTCCGAGGCTCCCGCCGGGTCGCCGGCGCCCGCGCCGCAGGAGTCGGCCACGCCGCTGCAGCTCGGCTACGTCAGCGGAGACGACGATCGCGTGCTGCGGCTGGTGCTGAAGGACCAGGCGATCGCCGACGCTGCGTTGACGGGCCACTCCGACGCCTACCGCCACCTGGACACCGGCGTGCTCGAGGCCCTGATCCTCAAGGGCGCGCTCGGGCTGAGCGACGACGACATCTCGCACTTCAACGGGCTCTTCTACGCGCGCGACACCGACGAGGCGCTCGCGATGGTGCGCTCTGGCGAGTACGACGCCGCGTTCCTGATGCGCCCAACGCCGGTCGCCCAGGTGCGCGACATAGCGGCGTCTGGAGAGAACATGCCGCCGAAGTCGACGTTCTTCTACCCCAAGCTGCTGACCGGGCTGCTGTTCAATCCCCTGTGACCGAGCGCCCTGCAAACCTGCTCGCGTGGTCCGGCCGTCAAGTATCATGTAAGGAAGGATTCTTATGGACTCTTCATCAGCGATTGGAGGGCTGACAGGCATGAAAGCCACAGCGCGGCGCGACGGCAGCACGTTAAGGCACACCGTGCGTGTGCGCGACCACGAGATGACGGTCGACGAGCCGCTCGACAGGGGCGGCAGCGACACCGGCCCGAGCCCGCAGGAGCTGCTCGCGGTCAGCCTCGCCTCGTGCACGGCGATCACGATGGAGATGTACGCGCAGCGCAAGGGTTGGGACATCGGCGCCGTCGACGTCGACGTCCAGTACACGCCCGCCGAGCGGGGCTGTCCGACGAAGTTCGAGCTGGTGATGCGCCTCCCGGACAACCTCCCAGAGGAGCAGGTCGAGCGGCTGCAGGTGATCGCCGCAAAGTGTCCCGTGCACCGCGTGCTCGACGGCGAGGTCATGTTCCAGGAGCGCGTCGAGCGCGTGCACCTGGCCGTCTGAGGGCGCCGCCGGCGCGATCGCTGCTTGCCGGGACCCGAGCGGATCGCCTCGCCGCGACAGACACCGGCCGCCGTGCTCGTGCCCGTTCGCGCGACGGCGCGCGACGAGATCGACGTGATCTTCACGCTGCGGCGCGACGATCTGCGCGATCATGCCGGTGAGATCTCGTTTCCCGGCGGTCGCCGCGACGCGGCCGACGCGAGCCTGCGCGACACGGCGCTGCGCGAGGCCGAGGAGGAGATCGGGCTCGCGCCGGAGGAGGTACGGCTGCTCGGCGAGCTCTCGCCCGTGTCGACGTTCGCGACCGGCTACCTGATCCACCCGTTCGTCGGCGAGATCGCGACGGGCCTGACCTGGCGCCCGGCAGCCGCCGAGGTCGACGCGGTGCTCGAGCTGCCACTGGGCGCGCTGCGCTCGGGACGGAGCAAGGTCCGCCTGGAACGCCGCGGGATCAGCTTTCAGACCGACGCATACACCGTCGGCGAGCACATGATCTGGGGCGCGACGGCGCGCATCCTCGGCGAGCTGCTGAGCCGGGTCAGGCGGGAAGGCTCAGGCCGGGCCCTGTCGCTGACCTAGCGCGCCCCGAGGCCGGGCGCGCTATCGGCCGGCTGCGCGGCGGTCTGGGCTAGCTGGGCTGGGGAACGAGGCGGATGTAGGGGCGGGGCTCCTCCCATCCGTCAGGGTAGGTCTCCTTTGCCTCGTCATTTGAGACCGAGCCGGCGATGATCACCTTCTCGCCGGCTTTCCAGTTGACAGGCGTGGCCACCTTGTGGTTGGCGGTCAGCTGGAGCGAGTCGATCACGCGTAGCACCTCGTCGAAGTTGCGGCCGGTCGTCATCGGGTAGACGAGGATCAGCTTGACCTTCTTGTCGGGGCCGATCACGAAGACGTTTCGCACCGTCTGGTTGTCTGCCGGCGTGCGCGACAGCGGATCGCCGGAGGCGTCGGCCGGCAGCATGCCGTACAGCTTTGAGACGTGAAAGTCGCTGTCGCTGATGATCGGGTAGTTGGGGGCTGCGCCCTGCGTATCCTCGATGTCCTTAACCCACTCCTCGTGCCTGTCGAGCGGATCGACCGACAGGCCGATGATCTTCGTGTTGCGCTTGTCGAACTCGGGCTTGGCCTTGGCCATGTAGCCGAGCTCGGTCGTGCACACGGGGGTGAAGTCCTTGGGATGAGAGAAGAGCACGGCCCAGGACTCGCCGATCCAGTCGTGGAATTTGATGTGGCCCTCGGTCGTGTCGGCCTCGAAGTCGGGGGCTACGTCGCCAAGTTTCAGCGTCATGTGATCTTGTTCCTTTCTAAGCGGGTGGCTCGCGCCGAAATCAGAGACGCAGGCCGCCACTCCCAACGTATAAATCCTGATCGGCTTTCGGGTGATTATCAGGATAGCGGACGCCCGCCCGTCGGCCGGCCGCCGTCCGCGGCGCGCCCGTCGCCGAGCAGCGCGTCGAGCGCCGAGCGCGCGTCGCGCAGCCAGTCCTCGCGCAGGCGCGGATCGGCGGTGATGATCGCAGCGGGGATGGCGTTGCGCTGCGTGACAGCCTGCACCGTGCGCGCGCCGTCGGCGAGCGTCTCGTGAGCGACGGTGGTCCCGGCCGCCTCATAGATGAAGCCGCGCAGCGTCGTGTCGATGGCGTGCTCGAGGAACAGCCGCAGACGGGAGGAGTGCAGCTCGCGCAGCTGCGCGGCCGAGCCTGTCGCGCTGCCCAGCAGCCAGCATGCGACCGCGACGTGCTCTAGCGAGTCGCGCAGCGTCGCCAGACGGTCGGGGTCGCCGATCGCACACTCGGCGCCGCTGCTCTCGATCGCGCGACGACCGGCCTCTGAGCGCGTGGTGATGCGCACCGCGTGGCGCTGCGCGACGAGCGCGGACGCGAGCTCTCGGCCGCGGCAGCCGCCGCCGACGATCAGCACCCGAGCCACGGCCCGCAGCCTAGCCTCGTCGGCGCTCGACTAGCATCCAGCCGCATGGCGCAGGCAACCAGCGAGCCACGGGATGCGGTCACGATGGACAAGATCGTCGCGCTGAGCAAGCGGCGCGGCTTCATCTTCCCGTCCTCTGAGATCTACGGGGGAGTCGGCTCGACGTATGACTTCGGCCACTACGGGGTGCTGCTGAAGAGCAACGTGAAGAACGAGTGGTGGCGCGCGATGCTCTCAGAGCGCGACGACATCGTGGCGATCGACTCGGCGATCCTGCAGCATCCGAAGGTCTGGGAGGCGTCGGGCCACCTCGCCGGCTTCACCGATCCGCTCGTGGACTGCCGCGCGTGCAAGCAGCGCTTTCGCGCCGACCACCTCGCAGAGCTCGCGTGCGGGCGCAAACCGTCCAAGCACCCGGGCGAAACGGACGAGTGCGACCTGACCGACGCGCGCGACTTCAACCTGATGTTCGAGACGACGATCGGGCCGGTGAAGGAGTCGGGCGCGACCGCCTACCTGCGCCCGGAGACCGCGCAGGGCATCTTCGTCAACTTCAAGAACGTGCTCAGCTTCTCGCGCAAGAAACCGCCCTTTGGGATCGCCCAGGTGGGCAAGTCGTTTCGCAACGAGATCACGCCCGGCAACTTCATCTTCAGGACGCGCGAGTTCGAGCAGATGGAGATGGAGTTCTTCGTGCCGCCCGCCGATGCGCAGGAATGGTTCGAGCACTGGCTCAAGGAGCGCGAGCTGTGGTACGTGAACCTCGGCATCCGCCCCGATCACCTGCGCATGCGCGCGCATGATCCCGACGAGCTCTCGCACTACTCCAGCGCGACGAGCGACGTCGAGTACCTCTTTCCCATCGGCTGGTCAGAGCTCGAGGGCATCGCCAATCGCGGCGACTTCGACCTCACGCAGCACGCGCAGCACTCCGGCGAGAAGCTCGAGTACTTCGACCAGCAGACCGGCGAGCGCTACGTGCCGCACGTGATCGAGCCCGCTGCGGGAGCCGACCGTGCGACGCTGGCGTTCCTCGTGGACGCCTACGACGAGGAACGGGTCGAGCGCGAGGGGACGGGCAAGGGCGAGGAGCGCACCGTCCTGCGCCTGCATCCGCGGCTGGCGCCGGTCAAGGCAGCGGTGCTGCCGCTCGTGAGCAAGGACGAGCAGCCGGAGCTCGCGCGCGAGGTCCACCGAGCGGTGCGCGAGCGGGTGCAGGCCGAGTACGATGAGGGCGGAGCGATCGGCAGGCGCTACCGCCGCCAGGACGAGATAGGAACGCCGTTCTGCCTGACGATCGACCACCAGAGCCTGCAGGACCGCACTGTCACGTTGCGCGATCGGGACTCGCTGGCGCAGGAGCGCCTGGCGATCGACGGCATCGCGCAGGAGATCGAGCGGCGTGTGAGCGCGCCCTGGAAAACGCCAAAGCTTGGCTGAAAGAAGAGGAGACGATGGACTTCGACCTGACCGACGAGCAGCGCCTGATCAAGGAGACCGCGCGCCAGTTCGCCGACAAAGAGATAGTGGTGCAGTCGCGCGAAAACGCGCGCAACCACCACTTCGACATGGAGATGGTCGAGAAGGTCGCAAACCAAGGCTACCTGGGGGCGATCGTCCCCGCGGAGTACGGCGGGGCAGGCCTGGACTACCTCAGCTACGGCCTGGTCGTCGAGGAGATCGGGCGCGCCGACTCCTCCATCCGGACCGTCATCTCGGTGCAGACGTCGCTCGTGTGCTCGGGGATCCTGAAGTTCGGCACCGAGGAGCAGAAGCACAAGTACCTACCCAAGCTCTGCTCGGGCGAGTGGCTTGGCTGCTTCGGGCTGACCGAGCCCGATGTGGGCTCGGACGCGGCCAACCAGAAAACGCGCGCGCGTAAGACCGACTCCGGCTGGGTGCTCAACGGCTCGAAGATGTGGATCTCGATGGCCAGCCACGCGAAGGTGGCGCTGATCTTCGCGCAGACCGATCCCGAGCTCGGCTACAAGGGGATCGCGTGTTTCATGGTCGACACCGATCAGCCCGGCTTCGGCACGCAGGAGATCGAGCACAAGATGGGCCTGCACGCGTCCGACACGGCGTCGATCTCGCTGGAAGATGTCCAGTGCAGCGACGACGAGATGCTCGGCAGCGTGGGCGACGGCTTCAAAATTGCGCTATCGAACCTCGAGTCGGGACGCTATTCGGTCGCCTGCGGCGCCGTTGGCATTTGCCAGGGCTGTGTCGATGAGTCCGTCAAGTACTCCAAGGAGCGCGTGCAGTTCGGCAAACCGATCGCGAGCTTTCAGCTCGTGCAGGCGATGATCGCCGAGATGGTGCTGAAAACCGACGCCTCGCGGATGCTGGCGTGGCGCGCCGGCTTTCTCAAGGACCAGGGACGGCCGAACTCGATGGAGACGTCGATCGCCAAGCTGCATGCGACCGAAGCGTCGCTGCAGTGCGCCAACCTGGCGATCCAGGTGCACGGGGGCGCGGGTTACGTGGACGACCACCCCGTCGAGCGCTACTTCCGCGACGCGCGCGTGACGACGATCTACGAGGGCACGTCGCAGATTCAGCAGATGCTGATCGGTCGGGCGATGACGGGTGTCAACGCGCTCGTGCCGACCGCCTAGCCGCGGCTGGTCGATGACGGAGAAGAATGATGATGGGGCCGGCGCAGCCGGCCCGGCGGGCGAGGCAGCGCAGGTCATAGGCGTGGTCGGCGCGGGCACCATGGGCTCGGGGATCGCCCAGCTCGCCGCGCGCAGCGGCGCTCGCACGCTGCTGCACGACCCGATCGCAGACGCCCTGGCCAAGGGGTCCGACCGCGCGCGCGACGGGCTGGCCAAAGAAGCGGCCAAAGGCAGACTCGATCCCGAGGCGGCAGGCGAGGCCGCGGCTCGACTCCAGGCGGTGGACGACCTGTCGGCGTTCTCTGACTGCGACCTTGTTATCGAGGCCGCCCCGGAGCGAATCGAGCTCAAGCACGAGCTCTATGGCAGGCTCGCCGAGATCGTCTCGGGCGAGTGCGTGCTGGCGAGCAACACGTCGTCGCTGCCGATCACCAGCATCGCGGCGACCGTGCCGGGGCCGGAGCGCGTCGTGGGCATGCACTTCTTCAACCCGGCGCCGGTCATGAGGCTGCTCGAGATCGTCGCCGGCGCGCTGTCCGACGAGCGCTCGCTCGCGCTGGCGACGGCTACCGGGAAGGCGATGGGCAAGGACACGATCCGCGCGTCCGACGGGCCGGGCTTCCTGGTCAACCGCTGCAACAGGCCGTTTGGGCTGGAGGCGCTGCGGCTGCTCGGCGAGCGGATCGCAGACGTGGAGACGATCGATCGGATCATGCGCATGGAGGGCCGCTTTCCGATGGGCCCGTTCGAGCTGAGCGACCTGGTCGGGGTCGACACGGGATTTGAGATCTCGCAGAGCTTCTACGAGCTGAGCTTCGGGGAGCCGCGCTGGCGCCCCTCGCCGATTCAGGCGACGCGCGTGGCGGCCGGCCTGCTCGGCCGAAAGAGCGGGCGTGGCTACTACGACTACAGCAAGGGACCCAAGGGTTACAGGCCCGACGACCCGCCGCCACTAGAGCCGGGTTCACCGGACGGAGGCGAGGGAGTTGTCGTGATCGCCGGCAGCGGTGTGCTCGCCGACGAGCTGCGCGCGGCCGCCGACGCCGCGGGATACGAGGTGCGCTCGCCGCACGAGCCGACGGGCGGCGTGCTCCCTTCGCTATCGATCCAATGTGGGCGCGAGCGCGAGCGCGAGCGCGCAGCCCGCGCCGGGCACCGTGAGTCGGCGCCGGGTGGAGCCCACCTCGTGCTGTGCGCCGAGGGCTCGCTCGGCGCGCAGGACCCCGGTGGCAGCGCGGTCGGTTTTCATGTGCTGCCGCCGTTGCAGGAGGCGCGTCTGGTCGAGCTGACGCGCAGCGAGAGCTCATCGCCGGTGGCGGCAGCGCGCGCGGAGCGGTTCTTCGCCGCGCTCGGCAAGTACTGCGAGTGGGTGGGCGACGCGCCGGGCCTCGTGCTCGGACGCGTGGTCTGCCAGATCATCAACGAGTGCGCGTTCGCGCTCGGCGAGGGCGTGGGCAGCGCGCGCGATATCGATACCGGGATGCGCCTCGGGCTGAGCCACCCGCGCGGGCCCATGCAATGGGCCGACGCGATCGGTCTCGATCACGTGCTGGCGGTGCTCACGGCCCTCGGCGACGAGTACCGCGAGGAGCGCTACCGACCCGCACCCGCGCTGCGCCGGCTGGTAGCCGCGGGCCGCGTCGGGCGCGCCGGCGAAGGCGGCTTCTTCGACTATGACGGCGAGGGCTAGCACGGCGATCTCACATTCCGCGGCCGGCCGTCGTTGAACCAGTGTGAGCGGCAGACCACCACCCCCCTTTCAGCGCTTCCTCGACTGCTATCGCGACGCTGTCTGGAGCTTTCTCGTGGCCGCGGTGGGCCGCGCGGACGCCGAGGACTGCTTCCAGGAGACGTTCCTGTCGGCGCTGCGGGCCTATCCGAGCCTGAAAGACGCCAGCAACCTGCGCGGCTGGGTGCTGACGATCGCAAACCGCAAGGCGCTCGACTCGCACCGCGCCAGGGCGCGGCGCGCGGTGCCCGTCGCTGACGCATCCGCGATCGACGATCGTCGCGTCGCGACGGCGTCGCACGCGGACGAGGCGGTCTGGGCGGCCGTGCGAGGCCTGCCCGATCGCCAGCGCTCGGCGGTCGTGTTGCGCTACGTGGCCGATCTTCCGCATCGTGAGATCGCGGCGACGATCGGCTGCTCAGAGGACGCGGCGCGGCGCTCGCTGCACGAGGGACTGACCAAGCTCAGAGAGGCGGTGACCTGATGCGCGATTTCGAGAAGCTGCTGCGCCGTGGCGGCGCAGGCGACGTCGAGCAGGCCGAGGCGGCGGCGGCGCGGGTAGTCGAGCTGGCCGACGCCGAAGGCCTCGTGGACGTCAGCTACGGAACTGTCGAGTCGCCGTTTGGCGAGCTGCTCGCCGCGACCACCAGGCGAGGGCTCGTGCGGCTGGCCTTTCCCGAGGAGGACGTAGACGAGGTGCTCGAGCGCCTCGCGCGAGCGGTGTCGCCGCGAATCGTCGAGACTCCCGGTGCGCTCGAGGGCACGCGACGCGAGCTCGACGAGTACTTCGGAGGAGGTAGGCGGCGCTTCGACCTGAAGCTCGACCGCACGCTCATCGGCCCGTTCTCGCGCCGCGTGCTCGGCGCCACCGCACGGATCCCCTACGGAAGGGTGCTCAGCTATCAGGACGTGGCCGCGAAGGCGGGCAGCCCGCGCGGCTCGCGAGCAGCCGGCAACGCGCTCGGGTCAAACCCGATCCCGATCGTGATCCCCTGTCACCGGGTGCTGCGCAGCGGCGGCGCGCTGGGCGGCTATGGCGGCGGCCTGCAGCGCAAGCGCTGGCTGCTCCAGCTCGAGGGCGCGCTCCCGCCCGACGGCTGAGTCAGCTCGGTCGCGGGGCGGCCGTGCTACGTGCGCCTGCCGGGGGCGCCCACTGTGCCTCGGCCAGGTCGCCCTCGGGCATCTCTGGAGGAGTGGGCACCTGTGGCGTGTCGCGCAGGTACCACTCGGCGTCGAGCGCCGCCTGGCACCCGGAGCCCGCCGCTGTGACGGCCTGCCTGTAGACATGGTCCACCAGGTCGCCAGCGGCGAAGACGCCCGGCAGCTTGGTCTGTGTGGATCTCCCATCGGTTATCACGTAGCCGTTCTCGTCGACGTCGAGCTGGTCGCGGACGAGCGCCGACTGGGGCTCGTGGCCGATCGCGATGAAGGCGCCCGATACGAGCACCTCGCGCTCCTCGCCGGTCTCGACATTGGTCAGCACAGCGTGGCCTAGCGCGCCGTTCTCGCCCGCCACGAACTCGCGGACCGTGTAGGGAGTCAGCAGCTCGATGTTGTCCTGTGCGCGAGCTCGCTCGAGCATGATCTTCGAGGCCCTGAAGTCCGCGCGGCGGTGCACGATCGTGACGTGCGAGGCGAACTTCGACAGGAAGATCGCCTCCTCCATCGCCGAGTCGCCGCCGCCGACGATCAGCGTCTCGGCGTCGCGAAAGAAGGCCGCGTCGCACGTGGCGCAGTAGCTCACGCCGCGTCCACCAAGCTTGTCCTCGCCCGGCACGCAGAGTTTTTTGTGCTCGGCGCCCATCGCGAGCACGACGGTCCGCGCCCGGTGCTCCGTGTCGCCGACCCATACGCTGTGCACGCCGCCGGGCTCGCTCGCCAGCTGCACGCGCTCGGCCTGCTCGGTGATCAGGCGCGCGCCGAAGTGCTCGGCCTGGTCGCGAAACTTCTGCATCATCTCGGGGCCCATCACGCCGTCTGGGAAGCCCGGGTAGTTCTCGACATCGGTCGTCTGCTGGAGCAGCCCGCCCCACGCGAAGCCCTCTATCACGAGCGGGTGGAGGTTGGCACGTGCGGTGTAGAGCGCGGCCGTATAGCCCGCCGGGCCGCTGCCGATCACGATCACGTTCTCGATGTCGCCCGCGTGCTGCTCGCTGCCATTCGACTCGGCCTCGCTCATCTGATCATCATCTCCAATTCTCGCCCCGTGCGCGGCCGGGATGCCGCCCCGGCCCTGCGGGCCGGACCCTGTCGCGCTCACGCCTGGACACGAAGACTACTTTACTTTGTAAAGTATAGCGCTGCAGCACGCTGGACGGATGGTCACGCGCGTGGGGCCGGCTCGATGCCTCGGGGCCGGCTTGATGCCTTCAGCGTGTTGGCGTATACATGAGGGATGGCGCAGACTTACTTTCTCGCCATGACGCTCGGGGTGCCGCTCGTGATCCTGCTGCTGGCGATGCTCGCGGGTCACCTGCACCGCGGGTACGACGACGTGCTCGACTGGAAACCGACCCGCTCGGCCGAGCGGGAGGCCGAGCTGCATGACGGCGACATCCGTCAGATGCTGGCTGCCCAGAACAGGTATCGGCGCAAACGAGGCGCACCCGAGCGCACGCTCGAGGAAGTGACCGAGGCCTGGGCCGGCACGAAGCTCGATCGCGACACGCTCCGCTAGCTAGAGCGGCAGATAGCTCGTGGACAGTGAGCCCGCGTTCAGGGTGGTCGTGACCTTGAACTTTTTGCCCGCAGGAACGATGAAGGTATAGGCGCGTTTTTCGGTCGTGGTTTTGGGCGTGTATTCCAGTTTGGGCATGATCAGCGCCCCTCCCACGAGGATTTCGACGGTAGTGGCTTCTGTTTTCCCGGTCGTGACGGTTGCGATGACCTGGATCGGTTCCGTGGCCGAAGGTTCGAGTTCTTCATTGAGGCTACGCGTGGTGACGGCACCGTAGCTACCTACCGAGAAGGATTTGCCTTCTTTCCCGGTCGGGCCTTCTTTGCCTGACCCTTCTTTCCCGGTCGGGCCTCCCTTCTTTGCCGGTCGGGCCTTCTTTGCCTGTCGAGCCTTCTTTGCCGTCCGGGCCGGTAGTTCCCGTGACGCCTGTCGTGCCTGTGACTCCGATCGAGCCGGTCACGCCTTTAGTGCCTTCTGCGCCGGTTTTGCCTTCGGTGCCGGTTTTGCCTTCAGAGCCGGTAGCTCCTGTCGAGCCAGTGGCCCCCGTCGCTCCGGTCACACCTTTGGTGCCTTCGGCTCCAGTTTTGCCTTCCGTGCCGGTCGTTCCGGTGGCGCCGGTCGAACCTGTCGCGCCTGTCGAACCTGTTGCACCGGTCACCCCTTTGGTGCCTTCGGCTCCGGTGGCGCCAGTCGAACCAGTCGCTCCGGTCACACCGGTTTTGCCTTCGGTTCCGGTTTTTCCTTCCGCGCCGGTGGCTCCGGTCGCGCCTGTCGAACCTGTTGCGCCGGTGATGCCTTTGGTGCCTTCGGCGCCGGTCGACCCGGTCGTGCCGGTCGATCCGGTCGTGCCTGTCGATCCCGTTGTGCCTGTCGATCCGGTCGTGCCGGTCGATCCCGTTGTGCCTGTCACGCCGGTTTTGCCTTCGGCTCCTGTTGCGCCGGTAGCTCCCGTGGAGCCCGTTGCTCCGGTGATGCCTTTGGTCCCTTCAGCTCCGGTGGCGCCGGTAGTACCCGTGGAACCCGTGGCGCCGGTGGCTCCGGTCGTCCTGTCGAGCCCGTTGCGCCGGTCACGCCTTTGGTGCCTTCGACTCCGGTGGCGCCGGTAGTACCCGTCGCACCCGTCGCGCCGGTGGTTCCGGTCGTGCCTGTCGAACCCGTCGCGCCGGTCACCCCTTTGGTCCCTTCGGCGCCGGTGGCACCTGTCGATCCAGTCGTGCCGGTCGATCCTGTGGCGCCTGTCAGGCCGGTCTTGCCTTCGGCTCCTGTTGCGCCGGTAGTGCCTGTTGAGCCCGTTGCTCCGGTGATGCCTTTCACGCCTTCGGCGCCAGTGGCGCCGGTAGTACCTATGGAACCCGTCGCTCCGGTGGCGCCTGTTGATCCAGTCGTGCCTGTTTTGCCTTCAGCTCCGGTGGCGCCGGAAGTCCCGGTGGAGCCTGTAGCGCCGGTGGCTCCAGTCGAACCTGTGGAGCCCGTTGCGCCAGTCGTGCCTGCGATCCCTTCGGCTCCGGTGGCACCGGTCGTGCCTGTCGAACCCGTGCCGCCGGTGGCGCCTTTGGTGCCTTCGACTCCGGTGGCGCCTGTCGAACCAGTCGCACCCGTCGCGCCGGTTTTGCCTTCGGTTCCGGTTTTTCCTTCCGCGCCGGTGGCTCCGGTCGCGCCTGTCGAACCTGTTGCGCCGGTGATGCCTTTGGTGCCTTCGGCGCCGGTGGCGCCGGTCGACCCGGTCGTGCCTGTCGACCCCGTTGTGCCTGTCGATCCGGTCGTGCCGGTCGATCCCGTTGTGCCTGTCACGCCGGTTTTGCCTTCGGCTCCTGTTGCGCCGGTAGCTCCCGTGGAGCCCGTTGCTCCGGTGATGCCTTTGGTCCCTTCAGCTCCGGTGGCGCCGGTAGTACCCGTGGAACCCGTGGCGCCGGTGGCTCCGGTCGTGCCTGTCGAACCCGTCGCGCCGGTCACGCCTTTGGTGCCTTCGACTCCCGTGGCGCCGGTAGTACCCGTCGCACCCGTCGCGCCGGTTTTGCCTTCGGTTCCGGTTTTTCCTTCCGCGCCGGTGGCTCCGGTCGCGCCTGTCGAACCTGTTGCGCCGGTGATGCCTTTGGTGCCTTCGGCGCCGGTCGACCCGGTCGTGCCGGTCGATCCGGTCGTGCCTGTCGATCCCGTTGTGCCTGTCGATCCGGTCGTGCCGGTCGATCCCGTTGTGCCTGTCACGCCGGTTTTGCCTTCGGCTCCTGTTGCGCCGGTAGCTCCCGTGGAGCCCGTTGCTCCGGTGATGCCTTTGGTCCCTTCAGCTCCGGTGGCGCCGGTAGTACCCGTGGAACCCGTGGCGCCGGTGGCTCCGGTCGTGCCTGTCGAACCCGTCGCGCCGGTCACGCCTTTGGTGCCTTCGACTCCGGTGGCGCCGGTAGTACCCGTCGCACCCGTCGCGCCGGTTTTGCCTTCGGTTCCGGTTTTTCCTTCCGCGCCGGTGGCTCCGGTCGCGCCTGTCGAACCTGTTGCGCCGGTGATGCCTTTGGTGCCTTCGGCGCCGGTGGCGCCGGTCGACCCGGTCGTGCCTGTCGACCCCGTTGTGCCTGTCGATCCGGTCGTGCCGGTCGATCCCGTTGTGCCTGTCACGCCGGTTTTGCCTTCGGCTCCTGTTGCGCCGGTAGCTCCCGTGGAGCCCGTTGCTCCGGTGATGCCTTTGGTCCCTTCAGCTCCGGTGGCGCCGGTAGTACCCGTGGAACCCGTGGCGCCGGTGGCTCCGGTCGTGCCTGTCGAACCCGTCGCGCCGGTCACGCCTTTGGTGCCTTCGACTCCCGTGGCGCCGGTAGTACCCGTCGCACCCGTCGATCCCGTTGCGCCTGTCACACCGGTCTTGCCTTCGGCTCCGGTGGAGCCGGTAGTACCCGTGGAGCCCGTCGCCCCGGTGGCACCGGTCGAACCTGTCAAGCCCGTCGCGCCAGTCGTGCCTGTGATCCCTTCGACTCCCGTGGCTCCAGTCGCGCCCGTTGAACCGGTTGCGCCGGTCACGCCTTTGGTGCCTTCAGCTCCGGTGGCGCCGGTAGTACCCGTGGAACCCGTCGCGCCGGTGGCTCCCGTCGATCCTGTGGAGCCTGTTGCGCCTGTGATGCCTTTGGTGCCTTCGGCTCCGGTGGCGCCTGTCGATCCCGTCGTGCCTGTCGATCCGGTCGCGCCTGTCAAGCCGGTTTTGCCTTCGGCTCCTGTTGAGCCGGTAGTGCCTGTTGAGCCTGTCGCTCCGGTGATGCCTTTCACGCCTTCGGCGCCAGTGGCGCCGGTAGTACCCGTGGAACCCGTGCCGCCGGTGGCGCCGGTCGATCCTGTGGAGCCCGTTGCTCCGGTCACACCCTTGGTGCCTTCGGCTCCGGTGGCACCGGTTGATCCTGTCGCTCCGGTCGATCCAGTCGCGCTCGTCACTCCGGTTTTGCCTTCGGCTCCTGTTGCGCCGGTCGCGCCTGTGGAGCCGGTCACGCCGGTCACGCCTTTGGTGCCTTCGGCTCCGGTGGAGCCAGAAGTACCGGTGGAACCCGTAGCGCCCGTGGCCCCAGTCGATCCGGTGGAACCCGTTGCTCCGGTCAGCCCTTTGGTGCCTTCGGCGCCGGTGGCGCCGGTAGTACCTGTGGAACCCGTGGCGCCGGTGGCGCCTGTGGAGCCCGTTGCTCCGGTCACACCCTTGGTCCCTTCAGCGCCAGTGGCGCCGGTTGATCCTGTCGCACCGGTCGATCCTGTGGAGCCCGTTGCTCCGGTCACACCCTTGGTGCCTTCATCGCCGGTGGCACCGGTCGATCCTGTCGCACCGGTCGATCCAGTCGCGCTCGTCACGCCGGTTTTGCCTTCGGCTCCTGTTGCGCCGGTGGCGCCTGTCGATCCAGTCGCACCGGTCGATCCCGTTGCGCCTGTCACGCCGGTTTTGCCTTCCGCGCCGGTGACTCCGGTGGCGCCTGTCGAACCGGTTGCGCCGGTCACGCCTTTGGTGCCTTCGACTCCGGTGGCACCTGTCGATCCAGTCGTGCCGGTCGATCCCGCAGCGCCCGTGGCACCTGTTTTGCCTTCCGCGCCCGTGGCACCGGTCGCGCCGGTGGAACCCGTTGCGCCGGTCACCCCTTTGGTCCCTTCGGCGCCGGTGGCGCCAGTCGATCCAGTCGTGCCGGTCGATCCTGTGGCGCCTGTCAGGCCGGTCTTGCCTTCGGCTCCTGTTGCGCCGGTAGTGCCTGTTGAACCCGTCGCTCCGGTGATGCCTTTCACGCCTTCGGCGCCAGTGGCGCCGGTAGTACCTATGGAACCCGTCGCTCCGGTGGCGCCTGTTGATCCAGTCGTGCCTGTTTTGCCTTCAGCTCCGGTGGCGCCGGAAGTCCCGGTGGAGCCTGTAGCGCCGGTGGCTCCAGTCGAACCTGTGGAGCCCGTTGCGCCAGTCGTGCCTGTGATCCCTTCGGCTCCGGTGGCGCCTGTCTTGCCTTCGGCGCCAGTGTTGCCTTCCGCACCGGTGGCTCCGGTCGCGCCTGTGGAGCCTGTTGCTCCTGTGATGCCATTCACGCCTTCGGCCCCGGTGACGCCTGTTCTGCCTTCGGCGCCAGTGCCGCCTTCCGCGCCGGTGGCTCCGGTCGCACCTGTGGAGCCCGTCGCTCCGGTCACGCCATTCACGCCTTCGGCCCCGATAGCGCCGGTCGATCCAGTCGTGCCGGTCGATCCCGTAGCACCTATCACGCCGGTCTTCCCTTCGGCTCCCGTTGCTCCGGTGGCGCCAGTGGCTCCCGTTGCGCCTGTTTTGCCCGGAACTACGGGCGCCAAGCCCCCCGTAGCGCCTTTCGCGCCGGTGACGCCCGTTGTGCCCGTGACGCCTGTGGCGCCTGTTGCGCCTGCCGTCCCTTCGGTTCCGGTCGCGCCCACCAGGCCGGTCGCGCCAGTCACTCCTTTGGCGCCTTCGGCTCCGGCGGCCCCGGCTTTGCCTTCGGCTCCTTCCGCTCCGGTTGTGCCTGTCGCGCCCGTCCCGCCGCTGCCGATGCCTTCAGGTCCGGTCGCGCCTTGGGCGCCTTCTTTGCCTTCCAAGCCCGCCGGCCCCGTTGCCCCGGTCACGCCGCCTGCGCCTTCTTTGCCGTCGGCGCCGGCCGCGCCCACGGCGCCCGCTGTCCCCGCCACCCCCCGCTTTCCTTCCGCGCCCACAGCGCCTTCTGCACCGGTGCTGCCTTCCTCGCCGGCGGTCCCCTTGGCTCCCTGTCCCCCGTCTTTGCCTTCAGCCCCAGCTTCGCCCCTGGCGCCGGCCGGGCCCGCCTTTCCTGCCGGCCCTGCGGAGCCGCGGAGACCTCGAGGACCTCGCCTTCCTTTCGGACCAGACGCGCCTCGGGGACCAGTCGCGCCTCGCGGGCCTGGGAGCCCTAGGCCGTTCTGATTGCTTCCATTGCCAGATTTTTCATTGGGTTCGCCCACTTCCCCGCTCACGCCGGCTACACCCTTTGGGCTCTGCGCCCCCCCGGCCATCACCTCGCCCCACAGGTCCGACGCATTGACCTGACCGGTGACCCCGGACCCGCCGCTGGCGCGACTGGCCGCTGCCAGAACGAGCCGCTCCGCGTGCGCGTGACCGGTCATCGACAGCACGACGGCGACGATGAGGACCGCTGGTCGCAATCTGAGAACGATTGTCTTCAACATCCCTGTCCTGGGCATGCGGAAACCCCTGTCGAGAGCCGGCTAGCGACCGATGAAATGGACCGCATCCCGATCACGACGATGCCCCCTGATCGGACGCGGCTATTACGTCTATCGACGCCGCCGAACGATCCTTTAGGGCTGAATCCCAAGCAATCCTTTTGGACGTAAAGCTGAGCGAGCCTCAGAGCGCGCGAAGGCGTCCTCAGCATCATGTAATCTCGCGATTCTGTAGAGTTCCTTCGGTCTCGCGATCGCCAGCTGAAGGGGAGATGCCAGCTACGCGACAGCACTTCGGGTGCCACTTGGTCACCCGGCGGTTAGGCGCATCCTGGAGCGCACAAATGCTCAGAACACGCCTGAACGCGTCGGGACGGTCAGAGCGCAGGCTCGCTGTAGCCGGCCGCGACCGTCAGCGCCCTGACCACCTCGCCGGCGCACTCGCGATGGCCCTCTGCGGTGTCACCGTGATCGGCTGCGGCTCGAGCATGTCCACGCTTGACACCGTCAGAGTCGAGCGCTCGATCGCCGCATCGATCCTCGCCCAGCATCACATCTACGTGCCCGTCACCTGTCCGGCGAACGTCCCGCTGGAAATCGGTCGCCGGTTTCAGTGCCGAGCCAAGCTCGAGGTGGGCGCCTATCCCGTCAGGGCAATCGAGATCAACGACAACGGTCGTGTCCGCTATGCAAACCAGGCGCCCCTGATCGTCCTCGACGTCGAAGCGGTCAAGCGGGCGATCGCGCGGTCGCTAGTCAGCGATCGTCACGCGACGGCAAGCGTGACCTGCCCGTCGCAGATCCTCCAAAAACAGGGAATCTACTTCACCTGCTCGGCGACGACCGCCTCCCGCAGCCACGTTTTCGACGTGACAATTGTCGATGACAATGGTCACGTTAGATACGTGGAAGTCCGGCACTGAAACCTCGGCGGGTCACAGACGCCGTCCTCGGTCACCGGCCCCAGCGGGCGGCCAGGTCAGGTCTGGGTGACGCCCAGCGCGCCGGTCGCTCGGGGCGGCGTCCCGCGGCCTGCCGAGGACGGCGGCGCGCTCTGTTCCTCGCGCCACCGGGCCACTGTTCGGCGCAGCTGAAAGTAGGCCACGCCGCCCGGGAGCGTCGGCAGCCAGAAGGAGATCGCCCGGTATGACAGGACCACGAGCACCGCGAGGTTGAAGTCGACGCCGAACGCAACGAGCGCGCCGATCATTCCGCCCTCGACGCCCCCCAACCCGCCTGGGAGCGGGAGCAGATTGCCCAGCGTCCCGACGAAGTAGGCCATCCAGATCACGGTGAACGGCGGCGCAGACCCGAACGCGTGGAACATCGCCCACAGCACGCCGATGTCGAAGCCCCACCAGGCCACGGCGCCGAGCAGCCCGGGGTCGCGCGAGCGAATCAGATCGATCGCGGTGCGCACGCCGCTCGCGGCCAGGGCCGGAGCGGCCGCCGCGCTGGCGATCCAGTGTGCCGCGCGTCCCGAGCCCGACGCCCACCGCCGCAGGCGCCGCTCGAAGTCACCGGGCAGCAGCGCCATCGCGCCCACGAGCGCTACCACGACTGCGGCCGCGATCGCCGGGATGACCGTGATCGCGAACGAGCCACCGCCGGGGAACAGGCCGGTGCGCAGCGCGAGGCCGTCGATGATCAGCGAGCCCATGTAGATCGAGTACAGAAGCACCATGAACGCGACCATCCGGCAGGCGACCACTCGCGCGTCCATTCCCGAGCGGCGCAGGGCCCACACGGTGAGCGCCACTCCGCCCGCGCCCGCGGTCGCAAAGAGGCGTGTAGCGGCCACCCCGGCGAGCGAGATCTGGTAGCTCTCACGCCAGCCGATCACTCCCGTCCCGCGAACGAATACCGCTCGAAACAACAGCACGTAGCCGGCGAAGGAAAGCACCTCGAGCAGGACTCCGATCGCGAGCCACCAGCTGTTCCCGCGCTCCCAGGCTTCGAGGTGGCGCAGGATGGCGGTCTCGCCCGCGAGCCTCGGCAGCACGACGTAGAGGAAGCCGACACCGAGCAGAACGAACAGCACGGAAGCGACGACCTCGCGTCGCGTGAGCCGCAGGCGCGGCATCTCGTCTTCGACGCTCGCCGGCGCACGCGCACCCTCCTCACCGCGCGGCTGTCGGCCGCCGGCCGTCGCGAGCGACGCCTCGCGGTCCGCGGCAGGGTCGCGCCGTCCATCGCCGCCGCTCAGCCGCCGCCGCACCGCGTCGCCGGCCGGAGCGTCCCCGGGCGTCTCTCCGCCCACCGGCAAGGCATCGCGCTCCCCGACGGGCGCCGCCGTCCCGTCGGTTGGATCGCTGGCCACGTTCTCAGCTCGCTTCGTGGGCGATCGCCTCCAGGGCGGCCACGGCGCTCCTCGCCCGCGACACTGCGGGCTCCGCGCGAGGACCGAGCCGCCGCACGGCCCCGGTCAGGGCAGCGCCCCCAAGAAGATCCACGAGGTAGTGCTCACCGAGGTAGATCAGCGCAAAGGCGAGCGTCAGCGTGTATGTCCAGCCGAGCGCGCCCGCGACCGGCCCCACCTCGGCGAGCAGGAGCGCGGCCATCAGCGATGTGGCGAAGTGCAGCGAGGGCATCGCAGCCAAGGGGTTGCCTCCGAACACACTGTAGAGCGGGCCCCAGCCGTCCCCCCAGAAGTGTTCTCCGTACTCGGCCATCATGCGCCGTGCGGACGGCTCTCCGCGCGCCGTGCGCAACCCCGCTCCGCGGGTGTCGCGGGGCGGCCGGGCGCCCGCCGTCGCTACATACCACGGCGGTGCGGTCGGCGCCAGCCAATACGCGGTCGCGCCGATATCGAAGACGGCGTACGTCATCGCGGCGGCGCGGGGAAAGCGCGCAGGATCGCGCAGGACGATGTAGGCCAGCGCGGCGTGCGGAACCATGAACCAGCTCCAGTGGGCCCACACGAGCAGCGCGTCCAGCGGGCGCCAGTCTGGCGTGCCGTCGGGCTTCACCCGCGCGAGCGCGCGCTGCAGCCTGACGGTGGGCAGATCGCCGAGGCCGAGCACCCGATCGATGCTGATCGGGTAGTCGATGTGCACGCGCGCAGCCTGCCCGGCCTCGTCGTCGTGCGGCGTCTTGTACGCGGCGAGGTAGGCCCACATCTGAAGGCCGCAGGCGGCCGCATCGCGCGCGCGCGAGCGTCGCACTGCGACGCAGAGGCCGACCGGCGCTGCGAACGCCACCGCCTGCGTGACGATCGGCGGGGCGCTGACCCGCTTGCGCAGCAGCGGTGCGGCGACACCGGCTACGACCGCGCCCCAGGCGATTGTCCTGATCGCGCTCGCCCCCCGCACTCGCCTGGAGTATAGGTAGCCGTCTACCCCCGGCGCGCCCGCAGACGGCGCGCCCGCGCCTAGGAGACGGTCTCGCCGATGCGCTGGCCCGCAGCCCGCCCGCCGGCGCGAGACGCCCGCACGAACGCCGCGATCACCGGGCTCGACGCGTCGGCCTCGGGGTGCCACTGCACACCGAGCACGAAGCGCCTGTCCCGCAGCTCGATCGCCTCGACAACGCCGTCGATCGCCGACGTGGCGCTGACCTGCAGCCCCTCGCCGAGCTCATCGACGCCCTGGTGGTGGTGGGACTTCGTGGCATGCCGAGCCTCCCCCACCGTGCGGCTCGCCAGCGTGCCAGCGGTCACATCGACCACGTGGTCGGCGCCGTCGAAGGACCCGGGCACCCTACGGTGCTCGCCGTGGCCGACGTGCTCGGGAAGATCCTGGACGAGCGTCCCGCCGAGCGCCACGTTGATCAGCTGCATGCCGCGGCAGATCCCCAGGACGGGTAGGTCAAGCGCGATCGCCGCGCGGACGAGCGCGATCTCAAACGCATCGCGCTCTGGGACCGTTCCTGTCGTCTCCGGGTGTCGATCGCGGCCGTAGGCGCCCGGATCGATGTCGGCGCCGCCCGCGAGCATCAGGCCGTCGATCAGGCGCAGCCCTTCGTCTGGGCGCTCGATCAGCCGCGGGTCGGGGGCGAGCAGGATCGGAAGTCCGTCGGCGCGCTGCGCCTCGGTGGCGTAGCTGCGCGCGAGCAGCAGCGCCTCCTGGTCCCAGACGCTCCATCGCGCCTGCTCTAGCGCGCTGCAGATGCCGATCACGGGGCGACCCATGGCAATACGATCGCATACGCCCTGCCGGAGCTCGGGCCGTCCGCCGCGCGGCGCGCTTCCCGGGATCGGCCCACGCGGCACAAGCCATAGGATGTTTTCGGCCACCGGCGCCCGGCCGCGGCCACGAGCGTTTGCAAGCCCGCGAGCAGGAAGGCCACCGCGATGAGTGACGTGAGCACACAGCAGCGTGAGACCGTCAACCTGCACATGCACGACGGCTGGGCGACCGTCGAGCTGAATCGACCCGAGACGCTGAACGCGTGGAACGGTCAGCTCGGCCTCGACCTGCTGGCCGCGCTGCGCCAGACGGCCGACGACGATGCGGTCCGCGCGCTGGTCGTGACGGGCGCCGGGCGTGGGTTCTCCTCGGGCGCCGACCTGAAGAGCCTGGGCGAGGGGGAGCTGGGCGCAGACGGGCGCCCCGACGTCTACCGGACGCTCACCAAGCGCTACCACCCGATCATCGAGCTGATCCGCGAGCTGCCGAAGCCCGTGCTGGCTGCGGTCAACGGCCCGGCCGTGGGAATCGGCTGCTCGCTGGCCCTTTGCTGCGACCTGATCGTCGCCGCCGACAGCGCGTACTTCTCGCTGGCCTTCGTGAACATCGGCCTGGTGCCGGACGGCGGCTCCTCGCTGCTCGTTCCAAGCCGCGTCGGCATGGCCCGCGCGACCGAGCTCGCGATGCTCGGCGAGCGCATCGCAGCGGCACAGGCGCTCGACTGGGGCCTGATCAACCGCGTGGTGCCCGACGCTCAGCTCGCCGACGAGACGGGGGCGCTCGCGGCGCGTCTGGCGAGCGGGCCGACGCGCTCCTACGCGGGGACCAAGCGCCAGCTCAACAGCTGGCTGTACTCGCGCATGGGCGAGCAGCTGGAGCTCGAGGCCCGGATTCAGCAGGAGATGGCGGGCAGCGGCGACTTCCTCGAGGGCGCGAGCGCGTTTGTGGAGAAGCGCCCGGCCCGTTTCTCGGGCCGGTGAGCGCCGCGAGGCTCAGCGCGCGCCCGGCGCGCTGCCGGCGCTCAGCTCGAACGCCCTCGGGCAGCGGCGAGCGCGTTGTGGCAATCGTCATCAAGCGCGCAGAACGCAGCCGCGCATAGAATCTCCGGCGCCTTGGGCCATCTCCTGTCCGCACCGCTTGCCTTCTTCACCCCGCAGTCGGGCGCTTCGCCGAACGCGAAGCAGATCGACACGCTGTATGAGATCACCCTCTACATTGCGCTCGTCATCTTCATCGCGGTGGAGGGCGGCCTGCTCTATGCGCTCGTCAAGTACCGCGCGCGCAAGCACGCGGTCCCGGCGCAGATCAGAGGCAACACGCGTCTGGAGGTCGGCTGGACCGTCGCCGCGGCGGTGATCCTGATCGGCCTCGCCGTCGTCACCTTCGCAAAGCTCTCCTCGATCCAGAACCCGCCCAACTCGGGCCCCGAAGGCGCGACGCTGGCAGACGACGGCCTCATCTACGCAAGCACCGACCGCAAGCTGCCTCCGAACGGCAAATCGCTGAACATCACCGTCGTGGGACGCCAGTACATCTGGCAGTACATATACCCCGGCGCAAGCGAACCTGACGGCCTCGGCGCGCCCTACTCATACCAGCAGATGGTCGTGCCGACGAACACGACCGTCACGCTCGACATCGTCTCGGCAGACGTCGTGCACTCCTGGTGGGTGCCCGCGCTCGGCGGCAAGTTCCAGGCGGTGCCCGGCTACCACAGCTACACCTGGTTCAAGGTCTCAAAGCCCGGCGTCTTCCGCGGTCAGTGCGCGCTGCTCTGCGGACGCGGGCACGCGCGCATGACGGCGACGGTCAAGGCGGTGCCCCCGGCGCAGTTCGAAGCGTGGCTGGCCTACCAGAAGCAGCTGATCGCCCAGGCCAACGCGCAAGCAAAGGTCGCACGAGCAAAACTCGGCGTCCAGCTGGGCGCCGGGCAGGTTGAAAACCCCTAGGACACCGAGGAGACCGCGTTGGCCACCTACGTCGCACCAGTCCCCCAGGTAGCTGCTCACCGGGTGCAGCGTCCGGCCACCGGCTGGACCAGCTGGTTCACGACGACCGATCACAAGCGGATCGGGATCATGTACATGGTCACGACGTTCGCGTTCTTCTGTCTCGGGGGCGTCGAGGCGCTGATGATGCGGCTGCAGCTCGGCGCGCCGAACAACACGCTGGTCAGCCCGCAGACCTACAACCAGCTGTTCACGATGCACGGCACGACGATGGTGTTCCTGTTCGTCGTCCCGATGATGGCCGGCCTTGCGAACTACTTCCTGCCGCTGATGATCGGGGCGCGCGACATGGCCTTTCCGCGTCTGAACGCGCTCTCCTACTGGCTCCTGCTCGCCGGCGGCATCGTCTTCTATGCGTCGATCTTCTGGAACCCGCCCGAAGCTGGGTGGGTGAGCTTCGTCCCGCTGGCCAACGCGACCTACTCGCCCAGCGGCGGCGAGGACGCATGGATCTACCTGATCCACCTGACCGGGCTCTCGTCGCTGATCGGCGCGATCAACTTCTACGCGACGATCGCCAACATGCGCGCGCGCGGGATGAGCTGGAGTCGCCTGCCGCTGTTCGTGTGGACGATCCTGACCTACTCGGTGCTGCTGATCTTCGCCCTGCCGGTCATCGCGGCGGCGGTCACGCTGCTGCTCACCGAACGCCACTTCGGCACGCACTTCTTCGACGCCGCCGAGGGTGGCTCGCCCGTCCTCTGGCAGCATCTGTTCTGGTTCTTCGGCCACCCCGAGGTCTACATCATGGTGCTGCCGGGCTTCGGCGTGATCTCCGAGGTGCTGCCCGTGTTCGCGCGCAAGCCGATCTTCGGCTATCGCGCGATCGCCGCCTCGACGATCGCGATCGCCTTCCTCGGCTTCCTGACCTGGGCGCACCACATGTTCACCGCCCCGATCCCCGAGGCGCTGCTCGTGTTCGTCATGCTCAGCTCCTACCTGATCGCCGTGCCGACCGGCGTGAAGATCCTCAACTGGATCGCCACGCTGTGGCGCGGGGCCATCGAGTTCACGACCCCGCTGCTGTTCTGCGCCGGCGCGATCGCGCTCTTTCTGATCGGCGGCATCTCCGGGGTCTTCCTGGCGACGTTCCCGATCGACTGGCAGGTGAACGAAACGTACTTCGTGGTGGCGCACCTGCATTTCGTGCTGCTCGGCGGCGCCGTGATGCCGATATTCGCCGCGATCTACTACTGGTTTCCGAAGATCACCGGGCGCATGATGAGCGAAGCCATCGGCCGGCTGAGCTTCGCGCTCGTCTTCCTGGGCATCCTCACGACCTTCCTGATCCAGCACGTGATCGGCCTGGACGGCATGCCCAGGCGCGTCTATGAGTACGACAGCGTCGGGAACCTCGCGCTGTACAACCTGATCTCGACGATCGGCTCCTTCATCCTCGCCGCCGGCGTCGTGGCGACGATCATCAACGTCGCGCGCAGCCTGAAGGTCGGCGCGGTCGCGGGCCCGGACCCCTGGAAGGCGAACACGCTCGAGTGGTTCACCACTTCCCCCCCGCCGCCGAACAACTTCGACGTCGTCCCGCAGGTGCGCTCGGCCGAACCGATGAAGGACATCCGCCGCGAGGTCGCGCGGCGCAGCGGCGCAGACGTGCCCGCGCCGGGTGACGCGAGCGTGCCCGCGGGAGCGACGCGCATCGGTGCCTAGCGATGCTCGCGCCCGCACCCATCCCCTGCCCTAGGATTCCTCGCGTATGAGCCCGAGCTCGACAGGAGCCGCTCCGGCGATCGAGACGGTCCCCAGGCTCCGAGCCGCCCCGCGCACGCGCCTGCTGATCAGCGACTACCTGCAGCTGACCAAGCCGAAGGTCCAGTCGCTTCTGCTCACGATCACCGCGGCGACGATGTTCGTCGCCGGCGATCCCTCGATTGCGCTCGTGGCGCTGACGTGCTTGGGCGGCTACCTCTCGGCCGGTGGCGCGGGGGCCGTCAACCACTGGTTTGATCGCGACATCGACGCGCGCATGGCGCGGACGGCCGATCGTCCGATCCCATCAGGGCGCGTGTCTCCGGGGGCCGCGCTGGCGTTTGGCTGCATCCTGGCAGTGCTTTCGTTCGCCGAGCTCTCGCTCACCGTCAACGTGCTCGCGGCCAGCCTGTCGCTGGCAGGCTTTCTGGGCTACGTCTTCGTATACACGGTCTGGCTGAAGCGGCGCACGCCTCAGAACATCGTGATCGGCGGCGCGGCGGGCGCCGTCCCCCCGCTCGTCGGCTGGGCTGCCGTCACCGGCTCGGTCAGCGGAACCGCGGTGATCCTGTTCTTCATCGTCTTCTTCTGGACGCCGCCGCACTTCTGGGCGCTGAGCCTGCTGATGAAGGACGAGTACGCGAAGGTCGGCGTGCCGATGCTCCCCGTCGTGCGGGGAGAGGAGGAGACCCGCCGCCAGATCCTGCTCTACGCGGTGCTGCTCTACGCCGTCAGCCAGCTTCCCTTCTGCGCAGGCGGCCTCGGCGTGGTCTACCTGCTCGCATCGGTGTCGCTCGGCTTTGCGTTCATCGCCGGTGCCGTGCGGCTATACCGCCGAAAGGACCGTCGCTCCGCGCTGACGCTGTATCTGTTCTCGCTGGCCTATCTGGCGCTTCTGTTCGGGTCGATGGTGCTCGACAAGCATCTCTAGATGCATCGCGCCAGCGACCCTCCGGCAAATCCGCCGGCGCCGCAGCGGGTATGCTTGCGCCGACGATGAACCGACGCCTGGCACGCAAGAACATCCGCACCGGCCTGATCGTCGGCGCGATCTGCATGTTCATGTTCGGCATCACGTTCGTGGTCGCGGCCGCCTACGTCTCGTGAGCCCGCTCGACCCCGAGCTGCCTCCCGTCGGCGAGGAGATCCACCTTCCCGGACCGAGCGTGCTGCCATTGCTCACCGCGGTCGGGATCACGCTCGCGCTCATCGGGATCACGACGTTCATCGAGCTGACCGTCATCGGCGTCCTGCTGACCCTGGGCTGCGTCGTTCGCTGGATCAAACAGACGCGCGCGGAAATCGACGAGCTGCCGCTCGACTAGCGTTCCCCAGGGCGCGCCGGCGCGTCGCTCGCCGGCGACACCCGCGGGCATGCGTGAGGGCTCGCGCACGGCCCCCGCCGTGCGCGCCCCTATTAACCCTCACTCACCCGGAGCGCCCGCCGCCGCTCACGCCGCTGCCGCGCCTGCGGGCACTGGGCAGATCGCGCCGTCGTCAGTCCAGCAGCGGACGACGTCCCTGACCGAGAGGACCCCTTCGATCGCGCCGCCTTGCAGCACGATCAGATGGCGAAAGCCGCCGCGCACCATCGCCGCCGCGGCCTCCTCCAGCGACCAGTCCGGCGCGGCGAACACGACGTCGGCCGTCAGGTGCTGTGCGACCAGCTCGCTGTCTGGGTCCTGCTCTGCGCCGATCGATCTCAACACGTCTCGCTCGGTGATGATCCCGGGGCCGTGGCCGTCGGGATCGATCACGACGGCAGCCCCCACCTGGCGTTCGGACATCAGCCGCGCCACGGCGCGAAGCGTGTGACCCGGGCCGACGGTGAGGACCGTCGGGCTCATGCCGTCTTGAACCTGCATGTCGGCTCCTTTCCCGCTTCGGCCACGGCCCCGCTTGGCCAATTATTTGCAACGATTGCCTCAATGTAGTACCCGCGATGCCCGGCGTCAAGCGCCCTGTCATCCAAGCGACGCAGGCATTAGGATCAGCCGTCGTGGTGGAGATCGCCGAACACGCCCCGGGCCGAATGGCTGGCCGCACGCGGCGCGCGTGCGCCGCCGCAGGGAGCGTCGATGCCTAGCCGGCGGGCGATCATCGGGACGGCGGTCGCGGCACTCATCGCGGTCGCCATCGGCATCGTGCTCAGCTACCAGATCCACTGGTTCCCGGTCGCGGCGACGACCCAGGCGCACAACACCGACCGCCTCTACCACGTGCTCGTGATCGCCACGATCCCGATCTTCGTGCTCGTCGTCTCGGTGATCCTGTTCTCCGCCTGGCAGTTCCACATGCGCCCAGGCGAGGAGCTCAAGGACGGGCCGCCGATTCACGGCAACACGCGTCTTGAGGTCTTCTGGACGGCGCTGCCGGCGGTGTTGCTGCTCAGCATGGTCGCGTACTCGTTCGTCGTGCTGAACGACAACGAAAAGAAGCCCGCCGGCATCCCCGAAATCCAGATCGCCGTGACCGGCCAGCAGTTCTTCTGGACCTACGAATACCCCAGCGCCGTGACCGGCGCCGCGCCGCTGCGCAGCTACCAGCTCTACCTGCCGAAGGGCGACACGGTGTACTTCAACATGCGCTCCAGGGACGTCATCCACGCCTTCTGGATCCCGGCCTTCCGCCTGCAGGAGGACGTCGTGCCCGGCATCACGACCCACTACCGGGCGACGCTCGATCGTCTCGGCAGCTACCCGGTCGTCTGCAACCTGCTGTGCGGCGCCGGCCACTCGCTGATGCGCTCTGCCGTGCACGTCGTGACCCCCGCGAGCTTCCAGCTCTGGCTGAAGAGCCAGGCCGGCAAGAGCACGAGCGTCGCCACCGCCTCCACGGGCACGAGCTCTGCGACGGCATCGACCTCCGCTCCCGCGGGCCTGAGCGGCGCCGCGGCCGACGGCTTGGCGTCGCGTGCGATCTCGCCCGGGACTGGCGGGTAATAATGTCGCGCACGATGCCTGCGGACCGAGCACGCTGATGGCCACCACGGTTCACACGCCGACCGCCGCGGCCGGCTCGGCGCAGCGTCCCGGCGGCCCGCCGGCCTCGATCGGCGCCAAACTGCGCGCGCCGGGCTTCTATCGCGCCGCCTGGCTGATGGTCGTCGGCGTCGGCTTCGCCGCGTTCATGACGTGGATCATCCGCATGGGGGCCGGTCATGCGACCTACCGCCACTTCTTGGACGGCGAAGCGATCCTGACCCTCTCGCTGTTCACGGTCCCGATCGCCTTCCTGGTCGGGATCGGCGGCTTTGACTACTGGGCGTACTGGGCGATCGGGCGCCCGACGCGCCCCGAGGATCACTCCGGGCACGGGGCCTACAGCTGGCGCGACTACTTCCGCATCAACACCGACCACAAGGTGATCGGCATCCAGTACACGGTCACGTCGTTCTTCTTTTTGCTCGTCGGCGGGCTGCTGGCGATGCTGATGCGCGCCCAGCTGGCCCAGCCCGGTGCGCAGTTCGTGGATGCGAACACCTACAACGGGCTGTTCTCCGTCCACGCCTCGCTGCTCATCTTCCTGTTCGTGATCCCGGTGTTCGCGGGCCTGGGCAACTTCGTCATCCCGCTGATGATCGGCGCGCCCGACATGGCCTTCCCGCGGCTGAACGCGCTGTCCTACTGGCTGCTGCCGCTGGCCGGAGCGATGATGCTGCTGAGCTTCCTGGCGCCCGGCGGGGCGTTCGCGGACGGCTGGACCGCCTATACGCCGCTCTCGACGGACTCGCCGGTCGGTCAGATGTTCTTCTCGGTGGGCGTCCAGTTCGCGGGCGCCTCCTCGATCATGACGGCGCTCAACTTCCTCGTGACGATCATCACGATGCGTGCCCCCGGGATGAGCTTCTTCCGCCTGCCGCTGCTGGTGTGGGCGAACTTCGCCACGTCGCTGCTCGTCGTGATCGCGACTCCGTTCATCGCCGCGTCGCAGTTCTTCGTCCTGTTCGACCGCGCGCTCGGCTTTCACTTCTTTGATCCGGGCAAGGGCGGCGACGTGCTGATGTACCAGCACGTCTTCTGGTTCTACTCCCACCCGGCGGTCTACATCATGATGCTGCCGGGCTTCGGGATCATCAGCGAAGTCATCGCCGTCAAGTCGCGCAAGCCGATCTTCGGCTACCGCATGATGGCCTTCTCGCTGCTCGCGATCGTCGTGCTCGGGTTCACCGTCTGGGCGCACCATATGTTCACCTCGGGGATGGCGGCGTGGATCCGGATCCCGATGGCGATCACGACGGCGATCATCGCCGTGCCGACGGGCATCAAGATCTTCTCCTGGCTTGCGACGCTGTGGCGCGGCATCCTGCACCTGGACACGCCGATGCTGTTCGCGCTGGGCTTCCTGACCACCTTCACGCTCGGCGGGATCAGCGGCGTGATGCTCGCGATGGTGCCGTTCGACATCCACGTCAGCTCCACCTACTTCATCGTCGCGCACATCCATTACGTGCTGTTCGGCGGCTCGCTGATGACGGTCTTCGCGGGCGTCTACTACTGGTTCCCGAAGATGACCGGTCGGATGTACGACGAGCGCCTGGGCAAGTGGCACTTCTGGACGACGTTCATCTTCTTCAACCTGACGTTCGCGCCGATGCACATCCTCGGCATGGACGGCATGCCGCGGCGCGTCGCCACATATGCGACGAAGTTCGCCGACCTCAACCTGTTCATCTCGATCTGCAGCTGGCTGCTCGGCCTGGCCACGCTGATCTTCCTCTACAACATGGTCACGAGCTGGCGCGGCGGACCCCGCACGGTGTCCAACCCCTGGCGCGGAATGACGCTCGAGTGGCAGGTCAGCTCGCCACCGCCGGTCTTCAACTTCGACCGGGTGCCGACCGTGGTCGGGGGGCCCTACGAGTACGGCGTCCCGGGAGCGGTGCATGGCATCTTCGCGCCCGCTCCGGTGCCAGCCACCGTCGGCGCCGGCGGCGGCGGACCGGGTGCGGGAGGGGCGGGGTCTGCGTGAGCGACGAGCAGCCCACGCACCGGGGCAAGGAACTCCTCGTCGTCGCAAACCGCACGCTCGGCGGCGAGAAGCTGCTCGAGGCGGTCCGCGCGCACGCCGCCTCCGGCACGACCGACTTTCGCCTGGTCGTGCCTCAGAGCAAGCCGTCCGCGGGCCTCGTGATCTACGAGGAAGCCGTGCGCGAATCGGCGCAGGTGCGGATCGATCTCGCGGTCTCGACGATGGCCGACGAGGGGATCAAGGTCCGCGGCGAGGTCGGCGACCAGGACCCGTTCCTGGCGACGATGGACGCGATCGCCGCGCGTCGTCCCGACGAGCTGATCGTCTCGACCCACCCGGCGACGAGCTCGGGCTGGCTGCGCCGCGATCTGATCGAGCGCATCGAAAACGCCTCCGGACTGCCCGTGGAGCACATCGTCACCGACCTCGAGCGCGAAGGGCTGCCCTACGACGTCACGCTCGTGGTCGCCCACAAGACGTCGACCGGCGATGAGCTGCTCGCGCACCTGAAGCGCCGTGCGTCGCACGACGGAATGCATCTGTTCATCGCCGTCGTTCCCCAGCAGGACGGCGGCGGAGATGCGCCGCGCGAGGCGCGCGGGCGCCTGGCGGCGACGCTCGAGAAGCTGCGCAGCGCCGGGCTTGTCGCCGCCGGCATGATCGGCGACCCGGACCCATACACCGCGACGGTCAACGCGCTCGAGCTGTTCACCGTCGACGACGTCGTGATCTCGACGCTGCCCGGCGAGCGCTCGGGCTGGCTGCGCGCCAACCTGATCGAGCGCGTCCAGCACGTCACCTCGGTGCCGGTCGAGCACGTGGTCGTCGACCTGCACTCCGAAGCGACCGCGGCGCCGGCCGCCTAGCGAGCGACTGCATGGAGGCCGCCAGCATTGCGCACGCAGCCGGCCACGGTGACGCCGAGCACCACGGCCCGCCGCCGGCCAACCGCAGCTCGGTGGTCCCCCCGCCGCTGCTGGGGATGCTGCTTTTCATCATCTCCGAGATCATGGTCTTCGGGGCCTTCTTCACGGCCTACTTCTTCATCAGGATCGCCCAGGGCGACCCGTGGCCGGCGGCAGGCACCAAGCTGCCGGTCATCCCGACGCTGTTCAACACGCTGATCCTCGTGTCCTCCTCGTTCACGCTGCACTGGGCCGAGCACGGGATCAAGAAGGGCAACCGCTTCGCCCTGAAGGCCGGCATCGCGACGACGTTCCTGCTCGGCGCGACGTTCCTGTTCATCCAGATCAACGAGTACGCGAACATCGGCTTCGCCCCGCAGGACGCCGCCCAGCAGACGATCTTCTACGGCCTCACCGGCCTGCACGGCGCGCACGTGTTCATCGGGCTGACGCTGCTCGCGATCGTCACGATCAGGTCGTTCCGCGGCCACTACAGCCCCGAGGAGCACCGCGGCGTCGAGGTCCCGGGCATCTACTGGCACTTCGTCGACGTGATGTGGATCATCGTCTACCTGACGGTCTACGTGATCTAGCCCCGCGACGGGTCAGGCTGTCACGGATCGCCGGCCGATGCTGAATCCGCTGCGTAGCGAGGACGAGGCGTTTCGCCTGCTGCTCTACGTGCTCGCGTTCTTTGCGGTCGTCCTCGCCGTCGTGTTCGTCGCGCGTGTGCTGCTCTAGCGACGCCGCTGCGCGGCGTGGGTCGGCGAGCTGTCGGCGACGGCGACAGATAGCCTGCCGGCGCCAGCTCGCGCTACTTGACGGTGATCGTGCCGAGCATCCCGGCCGCGCGGTGTCCGGGCACCTGGCAGAAGAACGTGTAGGTGCCCGGCTTGAGGTTGACCGTGATCGACGCTTCGCCCTTTGACTGGATCGGCGTGGCGCCGAGCACCGGCCCCGACGTGCCCGGCTGAACGGCGAGGTTGTGCGTCACGCCGGACATGTTCCTCATCGAGATCGTGACCGGCCCCGGCGTCGCGATCGCCTTTTCGGTCGTGTAGGCGAGCTGGCCCTGCGGGTTGGCTTCCAGCGCCAGCTTCCCCGCCTTCTCGACGGCCGGCTTGCCCGCTCCCGGCGCCGCCACGGCGCTGGCCAGCAGCCCGCTGTCTGAGCCCGGCCTGGCAGCGGCTTCGGCAACATAGGCGGAGATGTCGTTGAGCGTCGCGCCCCGGGCGATGTCGGCGGGCATCACGCCTCGGCGGTTGGGGTAGCGCACCTGATATTCGACGACCCCGCGGATCGCGCTGCGCCCGTGCGCTTCTTCGATCGCGCCGCGAAACGCTTCATCGAGATTCGGACCCACGGTGCCCTTGGTGTTGGCGCGCGCAAGCGTATGGCAGGAGCCGCACTTGGCGACGAACTGCTGCTTGCCGTAGATCAGGTCCGCGTTGCCGCTGTTCTGCTTGGCCGAGCAGGCGGCCGTGCTGAGCGCGAGACCAACGAGCGCCACGCCCCAGCCGGCGCGCCCAGCCCACCCGAGCAGGCCGCCGCCCGCTCGCGCCCCCGGGCGTCGCGAATTCTCTCCTGGGGAGGGCTGAGACGGTGAGATAAGCCTCATGAGCGGGCGGAACACTATCCGAAGACGGGCGCCCCGACGCCCGCCGGCGCCGTGTCAGCGCACGCTCACGGCTCCTGCAGGACGTCCAGTTCACCGCGCGCGGCCGCGATCACCCCGCGCGCGACTCCCGTCCAGGACCAGCGTTCGCGCACGGTCGCGACCAGCCCTTCGCGCGCCCTCGCGCGCAGCTGCGCATCGGCCGACAGCCACGCGATCACGCGCTGCGCGAGGGCCGCGACGGCACCGTCGTCGATCGGAAAAGACAGCCAGCCCGCGACGGGCTCGGGCAGCGCCACGGCAAGAGCCTCGCTGACCTCCCACAGCCCCGAGTGGGCCGCGCTGATCGGCAGCGCCCCACACGCTGCCGCCTCCGCCGCCACCATGCCGAACGACTCGGGAAACGTGCTCGGGACGACCAGCGCCTCGCAGGCGGGCAGCAGCTGGGCGATCTCATCGTGATCAAGGCGCCCCGTCCACAGCACGCGCTCGGGCAGCGCGCGTGCGCTCTCGAGATAGCGCTCGCGCGCGACGCCCTCCAGCCCGTCCAGGAACGCGAGCAGGTGTCCGAGGGGCCCCCCGTCGTCGGCAGCGGCGCGCTGCGACCGCTCATCGGAGGGAACCTCGAGCGACCTGCCGGCTCGCGCGAGCTGGCGCGCTCCCTCCAGGTCGCCGGCGGCGAGCGCCCCGAGCAGAGCCTGCAGCGCGGGCTCATAGGCGCCAAAGCCGACCACCACCAGGCGCGCCTGGCCCACGGCGTCGAGCACCAGCGGCCAGGCCGCGAGCAGCAGGTCGACGCCCTTGCTGACGATCAGCTTGCCGACGAACGCCACGAGGCGGTCGCGCTCGCCGTCGATCCGCTGCAGTGCCCGCGCCGCCGCCAGCTCGTCGCGGTCGAACGCGCTCGCCTGCCCGCTGGAGACCTGCGCCTGGCCGCCGAACGCCGCGGCGCGCCCACCGGATGGCGCGAGCGGCGCCGAGACCTGCCCGACCGCCTCGCGCAGGCGAACGCTGAGCGTGTGCAGGCCCTCCTGGGCGACCCGGCGATCGCGCGGGGCGAACAGCTCGACGTCGACGCCGGGCGGGCCGAGACGCGTCCGCGCAGCGAGCCGCTCGTCGCCGAGCGCCTCCCACAGGCTCTGCGCCGTGTGCCGGGAGCCCACCAGCACGGCGGCCGCGCCCGCGAGCCCCTCGCGCGCGAACCCCGCAAAGCGCTCTGGCTGGGGCTTGACGGTGTACTCCAGCGCGCTGCCGTGGATCTTGGCCGCGTAGGGCACCCGATCGCGCAGAGCGCGCGCCAGGATGACCGGGCCCATTACGAGGTGGCTTGCGAGCGCGATGTGCGGCGCGACCAACGCTGAAAGCTCGCGGACGGCCGCCACGTTGGCGTCGACGTAGCGTGCGATCTCGAGGTCTGAGCACTGGGCGAACGTGCGCGCGCGGATCCCCTCGTAGGTGTCCGCGACGTAGACCGGCAGCAGATCCCCGATATCGGGCCGGTAGACCGTGCAGCGGCCGCGCGGCGCGGCGGGCGCGCCCCCGGCGCCGTCGCGCTCGCCGTCGCGAGCCGTGAGCTCGCGCACGTCCAGGGCACCCGCGTCCCAGTCGCCCGCGGCGTCGACGAACGGCAGTCGCTCTGGGTGACGATCCTGGCAGAGCAGGTGCACGTCGTGTCCGAGCGCGACGAGCGCCTGCGCGGTGCGCGCGTTGTAGACATTTGACCCGGTGCCGCTCAGCAGATAGCCGTGGAAGATCAGGATGCGCACCGCCGCCAGCCTATTACCGGCCGTGCGGCGCCCCCACGGAGCCGCCCCGAGCTCAGGTAGAGTCCTGACGTGGCCATGCGCGAGCGCTACCGGATGCGAGACCCGGCCAGCGGCCGGGAGGTGCTGATCGAGGCCGAGCCAGACGAGATCTACCTCGACCGCGTGTCGGGCGATCGTCTGGAAGTCGTCGGCAAGATCCTGCCGCTGCCGCCCTCGCTGTCGCGGCTGCCCTGGGCGGTGGAGAACCTGCGCTTCTGCCCGTGGTGTGAGCAGCTCGCCCAGAAGGACCTCAACGACTGCCCCACCTGCGGCAGGCGCATGGGGCCGCTTGAGCGCCGGCCGGGTGGCGGCTGATGTTCGCGCGCGTCGCGCTCGTCGTCGCGCTCGCGCTGATCGGCGCCGCCGGCCTCAGCGCGTGCGGCGGGAGCAGCGCCTCAGACGCGGTGCCCAAGAGCACCCCCGAAATCATCCCGCCGACAGACACGAGCGCTGAAAAGGCATCCGTTCAGACGACCTCGACGTCCACCACAGCCAAAGGAGGCACCGGGGAATCGGGCTCCGCGGGCGCCGGCAAAGAAGCCTCCGGCGGCGAAGCCGGCGAAGAATCCAGCCACAGCTCCGGGACGGGATCCTCCAGTGAAAGCAGCGCGGCCGGCGGCACCTCGGCGGGAGAAAAAAAAGAACCGTCAAGCGAAGCGAAAGGCGGGGAAGCCGGGGGCGCCAGCCCGACGGGCGGCGCCGAACCGTCGGGCAAATAGCCGCGCCCCCGAGCGGCGCGCGGCGCGCCAGCGCCAGCCCGTCGCCGCGAGCGCGCTAGGGCGTCGAGATCAGCGTCGCGCTGTAGGTCAGGCGCGCGGTCTGATAGAGGCAGTAGTACTGCGTCGAGCTGGCTAGCTGCGTCTGGTCGGTCTGGCTGCTCGTATTCGAGCACTGGGTTTTTGGCCGGCTCGCCCGCCATGACGTGTCCTTGCCGAAGCCCAGCGCCAAAGCCGGCGCCCAGGTAGGGACCGTCAGCGCCACGATGTCGCCCTTCTTGACCGCCAGCGTCGTTTCCAGCGGGAACTGAGCGGCCTTGCCGAAGTAGGGCGCGAGCTTGACGAGCGGACTCTGGGCGATCAGCTTGTAGGTGAGGTTCGGCTTGGGCTGGGGGCGCAGGATCGCGATGCCCGCTTCCGCGGCGCCGCCCTCGTTCGCGTTGAAGAACTTGGTCTGGGTCGCGTTCGGCGTGCCGAGCGTGATCGTCCACGCGACGATCGTGCCGCTGCGCGACGCCGCGAGCGGGTTGTGGTTGGTCGCAATCTTCACCTGGAAGCCGGTCGTCCGGCTGACCGCCAGGCATGGCGCGCCGGGGCAGCTCGGGACGGTCGCCGGCGTGGTCGCGGGAATCACGCCCACTTCGCTGAGCGTCGCCAGTGAGCCACCGGGGAGCGCGAGCGCGAGCGCGAAGCTCGCAAGGATCGCCGCAGATAGTCGTCTCATATGGCGCATTCAACACCACTAACGCCCCGATGGAGCGGTCGGTGCCCTGCGACGTTCGCGTTCACGCGAGCTCGCGCGCCGCCGCTGCGATCTCCTGCGCGTCTCCGGGGACCGGCTTCCAGGGCAGCAGCAGCGGGTCATCCGGATAGCGCGGGATGACGTGGATGTGGAAGTGAAAGACGGTCTGCCAGGCGCTCGCGCCGGAGGAGTTGAGCAGGTTGACACCGTCGGCGCCGAGGCGCTCGGTGATGCGGGACGCCAGCCGCTGCGCGGCCATCACCACCGCCTGCAGGTCCTGCGTGTCGACGCTGCGCAGGTCGGGCGTGTGGGTTCGCGGGATGACGAGGGCGTGGCCGCGCGTCGCGGGGGCGATGTCCATGAAGGCGATCGTCCGCTCGTCCTCGTCGACGATCGTCGCCGGCAGCTCGCCCGCGACGATCTTGCAGAAGATGCAATCCGGGTCGGCCACGGCAGCCACAGCCTAATGGTCGCCGCCGCGACTCACTGCGCAGCCAGCCGGCGCCGCGCGAAAGCGAGCGCCTCCGCGCGCGTGCTGATCTCGCCGGCATACTGCGCCTCGGCGAGTCCTTCAAGCAGCGTCCCCACGCGCGGCCCGGGCGCCATGTCGAGCTCGCTGATCAGCTCGTCGCCGCGCAGCAGCGGCACCGGGGGGCCATCCACCTGCCAGCGAAGCGCATCGCGCAGCAGCCCGCGCGCGAGCGCCAGGTGTGCGTCGATCGACTCCTGCGCGCGATCGCCGCGCGTCGCGAGCCGATCGGCGACCGACAGGAGCGTGACGTCGACCGCGACGGGCGAGCACGCGCGCAGGTAGCCGAACAGCGCCCTGCGCGACAGCGGCTGTGGCTCGTGCACCAGAAAGCCCAGCAGCAGGTGATGGCGGACGAGGCCCGCGACGTGTGCGCGCAGCCGCTCGCTGGCGCGCAGCCGGCCGAGCACGGCGCGGGCCAGCTCGGCGCCCGCGACGTCGTGTCCGATGAACGTCACCCGCCCATCCTGCGGGCGCACCTCGCGGGTCAGCGGCTTTGCGGCGTCATGCAGCAGCGCTCCCCAGCGAAGCGCCTCTGCGCGCGTCAGCTCGTCTGCGAGCGGCTGCGCCAGCAGGCCTGCCAGCGCTGTCCGGTCGACCTCGTTCTCGGCGATCACGCCGGGGTCGCTCGACAGCGCGATCGCCTGGTCGAGGACCTCGAGCGTGTGGTCGTAGACATCGAGGTGGTGAAAGCGGTTCTGCTGCACCCCGCCCAGCGCCTGCAGCTCGGGCAGCACGATCGCCGTGGCGCCCACGTCGCGCATCAGCGCCAGGCCGCGCAGCGCCCGCGGCGCGGAGATGATCCGGCGCAGCTCCATGAACAGCCTCTCGGGCGACACGTCGCCCAGTGCCGGCGCGGTCGCCCTGGCCGCGTCCAGCGTCGCGGCGTCAGGCGCGAGATCGAGCTCGATCGCGACGCGCACCAGGCGCAGCACGCGCAGGGGATCGTCGGCGAAGGCCCGCGGGCCGGCCATGCGCAGACGCCGCGCCGACAGGTCTGCCAGGCCGCCGAGGGGATCGACGGGCGCCCCGCCCGCGATCGGCTCGGCGATCGCGTTCGCGGTGAAGTCGCGCAGCGCGAGGTCCCCCTCCAGTGAATCCGCGCGCAGCCGCTCGATGTCGACCTGCCAGGAGCGGTCGCGCGCAACCACCCGCCAGGCCCCGAACTCCTCTGACAGCGCGAAGCACGCTGCCCCGCCGGCGGCGCGCGCGACCGCGTGCGCGCCAGCTGCGGGGTCGCCGTCGAGCACGACGTCCAGGTCGGCGGTGCAGCGACCGAGCACACGGTCTCGCAGGGCGCCGCCGACCAGCCACGCGCGGCGGTCTGCCAGCGCCGCGCGTGCGACCTGCAGGCCGTCGCTCATGCGATGCTCGCGTCCTGCGCCCGGCTGCGGTCTGTATCGGTGACTTGATCGCCCACGTAGCGCCGCGGCACGCGCGCGCTCAGCCCGCAGGTGACCTCGTAGTTGATCGTCCCGATCCGGCCGGCGACCTCCTCGGCGGTGATCTGCTCGGCGCCCTGACGTCCGATCAGCACCGCCTCGGCGCCCGACAGCCGATCCGCGCTCGCGTCCTGTCCGAGGTCGACGGTCACGTTGTCCATGCTCACCGTCCCGACCAGCGCTCGCCGGCGTCCATCCACGAGCACCTCGCCGTTGTTCGACAGCGCGCGCCTGACGCCGTCGCCGTAGCCGATCGGCAGCACGCCGACGTAGGTGTCGCGCTCGGCAACGAAGCGACGCCCGTAGCCGACGCTCTCGCCGGCGCGGCAGAGCTTGACCTCGGCGACGTAGGAGCAGAGCGAGAGCGCCGGGTAAAGGCCGCGCGCGCGTGCATCCTCGCCGAACGGGTCCAGGCCGTAGACGGCGATGCCGCAGCGCACCATGTCAAGCTGCGCCTCGGTCTCGCGCAGCAGCGCCGCGCTGTTGGCGCCGTGCGCCAGGAGCGCCGGCTGCTGCGCCTTGACGCTGGCCGCCCAGCGGGTGAAGGTGTCGAGCTGGCGCGCGAAGAATCCGTCGTCGTCGAGTTCATCGGCGGTCGCGAAGTGGGTCATCGCTCCGGCCAGCTCGACCCCCGGCGTCCGCACCGCCGCGTCAGCCACGCGCGTCGCCTCGGCCGGATCGCGCGTCCCCAGCCGCCCCATCCCGGAGTCGAGCTTTACGTGCACGCGCCCGCCGCCCGCTGCCGCGACCGCCGCCACGTCGCGCTCGTGCCAGACGGTCACGTCGGCGTCGGCCGCGAGCGCCTGCACGAGCTCATCCTCGCTGAGCGCCCCCATCGCGAGCACGCGCACGTCGCCCAGTCCAGCCTGGCGCAGCTGGAGCGCCTCCGCGGCGGATGCCACCGCGAGCCAGCTCGCGCCGCCGTTCAACGCGGCGCGCGCGCTCTGCGCCGCGCCGTGGCCATAGCCGTCTGCCTTCACGACCGCGCACAGGATCGTGCCCTCACGCAGCTCTGAGCACAGGCGCCGGCAGTTGCGCTCGATCGCGCCGGTGTTCACGCTGGCCTGTGCGCGCAGCGAGCTCATCGCGCGAGCACCTCGTCTGCATGATGGCGGCCGACCGCGCCACCGGTCGCACCCCGCGACACCTCGCCCGTGCGCACGGCGGGCAGCGCGCCGATCACGTCGGAGGCGATCACGCCCTCGGCGGCGCCCGTGCGCCGCGCCGCCTCGCGCCCGGCGGCGGCGTGCAGCCAGACCCCCGCGGCACCGGCGGCGAAGGGGTCGAGCCGCTGGGCCAGCAGCGTGCCGATCACGCCGGTGAGCACGTCGCCTGTGCCGGCGGTGGCGAGGGCCGGGCTCCCGCCCGGGCTGACCGCGACCCGCCCCGATGGATCGGCGATCAGCGAGTCGTCGCCCTTCAGCACGACGACCGCGTCGGCCTCCTCCGCCGCGGCACGCACGTGGTGCAGGCGCTCGGCCTCGATTGCCTTGCTGTCGAGCGACAGCAGCCGGCCGAGCTCCCCCGCATGCGGCGTCAGCACGGTCTGGCCGCTGCGCTGGGCGATCTCGGGCAAGCGTCCCGCGTGCGCGTTCAGGCCGTCCGCGTCGAGCACGAGCGCGACGGGCGACTCGCGCGCCAGCGCGCGCGCGAAGGCAAACGAGCGCTCGCTGCGGCCCAGCCCGGGTCCCAGCGCGAGCGCGCCGACACGCTCGGCCGCTTCCCGAACCCCGTCCATGGCCTGCTCGATCAGCGCGCCGTCGTCGTCGGGCAGCCCGCGCGTCATCAGCTCTGGGAGGTCTGTGCTTGCGACGATGGCCTGCAGCGAGGCGGGCACGCACGCGGTCACATACCCGGCGCCCGCGCGCATGCTCGCCGCGGCGGCCATCCGCGGCGCCCCGGTCAGCCCGCGCGAGCCTCCGACCACGAGCACGTGGCCGCTGACGAACTTCGTCGACGCCGCGTCGCGGCGCGGCAGCAGTCTGAGCACCGCGGGCGTGATCAGCCCGACCGAAGCCGCTCCGGGCGCGCCGCGCGGGATCCCGATGTCCACGGTCTCGGTCTCGCCCGCGTGCGCCTTGCCGGGGTGGATCCACAGGCCGGGCTTTGGCGCATGGAAGGTGACCGTGCGCGCGGCGCGCACGGCTGCGCCGGACACGACGCCGGTCGAGGCATCCACGCCGCTGGGCACGTCCACGCTGACGACCGGCCCCGGGGCGGCGTTCAGCGCCTCGATCGCCTGCGCAACCGCGCCGCTTGGCTGACCCTGAAACCCAGTTCCAAGGAGCGCGTCGACGAGCACGGCAGCCCTCGTCCACGTTGCCTGATCGGCCTGCAGCGCCCCTGGCGACCCGTTGCCCGAGCCCTCGCTCCAAGGGCGGCCGTCCAGCGCCAGCGGCGACGGGCCCGGCAGGCGGTCCAGGCTGGCGCGTGCGTCGCCGGCGAGCTCCTGTGGCGAGACGGCGCACACGACGGCCACCTCCCGGCCGGCCTCGCGCAGCAGTCGCGCCGCGACGAGTCCGTCGCCGCCGTTGTTGCCCTTGCCGCACACCACCGCGACCGGTCCGTCCGGCACGATCGTGTCGACGGCCAGTGCCACGCCCGCCCCGGCGCGCTCCATCAGATCCAGCGACGGGACCCCCCGCTCCTCGATCGCCCAGCCGTCGAGGGCGCGCATCGTCGCGGCGTCGGGCAGCGCGAGCAGCCAATCGGGAAGGGCGTCCACGATCAGCGATGCTAGATGGTCTCCAGGCCGCGGCGCGCGCGCAGCCGCGCGCCAGCCGGTCGCACATATCGGCGCCCGGGTGCGCGCTCGCGGTCACGAGCGCGAGCGCGCTACTCGACGGTCACCGTCTTTGCGAGGTTGCGCGGCTGATCGACGTTCAGTCCCCGCCTGCGCGCGATCGCATAGGCCAGCAGCTGCAGCGGTATGACGGCGAGGATCGGCTGCAGCATCCAGTCGGTCGCCGGCACCGTCATCGTCTCGTCGGCGTGCGGCTCCACGACCTGCTCGCCGGCGGTCGCGACCGCGATCACGCGGGCGCCGCGGGCGCGCGCCTCCTGGATGTTGGAGACGAGCTTGTCGAGCACGGGCGAGCGGGTCGCCACGCACACGACCGGCGTCGCCTCGTCCAGCAGCGCAATCGGGCCGTGCTTCATCTCGCCGGCGGCATACGCGTCGGTCGAGATGTAGGAGATCTCCTTCAGCTTCAGCGCTCCCTCGAGCGCGACGGGGAGCCCGACATGACGGCCGAGGTAGAGGAAGAACTCCGCGTCCCAGCAGCCGCGCGCGATCTCCTCGCTGCGCGCCTCACAGCTGCCGATCACCTCGTCGATGCAGTGCGGCAGCCGCTTCAGCTCGCCGACGAGCTCGGCGATTCGCTCGCGCGGGAGCGCCCCGCGGAGCTCGGCAAGCCGCAGGCCGAGCAGGTACATGACGGCGACCTGGCAGACGAACGTCTTGGTCGCGGCAACGCCGATCTCGAGCCCCGCGCGCGTGAGCAGCACGCCGTCGGCCTCGCGCGTGGCCTGCGAGCCGGTGGTGTTCGTCACCGCGAGCACCGTCGCCCCGCGCTTGCGCGCCAGGCGCATCGCGGCGAGCGTGTCGGCCGTCTCGCCCGACTGCGAGATACCGATCACGAGGTCGCCCGGGCCGACGACGGGGTTTCGATAGCGGTACTCGGAGGCGATGTCGATCTCGACGGGCACGCGCGCCCACTCCTCGATCGCATAGCGCCCGATCAGCCCGGCGTGATAGGCGGTCCCGCAGGCGACGATCACGATCCGCCGGGCGTCTGCCAGCACGCGATCCTCCAGCGCACCCTCGTCGGCGAGGCTCACGTCCCCGCCCGCCGTGCGATCGGAGATCGTTTCCGCGACGGCGTCGGCCTGTTCGTGGATCTCCTTGAGCATGAACGTCTCATAGCCGCCCTTCTCGGCGGTCTCCTCGTCCCAGTCGACGGTCTGCACGGCACGCTGCACCTCGGCGCCATGCGCGGTCGTGATCGTCACACCGCCGGGCTGCAGCACGACGATCTCCCCGTCTTCGACGTACTGGACCTCGCGAGTCTCGGCCAGAAACGCCGGCACCGCCGAGGCGACGAACTGCTCGCCGTCGCCGCGGCCGACGACCAGCGGACACTCCTTGCGCGCGCCGACGAGCACCTCGGGCTGGTCCAGGCAGAGCGCCACGAACGCGAAGTGCCCCTCGAGCTCGCGGTATGTCGCGCGCACCGCCTCGGCCAGATCGCCGGTGTAGCGCGCGGCGATCAGGTGGGCTATCACCTCGGCGTCGGTCTGCGACGTGAACACGCTGCCCTGCGCGGCCAGGCGCTCCTTCAGCGACAGGTAGTTCTCGACGATCCCGTTGACGACCACGTGCACTCGGTCGGCGCTGTCGAAGTGCGGGTGGGCGTTGTCCTCGCTCACACGGCCGTGCGTCGCCCAGCGCGTGTGGCCGATGCCGACAACCGGCAGCGCCTCCGCGACGGCCACGCCGCTGCGCGACCCCGCGCGATCGCTCTGCGCGTCGCCGGCGCCGAGCTTCTCCTGCAGCGCGCTGAGGTTGCCCACCGCGCGCACCGCCTCGATGCGGTCCTCGACGATCACCGAGATTCCCGCGGAGTCATAGCCGCGGTACTCGAGCCGCTTCAGCCCGGCGAGCAGCAGCTCACGGGCCGGGCGCCTGCCGACGTAGCCGACGATTCCACACACGCAGCCGACGATACCAGCGCCCCGGAGAGCGTCAGCGCGGTCGCTCGCCGGCGCTCAGACGCCGCGGACCGGGGTCGATCGGGGGTCTGTCGCGACCGGCGCACTGGTCGCGCCGCGCCCTCAGCCGAGCTCGCGCTCCACGAGCGCCACCAACCGCGAGCAGACCTGCTCGGCTTCCTGATCGCTCGGCGCCTCGACCATCACCCGCACCAGCGGCTCTGTGCCGCTTGCGCGCACCAGCACGCGCCCGCGACCGTCCAGCGCCTCGTTCTCGACTCGCACGGCCTCGTCGACGCCTTGCGCATGCTCCAGCGCGCCGCGATCGCGCACGCGCACGTTGACCAGGCGCTGGGGAAGCTTCTCCATCGCGTCGCGCTCTGACAGGTCGCGCCCGTCGAGCGCCTCCAGCGTGAGCAGCGCGCTGGCGATTCCGTCGCCGGTGTGGTTGAAGCCCATCTCGATGAGGTGGCCAGACTGCTCGCCACCGAGCGTCCAGCCGCGCGCACGCAGCTCCTCGAGCACGTAGCGGTCGCCGACCTTGGTCGTCGCGACCTCCACCCCGGCGCGACGCATCGCGGCGTGAAAGCCATAGTTGGTCATCACCGTCACGACGACACCGTCACCGCGCAGCTGCCCCCGCTGACGCAGGTGAAGCGCCGACAGAGCGAGCAGCTCGTCGCCGTCAACCACATCGCCGCGGCGGTCGGCGGCCAATACCCGATCACCGTCGCCGTCGAACGCAAAGCCCACCGCCTGCCCGCCGGCCGGCAGGCGCCGTGCCAGCTCGTCCACGTGCGTCGAGCCGCAGTCGGCGTTGATGTTGCGCCCGTCGGGCGAGTCGGCGACCGCTGTCACGCTGGCGCCGAGCCGCCGGAAGATCTCGGGCGCGACATCAGACGTAGCGCCATTGGCGCAGTCCAGCACCACCTCCAGCCCATCTAGATCGAGCTCGACGAAGCGCGTGTGCAGCTCGCGTAGGTAGTCCTCGGCTGCGCCCCGCAGCTCGCGCACGCGCCCGATGCCCGAGGCCGAGCCGGGTTGATCGACGGCGAGGGCTTGCTCGATCTGCAGCTCGGCCTCGTCTGACAGCTTGTAGCCGTCGCCGCCGAAGAACTTGACCCCGTTGTCCTGGTAGGGGTTGTGCGACGCCGACAGGACGATCCCAAGGTCAAGCCCGTAGCGCTCGATCAGCAGCGGAGTTGCGGGTGTCGGCAGGACACCTGCGACCAGCGCCTCGCCGCCGGCTGCGCTCACGCCGGCGGCCGCGGCCGCCTGGAGCATCTCTCCGGACTCGCGCGTGTCGCGGACGATCAGCACCCTCGCGCGATCGGCGCCTGTCAGTTGGGTGGCGGCGCGCGCCAGCGCGAGCGTCAGCTCTGCGGTCACGAGCTCCCCCGCGATGCCCCTGACGCCGTCGGTGCCAAACAGCCTGCGGGTCGGTATCGGTGGCGGCGGCATCTCAGACCGAGCTCAGCGAGCTAGGGCCAAGATCAGCGCTTGGAGAACTGCGGACGCTTGCGCGCCTTCTTCAGCCCGGCCTTCTTCCGCTCCTTGGCGCGCGAGTCGCGCGTCAAAAAGCCGCGGCGCTTGAGCTCGCCACGCAGGTTGGGGTCGGCCTCGAGCAGCGCTCGCGACACGCCGTGGCGCAGCGCGCCGGCCTGCGCCGAGATTCCGCCGCCGCCCAGCCGTGCGATCACGTCCATCCGCTCCTGGTAGCCGACCGTCTCGAGCGGCTGGCGGATGTTGCGCTGCAGCGTCGCCCTGGGGAAGTGCTCCTCGAGCGAGCGGCCGTTGACCAGGTAGGTGCCCGTTCCGGGACGCAGGGTGACGCGCGCGATCGCGGTCTTGCGCTTGCCTGTCGCGCGGTAGCGAGCTCCCGAGGCGAGGTCGATCGCAGCCGTCGAGATCGGCTCCGCCAGCTCTTCGCGCTGCTCCTCCTCTCCCGCCGCCGCCGGCGGCTCTGCCTCATCCCCCTCCTCGGCGGCGTAGGGGTCCTCGTATTGCTCGCCGCGTCCCAGCGGGTCGGCGCCCTCGGGGACGATGTCCACTTCGAGATGGGCGCCGGGTACCGCCGGCTTGGCGCGCGCTGCCTGCCCTGTGTCCTCCTCGTCCTCCTCGGCGTCCTGACGGTCGCTCGCGCCCATCGCGGGCTCGGTCGCCGGCGTTTGCTCGGGAGCCGGCTCCTGCTCGGGAGCCGGCTCAGCCTCGACCGGCTCATCCTGGCCCGCCCTCGGCTGCTCGCCCTGGTCCTCCTCGCCGGGCTGGGAGGACTGCTCCTCGGGGCTCGGCTCGCCGCCGTGCTCCTCGGCGGACTGCTCGGCGCCGGGGTCTGCCGCCTGCGGCTGCTCGCCTGCCTGCGACTCGTCGTCGTCGGCCGGCACGGGTGTCTCGTCGTCTGGCACGGCTAGGTGTCCATCTCAAGCGGCTGAGGCTTCTGCGCGGCGTGGGGATGGTCCGGGCCGGCATACACCTTGAGCTTTGTAATCTGCTTGCGCGCGAGGCGGTTGCGCGGCATCATCCCCTTGACGGCGAGCCTGATGATCTCCTCGGGCCTGCGCGCCTGCATCTCCTCGAAGGTGCGCGAGCGCAGTCCGCCCGGGTAGCCGGAGTGCCGGTAGTAGCGCTTGGCTTTGCGCTTGTCGCCGGTCACGTGCACCTTCTCCGCGTTGACCACGACCACGAAATCGCCCGTGTCGACATGCGGCGTGTACTGCGGCTTGCGCTTGCCGCGCAGGGCGTCGGCCAGCTGCGTTGCCAGCCGCCCCAGCGTCTTGCCGTTGGCGTCGACCAGCAGCCAGTTTCGCTCGCGATCGGCGGGCCGGGCGGTGTAGGTCCTGGTGGATGGCGTGCTGGAGGACGTCATGGCGCGCAAAGGCCACGCGTAGGCGCGCGGCGGCCGTGGATGATAGAGGGTCGGCGGCGGCGAGCGCCGCCCGGGACGCGCGCGCGGTCGCGCTCACTCCCACTCGATCGTGCCGGGCGGCTTGGACGTGATGTCCAGCACGACGCGGTTAACCTCGCGCAGCTCGTTGATCATCCGCGAGGCGATCGTCTCGAGCAGGTCATAGGGAAGCCGCGCCCAGTCGGCCGTCATCGCGTCGTCGCTGGTCACCGCGCGCAGCACGACGACGTGACCGTAGGTGCGCTCGTCTCCCTGAACGCCGACCGTGCGCACGTCGGGCAGCACGCAGAAGGACTGCCAAAGCTCGCGATAGAGCCCGGCATTTCGAATCTCCTCCTGGAGGATGTGGTCGGCCTCGCGCAGCAGGTCAAGGCGGGATCTGGTGGCCTCCCCGCCGACGATCCTGATCGCCAGCCCGGGCCCGGGGAACGGCTGGCGCCAGACCAGCCGCTCGGGTATGCCGAGCTCTTCGCCGACGGCGCGCACCTCGTCCTTGAACAGCGCGCGCAGCGGCTCCACCAGCTCGAAGTCCATCTCCTCGGGCAGACCGCCGACGTTGTGGTGGGACTTGATCGTCGCCGCTCCGGTCCCGCCTCCGGACTCGATCACGTCCGAGTACAGCGTCCCCTGGACAAGGTAGCGCGCCCCCGCGCCGCCCGCGAGCTTGCCGGCCTCCTCTTCGAAGACCCTGATGAACTCGGCGCCGATCGCCTTGCGCTTGGCCTCGGGCTCGGTCACGCCCCTGAGCTTGTGCAGAAACCGCTCCTGCGCGTCGACCGCCACCAGCGGCACCTTGAACGTGTCGCGAAACGCGCCGACCACCTGCTCGCCCTCGGCCTTGCGCATCAGCCCGTGGTCGACGAAGACGCAGGTCAGCTGCTCTCCGACCGCCCGGTGCACGAGCAGCGCGGCCACCGATGAGTCCACACCGCCGGACAGCCCGCAGATCACACGCCCCTCGCCGACCTGCGCCCTGATGCGCGCTATCTGGTCCTCGACGATCGACGCCGCCGTCCAAGTCCGCTCGCAGCCGCACACGTCGGTCAGGAATCTCGTGAGGATCTGCTGCCCGTAGGGCGTGTGCACGACCTCGGGGTGAAACTGGATCCCGTACACGCCGCGCCGTGGATCCTCGACGGCCGCGACGGGCGAGGAGCTCGAGCAGGCCAGCGCGGTGAAGCCGGGCGGCGGCTCGAAGACGGTGTCGCGGTGTGACATCCAGCACGTCTGCTCGCGCGGCAGGCCGGCGAGCAGCCTGCCCGGCTCAACTACCGTGAGGTCGGAGCGGCCGAACTCGCCCACCTCTGCCTGCTCGACCCTCCCCCCCAGCTCGTGTACCAGCAGCTGCATCCCGTAGCAGATGCCCATCACCGGCACGCCGAGCGCGAGCACGCCGTGCTCCAGGCGCGGCGCCCCGTCGGCGTAGACCGATGCCGGCCCACCTGAGAGGATGATCGCGCGCGGGCGGCGGGCCGCTATCTCCTCCAGCGGCGTGCTGTGCGGGAGCAGTTCGCTGAACACCCCGCAGTCGCGGATCCGTCGCGCGATCAGCTGGCTGTACTGACCGCCATAGTCCAGCACGAGCACCTCTTCGCTGGCCGCCGGCGTCGCCTCTGCCCGCTGCCGGGCAGGCTCGAGCGTGGCGGCGGGCGACTCAGTCATTGACGAGCGCGGCGGCCTTTCCGTTGACCGCGCCCATGCCCACGCCCTGGTCGCGCTGCAGCGCCTTGCCCTCGGTCTGCAGCGCCGGCGCGATCACCACCTCGGCGCGGTTGAACTCGGCGAGGTCCTTGTGACCGCACGTCGCCATCGATGTGCGCAGCCCGCCGAACAGGTTGAACGTACCGTCGTTCTCGCGCGCGGGACCGACGACGATCTCCTGCAGCGTGCCGTTCTGCGTGGTCGCCACGCGGGCGCCCCGCGGCAGGGTCGGATGGAACGTCGCCATGCCCCAATGAAACCCGCGTCCCGGCGCCTCGTAGGCGCGCGCGAGCGGAGATCCGATCATCACCGCGTCGGCACCGAGGGCGATCGCCTTCGATACGTCGCCGCCGTTCTTCATCCCGCCGTCGGCGATCACCTGACAGTACTCGCCGGTCTCGAGCATGTGCGTGGCGCGCGCGTGGGCGACATCTGCGATCGCCGTCGCCTGCGGGACGCCGATTCCGAGCACCCCGCGCGTCGTGCAGGCGGCGCCGGGGCCGACGCCGACGAGCACGCCGGCGGCGCCGGTGCGCATCAGGTGCAGCCCGGTGTGGTAGGAGGCGCAGCCGCCGACGACTACCGGAACGTCGAGCGTGGGGATGAACTCCTTCAGGTTCAGGGGCTCTGAGACGGTGGACACGTGCTCGCCCGAGACGACGGTCCCCTGGATCACCAGCACATCCAGCCCGGCCTCGAGCGCGAGCTCGTGATGCTGGATGACCCGCTGGGGGGTCAGCGAGGCGGCCGCGACCACTTTCTGCTCCTTGATTTCCCCGATCCGCTGGGAGATCAGCTCCGGCTTGATCGGCTCGCGGTAGATGTCCTGCATCTCGCGCGTGGCCACGTCCTTGGGCAGCGAGGCGATCCGCTCGAGCTGCTCCTCGGCATCCGCATAGCGGGTGAAGATGCCCTCTAGGTTGAGCACGGCCAGGCCTCCCAGCCGCCCGACGATCGCTGCGGTCTCGGGCGAGACGACGCCGTCCATCGCGGCAGCCATCATCGGCAGCTCGAACTGATACGGCCCCAGCTTCCAGGAGATGTCGATGTCGTCGGGGTCGCGGGTGCGCCGCGAGGGCACTATCGCGATGTCGTCGAACCCGTATGCCCGGCGGCCCTTCTTGCCGCGTCCGATCTCGATCTCCATCCGCTCATCCTCCCAGGCACCGCGGACAAGAAGACCCCGCGCTGGGCGGGGCCGAGATGGGCCTGTGGAGCCTCGTCGTGAGCGTGTCGAGCATCGAAGCCAAGCGAGTTCGAGCATAGCAACGCGCACCCCTGTGCGAACTCGGGCCGAGCGCCCGGTCACACGCCGATAACACCCGCCCGGCGCCGCCCGCGCCCTGGCCAATACCCTTGGCTATGCTCGATTCGCGATGAGCGACAGCGCGCATGCCACATACGACCCAGCGGAGATCGAGGCTCGCCGTCAGGCTGCCTGGCGCGCGCGCGACGCGTTCAGGACGCCGGCGATCGACCAGGAGCGCGCGCACGTCTACATAAAGCCCTCGGCCCCGTTCACCTCCGGCGACATCCACATCGGGCATGTGCGCAGCTATTCGATCGGCGACGCGTACGCCCGCTTCCGCCGCGCGCGCGGCGACGAGGTCCTGTTCGCCTTCGGCTTCGACGCATTCGGGCTGCCCGCCGAGCTCGGCGCGATCGCCAGCGGCGAGTCGCCCAGCGATTGGGTGGAGCGCTGCGCGCAGCGGATGACCGGCCAGCTAGATCGTCTGGGCTACTCCTTTGACTGGGAGCGCGCGTTCGTCAGCTCAGAGCCGATCATGTACCGCTGGTCGCAGTGGCTGTTCCTCACGCTGCTCGCCGCCGGGCTGATCTACCGCGGCAGCGGCAACGTCGATTGGTGTGACACCTGCCAGACGACGCTCGCCACGATCCAGGTCGAGGACGGCCTGTGCTGGCGCTGCCACGAGCCGGTGCGCCTGATCCAGCAGCCGCAGTGGTACCTGCGCATCAGCGCATACGTGCCCGAGAACGACAGCCGTCTGGCCGAGCTCGAGGCGAGCGGCATCTGGGACGACGTCGCGCTGGCCAGCCAGCGCTTCGTGCTCGGGCGCGTGGACGGCGTGGAGACCGACCTGCACTCGCCAGACGGCGAGCCGGTGACCGTCTTCACGCCGCACGCAGACAGCGTCGCGCTGGCGCGCTTCGTGCTGATCTCGCCCAAGCATCCCGACATCGACCGCTTCGCCGACACCCCGCAGCTGCGCGAGCGCCTCGAGGACCTGCGCTCCGGTGGCCTGCAGCGAAGCGCGCGCGACGCCGAGGCGATCCCGCTGATCGAGACCGGGCACGAGCTCGCAAGCCCCGCCCTCGCGCAGGCGCTGCCGGTCCTCGTCTCGCCCGTCGTCGACGGGCGTTTTGGCAGCACCGCGGTGCTGGGCATCCCCGCGCGCGACCACACCGACGCACTGATCGCACAGCGCCTTGGCATCGAGCTTTCAGAGCAGGACGACGAGCCCCCTGAGGGTGAGGCTCCGTCCATCCCCGGACTGCGTCCGGCCGTGCGCTATCGCGCTAACGACTTCTCCGTATCGCGCCAGCGCTCCTGGGGGACGCCGATTCCGATCGTCTACTGCGACTCCTGCGGCGTCGTCCCGGTGCCCGCCGAGCAGCTACCCGTGGTCCTGCCCGCCGACCTCAGGCCCACCGGCGCGGGCAATCCGCTGGCCGAGCGCGAGGATTTCGTGAACACGACCTGCCCCAGCTGCGACGGGCCCGCGCGGCGCGAGACCGACACGCTGGACGGCCACTTCGATGCGCTCTGGCTGTGGGTGCCGGTGTGCGTCCCGCCCGAGCACCGCGAGCGCGCCCTGCAGGAGATCTTCGCGCTGGACGATCTGCGCGCGTGGCTGCCGAGCGAGCGGGTGGTCGCGGGCTCGGACAGCGGCAACTTCGTCTTTGACCAGCGGATCGTCACCAAGGCGCTGCGCGACCTCGGCCCGCTGGCCTTCCTGACCGACGGCGAGCCGTTCGCCGGCTGCCTGTTTCACGAGATGGTGATCCGGGACGGGCGCAAGATGTCAAAGCACCTGGGCAACGTCGTCGATCCCGACGAGCTCGTTGCGCGCTACGGCGCCGACACCGTACGCCTCGCGACGCTGTACGCGGCCAGCCCGCAGCGCTCGCTGAACTGGAGCGATTCCGCGGTGCTGCGCTGTCATCGCTTCCTCGCCCAGGTGTGGGACTTCTCGATGCACCACATCGCCGCCGCCGACGAGCCGGTTCGCGCCGCGGCCTCCGAGGGCCGCGCGCCCGACGGGCTGGAGCCCGACGGAGTGCACGCAAACGGCCCGTCCAGCGCCGCAAACGAGCGACCCGGCGTGGGTCACGATGACGGCCAGCCGCCGCGCGACGACACCGAGCACCTCCGTAGGAGGCTCAAGAAATGGTGCGATACTGCCGTGCAGAAGATCACCGAGGAGATGGAGGACCTCGAGATGCACAGCGCGGTTCGCAACGTGATGCGCTTGTTCGATCGCGTGAAGGACTACGAGAAACGCGTGATCGCCCGCCAGGGAGAGCTCGGCGAGGCTGACCGCGACGCGCTGCTTCAGGCAATCTCGCTGCTGGCGAGGCTGCTCGGGCCGCTCGCCCCCCATCTCGCCGAGGAGCTGTGGATCGCCTGCGGGCACGAGGCGGATGCAGTGCAGACGCCGTGGCCGGTCGTATCGTCCCAGGTGCCGGCATGAGGCTCGACGACCGAATCAACCGCCCGTGGTGCCTGACCGTGGGCGCCGGCATGCCTCGAGCGTGACATGAGCCCTAGCGAGCCAGCGAGCACAGCGGATGGCGAGCGCACGCGCTCGTGCGCGACGGGCCTCGTCTGCCACCGCTGCGACAACACCTACGCGCTCAGCGAACCGGTGTTCGCGTGCCCGGACTGCGGCAAGGGACTTGACGTCGCCTACGACTACGCGCTCGCCGCGCGGCGCTTTGAGGAGCTCCCCCGCTCAGAGCGCCCCGAGAACATCTGGCGCTTTGAGGAGCTGCTGCCGATCGTGCAGCGCTCGGCCCAGGCGCGCGTCGGCCAGCACGCGGGCTACACGCCGCTGATTTACGCCGATCGCCTGGGGGCAGAGCTGGGGCTCGCCAACCTCTACCTCAAGGACGACTCGACCTCGCGACCGAGCCTCTCATACAAGGATCGCGTGGTGGCGATGTCGATTGCCCGACTGCTGGAGCTGGGCCGCGACGAGGTGGGCTGTGTGTCGACAGGAAACGTGGGCACCGCCGTCGCCTCTTACGCCGCCAAGGCGGGGGTAGCGGCCTACGTCTTCTACCCCAACCGCCTGGAGACCACGAAGGCCCGCGCCTGCCGCGCGCTCGGCGCCGAGGTCTGCCAGGTCGAGGGCAACTACGACGAAGTCAACCGCTGCTGCCGTGAGATCGCCGCAGCCACCGGCCTGGAGTTCGCCAACATCACATTGCGCCCGTTCTATGCGGAGGGCGCCAAGACGGCGGCCTTTGAGATCGTCGAGCAGCTCGGCTGGCAGGCCCCGTCGCATCTCGTCACCGCGGCGGCCGGCGGCACGCTGTCCTCGCGAATCCACAAGGGCCTGCGCGAGCTTCAGGTGCTCGGGCTGGCCGAGACCGACTCGACGCGCATCCACATCGCCCAGCCGAGCGGATGCAATCCGATCGCCAGCGCGATCCTCGCCGAGGAGGCCGAGATCCATCCGGTGACGCCTGAGACCGCCGCGCACTCGCTGGCGATCGGCGCGCCGGGCGACGGCTACCTGGTGATCGACGCCGTGCGCAAACGCGGCGGTACGGGCGGCTTTGCCAGCGACCCCGAGATCTTCGCCGGTATCGACCTGCTCGCGGAAACCGAGGGGCTGCTGACCGAGCCGGCCGGCGGGACGACGATCGCCGTCCTGAAGAAGCTCGCCGCCGAAGGCAAGTTCGATCCCGACGACACGGTCGTGGCGATCATCACCGGCAACGGCCTGAAGACCCTCGACGAGCATCCCGAGAAGCCCTGGCCGGACAAGGTCGAATGCCAACTCGACGCGATGCTGGCTGCTCTGGCGAGCCTCCACAAGCCGAGCGCCGTCGCCGCTTGAGGCAACGCGCACCCCTCGAGGTCACGCCGGCGAAGGGCGCTGCCGGCACCGAGCGCTCCCCTGCGCGGGGGGGCTAGACGAGCAGCTCGTCGGGCGAGGCGAGCACCTGAAGGTGCTCGTCTGCCCGCGTGATCGCGAGCAGGCGCTGCACCTGCGCCGAACCGCGCGTGACGGCGAAGACTCCACCGAGCTCCCGCACGCGCTCCTGGGAGGCGAGGATCGTGCGCAGGCCGGTCGAGTCGATGAACTCGAGCTCCTGGAGATCCAGCACCACAGTGCCCCGCGCACCCAGATCGACATCCTGCAGCTCATGCTCGAGTAGCGGCGCGCTAGCGAGGTCGAGTTCGCCGTGGAGCGAGAGCACCGACCTGTCCGCTGCTTGCCGCACGTCGATCCGAAAGTGATCCTGGACCGTCACGCCGCGATGTTAGCGCACCGCGGGTTGCCGTCATCGGACTTGCACGCGGCCTCCCGACCGCAGCAAAAAGATGTTTGAGCACGCCAGCATGCGGGCATCTCAAGGGGCATAGGTGAAGTCGGATGGCTTCTCCGAGGCGGTGACCGTTCTCCCCCTGGCGGTCACCGCCCTTTTTTTGCCGCCAGCGCGCGCTCTACCGCTGATCGACCATGCGCAGGTCGAGCACCTCGGAGGCCCCGACCGCTGCCATCCGCTGATCGTCGGTTAGACGCTCGATCACCGGTCCCAGTGCGGCCCGCGTCGATCCGTCCACCGATCCCCACGGGCCCGGAGCAGACGGGGGAGCGATCCGTAGCTGGAGGTCGCGCGGCCCGACGGTCACCGCAAGGCTGAGCCTGCCGCCGTCGGACGCGTCGCGCGCCCGCGCGGCGAGCTCATCGCCGATCAGCTGTGCATCTGAGATGCGGTCGGCGGAGAAGCGCGCACGCGCCGCCAGCGCGCCGAGCAGGCGAGGCAGAACGCACGAGGCCACGCGCGCTGGCGCCATGGTGACCGCCGTTGTCGCCGCCAGCTCGTGGGCGTGGTCGGCGCCGGTGAGCTCGACCGGGTCGCGTTGGTCGTCCTCGCCAGCGATCACGAGCCTGTGGGAGCCCGGCGCCGCAAACGACATACAGACCTCGGTGCCCTCCCAACCGTCTCGATCGTCCTGACCGCCCGAGCCCTGGAACACGACACGATCCGCGAGCGCCTGGATCACGAGCAGGCCGACCCCGGATGAGCCGTCCGGCGAGGAGCTGATCTGAGGCCGCATCCCGGTGCCGTGGTCGCGGACGAGCACCTGCAGCTCGTCGCCCGTGCCGTAGACCTCCACCTCGAGCGGTCCCGCTTCGCCCTCGTAGGCGTGCAGCACTGTGTTGTTGCACGCCTCGGTGACGGCGGTCCTGATGTCGTTCAGCGTGACCGCATCCAGCTCAGCCGCCTCCGCCACCCCGGCGAGCACCTCGCGCACGAGCATCACGTTCTCGGGCCGACTCGAGACGCGCAGCCGGACGTTTGGGACCTCAGCAATCATGGATCTTCCCAACGACTCGGCCTCGTCTGTCTCCCCCACGCCAGCACGGCTGCCGCCAACGTCCAACATTTTCTGAGTCTACCCGCCGTAGAACACGGCTAATCGACCGCAGCAGCGTCAGGGAGCGCTCCTCCGTCAGCTCGGCTCGTCTGACCAGCCGGGCGGCGCCAGTAAGCTTGCGCCCGATGGCCCGCGTCACCGCGAAGAACCTCGTGCTTGCCGCGATGGTCTTCGCTGTCGCGATGACGTTCATCGACCAGACGATCGTGGCCATCGCGATACCCGATCTGCAGAAGGACCTGTCGATATCCGCCGCCGGTGCACAGTGGGTGATCAACGGGTACCTGCTCTCGCTGTCAGCCCTGTTTGCATTCGGCGGGAAGCTCGGCGATGTGCTCGGGCGGCGGCGCATGGTCGTGATCGGCGTGGTGAGCTTTGCCGTCACCTCGGCCTGCTGTGGCCTGACGCCCAGCGGCAGCCTCGCCGAACCGTGGATCATCACCTTCCGCGTCGCCCAGGGCGCCACCGCGGCGCTCCTGTTCCCGCCCGCCGTGGGAATCGTGATCGCCTCGTTTCCGCTACGCGAGCGCGGCAAAGCGATGGCGATCTTCTTTGGGATCACGGGCGGGCTGACTGCCATCGGCCCGCTCGCGGGCGGCTACCTGGCGCAGTGGACCTGGCGGGCGATCTTCTGGGTGAACATCCCGGTGGCGATCATCGCGCTGATCCTGATCTGGCGATCAAAACCGGACAACGAGCAGCGCCCCACCAGGCTCGACTACCGCGGCACCGCGTTGATCGTCAGCGCGATGACCCTGATGGTGCTGGGCCTGCAGCAGTCCAGCGCGTGGGGATGGGACGGCGTGACGACATGGATCTGCATCGCCAGCGGTCTGCTGTTGATGATCGCGTTCGTGACGTGGGAGCTGCGCGTCGAGGAACCGCTGCTGCGCCTGCAGATCTTCGCGGACCGCGGCTTCTCGGTCGACAACATCGTGCTCGGCTTCATGTCGGTCGCCTTCGTGCCGTTCTTCTTCTTCGCGAGCATCTACGCGCAGACGTCGCTTGGCGAGAGCGCCTCGGAAGCCGGGCTGTATCTGTTGTACTTCTTCATCGGCTTCGTGGTGATGGCCCAGATTGGCGGCAGGATCCTCGACCGCCGGGGCGCGCGACCGACTGTGGTCATGGGCTCCGCGCTCGCCGCAGTCGGCTTCTACCTGCTCGCCGGCAAGCTCACCGACCTGTCGCTCCACGCGCAGGCGCTCTACATCATTCTCGCGGGTGGCGGGGTGGGATTGATGCTCGGACCCGCCAGCACCGATGCCGTCAACCGTGCGCCCAGCTCGAGCTACAGCGAGGTCACCGGGATCACGCAGACGTCGCGCAACTTCGCCGCGACGCTCGGGCTCGCGGTGCTCGGCGCGCTGCTGATCCAGCAGGACAAGGCCAACGTGTCGAACACCCTGACGGCACACGGCGTATCCAGCGGCGCGGCCACCAGGATCGCCGCGTCGCTTGGCTCTGGGCAATCGGGCGCCAACACCGTCCACCGGGGCCCGTTCGTGCACCAGATCGAGCTCGCGACGGCGCATTCCTCGCAGACGGTGTTCTACGTGATGGCCGGGGTGATGGCCGCGGCCTTCGTGATCTCTGTCATCTGGTCGCCGCGCGGCCGGGTTGAACCGGCGACAGACCAGGACTCCCTTGCCGCGATGAGCGGGCCTGTCGGGGCTGGTGGCTAGGCGGCAGCGCCTGGCGGCGGGCGACTGTGGCTGACGAGATGCCAGACGCCGCTGATCGTGCCGGCGGGCGCCGCGACTCCCCCGAGCGCGCCCCGGGCACCGGCGCGCGCGCGGAGCAGGTGTCCTACTCGAGCTCCGCGGGACGGTATGTGCTCGCGGTCGCGGTGCTCGGGTCGGGGATGGTCTTTCTCGATGGAACGGTCGTCAACGTCGCGCTGCCGACGATCGGCAAAGACCTCCACGCGACGACGAGCCAGCTGCAGTGGGTGCTCAACGGCTACCTGCTGTCGCTCGCGTCGTTGATCCTGCTGGGCGGCTCGCTGGGCGACCGCTATGGACGCCGGCGCGTGTTCGTGCTCGGTGCGCTCCTGTTCACGGTGGCCTCGCTGCTGTGCGCAGCGGCGCCGAGCGCCCAGTTCCTGATCGCCGCGCGCCTCGTGCAGGGCATCGGAGGCGCCCTGCTGACACCCGGAAGCCTCGCGATGATCGAGTCGAGCTTTCGCCCCGCCGACCGCGCGCGAGCGATCGGAGCGTGGTCTGGGCTGGGCGGCGTGGCGACCGCGCTCGGGCCGCTGCTGGGCGGCTACCTTGTGAGCGCGGTGTCCTGGCGCGCGGTGTTTCTGATCAATCTGCCGCTCGGGCTCTTGGTCGTCGCGATGGCAACCAAGCACGTCCCCGAGACGCGCGATCCGATGGCCACCGGGCGTCTCGACCTGCTCGGCGCGCTGCTGACGGGCGTCGGGCTGGCGGGGACCACCTACGCGCTGATCGAAGCGCCAGGCCACGGCGCCTCGGCCCGCGTGCTGGTGACGGGCGTAGGCGGCGTGCTCGCGCTGCTCGGCTTCCTGGTCAGAGAGCACCGGGCCGCGAATCCGATGATGCCGCTAGGCCTGTTCGCCTCGCGACAGTTCAGCGCCGCCAACGCCGTCACGTTCGTCGTCTACGCCGCGCTCAGCGGCGTCTTTTTCCTGCTCGTGGCGTTCCTGCAGATCTCGCTGGGCTACTCGCCGATCGCCTCGGGCGCCGCCTCGCTTCCGGTGACGCTGTTGATGCTGGTCCTGTCCGCGCGCTCGGGCGCACTGGCACAACGCATCGGGCCGCGGATCCCGCTCACCCTGGGTCCGCTCGTGATCGCCGCCGGGCTGCTGCTGATGACGCGCATCGAGCCGGGCGACAGCTACGTGTCGAGCGTGCTTCCGGCCGTGTGCGTCTTCGGGATCGGCCTCACGCTGGTCGTGGCGCCGGTCACAGCGACGGTGCTGGCCGCCGCAGACGAGCGCCACTCGGGCATCGCGTCGGGCATCAACAACGCAATCTCGCGGGTGGGAGGGTTGCTCGCCGTGGCGGTGCTGCCGCTGATCGCCGGGATCACCGGCAGGCGCTTCTACAACCCCGCCGCGATGACCAGCGGCTTTCACACCGCGATGGTGGCGTGCGCGATCCTCGCCGCGCTCGGCGGGGTGCTCGCCTGGCTGACGATCAGCTCCGAGGTGCTTAATGCCGAACCGGGCGAGGCCGCGGACGCGTCCGCAGCGGCCGAGCCCGCCTATTCGTGCGACGTCGCGGGCGCCGCGCTCCGACCCGGGGCGCCAGCCAGCGCACGCTAGATATCATCAACACGCCGTGGCGTCGCCGCAAACGTCCGGCGCCGACGGACCCGGCACGATGAGCAACATCCTCTACACAGCACAAGCGCACGTCACCGGCGGACGGGCCAACGGGCACGGGCGCACAGCCGACGGCGAGCTCGAGGTCGACCTCCGGCTGCCCACGGAGATGGGTGGCGCAGGCGACGGCACCAATCCCGAGGAGCTTTTCGCCGTCGGGTATGCCGCCTGCTTTGAGGGTGCCCTGATGACCGTCGCTCGCCGCAGCAAGGAGGACGTCGGAGAGCTCGCCATCGACTCGAAGGTGATGCTGCTGCCGACCGAGGAGCGCGGCTTCAAGCTAGCGGTCGAGCTCGCGGTCAGCCTGCCGGCGATCGCCGACCCCGCCCGCGCGATCGAGCTCGTGCGCGCAGCCCATCAGGTGTGCCCCTACTCCAACGCGACGCGCGGCAACATCGACGTGGCGCTCAGCGCAAACGGTCAGCCCGTCGACTGACCCCGCGCGGCGGAGCCCCAGAGGCGGCGCCTGTTTAAATAGAAACCCCCGCAAAAGCGGGGGTTTCCTTAGCAGGTCGATAAGCCGGATTCTGTCGTTGAGCAGCCATCCATCTGAGCGGCCTACCTGGACCTCGGCGGGCTACCTGCAAACGGTCCGATTTGGCCTTGCATCGAGCGGGGTTTGCCCAGCCGCCGCGTCGCCGCGACGCTGGTGCGCTCTTACCGCACCATTTCACCCTTGCCGGCTCGCCGTTCACGTGGGACGGCGAACGTAGGCGGTTTGTTTCTGTGGCACTTTCCCGCGGGTTTCCCCGGGTCAATCGTTTGACCACCCTGCCCTGTGATGTCCGGACTTTCCTCGACGACCCATGGCCGCCGCGGCTGCTTGACCTGCATCGCAACCCTAGCGCGCTTTACCTCGCAAGCAAAGCGCCGCCGGGAGCATGGGAGCTACGCCCAGCCCGCCCCTAGATGCGCAGCTCGCCCGGGCGATCGTCTCAGACGCTCCTGAGCACACCTACGACGCGTCCGAGTACCTTGACCTCCTTGCTGCGGATCGGCTCCATCGCCTCGTTCTCGGGCTGAAGGCGCACGTGGTCGGCCTCGCGAAAGAAGCGCTTCACCGTGGCCTCCTCTCCCAGCAGCGCAACGACGATGTCCCCATTCTGCGCCGCGCTCTGTGAGCGCACGACTACGTAGTCACCGTCGAGGATGCCCGCGTCCCTCATCGACTCGCCGCGAATGCGCAGCAGGTACTGCCCGTCTCCCCCGCCCGCCAGCTCGGGAACCGAAACGTACTCCTCGATGTTCTCCTCGGCGAGGATCGGCTGGCCCGCGGAAACCGAGCCAAGGAGCGGGAGGGCGTCCGACTGCATCATCCCGCGGACGGTCTCGACTGCGCCGCCCATGGCGCGATCGAAGAGCTCGATCGCGCGCGGCTTGGATGGGTCGCGCCGCAGCAGCCCGATCTTCTCGAGATTGGCCAGATGCGCATGGACCGTCGAGGACGATGCCAGGCCCACCGCCTTGCCGATGTCGCGGACCGTCGGCGGATACCCGTACTTCGCCGAGTACTTGCGGATGAAGTCGAAGATCTCCTGCTGGCGCTTGGTCAGATCCATGTAGGCGAGCTCCCTTCGGATGGCCGTGCATGAACGAACATGTGTTCGCACTGTAGCGCCACGATTGGACGGACGCAAGCTCGAGGTCCGTCGCAGGCGCCGGCCGGCGATCAGGGGCCGTCCGCCGGGTCTATACTCGCGCCCTCTGCGCTCGTGGCGGAATTGGTAGACGCGCAAGGTTGAGGGCCTTGTCCGGCGTAAGCCGGGTGGTGGTTCGAGTCCACTCGGGCGCACTAAGAAGGCCCTGCTAAGCGGGGCTTTTCTTGTATCTGAGCGCAATCCGTCCGGACCGACCTCCGAAAAGCAGCAAAAGCGGCCCGCTTGCAGGGACTCACGACTGGAGCCAACCGGAATCGAACCGGTGACCTCCTGCTTGCAAAATCGGCGCGGATGTAGTTGGATTGCCGACGATTATCGTGGACTTGGGCACTTCTGGGGATAAGTGCCTTAACCATCAGCGAGACCGGTGCCTCGATACCGCAGCGTTCCTGGAGCACGGGAGCGGGGATGTCACACCCCCTAATTCGCGTGAGCAGAGTAGATGCTACATCGTTCGTTCTCGGACCTCGCGACGGCCGACGGGCGCTATGCGTAGGCTCCAACGCGTGAGCGGAAGAGGCCATTTCACGGCCGAGGAAGCCCGGGCTACTGGCGAGCGGATTGGGATCGACTGGGCGACATCGCCTTTCGACGTCGAGCAGTTTCGGATGGGGATGGACGTCGAGCTCGAGCATGGGACGCAGGATCTCGAGACCAACGTAACCGACGACGAGGCTGGAGTGACCGCGAAGATCGCGCGAGCTCATCTCAACGAGTTTCCGGACTACTACTCCCGCCTGGCGGTCATGGAGTCCGAGGCGGAGGCCTTCTGGGAGTCGCAGGGCGGGTAGTCTCGCGCGCGCTACGCTGCGTGGTGGCCGAGAGCCTCAGCGCCTCTCCGAGTCGGGCGCTGTTGAGAGTGTTGTCGAGGAGTCCGAACCGGCGCGCGAGCAGCCGCTCGGCCTCGCTCGCAGAATGTTCGGCGCGTTGTCGTTGCTCGAGGTTACCCATGCGGGTCAATCTAGACCCAGAGCGACCTCCGATCATCCGTTGTTCTCACGGAGCTCTTGCTCGTAGCAGTTGGGAGTTCATACCCGCAGTAGGCGCAGGGCGCCCAGCATCGCCCCGACGCCGAGAGCTGTTCCCAGCGCCCAGGCCGCACCGGCCTCGCCGGTAGGGGTTGAGAGCTCATAGAAGTTGCGCAAGAAGGGGACGATGAGCGCGAGCGCGAAGAGCAGCGCCATCAGCACGCACAGCCCTGCCACGGCGAGCCGTCGGATGCCGGACTCCCCCTCGAGGCGCATCACGACCGCGAGCCCGCAGACGACGACGATCCCGGTCGCAACTGTGCGCGAGCGTTTCAGGCCAAGGTCGAATCCATACCGTGCGAGCAGGTAGCCGGCGATGATCCCGATCCCGATACCCACTCCGGCCGGGATCGCGAAGCGGATGACAGACTCAGTGAAGCGCTCCGGTCGCCACGGCCCGGAGCTCGGCGCGAGCGCGAGCACGAACGCCGGGATGCCGATCGTGACGGTGGCGGCGATCGTGAACTGGCGCGGCAGGAGCGGGAAGGTCGCTGTCGGGATCGCCACAGCAAGGCCCACCACCGCCGTGAACACGGTCTTGGTGATGAACAGCCGGGCCACCCGTTGGATGTTGCGCAGGATCTGACGCCCCTCGGCGACCATTCCGGGCACCACGCCGAAGTCGTCGCGTACGAGCACGAGGTCTGCGACCGAGCGCGACATCTGCGCCCCTGAGCCCTGCGCGATGGCCAGGCGCGCCTGCTTCAACGCGGGCACGTCGTTGACGCCGTCACCGACCATCGCGACGTAGCGTCCCGCGCCGGTGAGCGCAGCCACTACCACCCGCTTGCCCTCGGGCGAGATCCGCCCCACGGCCGGCGCCGAGGAGACGGCGTCGCGCAGAGCGCCTGACTCGGTGGGCAGCGCCTCGCCGTCGAGTGCTGCTGCCGCGCCCGGGACGCCGGCGTCGTGGGCAATCGCGCCCACGGTGGCGGGTGCATCGCCGGAGAGCACCTTCAGCTCGACGCCCTGGGCGATGAAGAAGGCAACTGTTGCAGCCGCGTTGGGGCGCAGGCGCTCGGCGAGCACCACGAGGCCGAGTGCCTGTACGTCTTCGGGAAAAGGCGGCTCGGCGCCGGCGACGGGCAGAGGCGACCTGCTGCGGCCGAGCGCCAGCACACGCCGCCCGGCGCTCGCCTCCTTGCGCGCATGCGTGAGAAGGGCCGGGTCCGCATCGACGAACCGCTCCGGCGCCCCCAGCACGAGCCGCTCCTCGCCCAGGTCGAGCGCGCTCCAGCGACGTCGGGACGAGAACGGCACTTGAGCGATGACGCGCCGTTGCTGCACATCCGCCAGTTGGGCGTCAGCTATTGCCTCGAGCGTCGAGTTGCGAGATGGGGCGCTGGCGGCGTAGGCCGTCAGCTCACGGGCAAGGAACGTCTCGTCCTCACCGCGGGCAGGCACAACCGCGACAACCCGCAGCGTCGGCTCGGTCAGCGTGCCCGTCTTGTCGGTACAGACGATGTCAACCGACGCGAGCGACTCGATCGCGTTTAGCTGCTGGGCGAGCACGCCGCGCTGAGCCATCTTGAAGGCCGACACCGCGGCGGTGACGCTGATCAACAGGATCAGTCCCTCGGGGACGAGGTTGACGATCCCGGCGGTGACGGTCTGCACGCGGGCGTTGGCGGACTCGTTAGCGGCAAAGACCGAAACCGTCAGCCCGATCGCCAGGGGGGCCGCAAGAACGATCAGCCACAGGAGCAACCGATCGTTGGCTCGCTCAAGCGGTGAGCGCGGATGACGAAAAGCGCGCGCGGTCGCGGTCAGCCGCTCAGCGCGGCTGTCCGGGCCCACGGCCGTGGCCTCGAACAGCGCGGCTCCCTCGACCGCGAACGAGCCAGACCACACCGGCTCGCCGGGGCCCCGCACGGCAGATTCGGACTCGCCGGTCAGGTTGGCCTCATCCAGCGCGAGCCCATCCGCCGCCGTGACGGTCCCGTCGGCGACCACCTGGTCGCCGGGCGCCAGGCGGACGAGATCCCCCACCACCACCTGGTCGACCGGCACCCGGCGGTCGACTCCGTCTCGCACGACAACCGCCTCTGGAGCGATCAGCGCGGCGAGTCGGTCCAGAGCCCTCTTGGAGCGGATCTCCTGGAAGGACCCGATCGCGATGTTGGAGACGAGGATACCGAGGAACAGCGCGTCCCGCCACGACCCGAGAGTGATCGTGAGCACGCCGAAGAACAGCAGGATTCCGTTCGGAATCGTGACCGTGTTGGCGCGAACGATGCTGGTGTAGGAGCGGCTCGAGCGCCGCGGTGCAAACTCCCCGCGCTCGTCGAGTCGCCGCGCAGCCTCGACCTCGGTCAACCCTGTGGGTGGGATGTCTGCCCCCGAAGCGATCGACGGATAATCGCTCGCGTCGTGTGATTTCCCCGTGCTCGTGAGACCCTCTCAGCGGCTTAGCGTCGGGATGACGAGCACCGGGCGGTGCGCGTGCACGACAACTGCAGAAGACACACCTCCGAGGAGCGCCGATTGAACGCGCGAGAGGCCGCGGGCGCCCACCACGACCGGCTCGGCGTCCAGCTCCTCGGCTACGTCACAGATCGTGCGCCAGCTCTTGCCCTTACCGACGCGGCCCTGCACCTCAAATCCGGCCTCGCGCGCCAGCGCCACTCCGCGATCCATCTTCTCGCGTGCCAGCTCGTTCGCGATCTCATCGAGGCCGAGCTCCTCCGAGAACAGCTTCGACGCGGGGGTGGTGAGGATCGTGGCTGGGTCATACGGCTCCCACACCGCTACTGGCTCCCAGACCGTGAGCACCACCGCGATGCGCGGACCCAGAAGCTCACCCGCCTTGACGATCGCTGCGGAGGCGTCATCCGACCCGTCGAAGCACAGGAGCACCGGACGTCCGTCTTCTCTTGCCCGGGGCGTGTCCTCGCTCATCGCCTCATGATCGCGGCTTCGCGCGCCTCATGGGCGACGGCAGCCCATGTCGACCGAGCCACTTCACGCTTCTCGGTGCTGGACGTTGGATAGGGACTGCTCAAATCGCTCTTGGGAGCCGGTCAAATCGTTGGTTAGAGAGCTGACGCAACGACGTGCCGATGGGCCAGCCACCGGACATCTCTCGAATGAATACGGCGTTGCCGCTGCCACGCCTCAGACCCGTGTCGCAGGCGAGCACCTCGCATAGTTCTTCTAGCCCCAACGCGGACTTACTACGGATGCGATGGCAACGCCCCGATGTGAAGATCAAAACAGCCCAGAGCAGGAGGTAATCTCCGTGAACGCGAAGGAGAAGTGGAACCGTCAAGTACGGCGAACGGCATTCCTCACGGTGGCTCTTGCGGCGGCGCTGGTGTTTGGCATTGTCGTGCTCGCCAGCGGGGACTGGATTCCTGGCACAATCATCGTTGTGGCCTCGCTCATCGGTCTGGTACGAGAGGTGCCGGTGATCCGCAGGCTCTGCAGCACACCACCCGAGCCTCCGCGAAGCGCGCGAACGAGCCAGGCCAGTCCATCCTTCCGCGCCCGGCGGCGCCCGCTATGGCGCCGGCCCGGCCGCGGGAGGAGCGCTGCGCAAGGTGAAATACGTGAAGGTAGACGACGTCACAGAACCGAGGCCCTCAAAGCGCCCTCTCGCTCAACTAATTCGCTTCCACCGTCCGGCGGGGCGGCAGGCCAGCCTTCGAGTTAGCGCCGAAGGCGCGGCTGAAGGCATACGGCGGCTCGCGCACGCCGCTGCACGTGGGCACGGCGACCGTACTGCTGCCTTCACAGGGGTTGTCGCGGGCGAGCGACCAGATCGAGGTCATGCCCAGGCCGTAGCTGTGGGCGAAGCCTGCCACCCTCCGGGCGTCGGAAAGCGTGAATACCTCGCCGCTTGAGTCGTTGACGCCCACCATCACCGTCACCCCGAGCGAGCTCCAGCTGGAGAGCCCTCGCCCCAACCGAGCGAGCTGGCGGTGCGCCGCCCGTGCAGCAAGAACCGCCTCGGCACCCATCTGCCCAGGGGCCTGAGCCGCGCCGTAGTCCATCGCCAAGATGTTGACCAAGCTGAGCCGGACCCCCGCGGCGATCATCATCCGGACCGCCTCGAGGGCGGCGGCGGACAGGCCTTGGGAGGTCACCGGGAGCGTGAGCGAGACCGCCAGCCGGTGTCCGATTCGCGCCTGTAGCTCGGCGATCGCTGCGCTTCGCCTTGCCATTGCCGCCCGGTTGCTCAGCGCCCGACCCTCGAGGTCGAAGTCGGCGGCCGCCGCGCCGTAGCGGTCGAGCACCGCGGCGTAGGCAGCGGCCAGGCGAGTAGCGCTAGGGCAGGTCTGGGCGAGCTCAGAGCCCGACGCCCCGCCGAAGGAGACGCGTAGCGCGACGCCCGCCGCCCGCAGGCTGGGGGCCGGACCCGCCACCGCCGGAGCGCCGATCGCCGTCTGCCCTCCCCACGCGGGCTCACAGGGCCCCGCGGCCGTCACGAAGGCCAGCGTCAGCGACCGCGCTCCGGCCTCCGGAGCCACACCTGCGAGATCGAAGGGAGGCGTGAGCGTGACGTCAACGTAGGGTGCAAACGCGCCGCTGCCGCCAGGAGGCTGAAGGCGCGCGATGCTCCCTCCCGCGCCAGCAGAACCCGCTGCGCCACATCCGGCGAGCACGCCGGCCCCCCCGAGCGCGAGCGCGCATACGAGTAGTGCGCCGCGGACGCTCATCGGCCGGCCGCGTGCCCGATCACAGGCTCGGCGGCTGGGCGACCTCGACGTCACCGGTCCGGGTGAGCCTGTGCCAGCGCAGGCGCGTGCCCATCAGCGCCACCATCACCGAGTCGATCACAACCAGGTACATCAGCTGGCGATATACCAGCTGTTGAACTGGCAGCGACCACAACGGCCGACGCGACTCGCCGTCCCAGCCGAAAGCCACCCACGCAAGCACGAACTGGCACGCGTTGAATACCAGCCAGAAGGCGAGGATCGGCACCGGGTCGAGGAACAGGATCGAGTAGATCGCGAACAGGTCTATCAGCGGCGCGGCCAGCGGCAGGAGCACCTGGAACACGAGCATGTAGGGGAGCGCACGGCGCCCAATGTGACCCTCGCGGCGGCGCCAAAGCGAGTCGCGGTGCTTCCACAGCGACTGAAGCGTCCCGTAGGCCCATCGGCTGCGCTGCCGCCACAGCCCGCGCAGCGTCGAGGGAGCCTCTGTCCAGGCCCGAGCGTCTTCGGCGTAAAGGACCCGCCAACCGGCCCGCCCGATCGCAAGGGTCAGGTCGGTGTCCTCGGCGAGCGTCGCACCGGAAACTCCTCCAACGCCCACGAGCGCACTGCGACGAAAGGCGCCGATCGCCCCAGGCACCGTAGGCATGCATTCGAGCATCTCGTACACGCGACGGTCGAGGTTGAAGCCCATCACATACTCGATGTGCTGCCAGCGACCGAGCAGGCCGGAGCGGTTACCGACCTTGGTGTTGCCCGACACCGCTCCCACCGCCGACTCGCGAAAGGGCTGAACCAGGTGAAGCAGCGAGTCCGGCTCGAATACCGTGTCGCCGTCGACGGTGACGACGATGTCGTGCGCGGCCGCGATCAGACCCCGGTTGAGCGCCATCGGCTTGCCCGCGTTGGCCTGGCGGATGACGCGCACGCCTGAAAGCCCGAGCGCGGCGACCTGATCGCCGGTGCCGTCGGTCGAGCCGTCGTCGACGACGATCACCTCGAACGGACTCGGGTAGCGGCTGTCCGCCAGCGAGCGCACAGAACGCTCGATCCCGACCGCCTCGTTGAACGCGGGCACGACGATCGAGACCGGTGGAGTGAAGGAAGTGTCACGCTCGCGGCGACGCGCGCGGCGGACCTGAACCGATGCCAGCGTGAGCACCAGCACCATGCGCACAGCGACGAGGGCGGCGACCGCAAAGACGATCGCGATCAAGATGGCCGTCACTGTCCTCGAGATGGCGAGCATCGCCACGAACAGCTGTCCGCGCAGGTGCTGGGAAGCACCGACGCGTGTCATGAACGCGCCCTGTGGCAGGCCCGCGAGCTGTGCGACCGTCACGAAGTGAAAGCCGTGGCTTTTGAGGATCGTGATTATTCTCGGCAGGGCCGCGACCGTCTCGGCGCGCTTGCCACCGCCGTCGTGCATCATCACGATCCCGCCCTGGGCACCGGACGGCGTCGCTGCCGCGACGATCGAGTTGACCCCAGGCTGGTCCCAGTCGCGGGTGTCGTAGTTCGTCACAGCGATTGTGTAGCCTTTGGCCGCGATCCGGCCCCAGGCGGCTATCTGCTTGGGTGTGATCGCATCCGGCGTCGAGGCGTAGGGGGGCCGCAGCAGACGCGTTCGCAATCCGACGATTCCGCTGAACGCGCTCTCGGTCATGCTCAGCTGCAGTTCCCGCTGCCACGCGGGGATGGTCGCCAGGTCGGGGTGAGTGAACGTGTGGTTGCCCAGTTCGAAGCCATCCCTGACGATTCGTCTGGTGAGGCCCGGGGCGCGCACTGCGTTGCCTCCGATCTCAAAGAAGGTCGCCGGTATGCGAGCCCGCTCGAGGATCGACAGAATCCGGGGCGTCCAGCGCGGGCTCGGTCCATCGTCGAAGGTCAATGCGATCTGCTTCCCCGGCGCCGGCGCGCGCGAGGTGAGACCGCCATGACCGTTGGAGACGAGGATCGGATTAGACCCCGTGAGCGGCGCGTTGGCGCTTGGCGCATCGGTGCCGGCAGCTCCGAGTGTCTTGGTCGTGATCCCATCTACCAGCAGCAGCACCACCACCATGGTCATGCAGAACCCCACGATCAGATGGTGTGCACGCGAGGCCGACGGTGGACCTCCCGATCGCCGAGCTCGCCTGCCGCGGCTCGCGTCCGTCGTAGGACCCGGCAAGCCGGCTCGTGACCGGTCGCGGGCTGAGCCGCTCATGTCAGGTCGTTCTGATGCCACGCTGCGAGCCTGTCGCCACCGCAGTGGGGCAGGACGACCGGCTGGTCGACCCACGGGCCGGCGTTGGGCTCAATGTCCGCGTACGCAGAGGCGCCAGGCTGTGCTGTGCACCTTTCAAACCGCCTGCGGGCAGCGATGCTGTCGAGGCGAAGCACGAGGACCCTCGCAGCGAGGCCTCAGCATCGGCGATCGGCCCCCGAGATGTCGCCACTGCCACGTGGCCTCGGCCGATCGCAGATCGGTCGGCCACGGCGTCAGCCCGAGCCCCCAGTGGCCGCACGATCGCAGCATGCGCGAGGCTACGTAGATTGATTGTGGGGAAGCCCGAGAAGCCCGCCATACCCACCGCCAGCCCAGCCAGCCAGAATGCGCACACAGCCGCCGTCGCGACACCTGCGACGCGTACTCCGAGCGCTCTCCGTCCGCTGTCGTCGACGAACACCTCTGCGTCGTGACCGCTCGTCCGCCAGGCGGCCGGAGGCTCCGGGCGCGTTGCCTTGGAGTCTTCGTTCATCGGGCGAAATCTTACGTACTCCTTCGTAAGCGCCCGCTAATTGCTCGGTGAGTCTTCTCAAATGGTGGCGCGGTGGTCGGCCGCAGGTGCTTCCCTGGAGTTCATGCATCGGCCTCACCTGCACCAAGCCCGCTCGAGCGGGCGGTCGCGCGCGAGCCTCGCGATCTCCGTCAGCCTCGTCACGATCGCGATAGGTCTGCTCGCCTGCGGCACGGCCCAACCGCGACCATCCTCAACGAGCGCGGCTCGTTCGGCGGCCGTCGCGGGCGGGATCCTGGTGCGCGTCAACCAGGTCGGCTTCCCCCTCGCCGCGCCGAAGACCGCGACCGTCCTCACGCGGGGTAGGCTGCGCTCGCGTGCCTTCCGCGTCATGAGCGTAAACGGAGCCACGGTGCTGAGCGCGACCGTGGGGCGTGATCGTGGCGCTTGGAACGGTCTATGGCGTCACGCCTACCCCGTCGACTTCACGGCACTGCACGCGTCTGGCAGCTACCGCATCGTGCTCAGGGAGCCGGGCGAAGTCCGCTCTCCCGTCTTTCAGGTCGGTGGAACGAGCTACGCTCGGCTCGCCGCCAACGAGGTGAGCTTCCTACGCGAGCAGCGAGATGGACCCGAAGTCGATCCCTCGCTGCTATCCCGCCAGCCCGCCCACCTGGCCGACGCGCGGGCGACCGTCTACCGCACGCCCTCCTACCGCAACGACGTGCTGCTCGGCGGCCTAAAGGCACTCGGCATGCCGCCGGTGAACGTATCCGGCGGCTGGTCAGACGCCGGCGACTACCTGAAGTTCGTCGAGACGGCGAGCTTCGCAGAGGATCTGCTGCTCTATACCCTCCGCCAGTATCCGACGGCACTCGGCGCCGAAGAGCCGAAGCTCCTCGCGGAGGCGCGCTACGGGCTCACCTGGCTCGCACGGATGTGGAACCAGCAAACCGGTGTCCTTCTGTATCAGGTTGGCATCGGTAACGGCAACGCCCGCATCGAAGGCGACCACGACGTGGGCTGGCGCCTGCCCCAACACGACGAAACGATCCGCTCGACGCCGGGCAGGGGTGCCTACTACGTGCGCTACCGGCCGGTCTTCCAGGACGGGACCGGCGGGGCACCTATCAGCCCCAATCTGGCCGGCCGAATGGCCGCAGCCTTCGGCCTCTGCGCGCAGGTCTTCGCGGCGAGCGAACCCGCCTACGCACACCAATGCCTGGTGTGGGGGCAGACGATCTTCGATCGCGCGAACACGCACCCGCACTCGCTTGTCACCACCGCGCCCTACGACTACTATCCCGAGCAGCAGTGGCAGGCCGACATGGAGCTCGGTGCCGATGAGCTCCTTCGCGCCACGGCCACGAGCGCCGACAAGACCGGTCTGCCGCATCCCGACCGCGTCTACTGGTTCCAGCAGGCCGACCACTGGGGGCAGGAATACATGGAAAGTCCGCTCGATGGCACCGATACCTTCAACCTCTACGACGTCGCAGCGCTCGCGCACCTGGAGCTGACCGAAGACCGCCGGTATGCGCCGGCGACGGCGCTCGCGAGGATGCAGAGCGCACCGGCGACGGTCCTTCAAGACCTGCACGACCAGCTGGCGGCGGCGCAGCGCGTGGCAGCGCAGGACCCGTTCGGGATCGGCTACGCCTACGTCAACGACGACACGACCTCACACCTGCTCGGCCTGTTCATCCAAGGGCGCATCTACGATCAGATCTCGGGGACCAGCACGTATGAGGGCTTCGCCCAGCGCCAACTCGACGCGGTGCTTGGACAGAACGCCTGGGGCTTGTCATTCGTCGTCGGCGCCGGCAGCCGCTTCCCGCTTTGCCCCTCACACCAGGTGGCAAACCTCTCCGGCTCGCTCAACGGGCAGACGCCGCTGCTTCTCGGTGCGGTCGTGCCGGGGCCCGTTAAAGCCAGCGAGCTGCGCGGCCTGAGCGCCGCGGAAGGCTACCGCCCTTGCCCGCGCAGCGCCGGCAACCCTTACGGCCAGTTCTCGGGACGCGGTGCGGCGTACAGGGACAACGTGCTCGCCTACGCCACGAACGAGCCGAGCGACGATATCGCGGCGCTCGCACTGCTCGCATTCGCGATGGAGGCGAGCCGGTAATCGCGTGCCGGCCCAGGCGAACTGTTCGCGCCAGCTCAAACATCGCGGTCGCACACGCAGGCCTAGCCAGTGTGGCCCACCGCGAGGGTGCTGATCACTAAGGCACGACGGTGGGTGAAGAGGCGTCTGCTCCGATGAGCAACTTCTCACGACTTGCGAAAGCGGGCGTTAGGAGAAACGGCTTACCTTCACGTGGGAGAATTCGGATGCGGTCAACAGATCTCAAGGTTGGGGTGACGGCGCTCACCAAGGGGGGCGAGGCGCTCGCGCGCGACGGAGCCCCGGTGGCGCGCGCCCGGTGGCCGCTGAAGCCGCAGGAGGCGCGCATGGCGGCGAGTGCCGCAGCGCTGACGCTGATCATCGCTGGGAATGCTGCCGCGATCGTGTGGATGTGGCTGCACGACGGAGGCATCTCGGGTGTACATGGACGGCCCGAAGCGTTTACCAGCCTCGGCAGGATCACCGGTCTGCTTGGCGTCTACCTCGCGTTGCTTCAAGTGCTCATGCTTTCGCGGCTCGCGCCGTTGGAGCGGCTCGTAGGCTTCGACAGGCTAACGAGCTGGCACCGCGTGAACGGCAAGGTGTGTGTGTCGCTGATAGTTGCGCACGTGCTGCTGATCACCGCGGGCTATTCGCTCGCAGACAAGTTAACGTTCGGACACGAGTTCTCACGCCTCCTGGGCGTCTACCCGGGAATGGTCACGGCGACGATAGGCACGGCCATCCTCGTGCTCGTGGTGGTCACCTCGATCGCGATTGTTCGTCGGCGGATGAGGTACGAGAGCTGGTACTTCGTGCACGTCGCAGTCTATGCTGGCATCGCGCTCGGCTACCTGCACCAGCTGCCGACTGGCAACGAATTCGTCGTCCACCCAGTGCAGGCAGACTACTGGATATCGTTATACGTCGCGACGCTCGCGATCTTGCTCGCTTACCGCGTCGGGCGCCCGATACGCAACGCGTTCAGGTACAGACTGCGAGTGAGAAGTGTCACAGCCGAGGCGCCAGGCGTGACGAGCATTGAGGTTACGGGACGCGACCTTCACGCGCTCGGGGCGCAGCCCGGCCAATTCATGCTGTGGCGATTCATCACGAAGGGGCGCTGGTGGCAGTCACACCCATTCTCGCTCTCCGCAATCCCCAATGGCGACTCGCTGCGGCTCACCGTCAAGGCCGTTGGCGACTTCTCTCGCAGTATCAGCACGCTCGAGCCGGGAGCGCGCGTCTTCGCCGAGGGGCCGTTCGGAGTGTTCACGTTGGCGGCGAGACGACGGACTGAGGTCGTCCTGATCGCGGGGGGCATCGGCATCACCCCACTGCGGACGCTTTTCGAGGAGCTCTCCGAGTCGGCCGATGTCACGCTCCTCTACAGGGTCATCTCCAGGAGCGACATTATCTTCGAGGAGGAGCTGAGGGAGATAGAGCGACGCAGGGGCGCGACGCTACACCTGTTGATCGGCGATCACCGCACCCGCAAGGGCGCCTCACTCCTGGGTGCGCAGAACCTGGTCAAGCTCGTCCCCAGGGTCGCGGAGAGCGATGTCTACATCTGTGGGCCCGCCGCGATGATGGATGCCACGCGGCAGGCACTCGATCAGCTCAGGGTACCTGAGGAGCAGATCCACAACGAGCGCTTCGCGCTGGCAGCCTGAGGGCAGTGGTGGGTCTATCGGAATGCAGACCTCGCGCGCAAGGCGCCAGTGGCACCCCGCCCGTGCGCGTCCCTCCGGCGATCCAGCGGATCGCGCACGTCATGGGCATGCCCGTGATCGTCGAGGTGTGCGACGTGGACTTCGACGAGACGGTTCTCGATCACCTGTTTGCGTGGCTGCGTTTCGTCGACGGGACTTTTAGCACCTACCGGCAGGACAGCCAGATCAGCCAGCTCAACCGGGGCGAAATCACACTTGCGGACGCGCACATGAGTGTGCGCTCGGTGCTCCGACGCTGTGAGTCGCTGTACCGAAGCACGCGCGGCTACTTCGATGTGGCCGCGCCGATGGCGAACCTCGGTGGCGGCGTCGACCCGTCGGGGTTCGTGAAGGGCTGGGCGATAGAGGGTGCGGGGCGCTTGCTCCGCAGAGCAGGGGCGGAGAACTGGTGCATCAACGCGGGCGGGGACGTCTGCCTGAGCGGTGCACCCATTGGGCGCGACTGCTGGCGGGTGGGCATCCAACATCCCGTTGAGCGGCTCGCAGTCGCCGCGGTACTTGGTCTTCGGGCGGGCGCGGTCGCGACCTCGGGCGCCTACGAGCGAGGCAAGCACATTCTCGATCCACATACACGCCTTGCCGCTGAGGGGGTGCTGTCGGTCACGATCGTCGGCCGGGACCTCGCCGTCGTGGACGCCTATGCCACCACCGCATTCGCGATGGGCCGAGCCGGCGCGAAGTGGGCCGCGACGCTCCCGGGCTACGGCGCGATCGTGATCTTCGACGACGACACGATCTCCTACTCCGCCGGCGTCGAGACGTATTTGCAGGGTGCGGACGCGCTGCCGGGCGGCACTGAGCCGCCGGCAGGACTCGCGGTAGGCGGGCGCCAGGACGTGTCGGACGCGGCGCCGACTGGCGTTAGGCACGCCGCTAGCACTGGAGCACACAGGATGACGACCAGCGGCACACAATGATCGCGGCGAAGACATTGAGGCTGATTCGCCGCGTCGTAGGCACCGTGGTGGTCATCGCGGTGGTCGCGGTGCTCGTAGTCATCTACCTACGCAGCGAGGGCACCGGAACTGGCGCGCTGGCACCAGTGCCGCGAACGAGCGCGAGCCGCAGCACGGGCAGCGAACGCGGGTCGAGCAGCAACAGCAGCAGTGGCAACCAGGGTGGAGCGGGCAGTGCCGGGTCGGGCTCTTGCGAACCTCCGCGCATTTGCAGTTCAGAAGGCAGCGGTGCGGGCGGGTCGAGCTCCCCGGGCGGCTCATCCACAACGGGAACCTACACGGGGCCGGTGGCCGAAACTCCCTACGGGCCGGTGCAGGTCGCGGTCGCCGAGGAACGCGGCAAGATCGTCGACGTAAAGGCTCTCCAGTTGCCTACCGAACATGCGCTCTCGCACGAAATCAGCGAACAGGTCGCTCCGATGCTCCGCAGCGAGGCGCTCCAGGCGCAGAGCGCCGAACTCCACGTCGTCTCAGGGGCCACGTACACCAGCGAAGGCTACGCCTCCTCGCTGCAGGCGGCCTTACGGCAGGCCGGTTAGCGCGCAGCACGTCTGCCGGGTCGAGCTGCAGCGCGACCGGGCCGCTCATTGCCCGATTGCGCTGGGTGAGGCCAGCGCCTCTGTGTCCACGAGAACCGGCCGGCGATTCAGCAGACGCATGCCGCCGATCAACGCCGCGCGCGGCGCGCGGAAGCGCAGCATCACCACGCCGTTGATCGCACTGCGTCCGGCAAGCGAGAAGCCCGCCGCCGGCGGGCGCGTTGCGTCGGCCCGCAGGGGCGGGTAGCCCACCAGGTCGATCTCGCGCACGTGCACCGTCTGCCCGGGCGACAGCCCGGCGAGCTGCGGCTGGTAGTACTGCAGCGGAAGCGCGCCGATTACCGCGATCACGACGGCCCGCTGGGATGGACCGGCGCGCAGCGCCTCGGCCACGCCGCGCCAATCTCCGCGCTGCAACTGCGGGCGGGTGTCTACTGCCGCCACGACCAGAAGGTTGCCCGCGCAGACAACGATCGCGAGCGCGGCCCCAGCGCGGCTCCGGCCGGCGGCGAGCAGGAGCGCGAGCGCCGCCGACAGGGGCACGTAGGCGGCGACCAGGTACCGCGGGGTGAAGTAGTCGAAGCCGGCGAGCGTGAGCGCGACCGGCGCGAACACGGCAAAGCCACCCAGGCCCGCGCACAGCCACGCGCTCGCGCGCTCGCGCGGATTTAGCCTGGGCGCGAGCAACAGCGCAGCGAGGATCGGTAGCGCCGCAAGCAGCAGGATCACGCGGCCCAGGGGTCGCCCCGACTCGCCGAGCAGGTAGTACTGCGCGACCGCTTCCAAACGTCCGCCCAGCGGCCAATGGGCGATCCAGCTCGTGCCGCGACCCCCCTGTGCGTGGATGAGCGGAAGGAGGGCGACGCCCGTCGCCGCCACGGCGCCGACCGCGCCGAGCACGCGTCGGTCGCGCAACCGCCCGCCGAGCAGCAGCGCGGCCTCGGCGAGGATCAGGAAGATCGCGAAGTAGTGAGTCAGCAGCGCGAGCACCGACCACAGCGCCCAGGCCGCGAGGTTCAGCGGTGTGGGCGAAACCCGTGCCCGCAGGAAGAACAGGAACGCGGCTGATGCGAACAGCACGAATAGCTCGTAGGCGCGGGCCTCCTGCGAGTACCAGACGAACAATGGGTTGGTGGCCAGGATCGCCGCGAGCACGATCGCGGCGCCGCGCGAGCCCAACTCGCGGCCGATCGCCCAAGCGACCGCGACGGTCGCCACCCCGGCGAGTGCCGACAGCGATCGCAGCGCGAACACGCCCGTTCCCAGCACGCGCGTCCAGCCCCACGCGAGCAGGTAGTAGAGCGGCGGCGTGTTCTCCACGTGCACCACGGCGCTCAGCGTCGAGCCCAGCGAGGGATGCAAGACGCGCACGGCGGTGACTGCCTCGTCATACCACAGGCTCTGCTGGTCGAGCGTGGCCAATCGCACGGCGGCCGCGAGCGCCATCAGCAGCGCGAGCGGCCAGTAGGCCGACAGGCTGCGCGCTCGAGTGATCGCCGGCGCCGCCGGCCCGTGAGCGGGCGCCTGCAGGCTCGCATGGGCCACGCCCACAGGCTAGAGGCCGCGAGTGCGCATCAATCTCGCCCTCGCATGCGATGACCGACCGCCTTCGCCGCCGCTACCGGTTCGGCGTCGCAGCTGCCCTAACGGCTGAACCCGCCGACCCGCATTTCGCCATGGGACCGCGCGGGTCATTTCGTGAGAACAGTTTGAGAACATCCACCATTCCAAATCCGTCCAATGCGTCCAGCGAACCCCACAAAACGGACGATCTGGACGCCAGCAGACCCATTTACACCGGCCGTATCGGGTTGAGGGCCTTGTCCGGCGTAAGCCGGGTGGTGGTTCGAGTCCACTCGGGCGCATCGGAAAAGCCCCGCTAGACGGGGCTTTTCCATGGGCCAGGTGTCCGCTGTCTGACCGTTCGTCGCGTCTGAACAGTTCGAGGGGTTGGCGCAGGCGTCGTTCGCGGGCCCTAGCTCCCCGGCACCCACCGCTGCACGCGACCGTTGCCGGCGTCTGCCACCCAGACCACGCCTCCGGCTGCGGCGGCGATCCCCTGCGGGCGCGAGAACTGCCCGGCGCCCGAGCCCGGCGAGCCGAAGGCGGAGATGAACGTGCCGGTGGGGCTGAAGATCTGCACGTGGTTGGAGCCCACTTCTGAGACGTAGAGGTTGCCGTTGGTCGGGTTCGCGGCGATCGCGCGCGGCAGGTTCGACTGGCCAGCGCCCGAGCCCTGTTCGTCGAACACAGTGATGAATTCGCCTGTAGTCGAGAACTCCTGCACGCGTTTCAGTTCGGCGACGTAGAGGTGTCCGCCGGAGAAGGCCATGCCGTAGGCGATGCCGAGCTGGCCCGGGGCGCTGCCAAGGGTGCCGAAGTGGCTGAGCGCTGTGCCCGAGGAGGAGTACTTGGTGACCTGGCCGCCGCTCAGCGGTCCCCAGGTGTCCACCCAGACGTTGCCTTCTGAGTCGACGGCGATCGCGTTCGCGCTGGAGACCGACCACTGCGTGATGTATTTGCCTTCCGGTCCGAACTCCTGCACGCGCTGGTTGCCCGGGTCGATCGCGTAGACGTCGCCGGCGGCGTTGGTGGCGATGCCGGCGATGCCGTTGAACTGGCCGTTGCCGGTGCCCGCCGAGCCGAACTGGCGGATGTATTTACGTTCTGGGCTGAACTCGAGCACGCGGTCCTGGGAGCTTTCGGCGACCCAGAAGTTCCCGCTTGAGGCTTCCACCGCCACCGCGCTGGGGGCGAGCCCGACTTCGGTTGATTTGTATTCGGCCAGCGCCGTGACGAACGTCGGGGGTTCGCCGGCTTTCCATTCTGAGATGCGCCCGTTGCCGGCGTCTGCCACCCAGACCACGCCTCCGGCTGCGGCGGCGATCCCCTGCGGGCGCGAGAACTGCCCGGCGCCCGAGCCCGGCGAGCCGAAGGCGGAGATGAACGTGCCGGTGGGGCTGAAGATCTGCACGTGGTTGGAGCCCACTTCTGAGACGTAGAGGTTGCCGTTGGTCGGGTTCGCGGCGATCGCGCGCGGCAGGTTCGACTGGCCAGCGCCCGAGCCCTGTTCGTCGAACACAGTGATGAATTCGCCTGTAGTCGAGAACTCCTGCACGCGTTTCAGTTCGGCGACGTAGAGGTGTCCGCCGGAGAAGGCCATGCCGTAGGCGATGCCGAGCTGGCCCGGGGCGCTGCCAAGGGTGCCGAAGTGGCTGAGCGCTGTGCCCGAGGAGGAGTACTTGGTGACCTGGCCGCCGCTCAGCGGTCCCCAGGTGTCCACCCAGACGTTGCCTTCTGAGTCGACGGCGATCGCGTTCGCGCTGGAGACCGACCACTGCGTGATGTATTTGCCTTCCGGTCCGAACTCCTGCACGCGCTGGTTGCCCGGGTCGATCGCGTAGACGTCGCCGGCGGCGTTGGTGGCGATGCCGGCGATGCCGTTGAACTGGCCGTTGCCGGTGCCCGCCGAGCCGAACTGGCGGATGTATTTACGTTCTGGGCTGAACTCGAGCACGCGGTCCTGGGAGCTTTCGGCGACCCAGAAGTTCCCGCTTGAGGCTTCCACCGCCACCGCGCTGGGGGCGAGCCCGACTTCGCTGGATTCAGAGCTTTCAAGGCTCGAGCAGAAGCCTTCGGCGGTGCAGAACGCGATCGAGAACGCGGCCGCGGCGAGACTCGCCTGCCCCGCGATGCTCGGGTGGAAGTAGTCGTTCGTCGAGACTTCAGACGGTTCGAATTTTCCGTTGAAGAACGTGCCGTTGTCCCACCGGCAGTTCGCGCTGGCTTTGCAGATGCTCGCCATCGTCGCGTCGTAGCCTTCCTCGGCCACGAGCGTGGCCGCGCGCCTGGCTTTGGCGGCGGTGCCTTCAGAGGTCGGTTCGGTCATGATCCCGGGGCACTCTTTGGTCAATTCCCACGAACTGGTCGCCGTCGAGTTCGTGTGGAAGATTTCCCACAGATGGAACAGGTTGGGGACCGAGCCGACGTAGATCCTCACCCCGGGAAGCCCTTCCTCGAGCGTGTTGATCGCGGCCTGGAAGCTCGAGCTGAACGAGGACTGGCTCGTCGGGGGATTGGCACATGCGTCGTTCGCGCCGATCAGGATCGTCACGAATTCAGCTTTGTCCGACACCGCTTTGCTGGCCTGTTCGTTGAGGCTCGCGACCTTCGCGCCGGTGACAGAACGGTTGGTCGCCGTCGCTTTGGAGTTTTGTTCTTTGATCCGGAAGAAGATGCTTTTGACGGTGCTGCTCGTGCCGGTTGCCCATGAGTTTTCAGGGCAGTCGGTGAACGCCTGCGTGCACGTCTGAAACGCCTGCGTGATCGAGTCGCCGAGCGCTGTAAGTTTGCTCGGGACCGCGGCCGAAGCTCCGGCAGCGACCGTTGCCGCGGCCGCGAGCGCGGCGAGAGCTGCGAGCAGTGTGACGCGAGTGCGAATACGAGACATGACGCCGCCTCCTTGCATCGTCTGGTTCCCGACGGCCGGTACTCCGGCCGTCAAAGCACGGCCTTCTCTCGTCGGAGTCCTCGGCCCCGGTGCCCGGTCAGCGCTGGTGGCGCGTGGGGAGTGATACCTCCATGTCACGATGATGCCAGGAGTCGGCGCGACGCGCGAGCTAGTGCTGGACACGAGGTCGTCCAAGCTTGGACACGAGTCAGCGCGAGTTCTCGCCCTGGCGACCTTACAAATGCCCAGTACGTCATGCGTCGTCAGGCGATCGGGGAACAGCCCCAGCGCTTCGCCCCACCGGCCGATGCTGAGATCGACCGGGCGCGAGAGGAGAGCCGCCCGTTAGCGTCAGCTTGCCTCGGTAAGGACCAGGCGATCGCGGCCAGCCCGCTTGGTCGCATAGAGCATGCGGTCTGCGCGGGCAGGGTCTCCGGCTGACGCCAGCACCGGTAGCTCAGCTTGGGCGTGCCGCCCCCTCCGACCCGGTCGCGGTGGCCGCGGCGGTCACAGACCTACCATTTCAGAATCTCCACGACCAACCCGGGTGGAACGAGCAAAGGCTCAGACCGGACGTTCACAACGCCCAAGTGGCCGCCCCGACGGTCGTGACCGAACCAGCGTCGGCCGTCAGGGGCCACGCGGCGACGTTAAACGCGAGCGGGAGATCCCGTCTAGCGTTGTCCAACCTCGGCGTCTCCCGCCGCCCTCGGGTCTTCATCTCGCGAGACGCCGGCAGCCGCCAACTCCGCCACCCGCGCGCGCTGCTCCGCGAGCGCCTCCGGCTCATACATCTCGAGGCGCTCGATGCGCTCACCCCGGCGCAAGTAAACGAGGTCGACGCGAATCTCCGCGAGCCCACCCCCGTCGTTGAGATGTCCGCGCAGCAAGGCCTCGCTGCGACCCGCCAAGCCCGGGCTTTCCTCATAGACGTCATCCCACCACCACTGAAGATCGTCGGCAACGGCGACCGCGCCAAGAATTTGGTCCAGGTATGACTCGGCGGTGGTCTCGCGGGCGAACGACGACACCTTGCGGTGCTCGACCAGGAGCATGTCGTCGTGCAGGCATGCGCGCGCGGCGGCGCGGTCGCGGCGGTTGAGCGCCTGCACCCAGGCGATGCCAAGCCGCACCGTGATCGCGCCCTCTCGGTCCTCGACCAATGCACCGTAGCGCTCCCTAGCCCTTCGCTCGTCGCCGAAGATCTCGACGTAGGCGATCGTGTCGCGCCCGAGCAGCGCGAGCGCGAACCACCCGTCGGCGTGGCGCAGGAGGGCCGCCCAGTCGGTGCGCACGAGAGGCCTCCCGAACAGCGAGTCGCCGAGGCGCGCCCCGACTTCGTCTGAGCCGTACAGCGTGCCCCAACCCTTGGGGCGGCGGTCGAATAGGTTGACGTCGCTGGCGAATGGAGCCTCCCAGCGCTCGCCTTGCACCTCTGCGGACCCCCCGTCGCGCAAATCGTCGGGGCGCTCTACGCGCCGCGCGGCGAGCCCCGTTGGCAAGAGCGCGCCAGCGCACTGGGCGCAGAAGCGCGCCGACTCTGGATTGGCGTAGGCGCAGCTGGGGCAGATGAGCTCCTCCGACATCGCGCGGATCTTTCCACGCTTGGACGGTGACGAGCGAGCTGCTAAAGACCTCGCCCGTGCCGGTCGTCGTGTTCCGTTCAGATAAACACGCCCCCGGCCGGAGGAGGAGGGGGCCGGGGGCGACCAGACTCATTCCTTGCTGGAATACGAACCTATACCGGGCGAGCCGGTCGTCAAAGCGCTGGCGGTGAGGTTTCAGGCTTACGGGCGCGTGCAAGAATCCCGGTGTGAGCCACGCCGCGCATCCAGGGGGCGCGCCTTGAGGGCCGTCACCTGCAGGAACGCCGAGCTCGAGGTCGTCGAGCGCCCCGAGCCGGCGCCGGCGCGAGGACAGGTTCGCCTGCGGGTGCTGCGCTGCGGGATCTGCGGTTCTGATCTACACGCGCGCCATGGCTGCGACGACTGGGCCGACATGACCGCTCGCGTCGGCTATCACCGCTTCGCACGCTCGGACGAGCCGATCGTCTTCGGTCACGAGTTCTGCGGCGAGGTGGCCGAGCACGGCCCGGGCTGTCGGCGCGGCGCGCCCGCCGGCACGCACGTCGTCGCGCTTCCACTGCTGCGCTCAAGTCAGGGGGTCGACACGGTCGGCCTGTCGGTGCACGCTCCGGGCGCCTACGCCGAGCAGCTGCTCGTGCAGGAGTCGCTGATGATGCCGGTGCCCAACGGGCTGCGCCCCGAGATCGCGGCGCTCACCGAGCCGCTGGCCGTCGCCTGGCACGCCGTGCGACGCGGCGAGGTGGGCAGGCGCACCGTCGCGGTCGTCGTCGGCTGCGGGCCGATCGGGCTGGCGGTCATCCTCCTGCTGAAGGCCAAGGGCGTGCGCGCGGTCGTCGCCAGCGACTACTCGGCCGCGCGGCGCGAGCTGGCGAGAGCGTGCGGCGCCGACGTCGTCGTAGACCCCGCGCACGAGTCCCCGCTCACTGCCGTGGACAGGCGCGGCCACGTCAACGACCTGCCATCGGCGCTGGAGCTCGCCGTGGGGACGCGCGAGCGGCTCGGGCGCCTGCCCATCGGGTGGTGGCACGCGTGGCGACTCGGCGAAGCCCTCGGCGCCAAGCCCAAGCACCCCGTGATCTTCGAGTGCGTCGGCGTGCCCGGCGTGATCGAGAGCATCATCGACGGTGCGCCGCTGTTCTCGCGCGTGGTCGTCGCGGGCGTGTGCGTAGGCGCCGACCAGATCACGCCGGCGATGGCGATCAACAAGGAGCTCGATCTGCGCTTTGTGCTCGGCTACACCCCGCTCGAGTTTCGCGACACGCTGCAGATGCTCGCCGAGGGCAAGATCGACCCGAGCCCGATCGTGACCGGGACGGTCGGGCTCGACGGCGTCGAGGCCGCCTTCACGGCGCTCGGCGATCCCGACCGCCACGCCAAGATCCTCATCGACCCGCACAGCCCGGTCGCCGTGCCGGCAGGCCCGAGCGCCGGCCCCTAGCGGCGCGCTCGGAGCTGATCGCCGCCGCCCAGGTATCTTGGCGACATGACCGGCAGGGTTGGCGACATGACCGGCAGGGACCCGGGGAGCGGCGGCGGGGAGGCGCTCGTGTGCGTCGTGGAGATCCCGAAGGGAACGCGCAACAAGTACGAGTACGACGAGCGATTGGGCGCCATCAAGTTCGACCGGCTGTTGATGAGCGCCGCCACCTACCCAACCGACTACGGGTACGTGCCGGATACGCTCGGCCTCGACGGCGACGCGCTGGACGCACTGGTGTGCCTGCACGAGCCCACGTTCCCGGGGTGCCTGATCCCGGCCAAGCCGATCGGCCTGTTCAAGATGCGCGATGACAAGGGGATCGACGACAAGGTCATCTGCGTGCCGCTGCACGATCCCTACTGGAACCATTTCGAACGCCACGAGGACCTCCCGGAGTTGCTGCGCAACGAGATCGACCAGTTCTTCTCGATCTACAAGGATCTGGAGGGCAAGCAGGTCACGATCGACGGCTGGCGCTCTCGCGAGGAGGCGCTACAGGAGATAGAGGCCTCGCGCGAGCGACTCCGCGCGGCGCGCGCGTCTGATGCTTGAAGCGCGGTGAGCAGGCGCCTCAGAGCTTGTCGGGTCGCGACGGGTGCGGACCTGATCGCGGGGGGTCTCGGGACGCTCGCGCTGTTGGCGGGCGTGGGGGTGCTGGCGGCGACCAGCGGTGCGGTGGCCGAAAGCATCGGCATCGGCCTGCTCGGGCTCTCGGGTGTTGCCTTCGTGAGCCTGGTCTTCCTGCTAGTAGGTGAGAGCGAAGACAGAGACAACCGGCGCAAAGGGCCGTGAGCTCGGCAACGATGATCCCGGCTATGGGACAGGTCGAGAAACGCGTCGTGGTCGCAGACGCGGTGCGCTGCCGGCGGATGACCGGCGGCTGATCCACATGCCGCGCAAGCCAAACGTGACGATCAGGCGGCGAGCCCCAGGCTGCGTGTCGCCTTGCCGGGGCGATTGCCGGGGTGGTCGCGCCTTATCGTGCCGGCCGCGTAGGCCCACAGGTGCTGGGTCGCGTAGGCGCGATACGGTCGCCAGCGCTCGGCCAGGCGCGCCGCCGAGCGGGGCTGCCCGTCGTGGCCCAGCGATTCCAGCGCGCGTCGAACGCCGAGATCGCCCGGCATGAAGGCGTCGGGATCGCGCAGCGCGCGCATCGCGATGTAGCCGGCCGTCCACGGGCCAACGCCGGGAAGCGTCAGGAGTGCGGCGACGCTCGCCGAGCGGTCGGCGCCGTCGTCGAGCACCAGCTCGCCTCGGTGCAGCGCGCGTGCGAGCGACACGATCGATGCCGCGCGCGAGCGCGGCATCGGCAGCGTGCCGGGATCGATCTCGACGAGCGCCGCGGCTGAGGGAAAGAGGTGCGTCACGCCGCCGATCGGCTGGTGCAGCGCGTGGCCGAAGCGGCTGACGAGCGCGCCGGCGAGCCGCGTCGCGGCCGCCACCGACACCTGCTGGCCGAGCACTGCGCGCACGGCCAGCTCGCAGCCGTCCACGTGCCCGGGGACGCGGCGCCCCGGCGAGCGGCGCACGAGCCGGCCGATCAGCCCGTCGGGACCAAGGCGTTCGAGGATGCTCGCCGGGTCGGAGTCCAGGTCCAGCAGCCGTCTGCAGCGGTTGATCGCCGGGCCGAGGTCGCGCAGGTCCTCCAGCCAGAAGGTTGCACCGACCTGGCCATCCTCCTCGGGGAGCAGCTCGACTACGCCGGCCGCGCGCGGGAGAGCGAGGCTGCGCCGGTAGCCGCCGTCTATCACCTCCTCCACCCCCGCGACCACCCGCGCCGCTAGGAAGGCGATCAGCCCGCCGGCGTCAAGCGGCCCGCGGTAGGGCAGGCGAACCGTCAGCCCCGCGTGCCCACCCTCCCTGCTGGCGTTCTGGCGGGCGCGCAGCTCGCTCGGCGTACGGTCGAAGATCTGGCGGATCGTCGTGTTGAACTGCCTGACGCTCGTAAAGCCAGCTGTCAGCGCGAGCTCGGCGATGCCCAGCTCGCTGGTCTCGAGCAGTACGCGCGCGGTCTGCGCGCGCTGCGCGCGCGCCAGCGCCAGCGGACCGGCGCCCACCGCCTCGCTCAGACACCTCGCAAGATGGCGCTCGCTGTAGCCGAGCCGTCGTGCGAGCCCCGACACGCCCTCGCGATCGACCACGCCGTCGGCGATCAGGCGCATCGCCCGCCCGATCAGATCGGCCCGCGAGTCCCAGTCCGGTGAGCCCGGCGCAGCATCGGGCCGGCAGCGCTTGCACGCTCGAAACCCCGCCGCCTGAGCAGCCGCGGCCGTCGCGAAGAGGCGGACGTTCTCGCGCTTGGGCGTGCGGGCCGGACAGCTGGGGCGACAGTAGATGCCCGTCGTCGTGACCCCGGTGAAAAACCAGCCGTCGAAGCGTCCGTCCTTCGCCGCGGCGGCGCGATAGCAGTGCGCGAAGTCCAGCATCGTCGTGCAGCTTGGCACGGCAGACGCGCTCTGTCTGGCGCAAATCAGACATCACCGTTGCACGGCGCGCCGGGGTGCGGACCCCCACCGATTGCTTGCGGGCACGCGCACGCCGCAGAGGCGTGCTCGCCGCTGCCAGCCCGCCGTCGTTGCCCGCTGAATCGCTCCTAGGCGGCGAAGCGCTGCGCGGCCCGCGCGCGCGCCTTGGCCGCCTCGATCTCGCGGTCCTTCGGCGGAGCCGCGGTCACGAGCTGCTCCAGCAGCCTGGCGGAGGCGTCCGCGACGGCGTCGACGGTCTGCTCAAAGGCCCGCGCGTTGGCCTGCGAGGGCTTGGTGAAGCCGCTGATCTTGCGGACGTACTGAACCGCGGCGGCGCGCACCTCCTGCTCGGTCGCCGGCGGCTCGAAGTTGTAGAGGGTGCGGATGTTGCGACACATACGGCGGATGCTAGCCGCATTTGAGCCCTTCAAAGGCCTTCTTGTAGTTCGCCGCCAGCTTGTTCAGCGCCGCCTTGATCTGCGGTTCGGCCTGCTTCGCCGCCGCCTGGAGATTGCTCGAGGATCTCGCGGCCGAGATCACGGCCGTCGTGATCGTGGCCAGTTCGCTCGCAAGCGCCTTGTTGGCCGCGTTGACTTCTTCGCGGTGCTGCGGCGAGAGGCTCGGCTCGGCGTCTTTGATCTTCGTGACGCTCTTGTTGATCGCTTCAACGCTCTTCTGCGCTTCGCTCACGAAGCTCAGCGAGATCGGCAGGGCCTTGAGTTTTTCGACCTGCGCGGAGATTTCAGACGTCGCCGAGCAGACCTCCTTGGCCGACTTTTCCTCCGAGGATTCGCCGCAGGCGACAAGTCCGAACGCGCAGCTGGACAAGATGACGCACAGCGCCGGCCTGCCAAGGGCCCTTACGGTCACAGCAATACCCCCCGTTCGGTCTGCGGATGAAACGAAAGCGCGGCGAGTCTACTCCTTCGGCGCGGCTGCGGGCAGTTCAGCGGGGGCGCCGCGCGACTGCGGTGCGATTCCGTTGAGATCCGGGCGCCCCATGGGGCGCCCGGATCCTGTAGGAGGAACCGTGGATCCCAGCACGCCCGCCGTATTGGCCTGCGCGCCGGTCATCACGACATCACATCGTGCCGTGGCCGACGGAGGTTGATAAGGCCAGACGTGAGGGTTCACTTTTTGAGCACGGCGCCCGTGGACCGGACGCCGACGCGGCGCGGCCGGGCGCACGAGCGCCCGGTCGCGCCGGACCGCTAGCGCGCGGCGCCCGCAGCCTCGCTCCGAGTTGTGCTCGGCGCGTGATACGGGCGCCCCCTCGGCCGCCGCGACCCCGTCACCCCGCTGCGGCGCGCGCGCGCGCCGCGCGCCCCGCAGGCCGCTCCGCCCCCGTCGGGCGCGCCCTCCGGGTCTCGAGCCCGGGCGAGCGCCTCGAACTCGCTGCGCGCGTACCGCACCCACGGCAGCGTCGCCTGCAGCGTCAGGCGACTCTCCTCGCCGACCAGCCGAGCGGCGAGGCCCGCTCCCTCGCCGCTGACCGTCGCTCCCCCATTCCCAGCAGGCGCTCCTCCCTGCGTCGTCGCCGCCCGCTCGCAGCACTCGATGATCTCGAGCGCCATGTCGGGTTCGCGTGCGAGCGCCGCCAGCTCGCGTGCGAACAGTCCCGACGGACGATGATCCTGGCGTGCCCGCGCGATCAGCCAGTCGCGGTACCCGCGCAGACCATCGATCGTCGATCGGTAGCACGGCCTCGGCTGACGACCGGACGCCGCAGCGGCGGCGAGCACCTCCTCGATCAGGCCCCTGCCCTGGAGCACGTCCAGCGCGCGATAGACATGCGACTCGCTGCTCAGCGGCAGCATCTGTCCGTACTCGCGCTCAAAGCGCTTCAGCAGCTCATAGCCGTAGCTGGGGCGTTCGATCACCAGGCCCAATACCGCCCAGTAGACCGGCGAGCGGATCGCGCTCGCCCTTTTGCGCTCTCCTTGTGCAGACATCTCGCATTCCTCCCATCACTCCCCTGCTTTCCATGACGCCGGCGAGCTGTCGCCACCGTCATGCGCAACGTTCAAGAACAACCGGGTTGAGACACTGCGCTCGGCTCTTGTGTGGATCGCTACATGCAGAGTCTTCTATCACCGGGAGTGAGCAAGTCAAGGCATTGCAGCTCGTCGTGCAGCAAGAACCCCGCAAATTGCAGACTTTTCGATGTCAGCGAGCGTGTTTCACGGCCGGGGACGCGCGCCTGCTTGACCAGCGCCCGGCCGATCTCGGCGGACGTCGATTCCCGGAGGGCACTCCTCGGATGGCGCCCCCGCGCTAGGCAAAGCGCGAGCGCGCACGCAGCGCCTCGACCACGGGCGGCGGCGCCGTGCGCGGCGAGCCCGCGTCAAACGGCGGCTGCGGGTCGTACTCGATCCCCAGCTGAATCGCCTGGGCGACCTCGTCCCCGGCCAGCTTCGCGGCGAGCGCGAGCGCCATGTCGATCCCCGCCGACACACCGGCCGCCGTCGCGAGCTTGCCATCGAACACGACGCGCTCTGCGACCGGCAGCGCGCCGAGGCGCCCGAGCTCCTCGAGCGCCAGCCAGTGGCTGGTGGCACGCCTGCCCTCGAGCACGCCCGCCGCCGCGAGCACGAGCGAGCCGGTGCAAACCGACGTCGTCCAGGTCGAGCTCTCGTGCGCCTGGCGCAGCCACTCAAGCGCCGGCCCGCCGACGCGCACCGCGACCTCGCCCGGTCCTCCCGGGACGAGCACGATCTCCGGGTGCGCGACGTCTGCGATCGACCGCTCGGCGAGCAGCGCGAGCGCGCCCGAGTCGGTGCGCACCGGCCCCGGCTCGGCCGCCACGAACGCAACGCTCGCGCCTGGCAGCCGCGAGAGCACCTCGTAGGGGCCGATCGCGTCAAGCGCGGTGAAGCGCTCATACAGCAGGATGGCGATGTCCATCTTCGTGTCTCCCTTGTCTGTGTCCGGTCGTGCGGCCGCGCGCGCCCGCCCTCAGGCCGCCCGCCGCGCGCGCGACTCGTCGGCCGCGAAGCGGCGTCGATACTCGGCCGGGCCGACCTGCAGCGCCCGCAGGAACGTCCGGCGCATCGTCTCGGCCGTGCCGAAACCGCAGGCCCGCGCCACCGCCGCGATCGGGTCGCCCGTGTCCTCCAGCTGGCGGCGCGCCGCCTCCAGGCGCACGCGCTCGACGTAGACGCCCGGCGTGACCCCCGTCTCGGCCGCGAAGGCCCGCGCGAAATGGCGCGGGCTCATGCTGGCCCGCTGCGCCATCGCGCCAACCGACAGGTCGGCGGCGGGCTGCTCGAGCGCGTGGCGCAGGACCTCGCGCAGCGGCTCTCGCCTGGGCTCCTGTGCTGACAGCGTCGCGCTGAACTGCGACTGATTGCCGGGGCGCCGCAGGTAGAGCACGAGGTGGCGCGCGATCGTGAGCGCCGCGCCGCGGTCGAGGTCCTCCTCCACGAGCGCAAGCGCGAGATCCATCCCGGCCGTCACTCCGGCCGATGTCCAGATCGGGCCGTCGCGCACGTAGATCGGATCGGCGTCGACGAGCACGTCGGGGTACAGCCGGGCAAGCGCGCCGGCCGCCGACCAGTGGGTCGTTGCCCTGCGCCCCGACAGCAGCCCGGCGCGCGCCAGCAGGAAGGCTCCCGTGCAGACCGCGGCGGTACGCCTGACGTTCGATGCCGTCCTGGAGATCCAGTCGATCAGCCTGGCATCGTCCGCCGCCGCCCGACAGCCGGGTCCGCCGGCCACGATCAGCGTGTCGATCTGCGCGGGGGCGCGACGCAGGCTGGCGTGCGGGGTCAGCGTCAGGCCGCTCGAGCTCGCAAGCGGCGCGCCGTCGCGACTGACGACCGTCACGCGATAGCCGCGCGCATCGCCGTCGCGCTGTACCAGCCGGCGCGCGCCGTCGAAGACCTCCAGCGGTCCGGTGACGTCGAGGCTCTGCACGCCGTCAAACGCGACGATCGCGATCTCGCGCGGGTTCTCAGCGGCGCTCATGGGTCGATCATCGTCGATCCTCCCCATGTCCGCAAGGACATTTTTCCAACTATTTCTGCCATCCCTCTCGACGACCCGGCCGTGGCGAGGCCGCGGCTGCGTGAGCGGACCAGGACGGAGGTGCGGACCAGGGCGGAGGTGGCGAGCGTGAACTGAGGTCTTAGACCAAGATCCGCCCGCCAGAACAGCGAGAGCGGGGGCAAGCCCCCGCTCTCTCCGGAAAACAACCGGGTTCTATCTGCTCTGGAGACCGAGACAGCGCTACGCGCCCGGTCCCACGAAGCAGTAGTACCCGTTATGCGAGCCGGAGTTTTCGTTCTTGCAGTCCCCGAAACTGTGTGGCGCGATCCGGTATTCACCGACCCACTCGAATGCTGAGCTTGCCATCGCGGGGGATCCGACCGTCATCAAGGCGCTGACCACGAGAGCCAATGCCAATGCGACGCGCTTCGAGAAACGGGTACCTGCCTTTGAACGGTGTGTCATTTTCAGGGGCTCCTTGTCCCGACCCGAGATGCGCTCCGGGTCGATGGCGTTGGAGAGCCGGCAGCCGAGCCGTCTCGCCGAGGCGAGACCTCTTGCTTTGCGCCCCCGCCTCGCGACGGGTTTGCCCTGAATCGATCAGCTCAGTGCGAATGGATCGCACGGGCGAGCTGAAACGGTGAATCGCGCTCGCGGGCGTGGACACCTGTTCGAGCCGGCTGCTGCCTCCCGTCTGAGTTCGGCGCGCGCTGCCAGTGGCTACGTTTGCGCGAAATCGAGGACCTCGGCGTCGGCGAACGTGCGCCGCACATACGCGGGCTGCCGCAGCCATGCCCACAGCCACAGCCCCGCCTTCTCGTCCTCCTCGATCGCGCACGCGTTGATGAAGTCCTCGACGTGACCGAAGGTGAAACCGGCCTTAACCTGGCCGTCGACCGCGCTGTGGTAGTCCCGTAGCGTGCCGATCCCACTTGCGACAAACATTCTCCCCACGCTTCTTTGAGTCGTCCTCGCTCTGGTCCCCTTCGCCTACCCTGATGCTCAGCGTGGAAACATTCGGTCGCCCGCCATACCGCAAATGAGAAGAAAATCGCGAAGACCCCAAAGCCCCCCCGGACCCGGTCGCTACAGCGGCCTAGAAGGAGCAAAGCCGGCTGCGCTTGGGGCAGTAGCCGCTCATCTCGACGTAGACCTCGCAGGCGCTGCCAATGCAGAAGCTAGGCCCAGCGTGCGCGTTGATCCGCAACGGCCCACCCTGCGAGCCGGCTGGCTTGCCCGCCTCGCCAGCCCGCGTATAGCAGTCGCCGCTGCCGCGATCCCGCAGCAAACACGTGAGCTTCTTGCCCGCCTCGCGGCTTGAGGTGACGATCACCCGGATCGCGATCTCCTGATCGCGAGGCTGTAGGCCAGCCTCCTGGAAGTCCGCCTTCGTGCTGGCCCGCAGTGGTGTTTCCCAGTCGATCGTGCCGCCTACGCCTGTCCCGAACGGTCCTGTCGACCCCGTGAACTTGCCGGTGCAAAAGCCGTTGCCCCTGGCGAAGTCCCCGTTGCACTCCGGTGAGGGCCAGCCCGGCCCCGAGCCCCGAACGACCAGGTGGAAGTCGAACTTCGTGTAGTCCTCACCCGCGCTGCCCGCCAGCGGAGGTCGGGCAGCGGACACTGTGCCGACGAGCCACGCGGAGATCGGCGCCAGCCCGAACAGCAGCCTTAGGAGGAGGCGACTACAGCGAATCCCAGGCATCGCCAAAGCCCACACTACCAAGAGCCTTTAGGGTGTGTTCCAGAGGCTGCTAGGTTCCGCTCATGGGTCCGACGGAAGGCAACGAAGCAATAGACGTGCCGCTTGAGGACATCCCGCAGAGTGCGAACGCGCTCGGCTCGCCGACCGCCCCGGTGACGCTTCAGTACTTCGGCGACCTGCAGTGCCCGTTCTGCAGGGACTTCACACTCGCGGTTCTGCCCTCGATTGTCCAGCGGTGGGTGCGTACCGGCGATCTGCTGATCGAGTACCGCGCGTTGGAGACGGCGACGCACGAGCGCGAAGTGTTCGTGTCCCAGCAGGTTGCAGCGCTTGCGGCGGGCAGGCAGGACAAGGCGTGGCACTTCATCGAGACCTTCTACCGCGAACAGGGGGAAGAGGGCTCCGGCTACGTCACCGACAGATTCCTCGAAGGCATCACCAGCGAGGTCCCGGCCCTGAACCTTTCGCAGTGGAACCGTGATCGCGCTGACCCGGAACTGGCCGCCGAGATCGCCGCAGACGAACAAGCGGCTGAGAGCGCCGATCTGCACGGCACCCCGTCGTTCCTGATCGGTAGGAGCACGGCCGCGATGACGGCGTTCTCGCCGACCGATCCGGCGTCGTTCGACGCAGCCATCGAACGGCTGCGAGAGGCCTAAGTTCCGGCACCGACCTCGGGCGGTGCGATCTCGAAGACGCTATGAGTCTGATCGCGTGGCCACGAAGACCGGAATGATCCGGCTCGTCTTCATTTGATAATCGGCATAGCTGGGATAGGCCTCGACGGCGCGCTCCCACCAGAGCGCTCTTTCGTCGCCCTGGACCTCGCGTGCGACGAAGTCATACGGCTCCACGCCGTCCTGGATCATCAACGCGGCCGGGTCGGCGATCAGGTTGCCGTACCACGTCGGGTTGGTCGGAGCGCCTCCCAAGGAAGCGACGAGGGCATACTCGCCGTCGTGCTCGACCCGCATCAGCGGGAACTTGCGGATCTTCCCGGTCTTTCGCCCTCGGGTCGTGATGATGACCACGGGAAGGCCGGTGTCCAGGAGGGTGTTGGCACGCTGACCGTTGCTCGCCTCGTACTCCTCGACTTGTTCGCGCACCCAGTCCCACGGGCTTGGCTCGTACTCACCTTGTAGCGGCATTTCCACTCCTTAGAGGGTTGGTTTCAGAGGTGCTTCTTGAGGGTCATGTAGGCCCATCCCGTGAGCGCTCAGACCACGGACCGCCCTCAAATCCGTCCTTCCTGGGACCGTCCCATCCGTCGAGAGGATAGGCCACTGTTCCCGGGCGAGTCCGAGCCGGCAGACTTGCGTCGGCGCTCGCCGTCTACGGAGCCCTAGATGCCTGATTCCGAATTGGCGCGTCCAGAAGAACGCGCGACGCTCCGGGTGAAGCTAAAGAACTCAGACCCTCCGCTCGGATCGATAGCCGAGTCGCCGTGCCTCTTCATCGTCGAGCGCCTGAGCGAGCTCCCCATAATGGTCTTCGATCCGTCTGGTAGCTCTCTCGGCGGCCTCACTCGCCGCCTGGATCGCAAGGTCCCGTTCGGCCGTGGCTGTTTTCCGTGCGAGAAAGTAGAGCCGCCGCGCTGGATCAGGCTCAGATGCCTCAGCGGCCTCCTGCTCCGCGGTCTCGTGTTGGCTCTGCGCGAGTTCGGCTTCTTCTGAGCTATTCACGCTGCCGAGGTACTCCCCCTTGCGTCTTCGCCGCGCGACCCGGCCGAGCACGGCCGACCTGAGCAGCTCGTACCACAGAACCGCAGCGACGCCGTAAATCACGGCGAGGCCCAGCGGGATTTCAAGGATCAATGCGGTCGGCGCCGTCACACTTGGGTTTTCGGCGTAATCCCAGGAACCCATGAGCAACCCAACTCCGCGCCCAAATGTCTCGCGAGGCCTCAGCGAAGGGCACGCCGTCCACGGGCGGCCGCAATGCCGTGGCGGCCGTCTGGCTGTAGTGTTGACACGGAGCACGGTTTGCGAGGCCGGGCCCGCTCCGAAACGACCTTCGGTGCTCGCGCCCGCCCCGGACCGTTCTGCAACTTCAAGTCAAGGAGGTGCGATAACGATGTTCAGCCGAGCGAGGGTTCCTCGAAGGCGGCTCGTCGGCACCCGGTACGCTCTCGCGGCAGTGGTCACGCTGACGGCCTGCGGCGCCCTAGCCACGAGTGCCGCCGCGACCGACGTGATGATCGTGACCACGGGCAAGATCCCGGCGAACCCCCCGAAGAAAGTCCATTACTTCAACGGCATCCAGGCGGCCGTGGACGCTACGACCAACGGCGACTGGGTGCTCATCGAACCCGGGACCTACGACGAACCAGTGAAAGTCACCAAAACCCACAGCAACATCTGGATCCGTGGGATGGACCGCAACAAGGTAGTCATTGACGGTCAGCACCAGGCCGGAAACGGGATCGAAGTGTATAAGACAAACGGTGTCTCCATCGAAAACCTCACCGTCAAGGACTTCGACACCGGATCCGAATGTGCGTGCGGAAACGAGATCTGGTGGAACGGCGGCAGCGGTTCCGGCAAGATCGGCGCGCACGGATGGTGGGGACGCTACCTGACCGCCTACGACACCGGACTCAAGGGCGGCTACGGCATCTTCACGGGCAACATGACCGAAGGCGAATGGGAAAACATCTACGCCTCCGGGTTCAACGACTCCGGCATGTACGTGGGCGCGTGCCCGGAATGCAACGCCGTGATCAACAAAGCGACGATGAACTACAGCGCGCTCGGCTACTCCGGGTCCAACTCGGGCGGCAGGCTGATCATCGAGAACTCAACGTTCAAGCACAACACCACGGGCATAGCGCCCAACTCGGAAAACCCGGGGGACGCGCCGCCGCCACAGAACGGCGCATGCGGACCCAACCACCCCTACCAGAAAGGCAACTACCGTCTGCCGACATTCGACTCCACGAATATCGCGCGCTGCACGATCATTCGCAACAACCTCATCGAAGAAAACAACAATCTCACCGCCCCGGCCAACGGCTCGACGGAAATCGCGCCGTGGGGCGCGGGAATCGAGCTTCCGGGTGACTACGCCGATCTGATCGAAGGCAACATGATTCGGCGTAACCCGAGCGATGGTGTGATGGGCTTCGAGTATCCGAACCCATTCCCGCCCGGGCCGACGACGATCTACTTCCAGCTAGCCGGGAATAAGATCGCCAACAACGTATTCGACGAAAACGGCTACGGTCCCGTCAACCCCGCACACGACTTCACGGGAGACGTGATGCTGCAAGGTGGCATCTTCGGGGAACAGCGCTCGACGAACAACTGCCTCTCGGGCAACACGTTCAACGACGCTGTTTTCCCCGCAGGAATCGAAGGGACATGGGGATGTCAGAACGCGACGACGCCGAACCCGAACCTCGGCGAAGCAGCGCTCGAATACATTGAGGAAATGGCGTTCATCTCGGAGTTCCTGAGAACACCCGCGCCACAGCCAACGGAAGAAGCCGAAAGCCAGGAAACGATGCCCGAACCGTGCAAGGGCGTGCCCAGCAACCCTCTGTGCCCGTGAGCATCTCGCGGCACTAGTCGACATGGCCGCCGTCCCGCCTCATGGGACGGCGGCCCCGCTCGACGGCTCATGCCGAGGGCGTCCCGTGTCCCACGTCCGATGACGTCAATCCGCGATCTCGACGGCAGGCTGAGTCTTACCCGGCCCACGATCAGCCGGGGTCCGAGCACGCAGCCGCCGTAGCGGCGCCGGCGCCCACCAGTTCCACTCCCCGAGCAACTCCATCAGCGACGGCACGAGCAGGGCGCGGATCACGAAGGCGTCGATCAGGACGGCGAGCGCCGTCCCGAGGCCAAGCTCCTTGATGAAGACCAGCTTCGAGGTCGTGAATGCGCCGATCGCTACAGCGAACAGCAGCGCCGCGGCGGTCACGATGCGCCCAGTCCGCTCGAGGCCGGTCGCGACGGCCTCTGTGTTGGCGAGGCCAGCGTCGCGCGCCTCCTTGATCCGCGACAGCAGGAACACGCCATAGTCGGTAGCGAGGCCGAAGCCGATCGCGAACAGCAGGATCGGCTGGGTGGCATCGAGCGCGCCGTTGGACCGGTAGGACAGCAGCCCTTCCAGGCGGCCGTCCTGGAAGATCAGCACAAGGATGCCGAACACGGCACTGAGGCCAAGCACGTTCATCAGCACCGCCTTGACGGGGAGCACCACCGAGCCGGTCATGAGGAACAGGACGATCAGCGTCGAGGCGATCACGAACGCCAGCACCAGCGGGAGATACCTTTCGAGGCTGGACTCGAGGTCGATGAAGGCTGCGGTCTCGCCCGAGACGCCGACGTAGAACGGCGCTCGCAGCGCTCGCACCGCGTGCACGAGGCGCTTAGCGGCCGTGCTGTAGGTCGGCGATGACGGGGCGACGTCGAGCAGCGAAAGGTCCGGCCCGGCGGGCTGCGCGGGTGCGACCGCGGACACGCCCGGCAAGGCGCGGATCCGCGCGGCGAAGGCGCCCAGCTGCGGCGATCCCGCCGGCGCACCGGCGACGACCTCGAGCGGCGAGGTGCGCCCAGGCGGGAACTGGGTCCGCAGCGCGTCATCGACCTGGCGCGCGCTCGCGGTCGTGGGCAGCACGCTTGCGCTCACGGGCAGGAACTTGATCGACGCGAAGAACGGGATCCCCAGCGCGATCAGCGCCGCCGCGCTGAGCGTCGCGATCCTGCCGGGGCGCAGCATCACGAACTGCGACAGTCGGTGCCAGAAGCCCGATTCGGCCGGTCGCGCGTCGCGGTCCGCGGCGCGCTGGAGCGACCTCGGGGCGAGCGCGTTGACGCGCGGACCGAGCACGGCCAGCAGCGCCGGCAGCACGGATAGCGCCAGCCCCGCGGCGACCAGCGCGACCAGCGCGCCCGCGATCCCCATCGAGTACAGGAATCGCTGCGGGAAGATCGCGAGCGACGCGATCGCCGCGGCGACCGTCAGCGAGCTGAACACGATCGTCCGGCCCGAGGTCTCGAGCGTGCGACGAAGCGCGTCGACGCCAAAGCCGCGGATAGCCGACTCCTCGCGGTAGCGGGAGACCATGAACAGGCTGTAGTCGATCGCCAGCCCGAGCCCGAGGCCAGTGGTGAGGTTGAGCGCGAACACGGAAAGATCGGCGAAGCTCGAGACGATCCGCAGCGCGAAGAACGTCGCCAGGATCGCGAGGCCGCCGAGCAGCGGCGGCAAGAGCGCCGCGACCACCGAGCGGAAGAACAGGAGCGACAGTAGAAAGATGAACGGGAACGCGAGCAGCTCTGCGTGGGCGAGATCGTGACTGACCTGCGTGTTGGCCTGCGCGTTGGCAACCGCGAGGCCGCCGAGCTTGACGTCGTGCTGCCCGGCAAATTGACTTTCCAGCTGCGACGCATCGTCCTTGAGCCTCGAGTCCGACTTCGGCTGGAAGTACGCGACGACGTAGGTCGAGCGCCCGTCACGGGAGACGGCCGCTGTGTCGTGGCTGTCGTAGTAGCTGGACACGGCCGCGACGTCGCGACTCGCGCGCAGCTGTGCCTCGACCTCGAGGACGCGGCGCTCGGCACTCGCGCTGTGGACGCTGCCGGTGTGCACGAGCGCGATGACCCCCGGATCGATCTGGCGCCCGGCGGCGGCCTGGTAGCGGTTCATCGCCTGGACCGACTGGGTCGACGGGTCGTTGGCGCCGTAGGGGCTCAGCCGCTTGGCGACGCCGACCCCAAAGACGCCGGCGACCGCCGCACCGATCACGGCGACGAACAGCACGCGGCGGCCGTTGGCCTGTGCGAATGTCGCAAGTTTCCCGAACATGGCCTAGGCCCTCGCTTTCTCGTGTGCGAGGGGACGCTCGCTCGGCTCGCCACCGGCAGGGAGGACTGTCTCCACCAAGCCGGTCACCACGTCGTAGACATGCCCGGACACGGTGACGCGCGCGGAGATCGCAGGTGCGGAGCGAAGGCGCCCGACGTCGCGCGCGACGGTCGCTGCGGGGTCGAGGACGGCGTGCTCGCGCAGGGTCGACTCTTCGACGCCGATCCGCTCGGCGTAGCGGCGACGAAACGCGTCGTCGGCGAGCGCGCCACTTCCGCACTGGGTGTGGTGGATCACGGCGACCTCGAACAGCGGGCCGCCGGGCACCATGCTCTCGGCGATCTGGCCTATGAAGGCGACATCGTTGATCACCTCCCGCGTGACCCGCCCGCCGACGTTACGGACGACCATCGCGTCGCCGAGTCCGAGGCCGAGAAAGTGCGCGGGGTCGACGCGGGGATCGAGGCACGTGATCACGAACAGGCGCAGGTCGGGAAAGACGACGGCGCCCTCGTGGCCGCTCGCGGCGGCGAACGTGCGGTTGCGCTCGAGCGCGGGATTGATATTGGTCGTAGTCATGAGTTCAGCTCCTTCGTGGATCGCTTGACGCTTGATCACGAGGATGCGGATGACCAGGGTGAGTTGTCATCACCCCGACTGAACTCACCCAGGGTGATGAACGGCAGCGGTTAGAGCAGTTCCAGCTCTCGGGCGCGGGCGACGGCATCGCGCCTGCTTGACGCACCCAGCTTGCGGTAGATGCTCTTGGTGTGCGTCTTGATGGTGTCGCGCGAGACGCCGAGCTCGCTTCCGATCTCCCTGGCCGAGAGGCCGCTAGGCAGGAGGAGTAGCACCGCCTGCTCCCGCGCGGTCAGCTCGTCGGTTACAACCGAGCGCGCCCCTGAGGCATGCAGTACCAGCCGGAGCCTGCCTTCCGCCTGCGCGACCAGTCGCGCCGCGAGCGTGCCGGGTTCGGGAGCGCTCGAAAGCAGCTCACGCGCCTCGAGCACAAGCTCGCGCGCGGCGAGGCGATCGCCCAGCTCCCGCAGCAGCTCAGCGAGCGCGACGAGAACGTAGGCCAGCTCGACCAGCCCCACGCCGCGGCGGGCCAGCGCCGCCGCTCTCTCGAGCTCTGAGCGGGCCTCGCTCAGACGCCGATCATGATGCAGCAGTCGCCCGTGTGCAGCGTGCGCCAAGCTGCACTGCCAGTACTCCTCCAGGCCACGCCTGCGGACCAGGTCCAATCCGGCGTCGACGTGAGCGGCGCATGCGCGCCAGTCTCCGCGGTCCGCCGCGATCAGGGCGAGTTGGCCGAGCACGAATACCGAGACCATCGCGATCCGGTCGCGGTTGAGCACGAGCGCGGTATCAAGGAGCTTCACGGCCTCCGCGTCCTCGTCTAGCCAGTGCGCCGCCGCGCCCAGATTGCTTGCCGCGAGCGAGTGCCAGAAGGAGCTCCCGTCGAGCGGCGCGAGTCGAGCTGCGAGCTCCTTGCACTTGCGCATGTCGCCGAGTTGCTCCCACGCCGTCGCGCGGAGCACCGTCGCCTGCTGTCCAAGCCACGCGTCGTTGCTCGGGTTGTACCTTGGCGCCTCGTCGGCGAGGTCTAGCCACTGGAGCATCTCGTCCCGGTTGCCGACCACTGATGCGGTTCTTGCCCGGGCGAGGCACAAACGGCCGTCGCTGAGGATGTGGTCTCGGGGCAGGGCCTCGAGCCACCGCGCGACAGTCGCTCGCTGCCCCACGTTCGTGAACGGCAGCCAGTGACTCGAGATCAGCTCGGATACCTCGTCTAGCTCGCCGGCCGCCGTCAGGTGTCCGATCGCGTCGGACACAAGTCCGGCGTCGAGGAACCAGCGACCTGCTCGGCGGTGGAGCTCCGCCACGGACCCCGGTTGTCTTCGCTCGAGCTCGTGACGCAGCAGCTCGCCGAACAGGTGGTGATACCGATACCAGTCATGACTCGGATCGAGGGGAATCACGAAGTAGTTCGAGCGCTCGATCCGGTCCAGCATCGCCCTGCTGTCCTGGGCACCGCGGACGGCGTCGCACAGCGGCGCGCAAAACCTGTCGAGCACGCCCGTGTGAAGCAGGAAGGCAACCTCCTCGTCGGGCAGCTCGGCGAGCACCTCGGCGCCGAGATAGTCAACCACCCGCCGGTCGCTGCCCGCGAACGACTCGATGAACGTGCTGACGTCCTCGCGTCCGCGGATCGACAGCACCGCCAGGTAGAGGCCCGCCCCCCAGCCCTCCGTTCGCTCGTGCAGACGCCCGATCACCTCGGCGGGCAACCCGAGGCCGTGGACGTCGTTGAGAAGGGACTCGGCTTCGGAGCGTGAGAAGCGCAGCCGGGCAGCGTCGATCTCGTTGAGCTGCCCCCGCGCGCGCAGGGTCCCGATCCCCAGCGCAGGCTCCATTCGTGATGTGATCACGATGCGCAGCGTGTTGGGCAGATGCTCGAGCAGAGACGCCATTCCTTCATGGATCCGCTCGTCATCGATCGCGTGATAGTCGTCTAGCACCAGAACCGACTGTCCGGGGACGTCGACGAGCTCGTTGATCAGCTCCGGGATGGCGCTGTCGAGGAGGGCGATCCCCGGCGCGCGCAGCATCGCCAGCGCGGCCTCGCCGAACCCCGGTAGAACCGAGCGCAGGGCCTCGATGACATAGATCCAGAATCGCGCGGGATCGTTGTCGTCGGCGTCCAACGAGAGCCAGGCCACCGGTAGTTCTTCCCGTGCGGACGCCCGCCATTGCGCTACGAGCATCGTCTTTCCGCTCCCGGCCGGACCGTAGACCAGCGTCAGCGGGAGCGACAGGCCCTCCGAGAGTGCCCCGATCAGGTTCTCGCGGACGACGAGGCGCGGACAGCCAGGGGCTTCGAGCTTCGTCTTAACGAGCGGAGCGACCAGATCGGTTCCAGCGATCTCAGCACTGGGTTTCATGCAAACGAGCCTAGCCGCGCCCCACTGTCTCGAGACGATGAGGCGCGGCGGATGTGCCGCCCGTCGCGGCCGCTAAGCTCCCGTCCCGTGGTTGCAACGGGTTGCACCACCTCGCTTCGCAAGCGGCTTGCCGTCGTGGTCTGCTTGGGGACCGCAGCCGTGCTTCCTGCGCCTGCGTGTGCCGAAGCCGGCGCCACGGGCGTGGGCGGCCTGATCCAGCTCGCCGCCCCGTATGACTGCATCGAGCAGGACTCCACGCTGTTCTCGGTCGGCGCCGAGGGCTGCGCGGACACGGTCGGGCGGGGCATGTTCGGGGCCTCGCTGCTCGCCGTATCCCCCGACGGTCGCGACGTCTACGCCACGAGCGGCGATAGCCTCACGGGGCTCGAGAGCAACGGGCTTGTGGAGCTGTCGCGGAACTCGGCCACCGGTGCGCTCACGCAGTTCGGCTGCATCTCGGAGACCGGGGCCGAATGCGATTTCAAGGGCGAAGGCCTGCAAGGAGACGAAGACATCGTCATCTCGCCCGACGGCAGCACGGTGTACGTCGGCTCGCCCTCCGCCGGCATCGACGTCTTCACCCGCGCTGCGGACGGCTCGCTGTCCCTGGCGGAGTGCTTCAAGCGCACGAGTGACAGCGGGGACCCGAAATGCACCCCGCTCTCGGAGCTCGAAGGGGCGCGAGGCCTGGCGCTCTCGCCGGACGGCCAGTACCTGTACGCGGCCGAGCAGAACGGCAACGCGATCGCCACGTTCGCACGGACCGGAGCCGGCAAAATTGTCTTCACCGGCTGCATATCCGAGGAAGCCAAAGGTGGCCTGTCCGGCTGCGCATACACGACAGCGGTCGGCCTCTACGGCGTCACCGGCCTGGCCGTCAGCCCCGACGGCGAACGCGTCTATGCAGTGTCCTACACCGACGACGCGCTCGTCACGTTCACACGCATGAAAACCGGAGCGCTCGTGTACGTCAGCTGCGAGAGCTCGGGTGCGGGAAGCGGCTGCCCGGCAACGAAAGCGGGCGGCCTGGAGAGCGCGCAGAACGTCGTCGTCAGCCCCGACGGCAGCCGCATCTACGTCGTCACGCTGGAAGGCGATCTGTCCACGTTCACCCCCACATCCGGCGGCACGAGCGAGGTCGGCTGCCTGTCCGCCAAGGGCGCTGATCCCACGTGCACTCCGGCGGGGGCGAACCTCGAAGGCGGCGCGGACCTGGTTCTCGCGCCGCCCGCCGTGCCCGGCGGTGGCGAGCTCTACACCGTCTCGTTCTTCGCACGCACGGTCAACGCTTTCAGCATCGACTCGGCCAGCGGCCTGCCGATCGCGCTTCCCGGCGCCGACGCTTGCATTCAGGCGGCTACGTCCACGGCCGGTTGCGCGGTCCTCGGACACGGTCTCGACTCGGCCGACGGCATCGCTGCGAGCCCGGACGGACAGAACGTGTACGTGGCCTCCCGAGGAGAAGACGCCGTCAATTGCGGTGCCGCGAAATGCACGGACACGATCGCTGCCGTCGCGAGCTTCCTGCGCGCACCGGTGCCCCCGGTGCCCTCGGGCGGAGGGGGAGGCGGAGGCACGCCGCCACCGCTCGCGCCCGCGCACCCGCCTCCGCCAGCGCTCGGAAAGCCCCACATCGCTCCGGCCACGATCCACCGCAAAGGGCACGGCGCCAAATCGGCCGTGCTCACCTACACCGACACCGAGGTCGCGATCATCACCATCAGCGTCGAGGCGGCGAGGACGGGCGTACGCAGGCACGGCCGCTGCGTGAAGGGGCACGCGCGGACGCACAGCTCCCGCTGCGTCTACGAGAGCGTTCTCACGACCTTTACCCACAAGGACGCCGCCGGCGCCAACGCGATCGTTGTGCGCACCACCATCGGACACCTTCGGCTTGCGCCCGGCCGCTATCTGCTCGTGCTCGTCTCAAGCTCGCCCTCGGGCATCAGCAGGCCCGTGTCCGTCACGCTGCGCGTCGTCTGACGTCTGAGCTTCGCCCGCGTGCGAGAGTCTCGCAGGCCTCTTCCGCCGCCGCTCAGCGCGTGCGGTCGGGGAACTCGCTGTCGATCTTTTCGGTAGGCCTTGGGGCGGCGGCATTGGGCGCAGAACTTGAGCGCGTACTCAAGTTTCGGTGACATAGCCCAGCGGATCGTCGCGCGCTGTCGGGCGATCGGTGTGTCTGCTTCGGCTTGCGGCCGCGCCCGCCTCCTCTGAAAAGCAGGCGCGAAGTCGCAGGGGGATGAGGCGCCCGAGCGAAGATGACTCCTTTCACGCGGAAGCGATCGCCTGGCCTGGCTGCGAGCAGTTGCTGCTTTTCGTTCCTTCTACGCTCCGAGCCCCGTGGCATCGACGACGGGTGCCGGGCCGAACAGGATCTCTTTGAACTCGGTTGCGGTCCCGGTACGAGCCCAGTCACGCTGCAGCTCGCATGCGAGCTGCACCCAGCTCACCGGCTTGGCACCGGCCTGGGTGACGCGCTCCAACGCCGCCTCATGAGCATCGAGCGAGGTGCCGCCGACGGCATCGACGACGGGGTAGACCTCGTATCCGGATCGCAGCGCGTCGAGGGTGGGGAATGCGAGGCACGCCTCGGTCCACAGCGCGGTCATCACGATCTTCTTGCGTCCCGTTGCCTCTAGCGCCGCGCGGAACTCGACGTCCTCCCATGCGTTGATGCTCGTGCGGTCGATCTGCTTCGCGCCGTTCAAGGCGTCCAACAGTTCGGGCACCGTCGGCTGGTTGACTCCGCTGGCGACATTCACCGTCGACATTACGATCGGCAGCTCATACAGCGTCGCGATCTTGGCGACCCGGACGATGTTCTCCAGCAGGAGCTGATGGTCCATCGAACGGATCGACCGCACCTGCGTCGGCTGGTAGTCGATGACGACCAGCGTGGCGTTCTTCGGGGTCAGCAGATGATCGATCACGCTGTCGCGAACCGGTTCGCTGGTCATCGTCGGGGCCTCCGTTCGTGTGTCGCAGTTGTGGAGTGCTACCGGCAGGATCTCATGTGCTGGGGAATCCCTGTCCTCGCCCGATCATCCGCCATGAGGTTGCATACGCCTGCCAGCGGGACACAGAGCCCACCGCGAGTGGGGCGCCAGCCTTGCGCTCGACGCGAAATGCGAGCGTCGCGGAGGCGCCCAGCTCACTCCTGCTCGGGGGAACCGGCGGTTTCCGCCTGCACTTCGCCTGCGGAAAAGGGGGCGTAGGATGGTTCGACCACTTATCCGGAGAAGGAGACCACGATGGCATCACAGACCGTAGTTCTCGTTCACGGCGGTTTTGTCGATGGGTCCGGCTGGCGGCGCGTCTACGACATCCTGAGGAAGGACGGTTACGACGTCAGCGTCGTCCAGAATCCGACGCTATCGCTCGAGGGCGACGTGGCCGCGACCAAGAGCATCATTGACGCGCAGGACGAACCAGTCATCCTTGTCGGTCACTCCTACGGTGGGGCAGTGATCACCGAGGCCGGGAACGATCCCAACGTGGCGGCGCTCGTCTACATCGCGGCGTTCGCTCCCGACGCAGGCGAGTCGGTGAACACGCTGATCGCCGATCCACCGCCCGGCGCGCCAGTGCCGCCGATCTTGCCACCACGAGACGGCTTCCTGTTCCTAGATCGGGAGAAGTTTCATGACTCGTTCGCGGGCGACGTGGACGCGGACGAGGCGGCGTTCACGGCGGACTCTCAGGTCCCGTGGGGGGTCGATGCCCTGAGCGGAACGATCAGCGAGCCGGCCTGGCGGAAGAAGCCAAGCTGGTATCTCCTCACGACCGAAGACCGGATGATCCCTCCGCCGGCCCAGCAGATGATGTCCGAGCGGGCGGGTTCAACGGTTGAAGAGGCTGCGGCGAGCCATTCGGTCTATGTCTCGCAGCCCGCTGCCGTGGCCGCAATCATTGAGAAGGCTGCTTCCGCGACGTGAGATCGGCCGCGTGCGGGATCGCCGGCGATCCGAGGCTCTCGGTCACCTTCGCATCCTCGCACCAACTCTTCCTTTCAGGGGCATCACAAGTAACGACGTCGAGGGCGCTCGAAATTCGTCGCTCAGTTTTCGTCGCGAGCTACGCCTCAACAGACGCGGCAACCAACATTTCCGATGAAAGGAAACCGAGATGGGAAAGATCGTGATGAGCGGCCCGCAGAACGTCACGCTCGACGGCGTGGTCCAGGACCCGGACGGTCAGGAGGGCTTCAGATTGGGAGGCTGGTTCGTCGAGTTTGGGGGCAAGGATCTCGAAGAGTGGAACAAGGTCGCGCTCGACGAGGCGCTCGGCGCCGAGGCATGGCTGCTGGGTCGGAGAAGCTACGAGTTTTTCGGAGTGCGGTGGCGACCTCGCAGCGGCGAGCTGGCGGACAGGATCAACGCCATGCCCAAGTACGTCGTGTCCTCGACCCTCGAAGATGCCGAGTGGAACAACTCGACAGTCCTCAAGGGCGACGTGGTGACCGAGGTCTCGAAGCTCAAGCAGCAGCTGGACGGAGAGATCATCGTTCCGGCCAGCTATCGGCTCGGGCGCACTCTCATCGAGCACGACCTGGTCGACGAGCTGCGGCTCGTGGTCTTCCCGGTCGTGCTGGGAGCCGGCGAGCGCCTCTTCGGCGAGACCAGCGACAAGAAACCCATGCGGCTCCTCGACGGTCGGACCATCGGTGAGGGCCTCGCTCACCTCACTTACGGGTTCGTCCATGAGACGTAGCGGCCAAGACTACGAGCGCCTGGATGGGCATAAGCTCGGACCTCGCTGCGGGGGTTCAGACGAGCGTGACGACGCCGCTGCCGATGTCGTAGACGGCAGCGACGACGCGCACACCGCCGGCGCTCACCGCGGCCGGAACGATTGGACCACTGCGCGAGAGCAGCTGCGCCTGACGGCGGGCGTTGGCGACGATCGCGCTCTGCAACGAGCGCGCTGGCGGCGCGATGCTCTGGACGGCAGGAACGACGGCTTCGACGACCGCGCCGATCGAGCCGTACGTGGACGTAGGAAAGGTCTTCTTGCCCGATGCGACTTCAATCGCGGACTTGACGGCGCCGCAGTCGCTGTGACCGAGAACCATGATCAAGTGCACACCAAGCACGGCAACTGCGTACTCGAGGCTTCCCATCGTTCCGGTGTCGACGCTGTTGCCTGCCACATGCGCGGCGAACAGGTTCCCGCGCTCAACGTCGAAGACGAGGGGTGGCGAGACGCGCGAGTCTGCGCATGCCAGGATCGCAGCGAACGGCTTCTGCTCGACGGCGCGTCGTTCACCGACCGGCGAGTAGTCACGACGCTGCCAGCGGCCCCGACGATAGCGGCGGTTGCCTTCGACCAGCGTCTTCAGTGCGGCGTCAGGCGTCGATGGCCGCGCGTACGCCGTCCGCAGCGCCTCGGCGGGCACTGTGCCGCTGAGCAGCTCGCCGCCGAGCAGCGCGCTGCCTGCGGCAACGCCCGCACGGCGGAGGAGCGCACGCCGTGACAGCGATCGACTCCCGCCCGCAGCCATCAGGCAGACCGTGAATCCTCGACGGTGGCAAGGCGGCGGGCGCACCGTCCGACGCTTAGAACGACGCCAAATCCCGACATGGTCGGTCAAGATACGCGGCTCGCCGGATAGACAACACGGCCCGTCCGCCAGCCGTCGAGCCGCCGCGAACCGGGCCCGGCTGTCGCAGGTCGATAGCGGCGATGGTCGCGCCGCAGTCGCCGCCGCACGTCGGACGGAAGCCAGCGCGCTAGGTGGGAGACGTCGCTGAGCCCCGGACGTCCAGTTCCCGAGCCGAACGCGCCGCTCGCTTCGCCCCGTTGTTCCCCAAGTGAGATGCCCGCTGCGCCGGAAGACGCAAAACTTGGCTTATCTAAGGGAAATATCTTGAGGGTGAGCGACCGGGCTCGAACCGGCGACCGACTGGACCACAACCTGAGGAATCCGGTGGCGCTCAGCTGAAGAAGCCTGAAACGCTTGGCTCTCGTACGTTTGACTTGCGCTCGGCGGCGCTCAATTTGTTCCCCAGATTGTCCCCCAGCATGGGACCGCCGAGCCTCTAGGCCTGCCACACGACCGCTTCTGATGGAACGGGGCAACCGACTAGGCTGCGGCCCCGGCTTTCGCAGCTCGTCCCGAGCGAGCGCCAGCGTACCCCTCACCCAGATGCTCGCTCCGCGAGTGAAAGCAGTAGCGCGCCGATGGTGGCCGATGCCGCGAGGCACCAGCCACCACGCGAGCAGGTCCAGCCCCTAAGGGAGAAAGGTAATTACCCCCGTACTGCATTCGAAGGGGTACCCCGGCGACTCAAATATTGGCGGTGCCTCGCAAACAAACTTCATCGGTGTCGGTACGCCCAGTACGGGCTTGGTCCGTGTCTCGAGCGGCTCCCCGGAGACGCCTCCTTAGCCATGGGGAAGCGGAAGTCTGCTGAGCCGTCCCTCGGACGAGTGCTCGTCGTCCAGGCAGGAGAGGGCAGCTCACTCGTGCACGCGCTCGCAATCGCGCAGAAACTACATGCTTGGCGCTGGCCTCCAGCGAGGGGAGGTGGTGCGCGCGCTGCTCGCGGGAGCCTGAGGGTCGCGGGGCAGGTGCGTCGTCAGGCAACGGCGGCGAACAGGTGCCATGTGTCTGGCACGCCCTTGAGCGTATGTTCGCCTCTATCGGCGAACTCGATGCGCGAGCCGGCAACCAGATCCTTGACCGTCGAGGAAACGAGCACCTCGTCGACTTGCGCCTGGGCGGCGACTCGGCTTCCAATGTGCACGGCGATCCCACCCACGTCGTCGCCGCGGCGCTCTAGCTCGCCCGTGTGTAGACCGGCGCGCACGCCGATCCCCAGTCGTCGTGCACCGTCGCTAATGGCCATGGCACAGCGGATACCGCGGGCCGGACCGTCGAACGTGGCGAGGAAGCCGTCCCCCGTGCTCTTGACTTCGTTTCCGAAGAACCGCTCGAGCTGCCTTCTGACCATGTCGTCGTGGGCGTCTAGGAGCTCGCGCCACCTTCGATCGCCTACCTCGCTGGCCTGCTCGGTCGACCGGACGATGTCCGTGAACAGCACCGTGGCTAGAACTCGGTCGTCGTCCCGCTCGCGCCGCGCACCGGTCAGGAACTCCTCGATCTGGCCAACCACCTCGTCGGCGTTCTGCTCCCACGGGTAGTGGTCGGTGCCCGGCAGCTCAACAAGGGTCGCGCCTGGGATATGGGCCGCGGTGTAGCGACCATAGTTGACGTTGACCCACTGCTCGTCGGTTCGGTGCAGCACCAACGTCGGGTACCCGCACGGTGGGCAGCACGGGGCGTATGTCGATCTGAGTGTTGACCTCAAGTTGGGCGACGGCAGCACCAGGGCTGGCCGCTGATCGCCAGTAGTGCGCGTACCACTCCCGAGCCGTCTCGTCGCCGATCAGGCTGGGCGTGCAGAACTCCACGCCGCTGCCGTCGGGAGTCCCCAGCTGTTCTCCATGGAGGCACGGAGCAGATCCCAGAACTCCGAGGTCCAGGCCCATGGACAGTCCTCGTCGGCCATCCCGACCACGAAGGGGCTGAACAGGACCGACGCCGTGGTGCGCTCCGGATAGGTCGCGGCAAACATGATGCACGCACAGGCCCCCTCCGAGGTTCCTAGCAGGGCGGTGCGCTGTGAGCCGATCGCGTCCAGGACCGCCCGCATGTCGCCGAGTCGATCCTCCATCGTCGGCACCCCAGGCACTGGATCGGAAAGACCCGTCCCGCGCTTGTCGAACAGGATCAGCCTGCAGAACGACGACAGATGCTCGTAGAAACGCACGATCGCAGGCCTCCTCCACGAGAACTCGATGTGGGAGCACCAGGAGTTGGCGAAGATCAGATCGAGTGGGCCCGACCCGACCACCTGATAGCCGATGTGAACACCGTCAGGCGCCTTGGCGTAGTGCGTCTCGGGCATGACCGCCGGCATGCCACGATTATCCTCCTGCGCGCGCTGAGGACAAGGCCCCTCGTGCAAAGCCAGATCGAGCGTGAGCGAACGGATCTCGCGGCGCATCGAACGCCCAGCGACCGCAAGCGCCTCGGAGGATGAAGGTCTTGCTAGGCCCTTGGGCAGTCCCGCTACGCAGGTTCATGCAGAGTGTCCCTCCGCGCGAGCACCAGGCGTCTTGGAGTCCGCTTGGCGGTTTTCGCTCGCCGCCCCGAAGCAGTCGTGATCGTGTGGTCAGTCTCGGCGCTTGCTCTTCGTCCAAGGCGACAGCGCCGGACAATGTCCCGTTACGCTCGCAATACCGACTAAGCATCAGCGGACGGCAGAGGGCAAGGCTGGGAACGCGGCGGGTGCCACGCTGCTTCCGTCGACACGGCGCATACCCTTCGCGTGTGCCAAATATCCACGATCCCGTCTTTGATGAGCCGCGCGAACACCCCGGTTTTCGCTCGCTGCGCGCTCGGCTGAGCCGTCAAGCCGAGAGCGTGCGGCTGGGATTGAGCCTGTGGGAGCTGCCCCCGGGCGAGGCCGCCTACCCATACCACTACCACCTTGCCGAGGAGGAGCTGCTGCTGGTGCTCGACGGCCGGCCGAGCCTGCGCACACCGGATGGATGGCGTGATCTGCAGCGGGGAGAGGTAGTGGCCATCCTGCGTGGTGAGCATGGTGCTCACCAGCTCGTCAATCACACCGAGAACACCGTGCGGTTCCTGGCGATCAGCACGAGCGGCGAGCCCGACATCGTGATCCGTCCTGAGACGAGGACGCTCGGGGCCTACGAGCGCCTGCCGCAAGGCAGCGGGCTGCGTGCAGTGTTCCGGATGGGCGACACCGTCGACTACTACGACGGCGAGCAGCCGCCCGCGAAGGAGTGAGGCATAACCGCGAACGCCTCGGGGCTCAGAAGAGGTGCGGGCCTAGCGCATGGCCCCGAAGCGCGTCCGTTGACGGCCGGGTCGGTTGGACGCGTCTGCAGTGATCTCTCCGGACTCTCAGAGCTGAGCCGTGATCGCACCTCGCCGAGACCCCTAGCATCCACGTCTGTGCGCGAAGCGGCTACAGCTGGGTGTCCCGCCGGTGAGTCCGAGCGCCTATCTCGCGGTATGCGCGATGTTGAGGAACGAGGCGCCGTATTTGGCGGAGTGGATCGAGTTCACAGGTTGGTCGGCATCGAGCACTTCTTCCTTTATGACAACCTCAGCGACGACATGACCAGGGCTGTCCTCAAGCCCTACGTGCGCGCCGGGGTCGTGACCGTTGCCGAGTGCTCGATCCCGTTGGCGGCCGGGGGGCAGGCTTGGGTCTACTTGGACGGACTCGAGCGAGCCCGAGGTCGGGCTCGCTGGCTCGCATACATCGACATCGACGAATTTCTCTTCTGCCGGAGCACGCCTCGCTCGCCGATGTCCTACCCGACTATGAGCGGCACCCCGGGTCGTTGTTAGACTGGCAGGCATACGGCTCGTCTGGGTTCGACGTCAGGCCGCCGGGGCTGGTGATCGAGAACTTCGTCCCACGAGCCGAGCGAACTGGGTCGTAACCGGCGCGTGAAGAGCATCGTTGATCCAGTACGCGCCGTCCAAGCCAGGGGCCCCCACTTCTTTGACTACGAGGAGGGGGCACTCCCCGCGACCGAGAACCACGAGCCTGTGCGCGTCGTGAAGAGTCGTGCATCGGCACGCCGACTCAGACAAGTGCTCCGCAGGCTGCCGCTCGTGGAGACCGACCCATACGCGATCCACCACTCCTCGGTGAAGGGCGTCGCGGTCGAGCGGTTGCGCATAAATCACTACACGGTCAAGTCCCGCCAGGAGTTCGCCGACAAGCTAGCCCGACACGCTCCACCGGGAGAGCCGGACACCCGTCGGTCTGGTATCGCCCCGCCGTACTTCGTCTACCACGATCACAACGAGATCCATGATCCAATCCTCGTTGGGCATGCGCCAGGGTGCGCTCCGGCTCAACGAGATCGCTAGCCCGGTTCACTCCCGGTTTCCCTGCGGTTCGGGCGCCTCGGCTGGCGCGAATCTCGCTGCCGCGAAGGACGACCAGCGGTACCCATCGACTAGATACACACTCGCTTACGCGCGACAAAGCGAGCGCCAGTGCCAACCCCTGACAGGCTAGCGCCCGAGGGGCTACCCGATCGCTTCCTGAACACGCGAAAACAGGGCAGGCTCCGATCCAACGACATCGCGGATAAGCTCCGCGATGACCGTCTCCGAAAACTCCGGCGGGGTCAGCTTTGGCGGCGACCAGACGTTCACGACCGCGCCGCTGGCAAAGTCGACGATGACAGCCCCGACGCCGCCGATTGTCGGCAACGCGACAGAGTCGCACGACCGCTGCGCGAGGGCGGCCGGCTGGCTCAGATCAGCCGCGGACGTAAGCCTCCCGTGGGAACGACCTTTTCCTTCACGCTCAACGAGTCCGCCAACGTTAGCCTCGCGTTCACCCAGCAGGTTAGTGGGCGCGAGGTCAAGGGCAAGTGCGTCACGCCGACCAGGAAGAACCGCCACAAGCGCGCGTGCAAGCGCACGGTGACCCAGGGCGCGTTCTTCCTCATCGGCCACGCCGGTACCGACAAGGTCTCGTTCCAGGACTATCCCGCCTCCAAGACTTAAGCTGGGCCGCTACACGGTCGTCATCACTGCGACAACCGCCGTGGGGCAGCGCTTGAGTCCCAAGCAGCTCAGCTTTACGATCGTGAAGTAGCGCTCGACTCCGCGCTCCCGCTCTCGCGGACGAGCGAGCGTGTCGAAGCAGCGTTGATCCGCGCCCGCTCTGGACGAGGAGAGCAGCGCCATCTGTGTCGTTGCGCGCTGGCGCTTTCGCGGTCAAGGAGCCGCCGCCCGAGTCCCTACAACCAGGATCCGCGGCCGCCGTGGGCGCCCTGAGCGGGTCCGAACCGATGTCGTGCCGTGTACGCCCACGGCCCCGGGCGCCGATGGCGCCTATGTCCGAGGACGAAGACGACGAGCACCAGTGCGCTCCACAGCACCGTGATGGCCACCAGCGTCGCGACTGCCGCCAGGGAGAGCGGAATCGCGACCAGCAACAGTGCGGGGTGGGCTTGCACTGTGCGCACGGCCCGGCGCGGGACTGAGCGCCGTTCGTCCAGCTGGTTGCCGGGGAGGTCGCTGACCGTGGCATCGAGCTCTGCGAAGGTGCGTGCCCTGAGCGCAGTGGCGACTCGGTGCTCGAGCTCGCGCACCGCCAAGCGCCCTTCGACGGACGCCTTGCGCAGGCAATCGATGATCCGGTCGCGATCGGCGTCCGATGCTCTGAGGGTTCCGCGGCCTTCCACCTTATGCAGCAGGCTAGCGCGCCGCCGTGTTCGAGGCAATCGACTTGGGGTGGTCTGCGCCTTGCGCGAGGAGGGGCGCCGTGCGGTGATGAGAGCACTGACGCGCGTCGACCCGCGCGCTGTCGCGTTGCGCTCTGTAAGCAGGCGTCTGCCGACCCTCAGCCGACGCGCTCGGAGGTCGTCCCTTGCGCTAGTCAGCTCTCTAGGCCGCTGGACCGCCGCCTGGCCGGCAATGCATTAGCGCGCCAAGTGGTGACCGATGCTGTGACGCACCGGCCACCGCTTGGGCTAAGACGGCACCCAGCGAAGGCGTGTGCCGGTCCTCGGGCTAGCGCCGCAGAGCGATGGCTGTGCACGCTGGCGCCGCTGATATGCTCGTTCCGCATGCGACGCCACGGCTCTCGCTCGCTCTAACGCGAGTGCGCGGCACGAGAAGGGCTCTGCTCGTGATGGTCGTGGCGGCGATCACGCTCCCCGCCTTCGCGGTAGCGTCTCACACGAGCTCTCCGAAAGTCCCGGTCTGTTCGGCTTTGTCGCGCGGCGCAATAGCGAATCTGGTGGGGACCGGCCCGCTGACGCTCGACACAGAAGATCGGCAACCTTTGCACTTTCACGGGCTATAGGCATGGGCACTACAAGCCTGGGCTTGTAATCCAGATCGTGCCGTGGAGTACGAGTATTTTCTCTGTGGCCGAACGCGACGCCAAGCGCTCGGAAGGAACGTTCGGGGTGGTGAGCACAGCGCTGAAGGTCGGGAAGAGGGCGTTCTTTGTAACCGGCACGAAGACGAGCGCCTCATTGCCGCCATGTGGAACTGAAGAAGCACCGGCGCCGTCGCCGCTGGAAATACGCACCGGCCCAATCTGTGCCGGTGAGCCAGCGCTCGCGCATGTCAATGTGGTCGGGTACGGACCTTCGCCCAGCGGCGCAGAGCTGATGGTGTCAGCCGGCGGCGTCGCCGAGCAGGGCGACATTTCGTTGATACACGTGATCACCCTGGTCAAGGACCTCATCTCCGGCAAGATCCATTAAGCCGGGCTGGGTCGCGAGCCCCGCGGTTGGCCGAGCCACCCCGCGCCTGGGCCCGCGCGCTCATCGCCCGCGGCCGGCCCGGGACCTCAAGCGCCGGGCACATACCCGAGCAGGCTGGCAGACCTCCGGGTGTCTTGTCGGGGGACTTGTCACCCGGGAGTCGCAGAGTGCCACGCCGCCCTCGCGGGCGATCAGCGGGTAGCCGGAAGAACAGGCCGCGCACTGTTGGTTTCGTGGCGAGGTCACCGTTCAAACGAGCAGCAACAGCGTCGCTCTGGACGACGACCGGGAGTGTGAGCTGGACCGATGCGCACGCTCGCTCCCACACAAGAACGAGCAAATGCAACCCTGCAGGCTGACCTGCCGTCCGCATGCGCTCAGTCGCCGTAACGACATGGCTCGGCTAAGCCCTGAGCAGCGGGAAATGACGGCGAGCCGTTCGAAAAAAAATCGGACCCCAATTGGACCCCACGAACGCGCGGCGCCGGCTGGCAAAAAGCCGACCCGCACCTAGTTACAGGCACTTGATGAAGGGTGAGCGACCGGCTCGAACCGGCGACCGCCTGGACCACAACCTGAGGAATCCGTGGCGCTCAGCTGAACAAGCCTGAAACGCTTGGCTCTCGTGCGTTTGACTTGCGCTGGCGGTGCTGAATTTGTTCCCCAGATTGTCCCCCAGCATGGGACCGCCGAGCCTTTAGGCCTGCCACACGACCGCTTCTGATGGAAAGGGGCAACCGACTAGGCTGCGACCCCGGCTTTCGCAGCTCGTCGTTTCCGAAAGCGCTGAGCGCGTCGGTTGCGGCGACCGCTTTGGCACCGAACCAGGCGTCGCTGGAAACCGGCACCTCACCCTTACTCGGAAAGGCCCGCCGCCCGCAACGCCTTGCCGTGATCGAGATCGTTGCGAACGCATGAGATCTTGCCCTCGCCAAAATCGATGACCTGCCCCAACGGCGTCTCGATCTGGAGTCCGCTGCCTGCTCCACGTCCTCCCATTTGACCGAGCGGACACGGCGGTGGGAGGATCGCGACTGCCCGTCGCTGCTCTAAACGAGGCGCCGCACACCTACGCGTCGTTCATGATCGCGGCGGCGTCTACGTCAAGCGGCTACCTACCACTGGCGACACAGCCAACCGCGCCTTTTGTGTGCAAATTGCGCTATCCATGTGACCAGTCTTGCTATCTCAAGTTGATACAGTGTAGCCTTGCCGCGCCTCCGCGCTGCTAGGGACGCAAGCAGGGAGGGCAAAAGCGGGGGGACGCGCCACTGAAGGCGCGTCACTATTCAGCCCTGTTGGGGGGGCGCTCGGATCTCATGAGGGGGAAAGCGATCTTGTATCGCGTCGTCTGCGTGGCACCTCGGCCGTAGTGCTGGCCCGCCACTCTCGTTCCCATGTGACCTGATCCGCTGAACGCAACTTCCTTGTCAGGGGGCACGTAATGGAGAGTGACAGAGTTATGACCAAGAAGCTACTTACCAGCCTTGGCCCGCTGCTTGCGATCGCCGCACTGGCGGTGGTTCCGTAACGGCGCAGGCGGATAATGCCTACGTCGCGAACTATCACTTCGAAGTCAGTTCGAATGTCTCGCAATACTCGACGACGGGCGGGCTGCTTGCGACGCTACGCCTGAAACGGAAGCCGCGCAAGTGCTTCCACAGTATGTCGCCGCGGCGCCCAACGATCTCCACGCGAGGAGCCTTTACGTCACCAACCAGCGGTCGAACACCGTGTCACAGTACACATTCAAAGAAAAAGGAGAACTGAAACCGGACGCCACCCCAACCGCCTCCACGGGTAATGAACCACAGCAGCTCGGCGTTTCCACCGTAGGTGGCAAGAACTTTGTTTACGTCGCGATCGCTGAAGACCAGCATGGGGGACCCGGGGAAGTCGATGAGTACGAAGCGAGCCCAACCACAGGCGAACTGACTCTGCTCGCAACTATCAACGCAGGCCACGCAGCGCAAGCGCTTGTTGTAACACAGAACAACAAATGCGTCTACGTCGCGGACACGGGCGAATTTGCTGGGAAAGGCACGGTGTATGAGTATGAAATCGAACCGTCAGGTAAGCTGAAAGCGGTGGGCGAAATCTCCGGTGGCGCTGCTCCAGTAGGCATCGCCGCGAGTCCCAACAGCCAGAACGTCTATGTCTTGGACGATAACCCCGAAAACAACATGCATTGGTACAACGCCAACACGTCAACCTGCGCACTTAGGTTTGAAAAATCGGTTTCCACAGGGAACCACCCGGATGAGGTGGCGGTCTCTCGGACGGGTAAGAACCTCTATGTCACCAACGGGAACGTGAACACTGTCGGAGAGTACGCAATCAATCAACTGGCGAACCCGAACCGCTGCTCCCTCCGAACGAAACCATCGGTACTGGCAAAGCTCCCGTCGGCATCGCCGTCTCGCCCGACAGCAATTACGTTTACGTCACGAACGAGGGTGAAAACACGGTGTCGCAGTACAAAATTGAAACAGGTGGCGCTTTGAAAACCCTGGGTACACCCGTTGGCACCGGCACGCAGCCCTTGGGTCTTGCGGTAGTCGCAGAAACGGAACTAGCCGGCCCGCCGCCGCACTACTTTGAGAACGGGCTGGGCAGTGTTTCGCGCGCGGCCGGCGGCGAACAGCTGATCACGGTCGCGTGGGGCGACCTTTGCTCACCAACGAAACCACTGGCGTGAAAGTAACCTGCCACACCGTCATCGGTGGCGTTGGGAAAACCCCGAACCGGGTGGAGAAACGGTCCGGCGGGCCAGGGTGAAACCCAAACGGTCAGCCCGTTTGCATGCGCCGGCGAAGGGGCGGCCTGCACGGCGGAAGGCGAACCCGGCACGTTCATCTCTGTCTTCGCGGAAGGCACCGAAGCCGCTTTCCCGAACACCGGGAACGGCTCGCTGAACAAAACGCTTGGCGCGGAAGTACCGTTCGGACAAGCGGTATCAACCTCCGGTGGAAGAGCGTGCTGATCAAGGAAGGCACGAAAATCATCAGGCAGGATACGAGCGGCGAGAAACTCAGCGTGATCTGCCACAAGAAGAAAGGCCTCAACGAAAACGGCGAACCTGATTTCGAAAACTCCAGCTTGGGAATTTTCCAAGGGAGCAGCAAGCTCCGGACGGTGGTTCACTGCTCACACCGCTTGCTCCACCGGAACTCACGTTTGACTCCGGCTCGGGCACGCTTGAAAACGAAAGCGGCGGGAAATTCAGGCTTGAAGGCTCGCTGAAGACCCTCGGCTACGGGAGTGAGGAAGTCATCAACGCCAAGCTAGGCTGAGCACGTGCCGGCATAGTCGTCACGACTTCAGCCTGATACACAACGATGGTCGCGCGCTCGCGCGATTCGCGGCCCGCCACCCCGCTTGCGTGCATAACGAGTCTCCGGAAGGTCCACCGGGCCAGACGCTACCCACGGCCTCACATCCCGGAGCGCAGCGGGATCTCTGCGCTGCCGCTTTGACGCGACATGCACGCATCTCGAACGTGTGTGATCAGGCAAGCGCCTTGGACGAGCTCCGAGCGCCTCGGCTGAAGGCAGCGATACGGCTGCTTACTGGGCGCAATGCGGCAGTTTCGGCGACGACGCGCTCGAGTGCTCGTGCTCGGTCGTCCAAATGCGAGCGTCCGGGGAGCGCTGACAAAGACGGTCTCGCTCCTCGCCAATTCCAGGGCCGCGGCGCTTGCTTTGCCTCCGCGAGCGGTAACCAGCGTCGGCGCCGATCGCGTCGCTGCTCAGGACGGGGAGCAGGTGTCGATGTCGTCGAGGTCTAGGGTGCTGCTTTGCAGCGTAAGCGTTACCCGCGCCACTGGCTTCGGACCTGCACGCCGTCACCTATCGCGCGACGATGGCAAACGCGATCGCCCGTGCTATTGAGCTGCCAGCCGCGTCGTTGGCGGTGAAGACTGCCTGATACTGGCCGGGTTTTAGCGCCTTTCAGCGATACGCCCGCTGAAGGCCAGCATCATCGGCTTGCCCGCACAGCAGACGGTCGAGAAGGCGCTGAGGGTCGCGCTCGTGCTCGCGGGCACAGAACTCCCGGACACCCACGATCTCAAGGCCTTCGCCGAGCTCGTCGCGTCGGTGCCAGCGCGCGTGGAGGTCATAGTTTGGACGCCACCAGAGCGAGCAGCGAGAGCGACTGCGCGGGGTCGGCTTCCGTGTTCCCCCGGGGTGCTGATCAGCGCGTAGTTGGCGACGACGTTGCGCACTCGCACGATCGCGTTGCTGCCGTATTCGAGGCCCTTTTCGCCGTGGGCTTCTCTGGTGATGAGCAACGCTTCGTCGCCGATTTTGGGATGCGCGCCGGCCTGCCCCGCGGTCATCGCCTGGAAGACCCTGATCGCGCCTTCATAGGTCGAGGCTCTGAGCACGTTGACGACGGGGGCGATCGCGCCGACGAATTCTTCACCTTCGGTGCCGGCGCGCTCGACGCCCTTGTAGAGGAATGCGCACGCGGAGTCGGTGGTGCCGTCTCTGTGCGTTTCAGTGCTGGTGGGTTTGCTGTTGACGCTGGTGATCAGCGGCCCGAACCCCGGGAGCAGCGTCGTGCAGGAGACGGCGGGCAGGAGCACTTCGCAGGGCGCGCGTGCGACCAGTTCGACCTCCCCTCCGCTGGCGCCGCCGGTGATGGCGAGATCGCCCCGCTGGAACTGCGGGTAGTCGTAGGGGCGGGTCGGGCAGTTGCAGCCTTTGGCAGCGGAGCACAGCAGCACCTGCCCTTGGTCGACCTCGTTTACAGAGCCGCCGCTGGTGGAGCGCAGTCGCGCGTTGCCCTTGACGAGGGTGACTTCGAGCACGGGCTTGGTGGTCGGCAGCCCGTGGATGTCCAACTCATACGCGCCGTCGGCGTAGGCCGGGACTCCGAGCTGCTTCATCGTGGTGGCGGTGGCAGTCACCTTGACGGGCTTGAACCCCACCGCGCCGGCGGTGGGGACGTTGCGGCCTTTCTGATCCCACTCCGACCCGAGGCCGGGGTCGCGGAAGAACACGGACGCCTCGTCGTCCAGGAACGTCTTGCCGACCCCGGCGGCCGTATACGCCGCAGGGGAGCTCGTGGTGGCGAACATGCTCTTGAAGCGCGTCCACGGATTGATGTGCGAGGCGACCATGTGGCCGAAGAAGCCGACGCCGTCATAGGCGCGCTTGAACAGCGCGGTGGAAGGAGATCGCAGATACTCCTTCCACTCTCCACTCACGGTGCTGTCGTGGGGCACGAGTTCCGACTCGACCCAGGTCGCGGCGCCCTCGACGAGCCAACCTTCGTGAGCGTCGGTGGTGGCCTCGCTTCCCGACATCCGCGCCTCGTAGACGTGAAACACCTCGTGGGCGATGCTCCCGCGGAGGACTGCTTCGCCCTTTGACCGCGCGATGCCGTAGATGGTGATGATCACCGCTCCCGACCGATTCGGATTCCGAGCTGTTGTACGCCAGTTCGGTGATCGCGCCCGCGGTGAAGGTTTTCCCGTACTCGTGCACGATCTTGGAGAATTTCGGTGATTCCGTCACCGTGATGAAGTGTTCCGGGCCGCCCGGCAGGGTTTCCCCGAGATGCGTCGCCTCGATGGCGGCGTATTCGTCGACCAGCGCCCGAGCCGACGGCGGCTTCGCCAGCGCGGGCGAGGCACCCAGCGCGAGCGAGACGAGCACCGCGAGCACACCGAGCGATGCACGAGACGCCGGTCCCGAGCCCGAGGCGGCGCGAGCACAGCAGGCGGGCCTCCGATTCCCCATCGCCGCCGATGCTATCCGACCGCCCGCGGGGCGTCTAGGGGACGTGGACGACCTTTCCCACATTGCGGCGCTCGACGATCATCGTCTGCGCCGCGCCGGCCTGCTCGAACGGGAACGCGCCGGCGATGACGTGGGAGATCGTGCCGAGTCGAGGTACCGGTGATCTCTAGCGGGGCGCCATCGAGCCTACACTTTTCGCATCACGGCTAGCGGTTACGACGGAAGCGAGCGCGACGACGTCGAGCTCGAGACTGTCGAGATGGACGACGACCGGGAGTGTGAGCTGGACCGATCGTCGCGCTCGCTCCCACACAAGAGCGAGCAGAAATCCGATACCGTGCAGGCTGGCCTGCCGTCCGCATGCGCTCAGTCGCCGTAACGACATGGCTCGGCTAAGCCCTGAGCAGCGGGAAGCCACGGCGGGCCCGTTTGAAAAACAAATTGGACCCCAATTGGACCCCACGAACGCGCGGCGCCGGCTGGCAAAAAAGCCAAACCCACCTAGTTACAGGCACTTGATGAAGGGTGAGCGACCGGGCTCGAACCGGCGACCGCCTGGACCACAACCTGAGGAATCCGGTGGCGCTCAGCTGAAGAAGCCTGAAACGCTTGGCTCTCGTGCGTTTGACTTGCGCTCGGCGGTGCTCAATTTGTTCCCCAGATTGTCCCCCAGCATGGGACCGCCGAGCCTTTAGGCCTGCCACCCGACCGCTTCTGATGGAAAGGGGCAACCGATTAGGCTGCGGCCCCGGCTTTGGCGGGCGCTTTCGTCCATTCCAGCGGTCTCGCAAGGTTCAGCCCACACGCCTGCTTACGCGCCCGAAAGCAGAAGCGCCCAAGCGTCATCGTGGCGGCCCGAGGCTGTCGCAGGATCGAAAAGGAGCAGGAAACTGAGCTGTCAGCGGCGTCGCCGCTCTCGCTCCGCGCCCCGCTCGTCACAGCCCCGGTCCGAACAGTGATCCGGCCGGCGTCGGCGGCATGCCTGAGAGCCTCATAATCGCGTTCGTTCTGATCGGCATATCCGTCGGCAAAGACGCACATCGCCCGGTCGAACGTGTTCCCGGCTCCGAGATAGCTGCCGATCGCGACCGCGTCGCCTGAGCGTGCGTGAGCGCGGGCGAGGGCCCAGCCGCACAACTCGCCGTAGCGGCCGAGGGCGTCCGGGTCGAGCACGTCGACGGGAGCCAGAGCCCTTGCCGTCCCATAGCTGGCGAACGTAGAAGTCGCGGTTGACGCCGTCGATCCACTCGGTTGTCCGGATCCACCCCAGCATGATGTCGCTCGCCGCCTGCATCAGCCGCTGGCCCTCCACCACCCGCCGTCCCGTGGTTCTTGTACTCGCTGCGGCCGAGATACGGCTCAAGCACCGACGCCTCGGCCTCCTTCATCTGCAGAAACAGCGGGTCGCGGTCATCGCGGCCGAGCATTTGCACGTGATCCAGGCCCGCGTGCCCACGCTGCCCACCCCCACGACCTTGCGGGCGGCGTGGATGTACCGGTATCGCTCAAGGAGCCCTCGCCGGTCCGGTGGCAGGGTGCGGCGGTAGTAGTGCATGACGGCGTCGACCGCCGCGGCGAGCGTCTCCGGGTCATCGGCGCGGGCGAGCGCCTCGATGGGGACGATCAGCGGCGGGTCGTGGACGATCCGCGGATGCCCGTCCACCACCCGTGTGAGCTTGGCGAACGCACGCAGTGAGTCCTTCGCCCGCGCCTTGGCGATATTGCGTTCAAAGTACCTGAGCTGCTTCCGGTTGACCCGCGATGCCCACTCCCGGACGATCTCCTCGAGGTCCCGATCGAGGTGCACGTACCAGAGTTCCAGTGTCCGCAGCTCCGCGAAGCTGCGCATGGCCTCCCGGTAGGAGCGTGCGACGGCGAGATCGATGGACCGCCGCGCAACCCCATCGAAGCCGCGATCGCGTCCGGCGACCTCGAAGCTGGCAACCAGGCGCTTGACGTCCCACTCGAACGGGCCGGGAAGCGTCTCGTCGAAGTCGTTGATCCCGAACACGAGTCGGCGGTCCGGACCGGCGAATGTGCCGAAGTTGCCGAGGTGGGCATCGCCGCAAGGCTGGGCCTTCAGGGCCGTACGGGGCTCCTGGGCGAGGTCCCAGGCCATCGCGCGCGCCACCCCGCGGAAGAACGTGAACGGTGAGACGAGCATGCGGCCGTACCGGATGGGGATCAGCTCCGGCAGACGGGTGCTCGCCTGCTCCTGGAGCAGCTCAATCGGATCCGGCCGGGACGGGGGCGGTTGCCAACAGCCGTGTCTCGAACGCGGAACCGCCGCCCGGGCTGCCTTGCCGAGCTCCCGCCGGTCGGCCGTACTGGGGTGGCGGAGCCGGGCCCGGGCGGGCCCCGGCCGCCATCGCGCTAGCGCAGTCAACACGCGCGCCTGTCAGCGGCCGCCGGTCCACGGCTCGATCACCGGCCAGGCATGCCAGGACGTCACCTCGATCCAGGCGATGTTAGTGACGTAGACGTTGGCGCCCGCCTGACTCGCCAGCGCCGAGGCGAGCACCCCGGAGCAGACGGCGCGAGAGCGTCAGCCTGCGCCCGGCACCCAGAGGGCGCACGGCGCGCATGCCAACGCCGTGATCCCCGCTCGGCGCGAACAGCGGCGCGAGACTCGAACCCAAGAAACCACCCCGAAACCGCATAGGACTCCCTCCCCCTGTAAGCCCAAGCCTCGCTGCGGGCCGCGGGCCGGACAGCGCTCAAACCGGTGCGGCGCGAGCGTATCAGCAAGCACAAATCCACGGAGCCTTCTCACGCGCAAGCCAGCATGGGCTCCAGGGCACCTACCATGTACTCCGCGATACGGTGTCTCGCCCGCCGCACGTTGAGTCGCCCCTCATCCACAAGCGCCAAGCCAGAGTGCCCTTCCCACCGAGAGCAGCCGTCCCGACCGCCAAGCCGCACGCAGCCGCTTTGGACGGCCGCGACAGCGCGGAACGCTCGAGGTGAGACTGCTGCATACGCGAGCAAAGCAAGCGTGTCGAGAACGGTCACGCTGGCTGCTGCTGATCGTCCATTCCGACGTCGGAGCGCGACGCTTGCCCGGACGCTCGCTCGCCCGGCATTGCACTAGCGCGGCGAGGTGGTTTTGGTCTTTGACGGCCAGGCGTCGGCAGCCGCCGGGTCGAGCGGACTCGGGTGATCTGGGGCGACGAGCTTGGCGCTCATCTTGACGGTCTTGACCGCGCCGTGGCGCCCGCTTGGAGCGTGGCCGCGAGATGTACGACCACGATGCCCGGGATGAACAGGGCTGGGCGAGCCGAGCATCAGGATCCCCACGCGCCCGAGCACGTAGGGCGGCGTGCAGACGACCGCTCCCAGTGCCCCGCCGACGGCGGTCGCGGTCAGCTTGTCGCGTCGTGAGGAGCTCGGCTTGACGCCGATCAGCCGCGACGGGACCGCGACGTAGCAGACCATCATCACGCCCAGTACGACGCTTAGCGAGATCCCGAACCACGGATCGCCCCAGCGGGTGACGACCATGGTCGCCAGCCCGAGCAGCAGACCGACGACGGCGCCCGGACCCGGATCACCTCGAGATGAGAGCGGGCCTGCGCGAACGCCGGCCGGACCTTGGGGCTCCCGGTTGGACGATCGCGAACCCGAACACGGCGTTGAGGAAGAAGCTGGCCGCGGTGATCGCCGCGATCGCGAGCACGATCGGGATCAGCATCGGGCCGCGCAGCACGTGAAACGACTTACCGTGCAGGACGTGGGCCTTGAGGTCGTACATCGCGAGCCAGATCCACATCGCCGGCAGGATCTGGACGAGCATGAGCCGCCATTCGAGACAGCAGCTTGAGCCCCTGAAGAGCATCGCGAAGCCGCCGACCACGAACGCGAGTGGCGCGAACACGCGGTGGCGATGGCTCAGCCGCAGGACCACCTGCTCCACCATCGCCTCGTCGCCGTCCCGCACCGCCCCGCACAAACCGTCTGAGGCGTGTCGCTAGGCTCGGATCTCCCTCGGGCGGCAACTGTCCACGGTCCTCGGGCGGCAACTGTCCACGGTCAGATGGCGCCGTTGCCAACCCATTCGCGTCACGTTCACTCACGCTAGCCACACTACTGTCGCCCATGCGGGCATCCGGCCGCCCTCGGGCAAGGCGCTTGGGCGTCGTCCTGAGCGGGCGTCTCGAACGGACGCTGGCAGACGCTCGCTCTCAGCAGAACGCAGACGCGAGACATGCTCTCGCCGGCCACCACCCCGAACTTCTCGCAGCTCGCCGCGCGGACCGGTTACCTCGGGAATGACGGCTGCTAGTCCAAGCCGCAACTGACGTGGTCGCGTCAAGCCGTTTCCCTCAAACTATTTTTTGACAGCGGCAGTCGCGTTTCTAGTCGCACCACACTGCCGGAAACCGTGCCAGGCTGCCCGTCACCGCCAGCTTCGGGAGCGGAAGCTTGGCTGTCGTTTAGCTGGTCGCAATCTCACTGACCGTACCGTCAAAAGGCTTCGGCAACGAATATTCGTTCGCGACCCAGACGTGGGTTCGATCCGAAGACACGGCATCGGGGCCGCCGCCGACGTGGATTGTGCGGATGACGGTGCCGCTCGACGACTTGATCTCACTGACAGTACTTTTCTGGTAGTTCGTGACCCAGACGTCGGTTCCATCCGAGGACACGCCATCGGGGAGGCTGCCGACGGGGATCGTACGGATGACAGTGCCGCTCGGCGCCTCGATCTCACTGACCGTATTGCCCTCTCGGTTCGTGACCCAGACGTCGGTTCCATCCGAAGATATGCCCTGGGGGTCGTTGCCGACGAGGATCGTGCGGATGACAGTGCCGCTCGACGCTTCGATCTCACTAACCGTACCTTCCTGACCTACACCTATACCTACGGACTGTTGGTTCGTGACCCAGACGTCGGTTCCATCCGAAGACACGCCCTGGGGGTAGAGGCCGACGGTAATCGTGCGGATGACCGTGCCGCTCGACGCATCGATCTCACTGACCGTACCGCCTACTGTACTGTCGGTATTGTGCGCCTCGCTCGTGACCCAGACATGAGTTCCATCCGAAGAGACGCTAGTAAGTTGGCCGCCAACGTGGATCGTGCGGATGACGGTGCCGTTCGACGCTTTGATCTCACTGACGCCAGAGCCCGCGACCCAGACGTGGGCTCCATCCGAGGACACGGCAGAGGCGCGGCCGCCGACGTGGATTGTGCGGATGACGGCACCGTTCGACGCTTTGATCTCACTGACGGCGGAGTTGGTGGTGACCCAGACGTGGGTTCCATCCGAGGACACGCCATCGGCGAAATAGCCGACGTGGATCGTGCGGATGACCCCTGGGGCGGCCGCCGAAGACACGCCTACGCAGCATGCCGCAACGGCTACCGTCGCGAGCAGTACCCCGGTCAGTCGGACTGCACCTGCTCGTGAGAAGCCGTCCAGCAGTCTCACGGGGAGCCATCCAGCAGTCTCATAGGGTCCCCTTCTAGCTGTTGTAAACGCCCCGGGACTGGCTTCGTGCCGGTCAGGGGCCGAACAGGCGTGCGCGGACCGTATCAGAGCGCACAAGCCCGAGCTAGGTCCCCACGGTCCGACACAGGGTCCGTCTCCTGGGTGGTCCGTCAAGCTCGGCCCTGCGGAGCTACGGATCTCTTTGATCAACCGATTCAGCGGTCTTCGTACAGCGGCACGGCCACCTCAAAGGGCTACTGCGCGGCGCCACGAGGCCAAAGTCGGCCACCCTACGGAGCCGTTGCGAGCCATCGAAAGTCGGGCGTGCCGTCTCGAGCGGGCTGACGCTCGGCCTCCACGCGCAAATCCTCGTCAACGAAATTATTCCCCAAATTGTTCCCCAGGCGAGATGCCCGCTGCGCCGGAAGACGCAAAATTTGGCTTATCTAAGGAAATATCGTGAGGGTGAGCGACCGGGCTCGAACCGGCGACCGCCTGGACCACAACCAGGAGCTCTACCAACTGAGCTACGCCCACCACGTTCGGGGGCAGTTTAGCGGCCCGCTCGCCAGGCCGGCCGTGTCCGAGGCCCCGGTCACGCCGGCCGCGTCGCTAGGCGGCGGCGCGCGTTTCTGCTCGACCTGGTTGACTGCTCCGATCCGCTCGTCTGCAGGGTCCGCGCCTGATGAGGGGGCGCGCTGAAGCGGATCGACACGTCAGAGAGGGACAGGCACGACCGGCGATGGCGAGGAGCCGAACACCAACCTACCGTCAGGCCCGCCCGACGCCGCGCGGCGGTCAGGCCGCTACCGCTGTGCGCCTCGGCGTCGCCCTCGGCGGCCTGCTCGCGCTGATCGCCGCGCTGCTGCCGCTCGGGATCCATCCAAGTCCCGGATCGACGTCGCGCGACCTCGACTTCACGAGAGCCGCGCCCGCCTCGGCGGGCCCACCCCCACCCGCTCCCGCGCCGGCGCCGTCCTCGGGCCCCTCGCCCGTCGGGGTCTCGGTGGCGATCGACACGCGCGATACACAATCGCCGGTGCCAAGCTCGTTCCTGGGCCTGTCCTTTGAGATGTCGGCGCTCGGGCAGCTCGCCGGCGACGCCACGCGCGGGAACCTGGTCACTCTGCTGCGCTCGCTGGGCCCTGGCGTCCTGCGCCTGGGCGGCGTGTCGGCCGACACCCAGGCGGCCTGGACCGACGCGACGACGCCTCTGCCCGCCTGGGCATCGGTGCCGGTGACCGACCGCGAGCTGCATCAGCTGGCGAAGCTCGCGGCGCGCAGCGGGTGGCGCGTCCTGCTCACGCTCGGCTTCGCCCACTTCGAACCCGTCGCCGCGGCGCGCGAGGCCGCGGCCGCCAAGTCGGCGCTCGGACCGTGGCTGGCGGGCTTTGAGCTCGGCAACGAGCCCGACGCCTATGCGCAGCACGGCCTGCGTGCCGAACCCTGGACCTTCGCCCAGTACTACCCCCAGGCCCTGGCCTACCGCCAGGCGATCGCGCGGGCGGCACCGCACGTCCCGCTCGCCGGTCCAGACGTCTCGGGGTCGCACGCCTTCCCGCGCTGGGGCCGCGGCGAGGGCGTGGACCTCAGGCCGGCGCTGCTGACCGGACATCATTATCCGCTCGGCTGCCACAGGAACCCGGCGCCGACGATCGAAGGGCTGCTGAGCCCCGAAACGCGCTCCAAGGAGCAGCTCTCGCTGGGGCGCTACATGACCGTGTCGACCGCCCGCGGCATCCCGTTTCGCATGACCGAGGCGAACACCGTCTCCTGCGGCGGCACGCCTGGGATCAGCGACACGTTCGCCTCCGCGCTGTGGGCGGTCGACTACACCGCGCGCGCGATGACCTCTGGGCTGGCGGGGCTGAACTTCCAGGGCGCGCCGTCCAACTGCGCGGGCTACAGCCCGCTGTGCGCGAACACGCCGGCGCGCGCCGCCCGCGGGATGCTGCACGCTCAGCCCGAGTGGTATGCGCTGCTGCTCGCGCGCTCGCTGACCGGCGACCGTCCGCTGCGCACGGTGATCCAGAGCGGCGGCAGCTCGAACATCGACGTCCGCTCGCTGCTCTCCCGGCAAGGCGCGCTGCAGGCGGTGATCGTCGACGACGACCCGCCCGGCAGCGCCAGCGACAGGGTGAACCTGCGCCCGGACCGCCGCTTCGGCGCGGCCACGCTGCTGAGCCTCACCGCTCCCTCGCAGCGGTCGACCGGCGACGTCAGGCTGGGCGGCCACGAGGTGCAGGCCGACGGCACGTGGCGCGAACCGGCGCGGCTGGCGAGCGTTCCCAACCGCCACGGCGTCGTGACGGTCACTATCGCCCCCGGCAGCGCCGCGCTCGTGAGCGTCGCGCCCGCGCCGGCCAAGCGCCGCTCGGCTGGCTGAGCCGCGTGCCGGTGACCCGCCCGCTCGCAACCCTTCGCCCCCGGCCGGCGTCGCGTCCCGCGGTGAGGCGCCGGGCGGGCCTGGAGCGCGCGTTATGACAGGCCAGGCTGTGCACTCGGGCACGTCGGCGCGCGATCCGGGCCCGCTGGCCGTCACCTGGGCCGGCCACTCGACCGTGCTGATCGAGCTTGACGGGGCCAGGCTGCTGACCGATCCCGTGCTGCGCGATCGCGTGGGGCCACTGACCCGGATCTCCTCGCCCGTCGCGGCGGGGCTGGCCGAGCGCATCGATGCGATCGTGATCTCCCACCTGCACTCAGACCACGCGGACCTTCGATCGCTGCTGCGCATCGGTCGCTCCACGCCGATCATCGCCCCGCCGGCCGCCGCGGCCTGGCTGGCGCGCAACGGGCTGCACAACGTGCAGCAGCTCGCAGCCGGCCAGGACACGCACGTCGGGGCGATCCAGCTGTCGGCGACGCCCGCCGCGCACGACGGCCGTAGGTGGCCGCTCGGACCGCGCGCGGATGCGGTGGGATTCGTCGCGCGCGGCTCGCAAAGCTGCTACTTCGCCGGCGACACCGACCTCTTCTCCGACATGGCGCAGATCGCCGGACCGATCGACATCGCGCTGCTGCCGGTGTGGGGATGGGGCCCGACGCTCGGGCCCGGGCACCTGGACCCCGAGCGCGCCGCCACAGCCGCCTCGCTGATCGGACCGCGGGTCGCGGTGCCGATCCACTGGGGGACGTTCGCACTGCGCTGGTCGGCGCGGCGGCCGGCGGATCCCACCCTGCCGGCGCGCAGGTTTCAGTCATTGGTGGCTCGCGACAGTCCGTCGGTGCAGGTGCGGGTGCTGGCGCCTGGAGAGCGGACCGAGCTGCCAGCCAGCCAAGCCGCGACCTCCATGGGCCAGACCGACGAGCCCTCACCGGAGGCCCCGGCATGAGCAACGACCTCACGGTCACGGCGGCGAGCCCGGGACTTGGCCCGCTACGCGTCAGGACGTCGCGCCGCGGCGCAGCCGCTCGACATTTGCCAGCTCGGCGTCGATCACCTGGTTCTGCGGGTCTCCGACGCGGGTGCTGATCCAGTCGATCAGCACCTTCACGCGGTGCCCGGGACCGCCGCCGCTGAGGTAGTACATGTGCACCGTGAGGTAGGTGAAGAACGCCAGCCGCCCCGACAGCCTGTGGCCGCGGATTTCGCACACCGCCTTGCCCCGCCCGACGACGGCCAGGGCGCCCTTGTCAAAGTACTTAAACGGCTTCGCGGCTCCGGCTGCGCCGCCACGGATCGCGCGGGCCACGTGGCGCGCCTGCTGGATCGACACGGTCGCAAGCCCCGGCAGCGGCCTGCCACCGGGGCCCGCCACCTGCGTCGCGTCGCCGATCGCCGATATCTCGGGATGGCCCCGCACCGTCAGATCCGGTTCTACCTGCACGCGCCCGGCCCGGTCTGTCTGGGCGCCGGTCGCTTCGGCGAGCGCCTTGGCGAATCGGCACAGCCTGGACACCGGCGGCCCAGACCACCGTCCTTGCGGCGATGCGCTCCCGCTCGTCGCCGTCGCCGACCGTCACGCCGTCGGCGTCGATCGACGTCACGCGCGCACCCTCGCGCACGCTGACCCCGAGCGAGGCCAGGTAGCCGGCGACCTTGGCGGACTGCGTCTCGGCGAAGGCTGCCGTCACGCGCTCGCCGGCGTCGAGCAGGATGATCTGCGCCTCGGGCGGGTGCGCTCGCGAGAAGTAGCCCTTCATCGTGTGTTTGGCGATGATCGCGAGCTCTCCGGCGAGCTCGACGCCGGTCGGGCCGCCGCCGATCACGACGAACGTCAACCACTGCTTGCGCTCCTCGGGGTCCTCGGTCCGCTCGGCCTCCTCGAAGGCCGCGTAGATCCGATTGCGCAGATCGACGGCGTCGGACAGGGTCTTCAGGCCGTATGAGACGTCTCGCCACTCGTCTTTGCCGAAGTAGGACGTCTCTGCTCCGCACGCCACGATCAGGCTGTCGTAGTCAAGTCGCTCGCCACGCTCGAGGATGAGCTGGCGGCGCTCGGCGTCCAGGCCGGCCGCCCTGGCCATCAGCACGGTCGTATTGGCGCTGCGCTTGACCGCCGCGCGGATCGGCGACGCACACTCGCCGGTCGACAGCCCACCGCAGGCCAGCTGGTAGAGCAGCGGCTGGAAGAGATGATGGCTCGTCGGGTCCACGAGCGTCACCTCCACGTCGGCGCGGCGCAGCTCGCGCGCCGCCGTGAGACCGCCGAACCCGCCGCCGACGATCACCACTCGGCGCCGGCGTGGAGCCGCGCCCTCAGCCGCCATCTGCGCCCAAGCGCTCCAGCAGGTGGTCACCGACGCGTAGCGCGTTGGCCATCGCCGTGAGCGCCGGGTTGACCGCCGAGATACTCGGGAAGAAGCTCGTGTCCACCACGTAGAGGTTGTCGAGCTCGTGCGCGCGACAGTCGGTGTTCAACACCGAGGAGGCGGGATCGGAGCCGAAGCGACAGGTGCCGGCCTGGTGCGCGACGCCGGCGACGGGGATCTTGTTCTCCAGATAGGCCCAGCGCGGAATCAAATGGTGCTCGTGCATGCCCAGATGACCGAGTAGCGAGCGCAGCTGCTCGAGCAGGCGATCCCGCGCACCGTCGTTGGTGGACCTGTAGGCGAGGGTCAGCTTTCCATCGTCGTCCACTGTCACGCGGTTGTCGGGCTGCGGGAGATCCTCTGTCGATAGCCAGAAGTCGACGGCGTGCTCTGCGACCTCCTTCAGGGAGAGGCCGAACGGGGCCAGTTTGGTGATCACCGGCTTCTCGCCGCGGTACATCGCAGCCACCGACTTGCCCACCATCTGGATGTTGCCCATCGGGAACTCCCATGCATCGCTCGCGAAGTAGTAGTCGTTAACGCCCAGCGTCTTCTGAAAGACCGTCGGGTTTGGATCCTTTGAGATCGCAAGCACGGCCTGGCTGTTGTGAAACATGTAGTTGCGCCCGACCTGGTCAGAGCCGTTGGCCAGGCCCGCGGGGTGCTTGTCGTTGGCCGAGGCGAGCAGCAGCTTGGCTGTGTTCGCGGCGCCGGCTGAGACGACGATGATGTCGGCGACGTGGGTCTCCTGAGCCCCATCGCGCTCGACAACTACCTCCGTGACCCCGGTCCCCGCAGCGTTGGTGTTCAGCTTGACCGCGGTCGCGTTGGTCAGGAGAGTGACGTTCTCGTGCTCGAGCGCCGGACGCACGCCCAGCACCTCTGCGTCTGACTTGGCGTGCACCAGACACGGGAAGCCGTCGCACGTCGAGCAGCGCACGCACGCGCTGTAGGGCATGTTCGACTCGTCGAGCATCACTCCGCAGGGCGCATGGAATGGATGTAGCCCGGCCGCGGCGAAGGCGTCTGACAGCTGCTGGATGCGCGGCTCATGCGAGACCGCCGGGAATGGATAGGGCTCGCTTGCGGGCGGTTCGGTCGGGTCCTCGCCGCGTGCGCCGTGGACCTCGTACAGCTGCTCGGCCTTCGTGTAGTAGGGCTCCATCTGCTCATAGGGGATGGGCCACGCAGGCGAGATCCCGCCGTGGTGGCGAAGCTCGCCGAAGTCCTCTTTGCGAAAGCGATACAGCGCCGCCCCGTACAACTTCGTCGCGCCGCCGACGCAGTAGTGCACCTGTGGCTGGAAGGCGGTGCCGTCGGCGTCATACCAGGTGTCTGGCGAGACGTAGCGGTTGTCGATGAACACCTCAGCGGCGGACCAGTTCTGCGGCTCGCGCGGCAGCCAGTCACCGCGCTCCAGCAGGAGGATGCGCTTGCCGGAGGGAGCGAGATGCCGCGCGAGCGTGCCGCCGCCGGCGCCGCTGCCGATGATGATCACGTCGTAGTCGCTCATCAGGAGAGCTCGCCTGTGAACTCGGACAGGATTATTCGCCCCGCGGCCTCGATCAGCGCGAGGTGGGAGAAGGCCTGCGGGACGTTGCCCAGGAAGCGCCCGGTGCCGGTGTCGAACTCCTCCGCGTAGAGCCCGAGCGGCGAGGCGACCCGCAGGAGCTTTTCCATCAGGTCGCGGGCGCTCTGCTGTTCGCCGACGATCGAGAGGCCGGAGACCAGCCAGAAGGAGCAGATCAAAAAGCTTCCCTCCTTGCCCGACATGCCGTCGTCGGTCTCGCCGGTGCGGTAGCGCAGGACGAAGCCGTCCTCTGTGAGATCGTCGGCGATCGCAAGGACGCTCGCGCGCAGGCGCTCATCGTCGCCCGGCAGGAAGCCGAAGAGCGCCGCCAGCAGGTTCGACGCGTCCAGCGCGTCGGTCTCATAGTGCTGGCGCAGGACCCCGTTCGCGCTGAGCCCGTGGTCGAGGATGTCCGTCCTGATCTCCTCAGCGGTGGCGCGCCACGTGGCCTCGCGCTTGGCGTCGCCGCGGATCGCCGCGAGCTGTGCAGCGCGGTCCATCGCCACCCAGCACATCAGCTTGGATGAGACGTAGTGCTGCGGCTTGCCCCGAGCCTCCCAGATCCCCTGGTCGGGCTTGCGCCAAACGCTTGTCGCACATTCGGCCTGCGACTGCACGATCGGCCACAGCCGCCTTGGCAGGCGCTGACTGCGTCTGGTGTGCAGCAGGATCGAGGCAAGCGCCGCACCGTAGACGTCGTTCTGGCGCTGGTCGAAGGCTCCGTTGCCGACCCGCACCGGACTAGCCCCGGCGTAGCCGGAGAGGTCCTCGCGCGTTGACTCGGTCAGGTCGCGCCGACCGTCGATCCCGTACATGATCTGCAGGGCTCCGTCGGAATTGGGCTCGAGGTCCGCGATGAACGCCATGAACTCCTCCGCCTCCCAGTCGAGGTTGAGGTAGTGCAGGGCCTGCAGCGTGAAGGTCGAGTCGCGTAGCCACGTGTAGCGGTAGTCCCAGTTGCGCTCGCCGCCCGGTGTCTCGGGCAGCGACGTCGTGAGCGCCGCCACGGTTGCACCGGTCGGCATGTACGTCAGTCCCTTGATCGCGAGCGCGGAGCGCTGGATCGGGTCCCGCCAGCGGTGGTCGGGTATACGGGCACGGCCGAGCCAGCCGCGCCAGAAGCTCGCAGTCGAGGCCATGCGCTCGTTGGCGTCGTCGATCTCGTCCGCGCCCGCGAGCTCCTCGGCCCAGGACAGCGAGCAGTAGATCTGCTCGCCCTGCTTGAGCACGTGACGGGCTCTCACGCGATCGCCCTCGACACCGAGCGCCATGTCCGTCTGCAGCCTGATCGTCAGCTCCTCGCCGCTGGCATCGGCCGAGTGACCTTGGTCGGCTACCGACCACTCGCCGGGGACGCGCCCGTAGTCGAATACCGGCTCGCAGGTCAGCTCGATCTCGACCTCGCCCTCCAGGCACATTGCGATCCGAACGAGCAGGTGGTCGGCGTCTTCATCAGTGGGAGGACGGGTATGCGGCGTCACGCGGTCCACGCCGCGGCGGGGTCCCAGCGTGAGGGCGTCGCGGACGATCGCCCAGCCGGTCGGGGTCTTCCACGTAGTCAGCAGGATGTTCGTCCCCGGCTCATAGATGCGCGCCGAGGGTACGTTGATGCCGAATGGCCCGAGGCGAAAGGAGCCGGCCTGGCGGTCCAGCAGCGTGCCGAACACGCTTGGAGCATCAAAGCGCGGCACGCACAGCCAGTCGATAGATCCGTCGGGCGCCACCAGGGCGCCTGTGTGGCAGTCCGAGAGAAACGCGTAGTCGGCGATCGGCGGAAAGGGTGAGGGCATCGCCGCGCTCTGCGGCATCGCGCGCTCGGCGTTCTCAAGCGCCGCGGCGCTGCCCGTGCTCTTGGGGGCAGCCCTCTTGGCAGCGCCACCGCCCGTGGCGGCACCCGTCTTGGCGACGCGTGTCTTGGCCTTCCCGGCTTTGGCCGGGCTCATGCCTGCACCCACGGGCCGTGCCACGCGCCGAAGCCGGCAACGAGCTCGTCTGCCGCCGCCGGGCCCCAGGAACCCTGGGCGTATGGATGTACGGGCGGTGGATTCTCCAACAGCGGTTCGAAGATCCGCCAGGTCTCTTCGACGCCGTCCTGGCGGGTGAAGCGCGTGCTGTCGCCGCGCATCGCATCGAGCAGCAACACCTCATACGGGGTCGGGGCCTCCCCGCCCTGATCGGCGAACTCAACGTCGAGCGTGATCGCCTCCGGGCCGGCGAGGTCGGCGCGGTGGGCGTCGAGGATCAGGCGCGTGCCGGTCGACGGGTCCAGCTTGACGACGAACTGGTTGGGTTCGGGGCGCCTGTGCCCGTGCTCGATGAAGCCGAGGCGGGGCGGGTCGCGAAAGACGGCGCGTAGCTCGGTCTGGGTGACCGGCAGCTTCTTGCCGGTGCGGAGGAACCACGGCACGCCGGCCCAGCGCCAGTTGTCGATGTCAAGTCGCAGCGCGGCGTAGGTCTCGGTCGTCGAGTCCTTGGCGACGCCGTCGATGTCGAGGTATCCGTCGTACTGTCCGCGTACGTAGTGAGCGGGGCTGGCATCGTGGATCGACTTGAAGAGCGCGACCTTTGCGTCCTTCAGCGTTTCTGCGTCGTTGCTGGCGGGCGCCTCCATCGCGGCGAGGGCGACCGCCTGCATGAGATGGTTGACGACCACGTCGCGCACGGCCCCGACCGGGTCATAGAAGTGGCCGCGGTCCTCGACGCCGAAGCTCTCGGCCATCGTGATCTGCACGCACGCGATGTGGTTGCGGTTCCAGATCGGCTCGATCATCGTGTTGGCGAAGCGCAAGTAGAGGAACTCGTCGGTGCCCATCTTTCCGAGGAAGTGGTCGATCCGATAAAGCTGGGACTCGTCGATGTACTGGTGGATTTCCGCGGCCAGTTCACGCGCGGACTGCAGGTCGTGGCCGAACGGCTTCTCGACGACCACGCGTGCGGTCTTGGTAAGGCCCGCGTCTTTCAGCTGCTTGATCACGGGCCCGAACAGGAAAGGCGGGATCTCCAGGTAGAACACCGGAGCTTGGGCGTCGCCCACCGCTGCTGCCACGCGCTGGTATGTGTCGGTGGCGGTGAAGTCGCCGCTCACGTAGGACAGCCGCGCGGCGAAGCGGTCGAAGACGTCCTGGTCCAGCGTCTCGCCGGTTTCCTCGATGCACTTGCGAGCGTGCTCGCGCAGGTGCTCGAGCGTCCAGTCGTCGCCCGCAACCCCGACGATCGGACAGCTCAGCAGGCCGCGACGCTCCAGGCGATACAGCGAACGGAAGGTCATCACCTTCGCGAGGTCGCCGGTTATCCCGAAGATGACGAGCGCGTCTGCGGTCTTGGGGTCGACCGAAGCAACCGCGGGATCAGCGCTCCGCTTGCGGGGTCGTACCACTGTGCTCATTTTTCCACCGGTCCTTTGGTCGCGTGGCAACGGCCCGCCATGGAGCTCGAAACTCTCCGCTGCGTTCTAGCACGACCCGGCGGCCCTGGATCACCCCGACGGCGGTCGGCCCAAGCCCCGTCGGGTTGTTGCGAGCCAGGGCAGGTCGCGGCGGTCTCTGGGCCCGTCGTCCCCCCTGCGCTTGATCGCCGCGCGGCGTCGGACTCATAGACTTGCCGCGCGTGAACGTGTGGATCGCGGACCGGATCGGTCGGGATGCGCTCGGGGAGCTGCCCGGCCGCGTTTCGCTTGGCCTCATTCCGCGTGACGGTGATCCGCCTGCAGCGCTCTTGGGAGCCGAGTTCCTTGTGCCGGGCGCGGGCGATACGCGCACGCTCGAGCTCCTGTCGCGGATGCCGGCGCTGCGCACAATCCAGACGCTGTCGGCGGGGGTCGACTGGCTGCTGCCGTCGGTGCCGCCAGGCGTGACCGTCTGCGATGCACGCGGAACGCGCGACACGACGGTCGCCGAGTGGGTGCTCGCGGTCCTCCTGGCGTCGCAAAGAGATCTGCCGGAGCTGCGCGACCGCCAGCGCGAGCACCGTTGGGAGTGGCAGCGCTCGCGCGAGCTCGCCGCCTCACGGGTGATGATCCTCGGCTACGGCTCGATCGGGGCTGCAGTCGAGCAGCGGCTCGCCCCGTTCGACGTCGAGCTGGTACGTGTCGCAAGGCGCGCGCGGCCCGGCGTCCACTCGGTGGACGAGCTCAGATCGCTGCTGGCGATCGTCGAGACGGTCATCGTGCTGCTGCCGCTCACCCCGGCCACCACCGACCTGCTCGACGCCGAGATGCTCGCGCGACTGCCCCGGGGAGCCCTGCTGGTGAACGCGGCCCGGGGGCCGATCGTCGACACTGGGGCCCTTGTGGAGCTGGTGCAGGCGGGGCGCCTCAGAGCCGCGCTCGACGTGACCGATCCAGAGCCGCTGCCACCCGACCACCCTCTCTGGGGCGCACCGGGCGTTCTGATCACCCCCCATCTCGCAGGAGACAGCGTCGCGGCAGAGCGGCGAGCATTTGCGTTGGTCGGCGAGCAGGTGCGCCGCTACGCGCGCGGCGAGCAGCTCGTGAACGTCGTGCACGACGGCTACTAGAAGGATGCAACACGAGCGATCCCGCGCGGCCCGGGCGGGCTGTCCGGCGCTAGGCCGCGGCGGAGACCTCGTGTACGGACACCGAGAATCTCGCAAGGTAGCGCTCGCCCGCCGCCAGCAGGCGCAGACCGTCGCCGCTGCGCAGCGCGTTGGCCGGCGCGGTCATGGGCTCAAAGCAGATGAACGAGCTCATCCCGGGGGCGAACACCTGCGCGCACGGATAGCCCTCGAGGAGCTCGAGCGCGATCCGGCGGCCGGCCCCGGCCACGAGGAAGCGCGCGGGCTCGACGACATCGTCGAAGCCGTCGTCGAACTCCTCGCGCGCCAGTTCGAAGCGCCGTCCCGGCATCATCTGCTCGGGCCTCGCAGGAATCTGATTTGCGTCGAGCGCCAGGCGACGCATCGCGGGAAGCTCGACACGCCACTGCTGGCGTGGGGCTTCCGGCAGCGACAGGTACGGGTGAAAGCCAAACGCGACCGGGACGACGTCCTGGCCACATGCATCCACCACTATCTCGACCTCCAGTCGATCGTCGAAGAGACGGGCGGTGTAGCCGACGTCGTGACGAAACGGGAACACCTCGAACAGCTCTGGTTGGGACGGCTCCCAGCGCAACAGCGCGCTGAGCGACTGGTCGTCGGGCGCGGGCGCACGCACGAGCTGCCATGGCAGGCGACCGCCAATCACACCGTGGATCGGAAGCCCGTTGTCGTCGACCGCGATCCGAGTCGGGTCGGGCGCGATCGTCACCGTCTGGCCGGCGACTCGGTACTCAAATCCGGCGAGCCGGTTTGCCCAGGGGTAGAGCAGCGGCACCCCCATCGTCTTGCCCTCCTGCGCGTAGGCGCGCACGCCGGCATTCTGTGCCAGCAGCTCCACGCCCTCGTGGCGCAGCGAACAGCAGAGCATTCCGCCAGACGGAACGAACGTCGCCTGAAGCGGCGCCGCTGACCCGCCGAGCTCGACGGTGTCGTAGCGTGCGTCGATCATCCTGCCCCGGTCGCAGCGTCCCGAGCCAATGGGCGATGACGTCCTAGCGGCATGGTCTTCTCCAGTCCTCGACGGTGGCCCCGAGCGGAACGTCCGCGAGCCACAACCGATGCTATTTCGAACCCGGCGAAACGCGCAACGACGTGTAAGGTCCGAGCGCCAAACCACGCGCACGAAACGCGGCGCAGGCCACAGCGCCGCCCTGTTGCAGCACCACTGAGGAGGCAGCTCGCCAATGGTTGACGCCGAACTTTCGACCGAGCAGGCGGACTCGACGATCGAGAGCAGGGGATTTGTCGCGCTGCTCGTCGTCGCCGCGATCGTCGGCATCGTCGTCTCGCTCGCGGCATGGTGCTTCCTCGAGCTCGTCAATCAAATTCAGCGGGGTGTGTTCGTCCACCTCCCGAGCGACCTCGGCTACAACGGGGGCGCCCCGCTGTGGTGGTCGCTTCCGGTGCTCGCGATCGCCGGTCTGATCGTTGCGTTCGCGATCGTTCGCCTGCCCGGGCAAGCAGGTCACATCCCCGCAAACGGGCTTGCCGCGGGCGGCGGCCCGACCCCGCCGGTCGAGCTGCCCGGAATCATGCTGGCGGCGATCGCGACGATCGGCCTGGGAATCGTGCTCGGCCCCGAGGCACCGTTGATTGCTCTGGGCGCGGGTCTGGGAGTCCTGACGATACGGCTCGCGCGAAAAGACATACCTCCCCAGGTGCTCACGGTCATCGCCGCGGCCGGCAGCTTCGCCGCGGTGTCGTTTCTCTTCCAGTCGCCGATCATCGCGGCGGTCATCATGATCGAGGCGACCGGGATTGGCGGACCGAAGCTCAGGCTCGTGCTGATCCCCGGCCTGCTCGCCGCCGGGATCGGATCGCTCGTCTCGCTCGGCATGGGATCGGTGACGGGGCTGAGCACCAGCGCCTACGCGCTCGGCCCAGTGTCGCTGCCGTCGTTCCCGCGCCCGGACCTCGCCGACTTCGGCTGGACGGTCGCGCTTGCGATCGCGATCGCAACCGTCGCCGCCATGATGCTGCGGGGCGGAAGGACAACCCAGCGCGTCGCCAAGCCGCGGCCCTTTCTAGTGCTGCCCGCCGTCGGGCTGATCGTGGCCGGCCTGGCGATCGGTTTCCAGCAGACGACCGGCAAGGGATTTGAAGAAGTCCTGTTCTCGGGTCAGAGCGCCCTCCCGGGACTGGTCGCGAGGGCTCCGAGCTGGTCGCTTTCAGCGCTCGCGCTGCTGATCGTGTTCAAGGGAGTCGCCTACAGCCTCTCACTCGGGAGCTTCCGCGGCGGGCCGACGTTCCCCGCGATCTTCCTTGGGGCGGCGGCGGGCATCATGGCCGCGCAGCTACCGGGCTTCTCGATCACGCCGGCCGTCGCGGTGGGCATGGGCGCCGCAACCGCAGCGGTGCTACGACTTCCGCTCTCGGCCGTCCTGGTCGCATCACTGCTCACGTCCAACGCGGGACTGGGAGCTGAGCCGCTGGTCATCGTAGGCGTCGTCGTCTCCTACATCGTGAGCCTGCGACTGTCTACTCGCCAGCCCGCCGAGCCCGCCGAGCCCGCCGGCGCGCAAGCCGCCGCGCAAGTGGTTGCGGCCGCGCCGGTTCACGAGGCTACGACCTAAGAACCGGGCGCCCCGATGGGCTCACATGCGGTCCCGCGGCGAAGCGACGCCAGCAAGGTCAAGACGCTAGGATCGGCGCCGTCGCCGAGCATTGGGGAATCCTTGGTCGTTAGGCACATCCAATCCCCGGAGTTACACACACCGGGATCGCTATCGACGGGATCGTGCAGCGGCGGATGACCAACGACCTCGCACGCTGGCAGTTCGCCACCACGAGCATCTACCACTTCCTGTTCGTGCCGGTCACGATCGGGCTGGCGTTCCTCGTGGCGCTCCTGCAGACGGCCTGGCAGCGCAACGAAAAGCCGGAGTACAGGCGCCTGACGCGCTTCTTCGGGACGCTGCTGCTAATCAACGTCGCGGTCGGCGTCGTCACGGGCCTCGTGCAGGAGTTCGAGTTCGGGATGAACTGGTCGGCGTACTCGCGCTTCGTGGGAGACGTATTCGGCGGTCCGCTGGCGATGGAGGGCCTGGCCGCGTTCTTCCTCGAGTCGACGTTCCTCGGGCTTTGGCTGTTCGGCTGGGATCGCCTGCCAAGGCGCGTCCACCTCGCCTGCATCTGGCTGGTCGCATTCGGCTCGATGCTCTCGGCGCTGTTCATCCTCGCCGCCAACTCCTGGATGCAGCACCCGGTCGGCTATCAGCTCAACAGCCACGGTCAGCCGGTGCTCAACAACGTATGGGCGCTGTTCACCAACCCGACGTTCCTGTGGGGCTACGTCCACGTGATCCTGGCCTCGCTGGTCACCGGCTCGCTGGTGATGCTCGCGGTCTCCGCGTGGCACCTACGCAAGCAGCGCGAGGCCGAGGCCTTCCGCGTGACGGCGCAGCTCTCGGTGATAGTGCTGCTCCCGGCGATCCTCCTGCAGATGTTCGTTGGCAACAAGCTCGGCGAGATCGAGACCAAGTATCAACCGGTCAAGATCGCCGCGGCCGAGGCCCAATGGGAAAACTGCCAGCCGTGCTCGTTCTCTGCATTTCAGGTCGGCGGCGGGAAAAACGACAAGACCCCGTCGCAGATCATCGAAATCCCACACCTGCTCTCAATCCTCGCGGACGGGACCTGGAACGGCGCCGTCGTGGGCCTGAACCAGCTGCAGAAGGAAGACGAAAAGAAGTACGGGCCGGGCAACTACATCCCCGACGTCTTCATCCAGTACTGGTCGATGCGCGTGATGGCCTACCTGGGGTCGCTGATCGCGCTGCTGGCCCTGTGGGGCGCCTGGCTGGTGCACAGAGGCACGCTGCAGCGCTCGAAGTGGTTCTTGCGCGTCTCGCTGTGGGCCGTCGTGACGCCGTTTTTGATGAACACCGCGGGCTGGCTATTGACCGAGAACGGCCGACAGCCATGGATCGTGCAGGGGCTGATGAAGACGATCAACGCCAACTCGCCCTCGGTCAGCTCCACCGATATCTGGATCAGCCTGATCGTGTTCGTGGCGATCTACATCGCGCTCGGTGCCGCCGATCTCATCCTGATGCTTCGCTACGGTCGCAAAGGACTCGACCACGCCGACGGCGGCGACGGGTCGGGCGCCGCCGGCTCGGGCGCAACCACGATTCCGGCGCTGACCTACTAGGGGACCGATGGAGCTGCACACCATCTGGTTCGTGATCGTCGCGATCTTCTGGGTCGGCTTCTTCGTGCTCGAGGGGTTTGACTTCGGCGTCGGCGTGCTGCACACGATCGTCGGCAAGACCGACACCGAGCGGCGGGTGGCGCTGAACACGATCGGCCCGTGGTGGGACGGCAACGAGGTCTGGCTGGTCGTCGCTGGGGCCGGCATGTTCGCCGCGTTTCCGGCCTGGTACGCGACGATGTTCTCGGCGCTGTACCTCGCCGTGCTGATCGTGTTGGCGGCGTTGATGGCACGTGGAGTGTCCTTGGAGTACAAACGCAAAAGCGAGGATCAGCGCTGGCGCACGACGTGGACCTGGTGCACCACGCTCGGCAGCCTCTTGATCCCGCTGCTGCTGGGCATCGGGCTCGGCGATCTACTCAACGGCCTGCCGATCAACTCGAGTCACGAGTTCACGGGCAACTTCTTTGATCTGCTCACGGGGTATGGGCTGTGGACCGGCGTGACCGTGCTCGCCTTGTGCCTGCTTCACGGCGCTACCTTCCTGAAGCTCCGAACAACCGACGTCCTGCGCGAGCGCGCACGCGCAGCCGCGCGGCCGCTTGGTTGGGCGGCGATCGCCCTGGTCGTCGGCTGGGTGGTCTGGACGCGCAAAGTCGCGGGCGGTGCCGACGTGCCCCAGCCCGTCGAGGTCCTGGCCGTGATCGCTGCGGTCTTCGCCGCGAGGCTGGCGACGACCGACCACGACGGCTGGGCATTCACGGCCTCCGCGGTCGCGATCGCCTCGACGGTCGGCTCGATCTTCATCGACCTGTATCCGAACGTGATGGTCTCAAGCACAAACGCCGCATACAACCTGACGGTCAACAACTCGGCGTCCGGGCACTACGCGCTGACCGTCATGACGGTCGTGGCGGTGATCTTCTTCCCGCTCGTCCTGCTCTATCAGGGCTGGTCGTTCCACGTCTTCCGCGCTCGGGTCAGGACCCCGGCGGCGCCGGCGGATGGACCGCCCGCAGTAGGGGCGGCCGCGCCCCAGGCCTAGCTGGACACCTCGACGTCGTCCGGCCGGCGCCGTGCACGGTCCTCGCGCTCGCACAGCGCGCCATAGCGCCCGCCGCTTCGCCTCAGCTCTGCGTGCGTGCCACGTTCGAGCACCCGCCCCGCGTCGAGCACGAGCACCTCGTCGACGGCATCCAAACCGGTCAGGCGGTGCGTGATCAGCACCGTCGCATACCCCTCGGTGACCTCGAGCAGGTCCGCCACGATCGCATCCGCGGTAGCCGTGTCCAGGTGCTCGCCGGGCTCGTCGAGGACGAGCACGGGGAAGTCCGCGAGCAGCGCGCGCGCGATCGCCAGCCGCTGGCGCTGCCCACCGGACAGTCGCGCGCCGAGCTCGCCGACCTCTGTGTCGAGCCCGCCGGCTAGCGTCGTCGCCCAGTCGAGCAGCGAGACCCGGGCGAGCGCGGCATCCAGCTCCTCGTCGGTCGCGGTGCGCCGCGCGAGCAGCAGGTTCTCGCGCAGCGTGGTGTCGAAGATGTGGGCGTCCTGGGCGACGGTGCCGACGACCCGGCGGTAGTCGTCGCCGCGCAGCTCTGAGATCGCGACCCCGTTCAGCGTCACCGTGCCCTGCTGGTAGGGGAGGAACCCCAGCAGCACCGCCGCGAGCGTCGACTTGCCCGCGCCGCTGGCGCCTACGATCGCCACCCGTCGGCCGGGCGCGAGCTCGAGATCGACCCCATCGAGCGCCCACGGGCCCCGCGCGGAGTACCTCGCAGCTACCCGGCGGACGCTGAGGCTGTAGGGAGGCGCGGGCACAGCGACCGGCTGGGCCGGCTCGAGCACCGGCGGCTGCGCGTCGCATACCTCGAACACGCGCGCTGCGGACTCGCGCACCCGGGCGAGCGTCTGGGTGGCGGTCGGCAGGCCGCTGACCAGCTCAAACGCCGCCAACGGCACCAGCGCGATCACGGCGAGCAGCACCCCCGCGAGCTCACCTGAGCGCACGGCCGAGACGCCGACGAGCAGTGCTCCCCACATCGCCAGACCGCAGAGAAGGGTCGTCAGACCCTGACCCACGCCGGCGGTGCGGGCGGTCGCCAGTGCCACCCGCTTGAGCGCCGCGTCGGCCTCGGCGGCGCGCATCAGCTGAGCGTCGAGCGCGCCATTGACCGCGAGCTCGGGGGCACCCAGCATCAGGTCCACCACACGCTCGCTGAGCGCTCCCCGCGCATTCGCCTGGCGCGACTCGCGCCGGCGTGCCAGACGCCCCGTCAGCCACGGCAGCGGAACGGCCGCGAGCATCAGCGCGGCGAGCAGGATCAGTCCCGCCGTGGGGAGCATCAGCCAGACGACGGTGACGGTCGAAAAGCCGACGATCGCCGCGATCGCGAACGGCGGAACGACGCGCAACAGCAGGTCCTGGAGTGAGTCCACGTCGTCCACCAAGCGCGCAAGCAGGTCGCCCCGCGCGAACGCCGGCAGGCCCGCCGGCGCGAGGCGCTCCAGGCTGCGATAGACGCTCACGCGCAGATCGGCGAGCAGGCGAAAGGCGGCGTCGTGGCCCGCGAGCCGCTCGCCGTAGCGAGACAGGCCGCGGGAGAGCGCGAAGAACTGCACCCCGACGATCGCCAGCGCGAGCGCCGACTCCTGGGGGCGCTCCGAGGCCCGCGATATCAACCAGGCCGAGGTGGCGATCAGACCGATCCCGGCGCCGATTGCAGCCGCGCCGAGCAGCGTGGCGAGCACGAGGCGCCCCGCCGCCGGGCGGGCGAGGCGCAGAGTGCGCACGAGCGGCGCGCGCGTGCCCCCGCGCCGCTGCGAGTCTGTGGTAGTCGGGGCGGACACAGCGCTCACACCGCCACCGCCGAGCGGTCGAGCGCGACGACGTTATCGGCCAGCGCAATCAGCGCCGGCCGGTGAGCAGCGATGATCGTCGTCCGACCGCGCGCGATCCGGCGCACGGCGTCGAGCACTTCCTCCTCCGTCTCGCCGTCCAGGGCGGCGGTCGGCTCATCCAGCAGCAGCAGCGGTGCATCGCGCACGAACGCACGCGCGAGCGAGACCCGCTGGCGCTCGCCGGCGGAGAGCACGACGCCGCCGCTCCCGAGCGGCGTCTGAAGACCCGCGGGCAGGCGGTCGACGACACCTGTGAGACCGGCCGCCGCGATCGCCGCGGAGAGCTCCTGCGCGGACGCGTCCGCGCGCCCGAGAAGGACGTTGTCGGCGATCGAGGCCGCGAACAGGTGCGGGCGCTGGGGCACCCAGGCAAGCTTCGCACGCCATGCCGCGACGTCGAGCTCCGCGAGCGCGATATCCCCGACGCACACAGATCCCCCGCGCGGCGCGAGGAGTCCGAGCAGAACGCCGAGGAGCGTCGACTTGCCACAGCCGCTTGGACCGGTCACGGCCATCACCTCCCCCGGCTCGACCGTCAGCGAGAGCCTGTCGAGCACCGGACGCGCGCGGCCGGCGCGGACCACGGTCAGCGCACGTACCGACAGCCCGACCAGCGCGGGGTCGGGGATGTCGGTGCGGCTGCCGCCGATCGGCAGCGGGCGCTCCAGCAGCTCGAACACCTGCTGCGCCGCGCTCATCCCCTCGACGCTCGCGTGGTAGTTGGCCCCGAGCAGTCGCAGCGGCAGGTAGGCCTCGGGTGCGAGCACGAGCACGAAAAGGGCGGTGCGCAGGTCGAGCTGGCCCCCCATCAGTCGCAGGCCGACGGCGACCGCCACGATCGCCACCGAGATCGTCGCCACCAGCTCGAGCACGAGCGAGGACAGGAACGAGATCCGCAACGTCGCCATCGTCGCGTGCCGGTAGCGCTCGGTGATCGCCCCGACGGATCCGATCTGGGCCTTCGCCCGGCCGAACACCTTGAGCGTCCCCAGGCCGGTCACGACGTCAAGAAAGTGACCGCCGAGCCGCTGCAGAAGGCGAAACTGATCGTCCATGCGCTGCCGGGTGCTCGCGCCGACGAGCGCCATGAACAGCGGGATCAGCGGCAGAGTCACCGCGATGATCGCGGCCGAGATCCAATCGGCAGACGCGATCGCCCCAAGCACGACGACCGGCACGATCGCCACCAGGCACAGCTGCGGGAGGTACAGCGCGTAGTAGGCGTCCAGCGCGTCGATGCCGCGGGTCGCGAGCGTGGCGAGCTCACCGCTGCGCTCGCGCACGAGGCCGTCGGGTCCGGTCACGGCTGCCCGTCCGAGCAGCGCGGCGCGCAACTGCGACTTGGCCCGCGTCGCGGTCCGGCTCGCCGCCACCTGCGACAACCAGGTGATCGCGGCGCGGGCGGCGACGACGAACAGGAGGGCCTCGAGGGGAGCCTGCAGCTGCGACAGGCCCTTGCCCGCATCCAGGGCGCTCCAGATCACATCGGCAAGCAGCCAGGCCTGCGCGACGAGCGCAATCGCCGCGAGTGTGCCGAGCACGACCGTGACGGCGACGAGCGACCGGGTCGCGGGGGCGTAGCGAAGCAGCCTCGGGTCATACGTCCTGGCGCTCATCGTCTTCGACAGTCGATCGCAGCGTACCGGTCATTGCAGCTGCGGGACGCCGGGCTGGCTGCGATCCCCCTGATCGGCTCGACGACGACTAGCTCGTAAGTCCGGCGATCCCATTGCGCAGCAGCACGGCGGCGAGCAGCACCAGGAGCACACCGGCGATCGTCATCGCGTGGCGTTCGAGCCAGCCCCGCGCGCGTGTGAGCATCCGCTGAGCGCGCTCTGGCGAAATGGCGAGCATCACGAGCGCGACCGCGAGCGGCAGTAGCGACAGGACCGCAAACGCGACCCATAGCGCGATGTACTGAAGCGTGTTCGGATCCAGCTGGGAGATCTCCTTCAGCGCCAACGGGATGAACCCGCCCGGGTTGGCGAGCGTCGCACCCGCGGCGGCGATCGCGATCGCCGGCGAGGACGCTATCCCGCTCATCTGCTCGATCATCCGCTCGGCGCGGCCCGGGTCGGGCGGGCGCCGTGCGGCGCGCGCGACCAACGCGAGCACGGCCGCTCCCGCCGCGACGTCGACCACCGCGACCCACGTCTTGGGCGTGCTGGAGTTGGGCGAGGCGGCGACGTCTCCGACCACGAACGCGGCCAGGACGCCGACCGCGAGCGTCACACCCAGCGCACCGACGTAGAACCAGCAGCCCGTGCGCAGCGGACGCTCGCCGAGGACGAGCGCGAGCACGGTGAACGACAGGGTCGTGGGCGAGAGCATCGCGCCGAGCGTCACCAGGACGAGCTCGACCGTGACCGATGTCATCCACGGGCTCCCATCGACAGCGGTCACCCTAGAGGTCGGCGCGCTGCGCCGCAGCGATCCTCGCTAGCCCCGTCCGAGCACGAGTCCCTTCTCGGCCGCGAACTCGGCGTCGGTCAGCGCGCCTCGCTCGTGCAGCGACGTCAACCGCTCGAGCGCCTCCAGCCGCTGTCCGTCGACCCCGCCGGCGCTCCCCCCGCCACCGCTAGTGCCGGCGCCCGTGGTATGCCGGCCGCGCATGGCGGAAAACCAGCCGCGTATCTCGGCGATCGCTTCGCCCGACCGCGCGTCGGGGAACTCCCGCGCCGTCTGACGGGCGAGCAGCCGGATGCCGAGCCCACCGAGCGCCGCCAAGCCGAGCACCGGGAGGACCTCTCGGGTGGCCGGCGTCGGCCCCCAGAGCACGATCAGCAACAGGATCACGCCCGCCGTCGCGTAAGCGCCGACGAGGTGCTCGCGCAGCGGCGGCGCGAGCGCGCGGCGCGCGAATGTCGCCGGGCGGGTTCGTCCCGCAAGCCATGCGACGGCGACGAACACCAGTCCGTAGACGACCATCGCAAGGGCCAGGTCGTAGAGCAGCGACGTGCCGATCGACCACACGGCGTGGGCCGCCGGGCGGTTCGACGGCGCCGTGACGAGGTTGTTGACGATCGCGTCGCCGGCGATCCGGCGCGCGAACAGTAGCAGGATCCCGATGCCGAAGATGCACCAGCCGGCGGTCCGCAGCGCCACGCGCCGCCTGCCCTCCGACAGCCACACCGCGAGCGCGAACAGCAGCACGCTGAGCAGCGGCAGCACGATCGCCAGCCCGCGGATCGCTTTGGCGATGTCCTGCGCGGTGCGAAGCTGCTTGGCCCGCATGATCACGAGCTGGCCGCTTGCAGCCGGCAGGTTGACGCCGAGCCTCTGCTTGGCGGCGGAGCGAACCTGTTCTCCGGTTGATCCCTGGAGCTTTTCGCGCACGCTGGCGACCTGACTTTGAACGCCCAGCTGGCTGGCTAGCTTGTCGACGAGTTCGTGCAGGTTCAGCGAGACCTCGCCCGACCTGGTCGAGACGACGCTGCCGCCGCCGTTGAGGATCGCGAGCAGCTGGCGGTGCGCGGTCTGGTTGGCGCGTCGCCAGGCTTCCTGCACCTGCGAGGTGCCGAGCAGCGGAGGCACGAGCCGGTTGGCCACCAGACGAAGCCCGGAGGCCGCGGGCCCTGCCAGGCCCGCGACTTCTTTTGGCAGCGCCGTCTTCAGTTCCTGTTCGACGTCAACCGAGCTGAACAGCTGGTTGACGAGATAGATGCTGAGCGCTTCGTTGATCTGCTGGTTTGCCAGCAGCTGCACGCTCGTCTTCGTCCAGTTTTCAGTGTTCAGGGCCTGCCGGTTCACCCAGACGGCGAAGCAGGCGAAGAACCCGATCACCACCGCCAGCGTGAACGCGACCGGCACGGCTATTCGATGGCGAGGTCGCGCTACGGCCACTCCCGGAGAGCTCGACATTGCCATCAAGCATCTCATCGCGTGCGGTCGACGACAAGCGCGTCTGTGCGACTCTGAGGCAACAGTTAAAGGCATCCGCCGGGCTGGCCGGCCGAGGATCACTGCAGCGTTGCCAGTCAGGCGGAAGCCGGGCCTCCTGGCGAGACGGGGGGCGCCGTCGTCGGCACGTACACCACCACTGTGCGGGCGACCCGGTCCTGCAGACAGCGCCTGCGGTCATCCCAGAGCATGATCAGAAACCCGGCCAGCAGGGGAATCGCCGCGAGGATCAGGGCGCCGAAGCGCACCGCCGCTCGCAGGGGCTTGATCGGGCCGCGGCCGCGGCCGTCTATGACGCGGATTCCCATCACGCGGTCACCGGGCGTCTGGCCGGTCGTCGACCAGAAGAAGGTGAAGTAGGAGACCGACCAGATCACCCAGCAGGCGCCCGCGATCGCGGCCACCGCGGCGTCGACCTGGGAGGGCAAGTGCAGGATCGAAAGCGCGAGGCCGATCGTGACGCCGACGAGCGCAGCCACACCGTTGACAATCGCCGCGTCGATCGCGAAGGCGACCGCCCGGGTGACGAGGCCTGCGTGGGGCCGCGCGATGAGCGCCGCACCGTCCGCGGGCAGCACTGCGCTCACGCCGCGCGCGCGTCGGAGGGCCGCCGCCTGTGCAGCGGCGGCGTGGGCTTGCGTCAACTGGTCTCCGGCGGGGCGCGCCCCGCGCGACGGTGCGCTCACCGCCTATCGCCACCCGCGAGAGGGCCGGGCGGGCGGGCATCGACGCCCTCGCGCGCCGCGGGCGACCTGCGACGGTGGGCGACACGATGCGCAACCTGCTCGACCCATGCGTCCGCATCGCGCGAGCGATCGCGCGCCACGCCGGCGACCTGCTCGACGAAGCCGCTGCCCTGGTGGGCGATCGCCTCCGTCACCGAGGGGCTGCGCGCGATCTCGTCGACGAGCACCCACAGCGCCTGGCTTTCGAGCAGGTGTGCGACGACGGCTTCGGGCAGCCGGCTCTCGAGCGCCGTGGCGACCACCCGTTCGAGCTCAGGGCCGGCGATCGCTCCCTGCGCGACCTGCTCGGCGATCCCGTCCTCCAGGATGCGTTCGGTCACGCGCTGCGCCAGCCGCGTGGTCTCGACGTGTTCGAGCACGCGCTCCACCGCGTCGCCCGCCAGCACCCTCGCGATCGCCGCGTCCAGTCCGTTCAGCGCGAGCCGCTCACCCGTGCTCCGCAGCGCCGTGCGCGCGTGTCGCTCGGCCGCGACGGCCCCCTCGACGGCGGCGGTCGCCCCTCTCAGCGGGGTCAGCGCCAGCTGCAGTCCGGCGCGGGACAGGGAGTTGACGAGGCTCAGAAGAGGCTCCGTTTTGAGTTTGAGGCCGGCTTGCCACGCGCGGACGATCTCCGGGCCACGCGATCAGCCGACCGGGACGCCCACGATAGACCCTGGGCCGCGGTCTGGCAACGGCGCGCACGAGCCGGCCCAGCGCGCGGGCGTACCGGCGAGCCGGACGCAGACGCGTCGCCGCCGGCGCCCTCAGCGCGCGACCGGTCGTCCGCGGCCGAGGTTCGCGACGATCAGCGAGACGACCGTCACGAGGTAGATCTGCCCGAGGAGCCCCTCGAAGACCGACAGTGTGTGACCGAGGTCGGTGCGCGCCGTAAAGTCTCCGAAACCGATCGTCGTCAGGCAGGTGAAGCTGAAATACAGGCACTGCGCGACGGTCGCGGCCTGCCCGCCGGCGAAGAACGGGTTGCCTCCGAGGCGATCGATCGAGCCGTAGATGAAGGCGAAGAACATGCCCACGAGGATGTAAACGCAGAGCACGCCGAAAACGGCCTCCATCGTGACCGCCTGCTTGGTGCGCAGGCTGCGCAGGACGCCGACGATGACCGCGGGCGGGGCCAGCGCCACGAGCAGCGCATTCGACACGCGGATCGCGCCGCCGTTGACCGTGCCTTCGAGCGCCTCGATCAGGGCGGCGACGATCACGATCAGCACGACGACCGCGGCGGCGCGCATCACGCGCGGCTTGGTTTCCGCCGCCAGCAGAGCGAGCAGCAGCGTGACCCCCAGCAGCGTGCTCACGAACAGCTGCTCCCACCTCCCGGGAGGCGCCACGCCCTGAACCCAGAAAGACAGGAGGATCGCGATCAGCAGCAGGCCGTAGCGCTCGCGCACGCGAGCGGCGCGCGCGCTGGCGTCAGACGAGACGGCGGCCGACATCTGATTTCAAGCACATCATCCGTTCCGGACGGCACCTGTCCGCGAGGGACGCCCGGCAGTGGCCTCGGCGACGTGCAGACGCCCCCGGCAGGACTCGAACCTGCGACCCTCGGATTAGAAGTCCGATGCTCTATCCAGCTGAGCTACGGGGGCAAGACCGCGGTCGGGGGCCTCGGCGGCCCCGCCTCGACCTGGGTCCCATCGTGGCACGTGGCGGGGATCGACGCGCGCCACGGGCGCGAGCGCCAGACAGCGGCTGGAAACGGCTTGCGTCGTGCGTATCGCCCACCAGCGCCGAAGGGTCGGCCCTTGTGGGCGCCGTCGGACGAACTTAGGCATCGTTGAGCAGAAACCTGTAAAAGTTCTTGGCATGGATGCTTCGATCGAGGGCGGCGGTCAGGACCTCACGCGCAAGCAGCGCCGCGAGCAGGCGCGCGCCGAACGCAAGGAGCTGGAGCAGGCCGAGGCGGCGCGCGATGCGCGGCGCAAACGCCTGTCGCTGATCGGCATCGTTGTCGCTGGGGTGATCGCGGCGATCGTCGTGATCCTGATCGCCACCGGGTCGAGCTCCAAAACGGCGGTCAAAGCCGGAACCCCCCAAGCCAACACGTCCGTCACCCAAGTCAACACGCTGCTCGCCGGGATCCCGCAGCAGGGCAACGTGCTCGGCAACCCGAACGCGCCGGTCACACTGCGCTACTTCGGCGACCTCGAGTGCCCGATCTGCAGGGAGTTCACACTCGGGGCGCTGCCATCGCTGATCGGAAGCTACGTGCGTCAGGGCAAGCTGAAGATCGAATACAACTCGATGGAGACCGCGACGCACGAACCGGAACTGTTCAAGACTCAGCAGGTGGCAGCCCTGGCCGCGGGCAAGCAGGCCAAGATGTGGAACTACATCGAGCTCTTCTACCACGACCAGGGAGAAGAGAACAGCGGCTACGTCACCGAAAAATTCCTCCAGGGACTGGCCGAACAGATCCAGGGCCTGAAGCTCTCGCAGTGGACGAGCGAACGCAACGAACCGGCGCTGGCCGAACAGGTCGCGACCGACGGACAGACGGCGACCAACGAGGGCTTCACGGGCACGCCCTCGTTTTTGATCGGCAAATCCGGACACGCGTCCGAAAAGCTCGAATACTCCTCGCTGACCGACCCGTCCGGCTTCGACGCCGCGATCGAAAAAGCCCTGAAAAGCTAGGCGGCAAATGTCCAGTCGCGTCCTGAGGACCATCATGCTCGTGCTGACGCTGATCGGACTTGGCGTCGCCACCTATCTGACCTACGTCCACTACGCGGGCATCAAGCCCGCCTGCACGGCTGGGGAAAGCTGCACGAAGGTGCAAACCTCCAGCTACTCCGAGCTTGTCGGGATCCCGGTCGCGCTGATGGGCCTGATCGGATACGTCCTGATCCTCGCGACGCTTCTCCTGCCGCAGGGCGAGACGATGCGCTTCGCGACCGTCGTGATCACGCTCGGCGGCTTCGGCTTCAGCGCGTACCTGACCTACCGCGAGCTGTTCTCGATCCACGCGATCTGTGAGTGGTGCGTGTCGAGCGCGATCATCATGACCATCCTGATGTGCCTGGCGATCTGGCGTTTCCTGCGCGGGGACGCGGCCTCCGCTGCGCCCGCGACCGCCACGCCGGCCGGCGTCTCCGAGCAGACGGCCTCGTTGAGCCCGGCTCCCTAGCCCCGAGCGGCCTAGCCAATACGTCCATTGGCAGCGCGGGCGCCCGAGCGGCGCACGGGTTCAGCCGACGTGGTTGGCAGGCAGATGCCCTCCCATACGACAAGCATGCAACCCGACGCGAGCGCGACGCGCGCGGCCGGCGACTCCGCCAGCGACACGGGTCTCGCGACGGCCGAGCGCCCGACGCCCGACGCCGGCTCGAGCGCCGCCGGCGCCGCGCAGATCGCGCGGCTGTTCGAGATGACGAGCGACCTGCTCGCGACGATCTCTGCCGACGGCCATTTCACGCTGCTCAACCCGGCCTGGGAGCAGGTGCTCGGCTGGACGCACGAGGAGCTGCTCTCACAGCCGATTGCCGAGCTGATGCATCCCAACGACGTGTCGCGGACGCTCGCGCCGATGCTCGCCGGCAACGACGACCCGACTCAGCTCGAGAGCTTCACCAACCGCTTCCGCCACCGCGACGGGTCCTGGCGCTGGCTGCTGTGGAGCGCGCGCTGTGACGGCGAGCTGTGGTACGCGTCTGCCAAGGACGTCACCGACCGGATGTGGCTGGAGCGCCAGGCGCTGCACGACCCGCTGACGCGCCTGCCCAACCGGCTGCTGCTGATGGATCGCACCCGCCAGGCGCTCGCGCGCATGCATCGCAGCCAGGGCGTGGTCGCGCTGCTGTTCATCGATCTCGACCGCTTCAAGGCGATCAACGACAACCTCGGCCACGAGGTCGGCGACTGCCTGCTGATCGGAGTGTCCGAGCGGCTGGACGAGATGATGCGCGACAGCGACACGGTCGCGCGCCTGGGCGGCGACGAGTTCGTGATCCTGGCGGAGGACGTCGAGGACGAGGCCGAAGCGCTCGCCCTGGCAGAGCGCGTGATCGCTGCGCTCGAGCAGCCTTTCCCGGTCGCCAAGACCGAGGTCACGGTCGTCGCGAGCGTCGGCGTGTCGGTCTCGCACGATCCGCAGGCCGACCCCGAGAACATGCTGCGCGAGGCGGACACCGCGATGTACCAGGCCAAGGCCGCCGGGGGGCGGCGCAAGGAGCTGTTCGACGACGGCCTGCGCCGCGAGCTCAAGGCGCACGCGGCGATCGAGAACCGACTGCGCGACGCGCTGCCCCAGGATGAGCTGCGACTCGCCTACCAGCCGATCCTGCCGCTCGCGGGCGGTCGCCCCGTGGGCTGCGAGGCGCTCGTGCGCTGGGAGCCCGACGGCACCGACCGCGCGAAGCTCAGCCGGCTGCTGCCGTCGGTGTTCCTCCCGCGCGCCGAGGAGAGCGAGCTGATCGTGGAGATCGGCGACTGGGTGCTGCGCGCCGTCTGCGAACAGGCGGCCGAGTGGCAGCGCCAGGGCATCGCGATCCCGATCTCGATCAACGTGTCCTCGCGCGAGCTGACAGAGCTCGGCTTCGCCGACCGCCTGCGCGAGCAGCTCACAGCCTTCCGGCTGCCGGGCCGCGCGCTCTGCCTTGAGGTGAGCGAGCAGTCGGTCCTGCGCGACCCTGAGCGCATCGAGGTCGCGCTGAAGGAACTCAAGCGCCTCGATGTGGTGATCGCGCTTGACAACTTCGGCGCCGGCCGCTCCCCCTTCAACCTGCCCAAGAACCTGCCGCTGGACGTGCTCAAGCTCGATCGCACGCTGATTCAGGGCTTTGAGAGCGACCGCGACAGGCGGGCGATGGTCGCGGGGATGATCGCGCTGGCCCACGAGGCGGGCCTGACGGCCGTTGCCGTCGGGATCGAAAACCGCCAGCAGCTGGCGCTCGCGCTGGAGCTCGACTGCTCGGTGGGGCAGGGCTTTCTGCTGCAAAAGCCAGAGGCGCCCGAGCGCCTTCAGCTCAACGAGGCGCCCGTGGCGGTAACGTCCGCGCCATGGCGTCCGGTCGTGCGGCTGGTGGGCAACGGCTCCCGCCATTGAGCGACCCCGCGGTCGCCAGGCGTCAAAAGCAGGCAGCCGCCACGGTAGCTGCCGAGATGGTGCAGGACGGGATGCGTCTGGGGCTGGGCACGGGCACGACCGTGGCCGAGCTGCTGCCGGCGCTGGCCGAACGCGGGCTGAGCGACCTCCGCTGCGTCGCGACGTCGCCCGTCACGGCCCAGGCCGCGCGGGCGCTCGGTCTGCGGGTGGATGATCCCGACGAGGTCGGCGAGCTCGATCTCGCGATCGACGGCGCCGATCAGATCGACCCCGACGGATGGCTGATCAAGGGCGGCGGCGGCGCCCACACGCGAGAGAAGATCGTCGCCTGGGCCGCGAGGCGCTTCGTTGTGATCGCCTCGGCCGACAAGGCGGTGGCGCGGCTGACCCCGCCGGTGCCGCTGGAGCTGGTCGCCTTCGGCGTCCGCGAGACGCTCGCGGCGCTCGGCAACGCGCGCCTGCGCAACGTCGAGCCCAGCCCGGACGGCGGCCTGATCGCCGACTACCTCGACGAGATCGACGTCCCCCGCGAGCTGTGTGCGAGGCTGAGCGCGACCCCCGGGGTGATCGAGCACGGGCTGTTTGCGCCGGAGATCGTGAGCACGATCCTGATCGCCTCCGAGCGCGGCGTGGAACAGCGGGCCGGCGCCAAGGCCTAAGGCCGACGAGCCGGGGGCGGCCCAGCGGCGGGTCTGCTCGACGGCTATGCCCGTTCAGGTGATTCTCAGCCGGCGGCCTCAGAATTGAGCCTCCCCCATCACTCGCAAGCCCGCGAAGGGAGCCCCATTTCCCAGCTCCGTCCGATCCCCGCGTCGACGAGAGTGCGTCTGCCGCGCCCGTTGGCGGTGCCCGTCGTCGTCGCGACGGTCGCGCTGCTCGCGGCCTGCGGCGACTCCGGCTCGGAGTCGAACGCGAACGCCGCCGCGAAAGAACAAGCCCGGGAACAGAAGGCCGAAACCAGGTTCGCGGACTTCGCGCGGTGCCTGCGCGAACACGGCGTCAACGCCGAAGCTGTGAGCCACCCCGGCGGGGGCCAAGGCATCGAGATGAGGCCCGGCAAGGGGGGCTTTGCGGCTGCGGAAACGGCACAGAGGGCCTGCGCCCGCTACCGGCCTCCCCCGCAGAGGGTGAACGTCTCCCCGCAACAGAAGGTCGAACAGGAAGAAACCGAGCGGAAGTTTGTCAAGTGCATGCGCAGCCACGGCATGCCGAACTTTCCCGAACCCAAGGTCATCGCCGGCCCCGGCGGCGGGCAACAGGCTTATATGGCCGGCGTCAACACGCAGTCACCCGCCTTCCAGACCGCCGCGCAGGCCTGCGGCGGCCCCAAGGGGAGCTGAGCGCTGAAGCGTTCTCGACTTCTCGGGCGGTTTTGAGCGGTCTTGAGCGGATGAGAGCGTGGGGCTGATGATGCTGTAATCGCGCACTGGGACTGGGATTTGGCTTTGTAGAGCCAAACGGGGGACCCAGGAATCGAACCTGGCGTTGCGGTTTTGGAGACCGCCGTGTTACCGATACACCAGTCCCCCGAGCAGCCCGGGATTCTAGGCGCTGGATGGCCGCGTCACAGCTCGCCGCCACGGCCCGCCCGGCAAGCCAAGTTCGCCGACCCCACGCGCTAAAGCGCAGGGTCCGAACTGCCGATTACACCAGTAGCTCCGGAGCCGCTTGTGACGATGCACACTTTCTATGGCAGACCCTCCTATCGCGGCCCAGCGCCGTCGTCGCCGCACACCTCGCAGGCCGGCTTCCTGCTGATCGAAGTCTTGATCAGCGCGGTGCTCGTCGCGCTGATCGCCATCGGGACGTTCACCGGCTTTCAGGCCGCGACGAAATCCACGGCCACCGACCGCACGCGCGCGCTGGCCACCCAGCTGGTCGGTGAAGAACAGGAAAAGCTGCGCGCCCTGCCGACGACCGAACTCGAGCAGTACGGGACAAAAACCGAACCCACCAAGAAAGTTTGCGCCGCGGGCACCAGCAAAAACTGCATCGAAATCACGGTCAAGAACACCGCCACGTACGTCTCGGCCGCCAGCAAACAGTTCACGTGCGAAACGTCGGGCGCCGGCGCGAACTACATCCAGACCACGAGCGAAGCCACCTGGACCGGCGAGAAAACGCACGACAACCACCCGGTCCGTCAAACGAGCATCGTCACGGTCCCGCCGACGGCATCGATCGAGGTCAAGATCAAAGACGAGGACAACAACCCCGTCGAAGGCGCGACCGCCGAAGTGCAAGAAGAAGGCAAAGGCCCCGGCACCACGCAGCTCACGCCCGCGAGCGGCTGCGCCGTGTTCGCCGCGCTCACCGCCGGGAAGAAATACACCGTCCTGGTCAAAAAGACCGGCTGGATCAACGAAGCCGGCGAAACAACGCCGTCCAAAGAAATCTCCGTGACGTCGGGGACCGTCGCGCTGGCCGAATTCGTGATCGCGCCCAGCGGGAAAGCGCTCGAAGTCAAATTCAAAACGGGCGCCGAAGTCACCGAAGGCGATACGTTCGTCGCCTACCAGTCCAAGATCAAACCGGATCCTTTCTACGTCGGCGGTACCCCGGGACCACCGCTATTCACTACAGTTTCACTTACCGAAAAACTCTATCCCTTTACTACACAGAAAGAAAAAGTCTGGGAACCGGAAAAGTACACCGTGTACGCGGGGGACTGTCCTGCCAACAGCCCCGAAACGGTCGCCAAAGTCAAACCCGCCGAAGCGGCTGTCCTGCCGGAAAAAACGACTGAAGCGACCGTCGAACTGCCGGCGGTAAACATCATCGTCTATCAGCAGACGAAAAAAAAGGTCGGAGAAGAAGAACTCGCCAAAAAAGTCCCTCCGGTCATGACTACCGCCGAATCGCTCAAGTTCATCAACAAAGAATGCAAAGGGGTCGCCGCCCAGAACTACACGAGCGGCGTCAAATACGAACACTCGCTCACGACGCCCGGGGGGCTGAACGCTAAAGGCGAACTGCTCCACAAGGGTCAGCCATACGCGAAAGAACTCGAACTCTGCGTGGCGGTCAAAGTCGGCGCCAAAAAATTCTGGAAAACCACCAAACCGATCGTGATCCCGAACACGTCCAGCGCCGGGTCCGCCGTCACGAAGATCTATATGGAAGAACAGAACAAAAACCGAAGCGCTGGTGACGCTGCTGATGCTCGCGCACGGATCAGCGAGCCGGCTGCGCCTCGGCGAGCACGGCTTCACGATGATCGAACTCCTGATCGGTATGGCGTGCGCCGCGATCGTCGTCGCAGCCCTGGCGACGATCATGCAGGTGGCACTCGACCAGTCGACGCGGCTCAGCGACGTCACAACTGCGGATCAGATCGGCCGAACTGCCATGAACCAGATCGTCGAAGAGCTGCATTCCAGCTGCACCGGCTTCGAAGCAACCGCGATCCAGGTTCCCTCCGGGACCGTCTCCTCTCCCCTGTCGAAACTGAACGCCACCAACCTTTGGTTCCTGAGCGCGTATGGCAACGGAACCGGCGCCGAAGGGGCGTTCTACAAAAAACTGTACGAGCACGACATCACCTGGGAAAAAACCAGCGAAGTATCCGGGCAGAAACTCGGCACGCTCGTCGACTACCGCTTCACCAGCACGGGCGAACCCCTCCAGGGTGTCTGGCCGTTCCCCGCACTTGAAACCAAAAACGCGACCAAGACGCTGCTTGCCGAAAACGTCTTGTATCCGGAAACCGGCGCGCTCTTCACCTACTCCCGGCTCGCCAGCGAAGGCAGCAAGAAATTCACACCCCTGTCAAGCGAATCTGAAATCCAGACCGCCGCCGGCGAAAAGGACAACGGTATCGCCAAGGTCGCGATCCAGTTCACTCAGGCGCCGCCAACGGATGCCAACAATGGCCGCCCGACGGCCGTCGTCTCCAAGGGCCACACCGTTCCGCTCCAGGCCGACGTCGTCTTGCGCTTCAACGCCACCGAATCCGGATCGGAAGACATCAACGAGCCATGCACATAAAAACGCCCACCCATCACTTCAGTTCGACGGTCCGCGACGAGGGCGGCTTCACGCTCCTGATGACGCTCGCCATCCTGTTCGTCAGCTCGCTGCTGGTCGCTGGCGCCCTCGCCAACGCGAGCGGCGATGTCCACCTCACGAGATCGAACACCGGCGCGGACGATGCCTACTACGCGGCGCAGGCCGGCCTTCAGGTGTACGAGTACAACCTCAACTCCTCACTCGAATACTGGAAAACGTGCCCGCACTCCGAAGGCGAAAACGAAAAAAAAGAAAAAAGCCCATCTACCCCGGTCAAGCTGCTCGAAGAATCATCGCAGACCTACAACGGCGAGTCCTACAAATTCGAAACGCTTCCGACGACGGGTCACGCCACATGCGAAGAAAACAAGCAGGCCTCGATCGTCGAGACCACCGGGTCGGCAAACGACACATTTCGCATCAAGGCCACCGGCTACGCGAACGGCGTCCAAAAGTCCATCATCGCGACGTTCAAACACCCTGGCTTCCTCAACTACGTGTTCCTCAGCGATTACGAAGTGGAAGATCCGCAGACAGCCGCGAAACCGACGGCTGAACTCACTGAACACTGTGAACACTATTATAAAGCGCGCAACGAAAAAGGCTACCTCGGTGAATGCCCGCCGATTCCGTTCATCGGAGGGGACGAACTGAACGGGCCATTTCACAGCAACGACAGGGTCTCGCTCTGCTCGGTCTTCGGCAGCGAATCCGCATTCGGACGCAAAGGCCATTCTCCGGAAGACGTCCTCGAAATGAACGAAGGAGCAGCCGCGGACGGTGAAATATTCGGTTGTGGCGGCTCCGCTAAATTCTATGGCAAAAAAAAGGAAGGCGGGCCGACCCTCAGCCCACCGCCGACTGACACAGAACTTCTCGAAACGGCGCAAGACAAGTTCATCGGGCGCACCCGCATCGAACTCAAAGGCAACGAAATGACGGTGTGGAATGCCGAAGTGGCTGGTGGCAAAGAGACGATCCCGTTTCCGAGCAACGGCGTGGTCTACGTCTCGAACAAATCCTCGCCCGCTTGCGGCGTGACCTACTCTCCGTTCAGCTACGACGAAGACTACGAAAAAGACACCAACTGCGGCGACGTCTACGTCAAGGGATCGTACACGGAATCGCTGACGATTGCTTCCCAGCAAGATGTGATCGTTAACGGCAACACCTACACCACCGGTGGGGCAGCGGGAGGAGAACCGACCGGTTCAGCCACGCTTGGACTCGTCGCGCAGGACTTCGTGCGCGTTTATCACCCTGTCAAGCCTGCGGCCTTCAATCCAAAGAACGAACGAACCAAAGGAATCGAAGGCGAATGTAACGGGACTAACCAGGTATCAAGCGAAGAAGGCATCCCGAAAGAATTGGGAGGCGCGAATGAAAACCTGATCATCGACGCGGCGATCTTGAGCACCAAGAATTCGTTCATCGTCGATAACTTCTTTTGTGGCGCGGACTTGCACAAATTGACTGTCTGGGGGGCGATCGCGCAGTTTTGGCGCGGCCGCGTCACCCAAGGCGAAGGCAAGGCCGGCTACCCCGAAAAGAACTACAACTACGACGAACGGCTCGTGACCAAGCAGCCGCCGAACTTCCTCTCGCCCAACTCCAGCGGCGGCTGGGAACTGGAGCGCGAGACGGCGCCCAGCTAGGGGCGGTCGCTTCACTCTGGGCCTGATGTAGCCTGGGCCCGATGCACTGCTGTCGTGTCGTAATCGTCTGTGTCGCGGTGTGCGCGCTGCCGGCAGCCGCGAGTGCCGAGCCGAGGAGGCCGGCCAGCGCCGCGGTGCCCGCCTCCTCGGGCCAGCCCACCACCGGCGGCGGCTCAGTCACGGTCCCGGCGTCCAGCGCCCCGCCGTCGTCGCCGGCGTCCAACGCCCCGCCGGCGGGCGCGAAGTCGTCGGAAAGCCAGATGCTGGCGATCGCTGGCGCGCTGCCCAAGGTGAGGGCTGTACGGGCGAAATACGAGGGCTCCTACGGAGTCGCGATTTTCCAGCCGACATCCCAGTGGAAGGTGAGCTACTTCTCGCCCGCGGGAAAGGAAATCGCCCAGGTCATCGTCGATGATGAAACGTGGCGCGTGCTGGAACAGTGGACGGGCTTTCAGGTGACGTGGGTGATGGCGCGCGGCGACCACTACTGGGCGACCGGGCGGCATGTGAACGCGCTGTATATATGGCTGCCCCTGTGCGTGCTGTTCATATTCCCGTTCATCGATTTCCGCCGGCCCCTCTCGCTGCTCAACCTCGACCTGCTGGTGCTGCTGTCGTTCTCGATCTCGCTCGCGTTCTTCAACAACGCGCACATATACGCCTCGGTCCCGCTCGCGTATCCGCCGCTGCTCTACCTGCTCGCGCGGATGCTCGCGCTGAGCCGCGCGGGAGCTCGGCGCTCGACGCGGCCCCTGCGGCTGAACGTGCCGTCATCGTGGCTGGCGGTCGGGGTCGTGCTCCTGCTCGGCTTTCGCATCTTCTTGAACGTCGTCGACCCCCAAGTGCTCGACGTCGGCTACGCCGGTGTGATCGGCGCGCAGCGGATCGTGCAGGGACAGCCGCTGTACGGCTCCTATCAGCCGGACAACGACCACTACGACACCTACGGTCCGGTCAAGTACGAGGCGTACGTGCCCTTCGTGCAAGTGTTCGGCTGGAGCGGCACCTGGGACAGCCTGCCCGCCGCCCATGCCGCCGCGGTCGTATTCGACCTGCTTGCGGTCGCGCTGCTGTTCCTGCTCGGTCGCCGCGTGCGCGGGCCCACGCTGGGGGTCGCCCTCGCGTACGCGTGGGTCGCCTACCCGTTCACGCTATACGCGCTCGATAACAACACCGACGACACGCTCGTCGCGGTGCTCGTGCTCGCGGCGGTAGCGGCGTCGCGCTCGGCGCCGGCGCGCGGCGCCTTCGCCGCGCTCGCGGGCCTGACGAAGTTCGTGCCGCTGGCGCTCGTCCCGCTGCTGGCCACCCACGGGGCATGGCGCGACGCCGACGGCGAAGGCTCCCGCGGCACCGGGCGCGAGCATGCCATCGCGCCGTGGCGGCGTTTGCGCATCCGCCAGCTGGCCCTGTTCCTCGCCGGGTTCGCGCTCGCCGGTGCGGTGGCCTGCATCCCTGCCTTGACCCACGACTCGCTGCACACGATCTATGAGCGCACGGTCGCCTTTCAGTCGGGCCGCGGCTCGCCCTTCTCGGTGTGGGGCCTGTACGGCGGCCTCGGCGGGCTGCTGCTGGTGGTCAGGATCGCAGCCGTCGTGCTGGCGCTCGTTCTCGCGCTGATCCCCTGCCAGCGGGACCTCGTCGCGCTCGCGGCAGCGTGTGCGGCGGTGATCATCGCCGCGCAGCTCGGGCTCGAACACTGGTTCTACCTGTACATCCCGTGGTTCGCCGGGCTCGCGCTGCTGGCGCTGCTCGGCAGCCTCGGCCCGGCCCCTCCCGCGAGCATGGCCTCGGCATCAGAACCTGCTTCATCGAGTCGCCCCGCAGCGGCTGTGAGCGGAGCTTGACGCGAGCCGAGCTCGGCCGTGATTTTGGCCATCACTGGCTCCTGCCGTCTCAGGTATGCCCGACCGATACCCGCCTGCGACAACTGGAAATCTGCTTCGAGGCCCGGCGACACGGATATCGGCAGGATGATTGGAGATCGACGGCGAGGCGCCTGCGGGGCCAGCGATAGCGCGGCGGTGGCGAAGTAACGGCGGCGCGGCGGGAATCTCGCAGCGCGGACGCTGCCGGGGGTTCGAGACCCGAACGGGCGCGGATCGAGGACCCTGAGGTGATCGAGCGGATCACCGAGACGGCGATTCCTCCCGTCACGCTAGGCGAGCAGCTGCGGGCCGCTGCGCCGCCGGTTTAGCCGCGCTCAGCGGTGAGGGTCGCGTTGTTCGGTTTCGAGCTTGCGCAGGCGAGCGATCGGCATGATGAACCACAGCCCCGCGAACAGGATCGCGCCGACGCTCGCAGTGATCACACCTGCCGTCACGCCGAACAGCGTTGTCGTGACGAGCAGTAGACAGCCGCACATCGCCATCGCGAGAAACGCGAGGCCCGCGATCACGACGCGGTTCGACCTGAGCACGATGTGGTGCTTGTCGTCGTGGCGGAATAGGACGCGGTGCTCGGCCGAGGGCGCGATCGTGCAGACGGCCGCCAGTGCGGTCAGCATGAGCGTGACGAAGTACACCGTGCGCTCGAAGTCCCCGACGTGGGCGAAGCCGGTGTTGAATGGCACGATCAGTAGGAACGCAAAGAGAACCTGCACCCCGGTCACAACGACGCGCAGCTCGCCGGTGAGCTCCTCGAGGTTGCGGTCGAGGCGCTCGAGCGGCGTCTCGCGGCGCGTGTCGCCCTGCGCCCGCTGCGAGTCCGGCATACCGAGCATCGGTACGTCCCTTGAGACGCGACCGCATGCGCCGGCCATCGCGACGACCGGAAGTCGAACTACCTGGAGGTCGGGGAGGTCAGACGCGAGGGCCGGTCTCCAGCCTTCTTTGGACAGTGTGCGACGGGGTGCGCTGGGCGCACGCTCAGGCTGTGGTAGGTCGCCGGCTCTGGCGCGGCTCATGAGCTCAGCGACCCTCGCGGCCGGACCGCTCATTGATCGCCAGTGCCTCGTCTTGTCCGGTGTCGCTCGCATCTGGGTCGATCGCTCGTGCCTGCGCGTGCTGATCGCGGGCAGACTGGGTCAAATGCTCAGCCTCGAGCGCCTGTCGCTCCGCGGCGGCATGTCCCTGCCGCGCCTGGGCGGCGCGTTCCTCAGCTTCAGCCTGCGCACGCTTGGCTTGGGCGGCCTGCTCATCAGCCGAGGCACGCGCAGTTTCGGCTTGGATCGAACGGCTTCTGGCCTCCTGGCGAAGCTCGCCCGCCTGCTCACGACGACGTTCGTCACGCCTGCGACTCGCGGCGCGAGCGACGAGGGCAATGAGCAGTAGCACCACCACGGCGCCGACAGCAATTCCGATGATCGTTCCGGTGCTCACGGTTTTCCTCCTGTAGCTAGCTTTGTTTGGGTTTCGGGCGCCCGTGTGGCCGACGGAAGACGTCTAGCCGAGAAGGCGCGCGGTGGGTCCTCGTGCCGCTGGAGCTAAAAGCCGCCGCGTCCCGGCGTCTCAAGCCGAGCCCGCCGCCCGTCCAGCAGGGCGGGCGGCGTAGGCGGCTGACGGGCTCGATCCCTTGCGGCGCTTGCTCGCAGGGTCACTCGGACACTAGAGGCGCCGTTCTTCGTAAGGTCCGCCGACTACTCGCCGTCGAGCAGTGGCCATATAGAACAGCGACAGCACCACACCGACGATGCCGGCGATGATGAGGATCAGGCCGATCGTTGGGCGCGATACACCCGACACGTGAAACGTCAGGCCGTAGCGGATGATCGCGCCGACGGCGATGAGGAAGATCGATGTGCCGATAGGCATACCTAGATCCTCCCGCCTCTGCGATAACCGAATCCGCCGCCCGTGAGGAAGACCACGAGGGCTACCACCAGCAACAGCCAAAGCAACGGGCTTAGACCGATCCCGCCCGCGACAGCTGCGATTACTAGGACAATCAAAAGCAACTCCAAGAGCCCCATGGGACCCCTCCTTTCCGTCGAATGCTCCTCAAAAAGCCCTTCAAGCGACTAGAGAGAACGCTCTTTCTATCATAGAGAGAACGTTCTTTCTAGTGATACCCTGCTAAGGCATGCTTGAAACCCACCACCAGCCGGCCGAGACGGGGGTCAGCGCCCGCGAGCGGATTCTGGATGCCGCGTACGAGCTGTTCTCGCGACGCGGCATCCAAGCAGTGGGGGTCAACGAGGTCACTGAGCGCGCGGGCGTCGCGACCGCGACGCTCTACCGGCACTTCCGCTCAAAGGACGAGCTCGTACTCGCGTTCCTCGACCTCCGCGAACAGCGCTGGACCAAAGACCTCATTGAAGCCGGGGCCATGCGTCGCGGCTCGAACCCCGAGGAGCGACTACTCGCCATCTTCGATGTACTCGACGAGTGGTTTCATCGCGAGGACTTCGAGGCGGGCTCGTTTATCAAGGTACTGCTCGAACTCGGCCCTGGGCATCCTGCGGGCGGCGCCAGCGTTTGGCATCTCGAGCAGCTCCGCGCGATCGTACGCCGCTTAGCCGAGGAAGCCGGCCTGCGCGACACCGAGTCGTTCGCGCGCTCGTGGCACATCCTCATTCAGGGCTCGATCGTCGTAGCAGCCGAGGGCGATGCGCAAGCAGCGCGGCGAGGCAAGTCGATGGCACGCCAGCTCATCGATCAGTACCGAGAGCGCTTTCCCCGCCTGAGTGGAATGGTTCCCGGGAGTGGATGATCGACGCAAGCGCCGTATGGCGCAGAACGAGGCCCTGGCGCGGCGCATAAACGACAGAATCGAGTATCAGCGTCCGCGCAACGGACAGTCGGCCGACACCTTCATATGCGAGTGCGTCCGCGTGGATTGCGGTGGGGTGCTGGACCTCTCGATTGGGGAGTACGCCCGCGTGCGATCCCATCCGCGCCGGTTCGTCCTACTCCCAGGGCATGAGGAAGCGGCCGTCGAGTCGACTGTCGAGGTCTACCCCGGTTATGTCGTGGTCGAAAAGCGCGGCGAGGCGGGCCGGATCGCGGAAGCCGAGGCGGGCGGCTAGCGACAGCTCGCACTCGCGGCATGCGAGGAGTCCAGGGCTGGCGGAGTCGGGCACCCGTCGCCGCTCAGGACGGACGGCCCAGCTGTGTTGGGCCCTAAATCAGACGCTCGCTAGCTAAGCATCACGACAGCCGACACGCCTGATTTCCGCGGAGGAGCGACCGTGTCGATCCACCATATTCGCGCGAACATCCTAGCCGGACCGCTAAGCCTGGGAGTCGATTTCCAAACGAATATTTGTTGCCACGACTGTAATGCGGGCGGAGGGACTCGAACCCCAAGGGCCCAGGGCCCACCGGCTCCTAAGGCCTGCCCGATGTGTGCAGCGCCGGTAACTGCGGGCTGCCCCGTGCAGCTAAATCGGGTTTGAGCGGCTGCGTCGAGTCCATCGTTACCCGAAGCGTTACCCACCATCCAGTAGAAGGCGCGTTTGGTCACGAGGCACTGAGCAGACGTTCGGCCTGCTCGATCGCTGCGTCGGCATTCCTCCTTGCCGTATGGCCTCGGGGTCAGCTCCTCGTCAGTCTCGGCGCCAACACGGGATAGGAACCACTTGCCCTCGCTGATCTCGGGCTTGTCACGCCTCGCCTCGACATCCTCATGCCACACGACGTCCGCCACGTGCTCGGCCGCGGTCTGATGTTGACCGCTCGTGCTCGCGCCGGGGCACCTGCGCCGAGCGCCGCATGGCATCCCCGCGTGGCCATTATCGGTGAACGGCGCATAACGAGCACCCGCAGGGTCAGGACCTAGCGCCGGCGATCAGCTTGGGGGTCGCGACCACCGTGAGCGGGCCCTTGGGCTTTAGGGACTTGGGCCTCGCAGACGGCCTCGGCGCTTCGGGCGGGAGCAGCGTGCGGAGCTCGGTGAAGCCTTCCTCTACTCCCTCGGCGAGGACGTGGAGGTCGGGCGTGGAGTCGCAGTCGGCGCTGAGGCCGAGCACGATGCCCCCGTTGTAGGAGACGATCGCGATGCCAACGGTGTGCTTTGCCGCGAGCGGGACGATCGGGTAAACCTCGCGCAGCGGCGCACCTAACGCGTACAGCGGCAACGGAGGCCCCGGTACGTTGGTGATCGTCACATTGAACAGGCGCGTCGCGTACAGGGAGCGCGCGATCGGCGCGTGCAGTAGCGGCGGGGCGAGCGCGGCAAGATCGATCATCGTTGCGGCACCGAGCGCCGCCCCCGATGACTTCAGCCTGCTCGTGTGCTCGACGACCTTGCGAAAGCGCGCGAATGCGTCGGACTCGGCGACCGGGAGCTCCACGAACAGCGAGCTGACACGGTTGCCGAGCGCAAGCTGCTCCGAGTCGTTGCGGACGTTCATCGGGACCATCGCGCGCAGACCCTCCGTCGGGGGCGGCTCACGACGCGAAAGCAGCAGGCGGCGCAGACCGGCGGTGCAGGCCGCCAACACGACATCGTTGACTGAGCCTCCGAACTCGCGCCGGATTGCCTTCAGGTCGAGCAGCGAGGCGCGCACGATCTCAAACCGGCGCGTCGCCCCGATCGGCGCATTGAGGCTGGTGCAGGGGGCGGCGATCAGCTCGTCGCGCACGATCAGCTCGGCCAAGGAGCGGGACTTCTCGAGTGCCTCGCGAGGATGCAGCGCCGCATGTACGCCGGCGGCCGCCGCGCGCGCACCCGTTCTCGCCAGGTCCGCGACCGCGTCCGGCGGGTGCGGGACGAGCGTTCGCCACGGCGAGCCCGGCCCGTCCGCCGTCGGCTGGGCAGCGGTGGGGCAGGCAGGCGGCTCGGCGTCGAGCAGCAGGTGCACCACGCCGACCAACCCGATCCCGTCCACGAGACAGTGGTGCATCTTGATGACCAGCGCCCAGCGACCGTGCTCGAGCCCCTCGACCAGCACCATCTCCCACAGCGGGCGCGTGCGATCGAGTCGGTGTGAGAAGAAGTCCGCCGCCCATTCGCACAGCTCGACCTCGCTGCCTGGTGCTGGCAGTGCGGCATGGCGCACGTGGTTGCTGATGTCGAACTGGGGATCCTCATGCCAGCGTGGCCACGTCAGCCCTCCTGTCCGCTCCGAGGAGAGCCGCTGGGAGTAGCGCTGCAGCAGGGTCAGGCGCGACGCGATGTTCGCGCACACCGCCTCGAGCGCGGGGACGGTTCCGTCTGGCGGTGGATCGAAGACCATCACACCCCCGATGTGCATCGTCGCGCCCTCGTCCATCTGCTCGAGCTCGAGGAACGTCGCGTCCAGTGCGGTAAGCGGGTCGGCCATCGCCGGCAGGTTAGCCTGCCGGCCCCTTGCTGCCATCGGTAGCAATGCGCGAGCTGTCCCCGTAGTAATCCGCAGGCCTGCCGGGCCGTCGCACCCGCTCGGCGTGCCGGTAAACTAGTTCGACCATTACCCCGAGCCCGACACCGCATACGACCGGCTTGCGACCTACGGGGGGCGACGGCGTAGGTTCCCTCATGTCCGAGTCAAAGACGATTGGAGGAGGCCTACGCCGTGAGATGGGTGAGAACGACCGCCGCTCGTGTATTCGCGTACGCGTGGGCTGATCATCGCCAGGAACGATTGGGAGGGAGAAGACATGCCCCAGACCCGCCGTGCGAAGCAGGCCGGCAGCGCAGCGCTTGACCGTTTGCAGGCCTCGATCGAGGCCGCCGAAACCGCGCTCAAGGATCTACAGGGCGAGGTGAGTCGCAACAATCGCGCCCTGCTCAAGGACATCGGCACGACGCTCAAAGCGAGTCGTCGGAACCTAAACCGCAGCCGTCGGCGGATTGCCAAGGACCTCCAGCAGATCCAGCAGGCTCTGGTAAAAGGCAAGGCGACCGCTCGCCCAGCCCCAAAACGCGCGACCTCAGCCCCAAAACGCGCAACGAGCGCACGGCGCGTGAACGCCGGCCGGTCGAGCAAGGCCGCCCGCCCCACGAGCTCGCCCAAACGGTCGACGAAGAGAGGCAAAGCGAGCTGATCATCGCCGGAGCGGTCGCTCGCGCCACGGCGGGTCAGGCAAACGCGCGCCGCCCAGTCCACACGACCGTGCAGGGGGCGGCGGGCGGTGGTAGCTTGCGTTCCGCCGGGGTCGCTCCCCGGTGAGATTGAGCGACGAGGGGTGATGATGGCCTTTGAGGTCGGCAAGCGTGTCGTAGCGGAGTCCGAGTCAACGGATCGCCGACCCCGCTCGGGTGTCGTCGAGGAGGTACTCCGAGGCGATCCCTCGCCTCGCTATCGGATCCGCTGGGACGACGGCCACGAGACCATCTACACGCCCGCGAGCGGCGCCCTTCGAGCTGGGCGAGGCAGCAAGCGGCCGCAGCAAGCGTCACCACGGAAACGCTGACCCAGCCTGAGATGTGACGATCCACCGCGCCGGGAAGAGACGCAGGCGCCCCGTGCGGCAGCGTGCAGGGGTGCCAAAAGCCTGATCCATCACGTCGCGGCCCGGTAGTACTCATGGACGAGCCCGCCGAGTCGATCTCTTCGCTTGACCGTCGAGCCGACAACGGGGGGCCACCTGTCTTCGTATCGCTCTTGAAGCTGCTGGTTGGTAGCCGCCGGCCCGCGCAAGCCATCGGCGGGTTGTAAACGCCGTGAAACGCCGTACAGGCGCGTGCGGAGAGTCACCGAGCAACGACGGGGTCTTCTACGGATGCGCTGGTGCGGGGTAGCGTCGAGTCTGCCCGTCGAGCAGCGTCACCCGAGCAGGGAGTCTCCAGATGTCCGTGGTGGATGAGACCAGCAGCGTGAGCTTTGTACCCGCAGGCAAGTGGTCAGTCGACGCTCCGGGCTCGAGTGTCGCGTTCGCCGTGAAGCACATGGTGCTCGCGACGGTGAATGGTCGCTTCCGGAAGTTCGATGGGATGCTGGAGGTAGGAGCAGGTGGCGCGCGGGCGACTGGAATGGTCGAGGCCGCCTCGATCGACACGAGGGAGCCGGTGCGCGACGAGCACCTGCGGAGCTCGCCCGACTTCTTTGACGTCGAGCGCTATCCGGAGATCAGGTTCAACTCAAACCGGATCGACTACGTCGACGGCGGGCGCCTGCGTATTCTCGGCGAGCTCACAATGCGTGGCGTCACCCGCGAGATCGAGCTCGACGGACAGCTCAACGGTACGGGACACGAGGAAGCCGGCGACGAGCGGATCGAGCTCAAGCTGCGCGGAGAGCTCAACCGTAGAGATTTCGGTCTTATTTGGAACCAGGCGCTTGAGACAGGCGGAGCGCTCCTCGGCAACAAGGTGAAGATCGCGCTCGAGATCTCGGCCGTGAAGGCGGGGTTGAAGTGACCGCCACCATCGATCATCGCCAGCTCTATCGCCTGCCGTGGTCGCTGCCCGACAACGCCATCGCCTGGCTGGAGCCAACCAAGAAGTGCAACCTAGCGTGCCTGGGCTGCTACCGGGAGAACGACCCGCGGGGACACAAGACCCTCGATGAGGTTCGTCACGATCTCGAGGTCTTCAAGCGCTTTCGCACCGTGGACGGCGTGTCGATTGCGGGCGGCGACCCGCTCGTTCATCCCGAGATCGTCGAGATCGTCCGGTTGGTCGCGCGGGAGGGCCTCAAGCCGATCGTCAATACCAACGGCTTGGCGCTCACCGAGGAGCTGCTGAGGGAGCTAAAGGGCGCCGGCGTAGCCGGCTTCACGTTCCACATCGACTCCAAGCAGGGCCGCCCGGGATGGAAGAAGGCGGATGAGATCGAGCTGTGCGAGCTGCGCCAGCACTACGCCGAGATGGTGGCCGCGACGGGAGGGATGGGCTGTTCGTTCAACGCGACCGTCTATGAGGACACGCTGCGCTACGTGCCCGACATCGTTCAGTGGGCGCAGCGCAACGTCGAGATCGTCCACACGATCGTGTTCATCGCCTTCCGCGCTGGCGTCGTGGGCGGCAGCTTTGAGCAGTACGTACGGGGCGTGCCGGTCGATTTCTCGACGATGCCATACGCCACCACCGACCAGACACCGCACGAGCTCCAATCGACCGACATCGTGGCCGAGATCCGCAAGCGCTTCCCCGACTTCGCTCCCGCCGCATACCTCAACGGGACCGAGCGACCCGACACCTTCAAGTGGCTGCTCACGGGTCGTCTTGCCACCAAGGAGCGGGTCTACGGCTACGTCGGGCCGCGCTCGATGGAGCTCGCCCAGACGTTCCACCACCTCGCGACAGGGAGGTATCTCGCCTACACCGGGCCGCAGGCGCTGAGCACATGGCAGGGCGATGCTGCTTTTGTCCGCGCTCGACCCGCGCCTGCGGAAGATCGCCCGCCACTGGCTGAGAGCGGGTGCCCGCAGGCCCTCACGGCTGCTTCAGAGGCTCCGCTTCCAGTCGGTGATGATCATCCAGCCGGCCGACATCTACGACGACGGACGGCAGAACATGTGCGACGGCTGCCCCGATATGACGGTGTGGAACGACCGCCTCGTCTGGTCGTGCAGATTGGAGGAGCCCGAGCGCTTCGGGGACTTCGTGCAGATGGTGCCCAAGGGCGACTCGCTGACGCCGGGTTGACGGAGTGCCGAAGGTAGCGATCGTCGACCAGTCCTCAGGCGGGCACGTTCGTCCGCTGCAGGACCCGGCTGCACGTGCCCTCACAGACCCCCCCCTCCCTCCCCGACCAGACGCTGCACGACCAGACGCTGCAGGCCTCCCGCTAGATGCAGGCGTCCCCCGCCGCCTGGGTCGACCGTCGTCGTTAAAGACGACCGAGGCGGCGAGGGACCACCGCACCCTCCTCCTGCTCCTCCACAAGTTAGGGAACCCTAAGTTCGAGCGAATGCTACGCGCTGATCCGCGCTCCGGGTCAGGGCAAACTACGGATTCGCGCTACGTAGGTGAGGCGTCAAGCAAGTCCACCAGTGACTTCCCTACCCCGCCGCAGGTGGGGGCTCGAACTTGCTTTACGGCGTACCAGATTGTTACCAATCGTGTTACACAACCTGAGACTGGTCCGATCTGGCGGCGCGCACCTAGAAATGCGAAAAGGCCCGAAGTACCAGGCCTGTTCTGTCGATGCGGGCGAGAGGACTCGAACCTCCAAGGGCTTTCGCCCACCGGCTCCTAAGTTCTGGCTGCCGACCTCAAAGTGGTGCGACATGGCGCATTCCCATGCGGGTTTGGTGCCGGCCGTCTAGTTCGTTTAGCCGATTTGGGAACACACAGGGAACACGGCAGCCATCGTCGAACCGCAGCTCGAGAGGCGTCCCGTCTACATGGACCGATGGCGGCGGCGGCTTGATCTGCTCACGGTCTTGTCGTCTGGGGCACCAGGCGCTTGAGGGGGGATGCTGGGACACGGCAGGTACCCTCCTGCCGATGCGTCTGTTTCGTGGATTGAGCGGTGCGACCAAAGACCCGCCGGCGGCGATCGACGATCCGCGCGCGGCTGGACCAAGCTGGTGATCGAGCGCTGAGGCAGCTGGCCTCGAAACGCCGGCCGCTGTGCACGTCTGTCTGGTAGTTTCGCGGGTCGCGACGACGCCTACCGCTGCGGTCGCATCGCGGGGTTCAAGCCCGTCGCTCGACTAGCACCAACTCAAGGAGGAGGACCGTTCATGCACGTGCCATCTGGTTCGCGGCTGCGTACGATTGCCGCTGTCGCTCTCTCTGCCGCCGCTGTTGGCGGCATGACTGCGGCGGTCGCGTCCGCCGGGGGGCCGGGGCCACCGACCCCGCCAACGCTGTACGTCAACAGCTCGACCTCCGGTTACGGCACGCCCGCCTCGCTGCCGGCCGCCGCCAGGCCGGCCGACCGCAGACACCACGGCCCTGGACACGGCCTGGGCGCGTGCTCATCGGCCGCTTACGCCACGATCGGCGCGGCGGTCGCGGCTGCGACCACGCCGGGCACCAACATAGTCGTGTGCCCAGGCATCTATCGCGAAGATGTGACCGTCGAAACGCCGGTCACCATCGAGGGCAGCCAGGCGACCGTCGACGCGACGGGCAACCCCAACGGCTTCACGTTGAAGCCGCTTGCTGCGGGAACGACCATCAAGGGCTTCACGATCGAAAATGCCGTGGGCGAGGGTGTCCTAGCGCTCAGCACGAGCAACGTGACCATCCTGGACAACACGATCCAGTACAACGACAAAGGCGTCGGGAAAGCCAAAACCTACCCAGAGTGCGAACCGACCGCGGAAAACCCGTTTCCCGACTGCGGCGAGGGCGTGCACCTGATGGGTACGTCGAACTCGAAGATCGTCGATAACACGATCCGCGACAACTCCGGCGGCGTGCTGATGACCGACGAGACCGGCCCGACCGACGGCAACGTCGTCGCGCACAACTGGGTCTTGGACAACACTGGGGACTGCGGGATCACGCTCGCCGGACACAACCCCGCCGCAGCGCCGGGCGGAACGCCAAATCCCAAAGTGGCCGGCGTCTACGGCAACCTGATCGAGGACAACGTGGCGGAAGGCAACGGTGTCGCAGGGGAAGGCGCCGGAGTCTTGCTGGCGGCAGGCATCCCGATCGGGGGCGGCGCGGTGTACAACAACACCGTCAGCGGCAATCTCGTGCAGGGGAACGGCCTTGCCGGTGTGACGCTCCACAACCACTTCCCGAACCAGGACCTCAACGGTAACCGGATCGTCCACAACCGGATCGGGCCCAACAACCTGGACGGCGACAAGGACTTCCCGGTGCCGGACAAAGAAACGACCGGCGTGTTCGTCGGTACGGCCGGGAGCCCCCTGACGATCACGATCAAGCACAACGTGATCTACTCGAACCACTACGGCATCTTCCTGACCGGGCCAACGAACACCGAACAGATCAAGCACAACCACTTCTTCGAAGTCACGACCGACGTTTTCGGTCCCTGAGCTGACCGTCTGCAACGTGCTCCTCGTCCAGCGGGGAGCACGTTGCGGTTCTCGACGGACGCTCGGGCGCAGCCACGCCGATCGCTTGCCGCCGTCCTGCCGGCATGAGCAACCCGGAGCCAGTCGTCTGAAACCACTCCCGCGCCCTGGGAGCGCCGGCCGAACCTGAACGCCTGGCGGTATAGCCCAGCGCCACCGCACGCCCCGGTGCCAAACGGCCCTAGAACGACGAAAGGCCTGGAAGTCCAGGCCTTTCTGTCGATGCGGGCGGAGGGACTCGAACCCCCAAGAGCTAGTGCTCACCGGCTCCTAAGGCCGGCGTGTCTACCAGTTCCACCACGCCCGCAGCGCAGCCGAGAGGCTACCCGCCGAACCCGCCGCCGCGGCCGGCTCGCCGCAGGCGCGCCACGCTCCATCGCCCACAGGGGGCCGTCGGAGATTGTATGGTCAGGTGTGCGATGTCCTCGATCCCAGGCGGCCAGGCGCAGCCCGGCGTCACGATCACCCATCCCAACCGCGACAAGCCTGTCGTGCAGGCGACTCGCGCGACCGTCGTGCTGCTGCTGCTGGTCTCCGCGGGGCTCGTCCTGATCGTCACGGTCGGCGGATGGGCGGTGCTCGAGTCGGCCTGGGTGGTGCAGATCGCCTACATCCTGATCTACCTGACGCTCGCATTCTTCGCCGCGCGCTGGAATCGCGGCGTGCTGCCCGTCGCCTCGGCGCTAGCGGTGCTGCTGCTGATCTTCGCGCTGGTCGCCGGGCCCAGCTGGTTTAACCGCAACAAGACCGGGTTCGCCCAGCCGCTGCTGAACTCCGGTCTGCTCGGGGTGATCACGCTGCTGATCGTGCCGGTGCAGATGCTGCTGATCGCATTTGCGATGCGCGGCTTCAAACAGGGCTGGAACGTGGAGCTCGAGCGCCGCTCGCCGTCGCTCGGCGGCGACTTCTACGCCGACGCGCCGCCCCATCCCGCCTGAGCTCGGGGGACCCCGCCCGCAGCCTCGCGCGCCCGTGGCCGCCAGGGGCTGGCATACACTGAGTTGCGGCGTGCGGCGGTGGCGGAACGGTAGACGCGAGGCCCTCAAAAGGCCTTGTCCAACAGGGCGTGTGGGTTCGACTCCCACCCGCCGCATCCACAGAGAGCGGCGAGCTCACCAGGAGCGGCGCGGCCAGCCGCGGCGCTGCTAGCCCACGAGCTCTCTTAGCGGTTCGACGAGCGCCGGCGCCGCAGCGAGTATCCCCCACGGCAATCGCTCGCGCGCCTGCAGCCCGACCACCGACACCCCGGCGCGTTCACAGACGAGCGCTCCGGCGGCGATGTCCCACTGCTTGACCGTGCGCTCGAAGTAGGCGTCATATCGCCCGGCCGCTGTCCACGCGAGGTCCAGTGCGGCGCTGCCGAAGCGGCGGATGTCGCGCACGCGTCCCACCACGCCGGAGAGCACCTGCGCCTGGGCCTCGCGCACTTGCGCGTCGTAGGCCAGGCCCGTGGCGACCATCGCGGTGGCGAGGTCCTCGCGCGAGGAGCCGCTCAGCTCCAGCGCCTGCGCGGCCGCCGTGAGCGTCGCGCGGCCATCCCTGGTGGCGCTGAAGAGCTCGTCGCGGTTGGGGTCATAGACCGCGCCCGCCAGGGTCCCGTCGCGATCGCGCACCGCGACGCTCACTGACCACTGCGGGATCCCGAAGAGGAAGTTCGCCGTCCCGTCCAGCGGATCGACGACCCAGGTCAGTCCGCTCGTGCCGGGCTGCTCGGCCCCGCCCTCCTCCCCCACGAACCCGTCGAGCGGGCGCCGGCTGGCCAGCAGCTCGCGGATCGCCCGTTCAGAGGCATGGTCGGCCTCGCTGACGGGGTCGGTTGGCGTGCTCTTGGCCGACACCTCGAGCTCGCGTCCTTGGGCGGCGCGCTCCAGCAGCAGCCCGCCGGCCGTGCGCGCGGCCTCGATCGCGACCGCGACAAGCTCGCCCTCGTCGCTCACGAAAAGCCCGGCGGACGAGCGTCGGCCCACGGGCGCGCAGCTTCCAGCTGCGCGGCGAGCGAGATCAGCGTCGCCTCGTCCTCGGGTCTGCCCACGAGCTGCACGGCGCGCGGCAGCCCGTCGGCGCCGAGCCCGGCCGGCACCGAGCACGCCGGCTGGCCGGTGGCGTTCCAGCAGGCGGCGTAGGGCACCGTGGATGCCGCGATCGTCGTGGTCCACAGCCAGCCACGCCCCTCACAGGCGCCGATTCGCGGCGGTGGCGCGGGCGTGACCGGCATCAGCAGCACGTCGTGATCGGCGAACGCCTCGTTCAGCCGCGCCGCGTAGCCAGCCCTGCGCCGCTCGGCCCAGCGCACCGCGCCAGACGCGAGCCCGCCGAGCCGCGCCAGCGCCCGGATCCGCCGTTCAAGGCGCTCTGGATGGGCCATCCCCATCGCGTCGTCGTGCAGCCCGCCCACATACAGGGCCGTGAACTCGGGCGCCGGCGCGAGCGGGCCGTGATCGATCTCGCGCTCGCTGACCTCGTGGCCGAGGCCCTCCAATAGCCTCGCGGTCTCCTCCAGGGCGGCACGGTTGTCGGGTGCCAGGCGGGTCAGCGGCGATGGCGGGAGCCTGCTGGACACAGCGATGCGCAAGCGCGTCGAGTCCGCGCCGAGCGCGTCGAGGAGGCTGCGCGGGGCGAGCGCCGGCTCGCCGGGATCGGCCGGGCCGTCGGCGATCGCGTCGTGGAACAGCGCGCTGTCGCTCACCGAGCGCGTCAGCACGCCGTTGACCGACAGTCCATGCCAGGAGTTCTCGCGCGGCGCCAGCGGCACCCGGCCGCGCTGCGACTTCAGGCCGAACAGGCCGCAGTAGGCCGCGGGAAAGCGGATCGATCCGCCGCCGTCGGCGGCCAGCGCCGCCCCGACGAGCCCCGCCGCCACGGCCGCCGCGCTGCCGCCGCTCGAGCCTCCCGGGCTGCGCTGGAGGTTCCACGGGTTGCGCGTCGCGCCCCACGTCGGCGACTCGGTCCAGGGGAACGCGCACAGCTCGGGCACGTTGGTCTTGCCGAGCACGACCGCGCCGGCCGCGCGCAGGCGGCGCACGACCTCGCTGTCCTGGCTCGCAGGCGGTCCGTAGGCGTTCGTGCCGAGCGCCGTTAGCTCGCCCGCGACGTCGCTGTCGTCCTTGACCGCGAACGGAACGCCGAGCAGCGGCCGCTGCTCGCCCGCGCGCCGTCGCGCATCCGCCTGGTCGGCCTCCAGGCGCGCGCGCTCGGCGAGCACGACCCTGAACGCGTTCAGCTCGGTGTCGTAGCGTCCGATGCGCTCCAGATACAGCTCGACCAGCTCGCGCGACGAAACCTCTCCGGCGGCGATCAGCTCGGCCTGCCTGGCGATCCCGGCGAACGCGAGGTCGGCGGCGTGCATGCCCCGGCAATCTAGTCGATCGCCGGCGTCGCGCCCACAGGGCCAGCCGGCCGGGGGGAGCCGGCCGGGCCGTCACGTCAAGGCGCCACGCAAGAAACCGTTCACGTGTCCGCGACACGCCGGGACGGTCGATGTCAGACCTACGATGGGCTCAAGGCAACAGAACGCTGCACCGGCAAAGGGGGAGCACCGTGTCCTATCCCGTCACGTTTGAAGCCGACTACGCCGAGCACCGCAACCGGCTCACGTCCTTCTTCAGGCTGATCCTCGCGATCCCGCTGTTCATCTGGGCGATGCTCTACGGGCTGGTGGCGTTGCTGGCGGTGATCCTCGCATGGTTTGCGATCGTGATCACCGGCCGCTACCCGAAGGGGCTGTATGACTTCGTCGCGGACTTCACGCGCTTCTACACGCGCACGCTGTCATATGCGGTGCTGCTGACCGACCCCTATCCGTCCTTCTTCGGGTCCGACGACCCGGCCTATCCGGTGCGGATGCAGTTCGACGGGCCGCTGGACCACTACAGCCGCCTGAAGACGCTCTTTCGAATCATCCTCGCGATTCCGATCTACGTGCTGCGCTACGTGTTCGGCCTGCTGCTCGAGGTGGGCGGCGTCGCGGCCTGGGCGGTGACCGTCGTGACGGGGAAAATGCCGCGCGGGCTGTTCGACCTGATGGTGCTGGCCAACTCCTACACCGCACGCTCGGACGCCTACATGCTCCTGCTCACCGAGACCTACCCGCCGTTCCAGGACGAGCACACGCGCGCCGCGGGAATCGAAGACAGCCCGGTGGCGGGGACCTAGGCCTCGTTGGCAGAGGGCTCAGCGACAGCGCGCCGCGCGGCGATCGCGCGCCCGCCGCAGGGGCACGGCCGCCTCGCCGGGGCAGCGCGGCGTTAGACGGGCGTGACCGGATTTCGCTTGGCGGGCCAGCTGCGCTGTCGCAGCGTCGCCTGCGCGAAGCGCCGCACTAGCTCTGCGCGCAGGTCGTCGGGTTGCACGACGGCATCGACGACCATCTCTGAGGCGAGGTGCAGGATGTCGATGTCCCGTGCGTACTCCTCGCGCAGCTCCTCGGTGCGTCGCGCGCGCTGCGCGTCGTCGGAGATCGCGCTCAGCTGGTTGTGGAAGACGGCGTTGATCGCCGCCTGGGGTCCCATCACGGCGACCTGCGCGCCTGGCAGCGCGATGCAGCAATCGGGCTCGAACGCCGGACCGGCCATCGCATACAGGCCGGCGCCGTAGGCCTTGCGCACGATCACCGAGATCTTCGCGACGGTCGCTTCGCTGACCGCGCCGATCATCTTCGCGCCGTGGCGGATGATTCCCTGGCGCTCGACCTGGGTGCCGATCATGAACCCTGGAACGTCGGCCAGGAAGAGCAGCGGGACGTTGAACGCGTTGCACGTTTGGATGAAGCGCGCCGCCTTGTCGGCGGAGTCGCTGAACAGCACCCCTCCCTTGTGCTTGGGCTGGCTGGCGACGATCCCAAGCGCGCGACCGTCCAGTCGCGCAAACCCGACGATCACCTCCCTTGCCCAGCGAGGGTGGATCTCCATGAACGAGCCGCCGTCGACGAGCATGTCGATCAGCGCGCCCATGTCAAACGGCCTGTTCTCATCTGACGGGATCAGGTCGGCGATCGGCGTCGCCGGCGCCGCGCCGTCGGAAGGCCGCGACGGCTGTGGATCGTCCGGCGCCCGGGCCTCTGTCCGCGGCGGCTCCGAGCGCCAGCTGCTGGGCAGGTAGGACAGATAGCGCCGCGCGACGGCGATGCCCTCCTCGTCGCTTGCGACGAGCTGGTGCCCGCAGCCCGACACGCCGGTATGCATGCGCGCGCCGCCCATCTCCTCCAGGCTCACCTTCTCGCCGATCACCATCTCGGCCATGCGCGGCGAGCCGAGGTACATCGAGGCATTGCCCTCGCGCATGACGACCACGTCGCAGAAGGCCGGGATGTAGGCGCCGCCGGCGGCGCTCGGGCCGAAGAGCACGCACACCTGCGGCACCACGCCCGACAGCCTGACCTGGTTGTAGAAGATGCGCCCCGCACCGCGCCTGCCGGGGAACATCTGGACCTGTTCGGTGATCCGCGCGCCCGCAGAATCGACGAGGTAGACGATCGGCACGGCGAGCGTCAGCGCGCGCTCCTGGACGCGTAGGATCTTCTCGACGGTCTTCGCGCCCCACGAGCCCGCCTTCACCGTGGGATCGTTGGCCATCAGCGCGACCGGACGCCCGTCGATCGCGCCGACCCCGGTCACAACGCCGTCGGCGCCGAGACCGTCCTGCGACCAGTTGGCCAGCAGCGCCTCCTCGGCGAACGAGCCCGTGTCGAGCAGCAGCGACACGCGCTCGCGCACCGCCAGCTTGCCCTGCTCGCGCGCCTTCTCGCGGTGGTGCTCGGGACCGCCCTGCAGCGCGCGCCCGGCCGCCTCGCCCAGGTCGCTCATCCCTGCAATCTAGTTCCTGCAAGGCGCCCGCAGCCGGGTCGGCCTGCGAGCCGCAGGCCGCGCCGGCGCACGCAAGCTTTTCGCGGCTTGCGGAGTCTAGCCAGGCAAAGCCATCTACATGGAGGGATAGCTATGTCGAGAAGACTGCTTGGAGGGCTCACTGCGCTGCTCGGCTGCCTGGCTTGCCTACCCGCGAGCGCCCTGGCGTTCGATCACCCGTTCCTGGGGAGATTCAACACGCTCAGCACGATCTCGGGCACGGTTCCATCCAACGGGTACAAGAACCCGTATGGGATCGTGACCGTGCCGGCGAGCACCGGATCGCTCGTGCGCGGAGACCTGCTGATCAGCAACTTCAACAACGAAGAAAACCTGCAGGGCACCGGCACCACGCTCGTGCAGATCGCACCCGGCGGAGGGCTCTCGCTGTTCGCCCAGATCAACCCGAAAACGCTGTCGGGAAAATGCCCGGGCGGAGTCGGCCTGACGACGGCGCTCGCGGTCCTGCCGCACGGCTACGTCGTGGTCGGCAGCCTGCCGACCGAAAACGGCAAAGCGGAAACCGCCAAGGAAGGCTGCCTGATCGTGCTCAACAGCAAAGGCGAAGTCGTCGAGACGATCTCCGGGCCGCCGATCAACGGCCCGTGGGATCTGACGTCGGTCAGCTATGGCGACGACGCGACGCTGTTCGTCACGAACGTGCTCAACGGCACGGTCGCGGCGGCTGGCAAGGTCGTCAACGAAGGGACCGTAGTGCGTATCCGCCTCAGCACCTCGGCGCACCACCCGCCGAAGGTGCTCGCAGAGAAGGAAATCGCGACCGGCTTGCCCGAGCGCACCGATCCCGAAGCGCTCGTCGTCGGCCCGACGGGGGTCGGGCTAGGTGAAGAAGGCACGCTCTATGTCGCCGATACCGCGGGCAACAGGATCGAGGCCGTCCCCAACGCGCTGTTCCGTACGACGCCGATCGCCAGCCCCGGGATCACGGTCGCCAAAGGCGGCTTTCTCAACGGCCCGCTGGGCCTGACGATCGCGCCCAACGACGACATCCTGACCGCCAACGCGGGCGACGGGAACATCGTCGAGACGACGCCCTTCGGCGCGGAGTTCCAGCCGGCCGAAACCGGCGCCGGCGCCGGCGGGCTGTTCGGCCTGACCGTGGCGGTCGGGCACCCCGCGGGCGTGTACTTCGTAAACGACGCCGCAAACTCGCTGCAGCTGCTGCACTGACGCACAGGGGCGCCACGGCGGGGCCGAGCAGCTCGGCCCCGCCCCCGCCCCTCCCTGCCGCCTGCCGGGAGCGGCGGTCCGCCGCCGACGCAGCGGGGTAGCCTGAACGCCAAGCGATCGCCTGACCGGGCGATCGTCATCGACCCTCGCCAGGAGCTGCCATGAGCATCGTGATCACCGAGGACCGCGGCCCGGTCCGCCATCTCGTGATGAACCGGCCGGAGAAGCGCAATGCGATGAACGACGAGCTGATCGCCGGGCTCGCCGCGGCGTTGCGCGCCGCGGCGGACGATTCGTCGGTCAAGTGCGTCGTCGTGCGCGGCGCCGGAGCGATGTTCTCTGCGGGGATGGACATCGGCTCGCTGGGCTCGCTCGCCGACCACCCCCAGCGGCTGCGCGAGACGCGCGGCGCGATCCTGTCCACCTGGAACCTCTGCGAGGAGATGACCAAGCCGACGATCGCCCAGATTCACGGCGGATGCATCGGCGGCGCGATGGAGCTCGCGCTCGCCTGTGACCTGCGCACGATGGCGTCAAACGCGGCGATCGGGCTCGTCGAGACGCGGGTCGGGCTGATCCCCGACGTCGGCGGCTGCTCGCGCCTGCCGAGCGTCGTCGGGCTCGGCCGCGCGAAGGAGATGATCATGACTTCCAAGCTGATCGACGGACACGAGGCGGAGCGGATCGGGTTGGTCAACCGCGTCGCGCCCGAGGAGCAGCTCGACGCGGCCACCGACACGCTCGTTGAGGAGCTGCTCGCCTGCGCGCCCGTCGCGGTCGGTCTGGCCAAGCGCGTGCTCGACACGGCCGCAAAGCCCGCGCTGGCGGCCAGCCTCGAGCAGGAGGTCACCGTCCAGCAGCTGTGCGCGCTCAGCGGCGACTTCGCCGAGGGGACCCGCGCGGTGGCCGAGAAGCGCGAGCCGAGCTTCGCCGGTCATTAGCGCGAGGCCGCCCTGGTCCGATCCTCGGGCGAGCCCCAGCGCTCCCCCTTAGCACCGCGCGCCACTTGTAGGAGAACTGTTACCGCGGGAAGGTTCGGCCGCGAGCGGCGTCTAGCAGGCAAATTTCCCCGAACCTAGGAGGAGCCATGTCTATGCACGCCTGGAGCCGTGCGAGCGGCCGGTCGGCCGCGAAGCGGCCACGTCCATCGAGCGCATCGTCGGTCGCACGCCGCGGCCTGGTGGGGATCATCGCGCTGCTCTGCGGCCTGATGCTCGTCCCCGCGAGCGCACTCGCGTTCAGTCTCGCAGCGCATATATCTGTCACCACCGTCGGTTCGACGGTCCCGACCAACGGCGACGTCAACCCGTACGGGATCGCCCACGTGCCGCAGAGCATCGGCTCGCTGGTGCGCGGCGACGTCCTGATCAGCAACTTCAACGACTCCGGAAACCTGCAGGGAACCGGCACGACGCTCGTGCAGGTCTCGCCTCAGGGCAAACTCTCGCTGTTTGCGCAGATCAACCCGGCCACGCTGCCGGGGCCGTGCCCGGGCGGAGTCGGCCTGACCACCGCGCTGACGATCCTGCCGGATGGCTTCGTCGTGGTCGGCAGCCTGCCGACCGAAAACGGACAGGCCGCGACGGCGCAATCGGGCTGTCTGATCGTGCTCAATCCCAACGGCCAGGTGGTCAGGACGATCTCCGGCCGGCCGATCAACGGCCCCTGGGACATGACCTCGGTGTCGTTCGGTCCTCTGAGCATATTGTTCGTCACGAATGTGCTGAACGGGACGGTGGAATCGGGCGAAAAACCCACCGACGGCGGCACCGTCGTGCGTCTCGTGTTCTGGACCGGGGGCGGGATACCGGCGCTCGCCTCCGAGCAGGTGATCGCGACGGGATTTCCCGAGCGGACAGACCCGTCTGCGCTCGTCGTCGGGCCAACCGGGGTCGGTGTCCTCCCAGGCGCGCTCGGCTCCGTCCTGTACGTCGCCGACACGCAGGGCAATCGCATCGCGGCGGTACCCAACCCGCTGTTTCGCCAGACGCCGTTTGAAGGCGGCGGGATCACGGTCGCCTCGGGCGGCAAACTGAACAACCCGCTCGGGCTCACCCTGACGCCCACCGGCAACATCCTCACCGCCAACGCCGGCGATGGCAACATCGTGGAAACCGCACCATCGGGCGCTGAGCTTGCCGCGGTCAACACCGGCGCCGGGGCGGGTGGCCTGTTCGGGCTGACGCTCACGCCAGACCTTCAGGGCGTCTACTTCGTAAACGACACCGAAAACGCGCTGAACCTGCTCCACTAACGCGCAGGACGAGGCGGCGGGGTCGGTCGGCGCAGCCGGCCCCGCCCGCCGCATTCGCGGGCAACAGAACGGTCGTGCGGCGGGAAGGTTTGCCGCCGCACGGAGTCTGCCACCAGCGAAGGGCCCTCTGCGGGAGGGAGCCTCCACCTTTGGGCCTGCCGCATTGTGCCCAAAGCCACGCGAGCGGGGTCGGTTGGCGCAGCCGGCCCCGCCCGCTGTACTCGCGGCGCCCGAGCCGCCTCCCCGGCTCAGCGCCAGTCGATCGGACCCGCCACGAGCGTGTGGCTGCCGAGCGGGCGACCGAGAATCGCCTGCACGCGCTGCGCGCAGGCGAGAAGGTCGTCCAGCGCGATGCCCGTCGAGATCCCCATCTCATGCAGCATCGAGACGAGATCCTCGGTCGCGATGTTGCCCGTGGCCCCGGGCGGGACCGGGCATCCTCCGAGCTCGCCGAAGCTCGACTCGAAGCTGGTCACGCCGACGGTGAGGGCGGCGAGCACGTTGGCCAGGCCCTGCCCGCGCGTGTTGTGAAAATGAGCCGTCAATTGCACCCCGTCGGCCTCGCTCAGACCGGCGCCCGGCAGCTCGGCCTGCGCGGCCTGGAAGAGCTCCCGGACCTGGGTCGGGTTGGCCATCCCGGTGGTGTCTCCAAAGGCGATCTCCTGCGCGCCCGCGGCGCACAGCCGCGCCGCGATCTCCAGCACGCGCTCGGGGGCGACGCGGCCCTCGTAGGGGCAGCCAAACGACGTCGAGATGACACCCTCGCAGCGAAGCCCGGCCGCGCGTGCGCGCGACAGCACGGCCTGAAGCCCGACCAGCGACTCGGCGATCGAGCGGTTGACGTTTCGCTGGTTGTGGGTCTCAGAGGCAGACAGGAACACGCTGACCTCGTCGAATGCCGGGCGATCGCCCCGATGGGACTCGCGCAGCGCGAGCGCGCCGTCGAGACCGCGCTCGTTGGGCACGAGCACCGAGACGCTGACCTGCTGCGGGACGTCGATGCGCGCGAGCACCTCAGGCGCATCGGCCAGCTGGGGGATCACGTCGGCCCGCACGAAGCTCGTGACCTCCAGGCGACGCAGACCGGTGCGCGCGAGCGCGTCGATCAGCTCGACCTTCTGCTCGGTGGGGATGACCTCGGGCTCGTTCTGAAAGCCGTCGCGCGGTCCGACCTCCCTGATGCTGACGGCCCGCGGCAGGCTCACCACATCGACAGGCCGCCGCTCACGTTGAGCGTCTGGCCGGTGACGTAGGAGGCGTCGTCGCTGGCGAGGAACGTGATCGCCGCGGCCACCTCGTCAGGCTCGCCCGCGCGCCCCAGCGCCGTGGCGTTGATCATTCCCTGCTTCAGGCGCTCGCCGATCTCGCCGAGCATCTGTGGAGCGGCGTTCAGCAGCGGGGTCTCGATCGGGCCTGGCGCGACCGCGTTGCTGCGCACCCGGTAGCGCGCCGACTCGCGAGCGATCGCCTTGGTGAAGCCGATCACGCCCGCCTTCGCGGCCGAGTAGATCGCGGAGCCCTGCGAGCCGACTCGCCCCGCCTCGCTGGCGACGTTGACGATCGAGCCCGTGCGCCGCTGCTGCATCGAGGGCAGCACGGCGTGGGTGACCGCGATCACGCCGCGCAGGTTGACGCCGAGCACGAAGTCCCACAGCGCCTCGTCGGTGTTGACGAAGAAAGCGAACCGGTCCGTCCCGGCGTTGTTGACGAGCACATCGATCTCCCCGAGCGCCTCGACAGCGGCCGCCACGCCGGCGCGGACCGAGGCGGCGTCGGCGACGTCGAGCGCGCAGCCGAATCCGTCGAGCTCGCCCGCCAGCGCCAGCGCGCCCTGCTCGTTGACGTCGCCGATCGCCACACGTGCCCCCTCGGCGGCCAGCCGGCGCGCCGTGGCTGCTCCGATCCCAGACGCTCCACCGGTCACGAGCGCGGTCTTTCCCTCAAGCCTCATCGGTCGCTCCCTCTGTCGTCCACGGTCGGCGTGAAGCCTATACTCGGCCGCCGTGGCACCCTCCCCCGCCGACCCGGCCACGGCGTCCTCAGACGCCCCGTTCGCGCCCTTCCCCGCCGGCCCGGTCGCGATCATCGGCGCGTCGGGCGCGCTCGGCTTCGGCCTGACATTGCGGCTCGCGCGCGCCGGGGTTGAGATCGCGATCGGCTCGCGCTCGCAGACGCGCGCCGCCGAAACGGCCGAGCACGCGCGCGAGGAGGTGGCACAGGGCGCGTTCGCCGCGTACGACAACGTCGGCGCCGCCGCGGCGGCGCCGACGGTGATCCTCAGCGTGCCGTTCCGCAGCCAGTCAGACACGCTCGCCGAAATCAAGCACGTGCTCAGGGCGGGGCAGCTAATGATCGACGCGACGGTCCCGCTCGCGGCCGCTGTGGCCGGCAAGGCCACGCGGATGCTCGGCGTGTGGCAGGGCTCGGCTGCCCAGCAGGCTGCCGAGCTGGTCCCGGACGGGGTCGCCGTGGTGTCGGCGCTGCACACGGTCAGCGCCGCATCGCTGCGCGACCTCGCTCATCCGCTACGCCAGGACGTCCTGATCTGCGGCGACTCGCGCGACAGCAAGCGTCAGGCTGCCGCGCTGATTCAGCGGATCGACGGACTGCGCTGTGTCGACTGTGGGACGCTTGAGATGGCGCGCATCACCGAGTCGCTTACGGCGCTGCTGATCTCGGTGAACGCCCGCTACAAGGCCCATGCCGGCATCGGGCTCACCGACCTGCCGGCCACCCTGTGGGGGTGACGGGGCCAGCGGTGGGCGCAGACGACGGCGCGGTGGTCGTGCTCGCCGGAGGCACCGGCGGGGCAAAGCTTGCCCGGGGCATGGCCGATGTGGTCGACCCCGCGCGCCTAGCCGTGATCGCCAACACCGGCGACGACATCGAGATCTACGGCGCGCACGTGTCGCCCGACCCCGACCTCGTCTCGTTCTGGCTGTCGGATCGGATCGACGAGCGCGGCTGGGGCATTCGCGAGGACACGTTCACCGTGATGGATGCGCTGGGCGAGCTCGGCGTCGAGGTCTGGTTTCAGCTGGGCGACCGCGACCTCGCCTGGTGCATGCGACGTGCGCAGATGCTCGCCGAGGGTCACTCGCCGACATCGGCGCTCGCGCGCCTGACCGAGTCGATCGGCCTCGACGTGAGCGTGCTGCCGATGAGCGACGACCCGGTTCGCACGTGGGTGCGCACCACCGCCGGCTGGGATTCGTTTCAGGAGTTCATGGTCCGCCGGCGCGCAGCGGGCGTCATCGAGGGACTGGAGTTCCGCGGCGCCGAGCAGGCGCGCCCGAGCGCAGCGGTCCTCGAGGCGATCGCGGGCGCAAGCACGATCGTCATCGGGCCATCGAACCCAATCGCCTCGATCGCGCCGATCCTCGCTGTGCCCGGCCTGCGCGACGCGCTCGCCGGCGCGAGCGCGCCGGTCGTGGCGGTCAGCCCGATCGTCGGCGGCCAGGTGCTCAAGGGCCCGACCGCGTCGTTCATGGCGTTCGCCGCGCTGCCGGTCGACGCCGACGGCGTGGCCGACTTCTACGGCGAGCTGCTCGACGGCATCGTCGCCGATCAGAACGTCGCCCGCCTACCGACCCTGCAGATCGACACGCGTATGGAGGACCCGGCGGGGCGCGCGCGCGTGGCCGGCCATACGCTCGAGTTCGCGGCGGGCCTCGCGAGCTGAAACGCGCAGCTACCGCCGCCGAGGGGCACTATCGTCTGCGTTCATGCGCACCGCCGCGATCCTGCCGATCAAGCGCCTCGGCCTGGCAAAGCAGCGTCTGCGTCCGAGCATCGCCGGCGAGCTGCGCGCGCAGGTCGTGCGAGCGATGGTGGGCGACGTGCTGAGCGCGCTGGACGAGTGCGACGCGATCGAGCGCACGATCGTCGTGACCAACGAGCGATCGGTGGTCGGCGGCGCCGGCAGAGAGCGGGTGCTCGTCGTGCCCGACACCGTCGAGGATGGTCAGAGCGCCGCGGTCCGCCTGGGCATCGCACACGCGCTGGCGCAGGGGTATGAGCGGGTGCTCTGCGTGCCCGGCGACTGCCCGACGCTTGACCCGCGCGAGCTGCACGAGCTGCTCGGCGCCGGCGGCGCGCCGGGCGTCGATGCGCCGTCAGCGTCCGCCCCGCTCGCGGTGATCGTGCCAGACCGCCACGGGACCGGGACGAACGGGCTGATGCTCACTCCTCCGGACGCGATCTCGCCAAGCTTTGGCCCGGACAGCTGCGCTCGCCATCGCGCGCTCGCCGCGGCGGCGGGCGTTGGCTGCCTGCTGCGACACCCGCCATCGCTGCTGCTGGACATCGACACCGGGGAGGACCTGCGCGTGCTTCGCGCGCGGCTGGCGAGCTCGGCTCCACGCGCGGCGCACACGCGTGCGGCGCTCGGCGCCCCGCGCCCGCGTGCGACGTCCGTCGTGGCGGTCTGACCCGCCAAGCTCGTTGACGAACTTGTACGCGCACGCCCTCGCCGGCCTGCCCGAGATCGGGCGCGGCGACGACCTCGGCGCACTGATCGTCGCGGCGATCGAACGCGAGCGCTCGCCTGACGCCCTGCCGAGCCTGCTGGCCGATGGACAGGTCGTCGTGATCGCGCACAAGGTCGTGTCCAAGGCCGAGGGCGCGATCGTGGCGCTGGCCGACATCGAAGCGGGGCCGCGCGCACGCGAGCTCGCCGCGCTCGGTGCGCAGCACGGCGACGCGCGAGGGCACGACCCACGCGTCGTCCAGGTCGTCCTCGACGAGTCGCTGGAGCTGCTGCGTGCCGAGCGCGGCGTGCTGATCTGCCGCACGCGCCACGGATTCGTCTGCGCCAATGCGGGGGTCGACGCGTCAAACGCGCCCGGCCCCGACACGTTGGTCCTGCTGCCGCGCGATCCCGACGCCTCGGCGAGGCGGATCCGCGCGCGCCTGCACGAGCTCACCGGTCGCACGGTTGCGGTGCTGATCGCCGACAGCTTTGGCCGCGCGTGGCGCCACGGCCAGTGCGACGTGGCGATCGGCTGCGCGGGCATGGCGCCGCTGGAGGACTGGCGCGGGCGTGTCGACGCGGCCGGGCGCGAGCTGCGTGCGACCTGGCTTGCGATGGCCGACGCCGCGGCTGCCAGCGCGGAGCTGACGCGCGCCAAGGACTCGCGTGAGCCGGTCGTGGTGATCGCGGGCCTCGAGCGCCTGGTGAGCACGCACGACGGTCCGGGCGCCGCGGCGCTGGTCCGTGCGCCCGCGGAGGACCTGTTTCGCTAGCTGCTAGCCCAGCTGCGCGGCGCCGCTCAGCTGCCTGGAGAGAAACGGCACGACGGCCCGCTCGACCCCCTCGGGGTCGTCCGCGAAGGGCCAGTGCCCGCTGTCGGCCAGCAGCACAACGTCCTGCACGTCAAAGAACTCGCGCTGGCGCTCGGCGTACTGCACGCCGACGTATGGATCCTTGGCCCCCCAGACCACCAGGGCCGGCTTTTTCAGCGGCGCCAGCAATGCACCCAACTGCACGCCGGTCTCCCCCGGCTCGGGCGTCGCGCGATAGAGCTTGAGCACGGTGCGGCGCGTCGCGCGGTCGTAGTTGTCGTACATCTGATCGACGAAATCCTCGGGCAGCCCTTTGGGGTTTGAGCTCTGCATCGCGCGTCGCCATGCGGAGCGGGGGATCCAGGCCTGCGTGAGCTCTCCGAGCACGGGCGTGCGCCAGCGTTTGGCCATCTTGTGCCAGGTGTAGCCGGGCAGCATGCCGACGTCGATCAGCACGACACTCGCCCAGGCGTCAGGGTGCTGGATGCCCCAGAGCAGACCGAAAGGGCCGCCGAAGTCGTGCACCACGAGGTGCACGCGCTCGATCCCCAGCTCAACGAGCGCTCCCTGGATGAAGTCCGCGTAGGCGGACACCTGGTAGTCGAAGTCGCGTGGCTTGTCTGCCTGTCCGAAGCCCGGCATGTCAAACGCGACTGCCCGGCCGAGCGCGCCGGCGGCCTCCAGCAGACCGTCCCAATCGCGGCGCGAGCCGGGGTTGCCATGCACGAAGACCACCGCCTCCCGCGCCTCCTGCGGGCCGGTTTCGATGACCGGCGAGCGGATCCCGCCGACGCTGACCCTGCCCGCGCGCGCCATCTCAGGTCGCCGCCGGCGCCGCTGTCTGTACGCCGCGCAAGCCGAGCGGGCGTTTGGAGCGGCTCATGTTGACCCGCAGCATGCGCCCCAGCGTCGCGGGGGTGAGCATTTCCTGGGGGGTGATCCAGCGCCCGCCCATCAGCGCCATCCGGCCCGCGAGCTCGCGATCGCGCGCGGCAGCGCGATAGAGCAGCCTCTCGAACGGGTTGAACCTGCGCCCGGTCGAATAGGCCGAGCAGAGCTTCTCGTGCGCCGCAAGCGCTTTGTGGTGCTTGCGCGAATAGACCTCCAGCCCCCGATCGACGTCGCCCTCGCTACCGAGCGCGCCCGCGAGCGCCTCGGCCAGCCACTCGCCCGACTGAAGCGCCCAGCCACAGCCCACGCCCCACAGGGGATCGGCCGCGAGCGCGGCATCCCCGATGAACGCAAGGCCCGGGCGTGTCTTGCCGCGGGTCAGGTTCGGCATCTCGAGCTTGCCCATGACCTTCGACTCGCGCTTTTCGGGGTCCAGCCGCGGACCATCGGGCAGGCTCTCGAAGAGCTGGACCATCGCCTGCTCGGGATCGCCGCGGAACTCGGGCAGCCGATCCTTGTGAGGCATGCACGCCAGCAGCGTGAGACCTCCGTCGGTGGGAAACGCGTAGGCGACGTCCGGATCCAGCAGCCACATCTGCGAGCTGTCTCCCGTCAGCAGCGGGGTGTCGCGGTAGTGGGCGAAGTAGCCGAAGCGGTTGTGCGGCTTCTGCTTGGCGGGCTCGTCAGCCAGCTTGGCGACCGTCGACTCGCGCCCGTCGGCGGCGACCACGAGCTTGCCGTGCAGCTCGCGCTCAGCGCCGTCGCGCTCGCGCGCGACCACGCCGCTAACCCGCCGGCCCCGATCGGCGCCCGCCCCGTCGCGCAGCAGCTCGGTCACGGTGTGGCCGAGCAGCAGCTCGACACCGTCGGTTTCGGCGGCCAGCTCGCGCAGCATCGGGTCGAACGTCTGGCGGCGGATGTTCCACGCGGGGTAGTCGCGCATAGGCGCCGGCGCGTCCGCGGTGGCCGAGCAGATCCATCCGTAGCGTGTCCAGATGTTGAGGTCGTTGTGGGTCGCGCCAGCCTTATCGAATGACGCGTTCAGGCCCAGGCGCTCGATCGTCGGCGAGGCGCTCGGCTGGATGAAGTGCGTGCACATGCGCTTGAACGTGCGCGGGTCGCTGTGGCTCTCGACCAGCGCAACGCGGGCGCCCGCCCGACCGAGAAAGGTCGCGGTGGTGCATCCCGCGATGCTCGCGCCGACCACCACAACGTCGTAGTCACTCATCGGTCCCCCCTTCTGGGACTGCGTTTGCTCCAGACACCATACATCCGCCCGCGCAGGCGCGCATGGCACGCGCGGGTCCGCGCGGCGTCGCCGGCGTCAGGCCGCCGCGGGCAGCTCGTAGCGGCGCCTGATCTCGTACAGCGTCGTGCGCTCCGCGGCCGGGCGCCCGGCGGCGTGGGCGGCGGCGACCAGCTGCTCGGGCTCGAGCCTGGTCCCGTGGTAGGAGCCCGCGAGACGGCTGATCGACTCCTCCATCAGCGTTCCGCCGAGATCGTTGACCCCCCAGCGCAGCGCCTCGCCGGCGGCATCGATCCCCATCTTCACCCAGGAGGCCTGCAGGCTGGCGACGGTCCTGCCGAGCGCGAGGCGAAACACGGCGGTGTGCTTGAGGTTCTCCTCGCGGCTGATCTCGGCCACCCCGTGCGTGCGCCCCAGCAGCGTCTGAAACGGGATGAACGACAGCGGCACGAACTCGGTGATACCGCCCGTCCGTTCCTGCAGCTCGCGGACCACGCGCATGTGCTCCGCGAGCTCCCAGGGCTCCTCGATGTGTCCAAACATCACCGTCGCGGTGGAGCGCAGCCCCGCGCGGTGCGACGCCTCGATGATCTCCACCCAGCGTGCCACGGGGAGCTTGTTGGGCGAGATGCGCTCACGCACTCCGTCGTGCAGCACCTCGGCGGCGGTGCCGGGCGTCGAGCCGAGGCCGGCGTCGCGCAGGCGGGCGAAGACCTCGCCCGGCGGCAGGCCGGAGATGTCGCAGATGTGGGCGATCTCCATCGGGCTGTAGGCATGGAGGTGCAGCTGCGGGGCGGCCTGCTTGGCCAGCGCGAGCCAGCCGAGGTAGTCCTCGAGCGTCCAGTCGGGATGGATGCCGGACTGGATGCACAGCTCGCTGGCGCCGAATTGAGCGGCCTCATGCACGCGACGCAGAAACTCGTCGCGGTCGTGTTCATAGGCGTCCGGCGAGCGCTTGCCCTGTCCAAAGCCGCAGAACGCGCAGCCCACGACGCACACGTTTGAGACGTTGACGTTGCGGTTGACGACGAACGTGACAGTCTCGCCGGCCAGCTGCGCGCGCAGCTCGTCGGCGGCCGCCCTGAGCTCGTCGATCGCCGCCGGTCGCGTCTCGGCGAACAGCGCCGTCAGCTCATCGGCGCTCAGCGCGCGCCCCTCCAACGCGCGCTCGAGCGCGCGCGGGACGAGCGTCGGGCGGATCGGGGCAGGCGGGTCGGTGCGCCCGGAGCCGCGGCGCGGAATGAAGCTCCAGTACCTCGTCTTGATCGTGTCCATCACGGCGGGCGCCAGCCACTCGGCAGCGATGTAGCGCGGATACACGCACAGCCGCTCGGTCAGCGCGAAGCCTTCGCGCTGGAGCCCCCGTCTCACCTGATGCGGCGACGGGAACGGGTGCTCGGGCGAGATGTGGTCGCCGTTAGCGCTCAGGCCGCCGAGGTCGGTGGCACCCGCCGCGACGAGCTCGCCCCACCAGTCGGCGAGGTTCGGCGGGACCTGTATGCCCACATCGGGCATCAGCCGCCTGGCCTCTGCGATCAGCCGCTTCATGTCCTCGATGCTCACCGGGGAAGCCCACTCGGGCAGCGCCCGCTGCGGTCGATCGACCACGCCGGTGCGCCAGTATGCCTGCGCGGCTGCGTCGGCTATCTCGGCGGGCTCCTGACCGTAGTAGCTCTGGTGAGGAACGAAGTTCTGCAGGATGACCTCCTGGATATGGCCGTGCTCGGCGTGCAGCGCCGCGAGCGCCTGCAGCGATTCGACGCGCTCCTGCTCGCTCTCGCCGATGCCGACGAGGATGCCGCTCGTGAAGGGGATCTTCAGCTCTCCCGCCGCGCGGATCGTCTCGGCCCGCCGCGCTGGATGCTTGGTCGGCGACCCGGCGTGCACCGTCTCCATCAGACGCTCCGAGGAGGACTCGAGCATCAGCCCCTGCGAGGCGCTCACCTCGCGCAGGCGCGCCAGGTCCGCGCGCGAGAGCACGCCCAGGTTGGTGTGCGGCAGCAGGCCGCGCTCGAGCGCTCGCTCGCACGTCCAGGCGACATAGCCGGTGAAGTCCGCGTGCCCGTACTCGCCGAGCAGCGCCGCTACCCGCGGATTGACCTCGGGGCGCTCGCCGGTGAGCACCAGCAGCTCCTTGACCTGGCGCCTGGCGGCCCCGTCGAGCATCGCGAGCACCTCGTCGGGCGCGTGGAGGTGGGCCCTGTGCGTGGCGAACGCGCAGTACTTGCAGTAGCAGCGACAGGTCCGCGACAGCGACAGCGTCAGGTTGCGAGAGAAGGTGACCCGGCGACGCATCTCCCGGAGTGTAGGCACCGCAGTCCCAAGCCCGCGGCCGGTCCGTCCGCGCTCAGACGTACGTTGTCGGCGTGTCCGAGGATGCCCTGCGGCGCGCGGTTGCCGAGTTCATCGGCGCCTTCACATTGATCTTCATCGGGGCCGGCGCCGCGGTCGCGGCCAACTCGGTCCACGACCCGTCGCTGATCGGCGTGGCGATCGCCAACGGGCTGGCGATCGGCGTGATGGTCTCGGCAATGGGCCACATCTCCGGAGGCCACTTCAACCCCGCGATCACGTTCGGCTTCCTCGTCACGCGACGGATCAAGCCGCGCCTCGCGGTGATCTACTGGATCGCCCAGTTCGGCGGCGCGGCGGTGGCTGCGTTGCTCGTGCACGACCTGATTCCGCGCGCGGCGACCGAAGCGGTCCACCTAGGCGTCCCGGCGATCGGCAACGGCGTGGACGCGAGCTCGGCGTTCGCGCTGGAGGCGATCATGACCTTCTTCCTGGCGTGGGTCGTGTTCGCAAGCGCCGTGGACGAGGAAGGCACCTTCAAATCGATCGCCGGCCTGGCCATCGGTCTGACGATCTCGATCGACGTGCTGTTCGGCGGTCCGTTCACCGGCGCGGCGATGAACCCCGCGCGCGCCTTCGGACCGCAGCTCGTCGGCGACTACTGGTCAAACGGCTGGGTCTGGTACGCGGGTCCGGCGCTCGGCGCGATCGTCGCGGCCCTGCTCTACGAGTTCCTCTACCTGCGTCCGAAAATGCAGGCCCTCACGTCGCCCGACAGTGGGGTGCGCGAGCCGCGCGCCAGCGAGCCCGGGTAGGGCTGCTCGGGCACGCCCCACCGCGAAGCGCCTGGACTATCCTCGCGGTGGCCCGATGATCGACGTCAACGTCTACCTGGCCCGCCACGGTCAGACCGCCTACAACCGCGAGCGGCGCTTCCAGGGCCAGCAGCCAGTGCCGCTCGACGACACCGGCCGCGGGCAGGCACGCGAACTGGCCGAGCGGGCAGCCGATTACGGCTTCGCGGCGCTGTGGTGCAGTCCCCTGCGACGCGCCCGCGAAACGGCCGACGTGGTCGCAGCGCGCATCGGCCTGGAGCCCCGCGAGGACGCGCGCTTCATGGAGACAGACGCGGGCGACTGGACCAACCTGCTGTTCAGCGAAGTGCAAGCCAAATCGCCCGAGCTGCTTGCCAAGTTTCTCGCCGGGGACGCGAGCTTCGCGTTCCCGGGAGGAGAGTCATTCGCCGAACAGGAGACGCGCGTGGCGGCCGCGCTGGGCGACGTGGAAGCGGGCCCGCTGCCCGCGCTCGTCGTCTGCCACGGGATGGTCATCCGCGCCGCCCTGTCCAGCCGTGCGGGGCACTGGGAGCCGCACGCCGAGCGCGTGCCCAACGGGGCGCTCGTCGCACTTGACCCCGCCGGCACCGTGCGTCCGCCGGTCGGCGGCGGCGAGGCGACCGTCGCCAGCTGACCAGGCCCGTTAGCTAGTCGATCTTCGCCACGCCGTTGACGTCCCCGCGCGCGTCGGGCGTCGGGGCAAGGATCACGCACCCTGTCGTCGCATGCGCGAGCAGCGTCTCGCCGGACTCGACGAGCAGGCGCCCTTCCGCCGTGGCCATGCGCCGTCCGCGGTGCACGACGCGACCCTCGGCGAGCACCCGGCCGGTCGCCGCGGTCATCGGACGTATGTAGCGGACCTGCAGATCGGCCGTCGTAAAGGCGAAGCCGACGTCGAGCGTGGTGTGCACGGCGCAGCCCATGCACGAGTCGAGGATCGCGGCGGCGAGGCCGCCGTGGACGACGCCCATCGGGTTGTACATCCACTCCGCCGGCTTCATCGCGAACACCACGCGTCCAGGCTGCACCTCTGTGATCTCGAAGTCGAGCATCCGCGCGAACGGCGGGCTGGGCAACGTTCGATCGGCGATCCCGGCGATGAACTCCACGCCCGACAGCGGCCGCGCCGTGGCCGCGAGCGTCGCCGGGTCGTCCCAGCTGAAGCTGCGCGTGCGCTGCAGCGTGCTCACGCCGCCCCGTCCGCGAGCGCAGGCGCCCGCGCCGGGACGCGCGCCGGGCGGCCGAGCGCCGCCAGCGTGAGTCCGGCGGCCAGGCCGCCGCAGATCGAGATCAGCCACGCGCCGTGGAAGGTGGCGACGCTCGTCGTGGTCTGTCCGAGCACGGCCACGAGCACCGCCACGCCGAGGGCAGCGCCGATCTGGCGGCCCATCGTCAGCACCGCGATGCCGGTCGCAAAACGCTCGGGTGGGAGCGTTGACGCGCCGGCGCCGGTGAGCGTGGGGATCACGAGGCCCACGCCGGCGCCGCCGATCAGCAGCCCCGGGAGGTACTCCGAGGCATACGCCGGCGTGCCGCCGGTCTGGGTCAGATACCAGACCGACCCCGCCGCGAACAGCAGCGATCCGATGACCCCGGGGATGCGAAAGCCCACCCGCGCCCCCAGCCGCGCCGAGGGAACGCTGAACAGCGTCGCCATCGCCGGACCCGGGAACAGCATCAGCCCCGCAGTGAGAACGCTCTCATGCCACACGCTTGTCAGGAACAGCACTCCGGCGAGCAGCATCGCCCCGAAACCGGCGAAGAACAGCAGCGACCCGGCGACGGCCAGGCCGAAGCTTCGCACCCGCAGCATCGCCGGCTCGAATATCGGCGCCGGCTGGCGTTCGCTGCGCCACCAGATCGCGGGCAGCAGCAGCGCGCTCGCGAGCAGCAGCGCGATGATCGCCGGCGAACCCCAGCCCCATTCCTGGCCCTTGACGATCGCGACGACCAGCGAGCCGATCGCGACGATCAGCCCGAGCGCGCCGAGGATGTCCGGCCGCGCACCACCCGCTTCACGCCGCTCTGTGAGGGTGCGCAGCCCGACCAGCAGGCCGATCAGTCCCACCGGGACGTTGACGAGGAACACCCAGCGCCAGTCGGCCTGCACGAGCAGGCCGCCCAGCGGCGGCCCGGCCGCGGCCGCGACGCCGCCGGTCGCAGCCCAGATGCCGATCGCGACGTGACGCTCGTGGGACTCGAACTCCGGCAGCAGCAGCCCCAGCGACGTGGGCAGCATCAGCGCCCCGCCGATCGCCTGCACGATGCGGGCACCGATCAGCACCCCGACCGACGGCGCGAGCGCACAGCCGGCGCTGGCCGCGACGAACGTGCCCAGGCCGAGCAGAAATGCGCGCTTTCGCCCAAACGCGTCGGCCCAGCGCCCGGCGGGCACCAGCAGCGCCGCGAAGACGATCGCGTAGCCGCTGATGATCCAGGAGAGGGTGCCGAGCGACGTGTGGCCGAAGTGCTTTGCGATCGCCGGGAAGGCGATGTTCACGATGAACAGGTCGAGGCTCGCCATGAAGACCCCGACGCCCACGATCAACGTCACCTGCCACTTGCGTTGCATGACAAAACTGACCCTAGCATGGTCAGTTGCATGATGCAATGGACTGTCGTATGCTTGTTGGCAGGAGATGCTCAGGAACGACTACGACAACCAGGTCTGCAGCATCGCCGCGGCGCTAGAGCTGGTCGGCGAGCGATGGTCGCTGCTGATCGTGCGCGACGTGATGCTCGGACTGCGTCGCTTCGATGAGATGCAGACCCATCTCGGGATCGCGCGCAACGTGCTGCAGACGCGGCTGACGCGCCTGATCGAGCACGGACTGCTGGAGAAGCGCCTCTACCAGGAGCACCCCCCGCGCCACGAATATCGCCTGACCGAGAAGGGCCTGGACCTGTGGCCGACGATCGTCTCGCTGATGAAGTGGGGCGACCGTCACGCGGCTCCGCCCGCGGGCCCGCCGGTGATCCTCGAGCATCGCGATTGCGGCGGCGCGGTCGACGAGCACAGAACGTGCGTCGCGTGCGGGGCAAAGCTGTCGGTGCGCGACGTTCGCGCGCTGCCCGGCCCCGGCGCCTCGCCCGACCACCCGCTGCACCCTGCTCGCCGCGCGCGCGCCAGCGACGCGGGACCCGTCGCGCCGGCGCGCGCCGGCGTCTGATCGTCCTAGCGCGCGTCGCGCGTCGGTCCGCCGTCGACCAGGCCGTCGAGCAGCGCTGCGCCTTCGCGCGCCATCCGCGAGCGGGGGATGACGAGATCGAACGCCGCCCGCTGCGCCCGCTCGCGCGCCGACGTGTCCACGTGCGAGTAGAAGCCGAGCGTGCGCGTTTCCCCGAGCAGCGCTGCACGCGAGAGCGATTCCACGATCCCGGCCGCGTCCAGGCGCTCGTCTGTGAGATCGGCCACGAGGACCGCGGCCGACGGCGTCCCAGAGTCGGCCAGCCCAGCGCGCAGGGCGGACTCGTCGCCGACCATCAGCACGTCGTGGCCCGCCGAGCTCAACGAGGCCTGCACGCGCGAGCCGAACAGGAGGTCGGCGGTGAGCACGATCACCGTGGCCATCTTCGGGAAGCTGTCGGCGCGACGCTACTGCGCGCGCAGGCGGCGAAACTCCTCGCGTGCGGATTCCGGGCGACCCCACCCCTCGGTCACCTCGGCGCGACCGGCGCGCGTCTCGCGGACCGCGAGCTCGCCCTCGATGCCGGCGTCGTCGAGCAGGCCGAGGGCGGCGTGCACCGCCGGAGCCGCCGCGGCGTGACCGAAGCGGTGCGCGACCAGCAGCCGCCAGTGCCAATCGTGGTGCGAGTACGGCCGCGCGTTGCAGGTCACCAGGTAGACGGCGGCTTCCACATAGCGGCTCTCGTCGGCGATGCGCAGGTCGAGCTCGAGGTCGGTCCAGTCGTCGGGCAGCGAGTCCAGAGTCTGCTGAAAGTCGTCTGCGAGGTCCACCGCGCAGAGCCTAGCGGGCGGCGCATGCCGCGAAGCTATCCTCGAAACCGTGCCTGCCACGCACACGACCGCCAGCGCCGACTCTTCAGAGCGCGCGGCGCCAGCCCGGCGCCAGTACCGTGAGCTGACCGAGGGCTGTGCGCTGCTGGATCGCTGCGAGCGCGGCAAGCTCGCGCTCACGGGCGCAGACGCGGCGGAGTTTCTCAACGGACAGGTGACGAACGACGTGCAGGCGCTCGCCAGCGGGGAGGGCTGCTACGCGGCCTTTCTGACGCACAAGGGCAAGATGCTCGGCGATCTGCGCGTGCTCGCGGCCGGCCAGCGCGCCCAAGGCACCTCCGAGCTGCTGCTCGACACCGAGCGAAGCGGCCTGCAGCCGCTGTTCGACATGATCAGGCTCTTCAAGGTTGGCTACGACGTGCAGCTGCACAAGCGCACGCTGCAGAGCGCGCTGCTGTCGCTCGTCGGCCCCGGGGCGCGCGAGCTGCTCGAGCGCGTCGAAGGGGTCGAGGCCGTGCCCGGACGCGAGCACGAGCATCTGCCGGCGCGCATCGCCGGGGCGCCGGTGCGCCTGATCGCCACGGCCCTGCCTGCCGGCGTGGACGTGTTGATGGACTCCGGCGCACGCGACGCTGTGCAGGCGGCGCTCATCCAGGCGGGAGCCGAGCCGGTGTCCGAGGACGCGGCCGAGATCGTGCGCGTCGAGTGCGGGCGCCCGCGCTATGGGATCGACCTCGACGAGAGCGTGATCCCCCAGGAGGCCGGCCTGAACGAGCGCGCTGTGAGCTTCACGAAGGGCTGCTACGTCGGCCAGGAGACCGTTGCGCGGCTGCACTACAGGGGAAAACCCAACCGCCAACTCCGCGGCCTGCGCCTGTCAGACGCCGTCGCGCCGCCCAGCGAGCTGACACTAGGCGAGCGGACCCTCGGGCTGATGACGAGCTCCGTGCTGTCACCAGTGCACGGTCCGATCGGTCTCGCCGTCCTGCGCCGCGAGGCCGGGCCGGGCACGACCGTGCAGGCGGGCGAGCGCGGCGACAGCGCGCTCGTGGTGGAGCTTCCTTTCACCGCCTGAGGACACCGAGCGACGGAGGGAGCGCCCGCGCCGCGCCGTCCGCCAGGGCGCGCTGCGCGCGCTCCCAGGTAGGATTGCTACACCGACCGCCTCGCTCTGCGACCCGGGAAAAGCGCCAATGGCAATCGACATGCGACAAGTCTCCGAGCTGGATGTGCAGCCGGGCGAGCTGCCCGCGACGATGGCCGCGTGGGTGATCCGCGAGGAGCGCCAGGGCGAACCGAAGGACGCCTTTCAGCTGGAGGAGGTCGAAGTCCCCGAGCCGGGGGCCTTCGAGGTGATCGTGCGCGTGATGGCGGCGGGGGTCAACTACAACAACGTGTGGGCGGCGCTGGGAAAGCCGGTGTCGGTGATGAAGTACGGCGACCACCCGGAGTTCGGCCACCACATCGGCGGCTCGGACGCCTCGGGCGTGGTGTGGAAGGTCGGCGCCGGTGTCACCCGCTGGAAGCCCGGCGACGAGGTGGTCGTGCACTGCAACCAGGCCTCCTACGAGGACCCCGAGGTGCACGGGCTGGACCCGCTGGCGGCGCCCTCGCAGAAGATCTGGGGCTATGAGACGACGTGGGGATCCTTCGCCCAGTTCGCCAAGGTCCAGGCCCAGCAGCTGCTGCCAAAGCCCGCTGCGTTGACGTGGGAGGAGGCGGCCTCCTACGGCCTGGTGTACTTCACCGCTTACCGCATGCTGATCACGCGCTGCAAGCTGCAGGCGGGCGCCAACGTGCTGATCTGGGGCGCGGCCGGCGGGCTCGGCGTGTTCGCCACGCAGCTGTGCGCCGCCGCGGGCGCGCACTGCGTCGGCGTCGTGTCCTCGGCCGAGAAGGGCGAGCTCGTCAAGCGATTGGGCGCCGCGGACTACATCGACCGCAACGAGTTCGCGGGCATGATGCGCCGCGGCGGCGAGACTCCCGACGAGGAGAAGGCGCGCTTCAAGGTCTCGCTCGCGTTCGCCAAGCGGGTCAAAGAGGTGCTTGGCGACGCACCCGACGTCGTCTTCGAGCACGTCGGCAAAGCGACGTTCCCCACGTCGGTGTTCACCGCCAAGACGTTTGGGAAAATCGTGATCTGCGCGGGCACCACGGGCATCGACCTCGACTTCAACGTCGCCTACCTGTGGATGCGCCAGAAGGAGATCCTCGGCTCGCACTTCGCCAACGCGTATGAGTGCATGAAGGCCAACGAGCTGATCGAGAGCGGCCAGATCCGCCCCGTGCTGTGGCGCACGCTCGGCTTTGACGGCGTCGCCGAAGCGCATCAGCTGATGCTCGAAAACAAGCATCTCGGGAAGATCTCGATCCTCGTGGGCGCCGACTCCGAGGGTCAGGGCAAGACCGCGGACGGGCCCGGCGCGATCCGCGCCGAGGTGGGAGCCTGATGGCCGGCTTCGGCGGCCGAGGCACGGTCATAGTGCCCTGGTACGCGACCGGATTCCGCGCCGACGGCTTCGAGGCCGCGCTCAACGAGATCGCGCCGCTCGCGCTGCGCTACGGCGCCAGCGCCTACGCCGTCTACCGCTATCGCGACGACCGCTACAAGTTCCAGCAGTTTGCGACGTTCGAGCGCGAGCTCGACTGGGAGCGCTACTGGGAAGGGCGCGAGATGACCGACTTCAGGGCCCGCCACTCCGGCTGGTATCAGGTGCCCGTGCTCTACGGCTGGTGGGACCTGACGGCCAGCGGCTCGCTGGTCCTCGGCGATCCGACCGCCGGCAACGGGCAGGGCAACGACCACGGCAACGGCCACGGCGACGGCGTCCGCGCGCCAGGGGCCAGCGCCTGATCAGCCTTGTTCCAGGGGCGCCATCGTCAGCCCGGCGCCGCTGAGCTGCTCCCAGTAGTGCTCGGCCGCCTCCTGGTGGCCGCTGTAGACGATCGCCTTGCCCGAGCTGTGGATCGTGTTGGCGAGCTCAAAGCCGCGCGACAGCGTCACGCCCGGGATGTAGCGCGCCAGCGTGCGCGCCACGTGATCGAAGGTGTTGTGGTCGTCGTTGCGGACGATCACCTTCCAGGAGCCTCCGAGCCCGCTGCCCGGCGGGCCGGTGCGCGGCAGCTCAACGGTCTGGCTCACGCGTCGAAGGATAAGGGCAGGCACGCGCCCGTACAATCAACGCTATGAGCGGTGATCAGTCTCCGCGATTGCCTGAGCGCGACCGGCCGTGGATGATGCGCACCTACGCCGGTCACTCGACGGCGAAGGCCTCGAACGAGCTCTACCGGCGCAACCTGCAGAAGGGACAGACCGGGCTGTCGGTCGCGTTCGACCTGCCCACCCAGACCGGCTATGACCCCGATGACGAGCTCGCCCGGGGCGAGGTGGGAAAGGTGGGCGTGCCCGTATCGCACCGCGGCGACATGGCCGCGCTGATGGACGGCATCCCGCTCGGCGAGATGAACACGTCGATGACGATCAACGCCACCGCCGCGTGGCTGCTGGCGCTGTACATCGTCGTCGCCGGGGAACAAGGTGTCGCCGAGCGCGAGCTCCAGGGCACCACGCAGAACGACATCATCAAGGAGTTCCTCGCGCGCGGGACCTATGCCTTCCCGCCGGCCCCCTCGATGCGCTTGGTCGCCGACATGATCGCCTACACGGTCGAGCACGTGCCGAAGTGGAACCCGATCAACATCTGCTCCTACCACCTGCAGGAGGCAGGCGCGACGCCGGTCCAGGAGATCGCCTACGCGATGAGCGACGCGATCGCCGTGCTGGACGCCGTGCGCGCGCGGCTGCAGCGGACGTCCGGGGAGGATCTCGAGCGCCGCATGGAGGAGGTCTTCGGGCGGATCTCGTTCTTCGTCAACGCGGGCGTGCGCTTCGTCGAGGAGCACGCGAAGCTGCGCGCGATGTCGATCCTCTGGGAGGAGATCGGGCGCGAGCGCTACGGCGTGAGCGATCCGCGCCACCTGCGCTTCCGCTACGGCGTGCAGGTCAACTCGCTCGGGCTGACAGAGGCCCAGCCGGAGAACAACGTGCAGCGCATCGTGCTCGAGGCGCTCGCCGTCACGCTCGGGCGCGACGCACGGGCGCGAGCCATCCAGCTGCCGGCCTGGAACGAGGCGCTTGGCCTCCCGCGCCCGTGGGACCAGCAGTGGTCGCTGCGCATCCAGCAGGTGCTCGCATATGAGACCGACCTGCTGGAGTACCCCGACATCTTCGCCGGCTCGAAGGTCATGGAAGCGCTGGTCGGCGACCTGCTGGCGGGCGCTCGCGCCGAGATGGCGGTCGTCGCCGAGCACGGCGGCGCGGTGCAGGCGGTTCCCTACATGAAGGCCGCGCTCGTGGAGTCCAATCGCGAGCGCATCGCGCGCATCGAGTCCGGCGAGCAGGTGGTGGTCGGACAGAACCGGTTCACAGAGACAGAGGACTCGCCGCTGACGGCCGACGCCCAGGGCGGCATCCTCGTCGTCGACCCGGCCGTGGAGGCGCAGCAGATCGAGGAGGTTCGCCGCTGGCGCGGCGAGCGCGACCAGAACGCGGTCGACGCCGCGCTGGCGACGCTCGCGCAGATCGCACGCGACGAGAACGCCGAGGAGAACCTGATGACGGCGACGATCGCGGCCGCCCGCGCGGGAGCGACGACGGGCGAGTGGGCGCGGACGCTGCGCGAGGTGTTCGGCAGCTACCGCGCGCCGACAGGCGTCGGCGCCGCCGCCGCGACAACTGGCACGGAGGAGCTCGGCGAGCTGCGCGAGGAGGTCTCGCGCCTGCAGCAGCAGCTGGGACGGCGACCGAAGATCCTCGTCGGCAAGCCAGGGCTCGACGGGCACTCAAACGGCGCCGAGCAGATCGCCGTGCGTGCCCGCGACTCGGGCATGGACGTCGTATATGAAGGCATCCGCCTCACGCCAAGCCAGATTGCGGCATCGGCGCTGCAGGAGGGGGTGCACGTGATCGGCCTGTCGATCCTCTCCGGATCCCACGGCGAGCTGATACCCGCGGTCATCGAGGCGCTGCGCAAGGCGGGCGTGACAGCGCCGGTGGTAGTGGGCGGCATCATCCCCGAGCAGGACGTCGCAGCGCTGCGAAAGGCCGGCGTTGCCGCCGTCTACACGCCCAAGGATTTCAACATCTCGCGCATCATGCGCGAGATCGTCGCGCTCGTCGGCGACACCGCGACGCCCGCGCCCAACGGCGCCGGCAACGGCTCGGGCGCCGGCTCGCCGGGGCAGAGCGACTCGGGTCCGGCCGGCACCTCGGTCGCCGCGGCGTGAGCGCGGACGGCGCTGCGCTCGGCGCACGGCTGCGCAAACGAGACCTGACCGCCGCGCCCGCGGCGCTGAACCTCCTGGAGAGCACCAGGCCGGCCGATCGCGAGCAGTCGGCCGCACTGTTGGCCGAGGTCTCACCGGCTGCACTGGGCGAGGAGGCCGGCGGCCACGTGATCGGCGTGACGGGCCCGCCGGGCGCGGGCAAGTCGACGCTGCTCTCGGCGCTGCTGGGAGTGTGGCGCGGCGAGCAGCGCACCGCCGCGCTGCTGGCGGTCGATCCGAGCTCGCGGCGCTCGGGCGGCTCGTTGCTGGGCGACCGCGCGCGGATCGAGTTCGACCCCGTAGACAGCGGCCTGCTGATCCGCTCGACCGCCGCAGGAGAACGCCTCGGCGGCCTGGCCGCCGGCACCCGCACCGCGGCCCACGCGCTCGCGGCGGCATTCGACGTGGTGGTGATCGAGACGGTGGGCACCGGCCAGGCCGAGACGGAGGTCGCCGACGTGGCGGACACGATCGCGGTCGTGGTGCAGCCGGGCAGCGGCGACGTGCTCCAGTTCCTGAAGGCCGGCATCATGGAGATCCCAGACCTGCTGGTCGTCACCAAGGCCGACCTGGGCCCGCTGGCGCAGGGCGCCGCGCGCGACCTGAACGCGGCGCTTCGCTCGCTGGACTCACAGACGCCCGTGCTCACGGTGTCCTCGCTGCCTCCCCCGAGCGGCGTGCAGGAGCTCGCGGCCGCGCTGGACGCGCACCGCGCGGGGCTCGACCTGGCGACACGACGTGTCGCCGCCCGGCGGGCGGGGGCGCTCGCCACTTTCGCAAGCGAGTACGGCGAGCGGGGCGTGCGTGCGCTCGGCGGCCGCAAGGGCGCGTGGAAGCTGCTGGCCGAACAGGATCCTCAGCTCGATGAGCCGGCGCTGCTCGGGCTGCTCGTGCGAGCGCTCGGGTAACGCGGGCCCGATGCGCACCTGGCGCGTAACGGGCGGCGCACAGGTCAGACTGTAGTAGGAGAAGTCCGATGCTCGTCCTCCTCACGTTTGCGATCCTCGCGGGTGCGGGCACCGCGCTTTCGCCCTGCGTGCTGCCCGTGCTGCCGGCGCTGCTGTCGGCGGGCGGGGTGGGTGGGCGCCGCCGGCCGCTGGGGATCGTGACCGGCCTGTCGATCACCTTCACGGTCACGATCGTCGGCATCGCGAAGGTCGTCGACGGGGTCGGCCTGGGGAGCGATCCGCTGCGCGATGTGGCGATCGTCGTGCTGCTCGTGTTCGGTGTCGCGCTGCTGATGCCCAGCCTCGCCGCGCGGGTCGAGGCGCCGCTGTCGCGCCTCGCCCGCTTCGGACCGCGCTCGGGCGGCGACGGCTTTCGCTCGGGGCTGCTGGTCGGCGCGGCGCTCGGCTTCGTCTACACGCCCTGCGCCAGCCCGATCCTCGCGGCCGTGATCTCCGTCAGCGCCGCGTCTGGGAAAACGATCGCGATCGCCGTCGCCTACGCGTTTGGCTCGGCGGTCGTGCTGCTCGCGCTCACGCTCGGCGGCAGGAGGCTGTTCGAGCGCGTTCGCAGGGCGGGCCGGGGCCCGCAGCTGCAGCGAGCGCTCGGCGGCGTGATGATCCTCACCGCGGTCGCGATCCTGACGATGGCCGATGTCAACTTCGACCAGTTCATCGCCCAGCACATCCCGAACGTCAACCTGACGGCCTCGCTGGAGTGCTCGAGCACTGTGACGAGCCGGCTGCATCAGATCAGCGGCCACCAGCCCAAGTTCGCGCCGGCGAACGGGTCCTCGGCGTGCGGCACGTCGGCGACCAAGGTCCACACCGCGAGCAGGACCGCCAGCCAGGCGACCCTGCTGGCCGTCGCCGGCCAGCTCCCGGCGCTCGGCGAAGCGCCCCCATTCACCAACACCGAGGATTGGTTCAACACTCCCGGCGACCGGCCGCTGACGCTGAGCTCGCTGCGCGGCGGCGTCGTGCTCGTGGACTTCTGGACCTACACCTGCATCAACTGCATCCGCACGCTGCCATATCTGAAGGCGTGGGACGCGACCTATCGCCGCGACGGGCTGACGATCGTCGGCGTCGAGACGCCCGAGTTCGCCTTCGAGCACGACGCCTCGAACGTCGCAAACGCGATCAGCCAGTTCGGCATCCGCTACCCGGTGGTGCAGGACAACGAAATGGGCACCTGGAATGCCTACGGAAACGAAGACTGGCCGGCCGACTACCTGATCGACGCCCGCGGCCAGGTGCGCTACAGGGCCGCGGGCGAGGGCGACTACGGCCAGACCGAAACCGCGATCCGCGCGCTGCTGGCAGAAGCCGGCCATGAGGTCGCCGCAAAGAGCCACCCGACCGGCGTGATCGTGCCAAGCGAACTGGCCACTCCGGAGACCTACCTGGGAACAGCGCGCGCCCAGGGTTGGATCAACGGGCCGGTCGGCGGCCGGCACGACTACGGACCGGCCCCAACCCAAGGCCTGCAGCTCAACCAGTTCGCCTACAGCGGCATCTGGACGATCGGCGAACAGCCCGCCCAGGCCGGCGCCGGCGCGGGCATCGACCTGCAGTTCGACGCAAAGCACGTCTACCTCGTGCTCAGCTCACCCGGCGAACGTCCGCTGCCCGTGCAGGTACTGCTTGATGGCCACCCGATCTCGGCGGCAGACGCGGGGGCAGATGTCCATGGCGGGGTGGTGACGGTCCGCCGACAGCGCCTTTACACGCTCGTCTCGCTGCCCACCGACGAACAGCACCGCCTGAGCCTTCGGTTCGCGCCCGGCGTCACGGGCTACGCCTTTACGTTCGGCTAGCGTCGGCCGCCGCTCCGAGCGCGATCTTCGTGTGTTGTGAGGCCGTGAAAGGCCCGTACGGCTGTATAGCCTGTGCGGCTCCAACGCAACCGTAGTCTCGCCCGGCTCGACACGATCGACGGGCACTGAGGAGGAAATCGGATGACTCGTAAGACCAACGAGTGGGGGTCCCGAACTGCGTCACCCCCTCTCAAGACACTTCGAGGCCTTGCCGCGACGACGCTGGTCGCGCTCGGCCTTGTATTCGCCGGCGCCGCGAGCGCCGGCGCAGAAGTGACCTTTCCGGGCGGCCCGCTCACCGTCTCCATTGGCCCGCTCGGGCAGTGCCAGTCCAGCTACGCCAGCCGGGGGAACAACTTCTTCCCACCCTTTGGCAACCTCGGCGACTGCGGATTCTTCCTGGCGTTCCCGAAAGCCGGTGTTGGACAGCCGGTCGCCCTGGGAGGCAAGACATTCGGCTTTCCAGGGACCGCCGGCCCACACCTGCCGGGCGACAGCGAAGGCGGAGAAGAATACACCGCGGTTTCCCAGACGCCGGTCACGGGCGCAGGTACAACCGTCAGCCCCTACACGCAGACGACCGTCTTCAAGGTGATGAGCGGAGCGACAACCTACGCCGTCGTCACCGAGACGACCACCTACGTCAACGGCGAACCCCAGTTCGTATCGACGTTCAACGTCAAAAACGAAACCGCGACAGAAAAGATCTACTTCCGCGCGATCTACGCCGGCGACATGTACCTGCTCGGCAACGACTTCGGCACGGGTCTGTTCGCCGGCGGGCCGCCGCGGTTCGTCGGCGGAATCAACCCCGAAACGGGGGCGATCGGCGGCCTCCAGGAGGTCACTCCGTGGAGCTCCTTCCAGGAGGGTTGCTGGAACGAAACCGCAACTGAAGGCGAAGGCGGGCGCTGCACGGGTGCGGCGCCGTCGGACGCGGGCATCTGGCACACCGTCCGCAGCAGCGACGAACAGGCGCACGCGTTCAACGAAACGGTCGACCCGGGGTTGATCGATAACGCGGTGGGCGCGGAGTGGGACCAATCGCGTGAAAGCGGCCTCGCAGCAAAAACAGAACAGACGTTCACGATCATCAACCGCACGCAGGTCCCCTCCAACCTGCAGATCAGCCCTACGAGCCAGACGCTCACTCAGGGTCAGACGGAGACGATTACGGTCACCGCGGTCGATCTCGCGGGCGTGCCATACGCCGGCAAGAGCGTGCACTACACGGTCGCGGGAGCCAACCCGCAGTCGGGCGCCGTGACGCTCAACAGCGCCGGTCAGGCGCAGATCTCCTATGTCGGCCACAACGCCGGCATCGACACGACGCAGCTGTTCGTCGATCTCGCGGGCACGGGCACGAAGACGGCCGGGGATCCATCCGGCACGTCAACCGTGACGTTCCTGCCCCTGCCGCCGACGCCAAACAGCAGCTACAAAGTCCAGAGCATCAAAGCCAACTCCAACGGCACGATCACGATCACCTTCGTGCCAGCCCAGGCGGGTCAGGCGACGCTCGAAGTGACCGTTCCGACCGCGTCGATCTCACGGCGGGAGGCAATCGCCGCGAAGCGTCACAAGCCCAAGGGCTGCAAGAAGGGCCAGACCAGGATCAAGGGCAAGTGCCGACCGACGACAACCGTCTCGGGCAAGGTCTCGGCCAACGGCCTGGCCGGTGTCCCGCTGACGCTGACGGTCAAGCCCTCGAGCAAGGTCGCGAGCCTCCTCAACAAAGGAAAGACGGTCCACCTGACGGCGACCCTCACCTACAAGTCCTCGCTCGGCGGGAAACCGACCGTGGAGGTCTTCCACGTGACGGTCAAAGGCAAGAAGCCCAAGGGCCACGGGCACGGCAGGCACTAGCCAGGCCCTCCTGAGGGCAGGCGTGCAATGAGACGGGGCGCCGCTGGCGCCCCGTCTGTTTTCTGTTGAGCGCAAACGCTCCGAGCGCCGGCGCCCGCCCACGCCGAACCCCGCGCCAGGCCGCTGGCACCCGCGCCCGCGGCCGTCTGGCCGCACTGCCGCGATGCATACAATGGCCTTTATGGAAGACGCGATGCCTCAGACCAGCGCGCGCAGCTGGCTTCGCTGTTACCGCTGCTGGTCGCAGGACCTGGAGGTGCAGGTCCACTACGAGGGGATCCACAAGATCGACCCCGAATCCGGGGAGCGCGCCGAAGCGGTCGACGAGCTGCAGGAGGCCGTAGTGCAGTGCCTTGACTGCATGCACGACCAGCCGCATCTCGGCTTTGCCAACGGCCGCGTCGAGCCGATCGAGGATCGCTGGGAACGGATGATCGCCGGCACGCCGTGGGTCGCGTCGTGCACGGTGGAGGTGGACGCCGAGGACGTGGAGAGCTGCTCGGGGCCGGAGGCCGGAGACGCCCTGTCCTACGCGGCCTTCGGCGACCACGGGGTGCGCGAGTTCTTCACGCACGTGCGCTTTCACAAGCACGAGGACGATTCGCGGATCATCGTCCACCTGCTCGTCGAGCTCTACGCGCGCTCGCTGGAGGAGGCGACCGACGTGCTCGAGTCGGCCGCCCGCGGCTCGCTCACGATCACGTCGCTGGCCGAGGAGTCTCGCCCGCCGGCCGCGGCGAGCGAGACCCACGGCCACGAGTAGCGGCGGCCGCCCCGCGCCGCCAAGCCGCAAAGACGGGCGCGCTCAGGCCGGCGAAAGGCGCATCACCGGGATGCGCCGGATTCCCGCCGTGCGCTGTTCATAGCTGCCATAGCCGCTGTAGACGAGCTTCGCCAGCTCGAACAGGCGATCGCGGTCCTCGCCCTCTGCCTCGCGGGCGACGTAGGAGCCCGCGCGTCCCATCGCCTCCAGGCGCACATCGGGATTGGCCTTGAGGTTGTAGTACCAGGCCGGGAACTTCGCCCGTCCGTAGCTGGACGCGATCAGGATCACGTCGTCGTCGTCGCTGAAGTAGAGCAGCGGCACCCGCCGCTCGCGCCCGCTGCGCGCTCCGCGCACCGTGAGCAGCGCGACCGGAATCGCCCCGAGCGTGTGGTCCAGCCGCCCGCGCGTGGCGCGGAGCAGCCACGGATCGATCCGTGCGCCGAGCTGCGACGAGTACCAGGTCCCAAACCCGGTGAGCGCGAACGCGGTCATGCCGCGTTTGAATGCCGAGGACCTCACGCCCCGCGGATCGACCGGCGGGATCCTCGCGGCCACCTACTCAGCCCAGCCGCTCTTCCAGCGCGCGCAGCTGGGCGCCCAGCTCATCCGGAAGCCGGTCGAATTTCTCCAGATGCTCGCGGAACTGCGGCAGCTGGGCACGCCACTCGGCGACGTCGACATCAAGCAGATGCGCCATGTCCTCCTCGGACACGTCCAGCCCGCTGGTGTCGATGCCCTCGCCGTCGACCGGCGGGATCAGTCCGATCGGCGTCTCGCGTGCCGCGCCGCGGCCGGCGCAGCGTGCGAACACCCACGCCAGCACGCGCGAGTTCTCGCCGAAGCCGGGCCATAGGAAGCGTCCCTCCTCGTCCTTGCGAAACCAGTTGACGTAGAAGATCTTCGGCAGCTTGGCTCCCTCGTGACGCCCCATCCTCAGCCAGTGGGCGAAGTAGTCGCCCATGTTGTAGCCGCAGAACGGCAGCATCGCGAACGGGTCAAAGCGAAGCTCGCCGACCGTGCCGGTCGCGGCGGCCGTCTTCTCCGAGCTCATCACGGCGCCCAGGAACACACCGTGCTCCCAGTCGAATGCCTCGCACACCAGCGGCACGACGGTCGAGCGCCGACCGCCGAACAGGATCGCGTCGATCGGCACCCCTGCCGGGTCCTCCCACTCGGGCGCGATCGCGGGGTCCTGCGCCGCGGGAGCGGTGAAACGGGCGTTGGGATGCGCGGCCGGAGAATCCGAATCGGGCGTCCAGTCGTTGCCGTGCCAATCGATCAGGTGAGCCGGCGGCTGCTTGGTCATGCCCTCCCACCAGACGTCGCCGTCGTCGGTCCTCGCGCAATTGGTGAAGATCGAGTTGCGCGCGATCGTGCGGATCGCGTTTTGGTTCGTCTTCTCGCCCGTGCCCGGAGCGACCCCGAAGAACCCGGCCTCGGGGTTGACGGCGTACAGCCGCCCGTCTGAGCCGAACTTCATCCAGGCGATGTCGTCGCCGATCGTCTCGACCTTCCAGCCCTGCAGCGTCGGGATCAGCATCGCGAGGTTCGTCTTGCCGCAGGCGCTCGGAAACGCGCCCGTGACGTACTTGACCTCGCCCTCGGGCGAGGTCAGCTTGAGGATCAGCATGTGCTCGGCCATCCAGCCCTCGTCGCGCGCCATCACCGAAGCGATGCGCAGCGCGAAGCACTTCTTGCCGAGCAGCGCGTTCCCGCCGTAGCCCGAGCCGAAGGAGGCGATCTCGCGGGTGTCGGGGAAGTGCACGATGTACTTGTTCTCGGCGTTGCACGGCCACGCGACGTCTTCCGCGCCGTCCTCCAGCGGCATGCCGACGGAATGCAGACAGGGCACGAACTCGCCTTCGTCGCCGAGCGCGTCGAGCGCGCTCTGCCCCATCCGCGTCATGATCCGCATGTTCACGGCCACGTACGGCGAGTCGGTCAGCTGCACCCCGACGTAGCTGTGGTCTGAGCCCTGCGGACCCATCAAGAACGGGACCACGTACATCGTGCGTCCGCTCATCGCCCCGTCGAACAGCTCGTTGAGCATCTCGCGCATCTCGGCCGGGTCGCGCCAGTTGTTGGTCGGACCGGCTTCCTCCTCGGTGGCCGAGCAGATGAACGTGCGGTCCTCCACGCGCGCGACGTCTCCGGGGTCCGACAGCGCCAGGTAGGAGTTCGGCCGCTTGGCGTCGGACAGCCTGCTGAACGTGCCGGCGTCGACGAGCGCCTGACAGAGCCGGTCGTACTCGTCGGCCGACCCGTCGCACCAGTGGATCTCGTCCGGTTCGGTCCTCATCGCCACCTCCTCTACCCATGTCAGCAGGCGCTCGTTCTTGGTGGGGGCAGCGGCGGTGGTGTTCATAGCTCTGAAAACTCCTGTCTCGCGGCGGTGACCGGCGAGCGCCTTCGGTGGCGCGTCGCCCCTCAGATCACGGCTCCGGAACGGAAAAACGCCCAGTCGGGGGCGGTTCGCAGAGGGTATCGCACGGTCCGGCCCGCGGCCAGCCGCCTGGACCAAGGTGCCGTGGCGCCGCGCACGGCGGCCGGCGCCGGCAACCCGCGCTAGTCGACTCCCGCGCCCTCGGCGACCGGCTCGTCGGCGCGCGCTCCGTCGGCCGCCGCGCTCGTGCCCGGATGCTTGCGCGGCACGAGCACCAGGCGCTTGAACTCGGCCACGAGCACGCCGTCTTGGTTGAGCACGCGCGTGTGCACCTTGACGGTTCCGCGGTCGGGCTTTGACTGCGACTCCTTCTTCTCCAGCACCTCGGACTCGCAGAACAGCGTGTCTCCGTGGAACACCGGCGCCGGGTGCTTGAGCTCTTCGGTGGCCAGGTTGGCGATCGCCTTGCCGCTCACGTCGCTGACCGACATGCCGAGCGCCAGCGAGTAGACCATCGACCCCACGACGACATTCCGTCCCTGCTGGGATTTGTGCGCGTACACGTCGTTGATGTGCAGCGGATGGTGGTTCATCGTGACCAGGCAGAACAGATGGTGCTCGCCCTCGGTGACCGTCTTGGCCGGCCAGTGCTTGTAGACGTCCCCCACCTCGAACTCCTCGAGGTAGCGGCCATAAGGGTGGGCGCCGCTCGCCTCGCGCGCGGCCTGGTCGGTCTCGACTTGCGCGGTCTTGGTCTGGCTCATCGGTCTGATCGGGTCTCCTTGACAGGGGATGCGCACCCGCTGCGAATCCCAGGTTGCACGCCAACTCTAGTGCGTCGGCCGTCCGCGACACGATACGGTTGACAGCACAGGCAACCCAGGAGCCCGACCTTGCGCAACCCCAGAGCCTTCTTCTCGCCCCTCGCGATCGACGCGCCGCAGCCGGCGCGCGAGATCCCGTTCAAGCCGTCGCGAATGATCCATTTCCTGGACTTCTCCAACGAGAAGATGGTCGCCAAGGTGCCCGACATCGCCCCGACGGTCGACATCCTGCTCGGCAACCTCGAGGACGCCGTCGCGCTTGACAAAAAGGAGGCTGCCCGCGCCGGCCTGATCCGCGTCGGCAAGGAAATGGAGCTCGGCGACACCGCGCTCTGGACGCGCGTCAACGAGCTGGCCTCGCCGTTCGTGCTCGACGACCTGACCCAGATCGTCGGCGAGATCGGCGACAGGATCGAGGTCATCATGATCCCCAAGGTCGAGGGCCCGTGGGACATCCACTACGTCGACCGCCTGCTCGCCCAGCTCGAGGCCAAAGCCGGCCTGCAGCGCCCGATTCTCGTGCACGCGATCCTCGAGACCCACCTCGGCGTGGCGAACGTCGAGGAGATCGCGGCGGCCAGCCCGCGCATCCAGGGCATGAGCTTCGGCCCGGCCGACCTCGCGGCATCGCGGCGCATGAAGACGACGCGCGTCGGCGGCGGGCACCCCGGCTACCGCACGATCGCCGACCCCGACCCCGACGACCCCGACGCGCCGCGTCCCTCCTACCAGCAGGATCCGTGGCACTACTCGATCGCGCGCATGGTCGACGCCTGCACCGCGGTCGGCGCGCTCCCCTTCTACGGCCCCTACGGCGACATCCGCGACGAGCTGGGCGCCGAAACCCAGTTTCGCGCGGCGTTCCTGCTCGGCTGCGTCGGCGCGTGGTCGCTGCATCCCGCCCAGATCGCGATCGCCAAGCGCGTCTTCTCGCCCGACCCCGACGAGGTCGCGTTCGCCAAAAAGGTGATCGAGGCGATCCCCGACGGGCGCGGCGTGCACATGATCGACGGCAAGATGCAGGACGACGCCACCTGGAAGCAGTGTCAGGTGATGGTCAAGCTGGCGGAAATGCTGGCCAAGAAGGACCCCGAGCTCGCCGAGGCCTACGGGTTTTCCCCTGCGCCCGCCGGCGAGCCCGCCACCGCCGGCGTTTAGTGCGCTCGGCCGCCGCGCGCCGTATAGGGTTCCTGCGATCGCCCTCCGAGCACACCTGACACGATGAGATTCTTCGAGTACGAGGCGCGCGAGATCGTCAAGCGCACCGGCATCCCCGTAACGGACTACGGCTTCACCACCGACCCCGCCGAGGCGCGCGAGATCGCCCAGCGGATCGGCGGTCCCACCGTGATCAAGTCGCAGGTGCTCTCGGGCGGGCGGATGAAGGCGGGCGGGGTCAAGTTCGCCGACTCGCCCCAGGAGGCAGAGGCCTATGCACGCGAGATCCTCCAGCTCGAGATCGGCGGACACAAGCCGCGCGGCGTGCTCGTGGACCCGCGGGCCGATGTCGCTCAGGAGTACTACGCCGGCGTCGTGTGGGACGGCACGCGCAAGCGGCCCGTGATCATCTTCTCGCCGGTCGGCGGCATCGACATCGAGCAGGTGGCCGAGGAGCAGCCCGACAAGGTCGGTCGCCGGCACCTCTCGAACATCCTGCCGCTGTCCGACTTCCAGGCCAAGGAGGTGATCGCCTCCACGGGCGTGACGGGATCGGCGCTCAACAAGCTCGTCCCGATCGTCGTTCGCCTGGCCAGGCTGTTCGCCGAGAACGACATGACGCTCGCCGAGATCAACCCGCTCGGCCAGCTGGCCGACGGCTCGTTCGTCGCGCTGGACGCCCACATGGAGATGGAGAACGAGGCGCGCGGGCGCCACAGGCAGCTGCTGTCAGAGCTCGGTGTCGGCGACGAGGAGACGCGCCAGGCGCGCGAGGCGACGCCCTTCGAGCTGGCCGGCGAGCAGGTCGACGCGACCGACCATCGCGGCGTCGCCGGCAACGTCACCGAGTTCGACGGCAACCTCGGCCTGGTGATCGGCGCCGGCGGCGGCTCGCTGACGCTGTTCGACGCCGTGCGCGCGCACGGCGGCCGGCCGGCCAACTACTGCGAGATCGGCGGCAACCCGTCGGTCGCGAAGGCCTGCGGGCTGGCCAAGCTCGTGCTGAGCAAGCCCGGCGTGGACAAGATCGCGGTGATGATGTCGATCGTCTCCAACACGCGCGTGGACATCGTCGCGCGCGGCGTGATCAAAGCCTGCCTGGAGCTCGGCCTGGATCCGGCGGAGAAGATCGCCATCTTCCGCATCCCCGGCGCCTGGGAGGAGGAGGGCTTCAAGATTCTCGAACGCTACGGCGTCGACTACGCCGACCGCAGCGTGTCGCTCAACGAGGCCGCACGCCGGGCTGTCGAGAAGATCCAGGGGGTGGCGGTGTGAGCATCCTGATCGACGCGGACACGACGTTCATCGTCCAGGGCATCACCGGCCGCGAGGCGGTCAACCTGACGCGAGAGTGTCTGGACTACGGCGCCGGAGCAAAGATCGTCGGCGGCGTCACCCCGGGGCGGCTGGGGCGCGAGGTGCACGGGGTACCGGTGTTCGACACCGTCGCCCAGGCCGTCGCCCACCACGGCGGCGCGATCGACGGGTCGGTCGTGACGGTCCCGCCCGCGTTCACCAAGGACGCCGTGTTCGAGGCGATCGAGAACGGCATCGGGCTGATCGTGATCGTCACCGAGCGCATCCCGCGACGCGACGTCGCGCAGATGGTCGAGCTCGCGACCCTGCGCGGCGCTCGCATCATCGGGCCCAACTGCCTCGGCATCATCGTGCCCGACGTGATCAAGATGGGCGGCATCGGCGGCCCCGCGAAAAACGCCGCCCAGGCCTACACGCCCGGTCCGATCGGCGTGATCTCGCGCTCGGGCGGCATGACAACCGAGATGTCCTCGACGCTGAGCGCAGCCGGCCTCGGCCAGTCGACGGCCGTGTCGATCGGCGGCGACGCGATCATCGGCTCCACCTACGCCGAGCTGATGCCGCTGTTTGCGGCCGACGAGCAGACCCAGGGGATCGTCATCTACACCGAGCCCGGGGGGCGGATGGAGGCCGAGCTCTCGCAGTGGGTCACCGACAACGAGTCGTGGCTGCCGATCGTCGCCTTCATGGCCGGGCGCTTCATGGACGAGATGCCCGGCATGTCGTTCGGGCACGCGGGCACGATCGTCGAAGGCAAGGCCGACACGGCCGGCGAGAAGATCGCGCGGCTGGCCGCCGCGGGAATCGGCGTCGCCGAGCGCATCGAGGACATCCCCGAGATGATCGGCGCGAAGATCGCCGCCGGGAGCGCCACCCGATGAGAGCCGACGGGACGTTCATCGCCGTCGAGGTCGACGAAGCGGTCGCCGCCCACGCCGCGCTCGCGGCGAAGCTGACCGAGGCCTGCCCCGTGGACATCTTCGCTCAGCACGGCAACGGCAGCCTCGAGCTGGTGCAGGACAACCTCGACGAGTGCGTCCTCTGTCGCCTGTGCATCGACGCCGTCGGCGATGGCGCGGTGAAGGTCATAAAGCTCTACGACAACGACGCCGTCCTGGCCTGAGCGAGCGCACGCGGCGCCCCGCCCGTGCGGTCCCCTATCCTGTGACGCGGAGACGCTCCGCATGAACGAGAACTTCTCGCTGATCATGATGTGCCTGTTCCTGCTGGCGTCGCTGGTATTCCTCGCCCAGCAGCTGACCGCCTACCACTGACCGCCGGGGCGCCCGGCGGGTGTGCCACCGCCGGCGCGCGATGCTCTCGTCGTGGCGGCTAGGCCGGTTTGCGCGCTCGGCGTAGGCGCAGGCGTTCCTGCTGCTTGTCGACGACGCTCGCGATCAGCCGGAGGAACTGCTCGGGCCCGGAGGCCTTCGCCTGCCCGTACGTGAACGCCTCGATCCAGTCGGGCACCTTGCCCTCGCGAGCCATCACGTTGAAGAACTCACGTCGCATGTCGACGCGCACCTGCGCGTCGATGGCGGAGTCCTTGGTGACGAGCACCTCGGGCATCTGCAGGCGAAACAGCTGCACGTCGCCGCGTCCGCGCAGCTCGACGCCCACGACCAGCTTGATCGGCGCAAGCGCCGGCACTTCCTCGATGAACCTGCGCGTCGCGAGCTCGATCAGAGCCCTGGCGTCGTCGGCCATGAACCATCACTCTCTCGCTCGGCCGGCGGACGCCGCGCCGCGCGCTCAAGGGGACGGTCAGATCTTATTGTGTTGCGAGTCCTGCCGCTGCGCCGTTTTTGGCTTGTTAGAGCCAAAGTCAGTTGCCTTTGATCGCCTCGCACCGCGTCGGATCGCTGTGCCGGCATAGCCAACCTCCTATCTAGCGGCCCGGTGGCGGCCTGTTTGGCACTACATCCTCCACGGGTACTACGACGAGGACTAAAAGTTCGAAATATCCAAGCACAAGGGCGTGAACCGATGAAGAAGCTACTCGCAGCGATGCTCGGCGCTGGACTGCTGGCAACAACATTCTCGGCGCCGGCACAGGCGAACCCTAACCAGTGTGGCCAGGACTGGCAATTCGTCGGCTACGGGATTCTGGCCTACACGCACGCCCCCAGCACGGCAGGCAAAGAACAGCTCCTCGGCGAACTGATGAGCGCCCTGAGACAGGCCACGAGGGACTGCTCAGAAGAAGGGAACGAATGACCCGAAAATGAATTGACCCCACCGTCTGCATGGCCGAGGAGCGCCGTAGACAAGGCGGCTGACGACCACGCCATAGGGTCTAGAGCCAAAGTGCATTGCACCGAATCGCCTCGGCTCGCCGCGGCTCGCTGAAAAACTGGCCCAAACTGGCCCAACGATCATCCGGTCTCGCGCTGTAGATAGGCGTCGAGCAGCACCTACCCGAGCTCGCCGTTGATCACTTCCTCTCCCCCGTACCCGAGGATCTTCAGCGAGCCTTCCGTCCTGCCCTTCTGGCCTACTTCGTTTTCCAGCGGTTCCGAGCCGGCATCAAATAACAGTTCCGGCGGACTGAGTGGCATGCAGCAGTGGGTCACCATCAGCGGGTGGTTGTTGCCCTTTGAGACTTCCGGAACCTGCGCTCCGTACTCGGGTTCGCCTTTGGCGTTCGCACCTGTCATCACGTGGCAGATCACGTTGTCTTTGATTTTTTCGGTTTCCTGCCTGACTTTGGTGCCTTCCTCGATCAGTTTGTTTTTCCATTTGAGGTTGTTGCCGCTTGCCACCAGCGGCTCTTCGGTCGTGCCGGTGGACCCTGAGGGATTGGTCATCGTGCCCGTCCCCGTTGCCGGGTACGGCGCTTCGCTACCTTCCGCAAAGACCGAGATGTAGGTGGCTGGTCCACCTCCCGTCGCTGCGGGGGTGCACGCTTCGCTTTCGCAGTCATAAGGGTTGAAGGACTGCGTTTCACCGCTGCCGGCCGGACCTGTTTCTCCGCCCGGTTCGGGGTTTTCCTCCACAGCGCCGACGACGTTGTGGCACGTGACTTTACCGCCGGTCGTCAGGTTGGTCAGTGACAGCGTGCCCCACTCGATCGTGGCCACCTTTTCGCCGCCCGCGAGTCGTCCGCCCGCGCCCAGTGCGTTCGCGTAGTAATGGGCCAGAACGGTGAGCGTCGGGAACGTCTGGTCGTTGCCATCGCTGGTGCCGCCTTCGTTGGTGGCGACGATCCTGAAATGGTAGGTGGTGTTCGGGATCAGCCCCGCTACCGGCGCCGACACGGCGGCTGGATGTGTTTCCAACACCGGCGGGACCGATGTGCAAGCGGCGGTTGATCCGTAGGAGATCGTCGTCCCGTATTCAAAGAAGCATTTGCTGAGTTCCCCGCCTTGCGGATTGACCGTCGCGTTTAACGTCGCCGAGCTTTTCGTTACTCCTGATGCTGGCGCAGTGGTCGCCGCAGGCTTAGGAGGAGGACCGCACACTTCTCCGTTGTTCCCAATTTCGCCCGCTTCACAATAGTCCCCAGGGGGAGTGTTGAGTATGACGATACAGGTGTGTCCACTTCGTTCGCTAAACCGCCAGTTTTCCGGATGCAAGCCTTGCGCATAGCAAGCGGCAGCCGCGGCGGTTGACGGGGAGGCGGCGTCTACTGCACTCAGCACGAGCGCTGCCGCCAAGCAGGCTCCCCCGATTCTGATGTACCTCATGTCATCCCTCCGTTTCCCCGTTCGCCACGCATTGCGCGCTCGGCTTGACGCGCAGCGCCAGCTTGCCTGCCCTCGGCCGCCTAGAACGTCGAATGGCCGGGGCGTGTCCTCGGGTGGTCCCGGCGCACCGCTGCCCGGTTGGAGACCGCGCACCTAAAGGCGACCTCGCCCACGAAGCGGCCTGCCGATCCATCCGCAGGCACAGGTGCACGATACACCCAAGGCCCGCGCCGTTCTTAGTCGTCGGCGATGCCAGCGTGTGGGCGCTCCCGGCCGGCAGTTATTTGGTCGTCTCGCCCGACGGCGAGGAGCAGGTCGAGGGGCTTCAGCGCGGCGCGGGAGCGAGCGCACGAGGTTGCGCGAAGCTCGGGGTAGACGTAGCGCCCGACCAGATAACAGGACGGGACATCCCTGTCTATCCTTGAAGTGGTCGTTCGAGAGGGAGGTGCGCAAATGTCGTCGGGGAAGCAGCACAGATGCGCTTCGCGGCTCATTCCGCTGCTCGCCCTCGCCGCGTTCGCCGTCGCGACACCGGCAGCACAGGCAGCAAGTCCGGCTCACTACTACCTAAACGGACTCGGCCCAGCCGCCCGGGCCGCGGCCGGCGAAAAAATTGCCACCATCGAGTGGGGCACCCTGTCGCTGATCAACCTGTCAACCGGCGTCAAGACGGTGTGCCGTTACGTCATCACCGCGGACGAAGAAAATCCCGAACCGGGCGGTGCGAGCGGTCCCGCGGGCGTTAGCGAAGTTCAGTCGCTTGGCGCGTATGACTGTGAATACTACGAAAGCCAGGAATCGTGCTTTCCAAACACCCTGCTCGTCGGTCCCGCCAGCTACGTCTCGGTCTTTGCCGAAGGAGCCGAAGCCCCGTTCCCGCAGACCGGGACCGCGACGATGTTCGCTGCAAGCTCTGAAGAGCCGCTGGCGGCAAGCGGAACCAACCTCAGATGGAAAGGCCGCCTGGTCGAAGAAGCAGGGAAAGTCAGACAGGAAACGGAAAAGATCAGGCTCGACCTCATCTGCCACATCCAAAGCGGGATCACCGTGCCAAACAGGAATGAACGGGGCGAACCCGAGTATGAATCTCAAGTCGCAGAACCTTTGAAGGGCACCCTCAAGCCGCTAGCGAAAACCCACTGCTGCACGCCGCAGAGTCCGCCGGAACTCGAATTCGACGCGCGTTCGGGCACGCTGAAGAACGAAAAAGGCCAGGAAGTCAAGATCGAAGGATCGTTGAAGACCCTCGGGTACGGGGGCGAGGAAGTCATCAACAGCAAGATCGGGTAGCCGAGGAGGGGATACTGTGATGGGCACGAGACTGATTATCGGCGTCGTTGCGTCGATCGTCGCTGTTGCGCTTGCGGTCGCGCCCATGGCGGCGCAGGCCACGCCGGGCTGACCGATCCACCGTCTTAACTCGCGCGCGAGCCCGCGCGCAAAACTGGCCCATCCGCTGGCCCATCAGCTTTGGCCACCCGCCCGGATTTGGCTTGCTAGACCTGGGCGGCGAATACGGCTGCGTCAGATCTTATGCCGCTGCAGCAGCTTGCGCCCGATCACCATGCGCTGGATCTCCGAGGTGCCCTCGCCGATCAGCAGCAGCGGCGCATCGCGGTAAAGGCGCTCGATCTCATACTCCTTGGAGTAGCCGTATCCGCCGTGGATGCGGAGGCATTCCTCCACGCAGAAGCGCCCGGCCTCTGACGCGAACAGCTTGGCCATGCCGGCCTCGAGGTCCGAGCGCTCGCCGGCGTCCTTCAGGCGCGCCGCGCGCAGCGTGAGCAGGCGCGCTGCATCGACCTGGGTGGCCATGTCGGCAAGCTTGAACTGGATCGCCTGGTGCTCTGCGATCGGCTTGCCGAATGTCTTTCGCTCCTGCGCGTAGCGCAGCGCGAGCTCCAGCGCGCGCTGCGCGATGCCGACCCCGCGCGCCGCCACGTTCACACGGCCGACCTCCAGGGCGTCCATCATCTGCGAGAAGCCCTTGTTCAGCCCGGCCTGCTCGCCGCCGAGGATGTTCTCGGCCGGGCAGCGGTAGCCGTCGAACACGAGCTCTGTCGACTCGACGCCCTTGTAGCCCATCTTCTTGATCTTCGGCGGCACGTTCAGGCCGGAGTAGTCGCCGGTGTTCTCGCTCACACCGGGCTCTTTCTCGGCGATGAAGCAGGTGAACCCGCGATGGCGCGGCTCTGCCTCGGGGTCGGTCTTGACGAGCACGAACACGATCGAGCTGAGCAGGCCGTTGGTCACCCACATCTTCTGGCCGTTGATCTCATACGCGCCGTCGTCGAGCTTCTTGGCGCTGCTTTTGATCGCCTGCACGTCGGACCCCATCTCGGGCTCTGATAGCGAGAAGGCGGCCCGGATCTCGCCCGTGGCCATGCGCGGAAGGTACTTCTGGCGCTGCTCCTCAGAACCGAACTTCATCAGCAGATAGGAGCCGATGAAGTGCGTGTTGACGATGCCCGAGATCGAGATCCAGCCGCGCGAGAGCTCCTCGACGATCATCGCGTAGGTCGTCAGGTCCAGGCCCATCCCGCCGTACTCCTCCGGGATCGTCACCCCAAACAGGCCCAGCTCGCGCATCTGCGCGACGATCGGCTCGGGGAAGCTGTCCTCGTGGTCGTAGTGCTCGGCGTTGGGGATGATCTGCTCGTCGGCGAACTGGCGAACCATCTCGGTGATCGCCCGCTGCTCGTCGCTCATATCGCTATGGGGCTCGGCGGCTACTGCCATCGTGTACAGCGCTCCAGGGTCGTTTTGGGCTCCTGTAGGGAGAATACCGGCGTGAACTTCGCGCGCGACGTGCTGGGGCGGATGGATCGCGAGCAGCTCGCGCTCGTCGAGCTAGCGCGCGCGGGCACGCGGCGCGAGTGGACCTTTGGCCAAGTGGCCGACGACTCGGCGCGGCTCGCGGGCGCGCTCGGCGCCCGCGGCGTGCGACGCGGCGACGTCGTGCTGACGCTGATCGGCAATCGCCCCGAGTGGGTCCTCACGATGTGCGCGTGCTTTCGCATCGGCGCGGTCGTGCTGCCCTGCAACGAGCAGCTGCGCTCCAAGGACCTGCGGCTGCGAATCGAGGTCGCGCGTCCGCGCGCGATCGTCGCCGACGAGCGAAACAGCGCCGAGCTACAGGAGGCGCTGGCCGGGCTGGCGCACGCAGGCGACGACGTGCAGGTCCTGCTCGTCCCCGACGCACGCCTGCTGGCAGCCGCGCCCGCCCCGGCGCTCGAGCTGGCCGCCGACGACCCCTGCCTGATCACGTTCACCAGCGGCACCGCCGGCGAGCCGAAGGCCGTCGTGCACGGCCAGCGCTATCTCGCGGGCCAGCGCCTCCAGGCGGCGCACTGGCTCGGCGCGCGCGCCGGCGAGCTCGTGTGGTGCACGGCCGCGTCAGGCTGGAGCAAGTCGGCGCGCAACGCATTCATCGCCCCCTGGCTGCTCGGGGCCGGCGCGCTGCTGCACGACGCCCGCTTTGACCCCGCCGAGCGGCTGGAGCTGCTGCAGCGCGAGCGCGTCAACGTGCTCTGCATGGCGCCGACCGAGTACCGCGTGATCGCCAAGCGCGCAAGCCTTCGCGCGCTGACTGACCTGCGCGGGATGGTCGCGGCCGGCGAGGCGCTGAACCCAGAGGTGCTGCACGCGTGGCGCGAGGCCACCGGGCTCTGGATCCGCGACGGCTACGGCCAGACCGAGACCGGGCAGATGACCGGGCTCGCGGTCGGCGAGCAAGCGAGGCCGGGCTCGATGGGACGCGCGCTGCCGGGCGTGCGGCTGAGCGTCCACGAGGGCGAGCTGGTCGCCGATCCGCCCAGCGTGCCGACGTTCTTCCTGGGCTACCTGGGCGAGCACGTGCACCACGGCGAGACCGGCTGGACGGTTCACGACCGACGGGCGCTGGGCCCGTGGCGCACCGGCGACCGGGTCCGCGAAGACGACGCGGGCTGGCTCTACTTTGAGGGGCGCAACGACGACGTGATCGTCTCCGCCGGCTACCGCATCGGCCCCTTCGAGGTCGAGTCCGCTCTCGTGTCCCATCCAGCCGTGGCGGAGGCGGCGGCGGTGTCAGCCCCCGACGACGAACGCGGCGCGGTGGTGCGCGCGGTGGTCGTGCTGCGCGACGGCCACCGCCCGTCCGCCGCGCTCGCCGGCGAGCTCCAGGAGCACGTCAAGCGCGAGACCGCGCCCTACAAGTACCCGCGCATCGTCGACTTCGTGGACGAGCTCCCGAAGACCGCCAGCGGCAAGGTCCGTCGCGCTGCGCTGCGCGGTCAGGCCGCCTGAGGGTCAGGCGGCCTGAGGCTGCGCATCGGCGATGCCCTCCTGCGGCGCGATCCACTGCTCGACCTCCTCGACCGTCTCCTGCACCCCGGTCGGCGGCTTGCGCAGCGTGACCGCAGCGGCCAGGATGCCGAGGGCGACCGCCCCCGCGCCCACCAGATAGGCGAGGTGATAGCCACCGGTCAGCGCGCTGACCAGCGGCTGGCCGCTCGCGCTCAGCGATTTGGCGTGGTCGGTCGCGATCGTGCCGAGCGTCGCCAGCCCGATCGCGCCGAACAGCTGCACCGAGACGTTGATGATCCCCGAGGCAAGGCCCGCGTCGCGCTTGGGCGCGTCGGCCATCCCCATCGTCAGCAGCGGCAGGAACGACGCCCCCGCTCCCAGCCCGAGCGCCAGAAAGGCCACGAACAGGCCCGGGAAGTAGGCGGCGTGGACTCCCTGAGCGGCGAGCAGCACGAGGCCGGCGATGATGCCCGACAGGCCGCCGACCAGCACGCGCAGCGGACCGAAGCGCTCCACCAGTCGCGCCGACACGCCGAGCGACATCACGGCGATCGCCGCCGTCAGCGGCAGGAACGCGAGACCGGTGCGGATCGCGTCGTAGCCGAGCACGCGCTCGAGGTACAGCGCTCCCAGGAAGAAGGCCGAGAACATCCCGGTAACGAGCAGCCCGCGCACGATGCTCGATCCGATCAACATCCGCAGCCGTAGGACGCGCAGCGGCATGATCGGGTTGGCCACCCGCGCCTCCAGCGCGATGAAGCCGGCCAGCAGCGCCAGGCTCGCGCCGCCGACGCCCAGCGTGCGCGCCGAGAGCAGGCCGTATTCGCTGGACTTCACGATCGCAAACGCGGCAAGCATCGTCGAGAGGGTGATCAGGATCGAGCCGAGCACGTCGACGCCCTGGGTCAGGCCGATCCCCTCGTTCTCGACGATCAGCGCCCAGCCGAGCGCGAACGCGATCAGGCCGATCGGCACGTTGACGAAGAAGATCCAGTGCCAGTCAAGCGACTGCGTCAGCACGCCGCCGGCCAGCAGCCCGATCGAGCCGCCACCGGCCGACACGAAGGCGTACAGGCCCATCGCTTTGGCCTGCTCGTGGGCCTTGGGGAACTCGGTCACGATGATCGCGAGGATCACGCTCGACGCAACCGCCCCGCCCACGCCCTGGATCAGCCGCGCGATGATCAGCGTCGCCTGACTGTCGGCCAGCCCGCACATCACCGAGGCCACGGTGAACAGCGCGAGGCCGCTCAGAAAGACCTTCTTTCGCCCGATCAGGTCGCCCATGCGTCCCGCCAGCAGCAGGAAGCCGCCGAAGGTGATCAGGTAGCCGTTCAGCACCCACGTGAGGTTGCCCTGGCTGAAGTGCAGTTCGCGCTGGATCGAGGGAAGCGCGACGTTGACGATCGTCGCGTCGAGCACCATCATCAGCTGGCCGAGGCACAGGACCGCGAGCGCGATCCAGCGCCGACGCTCAGCGCGGCGGGCGTGGGCCTCGGCTCCAGCGTCCTCTCCCCCATTGCCGTACGCCGAGGACAGCAGATCGCGGTCTGAAGGGCCGTCGGCGGTCGCGCTTCCGGGCGCCCGGCGCACGATGCGCCCGCGCAAAGCGCGTGCGGCCCCCGGTCGCGCTGCGGGCTCGCGGTCGGTCTTGGTCGATTCGTCGGTGGCGGTGGAATTCATGCTGCTCCCTTCGTTGCAGAAGAGCACACCATAGCATGGATCATCCTTGATGCAAGTATCATCTTGTGGGAAATGGACATCCATGACGTCAGTATCATCTCTCTGAAAGTGATGATTGTTGCTGAGTCGTGTATACTGGAGCAGTTATGAGTAGGGAGAGTCAGGCCGAGGTTCGCGAGCACACGCCGGGGTCGATGGTCCTGCTGACGCGGCTCGCCAAGCAGGTCTACCGGGCAAGCGGCGAGGAGCTGCTGGGGATGCACCTGCGGCTCTTGATGGCGCTCAGCTACGTGCGCGACAACGATGGCGGCACGCCCCAGCAGGCGCTCGCCGAGGCACTGTGCATGGACGCCAACAACGTTGTGCTGCTGCTGAACGAACTCGAGGATCGCGGCTACGTCGCGCGCCGGCGCGACCCCGACGATCGCCGGCGCCACATCGTCGAGCTGACGGCCGCCGGGCGGCGCGCGCTGCTGCGCGCCGAGCGCGCGCAGGAAAGCATCGAGGACGAGGTGCTGGGGGCCCTGGACGCGCAGGAACGCGCGACGCTGTGGCGGCTGCTGACGCGGGCGCTTTACGACTCAGAGCCGACTCCCGCGCTCGACGAGCCCGCGCTGCTCGGCGCAGCCTCGCACGGCTGAGCGACCGGCTCAGCCGAGCGCGACGATCGCGTCGATCTCGACCTGCGCGCCCAGCGGCAGCGCCGACACGCCGACCGTCACGCGCGCCGGCGGACAGTCGCCTTCGAAGAACGACGCATAGACCTCGTTGACGGCTGCGAAGTGTGCGAGATCGGTCATATATATGGTCATCCGCAGCGCCTGGCTCAGACGCGCGCCCGCAGCGTCGCAGACCGCGCGCAGGTTCTCGAGGCAGCGCCGCGCCTGAGCGGGCGCCGTGTCGCCGGCGAGCTCGCCCGTGACCGGATCGAGCGGAATCTGGCCCGAGCAGAACAGCAGGTCTCCGCTGCGCACGGCGTGGCTGTATGGGCCGACCGCCGGCGGAGCGCCGGGGGCAGACACCGCTGTGCGCAGAGGAGCCATCGCGGTCTGGACCCTAACGGCGCAACGCGCCCTGCGCTTCGGCGCCTGAGCGTACGCTAGATTCGAGTCGATGCTACGGGCCCTCAGGACCCTGGGCAGGCCGTTGCTGGGGGTGCTCGCGTGCGGGGCGGCATGCGGGGCGTTCACGGCAGGCTCCGCGCAGGCAGATATCGCTTGGGCTCCCTGCGGGAACAGCAACGAACTGGCCTGCGGGCATCTGACCGTGCCGCTGAGTTGGAGCGGCGCCACACCCGGCGTGCTGACGCTCGCGATGCACCGCCACCGCGCGCCGGTGGGCGACGAGCGCAGCGCCGTGATCGCGCTGGCCGGAGGACCCGGGCAACCGGCGCTCCCGTTCACCGAACAGTTCATCCGGCTGCTCGGGCCGATCATCGCCACGCGCGACCTGATCGTCTTTGACCAGCGCGGGATCGGGCTGTCGCACCCGCTCTCCTGTCACCGCTTCGAACGGGCGCTGATCCACGGCCCGCCGGGGCCGGCGATCGGCGAGTGCGGCGCTGAGCTCGGACCCGCGCGGTCGTACTACACGACCGACGAAACCGTCGCCGACATCGAGGCGATCCGCCAGGCGGGCGGCTACGAAAAGCTCGTGCTCTACGGAACCTCCTACGGAACGAAGGTGGCCGAGCGCTACGCGCAGAGCTACCCCGGCCACGTCGAAGCGCTCGTGCTCGACTCGGTCGTCCCGCCGAACGGGCCCGAACCGCTCAACCGTCCGACGATCGAAGCGGTGCCCCGGATCCTCCACGACCTGTGCGCGCACCGCAGCTGCGCGCGCATCACCCGCAGCCCCGTCGACGACCTCGCCAAAGTCGTCGCGCGCGCCGAACGCAGAGCGCTGCGCGGGCGCTTCATCGACGGTCGCGGACGCCCCCACAGGGTGACGCTCTCCTCGGCGGATCTGCTGGAAATCCTGCTCGAGGGCGACCTCGAACCCGCTCTGCGCGCAGAATTTCCGGCGGCGATCCGCTCGGCGGCAAACGGCGACAACGCGCCGCTCGCCCGCCTGGCCGAGCGCGCGCAGAGCGCCGGCGAAAGCGAAGCCGAAGCGGAAGGCAGCGAGACCTTCGACGCGCCGCTTTACTACGCGACGAGCTGCGAAGAGGAGCTCTTCCCGTGGAACCGAGCCGCCACGCCGAAGACGCGTATCGCCGAAGCAGCCGCACGCGTCAAGGCGCTCGGCCCGCGCGCGATCAGGCCGTTCACGCGCCGCGACTTGCTCGCGATCAGCGACGTTCCCGCATGCGCTTTCTGGCCGTACTCGACGCCGCCGCCGGCGCCCGTTCAGGCGCCCTTCCCGGCTGTGCCAACGCTGATCCTCAGCGGCGAACAGGACCTGCGCACGCCAACCGCCAACGCGCGCGAAGTCGCCGCGCAGATACCTGGCGCGCACCTGCTGGTCGTCCCGCAGGTCGGCCACTCGGTGCTGGGCAGCGATCTCAGCGGCTGCGCGAGCGCCGCGCTGCAGGCGCTGTTCGCGCACACCCCGATCAGACCGTGCACGGCCGTCGGCCTGCCTGCGCTGCTGAGCCTGACGCCGCTTGCCCCCAGGCGCCTGGTCGACGTGGCCGCCACGCCGGGTTACCGCGGGCTTCCGGGGAAGACGCTCGACGCGCTCACGCTCACGCTCGCGGACTTCGTCCGCCAGGCCGGCCTGCAGGTGATTAGCTCGCTCGCCAGCGGCAACCTGTCCGGCCTGGCGACCCTGCGCGCCGGCGGGCTGCGCGCCGGCTGGGGCCAGCTGCACAACAGCGCGCTGTCGCTGCACGGCTACTCATACATTCCGGGGATGACGGTGTCGGGCACGCTCACCTCGAGCGGGGCTGTGCTGCGGGTCGGCGGACCGGCTGCCGCGCGTGGCACGATGCGCCTCGGACCCCACAACTCGCTGATCGGCACGCTCGGCGGCGAGCATGTGGCGCTCGTGGACCACCCCAGCGCGGGCGACGCTATCGTCGGTGCAGATGCGCTGGCCAGCCCACTACTTGGCCGTCGCGGCTCTGCTGCCCGCGCTGGGATCCGCAGTCTGGCCGGCCTCGTCGACCGCCTTCCCTGACTTCGGTCCCTGCCCGCCCAGCGCGGCGGCGGGCTTCTCGTGTGCGCCCCTCGTCGTGCCGCTCGATCGCGCCGGCGCCCTGCCCGGCACGATCTCGCTGCAGCTGGAGCGCCGCGGCGCCGAACCCGCGGGCCGCACGTCGAGCGCGGTCCTGGCGCTCGCGGGCGGACCGGGGCAGTCGGCGCTTGGCCTGGGCGAATTCATCGCGACCGCGATCGCGCCCGCGCTCGTCGGGCGCGATCTGCTCGTGTTCGACCAGCGGGGCACCGGGGCGTCACAGCCGCTGCGCTGCGCGTCGCTTGAAGAATTCGCCGGCGGCGCGGTTGGCGCCGCACTCGAACGCTGCGCACGGGAACTGGGCCCCGCGCGCGGCGCCTTCACGACGCAGGAATCGGTCGCCGACATCGAGGCGATCCGCGCGGCGACCGGCTATGAAAAGCTCGTCCTGTACGGGACCTCGTATGGCACGAAGGTCGCGCTGGAGTACGCCGAACGCTACCCCCAGCACGTCGAAGCCCTCGTGCTCGACTCGGTCGTGCCGACCAGCGGACCTGAACCGTTTGCGATTCCGAGCTTTCAGGCGGTCGGACCGGCGCTGGACGAACTGTGTGCGCAGAACGCGTGCGCGGGCATAACGGCGAACCCGCTGCGGGACGTCGCCGGGCTCGCGTCGCGCCTGCGCGCCCACCCGCTGAGCGGCTCTGTCTATGACGGCTCCGGGCATCGCCGCTCCGCCAGGCTCGATGAGCCTGGGCTGTTCGGGATCCTGGAGGCCGGCGACCTGAACCCGGCCCTGCGCGCACTGCTGCCGGCGGCGGTGCGCTCGGCGCTGCGCAACGATCCCGACCCGCTGCTGCGCCTGCACCTGCTGTCGGAGGGGCTGATCCCGAGCGTGCCGCGCGGCAGAGGCGAAGCCCCCGCGAGCGAAAACAGCGGGTCTGTCGACGAAGCCCTGTTTGCGACCACCAGCTGCGAGGAGACGCCTTTCCCGTGGCAGCGCGCGGCCTCTTCGAGCACGCGACTGGCCGAAGCGCTCGCCGCGCTGCATGCCAAGCCCGCGTCGGTCTTCAGCCCGTTCGACGCCGCCACCGCATTTGACGGCGGGCTCCTCGACAGCTGTGCCAGCTGGCCCGACGCATCCCCAGCGCCCCCGCCGCCGGCCCCGCTGCCGGACATACCGAGCTTGATCCTGTCCGGCGCGCAGGATCTGCGCACGCCGACGGCCAATGCTCGCGAGGTGGCCGCGCAGATCCCCGGGTCTCAGCTGCTCGTCGTCCCGTTCACCGGTCACTCGGTGCTCGGCAGCGACTTCAGCGGCTGCGCCGAGCGGGCCGTGAGCGCGTTCTTCGCCGGCGCGCCCGTGCAAGCGTGCGCGAACGTGAAGAGCGTGTTCGCACCGACGCCGATCACGCCGACGCGGCTGTCCTCGATCCACCCGCCGACGGCCCTGGGTGGGAACCCGGGCCGCACGCTGGCCGTCGTACTGGACACGATCCTCGACCTCGATCGCCAGGTCGTCAGCGCCACTCTCCAGGCAAACGAAACACTGCCCAAAGGCTCGAGCTTCGGCGGCCTGCGCGGCGGCTACGCGCGCCTTGAGTCGTCGGCGCTCGTGCTCAGCAACCTGTCGTTTGTCCCCGGGGTGAAGCTGAGCGGGACGTTCCCGATCCGCAACGGCCAGCTGCAGACCGCGACGATCCGCGTGACCGGCTCGGCGGCGTCGCAGGGCGAGGTGCGAATCGGCACGAGCACGACCGTCAGCGGAACGCTCGGCGGCGAGCGCTTCCACGTCGCGCTCGCCAGCGTCCGCCTGGCGCGTGCCGGCGCGCGCCCGTGGCCGTCCGCCCCGATCCGCTTTCCACTCCCGGCCCTGGTGCGAGCGCCATCGGCGCGAGCTCGCTGAAGCACATGCCCAACGCGCTCGCCGCCGAGACATCGCCCTACCTGCGCCAGCACGCGGACAACCCGGTCGCCTGGTTGCCCTGGGGGCCGCTCGCGCACGGCCGCGCGCGCGAGCTGGACAAGCCTCTGCTGGTATCGATCGGCTATTCGTCCTGTCACTGGTGTCACGTGATGGAGCGCGAGTCCTTCGAGGACGCGCGCACCGCGCAGCTGATGAACGAGAGCTTCGTGTGCGTGAAGGTCGATCGCGAGGAGCGCCCCGACGTCGACGCGCTGTACATGGAGGCGGTGCAGGCCATGACCGGTCAGGGAGGCTGGCCGTTGAACGTGTTCCTCACACCCGAGCAGCTGCCCTTCTACGGCGGCACCTACTTTCCGCCCGAGCCGCGTCCCGGCATGCCGGCGTGGACACAGGTCCTGCAGGCGATCGCCGAGGCGTGGGAGCAGCATCGCGAGGACATCCGCGCAGGCGGGGAGCGCCTGCGCGAGCGGCTGTCGGGCGGCGCGCAGCTGAAGCCTTCCGCGCGGGCGCCGACCGAGGACGCGCTCGACCAGGCCGTCGCCGGGCTGCGCGCCGCGTATGACGAGCGCAACGGCGGCTTCGGCGGCGCCCCGAAGTTCCCCCATGCCTCGGCGATCGAGTTTCTGCTCTGCCGCGCTGCAGCGGGACGGGCCGAGCACCACGAGTCTGAGGCAGCGCGCGACATGGCCCTGAACACGCTGCACGCGATGGCCAGCGGCGGCATCTTCGACCAGCTCGGCGGCGGCTTTCACCGCTATGCGGTCGACGCCACGTGGACCGTGCCGCACTTCGAGAAGATGCTCTACGACAACGCGCTGCTCGCCCGCGCCTACCTGCACGGCGCGAAGCTCGCCTCAGACGCGCGCCTGGAGCAGGTCTGCCGCCAGACGCTCGACTGGATGCTGCGCGAGATGCGCGGCCCCGAGGGCGGCTTCTACGCCGCGCTCGACGCCGACTCAGACGGCGTCGAGGGACAGTTCTACGTGTGGACCGTCGCCGAGCTGCGCCGCGCGCTGGGCGACGACGCAGACGCCGCGATCGCCTGGCTGGGCGCGACCGAGGGCGGCAACTTCGCCGATCCGCATCACCCCCAGCCCGGGCTGAATGTGCTGTGCGCGCGCGGGCCCGAGCCGCCTGCCGCACAGGGCGAGCGCATCCGTGCCGCGCTGCTGGCGCTTCGTGCGACGCGCACGCGTCCGGGCCTGGACGACAAGCGGCTCGCGAGCTGGAACGCGCTCGCGATCTCCGCCCTGGCCGACGCCGGCGCAGCGCTCGGCGAGGCTGGCTACCTCGACGCCGCCAGCGCGTGCGCCGAGTTCGTGCTCACCGAGCTGCGCGACGATCGCGGGCGGCTGCTGCGCAGCTACTCCCAGCAGCGCGCTTCGCTGGACGGTTACCTCGAGGACTACGCGTATCTGCTGGAAGCGCTGCTCGGACTGTTCGAAGCGACCTGCGATGAGCGCTGGTTCGTGCAGGCGCGCGCGCTCGCCGACCAGACGATCGAGCTGTTCGCCGACCCGCAGTGGGGTGGCTTCTTCACGACCGCCTCAGACCACGAAGCGCTGATCGCGCGCCGCAAGGACATCGAGGACACGCCGATCCCCTCGGGCAACGCGAGCGCCGCGCTCGGACTGCTGCGCCTCTCCCAGCTAACCGGCGAGCGCGAATATGCGCGCCGCGCGGACTCGGCGCTCGCCCTCCTGGACGAGATCGCGCCGCGTCACCCAAGCGCCTTCGGCCACCTGCTGCAGGCGATGCACTGGCGCCTGGCGCCGGCGCGGCCGATCGCCTGCCCGGTCCCGGGCGCGATCGGCGCCCCTACAGGATCGACAGGTAGCGGTCCTTCTCCCACTCGGTGACCTGCCCGCGGTAGTCCTCCCACTCCTGGCGCTTGATCTCGATGTAGCGGTTGAACGTGTGCTCGCCCAGCGCGCGCAGCACGAGCTCTGACTCGGCGGTGATCTCGATCGCCTCGCCGAGGCTCTCCGGAAGCTGCTCGACGCCGAGGTGCTTGCGTTCCTCGGCCGACACGTGGTACAGGTTCTTCTCCATCGGCTCCGGCAGCTCGTATCCCTTCTCGATCCCCTCCAGGCCGGCCTGAAGCAGCACGGCGAAGGTCAGATAGGGGTTGCAGGCCGGGTCCGGACAGCGCAGCTCCATGCGCGTGGCGCGCTCGCGGCCGGGGTGGTAGAGCGGCACGCGCACGAGCGCCGAGCGATTGCGCCGCGACCACGCCACGTACACCGGCGCCTCGAACCCGGGGACCAGGCGCTTGTAGGAGTTGACCCACTGGGCGAAGATCGAGCAGATCTCGCGCGCGTGCTTTAGCTGCCCGGCGATGAAGGCCTTGCCGACGTCTGACAGGAAGTACTTGTCGTCGGGGTCGTAGAACGCGTTGTCCTCGCCCTTGAACAGCGACTGGTGGGTGTGCATCCCCGAGCCGTTCTCGCCGAATAGTGGCTTTGGCATGAACGTGGCATGCCAGCCGTACTTCATCGCGTACTCCTTGACCGTGATCCGGTAGGTCATGCAGTCGTCGGCCATCTTCAGCGCGCCGGCGTAGCGCATGTCGATCTCGTGCTGCGAGGGCCCCACCTCGTGGTGGGTGTACTCGACGTGGATCCCGAGCTGCTCGAGCGCGAGCACCGTCTCGCGGCGCACGTCTGAGCCCGCATCGAGCGTCGTCAGGTCGAAGTAGCCGCCTTTGTCGAGCACCTCCGTCGAGCGAGCGTCTTTGAACAAGAAGTACTCGAGCTCGGGCCCCACGTTGAACGTGTCAAAGCCCATCGCCTGTGCACGCTGCAGCGCGCGCCGCAGCACGTGACGCGGATCGCCCTCATAGGGCGTGCGCTCAGGCGTGACCACGTCGCAGAACATCCGCCCCACCCCCTGCTCCTCGGGCCGCCAGGGCAGCACGGCGAACGTGGATGGATCGGGCATCGCGATCATGTCCGACTCCTCGATCGCGTTGAAGCCCGTGATCGAGGAACCGTCGAACCCCATCCCCGCTTCGAACGCGTCGTCCAGCTCGGCCGCGTTGATCGAGAACGACTTCAGCTGGCCGAGGATATCGGTGAACCAGAAGCGGATGAAGCGGATGTCGCGCTCTGCGACGAACTCCTTTACGTCCTCGACGGTCGCTGGATGCTCGGATGCCTGCTGCTCGTCCATCGCGCGGACCTTAGTGGATGGCCGGGGGTTCGCGCCATCGACGCCTGGCCAAACCCAGGGCGCTCAATGACCGGCGACCGCGGCCACGAAACTGGCGACGTCTTCTGCTTCCTTGCCCTGATAGAGCAGCGCGGGCATCTGTCCGAGGCCGCGCGCGCGGCCTTCGAGGATCGCGCCGAGCACGAGCGCTCGGCGCCCGGCGGGCGTCGGGATGTCGTCGCCGACGCGCACGTCGAGGTTCGGTCCGATGCGCGCGATCGAATTGGTCGCCTGCAGCGTGTGGCAGAGCGAGCACGTGTGCGAGAACAGTTCGCGCCCCTTCTGCTGTTCTGTGTTCAGGTGCACGCCGCCGACCGCCTCGCTGGTCTTGTCGTTGCCGTTGGAGGCGAGCACGAGCGCCGGGATCACCAGTCCGAACGCGAACGCCAGGACGACGATCAGCATCACGATTCGCCGGCCCGCCTTGGATTCGGAGTGCAGCGACTGGCGCGCGCCGCGCGGCCCGCCGCGCATCGCGACGAAGAACACGCCGAGACCCGCGACGATCCACAGGGCTAGCACGAGGTAGACCATGCGCGCGAGAAGATATCGGGTGACGCCCGGGCGCCGCCGCGCGAGGCCGAAAGCCGCCGCCGCGCGAGGCCTCGATGAGAGGACTCTCAGCCTTTAGTCGCCCGGAAGCTACGTCGCTACGCTGTTCCTACTGGTATTCCCCTGGATCTGGAAGGTCGCCTTGAACATCCTCCGCCGCGCCTCTCTCGCACGCCTGCTGCTGATCTGCGGGCTGGTCGTCGCCATCGGCGTGTCGGCAACGGCGATCGCATCCGCGCTGGACGCGGGCCCGGTTCCGACGTCCAAGCCGCTGGCCGAAGCGGTGCACGACGCGCTCTCCGCGGCGCCGGTCGAAGGGGTCAGCGCCAACGTCAAGTTCACGAACAGCCTGCTCGAAGGCGCAAACCTGGCGAGCGGCAGCGGGGAAGCCAGTCAGCTCACCAAGAGCCCGCTCCTGTCCGGCGCCACGGGCCGGCTGTGGATCGCCAAGGACGGACGGGTCCGCTTGGAGTTGCAGGCCGAAAAGGGCGACACGCAGATCCTCTACGACGGGCGCACGCTGTCGATTTACGACGCATCGAGCAACACGCTTTACCGGTACGCGGTCCCGCAGCATGAAGACGGCGCGACGGGCGCGAGCGGCGCGACGGGCGAAAGCGGCTCGACAGGCGAAAGCGGCTCGACAGGCGAAAGCGGCTCGACAGGCGACAGCGGCGCGTCCGTACACCAGGTCCCGAGCGTCGCGAAGATCGAAGAAGCGATCGCGCACCTCAGCACGCACGCCGACGTCTCGGGCGCCACGCCGAGCGATGTGGCCGGTCGTCCGGCATACACGGTGCGGATCTCTCCCAAGGAAACGGGAAGCCTGATCGGCGGCGCCGAGCTGTCGTTCGACGCAAGCAATGGCGTCCCGCTGCGTGCAGCGGTCTACTCGTCCTCGACGCCGGCGCCGGTGATCGAACTGGCCGCAACCGAAATCTCCTACGGACCGGTTGCAAGCTCGGTCTTCGACTTCAGCCCTCCGTCCAACGCCAAGGTGCAGGAAATCGGCCACGGCGAAAACGCCAGCGGCGCCAGCGGCTCAGGAACGTCCGGCACGGGCACGTCCGGGGACGCCAGCCAGCCGAAGGTGACCACGCACGGTGATGGCGTCGGTGCGATCGTCGAGCTTGAAACGAGCGCCAAGAGCGACGGCGCGAGCGCCCTGCCCGAAGGGCTGCCGACGGTCAAGGTGGGCAGCGCAACCGCAACGGAGCTGTCGACGGCGCTTGGCACGCTGCTGACGTTCGAGCGAAACGGCGTGCGCTACGTCGTCGCGGGCGCCCTGCCAGCGAAGTCGATCGAGGAATTTGCACGAGGCCTCTAGCGTGACCGACGCCGCGCCGTCCGTCGGGGAGTCGGGACAGAGCGACGAGGCGCTCCCAGTGCGGGCGCGCGGGCTCGTCAAGCGCTACGACGAGGTCGTGGCGGTCGATCACATCGACCTCAACGTGCGGGCGGGCGACGTGTATGGCTTCCTCGGGCCAAACGGGGCCGGCAAGACGACGACGCTGCGGATGGCGCTCGGGCTGATCACGCCCACCGAGGGCGCCGTGGAGCTGTTCGGGCGCGATCCGATGCGCGAGGGAGCGCGTGCCCTGGAGGGTGTGGCGGGTTTCGTCGAGGCGCCCCGCTTCTATCCCTACCTGACCGCCCGCAAGAACCTCGAACTGCTCGCGGCGCTAGATGGCGCGGACGCGCGAGAGCGCATCGACGAGGTGCTCGAGATCGTCGAGCTGACGCCGCGCGCCGGGCACCGCGTGGGCGGCTACTCCCACGGCATGCGCCAGCGCCTGGGGATCGCCGCGGCCCTGCTGCGCCGGCCCCGGCTGCTGATCCTCGACGAGCCTGCGACGGGGCTCGACCCCGCTGGGATGCGCGATATGCGCGTGCTGATCCGCGAACTTGCGCGCGACGGCATCACCGTGCTGCTCTCAAGTCACCAGCTGCCCGAGGTGCAGGAGCTGTGCGATCGCGTCGCGATCGTCGACTCAGGGCGCGTCGTCTACGAGGGTGCGCTGTCGGACCTGCGCCGCCAGGGTGGCGCGGGCTACCGGCTGCGCACGACCGACGACCAGCTGGCGCTGCGCGTCGCGGGCGAGCAGCCGGGTATCGACCGCGCGAGCCACTCCGAGCACGGGATCGGCTTCCAGGCCGACGAGCAGGCCGTCGGCGAGCTGTCGCTTGCGCTCGCGGCCGCGGGCGTCGGCATCCTCGCGCTCACCCCCGAGCTTGCGACCCTCGAGGACCTCTTCTTCTCGCTGACCGAGAGCGCCGATAGCCAGAGCGCCAACGGCGCTGCGTCGCGGGCATCGCGCGAGCAGGCGACCGCGCCCGGACAGCCGGCGCTCGAGCACAGATGAGCACAGCCGCCCCGACAGCCGGTGCGCTGCGCGCGGTCTCGCGCCGCCAGCCCTCGACGCTGACGGTGTGGCGCTGGGAGCTGCGCAAGCTGGCCTCGCAGAAGCGCACCTATCTCGGCCTGGGCCTCGCGGCGATCCTCCCGGTGATCTTCGTCATCGTGCAGAACCTGCGCAACCAGCGCGGACACGCGGACAACATCTTCGCCTCGCACATCACGCAATCCGGCCTGGCGACGCCGGTCCTGATGTTGCTGTTCCTGTCGGTGTTCATGCTTCCGCTGATCGCTGCCCTGGTCGCGGGCGACATCGTCGCGGCCGAGGACGGCAACGGCACGCTGAAGACGATCCTGACACGCTCGGTGGATCGTGGCCAGGTGTTCGCCGCCAAGGCGCTCGCCGCGATGACCTACGCCACCGGTGCGGTCTTTCTCTCGGCCATCGTCGCGACGGCGGCGGGCGTCGCCTCGTGGGGCTTTCACAACGTGATCACCTTCTCGGGCTCGGTGGTCTCGGCGCCGGAAGGCCTGCTGCTGGTGTTCGCAGCCAACGCCTGCTATCTGATTCCGCTGCTGGCGGTCACCAGCTTCGGGGTCCTGCTCTCGGTCACCACGCGCAACAGCGCGGCGGCGGTCGTCGGCACGGTGGGGTTCGTGATCCTGCTGTTTATCGTCTCGGGGATACCCGGCGTGGAAGCCGTCAAGCCCTACCTGCTGACCGAACAGTTCGAGAACTGGCACGGTCTGCTGAGGACCCCAACCGACTGGGCCCCGATCGCCCACTCGGCGTGGGTCTGCGCGCTGTACGGGATCCCCGCGCTGATCGCCGGCTATCTGGTGTTCCTGCGCCGCGACGTGGCCGGCGGATAGGCGGCGCCGCGCGGCGCGACTGCCCCTGCTCGAGACAGCGACCTCAGCTGACCTCGGCTGGCAGCTCCACCTCGACGAGCTCCACGTCGCCCATCAGCCGTCTTGCCTCGCGCGGGTCGATCAGACCGGCGCCCAGACGGGCCGTGGACTCGGCTCCACACGCCACGCCGAAGCGCAGGCATTGATCGGGCGCGCGGCCTTCGTAGCGCGCCGCCACGTAGCCGGCGAGGAAGGCGTCGCCCGAGCCGCGCCGGGCGATCGGCTCGCGCGGTTCGATGCGCGCCCGCTTCAGCCGCGGGCGACCGTCGACCAGCACCTGGGCCACGCAGCCGTCGGGGAGCGTCATGATCGCCTCGCGCGGTCCGAGCGCTGCGATCTCGCGGACGGCCTGCGAGCTCTCATCCTCGCCGGCGAACTCGTGACCGATCAGCTCCTCGGCCTCGAGGGCGTTGGGCGAGATGACGTCGGGCTCGGCGCGCACGGCCTGGCGCAGAGGCTCGCCGTCGGTGTCGACCACGGTCGTGATCTCCATCCGCGCGAGATCGCGGATCAGCGTGGCGTAGATGTCCGACTGGGCGCCCGGCGGTAGCGAGCCCGCGAATACGACGATCGCCGCGCCGCGCGCCAGGTAGAGCAGCTTGTCGGCGAACAGCTCGACCTCGCGCTCGGAGACCGCGGGGCCACGTTCGTTGATCTCGGTCTGCTCACCGGAGGTGGGATCCAGCACCGACGTGTTCGTGCGCGACTCCTCGCGAATGCGCACGAAGTCGTTGAGGATCGCGTCGTCGGTCAGCTGCTCGACGATGTGCGTCCCGGTCGCACCTCCGGCGAAGCCGGTGGCGATCACCGGCTGGCCGAGCGCCTTCAGCGTGCGCGCGATGTTGACACCCTTGCCGCCAGCCATCGTTCGCTGCTCGACGGTCCGGTGACGTCGTCCCAGCTGGAAGTTCGGCACCGACAGCGACTTGTCGATCGCCGCGTTCAGCGTGACCGTGATGATCATCTGTGATCACCTTACCCCAGCGCTCGCTAGGCAAGCGCCCAAGCAGCGGCGCGCATGCGTTCGACCTCCGCGAGCGCCGCGTCCGCGGGGTCGCCGCCGGTGGTCAGATGGGCGTCCACGACGCTGCGCGACGCGCTCACCAGGCCACCTGCCCGTCCCGGCGCAAACGCCGGTCCGAGATCGTCCACGCGTCCCCCCTGCGCCCCCACGCCCGGAAGCAGGAACGGCGCGCTGCCCATCAGCTCGCGTGCGCGGGCGAGGTCGTCGGGCGCGGTCGCGGCCACGACGGCACCGACGTCGCTGATGCCCTGCTCGCCGACCCCCGGCTCACCCAGCTCATTCACCAGCGCCGCGATCCGCTCCCACAGCTTCCCGCCGCCCGCCAGCGCCTGCTCCTGGAGGTCCGCGGCGCCCGGGTTTGAGCTGTGCACGAGCACGAGCACGCCGCTGCCGACCTTCCGCGCCGCCACGACGAACGGCTCGATCGAGTCCCGGCCGAGCAGCGGGTTGACCGTCACGAGGCTCGCCTCCAGTCCCTGGACTCGGCCGAACGGCGTCTCGATCCCCCCCATCAGGCCCTGTGCGTAGGCTTCGGCGCTCACCGGGATGTCGCCGCGCTTGCCGTCTGCGATCACGAGCAGGCCGCGCGACCGCGCGTGAGCGCAGACCGCCTCGAGCGCGCTCCAGCCATGGGTGCCGACGCGCTCAAAGCAGGCGAGCTGCAGCTTGACCGCGACACAGGCCGTCGCCGTCGCGTCGATCACTTCCCGGCAGTGGCCGATCAGCGCTGCCCCGGCGAGCACGCCGGGCGTCCCCCGCGCGCGTTCACGCCCGCTCCCCGGCCATAGCGCCCCCGGGACCGGGTCCAACCCGAGCACGATCTGAGACTCGCGCTCGGCCACACGCACGGCCAGGATGTCGCCAAACGACTGGACCGGCGTCAGCGGCTCCCCTTCACTGCGCCCTTCAGGCCGCTGCCGGCCGTGAAGCGCGGGACGCGCGAGGCCGCGATCTGGATGCGCTCGCCCGTGCGCGGGTTGACGCCCAACCGCGCGCCGCGCTCGCTGACGTGAAACTTGCCGAATCCCGACACAGTGACCTCGCTGCCTCGACGCAACGCGTCCTCGACCGTCGCCAGAACGGCGTCGACCGCTCGAGCGGCGTCCTGCTTGGTCAGATCGGCGCGACCCGCCACCTGATCGATCAGCTCGGACTTCGTCACTTGGGACCTCCTAGCTCGCGAAACGATGCGTTTTGAAGCTAACACCAGGGGCGGACGAGCGCATCGGCAACAATGCTCGCGTGTCAATCACCCGCGTCGCCTGGACCGCGACCGTGCTGGTCGCCCTGCTCACCGCGCTGCTGCTCCTGCTCGCGGGCTACACCGGGTATGCCGGGCTGGGGCTCGCGGTCGCCGTGTCGGCGGCGATCAACCTGCTGTGAGCCAGCCAAGCAGCGCCCTGGTGGCGCGGCCTCGGTGGCTGATCGCGTCCTTCTGCTCGTCAGACAGCTCGGCCATCGTCAGCCCGGCGGGGCCCTCGTCCGGTAGGAACGCCGGGTCATAGCCGAACCCGCGGTCGCCGCGGGGCTCGGCGGCCAACCGCCCCCGGCAGCGGCCCTCGAACAGCTGCTCGACGCCTCGGGCCGGGTCCACGTAGGCGATGGCGCAGACGTACTCGAGCACGCTGCCCGCGGCCGCCTCGCGCAGGAGCTTTGCCAGGTTCTCCTCGTCTGAGGCGTGCTCTCCGGCGTAGCGCGCCGAACGAACCCCGGGCGCACCGCCGAGCGCCGAAGCCCTGATGCCCGAGTCGTCGGCGAAGCTCGCCGCCCCCGTCGCCAGCGCCGCCGCGCGAGCCTTGGCGAGCGCGTTCTGCGCAAACGTCTCACCGACCTCCGGCGGCAGGCTCACGTCAGCCGGCAGCGGCGCGAGCTCGTAGCCTGCGCCCTGCAGGCCGACCTCGGCGTCGCTCGCGCCCGACCCCGCCAGCAGCCTCGCGAACTCGCGTCGCTTGTGCGGGTTGTGGGTCGCGAGGATCAGCTTCACCCTGCGTGCTCCAAACCGGCCGCGCGAGCCACGCGCGGGTCGTCAGCTCGCCGCGGCGACGTCGGCGATCGCGCGCTCCTGCGCCTCGCGCAGCTCGGCGATTCCGCCGGCGGCAAGCGCGAGCAGCTCATCCAGGTGCGCACGCGACAGCGGCGTTCGCTCGGCCGTCGCCTGGACCTCCACGAGACCGCCGTCGCCGGTCATCACGACGTTCGCGTCGACCTCGGCGCTGGAGTCCTCGACGTAGTCGAGATCGAGGCGCGCCTCGCCCTCGACCACCCCACACGACACAGCGGCGACCGAGCCCGTCAGGGGCGAACGCTTCAAGGACCCCTCGTCCTGGAGACGTGCGCACGCCAGCGACAGCGCGACGAAGGCGCCCGTGATCGACGCGCAGCGCGTGCCGCCGTCGGCTTCGAGCACGTCGCAGTCCAGGTAGACCGTTCGCTCGCCGAGCGCCTCGAAGTCGACCACGCCGCGTAGCGAGCGCCCGATCAGGCGCTGGATCTCCACCGTGCGCCCGTCCGGTCGGCCCCTCGTGACGTCACGCTGGCGGCGCTCGCCGGTCGCGGCCGGCAGCATGCCGTACTCGGCCGTCACCCAGCCGCTGCCCCTGCCGGCCAGCCAGCGTGGCACGCCGTCCTGTGCCGAGGCGGTGCAGATCACCCGCGTCTCGCCGACCGAGATCAGCGCCGACCCGGTCGCGCTGCGCATGAAGCCGGGCTCGATGCTGGTCGGACGCAGGTCGGCGGGAGCTCGCCCGTAGCTGCGTCCGAGCTGCGCGGTGTCGCTCACGCGACCGCCTTGACCTCGGCCAGCTCGACGTGCTCCACCGTGCCGAGCGGCATCTGCAAGAAGCGCGTGCCCCGCTCGCGGAACGCCTCGGCGTCGCCGGTGCACAGAAAGCGATAGTCGCCCTCGTCCGCGCGCGGGTTCTGCAGGGCGCGCGTGCTCAGCGCGTGCTCGACCTGACGCGCGAGCGCGGCGCCGGAGCTGATCAGCGTCACCGACGGCCCGAGGATCCGCTGGAGCATCGGCTGGATCAGCGGGTAGTGCGTGCAGCCGAGGATCACCGTGTCCACGTCCTGCTCGCGCAGCGGCACGCACGCCTCGCGCACGCTCGCCACCGCGCGCTCGTCGAATTGCTGGTCGGCCTCGATGAGCGTCGCGAGCTCCGAACAGGCCACCGAGTGAAGCGTGACATGCGGGTCCACCGCGCTGACCGCCTGCAAGTAGGCCCCGCTGGCGACCGTCGTCGGTGTCGCGAGCAGCCCGATGCGCCCGCTTCGCGTCGCCGCGACCGCCTGAAAGGCCTCGGGGCGCACCACACCGAGCACGTCGACCCCGAGCGTCGTCTCCATCATCCGCCGCCGCAGGCTGGGCAGGGCGGCCGAGGTGGCCGAGTTGCAGGCGACGACGAGCAGCTTGGCGCGGTGCGCGAGCAGCTCCTCGGCGATCTCGGCCGAAAAGCTCGCGAGCTCATCCGGCGAGCGTTCGCCGTAGGGGAATCGCGCCGTGTCGCCGATGTACAGGAAGTCCTCGTGGGGCAGTCGCACGAGCAGCTCGTGCAGCACCACGAGCCCGCCGACGCCCGAGTCGAACACGCCGACCGGCCGCGCGCGCGGGTCGGCCGCGGAGTCGTCTGCGCCGATGGAGCTCACGCGCGAAGCGCGCGCGCCGGGTGCTCCTGCTGAACCGCTCGCCACCGACTCCATCATTCCAGAGCGCTACGGTCGATGGCTCGTGCGCGCGCTCGTGGTCTCGAACATGCTCCCGGACGCCGCCCACCCGGAGCGAGGATCGTTCGTCCGCGACCAGGTCGCCGCGCTACGCGCGCTCGACGGCCTCGACGTGACGCTGCACGAGTTCGCGCCCGGCGCGCCCGCGCTAGCCAGGGCCGCACTGGACCTGAGACGCCTGCGCGCCGGCGGTGACTCGCGCGCCGCGGGCGATGGCCCGCACCGCGCGGGCGGCGATGCGGTGTGGGACGTGGTGCACGCGCACTTCGGGCTGTCGGCCTGGCCGGCGCTCGCGGCTCGGGCGCGCGTGCGCGCGCTGACGGTGCACGGCACCGACCTGCGCCACCCGCGCACCCGCCTGGCGACGCGTGCGGTGCTGGCGCGGATGGACATCGTCGCCGCCGTCTCTGACCCGCTGGCACGCGAGCTGCCCGCGCGGGCCGCGGCGCGCGCCCAGGTGCTTCCGTGCGGGGTCGACGTTCAGCGCTTCGGCCCACTGGCGCGTGCGCAGGCCCGCGCGGAGCTCGCGCTCGACCCGCTGTCGCCATACCTGCTGTTCGCGGCCGACCCCTCGCGCCCGGAGAAGCGCCACGACCTCGCGCTGGCGCTCTCGCGCGCGCTCGACGTGCGGCTGCTCACGCTGGGCGGCGTGGAGCCGGCGCGCGTCCCGCTGTGGGTGAACGCGGCCAACGCCGTGCTGGTCCCGTCCGAGCGAGAGGGCTTCGGGCTCGCCGTGCTCGAGGCGCTGGCGTGCGACGTGCCGGTGCTCGCCACCCCCGTGGGCATCCATCCCGTCGCTCTGCGCGACGTGCCAGGGACGCTGTGCGCGCCGTTTGACCTCGAGCGCTGGCGCGCGGCCGTCGCCCCGCATGTGCAGGACCGCGACCCACGCGTGCGGGGTCGAGCGAGCGCGCTGCGCTTCTCGACGTCGAGCATGGCCGAGCGCGTCGCGCAGACGTGGCGCGCGGCGCTCGATCGCCGCCAGCGCGCACCCGGCTAGACCCTATGGCGTGGTTGCCCGTTTGGGTTGACTGCCGGGGTAGGTAGGCCGGACGCTCCCCTCGGGGGTTTGTCTGGCCGGAGACGGGCTCCGGCTGACCCCAGTGAATGAGGAGGTCCGGCCGTGAAGGTAACGATGACGTGTGCGGGGCTCGATGTCCATGCCCGCTCGACGCATGCAGCGGCGATCGAGCTCGCGACAGGGGAAGTGCTGCGGAGCAGGTTTGGTCCCGGGATCGAGGAGCCGGTCGACTGGCTGCGAGGTCTGCGCGGTCCAGTGAGGGCTTGCTATGAGGCGGGACCGACCGGTTTTGGCCTATATCGAGCCGCGAGAGCTGCGGGGGTCGAGATGCTGGTGATCGCTCCGGGCAAGACGCCGAGGGGACCGTCCGATCGGGTCAAGACCGACCGCAAGGACGCCGAGCTCTTGGCCCGGCAGCTGCTGGCGGGAGCCTTGACCGCCGTCGTGGTGCCGTCGGTGAAGGTCGAGGCGGCGCGGGAGCTCGTGCGATCCCATGACGCCTGCCGGCAAGATCTGATGCGCGTTCGACACCGCGTCTCGAAGATGCTGCTGCGCCACGGCCAGGTCTATCCGTCGCCGTCGACCTGGACGCAAGCGCACCGGCGCTGGCTTTCGCGTCAGAGCTTCGGCGAGCCCGCCAGCGAGCTCGCATTTGCGGATCAGCTCGCCGCGGTCGACGGGTTGAGCGCTCGCAAAGCCGCGCTCGCCGAGCGGCTCTCGCACCTGGCGGCCGAGGAGCAGTGGTGGCCGACCGTCGCCCGGCTGCGATGCTTTCGCGGTGTCGACACGCTGAGCGCGCTCGCCTTGCACCTCGAGCTCGGCGGTGACTGGCAGCGTTTTGAGCGGGCCACGGCCCTCAGTGCATGGCTCGGCCTGGTCCCGTCGTTGAACCAGTCCGGGGAGTCCTCAAGGCAAGGGGCGATCACCAAGACCGGCTCGGCGCTCGCACGCCGGCTACTGGTTGAGGCTGCCTGGCATTACGGACGCGACCCACGAATCGGCGCGACGCTGCAGAACCGTCAACAGGGACAGCCCGCCCACGTCCTGCAGATCGCAAACCGCGCCCAACAGCGCCTGCACCGCATCTATCACCACATGCGTGCCCGCGGCAAGCCACACAACGTCACAGTCGTTGCCTGTGCCCGCGAGCTTGCCTGCTTCCTCTGGGCGGCAGCCACCGCCGACTGACCGCCGCCGACAACCTCACCGGTCGGGAGGCCAGGGCGTCGGGCCATCAGCGGCTGGCACGCGCGCAACAACTATGAGCAACAGCCAAAGCACGGCCGTCACGCTCGCTTCTAGACAGCGCAAGCCGGCAGCACGAAACCGGGCCCTGGGGTACCCAACCCCCGCATCATCAGACTGGCAACGCCGACACCGAGCCCGACGCCCTGGCCTCCCGACCATCCGAAACGTCCATCAAACGGACGCGATCAACCACGCCCACTTGACAAACACGGCGCCATATCAGCTGTAGTTCCCAACGAGGTTCGTCAGGCGTGACGCGGGTGGTTGGTGGCCGAGCGAGCCGTGGGGTCGTTTGAAGTTGTAGCGCTCGAGGAATAGGGGCAGCGCTGCGGCTCGTTCGGCTGAGGTGCCGTAGATGCGCTCGTAGGCCCACTCGTTGGCGAGGGTCTGGATGAATCTCTCTGCCTTCCCGTTGGTGCGAGGTCGGTAGGGGCGGATGCGCAGGTGGCGCAAGCCAAGGTCGGTGAGCGCCGCGCTATAGGAATGGGCGACGTAGGCAGACCCGTTGTCGCTCATCACGGCTTTGATCTTCACGCCGCGTTCTGCAAACCAGCTCACGGCCCGGCGCAAGAAGTCGATCGCGCAACTGGCCTTCAGCGTCGGGAGAACCTCGGCATAGGCCAGGCGTGTGTGGTCGTCGACCATCACGTGAACGTACTCAAAGCCGGTCGCGCGCTCGATGCGCCGGCCGTTGTGTTTGCGCGGGATCACCTGGCTCTTTCTGTGGCCGACCATGCGGTGGCCTGCTCCACGCTCAGAGATGCGCCCGAGCTGCTTGATGTCGATGTGCACGAGCTCGCCGGGGTGGCGGCGCTCATAGCGGTTCGGTGGCTCAGGCGGCGCCAGCCGTGAGCGCTTGCCCAAGCCGAGCCGCTTCAGCCACAGCGAGACCGTCGAGAGCGCGAGCGAGAGCACCTCGGCGATCTCGGCCGCGGTCATCCGCAGCTTGCGCAGCGAGCGGATCGCCTGGACCTTTGCCGCCGACAGCTGCCTGGGCGATCGCTGCGGCCGGGAAGAGCGGTCGATAAGACCCTGAGCGCCCTCTCGGCGAAAGCGCCCCAGCCAGCGATAGACGGTTCGCTCTGAGATGCCGGCGGCCGCTGCCGCGGCCGACACCGCCCAGTCTTCTTCGATCACTCTCTCGATCAGCAGACTGCGGCTGTTCGGACAGGTGCGGGCATTACCGTGGAGCTTCATCCGGTGTCCTCCTTGGGTTCTGAGTGGCTTCAGCTCCTCTCAGCCTCCAAGGGGACCCGGATGTCTACTGACGAACGTGCTTAGGAACTACAGCTAGCGGTCGGGCTCTGACGCGGTTGCCCTAACATGGGGTGGCTGTGGACCAGCCAGCTGCCACGAGCGCCGAGGCGGTTCCCGCAAAGGCGCCCGACGACGGCCAGCCCGTAGAGGCCGACGAGAGGATCAAGCCGCCGGGCTTCAGGACGCGCGGAGGCGTGCGACGTCGCGCGCGGTTCCTGCGCAAGGCCCGCGAGCTCGCCTATCGCGATCTCGGGGGGCTGGTCTTCGACCTTCACCGCTTCGGTCAGCGCAACGACGCCCTCGTGATGGCCAAGCTCACGACGCTCGGTCAGATCGATAGCGAGCTGCGCGGGCTGGAGGCGGCGCTCAAAGAGCGCCGGCCGGTCACCGTCCTGCGCGAGGCGGGCATCACGGCCTGCCCTCGGTGTGCGGCGATCCACAGCGGCGAGGACCGTTTCTGCCCCCGCTGCGGGCTGCCGATGAGCCGCAATGTCGATCTCCCCGTCGCCGGGGCATCGGGACCGGCCCACCCAACCCCGGCGCCGGCCGCCGAGACGGGCGTCCACGCTCAAGCAACCGTCGCGCAGCCCGCGACAGGCACGACGTCGCCACCGACCGTCGTCAACGTGCCCGTCGCCCAGCCCGGCGGCGCCTCGGATCGCGCCGCTCCCATCCGGGCACCGAGCAGGACCTCCGGCGACGAGCCCACCGAGATCATCCGCCCCCCGGCGACCGGCACGTGAGCACAGCTGCGCCCCACCCCCCGGCAACGGGCGCAGACGGCAGCGGGCGCGGCGACACGGTGAGCCCCGCGGCCGCACCCTCAGGCGGTCAGCCCGCCCCAGGCCAGGCCGAGCTAGCGGGCGTCGGCGAGGCCTGCCCGCTGTGCGGGGCGCCGCTAGCCCCCGAGCAGGACTGGTGCCTGCGCTGCGGCGGAGCCGCACGCACGCGACTGGCTGCGTCCCCACGCTGGACGGCCCCGATCATCGCGGTGGCGACTGTCGCGGTGCTGTCGCTCGGCGTGCTGGCGGCCGCGCTGGTGTCGCTCGCCGGAAGCCCCAGCCCGAGGACCGGCCCGGCCACGACGACGGTCACGATTCCCGCCGTGACCGTGACGCCGACCGCGAGCGTCCCCGCCGCCCCCGCGCCGGGCACCGCCACGGGCGCGACGTCCGCCACAGGCGTCAGCGGCCCCACGTCCAGCACGAGCGCGACCGGCGCGACGCGGGCCACCGGCGCCACGTCGGCCACGGGCCTGTCGCCGGCGGCTGGCGGCGCCACCGCCAAGGCGGGCGCAACGGGCGCGACGACGGGTAAAAAAGCGCTCGTCTCTCCGGCGCAGAGCAAACGGCTGCTCGAAGAGGAGGAAGCCGCGAGGCGCAAAGGCTAGGCCGGCGAACCACGCGCGCAGGGCACACGCCGCGCGGACGACGGCGCGCCCGGGCGCGGACGATACGGTTCACCGGATGGCCACCTCAACGGGGGATCCCATCGAGGCCGACGTGGCTGTGGTGGGCGCTGGCGCGGGCGGGCTGTACGCCGCGCTGTGCGCGGCGCGCGAGCATGCCTCGGTCGTGCTCGTCTCGGCCACGCCGCTCGCCCAGACCGCGAGCTACTGGGCGCAGGGCGGTCTGGCAGCCGCGCTCGCGGCCGACGACAGCTTCGAGCTGCACTTGCGCGACACCGAGCTCGCCGGGCGAGGCCTGGTGAGGCGCTCGGCGGCCGAGATCCTGGTGCGCGAGGCGCCGGACCGCGTCGCCGATCTGCAACGGCTCGGCGTGCGCTTCGACGCCGACCGCTTTGGCCACCTCGCGCTCGCGCTCGAGGGCGGGCATTCGGTGCGGCGCGTCGTGCACGCGGGAGGCAGCGCGACCGGCCGGCGCCTGGGGCGCCAGCTGTCGGCGCTGGCTGCCGAGGAGCCGCGCATCACCGTACTCGAGCGCGCGCGCGCACGCGCGCTGTGGTGCACAGACGGACGCTGTCGCGGCCTGGTCTGCGAGGACGAAACCGTGATCGGCGCGCAGGCCGTCGTGCTCGCCACGGGAGGGGCCGCGGCGCTGTGGGCGCGGACCACCAACCCGCCCGGCTCCCAGGGCAGCGGCCTGCTGCTGGCCCATGCCGCGGGCGCCTGCCTCGCCGACCTTGAGCTGCTCCAGTTCCACCCCACCGCGGTGATCGGCGTCAAGGGCCGCGAAGGCTTTCTGGTCACCGAGGCGATTCGCGGCGAGGGCGCCACGCTGCACGATGCCCACGGGGAGCGGTTCGTGGACGAGCTGGCCCCGCGCGACGAGGTCTCGCGCGCGATCCTGGCCCGCCTGCAGCAGACCGGCGCGCAATCGGTCGGGTTGGACATGCGCTCGATCGACCCCGCCCACTTCCCCAACGTCGTCACGGCGCTGCGCGAGGCCGGGCTGGATCCGATCCGCGAGCTGATCCCGGTCGCGCCCGCGGCGCACTACATGATGGGCGGGATCGTCGCCGACCTGAACGCAAGCTCGACGCTCCCCGGCCTGTACGCGGTCGGAGAGTGCTGCTGCACCGGCTTGCACGGCGCCAACCGGCTGGCGTCGAACTCGCTCAGCGAGTGCTTCGTGTTCGCTCGCTGCGCGGTGTCGCACGCCCTGTCACATCCACGCCCCGCGCCGGCGCCGCAGACGCACGAGCTCGCCGAGCTGCGCGCGCTGCCGTCGCTCCCGCCGGCCGAGGCCGCGACGCGCGCCGCGTTGTGGCGCGACGCGGGCGTCACGCGCAGCGCCGAGGGTCTGACCGCGCTGCTACAGGATGCCCATCCGCTCGCCCGGCAGATCGCGCGCTGTGCGCTCGCCCGCACCGAGAGCCGCGGAGCTCAACAGCGCCTGGACCACCCCCGTCTCGACCATTCGCTCGACCACCGTCACGCCCTCGTCTGCGAGGACGAGCTCGTGTGGCAGACATGGGACTGAGCGGCGCTCGAGCGTCCGCCCGACGCGCCTTTACATAAAAAGATCGCCCGTGTCTCTTTATGTCGGTCCATTCTGATCGACGGTGTGTTTTATTGGCTGCAAGGTCCAGACCCGATCGGAGTCTTGACCAACGGGAGTGACGACGAACGGCAGTGTGCTCCAAACCACATCTGAGCGAAAAAGAGGGTGAGGGGTAGCAGTCATGTATCAATTCAGCCGGGCCATTTACCGGGAGCTCGCTCCCCAGATCGTCGCACCGCCGCCTGGTGCGAGCGCCACCAGCAACCACGAGCACGTGCTCCGCGCATGCGAGGCGGTGATCACGCGCTTGGCCACCGACCGCCACTCTTTCGCGCGCCCCGCTCGCACGCTGTTCTGCGACATCCGCAGCTACTTCCCGATGTCCGCACAGCAGCACGTCCATGAAGTCGTCAGCCGCTATATGGACTACGCGCAGCGCTTCCTGATCGCACACCCTCAGGAGGCCTACGCAGCCGTCAGCGGCGCGCCCCCGCGCTGCCGCGCGATGACGCGCAAAGGAGCCGCCTGCCAGCGCGTACCGCTACCGCACAACGGCTACTGCCCGTCACACCAGCACCTGGCCGAGACCGAGGACCGAGAGCTGGCAGCGGCCTGACATAGGCTCCCGGGAGTGCTCCTGGGAGTCGATGTCGGCGGTACGTTCACCGACGCGGTGCTCGTCGGCGCGGACGGCGCCGTGTTCAGCGCGAAGGTCCCCACGACGCCGGCCGACCAGGCGCAGGGCGTGCTGCAGGCGGTGCACGACGTGCTCGCACGGGCGCAAGCCGCACCGCAGCAGGTGCGCCGCTTCGCGCACGGCATGACGGTCGCGACCAACGCGCTGCTCGAGGGCAAGACGGCCCGCACCGCCCTGGTGGCGACCGCCGGGTTCACCGACGTAGTTGAGCTCGGCCGCCAGGCTCGTCCTCACCTCTATCGGCTGTGCGAGGCGGCGCCGGCCCCGCTGGTCGAGCCGCAGCTTCGCTTCGCCGCGCCTGAGCGCTGCGTCCCCGAGGGAACGCTGCGCGAGCTCAGCCTGGCCCACGCACTGGCGCTCGTGCAGGAGGTCGCGCGTGCCCAGCCCGAAGCCGTGGCGGTCGCGCTGCTTCACTCCTACGCCCATCCCGAGCACGAGCGCCGGCTGGGCGACCTGCTGCGCGAGGCGCTGTCGCGCGATCGCGTGCACGTCTCGCTCTCGAGCGAGCTCGTGGGCACCTTCCGCGAGTACGAGCGCACGGCGACGACGGTGCTCGACGCGGCGCTCGGCCCGCTGGTCGGCTCCTACCTGCGCCGCCTCGCGCGCGAGTCGGACGCGCGCGGGCTGCCCGAGCCCGAGATCATGCAGTCCTCTGGCGGGCTGGCGGACGGGGCGCTGGCCGCGGACCACGCCGCGCTGACCGTCCTGTCAGGCCCCGCCGGCGGAGTGGGCGGCGCGCTGCTGCTGGCCGATCTCGCCGGTCTGCGCGACGTGCTCTGCTTTGACATGGGCGGCACCTCGTGTGACGTGTGCCTGATCTCCGATGGACGGGTCGCCGAGACCTCCCAGCGCACGGTGGCCGGGCGTCCGCTGGCGCTACCCGCGCTCGACATCGCCACCGTCGGCTCCGGCGGCGGCTCGATCGCCTGGCGCGACGCGGGCGGCGCGCTGCGCGTCGGCCCGCAATCGGCGGGCGCGGTGCCCGGCCCGGCGTGCTATGGCCGGGGCGGCGAGCAACCGACCGTCACCGATGCGAACCTGCTGCGTGATCGCCTGCCCGCGAACACCCAGCTGGCTGGGACGATGACGCTCGATCGCGCCGCGGCCGAGCGGGCGGTCGCCGGCCTCGGGCGCCAGCTCGGCCTCGACACGGGAGCCTGCGCCGCGGGGATCGTGCGCGTCGCCGAGGCCGAGATGCTGCGCGCGCTGCGCGTGATGACGGTCGAGCGCGGAATCGACCCGCGGGGCTTTGCGCTGATGGCCTTCGGCGGCGCCGGCCCGCTGCATGCCTGCTCGCTGGCCGAGGCGCTCGGCATCGAGCACGTCCTCTGCCCGCAGGCCTCGGGCGTGCTGTGTGCGCTCGGTCTCGCGGCCGCCGCGCCGCGCCGCGACGCGTCGCGCACCGTCATGCTCAGCGCCAAGACGCTGTCCCGCGAGCGCCTGGCAGACGCGCGCGAGCGCCTGCTCGCGTCCGCTGCTCTGGCGCCCCGCGGCTCGCGCGGCGCGGTCGATTCCGGCACGCCGGACCCAGCCGGCGCGCCGGGGCCAACCCGCGTCGTGCATGAACTGCGCTACCGCGGCCAGTCCTTCGAGCTGCCTGTCGAGAGCGACTCGACCGATCCGACCGTCCTGCGCGAGGCCTTCGCCCGCGAGCACGAGCGCCGATATGGCTATCGCGACGACAGCGCCGAGATCGAGCTGGTGACGATGCGAGCCTCGGCGTGGGGCGCGGCCCCGCAGCTCAGCCTGACGACCGCGGCGGGCGAAGGTGCCCGCGCCCGTCAGGAGCGCGTCGAGGGCCCGGCGGTGCGCGCACTGCCGCAGGCCACAGTGTTCATCGCGCCGGGCTGGTCGGGTGAGCGAGACCGGTGGGAAACGCTGCACCTGCGCCGCGGAGCGCGCGCCGCGTGACCGTCCCGGACCCGATCGAGCTGCAGGTGGTGACCGGGGCCCTGCGCGCCGCGTGCGAGGAGATGGGCGCCGCGCTGATCCGCTCGGCGCATTCGGCGAACATCAAGGAGCGACGTGACGCCTCGACCGCGCTGTTCGACGCCGCCGGCGAGATGGTGATGCAGGCCGAGCACATCCCGGTGCATCTCGGCGCAATGCCGACCGCGGTCGCGGCGGTGCTCGGCGAGGACCACTCCTCGGGGGCGTCCTGGATTCTCAACGATCCATTCGCCGGCGGAACCCACCTGCCTGACATCACCGTGATCACCCCCGTCATCGCACGGGACGCGGGGTCGCTGCTCGGCTTCGCCGTCAGCCGCGCCCACCACGCAGACGTCGGCGGGCGCGCGCCCGGATCGATGCCGGCCGACAGCCGCTGGCTCGAGGAAGAGGGCATCGTGATCCCTCCCCAGCGGATCGACGACGCGACCATCGAGCGGCTCGTCGCCGGGATGCGCCAGCCCGCCGAGCGCCGCGCCGACCTGCGCGCGCAGCTGGCCGCCAACGGGGTCGGTGCACGCCGCCTGGCGGAGCTGGCCGCGCGGCTCGGCGCCGAGCGCCTGCGCCAGGCCACAGACGCCGTGCTCGACTATGCCGAGCGCCGCACGCGAGCCTGCCTGGCCGCTCTGCCCGACGGCGAGCGCCGGTCTGAGGATGTGCTGGAGGCCGCGGATCGCGATCTCAGCCTGAGCTTGCGCGCGGACGTCTCGGGAGAGCGCCTGACGCTGGACTTCACCGGCAGCGCCGGCCAGCACGACGGCAACCTCAACTGTCCGCTCGCCGTCACGCGGGCGGCCTGCCTGTTCGCGGTGCGCGTGCTGACCGATCCGGATATCCCGGCGTCCGCGGGCGCTTTTCGCCCGATCGAGATCGTCGCCGCGCCGGGCTCGATCCTCAACGCGAAGCCAAGCGGCGGGCGCGCGCCGGCCGTCGCGGCGGGCAACGTCGAGACGTCCTCGCGGATCGCCGACCTCGTGCTCGAGGCCTTCGGGCGCGCGCTGGGCCAGGGCACGATGAACAACCTCACGCTCGGCGGGGCTGGCTTCGCCTACTACGAGACCCTCGGCGGCGGCCAGGGAGCGTGCCGCGACGCGGACGGCCCGAGCGCGGTCCACGTCGCGATGAGCAACACGATGAACACCCCGATCGAGGCGCTCGAGCGCGAATTCCCGTTGCGCGTCGTGGAGTACGCGGTGCGGCGCGGCTCGGGCGGCGCCGGCCGCCACCGCGGCGGCGACGGCGTCGTGCGCGAGATCGAAGCGCTGCGCGAGATGAGCTTCTCGCTGATCGCCGAGCGCCGGCGCCATGCGCCGCGCGGCGCCGAGGGCGGGCGCCCGGGCGCCAGGGGGCGCGACCTGCTCGACGGCCGCCCGCTGCCGGGCAAGATCACGGGCACCATGCGCGCCGGGCAGCGGCTGCGCATCGAAACCCCGGGAGGCGGCGGCTTCGGCGCCGCCTCCCAGTAGACGCCGTTGTTCGCAAACTCGGCGCGTCCAGGCCGCAAAAAGTCCGCGATTTGCAGGCAATTTGGGATTTCCGCCCGGATTTCGTATCGTTACAGTCGTCGGCGACGGGCCGCAGCGGCGGTGCGCGGCGACATATCAGCAGGTTTTCATCCCCTCGTTCCCCACATGCCAATTGCTTTCAAAGAATGGGCCGTCACCGTACGCGCCCTAGCGGAAGGTGAGCAGCTGATCACCCTGCGCAAGGGCATGCTGCGCCAGCCCGGCAAGCCGTTCAGGCTCGCCCACGACCGCTTTTTCCTCTACCCCACGTTTGACCGCCAGCCGGGCGACCTGGTGCGCGAGTCCCACCAGCCCGAGCTGCGTCGAGCGCTCGAGGAGGGGGTCTGGAGCGACGGCGAGCCGCCGCTCGGCGCGTTCACCTCGGGGGCACCGGTCCAGCAGCCGGATCGCGTGCGGATTCGCGCCTGGGCGGAAGTCGCCGGCCATTTCACGATCGCCGACCCGCGCTGCGTCGACGCGCTGTCGCCCTTCTACGTATGGACGCCCGACTACGCGGAGAAGCGCCTGGGCTGGCGCCGGCACCAGCCGCTGCACGTGCTGCTGCTGCGCACCTACCGCATCCCGCGGCCGGTGACGGTCAAGGTCAAGGACGACTACACGGCGCCCAACGCCTGGGTCGAGCTGCAGCGCGACCTGCCCTTCGAGGGCACGCCGGTGCTGTCAGACAGCGAGTTCGAGCGCGCGGCGGACGAGATCCGCGCGATCACCAGCGAAGCCGGTCAGCCGGTCCTCGTCTAGGCACGATCCTCGTCTAGGGCTTGTCCCAGGCGAGTGTTTCGCGCGCGGCTTCGGCGCCGGACTCCGGAACGAGCACGTCGCGCCACCCCGTGACCGGCGCGTACCCCGCGATCGCGCTGCGCAGCAGGCATGGAATCCCCTCCTCGAGCAGCAGCGCCGCGATGAACTCGGCCTCAACCTGGTTGGCGACGCGAGCGACCTTGACGAGCGCGCCTTCTGAATACTGCGGCTTGATCTTGCGCGCCTTGCGCTGGCGCTCGCTGGTGGGCGGCGGCTCGCCCTGCCGCCCTGCCGCGTACACGAGCGGCATTCCGCAGGCCGAGCAGAAGCGCTCGCTGCCCGGGTAGGAGCGGGCACAGCCGGGACAGACGAGCTGTCCGCCGGGTGCATCGCCTGCTGACGGGCCCGCGTCGCTCACATCGCAGCCTGCCCGATCGCGACCTCCCGCACCTCGCCCGCCTCGATCACGTAGGAGCGGACCTCGGGCTCGCCCTCGCCGAGCCCGACGATGATCCACTCGAGCCCCGGCCAGTTGGCCGCGAAGTTGATGTCGGTCTGAGATGGGTAGGGCTTGCTTTGCACGTGCGAGTGGTAGATCGCGCCGAATGCCTGCCCCCCGTCCTCGACCGCCTGGTAGATCCGGAGCAGTTCGCCGGGATCGATCTCGAACTTCAACGGGCTCGCGTGCACGTTGACCGCGCGATGGATCGCCAGCGCGCGCGCGCCACCCCGCTCGACGCCCTCGTCGGCCTGCACCGCGACGACGCCGCAGACCTCGTTCGTCGGATCCTCGAGCACATGCCCGATCAGCTCGCCGAGCAGCTCGTCTGAGATGTTCATGCGCTCATCCCCGCGCGCGAACCTTCGACGCGACCGCGGGGCCGTCTACCACCAGACGGTCGAGTCGAGGTTCTCGATCTCGTCGACCGGCAGCGTGTAGATGCCGCTGGAGAGGTACTTCCAGCCGTCGTCGGCGACGACGAACACAACATTGCCCTCATCCAGCTCGCCTGCGATGCGCACCGCGATGCTCGCGATCGCGCCGCTCGAGACGCCGGCGAACAAACCTTCCTCGTCGAGCAGCCTGCGCGTCCATACGATCGCGTCGCTGTTGGTCACGAAGATCTTGCGGTCGAGCAGCGATATGTCGATGATCGGCGGGATGAAGCCGTCGTCCAGCGAGCGCAGCCCCTGAACCGGCTCGCCCTGCATCGGCTCGGCGGCGACGATCTTCACCGCGTCGCCGAACGTCTCCTTCAGGCGCCGGCCATTGCCCATCAGCGTTCCGCCCGTCCCCAGGCCGGCGACGAACGCCGACACCTCGTCCAGCTCTTCGAGGATCTCAAGCGCCGTGCCGTTGTAGTGCGCGTTGGGGTTCGCCTCGTTGCCGTACTGATAGGGCATGTAGCAGGAGGGATCGGCGGCCGCCATCTCGAGCGCCATCTCGACCGCGCCGTTTGAGCCCTTGGAGCCCTCTGAGTAGACGATCTGCGCCCCGTACATCCTCAACAGCTGGGTGCGCTCGGGCGTCACGTTCTCGGGCATCACGACCTTCAGGCGATAGCCCTTGCGCGCACAGATCATCCCCAGCGAGATGCCCGTGTTGCCCGAGGTCGGTTCGAGGATCGTCTGCCCGGGCGACAGCGCGCCTTTCTCCTCGCCGTCCTCGATCAGCGCTCGCGCGACGCGGTCCTTGACAGAGCCCGTCGGGTTGCGCGACTCGAGCTTTGCCCAGATGCGCACCTCCGGCTTGGGCGACAGGCGGGGCAGCTCGACCAGCGGCGTGTTGCCGATCGACTGCACGATGTCGCCGTAGCGCCCCCCGCACGGCCTGTTCCTCAGCCTCTCCACCGCCATTACTTTACGGAATATAGCGGGGATGACGTCTCGCGTCCGCTCGTGGCATGCAGTCCGCAGATACAGGGGTTTAGCGCCTGCGGCACGGCGCCGGCGCTGGCCGGTGTGTTCTGTCCGGCTCTGGCAAACGGTCCTTCGCCAGCCTCAGCCTTCTTTGGCGTTGATGACTTCCTCGCCCCCGTACCCGAGGACCTTCAGCTTGCCTTCGGTCCTGCCTCTCTGTCCAACTTCGTTTTCGTCGGTGTGGGTGCCCGCGTCGAATTCGAGTTCCGGCGGGCTGAGCGGCGTGCAGCAGTGGGTCATCGTTAGCGGGTCGTTGTTGCCCTTTGAGACTTCCGGAACCTGCGCTCCGTACTCGGGTTCGCCTTTGGCGTTCGCAGCTGTCTCGACGTGGCAGATCACGTTGTCTTTGATTTTTTCGGTTTCCTGCCTGATTTTGGTGCCTTCCTCAATCAGTTTGTTTTTCCATTTGAGGTTGTAGCCGCTTGCCACCAGCGGCTCTTCGGTCGTGCCGGTGGACCCTGAGTGATTGGTCATCGTGGCCGTGCCTGTTGCCGGGTACGGCGCTTCGCTACCTTCCGCAAAGACCGAGATGTAGGTGGCTGGTCCACCTCCCGTCGCTGCGGGGTTGCATGCTTCGCTTTCGCAGTCATAAGGGTCAAACGACTGCGTTTCACCGCTGCCGGCCGGACCTGTTTCGCCGCCCGGTTCAGGGTTTTCCTCCACAGCGCCGATGACGTTGTGGCACGTGACTTTAGCGCCGGTCGTCAGGTTGGTCAGTGACAGCGTGCCCCACTCGATCGTGGCCACTCGTTCGCCGCCTTCGACCCGCGCGCCGTTGCCAAGCCCACCCGAGAAGTAGTGCGCCGGATTGGCCGTGATAAACGACTGGTCGCTGCCTTCGCCACTGCCGCCTTCATTGGTCGCGACGATTCTGAAGTGGTAGGTGGCTTTCGCCGTCAAGCCAGTGACCGACGCAGACACCGCCACCGGGCTGCTCCCCGACCCCGGCAGCGAGGAGCACGGCGCGAACGACCCGTATGCGATCGTGGTGCCGTATTGAAATTCGCATTTGCTCACCGTTTCCCCGCGAGGGTTCACCGTCGCGTTCAACGTCGCCGTCGTCTTCGTGACTTGCGACGCCGAGACTGTCACGACCGCCGGGGGGGCCGTCGTCCTGAACGTAACGTCGCTACCGTAGCTGGTCCCATTTGGGTTGCTCGCTGAGATCCTGAAGTGGTAGGTTTCGCTCGGGCTCAGTTCGCTCACCGCCGCGGACACCGCGACCGGGCTGGTACCCGAGCCCGGCAGGGACGAGCACGGTGCGTGTTTTTCGTACGGCACTTTGGTCCCGTATTCGAATTCGCATTGCGTGACTTCCCCGCCGTTGGGGTTGACCGTGGCGTTCAGCGTGGCCGAGGTCAGGGTAACTTCGGTGGCCGGCTTCGTGGTGGGGGTTGGCGGGATCGGGGGCGTTTTGAAGCTTCCTTCTGAGCCTTTCCCGGTCCCGCCGGCGTTCGTGGCCGAGATCCTGAAGTGGTAGGTGGAGTTAGTGGCCAGGCCGGAGATGTTCGCCGACACCGCGACGGGATTCATGCCCGACCCCGGCAGGGATGCGCACGGCGCCGTTTTTTCAGACACGCTTGCGATCCCGTATTCGAATTCGCATTTCGTGACGTTGCTGCCGTTGGGATTCACGGTCGCGTTCAGCATGACCGAGGTCGCGGTGACTTCGGAGGCCGGCTGGGTGACGGCCGTCGGCGGCGGGCCGAGCGTCGTGAACGTCATGTCCGGGCCATAGCTGGTGCCCGAGGCATTCGTCGCCACGATCCTGAAGTGGTAGGTCGTGGTCGGGCTGAGGCCGGTGATCGAAGCCGACACCGCGACCGGGATCGTTCCGCTCCCCGGCGAGGAGGCGCATGGCACGCTCAGCGCTTCGAAGTAGCCGTCGAATTCGAAGTTCGCCTGCGTCGTGTATTCGAACTTGCATTCGGTTGTCCCGCCGTTCGGATTGACCACCGCGTTCAGAGTCGCTGAGGTGCCGGTGATCGAAGACGCTTGCTTGGTTTCGACGCTCGGGGCCACGGCTTGGAACGTTTCGTCCGCGCCTTCGCTGGTGCCCGAGGTGTTCGTCGCGACGATCCTGAAGTGGTAGACGGTGTGCGCCGCCAAGCCGCTGATCCCCGCCGACACCGCGACCGGGCTGGTACCCGAGCCCGGCAGGGACGAGCATGGTGCGTGTTTTTCGTACGGCACTTTGGTCCCGTATTCGAATTCGCATTTCGTGACTTCCCCGCCGTTGGGGTTGACCGTGGCGTTGAGTGTCGCAGTGCTCCCCGTGATCGAGTTTGCGGGCTTGGTTTCGACGGTCGGCCGGTTCGGAAGTGACAGCCCGATCATCACGCGGCCTTGGATGTCCGTGACGGCGCACATACCTTCCGCGACGCACGACACGCCCGTCAGTTCCACACTGTAAAGTGACAGGTTCGGGTTAGGTGCTTCGATGGGAACTCCGTACACGTTGCTCTCGATCCATGGCCCCGGGCTTCCGGTGGCGTCAGAGGAGACGACCACATTCCCGGGGGAGCCGTTTCCGCCGTAGCTCGTCGCGACGCAGGAACCGCCCTGCGCGCAAGAGACTTCCTCTAGGCCGTTGAGCCCTTCGACGTAGGTCGTCGTCCAGCTGGACGGCCCGCCTGTCGGGTTGTTAGATGAGACGATCCTGTCTCCACCGGCGGCCACGCAGAGTTTCGTCGACGGGCAAGAGATGCTGCGGGGCACACCCGTGTAGACCTCGGTCCACGCCGCTGTCCCGCCCGCAGGGTTCGTGGATGTGATGACGTCACCTTGATTATCGACGGCGACACAGAGCTGTTCCGACGGACAGGAGACGCCGGCGAGGGTGCCAGTGTGTGGGACGGGGAAGACACTCCACGCGCCCGAGCCGCCCGTCGGGTGTATCGAGGCGACGACATCACCTTCTCTGTCAATCGCGACACACAGGCTCGTCGAGGGACACGACACGCCATAGAACGGGATCGCGCCGTCCACGTTCGCGGTGCTCCACGCGCTGGGGCCGCCGGTCGGTTCGCTGGACGTGACGACATTGCCGGCCCCATCCACCGCTGCGCAAAAGCCGGCCGAGGGACAGGACACGCCGTTGAGCCGGGTTCCATCGACGTGAGCCGTCGTCCAAGCAGCGGCTCCTGATGTCGGGTTGGTGGACACCACGACGTTGCCGCCTTCGTCCGCTCCGACGCACAGGCTCTCCGACGCGCACGAAATCTCCCACGGGCCGTTTCGGCCGACTGCGAGCAGTGTAACGGTCCACGCGCTCGCACCCCCTGTGGGTTCGGTTGATGTCAGGACGGCACCGCCGTCGTCGACCAGCACGCACAGGCCCGCAGCCGGACACGCGACACCGTCAAGCGAGTAAGTGCCGCCATACTTGTTCTTGAGTTCGATGGTCGCGGATGTCCACGCCCCTTCGCCGCCGGTTGGTTCCAGCGACGTTATGACTTCGTTGCCAGCCAGCGCAATGCACAGGCCCCACGATGCGCACGACACGTGCTCGACCAACCCAGAACGGCTCACATGGGTCACCTTCCACGCGCCGGTTCCCGCGGTGGGTTCGGTCGACACGAAAGCGTTACCGTAGTTATCGGTCAAAACGCAGAGGCTTTCAGACGAGCAGGACACGGCGAGGAGGTCGCCCTGCTCCAGGTGACTGACCGTCCACGCGCCCACCCCTCCGGTCGGATCGGTCGTGGTAAAGAGATAGCCTTCGTATGTGCCGGCCACGCACAGGCTGGTCGTTGGGCACGATATGCCCGTGAAGGACTCGTGGGTGTCGATATGGGTGGTGGTCCACGCCGCGGCTCCCCCTGCCGGGTCTGTCGAGGTGATCACATCCCCTTTTGAGTCAACAGCTACGCACAGGCTCGTCGATGGACACGAGACTTCCCGGATTGCGGCTTCGCCCAGTTTGACCGCCGTCCAGGCGCTGCCTGTCGGTTCGGTGGAGGTCAATATGTGGCCGGAGCCACCGACGACGACACACAGCGCAGTCGATGGACACGAAATCTGGCCTAGATCCTCGCTCGAGTCTAGATAGACCCTCCTCCATGCCCCTGTGCCGCCTCTCGGATCTGTCGAGCTCAGCACATCACCTTCGTTGTCAACGGCGAAGCACAGGCTCGAAGACGGGCACGAAACACTCTTGATTTCGCCCGGGGCAGCGAACGGTGGCTGATCATCGGCGCGGACCGGGCTAGCCCAGCTGAGCGGCGAAGACGCTATCGCCGGTTCGGTCGCGACAACCAAGCCGCCGCCGGCGAGCGCCATCGCGAGGAGCCCTGCGAGCGCGAACGTCTTCAACGCACCGCGCCCCAACGCGGCATGCACCCTCAGCACGCCGACAGCTCCTCCCAGACCGCTTAAAATCTCCTACCTCCAACCGCCCGGGCCCGCCCCGCCAGCCGAGGCCGGCCGACGACCGAAACGATAACATCCACGGTCGTTCTGGGTATCTGAGAGCTGGCGGCCCCCTGTGTCCTTGCCTTCGAGACGTCTGGCGGGCTATGGCGCCCACCTGTCCCGCTCCAATAGCCGCGCGCTCAGGCCACGCGCCTGTCCTGTTTAGCGAGTACCCCAGCGGGTAGGCGGCGCCGGGAGAGCCGCGGCGCTTCCGAGTACAGGCCTCCGGAGGAGGTTGGGGAGGGGATGACAGGGGCCCCCGGATAAGCGCCGTCGCTCGGGCTCGGACGCCCGGCGTCCCCGGCGAGACCCCCAGGCTGGCCGGGGACGCCTCGAACTTGCCCCCACGAGGAGAATCTCGCTGATTGCGGATTCGCGACCCGCCTGTGTGTTTAGCGCTACTCCGGCGGGTAATCAGCGCCGCGAGAGCGGCGGCACTCCCGAGTCGGCGTCGGGAAAAGCGAGAGCGCGTGGGAGGAGGTGACGCGGGCGCGGCTGAGCGCCGTCGCTCGGGCTCTGAAGCCCGGCGCCCCCGGCAGTGTAGGAGGAGGAACCCTGGCCGGGGGCGCTTCAGAACATGGCCGTCGCGGGGCGGCGCCATTCATGGCCGCGGCCTCGGCGAGCATCCCCGCGAGCGGCCGCGAGCGGCCGCGAGCACGGCGGTCGGCGCTTGACTTAGGATTGGTGGATCAATGGACGGCGACCCCGGCGACTTCGACTTTGACTGGCTGGTCATCGGCTCGGGCTTCGGCGGCAGCGTGTCCGCGCTGCGCCTGACCGAGAAGGGCTACTCGGTGGGCGTGCTCGAGTGCGGCCGCCGCTTCGCCGATTCAGAGTTCCCGCGCTCCACCGCCGATCTGCGGCGCTACCTGTGGAACCCGCGCCTGGGGATGAAGGGCATCTTTCGCATGACCACGTTCAAGGACGTGGCGGTCGTCTCCGGCTGCGGCGTGGGCGGCGGGAGCCTGGGCTATGCGAACACGCTCTACGTCCCGCCGAAGAAGTTCTTCGAGGACCCGCAGTGGTCGGGCATGGGCGTCGACTGGGAGGGCACGCTCGCTCCCCACTACGCCGAAGCGCAGCGGATGCTCGGCGTGGTGGAAAACCCCCACGACGACCCCGCCGACCAGCTGCTGCGCGAGCTCGGCGAGGAGCTCGGCGTGGCCGACACCTACAAAAGGACCCCTGTCGGAGTCTTCTTCGGCGAGTCGGGTAAGACGGTGCCAGACCCGTTCTTCGGCGGCGAGGGCCCTGAGCGCACGGGCTGTCTGCTGTGCGGGCGCTGCATGGTCGGCTGCCCGCACGGGGCCAAGAATACGCTCGTCAAGAACTACCTCTACCTGGCCGAGCGCGGCGGCGCGCGCGTGCTGCCCGAGCGCACCGTGATCGACATCCGCCCGCTTGGAGACGGCTCGGGCAGCGACGGCTATGAGGTGCGCAGCGTCCCGTCCAGCTCGTGGCTGCGCTCAAACCAGACGGTTCACCGCGCGCGTGGGGTGGTCGTCGCAGCCGGTCCGCTGGGCACGAACAAGCTGTTGCAGCGGTGTCGCCTGAGCGGCTCGCTGGGCCGCATCTCGCCGCGCATTGGAGAGCTGGTCCGCACGAACTCTGAGTCGATCCTCGCGGTGACAGTGCCCGAGGACTACCCCGAAGATCTGATCAAACGCGTCGCGATCACCTCCTCGATCTACCCCGACGCCCACACCCACATCGAGACGGTCACCTACGGCAACGACGGTGACTCGATGCACCGGCTGAACACCTTGCTGGTCGGCGACGGAACCCGCCTGAGCCGTCCGCTGAAGCTGCTCGCCCAGATACTCGCGCACCCCGGCCGCCTGGCCCAGGTTCTGTTTCCCAAGCACTGGTCGCGGCGCACGATCATCATCCTCGTCATGCAGACGCTCGACAACGCGATCGCGCTGCGCCCGCGCAAAGGCCCGTTCGGGTCGTTCTGGCTGCAGACCGAACAGGACCCCGAGCGGCCCAACCCGACGTTCATCCCCGTCGCCAACCAGGCCGCCGAATGGTTCGCCAAGCGGACCGGAGGGGTCGCCCAGAGCTCGCTGTTCGAGGCGCTCTTCAACATCCCCACCACCGCCCACATCCTCGGCGGCGCGGTGATCGCGCCCGATCCGGAGCGCGGCGTCGTCGACGCCGGCCAGCGCGTGTTCGGCTATGAGAACCTGCTCGTGTGCGACGGTGCGGCGGTGCCCGCCAACGTCGGCGTCAACCCGTCGCTGACTATCACGGCGCTCGCCGAGCACGCGATGAGCCACATCTCGCCGTCCAGCAAGCCCCGCGACAACGGGGCGCGAGCCCACGCGGCCCCCTGGCCGCGCCGCGTGAGGACGCTGATCGGCCGCCGCCGGCGCGGCGCTGACTGAGCCGCCGCGAACTACGCCGCGCTAGCGAACGGCGCAGCGCGCGCCGCCGGCCATCGCCGGCAGGATCACGAGCGTATCGGCCTCGCCCACCGCCGTGTCCAGCCCGTCGAGCACCCGCACGTCTTCGTCATTGAGATAGACATTCACGTAGCGGTTGAGCTCGCCCTCGGCGGAGAACAGCTGGCTCTCGGTGGCCGGGTGGCTCGCGGCCAGGCCGCGCAGCACCTCGCCGACGTTCCCGCCCGAGCCGCTCAGCTCCTTCTCGCCGCCGACCGAGGCGCGCAGCACCGGTGGGATCTTGATCGTGGCCATGCGGAATGATTAGCAGGCCGAGCGCATCCGACGCTCGGCCGTCACACGCGAGCGCGTCATCGGGATGCCGCGCTTACCCGGCCGCGGCGCAGAACGCCTCGTAGTCGGGAAACGCGCCCATCTCCTCGTCGGTGATCTGATCGGGGTCGCGCGAGCAGATCGGGCAGTCGGGGTCGCGATGAACCTTGACCTCGGTCAGCGTCGCCGCGAGCGCGTCGTAGAGCAGCAGCCGCCCGATCGCCGGTTCGCCGATGCCGAGAATCAGCTTGACGACCTCGGTCGCCTGGAGCAGGCCCATCGTTCCCGGGAGCACTCCGAGCACGCCGTTGGCCCCGCAGGAGGGAGCGAGCTCGGCGGGCGGCGGCTCGCGGAACAGGCAGCGGTAGCAGGGCCCGTCATAGGGCTTGAACACCGACAGCTGCCCGTCGAAGCCGAGGATCGACGCGGACACGACCGGGATCCGCAGGCGCACGGTGGCGTCGTTGAGCAGGTAGCGCGTGGGGAAGTTGTCCACGCCGTCGACGATCACGTCGTAGCCCTCGATGATCTCCATGATGTTCGACGCGTCGATCCGCACCGGGTACTTGACGACGTTGACGTCGGGGTTCAGCGCGTGGATCGACTCCTCCGCCGAGTCGACCTTGGGGATCCCCACCCGCTGGGTGGAATGAATCACCTGGCGCTGCAGGTTGGACAGGTCGACCTCGTCGTCGTCGACGATCCCCAGCGTGCCAACGCCGGCTGCGGCGAGGTACAACGCCGTCGGGGAGCCCAGACCGCCGGCGCCGAGCAGGAGCACCTTGGCGTCGAGCAGCTTCTGCTGGCCCTCTGCGCCGATCTCGGGGATCAGCAGATGGCGCGAGTAGCGGTCGCGCTGCTCGGCGCTCAGCGCACGTGGAATCGTGACGTCGTGCCCGCGATCCTTCCAAAGCGTTATCCCGCCGGTCATCGAGCGCACGTTCGCATAGCCCATGTCCTCCTGGAGCGTGCGCGCGGCGTAGGCCGAGCGGCTGCCCGACGCGCAATACAGGATCACCTGGGTGCTGCGGTCCGGCACGGCATTCTCGATGCGCGACTCCAGGTGGCCCCGCGGAATGTTCTTGGCGCCCGGAAGGTGCCCCGTGGCAAACTCGTCGCTGCCGCGCACGTCCACGATCGCCACGCCCTCGTCCAGCAGCTGCTTGACCTCGGACGGGTCGACCTCCTCGATCCTGCTCTTGACTTGGCGGAGAAGCTCCGGTCCAGACGGGCTCATCTTTGAAACTCCTAAACCACGGTCGGGTTTTACTCGCTTTAGAAAGTATAGCGCCTGTTTCGCCGCGCGGCAGAACGCTCGCCTACCCTCAGCCACGATGTCAAAACGTGCTCGAATCGTTGTGCTCGCCCTCGTGAGCGCGCTCGTGCTCGGAGTCGCGCTCGGGCTGCTCCTGGCCGGTCCCGGCAGCACGCCCCGACAGGCCGCGGCGGACGGCGCGGGCGCTGGCGAGTCGGCATCGGGCTTCGACGGCGCGGCCCTGCCGGCGAACCTGCCGGCGCACGGCTTCACGCTGCGCGACGTGCTCAGCGGACAGCCGGTGTCGCTCGCGCGCTACAACGGCGACGTGACCGTTCTCGCCTTCCCCTACACCGCGTGCGGGTCGACGTGCACCCTGCTGGCACAGCAGATCCGTGGGGCGCTCGACGAACTCCCCCATGCGGTGCCCGTGCTGTTCGTGAGCGCCGATCCGGCGGCTGACTCGCCCGCGCGCGTCAGCCGCTTTCTCGCGGGGGTCTCGCTGACCGGACGGGTCCAGTATCTGACCGGCTCGTCGGCGACGCTGGGCCCGGTGTGGCGCGCATACGGGGTCGTACCCGCCAGCGCGGGACCTGCCGCCTACGCGCGCCACGTCGCGGTCTTCCTGCTGGATCCGCGCGGCAGCGAGCGGGTGGTCTTCGGCCTGGAACAGCTCACCCCCGAAGGGCTCGCCCACGACATCTGCAAGCTCGCGCACGGTTGCGGCTAGCAGCGCGCCCAGGCACACCGTCCAACGCTCGCCGTGCGCGCACCCGTCGACACGATCGTCGCCCCGCTGTTCCCGACCGACCTGCCGTGGATCAACGCGCGCGGGGCGCAGGCCACGATCCAGCGAGGCCGGCCGATGCTCGTCGAGTTCTGGGACTTCTGCCGCCCCAACTCGCTGCGCACGCTGCCCTACGTGAAGGCCTGGCACGAGCGCTATCGAGCGCCGGCCGACGCCGGGGGCGGCGTCGGGTTGCGGGTGATCGGCGTCCACTGCCCCGGCTTTGAGCCCTCGCGCGAGGAGTCGGCGGTGCGCGACGCGGTGGCGCGGCTTGGCATCTCCTACCCGGTCTTGATCGATCGCGAGCTGCGCCTCTGGCGCGAGTACGAGAACATCGGCTGGCCCGCGCGCTACCTGTTCGACGGCCGCGCGCGGCTGTACGACTACCACTACGGCGAGGGCGGCTACGTCGAAACCGAGCTCGCCATCCAGCGGCTGCTGGGCGTGCAGATGGAGCCGCTGGCCCCTATGCGCCGCGAGGATGCGCCGGGAGCCCGGCTGTGTCCCCAGACCGCCGATCAGCAGGGCGCCTACACGGGCCCGTACGAGGCTGGCGGCGTGTGGGCCGTGCTGAGCGGGCGGGGCAGCGTCGAGGTCACCCACCGGCCGCTGGCCGGTGACGGGGAGCAACGCGACGCTCGCTCGCAGCCCGCGACGGTGCGCGAGCTGCGTGTCACCCACCCGGGCGCCTACCCGCTGATCGAGCATCCCGCGCACACCGCCGGCGTACTCGGCCTTCGCCTGCAGCGAGGCGTCGTCTGCCACGCGACCTGCTTCACCCCCGGCGTGGCCGGCGGCTAGGCGCGGATCGCTCGCGACGGGGCGAGCTCGGCGTGGCTGTGCCCTGACAGCAGCCGCTTGAGCGTGGGCGCGCCCTCGTCCTCGACGAGCACACACGTCCCGGGCCAGTAGGGGCTTTCGCCGGCCCGCGAGCTGAGGAAGATCGACTCATAGATCCAGCACCCAGAGTTGACCAGGCGCACGCCGGAGCCGTCTGGCGGGGGCACGCGACCGCCGCGCCACTCGTTCTGATCGTCGCCTGGCAGCGGCCCCGCGCGGTGCGTGTGGCCGAACACCACGTAGGCGTTGCCGAGGCCGAGCCTGGTCGCGACCTCGCCCATCGCGCGCAGGCCCGCCCGGCGAAGCTCCTCGCGCGAGATGTCGGTGCTCACGGGTCCCATCCCGGCGCGATTGACGCCTGCGACCGCGAGCGCGAAGCCGCTCTTCAGCGCGCGCCCGCGCAGCGCGGTGGTCGCGGCGCGCATGCCTTCGGCGCGACCGCGGCTCGGGCGCGACCCGTTGGCGGCGCCGCGCGCGCCCTCGTGCTGACGTCGTCCGCCGCCGAGCGCGCGCCAGGCGCGCACCGTGCCCACCCCGTTGAGCGCCGGGCCGGTGCGCGCATAGCGGGCCATCATGTCGCGCCACGCATAGATCGGCGCGGTGATCGCCTCGTAGTCCGCGACGGTCGCGAGCTCCGCCTCGCGCCGTTCCAGCAGACGGCCCATCAGGCCCATGCCGATCCGCTCGAGCGTCGGGATCGTCAGGTGGCAGTCGAGGTAGTGCCCGTGCATCGCGTACACGTCCGGGCGCACCCAGAGCCCCGGATAGGCCACCTCCACGCGTGCCGGGCTCGCCCAGCGCGCGATCCGGGCGAGCATCGCCGAGGCCTGGTCGGGCGCGACCCGCTGCTCGAGCATGAGCGGCTCGGGCTCGGGCTCGCGTATCGCGCGGGCGTCCAGCCAGGAGGAGACCAGCAGGTGGTCGTGGTTGCCGGCCGTGAACACCAGCTCGCCGTCGCCGAGCGCTCGGCCGACGTCCTCGAAGAACGGCCTTGACGCCGCGAGCGCCTCGTGCGGCGGGCCGTGGCGCAGCTCGAGCACATCGCCGAGCAGCACGAGGCGATCGACGTCCTGCAGCGCCGCCAGCAGCGGCTCGCGCAGCTCGCGACGACGCAGCAGGTCGATGTCGGTCAGGCCGCCGAGGTGCAGGTCGGAGATGATCAGCGTACGCATGGCTGCGACACCGGCGGCGCCGAGGGTCGGTCAGGCCGGGCTCGCGCTCGCCCGCGGCCGGTCTCTCACCTGCTTGGGCAACATGAAGCGCACATCCTCGCGGACGACGTGAAACTCTGACACGTCACGGACGCCGCGCAGGTAGAAGAACTCGACCAGCTCCTGCACGAGGTTGTCCGGAGCGCTCGCGCCCGAGGAGATGCCGACCACGCGCCGGCCCTCCAGCCACTCCTCACGCACCTCGCCGGCGTTGTCGATCAGGTGAGCCTCGGTCCCGCAGTCGCGCGCGACCTCGACCAGGCGCTTTGAGTTGGACGAGTTGCGTGAGCCGATCACGAGCATCAGGTCGCAGCTCGCCGCCATCTGCTTGACGGCGGCCTGACGATTGGTCGTGGCGTAGCAGATGTCGTCGGTGCGCGGCCCGACGATGCTCGGGAACCGCTCGCGCAAGCGCGCGATGATCGCGGTTGTTTCATCGACGGCCAGCGTCGTCTGGGTGATGTATGCGACCCGCTCGGGGTCATCGAGCTCCAACTCATCGACGTCCTCCTCGCACTGCACGAGCACGATCTGGTCGGGCGCCTCGCCCATCGTGCCTTCGACCTCCTCGTGGCCATCGTGGCCGACGAGCACGATCGTGTAGCCGTCGGCCGCGAAGCGCGTCGCCTCGCGGTGGACCTTCGTGACCAGCGGGCAGGTCGCGTCGATCGCCTGCAGGCCACGCGCCTGCGCGCCCGCGCGCACGCTTGGTGCCACGCCGTGGGCCGAGAACACGCACACGGCGCCCTTGGGTACCTCGGTCTGCTCGTCGACGAAGATCGCCCCGCGCTCGCGCAGCTCGCAAACGACGTGCTTGTTGTGCACGATCTCCTTGCGCACATACACCGGCGCGCCGTGCTGCTCGAGCGCGCGTTCAACAGTCTGCACCGCGCGATCGACGCCGGCGCAGTAGCCGCGAGGCGCGGCCAGCAGCAGCTTCTGCACCGTGTTTCTCACCATCGCCATTGTAGGGCCGCCGAGCTACCCTAAGCGTCTGTGGCACAGCGTCACCTCGACAGGCTGACTCCGATCGACGCGTCCTTCCTGCATCAGGAGGGCCAGCACGCGCACATGCAGGTCGGGGGCACGATCATCGTCGAGGGGCCCCCGCCGACGATCGAGGAGCTGCTCGAACAGATCCGCCGGCGCCTTCACCTCGTGCCGCGCTACCGCCAGAAGCTCGCGTTCACGGCCCTCGACAGCGGGCGGCCCGTGTGGATCGACGACCCCAACTTCAACCTCGAGTTTCACATCCGCCACACCGCCCTGCCGGCGCCCGGGAGCTGGGAGCAGCTGTGCGAGCTGACCGCACAGATCTTCTCGCAGGCGCTGGATCGCGCAAAGCCGCTGTGGGAGATGTGGCTGATCGAGGGCCTCGAGGAAGACCGCTTCGCGCTGATCTCCAAGAACCACCACTCGCTGATCGACGGCATCGCCGGCGTCGATCTCGTGACCGTGCTGTTCGACCTGGCCCCCGATCCGCCTCCGCAAAGCGGGGCCCAGCGGCCCTGGAAACCCCACACCGAGCCGGGCACCGTGCAGCTGCTGGCCGCCAACCTGCGCGGGGCGGTCAGGGCAGCCTTCGAGCTGGGCGAAGGCGCGCTCGGGGCGGTCTTTCACCCAGAGCGCGCGATCGCGCGTGCGTGCGAGTCGATCGAGGGAGTCGCCGAGATCGCCTGGGCGGCCTTGAACCCCGCCCCCAGGACGCTGCTGAACGGACCGATCGGACCGCACCGGCGCTTCGTCGGCGTCACCGGCAGCCTGGAGGACTTCAAGACCGTCAAGAACGCGTTCGGCGGGACGGTCAACGATGTCGTGCTCACCGTGATCTCGGGGGCCCTGCGTTCTTTCTTGATTTCGCGTGCCGGGCGGACCGACGGTGTCGAGCTGCGCGCGCTGGTCCCGGTGTCGGTCCGCACAGAGGCGGAGCACGACCAGTTCGGCAACCGCATCGTCGCGATGCGCGGTCCGCTGCCGGTCTACATCGCAGACCCCGTCGAGCGCCTCGCCTTCGTGTCAGACGCGATGGACGGCCTGAAGGAGTCAAAGCAGGCGCTCGGCGCCGAGGTAATCTCGGGCGTGCAGAGCTTCGCGCCGCCGACGATCCTCGCGCAGGCGTCGCGGATCAACTTCTCCACACGCCTGTTCAACCTGCTCGTCACGAACGTGCCCGGGCCCCAGGTTCCGCTGTACGTGCTCGGTCGCGAGATGCTCTATGTCTATCCGGTCGCGTTCCTGGCCGAAGGACACGCGCTCGCGGTGGCGATCATGTCCTACAACGGACAGCTGAACTTCGGACTGCTGGGCGACTTCGACATCCTGCCCGACCTCGACGCGATCGGCGAGAGCATCACACGCGAGCTGGCGACGCTCGTGCAGCGGGCCCGCGAGGCCACCGCGACGACCGTCTGAGACCTGCCGCGCTCAGAAGCCGAGCGCGAACTTGGCGTCCTCGGACATCCTCTCCGGCGACCACGGCGGCGTGAAGACCATCTCTGACTCGACAGCCCGCACGCCCTCGAGCTCGCCGACGAACTCCTCGATCTGCTCGGTGACCTGCGGCCCGATCGGGCAGCCGGGCGTCGTCAGCGTGAACGTGACGCTCACCTTGCCGTCGTCGACCTCCACGCCGTAGATCAGCCCGAGCTCGACGAAGTCAAGCCCCAGCTCAGGATCGATCACGTTCGACAGCGCCTCGAGCACGTCATCGACTTCTGGTTGCGCCATGGCCCGAGTCTAGCCGCAGTTCTGGCGGGCATCGGAGCAACGCGGTGCGCGCTCTCGGGTACGCTGCCGTGATGGGCCAGAGCGATCGACGTATCGAGAAGAAGGATCAATGCCCGATGTGCGAGGGCGTCGGCTGGACGCCATCCAGCTCAAGCGCGCCCCAAGGCAACAAGTGGGTCGTGTGCCGCGAGTGCATCGGCACCGGCCGCGCCGACCACACGGGTCGTAAGCGCAAGATGCCCGACGAGGGCTGAGCGGCCGGCGAGATCACGCGATCGCCCGGCCGAGGTAATACCCCGCGGCCGCGGCAGTGAGCCCGAGTAGCACCGAGGCGAGCACGAGGACCGCAGCGCGACCCGGCTCTCCAGCGTCGATCTCGAGCACGGCCTGGACGGTGAACGTCGAGAACGTGGTGAACCCGCCGAGGAAGCCGACCCCGAGCGCGGTCCTCATGCTCGCCGACCACCACGGGACCACCACGAGCACTCCCAGTAGAAACGACCCCGCCACGTTTATCGCGACCGTCGCCCATGGGAGCGCGTCGCCGTGGAACGCCGACGAGATGCCGTAGCGGGCCAGCACCCCGCCTGCTCCGGCGAGTGCCACGAGTAGGGCGACCACGCGAGGATGATCCCAATGGCCGCGGCGGATTCAGGCGACACTCCTGCAATCGAGGACAACGCCTGACGCCGCCTGATCCGCCTGACGACACCTGAACGCCTGAGGATCTCCCCACAGCCCCTAGCGGGGCCGAGAGGCAAGTCAGGCAAGGACGCAGGGAGCGTGGCGTGCTACGCACGCGAGCGACCCGAGGACGCCGCCTGACGCCGCCTATCGGCTCACTAGTTATCGGAGCCGAGGCGGTCCCACATATACAGCTGGATGCACTCCCCCGCCAGCTCCATCGCGCGCTCGCGCGACAGCCGGGGCAGCACGGTGTCCAGCGCCTGTGCCTCGGACACGCCGGCCTGAAAAGCTTCCTCGCCGCGGAAGCCCGCGGCGATCTTCAGCGCCTCACGGCGGTTCTCGCCGAGGCTCGAGAACACCCCTACGAGAAACTCGGTGTTGGGGATCGGCTGGCCCACCTCCAGCGAGGCGTGCCAGGCGGCAAGCAGGTTAAGGTCGTCCTCGTCGAGATCGGCGATCGCCTTGGCGTAGTGGACAGGCAGCTCCTGGTCGGGTATGTCATCCACCCACGCGCGCACCACCTCGCCCACCAGCTGGCGGCGCGCCTCGCGACCGACCGACTCGGCTATGACCCGAATGGCATCCTGCGGCTCGATGAAGCAGAGTGGCATCGGCGACTCCCGGTACGAAGGGAAACAGCTGACTGCCAGAAGACTGTAGGCGGCCGGGTGGACGGCATTTTCGACCCCGCCGGGCCGGCGGCAAGCGCCAGGGCTTTTAGGCTTCGATGCCCGGCCCGACGTGGTTGGGCGGCCCCTCGGGGCCTTCGTCGGCGTCCGCGTGGCCCAGCAGGCCCTGATCTTCGGGCAGCGCGTCGGCCAGCGAGCCGTTGCGCCGGGAAGCCAGGTAGCGGTCGACCACGCGCGCGCACTCGCGCCCCTCGTTGATCGCCCACACGATCAGCGACTGCCCCCGGCGCGCGTCGCCGGCGGCGAACACGCCCGGCGCCGAGGTCGTGTACGGCTCGGGCGCCCTGACGTTGCTGCGCTCGTCGCGCTCGACGCCGAGCTGCTGCAGCAGCTGCTGCTCGGGGCCGAGAAAGCCCATCGCCAGCAGCACGAGCTGCGCCGGGAGCTCGCGCTCGGTCCCCGGCAGCGGGCCAAACGGCGGCTGCGGCGCCGCCTGGGCGATGTGCAGCGCGGCCACCCGGCCGTCGGCGTCGGCGGAGAAGTGCGTCGTCGCGATCGAGTAGTCCTGCTCGCCGAGCCGCTCCGTGAGCGTCTCCTCCATGGCGTAGGAGAGCCGGTACTTCAGCGGCCACAGCGGCCAGGGGGTGCGGTCATCGGCTCGATGCACAGGCGGCTCGGGCAGTAGCTCGAGCTGGATGATCGAGCTCGGGCCCTCGCGCAGCGCGTTGCCGACGCAGTCGGCGCCGGTGTCGCCGCCGCCGATCACGACGACCGCGCGACCCTCGGCGGAGATCGTGCCCGGCCGCGGTGGCTGGGCGACCGACGGCTCGGGCCCCTGCTCGCGCGCGACCCAGCGGTTTCGCCCGTACAGGTAGTCCATCGCGAAGTGCACGCCGTCGAGCTCGCGCCCGGGCACGGGCAGGTCGCGCGGCACGCGCGCGCCGGTCGCGAGCACGATCGCGTCAAAGCCCTCGCGCAGCTCAGACGCGCTCACGTCCGCGCCCACGTCGACGCCGCAGCGCAGCTGCACGCCCTCGGCGATCAGCTGGTTGACCCGTCGCTGCACGACGGTCTTCTCGATCTTGAAGTCCGGCACGCCGAAGCGCACCAAGCCGCCGGCGGCCTCGTCGCGCTCGAACAACGTGACCTCGTGTCCGGCGCGGCGCAGCTGCTGGGCGGCGGCCATGCCCGCCGGGCCCGAGCCGATGACCGCCACCGACTGACCGGTGAGCCGGCGCGCCGACGGCGGCTCGGGCACGATCCAGCCCTTATCGAACGCCCGCTCCACGATCGCGCGCTCAATCTGTTTGATCGTCACCGAGTCGCCCTCGCGGATCTCCAGCACACACGCCGCCTCGCACGGCGCCGGGCACAGCCGCCCGGTGAAGTCGGGGAAGTTGTTCGTCGCGTGCAGCTGGTCGATCGCCTCGCGCCAGCGATCGCGATAGACGAGGTCGTTCCAGTCGGGGATCAGGTTGCCCAGCGGACAGCCGTTGTGACAGAAGGGAACGCCGCAGTCCATGCAGCGCGCCCCCTGCTCGCGCAGCTCGCCCTCGGGGCGCGTGAGCAGGAACTCGCGGTAGTCGCGCGCGCGCTCGGCGGGCTCGCGCTGGGGCACGCCGTGACGCTCGATATGCAGAAAGCCTCCGAGCTTGCCCATCAAGCGGGCTCCTGCTCGGCCTGCAGCGAGTCCACGTCGCCGTCCGGCGACTGAGACTCCACCGAGCTGCCCGCGGCAGCTGCCCTGCCGTTGCCCGCGAGCACGGCGGCCTCGGCGGCGCGTTCCGCGAGCACCCGCTTGTAGTCGTGCGGCATCACCTTCACGAACGCGCCGGCGTCGAGCAGCGCCTGAAACTCGTCGAGCACGCGCGCGGCCACGGGCGACTCGGTGCGCTGCAGGTGCTCGGCGATCATCTCGCGCAGCTCGATCACGTCCGCCTCTGCCAGCCCTTCAAAGCCGACCATGCCGGTGTTGCATCGCTGCGCGAACGTGCCGTCCTCGTCGAGCACGTAGGCCACCCCGCCGCTCATCCCGGCCGCGAAGTTGCGCCCCGTCGGCCCGAGCACGACCACGCAACCACCGGTCATGTACTCACAGCCGTGGTCGCCGACGCCCTCCACGACCGTCAAGGCGCCAGAGTTTCGCACCGCGAAACGCTCGCCCGCCAGGCCGCGGAAGAACGCCCGCCCGCGCGTCGCCCCGTACAGCACCGTGTTGCCGATGATCACGTTGTCCTGCGCGATGAAGTCGGCCGACATGCCCTCGCGCGGGCGCACCGCGATCACGCCACCCGACAGCCCCTTGCCGACGTAGTCCTGCGCATCTCCCCACAGCGTGAACGTCACGCCCGGCGCCAGCCAGCCGCCGAAGCTCTGGCCCGCAGAGCCCTCGAAGTCCACGACGATCGACTCCTCCGCCAGGCCCTCGGCGCCATGCTCTGACGCGATCCGGCTGGACAGGATGCCGCCCACGCAACGGTTGCGGTTGCGGATCGCGAGGCGCATCTGCACGGGCTCGCCGCGCTCGATCGCGGGCAGCGAGCTCTGCACGAGCTCCCAGTCCAGCGCGTCCTTGAGCACCTCGGGCGGCGGCTGCACCCGCCGGCGCGCAGCGCCCTCGGGCAGCGGCACGTGCGCGAGGATGTGGCTGAGGTCCACGCCGCGCGCCTTCCAGTGCTCGATCGCCTCGCGCGCCCCGAGCAGGTCGACGCGCCCGATCGCCTCGTCCAGCGAGCGCAGGCCGAGCGACGCGAGGATCTCGCGCACCTCCTCGGCCACGAAGAAGAAGAAGTTGACGACATGCTCGGGCGTCCCCTGGAAGCGCTCGCGCAGCTCGGGGTCCTGCGTGGCGATGCCCACCGGGCACGTGTTGAGGTGGCAGGCGCGCATCATGATGCAGCCCGTGGCGATCAGGGGCGCCGTCGAGAAGCCCATCTCGTCGGCGCCGAGCAGCGCTGCGATCACGACGTCGCGACCGGTCTTCAGCTGGCCGTCTGTCTGCACGATGATGCGCGAGCGCAGGTCGTTGAGCAGCAGCGTCTGCTGGGTCTCGGCGAGGCCGATCTCCCACGGGACCCCCGCCGCCTGGATCGAGGACAGCGGCGAGGCGCCGGTGCCGCCGTCGTGCCCGCTGATCAGCACGCGGTCCGCGTTGGCCTTCGATACGCCCGCGGCGACGGTTCCCACGCCGACCTCGGCCACGAGCTTGACCGACACCTGCGCCCGCGGGTTGCCGCAGCGCAGGTCGTAGATCAGCTGCTTGAGGTCCTCGATCGAGTAGATGTCGTGGTGGGGCGGCGGGGAGATCAGTCCGACCCCAGGCATCGTGTGGCGGATCGCGCCGATGTAGGCGTCGACCTTGTGGCCGGGGAGCTGGCCACCCTCGCCGGGCTTTGCGCCCTGGGCCATCTTGATCTGAAGCTCGTCGGCGTTGACGAGGTAGTGGACCGTCACACCGAAGCGCCCGGACGCCACCTGCTTGATCGCCGAGCGGCGGCGATCGCCGTTGGCGTCGGGCGTGTAGCGCGCCGGGTCCTCGCCCCCCTCGCCCGTGTTCGAACGCCCGCCCAGCCTGTTCATCGCGATCGCGAGCGTCTCGTGGGCCTCGCGCGAGATCGAGCCGAGGCTCATCGCCCCCGTGCAGAAGCGCTTGACGATCTCGCTCGCCGGCTCGACCTCGTCGAGCGCGATCGGCTCCGGCGCGTCCACGCCGGCGCCGCCGATCTTCAGCAGGCCGCGCAGCGTCGCTTTGCGCGCCGCCTGCTCGTTGACCTCGTGGGCGTACTCGCGATACTTCTCAAACGCAGGGCTCTCGCGCACGGCGGCGTGCGCCTCGCGGTCGCCGCGCAGCGCCGCGGCGATGTCGCCGTTGGCGGCGCGCACGGCGTGCTGCACGAGCGCGATCGTCTCGGGGTTCCACATATGGTGCTCGCCGTCGCGCCGCCACGCGTAGATGCCGCCAACCGGAAGCAGGGAGTCGTGCGGGGCCGGGAAGGCGCGCGCGTGGCGCTGCAGCGCCTCTGTCGCCAGCACGCTCGCACCGACGCCGCCGATCCGCGACGCGGTCCCGGTGAAGTAGCGGTCGATCAGCTCGCGCTCCAAGCCCACCGCCTCGAAGATCTGCGCACCGCAGTAGGACTGGATCGTCGAGATGCCCATCTTGGAGATCGTCTTGAGCAGGCCTTTGCCCAGCGCTTTGATTAGGTTCTGCGCGGCCCGCTCGGCGCTCAGCGGCTCCTTGGCGCCGTTGTCGGCGGCGCGCACGATGCGGCCATCCAGGCGACCCTGCAGCACCAGGTCGTCGAGCGTCTCGAGCAGCAGGTACGGGTTGATCGCGCTCGCGCCGTAGGCGATCAGCGTCGCGAAGTGATGCACCTCGCGCGGCTCGCCGGACTCGAGGATGATGCCGGCACGCAGGCGCGTGCCCTCGCGCACGAGGTGGTGGTGCACGGCCGCGACCGCCAGCAGCGAGGGGATCGGGGCGCGGCGCGGGCCGAGCAGGCGGTCCGACAGGATGATGATGTTGATCTGTTCGTCGATCGCGTCCGAGGCTTTCGCGCAGACGCGCGAGATCGCCTTCTCCATGCCCTCCGGCCCCTCCGCGACCGGCCACGTGATGTCGATCGTGCGCGCCGAGAACACGTCATGGGCGACGTGACGCAGCGTCTCCAGCGCACGGTTCAGCAGGATCGGCTGGTCGAGCAGCAGCTTGTGCGCGTGCTCGGGGGTCTCGTCGAACAGGTTGCGCTCGCTGCCCAGGCTCGTCGCCAGGCTCATCACGATGTCCTCGCGGATCGGATCGATCGGCGGGTTGGTCACCTGCGCGAAGAGCTGCTTGAAGTAGGAAAACAGCGGCGGCGCCTGGTCGGACAGGACCGCCAGCGACAGGTCGTTGCCCATCGAGCCCACCGGCTCGACTGCGTCGCGCGCCATCGGCGCCAGCAGCACGAAGAGGTCCTCCTGGGAGTAGCCGAACGCGCGCTGGCGGGTGTGCATCGGCTGGTCTGAGATCGTCACCTGTTCGTATGGCGCGAGCTCTGAGAAGGGCACGGCGTTGCGCGCGTACCACTCGCCGTACGGCTTGCGCGTCGAGACCTCGCGCTTCAGCTCCTCGTCGGCCACGATGCGCCCGCGCTGCAGGTCGACGAGGAACAGCTTTCCCGGCTGCAGGCGACCCAGCCGCTTGATCTCGCCCGGCGCCACGTCCATGATGCCGGTCTCCGAGCCGAGCACGACGTAGCCGTCGGTCGTCTCCACCCAGCGTCCTGGCCGCAGGCCGTTGCGGTCGAGCGTCGCGCCGACGACGCGCCCGTCGGTGAACGCGACAGCGGCCGGGCCGTCCCATGGCTCCATCAGGCACGAGTGGTAGGCGTAGAAGGCCTTCAGGTGCTCGGGGAGGTCGTCGCGGTCGCGATAGGCCTCGGGGATCATCATCATCGCCGCGTGCGGCAGCGAGCGCCCCGCGAGCATCAGCAGCTCGAGCACGTTGTCAAACGTCGCCGAGTCCGAGTTCCCGGGCGCCACGACGGGGAGGATCTTGCTCAGGTCGTCGCCGAACAGCTCCGAGCGCAGCTCGGACTCGCGCGCGCGCATCCAGTTGATGTTCCCCATCAGCGTGTTGATCTCGCCGTTGTGGCAGATCACGCGGTAGGGGTGAGCCAGCTCCCAGCTGGGAAACGTGTTGGTCGAGAAACGCGAGTGCACGAGCGCCAGCGCGCTCTTGCTGCGCGCGTCGCGCAGATCGCTGTAGAAGTCCGCCAGCTGGTAGCTGATCAGCATGCCCTTGTAGTTGACCGTGCGCGACGAGCTCGACGCGACGTACAGGCCTCCCTCCGCGGAGGCCATCAGCTCGCTCACGCGGCGGATCACGTAAAGCTTGCGCTCGAAGGCGTCCTGATCGGAGGCGCCGTCGCCGGCGCCGACGAACAGCTGCCTGATCTCCGGGCGGCAGGCGCCTGCGACCTCGCCGGTGTGCTCGGGGTTCACGGGCACCTCGCGCCACCCGAGCACCGTCTGGCCCTCGTCGCGAACGGTCTGCTCGAGCAGCTGCTGCAGCTCGTCCCGGGCCACGGCGTCGGTCGGCAGGAAGCACATCAACACGCCGTAGCGCCCGGCCGGGGGGAGCTCGAAGTCCACCGTGGCCCGCAGCAGCTCGTCGGGCACCTGCATCAGGATCCCGGCGCCGTCGCCGGTGCACGGGTCCGCCCCGGTGGCGCCGCGATGCTCGAGGTTCTCGAGCGCCGCGATCGCTCGCGCGATGACCTCGTGGCTCGCGACGTTGTCCAGCCGCGCGACCATGCCCACACCGCACGCGTCGTGCTCGAAGCGGGGGTCGTAGAGTCCGACGGCCTTTGGCGGCTGCTTGGTCTGGGTAGTCATGACAGTTCTCCGGAGGGGCGGTGCCTCGCGCGGCGGCACACCCCATAGGAAACCTCGCCTGCAAAGACGGGCAAATACCTGAGGCGTAAACACAAAGCGTAGCATCGACCGAGCCGCCGAAACCGGCCGCGAAAGCGGCCTTCGCGCGGCTCACGGCGCGAGCGTCACGGCTTCCTCATAGGAGCAGAGAGTCCCCCGTCCCGGGCAGCTCTCACAGAGCGCGCGCCGGGGGTGCGCGCTGACTGCAAACCGCCACGCCGCCGCGATGCATGCGCGCAGGAGCTCCTCCAGCTCGCGGCGCTGCGCGAGCTCATAGCTCGCGCTCACCCAGTCTCGCGGACGGTGCAGGTACCAGTGCACGATCTCTACGCGCGACGCCCCGGCACGCAGCACGGCCAGCGCGTAGAGCAGTCGCTGAACGGCGTAGTCGCGCGCCACCAGGGCCTCGACGTCGTCGCCCTCTGAGACGTGGTCGGTCTTGTAGTCGAGCACGAGCGCGCCCCCGCCCGCCTCGTAGGCGAGCAGGTCGATGACGCCGCTCAGCAGCGGTTGGTCTGGGCCCAGCGAGAACGCGAAGGGATGCTCGCGGTGAACCGACACGGCCGCCGCGACGCGCGCTCCCGGCGATCCCGCGCCGGTCTTCCCGTTGCGGCCCGCGCCCGACAGCGCGCTCACGAGCGCGGCGATCTCCTCGCGCTCCTGCGCGCCCGCGCGCAGCGAGAGCTCGCGGGCGGCCCGCGCGACGTCCTGATCGCTCGTCGCCCGCGGCCGCCTGAAGTCCACGGACTCCAGCAGCCTGTGCGCGAGGATTCCGCGGGCACGGGCGCTCAACGCGACCCCGGCGGTCGGATGGGCCCCATCGAGGCGCTCGGGCATGCCGAGCACGCGCTCCAGGTAGTAGCGATAGCCGCAGCGCTGCAGCTGCGAGAGCGCCGTGTAGCTGAGCGCCCCGGGCGGCTGGCGCGGGGTGCTCGCGCCGCGAACGTCGCTCGGGTCGCTTCGCTGCTCGCGCATCGGCGCCGCGCGGGCGGGCCGCGGGCGGGCGGCCCCGGCGCGCTGCGCGCGCTCGGGCTCGAGCCCCGGCAGCGTGGCCTGGGGCGGCGGGGCGTTCAGGTGCACGCGCAGCTGTCCGCTGGCCCCGTTCAGATCCTGCTCGAAGACCGCGGACGGGCCCGCCTGCAGGCGCTGGGGCAGCTCGGCGGACAGCGCGGGAACGAGCCAGGCGATCGGCGCAGCTCCGCGCCGTGGATCGGGCCAGCTGCTGAGATCGACGGCGCCGCTGAGCAGCAGCCGCTCGCGCGCGCGCGTCATCGCGACGTAGAGGATCCGGTCCTCCTCCTCAGCCTGGGCGCACCGGCTGCGCTCGCACAGCAGCTCGTACTGCAGCGCCGGTTCTCTGGTCCCCTCGCGCAGGCGCGCGAGGCGCAGGCCCACGAGATCGCCGTCGACGATCAGATCGGGCACGCGGAGGTTCGGCTTGCGCCCCAGGTCGGCGACGCAGACGACGGGGAACTCGAGGCCCTTGGCCGCGTGCACGCTCATCAGGCGCACGGCATCGGGATCGACGTCGTCGACCGGTGCGTCTGGCTCAGCCCGATCTGCGCTCGCTTCGCGCCGGTCCACGTAGTCCAGGAAACCGCGCAGATCGCGGCCCTCGGTCTCTTCGAAGCGCCCCGCCAGACGCAGCAGCTTGTTGATGTTGGCCAGGCGCTGGCGCCCCGCGGCGAGCTCCAGAACCTGCTCGCGGTAGGCGCTCTGATCGAGCACGCGCTCGATCAGCTTGGCGATCGGCCTGCGCGCGGCGCCGGCGCGCTCGCGCGCAAAGCGCGCGCGAAAGTCGCCCAGCAGCTCGCCCTCGCGCGCTCCCAGCGCGGCCAGCGACTCATCGTCGGCATCGCACAGCGTCTGCCACAGGCCCCGTCCGCCCGCGCGGGCCGCGCCCGTCAGCCGCGCGAGCCCCTCCAATGAGATGCCTACCAGCGGCGACGCCAGAACGCCGAGCAGGGCCGGCTCCTCCAGCGGATTGGCCAGCGCCCGCAGGTAGGCGAGCAGGTCGGCCACCTGCTGGCGCTCCCAGAAGCTCCCGACGGTCGCAAGCGTCGAGAGCCCCTGCTGCGCCAGCGCGCCCTCATACACCTCCATGTCAGACACCGCCCGCAACAGCACCGCGACGTCTCCCGCACGCACGGCTCCGCCGTCCACGAGCTCGCCCACCCGCCGCGCGAGCGCCCGCGCCTCGGCCTGGCGCCACAGCGGGCAGGCGGGCAGGCCGGCGGCGACCTCGCGCGCGAGGGCCTCGTCCTGCTCCCACCCCAGTCGCGCGGTCAGCAGCAGCTCGACCCGAGGCGAGCTCTCACGGCGGGCGTCGCTGCGCGCGGCCTGAAGCGGCACGGCATCCCCGTCAAACCGCGTCGCGAACGCCGCGTTGATCGCGTCAAGCAGCGCGGGGCGGGCGCGAAAGTTGCCCGTCAGGCGCAGGCTGGCCCCGCGGGGCGCGAGCTCTGCGCGGCGCGCGCGGAAGAGGTCGACGTCGGCGTGACGGAACGAGTAGATCGCCTGCAGCTCGTCGCCGACCGTGAACAGGTTCTCGCGCGAGAGCGCTGACAGGATCGCCAGCTGGCGGCGATTGGTGTCCTGGAACTCGTCGACCATCAGCAGGTCAAAGCGCTCTGACCAGCGTGTCCTGACGCCCTCGTGTTCGCGCAGCAGGTCGCGCGCGGCGAGCTCGAGGTCGTCGAAGTCGACCGCGCCGCGGTCGCGCTTGAGCTCCTCGTAGTGCTCCCCGAACAGGGCGAGCAGCACCCCGAGCTGCGCGGCCGCGCGCGCCGCGTCGAGCTCTGGCTCGCCGACGCCGCCTGGCTGCGGGAGGCGCGGCGCTCGCTCGCCGGCGCTGCGCAGCTGCGCATAGGTCGCGCCGATCATCTGCGCAAGCCCGTCCGGCCCGTAGGCGGCGGCGATGTCGACGCGCTCGGCGCCGCCAGCGAGAAACTCGCCCAGCGCGGTCGTGAACGCCCGGTCTCGCAGGCGCCCGGCGAGACCCTCGTCGAGGATCTCAAACGCTGGGTCCAGACCGGCGAGCAGGGCTCGCGCGCGCAGCAGCGCCGCGCAGAAGGCGTGAAAAGTGCAGATGAAGGTCAGCTCCACGTCGCGCGCGGCGTCGCGCGCGCCGAGCTCGGTCAGGCGCGCGCGAACGCGCGCGCGCAGCTCGCCCGCGGCCCGCTCGGTGAACGTGATCGCGAGGATCCTCGATGGCGCGATCCCGTCCTCGCGCACCGCCGCGACAAAGCGCTCCACGAGCACAGACGTCTTGCCGCTTCCGGCCCCAGCCGCCAGCAGCACCTGCCCGTCTCGCCGCGCGACGGCCTGCCGCTGCTCGTCGGTGAGGCCGAGCCGCCCGTCGTCGGTCCGCGGCGTCATCGCTGCCCACTGCGACAGATCGTCGGATACGCGCAGCCGCTGTCGGCGAAGCCGCACGTGCGCGGCCGGGCGCGCAGCTCCCCGCGGCTGGCCTCGCCGGCGGCCTCGCGCGCCAGCTCGACGACCCGCTCGACCAGCACCCGCAGCTCGCCGGCGTCCACCCGGTCGGTCGCGTACCCGTTCACGTTGCTCGCCCGGTCTCGGTCGAGCGCACCGCGGGGACGCAGGTCGCTGCCCGCCAGCGGCTGGTAGAGCCCCGCGACGGCGTCCAGCCCGAGCAGCTGCTCGACCGCCTTCATGTACAGCGCTGCCTGCAGCGCGCCCTCGCTCTCCCATCTCGCGCCCGGGCACACACGCGAGCCCTTGTAGTCGTAGACGATCGCGGTGTCATCGGGGCCGACGTCGACGCGGTCGATCCGCCCCCGCAGGCGCAGCTCGTCGCCGAGCTCCAGCGCGCCCAGCTCCTGCTCCCCGTCGCGCTCGGCGCCAAAGCCGAACCCGAGCTCCAGGTACAGCGGCTCGGCGCGCTCAACGTCCGTGCCGGTGTCGTCGGCGTCGCAGGCCGCGTGGCGCAGGTAGCGCTCGAGGTCGGCCTGCAGGCGCCGCCGCGCGGCCGCCGCCCGCTCGGGAGTGACCGAGAGCGGGAACTGCGCCGCGCGCAGCTCGAGCGCGTCGCGGAGCAGGTCGACCGCCAGCGCCGCGGTCTGCCCGGTCACGCGCGCCGAGCCCGTCGCCTCCCGCAGTCCCTCGAGCACATCCCGCAGCGCGGCGTGCGCCAGCCCGCCGCGGGCGAGCGGCTCAGGCTCGGCCTCCAGGTCGCGGGCACCGAGCGCGCGCTCCACGAACCACCGCACCGGGCAGCGGATCCAGGCCTCGAGCGAGGACGCCGACCACACGCGCCGCTGCAGCATCGTCGCGAGCAGCTGCTCGTCGAGCAGCTCGGCAGCGAGGTCGCCGCCCGTCTCCGCGGGCAGCGACGATCGCGACAGCGCCTTCGCCGCGACCGACCCAGCGTCGAGCGCCGACTCGACGGACTCGTCCGCGCGCTCGGTCGTCAGCCCGTCGTCGAACACGTCGCACAGGTCGTCGACGAACAGCGATCGCGCACGCGGCGCGCCATCGTCGTCTGCGGCGTGCCAGCTGAGCACGAGCAGCTCCGCGGGACGCGAGACGGCGGCATAGAACAGGTAGCGCTCGGCCGCGAGCGCGTCCTCGTGGGCCCCGAGGCGCAAACCGGATGCCTCCGCCAGGCCGCGCCGCTCCTCGTCGGCCAGCAGACCGCGCTCGCGGGCGACGCGCGGGAACAGACCCTCCTGCAGGCGACAGAGAAACAGCGCGCGCACGCGGCGCGCGCGCAATGCAAGCGGATCGAGGACCGCGACCGCGCCGGCCCTGGGAGGGTCGCCGCTGACGAGCTCCACGCGCCGCAGCACACGCGCGAGCTCGTGCGGATCGGAGGGCGCGAGCGCCGGGGAGCGTCGCGCCAGGTCTGCCAGCTCGGACAAAGCGCGTTCGCCCGCCCGCAGCGCGGCGGCCTCGTCGAGCTCGTCGTCGGCGAGCACCCCGCCCAGGCCAGCCCGCGGACGCCAGAACAGCCACAGCAGCTCGCGACGGGCGCGCTCGATCAGGGCGGACGACCCGCGCTCGGCGGCCGCCTGCATGTGGTCGACCGCGTCGAGCGTCCAGTGGCGCCCCTCCCACAGGGCCCGCGCGGCAGCGGCGCTGGCGACGCCGGTGCGCCGCGCGCTCGCCTCGAGGTCGTCGGCCAGCTCCAGACGCGACAGCACGCCGGGCGCGCGCAGGAACGAGAGCAGGTCCTCAAGCTCGCCGCGCGGGCCGGCGCAGTTCAGCAGCCCCACCAGCGCGCGCCCGACCGCCGTTTCTTGCAGCGAGCGCCTGCGCTCGAGCGCGAACGGGATCGCGTGGCTGCTGAACACGTCTTCCACCACGTCGCACGCGGACCCGTCGAGGCGCAGCACGACCGCGATCTCCTCGGCCGCCATGCCGGCGTCGAGCAGCGTGCGGATCTCGCGCGCGACCAGCGACAGCTCAGCACGCTCGCCGGCCCCCTCGAGCAGCCGGACCACCCCGCCCGGATCCGCGCGGCCCGGCGCAGCCTCAAACAGCGAGCGCTCGAGGTGGCCGAGCGCCCCGCGCGCGACCGGCGCGTAGTAGCTGGCAAGCGCCGCAAGCTGCACGTGCTGGCCGGCCAGCGGCGCGAGCGCCTGAAACGTGCCGGCCCGCCCGGCGAATGCGACGCGCCCGGGCTCGAAGGTCAGCGACACGGTCAGCTGGGCGTCGACGACCGCGCCGAGCGTCTCGATCACGTCGAGCTGCAGGCGATCGAAGTCGTCGAAGCCGTAGACGACCACCGGCGTGCTACCCCAGCGTGCCGGGCGGCGTCGCAGCGAGTCCAGCGCGCGGGTCGCGCGCTGCTCGGCGTCGATACAGCCGATCTGGCGAAGCGTCTCGTCATAGCGCCGATAGAGCTCGCCGAGAGCGCGCGCCGGCGCGCCGGCGCCGCTCCACCGCGAAAGCGCCTCGTCCAGGCGCGCGGGCGAGACGCGCCGCAGCCGCAGCTCGGCGACGAACTCCCCCGCGGCCCCCACCAACCGCGCCGCGCCGCGCGATGGCTCGCGCGCGAGTGCCCGCTGGGCGGCCGTCGCGAGCACGCGGTCGCGGGCCGCGCCAGCGAGCACGGGCTGGCTCACGCCGGCCCGCTCGCCGATCTCGTGGACGAGGTCGGCGAAGCGCTGCACGCGCCCACCCATCAGCGCCCCGTCGCCGGCCAGCTCGCGCCTGTAGTGCTCGACATCGGCGCGCGTCGGCACGACGAGCAGCGGCTGGTCGCCGCGCGCCAGATGACCGCGCACGGCGTCGATCGCCACCTGCGCCTTGCCCGCGTTGGCGGGCCCGGTTACCAGCGTGATCGGCATCGCCACCTATCGTGGCGCACGCGTCTGACACGCCGGTGTGGATCGTGCGCCGGCTACGCGCTCATGCAGCGCTGCGCGCCGCAACGGCGTCGCCGGAGGTCTCGCCCTCGGCCTCGGCCTCGGGCGGCTTGGCGCCCTCCTTGGCCCACGGCTCGTCGAACTCCACGCGCCATTTGCCCTCGTCGGTCTGCTGCATCGCCAGATGGGCCCTGAAGCTGCGCCCGCTGCGGCCGCGAAACCCGGTCACCGGACGGGCCGTGTAGCCGGTCTTGATCAGCTCGCGCGCCACCGCCACCGGCAGCTGCTTGCCCGCTTTGGCCTTCCAGATGACAAAGCCGCACCCGGGGTCGTCGCGCGCCCAGCAGGAGTAGCCCTTGCGGTTTTCGTTGATCTCATGCCCGCAGACCGGGCACGGCCCCAGTTTGGCGCGCGGGATCTTCACGCCTGTGAGCTTCTCGTCGAGCTCGGCGACGGTCTCTTTCGCGAAGCCCGCGATGTCGCCCATGAACTTCTCGCGCGAGTCTTCGCCGCGCTCGATCTTGCCCAGCCGGTGCTCCCACTCGCCCGTCATACCCGGGGAGGTGAGCGGATGGGCGTTGAGCAGGCGGATCACGCTGCAGCCCTTCTCGGTGGCCACCAGCGCGCGCCCGTCGCGCTCGATGTAGCCGACGGCGATCAGCCGCTCGATGATCGCCGCGCGCGTCGCCGGCGTGCCGATCCCCGAGTCCTTCATCGCCTCCCTCAGCTCGTCGTCGTCGACGAGCTTGCCAGCCGTCTCCATCGCGCCCAGCAGCGACGCGTCGCTGTAGCGCCGCGGCGGCTTGGTTTCCTTGCGCTCGCTGGAGATATCGGTCGTCTGCACACGCTCGTCCTGCTCGAGCTTTGGCAGCAGCTGGTTGGCGCCCTCGTCCTCCTCGTCTCGGGGAGCGGTCTCGCTGGCCACCTCGTCGTACACCCCGCGCCAGCCCGGGACGAGCAGCAGCCTGCCGCGTGTCCTGAACACGTGCCGGTCGGCCTGCGGGGTGTCATCGATCTGCACGGTCGTCTCCACGCGCGTGTTCTCGAACACCGCCTCGGGGTGAAAGACGGCCAAGAAGCGCCTGGCGACCATGTCGTAGATGCGTCTGTCGTCCGCGCCCATCCGCTCGAGGTCGTGCTGGGCCTTGGTGGGGATGATCGCGTGATGGTCTGTCACCTTCGCGTCGTTGACGACCCGCCCGAGCGGCAGCAGGTCCAGGCCGGTCACGTACGCGGCCGCCTTGGCGTACTCCTTGCGGGCACCCACCAGCTCGGCGGTCGGCTTGATCTCGGCGATCATGTCTTTGGTCAGGTAGCGCGAGTTGGTCCGCGGGTAGGTGAGCGCCTTGTGCTCCTCATAGCAGCGCTGGGCGGCACCCAGCGTTCGTTTTGCCGAGAAGCCGTGGCGCGTGTTCGCGTCGCGCTGCAGCGTGGTCAGGTCATAGAGCATCGGCGCTTTCTCGCGCTGCTCTTTCTTCTCGAGCTTGGTGATCGTGCCCGGCCTGCCGCTGCACGCCGCCACGATCGCCTCGGCGTGCTCGGCGGTCGCGATCCGCGGGCCGCGCGCCTTGTCGCCGCCGGGCGCGGCGTGATAGCGACCCTCGTACACCCGTTTGCCGTCGGCCTCGAAAACCGCGTCGACCAGCCAGTAGGGCTCGGGCACGAAGGCCCTGATCTCCTCCTCGCGCCGCGCGACGATCGCGAGCGTCGGTGTCTGCACGCGCCCGAGCGACACCGCGCCGTCGAACGAGCTGCGCAGGCGTATCGTCGCGGCGCGCGTCGCGTTCATGCCGACGATCCAGTCGGCCTCCGAGCGCGATCTCGCCGCCTGCTCCAGCGGCGCGAGCTCCGCGGCGGGACGCAGTGACTGGAAGGCCGATTTCATCGCAGTGTTGGTCATCGAGCTCAGCCACAGCCGCAGGACGGGCTTGTTGCCCTTTGCCTTCTCATACAGGTAGGCGAAGATCAGCTCGCCCTCGCGGCCGGCGTCACACGCGTTGACGACCTCATCGACGTCGTCGCGCCCGAGCTGCGCGGTGACGACCGTCATCTGCTTTCGCGAGCGCTCGTCGCGCACGACCAGCTTGAAATGGTCGGGGACGATCGGCAGATCCTCCATCCGCCAGCGCTTGAATTTCGGGTCGTACTCGTCGGGCTCGGCGAGCTGCACGAGGTGGCCGACCGCCCAGGTGATCACGTGCTCAGGACCCTCCAGCCAGCCCTCTTTCTTCTGAAAGGGGCCCTCGAGCACGCGCGCCAGGTCCTGCCCGACGGACGGCTTCTCGGCGATCACGAGCGTCTTCGACATCGCGGTCAGCGTAGCGGCTGGTCAGCCGGTCCACCTGGCGGCTCACTTGATCACCAGGATCTGGGGATGGGTCGCGAGCAGCGTCTGCGTGAAGACGTAGTTGACCGCTCCGAACCCAAGGAAGGAGATCACGACGGCTTCGTTGACGGCGCGTCCGACGCCCTCGGCGCCGCCGGAGGCCGACATGCCCTTGTAGCAGCAGACGATCGCGATCAGCGCACCGATGATCGTGGTCTTCAGCGTCGAGCCCCACATGTCGGTCGTGTCGGCGTTCGCGAACAGCGTGTTCCAGAACGGCCCAAGCGAGCCGCCGTTCAAAAGCTCGGCGAGGATCCCGCCGAACAGTCCGAACAGGATCGCGTAGATGTTGAACAGGCCGGTGACGAGCATCAAGGCCAGGAAGCGCGGCACGACGAGGTTCTTGACCGGGTCGACGCCGAGCACCTGCAGCGCGTCGAGCTCCTCGCGCACCTTGCGCGCTCCTAGGTCGGCCGTGATTGCGGTACCGGCTACGCCTGCGATCACGACCGAGGTGACCAGCGGCCCTAGTTCGCGGATCACGATGATCACGAAGAACTGGCCCAGACGGTCAAGCGCACCGATCAAGACGAGGAAGTTGGCCGCCTGCAGCCCCGGAGCGCCGTAGGAGATGGCGACCGTGGAGATCAGCAGCGGAAACCAGCACAGACGCAAAACCAGCAGGAACTGAAAGACGAGCTCGCCGCCATATGGATAGGGCGGGCGAAGGGCAGACCAGATTGTTTTGCCCGTGAGGATCATCATGTCCCCGAATTCTTCGAGCAGGCTCCTCGCCGGAGCCAAGGCGCGCGTCGCGAGTGCGCCGGGGCCTGCTCGCATTGGTCGCGAGGCGGCTGGGCCGAGGTCCCGGTGCGGATGCGCTCCGGTGCTCATTGGCCTAGTGTACTAGTTGACTAATACATAATGTCACCGACGCGAAGCTCACTAAGCTGAGGGGGGATGGACACAAAGCGCGCACAGCCCAGCGAGCAGACGGCCCCATTCGACCTGGACCACTTAGCCATCGATCGCGGGGCGGACGTGCCGATAGGCGTGCAGCTGGCCTGGGCACTGCGTTCGCGGATCGCGGACGGCACGTTCCAGGCCGGTCAACGGCTACCGGGGCTGCGCGATCTGGCCGAGGAGATCGGCGTCAACGTCAACACCGTGCGAGCCGTCTATCAGCGCCTCGATGGCGAAGGGCTGATCGACAGCCGGCAGGGGATCGGCAGCTTCGTGACGAGTGCCCCGCCGCGGCGCTGGCCCGTGGAGGCGATAGCCGCCGATGCCGCGCGCGAGGCCGAGGCGAGTGGCGTGGATCCCCGTGACGTGGCGGCGGCGCTCTACGCCGCGCCCGAGACCGGCCAGGAGCAGGCACCGATCGACGACGAGATCCGCCGCCGACGCGATCTGCGCGCGCAGATCGCCGGTCTGGAGCACGCGATCGTGGCGATCGAAGCCGAACATCCGGGGGTCGCGCCGGCGGCGGACGCCCCTCAGTCGCGGATCGGTCCCGCTCTACTCGGCGCCGCCCAACTCGAGAGGGTGCGCGCCTCGCTCGTACACCGTCTATCGACCGTGCAATCGGCGATCGACGCCATCCTTGACGAGCGCGGCGAGTCCGAGTACCAAACCCAAAGCAGCCCGGGCCCAAGGGCGACCAGGACGGCGCCTCGGCGGTCCGAGCGGCCTGGTCGGCCACGGCCGACCAACCGTCCCGCCGGGGCCGAAACCTGACGCTCCCAGCGGCGCCGGTGCGCGCCGCGCATGGACGCCGGCCCACCTCAACGGCTGATGCGTCGTCTCACCCCGGGGCGCACGGGCCGGTGCTCACTTCACCGCCCGTGGCGGCGAGCGCCTGGGCGCCCGCCAGCACGTGGGCGACCGTCGCGTTGGCCACGCCATAGCCTCCCGGCGGCCCGCCCCCGACGGTTCCCGCGAACACGGTCGTGAGGACCGCTCCGGCGCCGGTGACCAGCGGGCCGCCGGAGTTGCCGGGGCGCACCAGGCCGCGCAGCGGGGTGAGCAGGCGCTCGACAGGGCCGCGGCCGTAGGCGTCCTGGGTGGTCACCGTCTGCGTGCGGCCGATTCGCCCCGGCTGCACGTCGAGCGGACCGTCCTCGGGGTAGCCGAGGATCGCGCCGGCGCGGCCCGCCGCTGGATCGGGCACGAGCGCAAGCGGCGCCGCGCGCAGCCCCGCGACGCGCAGCACGGCGACGTCGTCGGTCGGATCGAAGGCGATCGCGTGCGCGGGAAGCGCGGGCGTTTCGCCGTCGAGCTCTACCGTCGTGTCCTGCTCGCCCGCCACGACGTGCGCGTTGGTCACGACCTCATCCGACGCCACGGCCCACCCGGAGCCCTCGATCGCCAGCCCGCACGCGGTGCCGAGCACGCGCACCACGCTGCGCGAGGCGGCCCGCACGCCGGGCTCGCGCGCAACCGCCGGCTGGGGCGCCGCGACATTGGGCGAGGGACCCGTGATCGCCGGCAGCGGGTCAAGGCGCGAGAGCGCGTTGAGCACCGGGCCCGACGGCGGCAGCGCGCCGTTCAGCGCGCGCAGGATTCCCGAGCGCTGGATGTCGACGCGCAGCCGGTTATCGCCCGGAGTCTGAGCGAGCACGGCCGCGAGGATCCAGACGATCCCCAGCGCGAGTACCGCGCCCAGCAGCGCCCCGAGCAGCCCGTCCAGCACCCCGACCCCGGGGACTATCAACCCGCGACGCAGCCGAAAGCCCAGCCCCTCGGCGCCGGTCGCGAGGATCGCGCCCGCCAGCAGCGCGCCGACCAGCCCGAAGGCGGGGGCGTAGGGCGAGGACGATCCCTGCGGGAGCAGGAGGGGTCCCACCCGGGTTCCGAGGAACGCGCCGAGCGCAAAGCCCCCGAACGACAGCACGCCGACGATGAAACCGCGGCGGTACCCGAACAGGGCCAGCAGAGCCGCGAACGCGACGATGATCCAGTCGAGCTCTGTCACGCTCCCACATGTTCTACCGTTCCCAGACGTGTGCACCGCAAGCGCGGGCCGACAGTGAGCACGACACCGGCGCTCGGCCGGGCCACGGGCCAGCGAGGCGGCGGACGCGACAGCGCCGAGCGGCTGCGGATGCGCCGCGCCGGCGCGGTGGCGGCGCTGGCGGGCGTCGCGTTCCTGATCGGCATGATCCTCGGTGCCAGCCACTCCGCGTCATCTGCCAGCGCGCTTGCACAGCGCTTCGCGTCGGCCTGGGCCAGGGGCGACTATGCGGCCATGTACGAAGACATCGACGCGCCCGCCCAGCAGGAAACCTCCGCGGAAGAGTTCGCGCGCGTCTATGAAGCGGCGCTGCGCACCGCGACGGCCACGCAGCTGCGCGTGGCGGGCAAGCCGCGCGGCGAGCCGGCCGGCATCGTGGCCGTCCCGGTGCGCGTCCACACGCGCCTGTTCGGCACGCTGGCGCTCGACTTCCGCCTGAAGGTCGCCGGCGGCAACGAAGGCGACCGCGTCGCGTGGTCGCGCTCGCTGAGCTTCCCCGGGCTCGCCCCCGACGAGCGCCTCACCCGGCGCACGAACCTGCCGCGGCGCGCCACGCTGCTCGCCCGCGACGGGACGGTGCTTGCCGAAAGCCCGCAGCTCGGCGGCGCGCTCGGCGCCCAGGAAGCGACCGCGCGCAGCTCGCCGCTGGGGGCGGCGGCGAGCGCGGTGGTTGGGGATGTGGGGCCCGTGCCCGCGGCGCGGGCCGCAGAGCTGTCCGCGCAGGGCGTGTCGGCTGGGGCGACCGTCGGCGTGAGCGGACTCGAGCTGGCGCTCGACGACCAGCTGCGCGGGACCCCCGGAGGAGAGCTCATCGCGCGCGGGCCAGAAGGTCGAGAACGGGTGCTCGCCGCGGCCACCCCGCGGCCGGCGCCGGCGGTCCGCACGACGGTCTCGCCGTCGGTCCAGCGCGCCGCCGTCGCGGCGCTCGGCGGGCAGCTGGGGGGCGTCGTCGCGGTCGAGCCGGCAACCGGCGAGATCCTGGCGGTGGCCGGGATCGGCCTCGACAGCGTGCAGCCTCCCGGTTCGACGTTCAAGATGGTCACCGTCACCGGCGTGCTCGCCGCCGGGGTCGCCAAGCCGCACACGGTGTTTCCGTACGCGACGTACTCCACGCTCGACGGCGTGAGGCTGAACAACGCCAACGGCGAGGAATGCGGCGGGACGCTTGAACTGGCCTTCGCCGTGTCGTGCAACTCCGTGTTCGCCCCGCTGGGGGTCAAGCTCGGCGCTGCGCGCCTGGTGTCGACAGCCGAAAGGTTCGGCTTCAACCAGCGGCCGCCGATCGTCGGCGCGGCCGAGAGCACGCTGCCGGCCCCGAGCCAGATCCAGGGCGAACTCGACCTGGGGTCGACCGCCATCGGCCAGGGCCGGGTGCTTGCGAGCGCGCTCCAGATGGCCACCGTGGCGGCGACGATCGCCGACGGCGGCGCGCGACCGCAGCCGACCTTCACGCTCGGCGGTCCCCCGGGCGCGCGCGTCGCGGTCACCAGCCCGGCCGTCGCGCGCACCGTGCGACACCTGATGATCGGGGTCGTGCGCGAAGGAACCGGAACCGCGGCGGCGATCCCCGGCGTGACGGTCGCCGGCAAGACGGGCACCGCGGAACTCAAGACGGCGAGCTCGTGCGCTGCGCCGGCTGAAACCGGCGCCGGGCAGTCCGGCGAATCAGGCCAGGAAGGCTGCGGCGCCGCAAGCGAAGCGAGCAACACCGACGCCTGGTTTGCGGCGTTCGCGCCCGCGCTTCACCCGCGCATCGCGGTCGGCGTGCTGCTCGTCAAAGACGGCGCCGGCGGAGCCACGGCGGCGCCGGTCGCGCGCGAAGTGCTCGAGAGCGGGCTGCAGGCGACGCGCTAGCAGCTACACGTCGAGCTCGGCCGACGCCCCCTGCGCGGCGTTGGTCGGGTCGACGATCTTCAGGCGGATGGGTCGGTTGTCAAGCGAGGCGAGCTGGATCTTGTACAGCAGCAGCAGGCCCTGGGTTCCGCCGTTGGCCGCCACCGAGCCCGGCTGGGGCAGCTGGCTGGAGGCGGGGATGATCGTTCCCGCGCGGTAGGCGAACTGGTTGGCCAGACCGGGCACGATCGGCGCGTACACGTTGCCTTCGGTGTCGTAGATCGACACGCTGGTGGCGATCGGGTGGGCAACAGAGCTGTTGTTGTAGACCTGCAGGAAGACCGCGAACCACTCCTGGCCGGGCGCCAGCGCGCGCTGCGCCGGCTTCAGGGCCTGCAGGTAGGCGGAGTCTTCGAGGTTGTTCGGGTTGAGCTCGCGCGACAGCTGCACCTGGTAGACGAGCGGGCCCACATCCAGGTACGGGGCCTGGGCACCGGACTCGCCCGCGTAGGTCCCGGTCGTCACCTTGGCGTGCATGTCGCCGCACGCCCCGAGCGTCATCGCGAGCAGCAGCGCTGGGACCACGAGCAGGGATCTGCGCAGTCGGGTTGGCATGCGAGGCGGCAGTCTATATGGGCGCAGCGGGCCCGCGCGGTCTCTGGCGCGATCGCGCCGCCGCGCGGCCCGGCGGCTATCCGGCGGCCACCGTGACGCGCTGGCCCGCGCCTTCGCCCAGCTCCAGGATCGAGCGCAGCCGGTGCAGGGCGCGCGCGTTCTGGCGCCGTTGCCAGCGGCGCGCGCCGAGGCTCTCCAGCAGGCGATCGGACAGCATCGCCGGCACGGTCTCGAGCGTGAACTGCACGCGCGTCGAGCCGGCGGGGCCTGGGGTGAGCTCATACACGCCAAGCGTGCGGATGCGGTTGTTCTTGCCGGTGCGACCAGCCTTGACGATGCGGTGCGTGGGCTCGACCTCGACGAACGTCGCGTCGGCCCAGCTGAAGCGCATGAACGGCGCCTTCACGCGAAAGCTCGCGCCCGCTCCGCGCCCGACCGAGTCCAGCCGCGTGAGGTGCCAGTCGACGAGGAAGTGATCGGTGAACTGAGCGTGGTTGGCGATGTCCTGCAGATAGTCGAAGACCTGCTCGCGCGGAGCCGATATGACGATCGAGACGGTGAGGGGGTCCACGCGCCCGCCAGTCTAGACGGCGCCTGCGCGGGCCGCTGACCTCGCACCGGCGGGCTTGTTATCCTCGACACAAGCGGCTTTCGTCTCGGTTTTGGCCGCCGCGCGCAGGACCCGACAGCGAGGGAGGAACAGAGGGGTGGAGTTACTAACTTCGGGCACGATCGTCGGCCCGGGGTCCTTTCGCTGCCAGCGCTGCGACTACGTTCTCACCCTGTCGGGCGCCGATGAGCTCGGCGAGTGCCCGCGCTGCGCCGGCCAGCGCTTCGTGCGCGCGTCGCTGTTCAGCACCGAGCGGCTGACGCCCGGGCATGGCGCGCCGCGCGGCGGAGCGCTGTCCCCCGGCGCCTCCGGCGACCTGTCCGCCAGCGACCGCGACGAGCAGCTTGCGGGCGTCCGGGCGCGCCTGCAGCGACCTGGCCAGTATCTCTGCTTCGAGGCCGAGGGCGAGCTGCGCACGGTCGCCCTGACGCGCGAGTGGACGCGCATCGGGCGCAGCCTCGCGGCGGACCTGCGCTTCGACGACCCCACGGTGTCGCGCCGCCACGCCCTCGTGGTGCGCCAGGCCGACGGCGTGCGCGTGCTCGACGACCGCAGTCTGAACGGCGTGTTCGTCAACGGCGCGCGCGTCGAAGGCAGGACGCTCGCCGACGGCGACGAGATCGTGATCGGCCGCCACCGCCTGAGCTTTCTGGACATCGCGGGGTAGGGCCGGCCCCCGGACGTCGATCTGAGCCGAGCCGGCGCCGCGGCACGAGCTCACAGCTCCTGGACGTAGGCCCCCTGGGACTCGAACGGCGTCCGCAGCACGGTCGCCCAGCCCTCCGCCTCGGCGACCAGCGCCGACGCCACGGCGCCGGTCTGCTCGTAGAAGCACCACACGAGCACCGTCGGGCCGGCGCCTGAGATCGTCGCCCCGAGCGCGCCCAGGTCGCGCGCTCGCCCGGCCAGCTCATAGGACCGCGGAAACAGCTCGGCGCGGCGCCGCTCGTGCAGTCGATCCTGCAGCCCGCGCGCGACGAGATCCCAGTCGGCGCTGACCAGGCCGAGCGTCAGCAGCGCGCCGTGGGCCACGTTGAAGACCGCCTCTGACAGCGGCACCTGTGCAGGCAGGGCCGCGCGAGCCGCGCGTGTGCGGACCGCCTCCTCGGGCACGATCGCCAGCGCCTCCAGCCCGGTCGGCGCGTCAAACCTCGTCGCCCCGCCGTCCGCGCACACGACGATCCCGCCGAGCAGGGCGGCGGCGACGTTGTCGGGATGCCCCTCGAGCTCGGTGGCCCGAGCGAGCAGGTCCGCGTCCAGCTCGAACAGGTGATCGGCCGCCATCAGCCCGGCGACGATCGCCGCCGCGCTCGAGCCGAGCCCTCCCACGAGCGGGATCGCGGAGGCGATCTTGAAGGTGAAGCGGTCGGCCGGATGCAGCAGCTCGAAGGCCCGCACGCACAGGTTCTCGCGGCCCTGGCTCACGGCAAGGTCTGTCTCGATGGCGAAGCTGCCGGTCTCGAGCACCTCGAGCTCCATGTGGAGAGACAGCGCCGCCGCCATGCAGTCAAAGCCGGGCCCCAGATTGGCCGAGGACGCCGGCACGCGCACCAGGCGCCTACGGATCACCCAGCACCGCTTCCTCGATCGCCGACGTCTCGGCGGCGCACTGGATGATCATCCCGTCGTTGTTGGCGATCGCCGTCTCGGGGTCCTTCAGCCCGCGACCGGTGAGCACGCACGCGACCTGCTCGGCGCCTTCGGCGCCGTACTTCAGCAGGCCCGCGACAGAGGCCGCCGAGGCGGGCTCGCAGAACATGCCTTCGCGCGACGCGAGCAGCTGGTAGGCGGCGAGGATCTCGGCGTCGCTGACGACGCGGATCGCGCCGCGGGAGTCGGTGGCGGCCGCCATCGCGTCCTCCCAGCGCACCGGGTTGCCGATGCGGATCGCGCTGGCCACCGTTTCCGGGTGCTCGATCACCCGGCCCTCGACCAGCGGCGCCGCGCCCGCGGCCTGGAAGCCCAGCATCCGCGGCGCCGCGCCCATCTCCTGAAAACCGCGCCAGTAGGAGGTGATGTTGCCCGCGTTGCCGACCGGGATGTAGAGCGCCTGCAGCGCTCCGTCGAGCGCCTCGTGGATCTCGAACGCGGCGGTCTTCTGGCCTTCGATGCGATAGTTGTTGATCGAGTTGACGAGCACGATCGGGTGCGTGTCGGTCAGCTCGCGCACGAGCGTCAGGGCTTCGTCGAAGTTGCCCTGCAGCGAGATCACGCGCGCGCCGTGCACGAGCGTCTGGGCCATCTTGCCCTGCGCGATCTTGCCCTCGGGCACGATCACCGCACAGGTGATCCCAGCGCGGGCGGCGTATGCGGCGGTGCTCGCCGCGGTGTTGCCCGTCGAGGCGCAGATGACGGCCTTCGCGCCGTCGCGCACGGCCGCCGAGACCGCACAGGTCATGCCGCGGTCCTTGAACGACCCGGTCGGGTTGGAGCCCTCCAGCTTCAGGCGCACCGTCGCGCCGACGAGCTCTGAGAGCACCGGCGCGCGCAGCAGCGGAGTCGAGCCCTCCTGCAGGCTGACGAGCTTGTCGCCGGGCTCGAACGGCAGGCGCTCCAGATAGCGCTCGATCAGCGGCACGTGGGTTCCCGTGAATGCGGTCTCTTCGACCCGCGGCAGCGGCACCGGCGCGTGGCTCATAGGAACTCCTCTGCGATCACCCTGATCATCCGCGGCGGCGATCGTACAAAGTCGAACTCGGCCACCCGGACGATCGCCTCGCGCAGGCCGGACTCGAGCACCGGATGGGTGACCATCACGAGCCGCGCCCCCTCGCCGCTTCCGCGCTGCACGACCGAGCCGATCGACACCTCGTGCTCGCCCAACACCTGGGTGACCTTCGCGAGCACCCCGGGGCGATCGTCGACGTCGAAGTGCAGGTAGAACGCGCTCTCCACGTCTGTGACCATCTTCAGGGTCAGCGGCGGAGCCGGCGGGCGCGCGCCGCCGGTCATCACGCTCACCACGTCGCCGAGCACCGCGCTGGCCGTCTGGCGCCCGCCCGCGCCGGGGCCCGACAGGGTGATCTCGGTGATCGTCTCGGACTCGACCGTGATCGCGTTGAACGGGCCCGCGACCGACGCCAGCGGATGGCCGGGATACAGGAACGTCGGGTACACGTGGACCGACAGCCCGCCGTCGCGCCGTTCGGCGGTGCCGATCAGCTTCAGGCCGAGGCCCAGCTCGCGCGCGTAGGCGAGGTCGTCCAGCTGCAGCTCCTCGATGCCTTCATAGCGCACGTCATCCAGGCGCACCGGGGTGCCGAACGCCAGGCGCGCGAGGATCGCCATCTTGGCCGCCGCGTCGCGCCCGCTGACGTCGTCGTCCGGGTCGGCCTCGGCAAAGCCCCGGGCCTGGGCCTGCGCGAGCGCCTGGTCATACGTGTGGCCCCGCGCCATCTCGCTGAGGATGAAGTTGGTCGTCCCGTTGACGATGCCGTGGATGCGCTCGATCGGCGTGGCCGACAGCGACTCCTCGAGCACGCGCACGACCGGCACCGCCCCGGCCACGGCCGCCTCGAAGCGCAGCCTCACGCCGTGCGCGCGCGCGGTCTCGAACAGCTCCTCGCCGTGCTGGGAGAGCAGCTGCTTGTTGGCGCTCACCACATCCTTGCCGGCGCGCAGCGCGGCGAGCAGGTACTCGCGCGCCGGCTCGATCCCGCCCATCACCTCGACGATCAGGTCGGCGTCGGCGAGGATCTCCGGAAAGCTTCCGCGCGAGCGCGTGAGCACGCCGCTGATCACCGGCCGGCGCCCGTTGAAGCGCTCGATCTCCTGCGCCCGTTCGGCGAGCAGCTCGACAAACGCCGACCCGACCGTGCCGTGGCCGAGCAGGCCCACGGCGAACGGCGGCGCGGGCGCGCCGGGCTCGGACGGCGCGCTAGACGACATCGCGTGCGGTCAGATCCGCAAAGCTCTCGCGCCTGACCACGACGCGCGCGTCGCCATCGCGACAGAATACGACCGGCGCCCGGGGCACGCCGTTGTAGTTGTTGGCCATCGCGTAGCCGTAGGCGCCGGTGCCGGGGGTCACGACCACGTCGCCCGGGCGCGGGTCTGCGAGCAGCGCGTCGGCCACGATCACGTCGCCGGACTCGCAGTGCTTGCCGACCAGCACGCACCTGTCGTCCCCGCCGAAGCGATCGGCCACCTGCGCTTCGTAGCGCGCGCCGTAGAGCATCGGGCGCAGGTTGTCGGACATCCCCCCGTCCACCGCGACCCAGCGCGAGACGTTCTGCTTGACGCTCTGGACCGTGTACAGCGTCACGCAGGCGTTGGCCACCAGCGCCCTGCCGGGCTCGATCAGCAGGCGCCTGTCGGGACCGATCGCGCTGGCGTGCGCGGCCTGGACGAGCGCGGCCACGTACTGCGCGATCGACGGCGGGTCGGGCTGATCGGCCGTGTAGCGCACGCCGAGCCCGCCCCCGAGATTCCACACCGCGAAGTCGCCGAGCGTGGCCAGCTGGGCGACCTCCTGCCGAAACGGCTCCAGGTCCAGCAGCTGAGAGCCGATGTGCGCGTGCACCCCCTGCAGCGACAGCCCGGCGCAGCTTTGCACGCGCGCGATCGCGTCGGGGGCCTGGGCCATCGCGAAGCCGAACTTCGAGTCGGCCTGGCCGGTCGAGATCTTCTCGTGCGTGTCGCCGCGCACATTCGGCGTGACGCGAACCAGCACCGGCTGCTCGCGCGCCGCGCGACCGCCCTGCGAGCCCCCCTCGCCGACCAGCCGCTCGAGCTTGTCGACGTCGTCGAGGCCATCGATCACGATCAACCCGACGCCTCGCTCCAGCGCTAGCGCGAGCTCCGCCTCGGACTTCGCGTTGCCGTGCAGCATGATCAGCTCGGGCGGGAAGCCCGCGCCGAGCGCCAGGTGAAGCTCGCCCCCCGACGCGACGTCGCACCACAGTCCCTCGGCGGCGAACAGCTCGAGCACCGCGCTGCAGGGGAAGGCCTTGGAGGCGAAGGCCACGTGCAGGTCGTCTTGGCCGGCCTCGTGCCCGGCCGCCAGGAAGGCCCTCGCGCGCGCACGCAGATCGTCCTCGGCGACGACGTAGGCCGGCGTGCCGTACTCGCGCGCCAGCTCGATCACGTCACAGCCGCCGACCTCCAGGCGCCCGCGCTCGTTGATGGAGCTGCCGAGCGGAAACGCGCTGAGGCGATCGCCGGTCCTTGGCTCTGTGGTCATCTCAGCTGGCATCGCCTCTGATTATCGCGGCCCGGCGAGCCCCGCGGGGTCGTCGGGTCGTCTGCGACAATGAGCTCGATGGCCACACGACGATCGGACTTCGGCAAGGACACCGGCCTGCAGGCGCGCATGGCGCTGACCATCTTCCTGCTGGGCCTCGTCTACGTGGTCTTCATCGGGGCCCTGATCGCCGCCGGCGTTGCGGCGCTCGCGATCGTGCCGATCGCGCTGGTGTTCCTGCTGCTGCAGCTGTTCACCTCCGACAAGATCGCGATGGCCACGCTCGGGGTCAAGGAGGTCACCCCCGAGCAGGAGCCCGAGCTGCACGGCATCATCGAGCGGCTCTGCGTGCAGGCCAACCTGCCCAAGCCGCGCGTGTGCGTGATGGAGAGCTCGATGCCCAACGCCTTCGCGATGGGCCGCTCGCAGAAGTCCACGACGGTCTGCGCGACGCGCGGCATCCTCGACCTGCTCTCCACGGGCGAGCTCGAAGGCGTGATGGGCCACGAGCTGACCCACGTGATCAATCGCGACGTGATGGTGATGACGCTGGCGAGCTTCTTCGCCTCGCTGGCCGCGTTGATCCTCCAGTTCGCGCTGTTCTTCGGCGGCGGCTTCGGCGGCGGCGGGCGCAACAACGAAGAGGAGGAGGGAATCGTGCTGGTGATCGTGGTCTCGGTGCTCGTCTACGCGATCTCGTTCCTGCTGCTGCGGGCCCTGTCGCGCTATCGCGAGTTTGCCGCCGACCGCGGCTCGGCCGTGCTCACGGGTCGCCCGAGCGCGCTTGCGTCGGCGCTGTTGAAGATCAGCGGCACGATGGAGCGCGTGCCCAGCGAAGACCTGCGCCGCGCCGAAGGGATGAGCGCGTTCTTCATCGTGCCGGCGCGCACCAAGCAGTCGCTGATGAACATCTTCGCCGACCACCCGCCGCTCGAGCAGCGCCTGGCCGCGCTGCAGCGCCTGGAGGCTCAGCTTCAGCAGCCGGCGGCGGCGTAGCGTCCGCGAGCCGTGGGCCTGCGCGACATCCTCACAGGCCGCCACCAGCTCAGTGCGCCGGCGCCGGACCGGCTGTTCGCGATCACGACCGCATACGTCGGGCTTGCAAGCGCACACGGGGTCGAGCCCAGCGGGGTGGCTGCGATCGTCTTCCAGGCGCTCGCCACGAGCGAGTTCGACGAAACGCTCGCGGAAATGGAACAGGTGGTCAAGGCCGCGGGCCAGGAGAGCGCCACGAGCGTGTCCACACAGGACGACAGCTACGGCTACCGCTGGATGGTCCTGCGCAGCCCCACCGACGCCGCCAGCGTCGAAGACCTCGCCGTGGGCATCAACGCGGTCGCCGGATCGATCGAGACCGCCGGCTACGGCGAGCGCCTGCTGTGCGCCGTGTTCGGCTTCTCAGATCAGCACGCCGGGGCTCAGTCGAAGAACATCTACCTGATCTACAACTACAAGCGCGGGTTCTGGTACCCGTTCGTGCCCTCCGCCGGCGCGGGAGACGGCGCGCAGCAGCGCGCGACCGAGCGCGAGCTGCAGCTGAAGGCTCAGATCGGCTCTGAAATGCCGATCGAGCCGGAAATAGAGCGCTGGTTTCCCCTGTGGGGTATTCCGATCTAGTCGCCCGGCGCGCCGGGGGCCTGCGGGCGACTCCAGCTCAGCCTCTCAAAGCGGGCAAAGTCGCGATCGAAGGACACGAGCTCGCAGGCATGCTCGATCGCGATCGCGGCGAGCTGCGCATCTGCCACCAGATCGCCGGTGGCCTGTGAGTCGCGGCACAGGGATTCCAGCAGGCTCAAATGGCGAAGACCGGGGCCAAGGAGCGCGTGCCCCGGCTGAGCGCGCAGCGCGCGGACGTAGGCAAAGGCATCGTCGAGCGGCGTGGGAATCGAGAATATGCGGCGGTTGGTCGCGACGCGCAGAAACGCGCCGGCCACCAGGTCGGTGACGCTGAAGGACTCGTGCTCCGCGAGCATGCCGTCGAGCCACGGCCGCGCCACGGCAAATTGCGGATGGTCGGCGCGATGCGCGGCGAGGACGACGTTGACGTCGAGAAGCCTCACCGCAGCGCGTCGAGCTCGGCGCCGCGGTCCAGCGCTTCGCGCAGGGCGCGATTGGACGTCAGATCGACGCCCGGTTGCGGGCCGTTGCCGCCCGCGAACACGGGAACCTCCACTTCGCTGACCTCGCTCGGCCGGGCCAGCTCCCTCCGCAGGGCATCCTCGACGACCTGCCCGAGAGTCTGCCCGCGCTTGCGCGCCCGGCGCTTGGCGGACGCCAGCAGCTCGTCATTCACCGAAACGGTGGTGCGCATGATGCAACCCTAGCGCATCATGTGCATCACTATCCCGTGCCACAGTCATTTAGCCCGCCACTAGCGACGGCGCTGACCGTCCCAGACTCATTCCGGGATCAGACCCTCGCCGGTGAATTCGCCGCTGGCCTCCTGCAGCGAGATATCCGCAGGGGGCAGGATCAGGTCGGAGGTCTCGATCTCGTCGTCGGGGATCGCGGTGCCGTGGTCGCGCACGAAATCCAGCAGCGCCCGATAGGTCGACTGGAAACCGGGCTCGTCGCCCGCCTTGACCGCGTCCAGCACGGCGTTGTCGAGGTCGTTCAGCTGACCATCCTCGCTGCCGTCCAGGCGATACTGGTCCTCGCCGGAGATGCGCACGATCATTGCTTCTCGCCCTGGGCCGGCGGCGGGGCGTCTGGCGCGCCCTCCGGCGCCGGCGTCCCGGCGGCGATCTCGCCGGCGGGCGCAGGGCCTGAGCCCTCGCCGAGTTCGCCCTTGAGCTTGGCGAGATCGTCGTCGACGGCCGTGCTGCTGGACAGCGACTTCAGCTGATGGTCGATGTCGTCTTCGCCCGAGCCGAGCGCCGTCAGGTCCTCGAAAGTGCCGGCCGATTCCAGCTCGCTGACGGCGTCCGCGCGGGCTTTCATGTTTTCGGTCTTATCGACCGCCCGCTGCATCGCCAGCCCGACGTCGGCCATCTGCTCGCCGACGCCGGTGGCCGCGTCGGATATCCGCACCTGGGCCTCGGCGGCGGAGTACTGCGCCTTGATGACCTCCTTCTTGGTGCGAAACGCTTCGATCTTCGCGCGCAGCTTCTGCTCGGAGTCGGTCAGTTTCTGCTGCTGGTCTTCGAGTTCTGTGACCTGCGTGTCCAGCGACTGCAGCTCGGTCTGTGCGACGTTCTTGCGCTCGAGCGCGGTCCGCGCGAGGTCTTCCTTGCCGGCGGACAGCGCCTGGCGAGCCTGCGTGTCGAGCTTGACGACGCTCTGCTGAAGCGTCGCCTCCTGCATCTGGAGGCGCTTCTTGGCGGTCACCACGTCGGCGATGCCCTTCTTGACGTTCTGCAGCTGTTCGACCTGCCTCTGGTAGCTGTAGTCGAGCGTCTCGGCGGGGTCTTCGGCGCGGTCCAGCAGCTTGGACACCTTCGCCTTCACGACGGTTGACATTCGCCCGGTCAGACCGGCCATCTAATCCTCCTATAGCGGTTCGCGCGTTGTTGGCTCTAGCGTATCGAGACTGTCGCCCCGACGGAGAGGGCGGCTAGAGCCCGAGCGGGTGGCGCACGACGTAGCCGACGTTGGCCGGGCGCAGCGGGCGCCAGCGCGGCCCCTGCTGGTTTGAGGGATCGTCGGCGGAGCTCGTGTCCAGTCGGATGCCGGCGACGTCCATGTAGGCGTGGCCCGGGTTGGCGAAGATCGTCACCCAGCGCCCGACGCCGTGCGAGCCCCAGACTTCGAATTCCGAGGAGTCCTCCGGCGTGGCGAGCAGGTTGGCGCCATGCAGGGCGAAGGAGACGGTGCCCGAGCAGTCATAGCCGGGGGACACGAAGGACCCGTGACCGCCGCCGAAGATGTAGGGCAGGCCGATGATCTGGTTGCCCGCCCAGACCATCTCCTGCACAGCGGCGGGCGCGGACATCGGGGCCGCGGCCAGACCGTTGACGTAGCGAGCCAGCGAGCCCGGCACGAGCAGCTGCGGCTTTTCGCCGGCCACCGCCGCGACCGGGCTTCCTCCCGTGGCTTCGCTGACCTGGGCGACGGGCGCGGGCGGCTGGTAGGGGACCACCTGGCCGGTCGCGGTCCGCTGGTACACGGGGCCCGCATAGGCCACGCTGGGGGTGCGGGCGGTGATCGGCGAGGCACCCGGGGGCACGACGGGAGGTGCAGCCGACACGCCGCCGTTGGCCGGGGGGCGGGCGCCCCGCTTGGCGCTCTTGTTGGTCTTGGGTTTGCTGTGGTGAGACGAGCTCGTCGAGCCGGCTACCGCGCCTCCGGGCCCACCGGCGAGAGCGGGCGGTGCCCAGGCGGCGAAAATCGTCAAGCCGAAGGCAACAGCGCTGCTGAGGGTACGCACCCGCACTCACAACCTCTTTCGTAGGCCTGCGGGGTTAGCTGACGGGCTTGCGCTGAAAGAGCCTGCGCCTCCCACGACTTCACCGTGGGACTCGCCCCAACAACATGGGTCCCCCGCTCCTTGACATCTGGTCAAGGACTCGGCGTCTTGCGCGGCAGGCTAGCAAAGCGCAACGACGCATGCACCGGATGCGTCGCTTTGCCGCGCTATGAGCGCAAATGGGCGCTCGGCCGGGCCGCCAGCGCGGTCGCTAGTGTGCCAGCGGTGCGCCTCTCCCCGTCCGCGCCAGTCGCCGCGATCGTGCTCGTCGCGGCGCTCGCCGGGTGCGGGAAGTCGGGGCCGGCGCAAGCGGTCATGGGCGGTTCGGGCGCCGTGGCCGCGCCGAGCGCCCGCGGTGTTCTCGGGGTGGCGACGAAGAACACGACGCGCGTCGGTTCGGGCGACCCGGTTCTCACCGCCGCCGCGATCGCCAGGGCGGTCTATCCGGGCCTGACCGCGACCACGCGGCCGCAGGCGGTCGTGCTGGTCAACGCGCGCAACTGGGCCGCGGCGCTGGCGGCCTCGGCGCTGGCGGGCGCCCCGCTCAGCGCGCCGTTGCTCTACACCGAAGGCAACTCGCTGCCGCCGGCCTCTGCGCAGGCGCTCGAAGCGATGCACCCGGCGGGGGCCAACGCGCTCGGCGGCACCCAGGTCATCGAGATCGGCAACGCGACGGCGGTGCCCGCCTCCTATCACGCGAGCGCAGCGGCCACGGGCGTCGACCCCGCGACCGCCGCGGCCTCGCTGGAGGGGCTCGTCAGCGCGATCCGCGGGGCCCCGCCGCGCAGCGTGATCGTGCTCGCGATCGAAGCTCCAAAGGCGTTCCAGATGCCCGCCGCCGGGCTCGCGGCCGAGAGCGGCGCTCCGATCCTGCTCGTCGGCGCGGGCGGCGTCCCCCAGCCGACCGCGGCGGTGCTCGCGCAGCTGCACGGGCCGCACATCTATGTCGTCGACGCCAACGCGATCGGCTCGCACACGCTCGCCGAGCTCGCGCGCTACGGCCCGGTCACCCAGATCTCGCACGGCTCGGCCGCGCCCGGCTCCAGCGCGCCCGCCACGTCGCCGAGCCAGAGCGCGGCCGAAAGCGCGATCGCTGTCGCGCGCTTCACCGACGGGGCGTTTGGCTGGGGCGTGAAAGAACCCGGACACGGCCTGGTCTTCGCCAGCTCCGCGCGCCCGCTCGACGCCCCCGCCGCGGCCCCGCTCTCGGCCAGCGGCGACTACGGTCCGATGCTGCTGCTCGAAAGCCCGGCCACGCTGCCGCTCGCGCTCAGCCGCTACCTCTCAGACATCCAGCCCGCCTACGGCAGCACGCCGCAGTTTCAGCCGGTCCACGGCGCATACAATCACGGCTGGCTGATCGGCGACGAAGCTGCGATCTCCCCGCTCGCGCAGGCGGAAATCGACTCGCTGCTGGAGATCTCACCCGCCCCGTCGCCCGAAGCAACGTCCGGATCGCCGCCCGAATAGCAGATGAGCCAAGCCGAGGATCCAGCGCGCCTGACGCGCATGCAGACCGCGCACGAGGTCACGGTCGAGGACGTGCGCCAGCTGATGGGCGCCTCCACGCCGCACTTCGCGCTTCAGCTGCGCAATCGCATCGCCAACCTGATCGCCGACCTCCCGCCCGAGCATCCGGCGCGCGTCGAGGGCGAGCGCGAGATCGCGCGCCTGGAGCGCCTGGGCGTGAGCGGCGAGACCCGCGGTCCGCTCGGCGATCCCGGCGAGCGCGCTCTGCCGGCGCTGCCCTCAACACAGCTTCAGGACCCGCCGTCCGCCGACTGATCGCAGCGCGGCGACGGTGCCCAGGGGGAGATCGTCGCCCTCTGCGGCGATCACCCGGCGCCGCTGAACATGCGCTCGCGCCGGGCATCGAAGAAGCGGGCGCGCAGCAGTTTGAGCAGCGCCGTGAACAGCAGCGCGTCGGGCAGCAGCAGGATGATGTTCACCAGGCGCGGCACGTTGCCCAGAGCAAGCACCAGCGCCACCACGACCAGCGAGTGAAAGATAATCGTCGCGAGCAGCGCCAGCAGCAGCGCGTGCGAGCGATAGCCGCCCAGGTGCTCGCGCAGGGTCACCTCGACCGTGCCGATCAGGATCGCGGCGATCGAGGCGAGAAACAGCGGAGCGGTGCCGACCGAGAGTTTCTCGGCCACGCTGACCGCGACGCCGATCGCACCGATCAGGATCAGCAGCTCTGACAGCGGCAGCGGGTGCCACGGCGCCGTCGGGCGCCCGGCAGAATCACGCTCGGGGGGCGCGGGCTTGGGCGCGGGGACGACCTGCGGCGCGGGCCCCGGGGTCGCGGCGGCGGGGCGGCGCTTGCGCGAGCGCCCGCGACGGCGCCTGTCGCGGTTGGCCACGTCGCCTTCGGCTAGCTGCTGGGATCGCTGAGGTCACCGCGACACATCGATCCGATCCTACCGCGCAGGTGCATATGCTGGGCCGGATGCCGACGCCCGCGAGCTCGCCCGTGACCCGCAGTTGAGCACCTGGGAGCTGCTGTCCCAGCTGCCGCTCGAGATCGAGACGTACGAGCTCGAAGGCCTGCAGCAGCTCGTGTCCAGCGAGTTTGAGCGAAAGTCCACGGTCATCCGACTGTGCGGCGCCGGCGAGCAGGGCCTCGGCGAGGACGTCACCTACGACGCCGTCGACCACGAGATTCTGCAGGCGACCGGGCCCACGCTGCCGCTGGCCGGGCGCTACACGCTCGCCTCCTTCGCCGAGCGCCTCGCAGCGCTTTCGCTGTTCGAGCGCGCGCCCCAGCGCGAGGTCTCACAGCGCTATCGCACCTGGGCGTATGAGTCGGCCGGGCTGGACCTGGCGCTGCGCCAGGCTGACACGACGCTGCACGCCGCGCTGCGCCGCGAGCCCGGGCCGGTGCGCTTCGTGGTCTCGCTGCGCCTCGGGGAGCCGCCGAGCATCGAGCCGCTGCGACGGCGCCTTGACCTGTACCCGCAGCTGCGGTTCAAGCTGGACCCCACGAGTTCCTGGGACGAGCCGCTGATCTCAGCGCTCGTCGCGACGGGCGCGGTCGAGTCGGTGGACTTCAAGGCCTACTACTCGGGCTCGATCGTCGACCAGCCGCCCGACCCGCTGCTGTATGGGCGCGTCGCGCGGGCGTTTCCGGACGCATGGATCGAGGATCCCGCGCTGACCGAGGAGACCGATGCGGTGCTCGCGCCGTTTCGCGATCGCTTCTCCTGGGACGCGACGATCCACTCGATCGCCGACATCCGGGCGCTGCCCTACCCGCCGCGGATGGTCAACATCAAGCCCTCGCGACTGGGCGGCCTGCGCAACTTGCTGGACGCCTTTGACTACTGCGCCGATCGCGGCATCGGCAACTACGGCGGCGGCCAGTTCGAGCTGGGCGTGGGCCGCGGCCAGATCCAGTACCTGGCCTCGCTGTTTCACCCCGACGCGCCGAACGACGTCGCGCCGACGGGCTTCAACCTGCCCGAGACGCCGGCCGGCCTGCCCTCCAGCCCGCTGCCCCCGTCCCCCTCGGCGACGGGCTTTCGCTGGGACTAGGGCGTGCCGCCCCGTGGCAAGCGTCGCGCAATCGCAACTTAGCCGCCACCGGTCGGTTCTCGCAGTAAAGAGCAGCTAAGGTCTGTGGCCGCTTTTCCGGCTCGAGAGAGGTCTCCGTGACGAGAGCAAGCACGAGAAAGCGATCGGCGTTCGTTTCCGCAGTTCCAGCAGCGGCGCTGTGCTGCCTGGCCGTTGCCCCCTGGGCCGCGCAAGCGAGCGCAGGCGGCACCGCCGCGGCGCCGAGCCCGGTGCCGACCGGCGCCCGCAGTGCGGCCCCCGTCAAGCACCGCAGCGCGCGCCAGACCGCGAGCGCCCACGTCACGAGCGTGCGGATCACGAGCGCTGCCTGCGTGCCGGCGAGCAGGTGCAGCGCGAACCCGCGTCAGGTGTCCGCGCGCGGCACGCTGATGATCGCGGGAAGAGGCCTCGCGAGCGGCATGACCGTCGCCTTCCCGCGCGCTCCGGGAGCGCGGATCAGCAGCCTGTCGCCCGGGGCGCACCTGCGGGCGGCGAGCGGCGGTGCGCACGGGCTGATCGTGACCGTCCCCGGCAGCGCGCATTCCGGGCACATCATGGTGCTGCTCAGCCACGGTCGCTACACGAGCTCCTATGGCCCGATCTATGTCTTTGCCCACGCGCTTCACCCGCCGCGACCCAGCGACCCGGCGACGGCGCCCGTCGCGCCCGCTCCGCCGGGCAGCGGGTTTGAAGGCAACGCCATGTGGATCTGGTACCTCAGCCAGTCAGACGGCGGCAATCTGGCGTCGATCGTCGCCCAGGCTCACGCAGCCGGGGTCACGACGCTGTTCGTCAAGAGCTCCGACGGCTCGAGCAACTACTGGAGCCAGTTCTCGCCCCAGCTCGTGCAGGCGCTGCACGCGGACGGCCTGAAGGTGTGCGCCTGGCAGTATGTCTACGGCACCAGCCCGGCCGGAGAGGCGAACCTCGGCGCGCGGGCGGTCAGCTACGGAGCCGACTGCCTGGTGATCGACGCCGAGTCCCAGTACGAAGGCCACTACGGCGCGGCGCAGACCTACATCGGCGACCTGCGGGCGAAGATCGGCGCCAGCTACCCGCTGGGCCTCGCGTCCTTCCCCTACGTCTACTACCACACCGCCTTTCCCTACTCGGTGTTCCTCGGGCCGGGCGGCGCTCAGTTCAACGCGCCGCAGATGTACTGGAAGGACATCGGCAACTCGGTGGACACGGTGTACGCGAACACCTACATCTCAAACCGCCCCTACGGGCGTCCGATCTTCCCGCTCGGTCAGACCTACAACCACCCGAGCGCTAGCGAACTGCTCCGCTTCCGCGAGGAGGCGGTCGACTATGGCGCCACCGGCGTCTCGTGGTGGGACTGGCAGGAAACCCCGGCTGCCGGCTGGAGCGCGCTGGCCCAGCCGCTGGCGCCGCTGACCAGCGTGACGCCGAACCCCGGCTACAGCGAACTCGCCAAGGGCAGCAAGGGAGACCCCGTGCTGTGGATGCAGGAGCACCTCGCCAGCGCGATCCCGAGCCAGGCGACGACCGGCGTCTTCGACGCGACGACCGCGGCCAACCTCGCCCAGTTCCAAGCGGCCCACGGCATCGCCGCGAGCGGCCACACCGAAGCCGCCACCTGGACGGCCCTGCTGGCCCTGCCGCCGGTCGCCGTGGACTGGACCGGCGGCGGGCCCGAAGGCTAGCTGCTAGACGCGCTGGATCAGCGTCGCGGTCCCGAGTCCGCCGCCGCAGCACATCGTCACGAAGCCGATCTCCTTGTCGGAGCGCTCGAGCTCGTGCAGCAGCGTCGTCAGCAGGCGCGCGCCGGTCGAGCCGAGCGGGTGCCCGAGCGCCATCGCGCCGCCGTTGACGTTCACGCGGTCCATGTCGGGGCTCAGCTCGCGCCGCCAGGCTGCAACGACGGGCGCGAACGCCTCGTTGATCTCGATCAGGTCGATGTCGTCGATCTTCATCGCGTTGCGCTCCAGGATTTTCCGCGTCGCGGGGATCGGCCCCTCGAGCATTTTCACCGGGTCGCAGCCGACCGTCGTCTGATCGACGATCCGCGCGCGCGCCTTGCACCCGAGCGCCTTGGCCTTCTCGGCGGACATCAGCAGCACCGCGGCGGCGCCGTCTGAGATCTGCGAGGCGTTGCCGGCGGTGATCTTGCCGTCGGGCTTGAACGCGGGCTTCAGCTGGGCGAGCGCCTCGAGGCTGGTGTCGGGACGGATCCCCTGGTCTGTCACGTAGGTGTCGCCGTTGACGGCGTAGGGGATCATCTCGCGCTCGAAGCGGCCCTCCTCGGTCGCCTGGTGGGCCAGACGATGGGAGCGCACGGCGAGCTCGTCGAGCTCTGAGCGCGGGATCTCCCACTGGTCGGCGATCATCTCCGCGCCCAGGCCCTGCCCGACGATGTTGTGCTTGGCCAGCAGCTCTGGGGTGAACGCCTGGCCGAACTCCTGCTGGGTCTTGGCCATCGCGGCGAAGGACAGGTGACCCATGTGCTCGACTCCCGAGCCGATCATCGCGTCGTGCACGCCGGCGGCGATCAGCGCGGCGGAGAAGTTGACGGCCTGCTGGGCCGAGCCGCACTGGCGGTCGACGGTGGTGCCCGGCGTCTCGATCGGCAGCCCGGCCTGCAGCCAGGCGTTGCGCGCGACGTTGATGCCCTGCTCGCCGAACTCCGCCACGCAGCCGGCGACGACGTCCTCGACCTCGCCCGCGTCGATGCCGGCGCGCCCGATCACCTCGCTATAGCAGCGGCCCAGCAGCTCGTTGGGGTGAACGTCCTTGTAGTAGCCCTTTTCGGCGTGTCCGCGCCCGATCGGGGTTCGTACTGCCTCGACGATGACGACCTCGCGGCCCTCTGATTGCCTCATCTTCTCAATCCTCCTACGGTCGGTCGGGGCTGTGCCCGGCGGGTCTCGGTGGGCCGATTGCCCCCCGCAGGGCATTACTCTACCGCGTCAGACCGTATAGATTGACTGGTCAGTCAACGAACAGGGAGTGCGCGGCAGTGAACCAGGAAAGGCCGATCGCCAACGAGTACATGGCCGTCGCGGGCAGCGGCGCGATCGCCTGCGGGCTGGCCTCCGCGGCCGCCCATCACGGCCCCGTGCTGCTGCTCGCGCGCTCGACGCGGTCGGTCGATCGCGCGCGTGCCAGCGTCGAGCGGACGCTCGAGCGCCTCGGCACCGAGGTCGACCCCGCGCACGTGCAGATCGTCACCGACGCCGAGGCGCTCGCGCCCGCGACGTTCGTCGTCGAGGCGGTCGTCGAGAACCACGACGTGAAGGCCGGCGTGCTCGCCGACCTGGACGCGATCGTGGCGCGGGAGGCGATCCTCGCTTCGACGACCTCGTCGCTTTCGATCGAGCGCCTCGCGCAGGCGAGCGGGCGCCCGGAGCGATTCCTCGGATTGCACGTGTTCAACCCCGTCGTGAAGATGAAGCTCGTCGAGCTGGTGTTTCCCGCCGCCGCCTCGCCGGACACGCGCGCCCGTGCGCAGGCCGTCTGCGAGGCGCTCGAGAAGACCGGCGTGCAGGTTCCAGACGTCCCGGGCTTCGTCGTCAACCGCCTGCTGTTCCCATATCTCTTCAGCGCCGTGCGGCTGCTCGAAGAGACCGCGATGGACCCGAGCGACATCGACACGTGCATGCAGCTCGGCGCCGGACACCCGATGGGGCCGCTCGCGCTGCTCGACCTCGTCGGGCTTGACGTCTCAGAGGCGATCGGCAAGACGATCGGCGCGCCGATCCCGCCGCGCGTGCAGCAGCTGATCGGCGAGGGCGCGTTGGGTCGCAAGAGCGGGCGCGGCTTTCACTCCTATTGACGCGCAGGCGGGCTCGCTTAGCTTCCCGAGGGCAAGCTTTTCGCCGCCGATCAGCCGCCTTTTAGGTCGCGTTGATGACCGCGGCGAATACTGTCCGTGCGACCTGCGAAGTCGCGAAGCACATTGCCTCCTCCCAGTGCGCGCGTCCGGTCCGCTCCCCCCGCGGGCCGGACGCGTTTAACGCCTTGCTCAGGCGCCGTGATCGTCGTCGCCGAGCGCGGCCTGCTCGTCGCGCGGCGGCGCGGGCGAGCGCTCGCGGATGCGGACCGCCTCGATGCGGTTCTCGCGCACGGACTCGACGCGGATCGAGAACCCGTTGACGTTGACGACGTCCCCGCGCCGCGGCAGGCGCCCGAGCTCGGCGAACACCAGGCCGCCGATCGAGTTGTAGGCGTCGCTGTCGACCGGTAGATGCAGGCCATAGTCGGCCAGGTCGGTCACCGGGACGTGTCCGCGCACGAACCAGTTCCCGTCGGCCAGCCGGCGCACCTCGCCGGCGGCCGGGTCGGTCTCGTCGGTGATCTCGCCGACGATCTCCTCGATGATGTCCTCGACGGTCACGATGCCCGCCACGCGCCCGTACTCGTCGACGACGACCGCCAGCGAGATGCGCTGGCGCTGCAGGTCGGCGAGCAGGTCGTCGAGCGGCTTGGTCTCGGGCACGATCGGCGCGTCCTGGACGAGCGGCTCGATCGGCGCGTGCGGGCCGTCCTGCATCAGCTCGCGCGCCAGCCCGCTCGCGTGCACGAGCCCGCGAACGCGGTCGCGGTCTTCGGCTTCGGTGACGACCAGGCGGCTGTGGCCGCTCGACACGCACAGCGCGAGCGCGGTCTGCACGTCCTGGGATATGTCGATCGTGACGACGGCCGGGATCGGTGTCATCACCTGGCGCGCCTCCTGCTCGTGCAGGTGAAAGACACCGGTGAGCATGCCCGCCTCGCCCGGGTCGATCTGACCGCCGGCGTGGGACTCGGCGATCAGCAGCTTCAGCTCGTCGGGCGAGCCGCCGCGCAGCTCGCCGCTGGCCTGCACGCCGAGCACGCGCAGCACTCCTTCGGCCACCGTGCCGAGCGCCACGATGAACGGATGGAACAGCACCGCGAACGCGCGCAGCGGCGCCGCCACGCGGCGCGCGACCGACTCGGCGCGGTCGATCGCATACAGCTTCGGCACCATCTCGCCGGCGACCAGCTGCACCGAGATCACGATCAGGAACGCGATCACGGCGGCGAGCACGACCGCGAGGCCTGTTCCCAGCGGCCCGTCGAGCGGGCTCTTGAGGATCTCGGTCAGCGCGGGCGCCGCCAGCGCGCCGATCGCGATCGACGTCATCGTCACGCCGATCTGCACGGCCGAGATGTATTCGTTGATCGACGACAGCTGCTGCAGCGCGAGCCCGGCCCCGCGCGCGCCCTCGTCGCGCAGCAGCTCCAGGCGCGCGCGGCGCGAGCGCACGAGCGCGTACTCGGCGATCACGAAGAAGGCGTTGATCGCCACGAGCACCGCCGCGATCGCGAGCTTCAGCCCGTTCACGCCAGGTCGGCGATCCCCGGGGGGCGGCCACCGGCGTCGGGACCCCGCCTGCGACGAGGAAAAGCAGGGCCCAGGCGGGCCAAGCTACTTCGGGTAGGTTCTTCGTCGTCGTTCATCGACTGCCGACACGCCAACCGTAGCAAGCGATCAGGTCAGGCCTTCGATCTGCGCCGCGAGCTCGAAGTCCGCCGCCGTGAGCCCGCCGGCGGAGTGGGTGGAGAGCGTCAGGCGCACGCGGTTGTAGCCGTGCACGAGCACGTCGGGGTGGTGGTTGGCCGCCTCGGCGAGCTCTGCGACGCGGTCCACGAAGGCGATCGCGGCGGCAAAGTCCGCGAGCGTGCGCTCGTGCACGATCGTGTCCTGCTCGCGGCGCCAGCCGGCGAGGCCGCCCAGGCGCTGCTCGATCTGGAGCTCGTCGAGGACCGTCGTCATCGGACAGCGCGAGCATAGACGACGCGCCAGGATGTTGGGAAGCCGAGGGTGTAGATCCGGTCAGAGGCAGGTGCTACAATGACGCACATGGACCGCCGTGTGGGCGTGAGGGAGCTGCGACAGAACCTTTCGCAGTACGTGAAGCGGGTCAAGGCCGGGGAGGCTTTCGTGGTGACCGAGCGCGGTCGCGAGGTGGCGCGAGTAACCCCGTCAGGACCGCGCGACTCGGCGCTCGCACGACTGGCGGCCATCCGAGGCGCCACGTTGCCGGTGACAGACCTCGCCAAGCTGCGACCGCGCGCCAAGCCGGCGACAGGCCCCTCCAGCTCAGACGTCGTGCGAGAGCTGCGCGAGGAGCGCCTGTAGCCGGCCTCGCCTACATCGACACGTCGGCATATGTGAAGCTGGTGCTGCTCGAGGCCGAGCACGAGCAGTTGCGCGCCGAGCTGGCGCGGTGGGAGGGCGTGATCTCCAGCGCCCTCTTGCAGGTGGAGGCGATTCGCGCATGTGCGCGCTACGGCCCCGCCTACGCGAGCGCCGCGCGCGATGGACTGACGGGCGTCGCGCTCCTGCCGCTGGACGAGCGCGTGCTCGAGAGCGCCACCGAGCTCCAGCCCGCGACCATGCGCGCCCTCGATGCGCTGCACCTCGCAACGGCGCTCAGCGTGGTCGATGACCTTGGTGTCGTGCTGGTCTACGACGAGCGGCTTCACCGCGCCGTGCGAGAAGCGGGCCTCAGCGCGCTGCGACCCGGCCGCGAGTCCTAGCGGCGCGTCCGCCTGCGCCCTAGGATCGTGCTGTGCGAATCGTCAGCCTCGTGCCCCACGCCACTGAGCTGCTGTTCGCGCTCGGCCTCGGGCCGGAGGTCGTCGCGGTGACCCACGAGTGCGACTACCCGCCGGCCGCGCGCGAGCTCGCGCGGGTCACGCGCGACGCGCTGCCGAGCGGCCTCAGCGCGGCCGAGATCGACGCGCAGGTGCGCGAGCGGACGCTGCGCGGCGAGGCGATTTATGAGCTCGACAGCGAGACCCTCGCGGCGCTGTCGCCCGATCTGATCGTCACGCAGGCGCTGTGCCCAGTGTGCGCGGTCTCCTACGAGGACGTCGCGGCGCTGGCGCAGGAGCTGCCCTCGCGCCCGCGCGTGATCGCGCTGGACCCGAGCACGCTCGGCGAGGCGCTCGGCGACGTGCGCACGGTGGCGCAGGCGACCGGCAGGCGCGATCAGGGCGTGGCGCTCGTGCGCGATGCCGCGGCGCGTGTCGACCGCGTCAAGCTGGCGGTGCGCGGCGCGCGGCGCCCGCGTGTGGCCGCGCTGGAGTGGCTTGACCCGGTGTACGTCGCCGGACACTGGACGCCCCAGCTGATCGAGTACGCCGGCGGCGAAGACGTGCTCGGCTTCGCCGGCGAGCCCTCGCGGACGGCGACCTTCGAGCAGGTCGCCGCGGCCGCGCCCGAGGTGGTCGTCGTGATGCCGTGCGGCTATGACGCTCCGCGCGCCCGCGAGGAGGCGGTGCAGCACGCCGGCGAGCTCGCCGCGCTGGGCGCGCTGCGCGTCGTGGCCGTCAACGCCTCGGCCTACTTCTCGCGCCCGGGGCCGCGGCTGATCGACGGCCTGGAGCTGCTCGCGCACGTGCTTCACCCGGCGCGCTTTCCCGACGCGCCGCCGGACGGCGCGCTGCTGGAGCTCGAGCCCCTCCCCGCCGCGCCGGCTCGCTAGGCGAAGCCCGTCCCGCCCGCGCCGGCGACCGCGATCGAGCCGGCGACGGCCGCCGCCGACAGCGCCAGGCAGGCGAGCAGCCCGAGCCAGCCGGTGCCGCGGTCGTCGGCGGTGCGGATCGCCAGGCCCGCGAGCGCGCCGCCGATCAGCCCGCCGATGTGATCGCCGATCGAGATGTTCGCGAGCGTGAAGCTGAGGATCAGGTTGAGCACGATCAGCCCGCCGATGCCGGACTCCATCACGCCGATTCCGCGGGAGCGCAGCTCGACGACCGCGGCGCCCATCAGCCCGAAGATCGCACCGGAGGCGCCGAGGCTGGGCGTCGCGGTGGAGAACACGACACCGAACGCGCCGGTGAGCATCGAGGTGAAGTAGATGACGGCGAAGCGCAGCGAGCCGATCGCCGGCTCGAGCATCCTGCCGAGCAGATACAGCAGGTACATGTTGAAGCCTATGTGCAGCAGGTTCTCGTGCAGGAAGGCGCTCGAGACCAGGCGCCAGTACTGGCCTTCGGCGATACCCTCGCGATACAGCACGCCTTCGTTGATGACCGTGCCGTGGATCGTCGAGCCGCTGATCGTGAACTGCCCCTGCTCGGTGAAGAACGCGATCACGTTGATCGCGATCAGCGTGTAGGTCACGCGCGGGACAGTCGCGATGTCGCGCATCCGCTTGACCTTCGTGCGCTGCCTGGAGCACTCCGGGCAGCGCATGCCGACTGGCGTCGGGGTCATGCAGTCCGGGCAGATCGGCCGTCCGCAGTTGGAGCAGGCGACGCCGGTCTCGCGCGATGGATGGCGATAGCAGGTGGCCATGCGCGCCTGGGAGCCTATCCGTCGGGTGCGCTGCGCCGCGAAGCTCAGCGCTCGCCGAGCAGCCTGCGCGTCTGCGCCGACAGCTTGCGCACGGCCTGCTGCGCGGAGCGATCGAGCGCCGCGAAGCGCCCGTCGCTTTCCTCCTTGGCGCCGTGCGCGCGCCGGCGCGCGCGCAGCAGCACGAGCGCCCCGCCGGCGGCCGTGCCGGCGACGACCGCGACCGCCGGGCGCACCCAGTTGCGCGGGTCGCGCATCGCCGACAGCTCCCATGCCTCGAGCTCGCCGGCCGCCAGCTCGGTGATCGACAGCAGCGTGCCCTCGAGGCGTAGCACGAGGTCCTCCGGCGGCTCCACCGGCGCCAGCGCCTCGCGCAGCAGCGCCTCGAAGCTCGGCGAGAGGTCACTCATCGACGAGCTCCTGCAGCTGCTTGATCGCGCGATGGATCAGCACCTTGGTGGCCCCGTCGGAGCGACCGAGCGCGCGCGCGATCTCGCGATTGTCCATGCCCAGGGCAAAGCGCATGATCAGCGCCTCGCGCCGGTCGTCGGGCAGGCGCCTGACGCCGTCGATCACGCTGGTCAGCTGCTCGCGCCCCTCGACCAGCTGCTCGGTCGTGTACGGAGCCGCGAGCGCGGGCGAGTCGTCGATCGGCGAGGACGGCTTGCGCGAGCGGTCGCGGTACAGGTTCGCGGCGAGGTTGTGCGCGATGCGGATCAGCCAGGGCCGCAGCGGCCGGCCGTCTGACTCGCGCTGGGCGCGCTCGAAGTGGCGATAGGCCTGCAGGAAGGTCTGCTCTGTCAGGTCCTCGGCGTCGTGATGGTCGCCGACGCGGTAGTAGGCGTAGCTGTAGACGTCGCGCACGTGGGCCCGGTAGAGCTCTGAGAACTCCGCGTCGAGCGCTGCCTTGGACTTCTGCGGGCCAAGCTCTGTCACTCATCGCACACCCTATCCCGCCAACGCCAGCGCGCAGAGCGTCGCGCGCCGGCCCAGCCGGTCAGGCTGCCCTGACCGTGTCACGGGAGGAGGAACGTTGAGGGGCGCGCCGGCGGCGCGCCGGGGGGGTCGTCTGTGGCCTGCCGTCATCCAGTTGCGCGCCCTCGCCGCCCAGCCACTCCCACTGCAGGCTCACGCAGGCCCAGATTCGCTCGGTGACGCCGCCCGCCCGGGCGGGCGAGGATTCGCCTGACGCGGGGAACAGCAGCGGCCGGCCGACGCGGACGCGCACGCGGCGCGGGCGGATGCGCCAACCGCGGCGCACGTCCTCGGTGCCGAACACTGCGATCGGCGCCACGGGCGCGCCGGTCTGAAGCGCAAGGCGCCCGACGCCACGCCGGGGGGCGCCGAGCGGGCCGGGCCGGGTGCGCGTGCCCTCGGGGAACAGCACCACGCAGTCGCCGCGCTCGAGGATCGCGCGCGCGGTCTGCATCGCCTCCTCGTCGCCCGCGCCGCGATCGACCGGGAACGCGCCGAGCCCGTTGAGCAGCCACGCCACGATGCGATGCGCGAACAGCTCGCGCTTGGCCATGTAGTAGACGGGCCGGCGCACGAGCGTGCCGATCACGAACGGATCGAGGAAGCTGCGGTGGTTAGAGGCGAGCAGCAGCGGGCCGCTACGCGGCAGATGCTCTCTGCCGATCCGCTGCATGCGAAAGTAGACCAGGAAGAACGGCACGAGCACGGCCCGCAGCGTCCAGTAGAGCAGCGGGTTGACGCCGCGTCGCAGCGACCGCGCGCGATAGTCGCCCAGGTTCGGATTGGCAGCCGGCGCACGGCGCCCGGCGCGCTCGCCCTCGACCTCGAGATTCCTCATACCTCCATTTACACCGGCCGCTGCATCGCCGTTACAGCGGCGCATGTAGGCTTTTGGCTTCAGCCCCGCAGGCGCCTGAACATCTTCGACCCGCGAAACTGGAGAAACAGAATGCCGCCCAGCAGGACCGCGTTTGCTCTCGTTGCCGTCGTCACGCTTGCGCTGGCGGGCTGTGGCAAGGCCGCGAGCACCGCTACGACCGGCGGAGCGGCGAGCGGGCAGACGACCACCGCGCGGCCGGCGGCTGCGCCCGAACTCCCGCCGGTGCGGCCGATCGTCGCGAAAACCTACACGACCACGCTCGGCGCCTTCAAGCGAGGCTCACCGACCGGCTCTGCCGTCGCGGCCATCAGCGTGCACCCTCCGAAAACGCTGTGCTGGAAGTTCACCCAGCTACAGGAAGTGCCCCACCCGACCGAAGCGCGACTCTACCGTTACATCCCAGGTGATACGAGCGCGTACGGCTTCTTGCTCGGCGGGCACTACACGGCCACGGGCTGCAGGGTCGTCCCGTCGGAACTGGCACTGCTGCGGCTGCTCGAGGACTACCCCACCGAATGGGTCGTGAGCATCCACACCGCCCTCCACCCCAAGGGCGCCGTGCAAGGGAAAATCTCCGGCATCTCCGCCGAATGAGCAGCCGCGGCGCAGACTTCAGCTGACCCGCAGGCTGACCTTGGCGCCGATCGGCAGCACCCGGTTGGCCGCCGGGCTCTGGGCGAGCACGATCGGCGTGCGTTCGGGCTTCTTTTGGATGGTGACCTTCCCAACCGCGCAGTGGGCCGCAGTCAGCAGCAGCTTCGCCGCGGCGAGCGTCTTGCCCGTAAGTCGGGGCACCGTGCAGATGGCGAACTGGCGTACGTTGACGCGCGCGATCTTGTCGGCCAGCACCTCGGTCAGCCAGACGGTGCCGCCCGAGCCCGCGATGATTCCGTTCGGGCGGCTTTCGGACCTCGAGATCGTGAACTCGTCGACCCTGCCGCTCGGCGTGATGCGCGCGAACGTGTTGGCCAGCTGCTGGGTGAACCACAGGTTGCCTTCGGGGCCGGTCGTGATTTCGCGCGGCCCGCTGCCCGCGATGGGAATCGCAAACGCGCTGAGCTTGCCGCTCGTCGTCATTCTCGCGATCCTATTCGCGAGTCCCTCGGTGAACCAAAGGGCGCCGCCGGGACCGGCGGTGATTCCGTAGGGAAAGCCCCCGCTGATCGCGCGAAACTCCGTGATCGCGCCGCCCGGCGTGATCCTGCCGATCTTGTCGGCGGCCTGCTCGGTGAACCAGAGGTTGCCATCCGGCCCCCTTGTGATCGCATACGGGAGACTCTGGGATGTGGGGACAGCGAACTCGCTGACCGCTCCGGCGGGCGTTATGCGGCCGATCTTGTCACCCCTCAGCTCGGTGAACCACAGGTCGCCTTCTGGACCCGTTGTTATGTGTGATGGAAACGCGGCCGCCGTTGGAAGCGCGTAGTCGGTCACCGTTCCGCTCGGCGTCATGCGCCCGATCTCGCTCGCGCCGGGCTCGGTGAACCACAGGTTGCCTTCCCTTCCGGCCGTGATGCAATACGCGCCGTGACCAATCGCAAGCGTGAACTCGCTGACCTTGCCGCTGGGCGTGATGGCCCCGATCTTGTCCGCTTCGGGCTCGGTGAACCAGAGCTTGCCGGCCGGACCGGGAGTGATCGAATAGGGACCTGCCTTGAGCGTCGGAACCTTAAACTCACTGAACCCCTTCGCGCCGGCGCCGAGCGCGATCTGCGCTCCCGCCAGCGACACCAGCGCCACCGCCGCGAGGACCGCTGCCGCCGAAGTGCGCCGTCGCACACCGGCCGCGCGCCGCGGCTCGCACCTCGCCTGCTCCCCGTCTGCGCTCGATCTCCCCTTCGCTTGCAAGGACTCTGCCCTCCCTTTGGATAGCCGCACAGGCTTAAGATATCGAGGCGCTGGCGACCGTGCGCCGGTTCCCGATCCAGCGGGCGCTCTAACAAGCGCGGCGGCACAGCGTGCCGGTTCATCGTTTACGATATCGCGATGCCGCGTCCCCGTCGCCTGACCATCTCGTTGCTGCTCGTGCCGGCGCTCGTCGCAAGCGCGTGCGGCTCCAGCAAACCGTCGACCACCGGGACTGCCGCGAGCGTCAGCGTGAGCACTCCGAGCACGCCCGGCACCGGAACCCAGGCTTCAACGCCAGCAAAAACTTCTACCCAGTCCGCGGCCCCGACGGGACCGGTTCACTCGGGCACGACCGCCAACAAAACCACGACATCGCCACCCAAAGTCAAAACGACCCCTCCCAGAAAGACGACGTCGCCCCGCAAACCAAAGGTGAGCGGCCCCGAACCGACCGCAGCCGCGGGCCCCCCATTTCCCCCCGAAATCACTGTGCCCTTCCTCACCGTCTGGTTGGCCTCGCATCAATCGAAGGCCAGCGGCGAATGCGTGATCGCGAAGTACAAGGCGCGCAACATCGAACGAGGCGAGGCGATCGCGGAACTCGTCGGCATCGAGGTGCTGATCAGAAGCCACCTTGGCGGGACGCGCAGGGTCAGACAATCGAAACTCGGTCAACGGGCCGAAGCCGACGCCGCGGCGTGCCACGGCACGATCCCCTAGACCCGTAGCTGCTGTCAGGCCGCGAGCCCCGCGGAGCCTCAAGCGTTGGAGGCTCCGTCCAGGTTTAGATCTTTGCCATCGGGGTATGCGATCGGGATTGGGCGTCAAGAGCGGGGCTTTGTTGCGGTAGCCGGTTGGGGGGCGTCGCCGCGTCGATGGCACCGGGCGGCAAAGAACCTGCCCTGAACGCGAACGGAGAGAATTTCCTCTGAGGGAGGGGCTTTGCGCAAGTATTTGTTGGGCTGCATCGGGTGTCTGCTGGCTTGTATCGGGTGTCTTGTTGTGACGTCGTCGGCCCTGGCGTCGGCGGAAACCGCGGACGCCTGCCTGCTTCAGGGCAGCGCGAGTTTCACGCCGGGGCTGAGCACGACCACCGGCTTCTTTGAATACACCATGGATGGCACGCTCAGCCACTGCCACTCGGGCAAATCGGGCGTGCCGGAAAGCGGTACGTTCGAAGCCGGCCAGATCATCCCCGAGCAGGTCAATAACTCGATCACAGGGGCCACCGAAACCGTCCTCTATCAGGAGTCGCCCGTGCCCACGGGCGCCGGGACCTGTGAAAACAGCACGAACACCGGGCGTGCGCTCGTGACATGGTCCGATGGCACCCATACCGTCGAGCTGTACTCGACGAAAGGCGGGGTAAACCAGGCGCTGACGGGCGGCGTGGCTGAAAGCATGACGCTGGACGCCGTCGAACCGCCGGAAGGCGCTCCGACCACCTTCACGATCAAGACCAACCGCTTCGCGGTCCTCGAAGGGGTCGACGGGTTCCTCGTCTTCCAGCCGTCCGAACCGGCGGCGTGCACCAGCTCCGTCGGCATGACGAGCGCCACGATGCTGGGCGTGCTCACTGTCGGCACCGTCGGCAATCCGTAGCTCGTCCAGCCGACGCCATCATCTAAGTGAAGGAGGGCCAGGTCTAGCCTGGCCCTCCTCACATTGCTCACATTGGGGCCGATAACGGCCGCGATTGGGGCCGATAAGGGCCGCGCCTACGCGGACGTTGGGAAGCCCGTGCGTCGAGCGAAACGGCTCGCTACAACCCTACGCCGCTGACGGTCGCGCGCACCTGCTGTTTGCCCACCGTCAGGCCCACGGTGACCTTCGTGGACTTGCCGCGAGCCTGCAGCGACCGTCCCCTGCCGGTCAGCGCTACGCGGACCTGGTGTGTGCCTGCTGCGAGGGTCTTGACCGTCGTCTTCAAGCCGACGCCGCTGAGGCGGACCTTGCCCTTGGCGCTCGTCTTGACTGTCACGAGCAGGGCGTTGCCCGAACGCTTGGTGGTCGTGATCACGACCGTCGGCGGGCAGCCTGCGACGCCGATCACAGTGTTCTGTTTGATCACCGCGCCGTTTTGGCCGATCAGCTCTGTCGGCATGAGCAGCTGCTCGGGGACGCGCTTGGAGACCGTCCTCATCACGTGCACGACGTGTCCTTTGCGGCGTATCGCGACGCTCTGTTTCACGCTGGCGACCCGCGTCGGCGTGCACAGGTTTTCGGGCGCCGCGAGGACTGAGTTCGAGCCCTCGGGGAGTTTCAGTTCGAAGCTTTCGACGGGAGAGTCTGGCACCGATTCGAACGTCGTTTTCGTGACGCCTTTTTTGATGTCCGTGTGGCCGTCGAGGACAACCTTGACCCCTTCGCCCTGGAGCAGGATCTCCAGATCTGGGAACGCACGGTTGCCGTGGGACACGAGGATGGCCGGCCCCTCCAGCGGCGCGTTGAGCGTCGGGACGTGGGCGATCGCCATGCCGACCGACGAGCCGGCGGGACACGCCGCCGGGTTCGCTTCGAAGACCGTGTCGGGACACGCTTTGTGCAGCGTTTCAAGGCGCGACGGTAGCTGGATCGGGAGATCCGTGACGGTTCCGCCGATGTTCGCGTAGTTGGAGCCCTGCGGGTAGGCGATCTTCACGTTCAGGCTGGCGCCGCTGAGTTTGCTCGTGTGCGCTTCGGTCGTCGCAGTGAAGACGGGGTGGAACAGGAGGTTCGTGCAGCCCCTGATGCCAAATTTCGACGACACGTTGGCGGTCGCGCCCTGCAGGCCACCAAGTGTGCCGGTGACATGCTGTTCGTTGCAGTTGGTCGGATTGAACATGAAGCCCGGCTTGTGGATGTCGACCCGAACTTCGCGCAGCCGCAGCTGGACGCCATCCACGAACTGCGGAAGGGCTTCTGAGGTTGCGGTCACGGCCGCCGTGTTTTCGTCGATTGTGATCCCCGACAGCACGACGACGTGACCGAGGTTGAACGCGGGCGATTCCGCGGGGGTGTCCACGACCAGTCCGAACGGCGCACTGGGGAAGGGCCCTTTCTTGATCGGCCCGGTCAGATACACCTGACCCACGCTCTTGTACGGATCGGGGCCGGGTCCGGCGAGCGATGTCGCCGTGCCGATTTCGCTCGCGGCGGGGCAATGCGGGCGATTGTGCTGCTCGCTCGGCGCTTCTTCTTTCTGTGCGAGAGCCTCCGCTTCCGAGCACAGCGTCACGTCGGGGATCTTGCCCGCGAGGCCCGGCGGCATGTGTACGGTGACCCCGGACAGGTCCTGCTGGCCGTCGCCGCGCCCAAAGGTCACCGAGAAGTTCGTTGGTGCGCCGGCGGTCGTATTGCTCGTGCCGGCGTTGAAGGAGGGCGAAAAGGACATCGGGTTCGAGCATCCTTCGACGTTGTACGACGAGAACGGGGTGGCGCTCGGTGTGCCCGCGACAAAGTGTTCTTCCCCAGGCGGACCAGCCATGCCCGACGCGCTCCACGGCGTCAAGACCGAGGTCGTTGTCGCCGCTCCACAGCTCTGTGAGTTGGCGAGCGGCGCGCGCGGGCCGCCCTTGAGCTTGAGCTGGAAGAGTTCGAAGGGCTGCTGTGGCTGCTGGGTGAAGACCGACGTGAGCCGGCCCTCTTCGGGTCCCGGTTCGGTGTTGACTTTGGTCTTGCCGTGAATCTTGATGATCAATCCAGCCCGCGGGTCCTGCAGCTGGATGAACAGCGGCAGCAGCTTGCCTTCCTGGGCCTCCTGAGGGCTGCACGGCGAGCATTCCGGTTCTCCCTGGAACGCCTGTCCCTGCAGCGCCGCGCCGGGAAGCGATGGCGGTAGAGAGGGCACGGGGAGAACGACGGCCGCGGCGCTGTCGGCGAGAACGTCTTCTTTCGATGTGTTGGTGGCCGTGACCTGGCACTGGATGACAGCGCCTTCGTCTTCGGTTTTGAGCGTGTAGGCGAACGACGTCGCCGTCGTCGGTCCAGACTTTGCTTCTGGGCTTTCGATCGGGACGCCATCCTTCAGCCAGTCGTATTCGAAGGATGTCGGGCTCTCGCCCCAGGCGCCACGTTCGCACGTGACGGCGTGTTCCGGCGACAGTGTGCCGCTTGGGGCTGCGATGCTTGCCGGCGGCAGCGGCGCCGCGTTTGGCCCCACTGCGGCCCGGCTCACGGCCACCGACGGGTTCGCCGCGGTGCTTTCGCGTTCCCGCGTGGCGGTCACCTGGCACTGGATGGAACTCGCCACGTCTCCCGCTTGCACCAGGTATTCCCGGGCGGAAGTGAGCGATTTGCCGTTCCCGAGCCACTCGTAGGAGAGCTTGAGCCTTTCGTGGTTGCCGTTCTCCAGCACTTCGGTGCCGGCCTGCGTCTGTTCGGCAATGGGGCTCCACGGTCCGCCGCTCCAATCGCCCGAGGAGCACGTGAGCTCGTGACCCGTGGCAAGTGATCCATCCACGATGGGGGCCCCGCTCAGCAGCGGTGTAAAGACTTCCGCAGTGGCGATCTGCGACGCCGGCGGGCATTCCGCGGCTACCGCAGGTTCACGTTCTTCAGCCGGAGCGCTACCGCTCTCCGGCGGCCAGAATTCGCTCTTCGAGCATGCCTCCAGCCCCCCTGCTGCCGAGGGCGACGCAGTCATGCCTTCGGGCAATTTCATTTCGACGTCTTTGAGCTCGGGCGTCGCCAGCGCTTTCACTTCGTTCGTCTGCGGCACCGTCAGGCCGACCGTGATGCCCGTCGGTGCATCCGCCTGCGACGTGCCCCCTTCTGGGGCTGGGCTCGGTTCGAAGCCGATCGTGGGGTTGAACTGCAGTTTGTCGCAGCCCGTGACTTCCGAGGCGGGTTTTGCCGGGGTCGGCGTCCCAAGGACGGGAGGGCCATTTACTTCCGAGTACAGCGCCGGTTCTTTCGAGGTGTTTTCGATGGGCGAGTTGTGGTAGGGCGCGTTCGCGTACGCTCGTGTTGTTGCGAGGCCGGGCACTCCTTCCCAGCTGTCGGTCTCCGCGCTCGTCACCGGCGGAAGGGGACTGGCACACTGCGTCGGGTTCGACAAAAATGGTTTGGCTTCTGCCGGCGCAGGGTTGCAATGGAACGTCCGAGACAACCCTCCACCTTCTTCGGTCGCACCGTTCTCGCACGTGACCACCTGGGAGAACCACGGTCTGGGCGCATTTGAGCTGGCGTTGTCGCCGATCGTAACGCCGTAGTCTGTGCCGCTGCGTACTTTGCCTTCGAGCACGAAAGGAATGCCTTTTTTGATTACGAGCCCAAGCGCCGCAACATGCCCGGCCGCGGGCGCCATATTCCACAGCAGGCTTTCTTCTTCGGGCTCCGATTTTTCCACATTCGTCTTGGCTTTTCCGCCTTCGATCGGCCCGTTTATGCGGACCTTGACATAGCCGATCGCGGTGTCAGCCGGACACACGCTAGTGCCTCCTAACGCATGCAGCGGACACTGCGGCGTATTCAGCAGATCCCCGACGAAGCCCGGCGGCAATTCAACCTGCAGTTCCTTTGGCCCACCCGCCGCCACATCGGCCAGGCCCTGGCTGTCAGGGGTGTAGTTGAGCAATAGTTCGGTCCCATATTGGAAGGGATGACCGCCCGCTTGCTGCTGGCGTTTCAGCGGGTGGGCGGGCGATGGAGTTTCGAACGGGCTTTCGAGTTCTTCCACCGCCGTGGTGAAGCTGGCGAACCCAAATGGGACCGCCGGCACAATCGTCGTTTCACCTTCCGTCCCCGTATTGGCGGTGATTGCGCCGCCCCCGCTCACCGTGGCCAGGTTGGTCAACGTGCCCACATCCTGCGCCGGGGGAGCCGCGTCCGGCAGGACGTAGGCATTCACCACGATTGGTTCGAACGATTCGCCCGGCGCGAGCGTCTTTGCCGTCGAGCACCTCACGGTGCTCGCACCAATCACCCTGCCGCTCACCCCTTCGGTCCGGCACGCATTTTCGAATTCCACGCCGGTCTCTATCTGTGAGGTTTCGCCCTTAATTTCGAGTTTCGACCCGGAGAGTACGATCCCCGGTGGCAGTTGATCGACGAATTCGGCCGGAGCGCTCATCGGTGCGGTCCCGGCGTTGGTGATCGTGATCGTGTATGCGTTTCCCGCGCTGTCACGCGCAAACGTTTTGGCGCTCTGCGCATAGGGGTCGCGTCCGCCCTGCGCGCCGTATGCGTTGACGTGGGTCATCGTGATGTGCCAGGCCGGGCTCGCGGCCGAGGCCGCGCTTGCGGTGGTCGCGCCTAGCGCCAGCAGCGCGACGAGGCACCGTAGCCCAGCACGTCGTGTGGCGGAGACGCTCATCGTGCTTTCGCCCGTCCAGCCTTCTTGCCCTTGGCGCGGTGGGACCCGCCTTTCGCCTTGCTCTTGGCGCCGTAGTGCTGCTCCGCGAGCTTCTCGCACGCGGTCCGCTTTTTCTTGTTGTGTTTCACCCGGCAGGCCGCAAGCGCTTTGTCCAGCTTCTGGACCCGCGTCAACGGTTTCTTGGTAGTCGTTTGAAACGCGAGCGTCCCGCCGCCCGGCACGCCGAGGTTTCCGCCCGGGTTGGACACGGAGCTGGTCGCGAGACCGAACGATTCCTGCGCTGGAGCTTCTGCCTGACAGGCTTCACCCGCGCAGGCGACCGGTTCTTCGGGCCTCGGGAATCCGCCATCAACGCGCGCGTCGTACACATCGAAGAGCCTGTCCTTGTCCTGACCCACGAGCTGGGAGTCGCTAAAGACGAAGATGTCCCGGCCGGTCGCGGACATCGCCGCAGTCGGAGCCGCGCCCGTTCGCCCGGCGGCCGAGCCTTCGCCGCCTTCCGCTCCTTCGCCGTTGCTCCCGTCCGAGATCAGGTGGACTTCGCCTTCGCCAGCGGGGTTCGGGCAGGCGGACGGGCAGTGCCACTCGTATACGTCGGTCGTGTTGTTTTCGTCGCCGTTCTGAAGCCGTTCCGGGGTGGTGAAGATGATGTCTTCGCCGTCGTGCGTACCTGGCGGACAAGCTGCCCTTTCGGTCGGGCTCGTGCCTTCAGGGCATCCGCTGATCGCGCGGTTCCAGTCTTCGCTGTCAGCCTCTGCGCCGATCTGCGTGCCGGGGAGCGCCGCGACCCAGGCGCTCGCGCTTTTCCCTTCCGGCGCGCAGCCTCCGGCCCCAGAGCATCCCGGGGCCGCCTTGGACACCCACGTGAGCTGTTCCGTTTCGAAGTCGTAGCGATAGACCACCTGCGACGCGCCGTTTTCGCGCCCAAGGAGCTTGCCCGCGCTGTCGAACACGAGATAGCGCCCGTCGGGCGTCGTCTGCGCGTGTCGCAACACGGAGTCGAAGCTTTCCGTGACGCCGCCTAATGCTTTGGTTTCATTTGGCGTGATCTGCGCCACGAACTTCGTTTGCCCGGTGTTCGTGTCATACGCATAGAGGTTGTTCTTGCCGGTTTCGGGTTTTTCTTTGGTCGCTTTGTTTTCCGCACCAGAGCTGAGAACCCCGCCCGCGACGAAGTAGACAACGCTTCCATCCGAGGACGTGCGCAGAACGCCCCTTACGTTCGCTTCCGGTTTCGGTTCCGGAGCGCGCGAGATTAGCGTCAGTTCGCCGGGTTCGCCCGCTACGCATGGTTTCCCGGTCGTCTTACACGGTTCGAGATCGTACTCATAGAGGTTCGGCGTCGCGTCCTTGTCGCGCAGCTGCTGTCGGGTCGTGAAGAAAACCTTCGACCCGTCCGCGGAGGCCCCCTGATACGTCGCCGAGTTTTCCCCTTTAGCTTCTTTGGCTTTTCGTTCGGCTTCGGTTTCCGGTTCGCATTTCGGGTTGCATTTCCATCGCGCCCCGGAATGTTCCCCGGATTCTTCCCTGTTCAGCCGCAGGTCTGTCACGTTCAGTTCAGGGTTCGAGACGGCGACGGTTTCACGACCGTCGATGCAGGGTGATCCGCTGGTGCAAATGCGCCGTTTGACCTGTTCTTTTTCGTGTTCTTTGAGTTCTTGTTCGGGCGTCTCTCGTTCTTCCGCGCATGCTGGCCCGCTGGTGCAAGGCCGTCGCGCGTACACCGTGAGCGCTTCGCTGCCTTCCGGGGGCGTTTCGGCGTTGCCCACCGGCGTGTCCGGGGTCGCCGTGAAGAAGACCGTTTCCCCGCTCGCGGAGATCGCGTGATACGCCGTCCCCATCACGTGCGGTTCGACTTCTCGCTCATCGCCGATCAACGGCCCGCGATTTTCCTCGCGGTTGTTGAAAAGGATCCCCAGCGCACGCCCTTCGTTGTCGACGTCGACCAGCCGCAGACTCCCGGATTCGTTGTGGATACCCGTGACTTCATAGATTCCGTGAGCGCCAAACCCCAGCGGCTGCACGCTGTCGTTTTCCAGCAGGGGGGCGCTGACCGACTGGATGAAGAGGCGCGACATGTCCGATGACGCCCCGAGGTAACTACCGGACGAGTCGGTGGTTTCGACGAGCCCGAGCGTCGGGAACAACCCGGACGATCCCCACGGGCCACCTTCCTGCTGCGCGGCGCATGCGTAGCCCTTGAAGCTGAGGGGTCTCACATTGCCGATTCCTTGGACACCGCAGCTCGAATGCGACGAGTGCAGATCCGGCGAGTAGTCGCCGTTGAGGCCGGCAAGGATCGTCGGCAGGATCACGTATTTGGCCGGCGCGAACGTCGAGGACGTCGTCCATTCAGAGGGCCCGCGCCGCGCCACGTACTTCAGTGCCGGTGAAAACGCCCCCGCGGTGTAGTTCTGGGGTTCGCCGAAGTCGCCTTCGTCCTGGAACCCGGCGGCTTCGCCGTCAGGCGCGGCCGGTATGCCGATCGAGACGCTTTTCGTCGGAAATGACTGCTTGTATGCCGGGCTGACCATCTCATACGCCCGGCAGTCGGGCAAGCCCACGGAGTACGCTTCTTTGGTCACGGGATTGATGTTGCTTTCGTGCCGGAGCTGTTCGTTCGGACAGACTTCGGCGGCCGACGCGGCCGTCGCGCCGATGTCAAGGCCGAGCACCGCTGTGCCGCCAAGCGCACACAGGCTCATCACAACGAGCCTCCATCCGGCGACTATCTGCTCGAGTTCCCGGCGCGCGGCCGCGACCCCACTCCGAGCGCTCCCGCATACACGCCGAATCACTCGCTCTGCTCCCCGTCCCGCATGGCCCTCACCCTCGAAGAATCGCTTACCTCGACGGACGTTAGCAGATCTTTGACAACTCGGCGACAGTTGTATGCCGGGCTGTATCCGGACCCTGAGGTCGGTTCTGCGGGTGCTCGAGGAAGGGTCGCCGGGCCCTTCACGGCCGAACATGGATTGTCCCACCGCCACGGCGCCTCTCGCCGCTGAGCAGACGTGGCGGCACCCCTTTAGGACGAAGCGCAAATCGTCACAGCGCGACGCGGCGCCTCCCGCCGCGCCGAGAAGAGATCACACCCCTGGGCGTCGACAGCTATACCGCGCGTCACGCCCCGCCCCCACTCGGCGCTACCTCGCCTCGAACCGCGGCGGCCGAAATCGGGTAGGGGCCGGGCTCACCCCGGCCCCTCCCACACCACCGGACATGCGGGTCCGCATCCGGCGGTTCGCTCGGCGTCCCGGAAACGGTAATAAGGGTCAGTGAATCCACGTAGACCGTGATCGACCCAGTAGGCATTGGGCAGGGCGCGTGAGAGGACGTAGGAACCGGCGACGCGCCAGTAACCCTTTCCTGACCCGGCCCAGTCTCGGGCCGAGCGCTCGGGGATACCCAACGCGCGCAGGTTGCGTCGCCGCGCTGGCGGACGCTTCCACTCCTTCCAGCGAACCTGCCGTAGCCTGCGTCTGAGCCATTCATCGAGGTCAGAGAACGGACGCTCTCCTTCGGCCAACCGGTAGTAGGCCGTCCATCCCGCCGTGAAGCGGTTGATGGCGTGGATGCGCCGCTCCATCGACACGCCCCAGGTGCGCGCGGTGAGCTGGCGTAGGCGCTGCTTGGCCCTTTGTGGGGCCTTGCGGCTAACGCCGATCTTCACCTTTGCCTCCCGGCGATAGAACGAGAACCCCAGATAGGGTCTCGTGGTGGCTGGGGCGGTCGCCGACTTCTCGGCGTTCACGCGCAACTTCAGGCGCTGCTCGATGAATCGCGTGATGCTCTGGCAGACGCGCTGCCCCGCGCGCTCTGACTCGACGTAGACCATCACGTCATCGGCATAGCGCACGAAGCGGTGCCCGCGTCGATCGAGCTCCCAGTCGAGGTCGTCGAGCATGACGTTGCTGAGCAGCGGCGAGAGCGGAGAGCCCTGTGGGGTCCCCTCCTCGCTCGCGTGCACCAGACCGTCCTCCATGACGCCCGCTTGAAGGTATGCCCGGATCAGCTTGAGCACCTGCTTGTCAGCCACCCGTCTTGAGACCCTCGCCATCAGCGCGTCGTGCTGAACTCGATCAAAGAAGGAGTCGAGGTCCAGATCGACGCACCACGCCGCGTCATCTGCGATGAACTGGCGTGCCCGCTCGACCGCTTCATGCGCCGAGCGCCCCGGGCGAAACCCGAAGCTATGGGGATGGAACTGCGGGTCAAAGACAGGCGTGAGCACCTGCAACACGGCCTGGCAGATCATCCGATCCAGAACCGTCGGCACCCCCAGAGTCCGCGTCGCGCCGGAGGGCTTTCCGATCTCCACCCTGCGGACGGGTTGCGGTCTATAGGTACCCGCGTCGAGCGCTGAGCGAAGGAGCGCCCAGTGGTCTTTCAACCACGGGCGCAACTCCTCGGTGCCCATTGCGTCGATGCCTGCGGCACCGGCGTTCTGCTCGACGCGTCTGAGCGCCTCGGCGAGGTTCTCGCGGGAGAACACCTGCTCCCACAGGCTCGCCTCGGCGGGGTGAGCGGCGGTGTCATCCGGCGCCGAGCCGATGCTGCGCTCTGGAGGACGGTCTTCGGGCTTCACCCTCTGACCTATTCGACCAGGACCCGGAGGGGTTTGGCTGCGGTCAACGCAACGGCCACGAGCACGAACGTCCTTTCGCTCGGCTTCGCGTTCGGTCCTTCCCGGCGAACTTCGATCGCGCCGGTACTACGACCTCTGCTGACTTCTCCACGGCGAGCGACGACCTTTCGGCCAACGCCGTCACATCCACCCGGCGATCGGCACCGAAGCGCCGGTCGGGCATCCTGCGACACCCGTGGAGATCTCCCGGGATAAGGCCAGCCACCTTCCTCGCGCACCCGCCGCATTTACGTGACGGCCCCTTGATGGCATCGGGCTTCGCCACATCGTGCTGGCTCGCCCGGGCCGACCCGCCTCTGATGCGGTTCGTATCCCTCGGGTCGCGATTTCGCCTCCGGCTTCCTTCCCACCCCGCCTCGCGGCGACGCAGTTGCCTTCGACTTGTGGTTGGTGCCATCAACCTCCACAGGGGACTCGCACCCCCGAGCGGCTGGTCATGCCCGGCGTACACGAGACGGGGCCGCGATCGCTCGCGGCCCCGTCCCTTCATCCTCGTCTCAGGCTAGAGCCTGTGACGGCTTTGCCAGCTAAGCCAGCTTAGCCCTGTTTGGTGTTGATCACTTCCTCAGCACCGTAACCGAGGCTCTTCAGCGTTCCTTCGGTCTTGCCTTCCTGGCCTTTTTCGTTTACGAGCGTGCCGGATTTGGCGTCGAACGACAGTTCCGGCGGGGCCAGCGGCGAGCAGCAGTGCGTCACGCCGACGGGCCTGTTGTTGCCTTTGGAGACTTCCGGCACCTGCGCGCCGTAGACAGGTTCGCCTTTAGCGTTCACACCTGTCATCACGTGACAGATGACGTTGACTTTGGCTCCCAGGGTTTCCTGTCTGACTTTCGTGAGTTCGTTGATCAGGACGTTCTTCCATTTCAGGTTGTCCCCGCTGGCCACCAACGGCTCTTCGGTGGTCCCTGTGGGCCCTGAGGGGTTGGTCATCGTGCCGGTCCCGGTTGATGGGAACGGGGCTTCTGTGCCTTCCGCGAAGACCGAGATGTAGGTGGCTGGTCCGCCTCCCGTCGCTGCGGCGGTGCATGCTTCGCTTTCGCAGTCATACGGGTTGAACGACTGGGTTTCACCAACGCCGGCCGGGCCAGTTTCTCCACCCGGTTCCGGGTTTTCCTCGACCGCGCCGATCACGTTGTGACATGACACTTTGCCGCCCGTCGTCAGGTTGGTGAGCGACAGGGTGCCCCACGCGATAGTCGCGACTTTTTCGCCGGCCGCGACCCGCGAGGACGCGCCCAGACCGCCTGAGAAATAGTGACCTGGTGTGGCTTGCGCCGCCATGGGCGTCACCGCGAGCGCGACAGCGGCGATCAGCGGAACGACGCCGATAAAGAGCTTCTTGCTCATTGCAGTTTCCCTCCAACTTGTCTGAAGTTATCGGCCTGTTGACCGATCGTTAGATTGCTGGTTGCTGCAAGACGCCCACGTGCTGGATGACGCTAGCCGAGCCGCCTACCCCTCGACGTTCCCACTCGTACACGGACGACTTGGAACGCCCGGAGGGCTCCCTGAGCCAGTGAGGCCTCGAACATCCGCCGTTCGCGATCGCGCGCGACGGATCTGCCATCAAACTCCTGTCTATCCGAACCTCCTCCCCTACCTCCTTCGAGCCCGCTCTCAGCGGAGCAGCGGCCAGTCTAGCATGCCCGCCTTGATCCTGCAACAAGTCCCCGGGCGGCGGATCGGGCTATTTTCGGACCTCGACGCACCTTCTCGCGCCCGGTCTGTGATGAAGCGCTCTCGCCCGGCCTGTCCCGGTGGACCGCTCTATGTATCAGCCGGGCCACCCGATCTCCCAAGACCGACGCCCCGCTCAGCTGGTGAGTCGGGGCGTCGGGTGAGGCTCTGTCAGGCTCTGTCAGGCTCGTCGCAGCTCGTCCGCCGGGGCGCCGGCCCGTAAAACGGGTGGCGCCCTCGTCGGACGTTGCTCGAGATTGGAGCGTGTCCGCCTAGGTTTTCTCCCTCGCGGCCCACGACCCCGCAGCCGAGAGCTTCGCCGCAGCCGGCAGCGGTGTCGTCAGAGGATTTCCGCTTCCGTCTTCTCCGAAGCCTTTCGTCCTGTAGACGACGAATGCTCCGATCGCTTTTGCGTTGAGGAGCCCTGCGGGTGTGTTCGGAGTACTGCAGCAGAGATCACCGATGGGGTCCGCCAGCCCGACGAATTCGGCTTCCGTCCATTCCACTTCGCGGGTGCCGATGTTGGAGATTCCCGAGCTGTCGTAGACGCAGAGGAATCCTTTTTCTGCCTCCGGCTTGATCCCAGTCCCTTCGCACTGTTTCGCGACGCCGCCTTCGACGACCTTTTTTTCGGTCAGGTACTCGGCTTTCGGTTCTTCGCCCATTTCGCATGGGAACGAGATAGCCGCGTCCACTTGCTGTTGCGTGCCGCCGGCCGGGACGTACATGCTGGTCGCCCAGTCGCCCTGCATCTGTTCATTGGCCGCCAGGTGTGCGCCCGCGCCTGCTTTTGGTGCCGCGCTGCATAGAGCACCCGTCGTACCAGCACTGCCGGTGCCGCCGGATCCCGTGGGACCCGTTGGGCCGATTTCACCTTTTTTACCTTCGGTTCCGGTCGTTCCGGTGGCTCCGGTGGCTCCGGTGGCTCCTGTTTCGCCGCTACCGCCGCCGCCGCCGCCGCCCGATCCGGTCGGGCCCGTGGGTCCGGGGGGACCGCCCGAGGGGCCGGTTGCGCCCGTGGCACCGTTAGTGCCATTAGTGCCGTTAGTGCCTTTTTCACCGGTGGGTCCGGTCGCGCCCGTCGCGCCTGATCCGCCGCCACCGCCGCCACTCGGTCCGGTCGGACCGGTCACGGTTTCGCCCTTCGGGCCTGTTTCGCCTTCGCGGCCCATTTTGCCTTCGGGCCCGGTCGCTCCGGTCGCGCCGGGCGGACCTGTGGCGCCGGTCGCACCCGATCCGCCGCCGCTACCACCACCCGACGATCCGGTCGGTCCGGTGGGCCCCTGCGGGCCCGTCGGACCCGTCGCGCCCGTGACTCCTTTGGCGCCTTTGGCGCCTTTCTGTCCTTGGCATGAGCCGAAATGTGGGCAGCTCTGGCCGCTTTTGTGGGCCGCCAGCGCACCGCTGGCGGGCATGACGAAAAGCGCCACCGCAGCTCCGAGCAGACCCAGACCCAAGCGCCTGCCGGTGGTTGAAATCATCCTTGGCAACATCTGAAGAGCTCCTCCGATCTCGATCAACCGAGCCCCGTCAACCCGTCATGCGGCCCCAGGACCCAAAGTTCTTTCCGAACACGCCCCTCGAACTCATGGCGCCAACGGTCTCCTGCAGATCCATGCCCTCGACCGATGTATGCGCCCCCGGCCACGAGGCCGTATTCGCCGGCAATGCTACCAGTCGTCTGCAGACACTGTCAAGGCGCAACCGCCTCGGCGCGCCCCGCAGAAGGCTGCGAGACGCAGGCTACCCGCAACCCTCGGCCTTCAAACGCCGATGGCCCCGGCTCATCTCCGAGCCGGGGCCAGCGTTACAACATGCCCTTCGCCACGGTCCCCCCGGGCGCCGCCCTTCCGTCAAGGTTGGTAGGCGCCCGGGAAGCCCGGGATGTTAGGAGTCAGGAGACCCTATTTGAGCTCCCTGAATGCCCACGAGCCGCCCGTACCCAACGAGGCGGGGGCTGTGAGTTTTGCGAGTGGTTCTCCTTCGACCAGAATTTCATTGAATTCGGTCGTCCGGAACGTTATGAGCGCACCGGTTTTTGCTTTGAGCCCCGCGGCGGCCACCGTGTTCGCGGTAGTCGCGAGGTTGTTGCCCTGCGTGTCCTGGATCGCGTACCACCCGGCACCCGTCCATTCGGCTTCGCGGTTACCGGGGTTGCTGATACCCGCGCCCGTGTAGACGCACAGGATTCCTCCGTTGGCAGTCGGTTTAAGCGACGTGCCTTCGCATTTTCCTGCGATGCCACCTTCGACGGTCTTTTTTTCCGTCATGTAGAGGGCTTTCGGTTCTTCGGCGCCTTTGGCCCCCGGTTCGCGTGGGAATGAGATCACGCCGGACGTCTGCTCCTGGACTCCACCAGGCGCGACGTTGATCGTGGCTGACCACACACCCTGCTCCTGTTCACCAGCGAGCATCGGGCCGGTCCCGGACGTGCCGGTCGCACCGGTTGATCCGGTCGGACCAGTAGTACCGCCGCCGCCGGTGCCTTCACCGGTCGGGCCGGTCGGGCCGGTCACGGTTTTACCGTTTTCGCCAGTGGCGCCGGTAGAGCCCGTGGATCCCGTTGCCCCGGTGGTGCCTTTGGCACCTTCTTTGCCGGTTTCGCCGGTCGCTCCGGTAGAACCGGTGGAGCCGTTTTTACCAGCTGTGCCTTCTTTGCCGGTTTCGCCGGTCGCTCCGGTTTTGCCGGTTTCGCCGGTTTTACCGGTGGCACCTTCTTTACCAGTGGCACCTTCTTTACCAGTGGCGCCAGTGGCACCTTCTTTACCGGTGGCACCTTCTTTACCAGTGGAACCTTCTTTACCGGTCGGGCCGGTCGCTCCGGTCAGGCCGGTCGCTCCGGTGGAACCGGTGGCCCCGGTGGAACCGTTCGTACCGTTTTTACCGTTTTCGCCAGTGGCGCCGGTGGAACCGGTGGAACCGTTCGTACCGTTTTTACCGTTTTCGCCGGTGGCGCCGGTGGAACCGTTTTTACCGGTTTCGCCGGTCGTGCCTTTGGCACCTTCTTTGCCGGTGGCCCCGGTTGCGCCGGTTTCACCGTTTTTACCATTGGTGCCTTCTTTGCCGGTAGCACCTGTGGCGCCAGTAGCAGCTGTGGCGCCGGTAGCACCTGTGGATCCGGTGGATCCGGTGGCGCCTTTGTTTCCTTCGCCGCCGTTGCCGGTCGGGCCGGTCGCACCGGTTTTGCCGGTTTCGCCGGTGGCTCCGGTTACGCCTTTAGCGCCTTCTTTACCGGTTTCGCCAGTAGCGCCGGTGGCACCGTTGGTGCCGTTTTTACCGTTTTCACCAGTGGCTCCGGTGGATCCGGTGGAACCGTTCGTACCGTTTTTACCGTTTTCACCAGTGGCTCCGGTGGATCCGGTGGAACCGGTGGCGCCCTTGGTTCCGGTGCCTCCGCTGCCTTCACCGGTCGGGCCGGTCGGGCCGACTTTGCCTTCGGGTCCGGTGGCTCCGGTGACGCCCTGGGGGCCTTCTTTGCCGGTCGCGCCGGTAGCTCCGGTGGCACCGTTTTTACCGTTTTCACCGTTTTTACCGTTTTCGCCGGTTGCGCCGGTCGAGCCTTTGGCACCTTCTTTGCCGGTGGGCCCGGTCGCGCCGGTCGCGCCGCTGCCGCCTTCTTTGCCGGTGGCTCCGGTCGCGCCCGTGGCACCGTTCGTGCCGTTCGTGCCGTTGGTGCCGTTGGTGCCTTTTTCACCGGTCGGGCCGGTCGGGCCGGTCGGGCCTTCGCCGCCGCCGGTGCCGCCTTTGAAGCAGGTCTGCAGCGCGGTGTAGGTGAAGGGCACCGTGCTGCCGCCGTATCCGCCGAAGCCGACGGTTCCAACGCCGTTGCCTGCTCCTGATGCTGTTTGGATCTGAACGAGCAGCGGCACGATCGCCGTGGCTGCCGTGCTGCTTGTTGCATGTAGGGGCGTCGTGACGGACGTAATGAACTCCGCCGTCGGATCAGTCCAAGTGAGCTGCTGGCTACTCGAGAGCCCACTTCCGGTGATCGAGACGGTTTCCCCCGGACAACCATGGTTCGGGTTGACGGACGTGATTTTTCCTCCGTTGCCGCCGTTTGCTAATGCAGCCTGGGTGCTGCCAAGGAACACGAGCAGGCCGATCACGCTGACGATGAGGCCAAGACGGCCTCTCATTCGGCGTGCGGCCTTCGTGCCCTGGATGGCTTCCCTGCGCTGACGCATGAGGTCTCCTCCTGGAACGATGAAATATGGACGTAATGCTTCCGTGTCCTAGCACCCGACGATACGCGGGCGTAGGCCTCTTGCGCTGCGAGGCTACCGGATGCTCCCCCTACTGTCAAGCCATCCGTGCCCCCGCGCGGGCGCTCTGGAGGCCCAAATGTCCGGCGGCGCGGGGCCTTTCGAGACCGGCGCGAGCGCCGCGCGCGGGGGACAGCGGGCGTCTGAGGCGGGTGTCTGGGAGGGCTGTCGCGGCTCCCGCACGCGCCCGGCCGATAGCGCCGCACAGCCGCCGCCTCGACCGTCCGCCGTGGCTCAGCCCCTGGTTGGGCCCCGGCGCGGACGCGCCGGACCGAGAACGATTACTATACGGCGCATGCATATCGAATCCGCCGTTCCAACAATCGCCCGCCTTCCGCGGGGCGCGCGTCGCGGCCTGCTGGCGGCCGGCGCACTTGCCTGCGTGGGGCTGATCAGCGCCTGCGGTTCCTCGGGCTCATCGACCGCGTCAGAACCCGCGCCGGGTACCCATCCGGTGAACACCGCTCAGGTCGCCTCGTCGATCAAGTCGACCCTCTTGGAAAAGCGCAACCTCCACGCGACGGTGACCTGCCCGGCGTCGGTTGTGGCCGAAACCGGCAAGACGTTCGTGTGCATCGCAAAGACCCACAGCACAACGAAACCCTCCGTGGTCGTACAGACACCGTTCAAAGTGACCATCGAGAACAACAGGGGCTACGTAACCTACGTGGGCGAATAGCGGTCGCGCGAGCACCATGCGCTGACGGCCGGGCGGTATCGTGTCGGGATGCGAAAGCTCCACAGCATCGAGCTGAGGGGAAGAGCATTGATGCAACCGGCGCGCTACCGCAATGAGTCGAAACCTCGCAATCGTCCCCGCCCACAACGAGATCGAGGCGATCGCGCAGACGATCGCGTCGATCAGGCAATCGGCCCCGGGCTTTGACGTGCTGGTCGTCGACGACGGCTCGACCGACGCGACCGCAGCGCAGGCCCGAGCCGCCGGAGCGTCCGTGCTGCGCCTGCCTTTCAACCTCGGGATCGGCGGCGCGATGCAGAGCGGCTACCTCTACGCGCGCGAGTACGACTATGACATCGCCGTGCAGGTCGATGGAGATGGGCAGCACGATCCGCGCCACATCGACGAGCTGCTGCAGCGCCTGCGCGGCGAGCCGGACCTCAACATGGTCACCGGTTCACGATTCCTGCAGAGCGGAGGAGACGGCTACCGCTCATCGGCTACCCGGCGCATCGGCATCCGCGTCTTCGCGGGCCTGGTGTCACTGATAACCCGCAGGCGGGTGACCGACCCGACGTCGGGCTTTCGCATGACCGACCGGCGCGGGATCGAGCTGTTCGCGCGCGACTACCCGCACGACTACCCTGAGGTCGAGGCAATCGTCTTGATGCACACTCACCGTCTGAACAGCTGCGAGGTGCCCGTGCAGATGCGCCCGCGCCTCACCGGCTCCTCGGCGATCTCCTCAACGCAGTCTGTCTACTACATGGTCAAGGTGCTGCTGGCGGTGTTCGTCGCGCTGTTCCGCGCACGGCCCGCGGCGGCGCCGCAGGACGACCCGGCTGGCATTGCCGAGCCATCGTCGTGATGCTCGCCGCGACCCAAATCTCACACGAGCTGCTGCGACAGCGAATCGAGGCGATCGGCCTGGCGATCGTGATCTGCGTGCTGATCTTCGAGCTGATCAGGCGCAAGCACCTGATGGAGCGCTACGCGATCCTCTGGCTGCTGGCCGGCGTGACGGTGCTCGTGCTCGCGCTGTGGAAAGGCCTGCTCACGACGCTGTCGCATGCCGCCGGCATCTCCTACGGCCCATCGGCGCTGTTCGCGGTCACGTTCCTGTTCGTGCTCGGCATGCTCGTGCAGTTCTCGACGACGATCTCGCGCCTGTCAGACCAGAACACGATGCTCGCCCAGCGCCTGGCGCTGCTGCAGCAGCGCGTCGAGGAGCAGCCCGGCGACGCGGCCGACGCGCCGACACGCATCGAGGCGCCCGGGTCTGGCGCAGCGCCAGACGAGTCGCCTAGCGATCAAGCCACAGCGCAGGACTGAGCGCCGGGAACTGCAGCGGCGAGCGCGCCAGCGCTGAGACCTGGTCCAGGGGGGCGGGATTGAGCAGCGAGCGCAGGCTGTCGCTGCGAAACGGCAGCTGCACGCCGGCGGCCTCCGCGCAGCGCAGCGCGAGCATCGCCGGGGGCGCGGGAACGGAGACCGCCAACAGCCGCCGCCTGCTCGCGCTTGCGATCTGGGCAGCGATCGCGCGCAGGCTCGTGGGGACCTCGTGCGCGGCGAATAGCGTGCCGGGCGGTTCGACGCGGCCCCGGGCGATCTCCGCGACCAGCTGGCACAGGCGCTCGTCGTGCGTGACGAACAGGCGCTGCGCCCCGCCGCCGAACAGCGGGACCGGCGCCCCACGCGACAGCGCGCCGACCAGCGAACCGAACATGCCGCGCGCGCCGGCGCCGAACACCAGCCCGGGGCGGATCGCGACACCGCCGCGCGACAGGACGGCGTGCTCGAGCTGTCGCTTGGCGGAGCCATAGCGCGAGCGAGCCCCGTCGAAAGCCGCGAGCGTGGAGATCAGCACCACCCGTCCCCCACGCTCGGCCACGCCGTCGAGCAGCGGCAGGCTGCCGGCGCAGTTGACCGCCGCGACGCGCTCCCCGCGCGCCGACAGGTCATACGCGGCATGGATGACCGTGTCGACGCCATCGAGCGCATCGGCGTCAAGCGGCGCAGCGAGCGCATAGCGGCGCGAGGCGCGGTCGCCCTCGGCGGGCTGGCGCACGAGCGCGATCGCGTCGGCGCCCGTGGCGTTCAGATGGGCGAGGATGCGCCCACCGACGTAGCCGTTTGCGCCGGTCACGGCGATCATGCGCGCGCCTCGGTCAACGCCGCAGTGACGATCCGATGCGCGTTTGCCATCGCCGGGAAGGTCACTGTGCCCGCCGGGATCGACGGCAGGCACGCGGAATCGACGACGTGCACGAGCTGCGCGCAAGACGGCCGGCCGAGCAGATCGGACTCCCCCTCGGCCGGCTGCTGGCGCATCGGCACCGATGCCCCGTAGTGGTAGCCGCCGCCGGGTGGGGCCGTCTCGGCCAGCGGCGCCAGCGGGACGAGGCCGACCGGGGCGAGCGCGCGAGTCAGGGCGCCCTGGAAGCGGCGGATCGTCGCCGCGGTCGCCGGGTTGGTCACGCCCTGCAGGCGCGCGGCGCCCTCCTGCGCATCCCAGCCGATGGCGACGCGGTGGGAGTCGTCGCTGTGAAAGAAGCAGATCCCAACCACAAGGCGGCGCGTGATCGCATCCAGCGCGGGGCCGAGCAGCGAGGCCAGGCGCGGATGGGCCGCGCGCGCGCGCTCGCTCAAACCGTCGTTGTACGTATACAGCGAGACGTGCACCGGGTTCGCGCAGACCGCTGGGTCATCGACCACGACAAAGGCCTGCGCGAGCGTGTGGCCGGGCTCGCGCCCGGTGCGCCCAGCCCGGCCAAGCCAGGCGAAGGGCAGGTACAGCGTCTGGCTGTCGCGCATCTCGCTGCGCTGGCCGAGCAGTCCCGAGCGCTGCAGGATGATCGTGCTCGACACCGCGCCGGCGGCCAGGAACGCGCGCGGCGCGCTAAGCGTCACGCCGGGGCCGCCGGCCACCGGCGTGGCCTCGATCGCGACCCCCCCGTCGTGCTCTGCCACACGATCGACGTGCAGCCCTGGCCGGTAGTCGATCAACCCCTCGCGGCGCAGCTGCTCGATCGTCTGCGCGGCGTTGTAGATGTGCCCGTACGGGCATCCGTCCAGGCAGTGCGCGCAGTAGCAGCAGCCCTCGCGCGGTGACGGGTGCCCGACGCGGACCGCCAGGCGCGAGGCGCCGAAGTGAATGCCGGCGCCGCTCAGCCGGGGCTCGTGGCGGCGCAGCCGCGCGAGCAGCTGCTCCCCCGCCTGCGAGCGCAGCAGCGGTCCGTCGGGCGCACCGACGAGCGGATAGCGCTCGGCGAGCTCGTCCTGCTCGGCCGCATAGGGGATGAAGTCGAACACGGCCCGATAGTGGTCGACGAGGTCGCGCGCGCCGATCGGCCAGCCGTCGAGGTCGCGGTCGGCGTAGGGCAGGATCCCCGCTCCCCACACGTTGCTCAGACCACCGAGGGCATAGGAGGGCCGTGCCCCCACGCCGGAGTCCACCGACAGCGCGAGCGCCCCGTCGTCGCGGAAGGCGAGATCTGAGCCGAACAGGCGCTTGTAGCCGGCGCCGCTCGTCCCGCTGGCCGAGAACCGCGTGAGCGCGACGTCGGCGGGCGACCACCGCTCCGGCGCGGCGGCAGCCATGCGCATCCGCGCCGCGTCGCGCTCGGGCTCGAGCAGCAGACCGGTGTCGAGCACGACCGGCCGCCGACCGGCCCGCGTGAGCGCCATCGCCGCCGCCGCGCCGGCGGGTCCGGCGCCGACGATCACATACGGCGCCGTGTCAGTCACCGCGCCGTGCTCGAGCGCGAAGACCTCGCGGTCGCATGCCATTCGACCAGGCCGGTGAGATACCCGACCGCCGAGACGCCGATCCCCGCGACGATCGACAGCGCCCGCTGAAGCCCGCCGACGTCGCCGGTGACGAAGTCGCGCAGGCCCCTGGCCACGCCGATCGACAGGCTGCGCGCGATGAAGCTGCGATCCGCCTTCAGGTTACCGGCATCACCCAGGCCGTACATGATCGCGACCTTGTCTCGGTTGGCCCAGAAGCAGCGCCGCCAGAAGTAGCCCCACGCCAGTCGGTCCTCGTGCACGCGGTGGCGCACGATCGCGCGGGGCTCGTAGATCAGCTTGCTGCCCGGCGAGCCCTGCAGCAGCCGGTGGCAGATCTCCATGTCCTCCATCGAGCCGACGCCGCCGATCGCGCGTAGCTGCTCACAGCGCATCGCCATGTTCGCGCCGATCAGGCGCAGAACCGATGCGGTGCGCTTCGGCAGGCCCTCGTAGGCGCAGCCGAACACCCAATCGAACTCCGCCGGAAACCAGCGCGGGCGTGGCTTTGCGTAGACGGGCAGCGGCGCACCCCCGACGGCGACCACCGAGGGGTCCTCGAACGGGGCCAGCAGCCGCGCCAGCCAGTCGGGGTCCGCGATGGCGTCGTCGTCGAGGAAGACGAGGAACTCGGTCTGCGCGAGCGCAAGGCAGGTGGTGCGCCCCGACGAGATGCCGGTTCCGCGAAAGCCGTAGTGGGCCCGGAAGCGCCACCCCGTGCGGCCGACCGTGGGCGTGGACCGCTCCGCGTCGCTGCGGCTCTCCACGAGCCTGACGGTCGGCGCCTGCCCAGGCCGCTGCGGCCAGCGCTCGCGAAAGCGCTCAAGCAGCTGCGGGCGGTCGGCGTTGTCGTCGACGCACAGCATGATCGCCGCGGGCGCTAGCGTCTGGCCCAGCGCGGACTCCACCGCGGCGCAGTCGAGCTCCCAGCGAGCCAGCGAATAGGCGAGGATGACCACGGTCGCGTCGGCGACCTGCCTGGTCGCCTGCTCGGTGGCGGTATCGGTTTGCGGCTCAGCCATAGCGGCCTCGGTCCGTCCTTCCGGGCGCGCGCTCATCCCGGCCGCTTGGCGCAAGCGGGCAAACGCGCAAAGCCTCCCGAGGCTGCCCAGATCATAGAAGCCGGCGCCATCTGGCTAGGCGCGTCGACGCGCGAGCAGCCCGTTGGGACCGAGGAACGCGTCGCGCAGCTCGTCGGGCAGCATCCCGACCAGATGGCCGACGCCGGCGAACAGCAACCCGGCGAGCGCCGCCGCGGCGAAACCGGGCAGGCCGGGGATGACCAGTGCGACGCTCGCCACGGCCGCCGCCGCCGCCACCCTGGCGAGGAAGCCGCGCCCGAGCATCACATTGCCGATCGACGCGTGCAACCGCCAGTAGACGAGCGCGGCCAGCAGCGCATCGCCGAGCACGCTCGCGAGCGCTCCCCCCTGCGCGCCGAACGGAGCCACGAGCACGGTCGCAAAGACGGCGATCCCCGCCAGGCCGAGAGCGTTGGTCACGATCAGCTCGCGCTGGCGCCCGAGCGCGACCAGCGACACCGCCCAGATCTGCACGAGCGCGCCGAACAGCAGCGCCGCCGACTGGATGCGCAGAACCGCACCCGACGGAGCGAACTGCTGTCCCCCGATGAGGATCATGATGGGTTCCGCCGCGCGGAAGGTGACGAGCACCACGAACACCCCTGCGATCACCGCCCCCTCGCCAAGGCCGCTGATCGCATAGCGCAGCCGCGCCAGGTCGTCGCGCGCCGCCGCCGCAAGCAGCGGAAGCGCGACGCCGGCGACGAGGATCGGGATGCTCACGAGCGCTTCCATCGCGCGCAGCGATCCGCCGTAGTAGCCGGTCTCCTGGGGGGTCGAGATGATCGACATCACCAGGATCACGAGCCTGAAGTACACCTGTCCGAGCACGAGCGCCGCCGCCAGCGGCAGCGCCCGCGTGAACAGCTCCCGCTGCTCGGCGCGATCGAAGCGCGGCTTCATGAACGCGTCGCGACCGACGAGCAGCGGCGTGACCGCCAGCACCGACAGACCGGCCACGATGAAGACCGCGAAGAACGGGACGACGCTCGCGCCGGCCGCGACCAGCAGCGCAACGCACGCGAGCGTCACCGCGGCCTTGAGGAAGTCGACGAAACCCAGGCCGGCGTTGCGCAGTTCCACCGTCAGGCGCAGCAGCAGCGCGTCTGCGACCGCCACCACGTACAGGCCGATGCCGGCGAGCATCGTGCCCACGACCATCCGCTGCGGATAGCCCGCGAGCAGTGAGAAGGCGATGATCGCGAGCACCGCGAACGGCGTTATCCACAGCCGCTGCCCGAGGATGTTGGCCATCATGCGGGCACGCCCATCGGCCGCGTGCAGCGCGAGCTCGCGGCTGCCGCTGACGTTCAGCCCGATGTCCACCACGCTGGCGGCGATCGCGACCAGCGAGAAGACAGTTACATAGCGGCCCGATTCGGCGACGCCCAGGTAGCGCAGCAGCAGGGCCGCGGTGGCGATCCCGACCGCGTTGCCGGCGCCCACGCCGACCACGCGCCACACGCTTCCGCGGATCACCTTGCCGCCGGCCTGGGCTGAGGTCAGGACGTCGTCGGTCGCGGCCACGGGCAGACAGTATGGCCTGCACCGGCCTCTGAGCCGGCGCCTTCTTGTAGGGTCACGCCCCTATGTGCACCCAGCTTTCACGCAATTCGCCCCGGCTGTATCGGCTTGGCGGGCTATGTCGCTGATCCTCGCGTGGGTGGCCTTCCCGCTGGCGCTGGCGGCCGTGTCGGCGGGCTGGGGCGCGCTGGTGGAGCGCGGCGCCGGGACGGCGCTCGCCGGCGAGCTGCTGATCCCGCTTGGCCTGTGCGCGATCATCGCGGTCACGCTGCTGCTCACCGAGTGGAGCGTGACCGCTCCTGCCGCCTTTTGGGTGGTGGTCGTCGGGGCGCTCGCCGGGCTCGTGATCGCGCGGCCCTGGTCGCGTGTGGCCCGCTGGCCGCTGATCAGCGCGCTCGCCATCCTGCTCGTCTACGGCGCGCCCGTGCTGCTCTCAGGACAGGCGACGTTCACGGGCTACATCAAGCTCGACGACACGGCGACGTGGCTGAACATCGTGGATCACGCGATGACCAACCTGCACGCGTTCGGCCCGGCGAGCTCCACCTATGAACAGGTGTTCGTGGGCGACGTCGGGCCGACGTACCCGCTCGGGGCGTTCATGCCGCTGGCCGTCGGTCACCTGCTGACGGGCATCGAGGGCGCCTGGACGATTCAGCCGTATATGGCGTTCTGCGGCGCGGCTGTCGGCCTTGGCGTGTATGCGCTGCTGGCGCCCGTCATCGGCTCCAAGCCGCTGCGCGCGCTCGTCGCGTTCCTGGCCGCCCAGCCGGCGCTGCTGTACGGCTACAGCCTGTGGGGCGGGATCAAGGAGATGACGGGGGCCTTCATGCTCGTGCTGGGTGCTGTGCTGATCACCCAGGTGATCGTCGAGCGACCGCCCGACCCGCGGCGGCTGCTGCCGCTGGCGGTGGCCGCGAGCGCGCTGATCCTCACGCTCGGAGTGGGCGCGGCCGCATTCGTGGTGCCGCCCCTGATCGCCCTGGTCGTCGTCTGGATCTGGCGTGGCTGGCGCACCGAACGCGCGGCCCTGGCGCGGGACGTGGCGCTGCTCAGCGTGGCGACCGCGGTGCTCGCACTGCCGGTCTGGATAACGGTCGCAGAATTCCTCGGCCGCGTACACGGCCTGTTCACGAGCGGGACCCACTCGGCCGAGGAATCGCTCGGCAACCTGATCCAGCCGCTCAGCGGCTGGCAGCTGGCGGGCATCTGGCCCGTCGGCGACTTCCGCTTGCGCGCTCCGACCGTGCCCAGCGTCCTGCTGATCGGCCTCGTCGTGATCGCCGCTGCCGGCGCGCTCTGGGTCACGCTGCGCCGGCGTCAGTTCGGCCTCGCGACGTATGTGGCGATCACGCTCATCGGATGCGCGATCTACTACGTCATCGGCGCATCGCCGTGGGTGGTCGGCAAGGCGCTGGCGATGGCCTCGCCGGCACTGCTGGCGGGCGCGTTGACCGGCGGGGCGATGCTGTGGAGCATGTGGGGCGGTCGTCGCGCCGCGGGGCTGGTCGGCGCCCTCGTGCTGTTCGCGCTCGCCGGCGGCGTGCTGTGGTCAAACGTGCTCGGCTACCACAAAGTGACGCTGGCTCCGCGTGCCCGCCTGGCGGAGCTTGCGCACATCGGCGGGCTGGTCGCGGGCAAGGGACCCACGTTCGTCAACGAATACGAAGTCTACGCCGACCGCCACTTCCTGCACGAAGGCGCCCCCGTTGAGCCGGCCGAGTACCGCCCGGTCACGCTGCCGCTGACCGACGGAGCGATCCTGACCAAGGAGGCTGGCGCCGACATCGACGCCTTCCCGCTCTCCACGCTGGAACCGTACCGTTCGATCGTCACGCGCCGCTCGCCCGCGGAAAGCCGTCCACCGTCGATCTATCAGCTGGTCTGGCAGGGCCACTACTACCAGCTGTGGCAGCGCGCCGCGGTGCCGGCGACGCACATCATCGCGCACATCCCGCTCGGCGAATCGACGACGCTGCCGTTCTGCGGTGTGTCACAGAATGACGGCACGATGTCGCTGTGCTCCGCCAACCCGGTGGCGGTACCCAGCTGCGCGACCGTTCGCCAACTCGGCCAGCGTGCGCTGGCCGCGCATGCGCGACTTGTCGCCTACAACCGCCCGGCTCCGGTCATCGTGCGCGCAGAAGAATCGCGCTGGCCGGGCACGTGGACCAATGAAACAGCCTCTCGCACCCTGATACCCATCACGCCGGGACAGATGGTCATGCACATCGCCATCTCGCGCTCACAGATCTATGAACTGTTCCTGGACGGATCCTTCGCGCGCGGCTTTGAAGTGAGCATCGACGGCCGCAGCGTCGGCACGCTGAAGAACGAGCTCTCGGGCTTCAGCGCCTACACCCCGCTCACGAACGTGTACCTGACCGCAGGCGTTCACACGTTCGTGCTCACCTATCCCAGCGCCGACCTGTCCCCCGGCAGCGGCGCCGGCGAATTCACCTCGCTGAGCGCGCTCGCGCTGCAGCCGACGTTCCCGCCCGCCCAGATGCTCGAAGTCGCGCCACAGCAGGCGACGAAACTGTGCGGCCTGCCGTTGGACTGGATCGAGATCGTCGGGCCGCCCGCTTAGCTCCCCGGCACCCATTCCTGCACGCGCCCGTTGGCGCTGTCGGCCACGTAGACGACGCCCGCCGCGCCGGCCGCGATCCCCTGCGGGTTAGAGAACTGCCCCGCGCCCGATCCGGGCGAGCCGAAGGCGGAGATGAACGCGCCGGCGGAGCTGAAGATCTGCACGTGGTCTGAGCCCACTTCTGAGACGTAGAGGTTGCCGTTGGTCGGGTTGGCGGCGATCGCGCGCGGGAGGTTGGATTTGCCCGCGCCCGAGCCCTGTTCGTCGAACACCGCGAGCGCTTCGCCGCTGGTTCCGAACTCCTGGACGCGGTTCAGTTCGGCGACGTAGAGGTGCCCGCCGGAGAAGGCCATGCCGTAGGCGATGCCGAGCTGGCCCGCGGCGCTGCCGGGGCTGCCGAACTGTTTTTTCAGCGCGCCGGCCGAGGAGTACTCAGAGATCGGGCCAGAGCCCAGGGCGGCCAGCGAGTCCACCCAGACGTTTCCTTCTGCGTCGATCGCCAGCGCGCGCGCGCCGGGCGCTGACCACTGCGTGATGTATTTGCCTTCCGGTCCGAACTCCTGCACGCGCGCGTTGCCTGCGTCGATCGCATAGACGTCGCCCGCGGTGTTGGTGGCGATCGCGGCGATGCCGTTGAACTGGCCGTTGCCGGCGCCCGCCGAGCCGAACTGGCGGATGTATTTGCGTTCGGGGTTGAACTCGATCAGCCGGTCCTGGGCGCTTTCGGCGACCCAGAAGTTCCCGCTCGAGGCTTCGACGGCCACGGCGCTGGGGGCGAGCCCGACTTCGCTGGATTTGTATTCGACCAGGGCCGTGGCGAAGGTCGGAGGTTCGCCGGCTTTCCATTCGGAGATCCGCCCGTTTGCGCTGTCGGCCACGTAGACGGTCCCCGCAGAGCTGATGGCGATCCCCTGCGGGTTAGAGAACTGCCCCGCGCCCGATCCGGGCGAGCCGAAGGCGGAGATGAACGCGCCGGCGGAGCTGAAGATCTGCACGTGGTCTGAGCCCACTTCTGAGACGTAGAGGTTGCCGTTGGTCGGGTTGGCGGCGATCGCGCGCGGGAGGTTGGATTTGCCCGCGCCCGAGCCCTGTTCGTCGAACACCGCGAGCGCTTCGCCGCTGGTTCCGAACTCCTGGACGCGGTTCAGTTCGGCGACGTAGAGGTGCCCGCCGGAGAAGGCCATGCCGTAGGCGATGCCGAGCTGGCCCGCGGCGCTGCCGGGGCTGCCGAACTGTTTTTTCAGCGCGCCGGCCGAGGAGTACTCAGAGATCGGGCCAGAGCCCAGGGCGGCCAGCGAGTCCACCCAGACGTTTCCTTCTGCGTCGATCGCCAGCGCGCGCGCGCCGGGCGCTGACCACTGCGTGATGTATTTGCCTTCCGGTCCGAACTCCTGCACGCGCGCGTTGCCTGCGTCGATCGCATAGACGTCGCCCGCGGTGTTGGTGGCGATCGCGGCGATGCCGTTGAACTGGCCGTTGCCGGCGCCCGCCGAGCCGAACTGGCGGATGTATTTGCGTTCGGGGTTGAACTCGATCAGCCGGTCCTGGGCGCTTTCGGCGACCCAGAAGTTCCCGCTGGAGGCTTCGACGGCCACGGCGCTGGGGGCGAGCTTGACTTCGCTGGATTCGTATTTTTCGAGGCTTGCGCAGTAGCCTTCGGCGTTGCAGGCGGACGGCGTTTTGAACGTTTCTTCTGCGCCTTTGTTGGTGCCGCCGGCGTTCGTGGCCAAGATGCGAAAGCGATAGCCGGTGTTGGCGGTCAGGCCGCTGATCGCCGCCGACACCGCGACGGGGCTTTCGCCGGAGCCCGGCAGCGCGGCGCAGGGCGCCGTTTTTTCAGACACGCTCGCGGTCCCGTATTCGAATTCGCATTTGCTCACGTTGGCGCCGGTGGGGTTCACGGTCGCGTTCAGCGTGGCCGTGGTGGGGCTGAGCGGGCTGGCGGGCTTTGTGAGGACCATGGGGGGGGTCGCTGCCAGCGGCGCGCCGAAGGGGCTGCCGAGGCCCGTCGGACCGTCATAGCCGGGTCCTGCGTTGCAGAGGTAGGTGCCGCAGCTGCCGTTGCTGCCCGACACGACGTCATCCAGGGCCCCGGTGCCGTTCTGGCTGGCCTCGACGTAGAGCGCCTCGGCCCCGGGGAACGATCGCGTGTGGGCGTTGGCCAGCGCCATCGTGCCGGCGATCAGCGGGCTGCTCGCGCTGGTACCGCCCACGAGCGTCCAGCCAGGTTCCGGTTTGGAGAATTCGCGCGGCAGTTTGTAGGAGTCGGCGACCGAGAGCGGCGTTGCCGGGCTCGCGACGGCGGCGACGTCGTTGTTGGTCCGATCGGCGCAGCCTTTATCGGTCTGCCAGGCGGGCTTTGGCTCATAGACGCTGCAGCCGCTCCCGGTCCCTTCCCACGCGGTCTCTGACCATCCGCGCGAGTTCGACGCCTGACGCAGCGCCGTTCCGCCGACGGCAAGCACGTCGGGCGAAGCCGCCGGGTACTCGACTTCGTAGCCGGCATCGCCGGCCGCGACCGTGATCGGCACGCCGGGGTGATTGAAGAACGAGTCGGCCGTGGTCTCTTCGGAGAACTCTTCGCCGCCCCAGCTGTTGCTGATCTCCGTCGCCCCGAGCGCGGCCGCCTCGTCCTCGGCCGTGTACAGGTTGCCGTTGAGGTTGTTCGAGGCCTCGACGAGCAGCAGATGACATTTGGGGCAGGCCGCCGAGACCATGTCGAGGTCGAGCGAGATCTCAACCGCCCAGCCGGCTTCGGGCGACGGGTATTCGGTGCCGCCGGTCTGATTGACCTTCTTGAAACAGCCGCCGGCGGTGGTGCATTCCGAGAGCCCGTACTTGGCGCGGTAGACGGCCAGATCCGATTCGGCGTTGGGATCGTCGTATGCGTCGACGATCGCGACCGTCTGTCCCGACCCAGCCGACGCCGACGGCAGCCCGTACGCCGAGCGAAGGTCAGCGGGGGCGTACCCGCCGCCCACGCCACTGCCCGAGAAGGGGTGGCTCAGCAGCGGCTGCGCGAGCGAGCGGCTCGACAGCGACGAGCCGGAGGAGCTGGGCACGAGGATCGCCAGGCAGGCGGCATGCCCGGGCTTTGGCCGGCCACACACCGCGTAGGGTTCGGTCTTCGACGGCGCGAAGGAGAAGCCCGCACCCGCGCCCCGCGCATCGTGCGCCCAGGCAAGGCAAAGCAGGACCGCCCCCACGGGCATGAGGCAGGCTGCACGACGCATGCGATATGCCACCCGGCCACGCTAGCGCGAATCGCCTAGCTCCCCGGCACCCATTCCTGCACGCGCCCGTTGGCGCTGTCGGCCACGTAGACGACGCCCGCCGCGCCGGCCGCGATCCCCTGCGGGTTAGAGAACTGCCCCGCGCCCGATCCGGGCGAGCCGAAGGCGGAGATGAACGCGCCGGCGGAGCTGAAGATCTGCACGTGGTCTGAGCCCACTTCTGAGACGTAGAGGTTGCCGTTGGTCGGGTTGGCGGCGATCGCGCGCGGGAGGTTGGATTTGCCCGCGCCCGAGCCCTGTTCGTCGAACACCGCGAGCGCTTCGCCGCTGGTTCCGAACTCCTGGACGCGGTTCAGTTCGGCGACGTAGAGGTGCCCGCCGGAGAAGGCCATGCCGTAGGCGATGCCGAGCTGGCCCGCGGCGCTGCCGGGGCTGCCGAACTGTTTTTTCAGCGCGCCGGCCGAGGAGTACTCAGAGATCGGGCCAGAGCCCAGGGCGGCCAGCGAGTCCACCCAGACGTTTCCTTCTGCGTCGATCGCCAGCGCGCGCGCGCCGGGCGCTGACCACTGCGTGATGTATTTGCCTTCCGGTCCGAACTCCTGCACGCGCGCGTTGCCTGCGTCGATCGCATAGACGTCGCCCGCGGTGTTGGTGGCGATCGCGGCGATGCCGTTGAACTGGCCGTTGCCGGCGCCCGCCGAGCCGAACTGGCGGATGTATTTGCGTTCGGGGTTGAACTCGATCAGCCGGTCCTGGGCGCTTTCGGCGACCCAGAAGTTCCCGCTCGAGGCTTCGACGGCCACGGCGCTGGGGGCGAGCCCGACTTCGCTGGATTTGTATTCGACCAGGGCCGTGGCGAAGGTCGGAGGTTCGCCGGCTTTCCATTCGGAGATCCGCCCGTTTGCGCTGTCGGCCACGTAGACGGTCCCCGCAGAGCTGATGGCGATCCCCTGCGGGTTAGAGAACTGCCCCGCGCCCGATCCGGGCGAGCCGAAGGCGGAGATGAACGCGCCGGCGGAGCTGAAGATCTGCACGTGGTCTGAGCCCACTTCTGAGACGTAGAGGTTGCCGTTGGTCGGGTTGGCGGCGATCGCGCGCGGGAGGTTGGATTTGCCCGCGCCCGAGCCCTGTTCGTCGAACACCGCGAGCGCTTCGCCGCTGGTTCCGAACTCCTGGACGCGGTTCAGTTCGGCGACGTAGAGGTGCCCGCCGGAGAAGGCCATGCCGTAGGCGATGCCGAGCTGGCCCGCGGCGCTGCCGGGGCTGCCGAACTGTTTTTTCAGCGCGCCGGCCGAGGAGTACTCAGAGATCGGGCCAGAGCCCAGGGCGGCCAGCGAGTCCACCCAGACGTTTCCTTCTGCGTCGATCGCCAGCGCGCGCGCGCCGGGCGCTGACCACTGCGTGATGTATTTGCCTTCCGGTCCGAACTCCTGCACGCGCGCGTTGCCTGCGTCGATCGCATAGACGTCGCCCGCGGTGTTGGTGGCGATCGCGGCGATGCCGTTGAACTGGCCGTTGCCGGCGCCCGCCGAGCCGAACTGGCGGATGTATTTGCGTTCGGGGTTGAACTCGATCAGCCGGTCCTGGGCGCTTTCGGCGACCCAGAAGTTCCCGCTGGAGGCTTCGACGGCCACGGCGCTGGGGGCGAGCTTGACTTCGCTGGATTCGTATTTTTCGAGGCTTGCGCAGTAGCCTTCGGCGTTGCAGGTCGGGCCCGCTTTGAGCGTTTTGAACGGTTCGTCGGCGCCGTTGCCCGTTTGGGAGGCAACGTTGGTCGCCGAGATCCTGTAGTGATAGGTGGCGTTCGCGCTCAGGCCGCTGACCGACACCGACTCGTTCACCGGGCTGGTGCCTTTCCCGGGCGCGGTGGGGCATTCCGCGATTTTCGCTTCGAAGAAGCCCCCGAATTCGAAGTTCGCCTGAGTGGTGTATTCGAACCGGCATTCTTTTTTTGTCACTTCGGTGCCGTTGGGATTGATCGTGCCGTTCAGCTTGGCTGAGGTCTGGGTGATTTCGGAGGGTGGTTCTGTTTTGGCGGTCGGTGGGTTCGTGAGCGTCGTGAACGCCACTTCGGCTCCGTCGCGGGTGCCGCCGGCGTTCGTCGCCGAGATTCTGAATTTATAGGTGGTACCCAGGGTCAGGCCGGGGACGTTCGCCGACACTTCGACCGGGAGGGTCCCCGACCCCGGCAGCGAGGAGCAGGAGACGTGGTTTTCAGCAACGGACGCGGTCCCGTATTCGAACTTGCATTCGGTGACGTTGTAGCCGTTGGGGTTCACCTTCGCGTTCAGCTTGGCCGAGGTCACGGCGACTTCGGAGGCCGGTTCCGTGACGACCGTTGGCGGGGTGGCGAGCGTTTTGAACGTCCTGTCCGCGCCTTCGCTTGTGCCGCCGTTGTTGGTGGCCGAGACCCTGAAGTGATAGGTGCTGGTCGAGCTCAGGCCGCTGATCGAGGCCGAGACCGCCACCGGGCTCGTGCCGGAACCCGGCGGGACGGCGCACGGCACCGTCGGCGCTTCGAAGTAGCCATTGAATTCGAAGTTTTCCTGGGTCACGTATTCGAACTTGCATTCGGTTTTCGCACCGTTGGGGTTCACCGTCGCGTTCAGCGTCGCGGAAGTGTTGGTGATTTCGGACGCTTCCAATGGCAGCACGATCGGTGGTTCCGCGACGGTTTCGAACGGTTCGTCCAGGCCGTCGCTGGCGGGAGGGGAGGCGTTTTCGGCCACGATCCGGTAGTGGTAACCGGTATGCGGTGCCAAGCCGCTGACCGGGGCCGAGACTTCGACGGGGGTTGTGCCCGAACCCGGCAGCGACGAGCATTCGACATGTTTTTCGTAGGGAACTTTGGTACCCCATTCGAATTCACACTTCGTGACGTTGCTGCCGTTGGGATTGACGGTCGCTTTCAGCGTGGCTGAGGTCGGGGTGATTTTGCCGGGGGGCTTCGTCACGACGATCGGTCCGTTGGGCGGCGTCGTGAACGGTTCTTCCTGGCCTTTGCCCGTGCCCGAAGCGTTGGTCGCGGAGATCCTGAAGCGATACGCCGTGTTCGCGGTCAGCGAGCTGACCGCCGCCGACACCGTGACGGGGCTCGAGCCCGACCCCGGCGCACCGGAGCACGTCGCGCTTTTTTCCGCGACGCTCGCGGTCCCGTATTCGAATTTACAATTGGCGGCGGTGACTTCACCGCCGTCGGGGTTCACCGTCGCGTTGAGCGTCGCCGAGGTCTGGTTCACCGCCGTCGCTGGCTTCGTGACCGCCACCGGCGCCGGGTTGGCGAACACCCATAGCGCGCCCACCCCGCCATTGTCGCCGCGGCCACCGATCAGCGCCGTGTTGCCTTCTGCAGAGAGCGCGACGCTGAAGCCGAACCTGCCGCTGCGGATCTCACCGCCGCCGACGAGCTTTTCACCGAGCTGGCTCCAGGTCGCGCCCGAGCGCGTGAAGAGCCAGGCGGCGCCGACCCCTTCGTGATCGTCGGGTCCGCCGATCAGCGCGGTTGTGCCTTCCGCGGACAACGCGACGGCTTCGCCGAACGCGCCGGGCCCGCTCTCGCCACCGCCCGTGAGCTTTGCGCCCTGCTGGGTCCAGGTCGACCCGGAGCGCACGAAGACCCACGCCGCGCCGACGCCTTCGCTGTCGCCCGGGCCGCCGATCAGAGCGATGCCGCCTTCCCCGGAGAGCGCCACGGCTTCGCCGAATTCCCCGGTTCCGCTCTCGGCGCCACCGGTGAGCTTTTTGCTCTGCAGGCTCCAGACCCCGCTCGTGCGCGTGAACACCCACGCAGCGCCGATGAAGCTGTTGTCGCCGCGGGCGCCGATCAACGCCGTGTTGCCGTCGGCCGAGAGCGCAACACTGAAGCCGAATTCGCCTTCGCCGGTCTCTTCTCCTTGGCCCTGGCCGACGAGCTTTTCGCCCTGCTGAGTCCAGACCCCGCTTGTGCGCGTGAACACCCACGCCGCTCCGGCGTGTATGAAGTTGCCGACCCCCGGATTGTTGGTCGGGCCGCCAATCAGGGCGGTGTTGCCTTCCGCGGACAGCGCCACGCTGCGGCCGAACTGGCCTGTGCTGCCCTCGCCGCCACCCGTCAGCCCTTTGCCCTGCTGGGTCCAGGTCCCGCTGGTGCGGGTGAAGACGAACGCTGTGCCGACGCCTCCATTGTTCTCGGGTGCCCCGATCAGCGCTGTGTTGCCTTCTGCCGACAGCGCGACGCTCGTGCCGAAGACGCCTCCGGTGCCCTCTTCTGCGGCGGGGGCGACGAGTTTGGCCTGCTGGGTCCAAGTGGAGCCCGTACGCGTGAACACCCATGCCGCCCCGGCGGTGTTCTTGTAGCCGGGTCCGCCGACGAGCGCCGTGTTGCCTTCTGAGGACAGCGCGACCGCGAAGCCGACTTCGCCTTTGCCGCCGGATTCCCCTTCGCCGAACTCTTCGTTGGGGCTGGCGCTGAGCTTTCCGCCCTGCAGGCTCCAGGTAGTGCCCGAGCGCGTAAAGACGAACGCCGCGCCTGTGCCGCCGTGGACCGCGTCGAAGCCGTCGGCGTAGTCGCCCATGAGCGCTGTGGTGCCTTCGGCCGAGAGCGCCACGCTGAAGCCGAACAGGCCTTCACCGATCTCGCCGACGGTGGCGGCGGTTAGCTTTTCACCCTGCTGGGTCCAGGTCGTACCGGAGCGCGTGAACACCCACGCCGCGCCGACACCTTTGTTGTCGAAGGGGGCGCCGAACAGCGCGGTCGTCCCTTCCGAGGAGAGACCGACGCTCCAGCCGAAGGAGCCTTCCCCGATCTCTTCACCGCTTTTGGCCACGAGTTTGGCGCCCTGCTGGGTCCAGGTCGTGCCCGAGCGCGTAAAGATCCAGGCCGCACCGAGGTCCTTTTTTTCTTCGGCGCCTTCACTTTCGGGCGCGCCGATCACGGCGTAGGTCGTGGTCGCTTCCGCAGACAGCGCCACGCTCGCGCCGAAGCGCCCGGCGCCGAGCTCTTCGCCGCTTTTGGCCACGATTTTTGCGCCCTGCTGGGTCCAGGTCGAGCCCGAACGCAGGAACACCCACGCCGCACCCACGCTGGTGGCGTTGGCGGGCGCGCCGATCAGCGCCGTGTTGCCTTCTTTGCCAGACAGCGCGACGCTGGAGCCGAAGGCGCCCGCACCCGTCTCTTCGCCGCTTTTTGCCACGAGTTTGGCGCCCTGCTGGGTCCAGGTCCCAGTCGTGCGCAGGAACACCCACGCCGCACCCACGCTGGTCGCGTTGGCGGGCGCACCGATCAGCGCGGTGTTGCCTTCAGAGGCCGAGAGCGCGACGCTCGAGCCGAATTCGCCCGCGCCGGTCTCTTCACCGCTTTTTGCCGTTAGCTTTGCTCCCTGCTGGCTCCATGTCGTGCCCGAGCGGGTGAACACCCACGCCGCCCCGATGCCTTTGTTGTCGGCCGGGGCGCCGATCAGCGCGGTCGTGGTGGTCCCTTCCACCGACAGCGCGACGCTGCGCCCGAAGGAGCCTTCGCCGACCTCTTCGCCGCTTTTGGCGGTGAGCTTTGCGCCCTGCTGACTCCAGACCCCGCTGGTGCGCGTAAAGACCCAGGCCGCGCCGACGCCGAAGCTGTCGGCAGGGGCGCCGATCAGCGCGGTGTTGCCTTCGGGCGACAGCGCCACGCTGTAGCCGAAGTTGCCTTTCCCGCCGAACACGCCTTCGCTGACCTCTTCACCGCTTTTGGCCGTGAGCTTGGGACCCTGCTGGCTCCAGCTCGCCCCGGAACGGGCGAAGGCCCAGCCCGCGCCCACCTGCGCGTTGTCGTTGGGACTGCCCATCAGCGCGGTTTCCCCTGCCGAGGCAAGCGCCACAGTTGAGCCAAAGGAACCTTCCCCGAGCTCTTCGCCGCTTTTGGCGGTGAGCTTTGCGCCCTGCTGGCTCCATGTCGTCCCTGAGCGCGTGAAGACCCATGCGGCGCCGGCGATTTTGTTGTCGCCTGGGGCGCCGATCAGCGCGTAGGTCGTGGAGGCTTCGGCGGACAGCGCGACGCCGACGCCGAATTCGCCTGCGCCGATCTCTTCACCGCTTTTGGGGGTCAGTTTGGTCCCCTGCTGAGCCCAAGTGGTGCCCGAGCGCGTGAAGACCCACGCCGCGCCCGTGCCGGTGGCGTTGTTGTAGGCGCCTGCCAACACGGTGCCGGTCGTCGTGCTTTCTGCGGCCACGGCCACGCTCCCCCCGAAAAATCCTTCAGCGCTCTCTTCGCCGCTTTTGGGCGTGAGTTTTGCGCCCTGCTGGCTCCAGGTCGTGCCTGAGCGCGTGAAGACCCATAACGCCCCGGCATCTTTGACTTTTTCGACTTCGTCGGCGGGGGCGCCCATGACCGCGGTCGTCCCTTCCGGGGTCAGCGCCACGCCTTCGCCGAACCCGCCCCCTTCGGTCTCTTCGCCGCTTTTTGCGATCAGCTTTGCCCCCTGCTGACTCCAGACGCCGCTGGTGCGCGTAAAGACCCATGCCGCGCCGTTGCCGGTGGTGTCGCCTGGAGCGCCCACGAGCGCGGTGTTGCCTTCTTTCGACGCCAGCGCGACACTGACGCCGAACGCGCCTGCGCCGCTCTCTTCACCGCTTTTGGCGGTCAGCTTGTTACCCTGCTGACTCCAAACGCCGCTGGTGCGCGTGAAAACCCACACCGCGCCGACGCCGCTGTTGTCTCCGGGCGCACCGATCACCGCGGTCATGCTGCTGGAGACTTCGGCAGACAGCGCGACGCTCACGCCGAAGTCGCCTGCGCCGCCCTCCCCCTTGGCGGTGAGCTTGCCGCCCTGCTGGGTCCAGGTGGTGCCCGAGCGGGTGAACACCCAGGCCGCGCCCGCGTTTTCGGTGTCCCCGGGGGCGCCGATCAGCGCGGTCGATCCTTCCGGGGAGAGCGCGACGCTGAAGCCGAACGCGCCTTCTTCGCCCCGCTCGCCGCCGCCGGTGAGCTTTTCGCCCTGCTGGACCCAGGGGTCGATGTGCAGCGGATAGCGCGCACCGGTGGTGTCGACGCGCAGCAGCAGCCGCTTTCCTTGCAGCACGAGCCAGCTGCGCAGCGAATGCCCGCCCGCGTCATGAGCGCTCACGCCGCCATAGGAGAGCGTGCGCCCGCTCGCGGATCTGAGCGTGGCGCTCTGCCCGCCCGAGCCGAGCAAGACTCGCGTGCTGCCAGAGAGCGTCATCGCGAGCGTCAACGGCCCCGCCTGAGCGCCGGGCAGCGCACGCGAGACCGTGAACCCCTGCTCGAGCCCAGCCGGCCCGTTCACGTACCATTCACTGAGGCCTGGATGTGAGTACACGACCCGGTTCGCCTTCGTCGCGTGCGGCGTGACCTGGCCGAGCGCCCTCAGCGAGCTTCCATAGCCGGCGGCGCGGACGCTCAGATCCACACGCGTCCTGACCGCGGAGAGCGCCACCCCTGAGCGGTCGAAGCGCAGCGTCAGGCGCTGCGCGGGGTTGGCCGCCGTGTAGGCGCCGCCCTTGAGCGGAGTCGCATGGTAGGCGCGGTTTTCCGCGCCCAGGGCTTCAGACACCGGTCCTCGCGCCAGCGCGGGCAGGCTCCCAAGACCCTTCGCGCCGTTCGCGCGTTGTCGCGAGCGCGAGGCGGTCCCGCGCGGGGCGTGCGAGGCCACGCCGAAGCGCAGGGCCGAACTCGTCGCGGAGTGTCCACCGAGCAGGCCCTCGTGCAGCGAAGCCCCGAGCGCGAGCGCGAGCAGCACGGCCGCGAGCGCACCCGACAGGACCACTGCTCTGACCCGCAGCGAGCCGCGATCGCTCACCGGGCCGCCCGCCCCGTGCAGCGCGCCGGCCGGCTCGAGTGCTCCTGCCAGGCCGATCGTCCGCCGCACCCGCGACGCCATCTGCGCGCGAATCGCGGATACCGTCACGCCTCCCTCCATGGACACCGTACTCCCTCCTGATCCTCGTTCGATCCCCCTACCGGGACGCTCCCCCGAGCGCGAGGGACAGACTAACGGGTTCGGCCGTAACGGTCAAACCTCCACTAACAGCTGTTTACACAAACCCGCCGGCCACGCCCGAGAACGGCCCGCGATCGCGCCGCGCGATCGCGCTCCCAGCGCGGCGGCGCTCAGCCAGCTTCTGCCACCTCGCCACGGGGGTGGGCCGGCAGCTTCGATCTGACCCTGACCGCCAGACCCCACGCCGACAGGGCGGCCGCGGCCACGAGCGGGGCGTAGCCGGGGATCACGAAGCGGTAGTCATAGGCCTTGACGAGGATCGGGAACAGCAGCAGCGCGAGCGCCGCGGTCGCGAACAGGATCATCCCCGCACGCGCCCGCCCGCGCAGCACCCACGGCCCGGCAAGGCAGAGCACGAGCAGGACAAGCGTCCAGGCGCCCTCCAGGCGCGTGAGGCCATCCCAGGTGCGCAGCGGGCCGATCGCGCCGCGATACGGGGCGGGATCGTTCGGGTAGGCCTTCTGTTGCCAGAAGGTGACGAATTCGTTGCTGCCGCTGTGCATGTTTACCCCGTAGAGCATGAAGCCCACGAGTTCTTCGGGCGACAGGCCTCCATAGGTCTGGCGATTCGGGTAGACCAGGCGGATCACGTCGCGCCATACCTGGTGGACGTATTCGAGCGGCTGGCCACGGATCGCGGCCACCGACCACTTTTTCAGCAGTTCCATCGCGTGGGGATAGGGCGAGATGTAGTAGGCGGGCCCGAACGCCTGCACCCCCGGAGATTCGGGGCTGTACACGTAGTCGAAGATCGGTCGCTGCGCCGGGGGGCGCGCTTCGCAAAGGATGCGTGTTCCAGCGGGCGGCGTGAACTTGCTGCAATCCGCCCACGGCGCCACGCGGTCGTACAGGTTCCAGCTGCTGTTGCTCGTCAGCCCGCTCAGGCCCGAGGCGGAGTGGCGCCACTGCACGTACACGCCGACGGTCGCCAGCGAGACGACCAGCGAGACCAGGCCGAGCGCGAGCGTGCGGCGGCTCGGGCGCCCGGTGCTGAACAGCAGCCATAGCGCGATCACCACGATCATCACGCCCCCCGCGTCGCGGTCCCACACCCCCAGGCCCGCGCACAGGCCGGCCGCGGCGGCCCAGCGCAGGCTGCCCTGCGAGGCGCGCACCGCGCCGTAGAGCATCACGCTGAGCAGGAACATGAACAGGAAGTCGCTGAGCGCCGCGTGCTCGATGAAGATCTCGTCGCCGCCGATGGCGATCACCGCCGCGGGCGCAAGGCCCAGCCACCGCGGCCCGCCACAGCGGCGCACGGCGAGAAAGTAGAGGACCGCCGCGACGAGGCCGAGTGCGTGCTGCACGAGGATCACGAGGATCAGGTGCGGGCTGACGGCGTGCAGCACGCGCAGGAACATCGAGTAGCCGACCGTCCTGATCGGGTCAGTCCAGACCGACCGGACCATGTCCTCGAAATAGATCCCGCTATCTGAGTAGCCGACGAACGCCGGACGCCAGACGAGCGTCAACCAGACGCGCAGCGCCAGGCCGGCGATCAGCAGCGCCGCCAGCGCGACCAGTACGCGGTCGCGCCGCAGCTCTCTCCAGGCGATCCGGGGCCTGGTCAACCGCCCGACGCGCGCGCTCGGAGCGAGGAGGCGCGCGCGCTTTCCGAGCTCGGTGCGTTGGGCCTGGAGGGCGGTCGCCTGGCCACGAGACAGAGCATCGTCGACCGCCCGCTTGCGACCTCGACGGCCGAGCCCAGGCTGAACGGCGCCATCGTGATCGGGTTGACCAGCGACGTCGCCGCTCGCTGCAGCCAGCCCGGCGAGCGTCGCCCGGCCAGTACGAGACCGAGGCTCGCGCTCCACATGTTGGGTGAGAACCCCCACCAGCGGTCGGCGCGCGAGAAGCCCACGCGCCCGATCGCCGCACTCAGCGCGGGCTCGGAGAAGACGACCAGGTGGCGCGGGACCTCATAGCCCCACCAGCGCCGCCCGAACACGCGCGCGCTCAGGGCACGCGCGTCGGGGGTGCCGATGAACAGCACGCCGCCGGGACGAAGCGCCGCGAAGACCATCTGAAGCGTGTTGACCGGCCGACGCAGGTGCTCGATGACGTGGCGCATGACGATCGCATCGTAGGATTCTGCGGGCAGCACCTCCTCGTTGAGATCGCCGCCGCGGACCTGAAATCCCGTGCGGGCCGACGTGGCGGCGGCGACCTCGTGCTCGAACTCGATCCCCTCCAGCGGGCCGCTCCAACCGCAGCGCGCAAGACGTTCCAGAAAGCGACCGTTGCCAGCGCCGAGCTCGATCAGCCTGCCGCGCGTGTCTGCGTGGCGCATGAAGCGCCGAACCTCGTGCAGGATCAGCGGCGCCGCGGCTCGCTCGAGCAGCGAGGGCTGCGCCTGGTAGTTCTCATAGGAGCTCGGATACGCCTCGGCCAGCTGACGGTCGTCCGGCTGCGGCTCGGCGAAGACCGAGCTGCACGCGTTGCACCGGCGATAGGCGAACGTGCCGCTGGCCGCGTGCAGCGCGAGGTCTTCCGCGTGAAACGCGGGCGACGTGTCAGGCGACCGGCACGCGGGGCACCGCGCGTCGGGCTGCGCCTCGTCGGTGTCAGGCCCCACGGGCATCGGCGTATGAGCGATACGTCTCCGCAAGCCCCTCGCGCAGCTCCACACGCGCGGCCCAGCCGAACATCGAGCGCAACCGCGTCGAATCGAGCGAGCTGCGCAGCAGCTCGCCGGCGCGCAGCGGTGCGAAGGTCGGCGCCACCGGGGCCGGCGCGAGCGCCTGCAGCACCTCGAGCAGATCGAGCACCGAGCTCTCGCTGCCGCGACCGACGTTCAGCGTGGCCGCCTGCCCGGCTTCGGCGGCCAGCGCGAAGGCCTCGGCGACGTCGGTCACGTAGATGTAGTCGCGTGTCTGGTGACCGTCGCCGTACACGGTCGGTGCGTCGCCCCGCGACAGCACGTCGCTGAAGATCGCGACGACGCCGGCCTCGCCTTTGGAGTTCTGGCGGGGTCCGTAGACGTTGCCCAGCCGCAGCACGACGTTGGGGATCCCGTGCAGGCGCCCCCAGGTCGCCACGTAGGCCTCGCCGGCGAGCTTGGACGCGCCGTAGGGCGACAGCGGCTCGGCGGGCGTCGTCTCGGGACTGGGAAGCGGCGCGTTCTCGCCGTACAGCGCGCCGCCGGTGGAGGCGAACACGACCCGCGCGCCGGCGTCCCTGGCGGCCTGCACGACGTTGAACGTGCCCTGCACGTTGACCGACAGGTCGCGCTCGGGCGACTGCACCGACACCGTCACGCTGGCCTGCGCGGCGAGGTGACACACGACGCTCGGCCCAAACGACGTGACGACAGCCTCCAGCGCCGGCGCGTCGACGATGTCCAGCTGCGCCAGCTCGGCGGCGTTCGGCACGTTGCGCTGCGCGCCCGTCGACAGGTCGTCGACGACGACGACCTCGTAGTCGCGCGCCAGCAGCGCGTCGGCGACGTGCGACCCGATGAAGCCGGCGCCCCCCGTCACGACGGCGCGTCGAGCGCCCCCGTCAGAGCCGTTTCCGCCTGCCATGGCCCCAGAAGCTACCGCATCGATCGCGCCCTCCGGGGGTTAGGTGAGGTGGTCGATCGGTGGAAAAGCCGGGTCAGGGGCCTCGTCCAATAGCCGTTGGGCCGCACTGGAGCTGAGGCCAATCGGGCCGCCAGCCTGTCCCTGAGAGCCGATGCATTGACAAGGAGGCGACAGATGCGTCCAAGCAAGCCTGTGTCCACCCTCTCCGCGGCGCTCGGCAGCGCGTGCGCCGCAGCCGCGCTGCTGCTGGCGCTCGCGCCCGCCGGCGCGCTCGCGCGCAAGCACCCAAACCCCAGCGGCCGCTGCGCGATCAACATCAACCTCGCGCCCCGGCAGATCGCCGCTGGCGACTCGCTGATCGTGTGGGGTCGGCTCCGCTGCCATGGCGCGGGCGCAAGCGCGGGAAAGACGGTCGCGCTGCACGAGCACGCGATCGGCACCCCCGGCTTCAGCATCGTGCAGACCGCGACCACCGAAGCGCTCGGCTTCTACGAGCTGACGCTCACGAACGTCCAGGGCAGCGGCGTCTTCTACGTCTCTGCCCACGGCGCCGCGAGCGGACAGCGGTCGGTGAAGGTGTCGGCCGACGTGACGCTCGAAGGCCCGCCGGAAGGCACGCAGCTGCTCACCGGCTTCGCCAACCGCGTCACGTTCACCGGCACGGTCAGCCCTGCCGACGTCGGCGCACGCGTCGTGCTGCAGCGCCAGAACGCGCTGACCGGCAACGAGTGGCACCGCATCGACGTCGGCACCGTCCAGAACGGCGGCGGCTACTCGATCGTGCACACCTTCCGCGTCCCCGGCGACGCCAACCTGCGGGTGCTCGTGCGCAGCCTGGGGCGCAACACCGCCAGCCCGTCCAACGTGCTCAGCTATGAGATCTCCCAGGCGCAGAACTCCCAGCTGACGATCAGCGCCTCCGCGGATCCGATCGCCTTCGGCCAGTCCGTGACGATCTCGGGAACCGACGCCGCCGGCTCTGGTCAGCCGGTGACGCTGCTCGCGCACACCGCGCGCCAGCAGGGCTTTGCGCCGGTCGCGCAAATCCCGACGGGCAGCGGCGGCAGCTACACGTTCGCGCCGCAGTCGCCGGTCAACAGCACCTTCTACGAGGTCAGGGCAGGTCGCCACACGCGCTCGGCGGTGCTGTACGAGGGGGTCAAAGACGTGCTCATAGACCCGACCGTCTCTGCGAGCTCGATCCCGGCCGGTCAGGCGCTGACGTTCTCAGGCGCGGTGGCTCCCGACCACACGGGCCACGTGATCTACCTCGAGCGCCAGAACAGCTCGGGGAAGGGGTTCCACGTGATCGAGGTCTCGACCGTCCGGCCGGGATCGATCTACTCGATCTCGCACACCGTCTACGACGTCGGCACGAAGGTCTTTCGGGTGTTCATTCCCGGCGGACCGGAGAACGAGGGCGCGGCGAGCTCGCCGTTCACCATCATCGTCACCCCCGCGCCGCTGGCCGGGCTGACCGGTGAAGCGCCCGGCAACACCTCCCAGCCGGGTGAAGGACAGGTCTAGCCGACCGGCAGGCCTCGCGGGAAGGTGATCGCGCGCAGTGGCCGCTCGAAGGGGCGGCCACTGCCGCGCTCAGGCGGCCACCGCGCGCGACTGCAGGTGGGCGCCGACCTTGCGCTTGACGCGCTGCAGCGCGTTGTCGACGGTCTTCGTGTCACAGCCCAGGCGCACCCCCACCTCCTCATAAGAGCAGCCGTCCAGGTACAGCGTCAGCACGCGGCTCTCGAGCTCGGACAGCACGCTCGACAGGCACCCGACCAGCGCCCGCAGCTCCTCCGCCGAGATCGCCTGGTTGACCGGGTCGTGCACCGTCGGGCCGGGCAGCAGCTGATCGAGCGTGGGCACGTCCTCGCCGGCGCCGGCGGGCGAGGACGAGAACGAGACGTACTGGTTCAGCGGCGTGTGCTTGTTGCGCGTCGCGGTCTTTACCGCGGTGATGATCTGGCGCGTGATGCACAGCTCGGCGAAGTTGCGAAAGCTCGACTCGCGGTCCGCGCGAAAGTCGCGAATCGCCTTGTAGAGCCCGACCAGCCCCTCCTGGATCAGATCGTCGGCGTCGCCGCCCGCCAGGAAGTAGGAGGAGGCCTTCAGCCGCACGAAGCTGTGGTAGCGCCTGACGAGCCGGTCATACGCGTTGCGATCGCCGCGCTTGGCGAGGGCGATCAGGAAGCCATCCTCAACCTTAGGTTCAGGGTGATAGTTCAGGGGGACTCTTGCCACGAGCAGATCCTTTCTCGACGACCGCCCCCCATTGGCTGGGTGAGCGGCGATCTAGAGAGCGACCCTGCACGAGCAGAGCAGCTCCAACCTTGCTCAGTGGCGCACTCCTCCCCCGGCGCCAAAGCCATATGCCGCCTCCCCCCAAGCTCATAAGCCTAAAGTTCAGCGTTATGTAGCGCGCGAGCCTTGCACAGTCCCCGGACGTTGTCAAACGCGCTGTCGATCCTGCAAGATCTCATACAGCAGCGCCGCGGCGGCCGCGCTCACGCCCAGCGACTGCACGCGTCCAAGCTGGGGCAGGCTGACCAGCTGATCGCATGCCGCCGCCACCCGCGGACGCAGGCCGCGGCCCTCGCTGCCGAGCACCAGCACGACGCCCGCGCCGCGATAGTCGGGCTCGTCGTACGCCACGGCCGGCGGCCGCTCGCGCTCGCCGCCCGGAGCGCTCGCCCCATAGCACCAGCAGCCGGCTCGGCGGGCGTCGGCCAGGAAGTCTGCGACGTTTCGCACGCGCGCCACGCGCAGGTGCTCGACCGCCCCCGCCGAGGCCTTGCAGACGGCCGGCGTGACGGCGCTCGCGCGGCGATCCGGGATGACGACGCCCGCCGCCCCGACGCACTCCGCGCTGCGGCAGATCGAGCCCAGGTTCTGTGGATCCTGCACCTGGTCGAGCACCACGACCAGCGGTTCCGGGCCCGCCAGCAGCTCATCCGCGCCGGCGTAGGGATAGGGCCCGGCCTGCGCGCACACCCCCTGGTGGGCGGCCGATCCGCAGCGCTGCTCGATCTGCTCGGCCGATGCCACGCGGACCTGGATCCCGGCCAACCAGGGCTCACGGGCGGCCCCGCTGGTCGCCCACACGTCGGTCACCGCTCCCGCGCGCCGTCCGCGCAACGCCTCGGCGACGGGATTACGGCCGTAGACGATCACGCCGGCAGCAGCTCAAACCCGTCGGCCGCGTCGCGCACCTCCCACCCCAGCGCGCCGATCTCCTCGCGCAGCCGGTCGGCGGTCGCAAAGTCGCGCTCCTGCCTGGCCCGCTCGCGTTGCTCGGCGAGCTCACGGACCGCCGCAGGCGCCTCCTCGGCGGGTGCAACGAGCGACTCCAACCCAAGCAGGTAGAGCATCTCGCCGAGGTCGTCGCTGCCTTTGACTCCGAGATGCTCGGCGCCCCGCATCCATTCGTTGAGGTGGGCGATCGCAAGCGGGGTGGAGAAGTCATCCGCGAGCAGGCCGAAGAAACTTTCGCGAAAGGTCTCCAGATGCTGCCGGTCGTCCGCGTCACGGTATCGGCTCGGACCCGGGCCCAGGCGGCGCGCCACCTCACGCGTGCGGCTGACGTTGGCCTGTGCCTGTTCCAGCGTGGCCTCTGAGAAAGCGAGCGGTTGCCGGTAGTGCCCCGACATGAGGTACATCACGACTGTCTCATGGCCGTAACGATCGATCACCTCGTGCAGCGGCGCGATGTTCCCGGTCGACTTGGCCATCTTCTCGCCGGTCGACTGGATCATTCCGTTGTGCATCCACAGCCGCGCGAGCTCCCCGCCGCGGGCCGCTCGTGTCTGCGCGGCCTCGTTCTCGTGGTGGGGAAAGACGAGATCTGAGCCGCCGCCGTGGATCTCAAAGCCGACGCCGAGCAGATCCTCGGCCATCGCCGAGCACTCGATGTGCCAGCCGGGGCGCCCGGGTCCCCAGGGCGAGTCCCACACCGTGTCCTCGCCGGGCTTCGCCGCCTTCCACAGGGCGAAGTCCAGGGGATCGCGCTTGCGCTCTGAGCCCTCGAGCCCCTCGCCCTGGTCCATGTCGTCCAGCCGACGATGCGAGAGGCTGCCGTAGTCGGGGTCTGCGCGCACGCTGAAGTAGACGTCGCCGTCGGACGCGTAGGCGTGCGCTGAGCGCACGAGCGTGTCGATGTACGCGATGATCGCCGCCATCGACTCCGAGGCCAGCGGCTCGTGGTCGGGGCGGCCGAGACCGAGCGCGCCCGTGTCGGCGAGGTAGCACGCTGTCATCTCGCGCGCGAGCTCGGCGCTGGCGATCCCGCGTGCCTGCGCCGCGTCGTAGATCTTGTCGTTGACGTCGGTGATGTTGATCACGAGCGTCACCGCCCAGCCCTCGTGCTCGAGGAAGCGCTTGAGCAGGCTGAAGATCACGAACGGGCGCGCGTTGCCGATGTGGATGCGGCTGTACACGGTCGGGCCGCAGGCGTAGATGCCGACCCTGCCCGGATCGCGCGCCGCCAGCGCGACCAGCTCGCCCGAGCGCGTGTCGTGCAGGCGAACCGCCGCGCGGCGCACGTCAGTCATGCGCGCGCACGCTCGCCACCGCCAGCGCCGCCACGCCCTCGCCGCGTCCGACGAAGCCGATCCCCTCGCCGCTGGTGGCTTTCACGTTGACGCGCTCGGGCGCGATCCGGAGCGTCTGCGCCAGGCGCTCGCGAATCGCCGGCTTGTGCGGGCCAAGCCGGGGCGCTTCGGCCACGAGCGTGCAGTCGACGTTGACGACCTGAAGCCCCTCCTGCCCGACGGCGCCCACGACGCTCGCCAGCAGCGCCAGCGAGTCGGCGTCACGCCAACGCTCGTCGGTGTCCGGGAAGCGCTCGCCGATGTCGCCCATCCCGGCGGCCCCGAGCAGCGCGTCGATGACCGCATGCGCCAAGACGTCGGCGTCGGAGTGACCGTCGAGGCCGAGCTCGCCGGGGATCTCGACGCCGCCGATCACCAGCCTGCGCCCGGGGACCAGCCGATGGGAGTCATAGCCGATCCCGATCAGGCTCATCGCACACCCGGCTTCGCCGCGGCCCCGCCGGCCAGCGCCGCGTCCGCTCCGATCGGCGCCAGCCGGCGCTCGCGGCGCTCGAACACGCACAGCTCCCGCACCCCCACGCGCGCCAGCAGCGCGAGCGCCTGATCGTAGTCCGCGCCGACCTCCTCGGGCCGGTGCGCGTCGCTTGACAGCGCCACCGGCGCGCCGGCCTGGACACACATCGCCAGGAACGCCTCGGCGGGGTAGAGCTCGCGCACGCGCTTCCTGAGCCCCGCGGTCGACACCTCCACGGCGACGCCCGAGCGCGCGATCGCGTCGATCGCCAGCGCATAGAAGCGCCGCAGGTCCCCCTCGGGCGCCGGACGCTCGGGGCCCCACACCTTGACGAGGTCCGGGTGGGCGAGGATGTCGAACAGGCCGCTCGCGGCCGCCTCGCCGAGCGTCTGGAAGTAGCGCCGCCAGACCTCCTCGGCGCTGGCCGGCCGGTCCCACACGCCGTTCTCGTCCATGTCGATCGCCCGATCGCCGAGGAAGTGCACCGATCCGACCACATAGTCGAAGTCGCGCGCCGCCAGCAGGGCGGCGGTCTGCGCCTCGCGGCCGGGCACGAAGTCGGCCTCGATCCCCAGTCGCAGATCGGTCTGGGTGCGCACGAACGAGCAGTACTCGTCGAGGTCGTCGACCGCGTTGGCCCGCCAGAACGGATGGCGCCACACCGCGAGCGCCTGCGTGAAGCGGTGGACGTGCTCGGACACCCCGAGCTCGGCGATCCCGCGCTCGCTGGCCACCGCCCTGTAGCGCTGCGCGTTGGCCGCCGTGAAGTGCTCGGCCGACGTCGCGTCGAGGTCGTCGCGGCGCAGGTGGAGGTGGTAGTCGGTCAGCACTGCGCGCGATTCAAGCAGCCGGCGCCGCTCCGCGCCCGGCGCGTCTTCGGAGCAGCAGCTCCGCCAGCTCGAGGTCCAGCCTGGTTGTCACCTTGAGGTTCTCCTCGTCGCCGGGCACGACGATCACCTTCCCGCCGGCGCGCTCGATCAGCCAGGCGTCGTCGGTCGCCTGCGCCAGCAGCTCGCCCGACACGTCAAGCGCCCGCTGCAGCGCGCCGCGGCGAAAGACCTGCGGCGTCTGCACGGCCCACAGGCTGTCGCGCTGCAGCGTCTCGCTCACGATGCGCGCACGATCGGCGCGCTTGATCGTGTCCGTCACGGGCACCGCGGCGATCGCCGCGTCGGCGCTCGGGTCATCGGCGAGCCGCGCGAGCACGGCCTCGGCGAGGCTCATCGTCAACAGCGGCCTGGCCGCGTCGTGCACGAGGATCGCTTCCGCGGGATCCCCCGCGCCCGACGCCGCAAGCGCCCGGCGCACCGACTCAGAGCGCGTCCGGCCCCCCTCCACGGCGGTCACGCCCGGGGGCGCGGGCGCACCGGCGGGCAGCGCGACGATCGTCTGCTCGATGCCCGCTACTGCGCGCAGCGCGTCGATCGACCATTCCACGAGCGGACGCCCTGCCAGCGCGACCAGCGCCTTGGGACGGTTCTCGCCGAGCCGCTCGCCGCGCCCCGCCGCCACGATCAGCGCGATCGTCATCGCGCCGCGGGACGGCGCTGCCGCCCATCCCGCCAGCCACGGCGACCGGCCACGAAGGGCATTCGCACGCGCGGCCCGCCGGGCGAGGGCGATCGGGCCGCGCGCACCGACGTCGCGCTAGTTGGCCGCCGCCAGCTGGCTGGAGGCCGACTCGGCGAGCAGCTCGTCTAGATAGCTCTCGGCCTCCTCCTCGTCCTTGTCGAGCGCATACATCAGCTCAGACGCGAGGATCTTCTTCGTGCGCGTGAACATCTGCTTCTCACCGGTCGACAAGCCCTTCTCGCTCTCGCGCAGCGAGAGGTTGCGCACAACCTCGGCGAGCTCGTAGATGTCGCCGGTCTTGATCTTGTCGCGGTTGTGCTTGAACCGCCGGTTCCAGTTCTTGGGCATCTCTGAGACTTCATCGCGCAGCACGTCGAGCACCTTCTGCACGGTCTCCTCGTCGATCACACGTCGCAGCCCGGCGAGCGCGGCGTTCTCGGTGGGAACTCGCACCGTCATGTCGTTGTGCAGGATCTTGATGGTCAGATACTCGCGCCGCTCGCCGAGCATCTCCATCTCCTCCTTGCTGAGCACCTTGCCGGCGCCGTGGTGGGGGTAGACGACGTGATCGCCGAGCTCGAACTCGATGTACTCGACCTCGCGAGTCACCTCGAGCTCGTCGATCAGCGCTGCCTGTCGAGTTGTTTGTGACGAAATGGTGTTCCCTCCTTCGTTTCAGCCAACCGCGCGGCACCCGCGCCGACCGCCGGCCTTGGTCAAGTCTGTAGGTAGCGATCCACGAGGTTGATCTCCTGTAGCCGCCGGAGCCCCTCGCGGATGTCCTTCGCCCTGATCTCCCCCACGCCGTCGACCGCCTCGAGCTCGGAGTCGGTGGCGCCAAGCAGCTCCTCGAGGCCCCCGAACTCGCCCACGATCTGGGCGACGACCAGCTTGGGGAGCCTGGGGATCCGCCCCAGCACCCGGTAGCCGCGCGGCGACACCGGGTAGTCCAGCGTGTTCAGCTTGCGGTCATAGCCGAGCAGCTCGGCCAGTCGCCCGAAGTCGAGCAGATCCTGGTGACCGAGGCGCGCGATCTGGTCCAGCGCGACGGCGAACGCCTCGTCGGAGTAGCCGGAGAGGAAGTCGCGCACGAGCGCTGCCTTCTCGGCCGCCGCGCCGATCATCGTCTCCTCGAGCTGCATCTCGATCAGCCGCCCCTCGCTGCCGAGCTCGACGATGTAGCGCTCGATCTCCACGGCCATGCGCGTGACGAGCTCTGAGCGCTGCAGCACCGTCAGCACGTCGTGCAGCGTGGCGGCGCCCTCGAACTCGAGCGCGGTCAGCCGCGTGGAAACCTGGTCCAGGCGGGTGCGGTACTTCTCGAGCGTCGCCAGCGCCTGGTTTGCCTTGGCGAGCACGACGGGGATGTCCTGCAGGATGTACTTCGCCCCGTCGACGTAGACCGAGACGACCTCGCGGCGCTGGGAGATCGCGATCACCAGCGCCTCGGTCTGCTTGGCGACACGCTCGGCCGTGCGGTGCCTCGTGCCAGTCTCGTGGGAGAGGATCGTCGGATCGGGCATCAGCTGGACGTTGGCCATCGTGATCTTCGTGGCGTTCGCGTTGAGGATGATCGCGCCGTCCATCTTGGCCACCTGGTACAGGAAGCCCGGCGTGTAGTCGATCTCGAGCTTGACCCCGCCGGAGTTCAGGAAGCTCAGGTCTTCGGGCTCGCCGATCACGATCAGCCCACCGCTGCGGGCGTGCAGGATGCTCTCGATCCCCTCGCGCAACGCCGTCCCGGGCGCGATCATCTCAAGCGCACGCATGAGCCCCGGCTCCGGCCTTAGGTCTGTATCGAGATCTTCGCCGGAACGGGGGGCCACGGTCTTTGATTCTAGGGCATTTAGACTTCTTTTAGCCGCCTGGCCAGGCGTCCAGGAGGCGTCCATGTCGCTGGCTCAGGCCGCCTCCGCCACCGAGAGCGCGTCGCGCGCGGGCAGCGCACTCGCGAGCGCCTCGGCCAGGGTGGCCACCTCGCAGGCCGGCGCGCCGCTGTCCAGCGGCGCGATCACCGAGCCGAGGCGATGTCTGGCGGCCTCCTCCAGGCGGCGCTCGGGGTGCCCCACCCAGCGCAGCTCCCCGGTCAGGCCGAGCTCGCCGAAGCACGCGCGCGGCGCGCCCGTCAGCGCCACCCCGCGCGCGGCGCTCGCGACCGCCAGGGCGACCGCCAGGTCACAGCCGGGCTCGTCAACCCGCACTCCCCCGACCACGTTCACGAACACGTCCGCCCCTCCGGTCGCGACGCGACCGTGGCGCTGCAGGATCGCGAGCACGAGCGCGAGCCGGTTGCGGTGCAGGCCGGAGACCACGCGCCGCGGCTGCTCGAGCTCTGAGGGCGCGACCAACGCCTGGACCTCCACGAGCAACGGCCGCGAGCCCTCCATCGCCGCCAGCACGACGCTGCCCGGCGCGCGCGTGGCGCCGGCGACAAACCGCGCCGAGGCGTCGAGCACCTCGACCAGCCCGCCCTGGCGCATCTCGAACAGGCCGGCCTCGTGGGTGGAGCCGAAGCGGTTCTTCAGCGCGCGCAGCTCGCGGTAGGGCCGCTCGCGCTCGCCCTCGAACTGCAGCACGCAGTCCACCAGGTGCTCGAGCACGCGCGGGCCGGCGAGCGCGCCCTCCTTGGTCACGTGGCCGACGAGGATCACCGCGACGCCGCGCGCCTTGGCCACCTGCATGAGCTGGCCCGCCACCTCGCGCACCTGCCCGACCGATCCCGGCGCCCCCGACAGGCCGGCGGCGCTGAGCGTCTGGACCGAGTCGATCACGCAGGCGCGCGGAGCGTGCGCGACGAGGGCCTCGAGCACCGCCGCGAGATCTGTCTCGGCCAGCACCGGCACGTCCAGCGCGCCCGGCGCCAGGCGCTCTGCGCGCAGCCTGACCTGCTCGGCGGACTCCTCGCCGCTGACGTACAGCGTGCTGTGCCCGCCGCGCAAGAGGTTCGCGAGCGCCATGTTGGTGAGTGTCGACTTTCCGATCCCCGGAGATCCGCCGAGCAGCACCAGCGATCCGGGCACGAGACCGCCGCCGAGCACCCGATCGAGCTCGCCGATCCCCGTCGACATCCGCTGCAGCGGGCCCGCGCCGACCTCGCTCAGCGGTCGCGGCACGGCCGCCGCCGCGCGCCGCGTCCCACCCGGGCGAGAGCCGCCCCCAGCGGAGCGCCGCCGGCCCGCCGGGGCCCCGGCACCGCTCGCGACGGGTTCCTCGACGAGCGCGTTCCACGCCCCGCATTCCGGGCAGCGGCCGTGCCACTGGGCGGACTGGTGGCCGCACTGTGAGCAGCCGTGGACGGTATCGCGAGCCATCGGCTTAGGCTACGGCGCACCGGGGACGCGACGCTCGGCGCACCGCCGGCGCGCAGCGTCCCGCCGTGGCGACGCTGCACCGCTCAGGCGCGGGGGCTGCGCCGCTCGTACAGCGCCACGTCGCGCCAGCGCCCGTCGGACATCTGCCCGATGCGCCGGCGCACCCCGACCGGCGAGAAGCCGCAGCGCTCGTGCAGCGCGACCGAGGCTCTGTTCTCCGGGAAGATGCCGGCCTCGAGCGTCCAGAAGCCGGCGCGCTCTGACTCGTCGATCAGCGCGCGCAGCAGCGCACCCCCCACGCCGCGGCGCGCGAACGCCGGATCGACATAGATGCTGACCTCGGCCACCCCGCGGTAGACCGCGCGGTGCGAGGTCCGGCTGAGCGCAGCCCAGCCGAGGACCGGATCGGCGTCGACGGCACGCCCGCCCGCCTGCTCGCCGGCCACGCCGCCGCCCCCCCGCGCCACCAGGCGAGGAGCGCTCGCGCGAGCCGCAGACCAGTCCTCCCAGGAGGGCACAGACTGCTCGAAGGTCGCATCGCCGGCGGCGATGCCCTGCGCGTAGATGCGGGCGACCGCGGGCCAGTCGGCCTCGATCAACGGCGCGATCGTCAGCTGCGAGAAGGCCGGCGCCGGCGCCTGGCCGGCTGGGGCTCGCGTCGGCTCGGCCCCAACGCCGGGCGGGCGCGCACCCGCCACCTAGGACTCGGCGGGCGCCTGGGGCTCGTCGGCGCCGTCCACCTCTGGCTGCTCGGGGTCCTCGGGCGGCGCGCCCTCGCCCGCGCCCACGGCGACAGGCGTCTTCTGCTTCTTGGGCTTGACGATCGTCAGATGCACCTCGTCCTCTTGGCCCTCGGGGCCAGGGTTGACGACGACCGTCGCCCCCGGGACGAGCTGCTCGCGCAGCACGAAGTCGGCCAGCGGGTCCTCGACGTAGCGCTGGATCGCGCGGCGCAGCGGGCGCGCGCCCATCGCGGGGTCCCAGCCCTTCTCGACGAGCAGGTCCTTGGCGGGGTCGGTGACGTCGAGCTGCAGCTCGCGCTCGGCCATCGAGTCGCGCACGCGCAGCAGCAGCAGCTCGACGATCTGCTTGATCTCGTCCTTCTGCAGCTTGTGGAACACGATCACGTCGTCGATCCGGTTGAGGAACTCCGGCCGGAACACCTTCTTGAGCTCGCCCATGATCCGGTTCTTCATGTCCTCGTAGGTGATGCCCGTCTCGTCGTCTGAGACCGCGAAGCCCAGCGGCGTGTTGCGCGCGATCTCCGCGGCGCCGATGTTCGAGGTCATGATCACGATCGCGTGGCGGAAGTCGACCGTGCGCCCCTGCGCGTCGGTCAGCCGCCCGTCCTCGAGGATCTGCAGCAGGATGTTGAACACGTCAGGGTGCGCCTTCTCGATCTCGTCGAGCAGCAGCACGCTGTACGGGCGCCGGCGCACGGCCTCGGTCAGCTGGCCGCCCTCGTCATAGCCGATGTAGCCCGGAGGCGAGCCGACCAGCCGCGACACCGCGTGCTTCTCCATGTACTCGCTCATGTCGATTCGGATCATCGCGTCGTCATCGCCGAACAGGAACTCGGCGAGCGTGCGCGCGAGCTCGGTCTTGCCGACGCCGGACGGGCCCAGGAAAATGAACGAGCCGGTCGGACGCTTGGGATCCTTCAGGCCCGCGCGCGAGCGGCGGATCGCCTTCGAGATGACCTCGATCGCCGGGTGCTGGCCGATCACGCGACGGTGCAGTTCGTCCTCCATGCGCATCAGCTTCTGGGTCTCGGCCTCGGTCAGCTTGAACACGGGGATGCCGGTCCACATCGAGACGATGTCGGCGATCTCCTCCTCGCCGATCGAGGGGCGCTCGCCGGACTCGCCGGACTCCCACTCCTCCTCGAGCTCGCGTTTCTTGTTGGTGAGCTTGCGCTCCTTGTCGCGCAGCGAGGCGGCCTTCTCGAACTCCTGGGCCTCGATCGCCGCCTCCTTTTCGCGGCGCGTGGACTCGACTTCGCCCTCCAGCTCGCGGTTGGTCGGCGGCGAGGTCATCGACTTGATCCGCATCCGCGACGCCGCCTCGTCGATCAGGTCGATCGCCTTGTCGGGCAGGAAGCGGTCTGAGATGTAGCGGCTGGCCAGTTCGCCCGCGGCGCGCAGCGCCTCGTCGGTGATCTGGACCTTGTGGTGGGACTCGTAGCGGTCGCGCAGGCCCTTGAGGATCTCGACGGTCTGGTCGATCGTCGGCTCCTCGACGCGGATCTGCTGAAAGCGCCGCTCCAGCGCCGAGTCGCGCTCCAGGTACTTGCGGTACTCGTCGAGCGTCGTCGCGCCGATCGTCTGCAGCTCGCCCCTGGCCAGCGCAGGCTTGAGGATCGAGGCGGCGTCGATCGCGCCCTCGGCGGCGCCCGCGCCGACGAGGTTGTGCAGCTCGTCGATGAACAGGATGATGTCGCCGCGCTGGGTGATCTCCTTCATCACCTTCTTCAGGCGCTCCTCGAACTCCCCCCGGTACTTGGAGCCGGCGACGAGCGCCGCGAGGTCGAGCGTGTAGATCTGCTTGTTCTTGAGCAGCTCGGGCACGTCGGAGCTCGTGATGCGCTGCGCCAGCCCCTCGACCACGGCGGTCTTGCCCACGCCGGGCTCGCCGATCAGCACGGGGTTGTTCTTCGTGCGCCGCGACAGGATCTGCATGATCCGCTCGATCTCGGTCTCGCGCCCGACGCACGGGTCGAGCTTGCCTTCGGCGGCCAGCTTGGTCAGGTTGCGTCCGAACTGGTCAAGGAGCTTGGAGGACTTCTTGCCCTCGCCCGGCGCTCCGCTCGCGCCCGCGCCGCCGGACGATCCCTGCCGGCGCCCGCCGGGGCCCGACAGCATCCGGATGACCTCGTTGCGGATCTTCTCCGAGTCGGCGTCGAAGTCGAGCAGGATGCGCGCCGCGACGCCCTCGTTCTCGCGCACGAGCCCGAGCAGGATGTGCTCGGTGCCGATGTAGTTGTGTCCCAGGCTGAGCGCCTCGCGAAGCGCCAGCTCGAGCACCTTCTTGGCGCGCGGGGTGAACGGGATCTGGCCCGAGGTCACCTCCTCGCCGGAGCCGACGATCCGCACGACCTGCGCGCGCACGCGCTCGACGGTGATGTCCAAGCTCTCCAGCACGCGGGCGGCCAGGCCCTCCTCCTCGCGCAGCAACCCAAGGAGGATGTGCTCGGTCCCGATGTAGTTGTGCTTGAGCGTCCGCGCCTCCTCCTGCGCGAGAACGACCACCTGCCGGGCCCGTTCTGTGAATCGCTCGAACATTTGTGATTCCTTCCTGCTTGGACGGTGCCTCGCGAGCTATGTGGCCTTTTATCGACGCCTCACGAGCAGTCTACCAACCGGCCGCCGGGCCCTGTGAGGGGTCAATCGTCATCGCGACCGCGAGCCTTGAGCGCCGGGCCGGGCAGGCCGCGCATAGGCAGGAACGTCAGTCGCGCATCGCCGGGAACAGCACGACCTCGCGGATCGAATCGCGTCCGGTGAGGAGCATCACAAGCCGGTCGACGCCGAGCCCGACGCCGCCCGTCGGCGGCATCCCCTGCTCGAGCGCCTGGACGAACAGCTCGTCGTAGGGCTGCACGTCGGACTCGCCGGCGTCCTGGCGTCGCTGCTGCTCTGAGAAGCGCGCTCGCTGCACGTCGGGGTCGATCAGCTCGCTGAACGCGTTGGCGATCTCCACGCCGCCCGCGAACGCCTCCCAGCGCTCGACCAGCCCGGGCTCGGAGCGGTGCTCGCGGGCCAGCGGCGAGAGCTCGACGGGATAGTCGAGCACGAACGTCGGCTCGCGCAGCGTCGGCTCGGCGTATCTGGAGAACAGGTCATCGACGATCGCCGGCCAGGCCTGACCCTCGGTCTCCAGCTGCAGACCGCGCTGTGCGATGGCGGCGGCCAGCGCGCGCTCGTCGCGCAGCGCCGCCGGCTCGATGCCCGTGGCCTGGCCGATCGCCTCGAAGAAGCTCACGCGCCGCCAGGGGCTCTGGAAGTCCAGCTCGCCGGCGTAGTCGACCGCGCCCGCCGCCGCCCTGACGACCTCCTCCAGGCGCCGCGCCTCGTCCTCGTAGTCGGCGTAGGCCTCATACCACTCGACCATCGTGAACTCGGGGTTGTGCGTCGGCGAGACGCCCTCGTTGCGAAAGTCCTTGCCGAGCTCATACACGCGCTCCAGGCCACCGACGATCAGCCGCTTGAGGTAGAGCTCGGTGGCGATCCGCAGGTACAGGTCGCGGTCCAGCGCGTTGTGATGGGTGGTGAACGGACGCGCCAGCGCGCCCCCGTAAAGCGGCTGCAGGACGGGGGTCTCGACCTCGATGAAGCCCTGCCCGTCGAGATACGCGCGAACGGCGGAGATGATCCGTGCGCGGTCGATGAAGACCCGTCGCGCCTGCTCGCTTGCGATCAGGTCGAGCTCGCGCCGGCGGTAGCGCGTCTCGACGTCGCTGAGCCCGTGATGCTTGTCGGGCGGGGGACGCAGCGCCTTGGCCAGCACCTGAAAGGCATCGACGCGCAGCGTGAGCTCACCGTGGCGGCTGCGCAGCACCGCTCCGTCGACACCCAGCAGGTCGCCGAGGTCAAGCGACAGCAGCCGCTGCAAGCCCTCCTTGCCGAGCACGTCCACACGCGCGTGCAGCTGGATCTTGCCCGTGCGGTCGACGAGGTCCAGGAAGGCCGCCTTGCCCGCACCGCGTCGTGCTGCGATGCGTCCCGCGACGCGGTGTGAATCCTCGGTTTCCTCGCCCACAGCGAGGTGCGCGTACTGCTCGAGGATCGCCTGGATCGGCTCCGCGCCACCGAACGAGTAGGGGAAGGCGCCCTCCTGGGCCCGCAGGCGCTGCGCCTTGGCGCGGCGCTCGTCGATCAGCTCGGCGAGACCGTGCCGCCCGGGGTCGACCGGCGTGGGCGGCTGCTCGGGTCCGCTCATCGCGGTCGAGCCTACTTCAGGCCGACGTCGATCTTCGTGACCTTGAGCTTGCGGGCCGGTCCGCGGGGCACCTTCACCGCGACCGTCTCGTTGCGCCGGCGCCCGATCAGCGCGCGACCGACGGGCGACTCGTTGGACAGCTTGTTCTCCTGCGGTGAGGCCTCCGCGGAGCCGACGATCGTGTACTTGGCCGACTTGCCGGTCTTTTCGTCCTTGACGTGCACCACCGAGCCCACCTGGACGACGTCGTTTGACAGGTCTTGGGCCTGGATCACCGTCGCCAAGCGCAGCTTCTCCTGGAGCGCGGCGATGCGGGCCTCGAGCATCGCCTGCTCGTTCTTGGCGTCGTCGTACTCGGAGTTCTCGGAGATGTCGCCGAACTCCCGCGCCTCCTTGATGCGCTCGGCGACCTCGCGACGCTTCTCGGTGGACAGCAGCTCGAGCTCGTCCTTGAGATTGCTGAGGCCTTCGGGGGTGAGGATGACGTCCTTGGGCATGTGACCCTCGATCACGCGTTGATGGGCTGGCCCGCGACGTGCGAAACCCCCTCGCGGGCGGGATACTGCGGACCCGGGCTGGTCCGGCGAGCGCAGCAGTATAGCGGCGCGACAGCGACGCTCTGCAAGCGTTCAGACGGCCAGCGCGACGGCGTGCTCGTCGAGCGCCAGCAGCTCCCGGACGTCGCCGAGCGTCGGCGCCGCCTGCAGCGAGGCGAGCAGCCGCCCCGCGTCGCGGGAGTCGAGCCCCAGGCGCGCGACATACCAGGGGTAGAACTTGCGCAGGTAGCGCGCGGCGCGCTGCGGTCCCAGGTGCTCGGCGGCGCGCTCGATCGTCCAGCGCAGCTCGCCGAGGACCTCGTCGCGCCCCGGCTCGTCGCCGCGCTCGCCCAGCAGCTGGGCGAACAACCAGGGGTTGCCGAGCGCGCCGCGGGCGAGCATCACGGCGGCGGCGCCCGTGCGCGCAAACGCCTCACGCGCGCGTCGCGCGTCGCTCAGGCCCCCCGTCAGGATGACGGGGGCCGGCAGCGAGTCGACCAGGCGCGCGACGAGCTCGTAGTCGGGCACGCCCCGGTGCGCGACCGCCGCGCTGCGGGGGTGAAAGGCGATCGCCGCGACGCCCGCGTCACGCACGAGGCGATGCGCGAGCTGATAGCCGCTCGTGTCGCCGCCCGCCAGGCCGGAGCGCAGCTTGACGGTCACGGGGACGCCCGCGTCGCCGGCCGCCTGCACCGCCGCTCGCGCGACCGCGACGGCACGCTCGGGGTCTGCCAGCAGCGCGGCGCCGGCGCCCGTCTTTCGGACCTTCGGCACCGGGCAGCCCATGTTGATGTCGATCGCGTCGGGGCCGGCGCGGAGCACCTGCTCGACCGCCGAGCGCATCATCGCCGGGTCTTCGCCGAACAGCTGGATCGACACCGGGCCGCCGGCGCGCTCGCGCGGGTCGATTCGCAGCATCTCCATGCAGGTCTTGCGGTTGCCGTAATGCACCGCATGCGAGCTGACCATCTCCGACACGGCCATCCCCGCGCCAAAGCGCTTGGCCTGCAGACGCACGAACCAGTTGCCGATGCCCGCCAGCGGCGCGAGCAGCACGCGATTTGGCACCCTCACCGGGCCGAGCATCCAAGGGTCTGTGAGCGCCGGCATGGCCCCCATTGTTGCGAGACTCAGCGATTGCGGTCGGAGAGCAGGCGCAGCCCGGTCAGCGTCAGCAGTTCGTCGACCTCCTCGATCTCCTCGGTGTACGGCGCGACCAGCTGCGCCAGCCCGCCGGTCGCGACCACCCCGCCGCGCTCTCCGAGCTCCTCGTACAGGCGGCGCAGGATCGCGTCGATCGCGCCCGCGTAGCCGAACACGACCCCCGAGCGGATCGCGTCGATCGTGTTCTTGCCGATCACGCTGCGGGGCGGCGCGAGGTCGACCTTCGGCAGCCGCGCGCCGCGCTCAGACAGCGCCTCCAGCGATATCTCGATGCCCGGCAGCAGCGCTCCGCCGACGTACTCCCCCTCCCGTGAGACGACATCGAACGTCGTCGCCGTGCCGAAGTCCACGCACACGCCCGAGCCCGCGAAGCGCTCGCGAATCGCGACCGCGTTGACCAGCCGGTCGGGCCCGATCTCGCGCGGGTTGTCATAGCGGATCGCCATACCCGTCTTGGTTCCCGGGCCGACCGCCAGCATCTCGTGGCCGAGGTAGCGGCTCGCGACGGCCATCCACTCGGGCTCGAGCTGGGGCACGGTCGAGGAGACGATCGAGGCCTCGAGGTCATCGAAGGAGTAGCCGCGCAGGCCGAGCAGGTTGTGCAGGGCCGCCCCGAGCTGGTCGGCCGTCGACTGGCGAACGGTGGCGAACCGCCAGTGCTCGACGAGCTCGTGCTCGCGAAACGTCCCGAAGTGAGTCTGCGTGTTGCCGACGTCGACCGCGAGCAGCATGGGCGGTCATTATGCTCGGCACTGCGATGACGACGCCCCGTCCCAAGCTGTACGCGCTGCCGGCCTCGCATCCGTGCGCCGCAGTCGAGGTCGCGCTGGAGCTCAAGGGGATCGCGTATGACCGCGTCGACCTCCTGCCGATGAGCCAGCTCGTGCTCGGTCCGGTTCGCTACGGCGGCAGCACCGTGCCCGGCATGCGCATCGGATCCGAGCGCCTGGTCGGCTCGCGCGCGATCATGCGCCGCCTGGACGAGCTCGTGCCTGCGCCCGCGCTGCTGCCCGCGCCGGGCGATCCGGCCCGCGAGCGCGTGCTGGAGATCGAGCGCTGGGGCGACCAGGTATTCCAGGACGTGGCGCGCCGGGTGATCGACGCTGCGTTCATCCGCGAACCGCGGGCGATGGAGAGCTACGCCGCCGGCGCCAAGCTGCCGTTGCCCGCTGCCTGGATGCGACCGGCGATGCCGCTGACCGCCCGCCTGATGGCGATCCGCAACAAGGCCAGCGACGACGCGACGCGCACCGATATCGCCGCGCTGCCCGGCCAGCTCGCCGAGGTCGACGGGTGGATCTCCGAGGGCCTGCTGGGCGGCGAGCCGCCGAACGCCGCCGACCTGCAGGTCGGCAGCACGATCCGGCTGCTGCGCAGCATCGGCGACGTGCGCGCGATCGTCGACGAGCACGCGGCCGCGCGCCTGGCGCGCTACTTCCCGCCGCTGAGCGGCCAGGTCGATCCCGGCGCGCTGCCCAGCGCCTGGCTGCCCGCGATCACGGTCGAGTAGCTGCGCTGCAGCGAGTCCCAGGCCAGGCATGGCCGCGCGCCCGGCGCTACAGTCGCGGAAGGCGTTTGAACGCCGCGACAGCCACGAGGAGAGGGCCACAGCCACCCCGCATGCGCACGTTGGATCCGCAGTCGCTGCCCCAGCACGTGGACCGCCTCTACCGCGCGGCCTGGGCGCTGTGCGGCTCGCGTGAGGATGCCGAGGACCTCGTGCAGGAGACGTTCAGCCGCGTGCTCTCGCGCCCGCGCTTGCTGCGCGGCGACGACGAGCTGTACTACCTGATGCGCGTCCTGCGAAACACCTTCCTCACCAGCCGGCGCACCGCCGGTCGACGCCCCGTCACGGTCGCCACGCTGGAGGACGTCGTCGCGGTCGACCCCAAGCCGATGGGCCGGCCCGAGCACGCCCTCGAGGTCAAAGAGGTCTATGCGACGATCGCCGCGCTGCCCGAGGACTTTCGCATGGCGCTCGTCGCGGTCGATGTCCTCGGCCTCTCTTACCGCGAGGCTGCGCGCGCCCTGGGCGTGCGCGAGGCGACGATCACGACGCGGCTGTTCCGCGCGCGCAAGCAGGTCGCCGGCCAGCTCGTGGCCGACGCGCCCGATCGCCAGCCCGCCGGCGACGCCGAGTCGCCGGCGCGCCGGGCCGGCTCGGGCGGTGAGCAGCGCGCCAGCTCGGCCAAACCGCGTTCCACGCCGCCGGGCGGAGCTTCGGGCGAGGGCACGCGCCGGGAAGAAGTGCGCGCCAGCGGAGTCTTCTCCAGTGGAGAAACACCATGACGGACCCATCCCCACGCAAGGAAGCCGAGCTCGTCGAGCTAATGCGCACGATCGACGTGCGAGCTCCCGAGTCGCTTCACCGCCACGTGCAGTCGCTGGTCGACGAGCATTCCTCTGGCGCGGCGCGCTATCGGCCCTCCCGGCGCGCACGCCGCCGCGAGCGCGCGCCGGGGAAGGCCCAGCGGGCGCTCGGTCGGAGGCTCGCCGCGGTCGGCGCGCTCGCGGCAGCGGCGATCGCGGCGCTGGTGCTCGGCCTCTCAAGCGGCGGGTCGCCCACGCTCACCCTGCGTCAGGCGACCGCGCTGACCGTGTCAGAAGCGACCGCGGCCGGGCCGCTGGAGAGCCCGCGCAAGGACGGCAAGCTGCTCGCCGACGTCGAAGGCGTCGCCTTCCCCTACTGGGAAGACCGCTTCGGCTGGCGCTCGACCGGGATGCGCACCGACCAGCTCGCTGGACGCACGATCCGGACCGTCTACTACGCAGACGGGGGACGGCGCATCGGCTATGCGATCGTCGCGGGGGCGAACGCGCCGCCGGTGCGCGGCGGCACGGTGGCCTGGCGGGGCGGTCACCCCTACACGGTGTCGAGCGTCGACGGGCTGACGGTGATCACCTGGCTGCGCGACGGCCACCTGTGCGTGGTGTCGGGCCGCGGGGTGAACAGCGCGACGCTGCTGGCGCTCGCCAGCTGGACCAATCACGACACGCTCAGCTAGCAAAGGAGCCCCCATGAGCAGGATCAAAACAGGCTCGCTGGCCGCCCTCGCGGCGGCCGCGGCGACGATGGGGCTCGCCCCGGCGGGCGCGCTCGGCGAAGCGCACAGCGCGGCCAGCCACACGGTCACGCTGAAGGACACGCGGTTTCACCCGGGCACCGTGAGCATCAGGCGCGGTGACAGCGTCATGTGGCTGTGGCGCGAACAAAACAACACCAAACACAACGTCACGTTCACCGCCTTTCACTCGCCGACGCAGCGGACAGGCTCCTACACCGTGCGCTTCGCCCGCAGCGGCACCTTCAACTACCGCTGCACGATCCACCAAGCGGAAGGCATGGTCGGCAAGGTCGTCGTGCACTGAAAAGCGGCCGCCGCGGGCCGCTCAGGCGCAGGCTGCTCGGCTGTCAGCTGAGCGCGTCGCCAGCGGCGGCCCGGCCCAGCGCACGCCCTCTGAGAGCGGGAGCCGCGCGAGCGCGTCGCTCAGGCGCGACCCGTCGGGCAGCCGCGCATCGAAGTCGAGCTCGAGCGCGGGGATCACAACGAAGCGCCGGCTAGCCAGCTGCGCGTGAGGCAGCGTCATGCGCTCCTCGCTGAGCTCGAGGTCGCCCAGCAGCAGGACGTCGATGTCGATCGCGCGCGGGCCGTGGCGGATCCCGGCCTGCTCGCGGCCGAGCTCTCGCTCCAGGAGCTTGGCCGCGTCGAGCAGCTCCAGCGGTGCCAGCGTCGTCTGCACGCGCGCGCACGCATTGAGAAAGCTCGGCTGATCGAGCAGCTCGCCAACCGGGTCTGTGTCGTAGGTCGACGAGCAGGCGAGCACGTCGACCCCCACGCCCGGCAGCGCGTCGACGGCGGCCTGCAGGTGGGCACGCCGCTCGCCGACGTTCGAGCCGAGGCCCAGCAGGCCGATCCGATCGGGCATCGGCCGGACGCTATCGCGGGGCTACCCGTCAGCCTCGCGCCAGACCTCGACCGAGACCTCGTCGACGGCCAGCGCGATCGGGGGCTCGGGCTTGGTCGCCTTGACCCAGACGCCTTCCAGCTCGTAGTCGGCCAGCAGTCGGTCGGCGATCGTCCCGCACAGCCGCTCGAGCGTCTTGTGCGAGCGCTGCTGGGCGATCAGGGCGACCAGCTGGCAGACCTCCGCGTAGTCCACGGTGTCCTCGATCGAGTCGGTCACCGTGGCATCGGTCTCGCCGAGGTCCAGGCGCAGGTCGAGCACGAGCCGCTGGCCCACCTCGCGCTCGGCCTCGCTGATGCCGTGGTGGGTATGCAACGACAGACCCGCGATCTCGACCGTGACCGACTCGGCGGTCTCCTCGCCGTCGGAATACAGGTCCTCGTCGCCGTCCTCCTCGGGCCCGTAGGAGCCCTCGACCCCCTCGTCTGGCACCTCGGCGCCCTCGCCTCGCTCGCCGTCACCCATGATCGCCCAACGTAGCAGCCGCCACGCCGAGCGCGTCTCTCACCGGCGCCACCTCGTGCACGCGAAAGACGCTCGCGCCCCGCTCCAGCGCGAGCACGTTGGTGGCGATCGTCGCCGGCAGCCGCTCGCGCACGTCGCCCCCCAGAAAGCCCTTGCGCGACGTCCCGATGACGATCGGGCGCCCGAGGGCCACCAGCTCGCCGAGCCGCCGCAGCAGCGCCAGGTTGTGGGCGACCGTCTTGCCGAAGCCGATCCCCGGATCGAGCATGATCCGCTGCTCGCCGATGCCCTCCGCCACGGCGAACTCCAGGCGCTCTGCGAGGAACCGCTTGACGTCGTCGACGACGTCCTCATAGCGGGGGTCCTGCTGCATCGTGCGCGGCTCGCCGAGCATGTGCATCAGGCAGCAGTCGGCGTCGCGGTCGGCGACCAGCCCAGCCATCTGCGGATCGCCGCGAAACGCGGTGACGTCGTTGACGAGCGTCGCGCCGGCATCCAGCGCGGCGCGCGCGACGTGCGTCTTTGCCGTGTCGATCGAGACCTGCGCCCCGGTGCGCGCGCCCGCCAGCCCCTCGATCACCGGGAGCACCCGCCGGAGCTCCTCGTCGGCGGACACGGGCGCCGCCCCGGGCCGCGTGGATTCGCCGCCAACGTCGAGGATCTGGGCTCCCTCGCGCACGAGCACCCGGCCATGCTCCACGGCGGCATCGGCCTGGAGGAACATCCCGCCGTCTGAGAACGAGTCGGGCGTGACGTTGACGATGCCCATCAGGCGAAAGCCGCCCACGGGCTCGCTCGCGTCGCTCAAGCGGTCAGACAGCGGTGAAGCTTGACCGCCACCTAGGCGAGCCCCGGGCGCTCCTGGTCTTTGCCGCGCAGCTCGGCCGTCCCGCCGGCCAGCCCCGGGCGCGGGAGCGGGCGCGGCGCTTCACGCTCGGGCCTGCCCGCCGGCGCGGGCGGCGGCAGCTCCACTTTGGCGTCCTCTTCCACGCCGAACACCTCCTCCTCGTTCTTGCCGTCGAGCAGCGCGAGGAACTCCTCCTTCTCGATCGTCTCGCGCTTGACGAGGATCTCGGAGATCTTCGTGAGGTCGCTCTGGTGCTCTGTCAGGATGCTGCGCGCCCGCCGGTGCGCGGCTTCGACGATCCGGCGAACCTCGTCGTCGATCTCGCGCGCGATCTCGTCGGAGTAGTCGGGCTCGCTGGAGAATTCACGTCCCAGGAACGGCTGCACGTGGTCGTGACCGAACACGCGCGGCCCGAGCTTCTCGCTCATGCCGAAGCGCATCACCATCTGCTTGGCGGTCTGGGTGACCTTCTCGAGGTCGTTGGAGGCGCCGGTCGTGATCTCCTGGAAGACGATCTCCTCGGCGGCGCGCCCCCCGAGCGTCATCGCCATCGTGTCGTTCAGCTCGGCCCGCGTGGTCAGGAAGCGGTCCTCCTGCGGCAGCGAGATCGTGTAGCCGAGCGCCTGGCCGCGGGAGATCACCGAGATCTTGTGCACCGGATCTGCATGCTCGAGGAAGTGGCTGACGAGTGCATGACCCATCTCGTGATACGCGGTCACGCGGCGCTCTTTCTCGCTCATCACGCGCGTCTTCTTCTCGGGGCCGGCGATCACGCGCATGATCCCCTCCTCGAGCTCCTCCTGGTTGATCTCGCGCTTTCCGGTGCGCGCTGCGAGCAGGGCGGCCTCGTTGATCAAGTTCGACAGGTCCGCGCCGGTGAACCCGGGCGTCTGGCCGGCGAGGGCGTCGATGTCGATCGCCTTGGCCAGCGGCTTTCCGCGCGTGTGCACCTCGAGGATTTTCGAGCGACCCTTGCGGTCTGGCCGGTCGACGGCGATCTGGCGGTCAAAGCGACCCGGGCGCAGCAGCGCGGGGTCGAGGATGTCGGGCCTGTTGGTGGCCGCGATCATGATGATGTTGTCCTTCGCCTCAAAGCCGTCCATCTCGACCAGCAGCTGGTTGAGCGTCTGCTCGCGCTCGTCGTGGCCGCCGCCCAGGCCCGCGCCGCGGTGTCGCCCGACGGCGTCGATCTCGTCCATGAAGATGATGCACGGGCTGTTCTGCTTGGCCTGCTCGAACAGGTCGCGCACGCGCGACGCGCCGACGCCGACGAACATCTCGACGAAGTCAGAGCCCGAGATCGAGAAGAACGGGACGCCCGCCTCGCCGGCGACCGCGCGCGCCAGCAGCGTCTTACCGGTGCCCGGCGGGCCATAGAGCAGCACGCCGGTCGGGATCCTGGCGCCGAGCGCCTGGAACTTCTTCGGGTTCTCGAGGAACTCCTTGATCTCGTGCAGCTCCTCGACGGCCTCGTCGACCCCGGCGACGTCGCGGAAGGTGATCTTCGGCGAGTCGGCCGACAGCCGCTTGGCCCGCGACTTGCCGAACGACATCACTTTCGTTCCGCCGCCCTGAACCTGGTTCATCAGGAAGATCCAGAACCCGATGAAGATCAGGAACGGCAGGATGTACTCGAGCACGCTGAACAGCGCGCTGCTCTTTTCCGATTCGATGTTGTAGGGGACGCCGGCCTTCTTGAGCTGTTCTTCCAGCCCGGGCGCGGATTGTTCGATGAAGCCGGTTTCGTACTGTTCTTTGTTCTTCAGCTTGACTTCGAGCGCTTTGCCTTTGTTCTTGAAGACGACCGAGGCGACCTTGCCTTCGGGGAGTTCGTTCTGAACCAGCAGCTGGTAGCTGTGTTTGGGGTGGGTGCCCGTGTTCGAGTTGACCAGTTTTACGGCAAGGAACGCCAGCACCACGACGATGAGGATCGGGAACGCGGCGCTCTTGAAGAAACGGCTCATGGCGAGATCCGTGGGGTTTTTGCACCGTCTGACGTGCTAATCACCAGTCCTGCAGCCTACCATGGGCCGCTGGTGTCCCCTGCAGGTACGCGGGCCGCGCGGCGGCCCTTCCAGGCACTTATCGAGCAGCCTGCGGCGGGGCTTGAGCGGCCTCGCCGTCACCCTCCAGCGCGGCGACGAACGGCAGGTTGCGATGGCGCTCGCCATGATCCAGGCCGTAGCCCACCACGAAGCGGTCGGGGATCTCAAAGCCCACGTAGCGGGTCGGCAGTTGCACCTTGCGCCGCTGGGGCTTGGTCAGCAGCGCGCACACCTCCAGCGAGCGGGGATTGCGCGAGCCCAGGTTTCGCACCAGGTACTGCAGCGTCAGCCCCGAGTCGACGATGTCCTCGACGATCAGCACGTCGCGTCCTTCGATCGACGCGTCGAGGTCCTTGAGGATCCGCACCACGCCCGAGGAGTCGGTCGCCGACCCGTAGGAGGCGACCGCCATGAAATCGATCTCCACCGCCGTGTCGATGCAGCGCATCAGGTCTGACACGAACAGCACGGCGCCCTTGAGCACGCCGACGAGCAGCAGCGAGCGCCCGGCGTAGTCGCGCGAGATCTCCTCCCCGAGCTCGGCGACCCGGCGCTGCAGGTCCTCTGCGGTGACGAGCACCTCCCCCACTCCCGGCTGCGCGGCGACGCGCGTGGCGCTTGGCACCGCTTGCAGTCTAGTCTTCGCGCGGCCGCAGCCGGACCATGCTCAGCTCACCGTCTGCGATCACCGCGCAGGCCTGCCCGCCGACATGCAGCTCCGCGGGGCCGCCGCGCGCGCCGAGCGCGAGGATCTCCTCCACGCGCTCGCCCGCCTGGGGCACATAGGTCCCCGCGGCCTGCTCGGCGAGGCGCACCACGATCAGGCGCGCCAGCGCCGCGGGCAGCTCGCCCAGGCGCGCCAGCGCGATCGCACGGGCGCCCGCCAGCTCGTCGGACACGAGCGCGTCGAGCAGGTCGGTCTCCTCGCGCAGCAACGCGGCGGTCCGCAGCACGTTCGGCTCGGCCGCGGGGTGAACGGCGCGCAGGGCGTCCAGCAACGCATTACGCACGCGCGTGCGAGCGAAGCGCTCGCTGTCGTTGGTCTCGTCATCGCGCCACGCCAGGCCCAGCGCGCGGCAATAGCGCGCCGTCTGCTCGCGCGTAACCCACAGCAGGGGACGCACGATCGCGCCCTCGCGCGGCGCCATGCCCAACAGCGCGCGCCGCCCCGGCGACGCGCACAGGCGGTAGAGGATCGTCTCGACCTGGTCGCTGGCCGTGTGGCCGGTCGCGACCGGCGCGTCGAGCTCGCGCGCGAGCGCGAGCGCCTCGCGATAGCGCAGATCGCGCGCCCAGGCCTGCAGGTTGCCCGAGCCGCGCTGCGCCTCGTCGACGCGCACGAGCGACAGCTGCACGCCCATGCTCCTGCACAGCTCCACGCAGTGGCGCTCGTCGGCCGCGGCCCCCGAGCGCAGGCCGTAGTTGACGTGCAGCGCGCGCACGCTGGGCGCCCCGCGCACCGCCACCACGACGTCGAGCAGGCAGACCGAGTCGCGCCCGCCGGACAGCATCGCCACGACCGCACCGTCGTCTCCGAGCAGGCCGTCGGCACGCACCCGCTCGCGCAGCGATCCGGGCTGCATCGCCGCTACACCTGGCGGGCCGAAGCGGCGAACAGCTCGGTCAGCTCCGAGAAGCCCTTCAGGCCCACCTTGCCGATGCGCTCGAACTGCAGGCCATCCACGCCCGCGGCCACGTCGACGACCGGACGCGTCACGAGCACCTCGCCGCCCTGCGCTCGCGCGACGACGCGCGCCGCCTGGTTGACGTCGCGCCCGTAGTAGTCGCCCTCGCGGTAGAGCGCGCGGCCGTAGTGGACACCGATGCGCGGCTCCGGGCCGTCGGCGCCGACCTGCGACTTCAGCGCGACGGCCCAGCCGGTCAGCGCGCTCGGGTCCGCGCCCACGACCATCACCTCGTCGCCCAGCGTCTTGATCACGCGCGCGTCGACCGGCAGCGTCTGCTTGACCGCCTCGACGAAGCGCTCGACGGTCCCCACGGCCTCCTCGTCGCCGCGCTCATCGGTGAGCCGCGCGTATCCAGCGAGGTCGGCGAACGCGATCGCCACGCTCATCTGACCCTGCTCGCCATCGCCGCCGGCGATGTCGGTCTCCATGTGGCCGACAACGTCCTGCTCGACGAAGTGCGCCAGGAAGCGGCCGTGCAGGTGATTCATCAGCGGCGCCGCGAGCGGCAGCGTCTGGCGCGTCAGCCCCTCCATGTTGGCGGCGATCTTGGCCCCGGAGACGCCCTTGCGCATCAGCGGCTCGTGCACGTAGAGATGGACCAGGCGCACCTCGGCGTCTGCGATCAGTGTCAGCGCCTGCCCGTACACGCGCATCAGCTGCAGGTAGGCCTCGAGCGGAAAACCTGCGGCCAGCACCTGCGAGGAGTGGCGGATCATCTCGACGTCCTCCTCCGACAGCGCGTCCACCGTCAGCGCGCTGAGCCCCATCGAGGTCAGGATGCGTTCGATCACGCTCGCCTTCATCCCCGTCTCGCGCGCGGCCTGGCGCAGCGTGTAGTGGGGCTCGGAGCTGCTCAGCAGGCTCTCGATCGGGCCGACGGTGCTCACCGCCAGTTCGCCCTTTTCGCTCGCCTGCTTGATCTCCGCGAGCGTGTGTCCGCGCGCCCGCAGCTGTGCGACCACGCGAACCTGCGCCGCGGCGGCCGAGGTCCAGCTTCCGTCATAGCCCGGCACGATCCCCTCGCGCACCCACCGCCGGATCGTCGCCGCCGACACGCCCGCGCGCGCGGCGACCTGGTCGAGGGTGAGCTCGCGCCGCTCGTCCATTAACGCTCAGTCTAGAGTCGCGACCATGGCCGACGTGCGCAGCACCGAGCACCCTCAGCAGCTGCACCTGCGCCCGACCGCCGAGCTGGCAGAGCGCGTGCTGCTGCCCGGCGATCCAGGACGTGCCCTGCTGCTGGCGCAGTCGCTGCTCAGCGAGCCGCGCATGTTCAACCACAACCGCGGCCTGTGGGGCTACACGGGCGTCGCCGTCGACGGCGCGGCGCTGACGATCCAGTCCACCGGCATGGGCGGACCCTCGGCGGCGATCGTGCTGAGCGAGCTGATCGCGCTCGGCGCGCGCCGCGCGATCCGCGTCGGCACCTGCGGGGCGCTCGCGCCGGGACTCGCGCTGGGCGACCTGGTGGTCGCCCGCGAGAGCATCTGCGCCGACGGCACCTCGATCGCGCTGGGCGGCCGAGAGCGCGTCGCGGCCGACGGCGCGCTGACCGAGCTGCTGTGCGCCACGGCCGGCGCGGCGCACAGCGGGGCCGTCGTGAGCGTCGACCTCTTCTACGAGCCCGCTGGGCTGGACGGTCAGCGGGGAGACGACAGCGCCTGGTCGCTCGCGCGCTTCGCGGCCGACGGAGCGCTCGCGGTGGAGATGGAGGCAGCCGCGCTGTTCGCGCTGGGGGCAGGCGCGAACGTAGCCGTGGCGTGCGTGCTCGCGGTGTCTGACACCTTCGACGCGCACGGCACGCGCACGCGGATCGACGACGACTCGCTGCTGGCGGCCGCCGAGCGGATGGGCGCCGCGGCGGCCAGCGCGCTCGCTGGGTGAGCGCTCAGCCGCTTTTCGCTTTGGCCGCCCCGCGGGGGGCCGGCTTGGACTGGCGCGCAGCCGGTTTGTCCACGGGCTCGGAGGCCGGTCGCGCAGTCGGCCGGGAGGCGGGCTGCGGGGGACTCTCGGGGGCCGGGCTCGCCGACGTCTCGGGCGCGGGGGGAGGGGTCGCGGGCAGCGGCGCGAGCCTGTCCAACAGCGCCACGAGCCGGTCCTCGATCGCGGACAGACGCGCCTCGACGCCGCCGTCGGTCAGCGCGGTCTCCATGCGAAACAGCGCATCCTCCACGCCCTCCATCCGCTGGGACATCGAGCGTAGCCGGCGAGTCAGCCGTTCGATGTCCGCCGCCGAGGGGATGTTGAGCAGCGTCATCGCCATCTCCTGGGCGTGAACCGCCAGTTCGCGGGCGTCGAAGGCGCACGTGACCGCCCCGGTGAAGAGCGGGTTCTCGAGCAGCTCGGACAGCGCGTTGCCGAGGCGATCCTCGCCGGATCCCGCGAGGCGCTCGCGCAGGCCCCTCAGCGCATCGTCGGCATCTGACATCTTGCTCTCGCTGTCATTCGTGGATTCGTCGGTGCGCCACGAGGGCGACCCGGCAGGCGGGCCAGAGCGCCCGCGCCGCCCGTCCGGGGAGGATACGGTGGATCCGTGGCCGAGCGTCTGTTCCTGTTCACCCAGCTCGAGCTTCCCTGGGAGCTGGGGCCGCCCGACGGCCGCTATCTGCTGCGCTCTGAGCTGGACGGCGAGCCCGAGTGGGTCGTCGTGCTCGGCACGCTCGGCGCGGGGCGAGCGCCCGCCGAGCGGGGATCGCTCGGTCGCCACGCGCGCGCTGCCCTGGCGCGGCGCCGGCCCGCCCCCGCCAGCCCCGAGCCCGCGCCGGTGGCGACCTCGCGCGCGACGATCATCGACCCGATCTCGCTGCCGGCCGAGCACCAGGCGCGGGCGTGGCTGTCGGAAATCGACGCCGAGCGCGAAGTCGGCTCGGCGGTCGCGGTGCTCAACCGCGTCCTGCACGCCTATCGGATCGCCGCGGCCAACCCCTATCTGTACGAGGTGTCCGCGCGACAGGCGCTCGTCATCCGGGCCGGCTTTGGCGAGGGCGAGCAGGTGGCCGACGGCAACTGGCTGCACGCGCGCGAGCTGCCCGCCCAGGGCGGGGGCGGTTCGCCGCTGCGCCGCGCACGGCGCGCGCGCGATGCCGCGCTGCGCCCGCAGGAGCGCCTCGCGGAGCTGCTCGGCGCGCGCCAGCGGCCACTGGTCTGCGAGGAGCTCGCGCTGCGCGCGCGCCTGGACCTCGACCAGGGCCGCCCCGCGCATGCCGCGGTCCAGCTTCAAGCCGCGCTGGGCGCCGCGCTGTCAGAGCTGCGCGCCGAGGGCCGCGCGGACCTCGCGCTGCGGATCGATGAGCTGGCCAAGCTGCGCGACGGCGTCGCCCGGCGAGCCGGCGCGGTGCTCCCCGGCGCGGCGCCGCACGAGGAGCTGGACGGCGCTGGACAGCATGCGGTCCGGGCGCCAGACGCAGCGGCAGACGACGAGGCCCAGCCCAGCGACGAGGAGGTCGTGCGTCATGCGCTGGAGCGCCTCGAAGCGGCGCTGCGAGCGCGCACGGCGACGGGATTCGGCCGCTAGGGCCGCGCGGGCGCGCTTGCTACGGTCGGTGCATGGGGCCGGGCAGGATCGCGATAGGGACCTGGAGCGGCGGTCGCTTCATGCACTTCGGCGAGCCGCTGTCCGATGAGCGCCTGCGCGCGCTGCTGCGCCCGGGAGACGGGATCGACACGGTCATCACCGCCGACGCCTATGGGGCGGGCGAGGCAGATCGCGCGCTCGGCGCTGCGCTGCAGGGCTGCGCGCGCGAGAGCTACTGCCTGATCGGCGCGATCGGGCACGACTTCTACGAGGGCCAGCGCGAGGGCGCGAAGGGATTTCCCGCGCTTCACCGACCGACGACTGCGCTCCGAGAGCGCGTACGGCGACTACATCCGCGCGGCGACCGAGCGCAGCCTGCAGCGCTGCGGCGTGGAGCGATTCGACGTGCTGCTGCTGCACAACCCCGATCACACGGGCTATCTGAGCGAGACGGTGTGGCAGGGGATGCAGGCCGCGCGCGATGCCGGCCTCGCGGACGCGCTCGGCGTCGCGCCCGGGCCGGCCAACGGCTTCACGCTGGACCTGATCGCGTGCCTGGAGCGTTTCGCTGAGCTGATCGACTGGGCGATGATCATCCTCAGCCCGATGGAGCCGTGGCCCGGAGAGCTCGTGCTCGACGCCGCCGCCGCGCATCAGGTGGGACTGATCACGCGCGTCGTCGACTACGGGGGAATCTTCTACGGCGACGTGTGCAGCGCCGAGGACTTCGCCGAGCACGACCACCGCAGGTTCCGGCCGAGCGGCTGGGTCGCGGAGGGTCTGCAGCGGCTCGCGGCGATGCGCCCGTACGCCGAGCGCCACCGGCTGACCCCGCTTCAGCTCGCCTGCGCGTGGAACCTCGCACAGCCGGCGGTGCGCTGCGTGGCCCCGACCCTGATCCAGGAGCGCGGGCCCGGCGCCCGGCCGATCGAGGATAAGCGCGCCGAGCTCGCCGCGCTGGCCGGCCGCGACGACCTCGCCGGGCTGCTCAGCGCTGCCGAGCTGCGAGCGATCCGCGAGATCGGCGACAACACCGGCTGCATGGCGCTGAAGGGCTCGAGCCCCAACCACGAGGGGCCCGCCGCGGCCGATCGCTGGTCGGTTGACAGTGAGCTGTCAGCGGTCGCCGGGCGCTGGGGCATCGACCCCGAGCGGCAACTGCTGCCCGCGTCCGGCGCCGGCTGAGCTCGCGCCGTCGCTCACCGCGATGCGCGCGGCCGCGACCGCCGCGTCGTCGACCGGCGCGCCGGCGCCCCCCAGCCACGCGTGCAGGAACAGCTCGGACGTGGGAACGTCGAGCGGGCGAGCGAACAGGAAGCCCTGGCCGCTTCGGCACTGCTCGTCCTTCAGCAGCGACAGCTCGGATGACTGCTCGATGCCCTCGGCGAGCGTCTCGATCGACAGCGACTTGCCGAGCTGCACGAGCGTCCGTATCAGCTTCTCGCCATCGGCGTCCTTGGTCAGGCGCGCAATGAACGAGCGGTCGATCTTCAGCACGTCGACCGGGAAGCGCTGCAGGTAGCCGAGGGAGGAGTAGCCGGCGCCGAAGTCGTCGATCGCGATGCGCACGCCCATCTGCCTGATCGTCCTCAGGCGCTGCACGCTGGCGTCGGCGTCGGTCATCACCGCGGTCTCGGTCAGCTCGAGCGTGAGCGCGCCCGGGTCAAGGCCGCTGTCAGACAGCGCGTGCGACAGCTCTGCCACGAACTCGTCGCGCTCGAGCTGGATCGTCGACACGTTGACCGCGACGCCGATCTCGTAGCCGCTCGCGCGCCACGCGGCGCCCTGGTCGCAGGCCTGCGTCAGCACCCAGCGGCCGACCTCCACGATCAGTCCGGTCTCCTCGAGCATCGGCACGAAATCATCGGGCTGGATCACACCGCGGGTCGGGTGATTCCAGCGGATCAGCGCCTCCATTCCGGTGGGGCTGAGGTTGCGCAGGTCAAACGTCGGCTGATAGACGAGAAAGAACTCGCTGTTGGCGAGCGCGTCTCGCAGGCTCATGCGCAGCTCCATCTGGCTCTGCACGAGCTCCTGCATCCCCGACTCGAACATCACACAGCGGCCGCGCCCGGCGCGCTTGGCGCGGTACATCGCGATGCCCGCGTCGCGCAGGAGATCTTCGCCATGCTCGCGATCTCCGGCGGCGATACCCACGCTGGCCGTCAGGGTGAGGCGCTTGCCGGCCGCCGACCGCAGCTCGAACGGCTCGTGCAGCGCACGCAGCAGTCGCTCGGCGATCGGCTCGGCCCCGTCCGCCAGGGAGGCAGCCTGCGCGACGACGGCGAACTCGTCGCCGCCGAGACGCCCGAGGGCGTCGCCCTCCCCGAGCAGTGCCGAGAGCCGTGCCGTGACTGCGTGCAGCAGCTCGTCACCGGTGCTGTGACCGAGCGTGTCGTTGACCGCTTTGAAGTTGTCGAGGTCGATGAACAGGACGGCCACGGGGGTTGCGTTGCGACGGCCCCGCGCGAGCGCCTGCTCGATGCGATCCACGATCAGCGTGCGGTTGGGCAGACCGGTCAGCGCGTCGTGCGTGGCCAGAAATGCGAGCTCCTCCCGGCGGCGGGCCAGCTCCTGGTCGGCCACGTCACGCTCGGACTCAAACGACTGCGCCATCCTCACGATCGTCACGTCGAGGCTGCGCTGAAGCATGCCGAGCGCGTGCGCGAGAACCTCGTCTGAGAGCTTCAGCTGCGCGACGATCTCGCGCACCGCGCGTTCGGCAGCGTCGCGCCAGTCAAGACAGCGCTTGGTGACCTCGTTCAGAGGAGCCGCGCGCTGGGCTGCCAGCTGGCCGAAGATCCGCCACGACTCCTGGCCGACCTCACGAGCGACGTCGGCTCCGTCGCCGGCCATCCAGCGCGCGACCGCGGCGGTGGAAACGGCGCCAACGCGCGCGAAGCTCTCTTCGACGAGCTCGTCGGCCTGCTCGCCGGGGCCCCCCGAGCGCGCGAGCATATCCTGCACGACGTCCGCCGAGCGCGCGCTGAGCGCCTCTCCGAGCCGGTGCAGGTCATCCGCCAGATCGAGCGCCGCAGCCGGAGCTCGTCCGTTGCCGGCGTCCGTCTGCTTGGCGCGCGATGGGGGCGTCGCGGCCGAGCGTTGCACACTCGCCCGCTCCTCTCGCGGACCTGGGCCCCGGGCGGACATACTCCCGCCAATCGGCAGGCGTTTAGCATCCCTTTAGCCGTTTCGCCCAAGTGCCTCAGATGTCTGAACCGCGGACCGCGCGGGCACTCCCGCGACGCTCACGCGGCGCTCGGCCGGGCTCGCGGCGACCAGCAACAATGTGCACATGCAGAACGCCTTCACGCTCATCGTGTTCGGCGCCGTGGCGCTCGCACTGATCATCTCGCTGCTGCTGTTGATCACCAGCAACGGCTCGGCCGGAAGCGTCTACGACGAGATCGGGCGCGGCGGCCTGGTGCGCGACGGCGACCTCGCTGGACCGGGCGGCCCGGCGCCGGGGCACGCGCCGGATTCTGCGGCCGGGCGCGCCGAGCGCGAGCGCGAGATCCGCCAGATGCTCGGTGCGCGCAGCCAGCGCCTGGTCGCCAGAGGTCAGCCGCCGCTTGACATCGAGGTCGAGCTGGCCCGCCTGATGGCCCCTGCCGAGCGGCCCGCTGCACACGATTCCGAGCTGGTCGACGAGGTGCGCCAGCTGGTGCTCGCGCGCAACGAGCGCCGCGCGCGCCAGGGACTGCAGGAGCTCGACGTAGACGCGGAGATCGCGCGCACGCTGCAGGAGCTGCAGCCGTGACGACGCCGTGCAGCCAGAGCCCTGCACGTCGGCCGCGCGGTCGGGTATAAACGCGCCATGACCGACGGACGCCAATTTCGACTCGACGAGCTCACGATCCGTCCCGGCACCTACTTCAACCCCCAGACCGAGGTCCTGATCGTGGTGGACGACTCGCCCGAGGTCGACCACGAGATCTTCGACGTCGACGATTTCGACGTCGGCGAGTGGGTGCTCATCTCCGACGACACGCCGCTGGACGAGACGCGGCGAGACGACCTGATCGAGCACTTCCAGGTCACATACCAGCCGAGCGGCCACGTGCCAGGCGACGACGACGCCGAAGAAGAGGAGGACGAGGATGAGCTGGACGTCGACGAGCTGGAGGCCGAGCTGGACTGAGTGCGCGGTCGCGGTCCCGGCCGCGGCGCAACTCGCACGCGTGCGAGCGTGTTCGACAGGCGTGCCCTGCGATTGTCCGCAAGCGTGATGGCCACTCCGGGCGCACCCGCGCGCGGGCGCAGCGCCTCGCGCCGAGGCCGGCGACCGCTGACGACGCTCGCGCTCGTCGCCCTGTGCTGCGTCGGGGCCCTCGCGACGTTCGCGCCGGCCGGCTGGGGCGCCGCGCCGGCGCGGCGCGGCCCGAGCGTTCCAGGCGCCCTGCAGCAGCTGTGGCACGCGGGAGAAATCTCAGAAGCGCTCTACAGGCAGGACTCTGCGACCTTCAGCGGGGCCGAACGCTCGCTGTCGAAGCTGCGCGGCACTAGGCAGCTCGAGCTCGGAGCCGTGCTGGCGAACCTGCGAGCGATCGCCGCGGCCGGCGAGCTCAGCGCGTCACGCGCGGGCGCGCTGTTTCTCACGCTCGAACAAAACTGGCGCTGGTGGACGACGCAGCCGCTGCTCAGCAACGGCGAGCGGCTCACGTTCCCGCCGAGCAAGATCGTCTGGCAGTACTACGCCGGCCAGGGAATCGAGATCCAGTGGCTGGGAACGTTCGGCGCGGCCAACGGCTATTACCTGTCGGGCAACGAAAACGCCAACCTGCGCAAGCTGCTGGGCGAAGTGGTTCCGCTGGCGACCAAGCGCGCGGGCGGCATCGCGTGGGAGTACATGTTCCGCTTCGACGGCGGCTCGCCGCCCTGGACGAGCGGCCTCTCGCAGGGCACCGCGATCCAGGTTCTCGCGCGCGCGTGGTCGCGCTTCAAAGAACCCGCCCTGCTCACCGCGGCCCAGCAGGCGCTCGGCGTGTTCAAGACGCCGCCGGCAACGGGCGTGCGCGTCAAGACCGCGGCCGGAGTGCTCTATGCCGAGTACAGCTATGCGCCCAGCGACCGGATTCTCAACGGCTTCATCCAGGCGCTGGTCGGGCTCTACGACTACACCTCGCTCACCAAGGATCCGCTCGGTCTGCAGCTGTTTGAAGAAGGCGACGCCGAGGCGCGCGCCGAGGTCCCGCACTACAACACGGGCGCGTGGTCGCTGTATGACCAGTTCGGCGAATCGAGCCTCAGCTACCACGAACTGCTTACCGAATTCCTCCAGCACCTGTGCGAACGGACGCGCAAGGGACCGCCGCTGACGAGCGCACCGGCGCCGGCCCCGGCCCCCCCGGCGCCGGTGACGACCAACGGCAACGGCGGCACGGGTGCCGGGGCGACGGGCGCGAGCGGCGCAAGCGGCCTGGGGGGCGCACCCGCGGTGCAGCGTGGCGTCGCGCAGGCTGCGAGCGCGCCGCCGCCGATCCCCGGCGACGCCATCTACTGCACGACAGCCCAGCAGTTCACCGCCGACCTGCGCACACCGCCCCGGATCTCGCTGCTCAGCACGCTGCTTCCCACGAGCTCGCGCGCCGGTGTGCAGCTGTCGCTGTCGAAGATCGCAAGCGTCTCGCTGACCGTCAGGCAGGGCAGCCGCGTGGTGTGGAGCAACCGCGCCACGCTCGAACGCGGAAAGCCCCGGCTGCTGTGGGTGACCCCGGCGGGTGCTGGCGCCTACTCGGCCACGATCGTCGCCACAGACCTGGCCGGGAACTTTGCCAGCGCGAGCGGCACGATCACGCTCGTCAAGGGAGCCAAGGCGCACTGAGCCACGGCGCGCGGGCGGGCACGCCAGGGGCGCCCGGCACGCGGCGATCGGCCCGGGCCGGGGAGGGCGCTCCTAGACTACGGGCATGGCGCCGTGTGAAACGAGCTGCCCGCCAGGCGGGCGCAGATGACCGCGAGGCTCGCCCGCGACTGGCGTGCGCTGGGCTCCGAGCAGCGCCTTGCGCTGGGCGCCGCCGCGGCCCTGTTCGTGACGATGCTGCTGCCCTGGTATCAGCAGAACGCGGTCGTCAACGTGCCGCGCCAGGCGCCGCTCGAGAGTCGCAACCTCAACGCCTTCCAGGTCTTCACGTTCGTCGAGGCGGCCGTCCTGCTGGTCGCCGTGGCCGTCACCTATCTGCTCTACGCGCGCGCGGAGGGCCGCAGCTTCCAGCTGCCTGGCAGCGACGGCGCGGTCGTGCTCGCGGCGGGGCTGTGGACGGGCCTGCTGCTGATCTTCAGGCTGTTCGACAAGCCCGGGATCTCAAGCCACGGGGTGGCCGCGAACGTCGGGGTGCAGTGGGGCATCTTCTTCGCGCTGGCCGCGGCGGCGCTGCTCGCCTACGCCGGCTCGCGGATGCGCGCCGCGCACCTCCCCGCAGCGCCGCTCACGCGCCGCGAGGACGAGCCGCCGCCACCACCGCCCGTGCAACGGCCTCAAGACGAGCCCGAGCCGCTCGCGCAGCGCTCGCGCTACCCACCGGCCCCGCCCGCGATACAGCCGCGGGCCGCGCAGCGCAGGCCGATAGCGGCGGCCAAAGCGCGCGACCAGCTGTCCTTCGAAGACGCCCCCACCGAGCCCGACCGGCGAGGAGCGTAGGCGCGCCCGCCCACGGCGCGGGGCGCGCGGTGGGAAGCGACGCGCGGTCCTATCATTGCGCTGACGATGCCAGCATCCTCGTCCTCGGCGCCGGCGGCCAGCGGCCCAGTTCCGGCGTCCATCGCCCAGGTCGCCGAGGGCCTGCGCGAGGTCGGCTACCTTCCGGGCGAGTCGACGGCGCTCGTCGCCTACCTGGCGACGAGGCTCGGAAAGCCCGTGCTCGTGGAGGGACCGGCGGGCGTCGGCAAGACCGAGCTCGCCAAGGCGCTCGCCAGGTACCTGGGCCGAGAGCTCGTGCGCCTGCAGTGCTACGAGGGGCTGGACGAGGCCAAGGCGCTGTACGAGTGGAACTATCGCAAGCAGCTGCTGCGCATCCAGGCAGAGGCCGACGGCGCGGGCTGGGAGCAGGTCCAGGACGACATCTTCGGCGAGGACTTCCTGCTTGCGCGCCCGCTGATGAGCGCGATCGCGGCCGAGCAGCCCGTGGTGCTGCTGATCGACGAGATCGACAAGACCGACCAGGAGTTCGAGGCGATGCTGCTGGAGGTTCTGTCGGATTTTCAAATCTCGATTCCCGAGCTGGGACTGGTGCGATCACGCACACACCCGATCGTGCTCTTGACGTCCAACAACTCGCGCGAGCTGACCGAGGCGCTCAAGCGCCGCTGCCTGTACCTGTGGCTCGACTACCCCTCGCTGGAGCACGAGCTCGAGATCGTGCGCCTGCACACGCCCGAGCTGCCCGAGACGCTGGCGCGGCGGCTGGTAGAGATCATCGGCATGGTGCGCGAGCTCGACATCAAGAAGCCGCCGTCGATCGCGGAGTCGATCGATTGGGCGAGAGCGCTGCTGCTGCTCGGCGCGCAGGACATCGACGCCGAGACGTTCTCCGAGACGATGTCGGTGATCGTCAAGCACCGAACCGACATGGACGTCGTCGGTGAGCGCGTCGGGATGAAGCTCTCCGCCCCCGCGGATGTCCCCTCCTGAGCAACCGCCCGGCGCGCACGGCGGCGCCGCCGCGCAGGCCGGGTTCGCCCGCCAGCTGCTGGAGCTTGGCGAGGAGCTACGCCGAGAAGGCGTCGCGGTCGGCACCTCGGAGCTGCTCGACGCCTTCGACGTGCTGGGCGAGATCAGCTGGACCTCTCAGGAGGACTTCCGCGAGGCGCTCGCAGCGACGCTGGCAAAGAGCCAGGAGGACAGGCGCACGTTCGAGCTGGTGTTCGATCGCTTCTTCTTCCGCGCCGTCGAGCTGGCCGCCATCAGGGAGGGCGTGAGCGAACAGGGCGCGTCCGGCGCCGGCGCCGGCAACGCCGACCTGGACGAGCTCACCGACGCGGAGCTCTCGGAGCTCCGCGCACAGATCGCGGCCGCGCTGCGCGAGGGCTCGGAGGGCGCGATGCGCGACTTGGCGCGCATGTCGATCGCGGCGCTCGGGCAGCGCCAGGACGGGTCGGGCGTGATCGGGGTCGACGTGCAGCGCATCCGGCGCGCGCTCGGGCTGCGCGCCGAGCCCCAGCCAGAGCTGCCGCCCGAGGACCCGCGACGCGACGGGCTTCCGCGCGACGCGCTGCGCCGTTTCGAAGCCCACCTGCGACGCGAGCTCGAACGCGCCCAGATCCAGCGCGCCGGTAGCCTGCCGCCCGCGCGGCCGCTCGGCGAACTCGATCGTGCGCTCCCGTCCGGTCCGCTCGCCGACCTCGCCGCGGTCCACCGCGTCGTGGCGCAGCTGCGCAGACGCCTGGCGACCCAGGGCTGGCAGACTCGCGGACACGCTCGTCACGCCCACGTCGACGTGCGCCGCACGATGCGCGCCTCGCTGCAGACCGGCGGTGTGCCGGTGGTGCTCAAGTACCGGCCCCGTCGCCCCCGCCGCCCCGAGCTGTACGTGCTGTGCGACGTGTCCACGAGCGTGACCTCCGCGTCGGTCTTCTTTCTGTCGGTGCTGCATGCCCTGCACGACACGTTTCGCAAGATGCGCTCGTTCGTGTTCATCGAGCGCATCTCGGAGGTCACCGACATCTTCGAGCACGAGCGCGACTTCAAAGCCGTCAGCGAACGGATCGCCAGCGACGCCGGCGTGGCCGACATCTCCGGCTACACCGACTACGGTCGCGTGTGGTCGGAGTTCCTGGCGCAGGTGGTGGACGACCTCGACCCGCGCGCGACGGTGATCGTGCTCGGCGATGCGCGCACGAACGGGCGCGACCCCCGCGCCGACGTCTTCGCACAGATCGCCTCGCGCGCCGGGCGCACGTTCTGGCTGAACCCCGAGCCGCGCCTGTACTGGAACTACGGCGACTCGGTGATCGCCGCCTACGAGCGCTACTGCGTGGCGTTCGAGTGCTGGACGACCTCCCAGCTGGAGGACTTCGTGCGCGCGCTCGCCCGGCCGGGCCTCGCCCTCGCGCGCTAGCATCCCCTGATCAGATCACACGGGGGAGCTGGCGGATGGCCGGCTGAGATGGCGCACAGACTCCGGCGCCGACCCTTCGAACCTGTGGGGTAATGCCCGCGGAGGGAGCCACGTGTTCACCGGACTGCGATCAAGCCCGAGATCGCCCAGCAGAGCCGCTGGCCCCGATCTGGCGCGCACGCGCCGCCAAGCTCAGAGCAGCGTGCGCCTGCAGCGCGTGAGCCGCGGCTACGTCGACCGGCGCGGCGCGCGCGTGCCGGCGCTCGATCAGATCACGCTGCACGCCACGCGCGGCGAGCTGCTCGCGGTCGTCGGCCCAAGCGGGTGCGGCAAGTCGACGATCCTCGAGCTGATCTGCGGCCTGCAATCGCCCGACGCGGGCCGCGTCGACTGTGAGCCGGCGGCGCTGATGGCCCAGCGCGACCTGCTGCTTCCCTGGCTGAGCGCGGTGGACAACGCCGCGCTTGCGCTGCGCATCGCCCACCGGTCGCGCGCGCAGGCCGCCGAGCGGGCGGCGGAGCTGTTCGGCGAGCTGGGTCTCGATGGCTTTCAGCGCGCCCTCCCGCACGAGCTGTCGGGCGGCATGCGCCAGCGCGTCGCGTTCCTGCGCACGCTGCTGTCCGGCAAGCCCGTGCTCTGCCTGGACGAGCCGTTCGGTGCCCTGGACGCGATCACGCGCAGCGAGATGCAGCGGTGGCTGGAGCGTGCGCTGGCGCGCGTGCCGCGCACCGTCGTGCTCGTCACCCACGACGTCGAGGAGGCCGTCTTGCTCGCCGACCGCGTAGCGGTGCTCTCGCCGAGGCCCGGCAGAGTGCTCGAGCAGCTGGCGGTCGACATCGCCCGCCCGCGCGCCCGTACGGACGCTCGCGTGATCGAGCTGCGCGAGTCCGCGCTGGGGGCGCTGGGTCTGCTCGCGACGGCGGAGCCGGCGCGATGAGGCGCCGGATCGCCGTCGCGCTGCCACCGCTGCTGCTGCTGGCCGCGCTGCTGGGGCTGTGGGAGGCCTACGTCGACGCCGCGTCGACGAGCGCCTTCCTGCCGGCGCCCCATGCGATCGCGACGGCCCTGTGGGACAACTCCGGGCTGCTGCTGGCAAACCTGCGGCTGACCGCCGAGGAGGTCGCCGCGGGAATCGCGCTCGCGCTGCTGCTCGGTTTCGTGCTCGCCGTGCTGATCCACCTCTACGCGCCGTTGCGCCGCGCCGTCTACCCATTGGCCATCGGCTCGCAGGCTGTGCCGATAGCCGTGATCGCGCCGCTGCTGGTCTTCTGGTGGGGCTTCGGCGTGCTGCCCAAGCTCGTCGTGATCGTGCTGATCTGCTTCTTCCCGGTGCTCGTCACGACCGTCGACGGCCTCGCAGCGGTCGACCCCGACCAGCTCAAGCTGTTGCGCACGCTGGACGCCTCGCGCTGGCAGGCGTTTCGCTTCGCCGAGCTGCCCGCCGCGCTGCCGGCGGCTATCAGCGGCGCGCGAATCGCGCTGACGATCGGCGTGATCGGCGCCTACATCGCCGAGTCGCAGACCGCGACGGTGGGGGCGAACGGGGGACTCGGGCGCGAGATCAACGAAGACCTCCACGCATTGCAGACGCCGCGCGCCTACGCTGCCGCGGTGCTGCTGTTCGCCCTCGCCGTCGCCTGCTTCTACGCGCTCACGCTGGCCGAGCGCCGCCTCGCGCCCTGGGCCGGCCGACCGCGGGGGGGCGCGCGATGAGCCCGCATCGCGCGATGCGCCGGCTGGCGCTGGCCGTCGCGGGGCTCGCGTGCGCGCTTGCGCTGGCCGCCTGCGGCTCAAAGCAGGATGTGACCGCGGCGCCGAGCGCCAAGCCGTTCTCGGTGATGCTCGACTGGTTTCCGAACGCCGACCACGCGGCGCTCTACGCCGCTATCGCGGGCGGCGAGTTTCGCGCCGCGGGCCTCGACGTGCAGCCGGTCGTACCCGCGGAATCCGCCGAACCGCTCAAGCTGCTGGCGGCCGGCAAGGTCGACGCGGCGATCTCCTATGAGCCCGAGCTGCTGCTCGCGCGCGACGCCGGTCTGCGGCTCGTCTCGATCGGCGCGCTCGTGCAGCGTCCGCTGACGTCGATCATCGCCCTGCCGGGCCACCACGTATCGAGCGTCGCCGACCTGGCCGGCAAGCGGGTGGGCACCGCCGGGATCAGCTACCAGGCGGCCGAGCTGCACAGCGCGCTCGCCGCGGCGGGCGTCAAGCCGGGCTCGGTGCAGGAAGTCAACGTCGGCTTTGACCTCGTGCCGGCGATGCTGTCGGGCAAGGTCGACGCCACGCTAGGCGGCTTTTGGAACTACGAGGCGATCCAGCTGCGCCTGATGCACAAGGACCCGCTGGTGATCCCGATCAACCAAGCCGGCGTCCCCAGCTACGACGAGCTCGTGCTCGTCGTGCGCGAAGCAGAGGCGCGCACGCGCGGACAGGATCTGCGGGCGTTCCTGCAGGCGCTTACCCAGGGCGAGCGACAGGTCGCCGCCAATCCCGCCGCCGCCGCGGCGCTGCTGACCAAGGCCAATCCCTCGCTGCAGCCAAAGCTTCAGCTGGAATCGATTCAGAGCACGCTGCCCGCGGCGCTGCCCGCCGACAAGAACGACCCCTTCGGCTGGCAGGAACCGGCGGCCTGGGCGTCGTTCGGGAGCTGGATGCTCGCCCATGGGCTGCTCGCGCACAACCCCAACGCCGCCAGCCAGCCGTTCACCAACGAGTTCCTCCCCGGGCAGGGCATCTGATGCCAGACGGGACCGCGGGGTGCGAATAGGCCTGCTCACCGGCGGCGGCGACTGCCCGGGACTGAACGCCGTGATCCGGGCCGTCGTGCGCAGCGGGCTGGCAGAGGGTCGCCACAGCTTCGTCGGGTTTCGCCACGGCTGGGCCGGCGTGCTCTCAGACGACGGCATCGAGCTGACGTTCCAGAGCACCGCTGGCATCCTCCCGCGCGGGGGCACGATCCTTGGAACGTCGCGCACCAACCCCTTCGCCGAGGGCCAGGGCGGGCTCGCCGCGATCACCGCGACGCTGGCCTCGCGGCGCGTGGACGCGCTGATCCCGATCGGCGGCGAGGACACGCTCGGCGTGGCGCTCGCGCTTGACCGCCAGGGCATCGCTGTCGTCGGCGTGCCCAAGACGATCGACAACGACCTCGGCGGGACCGACGTGACGTTTGGCTTTCAGACGGCGGTGCAGATCGTCACCGACGCGATCGACCGCCTGCACACCACGGCCGAGTCGCATAACCGCGTGATGGTCGTCGAGGTGATGGGCCGCCACGCCGGCTGGATCGCCACGCACGCCGGGATCGCGGGCGGCGCCGACGCGATCCTCGTGCCCGAGCGTCCGTTCGACATCGATCAGATCGTCGCCCACCTGCGCCGTCGCCACAAACGCGGGCGCAGCTTCTCGATCGTCGTCGTGGCCGAGGGCGCATCCCCGCTGGAGGGGACGCTGGTCGTCCAGGCAGGCGAGACCGACGCCTTCGGACACGAGCGCCTGGGCGGCATCGGTGTGCTGCTCGAGCGCGAGATCGAGCGTCGGACGGGGTTTGAGACGCGGGTCACGATCCTCGGCCACGTGCAGCGCGGCGGAACGCCGGTGGCCTTCGACCGTGTGCTCGCGACGCGCTTCGGCGTGGCGGCGCTCGAGGCGGCCGCCGCGGGGCGCTTCGGAACGATGGTCGCGCTGCGCGGGACCGCGATCGTCGAGGTCTCGCTGCAGGCGGCGCTCAGCGAGCCCAAGCTGCTGGATCCCGGCCTGTATCAGACCGCCGAGCTGTTCTTCGGCTGAACCTCGCGCGGCCGCCGGGGCGCTCAGAGCGGCCAGCGACGCCCCACCCGCGCACGCGATGGCCGGGCGAGAGCGCGCGGGGATCGTGCTGCAGGCAGGCCGGGTCGCTGAAATACAGGCAGGCGGTCATCGCGCCCTGGCGGGGTCGGCGCGATCGTCGCGCGGCGCGCGGGCCGCACGCGCGGGCGCGCTCGGGTGGCGCGCGGCCGCGCCCGCCGCCGGCCTGAAACGGGGAAGCTCGAGCTCGATGCTGGCCCCGCCCTGCGGCGAGCTCCCCGCGGCCACGCGGCCTCCGTGCGCGTCGGCGATCGCCGCCACGATCGCAAGCCCCAGGCCGGTCCCCCCCGACGCCCGATCGCGCGCCGCGTCGACGCGGTGAAAGCGATCGAATATCCGCTCGCGCTCTGCGACCGGAATGCCCGGCCCGTCGTCCTCGACCAGAAAGGACACGCCGCCCGCCTCGCCGGCGCGAACGCGCAGGCTCACCAGGCCACGCTGCGGGGACGTGTGCTCGATCGCGTTGACGATCAGGTTGCGCAGCGCCTGGGCGAGCAGGTCGGGATCGGCGTAGAGCGTTCCCGGCGGGACCGGGCCCAGCTGAAAGCGACGGTCGGCGAGCAGGCTCACGCCGTGCCACAGCTCTCCCAGGAAGCTCGGCAGATCGACCGGCGCGATCCTCAGCGTCTGGGATCGGTCGGTCTTGGCGAGCACCAGCAGGTCGTCGACCAGCCGGCTGATGCGGGTCAGCTCGGCCTGCACCATGCGCTCTACGCGGCGCACCTCCTCACCGGGGGGAGTCTCCTGAGAGGCGAGGAGCTCGAGCTGGCCGCGAATCACCGTGAGCGGCGTGCGCAGCTCGTGCGACGCGTCAGCGACGAACGCGCGCTGGCGCGCGAAGGCGTCGGTCAGCCGATCGAGCATGTGGTTGAACGCGTCCGCCAGCACGCGGATCTCCTCGCCCTGATCGCCGGCCTCGTCGATGCGCGGGTGCAGGTCGCCGGCGTCCACGCGGGTCGCGACCGCCGCCATCCGGCGCAGCGGCCGCGACACGCGCGAGCCGATCAGATAGGCGCCGAGCAGGGCGCCCGCCAGGGCGAGGAAGCCGGCCAGAATGAACGCGCGCGCGACCCCGGCCTGGGCGTGCTCGACTGCCGCAAGCGGCTCACCCGCAGCCACCGTCACCGCTAGTCGCGGGGACCCGCGCATCGTCAGGTGGATGGTCCGCTCGAGTACGCGCAGGTTGCCGACGTCCGGCAGCGAGAACGTGGCGAAACCGTCGCCAGCGCCAACCAGCTGCTCTGACAGGCGGTTCTCCTGCGCCTGCTGAGCGCGCGTCTCGCCCTCGTCGGGAGGGCTGTGGTTGAACAGCTCGGGACGGTTGGTCGCGACCCCGACGCCCGGCACGATCGCGAACAGCAGCGTGGAGCTCGCGGTGAATGGCTGTCCCTGGACGTAGCGGTTGGCGACCTGGGCCACCCGCGACGGGGAATGGGCGCCGGAGACCCGCAGTTCGTGCGCGAGCTCGCTGACGTCGCTGGCGACCTCCCCGTCGATCCGCTTGCGAAGCTGGGTGCCGGTTCCGCGGTAGACAGCGACGAACGTGATGCCCGTGCAGACCAGGATCACGACCGCCACCCAGCCGGCGAGCCGCCAGCGCAGCCCCACATGGGCCAGGCGGTCGAGCGCCGAGCGCATCGCCTCAGCTCGCGTCGCTCAGCCGGTAGCCGACCTTGCGCACGGTGAAGATCGGCGCGGGAGCATCGGGTCGGCCGAGCTTGCGCCGCAGGTAGCCGACGTAGACGTCCACCACGTTGGTCGCCGGATCGTGCTCATAGCCCCATACCGAGCTGAGGATCTGCTCGCGCGAGAGAACCTGCCCGCGGTGGCGCAGGAGGTATGCGAGCAGCTCGAACTCCGTTCTCGAGAGGGCCACCGGCACGCCGTCGCGCAGCACGGTGCGTGTCAGCAGGTTGGCCTCGATCCCGGCGCCGCGGAGCGTCGTGACCGAGGTCTGCGCGGCTACGCGCAGCTGCGCGCGCACGCGCGCGACCAGCTCGGCCAGCGAGAACGGCTTGACGATGTAGTCGGCCGCACCGCCATCGAGGCCGGCGACGCGATCCTCCACCTCGCCGCGGGCGGTCAAGACGATCACGGGCAGGCGAGGCCTCGCCTCCCGCAGCGCCGCGAGGATCTCCAGTCCGCTGCGACCGGGAAGCATCAGGTCGAGCACGACCGCGTCAAAGCCGCCGCCGAGCGCCGCCCGCTCGCCCGCGATGCCGTCGGTTGCGACGGTGACGGAGAAGCCCTCCGCTTCCAGCCCGCGACGCACGAAGTCGACGATTCCCAGCTCGTCCTCGACCACCAGCACACTGGCTCCGTGTCCCGACTGCCCCTCGGCGCCCTCGTCCATCGCCCCAGCATAGGCCCCGCGATGCAGGGGGATCGGGCCCTCTGACATTCAATGAGATTTCTCATCAAGCGGTTACCGATTCCTTACTGGAGCGACACACACTGAACGACATGCTCTCGACCAACTCTGCTCCCACGCCGCTTTCGAAGGGCCGCATCGCAGACCTCGATCTCCACCAGGCCCACCATGCCTAGGCACACCAAGCTCGTGCGCGACGACGCGCTGCGCAGGCTGTCGCACATCAACCGCTGGCTGATCGCCGGCAGCGTGGCCGTCACCGCGCTGCTGTCCGACGTCGCCGCCAACGCGTTCCCGGGCAAAACGATCCACTCCGGCTCAAGCGCCGCCAAACGCGCGAGCTCTGCGAAATCCAGCAAAGGCAGCTCCTCGGGGACAGGCAGCGGCTCGCTGAGCCCGCCGGAACAGGCGCCGCAGGCATCAGAAGCGCAGACGTCGACGAACAGCGAATCCTCGTCCGCGCAGAGCTCACCCCCATCCTCATCCTCCTCGCCGTCCTCCGGCGAATCCTCCGCTGGCTCGGGAGCCCCCTCGAGCGAAGCCCCCTCGAGCGAATCCTCGTCCAGCGGCTCGTCCTCGCAGGGACCGACGCCGGCCGCCCCGGCGAGCCCCACCAGAGAATCGGGCAGCTCCACCGAATCGTCGTCCTCCAGCGAATCATCTCCCCCGGTCGTCTCGGGAGGGTCCTGACGTGCCGACGCTGACCAGCGCGGCGACGCCAACCGCAGCCAGCTGGGAGGCGCTTGGCACGAGCGTCTCGCTGCGGCTGACCGACGGTCGGGCGCTCGCGCTGGCCCGCCAGGCAGTCGAGCGCGAGCTCGCCGCGATCGACCTCGCTTGCAGCCGCTTTCGCCGGGACTCTGAGCTGTCGCGCATCAACGCGCGCGCCGGCCGGCGCGTGCCGGCCAGCCCGCTGATGATCGAGGCGCTGGAGCTGGCCCTGCACGCGGCACGGCTTACGGACGGGGCCGTCGACCCGACGGTCGGACGCGCCCTGGAGCTGGCCGGTTATGACCGAGACTGGCGCCTGCTGCCCAGGCCGCTCGACGTCGAGCACGCGCGCCAGCCGCCGAACGTGGTCGCGCGGGTCCGCCCGTCGTGGCAGGCCGTGACGGTCGATCGCGCTAGCGGCTGCGTGCGCGTCCCGTCCGGCGTGTCGCTCGATCTCGGGGCCACCGCGAAAGCGTGGGCCGCCGATCGGGCAGCGGCGGCCGCGGCGCACGCGGCCGGCTGCGGCACGCTGGTGAGCGTCGGCGGCGACATCGCTACGTCGGGAGCCTGCCCGCCGGACGGCTGGCGGGTGCACGTCACCGACGACCACCGCAGCGACGTGTCGGCGCCGGGGCAGACGGTCTCGATCGTCTCGGGCGGCCTTGCCACTTCGAGTACCGCCGTGCGGCGCTGGCGCCACCGCGGCGGCACGATGCACCACATCATCGACCCCGCGACGGGAAGCCCGGTGGCGGCGACTTGGCGCACGGTCAGCGTCGCGGCTGCCAGCTGCACTGACGCGAACATCGCCGCAACCGCCACGCTGGTGCGCCGCCAGGCGGCCTCGAGCTGGCTCGGCGAGCTCGGGCTGCCCGCGCGTCTCGTGGCCCGCGACGGGCGCGTGGTGTGCATCGGAGACTGGCCGAGCGATCCTGCGGCGGCGCAGGCGTGAACGCCCTGATTGCGACCGCCGGGCCGAGCGTCTACTGGTACGTGACGCGGTCCACCGGCGTCATGGCGCTGATCCTGCTGACCGGCGCCGTGGTGCTCGGGGTGCTGGATGTGCGGCGCTTCAGCACCGCGCGCTGGCCCCGCTTCATGGTGGACACGCTGCACCGCAACGTCTCGCTGCTGGCGATGGCGTTTCTCGCCCTGCACATCCTGACCTCGGTGCTCGACAGCTTCGCGCCGATCTCGCTGCTCGACGCGTTCGTGCCTTTCGCGGGCTCCTATCGCCCGTTCTGGATCGGGCTGGGCGCGGTCGCCTTCGACCTCCTGCTCGCGGTGCTGATCACGAGCGCGCTGCGCCAGCGCATCGGCCATGCGACCTGGCGCGCGGTCCACTGGCTCAGCTACGCGTGCTGGCCGATCGCGCTGCTGCACGGGTTCGGCAGCGGCAGCGACGTCAAGCAGACGTGGTTTTTGCTGATCAGCATCGCCTGCCTGGCGGCGGTCGTAGCGGCCGTTTGCGCGCGCGTGGTGGGCGACTGGTCGCACTCCGCCGGGCGCGGCCGCGTGGCGCTCGGCGGCGTGGCTGCCTTCTCGCTGTTCCTGCTGGTGTGGCTACCGAGCGGGCCGCTGGGTAGCGAATGGGCACGGCGCTCCGGCACCCCCTCGTCGCTGCTGGGCAGCTCGAGCCCGGCCGCCAGCACGCACGAAGGCGGCACGCGGTGAGCGCCCAGGACACCCTGCAGGGCGACCAGACCGTGCAGCTCGCCGCCGATGGGCGCGAGGTCGCAGGTCCGGGAGAGCTCCCGCGCCTGCTCAAGCACGTCCCCGAACGAGGCGCGCTGAGTCTGGAGCGACACGTCGCCACCCATGGAGCGCTCCCGCTCGCCGGTGGCGGGCGACGTTCACGGCCGAGCGCGCTGCTCGATCTCGTCGAGCAGGCCGGCCTGCGCGGCCGCGGTGGAGCGGCCTTTCCCACGGCGACCAAGCTGCGCGCCGTCGCGAGCTCGCGCGGGCGCCCGATCGTGGTCGTGAACGCCGCCGAGAGCGAGCCGGCCAGCCGCAAGGACCGTACGCTGCTCGAGAGCCTGCCCCATCTGGTGCTCGACGGCGGACAGCTGGTCGCCGAGGCGCTCGGCGCCAACCAGCTGATCGTGGCCGTCTGCCGCTCGGCGCCCGACAGCGCCAGCGGCGTCGCGCAGGCGACCGCGGAACGCGCCGCAGCGCTGCGCGAGCCCGCAGAGATCCACACCGCCGCGGTGCCGAGCGACTACGTGGCAGGCCAGGAGACGGCGCTCGTCAGCCATCTGAACGGCGGTCCGGCGCTGCCGTCGTTCACCCCGCCGCTGCCCTTCCAGAGGGGCGTGGCACGACGGCCGACGCTGGTCGCAAACGTCGAGACGCTCGCGCACATCGCGCTGATCGCGCGCCATGGCGCGCGATGGTTTCGCGAGCTGGGGACCCCCGCGCAGCCCGGCTCGGCGCTCGTCACGCTGTCGGGCCCGATTGCCTGGCCCGGGGTGTACGAGATCGAGCAGGGCGCGTCGCTGTCGGCCCTGATCGAGGCCGCGGGGGGCGCGCTCGCGCGCCCACGGGCGCTGCTGCTCGGCGGATACGGGGGAAGCTGGATCGACGCCTCTGTGCTGGACGCGGTCGCGCTGAGCGACGAACACCTGGCTCCGCGCGGCGCCGCACTCGGGGCGGGCGTCGTCGCGCTGCTGTCGGAGAACGCGTGCCCGGTGGCTGAAACCGCGCGCGTGACGCGCTGGCTGGCCGATCAGAGCACCGGACAGTGCGGCCCGTGCGTGCACGGCCTCGGCGCGATCGCGACGAGCGTCCAGGAGCTGGCGGGCGGCGTCGGCGATGCCGGCGGTAGCCAGCGAACGGCCAGGCTGGCGTCGATCGTGCGGCGGCGCGGCGCATGCGGCCATCCCGACGGAGCGGCGAACTTCGTCCTCAGCGCGCTGGACACGTTCGCCACCGAGTTCGCCGATCATGCCCAGCACGGCCCGTGCGACGCCTGCTCGCATGCCGGGGAGCTGCCGCTGCCTGCGCGCACCCGCGAGCTCCCAACCCGCCGCAAGCCGATCGCAGTGCGATGAGCCAGCGCGTGCGCGTGAACCCGATCGCCTGCGAGGCCCACGGCATGTGCGCGGAGCTGCTGCCAGAGTGGATCGAGCTCGACGACTGGGGGTATCCGATCATCAAAGACGGTCCGCTCCCGCCCGAGCTGCTCGACCATGCCAGGCGAGCTGCGCGGGCGTGTCCCACGCTCGCGCTGCTGATCGAGAGCGACTAGCCGGCCGCGCCGGTTTGCGGGGCTTGTCAGCGCCGGCGACGCCGGCGGCTGAGCAGCAGCGACGCGCCGCACACAAGCAGCGTCAGAAGGGCGACGATCGCCACGACCGCCAGGCCGGGGGCGCTCACGATCAAGATCACGGCAACCACCAGCGCCAGCAGCGCGTCGGCCAGCAGCGCGCGGCGACGGCGTGTGCGTAGCGCCGCCGCGCGGCGGCGCAGGATGTCCTCGGGCGGGCGCCCAAGGGCGTGCTCCACGGTCGGCGAGCTTCCGGGCTCGAGCGGGGCGCGACCGCTCACAGCGCGAGCCTTCTGAACAGCGACCCCGGGATCAGGCGCATGATGCCCGCGACCCAGCGCAGCGTCCCCGGCGCCCAGACGATCTCCGCGCCACGCTGCAGTCCCCGGACGGCCGCCTGCGCAACCACCTGGGGCTCGGTTGCCAGCGGCGGCGCGGCCAGGCCGCGTGTCATACGGGTTCTCACGAACCCTGGGCGCAGCACCATCACGCGGGCGCCGCTGCCGACCAGCGCGTCCGAGAGCCCGCGCGCGAGCGCGTCGATCCCCGCCTTGGACGCGCAGTAGACCGCGTTGGATGCGCGCGGGCGCTCGGCCGCCACAGAGGAGAGCACGAGGACCGTTCCGCTGCCCTGCGCACGCAGCGCGCGCGCCGTATGCAGCAGCAGCGAGCCCGCGACGACGACGTTCACCTCGAGCACCTCGACCGCGCCGTCGATGTCCTCGGGCACCCCGCCGCGCTCTCCCAGCACGCCGACGGCGAGGATCACGAGCTCGATGCCGCCGAGCAGCCCACTCGCCTGCGCGATCAGCTCGCCGTGGTCGACCGCAGACCCGGTCGAATCGCCCAGGAGCGCGAGCGGCTGCACCTCGCTGCAGCCGGCGTCGCGCAGCAGCTGCGCGCTGGCCTCCAGCGCCTCGGGGTCGCGGCCCGCCAGCACGACCCGTGCCGCCGCGCGCTGCTCGGCGAGCGCGCTGACGATCGCGACGGCGATCTCGGAGGTGCCGCCGAGCACGAGCACGCTCTGCGGCAGGGCAGTCCCGCGAGCGCTCATTCGCACAGCCCCAGCCGCCGGGCCATGTCCGAGCGCAGGGAGCCCTGCGGGTCCACGCGCGCGCGCAGCTCGTTGAAGCGATCAAGCTCGGGGTACATCGCCGCCAGCACGTCTGCCCGCAGGTGAGCGTCCTTGGCCAGATAGACCCGTCCGCCCGCGCCCGCCACGAGCTCATCGGCGTCCTGCAGCGCCCGCGAGAGGCCAGGGGCGTCCGCCGGGATGTCGATCGCGAGCGTCCAGCCCTCCAGGGGAAAGGACAGCGGCGATCCCGACCCCGGACCGAAGCGCTTCAAGACGGCGAGATACATCGGCAGGCGAAGGGCTCGCAGGCGCTGCACGACCGTCAACAGGACGTCCTCCTGGCCGGAGGGAACCGCGAACTGGTACTGCACGAGTCCCGCGGGCCCGTACAGGCGGTTCCAGTTGCCGAGCACGTCCAGGGGGAACAGCTGGGCGCTCATCGTCAACTTGCGCCCTCGCTGGCGCCGGGCCGCGCGCCAATGAAGCGCATTGAAGGCGCGCACCGCCACTGGACGCAGCAGCCCGTTCGGCACGCCGCGCGGAACCCCGAGCCGAGCGTCGATCGCAAACGGCGGCTTCGCGCGGTGCCGCTTCCCGGCGCCCCGCTCTTCGTTTGACGCCTCAGGCGCTTCGTCTGAGCGCGTGATCACCGAGCGTCCAAAGGCGCGGCCGTCGCTGAGCAGGTCGACCCAGGCGATCGCATAGCGATGACGCGCCGGCTCAGCCATCAGCGACAGCGCAGCTTCGAGGCTCTCGACGCGATCGATGTCGGCAAGCGCGTGCGAGGAGCGCAGCGGCACGACGCGCAGCGCGGCCTCCACCACGACGCCGGTCAGGCCCATCCCGCCAACCGTCGCCGTGAAGAGGTCCGGATTTTGCTCGCGCGATGCGAGCACGGGCCCGTCGGCCGGCGTGCACAGCGTGATGAACTCGAGGTGGCGCGCCAGGCTGCCATCGCGCAAGTGGTTCTTGCCGTGCACGTCGCTCGCGATCGCCCCGCCCACCGTCAGGTGTCGCGTGCCGGGCACCACCGGGAGCGTCAGGCCCTCGGCCGCGAGGGCCAGCAGGAGCTCGCCAAACGTGATCCCGGCCGCCGCCTGCACCAGACCGCGGCTCGGGTCGAGCCCGATCGGCCCGCGCAGAGCGGTGGCGTCCAGCACCGTCCCCCCTGCGTTCTGCGCGGGGTCGCCGTAGCTGCGACCGGCCCCGCGCGCGATCACGCCGCCGAGGGCGCTCGCCTGCGCGAGGGCCGCGGCCACCTGGTCGACGTTCGCGGGGCGCAGCACGCGTGCGCGCGTCGGGGCGACGCGGCCCCAGCCGCTTAGCACCGCGTGGCGGGCGCCGGCCGTCAGCGACGCGGCAGGGATCTGTCCGGCGCGCGTCTGCACGCCGACGCTATCCGCTGACATACGCACCGATGCCAAACAGCGCGAGCCAGGCGACGCTCATGCTCAGCAGAAAGCCGTCGCTGAACATCAGCTCTTCCGGTGAATGGCCGTCACCGCGGTCGAGCAGCATCACGTAGCGCAGCAGCCAGAGGACGACAGGGATGATCGTCAGCTCAAACCATGAGAACCCTTCACCATGGGCTCGCTGAAACGCCCACAGGCAGTAAGCCGTCGTCGCGACCGCCGCTGCCAGCCCGATCACGAGGCGCAGATATTGCTCGGTGTAGGCGAGCAATGCGGCCCGCGGCGCGTTCGCCGGTCCGTCGCGCAGTTCGGCGTAGCGCTTGCCCGCGACGATCAGCAGTGCCCCGAACGACGTCACCAGCATGAACCAGCGCGAGACCGGAATCGATGTCGCGACGCCGCCGGCGAGCGCCCGCAGCACAAAGCCGCCGGCCACGGCGGCCATGTCAGCGATCGCGATCCGCCGCCACCACAGCGTGTAGCTGCAGGTGAGCGCCAGATAGCCCGCGCCGACCCCGGCGAGCTCCGGGCGCACGATCGCCGCCAGCGCCAGGCCGCCGAGCGCCAGCGTAAGCGCACTCGCGACGGCGAGCCCAGACGGCAGCGCTCCGGATGCGATCGGCCTGCTCGACTTCCGCGGATTGGCGCGATCCTCTTCGCGATCATGCAGGTCGTTGAACAGATAGGTCGCGCTCGCGAGCAGGCAGAACGACACGAACGTCAGCGCGAGCTTGCCGGGGATGCCGGCGTCGAACAGGACGCCGCCCGCCGCCGGAGCTGCGAACACGAGGACGTTCTTCACCCATTGGTGCGGCCGGCAGGCGCGCACGAGTGCGCGCAGCGTGGACGCGCGCGGCGTCCGAGCGGCTACCTCCCGCGCGTCATCGCCTGGTCCGCCGGCGGGCGCCTCAAGCGTCTGCGATCCCGCCTCGGGGCGGGCTGCTGTCGGCGTCGGGTTGATTTCGGTCTCCTTTCCCCCTGCGCACGGATCGGTCCGGTCGTGTGCTCGCTAGCGCTCGCGTCCGCGACTGTAGCGCTGCCGGGCGCCAGCACTGCTGCAACAGAGATCACAACTTGTAGCTGAGCCCCAGCTATCTGATGCGTGAGAATGCGTTCATTCTCGCACTCGCCTTTAGGGTGTATCAAGGCCCAGAGTCCTACGATCTGCCTGGAATGGAGCTGCACGCCGCCGCGCACCCCTCGCACGCGTCCGCGACGAGAGCCCGTGACAGCCACGGCGCTCCCCGCCGCCTGCGACGGGTCCTGATCGCGGCATCGCTGATCGCGCTGCTGCCGGCGCTCGTGTCCTACGCCGCGATGGCCCTCGAACCCTCGAACACGGCCCTCGGCATCCGCTCGGTCGAGTGGCTGCGCGACAACGGAGCCGCGAGCGTCGTGACCGAAGTCGAGTCGATCTACTACACGCTCACGGCCCCCGCCAAGGGCGGGCCGGCGCTGCGCGCGCTGCCGCGCGTGGGGCTCGGCTCATCGGCGAGCGCCGCCGGAGCGGGCGGGATCCGCGCGATCGTCGACCGCCCGCGACGGATCGCGCCCCTCGCGCACCCCGCCTTGCCGGGAGAGGGCGTGTGGAATACGACGCAGCCCGGCGAGAGCAGGTCCGACCCGCCGCTGCTCGTGACGACCTTCCGCAGCGACCCGGGCGAATACCCGCGTCTGGTCGCCGGGGTGGCGTGGATCAACACGAGCCGCACCACGACCGCGCTGTATCCCGGACGGCTCGAGCCGAGCGTCTCGCTGCCCGCCCGCGGCTCGATGGAGGTCCCGCCAAACTACCGCCGGGGGCTGCTCGCGACGTTCAACAGCGGATTCAAGCTCGCCGACTCACGCGGGGGATGGGCGCTCTACGGCCACACGTACTCGCCGATGCGAGCCGGCGATGCGACTTTCATCCGCTACGCCGACGGGAGATATGACGTGACCGCCTGGCACCACGGTCCGGCGGTCGCGCGGGATGTCGTGTTCGCACGCCAGAACCTTCCGCTGATCGTCGACCAGGCGCGGGTCAATCCAAACCTCAGCGACGGTCCTGAATGGGGCGCCACGCTCGGCAACGCGATCCTCGTGTGGCGCTCGGCGATCGGCGTCGACGCCCACGGGAACCTCATCTACCTGGCCGCGAACGATCAGAGCGTGCGCGGACTCGCGCGTCTGATGATCCACGCAGGGGCCGTCCGCGCGATGGAGCTCGACATCAACTCCTACTGGGTGTCCTTCAACAGCTATGCGGCGCCGGGCGCGCTGCGTCCGTCCAAGCTGCTTGAAGGCATGGAACGCCCATCCACGCGCTACCTCTCCCCCGATGACCGCGACTTCTTCGCCGTCTACGCTCGCTGAGCGCGCGGCGCGCTCACAATCCGGCCGCGTGCACGGCGGCCAGGCCCGCCCACTCGCCATAGGGCTCAAAGCAGCTGCGCACCTGCTGCTCGCTGGCTCGCGCCCGGGGATCGCCGCCGCTCAGCAGACGGCCGACGAGCTTTAACAGGCCGAGGTCGCCTGCGGGAAGCTGGTCAAAGCGCCCCTGGCCGCGCAGCGCGAGCATCTCGACCGTCCACGCGCCGATGCCGGGGATCGCACGAAGCCGTCGCCAGCCCTGCTCGGGTCGATCGTCGTCGAGCACCACGCGTCCGCGAGCCACCTCGCGCGCTGCCTTGACGAGCGCTATCGCTCGCCCCTCCGCCAGGTCACACGAGGCGAGCGCCGCGGGCGCCGCCGCGCCGAGCGCCGCCGGCGTCGGCAGGTCTCGCTGCCCGGCGCACCAGCTGCCTTCCTCGCTCCAGCCCCGCCCGAGCATCGCGACGATGCGGCGCTGGGTCGCGGCCGCGCGCTCGTACTCGATCAGCTGCTCGCAGACGGCCCACACGAGCGCCTCGAAGGGCTGCGGCCGTCGCCCGACGCGCAGCCAGGGACGCCGCCTCAGCGAGCGGCCGATCAGCGGGTCGCGCGAGAAGCGCCTGTAGAAGTCGCGCAGCTGATCATCCACACCCAGCGCGAAGCGCAGCCGGTCGATCCCGTGCTCGGCGCTGCGCCTGTTCGGCGCGCGCGCGCCGAACAGGACCCTGTCGGGCGCCGGTTGGGCCACGCGCAGCGCCACGGGCCGCCCCTGCTCGTCGTGCAGCAGCCGCTCCAGCACCCCCGCTCGCCTGCGCGTGACGCCGTCGCCGCCGAGGCGGCTGGGCAGCCGAAACGGCCACGCGGGGCGCACCTCCACGCGCAGCTCGACCGGGGTGCGCATCGGTCGCCGCGCTCAGCGATCCCTGGCGGGGCGGCCGAGCAGGTGCACGTCGACCAGCAGCGACCGCGTGCCGACGATCTGCACGACCTCCTCGCCCTTGCCCGACCTGCGCCGCGCGCGACCCAGCACGCCGCGCCCTGCCCGCGCGGGCGAGGCGAGCGCGCCGGCGTCCCTGCGCCGGCGATGGGCGAGGCCTAGAACGGCGACGCCGGCCACGAACCCGCCCGCCGCGACCGCGGCCGTCTGCACGGTGGGCGCCACCGATCTGACTAGCGCTCGCGAGCGCTCGTGCACGACCGCCTCGGGGGCGAGCACCGGGATCGCATCGACCTCCTCGATCTCATCCAGTTCGCTCACGCGCGCAAGTGTAGAGGCCGCCCCCGACCGCTTTTCTGCGCGCGCGCCGATGCCGGCGCGCGGCGTCCACCCGAGCCCGCCCGCCACGCCCGCAGACGCCGGCGCCGGCCTACAACGCCCGCTCGTAGACGCGGTAGCGCTTGACGATGCGACCGCCCATGGCTTCCATCCCGCGGTTCATCGACGTGTTGGTCTCGAGTATCCAGCCCATCTCGCCGCCCGTCTGCGGGGTGGTCGCCGCCATGTCGAAGTGCTCGACATACAGCTTGGCTGCCACGCCGGTGCTCTGATACTCGGGCTTAACGCCCAGGAAGCCGACGCGCACGCGGTCCATGATGCGCCGTTTGCGCAGGTAATGCCACCAGCCAAGCGGCAGCAGCTTGCCTTTCATCTTCTGCAGGACCTGGTTGATGTCGGGCACCGTGATCGCCATGCCGACGACCTCGCCGGTGTCTTCGCGCTCGGCGACCATGAACCAGTGCTTGTCGAAGACGAGCTGCAGCTCCTGCGCGAGCGCGTCTAGATCCTGCTTGTCGTAGGGCACGAAACCCCAGTTGCCAGACCAGGCGGAGTTGTAGACCTCGGCGAAGCGGTCCATCTCCTTGCGCAGGTGCAGCCGGCTCATCTTGCGCAGGCGGATGTGGTGCTTGCTCTGAACCTGGTCGGCGAGCTCGAAGATCAGCGGCCTGACGCGCTCGCGGTCTGCGATCTCGAGATTCCACATGTTGAGATCCATCGCCTTGGCCAGCCCCGCCTGCTCGGCGCGCTGCTGGTAGTAGGGCGGGTGCCAGGGCTGCAGGACCATCGGACGCAGGTCAAAGCCCTCGACCAGGATGCCGCTCTCGTTGTTCATGGCGAAGTCGGCCGGCCCGACCATGCGCTCGCACCCGCGCGCCGACAGCCATTGCCCGGCGGCAGCCAGGAGCGCGTCGAGGACCTCCTGGTCGTCCTCGAACTCCAGGAAGCCGAACCAGCCCCACTTGCTCGCATGGAAGTCGTTGAAGGCATGATCGACCTGGGCGGTGATTCGCCCCACGACCCGCCCGTCGCGCCGCGCGAGGAAGTATTCGCCGTCGCCGTGGTTGAAGAAGGCGTTCAGGCGCCTGGTCAGGAAGATCCAGCGCTCGAGCTTCAGGGGGGCACCCACAACGGCCGGTTAGCATGCAGGCGAAACGGCAGGTCGATGAACGCTCTCAGATCGCGCCGTCCAGAGACCGCCGTGACCTCGACCCCCATGCGCAGACACCCTAGATGTCCACGTCGATAGACGTCTTCGCGAAGGTCCACGGCCACGACCGCGAGGAGATCCTCAGCGCGGCGCGCGAGGCCGGACTGATTCCCTACTTCCGCACCGTCGAGTCGCCAGCGATGCCGGTCGTCGAGATGGAAGGCCAGCCGCGGATCATGCTCGCCTCCAACAACTACCTGGGCTTGACCGGCGACGAGCGCGTGATGCTCGGAGCCGAGCAGGCGCTTCATCGCTATGGCACCGGGCTGACCGGCTCGCGGTTGATGAACGGCACCACCCCGCTGCACCTCGAGCTCGAGCAGGAGATCGCGGAATGGATGCAGACCGAGGACGCGCTCGTCTTCACGACCGGCCACCAGGCCAACGTCGGCACGCTGGGCACGCTGCTGGGACCCGGCGACACGGTGATCGTCGACTCGGCCGACCACGCCTCGATCCTCGATGGCGTGCTGCTGTCGCGCGCCAAGATGCGACCGTTTCGCCACGGCCGGCTTGACAAGCTGCAGCGCGCGCTGCAGCGAGCCGAGCATGACGGCGGCGGTGCGCTGGTTGTCGTCGATGGCGTGTTCTCGATGGAGGGCGACGTGGCGCCGCTCGTTGACATCACCGAGCTGTGCGCACGCCACGGCGCGCGCCTGATGGTCGACGAGGCCCACGGAGCCGGCGTGCTCGGGGCGCGCGGCGCCGGTGCGTCGGAGCTGCTCGGGGTCGAGGACCGCGTCGACCTGCGGATGGGCACGTTCTCCAAGTCGCTGGCGGCATGCGGCGGCTTCGTGGCTGGTCCGGCGGACGTGATCGATTACCTGCGGATCTCCTCGCGCGCCTTTCTGTTTACCGCCTCGGCGGTCCCGGCTGCGCTCGGCGCGGCGCTCGCGGCGCTGCGCATCGTCCGTTCCGCCGAGGGACCGGCCCTGCTCGATCGCGTGCTCGAGCACGCGCGCTACTTCGCCGCCGGTCTCGAGGCGTTGGGCTACCGCGTGCTGAGCGGCGAACCGGTGCGCAGCGGCCCGGGCGAAGACGCTGTCCTGCAGAGGATCCAGACCCCGATCGTGCCGGTGCTCGTCGGAGACGATTGGACCGCCGCGCTGCTGTGGCGCGCGCTGTATGACGGTGGCGTGTTCACCAACTGCGCGCTGTATCCCGCCGTGCCCCACGGCGGCGCGCTGCTGCGGACGAGCCTGATGGCCACGCATGACCGGCCGACGCTCGACCGCGCGCTGGAGGTGTTCGCCACGGTCAAGCGCGAGGTCGAGGCCGAGCACGGACCGATCGCCGACCCCCGGCTTGGCTGAGCACGGGGGTCGGCGGCGCGCCTGCGCGCGACGCGCTCTTGTCCAATCCTTCACAAGTGCTTTGAGGCAAGAAAAAGGTCGCTTCTAGCGCATGAAGGCCACGACCCACCGTTGACCGGATGGCCGTTCGAGCCTTAGCTTCAGGGAGCGCTCTGCATGACCGTCCGGGGCCTCGCCAAGCGAGGCCACCGGGAGAAGCAACCGGCGGTATCGGGAATCGCCCACTAGCTGGGGGACTCTTGGTGGCCATCGCGGGCGCAACCGTAAACGTCAAGCAAGGATGTTGCCTGCCGCGAGCACCCCGCGATGGCAACCGGAGGATGCCAGCGACATGAACGCGACAGCAATAAGCGCCCCCACCGGTCCCCAGTACATGCGCGCGCTGGAGCGCGCCAACAAGGTGCGCCTGGCGCGTGCCGAGCTCAAGCGCAAGGTGGCCGTCGGCGAGCTCGACGTCGGCGAGGTGATCCTGGCCTGTCCATGGGAGGCACACAGCATGGCTGTGGCCGACCTGCTGATGAGCCAGCGCCGCTGGGGTCAGACGCGCTGTCGCAAGTTCCTCGCCCAGATCCCGATGTCTGAGAAGAAGACCGTCGGCTCGATGACCGAGCGCCAGCGGTGCACGCTCGCCTCGCTGTTGCAAGGCGGCGCGAACGGCGCAGAAGGCCATCGGCAGGACGGCGAAGACGCTGACTCGGGCGGGGCCGCGCCGCAGCGCGACCCCTGGCTAACGGACAGCCTGACGAGAGCTTGAGCTGCCACCAGCCGGCGAGCATGCCGATCAGGCCCAGGCGCGGACGCACTTCCCAGACCCCGCAGCTGCCCTGCCCGAGATCGCGCACCGGCAGGCGCCTGAACTTGTGGCGACCCGGCTGAAGGCGCATCTCCTCTAGCAGCGCCTGCGCGCGGCGCTCGTGCTCGGTGCGCGCCAGCACGCGCGCCTGCAGCTCTGAGCGCCGTCCCGCGAGACCGTCGCGCAGCCGCTCTAGCTCCTCGAGGTTCAGCAGGCGGGCCGCCGGGCGATCCATGCCGATGACACCCGTTGCGATACTCAGCGCGTCGCCCGCCGCCGGGCGAGCGGGCGCGGGGATGTGGGGAAAGCCGTCGGCGACGATCGCCGCCAGCTCGCGCTCGAGCCTCGCCACCTGAGCCCGCAGCGTGCGCCGGGCGGCGCGCTCGTCGACCTCTCGGTCCGCGGCGACACCACGGCGATCGACGACTGGCTGCTCTTGCTGGCTCAAGCCGGCCTCCTCCATCTGGGCGGGACCGGAGTCTACCAACGCCCACCGCGCCGCGCCAGCGCCTGGCGTCGGCCTGGCAAACCCGCCTTGCCCGGGTTCCGGCACACGCATCAGCCCGCTGTGAGGGCGGCGCGACAGGTCCACAGCGTCTCTTCCACGTAGAGCGTCGGCACGCCCGAGACCTGGATCGCGAACAGCAGCAGCCGGCGCGTGGCGGCGACGGGCTGATGCCCCGGCGCGAGCTCGCCGAACAGCATCGCCAGCGCGGCCGAGGCATCGGCGATCACGAGCCGGCCGGCGGGCAGCACCGGGGCGTCGCCAGAGCGCCCGAACGGCTCGCCGTCGGAGCTCGCGCGAATTCCCAGGGGACCGTCGACGCAGTCGGCGTCCAGCGCCCATACCGGCACGCCGGTGTCCACCAGCGCGATCAGCAGCACGTCGGCGAGCAGGCCTTCGCTGACAAAGCCGCCGTGCAGCATCCGCTCGAGCACGACACTCTCGAGCGGCGTGCGCACCACGTCCGGGTCGAGGCCGATCTGACGATAGAAGGCGCGATAGGCGACGGGAACCGGTTCGCGGCGAACAGCCACCGCGCGCGCCCCGCGAAAGCTGTTGGACATCAGGCGCAGGCGCGACTGGATCTCGCGCGGGGAGCGCCCGGTGAGCGAGCCCGGGCGCGCCACCTGGACGGGCGCGACGAGCATCTGCAGCTGGGGCAGCTCGTCCTGCACCTCGCGCGCGCGCCAGCCGAGCTCGGGCTCAAAGCGCTCCTCGGAGGCTGTCGGCGCCGGCGCCCCACGGGGTCGGCCGCCCGCCGGCGCCGCGTCAGGCGATCCGCCTGCGCCGCCGCCCCGCCGCGCTGGGCGCGAGCGCCAGCTCACCGCTTCGGGGGCCTCCACCCGCGCGCCGTGGCCGCCGCGACGAGCGCGTTGACGCGTTCCCGCAGCGTCGCCAGCGATGGTGTCGACAGCAGCGGCTTGCTCTGCGCGACGCCGCCGGGCAGCACGAAGGTCACCTGTGGACAGCTGACGACCTGATAGAGGCTTGCGAGCGCCCCGTCGCGGTCAAAGCCCACCTGCACGCTCGTCAGCCGCCGCTGTGCGACCAGCGAGCGCAGCGGCACCCGCTGGCCCTTGAGCGCGACCCCCGCGAAATGCACCCCCGGGTAGTCGCTCGCCAGCGCCTGCATGCTGCTGAGCACCGCCGGACAGGAGCTCGCGTCGACGAACAGCGCAAGCACCAGCGGCGCCCGTTCATAGAGCTCGCACACGTTGAGGATCCCGGCGCCCCTCACCGCGCAGGCCGGCGTCTTTCCCGCGGCGCCCTCGTTGGGGCGGGTGGCGACGTTGGCGTCGCCGGTGACGTTGCCCGCCGCGAGCGGCAGCGCAAACGGCGGGATCGGGCTGCCGGGCTGCACGCCCGTCCGCTCGCCGGACTTCGTCAGCGACCTGTTGATCGTCAGCAGCACGATGATCGCGACGGCCAGCAGAAAGAGGTAGCGGCCGTAGCGGGGTGGGCGAACCTGTCCGAGGGTTGAACCTGTCTGCTGCGTGTGATCAGGCCGGCTCATGACGCGCCTTCTGGCGGCGTCGCGTAAGGCGACCCGTGGGCGAGCCCGCAGCCCATCGCCCCAGCCACGCCCGCAGGCGCAGGCGCATCGTCGTCTCGCGCCCGCCGCTTTCCGCGGCGCGCGCCGCGAGCGTCAGCGCCGCCGGCAGCGCCACGAGGACCCCCAGCAGCGACACGCTGAGATCGATCATCGTCACGAGGCCGAAGTCGCGCAGCATCTTGATGTCCGACAGCGCGAGCACGCCGAACCCTGCGATCGCGGTGACCCCGGACGCGGCGACCGCAGCTCCCGTATGCCGATAGGTCAGGCGCAGCGCCGCGACCGTGTCGTGACCGGCCAGGCGCTCCTGGCGGTGGCGCTCGGACAGCAGCACGCTGAACTCCGTCGAGATCGCGATCACGAGCGCGCCCAACGTCACCGACATCGGGTTCAGCGGGACACGCACCAGGAACAGCACGAGCGCCGACCATCCCGTCGCGAGCACGATCGGCACCAGCGGCACCAGCGCGCGTCGGGCATCTCCCCGAAAGGCCGCGAGCAGCACGAGGGCCACCACGACCAGGCCGGCGATCAGGGCCTCGATGCGACGCCACGGAGACGCCACCTGCGCGCCGGACTTCGCCGCCAGGACGGGCAGACCGACGAGCTGCGCGTTAACGCCCGGCGGTGGGTGAAGCCGCGAGCGCATCTGTTCGATCAGCTGCTGCTGCTGGTCGAGCCCCATCAGCCTGATGCCGAAGGCGAGCGTCGCGGTGTTGTGCGCGCGCGTGATCACGTCCTGGGAGAAGTAGGCGGGGATCGCCGTGAGCAGGGCGCTCACCTGCGCCTGGGTCAGCTTGCGGGCAGAGCTCGCCGGCTGGGCGCCGGCCGGTGGAGCGACACCAGTCGGCGCCGCGCTCGACTGGAAGAGGTCGGGCAGCGAGAAGGCCGGGCACAGCCGGGCCCTGCCGCAGCCGCGCGCCGAGCTGTAGCCGAAGCGCGCGAGCACCGCGCTCTCGTATGAGCTCATCCATTCGATCGTCGAAGGATTGGCGACATCCTTGCCGCTGACCATCAGGTCGATCTCGCCGCCCACTCCCGAGGCGCGCTCCAGGGCGTTGAGGTTGCGCAGCGAGCCAAGGCTCTGGGGAACGAGCTTTGAGATGTCCGTCTCGACCTTCGTCTGGCCGTCGAGTCCCCAGCCCAGCGCCGCGAGGACCAGGCCGGCGGCCAGCACGCGTCCGGGTGAGCGCACGGCGTGGACGAGCGCCGCACGCAGCACGCCGCGCGTCAGCCAGTTGTCGGCCAGCAGCTCGCGCGCCCCGCGCCAGGCGGGCGCGAGGGCCGCGGCCAGTGAGGACGGTCGCGAGCCCGTCGGCGAATGTGAACGGGGACGGCCCGCGCCCGCCAGCACGATCGCGGCCGAGCCGACCGTGAGCGCGCAGATGAACGCGATCACCACCCCGATCGCCAGGAGGATGCCGAAGCCGCGCACCATCGGCACCGGCGAAAGGACCACGACGAGCGTGGCGGCCGCGCTCGCCGCGGCAGCGGTCGCGATCGTCGGAGCGCCAGCCCGCGCGCCGGCAAGCACCGCGGCGCGCACGTCGCCCGCGCCCTGCGCCACGGCCTCGCTCACGCGCGACTGAAACTGGATCGCATAGTCGACCGCGAGCCCCACGAGCACCGGCAGGACGGCAACCTGTGCCACCGTGAGCGAGGCGCCGACGAGCGACAGGCCGCCGAACGTCAGCGCAGCCGCGAGCAGCGCAAGCGCCAGCGGAAGCAGGCGAGGCCTGCCGCTGAAGACGAGGCCGAGCGTGAGCGCCATCACCGCGAGAACCGCCACCAGCAGCACCTCGATCGAGCGGGTGATCGAGCCGGCCAGGTCCGAGACGATCACCGGCTCGCCGGTCACGAGATAGCTCTCGCCGTGTGTCAGCTGCCACTGGGGCATCGCCACGGCCTGGCGCACGAGTGCGATCGTGCGCCGTCGAGCTGCTTCGGACAGCCCGGCCTTCATGCGCACCGAGACCAACGCCGTGCTCGGGCTCGGAAACAGGTAGGCAAAGCGCTGCTTGGGGGTGCCGGCCGGCTTGCTGGAGTCGAACACGAGCGCCGAGACGAAGTTGGGGTCACCGAGGCTCGGCCTGGCGGTCAGGCCGTACTGCAGCGCGAGCGTGGCGATGCCCTCCTGAAAGCGCGTGGTCGTGATCCTGCGCGCCTGAGCGCCCAGCGTGTGGGCTTCGCCCGGCGACAGGCCGTGTGCGAGCGCCGCCTGGGCGATCGCGCGTTCGGCTTGCGCAGCCTGCGTCTGAGCCAGCCTGGTTTCACGAGCGAGCTGTTCGTTGATCTGGCTCGCCGCTTCGTCGATGAACGTGCCCGGGCCGAGCACGACCTTCACCGTCCTCGCCCGCGCCAGCTGGCCACAGGGACCCTCGACGCCACCCTCCAGGCCGAGCGCCGCAGCGGGCACGTTGCCCGACAGGCAGCCTTCCAGGCCGGTGACGCGACCGATGTCCGCGCTGAACAGCAGCTGCTGAAGGTTGCCCTTGACCACGACCTGCACCGGCTCTTCGCCGAAGCTTCGATAGAAGCGCTGGGTGGACCGGTATTCGGCGCTCGAGCGCGAGACGAAAGTGTCGGTGGCCGCGGTCGAGTGCAGCCGCAGCGCCAGCAAGGTGCCCACCAGCGCAAGCGCCAGCGCGAGCGCGACGACCAGCCGCGGCCTGCGTGTCGCACCGCGGACCAGCGCGACGAGGAGACGTGATGGACTCACGGGCGAAGGCTAGCCTGGCCTGCCGCGGCGGCGACGACGGACCTAATCCATACCGAGCGGACCCGCCGATTCACCGGACAGGAACTGCCGCACGAACGGGTTCTCTGAGGCGAACAGCTCCTGGGCTGGACCGGACTCGACGATCCGCCCCTTCCACAGGACCGATATGTGTTCGGCCACGCGGCGGGCGCTCATGATGTCGTGCGTGATGACCACATAGCAACCGCCGTTCTCCGCGTGCACTTCCTTGATCAGCTCGCACAGCAGCGCCGTGCGAACGGGGTCAAGCCCCGAGTCGGGCTCGTCGAAGAGCACGATCTCAGGGTCGAGCACGAGCGAGCGCGCGAACCCCGCGCGCTTGCGCATCCCGCCGGACAGCTCGTTGGGCATCTTCTCGCCCTCGCCGCCCAGGCCAACCTCGCTCAGACGGCGGTTGACGATCTCCGCTATCTCCTCATCGCCCTTCTCGGTGTGCTGACGCAGCGGAAAGGCGACGTTGTCATAGAGGTTGAGCGACCCGAACAGCGCCCCGTCCTGAAACAGCACGCCGAACTTCCTGCGCGTCTCGAACAGCTCGGCGTCGCTCAGCGCGGGGATCGACTGCCCATGCACGAGCACATCGCCCTCGTCCGGATAGAGCAGGCCGACGATGTGCTTGATGCACACCGACTTGCCGGTCCCGGAGGGACCGATGATCATCGAGATCTGGTTGTCGGGGAGGCCCATGTTCAGGCCGCGCAGCACCTGGTTTGAGCCGAAGGCCTTGTGCACCTCGATGAACTGGATGGCATCGGGCTCGCGCGCCGGGCGAATCGTGCCCGTGTGGTAGCGGAACTCCTCGTCCGCTGCGGCGGGTGCGTCGCCCGCGGTCGGGTCCGCCGCCCGCGCAGCCCGCGGCTCGTCCTCGGCCATCTCAGCCCCCTACGGGAGCTCGCGCGTTGCCGCCCCAGAACAGCTGCGTGCCGAACATTCCGATCAGGTGCACGACGATGATATTTAGCACCATCGACTTGGCGGTCGCGCGACCGACGCCCACGGGCCCGCCGCTCGCCGTGTAGCCGTAGTAGCACCCGACGAGCACGATCACCGTGGCCATCGACATCCCCTTGATCAGGCTGAACAGGAGGTCGGTTGGGTTCTGGAATAACCAGAACACCAGCAGGTAGCCGCCTGAAGAGACGAAGCCGAGCTGATCCACGATCGCCAGGTAAGAGGCCAGGTAGGCGACGCCGATCGCGCCTATGTACATGAACGGCAGTACGATCCAGGCGGCCAGCAGCCGGGTCGCGCACAGGAACGTCATCGAGTTGATGCCCATCACCTCGAGCGCGTCGATCTCCTCTGAGATCCGCATCGCGCCCAGCTCGGCCACGATGCCGGTGCCGACCTTGGCCGACATCATGTAGCCGAAGGCGTAGGGAACCGCCTCGCGCAGGTTGCACCAGGCGGCGTAGACGCCGGAGTAGGTTGGCGCGCTGATCGACTGGTTGAAGTAGGCCGCCGCGATGCCGCACGGGCCCAGTCCGGTAATGAAGACGAGACTCCAGATGACGAGCGTCGAGTAGATGATCAGGATCCCCGCCTGGCGCAGGGTCTCGCCGAAGAAGCGAAACACGCGCAGGCCATAGACGTCGCGCACGACGTCGCCCATGAAGCCGGCTATCTCGCCGGTGCCCGCGAGCCATTCACGGGGCAGCGCGAAGAATTCGTTCACTTGATCACCAGGATCTGGGGATGGGTGGCGAGCAGCGTCTGCGTGAATACGTAGTTGAACGCTCCGATCCCCAGGAAGGCGAGCACGACGGCTTCGTTGACGGCGCGTCCGACGCCCTCGGCGCCGCCGGAGGCCGACATGCCCTTGTAGCAGCAGACGATCGCGATCAACGCTCCGTAGATCGTGGTCTTCAGCGTCGAGCCCCACATGTCGGTCGTGTCCGCGTTCGCGAACAGCGTGGTCCAGAACGGCCCCAGCGAGCCGCCGTTCAAAAGCTCGGCGAGGATCCCCCCGAACAGGCCGAACAGGATCGCGTAGATGTTGAACAGGCCGGTGACGAGCATCAGGGCCAGAAAGCGCGGCACGACGAGGTTCTTGACCGGGTCGACGCCGAGCACCTGCAGCGCGTCGAGCTCCTCGCGCACCTTGCGCGCGCCGAGGTCGGCCGTGATCGCGGTGCCGGCCACGCCCGCGATCACGATCGAGGTGACCAGCGGCCCGAGTTCGCGGACCACGATGACGACGAAGAAGCCGCCCAGCCGATCGAGCGCTCCGATCAGGACGAGAAAGTCCGCCGCCTGCAGGCCCGGGGCGCCGTAGCAGATGGCGACGGTCGAGATCAGCAGCGGGAACCAGCACAGCCGCAGCACGAAGAGGAACTGCGAGACGAACTCGCCACCGTAGGGATAGGGCGGCCTCAGGGCAGACCAGATGGTTTTGCCCGTGAGGATCATCATGTCCCCGAATTCTTCGAGCAGATGTCTGAGCGGGTGAAATGCCCGCTCAGCGGCGCTACTTCCCATCGCTCCCCTTCCCTAGTCGCGGTCGGTGGCGCGACAAACTCTACGCGATGCGTGTGCGGTACGCCAGCACCTGCCGTCCGCGCGCGCGGCGCCCGGGCCGCCCAGATCGCGACCCCGTATACAGCCCATTCCGTCGCAAGGGCCGCCACCGCCTGCAACCCGCGCTGATATGTTCCCGGGATCGTGCGGGAGAGGCAAGTCGCTGCGCTGGTCCTCCTGAGCACCTGCGCCACGCTGGTCGTGAGCGGATGCGGCGGCAGCGGCCCCAAGCAGACCTCCGGCGAACCGAAGACGAGCTTCACGATGCAGCTGGTGCGCGCTCGGTTCCCGATCAAGCAGGCGATCGCCCGGCGCACCGCGCTCGAACTGAGCGTGCGAAACACGAGCTCGACGACGGTCCCCAACGTCGCGATCACGCTCGACTCGCTGCAGTACGCCGAAAGCTATCCCGAACTGTCGGCCAACAAACGTCCCGTGTGGGTCGTCGAGCGAGGACCGGGAGCGATCGCCAAGCCGCCGGTGCAGAGCGAGGAAGTCGCCTCGCCGGGCAGCGGTGAAACCGTCTACGTCAACACATGGGCGCTCGGCCCGCTGGCGCCGCGGGCGATCGCGACGTTCCGCTGGATCCTGACCCCCGTCAAGTCGGGCCTGCACATCGTGCACTATGCGGTTGCTGCAGGCCTCGGAGGCAACGCGAAGGCCCAGCTCTCCTCCGGCGCTCCCGTGAGAGGGCTGTTCGTGACGCATATCAGCCCGGCGCCGCCAGCCAGACACGTGAATCCGAACACCGGTCAGGTGCAGCCCGGCGAATACCCGAACGCGCCCGGCTCGGCGCCGTAACCGCGACGGCGTTTGGCCGCCTGTCGAAACATTCAGCTGGCGCTTTCGCCAGCCGGTGATGTGCGCCTCGGTCTCGTTGGCACTACGATTGCCTGCTGTCTACATGCGCGAACCGGTCAGGCTACGAGTGCTGGCCGGATGAGACCGCAGACCGGGGCGGCGCCGGGGCTCGACGGCCCGCCAAACCTTAGACGAGGAGTAGATCCTGCTGATGCCAAGGACCCGCCATCCAAACGTGACCGCCGCGCAATGGAGCGCCAATGGAGCCGCACTCGGCTCGCTCGATCTGACGCTCCCGGACAACCAGGTCTTTGCGTCGAACGTCTTCTCCCCGGCCGTGCAGCGCCATCGGCTGCCCAAGCACGTCTATCGCGCCCTGCAGCAGACGCTCGCCCACGGCGAGGCGCTGGACACCTCGCTCGCCGACGCGGTCGCCCAGGCGATGAAGGAATGGGCGATGGAGAAGGGTGCCACCCACTACACGCACTGGTTTCAGCCGCTCACCGGCTCGACCGCTGAGAAGCACGACTCCTTCTACGGCCCGACCGGTGAGGGCACGGCGATCGCCGAGTTCTCGGGCAAGGAGCTGATCCAGGGCGAGCCCGACGCATCATCGTTCCCGACCGGCGGCATACGCGCCACGTTCGAGGCGCGCGGCTACACCGCCTGGGACCCGACTTCCCCTGCGTTCATCCTGGAAAACCCGAACGGTGCGCTGCTCTGCATCCCGACCGCGTTCACCTCGTGGACGGGCGAGGCGCTGGATCACAAGATCCCGCTGCTGCGCTCGATGGACGCGCTTTCCGGTGCGGCCATCCGCGCGCTCGAGCAGCTGGGATCGATCGACGGCGCGCGGCGGGTGTTCACAACGGTCGGCCCCGAGCAGGAGTACTTCCTGATCGACGAGCAGTACTACTTCGAACGGCCGGACCTCGTAACCACCGGCCGCACGCTGTTCGGCGCGAAGCCCCCCAAGGGCCACGAGCTCGACGACCACTACTTCGGGTCGATCCCGGAGCGGATCCTCGCCTGCATGCTGGAGACAGAGCAGGAGCTTGCCAAGCTCGGCGTGCCGGTGAAGACGCGCCACAACGAGGTCGCTCCCAACCAGTACGAGATCGCGCCGATCTTCGAGAACTCCAACGTCGGCTCAGACCACCAGCAGCTGACGATGCAGGTGATGCAGAATGTCGCGCGGCGCTACGGGCTCGTGTGCCTGCTGCACGAGAAGCCGTTCGCGGGAGTCAACGGATCGGGCAAGCACAACAACTGGTCGATGGGCACCGACACGGGCCTCAACCTGCTCGACCCCGGCGACACGCCATCCGAGAACCTGCAGTTTCTGTTCTTCTGCACCGCCGTGATCCAGGCCGTCAACATCCACCAGGCTCTGCTGCGCGCCTCGATCGCGTCGCCCGGCCAGGATCACCGGCTGGGCGCCAACGAGGCGCCGCCGGCGATCATCTCGATCTTCCTGGGCGCCGAGCTAGAAAAGGTGTTCTCGGCCATCGCTTCAGGTAAAGCCGAGCGCTCCAAACCTGGCTCGTTCCTGGGTCTCGGCACCCCGGTCCTGCCGCCCATGCCGCTGCACGGCGGCGACCGCAACCGGACGAGCCCGTTCGCCTTCACCGGCAACAAGTTCGAGTTCCGTGCACTCGGCTCGTCGATGTCGCTCGCGCTGCCGAACACGGTGCTGAACACGATCGTCGCCGAGGCGATAGACGACCTCTCGGGCAAGCTCAAGACAGCGATGAAAGCGTCCGGCGCCAGCCTTGAGAAGGCGGTCGCGAAAGTCGTCAAGGACAGCTGGAACGCGAACAAACGGATCGTGTTCGACGGCGACAACTACTCGCCGGCGTGGTACGCCGAGGCGGAGAAGCGCGGCCTCTACAACCTGCGCTCTACGCCGGATGCCTTGCCCTGGCTCGTCGCGAAAGACACCGTCGCGTTGTTCAAGAAGTACAAAGTGCTGTCAAAGCGCGAGCTCGAGTCGCGCTACGAGGTCTTTCTCGAGCAGTACGCGGTCAAGATCAACATCGAGTCCGAGACGGCTGCCTCGATCGCGCGCACGCAGATCATGCCGGCGGCGGTGCGGTATCTCAACGAACTGCGGATGGCCGGGCTGGAGGAGCTGATCGGCGAGGTGGAACCGCTGATCAAAGAGTTCCACTTCGCGCTGCGGGCGCTCGAGGACGCCAACCTCGAGGACAACCAGGACGACTCATCGGCGCCCAAGTGGGCCGCCTACGTGCACGACCGCGTTATGCCTGCGATGGAAGACGTGCGCGACGTGGCCGACCGTCTAGAGGTTGTCGTGGCCGACGACCTGTGGCCACTGCCCAAGTACTCGGAGATGCTCTTCATCAAGTAGCGGGTACGTACCTCGGCCGCCGGTTTCCCAGCGGCCGAGGTGCCCCCTTTTGTTGTGTTGTGACGACGCCGTGCCGCGCCGCCACTATCGTGCGGTCATCCGTTCCCGCAGATCGCGTAGGCCGTAACGTGGATGGTGCCACTCCCTGCTCCAGCAGTGACGACACCCACGGCGATCCAGGCTTTGGTGCCCGACGGAGATGAGCTTTCCAGGGCCCCAACCGCCCCGGCGGTCGTGCTCACGGTTCCGCCTCCGCCCAGGACCACAAGCGCTCCTGGGCAGGTCGCCGTATCTTTCACCGTTTCACCGCGTTCGAATGCGACGTGCGGTGCGCTACCTGGGCCGGGTTCCATTACCGCCCCTGTTTTGCCAGTAGCACCTGTGGAACCCGTGGCCCCGGTGGTTCCGTTGATCCCGGTGGCTCCGGTCGCGCCGGTTTCACCGGTCACACCCGTTTCACCGGTCGCTCCCGTGGACCCGGTTTCGCCGTTGCTTCCGGTCGCCCCGGTCGCGCCGGTTTCACCGGCGCCGGTCGCGCCGGTCGCTCCGGTGTTGCCGTTACTGCCGTTGCTGCCGTTGCTTCCGGTGGCCCCGGTCGCTCCGGTTTCGCCGGTTTCGCCGGTCACGCCGTTGGCACCTTTGGCGCCCTGAGCGCCTTCGATGCCTTTCGCTCCGGTCGCGCCGGTTTCACCGGTAGCTCCGGTTTCTCCCGCGCCAGTCGCGCCGGTGTTGCCGTTGCTGCCGTCGCTTCCGGTAGCCCCGGTGCTGCCGTTGCTGCCGTTGCTGCCGGTCGCGCCTGTCGCGCCGGTTTCTCCCGCGCCGGTGGCCCCGGTCGCTCCGGTTTCACCGTTGTTGCCGTTGCTCCCCGTGGCGCCGGTGGCTCCGGTGGCTCCGGTTACGCCCGCGACACCGGTTTGGCCGGTTGCTCCGGTGGCTCCGGTGGACCCGGTTTCGCCGTTGTTGCCGTTGCTTCCGGTCGCGCCGGTAGCTCCGGTTTCTCCGTTGTTGCCGTTGCTTCCGGTGGCTCCGGTCGCTCCGGTTTCGCCGGTTTCGCCGGTCACGCCGTTGGCACCTTTGGCGCCCTGAGCGCCTTCGATGCCTTTCGCTCCGGTCGCGCCGGTTTCACCGGTAGCTCCGGTTTCTCCGTTGTTGCCGTTGCTTCCGGTGGCCCCGGTCGCGCCGGTTTCACCGTTGTTGCCGTTGCTTCCGGTGGCACCGGTGGCTCCGGTAGCTCCGGTAGCTCCGGTCACGCCCGCGACACCGGTTTGGCCGGTAGCCCCGGTCGCTCCGTTTTCGCCGTTGGTGCCGTTGGTGCCGTTGCTTCCGGTTGCTCCGGTCGCTCCGTTTTCACCGGCGGTGCCGTTGCTTCCGGTTGCTCCGGTTGCTCCGGTCGCTCCGTTTTCACCGTTGGTGCCGTTGCTTCCGGTGGCTCCGGTGGCTCCGGTAGCTCCGGTAGCTCCGGTCACGCCCGCGACACCGGTTTGGCCGGTAGCCCCGGTCGCTCCGTTTTCGCCGTTGGTGCCGTTGGTGCCGTTGCTTCCGGTTGCTCCGGTCGCTCCGTTTTCACCGGCGGTGCCGTTGCTTCCGGTTGCTCCGGTTGCTCCGGTCGCTCCGTTTTCACCGTTGGTGCCGTTGCTTCCGGTGGCTCCGGTGGCTCCGGTTTCACCGTCTGCACCGTTGCTTCCGGTCGCTCCGGTCGCTCCGTTTTCGCCGTTGGTGCCGTTGCTTCCCGTTGCTCCGGTGGCTCCGTTTTCGCCGTTGGTGCCGTTGGTGCCGTTGGTGCCGGTTGCTCCGGTCGCTCCGTTTTCGCCATTGGTTCCATTCGTCCCGGTCGCTCCGGTCACGCCCGCGACACCGGTTTCACCGGTGGCTCCGGTCGCTCCGTTTTCGCCGTTGGTGCCGTTGGTGCCGTTGCTTCCGGTGGCTCCGGTCGCTCCGTTTTCGCCGTTGGTGCCGTTGGTGCCGGTTGCTCCGGTCGCTCCGTTTTCGCCATTCGAGCCGTTGGTGCCGTTGCTTCCGGTGACTCCGGTCGCTCCGTTTTCGCCGTTGGTGCCGTTGCTTCCCGTTGCTCCGGTCGCTCCGTTTTCGCCATTCGTTCCATTGGTCCCGGTCGCTCCGGTCACGCCCGCGACGCCGGTTTCACCGGTGGCTCCGGTCGCTCCGTTTTCGCCGTTGGTGCCGTTGCTTCCGGTGGCTCCGGTCGCTCCGTTTTCGCCGTTGGTGCCGTTGGTGCCGGTTGCTCCGGTCGCTCCGTTTTCGCCATTCGAGCCGTTGGTGCCGTTGCTTCCGGTGGCTCCGGTCGCTCCGTTTTCGCCGTTGGTGCCGTTGCTTCCTGTTGCTCCGGTCGCTCCGTTTTCGCCGTTGGTGCCGTTGCTTCCCGTTGCTCCGGTCGCTCCGTTTTCGCCATTCGTTCCATTGGTCCCGGTCGCTCCGGTCACGCCCGCGACGCCGGTTTCACCGGTGGCTCCGGTCGCTCCGTTTTCGCCGTTGGTGCCGTTGCTTCCGGTGGCTCCGGTCGCTCCGTTTTCGCCGTTGGTGCCGTTGCTTCCTGTTGCTCCCGGGGCGCCCTGGGCACCTTCCAGACCCACATTCCCCTTGGCTCCGGTCGCGCCGATCGCTCCGGTCGCTCCGGTTTCGCCGTTGGTGCCGTTGCTTCCGGTTGCTCCGGTTGCTCCGGTTTCTCCCGCGCCGGTGGCTCCGGTCGCGCCGATCGCTCCGGTCGCGCCGGTTGCTCCGGTGGCTCCGTTTTCACCGTTGGTGCCGTTGGTGCCGGTTGCTCCGGTCGCTCCGTTTTCGCCATTCGTTCCATTGGTCCCGGTCGCTCCGGTCACGCCCGCGACGCCGGTTTCACCGGTGGCTCCGGTCGCTCCGTTTTCGCCGTTGGTGCCGTTGCTTCCTGTTGCTCCGGTCGCTCCGTTTTCGCCGTTGGTGCCGTTGCTTCCTGTTGCTCCGGTCGCTCCGTTTTCGCCGTTGGTGCCGTTGCTTCCCGTTGCTCCGGTCGCTCCGTTTTCGCCGTTGGTGCCGTTGCTTCCTGTTGCTCCGGTCGCTCCGTTTTCGCCATTCGTTCCATTGGTCCCGGTCGCTCCGGTCACGCCCGCGACGCCGGTTTCACCGGTTGCTCCGGTCGCTCCGTTTTCGCCGTTGGTGCCATCGGTTCCGGTGGTGCCAGTCGGACCCGTTACACCGGTTGCTCCGGTCGCACCCGCGGCTCCGGTTACGCCTGCGGCTCCTTCGTTGCCGCTGGCGCCGGTCGCCCCCGTCGCACCGTTTTGCCCGTTCTGACCGTTCTGCCCGTTCTGCCCGTTCTGTCCGTTCTGGCCGTTCTGTCCGTTCTGTCCGTTCTGGCCGTTTTCCCCGTTGAGACCTTTCGCTCCGGTCGCGCCCGTGGCGCCAGTCCCACCCGTCGCGCCAGTCGCACCGCTTGCGGCAGTCGTTCCCGTCGGCCCGGTCGGACCGGTCGGTCCGGTCGTTCCCTGCTTGTTTCCGTGATTGTCTCCCTGGCCCTGGTTGCCTCCGTGATCGTCTGAGAAAGCGGGCGGTGGAAATCCGAACTCGAAGAATCCGTGTGCCTGCGCCTGGGTCGTGATCAGCGACGCCGTCACGAAGAGCAGCGCTCCCGTTGAAGTCAGTATCCCGGCCAGCGCGAACCTGATTGCCGGTCTGCGCCGGACGGCGGTCGACGCTCTCGCTCGTGGCTCCACGTCTTGCTCGTGCGCCGACGAGCTTGGTTGTGCATTGCGCGTTGACTGCCGCTGCTCCGTGAGTGCTGACATCGATGGTCCCCCTGACCAGTGATCCCTGTTTGTCAGATCGGCATCTGCGCCGCGAATGGACTTCTTGCCCCTGCCGCGCGCCGATCGCCCAGTCTTGTGATCGAACGGAGGAGATAGGTAACATTCGACACTCACGAAGTCCACGAGAGTGGACGATTGAACTACTCCGTCTCGTGAGCTCGCCAGTCGGCTCGCCTTGCCGAAGGGTCGAGCGCCGGACGGCTAGCATGGCTGCATGGCGCGCGACTATCTACAAGCACTCCGGGAGCGTGTCGTCGTCTACGACGGCGGCATGGGCGCGACGCTCGAGCAGTTCGATCTCACGCCCGAGGACTACGGCGGACTCGCTGGGAAGTGCCACGAGGCGCTCGTGCTCAACCGTCCCGATGTGATCGAGGGCGTCCACGACTCGATGCTCGACGCCGGTGCGGAGGTGGTCGAGACCGACACGTTCCAGGCTTCGCGGATAAAGCTCGACGAGTGGGGCCTGGCTGACTACACGGTCGAGATCAACACGAAGGCAGCCGAGATCGCGCGCAAGGCGGCCGGCGAGCGGCGCTTCGTGGCCGGCTCGATCGGGCCGACGGGCCATCTTCCGGCCTCCGAAGACCCGTCGCTCGGCCAGATCCGCTTCGGCGAGCTGGTCGAGGTCTTCGCAGAGCAGGCCGCGGGGCTGATCGACGGCGGCACGGACCTGTTGATCATCGAGACGGCGCAGGACATCCTCGAGGTGAAGGCCGCCGTGTTCGGCGCGCGCGAGGCGTTCACGAGCACCGGGCGCGCGCTGCCGATCCATGCCTCGGTCTCGCTGCTGCCCAACGGCGGAAAGATGCTGCTCGGCACCGACATCTCCTCGCTGCTGACGACGCTGGAGGCGCTGAATGTCGACGTCATCGGCCTGAACTGCTCGACCGGACCAGAGGACATGCGCGACGCGATCCGCTTCCTGGGTGAGTTCTGCCCGGTACCCGTGGCCTGCATCCCAAATGCCGGGCTGCCGCTCCAGGGACCGGACGGCGAGACGATCTTCCCCGAGCAGCCGGAACCGCTCGCCGACGCGCTGAAGGAGTTCGTCGAGCGCTACGGCGTTGGCGTCGTGGGCGGCTGCTGCGGGACGACCCCGGAGCACATCGCCGCGATCGCGCGGCGCGTCGGCGGACGGCCGGTCCAGCCCCGCCCGCCGCCGCGCCCGCCCCACCTCTCCTCGATGATCGCCTCGACGCCGCTGGCACAGGAGCCGCCCCCGACGGTGGTGGGCGAGCGGGTCAACTCGCAGGGCTCGCGCAAGGCCAAGCAGCTGCTGCTGGACGACGACTATGACGGGCTGGTGCAGATCGCCGAAGACCAGGTCAACGGCGGTGCGCACGTGCTCGACCTATGCGTCGCGCTGACCGAGCGCACCGACGAGGACGAGCAGATGCGCCTGCTGGCCAAGAAGGTCTCGCTCACCCAGCCGGCGCCGATCCAGGTCGACTCGACCGAGCCGGAGGTGATCGAACGCGCGCTTGAGCAGATCCCGGGCCGCCCGCTCGTCAACTCGGTCAACCTCGAGGCGGGTCGGGCGAAGCTCGATCGCGTCGTCCCGCTCGCGCTCGCCCACGGCGCCGCGTTGATCGCGCTGACGATCGACGAGGTCGGGATGGCCAAAACGGCCGAGCGCAAGGTCGAGGTCGCCAAACGCATCTACGAGCTGTGCTGTACAGAGCACGGGCTGGACCCGGAGCTCTTGATCTTCGACTGTCTCACGTTCGTGCTGATCACCGGCGACGAGGAGCTGCGTACCTCGGCGATCGAGACGATCGACGGGATCAGGGCGGTCAAGTCGCAGATCCCCGGCGTCAAGACATCGCTCGGAGTCTCCAATGTGTCATTCGGCGTGTCGCCCGGCGCCCGGGCGGTGCTGAATTCGGTGTTCCTGCACCACTGCGTCGACGCGGGCCTGGACCTGGCGATGGTCAACCCGAACCACATCACGCCGTACGCGGAGGTCTCCGACGAGGAGCGCGAGCTCGCGGACGATCTCGTGTTCAACCGTCGCGAGGACGCGCTCGAGCGCTTCATCGACCACTTCGAGTCAAAGGGCGAGGAGGACGCTCCGGCCGGCGCGGCAGATCCGACGGAGGGCATGGAGCCCGGGGAGGCGCTGCACTTTCACATCCTGCGCCGGCGCAAGGAGGGCGTCGAGGAGTGGATCGACGCGAGCGTGCAGAAGATCGGTGCGGTGCCCACGCTCAACGACGTGCTGCTGCCTGCGATGAAAGAGGTGGGCGACAAATTCGGCGCAGGTGAACTGATACTCCCCTTCGTGCTGCAGTCCGCCGAAGTGATGAAGCGCGCGGTCTCACAGCTCGAGAAATACCTCGACAAGATCGAGGGCTACACGAAGGGCACGGTCGTGCTCGCGACGGTGTTCGGCGACGTGCACGACATCGGCAAGTCGCTGGTGAACACGATCCTCACGAACAACGGCTACACCGTGGTCGACCTCGGCAAGCAGGTCCCGATCCAGACGATCGTCGACGCTGCCGAGGAGCACCAGGCGACCGCGATCGGACTGAGCGCGCTGCTCGTGTCGACGTCGAAGCAGATGCCGGCATGCATCCAGGAGCTTCATGCGAAGAGCCTGCCCTACCCAGTGCTGATCGGAGGCGCGGCGATCAACCGTGCGTTCGGCTATCGCGCGCTGTATCCGGGCGGCAAAGAGTCAGACGAGGTCTACGCCCCGGGCGTCTTCTACTGCAAGGACGCCTTCGAGGGCCTGGCGGTGATGGACCAGCTGATCGACGACGACGCGCGCGGCGCGCTCGTCGACAAGCTGCGCGCCGGGGCGACCGAGTTCCGCGCCAAGGGCGACGCGCCGCGAGAGGAGCTCGACCTCTCTGATGACTCGGTCCGCTCGGCGGCTCGCACGGACACGCCGATCCCCGAACCGCCGTTCTGGGGCGTGCGCGAGCTCCCGGTCGACCTGGACGAGGTCTATCGTCACCTGGACACGCACGTGCTGTTCAAGCTGCACTGGGGCGGCAAGGGGGTCAAAGGACAGCAGTGGAAGGAGCTGCTGCGCGACGACTTCCGCCCGCGCCTGGAGCGCATGTGGCGCGAGCAGGACTACCTGCACCCGCGGGCGCTGCTCGGCTTCTTTCCGTGCTATGCGCTGGGCAACGACATCGTCCTCCTCGACCCCCGCGATCGCGAGCGCGAGCTCACGCGCTTCGTGTGCCCTCGTCAGCCCAAGGGCGACCGGATCTGCCTGGCCGACTTCTTCCGCCCGGCGGTCGACGGCGCGCCGCCGGACGAGCTCGACGTGATCGCCGTGCAGGCCGTCACGGTCGGCTCGGAGGTGACCGAGCTGATGGCGCGCCTGGAGACCGAAGGCGAGTTCGCCGAACAGCTGTTCGTGCACGGCCTCGGCGTGCAGACCGCCGAGGGCCTGGCCGAGTGGCTGCACGCGGAGGTTCGCGGGATGCTCGGCATCGCACCCACGCAGGGACGACGCTACTCGTGGGGCTATCCGGCCGTGCCCGAGCAGAGCGAGCACCTGAAGGTGGAGCGACTACTGGACCTGCAGCAGATCGGCATGACGATCACCGACGGCTACGCGCCCGATCCCGAGCAGTCCACGCTCGCGCTCGTCGCGCACCACCCGCAGGCGATCTACTTCGGCACGCGCCAGGGCCGGCTGCTGCCAGACGGCTCCCCGGACGACGTGATCAAGGGCTCCGCGCGCGACCCCTCGCTGTTCGAGGATCTCGGCGACGAGGACCCGCCCGACGCAACCGTGGAAGAAGAGGACACGCCGGCGATGGCCGGCGACAGCTCGGCCTAGCAGCTCGCCGCTAGCCGCTAGCCCTCGGCGCGCGACAGGCCGCCGGCCGCGTCGGGCAGCGGACCCAGCTTGACCGGCGAGGCGTAGAGCGTGCGCCGTCGCACCTCGCGCCAGGACAGCCCCTCGTTCAGCAGGGCCGGCAGGCCCATCACCAGGGCGGCGGCGATCTCGACCGCCTGCAGGACGATGCCGTAGGCGATCGCTTCGGGGGTGGAGACGTGGAAGGCGCCGGCGAGCACGGCCACGCATGCGGCCTGGAAGACGCCGATGTTCGCCGGCGTCGCCGGGATCACCGCGGTGACGTTGACCGCGAACAGGACGCCCGCGGCGGCGGCGAGCCCGGCGTGCCCGTCGAGGCCGAGAGCCATCAGCAACAGCCAGCACGACAGCAGCTGGAGCGCCCACGCACCGAGCTGGGCAGCCGTCGCGAGCGTCGCGCTGCGCGGACGGCGAAACACCCGCAGGCCGTCGCGCAGGCGCAGCGCAAGCCGGCGCAGCCCGGCGAGCAGCGCCTGGGCGCGCCGCGAGCGCGACACGGCCGCGGGCGGTATCAGGACCGGCGCGAGCAGCGCCGCCAGCAGCGCGACGAGCGGGGCGAGCGCGATCAGCAGCAGCGGACGGTTGTGAGCGTCCAGCGCGCTCACGCTCGACAGCGCAACCCCGCCGAGAATCGTCAGCGCGAGCAGGTTCAGGATCGTCTGGGAGATCATCGTCCCGAGCACGACCGGCAGGGTCTCGCGCGCGCGCCCGATCCGGCGCGCGACGATCAGCGCTCGCGAGGGCTCGCCCAGGCGTGCCGGCAGGGTGGCCGACATCAGCACGCCGATGAACGTGCCCTGCATCGCGTCGCGCCGGCGCGCGCGCCGCCACGTCGGCGCGACCGCGAGGATCGCATGCCAGGAGAGCGCGCGCGCGAACATCGCGGCGCACATCACCGCCACCCCGGCGAACAGCAGGCCCGGCTTGGACGCAAGCAGCGAGGCGGCCACGCGCGCGATGCCCACGCGCTGAAGCGCGAGCGCCGCGAGCGCGGCCCCCGCGAGCGAACTCGCCGCCAGACCGGCCCGCTGCAGCGCGCGCACGCGGCGCGAGCGACCGGACGGCGATCCGTCGGCGCGCGGCACGTCGGCCTGCAGCGAGGGCAGCCGCTGTGCTGGCACCCGCGGCAGCAGGTCGGCCGAGGCGAGGCCGCGACGAATCGCAAAGCGCGCCAGCCGCGAGGAGGGCGCGCCGATCGACACGGCCTCGGCATAGCAGTCGAGCACTTCGCCGGCGACGTGCGTCCAGGCGAAGCGCTCGGCGCGCTCGCGGGCGGCGTCGGCCATCCGCCGGCGGGTCGCCGGATCGAGCGCGAGCCGCCGCAACGCCTCGGCCAGCGCGAGCGCGTCACCGGCCGGCACGAGCTGTCCGTCGACGCCGTCGCGCAGCACGTCGCGATAGCCGGGGATATCCGACGCCACGACCGGCGTGGCCGCCGCGAACGCCTCCGTGATCACCATCCCGAAGCTCTCGCCGCTCAGCGACGGCGCGCACAGAACATCCGCCTGCTCGAGCTCGGCGAGCTTGCGCTGCTCTGACACCTTGCCCAGCGCGTGCACGTCGCGGTCGTCGAGCATCATGTGCGCGACCTCCTCGGCGCCAGCGCCCACGAGCGTGAGCGTGGCTGGCACGTGATCGCGAAGCGCCTCGAAGGCCCGCAGCAGCACGGGCAGCCCCTTACGCTCGACCGCCTGACCGACGAACAGGACCCGCAGCGCAGGCGCCCCGTCGAAAGGCCAGCGCACGCCGCAGACCCCCGCCGCCTGACCGGCAGCATCGCCGTCGCGCCGGGCGTCGAGATGAACGCCGTTTGGCACTATCCGATAACGCCCGCCGAAGAAGCGTCGCGCCGTCCAGGCGGCGGCATCAGACACCGCGATGCGGGCGCGCAGATGGTTCATGCGGCGCCTTCCGCCTAGCGGAACCGCGGCGATCCCGTTGGTCAGCGCATTCTCTGAATAGGTGTGAAACGTGCCGACCAGCGGCAGGTCGGCCGCGCTGCCGAGCGCATCCCAGCAGACCAGCGGAACGACCGGCTCGTGCAGGTGCACGACGTCGTATGCGCCGTCGCGCAGCTCACGACGCAAGGCGAGCACCGCGGACGGGCCCGCGGCGATGTTCGAGACCGCGCCGTTGGCCGGGATGCCGATCGTGCGCCCCAGCGAGACAAAGCGCTCGGGCTGGTCGCGCGGCTGCGGACGAGCGCCCCTGTGCAGACGCCGTGCGAGCGCGTCATCGGGGTCATACGGCGCGAGGATCCGCACGTCGTGGTCCTGCGCGCCAAGCTCTCCCGCCAGCGACTCGATATGGCGCGTGACCCCGCCAGGATACGTCCACGAGTACGGCGACACGAGCGCGATCCGCACAGCGCAACACTGTATCCCCCGCAGTGGTCGATCGTCGCTTCACCGCGCGGCCGACGACTCGCGACGGGCGATCGCGCGGTGCGATAATCGACCCCGTGAGCGCGCGTCACTTCGTGAAGTACACGTTCCTCAAGCTCGACCCGGCCTGGCGACGGCGAGACGCCGCCGAGCGCGAGCGGGACAAGCGCGAGCTGATGGCCGCCTGCGAGGACTTCGCCGACGGCCATCTGCTGCAAGCCTTCTCGCTCGTCGGGACCCGTGGAGACGCCGAGCTGCTGCTGATCGCCGAGGCCGAGAACCTGCAGCGCATCCACGAGCTGCACGTCGTGCTCGCGCAGAGCGGGCTGATGCACTGGGCGAGCACGCCATATTCGTTCCTCGGAATGCGCAAAAGCTCGGAGTACTCCGAGGACGAGCGCACCTCGCCGCGCGGGTTCGAGGGCGCCTACGTGTTCGTCTACCCGTTCGTGAAGTCGCGCGAGTGGTATGCGCTGCCGCCAGACGAGCGCTGGCGCATCATGCAGCAGCACATCGAGGTCGGACGCGAATACCCGGGCGTCGACAACCACACGACCTACTCCTTCGGACTCGACGACCAGGAGTTCGTGGTGGCCTTCGACACCGACGATGTGGGCACGTTTCTGGACCTAGTCCAGCGCCTGCGCAGCACCGAGGCGTCGCGCTACACGGTGCGCGACACGCCGAGCTTCACCTGCATCAGGATGTCGCTGGAGCGAGCCCTGAACGCGCTCGACGGCGAGCCGCTCGGCGTTTCCATCGAGCCGCTCCCGGCGGTCTAGCGGTCCCGCCGTGAGTCCCCGCGCAGCCGCCGGCGCCAAGCCCAAGGCGAAGGTCAAGGCCAAGGCGGTCAAGCCCAAGGCCAAGGCGGCAGCCAAGCCCGCCAAGCGCGCGCGCCCGCACACCTCGCGCGCGGGCGTCGCGCATCTCAAGCGCTCCGATCCGGTGATGGCCGAACTGATCGAGGCGGTGGGCAAGCTGCCGGATCCGCGCGCGGGCCGGCCCGACAGCGACGACCACTACGGCGCGCTGGTGCGCGCGATCGTCGGCCAGCAGCTGTCGGTGCACGCGGCGCGCGCGATCTACACGCGTCTGATCGATCGCTTCGGCGGACGCCCGCCGACGCCCGCCGAGATCCTGGCTGACGACCCGGAGGAGCTCCGCGCCGCGGCCGGGCTGTCGCACGCGAAGGTGGGCTTTCTGCGCTCGCTCGCCGAGCACGTGATCGGGGGCGAGCTTGAGCTGAGCCGGCTCGACCAGCTGGGCGACGATGAGGTGCTCGCGGAGCTCGTCGCGGTCAAGGGCCTCGGCGCCTGGACCGCTCAGATGTTCCTGATGTTCCACCTCGAGCGGCCCGACGTGCTGCCCGTGGGCGACCTCGGCATTCGCCGCGCGATCGAACGCGCCTACGGCCTGGACGGGCTCCCGGCGGCCGCGGCGATCGAGCAGATCGCACAGCCGTGGCGCCCCTACCGGACGCTCGCCTGTCGCTACCTGTGGCGCTCGCTTCACAACGAGCCCGGCTAGCGCCTTCGCGTTAGACGGCCGACGCCGGTGTGTCCACCTCAGATGAACGCGAGGCGCCCGTCGTCAGATTCACGAACGCACCGGCGCCGGCCCCTTTGCCGGAGACCTGAGCCTTGCCGGAAAGGGCATCCAATCCCAGTGCTACCTCGACATCATGTCGCCGTCAACCTACACAATGCCCGACAGCACGTCAAGCGCCCGACGGGCGCTCTCCGGCCGTCAGACCGCTGAGACTTGGTCCTGCTCGGCTACTCGAAACGAGGAGCCGCAGCCGCACGCCGCGACGACGTTGGGGTTGTTCACCTTGAACCCCGCGCCCTGCAGGCTCTCCTCGTAGTCGATCGTCGAGCCGCTGACGAACGGCAGGCTCTCGTTGTCGACCAGCAGCTTGAGCCCGTGGCTCTGGAAGACGACATCGCCGTCTCGTTGCTCGTCGAAGGCGAGCTGGTATTGAAAGCCCGAGCAGCCGCCGCCGCGCACTCCGACGCGCAGACCGGCCATGCTCGCGTCGGCCTCCTGGGCTGTGAGAAACTCGTGCACCTTCTCCGCGCCCTTATCGCTGATCGTGATCATCGCTTTCCGAAGTATAGCGGCTAAGCTGGGGGCTGAAATGCCGTCTGCCGAGCACATCAAGCAGCGCATCGAGGCCTCGATTCCAGACTCGCACGCCGAGGTCGAGGACTACACGGGCGGTGGCGACCACTTCCGCGCGACGGTCACCGCGGCCGTCTTTGACGGGCGCAGTCGCGTCGAGCAGCACCGTCTGGTCTACGAGGTGCTCGGCGGCGAGATCGGCGGCGCCATCCACGCACTGTCGCTGAAGACGCAGACCCCGCACGAGACCCACGCCAACCGTTAAGAGGAGCCTTCAAATGTCAACCGCCGAGCCCCAGCCAGTCCGCGACCTCCCGATGCTCGGCGACGAGGCCGACGCTCATGACCCGGCCGCTGCGGCTGGCCAGGAGGCCGGCGCCAACCCGATTCGCGACGCGATCCGCGAAGCGATCGCGGAGCACAAAGTCATCCTGTTCATGAAGGGCACGCCGGAGGCGCCGGCGTGCGGCTTCTCGGCGCGCACGGTCGCCGCACTGCAGGCGCTCGACGCGCCGTTCGCTGCGGTCGACGTGCTGCCCGACGCGCGCATCCGCCAGGAGCTCGCGGCGATCTCCAACTGGCCGACGATCCCCCAGCTGTTCGCCAACGGCGAGCTCGTCGGGGGCTGTGACATCGTCACCGAGATGTACGAGTCGGGCGAGCTGGCCGAGGTGCTGGCATAGCCTCCGCGGGGGCTCAGCGCCCGGTCGCGATCGCCACCGACAGCACACACTACCTTCCGTCCGAGCTGGCCGAGCGCGAGCGGATCCACCAGGTCAGCCTGTACGTCGGCTGGGGCGGCGAGCCCGTGCGCGAGCTCCAGATGCACGGCTTTGACGACTTCTACGCCCGCCTGGCGTCAGACCCCGAGCTGCCGACCACCTCGCAGCCTTCGATCGGCGACTTCCTCGCGGTCTGGGAGCCGCTGATCGAGCAAGGGCACGACATCGTCTCGATCCACCTCGCGGGCGGGATCTCGGGCACGTACGAGGCGGCGCGCCAGGCACGCGAGCTGCTGGCCGAGCGCGGACAGGGTGATCGCGTCGAGGTGATCGACAGCGAAACCGCCTGCGGCGGCACCGGCCTGCTCGTGCTCGCGGCCAGCGCGGCCGCGCGCGCCGGCGCCGACAAGCAGGCGGTCGGCGAGCGGGTGCGCGAGGCGCGCAAGGCGCTGAAAATCTGGTTCTGCCTGGACACGCTCGAGTACCTGCGGCGCGGGGGGCGCGTCGGTCGCGCGCAGGCGTGGCTGGGCGGCACGCTGCGGATCAAGCCGATCCTGTCGCTGGAGTACGAGATCGTGCCCGTCGAGCGCGTGCGCACGGCCGGCCGCGCGTTCGAGCGCATGGTCCAGTACGCGCAGGAGCTGCACGACGGCGGCGCCGACGCCTGGGCCGTGCAGCACATCCAGGCCTCCGGCCAGGCGCACCGCCTGATCGAGCGCTGCCGCGACGTGTTCGACTCAGAGCCCGCGTTCACCTCGGAAGTCGGACCGGTGATCGGCACCTACACCGGCCCCGGGCTGATCGGGCTGGGCGCGATCCCGCGCGCCCTCCTTTCCTGATCAGTCCTGTCGCCGGCGACGGCGACGACGACGCAGCATGCGCCCGCCGATCAGCAGACCGAGCACGGTCGCACCGGCGACGATCTCGTTCTGGTGGCGCTCGACGTGCCCGCGCCAATCGGTGATATAGGCGACCTCGCCGCGCAGCCGGTCGAGCGAGACCGCGAGCTCCATCCGGTTCTCCTCGATCGAGCTGCGAATCTCAGACGGCGATCGCTGGGCCATCAGCTTGCCTCCCGCTCGCCCTCGCCGGCGTCTGACTGCTCCAGCGGGGGGCCCAGCTCATCGGTCGGCACCCTGCTCGCATCGGCCGTCGGGTCGGCCGCCAGCGCGGCCTCGTCGATCGTCGGCGTGGACGCCGGCCGGGGCACGGGATCGGGCGCCGGCTCAGGCGGCGGCACAACGGGCGCCGCCGGAATCGGCGGGGCAGGCGCGCTCGCCGGCGCCATGCCGGATGGCGGTGTCTGGCCGCCCGTCGTCGCGCTCGCCGAAGACCACGCCGGCGGCGGCTTGCGATCTGGGTCTGAGCCGTTGCTCACCGTGTCGCGGATCTTGCGCGCCTCCTCGATCGCCATTTCCGGGACCGGCGGCGTGGACGACCTCAGCACGCGCGCGGCGATCAGGCCGGCGAAGATACCGAGCACGAGCAGTATCACGGCCATCGCGAAAAAGCCATAGAAGTAGGTGTACTGGTTGCCGACCGGCAGGTAGTAGTAGAGCAGCCATGCGCAGCCGACCAGCGCGAACATCAGCGCGGTCAAGATGAACACGCCGGCGGCAACCGACACGACTGTGCCGCGGGCGAGCCTCGTCAGCTTCTGGGTGACCTCGGCCTTGGCGAGTTCGATCTCCTCGTGGATCAGCAGCGTCGCGCGCTCGGAGATCTGGGTCAGCGCGGTCGCTATCCCGGCCGCTCCCTCCCGCGCCGCGCCGTTGTCCTGGCCCGAGCCGGCGCCCTGCGCGGACGCTCCCTGGGGATCGCTGCCGCCGGGCGCTTTCACTCCGGGGGCTCCTCTTCGAACACGCGCCTCCACACGAGCGCCGCGGCGCGCTGGGTGATGATGCCCGACAGGACGCCCATCCCCGCCAGCAGCCCCGACCACATCAGCCGCTTGAACATTTCATGCTCCACCGTCGCGCAGTCTATTGGCGATGGCGGCTCGCCGCCCGGCGCTCGCCCGCGCGGCTGCTGCGCCCTCCCAGAGCGACGCGCGACGCCCGTGCGAGCGCCGCTTCGGCGGCGCGCTCAACCGACCGCCGCCCGGTCGACGGGGCCCGCCTGCAGCCCATCGCACACGACCTCCAGCACCAGCCGCTTGGCGCGCTCAAACTCCCCCTCGCCGGGCGGCAGCAGGCCGAAGATCCAGCCTGTGAGCAGCTGCTCGATCGCCCCGTAGAAGGCCATCGCGGCAAAGCGCGCTTCGATGTCGGGTCTGAACGCGCCGTCGGCCTGGGCCTTGCTGACGATCTCGGCGATCAGCTCATAGGCGATCCGGATCTGGTCCAGGTGGGTGCGTCCAGGAGAGTTGGCCGCGCGCGTCACCTCGACGATGATCACCTTCATCAGGTCGGGATCGTGGCGGTAGCTGTCCACGATGAACGACACGATCGCCGCGAGCTTCTCGCGCACCGGGATCTGCTGCGCGTCGACATCGCGGATCATCTCGAGCATCACGTTCCAGCGCTCCAGAAACAGCGTGTCCAGCACCTCGTCCTTGGAGTCGAAGTAGTGATAGACCAGGCCGTACGCGACGCCCGCCTCGTCGGCGATATCGGACACGCGGCAGGCGTGAAAGCCCTGGCGCGCGAACACGCGCACCGCGGCGTCGAGTATCAGCCGGCGCTTGTCGGCGCTCGCCTGGGCGCGGGCCGTACTCACGACGCGACCTCCTGCGCGCCGCGCAGCGGCTCGGGCGTCTCGTCGGGCGCCGCGTCCCCGCGCGGCCAGCGATAGGCATCCGGCCGGCGGTTCGCGAGCGCCGGCAGCCGCGTGCGGATCTCGCGCTGGCGCGCGAGGTCCAGGTCGGCGACGATGTGGCCAACGCCGTCGGGGGCAAGGGCCAGCACGTCGCCCCACGGACCGACGATCATCGACCGCCCGCCGGAGTGGTGGCCCGCTGGGTGGCTACCAAACTGGTTGGCTGCGATCACGAACGCCTGGTTCTCGATCGCGCGCGCGCGCACGAGCACCTCCCAGTGGTCGCGCGTGGTCGGCAGCGTGAACGCCGACGGCAGCGCGATGATCAGCGCGCCGCGCAGCGCGAGGATGCGAAACAGCTCGGGAAAGCGCAGGTCGTAGCAGATCGCCAGTCCCAGGCCGGCGCCGTCCGCGGTGGCCGACAGCACGATCTCATCGCCGGGCTGCTCGATCGCGGACTCGCGATAGGCCCGGCCGTCGATCTCCACGTCGAACATGTGCAGCTTGCGATAGACCGCCCTGATGCGACCGCTCGGATCGACGTGCAGCGCCGTATTGGCCAGGCGCTCGCGCCCCGCGCGGCGCTCTACGATCGAGCCCGCCACCAGGTCGATCGCGAGCTCCTGCGCGATCGCGCGGGCCCACTGCACGGCCGGCCCCCCGTCCAGCGGCTCGGCGGCGTCGCGCAGCTGCTGCTCAGAGCCGATCGCCGTCCACTTCTCGGGCAGCACGACGAGCGTGGCGCCGTCGGCCGCCGCGGCGCGCGTCAGCCGGTCGGCGGCGGCGAGGTTCGCGGCCGTGTCGGCCGTGGAGTTGAGCTGGACAGCCGCTGCCCTCAACGCGCATCTCCTCCGGCGGGCGCATCGCCCGCAGCCCGCTGCGGGCGATGCGCCGCAGAATAGATTGACTGGTCAGTCAATATTCTCAAGCATAACGTGAGCGATCCCGGAGCGAGATCGGCCGAGCGCGCGTTTCCCGGCCGCATGAAGCTGTTCAGCGCAGCGCGGCCGCTGAAGCGCTGGCGCTATGTGGGTGTCTTCTGCGACGAGCTGATGGCGTGCGCGGCGCTCGTCCAGATCGGCCCCGCGCGCCAGTCCTTCTGGGCGCTGGCGCCGAGCGGCGCCGGCGAGCTGCGCGAGCGCACGCGCCTGCTGCCGCGGCGCGGCGAGGTTCAGCTCAGCGCGGGCGACGCGGGCGATCGCTCTGCCTCGCCGCGCGCCGGGCTCCTGCGCGTGCGCGACGGCGGCGTGGCGCTCGAGCTCGAGCTGTCAGAAGAAGCCGGCGTGCAGGCGATCTGCCGCCACGGGCGCGGAAGCGTGTGGACGCGCAAGCAGGCCGGGATCGCGGCGCGCGGCACGCTCGCGCTCGACGGTGGGCCGGCGCGGCAGATCGAGGCGCTCGCGGTGGTCGACGACACAGCCGGCTATCACGCGCGCCACACCGAGTGGTGGTGGACGGCGGGCGTCGGCGAGGGCCCCGACGGCGTTGCTCTCGCCTGGAACCTCGTCAGCGGCGTAAACGACCCTCCGAGCGGCAGCGAGCGCGCGGTCTGGGTCGCGGGCCGCGCGTCGGAGGCCCCGCCGGTCAGCTTCGCGCCCGACCTCAGCAGCGTGCGCTGCGCGGATGGGTCGCAGCTGCGGTTCGACGCGCAGACACAGCGCAGCCGCAGCGACAACCTGCTCGTGCTCAGCAGCGACTACGTGGCGCCGTTCGGCAGCTTCTCGGGCACGCTCCCGGGCGGAATCGCGCTGGCGCGCGGGCGCGGCGTCGTCGAGCACCACCGCGCGCGCTGGTAGCGCACGGGGCGCGGGCGCCGCGCTCGCGCGCAGCTCAGCGCGCCGAGCGCGCGCGGTGGCGGCGCAGCTCGGCCAGCAGCATCTTCGAGTGCATCGCGCCGATCAGCTCGCGCAGCGGCTCGACGCCCGCGGCCACGATCTCCGTCGCGCGCTCGACCTCGACCTCGCCGGCCAGGCGGTCGAGCAGCGCGCGCACCTCGTCGCGGACCAGCGGCTCCAGCGCGTCGCGGTAGCGCAGCGTGTCGTACACGGTGAAGCCGAGCGTCTCCTCGTAGCCACCGGCGCGGAAGCTCGCGATCGCCTCGATGATCTTCACGTCGTCGCGGTCATAGCCGCGGCCCGAGGGCGTGAGCACGCCGATGTCCGTCAGGCGCGCGAGCACGTTGGCCGGCACGCCGTAGCGCTCGCGCACCGCCTTGCGCGAGACGCGCGCCTGGTCCTGGGCGCTCGCCAGCGCCCGCTCGAGGATGCGGTCCTCGAGCTCCATCAGCGCGCGCACCCGCTCCGGTTCCTCTTCCAGCGCGCTGCGGATCACGCGCAGCGGCATGAACCGCTCCTCCTGGAGGCGCTTGATGAGCGCGATCAGCTCGACGTAGCGCGGCGGGTAGTAGGCCATGTTGCGGCTCGTCCTGACGATGTCCTCGCCGTCGCCGAGCAGCCCCTCGCGCAGGTAGTAGCGGATCGTGCCGGGGCTCACGCCCGAGCGCTGCGCGAGCTCTGCCATCTTCAGCAGGCGCGTCTCCGCGGCCCCGTTGGGCGAGCGCTGCGCTCTGGTTTCGGTGCCCGCTGCCATGCGCGACGCGCTCCGCGCTCACACCGGCAGGGTGGGGTCGAGCCGATCGGCGGCCGGCCCGGCTGCCGCGCCGCACGCGAGCAGCTGCGCCACCTCGTCCTGCGAGTAGCCGGCCGCGCGCAGCGCCTGCTCTGTGTGCTCGCCGAGCGCCGGCCCGGGCAGCCTCGCGTGCTGTCCCGGCGTGCGCGCCAGCTTGACCGGAATGCCGAGCTGGCGCACCGCCCGCTGGGCGCCCGGCTGCTGCATCTCGACGACCATCTCGCGCTCGGCGACCAGCTCCGAGCGCAACGCCTCGTCGAGCTCCAGCACCGGCTCCAGGCAGCAGTCGTGCTCGCTGGCGAACTGCACCCACTCAGCCCGCCGCCTGCTCCTGAAGATCTCGCACACGAGCGCATGCGCCTCAGAGCCCGGGCCCTCGAGCTGGTTCGCGATCAGCTCCTCGTGCCCCACGCCGCGACAGAAGGCCTGCCAGAACTTCGGCTCGAGCGCGCCGAGCGAGACCCAGCCGTCGGCGCACTCGTACGGGCGGTAGCAGATCAGCGAGCCCGCGAGCGGGAGATCCCCGCGGCGCGGGACGGCGCCGTCGGCAAAGTGCGCGCCCGCCACCAGCGCAAGCCACGACAGCGCGCCGTCGCACATCGACACGTCGACCAGCTGCCCCTCGCCCGAGCCGGCGCGACCCGGCGCGCCGTCGCGCTCGCGCAGCGCAGCCATGATCCCGAACGCCGCCATCAGCGCCCCTCCGCCAAGGTCGGCGATCTGGCCGGCGGCCTGCACCGGGGCGCCGCCGCGCTCGCCGGTCAGCCCCAGCAGGCCGACGAGCCCGAGGTAGTTCATGTCGTGCCCCGACGCGTCGCGCTTGGCGCCGGCCTGTCCGTAGCCGCTGATCGCGCAGTAGACCAGCCCCGGGTTCTCCTCGCGCATCCGCTGATAGCCGACGCCGAGCCGCTCGAGCACGCCCGGGCGAAAGGACTCGAGCACCACGTCGTGCTCGGCCACCAGCCGCAGCAGCACCTCGCGCCCGCGCGCGTTCTTGAGGTCGAGGCGCAGCGAGCGCTTGTTGCGGTTCAGCGCGAGAAACAGCGCGGACTTCGCGCTCTCGTGCGCGCCCTCGTAGAAGGGCGCCGACCAGCGGATGTAGTCGCCCATCCCGGTGTCCTCGACCTTCAGCACGTCCGCGCCGAAGTCGGCGAGCAGCAGCGAGCAGAAGCCGCCCGGCAAAAGGCGCGAGAGATCGAGCACGCGGATGCCCTCCAGCGGCAGGCTCATCGCGTGATCCCGAGCATCGCGCGCGCCTCGGCCACGGTCGCCGCACGGCGGCCGACGTCCTCGGTCATCTGCCGGGCCTTGGCGACCAGCTCGCCGTTGGAGCGCGCCATCTCGCCGTCTGGCAGGTACAGGTTGTCCTCCAGCCCCACGCGAACCGAGCCGCCGAGCGCCAGCGCCGCGCCGACGAGCATCCACTGATCGCGCGAGATCCCGATCACGCCCCAGTGCGAGCGGGCACCGCCGGCAGCGTCGCCGGCCGGGATGTTCGCCACCATCGCCGCGAGGTTGCGCGCGCTCGGCGGAATCCCGCCGACGACGCCCATCACGCAGTCGACGTGCAGCGGGGTCTTCAGCACGCCCATGTCGATCAGCGGCTCGAGGCTACCCACGTGACCCACGTCGAAGCACTCGTGCTCGGGTTTGATCGACAGCTCGTTCATCGCCTGCAGCAGCTCGATGATCTCCTCGAACGGGTTGGCGAACACCATGTCGAAGACGAACTCTTTGCGCGAGCGCGAGTACTTGGCGTAGTTCATCGAGCCCATGTTCAGCGCCGCCACTTCCGGACGGCACTCGCGCAGGTAGGCCACGCGCTTGTCCACCGGGACCCCGAGCGCCCCGGTCGAGTGGTTGACGATCGCGCCGTCGCCCACCTCGGCGCGGATCGCCTCGGTGATCGCGCGGAAGTCCTCGACCTCGTAGCTCGGCACGCCGTCCGGCGTGCGCGCGTGGATGTGGATCATCACGCCGCCCGCGTCGACGATCCGCCGCGCCTCGGCCGCGTACTCGGCCGGCGTGTAGGGGATGGCCGGGCACTGCTCGCGGTTGGCGAGCGCGCCGGAGATCGAGCAGGTGATCACGACCGGATCGTCCAGGCTCACGATCTCTCGGACTCCGTTCTCACACCGGCACGACGCCGTGGCGCTTCCACGGCCGCTCGACGCGCTTGCCCTCGGACATCTCCAGCGCGCGACAGATCGTCGGGCGCGTCTCGCGCGGGTCGATCACGTCGTCGATCATGTCGTTGCCGGCCGCGATGTAGACGTCGATGATCTCGCGGTAGGCCTCGATCAGCTCCGCCTTCTTGGCCTGCGGGTCCGCCGCTTCCTCGACCTGCTTGCGCATCACGATCTCGACCGCGCCCTCGGCGCCCATCACGCTGATCTCCGCGCTGGGCCAGGCGACGATCAGGTCGGGCTCGTACGCGCGGCCGTTCATCACGTAGTAACCGGCGCCGTACGCCTTGCGCGTGATCACCGTGATCTTCGGCACCGTCGCGTTGGCGACCGCGTAGAGCATCTTGGCGCCGTGGCGGATGATCCCGCCGGCCTCGACCTTGCTGCCGACCATGAAGCCGGGCACGTCCATCAGGAACACGAGCGGCATCGCGAACGCGTTGCACAGGTTCACGAAGCGCGCGGCCTTGTCCGCCGAGTCGTTGTCGAGGATCCCCCCGAGCTGCCTCGGCTGGTTGGCGACGATGCCCGCCGGGCGACCGCCGAAGCGCGCGAAGCAGGTGATGATCGTCTTCGCCCACTGGCCCTTCATGTCGAAGTAGACGCCGTCGTCGACGATCCGCCTGATCACCTCATACATGTCATACGGCTTGCGGTTTGACTCCGGCAGCACGTCGAGCAGCTCCTCGTCGGCGCGCTCCACGGGGTCGCTGCTGGCCAGCAGCGGCGGCTTCTGCTCGCAGTTCTGGGGCATGAACGACAGGTACTGCTTGATCGCCGCGATGCAGGCCTCGTCGTCTGCGACCTCCAGGTCGCCGACGCCCGACCTCCGGCAGTGCACGCGCGAGCCGCCGAGCTCCTCCTGGGTGACGTCCTCGCCGATCGCGGCGCGCACCAGGTGGGGCCCGGCGAGCGCCATCGAGCCGCGGCCGGCCACCATCGGCACGAAGTCCGCAAGGCCCGGGATGTAGGCCGTGCCGGCCGCACACGGCCCCATCAGCGCGGCGATCTGCGGGATCACCCCGCTCATCACGACCTCCTCGCGAAACAGGTGGCCCGAGCCGGCGAACAGCGACCCGACCGCCTCCTGGATGCGCGCGCCGGCCGAGTCCAGCAGCCAGATGAACGGGATCCGCTTGCTGAGCGCCAGCTCGCGCAGCCGCGTCACCTTCAGCTCGCCGGTCATCCCCATCGAGCCGGCCATCACCGTGAAGTCGTACGCGCACACCGCAGCCAGGCGCCCCTGCACCTTGCCGTAGCCGGTGATCACGCCGTCGGCGGGCGCCGGCACGCCGTCCATCGCGCGCTGGGAGAAGTGCGGGCGGCCGTGGATGCCGAGCTCTGTGAACGTCCCCTCGTCGATCAGCAGCGCCAGCCGCTCGCGCGCTGTCAGCTTCTGCGCCGCGTGCTGCCTTGCGATCCGCTCCTCGCCGCCGCCGAGCGCGATCTGCGCGCGCCGCGCCTGCAGGTCCTCGACGAGCGGGCGCAGCAAGGAAGTGCCTGCGGTCGCGCCGCTCTTTCCGTCGCTGCTCATCAGCGGCCTTTCCAGACGGGCTCGCGCTTCTCGAAGAACGCGCCCACGCCCTCGACGATGTCCTCGGTGGACATCGCGAGCGTCAGCTGCGCACGCAGGTAGTCCAGCGCGTCGTCGAGCGGCATGTCCAGCTGGCGGCGCATCGCTTCCTTGCCCAGCCGCATGATCACCGGCGAGGCGCCCGCGAGCTTGCCCGCCCAGTCGGCGACCCACCCGTCGAGGTCGCCGTCGGGCACGACGCGGTTCACCAGCCCGGCCGCGAGCGCGTCCTGCGCGCTGAGGCGCTCGCCCAGCAGCAGCAGCTCGCTGGCCTTCTTGCGCGGCACGTTGCGGTAGATCAGCGCCATGATCATGAACGGAAACGCGCCCACGCTGATCTCCGGCGTGCCGAAGCTCGCCTGCTCGGAGGCGAGCACCAGGTCGCACGCCAGCGCCATCCCCAGCGCGCCGGCGAGCACGTGACCGCGCGCCGCGCAGATCGTCGGCTTGTGAAGCTCGCCGATCAGCCTGAACAGCTCGGCGAAGCGCGCCGAGTCGAAGTGCTTGTGCACGAGCGCCGCGTCGGCGGCGAACCCGCCGAGGTTGGCCCCCGAGGAGAACGTCCGCTCGTGCGAGGACGCGAGCACCGCGCAGCGCACCGCATCGTCGTCGCGCGCGCGCGCGAAGCCCGCCAGCAGCCCGTCGAGCATCTCCGGCGAGAGCGCGTTGCGCGTCTCGGGATCGTTCAGCGTGATCGTCGCCACGCCGCGCTCGTCGACCGCGTAGAGCACCTTGTCGCTGGCGGCGGTCTCGCGGGACACAGGCGCATCGTAGCCTGCATCGCGACGTGTGAACAGTGCGCAGCCCTACTACACACTTTGGCCCGGACCGGCTGCGCTTGCTAGCTGGCGCTGATCGCTGGTCAGACTATCGAGTGGCCGAGTCAAGTTCGGGAGAGATCCAAAGTAGATAGCGCTACTGTTCACTTTGCCCCGTCACACCGATCCGCAACGCCAGCGAGGAGATCACCCCCATGGCCGCCACCGCAGAGGATGTGCTCAAGCCGGATTTCCAGGCCAAGCGCAAGCACTTCATCTTCACCGACGAGCACGAACAGCTGCGCGAGTCGATCCGCAGCTTCGTCGCAAAGGAGCTCGCGCCGCACGCCGAGGAATGGGAGGACACGACGTTCCCGGACTCGGTGTTCGCGCGCATGGGCGAGCTCGGCTTCCTCGGCCTCGACAAGCCTGAGGCCTACGGCGGCCAGGGCGGCGACTACTACACGAGCCTCGTGCTCGCGGAGGAGATGGCGGGCGCGGGAACCGCCGGCATGGCGATGGGCGTGGCGGTCCACACCGACATGGCGATGCCGCCGATCCTCGCGTTCGGCACCGAGGAGCAGAAGCGCGAGTGGGTGGTGCCCGCGATCCGCGGCGAGAAGATCCTCTGCCTCGGCATCACCGAGCCAGACGCCGGCTCGGACGTGGCGGGGATCAAGACCCGCGCGGTGCGCGACGGCGACGAGTACGTGATCAACGGCTCGAAGACCTACATCACCAACGGCCATCGCGCCGACATGATCGTGCTCGTCACGAAGACCGATCCCGACGCCGGCTACGACGGGTTCACGCTGTTCCTCGTGCCGATGGACGATCCGGGCGTGATCCGTGAGAAGAAGCTCGTCAAGCTCGGCATGCACTCCTCCGACACCGCGCTGCTCGCCTTCCAGGACGTGCGCGTGCCGGCCAGCGCCATGCTCGGCGAGCTCGGCAAGGGCTTCTACCACATCATGTGGGAGCTCCAGGGCGAGCGGCTGATCGGCGCCGCCGGCAGCGTGGCCGGGGCTCAGAGGTGCTTCGAGCGCACGCTCGCGTTCGCACAGGAGCGCAAGGCGTTCGGGCGGAGCATCGGCTCCTTCCAGGTCACCCGCCACAAGTTCGCGGACATGGCGACGAAGATCGAGTCCGCGCGCCAGATGGTCTACGTGACCGCCTGGCGGTTTGCCAACGGCGAGTACCCCGTGCGCGAGATCTCGATGGCCAAGCTCCATGCCTCGCGCATCGCCTGCGAGGTCGCGGACGAGTGCATCCAGATACACGGCGGCGCCGGCTACATGCGCGAGTACGGGGTCGAGCGCGTCTGGCGCGATGCGCGCCTGAACCGCATCGGCGCCGGGACCGACGAGATCATGCTCGAGGTGATCGGCCGCTCATACGGCCTCTGAGACTGTCCGCCAGACTCTCCGCCGCGACAGCGCTTGCCAAACCTCTGCAAGCCTGATCGCGGGCTCAAACATCGCCGCGCCGCGGTCGATAGGACCGTGTGGTCCGTTCTCGCCTGCTGTTCGCCGCCGCGCTGTGCGCGCTGTGCCTGGGCGACGGCGTCGCCAGCTCGTCGGCGCAGGGCCCCCAGGTCGCGCGGGCTGCCGCGCAGCCGCGCGCCGTGCAACGCAGCGCGCGCTTTCGCCACCGCGTCAGCTGCGCGCGCCAGAGCAGCTTCCGCGCGCGCAAGCGTCACCGCGGCCAGCGCGCCGCCGGCTGCCTGCACCGTCGCTCGAGCGCCCGGCACACCGCCACCCACCGCTCGCGCCGCGGCTCGCGTCATCCGCTGACCCGCCGCGCCCGCCAGCGGCTAGTGCGCCGCACGGCACACGCGCCGGCCCCCGGCGGCGCCCGGCGCCTGGCGCCCAACGCCGCCAGCCCCGCGCCCAACGCGGCCAACAGCGACAGCTGCCCCAACGCCAGCCTGATTCCGACCGCGCAGAACCTCCCAAGCGTGCGCACTGCCACGCTCTGCCTGGTCAACCGCGAACGGACCGCCAACGGCGAGCGTCCGCTGGCGCCCGACTCCGCGCTGGAACTCTCCGCCCAGCGCCACACCGACAGCATGGCGTTCGGCGACTACTTCGAACACACCGGGCCGGGCGGGGACACGCCGGCCAGCCGCATGCGCGCCGCGGGCTACATTTACAGCTCGAGCGTCGGCTATGAAATCGGCGAGAACATCGGCTGGGGCACGCTCTGGCTGGCGACGCCGCGCGCTATCGTCGCCGCCTGGATGGCCTCGCCCGGGCATCGAGCCAACATCCTCGATGCTGGCTTTCGCGACAGCGGGATCGGCGTCTCGGCGCACCCGCCTGAATCGCTCGCGCGCGGCGAGGCCGGCGCGATCTACACGCAGGACTTCGGCGTGATCATCACGGGCTGAGCCCCGCGACCGAAGCGCTCGGATAGGCTCCTTGCACCTCAACGAAGACAAGGAGACACAACGAAAATGGGAGTACTCGACGGCAAGTCGGCGATCGTCACTGGCTCGGCGCGCGGGATCGGGCGCGCCACCGCGGAGATGCTCGCGTCACACGGCGCCCAGGTCCTGATCAACGACCTCGACGCAGATGTCGCCGAGCAGGCGGCCGCGGAGATCGCAGGCGAGACGGCCGTCTTTGCCGGCGACCTGACCAAGCCCGGCGTCCCCGACCAGCTCGTGCAGCAGGCGATCGACTCGTTCGGCAAGCTCGACATCATCGTCAACAACGCCGGCTACACGATCGACGCACCGGTCCACAAGATGTCAGACGAGCACTTCCAGGCGATGCTCGACATCCACACGGTCGTCCCCTTCCGCGTGATCCGCGCCGCCGCGCCGCACCTACGCGAGCCGGCCAAGAAAGAGCGCGAGGAAGGCCGCGAGGTGTTCCGCAAGATCGTCAACGTCTCCTCCACGTCGGGCACCTTCGGCAACGCTGGGCAGGCCAACTACTCGTCGGGCAAGGCCGGCGTCGTGGGCCTGACCAAAACCGTCGCCAAGGAGTGGGGCCAGTTCAAAATCAACGTCAACGCGGTCGCCTTCGGCTTCATCGACACGCGCCTGACCCAGGCGAAGGTCGACGACAACAAGATGGAGGTCCACGGCGAGACGATCCAGCTCGGCATCCCCGAGCAGGCCCGCCAGATGGCCCCGGCGCTGATCCCGCTCGGACGCCCGGCCACGCCCGAGGAGGCGGCCGGCGGCGTGTTCTTCCTCTGCTCCCCGTGGAGCAACTACGTGCACGGCCAGACGCTGCACATCACCGGCGGGATCTTCGGCGGGATGACCGGCTGAGCGGCACCCGCGCCCCGGCGCCACGCCGGGCGCGACGCGGGCCAGCCGGGCTCACGCGATGCTCGGCGGCGCGTCGGCGTCGGGTCTGACCGTCGGCGACCCGCCGAGCTCGAGGTAGAGCACCGCGGCGGCCAGCGCCGACAGCGGCGCGGTGAGCACCCCGACGACGACGCGGGCGACGATGCCGGCGCCGGTCCCCGCCGCGGCCGCGAGCGAGTCGATCAGCGAGGCGCCGATCAGCACCCCGAATACGAACACGGCGATCACGCCGAACACCGGCCAGCCGTTGCCGCGCACGAGCTCGCGGCTTCGCCGTAGCGCCCGGATCGGCCGGGCGCGCTCGAGCACGACCGCCGGCGCGGCGACCGACCAGATGGTCAGCAGGATCAAGCCGGGCACGACCAGCAGCACCAGCCCGACCAGGATCCCGATGCCCTCGATGAGCCCCAGCACGATCAGGTTCCAGATCACCGGCGCGGCGGCGGACAGCAGGCGCCGGACGCTCGTATCACGCCGTCCGTCCTGCACGTCGGCCACGAGCTCGACGACCATCCCGGTGAACAGCGTCGCCGCGACGATCGTGATCAGGATCGACACCAGCGCAAGCCCTGGGGACGCGCGGATCAGCACTTCGCTCAGCACGCCGGTGAACACGAACACGACCGCCGCCGCAGGCATCAGCACGGGCGCCTGATCAACGTAGATTGCCCATACGCGGCTGATCACCGCGCCGACGTCCAGCGACTTCATGCCCCTCCGATCCGGCGATCGACGGACCGCACGCAGCCTACGACACGCCTCCGACGCGTCGCCGGCGCTCAGGCCACCGCCGCGCCCTTCGGCGCGCGCGCCGCCGCGCGCCGCTGCTGGCGCACGCGCCGCACCACCCCCTTGCGCCCGAGCTCCTCCAGGCCCGCGTACAGCCCGCGGATCTCCCCGAGCACCTCGTCGGCCACGGCCTGCTGCTGCGCGCGGGTCGGATCGCGGACCTGCTCCCAGCACAGCGCGTCGCCGTACTGCACGGTGACCTTCGGGAACTGCAGCCGCTTCCAGTTGCGCACGCGCGAGGAGCCGTGGATCGCGATCGGCACGACCGGCGCGCCGGACTCGAGCGCCAGGCGCCCGATCCCGGGCTTTGCCTGCTCGCCCACTTTCCCGGTCCGCGAGCGCCCGCCCTCGCAGTACATCGCGATCGCGCCGCCTTTGTCGAGGATCAGCTCGGCGGTGATGAACGTCTCCTGGTCGCGCGCGCCGCGTCGCACGGGGAACACGCCGCCTGGGCTGTAGATCCACTGCATCGGGGGTTTGAAGAGCTGGGACTTCGCCATGAAGCGGATCTTGCGCCGGATGAAGCAGCCCATCAGGAAGTGGTCCATGAACGAGAAGTGGTTGGGCGCGAGGATCACGGGGCCGCTGGCCGGCACCTTCTCGGAGGAGATGCAGCGCGAGCGCAGCAGCGTGAACGCGTACAGCGAGGTGATCAGGCGCGTCGCCTCATAGGCCCAGTTGGGCTCGCGCGTGCGCGCGCGCTCGTGGAAGCGGTCGAAGTGCTCCTTGGGGCGGGGGTCGGTATAGACCTGCTCGCGCATCGTTGCCAGCTCGCTCATCTGAGCGGTCTACCTTGTGCGCCCGCCAAAGTTACGCGCGCACGCGAGCGCGTCGGCCCAGCCGGCCAGCAGGCTCTCGCGCTCGTCCGCGCTCATCCGCGGCTCATAGCGCGTGCGCTCGCGCCAGGCGCCACGCACGTCGCTCACCGTCCACAGGTCAGCTCCGATGCCCGCGAGCAGCGCCGCCCCCAGAGCCGTCGTCTGTGCGATCTCCCCCAGCACCACGGGCACGCCCAGCACGTCTGCCTGGAACTGCATCAGCCAGCCGTTGGCGGTCGCGCCGCCGTCGGCGCGCAGCTCGCCCAGGCGCTGCTCGCCCGCCGCCTCGATCGCGCGCACGGCGTCGACAGTTTGGTAGGCGATCGCCTCGAGCGTCGCGCGGGCGAGCTGGGCGCGCCCGGCCCCCCGTGTCAGGCCGACGATCGTGCCGCGCGCGTCGGGGTCCCAGTGCGGAGAGCCCAGCCCGGTCAGCGCGGGCACGAAGTACACGCCGTCGTTGCCCTGCAGCGCCGCCGCGAGCGCCTCGGTCTCCGCGGCGCGAGCGATGATGCCAAGCCCGTCGCGCAGCCACTGCACCGCCGCCCCGGTCGCGAAGATCGACGCCTCCAGCGCGTACGCGAGCGACCCGCCGATCGCCGAGGCGACGGTCGCCAGCAGCCCGGGCGGGGGCTCGGGCGTGCGAAAGCCGGTGTTGACGAGCACGAATGAGCCGGTCCCGTAGGTGTTCTTGCCCATCCCCGGATCGACGCAGCCCTGTCCGAACAGCGCCGCCTGCTGGTCGCCCGCGACGCCGGCGACCGGGACCGCGTGACCGTACAGCGCCTGCGGCCGGGTCTGCCCGAGGACCCCGGCGCTCGGGCAGACGCGCGCGAGGCTCGCCGCCGGCACGTCCAGCAGCTCCATCAGCTCGGCGTCCCAGGCGCCGCTGGCGATGTCCAAAAGCATCGTGCGCGAGGCGTTGGTGACGTCGGTCAGATGCTCGCCGGTCAGGTTGAACAGCAGCCACGAATCGATCGTGCCGAACACCGCGCGCCCATCCGTCACGCGCTCGCGCAGGCCCTCCACGTGCTCGAGCAGCCACTGGATCTTCGTCGCGGAGAAGTAGGGATCGATCACCAGCCCGGTGCGCGCGCGCACGACAGCTTCGTGGCCGGCGGCCCGCAGCGCCAGACAGCGGTCCGCCGTGCGGCGGTCCTGCCAGACGATCGCCGCGTGCAGCGGCTCGCCGCTGAGCGGGTCCCAGACGCAGACCGTCTCGCGCTGGTTTGTGATGCCGACCGCCGACAGCTCGCCGTCGCGTACCCCCGCGTCGTCCAGCGCCTCGCCGCAGACCGCGTGCGTGGTCTCCCAGATCTCGCGCGCGTCCTGCTCGACCCAGCCCGGTCGCGGGTAGCGCGGCGCGATCTCGCGCTGGGCGGACCCGACGGGCTCCATGCGCTCGTCGAACACGATGCACGTGGTCGCCGTCGTGCCCTGGTCGATGGCGAGGATCATCTCGCTGGCGAGCCTATCGACGGGCGAGGTAGACGCGCGCGAAGTCGCCCAGCTGGCGCGCGCGATGGGCAAAGCCGGCAGCCGTGCGCGCGCTGGCGCGATGGCTCAGGCTCAGCTCGATCTCGCGCAGGCGATACCCGGCGCGCACGGCGTCGATCGTCATCCCGATCTCCATGCCGAAGCCGTTCGCGAACGGCAGCACTTGCTCGAGCACGGGGCCCGACAGCGCGCGCTGCCCGGAGATCGGCGCCCGCGTCCACACGCCGCAGCGCCGGCGGATCGCCCAGCGCGCGAATGCAAGCGCGATCCCCAGCCCGCCCCCGGCGCGCACCGCGAACGCCCCGACGGCGAGGTCAGCGCGACCGTCGGCGACGGCCTCGGCCAGGGTCGAGAGCTCTGCCGCGGAGCCACCGAGGTCGCCGTCGCACAGCACGAAGATCGTGCCCGGGCGCTCGTTCGGGCGCTCCGAGCGCGCGTGCAGGAGCGCCGCGCCGGCGGCCAGCGTGGCAGCCGCGCCCTTGCCGATCGTCCGCTCGCTGCGCACCACCCGTGCGCCTGCGGCGCGCGCGAGCGACGGCGTCGCGTCGCTTGAGCCGTCGTCGGCCAGCCACACCGGCGCGCCCGGGAAGGCCAGCGCCAGCCCCGCCAGCGTGGCCTCGATGCGCGCGGCCTCGTTCAGCGTCGTGACGATCACGAAGATTTCGGCCATGTCGGTCAGCCGCGGAGGCTATTGTCCTGGGCGTGTCCGAGATAGCGGCGCACATCACGGGAACCGTCTGGAAAGTCGAGTGCGCGGTCGGCGACGCCGTCCAGGAGGGCGACACGGTCGCGATCCTCGAGTCGATGAAGATGGAGATGCCCGTCGAGGCCGAGGACGCGGGCACGGTCACCGAGATCCGCTGCGAGGAGGGCCAGGCCGTCAGCGAGGGCGACACGCTGGTCGTGCTGGAGTAGTCCGGTGCCCTCCGACGGCGCAGCGCGCGAGCTCGCCGACGGCAAGCTGCTGATCGACGAACCGCTCGCCCAGGTCGTCCGCCTGACGATCTCCAACCCGAGCAAGCGCAACGCGCTGGACCACCCGATCCTCGACGCGATCAGCGCGACGCTGACAGAGCTCCAGGCGACAGCCACGCGCTGCCTGATCGTCACCGGCGGGCACGGCATGTTCTCGGCCGGCTATGACATCGGCGAGGTCGGAGACGACGATTTCGAGCGGCGCGCCGAGCGCCTGGTGGCGCGCCCGTTCACGGCCGCGATCGACGCGCTCGAGGCGTTCGCCTGCCCGACGCTCGCCGTGCTCGGAGGGCACACGATCGGCGGCGGCCTGGAGCTCGCGCTGGCCTGCGACCTGCGCGTCGCCCAGGACGACATCCGCCTGGGCATGCCGCCGGCCAGGCTGGGCCTCGTCTACTCCCACACCGGGCTGCGCCGCTTCCTGCAGACGATCGGCGCTGCGCGCACCCGCGAGCTGTTCCTGCTCGCCGAGCAGATCGACGCCCCGACCGCGCTGGCATGGGGGCTGGTCAACCGCGTCGCCGCGGCCGCGCAGCTGGACGCGCTCGCGCTCGAGCTGGCCGGGACGCTCGCGGCCAACGCGCCGCTGTCCCAGCGCGGAAACAAGCGCGTCATCGCCGCCCTGCTGCAGGCCGAGGGCGCGCTGTCGCCCGAGACGGAGAACGAGCTGACCGAGCTGCGCCTGGCCTCGTTCGCCTCCGAGGACATCCGCGAGGGCATGCGCGCGTTCGTCGAGAAACGGCCGGCGCGCTGGCGCGGCCGCTAGCGCCCGCTGTCGCCTGCCGGGCGGCGCGAGCCGTCCGCCGGTCGGCTTAACGTGCGCGCATGACGCCGCTGATCACCCGCGAGGAAGCCCTCGCCCTCGGGGAGATCACCGAGCACGCGCAGATCGAGGAGCTCGTGCAGCGCGCCTGGGATGTGCGCGTCGCGCGCTTTGACGATTCGACCGACATGTGCTCGCTGGTCAACGCCAAGTCCGGCGGCTGCGCGGAGGACTGCGGCTTCTGTGCGCAGTCGCGCTTCGCCGAGGCCGAGACGCCGATGCACGCGCTGATGGAGCCCGAGCAGATCCTCGAGCACGCGCTGGCCGCCGAAGCTGCCGGGGCGCACCGCTTCTGCATGGTCACGCAGGGCCAGGGGCTGTCCAAGCGCGACTTCCAGAAGTACCTGGAAGGCGTGCGCCTGGTCGCCGAGCGCACGAGCCTCAAGCGCTGCGCCTCGGTCGGGCACATCTCCGCGGAGCGCGCCAGCGCGCTCAAGCAGGCAGGGGTGCAGCGCGTTCACCACAACGTCGAGACCGCCTCCAGCTACTACGACGAGGTCTCGACGACGGTTCGCTACGAGGGGCGCCTGCGAACGATCAGCGCCGTGCGCGAGGCCGGGCTTGAGACCTGCGTCGGGGGCATCCTCAACCTCGGCGAGACCCGTGCCCAGCGGGTGGAGATGGCGTTCGAGCTCGCCGCGATCGACCCGACGAGCGTCCCGATAAACCTGCTGAGCCCGCGTCCCGGTACGAAGTTCGGCGACCGCGAACTGATCGACCCCTGGGAGGCCGTCAAGTGGGTGGCGATCTTTCGCCTGATCCTGCCCGACGCGCTGTTTCGGCTCTGCGGCGGGCGGGTGGAGAACCTGCGCGAGCTGCAGCCGCTGGCCGTCAAGGCCGGGCTCAACGGCGTGATGATGGGCAACTTCCTCACCACGCTGGGCGCCGAGCCCGAGCAGGACAGGGCGATGTTCGCCGCGCACGGCCTGAACATCGCGCGCCAGCCAGACAACGCGAGCAACCCGCGGCCGGACAACAGATCGGGATGGCTGAGCGGAGACACGCCCGACCCCGTCGCCGAGCACCTGCAGGCCGTGACGCGGGACGCGTCCGCGGCGCGCGCCAACTCGCCCGCCGGGGGCCCCCCGGGCGCCGACGGGGACGCTCGCGCGACGCTCAGCGTGCGCCTGTGGGATCCGTCGACCCAGATGCGCTTCACGCCCAAGCGCAAGGCGCCGCCGCGTCCCGACGGAGCGCCAAACACCGTGCCCAGCCCGGTCGTCGCCGGCTGGGGAGACTGAGTCGAGCGAGAGGATCGAGATGAACGAGATCGACGAGCGCCTGGAGGAGCTCGAGCAGGAGGGCCTGCGCCGCCGCCTGCGGATGGTGTCCGGGCCGCAGGGGCCGCGCGTGCTGCTCGACGGCCGCCCGGTGCTGGTGCTGTGCTCCAACAACTACCTCGGGCTGGCCGATCACCCGCGCGTGCGCGAGGCGGCAGCGGAGGCCGCGATGCGCTGGGGCGTCGGCGCAGGAGCCTCGCGGCTCGTGTCGGGCACGATGACGATCCACTGCCGCCTCGAGCAGCGGCTGGCGGCGTTCGCCAGGAGCGAGGCGTGCGTCCTGTTCGGCTCGGGCTACCTAGCCAACCTGGGAGTGATCGGCGCCCTGGCCGGTCGCGGAGACGTCGTGTTCTCCGACGAGCGCAACCACGCTTCGATCATCGACGCGTGTCGCCTGTCGCGCGCGGAGGTGGTCGTCTACCGCCACCGCGACGTCGAGCACCTGCACTCGCTGCTGCGCCGCCACAGCTCCGGGCGGGGCGGCGCCGGCGCCCGGCTGATCGTGACCGACTCGGTCTTCTCGATGGACGGCGACGTCGCTCCGCTGCGCGAGATAGCCGAGCTGGCCGAGATCCACGGGGCGCGCACGGTCGTCGATGACGCGCACGCCGTCGGCGCGCTCGGCCCCGACGGACGCGGCGCGGTCGCAGAGGCGGGCCTGGAGGGCGAGATCGACGTGGTCGTCGGCACGCTCGGCAAGGCGCTCGGGTCCTACGGCGCCTACGCCTGCGCCAGCGAGGCGACCGTGAGCTATCTGATCAACGCGGCGCGCTCGCTGATCTTCTCCACCGCCCCGCCGCCTCCCGCCGTCGCCGCCGCGATGACCGCGCTGCAGCTGCTCGGCGAGCGGTCTCATCGCGTGCGCCGTCTGAGCGCCAATGCGCGGGTGCTGCGTCGCGCGCTCGCCGACGAGGGCTTCCCGGTGGCCGACCAGGAGATGCACATCGTTCCGCTGATCGTCGGCGAGCCGCTCGCGGCGATGCGGATGTGCGAGGAGGCGATCGAGCGCGGGGTCTTCGCGCAGGCGATCCGCCCGCCGTCGGTCGCGGCGGGCACCTCGCGCCTGCGCCTCACGGCGATGGCGTCTCACACCCCTGCCGAGCTGCGCCGGGCCGCGCTTGTTCTGGCTGAGGCGGCTCGCGCCAGCGGACTGGAGCCGGCCGCGCTGCTGCCGGCCGACGCGCCCGAGCCCGCGCTTGATGAGCGCGAGGCGTGGACCGAGGACGAGGCGTGGACTGAGCCCGAGCCGGCGATGTCCGCGCCGCAGCTGTCGGGCGCGCCGTTTGACGCAGGGGCGTCGTTCCACGCCGGCCGGCCGTTTGACGTCGAGCGCGACGCCTCGATCGCACGCGCGGCCTAGACGCGGGCGATGCGCGGGCTGTTCGTCGCGGGCACCGACACGGGCGCCGGCAAGACGGCGCTGAGCGCCGCGCTGCTCGCGGCGATCGCCGCCGGCGGCGAGCCCGTGCGCGCCTATAAGCCGGTCCTCACCGGGCTCGATGAGCCGCCCGGCGCCTGGCCCGCCGATCACGAGCTGCTCGCGCGGGCGGCCGGCATGGCGCCCGAGCAGGTCGCGCCGCTGCGCTACGGCCCCGCGGTCTCACCCCACCTCGCCGCGGCGCTCAGCGCACGCCCGATCGAGCCGCGCGCGCTAATCGCCCATGCCCAGGCGCTCGCGTCGGGGGGCGCGCCGCTGATCGTCGAGGGCGCGGGCGGGCTGCTCGTGCCGCTCGCCGCGGGTTTTCTGATGCGCGACCTCGCGGCGGCGCTCGGCCTGCCCCTGCTGATCGCCGCACGACCCGGCCTAGGGACGATCAACCATGCGCTGCTCACGCTCCAGTGCGCTCGGGCCCGCGGGCTGGACGTGCGCGCGGTCGTGCTCACGCCCTGGCCGGCCCGCCCGTCGCAGCTCGAGCGCTCAAACCGCGCGACGATCGCCTCGCTCGGCGAGGTCGAGGTCGCGGTCCTGCCCGAGATCGCCGCGCCGCGCCGCGCCGCGCTCGCCGCGGCTGCCCGCGCGCTGCCGTGGCGTCGCTGGCTGGCGCCAGCGGGCGCGAGCGCGCGCTCAGGCGGTCGAGCGGCGGGCGACCTCGGCCGCCTGCTCGGCGCCGATGAACGGCGTGAGGGCGATGTAGATGACCTGCGGGCAGGCGTCGGATAGCTGCGCGAGCTGCCCGCGGTTGACGTAATGGCGGAAGATCTCCCAGATCCCCCCGGCGGTCGCTTCCGCCGCGATCGCCGGGACGTCGGCGGCATGAGCGGACTGGTCCTCGCCGGGTCGCAGGTAGGCGGCGAAGGCCTGCAGGGATTGCGCGCGGATCTCGATCGACGCGGGGCTCGCGACGAACGTGTCGATCAGGTTCAGGTGAGCGTGCACCGGCTCTGAGGTCACGAAGTCGATCAGCGCGCGCAGGCCGGCCACCACGGCATCGGGCCAGCTGTCGCGATCGGCGTCGTAGGCCTCGGCGAGCACCAGCTGCGCCTGGCGCATGCCCGCCTTCTGGGCGCCGAGCACGGCGTCCTGCTTGGTCTCGTACATCTCATAGAACGTCTGATGGGAGATGTTCGCGTGCTGGGCGATTTCGGGGATCGTCAGCCGCGCGAGGCCCTTTTCGGCGACGATCGAGGCGATCGCGTCGACGATCCGCTCGCGCTGGCTTTTGACGATGAACCCGCGCGAGAGTTCGTGGCGCCCGCTCGGCAGCGGCCCGCGCGCTCGCCGGGCGCGCTCTGAGGTGGCGAACATCGCCTCGGCGCTCGCGGGCGGCGCGGCCGGCACCGGGCACTCGAGCCCCGCGGGCAGCTGCAGCGGGTAGCTGACCGCCCATCCCGCGAGCTCGTCCGACAGCGCGGGCAGGTCGTCGACGTGCCCCTGGCGCAGGTGGGTGGCGGTCACCGCGCCCACGCCGCCGATGATCGCTTTCACGGTGAGGTCGGGGCGCAGTGGCGTGGTCTCTCCGGGGGCCGACGCCGAGTCGCTCACGCGCTTGCGCGCCCGGTCGGCCGCGCCGCCGCGTCCGTCCCTGGCCACCGCCAGCGCGCGGCTCTCATACAGGTGCTCTTCGATCACGCCGAGCGCCCTGTTGCGCCGCTGCAGCGCCTTCGCCCCGGCGCCGAAGGCGCCGAGCGCGACGATCATCTCGGGCTGGGCGGCGGCGAGCTGGCCGAATGCCATGATCGCTCCGCGCAGGCGCTCGCGCTCTGAGCCGGCCACCTCGTAGGCTTCGATGACCGTGTCCTCGGTGCGCCTGGAGATCTCGTCGTAGGCGGCCAGGAACAGCTCCTCCTTGTCTTTGTACAGGCTGTACAGGGTCGGCTGGGAGACGCGCGCGAGCTTTGAGATGTCGAGCACGCGCACCGCGCGGTAGCCGCGCTGTGCGACGAGCTCGATCAGGGCCGTCTGCAGGCGTTCGCGCTGATCGCGCCTGACCTCCTCTGGATCCAGGCGCTGCGCCCCGGACGGCAGCCGCCGGTAGCGCTCGGGCGGGCTGTCGCCCGCGTCCTCGCCCGCGGGCGCGACGCGGGAGGAACCGACCTCCCCAGGGCGCGGCGTGGTCCTCACATTGCGTGCGGGCATGTCGACAAACCGTCCAAGTTGACGTCGAGCAGATCAAGCTTACCTCCCCGGTCCAGCCGCCCGGGGACGCGCCCGGGCGCGCCGCGCTTAGACGCGATGCTCGCCGTCGGCGCCGGCTGCCGCCAGTGCCGCGGCGGTGACCCGGGCGAGATCGCCGTCGTCGATCACGTAGGGCGGCATCGTGTAGATCAGGTCGCGAAACGGCCGGAGCCACACACCCTGCTCCACGGCCGCCGCGGTGGCGGCCGCGACGTCCACCTCGTGGCGCAGCTGGATCACGCCGATCGCGCCCAGCACGCGCACGTCGGCGACACCCGGCAGCGTGCGCGCCGGCGCGAGGCCGACGTGCAGCCCGCGCTCGATCGCCGTCACGCGCTCGCGCCAGCCCCCGTCGGCCAGCAGCTGCAGCGAGGCCAGCGCGACCGCGCAGGCCAGCGGGTTGGCCATGAACGTCGGCCCGTGCATCAGCCCGCCGGCCTCGCCCCCGGACACCGTCTCGGCGACCGTGCGCGTGCAGAGCGTGGCGGCCAGCGTCATGTAGCCGCCGGTCAGCGCCTTGCCGACGCACATCACGTCGGGTGAGACGTGCGCATGCTCGCAGGCGAACAGCGCTCCCGTGCGCCCGAAGCCTGTCGCGATCTCGTCGAGCACGAGCAGCAGCCCGTGCTCGTCGCACAGCTCGCGCAGCAGCGCGACGTACTGCGGCGAGTGAAACCGCATCCCGCCGGCCCCCTGCACGACCGGCTCGACGATCACCGCCGCGAGCTCGTGCGTGTGCGCGGCGGCGAGCTCGCGCAGCTGGGCCGCCCACGCCGCGTCCAGGCCGGCCGAGAAGCCGTCGGGGGGACGATCCGCGAAGACGTGCTCGCTGAGCGTGCCGGCGAACAGCCGGTGCATCCCGCCGACCGGGTCGCAGACGGCCATCGCGCCGAAGGTGTCGCCGTGATAGCCGCCGCGCACCGTCAGCAGCCGCCTGCGCGCGGGCAGGCCGCGCGCTGCCTGAAACTGCAGGCAGAGCTTGATCGCCACCTCGACGGACACCGAGCCGGAGTCCGCGAAGAACACGCGGTCCAGCCCCGCCGGGGCGATCTCGATCAGCCGCTGGGCAAGGCGCACCGCTGGCTCGTGCGTGAGCCCGCCGAACATCACGTGGGCCATGCACTGCAGCTGCTCGCCGGCGGCGCGGTCCAGCGCAGGGTGGCGATAGCCGTGGATCGCGCACCACCACGAAGACATGCCGTCGATCAGCTCGCGGCCGTCGGCGAGCCGCAGGCGCACGCCCTGCGCGGAGGCGACGGGCAGCGAGGGCAGCCGTGGCGGGAGCGCGCCGTAGGGGTGCCAGACGTGCTCGCGGTCGAACGCGAGCAGTGCGCTGTCGGCGGTCAGACCGCGCCTACTCTTCGAAGGGAACGAAGTCGCGCTTGCGCGCTCCGCACACGGGGCAGAACCAGGTGTCGGGAATGTCCTCGAAGGCGGTGCCGGTCGGGATCCCGCCGTCCGGGTCGCCCTCCTCGGGATCGTAGATGTAGCCGCAGGATTCGCAGATCCAGCGCTGCAGGGTGGTTGTCGCTGCGCTCATGCACAGAGATTACCGGCCGTCTCGCCCGACGCGAACCGCTCGATCGCGGCGGTCGAGTACCTGTACCGCCGGGCGAAGGGGCTGACGGTCGCGTTGGCAGCCACGCGCCCCGATAGGGTCAGCTGGTGGACGGGGACCCGATCGGTGACGTGGAGCTGCAGGGCGGTCAGCAGCCCAACCGCGGCCCGGCCACGCCACCGCGCCTCGCCGCCACCGTGATCCTGCTGCGGGGCGGCGCCTCGCGGCTCGAGGTGCTGCTCGTAAAGCGCACGCCAAAGGCCCGCTTCATGGGCGGCGTGTGGGTATTCCCGGGCGGAGCGGTCGACGCCGGCGATCGAGCCGGCGCAGGCGGCGTCGGCGCCGAAGCGAGCGCCGCGGGTGGGCCCGAGGCGAGCGCGCTGCGCGCGGCCGCCGTGCGCGAGCTGCGCGAGGAGGCCGGCATCGAGCTCGCCGGCGACGCCGAGCTCGTCGAGCTGTCGCGCTGGATCACGCCGGCCGAGGTGCAGATCCGTTTCGACACGCATTTCTTCCTCGCCGTGCTGCCGCCCGACCAGGAGCCGCGCGTGGACGGGGAGGAGTGCGTCGAGCACCGCTGGTTTGCGCCCGCCGCCGCGCTTGCGGCAAACGACGCCAAGGAGATCGAGCTCGTCTTCCCGACGATCAAGCACCTCGAGCAGCTCACCCGCTTCGGCTCGGTGCAGGACCTGCTCGCGCACGCGCGCGGGCGCGACGTGCAGCCGGTCCAGCCGAGGATCGCCCTCGAGGGCGAGGTCGCGCGCGTGCTGCTGCCCGGCGACCCGGGCTACGCCTAGGGGCGAGCGCCGCGCCGGCGCGACCGCCCGCGCCGCTCAGGCCTGCTGGGCGGCGATCACGTGCGTGACGGCGTTGATCAGCGCGAGATGCGTGAACGCCTGCGGATAGTTGCCCATGTGGCGCCCGCTGGAGGCGTCGAGCTCCTCGCCGTAGAGGCCCATCGGCGATGCGTAGGAGAGCAGCCGCTCGCAGAGCTGTTCGGCCTCGCGGTGGTCGCCGATCTCCGACAGCGCCGAGACCAGCCAGAAGGAGCAGATCAAGAACGTGCCCTCCTCGCCGCGCAGCCCGTCGTCGGTCTCCTCGGTGCGGTAGCGCAGGACGAGCCCGTGCTCGGTGAGCTCGTCGCGGATCGCCCGCACCGTGGCGCACACCCGCTCGTCGTCGGGCGGCAGGAAGCGCAGGAGCGGGATCAGCAGCGTGGAGGCGTCGAGCGCGTCGGTGTCGTAGTGCTGGCGGAACACGCCGCGCTTGTCGACGCCGCGGGTGGTGATGTCGTTGTGGATCTCGTCGGCCAGCGCCTGCCAGCGCTCGGCGTGCGCGCGCTCGCCGCGCCGTTCGGCAAGCCGCGCGCCGCGGTCCATCGCCACCCAGCACATCAGCTTGGATGACACGTAGTGGCGAGGTTTGCCGCGGGCCTCCCAGATCCCCTGGTCGGGCTCCTTCCAGACCCTCGCCGCGCAGTGGACCTGGTCGGCGAGCACGGGCCACAGACGGTCGGGGATGTGGTCGCGGCGCTTTGAGTGCAGGTAGACCGAGTCGAGCACCGCGCCATAGACGTCGTTCTGGCGCTGCGCGTAGGCGCCGTTGCCGATCCGCACCGGAACCGCGCCCTCGTAGCCCTTGAGGTGCTCGAGCGTGCTCTCCGCGAGGTCCTTCTGGCCGTTGATGCCGTACATGATCTGCAGCGAGCCGTCCTCGTTGCGCTCCATGTCGGCGACGTACTGGATGAAGTCGTCGGCCTCCCAGTCCAGGCCGAGCGCGTGCAACCCCCACAGCGTGAAGGACGCGTCGCGCATCCAGCAGTAGCGGTAGTCCCAGTTGCGTTCGCCCCCGGGGGTCTCTGGCAGCGAGGTGGTGGGCGCGGCCACGAGCGCGCCGGTCGGCATGAACGTCAGTCCCTTCAGCGCGAGCGCCGAGCGCTGCAGGTGCGTGCGCCAGGGATGGTCGGGATAATTGCCTTCCGCCAGCCACGAGCGCCAGAAGTGGCCGGTCCGTTCCAGGCGCTCGTGCGCCTGGTCGACCGTGCGCGGGCCGCGCAGCTCTTCGGTCCAGGAGAGCGCACAGAAGCGCCGCTCGCCCTCCGACAGGGTGTGGCGCGAGCGCGCGCTGTTGCCCTCGATGCCCATGCGCATGTCGCTGAACAGCCGCACCGTCGTCTCGCCGGCGCTCGCGTCCAGCGCGTAGCCGCCCTCGCTCGCGCTGTCCACGACGCTCCACTGCGCGGCGGTGGCGCCGTAGTCGATCATCGGCTCGCAGATCATCTCGACCTGCACCTGGCCCTGGGTGCACTCCAGCAGGCGCACGAGCAGGTGGTCGGCGTCGTAGTCGGTCGGCGGGCGGGTGTGGCTGGAGCCGTGCTTGTTGTCGTGCCATTCGCCGATCGTCAGCCCCTCGACGACGCGCAGCCAGCCCTGCGGCGTCATCCACGTCGTCTCGATCAGGTTCGTCCCCGGGATGTAGCGCCGGCCGGCCGGCACGTAGAGGCCGTACGGCCCGACGCGAAAGCTCCCGGCGGCGCGGTCGAGCATCGCGCAGAAGATCGACGGCGAGTCGAAGTGCGGCACGCACATCCACTCGATCGAGCCGTCCGAGGCCAGCAGCGCGCCGGTGTGGCAATCCGACAGGAAGCCGTAGTCGGCGATCGGAGGGAAGGCGGAGCCCGTCAGCGCGGTGTTCACGCGCGCGCCGTCATCGCGCGGAGAGGGACCGATCGACGGCCAGGGGTCGATCTGCGGCGGGGAAAAGGGAGAGGAAGAGGAGGGAGAGCCCGCCATCGCTGCGCACAACGGTAGCTGGCGGGCTCACCAATCGATCTCGCGACCGAAGCGCTCGGGCGCGGCGCGCTGCACGCCCTCGGGGAGTCGCGCTTCCTGGTCAAGCTTGTCCAGATGCGCTGCGAGCGTCACCGCCGCCAGGCCGCGCAGCTCGCGCGGCACATCCGGCCAGGCGGCGTCGAGCAGCTCGTCCTCGCTGCGCAGACCGCCGTCGAGCGCCGCGAGCAGCGCACGCTCGCGGTCGCCGCGGTGGGCGATGATCTCCGCGAGCTTGCCTGCGGCGTCCCACACCGGGGGTCCGTGGCCGGGGCACAGCACGCTGAAGCCGCCGCGGGCCGCCAGCCGCGCGAGCGCGTCCAGGTAGGCGGCCATCGCGCCGGGGTAGGGGGCGACGAACACGCTGCCCTCGCCGAGCACCGCGTCACCGGTGAAGCAGGCGTCGCGCGCGATCAGCGCGACGTGATCGCGCGCGTGCCCGGGCGTCGCGAACGCCTCAAACGGCCCGAAGCGGACATCGTCGGCCAGCCGCACGTCGGCCGCGCCGCGCGCCATCGCGACCGGCGCCGGGTGGGCCGCCAAGAGCGCCTGCAGCGCCCCGCGGTGATCGGCGTGGTCGTGGGTCAGCGCGACCCCACCGAGCCCGCCGCGCCGCGCGACCGCGTCGAGCAGGCGCTGCACGTGGGAGTCGATCGCCGGTCCGGGGTCGACAACCCAGGTCGGATCGCGCCCGACGAGCCACGTGTTCGTGCCCGAGAGCGTCAGCGGGCCGGCGTTGTCGGCGCGCAGGCGCACCACGTCGTGCGCTGCCAGCCGCGCGGCCTCGGTCGCCTCCTCTTGCATGACGATCGCAGGGCAAGCTAGCAGCGCGATGCCTAACCTGTTGGTCGATGCTCGCCACGACCGAGCCGCTGCGACGCGAGTTGGCAGGCGCGCTGCCGGCGCGCCCCTTCGCGCTGCAGTTCTGGGACGGCTCTGAGCTGGATGCGACGACCGACGGCGGCCCGGTGTTCACCGTGCGCTCGCCCGCCGCCGTTGCGCACATGCTGCGATCGCCCAGCGAGCTGGGTCTCGGGCGCGCGTACGCCGCCGGCGAGCTGACGGTCGACGACCTCGACCGGGTGATCGTGCTCCTCGACACCTACAAACCCCCGCCGATCGACCTTGCGACACGCCTGCGCATGATGCTCGCGGCGGTGCGCGCCTGCGGGCTGACCAAGCTCCCGCGGGCGCCGGTGAGCGAGCTTCGCCCGCGCGGGCGACGGCACAGCCGCGAGCGTGACGAGCGCGCGGTGCGCCACCACTACGACGTTTCGAACGAGTTCTTCGCGCTGTTCCTCGACGACTCGATGACCTACAGCTGCGGGCTGTTCTCGCGCGGCGCGCAGACGCTCGAGCAGGCGCAGGAGCAAAAGCGCGAGCTGGTCTGCGCGAAGCTTCGCCTGAACGAGGGCGAGCGCGTGCTCGACGTCGGCTGCGGCTGGGGAAGCTTCGTGATCCACGCGGCGCGCGAGCACGGTGTGCAGGCGGTCGGGGTCACGCTCTCGCCCGCGCAGGCCGAGCTCGCCCGCGCGCGGGTGCGCGATGCCGGCCTGGCGGACCGGGTCGAGATCCACGTGGCCGACTACCGCGACCTCGCGGGCGCTGGCTCCTTCGACGCGATCGCGAGCATCGGCATGGTCGAGCACGTCGGATCGGCACGCATCGACGAGTACGCGCGGCGACTGGCCGCGCTGCTGCGCCCCGGCGGACGGCTGCTCAACCACGGCATCGCGCGCCTGCGCCACGGGGAACCCGAGGCCGGCCCGTTCTCAGAGCGCTACGTGTTCCCGGACGCCGCGCCGCTTCACCTGTCGCGCGTGCAGATGGCGCTCGAGGGCGCGGGCCTTGAGACCGAGCACGTCGAGGGGCTGCGCCAGGACTACGTCGACACGCTGAGCGCCTGGATCGACCGCCTTGACGCAAACCGCGGCGAGGCCGAGCGCCTGGCCGGCTCCGAGCGCCTGCGGGTCTGGCGGCTGTACCTGCGCGCGGCGCGCAGCGGCTTCGTCAGCGGCTTCACGTCGGTCTATCAGGTGCTCGGACGGCGGCCCAACTAGCGGACCGCGTATCCGGGGCCGGCGACCCCCGCTCGCGCCTAGTCCAGCGAGGCCATCACGTGCTTGACGACCGTGTAGTCCTCGGGCGAGTAGATGCTTAGGGGTCTTGTGTCTAGCGGAGCGCCGGCACGGACAGGCCGAGCGCCTCGGCGACGGCGGGGTGGGTGATCTCGCCGGCCTGGACGTTGAGGCCCGTGCGCAGCCCCGCGTTCTTGGCCAGCGCCTCCTGCACGCCGAGCTCTGCAAGCTCGATCACGTAGGGCAGCGTCGCGTTGGTCAGCGCGTAGGTCGAGGTGATCGGCACCGCGCCGGGCATGTTCGTCACGCAGTAGTGCGTAATGCCGTCGACCTCGAACGTGGGGTCGGAGTGCGTGGTGGGACGCGAGGTCTCAAAGCAGCCACCCTGGTCGATCGACACGTCGACGAGCACCGCGTGGGTCTTCATCAGCCGCAGCTGCTCACGCGTCACCACGTGCGGGGCGCGACCGCCGTGTACGAGCACGGCGCCGATCACCAGATCGGCCAGCGGCAGCATCTGTTCGATCGCCAGTGTCGAGGAGTGAACGGTGGAGGCGCGCCCGCCGAACACCACGTCGAGCTCGCGCAGGCGGTCGATCGAGCGGTCGAACGTGAACACGTCCGCCTGCATGCCGATCGCGATGAGGGACGCGTTCATGCCCACCACGCCGCCGCCGATCACGAGCACCGTCGCCGCGGCGACGCCGGGCACGCCGCCGAGCAGGATGCCGCGGCCGCCGAGCGGCTTCTCCAGCATGAACGCGCCTGCCTGCGTGGCGATCTTGCCGGCGACCTCGCTCATCGGCGCCAGCAGCGGCAGCCGCCCGTCGGCGTCCTCCACGGTCTCATAGGCGATGCACGTCGCGCCCGAGCGCTGCAGCCCGCGCGCGAGCTCGGGCTCGGCCGCCAGGTGGAGGTAGGTGAACAGCGTCTGGCCTTCGCGCAGCATCGCGACCTCCTCGAGCTGGGGCTCCTTGACCTTCAGCAGCAGCTCGGCCTGCTCGAACAGCGTCTCGGCGCGATCGACGATCCGCGCGCCCTGCGCCTGAAACTGTGCGTCAGACAGCGCGCTGCCCTCCCCCGCGCCGGCCTGCACGAGCACCTCGTGTCCGCGCGAGCTCAGCTCGCGCACACCGGCCGGGGTGATCGCGACGCGGTACTCGTCGGGCTTGATCTCGCAGGGAACGCCGACCCTCATCGCGCGAGCTCCCGGCCTCGCAGCGCCAGCCAGCACTCGATGCGGTCGCGCGCGCTGCCCAGATCGCGCCCGGTCAGCTGCTCGATGCGGCGTATCCGGTAGCGCAGCGTGTGACGGTGGCAGTAAAGCGCGGCCGCGGCCTTCTCCCAGTGTCCGTTGTGCTCGAGGAACGCATCCAGCGAGCGCAGCAGCTCCTCGCCGTAGTCTCCCTCGGCCTGCTCCACCGGGCCGAGCACGCTGCGACAGTAGGAGACGAGCGCGTCGTCGTCCTGCAGGGAGAGCAGCAGCTGAAAGGAGCCGAGGTCGCGGTATGACGCGACGTCCGGCACGCGGCCGTTGCCGAGCCGCACCGCCTCGAGCGCGCAGCGCGCCTCGTGGAACGCGAGCCGCAGCGAATGGCTGGGCGCCGCGCGGCTGGCGGCCGCCCGCACGTCCCCAAAGCGCGCCGCCAGCTCAGCGCGGATCCTCCCCGCAAGCTCCAGCGGATCCAGTCCATCTGGGTCGATCACGGCGCACAGCATGCCTGCGCGGATCGCCACCAGATCGTGAACCTGCTCTCGCTCGAGCATCCTTTCAAGCGGTGCTGCCGCGGTGCTCGGGTCGGGCAGCGCGAAGGCGAGGACCGCGACCTGCTCGCCGATGCGGAAGGGACGCAGCCGCGCCTGGAGATCCTCGGGGTACAGATGTCCCGTGAGCGCCTCGGCCAGCACGTCTCCGGCCATGTTTCGCTGCAGCATTTCATAGCGCTCGTCGACGAGCTGCGCGAAGACCCGCTCGGTGATCGCGATGAACGGCAGCTCGTAGGGAACCTCGAACAGCGGGAACTCGCGCTTGCGTGCCGCGGTTACGAGGGCCGGCGGAAGGCGCTTGTGGCTGAAGCCCGTCCCGAGCCCAAGGCCGGCGATCCCGTGGTCGGCCAGGCGCGCGATCATGTCGCGCTGGACCTTCGGGCTATCCAGCTGGATGCCGATCGTCAGCAGCAGCTCGCCGCCCTGCAGCCACGGCGTCGGGTCCAGCAGCTCGGTGCTGTGCACCCAGCGCACGTGCCTCTGCGCCGACTCCTGCCCCGAGACGAGCTTCAGATCCAGCTCGGCGATCAGGCTCGCGACAGTGAGCTCCACTGCTCCACCCGCTCTGAAGCCTCGCTGAGAACCGGGCGCAGAACGGCCTCGATCTCCTCGAACTGCTCCTCGCCGGCGATCAGCGGCGGCGCGAGCTGGACGATCGGGTCGCCGCGGTCGTCGGTGCGGCAGATCAGCCCGCGCCGATAGAGCTCGCCCGAGAGAAAGCCGCGCAGCAGGTCCTCGGACTCGTCGCGGCTGAACGTCTCCTTGGTCTCTTTGTCCTTGACCAGCTCGATCGCCTGGAAGTAGCCCATGCCGCGCACGTCGCCGACGATCGGCAGGTCGCGCAGGGCCTCGAGCACGTCGCGCAGGTGAGCTTCATTGACTAGCACCCGCTCGCACAGGCCCTCGCGCTCGATCACGTCGATGTTGGCCAGCGCCACCGCGCACGCGACGGGGTGCCCTCCGAACGTGAAGCCGTGGTTGAAGATCGCCTCGCCGTGCAGGAAGGGCTCGGCGACGTGGTCGGAGGCGATCAGCGCGCCGAGCGGCATGTAGGCGGAGCCGATGCCCTTCGCGGTCGTGATCAGGTCGGGCTCGTAGCCCAGGCGCTGACTGCCAAACCAGGCGCCGATCCGCCCCCAGGAGCAGATCACCTCGTCGGAGATCAGCAGTACCTCGTGGCGGTCGCAGATTTCGCGCACGCGCTGGAAGTAGCCATCCTGCGGGACGAAGCAGCCGCCGCCGTTCTGCACCGGCTCGAGGATCACCGCGGCGACAGTCTGCTCGCCCTCGAAGAGGATCGCCTCCTCGATCGCGTCGGCAGCCCACAGCGGATCACGATCCTCATTCCAGCGGTAGGAGTTGGTGTTGGCCACGTGCACGCCGCCGGGCGTGAGCGGTTCAAACGGCTGGCGCAGCGAGGTCAGGCCGGTCGCGGTCAGCGCGCCCATCGACGTCCCGTGGTAGGCGAGCTTGCGCGAGATCAGCTTGTGGCGCGTCGGCTGCCCGTTGATCGCGTGGTAGGCCTTGGCGAGCTTCCACGCCGACTCGACCGCCTCCGACCCGCCGCTCGTGAAGAACACGCGATTCAGGCTGCCGGGGGCGAGCTGGGCGATGCGCGAGGCGAGCTCGATCGCGCGCGGATGCGCGTAGCTCCAGTTGGTGTAGAAGCCGAGCTCTTTCGCCTGGCGCGCGGCGGCCTGCGCGAGCTCATCGCGCCCGTGACCGATGTTCACGCAGTACAGCGCCGACAGCCCGTCGAGGTAGCGCTTGCCGTGCTCGTCGTAGACGTAGCACCCGTCACCGCGCACGATCACCGGCACCTCGGCGTGCGAGTAGGAGCCCATGCGGGTGAAGTGCATCCACAGATGACGCTTGGCCTGATCCTGAAGGTCACTAGACATCGAGGACAACGCTACCCCGCATCGATGCGCCGCTCAAGCGGCCGCTCGTTCAACAAGTACAGCTCGACTTATACGAGGTGTACATCTCAGCGCGCAGGTTTTGGGAATTGCGCCATTGGCGTCCGCCCATCGGAGGTCGTAGCTTTTGTTACGCGGGATCAAGCAGCGAACGGCAGCCGCCGTCCCCGCCCAGGCTGCACGACCACAGTTTTCCCGCAAACAGCGAGAAGTCAGTCCGGCGTGTCAGCGACTTATTGACCCGTTCAGGGTATCCAGAGCCAGCGCACGGAGGCGTGAAGCGGCCGCCTCGCGGCCGTCGCGGTGTCCTCGGCTCGCCCTACGAAGGACGAAGGTGGACCGAGGACACCGCAGCTCTGCGCCCGGCGGGCGTAGGCGGCATGTCTCGCCGCCACGCGCCGCTTTTCGGCAGGCGGCTGCCGTATGCTGCCCCGATCTTCGCCGTCTCGCCACCTAGCAGACGATGAGCACGAGCGTTCCGGACGCCATGCGCTCGCCGCTTCAGCCAGCCCAGCGCACGCGGACCGGGCGCATCACGGGCAGCAGACGCGCCGGCCCGCTCGCGGGGCGCTCGCAGGCGCCGTCGCCGGCGATCGGCGTGCGCGAGCTGCTCTGCGTCGCGCTCGCCGGCGTCGCGCTGGCCGTGCTCACGAGCTGGCCGCTCGTGCTGCACCTGCCGAGCCGGATCGCGCCCGACCTCGGCGACCCGGTGCGCACGGCGTGGCAGATCGCGTGGGTCGGTCACGCGATGCTGCACGACCCGTTGCACCTGTTCGATGCCAACGCCTTCTATCCGCATCCGCTCAGCCTCGCGTTCTCGGACTCGCTGCTCGGCTACGGACCGACCGCCTTCTTCGGCTCGGGGACCGTCGCGGCGCTGGTCCGCTACAACCTGCTGTTCCTGTTCGCGTGGTCGCTGTGCTTCGTCGGCGCCTACCTGCTCGCGCGCGAGCTCGGTCTCGGCCGGCTCGGCGCCGCCGCCGCCGGCGCGGCGTTCGCCTACGCGCCCTACCGCGTGACCGAGGCGGGCCACCTGCACGTGATCTCCTCCGGCGGCATCCCGCTGGCGCTGTTTTTGCTGCTGCGCGGCTACCGGCGCCAGTCGGGAAAGCTCGTGCTGGCCGGCTGGCTGGTGGCCGCCTGGCAGATCAGCCTCGGCTTCACGCTCGGGCTGCAGTTCGCCTACCTGCTGCTGGTTCTCGCGCTGGTCACGCTGTGGTACTGGTGGCGAGCGGGGCGACCCCTTCCGTCCCGGCGCCTGCTCGCAGCGACCGGCGTCGGCCTCGCGCTGCTCGGCGCCGTCACGATCTACCAGTCGCGCCCCTACCTGAAGGTCGCCGCGGACTATCCGACGGCCAAGCGCTCGCTGCGGGAAGTCAAAACCTACTCGGCCGGCCCGGCCGCGCTGCTCGCGGCCTCCAGCGAGAACCGCGTGTGGGGCGGTGCCACCTCGGGCATGCGCGCGGAAAAAACGGTGCACTCCAAGAACGAGAGCGTGTTCTTTCCAGGGGGGCTGATCCTCGTACTGGCGGTGATCGGCGCCGCCGGGGGGCTCTATCAGCGTCGCTTGCGCGTCGGTCTGGTCTGCGGAATCGTCGCCTGCTCGGTGCTCGCGCTCGGGTTCGGCCTGACCGGAGCCGGCTACCCCTACCGGCTGCTCTACGACTTCGCGCCGGGCTGGAACGGCGTGCGTGTGCCCGGCAGGATCTTCTCGCTGGCGACGCTCTTCTACGCGCTGCTCGCCGGCGCGGGCGCCCAGCTGATCGCGATCTGGCTGGGAGGCTGGGGCAGGCGGCGCGCGCTGAGCGGGCTGTCGGCGCTCGCAGGCATCGCGCTCGTGATCGGGATCGTCGGCGAAGGCGCCGGGCACCTCGGCCACCCGGTTGTGCCCCAGCCGGCGCGCGCGGAGGTCGGCCTGCCGGCGCCGCTGCTGGACCTGCCCACCGATGGCGCCTATGACCGCATCTGGCAGTACTTCTCCACCGACGGCTTCTACAAGATCCCGGTGGGCAACAGCACCTTTGACCTGCCCGCGGTCGACGATCTGCGCGGCGGCATGAGCGGGTTCCCCGATCGCGCCAGCGTCGAGAAGCTCCGCTACTACGGGATCCGCACGGTCGTGCTGCACACCCAGCCGCTGCAGCTGCCGGCCGTGCGCAGCTTCGCGACCCCGGAGCCGCCCAGTCCTCTTGCCGCGGCCGCCAAGCCGATCGCGGGCCTCGGCATCACGCGCCGCCAGGTCGGCTCGCTCGTGATCTATCAGATCGGCCCTGGCCCCAAGGCGCTGCACGGCGCCGACTGATGCTGAGCTCCCGGCGGCTGGCGCTCGCGGCGATCCTGCTCGTCGGGCTGTCCTACGCGACGCTGATCCAGAGCTTCTCCTGGAACCAGACCTCTCACTATGACCTGATCCGCGCGCTGAACAGCGGACAGACGACGATCGACCCCTACCAGGAAAACACCGGCGACAAGGTCTTCTACAAGCACCACTGGTACTCGGCTCGCGCGCCCGGCCTGGCGCTCTTCGCGCTGCCCTTCTATGACACGCTGAACCTCGTCGACGCCGACCGCTGGGCACGTGAATCGCCTGCCCTGCGCGGCGACGACGAGATGATCTACCTGATCGGCCTGTGGGCCAACGTGCTGCCGGGGCTGCTCCTGCTGCTGCTGCTGTGGCGCGTAGCCGATCGCCTGCAGCCGGGCTACGGGGCGGCTGCGGCGGTCACGCTGGGGCTCGGCACGATGGTGCTGCCGCTGTCGACGCTGCTGTTCTCGCACGTCTTCACGGCCTTCCTCGGCTTCGGCGCATTCGCGCTGATGCTGCGCGAGCGCGACGGACCGGCCAGCCCGATGCTGCTCGCGCTCGCCGGCCTGGCGATGGGCTATGCGGTCGCCTCCGAGTATCCGCTGTTCTTCGTCGGGCTCGTGCTCGGCCTGTACCTGCTCTCGCGCCGCGACGCGCTCACGCCGCTGGGCGTGGCGCGCCGCGCGGGGGCGTACATCGCGGGCGGCGTCGTGGGCATCGTGCCGCTGCTGCTCTACAACCACTACGCCTTTCACTCCTGGACGCACCTCGCCTACTCCGACGTGCCGCGCCAGCAGAAAGGCTTCTTCGGGATCGGCGCGCCCAGCCTGAAGGTCCTGGCGACGCTGCTGCTGGACTCGCGCGGGCTGCTCACGCTCTCGCCTGTGCTCCTGATGGGGGCGCTCGGCGTCGTGCTGCTCTACAGGCGCGGGCGACGCGCCGAGGCGCTGACGATCGGCGGCATCTGTCTGTGCTACCTGGGCTACAACTCCGGCTACTACCTGCCCTTCGGCGGCGGCTTTATGGGGCCGCGCTTTTTGACCACGATGCTGCCGTTCCTCGCGCTCGGGCTGCCGCTGGCCTTCAAGCGCTGGCCCGCCCCCACGGTCGGACTGGCGGCGGTCTCGGTGACGACGACGGTGGTCGCGACGATCACGCACCCGCTCGCCGGCTATGAGACCGAGACGGTCGTCTGGGCGCGCTACCTGCGCGAGGGCTTCTTTCAGCCGACGATCGCCACGGCCTACGGGCTCGGACGCGGATGGGGCGGGATCTGGCCGTTTCTGCTCGCTGCCGGCGGCGCGGTTGTGCTGGTTGCGTGGGCCACCCCGCGGATGCGCCTGCCGGCGGCCGCGCTCGGCGCGGGCGCGCTGGCCGTGCTGGCATGGGCGCTGTTCGCATGGCTTGCGCCGACGCTTTTGGGAATCGACCACCAGGGCCTGCTCGACATCCAGGCGGCCGGCGACAGGACCGCGCTGCACAAGGGCTTTGGCTCCTATCCGCTGAGGACGCTCGCGCCGCTGGCGGCGGCGGTCGGGCTGCTCGCGCTGGCGGGCGCCCGTCTGCTGCGCAACGCGCCAGACGATCGCGGCGGTCGCCCGCCGCGCCGGCGCAGCCGCGCGCGCGCCGCGCGCAGCGCCGTCGCCGCGCTGCTCGCGCTCGCGGCGTTCGGCGCAACCGCAGCCTCGGCCATGTCGGCCGGTCACGCCGGCGCCCCCCGCGCGCGCGCCGGCGGGCAGACCGCGCAGGGTCGTGCGACCGCGGCTGTATGCAGCCGCCTGCGCGCCGAGCTCGGCCCCCTGCGGCTGGGCGCGCACCGCAAGCGGCTGACCGCGCTCGCGACCGGCGACTCGATGATCTATCCGATCGACCAGGAGCTCGCTGTCGATCCGCCCCGCGGCATGCGCGTGCAGGCCGATCGCCGCGATGGGACCGGCCTGACGACGGCCACCGTGAACTGGCATCGACTCGCGCAGCTGCAGGTGGCGCGGTTTCATCCGGACGCCACGGTCATCTCGTTGGGCGGTCGCGACGGCGGCTTCCCGCTGCGCGCCGCAGACCACCAGCTGGTCGAATGCTGTGGCGCCAGCTGGCTTGCGCTGTATGCCCAGCTCGCGCAGCCGCTGGTCGACGCATACGTTCAGGGGGGACGCGCACATGTCTACTGGCTGCTGCTGCCGGCTCCGCGCGAGGCGGCGCGCGCGCCGTTGTATGAAGCGGTCAACAGCGCGATCCGGCTGCTGGCCTTGAGATTTCCCGCCGACATGACGCTCGTCCCGGTCGACTCCGTCATATCACCTGGCGGCTATCAGGAAACGATCACCTACCACGGCGTTCAGGTCAGCCCGCGCGCACCCGACGGCATTCACCTCAACCACGAGGGCGCGTGCGTAGAGCGAAGCCTGGTCGCCGAAGCGATGATCTCCACCGGCCTGCTGGAAAAGGCGCCGCGCTGAGCGATTCGCGGGCGCAGTTGCGCGTCAGGTGAACTGTGTGTAGTTGTGACGCACGGTCTCGCTTCCGCGCGTGCAGGTGACGCTCGCGTCGTACTGGACTTTGATCACTCCGTAGCGATGTTCGCTGCAGTGAAATCCTTCCACGCCGCCGCAGTGCCCTGAGACTCCTCCATGTTTGACTCGACACTGATAGTAAGAGTGAACCAGCCGCTTGGCCTGGGTGCAGCTCGCGCCGCCGCTGACCCCGATGTATGTGACATAGGTGGGCCCGAGCGCCTCGCCCTGTGCGGCGGATATGTGACAGCTGCTCGCGGCGCTGGCGCTCGGCTGGGCATACGAGGCGCCTGCGCCGAGCCACATCGCCAGCGAGAGCGCGGCGACGGCGCCGAGCGCGACCGGCAGCGCCCCGATGCGGGAAGAACTCACGCCCGGGACTCTAGCTGACGGCGTCGGCGTCGGGTCGCACGCACGCCCGGGGGCGGGCGCGCAGCCAGCCGCCGCGGCGCGGCGGGCGGCTGCGCCACCGCTCGGCGTGATCCCCTACCTTGTCCTGGCCCTCGGCGCCCGCGTCCGGGGTCGCAGCGACATGCGCCGAGTAGATGCTGTTTCCCTCCGTCCAGTTCGCGATCTTCTTTCCCATCGTGCTCACGATCTCGTGGGCGCTGATGTCGCGGCCGCGACTGTACAAGCCGTTCATCCTGCTGGCCAGCTACGTCTTCTATGCCGCCGCAAGCTGGCGCTTTTGCTTCCTGCTCGCCGGCATGACGCTGAGCAACCAGCTCGCGGCGGTCCTGATGGGCCGCAGCGAGAGCGACGCGCGCCGCCGGGTCGATCGTCACCTGTGCGGTTGGGCTGGACCTCGCCGTGCTGGGGGTGTTCAAGTACTACTCCTTCTTCGCCCAGCAGTTTGACGACGCGCTCGCGCACATGGGGCTGGGCCTGCCCGCCCCGCTCGTGACGATCGCGCTGCCGGTCGCGGTCAGCTTCTACACGTTTCAGGCGATCTCCTACGTGGTCGACGTCAAGCGGCGCCTGGTGAAGCCGGCGAGCCTGCTCGACTTCTCGGTCTACCTCAGCTTCTTCCCCCACCTGATCGCCGGGCCGATCGTGCGCGCGCGCGAGTTCCTGCCCCAGCTGGCGCGGCCGCGCGACCCCGACCACGTCGCGGTCAGCTCCGGGCTGTGCGCTGATCGCGCTGGGCCTCGTCAAGAAGGTCGTGATCGCCGACTACCTCGCGCGCGCGCTGGTGGAACCCGTCTTCGCGGTGCCCCAGGCCTACGCCGGCCCCGACCTGCTGCTCGGCGCGTACGGCTACGCGGCGCAGATCTACTGCGACTTCTCCGGCTACACCGACATCGCGATCGGCCTCGCGCTGCTGATGGGCTACGTGTTCCCCCAGAACTTCCGCAGCCCCTACCGCGCGACCGGCTTTCGCGACTTCTGGCGGCGCTGGCACATGACACTGTCGCGCTTTCTGCGCGATTTTCTCTACATCCCGCTCGGCGGCAATCGCGGCGGGCGCCTGCTGACCTACCGCAACCTGATGCTCACGATGGTGCTCGGCGGCCTGTGGCACGGCGCCGCCTGGACCTTCGTGCTGTGGGGGGCCTACAACGGCCTCGGCCTGGTCGCCGAGCACGCGTTGGGTGGGCGCCTCAGGGCTCCCGGCTGGCTGCGCTGGCTGGTGACCTTCCACCTGATCGTGTTCGGCTGGATCCTGTTCCGCTCCCAGAGCCTCGCGCTGCTCGGGGTGTTCCTCTCGCGTCTCGTCGTGCCCGGCCCGCTCACCCTCTGGACAGCGCCCGTGCTGATCGCGATCGCGCTCGTGATCGGCCTGCAGCTGCTGCCGGCCCAGCCGCTGCAGCGCCTGCAGGTGGGGATCGAGCGCGCGCGCCCGGCGCTGCTCGGCGCGGGCCTGGCGCTCGTCATAGTGTTCGTCGCCGCCACGGTTCCCAGCCAGGGCGTCCCGCCCTTCATCTACTTCCGCTTCTAGTGATGAGCAGAGCTCCCGAGCAACCGCGCCACGAGGACGACAACCTGATGGGTCGTTTTGACCGCTACGGCCTGCGCCGCTTTCGCGCGCGCGACGGCATCTACGCGGTGCTGCTGGCGGCGGTCGTGCTGGTGCTCACACAGGGCCCTTCGATCCGCAAGGCCGGCGACCAGACGAGGCCGGGCGTCGGGCGCGCGTTCATCCTGGCCGTCGGCGATCCTGCGGCCTGGATCGCCGAACGCCTGCCGCTGGCCAGCGCCACCAACAGCGTGACCGCGCTGGTCTCGCCCAACCAGAGCCTTGGCAGCGAAGGCGGCTTCAGCTCGCGACCGGGCGCCGCGAGCGCGAGCCAGGTCCCGGTCGTCACGCCCGACGCGTTTGACCCGCGCGCGCTCGGCGCCACGCCTGCACCGCGCAAGCCGCTGCACACGCTGCTGGTCACGGGAGACTCGATGTCGACGCCGCTGGACTCCGACCTCGCGCAGCGCCTGGACCCCGACGGCGTGCACGTGATCGAAGACCCGCACCTCGGCAGCGGCATCTCGAGCACGCTGATCGTCGACTGGGGCAAGCTCGCGGCCTTCCAGGTAAAGCACGACCACCCCGACGCCGTGGTGATCTTCATCGGCGCAAACGACGGCTACCCGATGACCGCCCCGAGCGGCCAGGCGGTCGAATGCTGCGGCGTACAGTGGGCGTCGATCTACGCAAACCGTGTCCGCCAGATGGCGAACACGTACCGCCAGAACGGCGCCGCCCGTGTCTACTGGATCACGCTGCCAGCGCCGCGCGAAGCCGAACGTCAGGCGATCGCGCGGGCGGTCAACGCGGCGATCGAAGTCGGCGTGCAGCCGTGGGTCGATCAGGTGCGCGTGATCGACACCGTGCCGATCTTCACCCCCGGCGGCGTATATCGCGACGCGATGAGCGTCAACGGCAACCAGACGATCGTGCGCGAGGCCGACGGCATCCACCTCAATGAAGCGGGCTCGAGCCTGCTCGCCGGGATCGTGCTGACCCGGATCGCGCAGGACTTCACCTACTGAGCGAACGCGCGGCGCTCAGTCTTGCACGGTGCGCACGTTGCACTTCGCGCCGTGCAGCTGGCGACAGACGACGACGTAGCCGGGCCGCGGGCGCCAGTGGCGGTCCGTCAGGCCGGCGTCAAAGCGCGTCGCGTCGACCCCGCCCGTCCAGTCGAAGATGTACAGGCGCGCGATCTGCGGTATGGACGCGGCGACCGCGAACATGTACTTGAGCGCCTTGGAGGCGCGCGTCAGGCCCGACCCGTGGATGTCGGGAAAGCTCGGGTTGAACTGCACGATCCCGCCCGTCTCGGTCAGCCAGACCTGGCCGCCGAGCGCTTTGACGAGTTCGTGCGTGCGCCAGCTTTCCAGCCGGTTGACATCGGAGTAGTTGTGCAGCCCCCAGATCTTGGGCATGATCGTCCTCAGCCGGCTGATCTCGCGTTTGAATTCGGAGATGTAGCGCAGGGTCGGCGAGATGTTCGCCTGGTCGAGCACGTCCAGCCCGACGACCGAGCAGCCTTTGCACACGCGGATCAGCGCCTGGTAGTACTGGGCCGCAGCGCTGGCCGAGGGGCTCGAGAAGGAATGGGGCACGTTGCCGCGGTTGGACTCGTCCCAGGCCTCGAACTGTTTGACCCGCGGAAACAGCTTGACGAATTTCTGCACGTCGTGCTGGTACTGGGCCACGCTCGGCAGCCTCGTCGGCGTGTACTCCGAGTGGTAGAAGGCGACCAGGACCTGCTGGTGTTTGGCTTCGGCGGCGCGGATCCAGGCCCTCGCGAGGCCGAGCGAGTACGGACGTACCGCGGCATCGTAGGGCGCGATGTAGCGCGAGACTTTCGTGTGCAGCTGCTTCCACAGCGTGTTGGAGAACATCTCGTCGTGCTCGTCGCCGATCCCCGTCACGTAGTAGTGCGAGCTCTGCGCCGCGTGCGCGCGCCCGGCGGGTGCGCTGCCGCTCGCGCTCGTGGCGAGCGCAAAGCACAGGATGGCCGCGGCGGCGATCGGCAGCAGTCTCATGATCTGGGTCAGTCTAGGACGGCTCATTGCACCTCAGAACAGCACCTCATGCGCAGGGTTGCGCAACTCGCCGAGCTTTACGCATTCCTTAGCTGAAGTCCTGCCTGAGAGGCCGATTGGCCCGATTCTGCAAGCCGCCGACCATTTGTCGGCAGCCCTTGCACGCGCTCATGCAGGCCGATCGCGCTGTCGATGCCTGGACGAAGGCAGAGATGGAGATGCGCATCGTTCCCCGGACAGCCGTGCTGGTCGCGCTCGCGACGATCGCGAGTCCCCTGTCCCCTGCCCCGATGGCTTTCGCCGCGCCGCATCTGCCCGGGCTGAACCCCAGCGAAGTCGCGGTGCGCCAGGTGTGCGGCGCGCCTCCTCCCGACTACGCTCGCTGCGCCGCCGAACAGCTCGTCTATCGAGCGAGCGGAGATCCGGTGGGCGCCGCGGCGCCGGGCGCCAGCCCGTCTACGAGTGCAGGCGAAGCGGCGAGCCCAGGGCAATCGGGGAGCCCGGGGCAGCCAGCCAGCCCAGGCTCTGAACTGCCGGCCGCCGGGCCCGGCGTCACGCCGCGCGGCTACGGCCCGCTTGAACTCGAGAGCGCCTACTCGTTGACCTCGCTGTTATCGGGTCAGGACAGCGAAAAGACGATCGCCCTGGTCGATGCCTACGACGACCCCAACGCCGAATCGGACCTGGCCGAATACCGCAACCACTATGGGCTGCCTGCGTGCAAAACGGAAAGCGGATGCTTCACGAAGCTCAAGCAGCACGGCATCAAAACGTCCCCCTCCGGCAAAGAAGACTGGGGCTATGAGATCTCGCTCGATCTCGACATGGCCTCGGCGATCTGCCCCAACTGCAAGATCCTGCTCGTAGAGGCGGCGACGCCGCTCGTATCCAACCTGGTCGCCGCGGAGGAAACCGCCGCGAAAACGCCCGGGGTGGTCGCGATCTCAAATAGCTACGGGCTGCCAGAGGGCGAACCCGGCAGTCCAGTCTGGACCCCTGAACAGGCGACCGCCTACAGCCACGCGGGCATCGCGATCACCGCCTCGGCGGGCGATGAGGGCTATGAAGTCGAGTTTCCTGCAGTGCTCGGCACGGTCACGGCCGTCGGCGGCACCAGCCTGACCAAAAGCGGCGGCGCATGGTCGCAGACCGCCTGGTCGGGCACCGGCGCCGGCTGCTCTGTGAACGTCCCCAAGCCGTCGTGGCAGACGGCCCTGGGCGCCGGCGACGGCGGCTGCGCGATGCGGACGAACAACGACGTCTCGGCCGACGCCGACCCGAACACGGGCGTCGCCGTGTACGACACCCTCAACTCGGCGGGTGGCTGGAACTTGCTCGGCGGGACGAGCGCCGCCTCCCCGATCGTCGCCGCCTTCTATGCCCTGATGGGCCACGAAGCCGGTTGGGGCGGGGCCTCCTGGGACTACGGACACACCAACTACTTCACCGACGTGAGCGGCGGCTTTGACCAGAGCGGCTGCGCGAGCTACCTATGCGAGGCGATCGTCGGCTACGACGGCCCGACCGGACTTGGCACGCCCGACGGCACCGGCGAAGCCATCCGGAGCAGCGAAGAAAAACCGGTGAACAGCGGGACCAGCCTCCCCGGCCCAAGTGCCACCAGCGCGCCGGTGAGCTCGAGCGTGTTGCTCACGCCCCCCGTCGGATCGGCCGCGCTCCCCGTGCTCTTCGGCCTGTCGCTGACCCACGCCGCGGTCATCACGCTGCACCGCGCCCACCCGCAGGTGTCTCAGATCTCCTTCGCGTTCGCGCTGAGCATGCCGGCGAACGTGCTCGTGACACTCCAGCAGCAGGTCAGGGTGCACGGCCACCTGCGCTTCAGAACGCTGCCCTACTCGCTGAAGCTGAGCGCCAGGAAGGGTCGCTCGACCGGGCACCTGCGCGCCCACCACGCGCTGGCGCCGGGGACCTACCGGCTGACGCTCACCCCCGCGCACGGCGCCGCGCGCTCGATCACGCTGCACGTCGCCTGACGCGTCACCGCCCGCCGCGAGCCGGTGTCGCTAGCCGGCGCCTGCCGGCGGGAGACCCTCGGGGGCGCCGTAGGGCACCAGGCAGTCGGGCAGCCCCACCGCGCCGTCGGCGCGCTGGCCGTTCTCCAGCAGCGCGACGATCGTGCGTCCGACGGCGACCGCCGTGCCGTTGAGCGTGTGCGGCGTCTGCGTGCGCTTGTCGGCGCGCATGCGGATGTTCAGCCGCCGGGCCTGGTAGTCGGTCGTGTTCGAGCAGGACGTCAGCTCGCGGTAGCGCTCCTGGCTGGGCAGCCACACCTCGCAGTCGTACTTCTTCGCCGCCGACCCGCCGAGATCGTTGACGGCGATGTTGACGACGCGATAGGGCAGCGCCAGCTCCTGCAGGATCTCCTCCTCGATCGCGAGGATCCGCTCGTGCTCGGCATTGGAGTCCTCGGGCGCGACGAAGCTGAACATCTCGACCTTGTCGAACTGGTGCACGCGGAAGATGCCGCGCGTGTCCTTGCCGGCCGCCCCGGCCTCGCGGCGAAAGCAGGGTGAGAAGCCGGCGTAGCGCAGCGGCAGCAGCTGCGCGTCGAGGATCTCGCCGTCGTGCAGCGAGGCGAGCGCCACCTCCGACGTCCCGATCAGGTAGAGCTCGTCCTCGGGCAGCGCGTAGATCTGCTGCTCGGTGTCGGGCAGAAAGCCGGTACCAAACAGCGCCCGCTCGCGCACCAGCACCGGCGGGATGACCGGTTCAAAGCCATGCCCGCTCAGCTTCTGAAGCGCCCAGCGTACGAGCGCCAGCTCGAGCATCACCAGGTCGCCCCGCAGGTACGCGAATCGGGCTCCCGAGAGCTTCGCCGCGTGATCCATGTCGATCATCTCCCCGGCCAGCTCGAGGTGGTCGCGCGGCGCGAACGCGAGCGGCTGGACGGCGCCGACCTCGCGTAGGAGCTGATCGTCGGGACCCGGCGCGGCGCTCGGGTCGGGAAGGTTCGGCAGGCGACCGAGCGCATCCTGCAGCTCGGGCTCGACCTCAGCCAGCTCGTGCTCGAGCTCCTTGACGCGCGCCGCGACGGCGCGCATCGCCTCGATCTCGCGCTCGCGCTCGGCTGGATCGCCCGCCGAGCGGATGCGCGCGTTGGCCTCGTTCTGCTCGGCTCGCAGGCCCTCCAGGTCGGGGAGCAGCGCGCGGCGGCGGGCGTCGAGCTCGATCACCGCGGAGAGCCCCTCCGCGGATCCATCGCCGCGCCGGGCAAGCGCGGCGCGAACGCCGTCAGGGTCCTCCCGAATGCGCCTGAGGTCGAGCACCCCCGCCGCCGCCGTGCGTCCTACTTGGCGGGGAGTTCGATCGGGACGGAGACGGTCGGCGGGGCTTTCAGGCCGGAGTACTGGGCGAGGAAGTTGGCCACTTCCTGCGCGTTGTCGCCGACCACGACGTTCTCGGGCATGATCGCGCCGCCAAAGCCGCCATTGCGGATCGCGTAGAGCACCTGCTGGACGTTCTCCTTGCGGAAGTCGAAGTTCGGGCCGTTCGTGCGCAGACGGTTGTTGATGCTGGTCGCCGACCCCTCGGCGCCGACCACCGAGAGCGTGTGACAGCCAGAGCAGTGATCGCGAAACAGCACCGCGCCCCGGTAGTCGGGATTGGACTTTGAGAGTTGGATTCCCTGCGAGCCGCAGGCGCACAGCAGCACGGCGCAGGCCAGCAGGGCCGTCGTCATCAGGGCGGGCTTCACCGCGCGGAATATATAGGCCCGCGTGCGATCCGATCAGACGCCGTGGCGCGCGCATGTCCGCGGGCGCGGGCGCGGGCGCGCGCCCCCGGGCGCCCGTGCAGCGTCGCGCGCGCCTCAGAAGCCGTGCGCCGTGCTGGCCGCTCGCAGCGCGACAAACGTGACCACGACGGCGGACAGGGCCATGATCGCAAGCTCGCGCATCAGGATCTCGGACACGACCCGGCGTTGGTCGCGCTCTGACAGCTCGCCCACGGCGGCGGCGTCGGCAAGGCCCCGCCTGTCGAGGATCGACTGCGCGGCCGCGACGCGCAGCTGCTCGGCGACGAACGCCACCGCGAGCGGCAGCAGGGCGTAGATGTAAAACAGGTGGTCGCTTGAGTAGTGGCCGGTGGCCGCCAGCGAGCCGATCGCGATCCCCAGGGCCACAGCCGAGCCCTGCCCGATTCGCAGCAGCACCCAGAACGTCGGGCTCGGTTCGCCGCGCAGCCAGCGAACGACCCCCAGCAGAGCTGCCAGCGCATTCAGAGCGGCCACCGCGAGCGCACCGGCGACGACCGCCTGGTTCACCGCTGAGACCCCGTGCCGCGCCGCCTGTCTCCGAGCACGGCGCGCAGGCCCGACAGCGGCTCAGTTGTGGCCGATTTCGAGCCGATCGTCACTATGTAACACCCTGCCACAAGCGGTGATATAACAGCCCGCGGTGCTGCGAAGTTATCTACCGGCGATCGTCTTTCTCATCCTCGGCGGCGCCGTGGGCGGGGCGTTCGCGGTGCTCAACTCGCTCCTCGGTCCGCGCCGCACCACGCCCAACAAGCAGGAGCCCTACGAGTGCGGCCTGCCGTCCGAGGTCAAGCGCGGCATGCGATTCGGCATCAGCTTCTATCTGATCGCGATGCTGTTCATCCTGTTCGACATCGAGATCGTCTTCCTGTACCCGATCGCGATCGAGCTGCGGGCATACGGTTCCTACGCGCTCGCGGAGACGATCACCTTCATCGTGCTGCTGTTCGTCGCCTTCGTGTACGTGTGGCGGCGAGGTGCACTGGAGTGGAGGTGAGCACCCCGCCGCGGCGGGGCGACGGCGTCGATCAAGCGATCGGACCGGCGCGCATGCGTGTCGAGGAGCTGACCGCGGCGCAGCTGCTGCGCGGCGGCGAGATCGAGGGCCTCACGCCGTCCGCGCACATGGAGGGCGCAGATCTCGAGCGTCATGTCGAAGAGCGCGTGCTTACGACCACGCTCGACAAGGCGACGGCGTGGGCGCGCTCGAACTCCTTCTTCCCGGCGACGTTCGGGCTGGCGTGCTGCGCGATCGAGATGATGTCGATCGTCGCGGCCCGCGTGGACGTCGCGCGCTTTGGCTACGAGGCGTTTCGCGCCTCGCCGCGGCAGGCCGATCTGCTGATCCTGTCGGGGCGCGTGTCGATCAAGATGGCACCGATCGTGCGACGCATCTACGACCAGATGCTCGAGCCCAAGTGGGCGATCTCGATGGGCGCGTGCTGCTCGTCGATGGGCGTGTTCAACAACTACGCGCTCGTCCCGGCCGACAAGTTCATGCCGATCGACGTGCACGTCCCCGGCTGTCCACCCCGCCCCGAGGCGCTGATGCACGGTGTGCTCAAGCTGCGCAAGATGGTCCAGGACGACCCCGGCATGAGCTGGCGCGAGCGCTACGGAGCGGTGGGCACCGAGGAGCGCGCTCCCGGTGCCTGACGCCACCGGGCTCGAGCTGATCGCCCAGGAGCTGCGCAACACGGTCCGCGGTGGGGGCGGCGACGACCCGGTGCTCGAGACGCTGTTGTTTCGCGGGCGAGCGACGCTGGACGTCCGTGCCCAGGCGATCCGCCCGGTGCTCATGCACCTGCGCGCGCAGGGGTACTCCTTCATGTGCAGCCTGCACGGTGTGGACTACTACCCCGACGAGCCCCGCCTCGGTGTGGTCTATGAGCTGCTGGACATGACTCGCGTGGACCGCATCAGCGTGAAGGTGCGCGTCCCAAGCGACGCGCCCGAGCTGGACTCGGTCACTCCCGACACGGCACAGGGCCCGGGCTGGCCGACGGCCAACCACCAGGAGCGCGAGGTCTATGACATGTTCGGCGTGGTCTTCCGCGAACACCCCGACCTGCGCCGGATCCTGATGCCCGAGGACTACGAGGGCTACCCGCAGCGGCGCGATTTCCCGATCGGCGGCGAGCCGGTCGAGTTCACCTTCAACGAAGGCGAAGGCGAAGGCGCGGTCAGCTCCCGGTGAGCCCGGTCGAGAACCCGTCGCTGTCGGAGTACCGCAAACGCGAGCAGAGCATCACGCTTTCGGCCGCGCAGGACCAGCTGGACGGCGTCGGCGACGGCGACGGCGACGGCGACGCTGCCACACAGCAGCTGCTGACGCTCAACTTCGGCCCGCATCACCCCGCCACGCACGGGGTGCTGCGCCTGCTGGTCACGCTCCAGGGCGAGGTCGTGCGCGACATCAAACCGATCATCGGCTACGTGCACACCGGCATCGAAAAGACGGCGGAGGACAAGGCCTACTGGAAGGTCATACCGGTCGTCGAGCGGATGGACTACCTCTCCTACTACTTCAACTCGATGGCCTTCATCGGCGCCGTCGAGACGCTGATGGAGGTCGACGTTCCCGCGCGCGCGCAGTACCTGCGCGTGATCCACCTGGAGCTCAACCGCATCATGTCCCACCTCGTGTGGCTGGGGACGAGCGCGCTGGACCTCGGCGCGATCTCGATGTTCTGGTACTGCTTTCGCGAGCGCGAGACGATCCTCGACCTGTTCGAGATGTCCTCCGGGCAGCGGATGCACACGCGCTACTTCCAGGTCGGCGGCGTGATCGAGGACATCCCCGCGGGCTTCGCTCCCAAGCTGCAGGCCTTTCTCGACGAAATGCCCGAGCGCATCGACCAGTACGGCGACCTGCTCAACAGCAATGAGATCGTGCTCCAGCGGCTGCGCGGGACCTGTCCGCTGGACGCCGACACCCTGCTGTCGCTCGGCGTGACGGGCCCGCTGCTGCGGGCGGCCGGCAACCCGTGGGACCTGCGCAAGGCCGATCCGCACGGCGGCTACGGAGACTTCGACTTCAAGATCCCGGTCGGCACCGTGGGCGACAACTACGACCGCTTCGTCGTGCGCATGGCCGAGATGCGCGAGTCGGTGAAGATCATCGCGCAGGCGCTCGCCGGCCTGCCCGAGGGCCCCTATATCACCGGCGACCGCAAGGTCGCGCTGCCGCCGCGACACGAGCTGGCGACGTCGATGGAGGCGCTCATCCACCACTTCAAGCTGGTGACCGAGGGCTTTCGCGCGCCGCCGGGCGAGGCCTATTTCCCGGTCGAGAGCCCGCGCGGTGAACTCGGCTGCTTCGTGCGCTCAGACGGCTCCTCCAAGCCCGCGCGCGTACACATGCGCGACCCCTCGTTCGTCAACCTGCAGGCGTTCGCGCACATGGCCAGGGGCGGCTACATCGCGGACATGATCGCGACGCTCGCGATGCTCGATCCGATCCTCGGGGGCATCGACCGGTGAGCGCGCGCGGGTGGGATGCGCAGGCAGACCTCGAGAAGCAGGGGGCGACGATCCCCGATCCCGCCGCGACCGAGGTGCCGCGCGAGCTGCGCGAGCAGATCGAAGCGAGCATGGCGCTCTATCCCGACCGCCGCTCGGCCGCGATCCCGGCGCTGCACGCCGCCCAGGAGCTGCACGGCTGGTGCTCGCCGCGGGCGATCGCGCAGGTCGCAAGCGTGATGCGCGTGACGCCGGCCTCGCTGGAGGCCGTGGCGACTTTCTACGACATGCTCGAGACCGTGCCCCCGCCGCAGGGCGCGCCGGCGCGCGAGCGCCACGCGGTCTACGTGTGCACGAACATCTCCTGCTCGCTGCGCGGCGCCGATGCGCTGTACGCGGCGATGCGCGAGGCCGCGGACGGCGATCCCGCCTTCATCGTGCGCGCGTTCGAGTGCCTTGGGGCGTGTGACATCGCGCCGATGGCCTCGGTCGACGGCACCTACGTGGGGCCGCTGGGCGTGCAGGACATCCCCCAGCTGCTCGACGACGCGCGCGCCGGGCGCGAGGTGCTGCCCGACAAGCAGCTGGCGCGCAGGCTGGTCGCCGACCCGCACGCCAACTCCGAGCAGTTCCCCGAGCACCACGCGCAGCCACCCCGCCGGCTGTCCGAGCTGCAGGCGGTCGCGGCGGAACGCGGCGAGCGCGCGCAGCCCGCCGCAGACGAGGCACCCGGATGACCGACCCGCTGCTGTTCAAAGACATCGACCAGCCCGGGCTGCACACGCTGGAGGTCTACGAACGGCGCGGCGGCTACTCCTCGCTGCGCAAGGCCCTCGCGATGAGCCCCGCCGAGGTGCTCGCGCAGCTTGAAGCCTCGGCCATTCGAGGTCGCGGCGGCGCGGGCTTTCAGATGGGCAAGAAGGTGTCCTTCCTGCCCAAGGGGCCGATCGACAAGTACCTGGTGTGCAACGCCGACGAGTCAGAGCCGGGGACCTTCAAGGACCGCGAACTGATCCAGAAGACCCCGCACGCGCTGCTAGAGGGGATCATCATCGCCTCCCACGCGGCGGAGATCGACCGCTCGTTCGTCTACATCCGCGGCGAGTACGAGTGGCAGGCCGACGTCCTGGCCGGCGCGATCGCCGAAGCCCGCGCGAAGGGCTACATCGGAGAGAACATCCTCGGCTCGGGCCACAACCTCTCGCTCGTGCTGCACCGCGGCGCGGGCGCCTACATCTGCGGCGAGGAGACCGGCCTGCTGGACTCGCTGGAAGGCAAGCGCGGCAACCCGCGCCTGAAGCCGCCGTTTCCCGCGAACCAGGGGCTCTACCAGGGTCCCACGCTGATCAACAACGTCGAGACGCTCGCCACGGTCCCGGCGATCATCGCGATGGGCGGCGAGCAGTACGCCAAGCTCGGCGTGGAAACCTCGACGGGCACAAAGCTCGTGTCGGTCTCCGGCCACGTGCAGCGGCCCGGCAACTACGAGATCGAGCTCGGCGTCCCCTCGCGCGAGATCATCTACGAGCTCGCCGGCGGACCGCCCCCTGGCCGCGAGGTCAAGTGCTGGTTCCCCGGGGGCTCCTCGGCGCCGGTGCTGACCCGCGAGGACCTCGACGTGCCATACGACTTCGACTCGATGGCCAAGGCGGGCTCGATGCTCGGCTCGGGGGCGATCATCGTCGTGGACGACTCCACGCCGATCCTCGATGTCGCGATGAAGGTCGCGCGCTTCTACCGCCACGAGTCCTGCGGCAAGTGCACGCCGTGTCGCGAGGGCACCAACTGGACGGTGAAGATGCTCGAACGCATCGACACCGGCGAGGCCACGCCGATGGACCTCGACATCATGGCCTCCGTGCAGGAGCACATCATCGGCAACTGCCTGTGCGTGCTCGGCGACGCGATGGCGATGCCGATCGGTTCGATGATCGCCAAGTTCCGCGGGGAGTTCGAAGCGCACATCGACGCGGCGCGCGAGCGCAGCGGCGCCGGCGAGCCGGCGGGCTCGGGTGTCGCCCTGGCCGCGCAGGGAGCGCTCGATGCCTAGACCCCAGCAGCGCACGATCAGCTTCACGATCGACGGGCGCGAGGTGCAGGCGGCGGAGAACACAATGCTCGTGGACGCCGCCAAGCACGGCGACGTCGAGATTCCGGTGTTCTGCTATGAGCCCAAGCTCGGTCAACCCGTCGGCGCCTGCCGCATGTGCCTGGTCGAGATCGAGGGCATCGGCAAGCTTCAGACCGGCTGCTCGACGGCGGTCAAGGACGGGATGGTCGTGCACACCGAAACCGAGCGCGTGAAGACGGCCCAGCGCGGGGTCGTCGAGTTCCTGCTCGTGAACCACCCGCTCGACTGCCCGGTGTGCGACAAGGGCGGCGAGTGCCCGCTGCAGGACATCACCTTCGGCTGGGGACCGGGAATCTCGCGCTTCATCGAGCCAAAGCGCCACTTCGTGAAGCCGCTGGCGCTGTCGTCCACGATCGCGATCGACCGCGAGCGCTGCATCCTCTGCTATCGCTGCGTGCGCTTCTCCCAGGACGTGGCCGAAGACGATCAGCTCGTGCTTGCCGAGCGCGGCGCCGAGACGTTCGTGTCGACCTTCGACGGGCATCCCTATGACGCGCCGTTCTCGGGCAATGTCATCGAGCTGTGCCCGGTGGGCGCGCTCACCTCACGTCCCTACCGCTTCGCCGCGCGACCGTGGGACATCGAGGAGGCGGGCTCTGTCTGCACGCTGTGCCCGGCGCAGTGCAACGTCGACCTGACCGTGCGCGACGAGCGCGTACTGCGAGTTCGAGCGCGCGAGAACCCGGAGGTCGACGACGGCTGGCTGTGCGATCGCGGCCGCTTCGCCTACCCGGCGCTCGGCGGCAATGGACGGATCACGCAGCCGCTGCTGCGCGACGGTGGCCAGCTGCGGCCGGTCTCCTGGGAGCGGGCGCTGCAGGAGGCGGCCGCGGGCCTTCGGCGAGCCGGCGAGCGCAGCGGCGCGATCGCCGGCGGACAGGCGACCAGCGAGGAGGGCTTCCTGCTGGCGCGCCTGCTGCGCGAGGGCCTCGCGAGCCCGCACGTCGACTCGCGCGCCGCGGGCCCGCTGGCCCTGTCGACGATGCGCGCGCTCAACGACCCGCGGCTGCAGGCGACAACGTCCGATCTCGAGTTCGCAGACGCGGTGCTCGTGCTCGACGCCAACCCGATCGCCGACGCGCCGATCCTCGACCTGCGGCTGCGCAAGGGCGCGCGCCGGCGCGGTGTGAAGATCGTGCAGGCCGGCGCGCAGGATCTGCGCGCGCGACATGAGCAGCTCGCGGCCGAGCTAAAGGAGATCGGCGCGGAGATCGTCGTGCTGTGGCACGAGCGCCTCGCGGCGGGCCCGGACAGCGAAGCCACCCTCCAGGCCCTGCTCGCGCTCGCATCTGAGCTCTCGCTGGCCGACACCGCGGGCGCCGGACTGCTGGAAATCCCCGCGCTGGCGAACGGTCGCGGGCTGCGCGAGGCGGGGGTGCTGCCCAACGCGGGCGCCGGCCTGGCGCCGCTGAACCACGCGGGCCCGGACGGGCGCGACGCGCACGCGATCGCGCAGGGCCTGTTCGACGGCGAGCTGAGCGCCGTCGTGCTGCTGCAGTGCGACCCCTGCGAGGAGCTGCCAGACGCCGCGCTGTGGGGTCGGGCGCTGGAGCGCGCGTCGACGGTCATCGCCTACGCCAGCTCGCTGAGCGAGGGCCTGCTCGAGCACGTCGACGTCGTGCTGCCCGCTCAGGCCTACGCCGAGAAGGAGGGCACCGTGGTCCACCCCGACGGGCGCATTCAGCGTCTTCGTCCGGCCGTCGGGCAGCCCGGCCAAACGCGCGCGCAGTGGCTCGTGCTGGCGTCGCTCGCACAGCAGATCGGGCTGGACCTCGAGGTGCGCACCGCGCGCGCCGCCTCCGAGCAGCTGTTTGACGCGGTCTCCTTCTACGCTGGGCTGACGCTCGAGGAGATCGGCGGCAAAGGCGTCCGCTGGCAGGAGCGCCAAGCGGCCGGCGCCTACCCGGTGGAGCAGCCGGCATGAGCGGCCCCGCGCCCCGCCGACGCCCGCCCGCCGGTCGGGTGAGGCGATGACGCTCGCGCTCGTCGGCTACTACGAAGAATGGTGGATCCAGGTCCTCAAGGCGATCGTGATCTTCGCCGTGGCGCTGCAGCTCGTGCCGGTCGTGCTGATCGCCGAGCGCAAGATCCTTGGACGCTTCCAGGGGCGCTACGGCCCCAACCGCGTCGGCCCCTACGGCGCGCTTCAGCCGATGGCCGACATCCTCAAGCTGCTGACCAAGGAGCAGTTCCGTCCAACGACCTCGATCGGCGTCCTGTTCGCCATCGCGCCGATCATCTCGATCCTCACCGCGGTCGCGGCGTTCGCGATCATTCCCTTCGGGGGCGTGCAGAACATCTTCGGGACGGAGGTCGGCCTGTATGGGATCGACGTCTCGATCGGCCCGCTCTACCTATTCGCGTTCGGCGCGATCGCCTTCTACGGGATCATGCTCGGCGGCTGGTCCTCGGGGTCGAAGTACTCGTTTCTGGGGGCGATGCGCGGCGCCGCCCAGCTGATCTCCTATGAGGTCTCCCAGGGTCTCGCGCTCGTCGGCGTGATCATCACGGCCCAGACGCTGTCGCTCACCGGCATCGTCCACGCGCAGGCCGGCATGTGGTATCTCGTGCCGCAGTTCGCGGGCTTTTTGATCTTTCTCGTCGCCGGTTTCGCCGAGACCAACCGCGCGCCGTTTGACCTCACCGAGGCCGATGCCGAGCTCGTCGGCGGCTACAACACCGAGTTCGGCGGCGGGCCCTTCGCGTCCTACTACTTCGCCGAGTACCTCAACGTGCTCGTCGTGGCGGGGGTCGTCAGCACCGTCTTCCTCGGCGGCTGGCTGATGCCGTTCGGCATCCGCCCGCCCGGCTGGGTCGACCCGTTCGTCGTGCTGTTCAAGATGTCGCTCGTGACCTTCCTGTTCATCTGGATCCGCGCGACCCTGCCTCGCCTGCGCTACGACCAGCTGATGAGCTTCGGCTGGAAGGTGCTCCTGCCGCTTGCCACGCTCAACGCGCTCGTCACGGCGGTGCTCGTGGTGGTGACGCACTGATGTGGGACCCCGGCGAGGACGTCGTCGAGGTACAGCGCGGGCCGGCGCCCGGGCGCGGACGCGACGCCTGGCGCATCTTCCGCGAGACGGCGCGTGGCCTGAAGACGACCTTCGCGCGCGTCATCGAAGGACCCGTGACGATCCAATATCCGGAGGAGAAGGTGCCGGTCTACCCGCGCTTCCGCGGCCGTCACAAGCTTCACCGCTTCGAGGACACCGGACTAGAGAAGTGCGTCGGCTGTTCGCTGTGCGCGGCGGCCTGTCCGGCGGACTGCATTCGCGTGGTGGCCGCCGAGAACACGCCCGAGCACCGCGTCTCGGCGGGGGAGCGCTACGCGGCGGTGTATGAGATCAACCTGTCGCGCTGCATCTTCTGCGGCTACTGCGAGGTGGCCTGCCCGTTCGACGCGATCACGATGGGCCACGACTACGAGCTGTCGGACTTCGACCGCTCCGATCTGATCTTCACCAAGGAGATGCTGCTCGCCGAGCCGCTCGATCGCACGCCGCTGCGAAACGAGGGCGAGTGAGCTCTGTCCTCTTCTTCATCGCCGCGCTCGGTGCGCTCGCCGGCGCGTTCGGTGTCGTGCTGATGCGCGACCCCTTCTACAGCGTGCTTTCGCTGGTCGCGCACCTGATCTCGCTGTCGCTCCTGTTCCTGCTGCTGCGCGCCGAATTCGTCGCCGCGGTGCAGGTGGTCGTGTACGCGGGCGCCGTGATGGTGCTGTACGTGTTCGTCGTCGCCTACGTCGGCGACCGCGACCAATCGCTGGGCGAGCAGCTGCGCGGCCGCGGCGCGTCGGGTTCGAGCATGCGCGCGGCCGCGACGCTGCTCGGCGCGGCGCTCGTCGTCGAGCTGTTCATCGCGCTGCTCGGCACCGGGCTGAAGGCGATCGACACCGACGGCGCCCCCTACGCGCCGGGCCCGCGCACGTTTGGCACGCCCGCCTACATCGGCAACCTGCTGCTCACCCGCTTCCTGCTCGCCTTCGAGGCGGCCTCCTTTCTGCTGCTGATCGCGGCGGTCGGCGCGGTCGTGCTGGCGCGTCGCCGACGCGGCATCACCGAGGAGGAAGGAGGCGAGGACGCCCTGACGGCGCTCGATCTGGCCCGTCCGGCGCTGACAGGCACGATGCTCGAGGGCGTCGGCGGCAGGATGCGCACCCGACCTCGCGAGCAGGACGAGCTGCCCGAGAGCCGCCCGGCGGTCGGCGCGAGGGAGCCGACATGACGATCGGCTGGTACCTCGCCGTCTCGGCGATCGTCTTCTCGCTCGGCGCGGTCGGCGTGATCGTGCGGCGTAATCCGCTGGTCGTGCTGCTGTGCCTCGAGCTGATGCTCAACGGCGCGAACCTCGCGCTGGTCGCGTTCGCGCGCATGTGGGGCAACGGCGACGGGCAGGTGCTGGCGCTCATCGTGATGACCGTCGCGGCCTGCGAGGTGTGCATCGGGCTGGGCATGATCGTGGCGATCCACCGGCGCAAACTCCCGATCGACGTCGACGAGCTGCGGGAGCTGCAGGGTTGACCACCACCTACGCCTGGCTCACGCTGGCGTTTCCCCTGGCCGGCGCGCTGGCGCTCGCGGCCGGCTTTCGCAGACTCCCGGGACGCACCGCGGGCTGGATCGGCACCGGCGCGATCGCGCTGTCCTTCGCGGCCGCGCTGGCGACGCTGTTCTCGCTGCAGAGCCACTCGGCCGGCGATCGCGAGCTCGTGTCGTCGCTGTGGAACTACGCCAAAACGGTCGGCATCGACGGCGAAATGTCGATCCTCGTCGATCCGCTGTCGGTCTACATGATGCTCGTCGTCACGGGTGTGTCGACGATGATCCACCTCTACGCCGTGGAGTACATGGCCGAAGACCGCGGCATCGTGCGCTTCTTCTGCTACCTGAACTTCTTCGTCTTCTCGATGCTGCTGCTCGTGCTCGCGGGCAACTTCCTGCTGCTGATCATCGGCTGGGCGTTCGTCGGCGCCGCCTCCTACCTGCTGATCTCCTTCTGGTACAGGCGAACGACAGCTACCAGGGCGGGGATCAAGGCCTTCGTGATCAACGTGGTGGGCGACGTCGGCCTGGTGCTCGGGACCTACTTCATCTTCAGCCACACGGGCACGCTTCAGTTCCTGCAGACCTTCCACGCCGCCTCCAGCGGCGCCTTCGGACACGCCGGCGGCCACGCGACCGGCGACGGCGACCTGACCGCCGGCTGCGTGCTGCTGCTGGTCGGCGCGTTTGCCAAGTCGGCGCAGATCCCGCTGCACACCTGGCTTCCCGATGCGATGGAGGGTCCGACCCCGGTCAGCGCGCTGATCCACGCCGCCACGATGGTCACCGCGGGTGTCTATTTGATCGCGCGCATGCACACGCTGTTCGAACTGGCGCCCGCCGCCCAGGATGTGGGCGCGACGATCGGCGCGCTGACGCTGCTGGTCGCGGGCACAATCGGCCTCGTCCAGACCGACGTCAAGCGCGTGATCGCCTACTCGACGATGTCGCAGATCGGCTACATGATCATGGGCGTGTCCGTCGGCGCCTACGCCGCCGGGATGTTTCACCTGATGACCCATGCGTTCTTCAAGGCGCTGCTGTTCATGGGCGCAGGCTCGCTGATCGGGGCAATGGCGGGCGAGCAGTCGCTTGACAGGATGGGCGGTTTTCGCCGGGCGATGCCTTTCACCTATGGCTGCTTTGTGATCGGCGGTCTGGCCCTGTCGGGCATCCCGCCCTTCTCGGGCTTCTTCTCAAAGGACGAGATCCTGCTGTTCACGGCCGAACGCGGAGGCTGGCACTGGGCGCTGTACGTCGCGGGCTACCTGGGCGCGTTCCTGACCGCGCTCTACACGTTCCGGATGATCTTCCGGGCCTTCCATGGCGAGCCGGTCGCCGAGGCGCGCGAGCTGCAGAACGGACACCTGCACCACGCCGAGGTCCCGACGAACCCGGCAAACGGCGAAGTTGAGGACACCGACGTCGGTTTCCCCGGTCCCCACCACGCGATCGCCGAGCGCTCGCGCGAGATGAAGATCGCGATGGGCGTGCTCGCGATCGGCGCGACCGGAGCCGGCCTCGTGCAGATTCCCAAAGTCGACTTCGTGATCGACGACTTCCTGCGCCCGACCTTCGCCTCCTCGCCGCTGTATGAACAGCACGCGAAAACGGGACTGGTCGTGCTCGGCTTCGCGCTCGGGACCGCGCTTGGCCTGCTCGGCATCGCGCTGGCCTGGCGGATCTGGGTGGTGCGGCCAGGCACCGCAGCCGCGATCCGCGCGCGTTTCGGCGCGCTGTATGAGCTGTTCGTGAACAAGTGGTACTTCGATGAGCTGATCGACGCGCTGATCGTCAAACCGGTCGCGTTGCTCGGCCGCCTCGGGCAGGGGACGGTCGAGCGCGTGTTCGTGCAGGACACGCTGATCGGCGGCAGCACCGGCGTGGTGCGCGCCGGCTCGGCCGCGGTGCGCGCGGTCCAGAGCGGCTTCGTGCGCTACTACGCCGCGCTGCTGGTCCTCGGCGCGACCGCGGTCGCCCTCTACTTCCTGCTCCAGACCTGATGCCGGCGCTGTCGATCCTGATCTGGCTGCCCGCCGCGCTCGGCGTGCTCGGCGCGCCGCTGGCCAGGCGCAGCCAGCGACTGCCGGGCGCGCTCGCGCTGCTCGGCGCGCTGGGCGCGCTCGGCCTGGCGATCGGCTACATCGCCGACTACTCCCCGGGAACGCACGGGCTCGCGCACGTCACCGACGTCAACTGGATCCCCGCGCTCGGGATCCACTACAAGCTCGGTGTGAGCGGCCTGAACGTGCTGCTCGTCGGCCTCACGGCGCTGCTGTTCGCCGCGGCGACGATCGCCGCCAACCTGCGCACCTGGGAGCGCCCCGCGCTGTTCTGGCTGTTCTTCATGCTCGCCGAGTCGGCCGTGCTCGGCGCCTTCCTGGCCCAGGACCTCGCGCTGTTCGTCGCCTTCTTTGACCTGATGCTGATCCCGTTCTATTTCTTGATCGGCGTTTGGGGGGCGGAGCCCGGCCGCGTGCGCGCAACCCTCAAGCTCGTCATCTACACGCTCGTAGGCTCGCTGCTGATGCTCGCCGCCGCGGTGGCCACCGGCGTGCTCGCCGCCCAGCAGGACGGCGGACACCTGAGCTTCGCGCTCTCCCAGCTGCAGGCGCTGCCGCTGCCGCGCGGATCGCAGGAGTGGATCTTCCTGTTCTTCGCCGCCGCGTTTTTAGTCAAGATGCCCGCGTTCCCGCTGCACGGCTGGATGCCCGACGGCTACAGGGCGATGCCGATCGAGGTGCTGATGGTCTTCTCCGGCGTGCTGTCGAAGGTCGGCGCGTACGGCTTCCTGGCGATCGTCCTGCCGCTCTTCCCCCAGGCCGCGGTGCATTTTCAGACGCCGATGCTGGTGATCGCCCTGTGCTCGATCGTCTACGGGTCCGCGCTGGCGTTCACCCAGACCGACGCGCGCCTGATCATCGGCTACTCGTCGGTCGCGCAGCTCGGCTTCATCACGCTGGGGATCTTCGCGCTCAACCAGCAGGGCGCCCAGGGGGCGCTCTTTCAGATGGTCAACCATGGCCTCGTCGTCGCGCCGGTGCTGTTCATCGTCGCGCTGCTCGCGCAGCGCAGCGGCGGCTCTGAGGACGTTCGCGACATGGGCGGGATCGCGTTCCGCGCGCCCGTGCTGGCCGCGCTGTTCCTGGTCGTCGCGCTGGCCACGCTCGCGATGCCGGGCTCGGGCAACTTCGTCGGAGAGTTCCTGATCCTGCTCGGCGTCTTCAAAGCCAAGCTCGCGATCGCGATCATCGCCTTCAGCGGCGTGGTGATGGCGAGCGTGTACGCGCTGCGCCTGTACATCCGCTCGATGCACAACCGTGTCGGCGAGAAGGTCGACTCGCGCGACCTGCGTCCGCTCGACGCCGCCGTGCTCGTGCCGCTCATAGCGGTGATCGTGTTCCTCGCGGTCTACCCGCAGCTGGCGCTGTCGCGCAGCGAAGGCTCGGTGAAGGCGACCGTGGCCAGCGCCCAGGCGGCGGCCAGTCCATCCTCCGCCAACAGGCTGGCCGCATACCCGGTGCAGGTCGTCGCGCCTCCAGCAACGCCGGGAGCACACGAATGAGCTTGCGCGCCGTGGCGCTGCTCGCCAGCGCCCACCTGAAGGGCCCGCACATCGACTTCGCGGCGCTGTCGCCGCTGATCGCGCTGCTCGGCGGCGCGATCGTCGTGCTGCTCGTCGGCCTGCTCGGCTCGCGCTGGGTGCGTGCGCATCTCGTTCCGGCGCTCTCGCTCGCGACGCTGGCGGCCGCGGCGGGGCTGACGATCTGGCAGTGGGGCGCAGAGAAGTCGATCGTCGCGGGAGCGCTTCGCATCGATGACCTGTCGCTCGTGCTGAACATGATCCTCGTCGCGGGCGGCGCCTGCGCGGTGCTGCTCGCGTGGCGCTCGCTGGCCGCGCGGGAAGCGGCCCACGGCGAGTGGCACGCGCTGCTGCTCAGCTCGATCGGCGGGATGTCGCTGCTGGCAGCGGCGCAGAACACCGTGGCGCTGTTCCTGGGCCTGGAGCTGCTGTCGATCCCGCTGTATGTGCTGTGCGCGACCGAGATGCGCCGCGAGCACTCGCTGGAGTCGGGGCTGAAGTACCTGATCGTCGGTTCGCTCGGGTCGGCCACGCTGCTCTACGGCATCGCGTTGATCTACGGGGCGACCGGTGCGACGGACTTCGACCAGATCGCGAGGGCGCTGTCCAGCGCTGGCCTGGCGAGCGATCCGCTGGCGCTCACGGGCATCGCGCTGTGCGTCGCGGGGCTCTGCTTCAAGGCCTCGGTGGCGCCGTTTCACCAGTGGACGCCCGACGTCTACGAGGGCGCGCCGACGCCTGTCACAGCGTTCATGGCGGTCGCGACGAAGGTCGCCGCGCTCGGCGTCTTTCTGCGCTTCTTCGACGTCGCGCTGATCGATGCGCAGCCCAGCTGGGGTCCGGCGGTCGCGGTGCTCGCGACGATCACGATCATCGTCGGCAACGTCGGTGCGCTCGGGCAGTCCTCGCTCAAGCGCATGCTCGCCTACTCCTCGGTCGCGCAGGCCGGCTACATGCTCGCGGGGGTGGTCGTGGCGACCAGCCTCGGCGTGCAAGCGACCGTCTTCTACCTGGCGATCTACCTGTTCATGAACCTGGCGGCCTTCGCGGTGATCGTCGCGCGCGAGCGCGAGACCGAGCTCGGCGACTCGATCGACGCCCTGCGCGGGCTCGGCAGACAGCGGCCGCTGCTGGCGTGGCCGATGACGATCGCGATGCTCGCGCTCGCCGGGATTCCCGCCACCGCCGGCTTCATCGGGAAGTTCTATCTGATCGACGCCGCGGTCTCCGGCGGCTACACCTGGCTGGGCGTCGTGATCGTCGTCGGATCGATGATCTCGCTGGGCTACTACCTGCCGGTGATCGCCGCGATGTGGATGAGCGAAGCCCAGCGGGACACAGGCGACGCGGCGCGGCGCGCCTCCTCGCCGCGCCAGGACCTCGGCGGCGAGAGCGGACTGCCCGCGCTCGCCGGCGGCTCCCCCGAGCTCGATGAGCTGCCGAGCCCCGACGCGCGCCTTCAGCCCGAGGTGCTCGTCGTCGCGCTCCTGGCCGCTGGCGGATCGATCTTCTTCGGCATCATCCCCCAGCCGCTGTTCGACCTCGTGCACGGCACCGGGCGGGCGCTGGGCCTGCTCTGAGAGCGGCGGCCTCCGAGTCGGAACCGCTAGACGGTGAGCCCGCAGTCCCAGGCGGCTTGTCTCAGTCCACGCATCAGTTCGGTGAGGAGCTGTTCTTTGGCCGCCGTGGTGGGGGCGTGGGTGTAGGCCAGAATCCCGTAGCCGACGTATTGCCAGTCCTGGCCGCACTGGTTCACGCCGGCCTGCGCTGGCACCGAGAAAACAAGCATCCCTGCGCCGAGGATCGTTGCGGCTAGCTTCTTCAATGGTCCCCCCCCCTTGTTTTGCTTTCTTCAGCGCGGCCACGAAAGAGGCCTACATCATACGTAGCTTCGGACTAGCGGTGTGGGTTTGTCAAGTGCAGCATCGCCCTTAAGCCCGCCCCGTCGCCTCCGCGGCCGCCTCGGCTTCTGTGAGCTGGCGCTCGACGAGGTCCAGGCCCTTCTCCCAGAAACCGGGGTCTGACAGGTCCACGCCGACGATCTCGCCGAGCTCCTCGGGGCTTTTGGAGCCGCCGGCGGCGAGCAGCTGCAGGTAGGCGGGGACCATCTCGTCACCGAGCTGCTCGTAGCGCTCGTACACCGACAGCGCGAGCAGTTGCCCGTAGGCATAGGCGTAGACATAGCCGGGGCTGCCGATGAAGTGCGGGTATGTAGGACCACCAGGAGCGATAGCCGTCGGTCACCTGCACCGAGTCGCCGAGCATCTCCCCCTGGCTCTCGCCCCACAGCTCGCCGAAGCGCTGCACCGACAGCTCCCCCTCCTCACGGCGCGTCGTGTGGACGAGGTCCTCGAAGCGGTTCATCGCGACCTGGCGAAACACCGTCGCGATCGTGTCCTCGAGGTTCTCGGCCAGCAGCGCAAGCCGCGAGGCCGGGGCGGAGTCCTCGGCGAGCAGTCGTCCGAAGACGATCGTCTCGCCGAACACCGAGGCCGTCTCGGCGAGCGTCAGCGGCGTTTGCTGGTGAAAGATGCCCTGGCCGCCCGCCAGCGCGAAGTGCACGCCGTGGCCGAGCTCGTGGGCGAGCGTCAGCACGTCGCGCCGCTGCGCGGTGTAGTTGAGCAGCACATAGGGATACACCGACGGCGTCGCCGAGGCGCAGAAGGCGCCGCCGCGCTTGGGTGGACGCACCGGGGCGTCGATCCGCCGCTCGTCGAAGAAGCGCTTGGCCAGCGCGCCGAGCTCGGGCGAGAACGCCGAGTAGCAGTCGAGCACGATCTCGCGCGCCTGGGCGAACGGGAAGGTGACCTGATCCTCGGTCACCGACGCCATCCGGTCGTAGTCGGCCAGGCGCTCGACGCCCAGCAGCTTTGCCTTCAGCCGATACCAGCGGCGCGCGATCTCATAGCGTCCCCGGACCGCCTCCACGAGCGCCTGCACCGACTCGTCGCTGGCCTCGTTTGAGAGGTTGCGCGCCGCCAGCCAGTGCGGATAGCGGCGCAGGCGGTCGTCGGTCATCTTGTCGGCGAGCAGCGTGTTGAACAGGAACGCGCGGGTGCGCAAGCCGGGCTCGAGCGCCGCGCTGATCGCCTCCGCGGTCGTGCGCCGTACGTCGCGATCGGCCAGCGACAGGCGGCTGAGCGCCACGTCCAGCGCGACCTTGTCATCCGGCGTCTGCACCTCGATCGCGGTCGTCAGTTCCTCGAACAGCCGCGTCCAGGCGCTCGCGCCCGTCAGCGCCTTCTCGGCGAAGATCTTCTCCTCGGGCTCTGAGAGCAGGTGGTCGCGATAGCGGCGCACGTTGCGCAGGTAATGGCGGCAGAAGTCAAGTCCCTCGCCGGCAAGCAGCTCATCCGCGCGCTCTTGCGCGAGCGCAGCCCACTCGAGCTCGAAGAACAGCAGCGTCGTCTGGATCGCCGTCTCCTGCTCCTGGGCCTTCTGCAGCAGGGCCCCGTTGGCGGGGTCCACCGTGTCCACCGAGAAGCTCAGCACGGCGTAGTAGCCGGCGCGCGCGTCGAGCTCGCGGATCGCCGCGAGCTCTTTCATCGCCTCCCTGAGGCCCGCGCTGTCGAACTCTGCGAGCTTGCCGGCGTAACGCTCGGCGAAGGCCTCAGAACGCGTCAGCGCCTCCTGAAGGCGCCGCGAGACGCCCTCGCGGCCCTCTCCGTCCACGAGCGGTTCGAGGTCCCAGGCGGTCTGCTGGAGCTCGGGGTCGCTGAGCTCTGAGGCGGTCGCGGCGGACATCGGATCGCAGCTTAGCTTCAGGCGTTCCCGAGCGCCGTTGGGAGCTCGTCGGCTACTCGGCGCCGAGCGCCTGCAGCAGGTCCACGCGCGCGGCGCGGCGCGCCGGCAGCTGCGCCGCCAGCAGGCCGGCCAGTCCAGCCACGACTAGCAGCACGATCAGCGTGCCGACCGGTATCGAGATCACATAGCCAGAGCCCGACAGCGCCAGCGCGACGACCAGCAGCGCCCCGACGAGGCCGATCACCAGGCCGAACACGCCGCCGATCAGCGCCGTGATCACCGACTCATAGCGGATCATCTGGCGCACCTGGCGCCGCGAAGTGCCGATCGCGCGCATCATGCCAAGCTCGCGCGTGCGCTCGTAGATCGAGAGGATCAGCGTGTTGACGATCCCGAACAGCGACACGATCACAGACAGCGCGAGCAGCACGTAGATCAGCGCCAGCAGCGAGTTGATCTGTTCGGACTGTTCTTTGGTGAACTGCGCAGCCGTGCGCGAGCGCGCCTGCGGGAACTGGGTAAAGAGCACGTGGTCCACCGCCGCCTGCACCTGCGGCCCGTCGACTCCCGGCGCATACTCGACGAAGTCCACGCCGTCTTCGTGTTCGCCGAAGGCCGTCCTGGCAAGCGGCAGGCTGACCGTCAGTTCCCGCAACAGCCGGGCTTTGTCCTTCGCGATGCCGACGATGCTCAACGTGACCCGCTTGTCCGCGGGCGTCAGCACCGTCAAGCGCTGGCCGATATGCAGACCATGGGCGTTCGCGAAAGCTTCGCTGACGATCGTGCCGCTGTCGCCGAGCGCGAGCAGCGATGCGTTTGAGCCCTGCTTCCATTCGACGCGATAGACGCGCGCGAAGGAGGCCGGTTCAAGCGCGGTGACCCTAGCCTTGTTGTCGATCTGCGGAGAGCCGGGCTTTGCGAGGTCGCGCACCCGTCCGAGCGTGAATGCGATGGCCGTGACGCTCTTGACGCCGTTCACGCTACGGATCGCCGGAGCCACGGCGGCAGGGATCCCCCCTTCGCTGTTGCTCCCCTGGGAGTTCTCGATGATGAGATCACCGGCGAACGAGCGCGCGACGGCCTGGTCGATCGTCGCCTTTGTGCCGGCCGCGAGGATCGAGATGAACGCGACGAGGGCGAGCCCGACGGTCAGCGCGAGCGCCGTCACGAGCGTGCGGCCGGGCTGGCGCACCGCGTTCTCGCGCGCGAGGCGCCCGGTTATCCCGCGCCAGCTGACGATCAGGCCGATCGCGCTGCCAAGCGCGGGGATCACGCGGTAGTTCGGCGGGGCGTCGCCGCGGCGCAGGCGCGCGCGTAGGCGCAGCAGGCGGATCGCCCAGAACACGAACAGCACCGGCACGAGCACGTGGCTGCCGGTGACGAGGTCGAGCACGACGACGATCACGAGCGAGACCGCGAAGCGGATCACGAGCACGCGCCTTGACGGCACCGGGCGGGGGATCGGCACACCCTCGCGCATCGCGGCGAGCGGCGGCACGCGAGTCGCCCGCACCGCGGGAAACAGACCCGCTAGCACGGTCACGATCGTGCCGGCGAGCAGCGACACGATGATCGTGCGCGACTGAAGGACCGTGCCGCTGTCGGGCAGGTCGGCACCGAACGCTTTGAACAGCTGATCGAGCGCCGGCGCGAGCACCAAGCCGAGCCCAAGCCCGATCGCCGAGCCGAGCAGCCCGAGCAGCAGTCCTTCGGCGACGACCGAGCGCATGATCTGCGCGCGCGACGCTCCCAGCGTGCGCAGCAGGCCGAATTCGCGCGTGCGCTGGGCGACCGTTATCGAGAACGTGTTGAAGATGATGAACGCGCCCACGAAGAGCGCCACGTAAGCGAACACGAGCAGGAAGGTGCGCAGGAAGCCGAGGTCCGATTCGAGGTTCGAGGTCTGATTGGCGGCTTCTTCAGAGCCGGTGCGCACGGCGAATTCGCGCGGTAGCGCAGCGCGTATTCGCGTCCGCAGCTGCTGGGGGGTCACGCCGGGCAGCGCCGCCACGTCGATCTGGTCGAACCCTCCCGGCTCGCCGACGACTCGCTGGGCCTCGTGCACGGTCAGCAGCGCCGTGCTCGCCCCGCCGAAGGACTGGCCGCTGCCGAACTTGACGATCCCGACGATCCGGTAGCGCGTGACGGGCGCCGCGCCGGCGATCTGCATTTCCTGACCTACCCGCAGACCCTTTCGTTCGGCGGTCGCCTGGTCGATCGCGACCTCTCCGGCGCTCGCCGGGAAGCGCCCCGTAGCGACCGTGAAGGAGCTGAACGGAGCGGGCACAACGCTGCCTACGAAGCTCGGAGCGTGCCCGCCGCCCAGTCGCTTGCCCTGGGAGTCCAGCAGCGTCGCCTGGTGGAAGATCGACCCGGCCGCCTTGGCGACCCCGGGAACTGTCTGCACCCGCGCGAGCGTGGCTTCGGTGACCGGCGAGTTCTCCGCGCGCGTCTGGCGCCCGAGCGTTTCGGCGGGCGTCACGACGACGTCGTGTTTGCGGCCGACTTCGGTGAAGATCGCCGCGAACGAGTGGTTGATCGTGTCGGTCAGGATGTAGGTGCCGGCCATCAGGGCGACGCCGAGCGCGATCGCGATGGCCGTCAGCAGCACGCGCAGCTTGCGCTGCATGAAGCCGCGCAGCACGAGCGCGGACATCAGCCCGCCGACTTCATCAGGTCGAGCGCCTGCTCGGCCGTCTGCGCCTGCCCGTCGTGCACGATCGAGCCGTCGGCGAGCACGACCAGCCGATCGGCGAAGGAGGCCGCGTGGGCGTCGTGCGTGACCATCACGACGGTCTGCCCGAAGTCGTCGACCGCGTGGCGCAGCAGCTCCAGCACATCGTTGGATGCCTTGGAGTCCAGATTGCCGGTCGGCTCGTCGGCGAACACGACCGCCGGGCGCGAAACCAGCGCGCGCGCGACCGCGACGCGCTGCTGCTGGCCGCCGGACATCTCGGCGGGACGGTGGGCGAGCCGGTCGCCGATCCCGATCGTCTGCACCAGCTTGTCGAACCACTCGCGGTCGACATCACGCCCGGCGATCGACAGCGGCAGCAGGATGTTCTCTTCGGCGCTCAGCACCGGCAGCAGGTTGAACGTCTGAAAGATGAAACCGACCCGGTCGCGGCGTAGCTTGGTCAGCCGCGTGTCGTCCAGCCCAGACAGCTCGACGCCGTCGAGGCGCACCGTTCCGGAGGTCGGCCGGTCAAGGCCGGCGAGCAGGTGCATGAGCGTCGACTTGCCCGATCCCGACGGGCCCATGATGGCCGCGTAGCGCTCGGTCTGAAAGCTCACGCTGACGTCCTTCAGGGCGTCGACCGCCGCCTCGCCCTCGCCGTATCGCCTGCACAGATCCTGGGCCTCGACGATGCTCGTCTGGCCGTTGTCGACGACTGGTTGCGCCACTCTTCATCGAGTCTAATCGTTGTCCCAGATCCGCCGGAGCACGCCTTAGCATCATGCGCCCCCATGCACGAGACCAACCCGAGCGTGTTCCTGATCGCCCGTCCCTCGATCGATTTGGAGGGCATGCGGGGCTACCTCCGCGACGTGGGCGGCGAGTCGTGGCTGGAGGGTCGTCTGGAGGAGGTCGGCAGGGACGCTGCGGCGGTCAACGCCGGCGAATTGGTGCTCGAGTTCGGTGGACGGGCCTGCTATCGCAGCTGGGAGCCGGGGCTGAACCCGAACGTCACGAAGATCCGCACCGACCGCAGCGAGTATTTCGCGAACATCCTGCGCTCCGGTCACGGCAGCGTGCTCGAGCATGCCAGCTACTCCTTCGCGCTGCGCAACTGTTCGAGAGCTCTGACCCACGAGCTCGTCCGCCACCGCGCCGGCTCGGCCTTCAGCCAGGAGAGCCTGCGCTACGTGCGCTTGACAGACATCGGCTTCCGCGTGCCGCCCGCGCTTGAGCCGGTGCGCGAGCGCGTGCTGAGCATCGTCGAGCAGCTCGAGGAGTTCCAGGTCGACGCGGCCAAGGAGCTCGGCGTCGAAGAGGACGGGGTCCCGTTTCACGTGAAGAAGGAGATCACGTCGGCGCTGCGCCGGCTTGCGCCGATTGGCCTGTCGACGGACATCGTCTGGACCGCGAACATCCGCACGCTGCGTCACGTGATCGAGATGCGCACGCACGACAGCGCCGAGGAGGAGCTGCGGCTGGTGTTCGACAAGATCGCGCAGATCATGCGCGCCGAGGCGCCCAACCTATTTCAGGACTTCGTGCGCTCCGACGACGGGAGCTGGGTGCCCGAGCACCACAAGGTCTGAGCTCGATCAGCCGACGCCCACGCGGCGCGCGCGCTGCGCCGGGCGACGCTCCTGCATGATCCTGTCGGCGATTCGATATTCGACGGCCTCGACGGGAGTCATGAAGTTGTCGCGCTCCATGTCGGCATGCACGCGCTCGCGCTCCTGACCGGTGTGCTCGCTGAGGATCTGCTCGAGGCGATCGCGCAGCGCGAGCGCCTCGCGCGCGTGGATCTCGACGTCTGTCGACTGCCCCTGAAAGCCGCCGCTCGGCTGGTGGATCAGCACACGGCCGTTGGGCAGGATCGCGCGCTTGTCGGCCGCCCCCCCGGCGAGGATGATCGCGCCCATCGACATCGCGATGCCGCAGCACACGGTCTGCACGTCGGGCGCGATGTACTGCATCGTGTCGTAGATCGCGAGCCCCGAGTAGACCTGGCCGCCGGGGCAGTTGACGTACAGCGAGATGTCCTTGTCGGGGTCGACCGCCTCCAGGTGCAGCAGCTGGGCTACGACGAGGTTGGCGACCTGATCGTCGATCTCGCTGCCGAGGAACACGACGCGGTCGTTGAGCAGGCGGCTGTAGATGTCAAACGAGCGCTCGCCGCGCGCGCTCTGCTCGACGACCATCGGAACGAGTGGCATGACGACTCCAGTTCTCTTCGCTAAAGTGCAACCGATAAGTTGCTCATCAGAGGCTAGCACCTTACGCAACCTGATGATTGCGTAACTGGCCGGAGAGGAGGCGCGGTGATCGAGCAGGCGATCAGAAGAGAGACGTTGCTCCCAGTCGTGCGCGAGGTCGCCTGGCGGGCGCTGCGCGACGCGCAGGGTCTGCAGAGCTGGCTCGCCGACGAGGTCTTGCTGGACGTTCGCGAGGGCGCTGAAGGCTGCCTGCGCTGGCGCAGCGGCGAGGAGCGCCTGGCGCTGGTCGAGGAGGTCAGTGAGCTCGAGCGCGTCGTGCTGCGCTGGCGCGAGCCCGGCGGCGAAGCGTCGCTCGTCGAGCTGACGTTGTATGACGCCCCGCAGGGCACGCGGCTCGTCGTGGTCGAGTTGCCGGCCCCGACGCTGAGCGCGATCGCCGTCGCCTTTGAGCTGGGCGGCGGGCAGACTCGCGGACCGCAGATGATCGCGGCGGTCGCGTGAGCGGCGCAGACGCGTCTGGCGAGACGGCGGTCGGAGCGGTGTTCGGGGCGCTCGCCGATCCCACACGCCGCCACGTGGTGCAGGTGCTCGCGCAGCAGTCGACGGTCACCGCCTCGGGGCTCGCGGCGCAGCTGCCGATCTCACGTCAGGCGGTCGCCAAGCACCTCAGCGCGCTCGCCTCGGCGGGGTTGGTCAGCGCGCTGCACGAGGGGCGCGAGACGCGCTATCGCCTCACCCCCGCCCCACTCGGCGAGGCGATCAGCTGGATGGCCACAGCCGGCGCCCAATGGGACGAGCGCCTGGCACGGCTGCGCCAGGGCCTGGCTGAGAACGTCGAGGGCTGACTGCCGGACGCGCCGTCAGGCGTCCATGCGCCTGGTCCGCCAGGCGCCGAGCCCCAGGAACACCGCCAGCCACACGACGAGCACCACGAGCGCGGTGCCCTGCGACACGCTGACCGCCGCTCCGCGATCTCCCACGTGCACGGGGCTGAAGTGGGCGATCGCCTGGCTGAACAGGCCCTTGCGCGCGCTGCCGAGCGAGCTGATCGAGACGATCAGCGGGCTCGCCACGAGCTGCCACCCGATCAGCGCGGTGATCGACGCCGGCTTTGAGGTCGTCAGCGCGGCGAAGCCGACCGCGATCGCGCAGACTGCTCCGGTCGCCAGCGCGAGAAAGCCCAATCCGTTGAGCAGCAGCGTGGCGTCGGGGGTCGGCGTGCCCGAGGCGAGCAGATACGCGCCCGCGATCAGCACGAGGTAGGCAGCGAGCACCACCGCCCAGCAGACGGCCAGCGCGGCCGGGATCCGCGATGCGAACAGCGCAAGGCGAGAGCGCCCGGTCACCACGAGGTCGCGAAACACACCCGCAGACGCGTCTCCGGCACCCGCCTCGACGCCGATCAGGATCGCCGCGAGCGGCCCGAAGAAGAGCGCCAGCGCCCGCAGGCCGTCGGTGTAGCCGGCGACGCCTCCGGCTGGCGGGTGCGCGGCCGGGTTGGATGAGTGCTGGATCGCCCGGACGACCAGGAAGATGAGGACCGGTCCGGCGGTCAGCACCAGCGACCAGATCATCGTGCTGAGCTTCTTGCGCACCTTCAGGAGGTCGGCCGTGACCAGGCGCAGCGCGATCGCGGTCACGAGGGCACCTCCCGCGCAGCCGCGCTCGCGTCGCTCGGCGGCTCGTCCAGGCGCGCGGTGATCTCCAGGAAGCGCTGCTCGAGGCTGTGGCGGACGGGCTCCAGGCGCAGCACGCCAACGCCACCGCGCACGAGCGCCTCGTTCAGCTGCGCGGCGCTCTGCGGCTCGCCGGCCAGCGCGACCCGAATGCCCTCGTCGCTGCGGTGTGCTTCGCGCACCAGCTCGCTGCCGTCGAGGATGCCGAGCGCCGTGTCAGACGTCGTCTACGCCGAGGATCAGCTCGTTTGCGGCGCCGGCGCCGCCGCGCGATATCTCCTCGATCGGCCCCTGCGTGACGATCTTGCCGCGATCGACGATCGCTGCGGCGTCGCAGATCTTTTCGACCTCGTCGAGCAGGTGCGAGGAGAGGAACACCGTGCGGCCCTCCTGCTCGACCATCGTGCGGATCATCTGCCGGAACTCCTGGATGCCGCCCGGGTCAAGGCCGTTGGTCGGCTCGTCGAGGATCAGCAGCTGCGGGTCGGCCAGCAGGCAGCGGGCCACGCCCAGGCGCTGGCGCATGCCCAGCGAGTACTTCTTGACCTTCTCGTCAGCCCGCTCGGCAAGGCCCACGCGGGCAAGCGCGGGAGCGATCCGCTCAAACGCCTCGGCGCCGCGCGCGGCGGCGACGACGCGCAGGTTCTCCCGTCCGGAGAGGTGCGGGTGAAAGCGCGGCTCCTCGACGATCGCCCCGACGCGCCGCAGCGCGACGGCCCGCTCTGCGGGGACCGGATGGCCCAGCAGGCTCATGCTGCCGGCGCTCGCGCGCGTCAACCCGAGCAGCATCCGGATCATCGTCGTCTTGCCGGCGCCGTTGGGCCCGAGGAACCCGAAGGCGCTGCCGCGCGGCACGCGCAGGTCTACGTGATCGATCGCCACGCGCTGGCCGAAGCGCTTGGTCAGGCCGCTGGTTTCGATCGCCGTGACAGAGCCGGCCGGGGGGCCTGCGCCGGGCGCGATCAGACCGTCAGCCGCTTGCGATGGCATGCGACCAATTTGACCGCTGCGGCGTGCGCCGGCAATTGGGGATTGTCCCTAGGGGGATCGCGCGCTGCGCGAGCGCGGGCTGCTCACAGCCCATCCAGGCTCACCAACCGGCGCTGCACCGCCCAGCGGCTGAGCTCGTGGCGGCTTGAGAGCTGGAGCTTGCGCAGCACCGCCGACACGTGCGCCTCTACCGTCTTGACCGAGATGCCCAGGCTGTGGGCGATCTCCTTGTACATGTAGCCGCGGGCGATGTGGCGCAGAACCTCGCGCTCGCGCGGGGTGAGCTGATCCAGCTCGGAGTCCTCGCTCGCGGTGCGCTGGCCGGCGAACGCGTCCAGCACGAACCCCGCCAGGCGCGGCGAGAAGACGGCGTCGCCGTCGGCCACACGGCGCACCGCATCCGCGAGCTCCACGCCCGAGATCGTCTTTGTCACATAGCCACGGGCGCCCGCCCTGATCACCGCGATCACGTCCTCTGCCGCATCGGATACCGACAGCGCCAGGAAACACGCGCGCGACTGCCGGTCGCCGGCTCGCCGGATGATCTCGACGCCGCCGCCGTCGGGCATGTGCACGTCCAGCAGCACGACGTCGGGCTCAGCCGAGCAGATCAGCTCGCACCGCCTCCTCGACGCCTCCCGCCTCGCCGACGACCGTGACCATGTCGCCGAGCTCGCTGCGCACCCCGGCCCGGAACAGGCGGTGATCGTCGACGATCACCACGCGCGGGCGGCCACTCATGTCGCTGCCCTCGCGCGTGCCCCCGCAAGCTCGACTACCAGCTCGACCTCGGTTCCCTCCCCTGGCACGCTGTGCACGGTCGCGTGCCCCCCGTGGCGCTCCATGCGCGCGACGATCGAGTCCCGGATCCCGCGCCTGTCGGTCGAGATCTCGGCGGGATCGAAGCCGACGCCGCGGTCGCGGACGAATACCTCGACGCGGTCGGCGTCGACCTCGGCGAACAGATCCACGTGCTCGCTGCCGGCGAACTTGGCGGCGTTGGTCATCGCCTCTCGCGCCGCCTGCACGAGCGCCTCCAGTCGCGCGTCGAGTGGACGGTCGCCGACGATCACGACCTCGATCGGCACGCGGTGGCGTTCCTCGATCTCCGCGGCTGCCCGCTGGAGCGCGCTCCTGACGCTCTCGCCGGCCCCCTCCTGCGGGCGCTCGAACAGCCAGCGCCGCAGCTCGCGCTCCTGGCGGCGCGCGAGCGCGGCGACCTCGCGCGCCTCGCCCGCGCGCGTCTGAATCAGCGCGAGCGTCTGCAGCACCGAGTCGTGCAGGTGAGCGGCCAGCTCTGCGCGCTCCTGCTCGCGGATGCGAGCGGCGCGCTCGAAGGACAGGCTCTGTGCCATGCGCACCAGCCACGGGCCCCATACGACAGCGAGCACGGCCAGCACGGCGACGATCGCGCCGATCGCATGCCGGTCGGGACGCAGCACGCCGACCAGGTGAAGCGCGGCGAGCACGAGAACCGCCCTCAGCACGAGCGCGAGCGCCCGCCGGATCAGGCGATATCGCGCGGAGGAGTCGGGCCAGCTTTGGCGGTCGGCGCCCGCAGCCGCGCTGCGCTCACGGCTCCCCTCGGGAACCGCGCGCTCAGATGGCGTCTGCGCCGCGGCCATGGCGATCATGATGGCACCGGACATCGGGCTTGCCATCGGGGATCTCCCTGATGGCGCTCGCGCGCCGCGCGGCGACCGCCCGCTGGTTCGCGACTGAAAGAGCCGCTTGAGCTGGAGGCCTCGGCGGCCTCGCTAGTCCTCCTGGGCCTGCAGCTCGGAGACGCGCTCCTGCAGCTGGGCCATCACGTCGGGGTCGCGCAGCGTGGTGACATCGCCCAGCGCCCGCCCCTCGGCGATGTCGCGCAGCAGCCTGCGCATGATCTTGCCCGAGCGCGTCTTGGGCAGGTCCTCGGTCCAGATGATGCGCTTGGGACGAGCGAACTTGCCGATCCGCTCGGCGACGGTTTCGCGGATCGCCTCGACCGTGCGCTCGTCGCCCTGCAGGTCGCCCTGGAGCGTCACGAAGGCGACGATCGCCTGGCCGGTGTCCTCGTCGTGCTGGCCGATGACCGCGGCCTCGGCGACGTCGGGGTGCGCGACGATCGCCGACTCCACCTCGGCCGTCGACAGCCGGTGACCGGAGACATTGACGACGTCGTCGATGCGCCCGATCACCCAGAAGTAACCGTCATGGTCGAGCCGCGCCGCGTCGCCGACCAGATAGGTCTGCTTGCCAAAGCGCGAGAAGTAGGTCTCGATGAAGCGCTCGCGCTCCTTGTAGAGGGTGCGCAGCATGGACGGCCAGGGCCGAGTGAGCACGAGCAGCCCCTGGCCCTCTGACAGCGGCTCGCCCGTCGACTCGTCCAGCACCTCCGCGAACACGCCCGGGAACGGCTGCGTGGCCGAGCCGGGCTTGGTCTCGGTGATTCCCGGCAGCGGCGAGATCATGATCGCGCCCGTCTCGGTCTGCCACCAGGTGTCGACGATCGGGCATCGCTCGCCGCCGATCACCTTGTGGTACCACAGCCAGGCCTTGGGGTTGATCGGCTCGCCGACGCTGCCGAGCAGGCGCAGGCTCGACAGGTCGTGCCTGGCGGGCCACTGTGCGCCCCACTTCATGCACGCCCGGATCGCGGTCGGCGCGCAGTAGAAGATGCTCACGCGGTAGCGCTCCACGAGCTCCCACCAGACGTCCTTGGCGGGGTAGTCCGGCGCGCCCTCCCACATCACCGACGTGGCGCCGTTGCACAGCGGTCCGTAGACGATGTAGGAGTGCCCGGTGACCCAGCCGACGTCAGCCGCACACCAGTAGACGTCGGACTCCGCCTTCAGGTCGAAGACGAGCCGATGCGTGGCCGAGACGCCGGTCAGGTAGCCGCCCGTCGTGTGCAGGATGCCCTTGGGCTTGGCCGTCGAGCCCGATGTGTAGAGGATGTAGAGCGGGTGCTCGGCGTCCAAGGGCTCGGCCGGGCACTCGGCCTCGGCCGCCGCCACGATCTCGTCGTAGTAGACGTCGCGCCCCTCTTTCATCTGACACGGCGTGCCCTTGCTCCGCACGACGACGATCCGCTGCAGCATGGCGAGGTCGCCCATCACCTCATCGACGCGCGCCTTGACCGGGGCGGTGCTGCCCTTGCGCGCGGCGCCGTCGACGGTGATCAGCAGCTTGGCCTCAGAGAACTCCATGCGCTCGCGCACGGCCTCCGCCGAGAACCCGCCGAAGACGACGTTGTGGGGTGCGCCGATTCGTGCGCAGGCGAGCATCGCGACCACGACCTCGGGGATCATCGGCAGGTAGATCCCGACCACGTCGCCCTTGCTCACGCCGAGCCCCCTGAGCGCGTTGGCGAAGCGCTTGACCTCGGCGAGCAGCTGCGCGTAGGTGATATCGCGCTCCTGCCCGTCCTCGCCGCGCCAGTGAAACGCCACGCGATCGCCGATGCCCGCATCGACGTGACGATCGAGACAGTTGTAAGAGGCGTTCAGCGTGCCTCCTTCAAACCACCTGTAGAAGGGCGGGTCGGAGTCGTCGAGCACGCGCTCCCAGCCAGAGAACCAGTGCAGCTGCTCGGCCTGGCCGGCCCACCACGCCTGCGGGTCGCGCGCCGCCTGCTGGTAGATCGCCGGGTCCGCCGCCAGCGCCCGGGCACGAAACTGCTGCGAGGGGGCGAACCGCTCGACCGCGAGCAGCTCGCCTAGCTCCTGCTCCAGCCGCTCGCCGCCGACCGTCTCAGATTCACTGGCCATCGCTCACCTCTCTACGCGATCCTCCCCGCCGCTCCTCGCGCAACCTCGCCGGCCATCTTCGCATCTGACGTCAGCGTCGGCTTCCGCGTTTGCCCCGCCGCTTGCGCGAGGAGCGACTCGATCCGTTGACGGGGGCCGCCGCCGGCGCGGGCGCGACGTCACCCTCGATCGCCCCCGCCCCCGCGGCCGCCGGTGTCGGCTGCTTGGCGCGTCGCTGTTGCTCGCGTTGGGCGCGCGCCTCGGCCTGCGATGGCCAGGGCCGCGCCTCGCCGTCGGCCCAGGCCGGCGGGTCGCCGTTGGGCCAGCGACCCATGTACAGCACGCCCATCCCAACAAGCCAGAACGCGGGCACGATTTCAAGGGCCTCGCCGCCGATCGGGAACAGGATCAGCACAGCCGCCAAGATGCCGATCACGCCCATCCAGCGCGTCAGCAGGCCGGCGCGAATAGCGTTCACGCAGGTGGCGATCATGCCCACGACGAGGGCGAGCGCCGCAACCAGCGAGAGGAGCTCTCCGACGATGTTCACCGTGCCCTGGGTGAGCACCTGGTTGACGGCGTGATTGCTGAAGTCGTGGCCGAGGGCGAAGTTGTGCGCTCTGATCGCCAGCACCGTCTGGTGGGCGACGTTGACGACCGCAAGCGTGAGTCCCCCCGCGATCACGAGCACGCGCGCGGGGGCGAACGTCTCTGGACGGCGAAACCGCGTCGCGTCCAGCAGCAGCAGCAGTACCAGCACCAGCACGACCAGCGACAGCGACTTGATCGTGCCGCCGGCGATCAGCGCGAACGCGTGGTGGCTGATCGACTTGACCTGGGCCGCCCGCGGGCTGACCAGCAGGCTCCCTTCGCCGTGCAGCGCCGGCGAGAGGCCCTGCACGAGGCCCACCCGCGGCAGCGCGTTGAGCGTCGCGGTGACGATGATCGTGCTGAGGAAGAACAGGAAGCCGCCTGCGAAGGCGGGGATGCCCAGGCGCTCGCGCCGCCGGGACTCGCCCGCCAGCTGCTGCTTGATCTCGTCCTTTGAGGGCATCGGTCGGTCTCGGCGGAACGCCGAGCAGGCCAGTCTATGATGCGCGTATGGAAAGCGGTGGCCTGGGAGATCTATTCGGCGATCCCGAGGAGCTTCAGCGCCGCCTCGCCGAGTTCGCCGAGCAGATGCAGGGACAGCAGCGCCTGGCGTGGGCCGACAACGCGATCAAGCTGGCGGTCGACATGACGGTCGCGGCCGTCACGCGAGTGAACCTGCAGGGCAACGCCGAGGCCCAGGCCGAACAGATCCGCACCGTGATGGCGCGCGTGTTCCCCGAAGCCGTGACGCTCGTGCGCGAGGCGCGCGAGGGCCTGCAGTAGACAGCTCGCCGGCTCAGTAGGGGTGGCGCGGGTGCAGCCTGCGCGGCGCCTGCTCCACCGGGGCCGCACCCGCTCGCTCGCCGGCCCGCTCGGCGTCGCGCGACGCGCGCCCGGCGCGCAGGACTTCGCCGAACGAGCGGAAGCGAAAGATGAACACGACGGCGCCCAGACCGACGAGCGCGGTGAACATGGCGATCGCGATCTGCTGGCCGACCGAGTAGGCCGCGACGACCGCGGTCGGCGCGCTGGTCGCAAACACCTTCACAAGCAACGCCTGCTGGACCCCCGCGCCGCCAGGCGCCAGCGGCACGGCGCCCGCCACCTGGTTGACGGCGAACACGAGCAGCACGTTTTTGACCGAGCCTCCGACCCGGAAGGCGTCGAGCAGCAACCAGAAGGCGGCGAAGCGGCACATCCACGCGGCGGCCTGCCAGGCCGCGACCTCGCGCAGGTAGCGCGGGCGATCGTTGAGGATCGTGAGCCCCTGGCGCACGCGCGCCCAGAACGCCTTCACGCGCACCGACAGCAGGGCGAAGGCGACCAGGCCAACGATTGCGAGCGCCGTCACCAGAAACAGGGTGAAGCGAAAGTGCGCCGCCAGGTATGAGATTTCAAACGCGCTCAGCTTCGAGAAGTCAGGCGGCTTTGGAAACACGCCCTGGGTGAAGGCGAAGACCAGCACGAGCACGCCCACGCTTATGTCGAAGATCGACTCGACGAAGAACGCGGCGGCGACCGTCGAGTAGCTCGAGCCCTCCACCGACGAGCGCGCTAGGAACAGCTTGATGACGTCGCCCCCGCGCACGGGCACCACGTTGTTGAACCCGACCGCCGCGAAGTAGGCGCCCCAGATTCGCCGCCATTTGATCGGCACGGCGGGATAGGCGGCGCGCAGGCTGTGGTAGAAGGCGCGCGAGCGAAGCGTCAGGTTCAGGCCGAAGAAGGCGAGCCCGAGCACGAGCCAGCCCCACTGGACCGCCGCGAGGTCGGAGAAGAACTGCCCGACGGCTTCGAAGAAGACCTCGACGCTGTGGGCGATCGAGGTCGATGCGAGCAGCGCTTGCATGCCCCAAGCGTAGGGGCACGCCGCTACCGCGGCGAGCACCGCCAGGCGGGCGGCGGCCCGCCCCGTCAGGACCGGGACGGGCCGCAGCAGGCATTTCGAGCGCTACTTGGTGATCCTGATGATCCGCTCCATCCCCAGCAGGGCGTGGTCGCGCCCGTCCTGGGTCTGCATGAAGCACACCTGGACGTAGACGCCGGGCTTGGCGGTGATCGTCTCCTGCTGAAAGGCGCCCGTCGACAGCGGTCCGGCGAAGCCGGCGAAGCCGGTGATCAGCTTGCTGGTCGCCTTTTCGTTGCCCGAATGCAGGGCCTGGAGGAGCTTACGCGCCCCGCTCATGTTCTTGGCCCTCGCGGCCACGTCCATGTGCACGAGGAAGCCTTCGTTTTCAAAGCGCACGAGCTCGCCGTCGTGGATCGTGCTCGGACCGCGAAACCCGAACTCGATCGAGCGAATCGTCGCTTCGGGCGCCGGCAGGGCGACCGGCGCTTTGGAGGCGGCGACCGTGAAGGCGGTGTGGATGGTCGGAGGGCCTTCATTCGGGGACGCCAGCGCGAGGTACTGCCCCGGCTGGAGATAGGTCTGCGCTTCGTTGGTCGCGCCCGCGGAGACTTCCTCATCGAGCACGAGCGAGCCGAACTTGTCGGCGTAGTTGGGGTCTTTGGCGCGTTTCTTTTCGGCCAGGAAAGATTCGACTTCGCCGACGCTGACCCCGGGCTTCAGCAGGAACAGGATCACCGTCCCTTCCTTGACCTTCCCGGTCGCGGTCGTGATGACATTGACGGCCCCAGACTGCGGCGCCGCCCCGAGCGTGATCGAGGTGGGCGTAACCGCGGCCGAAAACGTCGGAAGCGTCGAGGCCGCCTGCGCGGATCCGGCGGCGATTAGACAGCCAAGCGACGCTGTTGCGAGTGTTGCGGCCAGGGCGGTTCTGCTCCTGTGCGGAGCAAGGCGAGTCCAGCGATACGACATCGGTACGTCCTTTCGTTCGGGTGGTCACCCCCAACGGGTTGGTCCCGTCCCCCAGTGACCCGATTTGACCGGCCGTCCTCGCGCTCACGCGACGGGCGCTGGAACTCGCGCCCACGGCACGCCGGGGGCGCGAGATTAGCGAAGACCGCTCGGCGCGGCGTTCCCAGACACAGACAGCCGGAGACGGCAAAAGTTGCGCAGGCTACGCGCGTCCAGCGGCGCTCAGCGCGGCGAGCGCGCTCAGCACCAGGTCGTCGTGCTCGGCCGGCTTGACCTTGCGCAGCACCGCGGCGACGCTTCCGTCGGGGGCGATGACGAACGTCGTGCGCTCGTTGCCGAAGTAGCTTTTGCCGTACATCGACTTCTTCACCCACACGCCGTAGGTGTCGGCGACCGCGTGATCGGCGTCGGCCAGCAGCGAAAAGCCGAGGCCGTGCTTGTCGTGGAACTTCTTGACCTTCGTGACGGGATCAGGCGAGATGCCGAGCACGACCGCCCCCATCCTCGCGTAGTCGGCGCGGTGATCGCGCACGCCGCATGCCTGGGTCGTGCAGCCCGGGGTGTCCGCCTTGGGGTAGAAGTAGACGACGACCGGCTTGCCGCGAAGATCTGAGAGCTTGACCTCTCGGCCTTCCTGGTCGGGGAGGTCGAAGTCGGGAGCCTGTTCACCGGGCTCGATCACGCGCGGATCATAGACCCGTGAGCGTCGGCAGCGACTATGTAGCGCTTGCCATCTCGCGTGCCGGGATGTCGAGAAACGCGACATTGTCCGGCCGCAGCGCAACCTCAGGTGATCCAGCGCCGGCGCGCAGCTCGATGAGGACCTTGCCGCTACGCTCCGCGGCGACGCGGGCCGAGCGCATGACCTCGGCGGCCTCGCCGGCGCCAACGCCGCAGGCAAGCAGGAACCGCTCGGGACGGTCGCCGGCGGCCGTGCGCTGATCCAGCTCGAGCTCCTCCAGCTTTATGAAGGGCGCGCTGGCCCCCCCATCGATCCGCAGCAGGCACGCGGCCATGTCGTCGGGGCGCTGGTCAGACTCTTCGGCCACGCGGTCCAACAGGCCTGACGCCGTGGCGTCGGGCTCCAGCTCTGTCAGTGTGCGTATGAGCCGCGCCTGGCCGTACAGCTCTGGGCCGACCCGCGACTCGACGACGCCGTCGGTGTAGAAGCACACCAGCGACTGACCTGGCACCGACACGACGGTCTGGCGCATGCCGGTCGGCATGCCCGCTCCTATCGGTGGTGACGAGCAGACGGTGATCGGCTGGATCGGCGGCGGACCGATCACGACTGGCGGCGGATGTCCTGCGCATGCATAGACCAGGACGCCCTTGCGCGGGTCATACGTGGCCGCCACGGCCGTCGCAAACGAGTTCCCGAGCTGACGCTCGACCGCAGCCGCCGCCCTTTGCAACGCGCTGCGCGGCGACATACCCGCCTCGAGGTAGGTGCGCAGCGTGAAACGCACGAGGGCCGTGTGCGGCAACGCGGCGCGTCCATGCCCCGAGATGTCGCCGAGGATCACCGCGATCTGTCCGTGCTCGAGCGCGAACACATCGTAGAAGTCACCGCCTGCCCCCGGACCGGCCGCCGGCCGGTAAGCGGCGGAGGTGCCGACCGGACCGAGCCGGGCTGGCAGGACGGGGAGCAACGCTGCCTGGAGCAGACCCACGTCCTCTAGCAACTCCAGACGCTGACGCTCCAATCGCCGCGCCCCCAGCGCGGTGAGTCGCGAGCGCACCGCGAGCGCCAGGCCAATGGCAGCGAGGGCGCCGACCAGAAGCCAGACCCCCGCCGGGACCACGCCAACGATTCTCGTGACCGTCTTCACCAGCGGTGACTGGCCCTGACGCCCGGCCCGACTGTCCACCGACGCCGGTGCGCCCTTCGCACGAGCTGTCGCTGGCTGCACCGCAGGGATCGCGCCCGAGAGCGGGCGTTCCCGCGGCGCCAAGACCGCGGGGAGAACGCGGCCCGCGCCTTGACCCCGCGCCCGTTGCCGTGCGGCGCGGCTCGAGCGGACTGTCGTTGCCGGCTCCGGTGCGCTCGCGACGACCCGCGGTGTGGTGGCGGTCGGCGTCACGGGCGCCGCGATGAGCGGGGCCGGAGCCGAGCTGACCGCCGCGGCATGTGCTTGCGCAACTGGTGCGGGTGCTTTCGGGGCCGGCTTGGATTCGCCGGCCGGAGTTTTGCTTTCCCCGCCGCTTTCTTTCGGGTGTTCGCCGGCCGGAGTTTTGCCTCCCCCGCCGGTTTCTTTCGGGTGTTCGCCTGCCCGGCCTTCGCTTCCCCCGCCATTGCCTTTGTGGCGTTCGCTTGACCTGCTGTGCTTTTCCCTGGTGCGCGATCGGCGAGACGCGGGGGATGCTGTGCCTTCTTCACTTTCGTGTTCGCCCGCGCCTTCCGCTGAGCGAGCGGGTTGGGCCGGGCTGCTCGCGGCACCCTGCGGCGGCGCGCTCGCAGATTGCGGTCCGCGCTGCGGGCCCCTCCCCGCCGAGCCTTCGGTCCCGGTCGCGGCTTCGGGCTTGCCGTGCCCTTGTGGGGAGGGCGAAGAAGCTGTTTCGTCCTGCCCAGGCGCGCCCGGCGTCGGGCGAGCATGGCCTGGTCTCGCAGTGGCCGCAGGCGCCGGCACCCACAAGAGCGCGCCGCAGCTGAGGGCAACCGCCACACCCAGACCTCGGCGTGAACGGCTGCGCGGTCTCTCAGCGCTCGCGTCGCTCAGCATCAGCCCGCCGGGTCTGCGTTCCCCCGAACGTGCGCGAGCGCCTCGTCGAAAGTCGAGAACACCGCGAGGGTCCCATCCAGGCCTGAAAACTCAAAGATCCTGAGCACATTGGGGTGCGTGCAGACGATCGCCAGACGCGCACCGTCATCGAGGCTCCGGCTGACACCGATGAGCACTCCGAGGGAGGTCGAGTCCAAGAAGGTGACCTGCGCGAGGTCGACGACGAGCTGCCTGAAGCCCGCGCGGAGCATCTCGCGCAGGGCCGTCTTCAGACGCGGAGCCGTTGCGAGGTCGAGCTCTCCCTCGACGCAGACCACGCAGCTCTGCGGGTCGATCGCATGCTGGCTGATCAAGAAGAGCTGTGGAGTGGCGGGTGCGTTGGTCATGTTGGGCGTCGTGCTCCCTCTCTCGATTCGCGGTGACGCTGGGTGCAGCTTGCCCCGGACGGAACGCTCCATCCGTGGACAGAGGACAAGACGACCGTCGGCGCGTCCAGGTTTAGTCTTTACCATCGGTGACCGGGGATCGAACAAGCGTCCGGGCGTCGGACGGCACTACGGATCGCCCTGATCGGCTCAGACAGAGATCAGCGCAGCAACCGCGACAGCCGCCGATCCTTCAGGACCCGTCCCTCCGTCTGACAGGCCGGACAGTAGGCGATCACGTAGTCCTCGAAGTGGACCGCGCGCAGCACCGTCTGACAGCGCGGGCACGGCTCGCCCTCGTGGCGGTGAACGCGCAGCGGCATCGGCAGCTTGTCGGGTATTGGCAGCTCGATCGCCTGCTCGTAGTGGGCGATCGCGGCGCCTAGCGTGTCGACGATCGCCTCCCGCAGACGGGCGGACTCGTCAGCGTCGAGGTCCGCGCCGCGCTTGTAGGGCGACAGGCGCGCCGCCCAGAGGATCTCATCAACCCAGGAGCGGCCGATTCCAGCGATCGTGCGCTGGTCGCGCAGCAGCTTGTGCAGCGGGCGGGAGGCGTCGAGCAGCTCCTCGAGCGGAGGCGGCGCCGGCCATGCCTCCGGGCCGAGCGTCGCGAGCGCCTCGTCCTCCTCCAGCTCGTCGGCGCGCAGCAGCTTCACCCACGCCGCCTGCCTGGAGCCGAACTCGCGCAGGCGAAGCTCGCGCCCGTCGCCGACGCGCACCAGCAGGCGCGACGTGCGATCGCGCGGCCCGGCGCGCTTGTCATACAGCTGCAGCCGCCCCGCTGACATCAGGTGGATCAGCAACGCCAGCTCGCCCGAGACATCGACGATCAGGTGCTTGCCCTGTCGGCGCACGCCGACGATCTCGCGCCCCTCGAGCACCGACAGCGGCGGATCGAAGGTCTTCAGCGCGTTGATCCCCGGCGCGAGCGCCGACTCGATCCGCGCTCCGCGCAGCGCGCCGTCGAGCAGGCGCGCGGTGGTCTCGACCTCTGGCAGCTCGGGCATCGCCCATCATCGTAGGGACGCGCCGTGGACGCTCACGGCCGGCCCTCGCGGGTGCGCGAGGGCACCCGCTCAGCCGCAGACGCCGACCGTCGGTGGCCGATCGGAGGGCCCGTCAGGAGGCGGCGATCGCCGGGCCTTCGTACCTGGCGCCGCTCGGGCTGACCCAGCGCACACGCCAGTGCGCGCCCACCGTGGAGGAGTGCAGGGTCCAGTAGCCCAGGCTGTTCGTCGTGACGGTCTTCAGCTTGCTGTAGTGCGAGGAGCCCTTGCGCTGCACGAGCACGGTCAGCTTGGTCGGGCCGATCGCCGGGCGCACGAGTCCCCACAGCGAGACACCGCCGCCCTGCCTGCTGACGGTGAGCGGCAGCGGCCAGCCGTAGTACAGCGGCTTGGGCTGTCCGTTCACGTACTCCAGCCCGGTCTGAAAACCGATCACCGCTGAGCCGGGCACGCCGCCCAGCGGGTCGTCGCGCAGCAGGTACTGCGAGAAAGCCGCCACGCGCGGGTTGGACCACGCGATCCGCTCAGAGATCGCGTCGTATTCAGCCTGCTTGGCGACCGACACGCCCTCGAAGCGGTTGGGCTTGCTCTGGACGCCGTACTCGGTCAGGTAGATCATCATGCCCGGCTTGATCGCGTGTGCGCGGGCAGCGAGGTTCAGCGCGTTGACAAGGCGCGGGAGCACGCCGATCATCACGTCTTCCTTGGGCGGCACATAGAAGGGGCCCGCCGCCTGGGTGTAGGCGTGGTGGCCGTAACCGTAGGCCGGGAGCTGGCCACAGGAGCCGGCCAACCGGTAGTGGGCGTTCAGGCACAGGGCGCCGCGCAGGAATTCCAGCGGCGAGACCACCCGCGGCGTGCCCGCCGGGGCGGTTTCGCCCATCAGCACCTTCGGCTTGGCGATCCCGGCCGCCTGCAGCCCGGCGTAGCCGGCCTGGAACAGCCCGCGGTAGATGCGCGGTGACGCCGCGACGCCCTTGACGAACTGCGGCATCAGGAAGTCGGGGTGGTTGGGCTCGTTCCAGATCGCATACAGCGAGACCTCCGAGCCGTAGTGGCGTCCGACCGCGGTCATGAACTGCTGAAAGGAGGCCGGGTCGGGCCGCGTCACGTAGTCGCGGTGCGTCGACGTCGCCCACTTGGGGACCGGGCCCGACACGGTGAGCAGCACCGGCCAGCCCATTTCCTTGGCCTTGGCGAGCACCCAGTCATAGCCGCCCCAGTTGTAGGCGGCCGGGTTGGTCGCTTCGAAGTGCGGGCGCCTCGTGCTCTTTGGGCTGGGCGCGACCTGGTTCCAATACAGCACCACGCGCACCGCTTTCACCCCCAGGTGGCTCATCTGTCCGATCGCCTTTTCGCGCAGCTTGGGGTTCAGCAGCACCGACGATCCCTCGAAGAAGACGGTCTCGTTGTGAGAGGCGAGTGCCTGCGGGGCGCTCACGAGCGCGCCGAGCGCAAGGCAGCACAGCAGCTTGGGGAGAAGCTTGGTTGGCAGCATGGTCGCTTAAGACACGCTGGGCGCGGCGAGGTTGCGGTCGCCGTCGGATAGCGTTTGCCACGTGAGCATGACCGTCGCGCCCGACGACATCGTCGCAACGCACGAGGACGCTGCCGCCAACGAGCGCCCGCCGCTGCTGGTCCTCGAGCCCCTGCGCAGCTTCATGGACGAGCACGGGCTGGGAGCGGGCGAGATCGATGCGCAGCCGATCGGCGACGGGCATTCCAACGTGACCTACCTGGTGCGGCGCACCGGCGCCGAGCTCGTCCTGCGCCGCCCGCCGCGGCCGCCGCTGCCCCCCAGCGCGCACGACGTGCTGCGCGAGGCGCGCCTGCTGACGGCGCTGAGCGACACGCCCGCACGCGTGCCGAAGGTGCTCGCGGTGTGCGATGACCCGGCGGTGATCGGCTCCCCGTTCTATCTGATGGAGTTCATCCAGGGCGAGGTGATCGTGTCCGAGCTACCGCCCGCGCTGGACACGCCCGCGGAGCGCCGCGGTATCGCAGACCAGCTGATCGACGCGCTCGTGGAGATCCACGCGGTCGACTGGCAGGCGGTGGGGCTCGAGGGGTTCGGCAAGCCGAGCGGCTACCTGGAGCGTCAGGTGCGGCGCTTCAGCGGCCTGTGGGAGCTGAACAAGACGCGCGAGATCCCCGCGGTCGAGCGCGTCGGCGGCTGGCTGGCCGAGCATCTCCCGAGCTCGCCGCCGGCGACGATCGTCCACGGCGACTACCGGCTCGGCAACACGATCTTCGCCAGCGACGCGCCGGCGCGGCTGGCGGCGGTGCTCGACTGGGAGATGGCGACGATCGGCGATCCGCTCGCCGATCTCGGTTACCTGTGCATGATGTGGACCGAGCGCGACGACCCGCCGCTGGGGATGCGCGAGGACCTCAGCAAAGTCACGCGCGCCGAGGGCTTCCCGACGCGCGCCGAGCTGATCGCCGCATACGAGCAGCGCACGGGGCGCTCGATGAGCGACATCCGCTGGTACAGGACACTCGCGCTGTGGAAGATGAGCGTGTTCATGGAGGGCAACTACAAGCGAGCGCTCGCCGGCAGCACCGACGATCCCTACCTGCAGGGCTTCGGCGAGGGTGTGCTCGAGATCGCGCGCAGGGCGGAGATATCGGCGTATGGCAGCTGATCCGCTCAACGGATCCGGCGCCCGCACCGCCCTGCTCGTGGACTGGGGAGGCGTGATGACCTCCAGTCCGTTTGCGTCGTTCAGCGCCTTCTGCGAGGCAGAGGGCCTGGATCCGAACAAGCTCGCCGCGATGTTCCGCTCAGACGTGGTCGCGCGCGAGCTGCTGATCTCCTTCGAGGAGGGTCGGCTCGCGGATGCCGAGTTCGAGCTCGCGCTGGCGCAGCGGCTCGGGATAGCCGACCCCGAGGGGCTGATCGATCGCCTGTTTGAGAACGCGCAGCCCGACGAGGCGATGGTCGATGCGGTGCGCAGCGCGCGCGCGGCCGGGGTGAGGACAGGGCTCATCTCGAACTCCTGGGGCGATCGCTACCCGCGCGAGCTGCTGGGCGAACTGTTCGACGGAATCGTGATCTCCGGCGAGGTCGGCGTTCGCAAGCCGACGCCGCGCATCTATCAGCTGGGCGTGGAGGCGATCGGCCGCCAGGCCAGCGAGTGCGTGTTCGTCGACGACCTGCACTTCAACCTGGCGCCCGCCCAAGAGCTCGGCATGGCGATCGTGCATCACACCGACGCGCACAAGACGATCGCCGAGCTGCAGGGGCTGCTCGGCGTCTCGCTATAGCCCTCAACAAACTGAGCCGGCGTGCATGCCTCGCGCTCCTGAGGCGGCCGTGAGCCAAGCGCGGCAAGGACGCAGGGAGCGTGGCGTGCTACGCACGCGAGCGACCGAGGACGCAGCCGCGCGCCGCGCTCACGTTCGCCTCAGTCGCGCTTGCCGCGTCCGTAGAGCAGCTTGAACACCCCGGCCAGCATCCGCGAGACGCGGCTCCTGTAGGGGTACATGTGCACCTCTCGCTTGAGCGCGAGGCGCGGTGTGACGACCATCGCCTGCTGGGCGCAGTACTTGCGAATGCCGCCCGCGCCGTGGCGCGAGCCGATGCCCGATTGCTTGGCGCCGCCCATCGGCAGCTCGAGCACCGTGTAGTTGATCAGCGCGTCGTTGACGTTGACCGCGCCCGCGTCCAGGCTTCCTGGCGATCGCCGAGCCACGCTCGGTGTCGCGGGTGAAGATCGAGGCGCTCAGACCGTACGGGGAGTCGTTGGCCAGCCGTACGGCCTCCTCGGCGTCGCGGACACGCATGATCGGCAGGGTCGGGCCAAACGTCTCCTCGGTCATGCACTTCATCGAGTGGTCGACGTCGACGAGCACGGTCGGCTCGTAGAAGCGTCCCGCGCCGCTCACCTCGCTGCCGCCGGCGAGCACGCGCGCGCCCTTCTCCTGGGCGTCTGCGACGTGGTCTGTGATCGTCTGCAGCTGGGGCGGGAAGGTGATCGCGCCCACCTCGACTGAGCCCCACCCCTCCGGTCTGCCGACGCGCAGCGAGCGCACCTTCTCAGACACCTTGGCCACGAACTCGTCATACACGGGGTCCTCGACGTAGACGCGCTCGACCGAGGTGCACGTCTGGCCGGCGTTCTGCATCGAGTAGTAGGTCGCGAAGTTCGCGGCGCGCTCGAGGTCGGCGTCGGCCAGCACGATCATCGGGTCCTTGCCGCCCAGCTCAAGCGATGCCGGGATCAGCCGCCGTGCCGCCGCTTCGCCGACCTTTCGCCCGGTGGCGGTCGAGCCGGTGAACATGATCATGTCGACCTCGTCGATCAGCGCCCTGCCGGTGTCTCCGCGCCCGGTGGCGACCTGCAGGACATGCTCGGGCAGGCCGCACTCGCGCAGCGCTTCGGCGAGCAGCATCGAGGTCAGCGGCGTGACCTCCGAAGGCTTGAGGATCACCGAGTTGCCGGCGGCCAGCGCCGGGATGCAGTCGCCGAAGGAGTTAGTCAGCGGATAGTTCCACGGCCCGATCACACCGATCAGCCCCAGCGGGCGGTAGCGCAGGGCGAGCCGCTTGCCCTTGACCAGCAGCTGCCCGGACTTCACCCGCTCGTCGGCGAGGTAGTTGGGCGCCTCGCGCGCCCAGAAGCCGAAGGCGTTCGCGCCGTAGGCGATCTCGGCGAACTCGGCGTCCTCGTAGGTCTTGCCGGTCTCGGACACGATCGTGGCGATCACCTGGTCGGCGTTGTCGACCAGCCACTTCTGCGCGCGCAGCAGGATCCGCGCGCGGCCCTCGAAGCCGTAGGTCGCCCAGTCGCCCTGCGCCGCGCGCCCGCGCGCCGCCATCTCGGCGATCGCGGCCGGGCCGAGATCGGGCACCGTGGCGATGACCTCCCCGCTGGCCGGGTTCTCGACCTCGATGTCCGCGCGATCCGTGCCCACCGCTCCGTTGCCCTTGTGCGGCACCTGCTGCTCGACGCTGTCAACGCTCGCCATCTCAGCCATCTCCCTCGCTCGCTCGCTCAGAGCAAGGCTAGCTCATTCTGGCCCGTCGGCCAGACCGTCTTGGGGGCTCCAGCGGCGACGAGTCCCCAGGGATCGCGGGTGCTCGAGCGCGCCGCGCTTTAGCGCTAGTCGCTCAGGGCGATCGAGGCGATTCCGATCGCCTCGGCGGGGCGGTCTGCGCCGTCGGTGTGCACGCCCTCCAGCTTGTCGACCACCTCCATGCCGTCGGTGACCTGACCGAACACTGTGTGCTTGCCGTCAAGCCACGGGCAGGACTCGGCCGTGACGATGAAGAACTGCGAGCCGTTGGTGTCGGGGCCGGCGTTTGCCATCGCGAGCGCGCCGCGGACGATCTTGTGCGGGTTGATCTCATCCTCGAAGGTGTAGCCAGGGCCGCCCGTGCCGGTGCCCTCCGGACAGCCGCCCTGGATCATGAAGTCCTTGATCACACGGTGAAAGGTCAGGCCGTCGTAGAAGCCGTCGGAGGAAAGCTTGCGAAAGTTCGCGACCGTCTTGGGCGCCTCCTCGTCGAACAGCTCGAAGACGATCGGGCCCTCGGTCGTCTGCATCGTGGCGATTGACATGCGGCCTCCTCGGCTTGCTGGTGGTGAGGTGGAGCTGACGCTGAGTCAGTCGGGCACTCGCTCGAGGCTCAGCGACTGTCCGCGCAGTCTACGTCCGCGCAGCGCATCGATCACCCAGTCCGCCTCCTCGGCGGGCACCGAGAGAAACGAGAAGCGGTCGAGCACGAGCACGTCGCGCACCGCCTCGCCGTCCAGGCCGGCGGAGGCTGTCACCGCGCCGACGATGTCGGCCACGCGCAACCCCGCGGCGCGACCGCCCGACAGGACCAGCTTGGCGTAGGGCTCTTCGCTGTCCTGGCGCACGACGCGCGGCTTGGAGTGCCTGCGCGGGCGCTCGCGCAGCGGCGTCGGGGCGGCGACCGCGCCGGGCTCCCACTGCGCGATCGAAGTCCCGATGTGACGTTCGATCGCCTCGAGCTCGCGCTTCTGGCGGTCCTCGACGAACGTGATCGCCCGGCCCGAGCGCCCGACTCTTCCCGTGCGCCCGATGCGGTGAACGTAGATGTCGGGCGAGGTCGGCACGTCGTAGTTGATCACGTGCGTGACGGCGGAGATGTCCAGCCCGCGGGCCGCGACATCGGTGGCCACGAGGATCGGCACGCGGCCGCCCTTGAAGGCCAGCATCACGCCGTCGCGCGAGCCCTGGGACATGTCGCCGTGCAGTGCTCTTACATTCAGGCCGCGGTCGCGCAGCGTGCGAAACAGCTGATCGCAGCGGACCTTCGTTCGTACGAACACGATCGCCTGCTCGGGGGCCTCGTCGCGCAGCACCTCGACGAGCTTGTCGGGCTTTGAGCGCGCGTCGATCGGCAGCTGAAACTGCTCGACCGTGTCGATCGTCAGCGTCGCCGCCTCCACGTGGATGATCGTCGGGTCGTACATGTAGCGATCGGCGAGCTTTCTGATCGGCGGCGGCATCGTCGCCGAGAAGAGCGCGGTCTGGCGGCTGGACGGCGTCAGCGCGAGGATCCGCTCGACGTCCTCCAGGAAGCCCAGGTCGAGCATCTCGTCGGCCTCGTCGAGCACGACGAAGCGGCAGTCGTGCAGGACCAGCGAGCGGCGCGAGATCAGGTCGAGCACGCGCCCCACGGTTCCCACGACAATGTGACCGCCGGCGCGCAGCTGACCCTGCTGGCTGCGAATCGGAGCACCCCCGAACACGGCCACCACGTCGAGGCCGGTGTGCGTGCCATACGTGCGCAATGCCTGGGTCACCTGGATGCAAAGCTCGCGCGTCGGCGTCAGCACGAGTGCCTGCACGTTCGGCTCAGCCGCGTCGGCGTACTCGATGATCGGCAGCCCGAACGCGGCGGTCTTCCCGGTGCCCGTCTGCGCTTGGCCGATCACGTCGCGGCCTTCGAGCAGCGCCGGGATCGCCTCTTCCTGGATCGGGCTCGGCGACTCATAGCCCACGTCCTGCAAGGCATGAAGCGTGGACTCCGACAGCCCGAGATCGGCAAATGACTTGGCCATGTGGTGAGGTTGAGCTTAGGCGGCGGGATCCAGCAGCAGCTTGCCGGTCGTGCGGCGCGCGCGCAGGTCGATCTGCGCCTGGGCCGCCTGCTCGAGGGGGTAGGTCTGACCGACGACCACCTTCAGCTCGCCGCGCGCGACACGCGCGAAGAGGTCTGTCAGCGCCTCGGCGAACATCCCGGGGCGCTCCAGGCAGTGAAACAGGTAGAAGCCGATGACCCCGCGCGAGTGGCGCAGCAGCGAGCCGGTCGAGACCTGGTTTGCCTGATTGGTCGCGATGCCGTAGGGGAGGATGCGCCCGAACGGCGCGAGCGCACGATAGGAGGCCTCGAACACGTCGCCGCCGGACATCTCAAAGACGAGGTCGACCGGCCGTCCGCCGTTGGCCTGGATCAGCCGCTCGGTCAGTCCCTCGACGGTCGGGTCAATCGCCGCGTTAGCCCCCAGCTGCAGGGCCAGCGCTCGCTTGTCCTCGGTCGAAGCCGTCGCGATCACCCGCCCGGCGCCCATCGGATGCCCGAGCTGGACCGCCAGCGACCCTACGCCGCCCGCGGCGCCGTGGACGACAACGCTCTCGCCCTCTGCCACGTGCCCGGCGGTCCGGTAGAGATGCCATGCGGTCGTGCCCTGGACGATCAGCGCCAGCGCCGCGGCGTCGTCGATCCCGTCGGGAATCGGGAAGATGCGCTCCTGAGGCGCGATCGCGTACTCGGCGTAGCCGCCCTGTCCGACGAGCGCGACGACCCGCTCGCCGGTGTCCTCGCGGATGCCGGCCACCTCGCCACCGGGAACCAGCGGCAGGGTCGCCTTCTGCACATAGGAGTTGGTGCGCGTGTGCGTATCGGCAAAGTTCATCCCCGCAAGCGTCACCCTGATGAGCGTCTCGCCGGTCCCGGGCTGGGGCGTCGGCAGCTCGGTCAGCTTGAGCACCTCGGGACCCCCGAACTCGGTCATCTGGATCGCGCGCACAAACCGTCAGGCTATCGGAGGCCTGCCTGCTCTAAGGTGCGCGCCCATGCCAATCACCGTGGTCGGCTCGATCGCCTACGACACAGTCAAGACGCCGTTCGGCGAGCGCGAGCGGATGCTCGGCGGAGCGGCGGTGCACTTCGCGCTTGCCGCCCGCTTCTTCGATCAGGTTCGGATCGTCGGCCCGGTCGGCGACGATTTCGGTCGGGACGAGCTCGATCTGATTCGCGAACGCGGCATCGACGTGTCTGATATCGAGCACGTGCCCGCAGGCAAGACGTTCTTCTGGCACGGCGAGTACGGATGGGACCTGAACTCGCGCGAGACGCTCGACACCCAGCTGGGCGTGTTCGAGGGCTTCCAGCCCAAGCTGTCGCAGGCCTCGCGCGACAGCGAGGTGCTGTTCCTGGCCAACATCCAGCCCGACCTGCAACTTGGCGTACGGGCCCAGCTGCCCGATGCTCGCTTTGTCGCGCTCGACTCGATGAACCTGTGGATAGACATCGCGCGCGACTCGCTCGTGCGCGCGATCGCGAGCGTCGACTGCGTGATCCTCAACGACGCAGAGCTGCGCCAGCTGACGGGCAAGCCCAACCTCGTCTCGGCCGCGCGCGAGGTTCTCTCGTGGGCACAGCCCAGCGACGAGCCATCCGCGCGGGGGCGGCGCGGTCCGAGCGTGATCGTCGCCAAGCAGGGCGAGTACGGCGCCGCGCTGATTACCGCCGAGAGCTTCTTCGCGCTGCCGGCATACCCGCTGGAGACCGTGATCGACCCCACCGGGGCGGGCGACACGTTCGCCGGTGGGCTGGTCGGCTACATCGCGGCACACCCCCAGGACGAGCTGTCGGATGAGCTGCTGCGCCGGGCGATGGCCCACGCGACGGTGCTCGCGTCGTTCAACGTCGAGCAGTTCGGCACCGATCGAATCGCGCGCCTGACGGGCGAGGAGATCGTGGCGCGCATGGAGCAGCTGCGCGCGATCACCCAGTTCAGCGACGCGCCGCTGTCGCTGCGCGGCTGACGGACGACGCCAGCCCACCCGCCGATCGGTGCTGAGCACCGATCCTGCCTGCGGGGTTGTACGGATCCCAAGACGGTTATAGGATCGGGCAAGTGGATGTTTGGACGTTCATCTGGCTGCTGGTGATCCTGAAGATCCCGGTCGTCATGCTGTTCCTGATCGTGCGCTGGGCCGTGCGGCAGACCCCACAGGCCGCGCCGGAGCAGGACGGCGGCGTCGGACCTCGCCTCGGTCCGCGCCACCCCCACCGGCCGCGAGCACCGCTCCCGCGCTCGCCCCGGCGCGGCCCGCACGACGGTCTGCGGGTCTCCTCGCCCGCGCGGACGCGCACCCGAACACTCGCGACGCGCACCGCCGCCGCGCGTCACGCGCTCCCGCGCTGAGCGCCGTCGTCGGACAGCACAGGCGTCGCGCTGACAGACCGGCGTACGCAGGCTATGGGTCAGCCGACGTCGCGCGATGACTGACGGGCAACGGCGTCGCTGTGACGCATAATCGGAGACAGAGAACCCGAACCCGTCGATAGGAGCAGCCGATGAAGACCGATACCGACACGGTCACACCCGACACGCGCGCCCCCCGCCCGGCGGACGCGCAACCCGGCGCGCCGCGTGAGTCGGCCGGCAACGACACGCTGACGGTCACCGACAACCGCACCGGAGCGAGCTACGAGCTGCCGATCACAGACGGGACGGTGCGCGCGATGGACCTTCGCCAGATCAAGGCCGACGAGCGCGATTTCGGCCTGATGACCTACGACCCGGCCTACATGAACACCGCGTCGTGTCGCAGCTCGATTACCTTCATCGACGGCGAGGCGGGGATCCTCCAGCACCGCGGGTATCCGATCGAGCAGCTCTGCGAGCAGTCGAGCTATCTCGAGGTCGCATACCTGCTGATCCATGGCGCGCTGCCGAGCGCGGCCGAGCTGCAGGCATGGATCGGGGAGATCACAGTGCACACGTTCGTCCACGAGAACGTCAAGGACTTCATGCAGGGCTTTCGCTACGACGCCAACCCGATGGGCATGCTCGTCGCGTCGGTCGGCGCGCTGTCGACGTTCTATCCCGACGCCAACCAGATCGACGACGACGACGTGCGCGCGATCCAGATCGTGAGGCTGCTGGCGAAGATGCCGACGCTCGCCGCCTTCGCCTTCCGCCACAACCGCGGCCAGCCCTATGTCTACCCCGACAACGACCTCGACTACCCGGGGAACTTTCTCTCGATGATGTACCGCATGACCGAGCTGAAATACCAGCCAGACCCGCGCCTAGCGCGCGCGCTGGACGTGCTGTTCATCCTGCACGCAGACCATGAACAGAACGCCTCCACGAGCGCCGTTCGCTCGGTCGGCTCGACGCGGGTCGATCCCTACTCGGCGGTCGCCGCGGGCGTCGCAGCGCTGTATGGACCGCTGCACGGCGGCGCCAACGAGGCCGCACTGCGGATGCTCGAGCGCATCGGCAAGGTCGAGAACATCCCGGACTTCCTGGAGGGCGTGAAGGCCGGCAACGAGCGCCTGATGGGCTTCGGTCACCGCGTCTACAAGAACTACGACCCGCGCGCGCGGATCATCCGCAAATACCTCGACGACGTGTTCGAGGTGCGCGGCAAGAGCCCGCTGCTCGACGTCGCCTCAGAGCTCGAGAAGCGGGCGCTCGACGACGACTACTTCACCTCGCGCAAGCTCTACCCCAACGTCGACTTCTACTCGGGCCTGATCTACGAGGCGCTCGGCCTGCCGGTGGCGATGTTCCCGGTGATGTTCGCGATCGGTCGCACGAGCGGGTGGATCGCGCAGTGGCTGGAGATGGTCAACGACCAGGAGCAGAAGATCGCCCGTCCCCGCCAGATCTACACCGGCGCGCGCGACCTCGACTACGTGCCGATCGAGCAGCGCAGGTAGCTCACAGCACGAGCGTCGCGCCGTTACGCGCCAGCCAGGCGCGCTCGTCGCGGTAGCTCGGCCAGCGGCTTCCGAGCAGCGCCCAGTAGCGCGGCGAATGGTCGAGGATCTCCAGGTGGCAGACCTCGTGCCAGATGACGTACTGGAGCACCCGCTCGGGCGCGAGCAGCAGGCGCCAGTTGAAGCTCATCGCACCGCGCTCGGTGCACGAGGCCCAGCGCGTGCGCTGGGCGCGGATCGCGAGGCTGCGGTAGGACTGGCCCACCAGCGTCGTGGCGGCGTCCAGGCGCTGGCCTATCTCGCTGCGAGCAGCGCGGCGGTAGAAGCGCTCGATCGCCGGGCGCGCCTCGCCGCCGGGGACGAGCAATCTCTCGCCGTCGCGGTGCACGCGAACCCGGCCTGGCTGTGCCACCACCTGCAGGGAGCAATCGAGATAGGGCAGCGTGCCCCCGCGCGAGGAGATCAGGGCACGTGCCCGGCGCACCTCAGACAGGCGGCGCTCGATCCACGGGCGCAGCTCGCGCACCGCGGCGGGCGCCGCGCGCTCGGGCGCGCGCAGCGGGAGCACCACCTCGACGCCGCTGTGCGCGTGCACGTTCACGCGCACGCGGCGCGCGCGCGGCGAGCGGCGAACGGTGTAGGAGATCTCGCTCGGCGCGGTCGTGTCGGACACCGCTGGCCAGCCTACGTGGCGGCGCGGCGCCAGGCGCTGCGCCGCTGCGCGCGGCGCCGACCACCACGTACGCTGCACGCGTGACGGCGACCTCCGAGAACGCCCCCGAGCACGCGCTGACGCTCGACGAGGAGCTGCTGCTGTGGCTTGGCGACGAGTCGCCCGGCGTGCGCGCCGCCGATGCCGAGCGCGTCCACGACATCGCGGGCGAGTTTGCGCGCGGATTTGACGCGCTCTCAAACGTCGGTCCGGCGGTAACCGTGTTCGGCTCGGCGCGCACGCCCGCCGATCATCCCGACTACGCGCTCGCGCGCGAGGTCGGCGCCCGCCTGGGCAGCGCCGGCTACGCCGTGATCACCGGCGGCGGACCCGGGCTGATGGAGGCGGCAAACCGCGGCGCGCGCGAAGCCGGCGGGCTGTCGATCGGCTGCGACATCGAGCTTCCACGCGAGCAGCAGCTGAACGCCTATCTCGACATCGGCCTGCACTTTCGCCACTTCTTTGCGCGCAAGGTGATGTTTGTCCGCTACGCCTGCGCGTTCGTCGTCTGCCCGGGAGGGTTCGGCACGCTCGACGAGCTGTTCGAAGCCCTGACGCTGATCCAGACCGCCACGATCCGCCACTTCCCCGCGATCCTCGTCGGCGAGGGCGAGTGGGACGGCCTGCTGGCGTGGCTGCGCGCGCGGGCGATTCCGGAGCGCCACATCGGCCCCGACGACCTCGACATCCTGCGCCTCGTGCGCGAGCCCGCCGAGATATGCGAGATCGTCAGGCAGGCCGAGCGGCGCCAGCGCGAGTATGCCGTGCGCGTGCCGCGGCGCGGCGAGCGTCGGCCGGGCTGAGCGCCGCGTGCCGTCCGACGGCATAATCGACGCGGCATGGCCAGATCAAGGGTGCGTCTTCCGCGCGAGGTGCGCTCGCCGTACGAGGTGTATCTCAACGGCGTACCGCAGCGGCTCGGCGTCGACTTCTCCGTGCGCGAAGGCGTGCTGGTGTTCGAGCGCGACCTGCGCAAGGACCGGATCAGCGGCTGGCGCTGGCTGCTCGGCGCGTGGGGTATCGGCACCTACCGCCAGAACGACTCTGTGGACGTCCGCTACGAGGCGCCCGACGGCACTCCGCGCGTCGCCGAGGGTCTCGAGATCGAGGCCGGGTAGACGGCCCGCTCCCAGGGCTTGGCGAGCTTCAGCGCGCTGAGGATCGCGCGCGTCGCGGGCGAGCGGTTGAGCGTGTAGAAATGGATGCCCGGGGCGCCGGCCGCGAGCAGCTCGGCGCACTGCAGGGTCGCGTAGGCGACCCCGAAGTCGCGCACCGCCTCCTCGCTGTCCTCGCGCAGGCTCAGCTCGCGTGCCAGTCCGTCCGGGATCGCGGCGCCGCACGTCTTGGCCATCCGCTGCACCTGGCCGGCATGCGTGATCGGCATCACGCCGGGGATGATCGGCACGTCGATGCCCGCGTCGCGCGCGCGCGCGACGAAGTCGAAGTAGAGCGCGTTGTCGAAGAACAGCTGCGTGATCAGGAAGTCCACCCCGGCGTCGACCTTCTCGGCGAGGTAGGCGAGGTCTGCCTCGGGACTGCTGGCATGGATGTGCGTCTCGGGAAAGCAGGCGGCGCCGATCGCAAACGGGTAGTCGCCGCGGATCAGCTCGACCAGGTCGCGCGAGTACTCCAGGCCGCCCTCGGTCCTGACCCACTGCTCCTCGCCGGCCGGTGGGTCGCCGCGCAGCGCGAGCACGTTGTCGACGCCCGCCGCGCGCATCTCGTCCAGCGTGGCGCGCAGCTGCGCGACGGTCGCCCCGACGCACGTGAAGTGGGCCATCGCCTCCAGCCCGTAGTCCTCGCGGATGCGCTTGACGATCTCGATCGTGCGGTCGCGCGTCGACCCCCCGGCGCCGTAGGTGACAGACACGAACGACGGCTGCAGCGGGCGCAGCTCCGACAGCGCCGTATACAGGTTGCGCTCGCCGAGCTCGGTTTTGGGGGGAAAGAACTCAAACGAGAACACCGGCCCGCTGGCGGCGAGGATCTGATCGATGCGCATCTTCTAATTATGCAGCCCAGCGCTCGGGTTCACCCGGGATGCGCCGTGCGCGACCGGTGTGCTCGAGATGGCTCAGCAGCGCCAGCGTTTCGTGCAGCAGCCACGGCGCACCGCTCGAGACCGAGACGCCCTCGTGCACCCGCGCCACGAGCTCAAAACCGGTGAGCGGCTGTCCGCCGTGAAGCGCGCCGAGGATCTTCGCCAGCCGCTGCGCCACGAGCTCCCGGTTGCCGATGATGTGAGCGCGCACGTCCGCGAACGTACGGCCGTGCCCGGGCAGGCACAGGCGCGCGCCCAGCGCGTCCACGATGTCCAGCGAGCTTGAGAATTCGCCCACCGGGTCCGGTGAGTTGCCGTACTCGAAGAACAGCGAGATGCGCCCGAGCAGGTGGTCGCCGGAGATCAGCAGCCGGCGCTGTGGCTGGAACATGCAGACATGCGACGGCGAGTGTCCAGGCGTCTCGTGGACCGTCCACTCGCCGAGGTGGCTGTCGATCGTCACGCCCGTCAGCAGGTCGCGGTCGGGCTCGATCGGCGCACTGAAGCCGGTCCCGCGCTCGCGCCGCTCTTCGGTGGCACGGCGCAGCGGCTCCTCGGGCACGCCGCTCTGGCGCGCGATCTCCATCCGCTGGGCGAGCACGGCCTCGGGATCCTCGGTCATCCGCCGCATCAGCTCGTGGCGCGGGTGCATCCACAGCTCACAACCGGTCAGCCGCTTGATCTCGCCGGCCTGTCCGCAGTGGTCTGAGTGCGCGTGCGTGCAGACCACCAGGCGCACGTCCTGCAGGCTCAGCCGGCACATCGCAAGCGCGCGTTCCAGATCCGCCAGCGACCCCGGCTGGTGCATTCCGGTGTCGAACAGCACGATCCCCCCATCGCACGCCACCGCCCAGGCGTTGCAATGCGGCACGCCCGGCCAGCTCAGCGGAAGCCGCAGGCGAAACACGCCGGGCAGCACGCGCTCGCCCCGCCCCAGCTCGCGCTTGCGCGCCACCTCGGCCACGGGCGCAGAGTAGAGTACGCGCCTCCAGCGTCGCCAAAGGAGATCTCGATGGCCGAGGAGAGTGCAGGCACGGCAGCCTCGAAGGTGCAGGAGGCGGCGGCCAGTCTCCAGCAGGCCGCCGCACAGCGCAGGCGCATCACCGGTCCACGCATCGACGCGATCGTGTGCGACTACTTCCAGGCGCTCGGCGAGCGCGAACTGGACAAGGCGGTCTCGATGTGGGCCGCGGGCGGGCGCGAGCACGTGCGCGGCGTGACCGAGGTCACCGCGCCTCACGGCATCCGCGAGTTCCTCGGCGAACTGCTCGATGCGCTGCCGGACCTGCGCGTCGAGATCCTCTCGACGACCACCGAGGAGGACCGCTGCACGGTGCACTGGCGCTATAGCGGCACGTTCGCCGGTCCCGGTCGGCTCGGCGGCGTCGCGCCGACGGGCGATCCCGTCGTGCTCGAGGGGCTCGACCTGCTGACCGTGCGCGACGGGCTGATCCAGTCAAACGAAGCCTTCACCGACACGATGACGCTGCCGCGGCAGATCGGGATGATGCCGGCGGCCGGCTCGCCCGCCGAGCAGCGGCTGATGGGCGCGTTCAACGCAAAGACGCGTCTCACCGGCGGCCTCGCGGCAGCCGAGCCAGGGCTGGTGGCCGAGGGCGTGTGGCTGGTCCAGGGACAGCCGGGGCGCTGCAACGTGTTCCTGATCGAGGACGACGGCGCTCTGACGATGTTCGACGCGGGCGCGCGCACGATGACCCGCGCGGTCGCGAGCGCCGGGGCCAGACGGGGCGGCATCCAGCGCGTGCTGCTCAGCCACGGTCACACCGACCATCGCGGCGTTGCGCCGGCGCTCGGGGTTCCGGTGCTGTGTCACCCCCTCGAGGTCCAGGACGCGGAGGGCAGCGGCGGCTTTCGCTACTGGCCACCGGATCTCGCGGGCCTGCCGACACCCCAGCGTCAGATCCACCGTCTGCTGCACCGCTATGCCTACGGCGGACCGGTGGAGATCGCCGCCACGGTGGACGAGGGCGATCAGATCGCCGGCTTTCGCGTCATCCACCTGCCGGGGCATGCCCCCGGGCTGATCGGGCTGTGGCGCGAGGCAGATCGCCTGGCACTGGTCAGCGACTGCTTTGAAACGATCGACCTGTGGGGCCGGGACTGCCCGGCGCACGTGCCCGAGCCGACGTACAACCTCAACACCGAGCAGGCGCGCGAGAGCATGCGCAGGCTCGCCGCGCTGCAGCCCGCCGCGGCGTGGCCCGGTCATGGCAAACCGTTGACCGGCGACGTTCGCGCGCAGCTCCTGCAGGCCGCGAACGCCGGCTAGCGAGTGGCTCGGCGCAGGCGCGCGCACGGGGGGACCAGAGCGCCGAGCGAGCGGCTGAAGGCGCCGAGCAGCGACTACGCCGATGCCGAGGGCAACGTGCTGACGCTGCGCGGCTCGCTCAGCGCCGGCTCGCGCCGCGAGTATCAGCGCGCGCTGGCGGCCAACCCGCTCTCGCGGGAGGACGCCTGGCAGCGCGCGGTCGAGCTGCTGTTCGAGCGCCTGGCCGTGCGCTGGGAGATCGCCGGGGCGCCGATCGAGCGCCAGCGCGAGCTTCTGGCGCGCTTCCGCGCAGCGAGCTCGCGCGAGCGCTCGTGGATCCGCGACGTGCTGCGCGAGCACTGCGCGGAGCACTTCCCCGAGCTCAAAGCGCCCTGAGCAGCTCCAGGCGCGGGCCGTGCGGCTCGCCTGCGCAAACGAAGCGCCCGGTCGCCTGGCTGAGCACGAACTCGAAAACCTCGCCGCCGTCGCAGCGAACCTCCAGCCGCCGGCCGTCCTCGTGCACCGCCGTCACCGTCGCCTCCTCGAACCCGCCGCCGAAGTGCGCGAGGCGAGCGCGGGCACCGACGCGGGGAAGCGGTCGTGACGGACCGAGCACCGCTCGATGGTAGGAGCTGGCGGGCGTCGTCAATACGATCAATCGATGCGCCGCACCAAGATCGTCGCCACCATCGGGCCCGCCTCGCGCGAGCCGGGCACGCTGCTGCGCATGGTGCACGCGGGGATGGACGTCGCGCGCCTGAACTACTCGCACGGGACGCTCGAGGAGCACACCGAGACCGCCGAGCGGGTGCGCGACGCGGCCGGGCGTGTCGGGCGTCCGGTGGCGATCCTGCAGGACCTGCCGGGGCCCAAGCTGCGGATCGGGCCACTGCGCGAGGACGTTGTGGAGCTGACCGCGGGCGAGCGGCTCACGCTGTCCTGCGGCGGAGAGGACGAGGTCGTCGGCGACGCGGGGCACATGAGCATCTCCTGGGCCGGCCTGGCCGACGCGGTGGAGAAGGACACGGTCCTCTACCTGGCCGACGGCTCGGTGCGCCTGCGCGTCGTGGAGGTGCGGCCCGCCGAGTGCGAGATAGACGCCGAGATCGAGGTCGGGGGCGCAGTCGCCTCGCGTCAAGGCCTGAACATCCCCGGGCCGGTGGGGGCGCTGCCGTCGGTCCCCGAGGAGGACCTGCACCTGCTGCGCCACGGTGAATCGATCGGCGTGGACTTGGTCGCGCTCTCGTTCGTCCAGCGACCCGAGGACGTCGAGTCGGTGCGCGAGCACACGCGCCTGCCGTTGATCGCGAAGATGGAGAAGCCGGCCGCCGTCGAGCGCGCGTCTGAAATCCTCAAGGTGTCGGACTGCGTGATGGTGGCACGCGGCGACCTCGGGATCGAGCTGCCGATCGCGCGCGTGCCGATCGTGCAGAAGCAGCTGCTGGAGCTGGCCGGGTGGATGGCGCGCCCCTCGATCACCGCGACCCAGATGCTCGACTCGATGGTCAGCTCCTCGCGCCCGACGCGCGCCGAGGTCGCCGACGTGGCGAACGCGATCCTCGACGGCACCGACGCCGTGATGCTCTCCCAGGAGACCGCCGTCGGCGCGCACCCGGTAGAGGCGGTCGCGATGATGGCCGCGGTCGCCGAGCAGACCGAGTCGATCGCGCCGTATGCACGCTGGAATGACTCGCGTGTGCGCCGCACCGAGTCCGACCCCGCCTACACGGTCGCGCACAGCCTGTGCGACGCCGCGCGCGAGCTCAACCTCGACGCGCTCGTCGTCCCAACGCTCTCCGGGCGCTCGGCCCGCCTGGTCTCCGCGCACCGGCCGAAGGTCCCGATCTACGCGCTCTCGCCGGGCAAGGAGACGGTCAGGCGCTGCAGCCTGCTGTGGGGGGTCCAGGCGGCCTCGATGGCCCGCCACGAGACGACCGAGGCGCTGATCGCCGACGCGGCACGCCGCGTGGTGGAGCTCGGCTGGTGTCAGCGCGGCAACCGCGTCGGCGTCACCGCCGGGCTGCCGTCCGGCAAGCCGGGCACAACGAGCCTGATTCAGATCCAGGTCGTCTAGGACGGATCGGCGCTCGCACGAGCCCGAGCCACGCCCGCGCGGCGCGCCGGCATGGCCGCTCAGCCGGCGGCGCGCACGCCCCTTCGCCCGTAGAACGCGGCCTCCTGGCGGCCAAGCTCGGTCACCGGCTCATCGCCGTAGATCCACTCGCGCGCGATCCTGTGCCAGTTGGCGCGCGCGCCCAGCTGGGCGAGCACGGCGAGCGTCAGCATCTCCATGCGCCGGCCGAGCAGGTGCTCGGGGAGCATGTCCTGGTGGCGCATCTCGCGAAAGTGGCGCGAGCGGGGGTCAGAGCTCTCGATCATCACCTGCGTGGCGATCTCGGGCGTCAGCTGCAGCGTTTCGTCAGCGGTCGTGTACCACCAGATGGCGTCCTCGACGAACTCCAGCAGGTGCTCGGGCTCGACGCGCTCGGGTTCGGGCAGAAAGCCCGATCGCGCGAGCAGCTCGTGCAGCCCGACCGCGTCGTGCTCGACGACCGCCCGCTGCGCGGCCAGCTCCATCTCCACAGCGTCTTCGTCCATCCGCTTGAACAGGCCGAAGTCCAGGAACGCGACGCGCCCGTCTGCCAGCAGCAGGAAGTTTCCCGGGTGCGGATCGCCCGAGAACTGGCGATGGCGGTACATGCAGCCGAGGAAGAAGCGCATCACGATCTCGCCCACGCGGTCGCGTTGCGCCTGGGGGTAGCCCTTCACATCCTCAAAGCCCACGCCGTCGACGAATTCGCTGACCAGCACGCGCTCGCGCGACAGCGAGCTGACGACGTTCGGAACGACGATGAACGGGTGGCCGGCGAAGATGCGCGCGAGCGAGCGCTGGTTCTGGGCCTCGAGCTCGTAGTCGAGCTCCTCCACGATCCGCCCCCTGATCTCGCTGGCCACGGCCTTCACATCCATCCCGGGCGTCATCCGCTTGAGCAGGCGCATGATCATCTCGAGGTTCTGCATGTCGGCTCGAACCGCCGCGCCCACGCCCGGGTACTGGACCTTGACCGCCACGCTTCGCCCGTCTGTGAGCGTCGCGCGGTAGACCTGGCCGATCGACGCCGCGGCGATCGGCTCGGGGTCGAACTGCTCGAAGACGTCGGCCAGCGGTTCTTCGAGGTCGGCCTCGATCACCTTGCGCATCTGCTTGAAGGACACGGTCGGCGCGGCGTCTCTGAGCTTTGCGAGCTCGCGCTGGAACTCCTCGCGGTGCTCCTCGGGGACGAGGCCGACATCCAGGAAGGACATCACCTGTCCGAGCTTCATCGCGGCGCCCTTCATCGTCCCCAGCGCGGCCACGATCTGCTTGGCCGTCTGCAGCTGGCGCCGCGCGAGGGCCTCTTCGGAGGCCTCCTCGCCGCGCGTCACGTTCACCGCGCGCGTTCCGAACTGCTTGACGGCCTCGCTCGCCGCGAGCGTCGCGACGGTCGCGGTGCGCCGGACGCGCGAGGTTGGGATCTTTTCGCTCTCGCGAGACATCGCAGCTTCGAGTTTAAGCGCGCGAGGTCCGCGACCCGGCCGTTTTCGGTCGCGCCGCTACGGTGAGAGCTGCACGCGCGACCCCGGCACGATGTCATCTGACCCGTCTGGCCAGCGCACCCAGGCCTTCGTGCCGCCGTCATAGTCGGCTCCGAGCAGCACGAGCGTGGCCGGCTCGCCGAGCGCCGTGCAGGCCTGCGAACCCTCCGGGTCAAGCCCGCGCCAGACGCGAATGAAGCCGTTCGAGTCCCACTCGTGGGCCACCGTGCTCGCGTCGGCATGACCGGGGTAGATCACCGTCTGCGGCGCGAGCTCCATCAGCGTCCCCATGATCGAGTCGCGCAGGTCGCCGTAGGAGGTGTGCCCCGGGGCGCGCACCCCGCCGACAGAGCCCTTGAAGAGCGTGTCCCCGGTGAACACCGCCGCCTGCGCGTCACCGCGCGCCGCGTCGCCCGTGGCCGGCACCACCAGGAACGAGAGCATCCCGGCGGTGTGACCGGGCGTGTGCAGGGGACGGACCTCGAGCTCGCCAAACGACAGCGTCTGGCCCGCCTCGACGACGCCGGTCGCCAGCGGCGCCGCGTCCGCCCCGTTGGGCGACGCTCCAGCCCCGTCTGACGCTTGCAGCAGATCGCGCTCGAGCGGGCTGATCAGCACCTCGAGCTCGGGCCAGCGCTCGCGCAGCGCCTGGGCCTCGCACACGTGGTCGTAGTGGTGATGGGTCAGCAGCAGGTGCGTCGGCCGCAGCCCGCGGCGATCGGCGGTCTCGATCAGCCCCGCCACCGGCCCCCCGGCGTCGACGAAGAACGCCGGCCCGCCGTCGCCGTCGGCGACCAGGTAGGTGTTCGACACGAACTGGGGGTTGGACGCGCGCTCGATGATCACCGCGCGCATCCTTGCACGCCGGCGTTCAGGCCGACTGCTGCGCCAGGCGCTGGCCTGGCGCCTCGCTACGCTCCCCGCCGGCGTGCTGTCCGGCGACCAGCCGGCTGAGGCCGTCGAGGTAGGCCGCGTCGCCGACGTCGCGGCGCCACTCGAGCACCGGGATCGATTCGGCGCCGGCGGCGGTCACGGCCCGCGCCTGCTCGAGCGTCGGCGCGGTGCAGGCCAGCGCGACCGCGCGCGAGGTACCGACGGTGCGATATGAGCGCTCCGCGGTCTGAACCGCCGAGGAGAAGTACACGCGACAACCCTGCGCCGCCAGCCGATCGACGTCGAGCTTGAAGTCATACGCCGGCCCGGCGCGCAGCGCGTAGTCGGGCGAGACGAGGTAGAGCACGAGCGAGGCCTCGTCGCGCAGGGAAACGTCGGCGGCAGTCAGGCTGCCGGCGGCGATCCGCTCCATCGTCTCCGGCCAGCTGCCCGCGAACAGGCTCATGATGTTCATGCACTCGGGATCGCCGAAGCGGGCGTTGAACTCGATCACCTTCACGCCGTCCGCCGTCGCAAAGAAGCCGCTGTTCATCACACCGCTGAACTGGCGTCCCTGGTGGGCCAGCCGCGCGATGACCTGCTCGATGATCGAACAGGCCTGCTCGTAGTGCGCGTCTGTCATGAACGGCAGCGTGCGAGCCGCCAGCGACAGCGACCCCATGCCGCCCGTTCCCGGCCCCCGGTCACCGTCATAGCGGTACGGGTAGTCGTAGGTGGCCGGCGGGCACACAACGGTCCTGCCGTCGCTGACCGCCTGGATCGTGAACTCGGCGCCGACGACCTTCTCCTCGATCAGGACCGTCTCACCCGCTCCGCCGGCAGCCAGCAGGGCTGACGCATACTCGCCCGCCGCCCGGTGGTCGGCGAGGTGGGGGCCCATCACCTTCACCCCCTTGCCGCCGGTCAGACCCGACGGCTTGACGGCGACAGGCGTCGCGCCGAAGGACGCGATCGCGTCATCGACCTCGCCCGGGTCTGAGACGACCCGCAGCATCGGCGCCGCCAGCGGCGCCACCTCGGCGAGCAGCTCGCGCGCGAAGACCTTGTTCCACTCGATCTCCGCGCCGGCTCTCGTCGGGCCGACGGCGCGCGTGCCCTGGGCCAGCAGCGCGTCCACCACTCCGGCGGCCAGCGGCTCGTCGGCGCTGACCATCGCGATGTCGATCTCCTGGTCGCGGGCGAACGCGGCGACCGTCGCCGGGTCGCGCACGTCACCGGTCGCCCAGCTACCGCCCGACGCGCGCGCAGCGTGCACGATCGAGGGGTTCTCGTGCCCCATGAACGCGCACAGCTCGCTGTGCTCGGCCATCGCCGCGGCGAGCGCGCTCTCGCGCCCTCCGTGACCGACGATCATCGTCCGCATTGACCCAGCCTACATCCCCGTCTGCGAGGCCCGACAACAAGCGCGCGCGGCGGGCGCTCAGCGCGGTTTCGGGCGGCCGGCGCAGTGAGAGCGCCCAGTGCCGCGGGGGCGGCGCGCACGCGCGTGCCGCCCCCGCGGAGTCAAGCTACGGCGCGCGCTCGAGGTCCTCGGCGTCGTTGACCGCCCAGGCGATTCGCTCGATCAGCTGCTGCGCGGCGGCGTCCTCGCAGAGGTGGATCGAATCGACCCGCTCGTCGAGCAGCACCGGCGCGCGGTCGCACACCGGCCGCTCGCCCGTGGGCGGCGCGCCGGCGACTGGCCCGGTCGTCACGATGATCCTGGCCATGGTGTCTCCCTTCGGGTCTAGAGGTGTTCGGCATGCCACCGTGGCGCTGATTTCTGAAGCCCCGTTGAACGGAGGCTTAAAGCTCAGCCAGGTCGCCGTCAGGGCATAGACTTCGCGCATGGCGCTGATCCACACCTGCTATCGGATCACCGACATCGATCGCTCGGTCGCCTTCTACAACGCGCTGGGCTTCAAGGAGATCGGCCGCATCCCGATCAAAGACGAGGCGGTGAACGTCTTCATGAACCAGCCGGGCGACGGCGACATGCCGCGCCTTGAGCTCACGCACAACTTCGGCGTGGACTCATATGAGCTCGGCACCGGCTACGGCCACATCGCGATCTCCGCGGAGGACCTCGACGGAACGCTCGAGCGCCTAGCCGGACAGGGCATCCAGCCGGAGAAGCCGCCCTACACCGTCAGCGACGGCGGCCCGCGGATCGCCTTTGTCAGAGATCCCGACGGCTACCGGGTCGAGCTGATCGAGGCGCGCCGCTAGCGTCCGCACACAGGGCGCGTTGCACTGACCGAAGTCGGCCCTCGCGCTTTCTCTTAGGCCATCTGTCGATCCGCCGCGCTGCGCTCAAGACCGCTGGCGCCGCGGTCGATCCTCAAGGCAAATAGCTCCAGCTTCGAGGTGCCAAGGCAGGCATCGAACAGAGATGCGTAGCAGAGCCGGTGTCCCGCGCAAGACGATCTCCGGATCGGCACCGCAACGGATGCGTCACCGCTGACGAGGTGAGGACCCTCGACTGGTGTCTGAAACGACTGGATCCGAGGAGGATCGAGATGTTGGACAGACTCGACCAGTATGCGAGCGGTGATGGAGGTTTCACCCTAATCGAACTTCTGGTGGTCATCCTGATCATCGGCATCCTCGCGGCGATCGCCATCCCCGCGTTCCTGAGCCAGACCAGCAAGGCCAACGACTCGGCGGCCAAGACGCAGGTCGGGACTCTGCAGACCACGATGGAGACATACGCGAGCGAAAACAGCGGCTCCTTCTCCGGCGCGACGCTCACCAAGCTCCAAGAAATCGAGCCTACGCTGAAGGACACGACGACCGCGGAAGCGGTGGAACCAAAAAGCCTCGGCGCAACGGAATTCGAAGTCGAATCGGTGGCCAAAGGCACCGGCAACAAATACGCCCTGAAGGACGCCTCGGGCTCGATCACCCGCACCTGCGAAGTGGTAACTGAAGCGCAGCCCGGCGGATGCAAAAACGTCGCCTCCAAAAAAGGAAGCTGGTAGCGGCTTTGAGCGCGGGCGCCGCTCGCGAGCTCGCAAGACCCCGCCTCCCGTGGCCGTCGGTGAACTCGACCGGCGGCCACCGCGTGGTGACACGAGAGCCAGCCCCACGCGAGCCTAGGACAGCACGCGCCCGCGGAACTTGCGCAGCCCGACCGTCAGAAACGCCGCGCAGAATCCGATCATCACCGGGTAGACGACGTACAGCGGCATGTGCGAGGCGTGGGTGAGCCCCGCCCGCAGGCCCTCGTTGACATAGATCAGGGGATTGACGAGCACGATGATCTGCAGCCAGTGGACGCCTCCCACCTGCACGGGCGAGAGCTTGGTCCACTGGTAGTAAGTGCCGCCGAGGAACGTCAGCGGCAGCACGACGAAGCCAAACATCAGCCCGAGGTTGCGTGCCTCAAACGCTGTCCCGAGCAAAAGGCCGAGCGCGGTCATCGTCACGCACGCGAGCGGGATCAGCGTGATCACGACCGGCCAATCGACCGACAGGTGGGCTTCGACGCCGCTTGCGTGGACGAACCTCGCCATCGGGAAGACGATCAGCGCGGCGATCAGGCCCTGGGCGGCCCCCGAGAGGACCTTCGCGACCGCGACCAGCCAGATTGGGCATGGCGCCTGCACTCGATCCTCGATCTCGCGCGTGTAGCCGAACTCCTGGGCCATCACCATCGCGACGGCCTGGATGCCCTGGAACATGATCGTGATGCCGATCACCCCCGGCACGAGCACGGTGGCGAAGGCCGACTCCGCCACCTTGCCCCCGCCGCCGCCGACGCCCTGGCCGATCGTCGGAAACACGTAGAGGAAGACGAACACGAGCAGGAACGGCTGCACGAGCACGCGGATCGCGAACTCGAGGAAGTGCTTCCGCAAGACCACCAGATCGCGCAGGATCAGCGCGAGCAGCGCCGAGCGGCCGGCGGCCATCGTCGAACGCGCGGGCTCGATCACGATCGGCGCCCGCGCACGCGGCTCCGTCGCGGCGGTCGGCGCGGTGGTGGCAGCCATCAGTCGCGCAGCTCCTTTCCCGTCAGCGAGATGAACACCGTCTCGAGGCTCGGCTCGGACACGGAGAGGTCTGCGAGGTCGAAGCCCCCACCCTCCGCCACGTTGACCACGCGCGGCACGAGCCGCTCGGCCCCCTTGACGTGCAGCTCCACGCCGCCCTCGACGATCCGCGTGCGGGTCACCTCGGCGAGCTCGCGGGCCAGCAGCTGCGCGAGCGCCTCGGTGTCGCCGCTGGCCTTGACCGTGACGATCGTGTCCGCGCCGACTGACCGCTTTAGCTCCTGCGGCGTGTCGAGCGCGAGGATCCGGCCGTGGTCCATGATCGCCACGCGGTCACACAGCTCGTCCGCCTCCTCCATGTAGTGGGTGGTCAGCAAGATCGTCTGGCCCTCGCGGTTCAGCTCGCCGAGGATCTCCCACAGCGCGAGGCGACTCTGCGGGTCAAGGCCGGCAGTCGGCTCGTCGAGGAACAGCACAGCCGGGCGGTGGAAGATCGCGCGCGCCATCATCAGCCGCTGGGCCATGCCGCCCGATAGCGCATAGACCGAGGCCTTCGCCCATTTGGAGAGGTGCAGCTTCTCCAGCAGCTCGTCGGCGATGCGCCGCGACTCCGCGCCGGAGATACCGAACAGGCGGCCGTGGAAGTAGAGGTTCTCCCAGACCGTCAGCTGGCGGTCGAGCGTGTTCTGCTGAGAGACGATCCCGATCAGCTGCTTGGCCAGCGCGGGGTGAGCGACCACGTCGATGGCTCCCACGAACGCCGCGCCGGAGGTCGGGATCACGCGTGTCGTGAGCATCCCCGCCGTCGTCGTCTTGCCGGCGCCGTTGGGCCCGAGCAGCCCGAAGATCTCACCCGCGTGCACGCTCAGGTCGAGCCGATCGACCGCGGCGAAGTCGGTTCCCGCGTAGACCTTCGTGAGCGCGACCGTGCGGATCACCTCCCCCGGGCGATCGACCTCGCCGTCGTCAGCGAGCTCAGACCGCGCGGCAAGGAGGTCGACCGGCTGGGCCATCGCTTCAATGTAGAGCCCGCGTGCCGGGACGCAAGCTCGCGTCGGCCCCGCGCTAGGCTCTCGTGTGCGATGGCGAGCACCGGCAAGATCGCCAAGAACCTCGAGCGCTTCGCCCAGGCGGTGGCCGCGCACGACCGCGAGAACCCGACGCACACCGCCTACGGCATCGGGCTGGCGCACTTCGACGTCGAGCGTCTGGGCCTGGAGGAGGGCGAGGAGATCCTGCCGGGGATCACCGTGCACGTCGACGGCGGCGTGAGCGGCAACTTTCGCGTGCTGTGCGACGGCGAGCACGACGAGCAGGCCGAGGAGGTCGAGGAGGAGATCGTCGAGGCAGTCGCCACGCGATCGCTGCCGGCGATCGCGCCCGACTCCGGGCGCGAGATCGGCTGAAGAGCCTGAGGAGAGCCGCCGCGGCGTGGCCCACGGCCGGCAAGGCGCGGTCGAGCTGCGGTCAGCGGCTGATCGCCGGCTCTGGCAAGCCCGCGCGCTGGGCGATCATCGCGACGAGCCGCTCGATCGTCGGGCAGGGGAGGTCGTGACGGGCGGCGGCGCGCAGCACGGCTCCGGGAATTGCGTCGAGCTCGGGCGCTCGTCCGGCCGCGATGTCGCGCTGCATCGAGCTGCCGAGCGTGGCGTGGGCCAAGCCGAGCTCTGAGATCGCCGTGGCGGGGTCGACGTCCTCCGCGCCCTCGGCCTGGCCAACCGCGCAGGCCTCCTCGATCGCCCCTTCGAGGTCAGCGCGCAGCGCCGGGGTGTCGCGGATCTCTCCGAGCAGCTTGTCATACGCGCTCGTGGTGCAGGCCAGCGCGTTCAGGCGCACGAGCTTCGACCACATCACAGACGCTTCGGAGTCCAGCACGCGCACGGGCACTCCGGCCTGCGACAGCGCCTGGGCGAGCGCCTGAACGCCCTCGCCGTCGGGGGCTGCCGCGCCCTCGCGCGGCGCCATGTCGACCAGCAGAAAGGCGCTCGTGTGCACGACCACGCCGGGCTGCGGCCGATCGGCCTCGACGCGTATCGCCCCGGCGAGCACGGAGTCCGGCGCGAAGCGGTCGCGCAGCAGCGTGAGATGGTCGAGCCCGTTGAGCAGCGGCAGCACCAGCCGCGGCTCGGTCGCGATGCGCTCAAGCGCCGAGCTCAGCCCCGCCGCCTTGGTCGCCACGATCAGCGCGTCGACCGGCTCCTGAAGGCGCGACACGGCGCGCGGGTGCGCCACGAACGCACCAAGCGTCACGCTGTCCACGCGCAGCCCCTGGCGCTCGATCACGGCCGCGGTCTGTTCCCGGGCCACGACGACCACCGGAGTGCCGGCCCGCTCGAGCGCACCCGCCAGCAGGCCGCCGACGCCGCCCGGGCCCAGGATCGCGATGTTCACCGCGCCGAGTCTAGGCCCACTAGCCTTCGCGGTGATGTCCGCGGCGGCCGAAACCCCCACCGAGCGCCCCGATCTGCCACAGGTCCTCGCGCGCGGGCCGTGGGCCCGCGAGCAGGTCGCGGCGAGCTGGAGCAACGATGACTACCGACCCCCCGAGGCCTACACCGAGGCCGCCGACGCGGCGATCCGCAGCCTGCAGGATCGCGGTTCGCCGAGCCACGACGGCGTCGCCGCGCGCCTGGTCGACTACCAGGCCGACGCGGATCGCATCGCGATCGACCTGCAGCCGACGCGCTGGGCACTGCGGCTGGTCTCGGGCGACGCCTCCGACAGCGTCGCGGCGCTGTGCGTCACGCGCTCTGCCGACGGGCGCTGGCTTGCCGGGCGACGCGCGGGCTGGGTCGCGTCGTGGGCCGGTCGCTGGGCGCTCGGGGCGGGCGGCGCCGTTGACCTGGGCGAGAACCCCGCCGATACGCTCGTGCGCGAGCTGCAAGAGGAGTGGTCTGTCTCGCCCGAGCGCGTGCGCGGCGAGGCGCTGATCCGCCTGCCGCATCGGCTGGTGATGTTCGTCGGGCAGGCCTGGCTTGCCGAGGGCGCCGACGCGACCGTCACGCCCGACCACGAGCACGACGAGTTCGCGTGGTGGCCGAGCGAGATCGACGACTGGCCGTCTGAAGCCGACGAGGTGGTGCGCCGCATGGCGCGCTGGCTGACGCAGTGAGCCCCTCCGACGCGCTGCCCGCCTCGCCGCAGTCAGGCGCGCCGCTGCACGACGTGGGCATCCCCTACCGCGACCGCGTCGGGCCGCTGACGCTCACGCGGCTGAAGTGGGCCTCGCTGACGCACTCCTGCATCTACGCGGGCCTGCTCTGCGCGGCGATCGCCGGCTGGGCCACGCCGACGCTGATACTCGGCTGGACGCATGGCGTCCTGTGGATCGTGATGTCGCTGACCTGCATCGCGGCCGTCCGCCTGAGGGTGATTCCGCTGCGCGCCGGGGTCGCGGTGGCCGTGCTCGGAGGGATCGGTCCGTTCTTCGGCAGCTATGAGCTCGTGCGCGCGCAGCGCCGTCGTGCAGCAGGTTCTCACGATGGTCACACGACCGGCGATTAGCTCTACCGCGCGCGCTAGAGTAAAAACCACATGGCGACGGGCACCACGGGTCAACAGACAATAGATGTCGTGACCCCCGCCGCGGGCGAGTCCGTCAGCGAGGGAACGATCCTCGAATGGCAGGTGAAGGTCGGTGACTTCATCAAGCTCGACGACACGATCGTCGAGATCTCCACCGACAAGGTCGACGTCGAGCTTCCGTCGCCCGCAAGCGGCACCGTGACCGAGCTGCTCGTCGAGGAGGGCGACACCGTGACCGTCGGTCAGGTGATCGCGCGGATCGCCGTCAGCGACGGCTCCGGGGCCACGGGCGACGGCGCGACGGGCGACGGGGCGACGGGCGACGGCGCCCCCGCCGCGAGCGGCGACGCTGCTGCGCCGACGTCTGAGCCTCGCGCTCCGGCTGCCGCGGGCGCCGACGGCGTGAAGGTCTCGCCGGTGGCGGCGCGCGTCGCGGCCACCGAGGGCGTCGACCTGGCGGGCGTCAGCGGCAGCGGTCCCGCGGGACGGATCACCAAGTCCGACGTGCTCGCTGCAAACGGCGCCGGCGACACGCTCGCTGACGAGAGGGGCACGCCTTCGGGCGACGGCGCCAACGGTGCGGCCGCGCCAGCCGCCGCTCCGCGCGACGAGACGATGAAGGGCGGCCCGGCCGCGCTCGCGCGCTACATGCAGAAATCGCTGTCGATCCCGACCGCGACGAGCTTTCGCTCGCTGACCGTCACGCTGCTCGACGCGCGCCGGCGCGAGCTCAAGACGGCGGGCAGGCGAGTGTCCTTCACGCACCTGATCGCCTACGCGATCGTGCGCGCCGCGCAGCAGATGCCGGTCATGGCAGACCACTTCGCCGAGATCGACGGCAAGCCGCACCGGCTGCAAGATGGCCAGATCAACTTCGGCCTGGCGGTCGACGTGGAGAAAAAGGACGGCTCGCGCACGCTCATCGTGCCGGTCATCACCGCTGCGCAGAACATGCCCTTCGACCGCTTCCTCGCGGCGTACGACGCGCTCGTGGAGAAGGCGCGCACGAACACGCTGTCGCCCGACGATCTCGTGGGCGCGAACATCACGCTCACCAACCCCGGCGGGCTCGGCACGGCGGCCTCGGTGCCCCGCCTGATGGAGGGCCAGGGCACGATCGTCGCGACCGGGTCGATCTCCTACCCGGCGGGCCTGCAGAGCATCGGCGCGATGATCGGCGCCGAGAAGGTCATGACGATGACCTCGACCTACGACCACCGCGTCATCCAGGGCGCCGAGTCGGGTCGCTTCCTGGGGCTGATCGAGGGCCTGCTGCACGGCGAGCACAGCTTCTATGAGGACGTCTTCGCCGCGCTCGGCGTGGAGCTCGGCGCGCTCCCGCCGCCACCGGCTCCCGCTGCGGCCGCGGCGGCCCGCGAGGAGCCCGGCCCGGCCGCGCCGGCCGGTGAGCAGCTGCTGCAGGCGGTGCAGGCGGCCGCGACGCTGCTCACGCGCTTCCGCAGCCACGGCCACCTCGCGGCTCGTCTGGACCCCCTGGGCTCAGAGCCCGAGGGCGATCCCGGGCTCGACCCCGAATCACTGGGGCTGACGCCGGAGGTGCAGGCGCAGATCCCGGCGAAGATCCTGCATATGTACGTGCCGGGCGCGACGCTCGCCGACGCGCTGCCGCACCTGCGGGAGACCTACTGCGGGACGATCGCGTATGAGATCGAGCACATCGCCTCTCACCGCCAGCGCGTCTGGCTGCGCGAGCACATCGAGTCCGGCGCCTTTCGCCAGCCGCTGACCACCGACGAGAGCAAGACGCTGCTCAAACGCCTGGTCGAGGTCGACGCGCTCGAGCGCTTCATGCACAAGGCCTACCTCGGCCAGCACCAGTTCTCGATCGAGGGCCTCGACATGACCGTGCCGATGCTCGACGAGCTGATCCAGCTGTCGGCCGCCCACGGTGCCCAGGAGGTCGTGATCGGGATGGCGCACCGCGGGCGTCTGAACGTGCTGGCCCACAACCTCGGCCGCTCCTACGACACGATCTTCGCCGAGTTCGAGGGCGCCTCGACGCTCGAGGCGGTCACCACGATTCCCCAAGGTGGCACGGGCGATGTCAAGTACCACCACGGCACGCAGGGCAGCTACGAGCTGCCGACGGGCGACACGATCCGGGTCAACCTGGAGTCAAACCCCAGCCACCTGGAGTACGTCTCGGCGGTGGTCGAGGGCGCGACGCGCGCCGCGCAGACCACGCGCGACGGTCCCCACGCCCACCAGAACACCGACGCCGCCGTGCCGATCGTGATCCATGGCGACGCCTCGTTCCCAGCGCAGGGCGTGGTCGCCGAGACGCTCAACCTGCAGGCGCTCGACGGCTACAAGGTCGGCGGCACCGTGCACCTGATCACCAACAACCAGATCGGCTTCACCACCGACCCCGACGATGCCCGCTCGACGCGCTGGGCCTCCGATCTGGCCAAGGGCTTCGACGTGCCGATCATCCACGTCAACGCCGACGATGTGTCCGCGTGCGCGAGCGCCGTGCGCCTGGCGTTCGCGTTCCGCCAGGAATTCGGCCACGACGTGCTGATCGACCTGATCGGCTACCGGCGCTTCGGGCACAACGAGTCTGACGAGCCCGCCTACACCCAGCCCGAGATGTACGCCAAGATCAAGGCCAAGAAACGGGTGGCCGAGCTGTGGGCGGATCGCCTCGTCGCGGAGGGCGCGGTCACCCAGGAGGAGGTGGAGCGCCAGGCCCAGGAGGTGTGGGACAACCTCACGCTCCTGCACCAGCGGCTGAAGTCGAAGATCGCCGCCGCCGCCGAACACGAGGACGCCGACCACGGCACCGGCGAGTACCAGCTCGACCGCTCGCCAAGCCCCGATGTCGATACGGCGGTCCCGGCGGCGCGCCTGCGCCAGCTGGGCGAGGAGCTGCTGCGCGTGCCCGACGGCTTCACCGTGCACCCCAAGCTCGTGCGCCAGCTCGAGCGTCGCCGCGAGGCGCTGCATGCGCAGGACGGCGCCGACGCGAATGGCGACTCGGCAGCTCGCTCGATCGACTGGGCCCACGCCGAGGCGCTGGCATTCGCGTCGCTACTGACCGACGGCACACCGATCCGCCTGACCGGCCAGGACACCGAGCGCGGCACGTTCAGCCAACGCCACATGGTGCTGCACGACGCGAAGACCGGCCAGACGGTCTGCCCGATCCAGAGCCTGCCCGACGCGCGCGCGCCGTTTGAGCTGCACAACAGCCCGCTGTCTGAGCTTGCGTGCATGGGCTTCGAGTACGGCTACAGCGAGGAGGCCCCCGAGACGCTCGTGCTGTGGGAGGCCCAGTTCGGCGACTTCGTCAACTCGGCGCAGGTGATCGTCGATCAGTTCATCGTCTCCGGCCTGGCGAAGTGGGGGCAGACCTCGCGCATCACGCTGCTGCTGCCCCACGGCTACGAGGGCTCGGGCCCCGAGCACTCCTCCGCGCGACTGGAGCGCTTCCTCGCGCTCGCCGCCGAGGGCAACATCCGCGTCGCCAGCCCCACGACCCCCGCCCAGTACTTCCACCTGCTGCGCCGCCAGGCGCTCGTCGCCAAGCAGCGCCCGCTCGTGGTCATGACGCCGAAGTCGCTGCTGCGCCTGCCGCAGGCAAGCAGCTCGCTCGCCGCCCTCGCCGAGGGCACGCGCTTCGTGCCGGTGCTGGCCGAGCCCGGCGTCGACGACGAGCAGGTGACCCGCCTGGCGCTGTGCACCGGCAAGATCTACTACGACCTCGTCGGCCATCCCGAGCGCGAGCAGCATCGGGGGCTGGCGGTCGGCCGCATCGAGCTCCTCTACCCCTTCCCCGAAGGCCAGGTGCTCGAGCTGATCAACCGCTACCCCAACCTGCGCGAGGTCCTCTGGGTGCAGGAGGAGCCGCGCAACATGGGCGCGCGCGCACACATGTTCCCGCGGCTGATGCAGATCCTGCCCGAGCAGATCCACTTCGGCTACGTCGGGCGTCCCGAGCGCGCGAGCCCGGGCGAGGGCTACCCCGCCGCGCACATCGACGAACAGAACCGCATCGTCATGACGGCGATCGACCTCCGCACGCCGATCTCGCAATACCCCAGAAAGGCGCCGGGGGACCGCTGATGGCGGCTCTCTGGAGGCGCTTCCTGGCGATCATGCGCCAGCGCCGGCGCAAGCGGCTGCGCTAGCGCCGGCGGGTCGCCGCCTGCTACGACGACCCGCCTGACATCTCGCGCCGTTCGGCGCGCGCTTGCGACGCAGTGCTGCTAGTTGCCTTCGTGACCGTGCCGGTCGCCGGGCTGAAAGTCGCCGGTCACCCCGGAGTCGCCGCTCGAGCCCGTCGTGCCGGTCGGACCGGATGCACCGCTTGGACCCGTCGAGCCGCTCGGGCCGGTCTGCCCGGTCGGACCAAACGGTCCGTGGTGGTGGTGATGGTGGTGGCCGCCGAAGTTCGGGCCGGACCCGAGCACTGTTTCGACTTCCTTTTCGAATTCGCTCAGGGCTTGTTCGAATTTCTTTTCGGCTTCTTCGACGGCTTCGCGGTATTTCATGCGCGCTTCGCGGCATTTCTCGCGCCCGCCGGTCGGGCCCGTCGTGCCGGTGGTGCCCGTCGTGCCGGTGGTGCCCGTGGTACCCGTCGAGCCCGTCGGACCGGTCTGCCCGGTGGGACCGAATGGGAAGTGGTGGTGGTGACGTGGCGGACAGGACATCCTCAGCGTTTCGAACGCCGTCGTGATCGTCGCTCGCTCTTCTTGGTGGGCTTTTGCGAGTTTGTCGCACGCCGCCTTGAGCGCTGCTTCCTGTGCCGTGCTCAGGCCTTTGATCGAGACCGGCATGCCGACTGGGTGCCCGTTCAACGGCACGCCCACCTGATGGCAGATGCGTCGCGCATTGCGCAGCGCGCCCTGTGAGCTTCCAAAGCGATGGTGATGGCTGTCGTGCGCAGATGCGACCACCGGCACGATGCTGGCCGCCAGGGCGCAGACAGCTCCAAGCGGGACGATTACTCGGCGAAACGATCGCGTTCCCATCCGGTACCTCCTCCGTGAGTTGGCTTTCAGTCCAGGCCGGCAACCAGCCGACGCCGGCGATCCGGCAGCAGTGCGCGCAAGCAGCCGCGGCACTGCGGCCCCAAACAGTGTCGTAGTCCAGAAGTTGTGCTCCGGAAAGGAGCGGACTACCCGCTTTTCGCCGTACTACACAGAACGCGCGATCCTGGCGCGCCTAACCTACGACAGGCGTCCACGCGCGCTGCCCCGGCGTCGATCGTTCGTCTAGGCGCCGCGCCACACGGGCTCGCGCTTCTCCTTGAACGCCGCCGCGCCCTCCTTGGCGTCCTGGGAGGCGAGCACCGGGCCGGAGATCGCCAGCTGCTTCTCCCACATCTCGCTGCTGCTCCAGTCGAACTGCTCCTGCAGGATGCGCTTTGAGGCGATCAGCGCCAACGGCCCGTTGCGCCCGATCGTCTCGGCGAGCTCCATCGCCACGTCCACCGCGCTGCCCGGCTCGGCCAGCCGGTTGACGATCCCGAGCTCGTGGAAGCGCTCCGCGGGGAACGGGTCGCCCGTCAGCGCGAGCTCCATCACGAGGTGATAGGGCATGCGTCGCGGCAGACGCAGCAGCGCGCCGCCGGCGGCCACGATCGCGCGCTTGGCCTCGGGGATCCCCATCTTCGCGCCGCGCGCGGCCACGATCAGATCGCAGGCGAGCGCCAGCTCCAGGCCGCCGGCGACCGCGAATCCCTCGATCGCCGCGATCAGCGGCTTGCGCGCGGCGCGCTGGGCGATCCCGCCGAAGCCGCGGTCGCCGACCCACGGCGACTCCCCTTTGACGAACGCGCCGAGGTCCATTCCGGCGCTGAAGTAGCCGCCGGCGCCGGTCAGGATGCCGATCGCCAGCTCGTCGTCGGCATCGAGCTCCTCCAGCGCGTCGGCGACCCCGGCCGCCAGCGCCGCGTTGACCGCGTTTCGCACCTCGGGCCGGTTGAGCGTTACCAGCAGCACCTTCCCGCGGCGCTCGGTCAGGACGGGCTCGGTGGCGACAGCGGTCTCATCGGCGCTCATCAGCAGGGCTCCTTGGTCGGTGGACGTCCAGCCTATCCGTCCGCCGGCTCGCCGGGCGCGGGCGGCGGCGCCAGGGCCGGCGGCTCGCCGTGCTGCGGCGGCGCCGGCGGCGTGTGCTCGGACGGCGCCGCGGCGCCCTCGCCGACGGCCTCGCGAAACTCGCGCACCCCCTTGCCCAGCGCCCGCGCGAGCTCCGGCAGGCGCTTGGGCCCGAGCACGATCAGCGCGACCACGGCGATGAACAGCAGGTGGACCGGGTTCTCGATGCCCATGGCGTCTTTAGGCTAGCGCCCGGCGTCCACGGCAGCGACGCCTCGGCGCGATCCCCTCCGACCCGCTGCCTACCCTCTGACGGCGTGGCCGCGGAATCGCCGAGCCTACCGGGGCGTCCGTATCCCCCGCCCGGCCTGCCAGAGCCCTTCTGGCCGGCGCAGGTCACCGTGCTCATGGCGATCGGCCTGCAGCTGCTGCTGCCGTCGCGGCTGACGATCGGTCCCCCCTGGCTGGTGCCCGCGTGCGAGGCGCTGCTGCTGCTCGGGCTGTTCCTGGCCACGCCGCGCCAGCTTGAGGAACCGCACATGCGACGGCGGCGCTTTGCGCTCGGTCTGATCGCGTTCGTCAGCGCCGCGAACATCTTCTCGCTCGCCGCGCTCACCCACTACCTGCTGCACCACGCGGTCAACGAAGGCCCGAAGCTGATCACAGCGGGCGTGCTGATCTGGCTGACGAACTTCCTGATCTTCGGCCTGTGGTACTGGGAGCTCGATCGCGGCGGTCCCGGGAGGCGCGTGATCGGCCGCGACGGGGCGCCGGACTTCCTGTTCCCGCAGATGAACGACGACCGCATCCAGCCGGACAACTGGCGCCCGAAATTCATCGACTACCTGTACGTCTCGCTGACCAACGCGGCCGCCTTCTCGCCCACCGACACGATGCCGCTGACGCCGATGGCCAAGAGCGTGATGGGCATTCAGTCGCTCGTCTCGCTGGTCACGATCGGCCTCATAGTCTCGCGCGCGGTGAACATTCTCTGAGGGGTGCGCCGCCTAGGCCCTGTCGGCGACCGGCGCGCCCTCGCGCTCAGTCGGCGCGCCACTGGAGCGCGACGACCCGTTGGCCTCGCTGCGGCGGCCGGGCTCGATCGCCAGCGCCCGCGCGAGCAGCTCGCGCACCTGGCCGTCGGCGCCGAGCGCAAGCGCGCGGCGCAGCGCGTGCAGCGCCCCCTCGCGGTCCAGCATCGCGAGGCGCAGCCGCCCCAGCCGCTCCCAGGCGCCGGCGTCCGCGGGGCCGCTCGCCGTCGCGCGCTCCGCCGCCTGCGCGGCGAGGTCGACCGCGCCCATCTCCTCGTAGATGCGCGCCGCGAAACGATGCGCGGCCGGGCCGTCGTCCACGCGCGCCCAGTCGCGCACCGCGCGACCGGCCGCCTCCAGCTGGCCGGCGTTCCAGAAGGCGAGCGTCATCTGCCGCAGCACGGTCGGGTTGCGCGGTTCGGCTTCGCGCGCATACACCAGCCGCTGCGCGGCGAGCAGGTACTCGCCTTCGGCCATCGCGCGCTGCGCGGCGGTCGTGAAGCGCTCGGCGCGCTCGCTGGCGGGGTCGGGCCTTGAGAAGTCGACGAAGCGCATGCTGCCCGCCGGCACGGTGCGCACGCCGTGTCCGAAGCGCACGCGCGCCCACTGCTGCACCTCCTCGCCGGTCTCGGGCTGGCCGCTGAAGTAGATACCTTCCACCGTGCCCACGCCCCACTCCGGATAGGACTCGCAGCGCGCGTAGCGGTGGACGACCGAGTGGTCGGGCACGCGGCTGGCGAACGGGTCGTGCTTGGCTTTCTCGGCGGCCTGCGCGCGGGCGCGCCGCTCGGCTTCATAGGCGCGCCGGCCGGCCTCCTCGCGCGCCCTGCGCGCCGCTGCGGCGCTCGCGCGCACCGCGTTGGCCGACACGCGTCCGCCGCGCGAGCCCTCGGCGATCCGCTCCAGCTGGTCGGCCGCCTCGTTGATCGCCTTCAGGTGGCGCTCGTGCTCGAACTGGCGCCCGGCCGGCGCCAGATCGGGATGCCAGCGCTTGGCCATCCGCCGTCGCGCGAGCTGCACGTCGCGCTTGTCAAACGGAGCCTGCAGCTCGAGCAGGAGCAGGTGTCGCTCTATGTCAAGCACGACCGCGGCCATGACCTGCTCACGTTAGCGACAGCAGCGCCGCAACTCAAAAGTCTCGCGAGCGCTCGTGCACGCGCTTTGCAGCCAACCCGCGCAGCGCGCGCCACCAGGACGGCGGAGCCGTCCCCTTAAGGTCGCGAAGGACCTCGTATCCTGCGCACGCGTGTCCTCCCAGTATGTCTTCACGATGCACCGCCTGTCCCGGCTTCATCCGCCGGACAAGACCGTGCTCAACGACATCACGCTCGCCTTCTTCCCCGGCGCGAAGATCGGCGTGCTCGGCTACAACGGCGCGGGCAAGTCCACGCTGCTGCGGATCATGGCCGGCGTCGATCAGGACTACCGCGGCGAGGCCGCGCTCGCGCCCGGCGCGACGGTCGGCATGCTCGAGCAGGAGCCCCAGCTCGACGAGTCAAAGGACGTCAAGGGCAACGTGCAGGACGGCGTCGCCGAGACCAAGGCGCTGCTCGACCGCTTCAACGAGCTCGCCGCCAACTACTCCGACCAGAACGCCGACGAGTTCGCCGACATCCAGGCGAAGATCGAAGCGGCCGACGCGTGGAGCCTGGACACGCAGCTGGAGTACGCGATGGACGCGCTGCGCCTGCCGCCGCCCGACGCCGATGTGTCGACGCTCTCCGGCGGCGAGCGCCGCCGCGTCGCGCTGTGTCGCCTGCTGCTGTCCGCGCCCGACCTGCTGCTGCTCGACGAGCCGACCAACCACCTCGACGCCGAGTCGGTCGCCTGGCTGGAGCAGCACCTGGCCGAGTACAAGGGCGCCGTCGTCGCCGTCACCCACGACCGCTATTTCCTGGACAACGTCGCCGGCTGGATCCTCGAGCTCGACCGCGGCAAGGGCATCCCCTATCAGGGCAACTACTCGAGCTGGCTGGAGCAGAAGCAGGTTCGCATGGCCCAGGAAGAGCGCTCGGAAAAGGGCCGCGAGCGCACGATCGCCGCCGAGCTCGAGTGGGTGCGCGCCAACCCCAAGGGCAAACGCACCAAATCAAAGGCCCGCCTCGCCCGCTACGAGGAGCTCATCGCCGAAGAGCGCGCCGTCAAGCTCGACGAGGTCCAGATCCACATCCCGCCCGGTCCGCGCCTGGGCGCGCAGGTGCTCACCGCCAGCGGCCTCTCCAAGGGCTTCGGCGATCGCCTGCTGATCGACGACCTGAGCTTCGACCTGCCGCGTGCGGGCATCGTCGGCGTGATCGGCGCGAACGGCGCCGGCAAGACGACGCTGTTTCGCATGATCACCGGCGACGAGTCGCCGGACTCCGGCACGCTCGCGCTCGGCGACACCGTCCAGCCGGCCTACGTGGACCAGTCGCGCGACGCGCTCGACCCCTCAAAGACCGTCTGGGAGGAGATCTCAGAAGGCTACGAGCAGATCAAGGTCGGCGAGCGCGAGGTCAACTCGCGCCAGTACACCGCCGGCTTCAACTTCAAGGGCTCTGACCAGCAGGCGCGCATCGGCACGCTCTCCGGCGGCGAGCGAAACCGCGTCCACCTGGCCAAGCTGCTGCGCAGCGGCGGCAACCTGCTGCTGCTCGACGAGCCCACCAACGACCTCGACGTCGACACTCTGAGGGCGCTGGAGAACGCGCTGCTCGAATTCCCCGGCTGCGCGGTGATCATCTCCCACGACCGCTGGTTCCTCGACCGCATCGCCACCCACGTCCTCGCCTTCGAGGGCGACTCGCAGGTGCGCTGGTTCGAGGGCAACTTCGAGGCCTACGAGGAGCACCGCCGCGCCACGCTCGGCGCGGCCGCGGACCGACCCCACCGGATCACCTACAAGCGCCTGGTCCGTGGCTGACGCGCCGGCCCCGCGCGCGCCGGGCCCGCGCCCCCCGAGCCCCCCGACCCACCGGCGATCGACGCCTTCGAGCGCGATACCGCCGTGCAGCTGCAGGACGCCGCGGGCGGGCGGCGGCGCTTTGACGCCGCGGTGTCTGACCAGTGGCGCGCCGGACGCGGGCCCCACGGGGGCTACCTGGCGGCGATGCTCCTGCGCGCGCTCGCCCAGACCGTCGACGACGAGCAGCGCTCGCCGCGCTCGCTGACGATCCACTACGCCCGGGCCCCGCAGACCGGTCCCGTGAGCATCGACACGGCGATCGAGCGCGCGGGGCGCTCGCTGAGCACGCTGTCGGCGCGCATGGAGCAGGACGGCAAGCTGATGGCGCTCGCGCTCGCGGCCTTCTCTGTCCCGTGGCGCGCGCCGGAGATCAGCGAACTGCAGATGCCGCCCGTCGCGCCGCCGGACACGCTGCGCGAGACCTCGCCGGATCTCGCCGCCTTCGCCCCGCCGTTCACCAAGCACCTGGTCCTTCAGCCGCGCATCGGCGCGGCACCCTTCAAAGGCGCAGACCGGCCGATGGAAGTCGGCTCGTGGCTGGGGCTGCGCGACCCCGACCGCCCCGTCGACGCGCTCGCGTTGGCGCTGTTCTGCGACTCGCTCTACTCGCCGCCGTTCGTGCGCCTGGACCGTCCCGGCACGAGCCCCACGATCGACCTCACGATCCACTTCCGCGCGCACACCGCCGAGCGCGCGATCAGCACGCCGGGCGGCCTGTGCTTCGCGCGCTTTCGCACCCGGCTGGTGCACGAAGGCTTCTTCGAGGAGGACGGCAGCGTCTGGGCGCCCAACGGCACGCTGCTCGCGCAGTCGCGCCAGCTGGCGATCCTGATGCTGCTCGACGGCCAGTCCTAGCTACCGCGCGCCCGGCGGCGCGGCGCTGGGGCACGCGCGGGCAGCCGCAACGCGGGCTCGACGTCCGCGCGCTAGCATCAAGCGCGATGGCCGACTACACCGCCAAGCAGACGGGCGACATGGAGGCTGCCTACGGCGGCGCATTCGTCAAGGCCCGCGCCGAGCTCGGCGTCACCTCGTTCGGCATGCAGGTCATCCAGCTGCCGCCCGACGCCGACGGGTATCCCGAGCACGACCACGCCGAGGACGGTCAGGAGGAGGTCTACGCGCCGCTCGCCGGATCGGGCTGGATCGAGATCGAAGGCGACCGCGTGGACCTCGAGCCCGAGATGTTCGTGCGCGTCGGGCCCGCGATCAAGCGCAAGCTGTTCGCCGGACCAGCCGGCCTGCGCGTGCTGGCGATCGGCGGCACGCCGGGCGCGGCCTACGAGCTCTCGGCCTTCGGCGAACTCGAGAACGCCTAGTTCAGCCGTCGCTCCGCACGACGCCCGTCCGCCAGCAGCGCGGGGGGCGTCGTTCTCTCGTTGCAGTGTCTGCTGTATACTGTGCTGTATATGGCAGCAGCCACGCGCACGCAGGTCTATCTCACCCAATACCAGCGGGATCGCATCGAGGAGTTGCGGGCGCGCGACGGACGCTCGCTCGCGCAGGTCGTCCGCGAGGCGCTCGACGAGTACCTGGACACGCACGGGCGCGAAGCCGAAGCGGCACGCGACGCCGAGAGGCAGCGCGTGCTCGACGAAACGTTCGGATCGATGCCTGACTTCGAGGTACCGCCGCGCGAGGAGTCGGACCGGTTCGATTCGGACCTGAACCGCATTGATCGCGATCCTCCTCGACACTGACGTCCTGGTCGATCACCTGCGTGGTCATCGCCAGCTGGCGATCGCGGGCCGCGGCTGGAGCGTTTCGGTGGTGACGCGCTGCGAGCTGTTTGCGGGACGAAACGCAGACGAGCACCGTCTTCAGCAAACGCTGGCCGAGCTGGACGAGCTCCCGGTCGATCGGGCCGTGGCGCAAACCGCGGGACGGATCCGCCGCACAGCGCAGCTTCACGTGGCCGACGCCCTCATCGCGGCCACTGGCCTCGAGCACGGACTCTCGATCATGACGCGCAATCGCAGGCACTTCGAGCGCGTGCCCGGCCTGCGACTCGTGAGCTGATCAGCCCGCCAGCAGCGCCCGCAGCACGTACTGCAGGATCCCGCCGTGGCGGAAGTAGTCGGCCTCGCGCGGCGTGTCGATGCGCACGCGCGCGTCGAACTCGATCGTCTCGCCCCCGTCGCGCCGGGCCTGCACGCGCACCTCGCGCGGCGCCATGCCACCGTCTGACATCGCCGCCGCGAGCCCGTCGATGCAGAAGACCTCCTCGCCGGTCAGCCCCAGCGACTGCGCGCTCTGCCCGTCTGGGAACTGCAGCGGCAGCACGCCCATGCCGACGAGGTTGGAGCGGTGGATTCGCTCGAAGCTCTCGACGATCACCGCGCGCACGCCGAGCAGCCGCGTGCCCTTGGCGGCCCAGTCGCGCGAGGAGCCCGAGCCGTACTCCTTGCCCGCGAGAACCACCAACGGCACGCCTTCCGCCTGGTAGCGCATCGCGGCGTCGTAGATCGACATCTGCTCGCCGGCCGCCGGGCCGTCGCCGGTGCCCTTGGCGGCGCCGAGGTAGCGCGTCACGCCGCCTTCGGTGCCGGGCGCCAGCTGGTTTCGCAGGCGGATGTTGGCGAACGTGCCGCGCATCATCACCTCGTGGTTTCCGCGGCGCGAGCCGTATGAGTTGAAGTCGCGCGGCTGCACGCCCTGCTCCTGCAGGTAGATGCCGGCCGGCCCGTCGCGCTTGATCGAGCCCGCGGGCGAGATGTGGTCTGTCGTGACGCTGTCGCCGAGCAGCGCGAGCACGCGCGCGTCGCGCACGTCGCGCACGGGCTGCGGCTCCGCGGGCATGTCCTGGAAGTAGGGGGGCAGGCGCACGTACGTCGAGCGCTCCTCCCAGGCAAAGCGCTCGCCCGCGGGCACCGGCAGCGAGTTCCAGCGCTCGTCGCCGCTGAACACCTCGCTGTAGCTCTTTCTGAACATGTCGGCCTGCACCGCCTCCTCGACGGTCTGGGCGACCTCGCTCGCCGACGGCCAGATGTCTCGCAGGTACACATCCTGCCCCTGCGCATCGCTGCCCAGCGGCTCGCCGACGATGTCGAAGTTCATCGTGCCCGCGAGCGCGTAGGCGACGCACAGCGGCGGCGAGGCGAGGTAGTTCATCTTCACGTCGGGGTTGATGCGCCCCTCGAAGTTGCGGTTGCCCGACAGCACCGAGACGACCGCCAGGTCGCCCTCGCTGACGGCCGCCGAGATCTCGGGCGCGAGCGGGCCCGAGTTGCCGATGCACGTGGTGCAGCCGTAGCCGACGAGGTTGAAGCCGAGCTGCTCCAGCGGCTCGGTCAGCCCCGCGCGGTCCAGGTACTCGGTGACGACCTTCGACCCGGGCGCCAGCGAGGTCTTCACCCACGGCTTGACGCCCAGCCCGCGCGCGACGGCGTTGCGCGCGAGGATGCCGGCGCCGACCATCACCGACGGATTGGACGTGTTCGTGCAGCTGGTGATCGCCGCGATCACCACGCTGCCGTGGTCGAGCGCCACCTCGGTGCCGTCGGCGAGCGTGCAGCTGACGGCGCTCGTCGAATGCACGGCCACGCCGCCGCCGGCCGGCTGGTCGACGTAGCTCGGACCGCCGTCGGGCAGCCACTCGCGGTCGGTGCCGTTGGCCGGCGGGTCGCTGGAGGGAAAGCTCTCGGCAACCGCCTCGTCGCGGCCGTCGTAGCGCACGAAGCCGCCGAGCGCCTCGTGGAAGGACTCGCGCGCGTCGCTCAGCGCGACGCGGTCCTGCGGGCGCTTGGGACCGGCGATGCTCGGCTGCACCCCGCCGAGGTCCAGCTCGACGACGTCTGAGAAGGTGGGCTGCTCGGAGCGCTCGTCGTGCCACAGGCCCTGCTCGCGGGCGTAGGCCTCGGTCAGCGCGATCCGCTCGCTCGAGCGCCCGGAGAAGCGCATGTAGCGGAGCGTCTCCTCGTCGATCGGGAAGATCGCGCACGTGCTGCCGAACTCCGGCGACATGTTGCCGATCGTCGCGCGGTCGGCGATCGGCAGCCCCGCCAACCCGGCGCCGAAGAACTCGACGAACATCCCCACGACGCCGCGCTTGCGCAGCAGCTCTGTGACGGTGAGCACGAGGTCGGTCGCGGTCGCGCCCTCGGGCAGCTCTCCGTGCAGGCGCACGCCGAGCACCTGCGGGATCAGCATCGACATCGGCTGGCCGAGCATCGCGGCCTCGGCCTCGATGCCGCCCACGCCCCAGCCGAGCACGCCCAGGCCGTTGACCATCGTCGTGTGCGAGTCGGTGCCGACCAGCGTGTCGGGGTATGCCTGGCCGGTGCCCGCGTCGTCGAACACCACGCGCGCGAGGTACTCGAGGTTGACCTGGTGCACGATCCCTGTGTCCGGCGGCACGACCGAGAACTGCTCGAAGGCGCCCTGGCCCCAGCGCAGGAACGCGTAGCGCTCGCGGTTGCGCTCGAACTCGCGCTCGGCGTTCACGCGGAAGGCGTCGCGCGTGCCGAACGCGTCCACCTGCACGGAGTGGTCGATCACCAGCTCAGCCGGCGCCAGCGGGTTGATCCTCTTCGGATCGCCGCCCATCTCGGCGATCGCGTCGCGCATCGCCGCGAGGTCGACGACCGCCGGCACTCCGGTGAAGTCCTGCATCAGCACGCGCGCCGGCGTGAACGCGATCTCCGTGCTCGGCTGCGCCTTGGCGTCCCAGCTGGCGAGCGCCTCGATGTCGGCCGCGTCCACCGAGCCGTTGCCCTCGGTGCGCAGCAGGTTCTCCAGCAGCACCTTCAGCGAGAACGGCAGCCGCGCGACGTCGAAGCGCTCCTGCAGGCGGTCCAGTCGGAAGATCTCATGCTCGCGGTCGCCGAGCACGAGCTTGTCCTTGGCGCCGAAGCTGTTCTGCGACATGCTTGCTCCCGAGTCTGGGGTCTCTCAGCAGGGCCTGCCCCCAGTCTCGCAGACTCAACCGGCCGGCCGCGTGCGGCTGCGCGGGCGACCCGAGCGCCTGCTAGCCCCCCGCCGGCGCCTGGGTGACGCGCCCCTTGCCCTGGCGCTTTGCGCGCAGCAGCGCGCGGTCGCAGGCCTCGAGCAGATCGTCGGTGGACATCGGCGCCTGCCACTGGGCGGCGCCGATCGAGGCCGAGATGGCCGGGCCGTCGTCGAACGCGGGCACCTCGCGCAGGCGCTCGAGCGCCCTGGCCGCGGCCGCCGCGGCGCTGCGCAGGTCGGCGTTCGGCAGAATCACGACGAACTCGTCGCCGCCGTAGCGCGCCACGCGATCGAACGCGCGGAACTCGCCCACGAGCGCCTGCACCACGCGGCGCAGCGCCTTGTCGCCGGCCTGGTGGCCGTGCTCGTCGTTGACGAGCTTGAAGTCGTCGAGGTCCATCAGCAGGCACGACAGCGGGCTGGCCGTGCGCGCGGCGCGGTCGATCTCCTCGTCCAGGCGCCGGCGCATCGCGCGGTGGTTCAGGCAGCCGGCGACCGGGTCGGTGCCGGCCTCGGCGCGCGCGCGCGCGAGCGCCAGCGCCGTGGCCCCCTGATCGACGAGCGTCGCGGCGACCTCGATCGAGCGCTCGTCGAAGGGCTCGCCCAGGCGCCGCGCGAGGATCACGACCGCACGCGGCGTGCCGCCCTGCGACAGCGGCAGCAGCAGCGCGCAGCGCGTCTCACCGGTGGCGACGAGCCGCGGCACGCTCGCGGCCAGCTCGCGCTCGTCGGTGGCGAGGAAGCTGCGCCCGGTGCTCGCCACCCAGCTGACCCCGGGGGCCCGCTCGCCGCGCTCCAGCAGGTAGCTCAGGCGCGCATTGCCGTCGCTCAGGTAGACCGTCACGTGCTCCTGCCTGGAGCCCGGCGGCGCGAGCTGGTGGAAGTGCACCTCCTCGGCCCCCGGAAGCGCGAGCAGCTCGCCCGCGAGCCCGCGCAGGATGTCCTGCGGGTCGCTGGCCTCGTCTGCCAGCTGCGCCAGGCGGCGCACACCCGCCAGCAGCGGATCGGCTTCCGGGCGAGACGCCGATGTCGGCTGGTCTCCGAGCTCGCTCAGGCTGCCGATCGACGCATCCATCAGCCAAATCTAGGGCACGCGGGCGATTAAAGCGAGGGGGCGGCCCGGACGGCCGCCCCCTGCAAGACCGCTTTTTGCGAGCAGCCGCCTAGCCGAATGTCACCGTCTGATATGCGACTGAGGTTTCGCCGCCCTTCTTCTGGGGGAAGAAGCCGACCCGGACCTTGACCGTTTTCGGCTTGTGGCTGCGCGCCGAGGAGGTCAGCGGAACTTCGAGCGTCGTCCGCGTCGCGCCGTTGACGTGCTTGGCCACGGTGATCAGGTTATTGCCGCTGCCGCTCACACGGCCCGCGGCATACGTCTGCACGGTTATGCGTGCCACGTTGCCGACCGTCTTGTGGCCGACGACCTGGACGCCGCACTGGAAGGGCTGGATCTTCGTGTTCTGTTTGAACACTTTCCCGTTCTGCGCGGTGACCGTCGTCGGCATCACCAGCGACTGCGTGCACAGGTTGCCGTTGGCCGCGAGCGCCGAGTTCGACGCCAGCGGCAGGTTCACGGTGACGCTCGAGACCGGCGAGTCCGGCGTGGACGCGAAGTTCGTCGTCGTGACCCCTTTGGTGATTTTCGTGTTGCCGACGATGATCACCTGGATGCCGTTGGCTTCGAGCACCAGGTCGAGGTCGGGGAAGGCCTCGCCGCCATGCGACACGAAGATCGCCGAGCCCTGCAGTTTGCCTGGCAGCAGCGTCGTGTTGGCGCGTGCGCCGCCTACCTTCGAGCCGGCCGGGCAGCTGTTCGGGTTGGCCGCGAACGTTTTTTCCGGGCACGCTTTGTTGAGCGTGCTCAGGCGCGACGGCAGCTGCTTGGGCAGCTGGACGAGGATCGACTTCATGTTCGCGTTGCCTTCTGGCGTGTTGACGGTCGTTTCAAGGCTCGCGCCGTGGGCTTTTGAGAATTTGCCGCTGGTTTTGGCTGTGACCGACGGCTTGTACGGCAGGCTGGCGCAGCCTTCCACCTGGAACGGGCTCGAGAACGTCGAGCTCGCGCCGAGCGTGGAGGTCGCGGTCGATTCGGTTTTCAGCACACCGCAGTTGGTGGGATTCAGCACGTAGTTGGCCCGCGTGAGGTTCACCGTGAGTTCCCGCACGCGGGTCGGTATGCCGGCCCTGATCGTGGGTATCGGCGAGGTGACGACCACCTGCGCGCTGTACGGGTTGACTTCGATCTTCGCGTGCACCGTTTCCTGGCCGAGGTTGAACGGGCCCGCGATGACCGGAACCTGGAAGTTCAGGCCGTATGGCGCGCCTTCATCGGGACCGGTCAGGTAGACGAGGCCGCCGAACGCAAACGGCGAGCCCGATCCGGCCTTCGCCGTGACGGTTCCAACCAGGCTCGCCGCGGGGCACGCGCCCGCCTTGGCCTGAGCTTCGTTGCACAGCGTCGGGACAGATGGGATTTTGGCGTACAGGCCAGGCGGCAGCGTCGTGGTCAGCTTATTGACGTACTGCTGGCCTTCGGGCCGGGCCATGGTGAACGAGAAGTTGGTCGTCGAGCCACCGACCGCCGGCAGCACCGCCGTGGCCTGGCTTGGCGCAAACGGAGGCGGCGAGGACGAGCAGCCGACCGTCGTGAACGTGCTCGCGCCGGGGAAGGACGACTTCCCCGAGAAGGCGGCGAATTCGGGCAGCACTGCGCTGTTGCCGCACACGAGCGGGTTCGCGAGCGGTGCGAATGCGCCGCCGTTGAAGTGAAGCTTGACGTTGCTGAACGGCGCCTGTGGGTTTTCGTTGAATGTCACTGTCAGCTGCCCGGTGGCAAGGTTGGGCACGGCCGTGCCTTTCAGTAGGACCCTGACGCCATAGCGGGCCGATTCCGCGTTCAGGTAGATCGTGTAGGGCGGGCCTTCGATCGGTTTGCCGGCCGGCTTGCCGAGATAGATCGAGCCCTGGAAAGCGCCTTCGGGCGCCGTCGGCACTTCGAGGCTGACGGTCCCGACCTTGCTGCCCGATGGACAACCGATTGGGTTCAGTTTGCTGATTTCGAACGCCGTGCTCGTTTGGTTAGTCGTCGCCTGCCCGGGTTCGCAGCCTTCAAGCGATGCACCGGCGGACGGGTTCATCGTCATTCCTTCGGGCCCCTTGACTGTGATCGATGAGAGGTCGGCCGTATCAGGCCCTGCGCCCACCGCTGGGTGGGTGTCTTTAGTTTCGGCCGTGATTCCATCGGTGCCGTCGGTGAGAGCGGATTCGGGTGTGATCGAGAACGAGGGTTCAAAAGCCAGGGCGCCGCATTCGATGCCGCTCGCGAGGGCTGTGTATGGGCGTTTCGGTTCTGCGACGCCGGATTCAAATTCGCCCCGCACCGTGGTCGTCGTTTCCGGACCGACCGCCGCGCATTTCGTCCCGTTCCTGATGAACTGGGTTTTTTCTCCCGTGACTTTGTTTTCCGCGCCGTAGAAGATGAGACGCGACTCGAGCAGCCCGGCAGAGACGTTGTTGATGACGAAGTAGTCGTGGTAGTCAGACGCGAATTCGACGCTTCCCTTGATGATCGTGTGGACGAAGAAACCGCCGGGAACTTCCAGTGCCACTCCATACGTTGAGCCTTGGCCGGGGGACTGTTCGAGGTTATAGACCTTGCCGCTTAGTTTCTTGTCTTCGAATTTTTTCGATCCAGGAGCCGTTTCAAAGACGGTTTCGGCCTTCTGTTCGCCGATAATCGTGCTTTTCGCGCATTCTGGTTTGGTGAACACGCCCGGCGCCACTTCGAGAACTCCGGTGAAGTCCGACAGCGCGCACTTGGGCACGGCCTGCGGGTTCGTGACGACGCCCGGAGCGACGTCCACACGGAGGTTTTTGACAGATTCGATCGGGGCGAAGAAGCCGGAGCCCGGTTCGGGGGCGAAGGTTTCTTTGTTTGCTTCGTACTTCCTGATCGTGAAGTCGGTGATCCCGAACGGCACAAACGCGCCGGCGTGGCGTTCGCCTTCCGCTTCGGCTTCCGCTTGGGTGCCTTCCTTCGCTTTTGGTTCGCCGCATGTTTCATGCGTCGCGTTGCAGTTTCCAGCAAAGAATTTTTCAAAGCCGCCTCCTGCAGCGGAGGCAGCGGGGACCGCGGCCGTGAGGACAAACGCGCTCGCAACGAGCGCCAGAACGGAAATACGAATGTTGGACCTCACGGCAACTACCTCCCTGTCGGAAAAACGTCTACGCCCCGTTTGAGAGCCTGAAAACCCGCAGAAGTTGCGGCAGTTCGACTCTCGTATTAGACGTCTCGGCGCGAACTCCTGCCGCCTTAAGCGACAGATGTCTCAATCAACGCCATGACAGGCCAGCCCGCCATAACTGCCGGGGCAATCAGGCCGCGGTGGGGACGCTCTGCAGGGCCGCGGCGCGCCCCTGGCAGTCATACAGCGTGCCGGCGGCTGAGCCGCCGCCTGATGCGCTGCCCGCCGTGTCCGCAGTGGCGCCCGTGGTAGAGGCAGAAGCGGGCAGCGTGACCGCGCGACAGGCCTTGGCGACCGCCTGCATCGCGACCGCCGAGCCCGTGCGCGTGTCGCCCGGCAGTCGCCCGCCGAACCCGCCGCGCCCGCCGAACCCGCCAGCACCATTGGCGCCGCCGCCGCCGGATTCATCGAGCACCCAGCGGACCTTCCCCGAGCGCACCTCCTGCGCCAGCCAGGCGACGCTCACGTCGCTCTCGCGGCCCGAGAAACCGCCGATCCCGGCCGCCTGCACGTCGCCCGAGATGATCGCCGAGGCTGCGCTCGACTGGCTGGCGACCGCGACCGTGCCGCCGCCGTGCTGCTTCACGTAGTCGACGATCGCGCTCGTCAGCGAGCCGCCGATCGGCGCCCCGATCGGCCCGCCCGCGGCACCAGGACCGCCCGCCCCGCCAGGACCGCCCGCCCCGCCCAGGCCTCGCGGCCCCGCGCCGCCCGCGATGCCCGGAGGGGGCCCGGTCGGTCCCGCGCCGGCACCGGCCGCAGCGCTGCCCCCGCCGCCGGCGCCGGGCGGGCCGCCCGGCCCGAATAGCGCCGGTGGCGAGCCCTGCGCGCGGGCGCCGGGACCGATGAGACGCGCGCGTGCGCCGAGACCGCCTGGCCCGGCGCCCGGCCCGCCGGCGCTCGCGATCGAGGCGGGGCCGCCGGCCGGGAACGTGCCGCTCGTCGCGTGGCCGAGCGTGTCGAACGCCCAGACCGCGGGCGCGAGCAGCAGCGCCGCCAGCACGGCACCGATCGCCGCGATGCGCACGCGCCGGCCTCCCAGCGCGAGCAGCGCGAGGATCGAGAGCGCGCCGACGACGAGCAGCAGCGGTCCAACCCAGGTCAGCTGACCGGGGTAGTCGCCGAGCACCGCGAGCTCGCCGGCGCAGCCCGCGACGATCGCCAGCGGGCCGACGACGCGCGCGCTCAGGCGCCCGGCGATCAGCTCGGCGGCCAGCGCGCCGACGAGCGCCGCGATGAACGGCGCCAGCAGCGAGACGTAGTAGGGATGGAAGATGCCGCTCGCCTCGCTGAACAGCGCGGCGGTCACCAGGAACGCGCCGCCGACGACGATCAGCCAGCCGGTGCGCGGGTCTGCGCGGCGCAGGCGGCTGGCCGCCAGGAGCGCGAGCGCGCTGACCGCTGCGAACCCGAGCAGCCAGCCGGCCTGGCCGCCGAGCGCGGAGTTCAGCAGCCGCAGCGGGCCGGGCGTGCCGCCGAACATGCTGCCGCCGATCCCGCCGGGGCCGCCGGCCTGGCCGTCGACGCGGCCGAGGCCGTTGTATTCGAAGATCAGCGACAGCACGCGGTTGTCGCTCGTGCCCGAGACCCACGGCCGGTCTGCGGCCGGGGTCAGTTCGATTAGCGCCGGCCAGGCGCCGGCGACGAGCGTCATCGCGGCGCCGCCGGCGAGCAGCTGGCGCACGGCGTGCGGCCGCCCGCGCGCGGCGGGAGCGATCCACAGCCAGGCCGCGGCGATGCCGGGGACGACGGTCAGCGCGACGCCCATCTTCGTCTCGAAGCCGAGCCCGACGCAGACGCCCGCGAGCACCAGCCAGCGGGTGCGCCCGCGTTCCAGGCCGCGCACCGCGCACCACAGGGCCGCCACGCAGCAGAGCACGAGCAGCGCGTCGGGGTTGTTGTGGCGCGAGACGGCCACCGAGATCGGCGTGACGGCGAGCGCCAGCCCGCCGATGAAGCCGCCGACGCGCCCGAAGCGCCGGCGCACGAGGTCGTAGACGAGCACGACGCTCGCGACGCCCATCAGCGCCTGGGGCGCGAGCACGCTCAGCGGGTGATAGCCGAATGCGCGCACCGACAGCGCCTGCACCCACAGCGCGAGCGGCGGCTTGTCGACGGTCATCACGCCGCTGTGGTCCAGCGAGGCGAACAGGAAGTCGTGCCAGCTGGAGCTCATCGAGCGCACGGCCGCGCTGTAGTAGTCGTTGGCCCAGCCGTTGCGCGACAGCGCCCACAGGTTCAGCACGCCGGCCAGCGCGACCAGGCCCCACAGCTCGGGGTGCGGGGCGCGAGCGACGGCTATCTGGGCTCGCGCGCGCAGCCACCGCGCGGCGGCGCCGCTGGAGCGGTCCACGCGCGGGCGCCGGGCCGCGGGCGCTTGACCGGTGGGCGGGTAGCTCGCCGGCGCGCCGCGGCCGGCCGGCACGGGCGTCGCCGCTGCGCGCGTGTGGTGGGAGGAGCTCACGCGGGCAGGATCGCTGCCGCGGCTAGGGACGGCGTGTGTGAAAGCTCAGGGTTTCGTGAGCGTGCTCAGTCGATCAGGCGCCGGCCGAGCTGGGAGATCGCCAGACGCCACATCAGCAGCGCGAAGGCGACCAGCACGCCCGCGTGGTAGAGGTCCACGAGGCCGAGGTTGGCCAGCGACGCGTCGCGCACGAGCTGCACGCAGTGAAACAGCGGGTTGAACTGCGCGGCGATGCGCACCCCGAGCGGGAATTGCTTGATCGGAAAGAACGTGCCGGCGAGCAGGAACAGCGGCGTGAGCACCGCGCTGGTCACGTAGTTGAAGTTGTCGATCGTCTTCGCGACCGCGGCGATCGCCACGCCGAACGCCGCGAAGCCGAAGCCCGTGAGGAAGGCGATGAACGGCACCAGCAGCATGCCCGGCTCGGGCGTCAGGCCGAAGGCGAGCGCCACGAGCAGCGGCGCCACGCCGTAGACGCCCGCGCGGATCGAGATCCACAGCACCTCGGCGGTGATCAGCTCCTCGACGTCCAGCGGGGCCGCGAGCATCGCGTCGTAGGTGCGCTGGAACTGCCAGCGCACGAACGTGTTGAACATCCCCGGAAAGGCTGAGGAGAACAGCACCGCCGTGGCGACGACGCCGGTCGCGACGTACTGCACGTAGGTGATCCCGCCCACGTTGTGCACGAGCGCGCCGAGGCCGAGCCCGAACGCGAGCAGGTAGATCGTCGGCTGGACGATCGAGGAGAACGTGGTCGCCTTCCAGTAGCGCCCGAAGATGGTCACGTCGCGGCTCATCACGGCCGCGAGCGCGGCCGGTTCCAGGCGGCGCACCGTGTGCGTGGGCGCTCGGCCCACCGACGCCGCCGGCGCGCTCATTCGATCCGCTCCCCGGTCAGCGCGACGAACGCGTCCTCCAGGTTGGCCGGGCGGCGCACGCCGTCGGGCGCCAGGCCGTCGAGCGTCTCGGCGCGCAGGATCGCCACCGCGGGCCCGCTGCGGCGGCTGCTCCAGCCGTTGCTCTGCGCCAGCTGGCTGACCTCGTCCAGACGCGGCGGCGGCCCGTAGACCTCGAGCACCTGCTCGCCGGCGTACGCGGCGACCAGCTCGCCGGGCGGGCCCTGGGCGATGATCTGCCCGTGTGACATGACCGCCACGGTGTCGGCCAGGCGCTCGGCCTCCTCGATGTAGTGCGTGGACATCAGCACCGTCACGCCGCGCGCGCGCAGCCCGTCGATCAGCGACCACAGCTCCTGGCGGACCTGCGGATCGAGCCCCACGGTCGGCTCGTCGAGCAGCACCAGGCGCGGCTCGTGGATCAGGCCGCGCGCGACGAGCAGGCGCCGGCGCATGCCGCCCGACAGCTCGCGCACGATCGTGTCCGCGCGCGCGGACAGGTTGGCCAGCGCGAGCGCCCGCTGCACAGCCGCGGGGCGCTCGGGGCGCGCGACGCGGTACAGGCGCGCGAAGACCATCAGGATCTGGCGGCAGGTCAGCTCGACGTCGAGGTTGTCCAGCTGGGGCACGACGCCCATCTCCATGCGCGCCTGCTTTGACTGCCGCGGAAGCTCGTAGCCGAGGACCTCGATCGCGCCCTCGTCGGCGAGCGCCTGCGCGGTGAGCATGCGCATCGTCGTGGACTTGCCGGCGCCGTTGGGGCCGAGCAGGCCGAAGCAGACGCCCGCGGGAACCTCGAGGTCCAGGCCGGCGACCGCGGTGATCGCGCCGAAGCTCTTGGCCACGCCGCGCAGCGAGATCGCGGCCGTCTTGTGACGGGGCTCGTCGGGCATCGCCTGACACTGTAGGTAGGCGCCGAGGCGCCTCGGGCAGTAGCCTGCGACCCAGTGAGCGCCTCGCAGACCCGCCAGCCGATCAGCCTGCTCGTGTTCGGCGCCTCGCTGCGGCGCGAATCGCTGAACGTGAGCCTCGCCCAGCTTGCCGCCGTCACGATCGAGGCAAACGGCGGCACGGTCGACCTCGCGACGATGCGCGAGTTCGACACGCCCTCCTACAACTCCGACGTGCAGGACAGCGAGGGCTTCCCCGCGGGCGCCAAGGCGCTGTGCGCCCGCCTGGAGGACGCCGACGGCTTCGTGATCGCAGCGCCGGAGTACAACGCGTCGATGCCGGGGATGCTCAAGAACACGATCGACTGGGTCTCGCGCATCAGCCCGCAGCCGTTCAACGAGCTGAACGGGCTGCTGCTGTCGGCCTCGCCGTCAATGGTCGGCGGCAACCGCGGGCTGTGGGCCCTGCGCGTGCCCTTCGAGCACCTCGGCGCGCGCGTCTACCCGGACATGTTCTCGCTCGCCCAGGCGCACAGCGCGTTCGACAGCGAGGGTCGCCTCGTCAGCCCGCAGCTGGCCGAGCGCTTCAGCACGAACATCGTCAACTTCATGGACTCCGTCGAGGCGCACAAGCACTACCCGTGCATCAAGAGAGCGTGGGTCGAGTACCTCGGCGAGCACCCCGAGCCGGTCATCGATCGGGTGCAGTGAGCGACGCCGCGCGCGCGGCGTCCAGTTGCGAGAGATCGTCGAGCACGAGGTCTGCCTGCGCGAGCGCGTCGGCGCTCGGCGGGAACGCGCGGTTGGGTATCGCGATCACCGCCAGGCCGGCGGCGTGCGCCGAGGCGATTCCGGCCGACGAGTCCTCGACCGCCACGCAGCGATCTCCGGGCGCGCCGAGCCTGCGCGCCGCCTCCAGGTAGACGTCGGGCGCGGGCTTGCCGCGCGCCACTTCCTCGGAGGAGACCGTCTGCGCAAACAGCTCGCGCCAGCCGCTGCGGTCGAGCACGAGCTCGATTATCTGGCGGTTGGCCGAGGACGCGAGGCCCAGCGGCCAGCGCGCCGCCAGCGCGCGCACGGCGGCGTCGGCGCCCGGGATCAGCGGAAGCTCGCGCTCATAGCGCGCCGCCACGAGCTCGACGACCTGCGCCGAGATCTCCTCCGGGGGCAGGGGCACGCCGAGCGCGTCGTGCATGTAGCGGCTCCACTCGCGCGAGCTCATGCCGAGCATGCGCGTCTGCGCCTCGCCGCTGAAGCGCCCGCCGCTGCGCAGCGCGAGCTCGCGCCGCGCGCCGCTCCAGATCTCCTCTGACTCCAGCAGCACCCCGTCGAGATCGAACACGACCGCCGCGAGGGCCACGCGCCCCGGGCCGCGCTCGAGCGCACCGGTGCCGCCGGCCGCCAGCTGGCCTGGCCCAGCCATTCGTCGACCCTACCATTAGACAGAGCGCTCCCCATTTGCTAGAACTGGATCGTTAGCGTCGCCGTAGGAGCGGTGGCGTCGGCGAATGGGAAGGAGCGAAGCCATGACCCAGACAAACACGGTCGTGCGTCGCGCTCGGCCGCGCAGGCTCGACCCGAGCAGGTTGAAGACAGAGCATCTTTTTCGGCTGTGCCACCGGCACGCCGATCAGGATGCGCGCGAGCAGCTGCTGGTCAGGTTCCTTCCGCTGGCCCGCAAACTCGCGCGCCGCTACTCCCACTCGTCGGTGCCCGACGAGGACCTCGTCCAGGTCGCGAGCATCGCGCTGCTGAAGGCGATCGATCGCTTCGATCCCGATCGCGGCAGCGCCTTTCAGTCGTTTGCGATCCCCACGATCCTCGGCGAGCTACGGCGTCATTTCCGCGACACGTCGTGGGCCGTGCACGTCGCGCGCGCCGCTCAGGAGCGCGCGCTCGCCGTGCAGGAGACGATCGACCGGCTGTCGGCGCGTCACGGTCACTCGCCCACGGTGCAGGAGATCGCCGTGTACCTGGAGCTCAGCGAAGAGGAGGTGCTCGACGGGATGCAGGCCGGGCGGGCCTACTCGACGATGTCGCTCGACGCGCCCGCGCCGTCCAGCGAAGACGACGCCGACGCGACGCTGGCCGGCGAAGTGGGCAGCGATGAGCACGGCTATGAGCTGATCGAGACCGGAGCGGCGATTGCCGACGCGCTCGATGGGCTCGCCTCGCGCGAACGACTGCTGCTTCAGATGCGCTTCGCCGCGGGCATGACCCAGAGCGAGATCGGAGAGCAGCTCGGCGTCTCCCAGATGCAGGTCTCGCGGCTGCTGGCGCGCACGCTGGACACGCTGCGCGCGCGGCTGGCCGGCACCTACGCCTCCTAGCGACCCGCCTGCGGCCAGACCGCCCGCTGCTCCAGGTCGGCCGCCCAGCGCGACGGCTGCGCGCGGCGCTGGCGATGCGCGCGTGTGGGAGACCCGGAGCACGAGCGCCGTCCAGACGATGAGTTAGCAGCGGCTCATCCGGGTAGTGGTAGGCAGGTGATCAGGCCATCGCCCTTTGAGGTCCGTGCTGCGCTCGACGCCGACACGGGTCGGCTCGCGGTGGTCGGCGAGCTCGATATCGCGACGCGCAGGCGGCTCGAGCAGGAGGTCGCCGCGTTGCGCTGCAAGGGCGCGCGCAGCATCGTGATCGATCTCGGCGAGCTGAGCTTCATCGACTCCTCGGGTCTCAGCCTGCTGGTCTTGCTCAACGACCAGGCCGACGCCGGCGGCTGGACGCTCGGTCTCACCCGCCCCGGCGGCCAGGTGCTTTCCGTCCTCAGGCTGACCGGAGCCGACAAGTACCTTCCGTTCCTCGAGGAGACCGGCTCGTCGTGATGATGACGGCGCGCGAGATCCAGAGCCGGGCAGCAGCCCGGCCCACGGACGTGAGCCTCGAGCTGCTGAGAAGCGTCGAGGCGCCGGCGGTCGCGCGCGCCGCGGCCAGCGGCCTGTGCCAGGACCTCGGCCTCAGCCCGTCGCTTCACAACACCTGCCTGCTGCTCGTCTCTGAGGTCGTCAGCAACGCAGTGCTGCACTCCCCGGGTCCGCTGGACTCGCGCATCCTGTTCACCGCGACGGCGGCGGGAGACGCCGTGCGCGTCACGGTGACCGACGCCGGTGACGGCTTCAGCCATCCGATCGGCCTGCCGCCGTCGCCCGGACGGGGGTACGGCTTGTACCTGGTCGACAAAGGCGCGCGCGAGTGGGGAATCGACCGCGTGGGCGGCACCCGCGTGTGGTTCGAGCTGCCCCGCAGCATCTAGCTGCGCACCGAACATCCGTCCAGAGCTCAGCCGCGGCCCAGCCTCGCGGGTAGCTTCAAACGCAGACCATGGCTACGCCAGTTGACCTGGCAGCGCGCCGCGTTCGCGCCGAGTCGGTTGACCTGGCGGCACGCCGCGCCCGCGCGGGCGTGCAGCGACAGCCCAGGTCGTCCGGGCCGGCGCACCGCGAGTCGGAGGCTGGCCGGGCGCCGCTGTGGCGATACCTGCCGCTCGCGCTTCTGGTCACCACCTCGCTGGTCTTCGCGCCCGCCCTGCTCGCGGCCGCGATCGTGCCGCGTGCAGGGCTCCTTTCGGCGCTCGCGTCCGTGGCCTGCGCCGTCGTCGCGTCGCTCGCGATCGCCAGCGGCGAGGCGGCGGTCTGGAAGCGTTGCCCGGGCTCGCGCGACCTGGTGTTCGGCGACCTCTTGCTCTGGGGCTGGGCGCGGCGCTGCTGGGCGGAGCGCCGCCTGGCGCGCGCTCGCTCGCTCTACGACGCCGCGAGCAGGGCCGGTCCCGCCGTCAGCATCGAGCTGCTGGGGACCCTCAGCGCGCTGCTGGAAACGCGCGACGCCTACACGCATGGGCACAGCCAGCGGGTCGCGCGCCACGCCGAGCGGATCGCCCGCGCGATGCGACTGGACCGGGTGCAGACGGCGAAGATCCGCACGGCGGCGGCCGTCCACGACGTCGGCAAGCTCTACACGCCGCGGGCGATACTCAACAACCCGCGGCGGCTCAGCGAGGCGGAATTCGAGGTGATGAAGCGCCACGCGGCCGACGGCGCGGACATGCTCGCGGCGGTCGGCGACCCGGAGATCGCCGCGATGGTGCGCCATCACCACGAGCGCGTGGACGGAAGCGGCTACCCCGATCGGCTCGCCGGCTCGCAGATCCCGCTCGGCTCGCGCATCATCGCCGTCGCCGACACGTTTGACTCGATCACGTCAAGCCGGCCCTACCGCACGGCCGACAAGCAGAAGCGCGCGCTCGACGTCCTTGAGCGGGAGGCCGGCCACCAGCTGGATGGCGCCGCCGTGAGCGCGTTTCGCGACCGCTACTCGCCTCGCCGCTCGGTCGCCGGGCTTGCATTCGCCGCGGCTGCGCTGCAGCGCCTGGCCGCGAGCCTGCGGGCGAGCTCGGCGAGCCTCGGCAGCGTCGCGGGCGGCGCCGTGTCGCTGCTGCCGGCCTTCGGCGCGGCCGGTCTGCTCGCCCTCTCCCCGGCGCTTGATCGCAACGCGGCGCCGCACCACGGCGTGCCGGCGGCGGCCGCGCCTCAAGCCGGCCAGCTGGCCGCTCCGGCCCCCGGACCCGCCATCGACCTCGCGCCCACAGCGGGCGCGCGACCCGAAGGCGAGCGCGTCGGCGCCGGCGTGGGTCGCGGCCCCGGACACCGCAGGCGAGGCTCCACTGCAGCGCCGGCGTCCGGCGGCTCGCCGGCTATCAGGCCGGCTGCGCCGGTGCGTGCCACGAGCCCCGGCGACCAGGCCCACCCGCCGGCCAGCTCGCCTACGCAAGGCGGACCCTCGCGCCCGACAGCCCCCGGGCAGCCGCCGACCGGCGGTGCGTCTCCGATCCCAGGGCTGCCCGTCAGCCCCCCTGCAACGCCGCCGAGCGTGCCAGTCCCCACCGTCAGCACACCGAGCGTGCCGCTCCCCACCGTCAGCACCCCGAGCGTCAGCACGCCGAGCGTCACGGCCCCGGGTGGGCCACAGCCCACCTTTACGATCCCGGGCCTTACCGCTCCCGGCGCCAACGTCGCGGGCTGATCGCCGCGGCCGTGAGCGCAATCCGGACGACCGTGTCTGAGCGAGCGGGTCGCGCAGCACCGAGCGCGCATGTCGGTCTCTAGCGGGCGAACAGCTGCGGGAGCCCGAGCGTGGCTGAGAACAGCGCCGGGCTCGAGAGCGTCTCGACCGACACGCGGCGTACGTCGAGCGCCTGGAAGCCAGAGCTCGTCACCCGCCCGCCGTAGTTGCTGAAGGCCATCTCGATGCCCGCCTCGGCCGCCGCGGCGCGGCTGTGCTCGTCGAACGCACCCCTCACTCCCACCGGGTAGGCGAGCCAGCGGGGGCGCTCTCCAAGCTGCGCCTCGATGCGGTCGGCTGAGCCCGCGATCTCCTCCAGCTGGCACTCGCGAGGAAGACGGGCGAGAATCGGGTGGGTCACCGTGTGAGCTCCGATCTGGTGGCCGGCGTCTCTCAGCTCGCGCGCCATCTCCCAGGTGATCCAGTCGCTCGCCGCGGCGTCCGCCGGGCGTCTCCCTGCGCCGCTTGCGGCGGCGAGCTCGTCCAGCACGCTCGCGGCAGCGCCCGGCGAGAGTCTCCAGTAAGCCCGCGTCACGACGTCGATCGCGTGCTGCAGCGAGTCGGGGTGCAGCGCAAGCGGCTCGGTAGACCACCTGCCCGGCGGGAGTATGGCGACGGCGCTGCGGTTGAGCATCCACGCGATCTCGTCCCACCACGCGCTCGCGACCCCGTCGATGAACCCGGTGCAGAGGAACATCGTCGCGCGCACGCTGTTTGCCTCGAGCACAGGTTGAGCGACCTCATACAGGTCGCGATAGCCGTCGTCGAACGTGACGAGCACGCGCCGCCCGCGCCTGGAGAGCCGCTCGGATGCAAGCTGGCGGGGGTCGAGGATCTCGAAGTTGCGCTGCAGCAGGCACAGCTGGTCGTTCAGCTCCTGCGCCGTCGCCGTCCAGAGCCCGTGATGGCAGCCGGCGTGCGAGCGATCGCCGATGCGATGGTAGGAGAGCACAACGGCTCCCCGCCACGGCGCCAGCCGCAGCAGCAGCGCGGTGAGGCCTGTGCGACGGAAACCCTCCGCCAGGAGGGCGCGCTTGGACGGGCGGGGTGTCGCGGTTCGCTTGGAAGGGTCGCTCACTTCGTCACTTCAGTTGCCTGGAAAGGGGGTCGACTATAGTCACGTGCGAGTCGCCGGCGCTTGGGCGTGGGATACGGTGGAACCGTGAATGAGGGTGCTCGAGCGCTCAGGCCGGCGCTGGTCCTCGACGCGGAGCTGAGACAGTCGCTTGCCACCGTGCGCTCGCTGGGCCGCGCCGGTGTCAGAGTTCACGTCGCAGCGACCCGCTCCAGCCCGCCCGCGTTCGTCTCGAGGTGGTGTGCGGGCTGCGCGATCGTTCCCGATTTCGCACTTGACCCGGCGGCGTTCGTGGAGCGCGTGTGCGCGCTGTGCGAGTCGATCGGCCGACCGATCGTGATCACCAGCCATGACGGGGCGATCGACGCCCTGCGCGCTCACCGAGAGCAGGTGGAACGGGTTGCGACGCTCGCGCTCGCACCCGAGGACACCCTCGCGCTTGCGATCGACAAGCGCAGCACACTGGCCGCGGCACAGCGGCTTGGCCTTAACGTGCCACCGGGAGCGACCGTCGGCGAGCTGGGGGCGATCGACGCGGCGCTCGATGTGACCGGGCTTCCGGTCGTGGTCAAGCCAGCCGTCTCGTGGGTCGGCTCGGGGTCGTCGGCGTGGCGGGCGGCGCCCGTCGTCGCAAGAACGCGTGGCAGCGCGATCGAGACGATCACCAGGCTTGTGGAGGGCGGCGCGAGCGCGCTGCTCCAGCAGCGGCTCGCGGGTCCGCGGGAGACGATCACCGTGCTGTTCGCCGACGGGGTGATGTGGGCGACCTTCGCCCAGCGCGCCAACCGCGTGTATCCGCTACTGGGCGGCGCCGACGTGCTACGCGAGAGCATCCCGGTGCCAGAGGACATCGGCCCGATGGCCGAAGCTCTGATCCGCGAGCTCTCGCTCGAGGGCTTCTCTCAGATCGAGTTCCGCCGCGACGGCGCCGGGCGGCCGTTTCTGATGGAGATCAACTCTCGGCTCTCGGCGTCGGTGGAGACTGCCGTGCGGGCGGGCGTTGACTTCCCGCTGATGCTCTACAGGTGGGCCGCCGGCGAGTCGCTGCGCCCCGTCCGTTCCTACCGCAGCGGCTATCGGATGCGGTACCTCGAGGGCGACGTCGCCTGGTTGAAGGAAGCGCTGCGCGACCCCGGCCACCCCGACGCCCAGCCGCGCGCGGCGGCGATCGCGGACTTCCTGGCGGCGTTCGTGCGGCCGACGGGCTATGACTACTGGGACCGCCGCGACCCCGCGCCGGCGGCGCTAGTCGCCAGGCGCGCGTTGCGCAGACTGCCCGCGCGGCTCGCGCGAGCCTCGCGGCGACCCGCGTCGCTCGTCGCCGCGCGCGAGGAGTCCGAGTGAGCGAGCAGGCCGCAGGCCAGGAGCCGCTTGGGCGATCGGTGAGGACGGGCGTCGCCTGGTCGATCGCCACGTTCTTCGCGACAAAGGGCCTGGCGACGGCCTCGCTGCTGGTGCTCACTCGGCTGCTCGCTCCGTCGCAGTTCGGCCTCGTGGCCGCCGTCACGGTCGTGCTCGGCCTGATCGAGCTGACCACCGACCTCGGCATGGGCCAGGCGATCATCTACGAGCAGGAGAAGGGGACCACCGAGCGCGTCGACGTCGCGTTCACGATCAACATCGCGTTCACGGCGGTGATGACCGTCGTCAGCGTGCTGGCCGCTCCGCTGATCGCGAGCTTCTTTCACGCGTCGGCCCACGTCGCGTTGTTTCGACTTGCGTCGCTCGACATTTTCCTCACCGGCCTCGGCGGCGTGCACGACGGTCTGCTGCTGCGCGATCTCCGTTTCAGGACGAGGATCGTCACCGAAGTCGTAGGCGCGATCGCCCGCGCCTCGGTGGGTGTCGCGCTGGCGCTGCTCGGATTCGGCGCCGCGTCGCTGGTGTGGGGGATGCTCGCCGGCACGGCTGCGTGGGCAGCCGCACTGTGGTGGAAGACCGGCTTCCGGCCCACGCTGCGCTACCACCGCGCGATCGCGGAAACGATCGTCCCCTACGGGATCGGCGCGTCGCTGCTGCAACTGTTTGCCCAGATCACGACCACGATCGACGTCCTGGTCGTCGGGCGAGTGCTCGGCGAACGCGCCCTCGGTCTCTACTCGGTCGCCTTCCGCGTCCCGTCGCTGCTGCTGGAGAACATCGCCAATCAGGTCTCGCTGGTGGCGTTTCCCGCGCTCTCGCGCAAGCGTGTGACAGATATCGACGGGGTGAGCGCGGCGACGGCTCGGCTGGTGCGCTACCAGGCGCTCTACGCGCTGCCGCTCGCCGCGATGCTGGCGATCCTCGCCAGTCCGATCGTGGAAACCCTGTTCTCGGCAAAGTGGCGTGAAGCGTCGGGGGTCTTCGCGGCGGTCTCGGTGATGTCGGGGGTCTCCGCATCGGGCTTCGCGCTCGGCGACGCCTTCAAGGCGCTCGCGCGCCAGCGGGTGATGATCGGCCTGACGTTCATTCAGCTGCCGATCCTCGTGGCGACGATCATCCTCCTTGCGCCATATGGGATCACTGCCGTCGCGTGGGGCCGGGCGGGCAACGTCGTCTTCTGGGTTGCGCTGATGACGCTAGCGGCCGCGCGCGTGCTGCGAATCCCGGTCAGGCTGACGCTGGGCGCGATGTGGCCCGGCGCCGCGGCGGCGGTCGGGGTGGCTCTGGGCGCCGGCGCGGTCCGGCTGTGGTCGGGCCTGCCGGCGATCCCCGAGATCGTGGTGGGCGGTCTGCTGGGCAGTCTCGGAGGGCTCGCCGTGCTGGCCCTCCTGGCCCCCAGGATGCTCCGCGAGCTTCGCCTCGGAACCGTCGGCCTGCTGCGGGCGAGGATGTCCAGGGCGCCGACGCCGGTGCCAGCCGACCCGCAGTAGCGTCCGACTACGCTCTGAAGTGGCACCGTGACGACGACCCGTTCTTTAGCATCGTCGAAGAGGGCCTCAGCGGGCTCGCCGATGGGGACAACTTCTTCGAGCTCCTTGCCGACGGTGTCGTCTTTGAGTATGTGATCACGGTCCCCGGCTATCCGCGGCGCGTCGTAGGCCGCAGGGCGGTGGCGGAGTTGTACCGACCCTATGGCGACACCTTCGTGCTCCAGCGATGCTTTGACCTGGCCGTCCACCGCGACCGAGAGTCCGGCGTGGTCGTTCTCGAGTACGCCTCCGCGGGTCGTGTCGTCGCCACCGGGGCTGCTTACGCAAACCGCTACATCTCGGTGCTGACGATCGTCGACCGCAAGGTCACCCGATGGCGCGACTACCTCGACCCGATCGCGGTCTTCGAAGCGGTCGGATGGCCGCCTCACGCCTGATCTAGCGAGCGCTCGGCTCAGTCGAGGCGAACACCGAGGAGACCCGCGCGACGACATGATCAGCCCCCGTAGATCGTCACCGGCGTCCCCGGGCCGATTCGAGCGGCCAGCCAGTCGATGTTCGCGGTGGCCAAGCGAACGCAACCGTGCGATTCGGCGGCGCCCAGCGTCCCGCCGAGATCGTTGCGCCCGTGCAGCGCGATCTGGCCGGGACCGCCTTCGAATTCCTGCAACGCGTTCGAGCGGGCACTGAGCGCCAGCGCGAACGGTCCGCCGGCCTCGCCGGGCGCCATCTGCACCGTCTCCTCGACGAAGAATTGACCGGTGGGCGTTGGCGTCGAGGGCTTGCCCACCACGGCCTGAAAGGTTCTGGCCACGCGGCCGCGGCGATAGACCCACACCCGGCGCGCCGCGAGGGAGACCGAAATGCGCCAGCCCGTCGTGAGCCTGCGGGTTCCTTGCTGCGCGATCCAGCCAGTCAGTCCGTCGGGGCGGCCGGGAAGCATCACCTCCAGCCACGGCATTCCGCCGGGACCCGTGGAGTGTCCGATCACCGGGAGGGTGGTCTGCTCGCCAGTGATCGGCCTGCGCGCGGCAACGAGTGAAACCAACCGAGAATCGGATCTGGGCGCCCCGTGCGCACGATGTGCGGTGAGCAGGACCGCGAGCTGTTGAGTCGCCTGCGCGCGGACCGTGGCAGCACCGCCCGCGCTGGCCGTGACTGCGGCGAGGGACACCGCGCCGAGCCCGACGGCCAGGCACCGCCCGAGCCGACGGGAGCACAGAGCGCGACGCGTTGAGCGAGACCGGAAACGAGGGGCTGGGATTGTCATCGCGACATAGCGGCGTGGGAGCTGGGCGACCCAGTTGTGTCGCCCAGCTTGTCCCGAGCCTCAGCCTGTAAACGAGCCCCGCCTATGCCGCAGAGCCGGCCGCGCGGGCGAGTGGCTCGCCCGTCGCGAGCTGGCGTGGTGGCGCGCATGGTGACGGTGGGCTTTCTGTTTGACGGTCCTCGATCCGATCGGGGGTCGCGCGGTTGTTTTGGCCGTGGTACTCCCGCTGCTCGTTCCACCGCCGGATGTTCCACCGCCAGATGTTCCCCCGCCGGTGGTTCCTCCCCCGCCGGTCGTCGTTTCGGTCCCGCCACCGCCACCGGTTCCGGCCGCGCAGGCAGACGTGGTGATGGTGTCTTTATGCAGGTTCACGGCTTCGGTTTCGGCCAGCAACCTACCTTCGATCGTGGCGGCGTTGTTCGCTGTGATGTTGCCGTGGGCCATGATCGTGCCAACGAAGTGCGTGCCTGTCCCCAGCGTTGCGGAGGAGGCGACCTGCCAGAAGACGTTGCACGCCTGCGCGCCCCCGACGAGCGCGACGGTCGTGCCCGAGAGGGTTTCAAGCGTCGAGCCGATCTGGAAGATGAACACCGCGGCGGGGTTACCTTCGGCGTTGAGAGTGACGCTTCCCGAGGACAGCAGCAAAGAGCTGCTGGCGGTGTAAACGCCTGGCGAGAATTCCTGACCGGATAGCTCAGTCCCAGCCGAGCCGCTGCTTGGACGACCTTTGGCGTCGGTGTAGGCGGTGGTAAGGGCGTTCTTGGCTTCGACCGCGACAGGGTCGGCGACGTATTCCTGCCCGAGAACCACCGGCGCACCGGTCACCGATGAGCCGGGGCTCAAGCCCAGGTCGCCAGACATCGTCGTAGGCGGGACGTTCGTCACCGTCGAGCCGGCCAACACCGAGAAGCTTTCCGCCCTTCCCAAGCCGACGGTTGCGGTGGCGCCAAGGGCGCTGCTCGTGAAGTAGAGGGTGGGTAGCAACAGCCCGAGCAGGAGAAGTCCCACTCGATACATCTGACGAGCGGCCCGTAGGGCGGAGCGCCGGTTTACTGCGAGGGAGTCGCCGGAGGGCGACTTGTACGTCTGCGGGACGACACAGTCCATGGTCGTCTCCTCACTGCGGTCTTCGAGTACCGCGCTAGAAGGGGAATGGCTCCCCGGTCTTCTTCGACCTAGCTACTACACCGACCGCTCCCCGACCCAAGTTGAGCCAAGCGTGGGCAACTCGACGAATGTCTATTCAGAGCCCGCGCGGCAAAGCGCTGATCAGGTGCGCCGCGACCCGTGTCCGCGGCGAGCTCGGGTCAGGCGGGTGGTGGCGAGGCGCCGCGGCGAATGCTCGGCCAAAGCGGGCTTCTGCTGTGCGTCGGGTACCGCTGGCGCGGCGAGCTCGCGGCGGGAGGAGACGCCGAGCTTGCGGTAGATGTTGCGCGCGTGGGTGCGGACGGTCTCCACGCCAACCTGCAAGGCGACGGCTACCTGGGCGTTCGATCGGCCCTGCTGGAGCAGGGGGAGTACTTCGGCCTCGCGCGCTGTCAGCAGCCGCCCTCCCGCCGTCGAACCACCGCCGCGGTTGGCCGCTGCCCGCGGAGTCAGCTGAAGTCCCCGGGAGGCGAGGTGGATCGCATTGAGCACGTCGCGCGACTGGGTGTTCCGGCCGAGACAGGCGCTCGCCCCGAATGCAAGCACCTGAGCACACAGCTCGGTCGAAGGGTCGTCAGCGAGCAGGACCAGTCGAGTGCCCGGGTGGTGCCCGACGAGCTCGCGGACCTCGGCGAGCTTGGCCAACGCGGTGATGTCGAGGAGCGCGACGTCTGGATGGTGCGCGCGGAGGACCACCGGGATTCGCCGCTGCTCGACATCGGCCGCGACGATCGCGAGGCTCGAGTCACTCTCGATCAGGGCGCGTAGTCCCCGGCCCAAGAGATCGTCAAAGCGGGCGAGGACGACGGTGATGGGGGTCTGCGGTGGCATGGGCGATCCAAGCCGGCTGGCGTGGGTGTGTCCTTATCGGCAGAGCGGAGAGCAAGGGTGAGCGTCGCCTCCCCCGTACCTCCCCCGCCGACACCCCCCAGGATCACCCCAGCGGGAGGATCGATCTGGGCAGATTCTGGCCCAGCATGTGAATATGGCTCGTCGTCTCTCAGTCACCGCGATCCTCGCGGCGGCGCTTCTTCTCCCCGCATCGGCCGCGGCTCACGGCCACCGGTCTCACGTCTCGAGCGCCGCCCACCATCGCGTCTCGGGGCGAAAGGCCGCGCCTGGCAAGCCCTCGAGCGTCGATCCCGTGGTGCTCGCCACGACGGTCGCGGAGCGCTACTGGGGCGCCGTGCCATGCGGTGGGCAGGTCGCGGTCTATACCGATATGGCTGTACCCGCCGGCCTAGATCCCACGACCGACGGCTGGGTCGAATTCAGCTCATCGCTTGGAGCGAACGACCTGAGCGCTCCGGCCAGTACCTACACGCAGTGCACGATCTCACTCGCCCGCTGGCAATGGCCCAGCCGCAGGGCGATCGAGAACGACTGGAACATGTTCTGCCTGACTGTGACTCACGAGGTCGGTCATCTGCTTGGCCACCCCCACTCGCTGACCCCCGGCAGCGTCATGGCGCCCGTCTTCATCGACGAATCGAGCGTTCCCCGGATCTGCCGGGCGACACGGCCGTAGGCGAAGGATCCGCACTGACATCCGGACCTGGACTGTCGAGGATCTTCCGAGACACGTGTCAGCAGTCGCAGCCGCGCCCAGCACGCGCGTGAGAGCGTTCTCAGCCATGCCGTCATCTGCCTTCGTCGCGGTCATAATTGGCGGGGTGCCCGATCGGGTTCAGCGCTTTACCGTTTCGGAGCGGGCCGTCCACTGGCTCACGGCGCTCGCGTTCTTCAGCCTGCTGCTGAGCGGACTGGTCGTAGGGCGGCGTGGCACTTTTCACAACGTGATGTACGCGTGGCACCTCGCGTCGGCTGCCGTGCTCCTCTTTGGCGTGGCGCTGATCGTCGTGGCCGGTAACCGGCCGGCCGTGCGCCGCACCGCGCGCGAACTGGGCAGTCTCGATATGGAGGACCGCGAGTGGCTGCGAGCGATCCCCCGGCGCCTGCTCGCGGGCTCTCCGGAACCTCCGGCCGGGCGCTTCAACGCCGGCCAGAAGCTCAACTTCGTCCTGGTCTCGATCCTGCTCGGCGCCCTGTACGTCTCGGGGGTCGACACAGTTGTCGTCGGCACCCATCACAACCTGATCTTCGGCGTCCACAAGCTCGCGACGATCGCCATCGGCGTCTTGGTCGTAGGTCATCTCTACATGGCGATCGTCAACCGTGCGACGCGGCACGCGCTGCACGGGATGCTGAGCGGCGAGGTCGATCGTGACTGGGCTCGCAAGCATTACCCGCGCTGGGACCCGTAGCCGTTCGTCCGAGCTAGTCAAGGCACCGCAAGACCGACGCGATGACAGAGAACGCGGACCGAGGGAAGCGTGACCCGCCCGCGAGCGGTGCCCGTTTCAGCGTGAGAGTTCTCATCTCTTGATTAGCGGCGCGTTAGCAAGGGCGCGCACACTCACCAGAGGTGGTTCCGAGGAGCCCTCGCACTGCTGACGCCATGACCGTCACCAAGCCAATACCCGACGCCCCCGGGTCCGCGTCATGCGCGCCCTGAGGCGCAAGCACCGACAGACAGTTCGTGTCGACATCGGTGTCGGCGTCCTGGCCGCGGCGGCGGCGCTCCTGCTGGCCCCGGGCCTTGCCGTGGTGGCCGTCGTCGCGATCCTCATCCTCGTCATGTGCATGGTTTCACTCGCGGTCGGCTGGTTGCGCGCGCGGAGCAGATGAGCTGATGAGACTTCGCTCATCTCGGCTCGAGTGGCAGTTCGTAAGGTTACGATTTTGTGCCGTGATACGTGGCTCGCTGCCAGCCATGCTCGCCGTCGGTGCGCTGACGTTGATTGGCGCCGCGGCTGCATCCGCGGGCAGTTCGTCAGCCAGGCCTGCCACCCGCTCCGAGCGAGCGGCGATCATGAAGGCGTACACGGCCAACGATGGCAGCTCGCCCGGGGTGCACGGTGTGTACGTGTCTCGGTCAAACTCGAGCCTAGGCGTCGTTTGCGTTCACACGCCGGAAGCCGGCATTCAAGGCTTCGTCTTCGGCCGCGCACACGGCTCTTGGCGCTACGTCACGAGCGGCCCCGCCGGCCGCGCCGGCAACTCTGCCGACCGGCAGCTTGAGCGCGCCTGCGGGTGACGCGGGAGATCGGCCACCGGCGGCCACGCGGGCAACCACTCGGAGGCTGGGGCACGGTCGATTATCGCGGCATGCTCTAGGCGTCTGCTCTTCACGACCGCCACCGGACTGGGCCAGGTGCGCATGTATCAGCTCGTGCAGCCGTAGCGCCAGCGCCCGTAAGGGAGTGGCGTGGCGCCTGGGCCGAAGTGGACCCGCCGCGGCGCTGCCAACTGCCGTTGAATAGGTGCGCGTGAAGATGTTGGATAACAGATGTGACACCTAAGCGCCTGTCGAGGGGCCGCCCTGGCAGTCCTGCTCGTGACTCTCGCTTTCTTCGCGGCCGGTTTTGGCTATCTGGAGAGCCTGCCGGGAGTTGGCGATGCAGAAGCGCCGGCCGCCCGGGGCTACTTTGGCACGTCTCCATACGGTCTCAGCTGGGCCGAGACAGCGATGCTCGCTGGACTACCCCAGGCACCAGCCGCTTACGACCCGGACCAGCATCTGGCGCTGGCCAAGCAGCGTCAACGGGAGGTGCTCGATCAGCTCGTCGCCACGCACGTGCTTACAAACCAGCAGGCGAACGCTGCTTACCAACAGCCGCTACCGCTTGGATGAGACCGCTGCAGTCTGCCCCGCGCCCGCCCGAGACAGATACTCATCCTTCATACACGGCGAAAAAGTCCCGGTCGTCGGGTTCCAGGTAGCGCCTGTCCGAGCGTTCCATGTTGGGGAGCAGATTTCTCGGGCCTCCGGCACCTGGTGTGCGATAGGAAATGAAGCTCGTCCAGTATGAGTTGATGTCGAGCTCCATCGCGCGTACGGCACCCGCTCGGAGGAGCACGTGCGCGAGGCTACCCACTGTCTGATCTTCTCCGGAGACGTAGATCAGGTTGCCACGCGCGTCAACACCCACCGCCGACCTCCACACAAGAATCGCGTTGCCAACGGTGGCACCCCATTGCGCCGAGTTTTCGAGGTTCGTGGCTGCTTTGCCGCGGTCCACGATGAGCGGCAGGTTCTGGCGGGCGAAGGACACGCCGGGCGGAGCCGTCGGACCGTAGGTCCATTTGATCACGTCGACGCGTCCATCGGTGTAGCGGACGAGGGCCCCTTGGCCGTTCCTCATCGGCGCGTAGGCTCGACCGTTGAGGACGAATCCGCCTTTGGAGTCGGCGAGCTTGAAGCCGCTGTTGAAGGTGGCCAGCAGCGAACCGCGACGGCTGACAGGCACCTCCATCGGCCCGCGCGGCAGTTCTAACGACGGCTCGAGGCGCCCTGGGTACAGGGTCAAGGAGGTGCGCTTGGCATCTATCCAAGCGAGCCCCGCCACCACCCGCGGGTATTCTGGCTGGTCGCGGATCGTCGTCAGTAGCACCGGTGGATGGGCGGCAAGACCCGGGCGCGTCGCGTGCCAAACTCCCTCACCGGGCAGGGCCGGGTGCAGGATCGCGGGCACGCGTTCGGGCCGGTATTCTTCTTCGGTGGCGGCCCGCGACAGGCCTGTGCCGGCCGAAGTAACGCCGTAGCCAACCTTCGGCAATGCGCGGACAGTCGGGCCACCCTTGCTCGGTGCTGTGAGCGAGTAGTAGACCGACTCAACCTGGGCGACGATGCCCGCCGCCCCGTTATCGCGGAACCACTCGACCGTGCGGATGCTCAGCTTCGAGTTGGAGGTCTCGGTCGCCACACGGATGTACGAGTACACGGCCGGAATGAGCACGAGCAGGGATGCGGTCATCGCGATGCGCCGCCACCTGCCCATTCGCACTATCCTGCGAGTCGGCTCGTGCGAGCGCGGCGGAGGGGACTGCGGGCGCGCGACCAACCGGTTCGCGACCACGTCAGCTCGCCGCCACGAATGTCAGGAAGTCACGACTGTACGGTGCAAGAAATGCGCCGGCGATTCCACGTTGTCCAGGTAGCAGCGGCACGGGCCTCGGCCCAGTGGCGCCATGAACATAGAGATAGCCGGCAACCCACCACGGGTTTATGTCCAACTCGATCGCGCGCACCGCTCCGGCGGCGATCAGTCCGGCGGCGAGGGCCGCAGGAGATAGCTGCTCGCCGGCAGCCCACACGAGTTGCCCGTCGGAGGTGATGCCCAGCCCCGACCGGGCGACGACGGTTTGCAACCCGACGGTGCCACCCCAGCATTCGATGATGCAGTCCGCTACGGTCGGGGCGGCGACACCGTGGTCGACGAGCAGCCGCTGGTTTTGAAGAACCGAGAAGACGGTTTTGCTCGTGTTTGGCACGCCCGCCTGCCATGCGCCGATATTCGTGGTCCCGTCCGAATAGGTGACAACCGAGGCGAGCCCCGGCTTGAGTGCCACCGCGACGTGGCCGCCCGACATGAAGCCGACGTCCGTATAGGTGAGCTTGAATCCCCCGTTGATCGCGGCGACGAGGAGATGAGCCTCCTTTCCTGCCACCCGGTCGCCGTAGGTCCAGCCGGCCGCGCCGCCGTCGCGAGAGCCGGCGTGCAGAGAGAGGTGCACGAGGTGCTGATCGACGCGCATCAGCGTCACGCCGGATCGGCGGGCGAGCCATGCCGCCGGGCGACCACCCACTCGCGCCTCCACGGTCCAGCTGCGCGTCAGCGTCCGCGCCGCGACCTGAGGTGCTTGCAGGATGCCTGGCGCCGCGAGAGTCGGGTGCGCTCCGGCTGCCGACGGTCGGATAGGAGGCGACGGCGCACGCGGCGTGTCCTGAGCTCCCCCGGCGGCGCCGATGCTCGCCAGTGCCACGGCCAGCGCCACCGACGCCACGAGCACGGTGGCTCGTCGCGGTCGGCTGCGTCGCGTGGCTTCGGACATCGACCTGCCGAGCGCGCGACGGTCTACACGCGAGCTCGACACGCTGCTGGCGACTCTCTCGCCTGGATACAGAGGTGGTCTGGCTCTTGGCGGTCAACCATATCGCCGTGCCTCAGGGGCGAGCGCACTCGAGATGCCGACTGACACCAACCAGCACATAGGCGAATCCAATCCTCTCACTTCACTGCCACACGGAGGAGATGAATTCTGCGGGATCTGGCTAATCGTGCGATAACGCGCTGGTGAGACTCCTCACAAGCAAAGCAGACCGACCGATCCCTACCTGGATCCGAGAGCACATGCGTGTGACACTTCTCATGTCATGCACATGTGAGCATTACACCGTACTTCACGCTCGAGTCATGTACGCGGCACCTCTGGCTGCACGAGCCGCTGAGGACTCGTATTGAGCCGCGCCATTTCGCGGCGCCTCGCAAAGCCTCCGCGCGGCATCTCGCGCTTCTGCCGCGTTCCTGTCGTGATCGGGGAGACACGCTAGAAGCTGCGACTGCGGACACCCAGCCCTCCACTCAATGCCGGGCAATGCCAACGTCCTCGCTCACATCGCAGCATGCAAGTGCCGATTAGCTGGTGGTGACCCTACCCGCAGAGAAAGGACCCATCGTCGCGCCAGACCGCATGTCCGTCTGGCCGGTGGAGGGGATCGATACGGCGTAGATGGTACGTACCACGGTGCCACAGGCTATGAGCGAGCTGAGACGCAACGACGAGCTGTCCAGGATCACCCGACACATGTGTCCGGGATGTCCTGACACATCACAAGCACGGAGAAGGAGGGATTCGAACCCTCGATGGACGTAAGCCGCCTATAACGGTTTCGAGTACGCCGCACGCGCGAGCGAACGCCCGTGTTATTGGGGTTTTCGGGCCTCGTGCGGTCCGTGGGTAGTAAATGGGGTAGGCCGTTTGGACTACGCCTGTAGAAGAGCAAGTACCCGACGCGAGGCGAACATTCGGTCGTACCGCCGCCCGGTCATCTCCTCAAGCACTTGCTCCTCCAACAGCCGCTGCACGCCATGGTTCGCCGCTTGGTAGGAGACGCCATAGTGTTTCGCCGCCCACGTCGGCTGAATCATTGGGTTACCGACCAGGTCCTCAGCAATGCGAGCCGCAACACCCCGGATGTTTCTGCTCCGAACTAGCTCGCGCAACTCTGCCCGATAGTCGAGCAGGTTCTCGACCCGCTCCATCGTTGAGACTGCTTGGGCCCGGATTCCCTCGCAGAAGAAGGCAACCCAAGGGTCGTAGTCGCCTGTCTGACTGAGGGCCAGCAGGTGATCCTGATATTCGCGCCGTCTCTCCTCAAACCAAGGCGAGACGATGAGAAGCGGTTCCCGCAGCACGCCGTACTGCATGAGTTGGAGCACAACCATTAGACGGCCGATGCGCCCGTTCCCGTCTGAAAAGGGGTGAAGGGCCTCGAACTGATAGTGAGCGAGAGCTGCCCTAAGTACGGGTGGGAGCGGCGAATCTCGGCTCAGCCACTGCAGCCATGCTTCGACGCCGACGCGAAGGGCGTCGCCACTCGGGGAAGGGACGTATCGAGCCTCCGTGATGGGCACTCCGCGTGGGCCCACTACGACTTGGCGGTCGCGGATGCCTCCTGCGTCGCTGAGATCTCCCACTGTGCCTTGCACCAGAATCCGTTGGAGTTGGCCAATGAAACCAAGCGTTAGCGGACGCTCGGAGATCCAGTCGAACGCTTGTTCCGCTGCCCGGACATAGTTGAGCAGTTCTCTGATGGCTCCAGTGGCCGATCCTTCATCCTCGTCAAGGTCCGCCTCAAGCAGGTCAGTAAGCGCGGCGTAGGTCCCCTCCAAGGCGGAGGTGCTCTGAGCCTCCCGCCGCACGGCGGGACGACGCAGAAGCTCTGGGGCAGGGATCTGCCGACCGCCCTGATCGAGCCTGGCCAGGGCCTCGGACGCCTCCACCACGATCAGCCATGTCGCATTCGTGAGTTGGGGAATCTCCTCGGGGAGGGGAACTGGCTGAAAGGCCATGTGCTCGAACGCCCGGCCCGTGCGGGGGTCCGTGCCAGAGATCGGAACGAGCGATCCGACGGGGCTGTTGCGGATGACGTCAAGGTCCATAGCATTTCAAGGTAGCAGGCCCAAAGCTTGAAAAGTTTGGTGGCAATTTGAAGCCAAGCGATAGGCCGCATAAGGCTTGGGAGTTCTGGGGGACAGAGGCCGCATTTTCAAGCTATTGCCCGTGTGCCTTGAAATCTCGCATCGGCTTTTCAAGCCGCAAGCGTCAGATCCATCGGACGGATCCTGATCGAGCGGATCGGCCTGCGCTAAGCGACCCGATGCGTCCCGAGACGCCCTCCAACGGAGCGTCTCGCACAGATCTAGAGGTTGTGGCGGCCCGGCTGTGCCCGCTGAGGTAGAAAGTCCGTGGGCGGGTCGAAACCGGTCGCATCAACGATCACGTCGAACTCGCCTTCGTCCCATCGGTGAAACGGACCCTGTCCCCGTCGGCCCCGGCTACGCCGTCGGAGAACTTCAGCCACCGCGCCGGACTTCGCGCGGGAAGGTGTCAGAGATGCCGATGATGTCGACGCCGCAGCGTCGGGGTCGGACGAGATACTCGGCGCCGGTCCAGGCTACCGGTCGCCAACCGGCAGAGCATGCGAAGCACCTCTCGACGCACACTCCATGGGTGGCGGGCATTGCTCGCTCGGTGCGCGTCGCCGTTCGATCTCCGCTGTGGCTGATGACGCGCCAACCCGGTGGTTGCCCCTCGCCCGCTACTGTGCGCCGGATGTTCCGAGTCCGATGATGAGCACGTCGCGCCCGCTGATCCCAGACGAACGAAGAAGCCCCTCGCGGGACCCTCTTCATCACAGCGGCGCACGCTTTACGGGGCGAGCGCCCTCCCTGCTACTGCCGAATCAGGACGAGCAGATCGCGTAGGCCGTGATGGTCACTTCCGTTCCTGAGTTGCCCGCGACCGCGACCTGACCCGTAGCCGACCAGATTCCGCCAGAGCCAGCCGTAGTCGGACGGGATTCTCTGACGACGAAGACGCCCTTGTTGTTGTTTTCCGTGGCACTGGCCCCGCCACCCAGCAAGATGTGACCGGTCGCGCACTGTGCCGTCACAGGCCCGACGATGGTCGTGGCAGCCGGGTTGCCAGTTGTTTTTTTCGTGGCCGTTGTCGCCGCGCAGGCGCTCGAGGCGGTACCGGAGCAGATCACTGAGCTGCCGATCACGCCGGTAGCTCCAGTCAGGCCCGTTGCGCCGGTCGCGCCCGTGGCACCGATTGCGCCATTGTTGCCGGTGGCCCCCGTCATCCCTGAGGCTCCGGCGCTGCCCGTGGCGGCCGTTGCGCCGGTAGCGCCTGTGGCACCGGTTGCGCCGTTGTTGCCGGTGGCGCCCGTCATCCCTGAGGCTCCGGCGCTGCCCGTGGCGCCCGTTTCGCCGGTAGCGCCTGTGGCACCCCCGCCGGTGGCACTGGTCGCGCCGGTGGGTCCAGTTGCTCCTGCCACGCCGTCGTTACCCGAGCCACCGGTGGCGCCCGTCACACCGGTGGGTCCAGTTGCGCCGGTCACGCCCGAGCCACCTGCGGCACCGTTCTGACCCTGAGCCCCTTCGACGCCTTGGCTCCCGGTTGCACCGGTCGTACCGGTCGTGCCCTTGTCGATAGCTCCCGCCGCACCAGTTTCGCCGGTCGCGCCCGCGGCGCCCGTCGCGCCAGTAGGCCCCGTCGCACCGGTCACCCCCGTGGGCCCGGTTTCGCCTGTGACACCGGTGTTGCCCGTGGCACCGGTTGCGCCTGTGGCTCCCGCGCTCCCGGTGCCACGGGGAGAGCCGGTATTGCCGAGCAAGATACCCGAGAGCACTGCGTTGGCTCCGGCTTCGCGGGTGACTGTGATCGGCAGCGTTTCTCCAGCCGCCGCTTCGACGTGCAGCGAGACCCATGCGCCTCCTTCGAAGCTCGATGAGAGCACCGCCGTCTGGGCGTCGACCGAGATCGTCTCGCGGCGCGCGCTGGAGTCCCAGTCGATCGCGTAGAGGTGGATTTCGCCGCTATAGGCTTCGTTGAACTTGAGGTTGATGCGCAGCTGGTCAGGTGCGTAGTAGGTAGCGGCCTCGCGCGTGAGGCCGGAGGGGCTCTCGAGTGCGCGTTCGTCGCTTGTGCTTTGCGCCCACACGTAGCGTGCGCCCTGCGCCAGTTCGACCTTGTCGCCCGCCGGCAGCTCAGTGAGGTCTTCTTCGCCGTTCCAGGCGGCGAGGTCGTACCCTTCGTCGCCGTAGGTGCCGACCCAGGAGCCGGGAGGAGTCGGTTCGGAGCTCGCACTGGCGATCTGCGGCAGCACAAGCATCACCGCACAGCAACCCCCCACAACAGCCACACGGACGGGCGTGCGCCTTCTACCCCGTCGACTCCATCTGAGCATCCGTGCTGACTTTCCCACAGCGATCCCCAGTATCTGCGGTCCCCGCAGACCTTACAATAGGCTACACGGGCGCTTACTGTTCAGTGCGTGAACGGCTCGCGCCAGCGCACAAACGCGATCCTCTGACGCGAGTGCTGCTTAGGTTCGACTTGATCGCCAGCTCGCCTACCGAATGCCCCTCCAGCACATGCGCCGCGATCAGATACCGCGCCTTCTCGACAGGAAGACTCCCTCACGTTGGTGTCTCCTATGTTCTGACACAGGTGTCGCCTATGTGGTGCAACCACACACAACGGAGGGGGAAGGATTCGAACCCTCGTCAGAGGTTTAAACCCCTGAAACGGTTTTCGAGACCCCGCACGCGCGAGAAAACTCCCGTGTTTATTGAGGTTTTCGGCACTCGCGCGATCCGTGGGGTAGGAAATGGGGTAGGCAGCGACCTGCTCCGACCGGGTGGGAGCGCTTTTGGCAAGTGCCACGCCCCGGTCTGGCAGGGGCATTCCAGAGCTTGGGTGTGCGGCTTCTACTCGGCGACCGGGTGCCACTCGAAGTCGGGGGGTCACGAGCTCCGCGAACCCGCGACCGACGTCGCGGCGGTTGGACGCGTCAACTAATCGCTTGACAACGTCCACTTTGTCTCGGGCCATCGTCTCGGAGTGTCGCGCAGCCCGCACGCGCGTGGAGCGCGGTGTCCCGATCCTAGAAGCGGTGTATCCGGAGCTGCGGGGAATTGATCAAAATGGGTCGACCACGCCCAGGGCTGGCAGGGCGTCCAGAGGCTCAGGTCATGGCTGGCGGGCCGGCGTTAGGCCGTGGCGGCGCATCACCTCAGCAACCGCAGCGAGGTCCGGCGGGCCGCCGGCGGAGGCGGTTAGGAGCTCGCCGACTTCGTGGAAGTAGTCGGGCCCGAAGACGCCGGGGGTGGCGATCGCGAGGAACTTCGCGTCGATGCCGCTGCGGTTCTCAAACCCGTGGATCGCGCCACGTGGGACGCACACCGCCTCGCCGGGTCCGATCTCGATCGTCTCGCCATCGATCGTCCAGGTCGTCGCGCCCTCCAGCCCGTAGATCGTCTCCTCGAAGCCGTCGTGACTGTGCGGGGCGGGCATCCTCGAGTTGGCCGGGACGTAGCACTCGAATACCGCGGCGGTCCCGTTCGAGTCCGCGGCCTCGACCAAGAAGCGCACACTCAGCGCACCCACCGTGATCGTGTCTTTATCCATGGTCTGATGCATGGCGGCTCCCTTCGTCGCAAGTGGGATTTGAGTAAAGCAGCTTGACCAATGTATACTGAGCGCATGAGCTTGTCAAGTGCTTTTACTGAATCTGATGGGGCCTCCACCCCGCCGCCACTGATTGGAGCGCTCCTGCGCGTCCCATGGGAAGCGGTGCGCGATCGGATGCTCGCGGGCTTGCACGAGCGCGGCTTCACCGACCTCGTCGCAGCGCACGTGGACGTGTGGCGGTACCCCGGCCCCGAGAACCAGCGCCCCTCGGAACTCGCGACCCAGACCCGCATGACGAAGCAGGCGCTCAACTACCTGCTCGGCCAACTCGAACAGCTCGGATACCTGAACCGCCAAGCCGACAGCGACGACCAACGCTCCAAGCGCATACGCCTCACCTCCAGAGGCCGTGCTGCTACCGAGGCGATCTACGAAATCGTCCAAGAAGTCGAGACCGAGTGGGAACAGCAACTAGGACCCCGAAAGTTCGCGCAGCTACGCAACCTGCTGACGCAGCTATGGCAATCGCCCGCGCACCACGAATGACCGGATTTGGCTCTAAACGGAGGGGGAGGGATTCGAACCCTCGATGGAGGAAAAACCCCCCATAACGGTTTTCGAGACCGCCGCATTCAACCGCTCTGCCACCCCTCCGGGCGGACGTCAAGGCTAGATGATCACCGCGCTGGGCATGGCGCGTGCCTGACGCAGGTGACATCGCCCGTCGGGCCTAGGGTCAGCGCCGCGACGCGAAGAATCGGCTCAGGAGCTCGGCGCTGTCGCTCGCGAGAAGCCCGCCGGCCACCTCGGGGCGGTGGTTGAGGCTCGGCTCGCCGAGCACGTCGAGCACGCTTCCGCAGGCGCCCGCCTTGGGGTCGGCGGCACCGTAGACGACGCGCGGAACGCGCGCCAGGACGATCGCACCGGCACACATCGCGCACGGCTCGAGCGTCACGTAGAGCACCGTGTCGAGCACACGCCAGCTCCCGAGCGCGCGGGCGGCCTCGCGCAGCGCAAGGACCTCCGCATGCGCGGTCGGGTCCTGGCGCAGCTCGCGCTCGTTGTGGGCCATCGCAACAACCTCGCCACCATGCACGACCGCAGCGCCGATCGGCACGTCGCCGTGTTTAAGCGCGTGCTCGGCCTCACGAATGGCCAGGCGCATGAAGAAGTCGTCGCGTGGAAAGAAGCGCTCGCTCACCGTCGTCACCGATCTCTGCCACAGTGCTGCGCGCGCGACGCACCGGCCGGTGGCGCCCGCGCAGGACCGCCACATCATCATTGCTCATGAAACGAATGCCCCCAAGCGCCCTCCCACGCTCCCCCCGCAAGCCCCGCCGCCGCTCAACGCTCATCGGCATGGCCGTCGTCGTCACCGTGGCGATCGGCGGACCACTCGGTCCAGGAGGCGGCGCCGCGGCTTCCGCTCGCGGCTCGATCGGCGGCCCCCGGCGGTCCGAGGGCGTCCTCGCGCCCGCCGCGACGGCCACCGAGCACGGGTACGCACCCGGTGAGATCCTCGTCAAGTTCGCGACCGGCACCTCGCCGCGGGTCCGCGCCAATACCGCGCGTGCTGCGGGCGGGCTCGATCCAGTGGCGATCGCGGCTCACACACGGCTGCTGCGCTTGGCGGGGGGGGTGAGCATGTCGACGGCGCTGGAGCGGCTGCGCCAGCGCCGCGATGTCGATTGGGCGGTGCCCAACTACGTCGCGCACGTGACCGGGCAGCTGATCCCAAACGACGAAGGCGCCGGCCAGGCGCCGGGCGACTGGCAGGCCCTCCAATGGAACTTCGAGGGCCAATTCAGCGTAAACGCACCGGAAGCCTGGGCGAACCTCGCGGCCGACGGGGCGCCCGGCGGGGCCGGCGTGACGGTCGCAGTGCTCGACACCGGCGTCGCCTACGCCAACCGCGGCCCGTTTCGCCGCTCGCCGGACTTCTCGCGCTACACGTTCGTCCAGGGCTATGACTTCGTCGCGCACAACCCCTATCCCAACGATCGCAACGGCCATGGAACGTTCGTCGCCGGAACGATCGCTGAGGCCACCGACAACCACATCGGTCTCACCGGCCTGGCCTACGGCGCGCACATCATGGCTGTCCGCGTGCTCGACAGCCAAGGGGAAGGTGACGCTGGCACGATTGCCGAAGGCGTGCGCTTCGCCGTCAACCACCATGCGCAGGTGATCAACCTGAGCCTCGAGTTTTCAAGCGATGTGACCGCCTCCGACATCCCGGAGCTGATCGAAGCGCTGCGCTACGCGCATCGCCGCGGGGTGCTCGTGGTGGCGGCGGCCGGCAACGAGGGGCACGCCGCGATCGCCTACCCGGCGCGCGCACCCGACGTGATCGCCGTGGGCGCCACAACCGAACACGGCTGCCTGGCCAACTACTCAAACGACGGCGCCGGGCTCACCCTCGTGGCACCGGGCGGTGGGGCGGACGCAAATCTCCCCGGCGACCCGAACTGCAAACCGGCGGAAGCGTCCGGGCGCGACGTCTTCCAGATGACCTTCGAGGGGTCCTCGCCCCGTCGTTTCGGCCTCCCGCCGGGCTACGAAGGGACCTCGATGGCTGCTCCCCACGTCGCCGCCACCGCAGCTCTGATCATCGCCAGCCGCGTGCTGGGCCGTCATCCGACGCCGGCGCAGATCACCGCACGGCTGCGCGCGACCACAACGAAGCTGGGCGGCGGCGGCGATGAACGACTCTACGGCGGCGGACTGGTCAACGCGGCGGCCGCGACCGCGCCAGGTGGGCCTGGAGCCGTCGGATAGCAAGGGCGAGGCTCCTCGCGGAGCCCCTCGCTCGCACTTGTGGCCTCTCTGCCAATCGCGACGGAGTCATTGCCCAGCTGACGGCGCCGGTCGCGCTGCCCTGTCCGACCTTCACGTCGAGCAGTTCTCGGGCTTTGAGGCTATAAGACTGATCGTCGCGGTCGCGCCGGTTCCCGCCCCGACGGTTTCGCATTTCACGGTGGCGGTAAGGGGGTGTTGCGCCGTGGTCGACGGTGAATTTGTTCACCACAGCCGCCCCCAGCAGAAGGACTTCGTGTACGTCTGCGGGGTGCCAATGTTCGGCCGGCCCTCGACTACCGCGATGTCGGCGAGGCCTTCCGCGCGACCATGAAGCGCAGCGACATCACAGCCAGGGGTCAGGCACCCGCCGCATTTACGTGACGGTCCCTTGATGGCATCGGGCTTCGCCACATCGTCCTGGCTCGCCCGGACCGCCCCGCCTCTGATGCGGTTCGTATCCCTCGGGTCGCGATTTCGCCTCCGGCTTCCTTCCCACCCCGCCTCGCGACGACGCAGTTGCCCTCGGCTTGTGGTTGGTGCCATCAACCTCCACAGGGGACTTGCACCCCCGAGCGGCTGGTCATGCCCGGCGTACGCGAAGAGGGCCCCTTGCGGGGCCCTCTTTATCATGCGCGCGCCGGATGCTCCCCGCACAACAGTTGCTCAGGAAACGAGGAATGGAGGCCCTGCGGGCCCCCATTCTCTCTACGGAGATACTTTTACCCTCTGCGCCAGCTCAGTTACCTACGCACTGGTACACCAAGGTGTCACCCTTATTCGATCCGGTACCACCATTCGTGATTGTGAACGAAGAACCACTGGCTTGAGTGTAGGTTGCTCCGACGGCGGCCGTCTTGTCGTTCACGGCGCAGATGTAACTCGTCGCTGAAGTGAACACGGCGGAACCGGTAAGAGTGATCGTCGCCGAATTGCTGCCGCTCGGCGCAACACTTCCGACGACCCAGTGCTGCCCTGTCTGCAACGTGCCGCCGCTGTTGTAAATCGCGTCAGTACCCGCGGGGCCGCTAGAACCCGTGCCACCGGTAGCTCCGGTGGCACCCGCACCTGTCGTTCCGGTGGCGCCCGTAAGCCCGGTAGCGCCGGTGGCTGCAGTCGCGCCAGTGGCTCCCGTCGCGCCCGCACCTGTCGTTCCCGTGGAACCCGTAAGTCCGGTAGCGCCGGTGGCTCCAGTCGCGCCCGTTCCGCCCGTGGCACCGATCGAGCCAGTGCCCGTGACACCGTTGGTGCCGTTGGTGCCGTTGGTGCCCGTGGCACCCGTGGCTCCGGTCGGGCCAGTTGCGCCTGTTGCGCCCGCGGCTCCGTTGGTGCCGTTGGTGCCGTTGGTGCCCGCTGCTCCGTTGGTGCCGTTCGTGCCGTTTGTGCCGGTCGCACCGGTCGCTCCGGTTTCGCCGTTGGTGCCGTTGGTGCCTGTGGCGCCGGCGGCTCCGTTTGTGCCGTTGGTGCCGTTGGTGCCGTTCGTGCCGGTGGCGCCTGTCGCACCCGTCGCGCCTTCGGCTCCGTTGGTGCCGTTGGTGCCGTTGGTTCCGTTGGTGCCGTTCGTGCCGTTGGTGCCGGCGGTTCCGGTGGCTCCGGTTTCGCCGTTGGTGCCGTTGGTGCCGTTGGTGCCGGTGGCGCCTGTCGCACCCGTCGCGCCTTCGGCTCCGTTGGTTCCGTTGGTGCCGTTGGTGCCATTGGTCCCGTTGGTGCCGGCGGTTCCGGTTGCTCCGGTTTCGCCTTTTTCACCGTTGGTGCCGTTGGTGCCGTCGGTCCCGTTGGTGCCGGCGGTTCCGGTAGCTCCGGTTTCGCCCTTTTCACCGTTGGTCCCGTTGGTCCCGTTGGTGCCGTTCGTGCCGTTCGTGCCGGTGGCGCCTGTCGCACCCGTCGCGCCTTCGGCTCCGTTGGTGCCGTTGGTGCCGTTGGTTCCGTTGGTGCCGTTCGTGCCGTTGGTGCCGGCGGTTCCGGTGGCTCCGGTTTCGCCGTTGGTGCCGTTGGTGCCGTTGGTGCCGGTGGCGCCTGTCGCACCCGTCGCGCCTTCGGCTCCGTTGGTTCCGTTGGTGCCGTTGGTCCCGTTGGTTCCGTTCGTGCCGTTCGTGCCGTTCGTGCCGGCGGTTCCGGTGGCTCCGGTTTCGCCGTTGGTGCCATTGGTGCCGTTCGTGCCGGTGGCGCCTGTCGCACCCGTCGCGCCTTCGGCTCCGTTGGTTCCGTTGGTGCCGTTGGTGCCCGTTGCGCCGGTTTCACCGCGTTCGCCGTTGGTGCCGTTGGTGCCGTTGGTCCCGTTGGTTCCGTTCGTGCCGGCGGTTCCGGTGGCTCCGGTTTCGCCGTTGGTGCCATTGGTGCCGTTCGTGCCGGTGGCGCCTGTCGCACCCGTCGCGCCTTCGGCTCCGTTGGTTCCGTTGGTGCCGTTGGTGCCCGTTGCGCCGGTTTCACCGCGTTCGCCGTTGGTGCCGTTGGTCCCGTTGGTTCCGTTCGTGCCGGCGGTTCCGGTGGCTCCGGTTTCGCCGTTGGTGCCATTGGTTCCGTTCGTGCCGGTGGCGCCTGTCGCACCCGTCGCGCCTTCGGCTCCGTTGGTTCCGTTGGTGCCGTTGGTGCCCGTTGCGCCGGTTTCCCCGCGTTCGCCGGTTGCGCCGTTGGTTCCGTTGGTTCCGTTGGTGCCGGCGGTTCCAGTGGCTCCGGTTTCGCCGTTGGTTCCGTTGGTTCCGTTCGTGCCGGTGGCTCCTGTCGCACCCGTCGCGCCTTCGGCTCCGTTGGTTCCGTTGGTGCCGTTGGTGCCCGTTGCGCCGGTTTCCCCGCGTTCGCCGGTTGCGCCGTTGGTTCCGTTGGTTCCGTTGGTGCCGGCGGTTCCAGTGGCTCCGGTTTCGCCGTTGGTTCCGTTGGTTCCGTTCGTGCCGGTGGCTCCTGTCGCACCCGTCGCGCCTTCGGCTCCGTTGGTTCCGTTGGTGCCGTTGGTGCCGTTGGTGCCCGTTGCGCCCGTTTCACCGCGTTCGCCGTTGGTTCCGTTGGTGCCGTTGGTGCCGTTCGTGCCGTTGGTTCCGTTGGTGCCGGCGGTTCCAGTGGCTCCGGTTTCGCCGTTGGTTCCGTTGGTTCCGTTCGTGCCGGTGGCTCCTGTCGCACCCGTCGCGCCTTCGGCTCCGTTGGTGCCGTTGGTTCCGTTGGTGCCGGCGGTTCCAGTGGCTCCGGTTTCGCCGTTGGTTCCGTCCGGTGCCGTTCGTGCCGTTGGTTCCGTGTCGCACCCGTCGCGCCGTTCGGCTGCCCGTTGGTGCCGTTGGTTCCGTTGGTGCCGGCGGTTCCAGTGGCTCCGGTTTCGCCGTTGGTTCCGTTGGTTCCGTTCGTGCCGGTGGCTCCTGTCGCACCCGTCGCGCCTTCGGCTCCGTTGGTGCCGTTGGTTCCGTTGGTTCCGTTGGTGCCGTTGGTGCCCGTTGCGCCGGTTTCACCGCGTTCGCCGGTTGCGCCGTTGGTTCCGTTGGTTCCGTTGGTGCCGGTGGCGCCTGTCGCACCCGTCGCGCCTTCGGCTCCGTTGGTGCCGTTGGTGCCGTTGGTGCCCGTTGCGCCGGTTTCACCGCGTTCGCCGGTTGCGCCGTTGGTTCCGTTGGTTCCGTTGGTGCCGTTGGTGCCGTTGGTTCCGTTCGTGCCGGTGGCGCCTGTCGCACCCGTCGCGCCTTCGGCTCCGTTGGTGCCGTTGGTGCCGTTGGTGCCGTTGGTTCCCGTGGCACCTGTCGCTCCGGTGGGGCCTGTTGCGCCTGTTGCGCTCGCGGCTCCGTTGGTGCCGTTGGTGCCGTTGGTGCCGGTCGCTCCGGTCGCTCCGGTCTTGCCGGTTTCGCCGGTCGCTCCTGTCACGCCTGTTGCTCCGGTGGTCCCGTTTTTGCCGGTGTCGCCGGTCGCGCCCGTCCCGCCTGTTGCTCCGGTCGCACCAGTTGCGCCAGCGCCGGTGGCTCCCGTGGCGCCTGTCGCGCCTTTGGAGCCGGTCGCCCCACTGGCTCCGGTCGCACCGGTCGCGCCAGCGCCAGTGGCTCCTGTCGTGCCTTTCACGCCGGTGGCTCCAGTCGCACCGGTCGCGCCTCCGCCGCCGCCTTTAAAGCAGGTCACGAGGGAGGTGAGCGTAAAGGGAATTTCGTTACTGCCGCGGTCTTCACCGGGATTTTCTAGAACGACGCCACCATCTTTTTCGTCTTCACTAGTAACCGTCAGGAAGATTGGAACAACCGTTGTGGCTGACGTGCTACTGGTTATTTTCGCGGCCTCGGACGAATAGAACGGGAAGATGCTATCTGTGAACGAGGCGGTCCCCGTGCCTTTTACGAAGTTTCTCCCGGTCAGGGTGACCGCTGATCCCGGGCACCCAGAACTCGGGGTAGCTTTTTCGAGGACTGGACGTGCTGATGCGGCCTGGGCAGCGCCAAAGAACACGAGCAGGCTGAGCGTGCTGGCGAGGAGGCCTTGACGCCCCGCCGATCGTGCGTGTCGAGCCGCGATCGCGATCGCGATCGCTCCAGTGTTCCTGCAGTGCCTGACGGCCTCCGTGCGCTGGCGCATTGTTCTCCCTTTAGTAATGTGCCCAGGACTGTTCTGTGCTGATCGAGTGTCCTGGTGTCCGCACCGATGGCCAATGGGCCAGATGACCTGTTTGGTGTTCAGTGGGTGAACGGTTGCGATCGGGTATGTCCGCTCTGCAACTACGGGCAATCGGCTCTGCGTCGCGGGTTACAGTGCGCGCATGCCGCCCGCCACCCTTTGGAGCCTGCCGACTCTCGTGTCGCAGCCGCCCGCGCAGACCGACCTCGCGATCGTCGGCGGCGGGATCCTCGGGCTCGCAACTGCGCGGGAGCTGCTCCGGCGCAATCCGCATATATCGGTGTGCGTGCTCGAGCGCGAGCGCGAGCTGGGATCGGAACAGACAGGGCACAGCTCGGGTGTGATCCATTCCGGCATCTACTACGAGCCCGGCTCACTGAAGGCGCGGCTCTGCGTCGACGGCGCGCGAGAGCTCTACGACTACTGCGAACGCCACGAGATACCCAGCCGGCGATCGGGCAAGCTGATCGTCGCGACCGAGCCATCCGAGCTGCCGCGACTGGACGAGCTCGAGCGCCGAGCGCGGGCCAACGCGGTGCCCGGCGTGCGACGCGTCGACGCGGCGCAGATCCGCGAGCTCGAGCCGCACGCGCGCGGCGTCGCCGCGCTGCACTCACCGAACACCGGTGTAGTGGACTTCCGTGCGGTCGCACTGGCGCTGGCCCGCGACGTGCTCGAGGCGGGCGGCAGCGTCGTCAGCGGTTGCGAGCTGACCGGCGTCGGCGTGGGCGCACGCGGGCTGCGACTCGCGCACGCGCACGGCGAGACCACAGCCGGTCACATGGTGTGCTGCGCGGGAGCCTGGTCTGACCGGCTGGCGGTGGCGGCGGGAGCCAGCGCAGATCCGCGGATCGTGCCGTTTCGCGGCGCATACCTGCAGCTCGCGCCCGAGCGCGCGCACCTCGTGCGCTCGCTCATCTATCCCGTCCCGGATCCCGCGCTTCCCTTTCTCGGCGTGCACCTGACGAGGCGCATCGGCGGGGACGTGCTGGTTGGTCCCACCGCACTGCTCGTGCTCGCGCGCGACGCCTACCGACTGGGGCGGGTGCGCGCACGCGATGCGCTGCAAACGCTCGCCTGGCCCGGCACATGGCGGCTGCTCGCTCGCTCGTCGGCGACGGCCGCACTCGAGCTGCGCCGCGCGGCGCAGCCTGCGGCGCTGGCACGCGCAGCCTCTCGCTACGTGCCAGAGCTACGCGCTGCAGACACCCAGCCCGCGTTCGCCGGGGTGCGCGCCCAGGCGCTCGCGCGCGACGGCCGGCTGATCGACGACTTCGTGTTCTCGGCGACCGAGCGAGCGCTGCACGTGCGAAACGCGCCCTCACCGGGGGCAACGTCGTCGCTTGCGATCGCCCGCCATGTCGCAGACCGGGCCGAGCGCGCCTTCGGGCTGGCGGACTGACCGCCCGCCGCGCGGGCACCACCCGAAGCAACGGCTCGCGGCGGTGGCCGCTGGCACCGCGACTAGGCTTTCAGCGTGTCGCACGAGACGGCGCAGGTCAGCGGCGCGACGCGCATCGGGGCGGCTTCGCGGGCGTCGCTCGCGCAAGCCAGGCGCGAGCCGCTGGAGGCGGTCGGCTCGGTTGCGCTCGTGCTGCTCGCGCCCGCGGCGCTCGTGTACCTGTCGTTCAACGCCGGCGGCTTCTTCCCGAGCGCGCCGGCGTTCGTCACGATCGTGCTCGCGCAGGCGCTCGTGCTGCGAACGACGCTCGCCGCACGGCCGTTCGAGGGCTTCTCGCGCACGCTCGCGGTTCCGCTCGCGGCGCTCGCGCTCTATGCCGCCTGGCAGCTGGCGTCGGCGCTCTGGTCGCACGCGACCGCGCGCACGCTCGACAGCTACGACCTCACGCTGCTCTACCTGCTGGCGCTCGCGCTGTTCGGCTCGCGCCGCTACACGCGCGAGCGAGCGGCCTGCCTGATCCGCGCCATCGCCGCCGGCCTAGCCGTCGTCTGCCTCATCGGACTCGTCTCGCGCCTGCTGCCGCACGCCTGGCCGACGACCGCCAGCTTCTTCGCCGAACGGCTGAACTACCCGCTCACCTACTGGAACGCCGAGGGCATGGTCGCGGCGATCGTGCTCATCCTCGGCCTGCACCTGAGCGCCGATCGCGCCGAGCACCCGAGTGTGCGGGTGCTCTCGGCGGCCGCTTTCCCGGGGATCGCCGCGACGCTGCTGCTCACGTTCTCACGCGGCGCTATGGGCGCCGCGATCATCGGCCTGCTCGCCTACTGCCTGCTCGCGCGCGCGCGCACGCTGCCCGGCGCGCTGCTCGCGCTGGCGCCAGCGACTGCGATCGCGCTGCGCAGCGCGTGGGACGCGACGCTGCTGGCGAGCCACGACCCGACGAGCCCTGCCGCCGTCGCGCAGGGGCGACACGTCGCGCTCGTCGTCGGCCTGTGCATGCTCGGCGCGGGCGCGCTGCGCGCCGTGCTGCTGCTCGCGGACGCCCCGCTGCAGCGGCTCGCGCTCGCGCGGACTCCCCCGTCGCGCGCCGCACGCGCCGGGATCGGCGCCGGCGCGGTCGCGGTCGTCCTCGCCGCAGCTCTCGCGCTGGGCGCCGGCGGCTTTGCGCAGCGCGAGTACGACAGGTTCGTGAAAGGGAACGGCATCACCAACATCTCCCAGACGCGCGAACGGCTGACCGATCCAGGCAACGACGGACGCCTTGCGCTGTGGAAAGCGGCGATCCGCATCTACGACACCCAGCGGCTGCATGGAAGCGGCGCCGGCACCTACCAGCCCTACTACTTCCGCTATCGCAGCGAACCGCTGTACGTGACCGACGCCCACTCCCTGTACCTGCAGAGCCTCGCCGAGCTCGGCATCGTCGGCCTGGCGCTGATCGCGATCGTGGTCGTCGGGCTGCTCGCCGGCCTCGCCGCGCGCGTGCGCGGCCGCGACCGCGCCGTGTATGCCGCCCTGTTCGCGACCGCGCTGGCGTGGGCGGTGCATCAGGCCTTTGACTGGGACTGGCAGATGCCGGCGGTCACGCTCGGCGTGTTCATGCTCGCGGGCTGCGCGCTCGCCCGACCGCACAGCCGGCGCGCCGGCCTGTCGGGCCTGCCCGCCAACCGCACGCTCGTCGCGCTGGGATGGCTCGTGCTCGCGATCGCGCCACTGCTCGCCGGCACCTCCTACGCGCGCCTGGCGCACAGCGCGCGCGATCTGCGCCAGCAGGACTGCGTCGGCGCAAAGCGCCAGGCGCTGTCGTCGCTGTCGCTGTCGGCGCGCCGCCCGCAGGCGTACACGATCATCGGCGTCTGCGACCTGCAGCTGGGATTCGCGCAGGCGGCCGTGGCGGCGATGGCGCAGGCGCAGTCGCTGGAAACGGCGAGCTGGGAAGGCTCCTACTGGCTCGCCGTCGCGCGCGCCGCCGCGGGCCTGGACCCGCGCTCGGCGATCGAGCACGCGCTCACCCTCAACCCGCTATCGCCGCTGGTCAGACATGCCTCGCTGGCACTCGACGCACCAGACCCGCACCGCTGGGAAACGCTGGCGCCGCTGCTGCGCAACGAAGCGCTGGCCTCCGGGCAGCTGTCGATCGACTATCTCTAAAAAGTCGTTCAGGCCGGCGGCGGATCGAGCGCCTGTCGGAAAACGCGCCGCCCGTTCGTATAAGGAGTGCAGCAGGCCCAACCGCAACGAACGGGAGCGACGCGATGAAGCGCAGGGACGCACACGACGAGGACCTCGACCGCCTCGCCCAGCGCCTGCGCGCAGAGCGTCCACAGCTCGATCCCCTGCGCCTGGATCAGCTCAAGACGGCCACGCTGGCGCGCACCAGGCGCGACGGACGCGCGGGCATGCGTCGCCGCCTCGCCGTCGCGGGGCTGACCGTCGGCCTGATGGCGGCCGGGACCGGCGGCGTGATCGCCGCGGGCGGCGCCAGCCAGTCCGGCGGGAACGCCGCCACCGCCCAGTACGGCCAGGGCGGGGTCGAAGGCTCCCAGCACCGCAGGGCTCAGACGCGCACGTTCCACATCCATCTGCAGCTACCAGCGCACGTCAAGCTCAAGAAGGTGACGGTCAAGCTCAATGGCAAGACCGTGCTCGTGCTCAGCGGCCGCCACGTGTCGGCCAACATCAAGGTCAAACTGCCCTGCACGAGCGGCAAAGTGAAGGTGATCGCTGTCACCACCTCGGGCAAGACGATCACCGAAACCCGCCTGCTGCTCGCCTGCGGCAAATAGCCGCCGACAGCGCCGCGGGCGCAGCCGCTCGCGTCGCCCGCCGCCAGCGCCAGAATGTCGCTCTGAATGCAGAACGACACGTTCGAGCGGCTGTTCGAGGAGCACGCCGAGCGGCTCTTCGGCTTCCTCGCCTACCGCACGGGCAACCGCGAGCTCGCCGAGGACCTGCTGTCTGAGACCTTCGAGCGGATGCTGCGCTCGCGCCAGCGCTTCGACCCCCGTCGTGGAAGCGAGCGGCGCTGGCTCTACACGATCGCCCTGAACCTGCTGCGCGACCACGCGCGCCGCGCGACCAGCGAGACGCGCGCGCTGCACGAGGTGGCCTCAGACGCGGCGGGCCCGGGCCCAGACCCCGCGCTCGACGCGGTCGCGCAGCGCGACGAGCTGCTGCGCGCCCTGGCGCTGCTGAGCGATGACGAGCGCGAGGCGATCGCGCTTCGCTTCGGCGCCGACCTGAAGCTGCGCGACGTCGCCCGCGTGCTCGGCGAGGGCGAGAGCGCCGTCGAGGGGCGCATCTACCGCGCGCTGGCCAAGCTGCGCACCGAGCTGCGGTGAACGGGTCGCGGAGCCGCGGCGCGGCGGCTCAGGACGAGCCCACGCAGCACCCGCTCACCGTCAGCGCACCGCGCAGCGGAGCCCCCTCGGGAGCACCCGAGCCGCGGATCGAGCGGTTGGCGTCGACGATCACGCGGTAGCGCACGAGCGGCGGGCGGGGATAGCGGACCACGCACGTCCACGGGCTGCCGAGCGCGCTCGTGCTCTGCGTGCTGCAGCGCGCGCCGCAGCGCGCGTCCCCCGTAGCCGGGCCGCGGATCGCTCGTCGTGGCGATCAGCTGCTGCAGCGCGGCCGCGCTGACGGGCGCCAGCGCGCGCTGTTGGGCGACGAACTCGCTGTTGGCTTCGCGCCCTCCCAGCGCGATCACGCTTGCCGTGATCCCCACGGCGAGTATCAGCGCCACGCACGCGCTCGCCCATCTCATTGCACGCGTCTCCCGATGCGGTTCGGTTGCGATGCGCGGCCGCCCGCGCCGGGTCTTGGATCGGGCCAGGCTGTCGGCGACCGATGGGCCGATCATATCCGCGCCCTCGCAGGAAACCTCGCCGCGACCCGCGCTACATCCCGCGCATCGCGAGCACGCAGGGGACCGTCTTCGCCAGCGTCCTCACGTCGCTCCAGAGCGTCCAACCGGCGACGTAGCGACAGTCGATCGCGACCATCTCGTGCAGCGGCACGCGCGCGCCCCCGAGCACCTGCCAGTGACCGGTCATGCCGGGTGCGGCGTGCAGCCGCGCGCGGTGCCAGCCGACGATCAGCCGGTCCTCCTCGGGGATCAGCGGCCTTGGCCCCACGAGGCTCATCGCTCCCGACAGCACGTTGAACAGCTGCGGCAGCTCGTCGATGCACGACCGGCGCACGAAGCTCCCGACGCGCGTAACGCGCGGATCGTCGGCGATCTTGAACAGGCCACTCGCTTCGTTGAGCGGACGCAGATCGTCCTTCAGTGCGTCCGCTCCCTCGACCATCGTGCGGAACTTGAAGATCTCAAACCGCGTTCCGCTGCGCCCGACGCGCGTTTGGCGAAACAGCACGGGCCCCCGGTCCTCGAGGCGGATGAGCAGGGCGACGAGCACCATCAGCGGCGCGAACAGCGCGAGCATCAGGATCGCCCCGACCAGGTCGAAGGTCCGTTTGAGCAGCCGCGCGGACGGGCGCAGCACGGTCGGCCGCAGGCGCTCGCCGGTGAGCATGTGCTGTCTGGCGAACCCGTCCTCGGCGGATCCGCCGTGCAGCCCAGCGGGGATCACGACCTGGGCCTCGGCGCCGCCGTAGGCGAGCGCCTGGGGCGCGAGCGCGGTCGCGTCGCTCATCAGACCGTCCCCACGCCGTCAGGGCGCTGCGAGGCGATCATCGAGCCATCCGTGGCGAGGGTGCCGCGCATCACAACCGTGAGGCTGGCCATCGGCCCGCGCCCGGTCAATAGCTCGGCCGGCTGATTCTCCGTTCATCGACTGAACGTGAAAAGGGCCGGGCGGTCGATTGACCGTGCAGCCAGCCAGGACCACGCTGTGCTCGTTCAACTCTCTACATGCGCGGTCAAGTCGCGACCGACTCGACGGCCCCGCGGATCACTCGTGTCAGCCACACCTGCGCCAGATCACTATCCGATCGAACACGATCCCGACTGCCTGCGAAGCCACGCGGAATGGCTGATCAACGCCCTCTCCGATGAGGAAGCCCACGTGGCCGACAAGGCGAAGCTCGACCTCGTCGTAGACGGCTATGCGTACGTGCTCGCGCTGGACGTCGACCGCGTGCGCCTGGAGCGCGAGATCGCCCGCCTGGCCGAGTCCGGCGACCCAGGCGCCGCCACGAAACTGCGCGAGCTGTCTGTCATGCTGCGCTGGATGACGCGCACCTGCAATCAGCTGCGCGAACTCCTGAGCAGGGTGCGCGCGCGGGCCGAGCTGAGCTCCTAGAGGCGCCGCGCGCAGATCAGGGCGCGCTCAGACCAGCGAGCCGCGCACCGCGCGAACCGCCGCCTGCAGGCGATTGTCGACTCGCAGCTTGAGCAGGATGTTGGAGATGTGGTTCTTGACGGTGTAGGGGCTGATGAACAGCTCCTGGGCAATCGCCGCGTTGTCCTTGCCCTCGACGACCAGCCGAAGTACCTCCTTCTCGCGCGGGGACAGGCTCTCTGCATCCGGGCCGCTCTCGCCACGCTCGCGCTGGCGCAGCTGATCGAGCAGCGTCGTGGCCATTCGCGGCGAGACCATCGACTCGCCCGACGCGGCGGCGTGCACGCCGGCGACGATGTCGGCGGCGGCGGCGTCCTTGAGCAGGTAGCCGCAGGCGCCGGCTAGCACGGCCTCGGTCACGTCGGCCTGGTCGATTGAGATCGTCAGCACGAGCACCTGGGTTCGCGGTGCGCTCGTGGCCATCTGGCGGATCGCGTCGTGGCCGGACATCCGCGGGAGGTTGAGGTCGACGATCGCCACATCGGGCGCCTTGGCCTGGATCACCTCTATGCCCGCCTCGGCGGAGCCCGCTTCGCCCACGACGCGGATCTCCTCCTGTTCAAGCAGCTCGCGAAGCCCGGTGCGAAACATCACGTGGTCGTCGATCACAACCACTGAGATCGGTGCCGACATCCGCAGGAGTCTAGGTCGGAGACGGGTCGCGCGCCGGCTCGCGTTCATGCACTGAACGCCTCGATGAGTCAATGGGGCCATTGACCGCGACCGCGGCGCAGGCTGTAATCCCATGCGGTCCGAAGGTGGGCTCGACGCTCAGGCTAGAGCGGGGCATGCGCCGAGCCGGCCGACGAGATCCGATCGACCCCAGGGAAGGGACGGCAGCGAATGTGCGGAATCATCGGATATGTCGGCCGCCGGCCGTGCCGTGAGATCCTCTTTCAGGGTCTGCGGCGCCTGGAGTACCGCGGCTATGACTCAGCCGGCCTGGCGCTGGCGCACGACGGCCAGGTCGAGTCCGTGCGCGCGGTGGGCAACCTCGCCGCGCTGCGACGGGCGCTCGCCGCGCAAGCCGCACAGCGCGCCAGCCAGCGAAATGGAAACGGCGCCGTCACGACGGTCCTGGCCGAGCCGACGACCGGCATCGGCCACACCCGCTGGGCGACGCATGGCAGGGTCACCGAGGACAACGCCCACCCTCACCAGGACACCGACGGCCGCGTGCACATCGTGCTCAACGGGATCGTCGAGAACCACCTCGCGCTGCGCGAGCGACTGGGGGCGCGGGGCGCGCGCTTTCGCTCCCAGACCGACGCCGAGGTCGTCGCCCACCTGATCGCAGACCTCTACGAGGACGACCTCGTGGCGGCAGTGCAGGCGGCCGTCGGCGAGCTCCGCGGCCACTTCGCGTTCGTCGCGATGAGCGCCGAGCACCCCGACCTGCTCGTCGGCACCCGTCGCGAGTGTCCGCTGGTCGTCGGCGTCGGCGATGGCGAGCAGTTCCTCGCGTCGGCGATCCCGGCATTCCTGGACCACACCCGCCAGGTGCACGTGCTCGACGAAGGCGAGATCGCCGTGCTCACCCCCGAGCGCGCGAGCTTCCTCAATGCGGCGGGCGAGGCTATCCCCGTCTCACCGGTCCGCGTCGACTGGGACGACGACGTGGTCGAGAAGGGCGGCTTTGAGACGTTCATGCTCAAGGAGATCCACGAGCAGCGCACGGCGGTCGCCGACACGCTCGCCGACTGGATCGACATCGCCAGCCCGATGCCCGAGATCGGCATCACGCCGCAGCAGCTGCGCGGGGTGAGCAGGATCGTGATCGTCGGCTGCGGAACCTCCTATCACGCGGCGCTGGCCGGGCGCATCGCGCTCGAGCGCTGGGCACGCGTTCCGGTCGAGATCGACCTCGCCTCGGAGTTTCGCCACCGCGACCCGCTGCTGGCCGAGGACTCGCTGGTGATCGGCATCACGCAGTCCGGCGAGACCGCCGACACGCTGGCCGCGATGCGCCTGGCGCGCGCTCGCGGCGCGACGGTGCTCGCGCTGACCAACGTCCCCGGCAGCCAGGCCACGCGCGACGCCGACGGCGTGCTACTCACCCACGCCGGCATGGAGATCGGGGTCGCAGCGACGAAGACGTTCGTCGCTCAGGTCGCCGCGCTGTACGCGTTCGCCCTGCGCATCGCCCAGCTGCGCGAGGCGCTTCCCCAGGACAGGCTCGAGCAACTGAGCGGCGAGCTCACCCTGCTGCCCGCGCGGATCGACGCGGTGCTGGCCTCGGTCGGGCGGCCGGTCGCCCAGCTGGCCGAGCGCCTCGCCGCCAGCGAGTTCTTCCTCTACCTTGGGCGCCTGTCCGGCCTGCCCGTCGCGCTCGAGGGCGCGCTGAAGCTCAAGGAGGTCTCCTACATCCCGACCGACGCCTACGCCGCGGGCGAGATGAAGCACGGCCCGATCGCGCTCCTCGGCGAGCACGCCCCGGTCGTGTGCGTGGCGACCGACCCCAGCGTGCTGGACAAGATGCTGTCGAACATCTCCGAGGTCCGGGCCCGCGGGGCGCGCGTGTTCGCGATCGCCAGCGAGGGAAGCAAGGAGGTCGCCGAGCACGCCGAGCAGGTCGTCTACGTGCCCCAGACCGACGTGCTCCTGCAGACGATTCTCGCGGTCATCCCGCTGCAGCTGCTGGCCTACCACATCGCGCGCGAGCGTGCGCTGAACGTCGACCAGCCGCGCAACCTCGCCAAGACCGTCACGGTCGAGTAGCTGCAGCGCTTGACATCCCCCTGACGCGCTGCGACGATTTTCTGCCCGTAGTGGGAGGAGGCCGCAAGGATCGCGGCGATTTTCACAGTGCCGCTACGCGCCACGGGGGATTTAGCTGGACAATGTTGCCACGCAAGGCACCTGATTCGATGGAAGGGACTCCGATGCCAGGACCCGCCGGTCCGAGCACCCCACAGACCGCCGCACCGCGCAACCCTGGCGCGCGCGAGCTTTCGCTCGCAGATCTGCAGCGCGGCGACCCCGACCGGATGGCCGCGACGAGCTGGGGTGCCGGCGATCTGATGGCGCCGCTGGAGCTCAGCGAGACCGAACGAAAGTTCAGGTTTCGCGGCCTGCCGCAGGCCGTCGGCGCCGCCCGTCGCGTGCTGCACGAGTGGGAGCGCCAGTTCGATCCGGTGCTCTTCTATGACCTCTCGCTCTGCGTGAGCGAGCTCGTGACCAACAGAGTGCAGCACGGAGACCCCGCCGCCCACAGCTACATCGAGCTGACCGTGTGCCGCAGCGAGCGCCTCGTGCGAGCGGAGATCAGCGAGCCGTGCGACGACGTGGTGATGGCGACCCCCTCGACGATGACCGCGGGCGACTGGGGCATGTTCATCGTCGATCGCGTGGCGGACAGGTGGGGCGTCGACCACTCCGCTGGGACGCTCGTCTGGTGTGAGATCGACCTCGCCCAGGACGGCCGCTCGCGCGGCGCGCCCGCCGCGCACCCGCCGCTCTGATCGCGCTCGCGCCGCGCGCGTCGCTCAGCGTGGCGAATCGCCGGTCAGGCGCAGCGCAGCGGCGCGGTCCGCTACGCGCAGCTTTTTGAGCACGTCTGAGATGTGGCGGCGCACGGTCACCGGCGAGATGCCCAGCCGGTGTGCGATCTGCTTGGTCGTGAGCTCGGCCCGGAGCAGCTCGAGCACTTCTGACTCGCGCTCTGACAGCGTGACGACGGCGCCCTGATCGTCGCGCAGCCGCCGCTCGCGCCCACGCCGGCGGTACTCGGTGATCAGCCTCGCGGTGAGCACGCGCGGCAGCGGCGCCTCGCCCTCGAGGACCGCGCGCAGCGCCGTCGGCAGGCGCTGGGGATCGGTGTCCTTCAGCAGGTAGCCGCACGCACCGGCGCGCAGCGCCTCGAACAGGTCCTCGTCGGTGTCAGAGACGCTCAGCATCACGATCGGCAGCTCGGGGAGCGATTCGCTGAGCTCGGTCGCCGCCGCGATCCCTTCGCCGGGCATGTACACGTCGAGCAAGCAGAGATCCGGCAGGTGCTCGAGCACGGCTTCGACCGCGCCGCGCGCGTCGGCGGCCTCCGCGACCACGTCAAAACCACCTTCCTCGAGCGCCATGCGAACGCCGAGACGGGTGGGGGCGTGGTCATCTGCGAGCACGATGCGCAGGCGCTGGGCTATGGGAGTCCGACCTCCACCACGGTGCCGGTGCCAGGGCTGGAGAAGATGTTCAGCCCACCGCCCAGCATGTCGGCCCGCTCGCCCATGCTCATCAGGCCGAGCCCCTTGCCCGCGCTGAATGCACCCGGCACGTCAAAGCCACAGCCGTCGTCGACGACCCTCAGCAGAGGGCCCTCCTCGCCGACGGTGAGGCGCACGAACACCTGCTCGGCGCCACCGTGGCGGACGGCATTGGTCATCGCCTCATGCAGGATGCGCAGCAGCGCGCTTCGCTGCTCGGCGTCGACGACCATCGCTGGCTGCAGGTCGAGATCCACCTCGACGCCGAACTTCGCGCGAAACGAGTCGGCGGTGCGCGCGATCAGCATGTCGAGCGGGGCGTCGTCGACGGACGTCAGCACGGCGATCGTCGTGCGCGACTCGTGCAGCGCGCGCTCGGCCGCCGCCTTCAGGTGCGTCACGATCGCCGCGTCGTCACCTGACTTCCCGAGCCGCTGGGAGTGCGTAGCGATGAACGCCAGCTCCTGGGCGAGCCCGTCGTGCATGTCGCGCGCCATGCGCCTGCGCTCGTCGGCGGCGGCGCGCTGGATCAGCCTGCGCCGGTTGAGCTTGAGCTCGCTCACGCAGCCGGCGAGGATCAGCGCGTAGGCGACGAGCTTGAGCGCATCAGCCGTATACAGCCAGCCGCTGCGCCCCGAGGCCACGAGCAGGAGGTCCCAGCTGGCGACCACGAGCACGACGGCCCCGACAAGAAACGCACGCGGCAGCCGCGGCTCACGCACATCCACGCGCCAGCACAGCGCGCACAGCAGCACGACGCTGGTGGCAATGTTCGCGATCAGCGCGATCCACTGCCAGTCGCTGTGCGGGTGCGAGGACAGCGGCGTGGATGCCACCGCGAGCGCGAGGTTGACGACCCCGAGCACGCCGAGCGCGCCGACGATCGCGACGTCGCGCAGCAGGCGCCTGTGGCGTAGGCGCCCGGCGAGCACGAGCGCGGCGACGATCGCCACCAGACCGCATCCGGTCCTCACCATCGTCTGGCCCGAACCCGTGCGCAGGCTCGGCCAGAGCGTCTGGAGGACCAACGTCAGCGCGAGCGCCGCCAGCGCGGCCGACAGCATCCACAACGGCGTCGCGACCTCGGCGCGCCGCGGCAGCCACCGCGGTCGCCGGCTTGACACCGCGCCTGTCGGCAGGTTTCGGCGAGACAGCCAGTGCGAAACCGCAGACCCGCCCTCTACCCGATCAGACATCACCAAAATCCGATCTTTTGCGGTGTCTGAGTCGCGAGCATCCGTGTATCGTGCTGTCCTGAGAATTTCGAGATGGAGCGCAACCGGCAACGACCTCAATGACCAAGCGCTCCACGCCCCCCGCAACCGCTCTGAAGTTGGCTTTCTTTCCGCTCAGCGCGGGCAGATCGACGAGGGGAATCCTAACACCGGTCACCGACCCCTGCCGGGCGTTGCTGTGCATCTTCCTCGGCGCCGCCGGCCCCCGCACCGGGCGCCCGGCGGCGACGCGTTCACCCGCTGAACGCAAGATGAGACGCACGGGCCATTGGGCGCCGAGGCAGAACGTAAGACACTACGGAGGCCGCGCGTCCGGCCCGCCGGGCTTGGAACGCACCGGCAGGCTGCTGCGGACGATCCGCTCGCGGCGGTTTCAGTCGGCCAGGTTGCCGGCCAGGTACAGCGAACATAGGAACGAGCGTAAGCGCATGGATGCAGGCGCGCCCCACGATGTCTCACAACAGGTTCCGGGACAGGATGACCACGACAGCACCGCTCTTCCGACCCACCCGATCAGGCGACTGGAAGCCGAAATCGAGCGCACCGAGGCGCCCGAGGGAGCGGCGCCGGCGGAGACCGAGCGCCTGCTCGAGGAAACCTGGAGCCTATTCACCGAGTGCCTGGTCATCCGCGACGGCCTGCTCGAGGCCTGTGACGAGATAGATCGCGCAATGGGCGGACTTCAGAGCAAGCTGGGCGCGCTACCGGTGGGGATCGAGCCACACGGTCACGCCGCCGCCCCCAACGGCGCGCTGGCGACACCCAACGGCGCGAACGGCACCGCTGCCCACCGCAGCGCAAACGGCAATGGCGCGTATGCCAACGGCGCGCCCCTGAACGGTCACACGGGCCGCCCGGGCGCCGACGGCAGCGGCAACAGCTCAACCGGCGGCTGATGTCCACACTGCAGCCGGCGAGCCAAGCAGGTGACGCCGCCGGTCGCGCGACCGAGGATCAGGTCGTGTCGATGCCCGAGCTGACCGTGCTTCCACTGCCTGAGCCGGCTGCCGCGCAACCGCAGCTCGCGCAACCGGGGGCCTCGCCATTGCCCCCGCCGGCGAACGTGCGCAGGTTCCCGTGGCGCGCGGCGCGCACGCGCGCACGACCCTCCACCCGTCCCCGCATCCTGATGACCACCGAGGCCACCTATCCCTACGCCGTCGGTGGCGTGAGCTCGTGGTGTGACCTGCTGATCAATGGCCTCACCGAGTTTGAGTGGCAGATCCTACCGATCATGGCCGGGGAGAGCGGTCAGTCGAAGATCTTCGAGCTGCCGCCTCACGCTTCGCTGGCCGGGCAGATCGAACTGTGGTCAGAGCGCCTGCCACGGCGGCGCTGGTCGATCCACGCAGACCACGCCACCCGGGAGAGCCTGCCCGCCAACCTGGTGCGCGCCCTGATCGACTGGGAAGGCAGCAAAGCGGCGCTGCTCGAGGCGCTGCTCTGGTGCAGACGCAGGCCCGACGCCGTGCGCGGCGCCTTCAGGGGCGGGCGCGCTTGGCGCACGTTCCTCGGCGCGCTGGAGGAGGTGCTCGACGAGCGCCACCCGGACGCCGGGCCTGCTCCGCGCCTGACCGCGGTCGAGGCGGCGAGGCTCTATCAGACGATCTACTGGATCGCGCGCGCCGCGGGCACCCCGACGCCACAGACCGATCTGCTGCACGTGACCGCCGCAGGCTGGGCCGTCATCCCGGCGCTCGTGCACAAGGAGCTGCACGGCACCGAGATGCTGCTCACCGAGCACGGCGTGTACGTGCGCGAGGCCTACCTTGCCGCCGCGCGCAGCCCGTCCTCGCAGGGGGAGCGCTTCCTGTCAAGCCGCCTGGCGCGCGGCCTGAGCCGCGCCGCCTACGCGGCGGCCGACTTCGTCTCCCCGGTCACCGAGGCCAACGCAGCCTGGGAGCGGGGGCTGGGAGTGGACCCCGACAAGATCAGAGTGATCCAGAACGGGATCGACGCCCCGGATGAGTACACCACTACACCGGGCAACATGAAGGTGGTCTCCGTCGGACGCATCGACCCGCTCAAGGACGTGCAGACGATGCTTCGCGTCGCGGTCGAGGTCAGCCGCAGGGTCCCTGGAGTCAAGTTCGAGTACTGGGGCCCGCCGACCAAGGGCCAGGAGACCTACGCACGCGCATGTGAAGAGCTCGGGCGCCGGCTCGGCGCAGAGGACTGCTTTGAGTTCATGGGCACGACGAAAGACCCCAACGGCGTGGTGCGCGGCGCGGACATAGTGCTGATGACGAGCATTTCCGAGGGCCTGCCGATGTCGATCCTCGAGGCGATGTCACAGGCGCGCCCGGTCGTGGCCACGGCGGTCGGCGGCGTGCCGGAGGTCCTGCGCGGCTGCGGCATCGTGCTGCCACCCGGGGACGTGCACGCGATCGCGACGGGCGTATCGACACTGCTGCGAAACCCCGAGCTGGCCAAGCACCTGGGCGAGCGCGGCTTTGCCCGCGTGCACCGCAAGTACACGCGCACGGCCTGCCTGGAGGGCTATCGCCAGCTGCTCGGCGAGCTGACCAGCAAGGCGATCGCCGCATGACCGGCTCAGACTCTGGACATCGCTACGCGGCAGGGGTGATCGAGGCGAGGCTCGGTCGCGGCGCGCAGGATGTGCTCGAGGCGGCCGTCGTGCTCGAGGCATGGGGAGGTATGCGCGCCAACAGCGCACTCAGCCTGGGCTCGCGAGTCGTGCCGCCAAAACCGCCGCGCTGGACACCGGGACGACTCACCACCGAGGAGTCCGGACACCGCGAGAGCATCATCACCGAGGCGATCGCGCTGATCATGGCGATCCTCGCGGTCGCCTCGTGGGCCGGACCGCTGGGACGTCAGGTGGGCACAGCAGTGCTGACGCAGGCGATCGTGATCGCCCTGCCGACGACCCTTGCGCTTCTGTGGGCGATCCGCAGCCGCTACCTGAGCCGCCGCTCGGGCTTCACCTGGCTGTCGCGCGATCGCATCGTGCTGCTCGCGGTCGCCATCCTGGGAATCGAGATGCCGCTGATGCTCCTCAGCTCCTACGGGCCGCTCGCGGGCATGTTCGTAGCGATCTGGGTCGGCGGCACGATCCTCTCTCGCAGGGGCTGGGGGCTGTTCTACGGGCTGCTGCTCGTGGGCACCGTGTTCGCGCTGCAGGCCGACCTCCCTGCCTACCCTCTGCTGCTCGGACTGACCGCGATCATCGTGATCGGCGCCGTGACCGCGATCCGCACGAGCCACGAACGCTCGAATGAGCCGGCGGGACGCCTGGGGCGGGCGTTGTGGGCCGGCGCGATGGGCGCTGCGCTCGGCGGCCTGCTGGTCGGGGACTCGAGCCTCGGCTGGGGCGTTCACGGCGCGTTCCCCGCGCTCGCGTTGTTGCCCTCGATCTTCGGCAGCTTTTGGGGCGGCTACCACCTGTGGCAGTTCTACGACGCGGTTCCGCGCGGCCTGCAGGGGGCGGGCCTCGCGCAGGCCAACGAGCGTTCCGTGCGCGGCCCGGCGATGCGCGTGTTCCTCGGGGCGGTCGGGCGGCTCGTGCTGCTGACCGTCGGGCTCTCGGTGTTCGTCATCTTCATCTCGCAGTGGACCTCGGGCACCAGCAGGCTAAGCCTGTTCATCGGCTTTGGCTGCATCGCGCTGCTCACGATGCTGATCAACGTGCTGGAGTCGCTGGCGTACGTCCAGTGGGCGCTGATGTCCGCGGTGGCGGCGCTCGTCACCGAGCTCGTCGTCGTCGACGGGCTCTCCTACTCGCCGGTTCCGGGCACGGCGCTGATCGCGGGGACAGCGGTCGGCATCCTCGTCGCGCTCCCGCCGCTGCTCGCGCTGCTGCTGCGCCCCGGGCGAGTGCTCGCCACCAGCCTGTGGATCCAATAGTCTTGGCGTGTTGCAGCCAGCAAGCTCGCCTCGCGCCGGACGTTCGCTGAGCCTCCCCCGCGCCAGAGCACCGCGCGTCGCGGCCGCGGCCCTGCTGATGTGCATCGCCACGCTGGCTGCCTCGTGCGGCGGCCAGAGCAAGACGACAGCCGCGACGAGCAGCGCCACGGCCCCCGCGAGCACCCCCACGGCGACCAGCTCGAACGGCGCGAGGCCCGGCACGCCCGCCGGTACGTCGAGCGCGCGACACACACCACACGCCTCGCCGCCTGCGACGTCGACCTCGCCGTCCGCTCCCCGTCCCGCACCTCCCTCGCCGGCCGTCGAACCCGGGCGCCGCTACGCCGGTCACGGTAACCGCGCGATCGGTACGCTCGCCCTTAAGTCGGCGGTCAGGCTCACCTGGAACGCCGCCAAGCCGAAGATCCAGCTCTTCACCTCGGCGGGCTTCATGCTCGTGAACAGCACGAAGCCGACCGGCAGCGTGAACCTGACCAAGGGCACCTATCGGGGTGTGCGCGTGGCGTCGACCGGGGCTTGGTCGCTCCTGGTCGCGCCGTTGCACTGAGCCGTAGCGCATCGTCCATCTGTCCAAGCGACGTTTGAGCGCCGCGCGAGCGTGACACAGTGGCCAGTCCGAGGCCTGCGCTGTGCAGGCCTTGTTCTTGTCGATTCAACGAGGCGCAGCGCTGGCCATGCTCGTGCTGCCCGTGACACGGAGGTCGCTCTATGCTGTCCCGCTCTCGTCGAACCGCCGCGCACGCGACTGCCACGATGGCCGCGCTTGCCGGACTCGCACTGTCAACCGGTGTCGCCGCGGCGCAGTCTCATCCACGGCTGACACTCACCCCACGCTCCGGATCTGTCGACACCTCTGTCCTGGTGAAGGGCTTTGGCCTGCGGCCCGCCGCGCGGGGCATCGTGCTGTTTGGCACGCGACGCGTCGCCTTCTTCACGACCACCGCGAGCGGCACCTTCTCGACCACGTTCAAGGCGCCCGAGACGACCGGCGACCAGACGCTCGTCACGGCGCCGATCACGTCAGTGGGCCGCTCGGCGCGCGCAGCCAGCTTGCGCGTGTCGGCTACCTTCTCACGCACCAAGAAAAGCGGTCACGGCGGAGGGTCGACGGGAGGCTCGGGCGGCTCCTCCGGCGGCCCCACCGGCCCCACGGGCGTGAGCGGCCCCACGGGTCCCACTGGACCGACCTCGCCGACGGGTCCTACCGGCTCCACGGGCACCTCGGGTGGGACGGGAGCGACCGGCTCCACGGGCGGCTCCGGCGGCAGCCGCTGGATCCCTCCCCAGCATCTGACCTGGTACTTGCAGCTACAGGGCACCATCAGCAACAGCGAGCCGGTGGCGGCCTATGACATCGACGGCTTTGAAACCAGCGCCGGCGAGGTCGCCACGCTGCATGCCCAGGGCAAGCACGCGATCTGCTACATCGACGTCGGAACGGCCGAGAACTGGAGGCCCGACTTCAGCTCGTTCCCGGCCTCGGTGCTCGGCGCTTCAGATGGCTGGCCGGGCGAGAAATGGCTCGACATCCGCCAGCTGAGCGTGCTCGAGCCGATCATGACGGCACGCTTTCAGATCTGTCGTGAAAAGGGGTTTGACGCGGTCGACCCCGACAACATGGACGGCTATGAAAACAGCACGGGCTTCCCGATCACAGCCGCGCAGCAGCTGACGTATAACGAGTGGGTCGCCAGCGAGGTGCACTCGCTGGGAATGGCCGTGTTTCAAAAAAACGACGGCGAACAGACCAAAGAACTGCAGCCCTACTTCGACGGGGCGGTTGACGAGCAGTGCAACCAGTACAAGGAATGCAGCAACTTCGGGCCCTACCTGGCGGCCGGCAAGCCGGTGCTCAACCTCGAGTACAGCCTGTCCACTAGCTCCTTCTGTCCCGCGGACAACGCGGCGGGGATCATGGGCGCGCGCTTCAGCCTGGAACTGAACGGGACTACGTTCGAACCCTGCTGGTGAGCGCAGGGCGGGCGGGGGTGCGAACGACGCGCCCCCGCCGCGCTGTCTGGCATTCTGAGCCGATGGCCGCCCGCCCCTGGCGAGGACCGAGTCGTTTTGCCGGCCTCGCGTCGATCCTCGCCTGCCTCACGCCATTCGCCCTCGCGGCCGCTCCCGTGCAGGCTCGCGGCGCAAGAAGGGCCGCACATGTGGCGCTCTCCCCAGCGTCCGGGCGGGTTGGGACGTCGATCGCGGTTCGCGGATCCGGCTTTCGCCCCCAGCTCGCGGGAGTCGTCCTGTTTGCCGGACGGCGCATCACCACCTTCAGCGCCGGTCGGCGAGGCCGGTTCCTCGCCAGGTTCGTGGTACCGGCCGCAGCCAGCGGCCGGGTGCGGCTCACCGCCGAGCAGCTAGCCCGCTTCGGGCGCGACTCGACCCGCCGTGTCAGGCGGGGGGGCGCCTGGTTTCGCATCCTGTCCGGCGGGTCGGGCGGCGCCGGCGTGCCAGGCGTCGCAGGCAGACCGGGCGGCGGGTCGGGCGGCGGTCCGCCCGGCAGCCACTGGATCCCTCCCCAGCATCTGACCTGGTACTTGCAGCTACAGGGCACCATCAACAACAGCGAGCCGGTGGCGGCCTATGACATCGACGGCTTTGAAATCAGCGCCGGTGAGGTCGCCGCGCTGCACGCGCAGGGCAAGCACGCAATCTGCTACGTCGACGTCGGGACCTGGGAGCCTGGCCGCGCAGACCAGAGCCAGTTTCCGGCGGCTGCGCTCGGCAGTGGCGTCGAAGGCTGGCCGGGCGAGCGGTGGCTGGACATCCGCCAGCTCGGCGTGCTCGAGCCGATCATGAGCGCGCGCTTTGCGATGTGCAAGACCAAGGGGTTTGACGCCGTCGACCCCGACAACATGGACGGCTATGGAAACAGCACGGGCTTCCCGATCACAGCCGCACAGCAGCTGACCTATGACGAGTGGGTCGCCAGCGAGGTGCACTCGCTGGGAATGGCCGTGTTTCAAAAAAACGACGGCGAACAGACCAAAGAACTGCAGCCCTACTTCGACGGGGCGGTTGACGAGCAGTGCAATCAGTACAAGGAATGCAGCAACTTCGGGCCCTACCTGGCGGCCGGCAAGCCGGTGCTCAACCTCGAGTACAGCCTGTCCACTAGCTCCTTCTGTCCCGCGGACAACGCGGCGGGGATCATGGGCGCGCGCTTCAGCCTGGAACTGAACGGGACTACGTTCGAACCCTGCTGGTAGGTGGCGGGCGTCTGGACGACTGCTCCCCCGCGGGGGCGGTCCAGGCGTTCAGGTCCTGAACGCAAGATGGGACGCGTGGACCATTGGATATGAGCGTCTGATTGCACAGACTGGTTCCGGCGCAGGACCGAGCTACGAGGGAGCCGTTTTCGACCGCTCTCCCTGCAAGGAAGCGATCCCGGGTCGAGGAAGGCCGGGATCTGACAAGCATCAAGGAAGGCGGGGTCGTACATGCCGAGAAGGCTGCTCATCGTGCTCGCAGGTGTCGCGTCGGTCCTGTCCCTGTCGCTCGGATCCGCGGCCAGCGCCTCCGCAGCCCAGCGCATCGACATGAAGGTGCTGCTGCTCGGCACCTCCACCAGCGAGGCGGACTTCGCGTCCTGGCAGGCCGCTTTGCAGCGCGAGGGGGTCCCCTTCGAAGCGATCGTCACCTCGCCCGGGCACGCGCCGATCACCGCGGCGACGCTCTCGGACACGCTGGCCAACGGCACCCAGGAAGCCAAGTACCAGGCGGTCATCGTCTCGGTCGGGCAGCTTCCCGAATGCACCGAATCAGGCTGCGTGTCGACCCTCTCGACCTCCGAATGGAGCGCACTTGCAGAGTACGAGCAGACCTTCCACGTGCGCCAGCTGACCGGCGACGTCTTCCCGGGCCTGAACTACGGCCTGAACAGCCCGACCAGCTCGGGCGCGCTGGACGGCACCCAGGGAACGCTCACGACCGAAGGCAAAAAAGTCTTCCCCTATCTGAACGGACCCGTAGCGATGGACACGGGCACCTACGGCTATCAGGCCACCCCGCTGAGCACCCAGGCGGCTGGAGCAAGCTTCACGACGTTGGTCACGGGCCCCAGCGCTTCGGCGCTGGCGGGCATCTACACCCACGCCAACGGCATAGAAGAACTCGTTGAGACATTCGACCAGAACCAGTACCAGCTGCAGGCCGAGCTGCTGCGCCACGGCGCGCTGAACTGGGTCACCCGCGGCGTCTACTTCGGCGACCAGCGCAACTACGTCGAGATGGACATCGACGACACCTTCTCGCCCGATGACGCGTGGAGCACCGCGACCCACCAGAACGAATACACCAACTTCGCGGCTGCCCTGCGCATCGGGCCGGCGGACGTCGACTACGCCGCGAAATGGTCTGAAGAAAACCATTTCCGCATGGACCAGCTGTTCAACGGCGGCAACAGCGTGGTCTACCAGGAAGAACACCCCCAGGGAGGACATCCGGGGCCAGATCCGCTGCTGGCGGAGTTTCAGAAGACGAACCCCGCGACGGGCAAACCCTACGCGAGCTCGTTCGGCTGGCTGAGCCACACCTACGACACGCCGGTCATGGACGTCGGGTGCGCGACCCAGAACTACATCGAGGCCGAGCTCAACCAGAACACCAACTGGGCGGCCGAAAAACCCGGCTCAACGCCCGGGACCGGCGGCGTCGGCCTGACCGAGAGCACCGACCCGAGCGTGGCGCTCGGGACCGAGAACCCGCAGGTGTTCGTCCCGGGCAACCACTCCGGGTTCGCGAACCTCGTGCCGGGCAACCCGGCGACGGTCGATCCGCCCGAATTCAACGATGCCCTCCCAGGCGGAAGCGGCGGGACGCTGCCAGCGGGAAACTACGAGTACGCGGTCACCGACCAGTTCATCGACTCCCCCAGCGCAGGTCAGACCACAGCCTCCGTGACGAAAACGCTGGAAGTGAAGGCGGGTGAATCGGTGACCCTGCAGTGGGAGGCAATCTGCCACGCGTCGGACTATCTGATCTATCGCGAGGTCGCCGGAAGCAACAAATGGTCGCTGATCGACACGGTTCACACGCCGCAATCCGCCACGCTGCCCGACAGCACCTCCGCCAACCCGGAATCGACGACCAACGTCAAAGGCGGCGGCGAGACCGAACAGTCCTTTACCGACACTGGCGTTTCCGGCACCGAACAGCCGGGGTGGACCCCGCCCGCCCTCAACACCGCGGTCGAGTCCGGTTGGGAACAGAACCCCTACTTCATCCCAGCGCTTCAGGCGGTCGGGATCACGGCGGTCGGCGCGGACGCCTCCAAGGGCTACCCCAACCCGCCCACAGCCGAATTCGGCATCGGAGCCAACTACTCCGGGCCCGAATACCTGCCCGGGGAAACCTTCCTCGACGGGACGGCGCAGGTCGTGCCACGTCATCCGATCAACGTCTACTACAACGCCTCGACCGAGGCGCAGGAGGTTGACGAGTACAACACGCTCTACACGCCGGTGTCCGAAGGCGGTGAGTGCGTCGCGAGCTCGACGACGACATGCGAGACAAAACCGGCGAACTTCGCCGAAATCGTCAACGACACCGTGTCGGGCATGTTCCAGAAGGTGATGGGCAACGACCCACGACCGAGCTACGTCCACCAGACCAACCTCCTGGGCCAGCCGCCACCCGGACCGCCGACGACCGGCACGCCGCCGAACACGAAAGATACGACCGGCGATGGGTTGCTCTACTCGGTGCTCAACCCGCTGCTGGCCGAGTACCACCAGTACTTCGCTTCAAGCGCACCCTACGAACAGCCGACCCTGGGCGCGATCTCAGGCGTCCTGGCCGAGCAGTCGGCATGGCAGAAGGCGCTCGGCGCGGGACAGGTCAGTGGCTACATCGAAGGCAACCAGGTCACGATCAACAACTCCGGCGCCGGCGCGGTCAACGCCCCGCTGACCGGCGTGACCGGGATCGGGACGTCCTACGGCGGGATCACGTCGGGATGGACGAGCGTGGCCGCGGGAGCGAGCACGCATACCTCTCCGGTGACGTGGCCTGTCGGGGTCGCGATCACAAAGATCGAACCCGCGAGCGGCCCGCAGGCGGGCGGTAGCGTCGTCACGATCACTGGCGAACACTTCACCGGCGCAACCGCGGTGAAGTTCGGCACCAACAACGCCACGACCTTTGAAGTGGATTCGGAAACCTCGATCAGCGCTGTCTCACCGGCGGGATCCGGGATCGCGTGCGTGACCGTGACGACGCCTATCGGCACGACCGCCGAAGGCGCCGCTTGTCTGTTCAGCTATGTGGGCTACGAAACGAGCATCGCCACCTACGAAAACCCCGAAGCCACGCTCGGCCAGCCAAACGCCGTGGCGGTCGATCCCAGCACCCAGGACCTCTGGGTCGCCGAAAGCGCCTCCGACCGAGTCCTCGAGTTCAACCCGGAACACAAGTACCTCAGGCAGTTCGGCCAAGCGGGCACAGGCAACGGCCAGTTTCAGGGGATCGGCGGCATCGCGGTAAACAAGCTGGGCGACGTCTACGTGATCGACACCGGCAACGGCCGCATCCAGGAGTTCTCAAAGGAAGGTGGTTACATAACCCAGTTTCAGGCCGGCAGCGCCACCGCCATCGCCGTCGACTCAGAAGGCACAGAAGGAAACGTCTGGGTCGATGCCTGGGGCCCTTTGAGCGGCGCCCAGATAACGAAGTTCTCGCCCTCGGGCACGCCGATCAGCCAGTTTGGCTCACTGGGCAGCGCGCCCGGACAGCTGGGGATCGCCTTCGGCCTGGCGATCTCTGGCCAGGACATCTACGTGGCCGAACTGGGCAGGGCACAGGAGTTCTCCACGGCAAGCGAACACTTCGGCGAATTCGTCGGCCAGTTCGATGAAAATGGCTCGGGCAGCGGCAAATCAAACCTCCCGTGGGGCATCGCCACAGACCCCACCACCGGCAACCTCTTCATCTCAGAAGTCGGAAATGACCGCGTGCAGGAGTTCAGCCCCTCGGGAAGCTTCATCACGAGCTTTGGCTCGCCCGGCTCTGGGAATGGACAGTTCTCAGACCCCCAGGGCCTGGCCGTGAACTCCTCGGGCAAGCTCTATGTCGCGGACACCGCAAATAGGCGTGTTTCGGAATTCGCCGCTGGTGAACCGCCCGCGTTCGTTGGCGACCTCAGCCGCTACGAAACCAGCGAAGCCACCACGCTCGGCCAGCCAAACGCCGTGGCGGTCGATCCCAGCACCCAGGACCTCTGGGTCGCCGAAAGCGCCTCCGACCGAGTCCTCGAGTTCAACCCGGAACACAAGTACCTCAGGCAGTTCGGCCAAGCGGGCACAGGCAACGGCCAGTTTCAGGGGATCGGCGGCATCGCGGTAAACAAGCTGGGCGACGTCTACGTGATCGACACCGGCAACGGCCGCATCCAGGAGTTCTCAAAGGAAGGTGGTTACATAACCCAGTTTCAGGCCGGCAGCGCCACCGCCATCGCCGTCGACTCAGAAGGCACAGAAGGAAACGTCTGGGTCGATGCCTGGGGCCCTTTGAGCGGCGCCCAGATAACGAAGTTCTCGCCCTCGGGCACGCCGATCAGCCAGTTTGGCTCACTGGGCAGCGCGCCCGGACAGCTGGGGATCGCCTTCGGCCTGGCGATCTCTGGCCAGGACATCTACGTGGCCGAACTGGGCAGGGCACAGGAGTTCTCCACGGCAAGCGAACACTTCGGCGAATTCGTCGGCCAGTTCGATGAAAATGGCTCGGGCAGCGGCAAATCAAACCTCCCGTGGGGCATCGCCACAGACCCCACCACCGGCAACCTCTTCATCTCAGAAGTCGGAAATGACCGCGTGCAGGAGTTCAGCCCCTCGGGAAGCTTCATCACGAGCTTTGGCTCGCCCGGCTCTGGGAATGGACAGTTCTCAGACCCCCAGGGCCTGGCCGTGAACTCCTCGGGCAAGCTCTATGTCGCGGACACCGCAAATAGGCGTGTTTCGGAATGGCGGGCCCGATAGGGAGCAACAGCCGGGCCGCAAGCGTTCAGCCTCTGAACGCAAGATGAGACACCCGGACCATTGGGTCTCGCCTCGGAAACCAGGAGACTCGACAGGACAGGAAGCGTTCTGCCAATGGCCTGCCGCAAAGCGACAGCCGTTTCGGTGTGCGAGGAACAGACCTGCACGGACCAGTATCTGCGTGGAAAGCATGAGGATGGGCGTTATTCAGCATGGACGCGAGCGCGAGTAGGACGAAGATCAGGCGCCTTCTGAGACTTGGCGTCTCAGACGGCACGAACTCGGTCGATGGCGGGTTGGGAGAGCTCGAGATGGAGCTCGCGCTGCTGCGGGAGGAGAACGCCCGGCTGAAGGTCGAGCGCCATCGGGCCCCCGACTCCGGGCGGATCATCGAGCGGATGCGCCACCTCGGAGAGGCTTCCCGCGACGAGCCACGGAGTGAGAACGGCTCGCAGGCCAGCGCGACCGCGGAGGCGATCGTCGAGTGCCTGGCGATCCGTGATGCGCTCGTGGAGACCTGTCACGAGGTCCAGCAGGCGATGCAGGGGATACGCGAGCGGCTCGGCGGGCTCGCGCCCGAAGGACAGCGTGCGTCGGCCGGTCATAGAACCGGAGCTCGGATCGAGCCGGCGAACGCCGACGTCGACCTGCAGCTGGCTGTGGGCGCGACCGCGCCTTCGGACCCTTTCTAGGCCTCGGCTCGAGCAAGCGAGCGCCTCATCATTAACGCCGGTGATGTCTGCGACTACGCACGCGTGCGAGGCCGCCGAGGACGACGCGTAGAGCGAGCGGGACGACGCCAGAGGGGTTGCGTGGTGGCCCGAACATCGGCTCGATCATCGCTATGCGTTTTCGGTAGAGCACGCCGCCAAGCTCGATCTCGGGCACATCGACGTTCACGAGCTGAACGGAAGGTGGGTCGGCCGGCCTATTGACGCTGCGCGAGGCGGTGCACAGACTGCCTCATCAGCTCTTACAAACAGTGCGGCAGCGCCCGCTGCGCTTCAGCTCGACGCGTCGGCCTGAAGGAAATGCGTCAACCGGGATGGTGAGTTCGGAAGGATGGGACCCCAACGCGTTCGGATGTGGCTGCGCCTCCTCGGCGTGACCGCGCCCTCGATTGCCGGCGTCGCGCCGGCGCGGCCGCACGCAGGGCCGCGGCGAAGAGCGGCCCGGATGGGAATCCTGCTGGTGCTCGCACTCCTGCTGCTCGCGTTGGTGGCGCCTCAGGCCTCGCGGGCGGCCAGCTGGTGGGTCCCGGGGCAAAACGAAACCTGGCAGTGGGATTTGGCTGCGCCGGTGGATCAGACCGTAGATACCCAGATCAATGACGTCGACCTGTGGACAAACGAAGCATCCGTGGTGGCTTCGCTGCATGCGCAGGGCAGGCACGTGGTCTGCTACTTGGATGCGGGCACGTGGGAGGGCTGGCGCCCGGACGCCAGCAAGTTCCCGACGTCCGTTAGAGGCAAGGAAGATCCGGGGTGGGAAAACGAGAAGTGGCTTGACATCCGTCAGCTGTCGATCCTCGAGCCGCTCATGGAAAAACGCATGAAGTTGTGTAGGCAAAAGGGATTCGACGCCGTCGACGCGGACAACGTCGACGCGTGGCAGTACAGCGAAGAAGGCGAGACGGGTTTTGGCGCGAAGGGCACCCTCACGGCGGCAGAGCAACTGACCTACAACAAGTGGCTGGCGAGCGAGGCGCACTCGCTGGGGCTCGCGATCGCCTTGAAAAGCGACACCAACCAGATCGCCGAACTTCAGCCATATTTCGATTTCTCCGTCGACGAGGAATGTATCGAGTGGTCGCCCGATTGCGAACTGCTCGAACCGTTCATCAAGGCCGGCAAGCCTGTCTTTGAGGACGAGTACATAAACAAAGTAGGCGTAAACGACCCACACCCAGAAGAAGAAGGAGGAGAAGAGAAAAGCATCGACCCCGAGGAACCGAGCGAATTCTGCCCGAACCTCAACGCGCGCAAATTCATGGCCGAGCAGAAGGACGAGGACCTCGATGGTTGGAACGCGCCCTGCTGGCCTCAGGGCAACTGGGTTGGCACGAAGGGCGCCGCCGGTTACGACCTCGCTGGATTCAATGGATCCAGCGATCTGATCAACATGCCGGGCGTCACGATCACCCTCGCCAAAGGCAGCCGTCTTACGTGGGCCTCGTCGACCACCGACGCGCGTGCCCTAGAGAGCCCGAATGGCTCCTCGCGCAGCGCGACCGCCTACTCGGACCCAAGCGAAGTCCAGCTGCAGCTGCATTTCAGCAACGCATACCAGGGCAATCTGCACCTCTACGCGGTGGATTGGGACTCCAAAGAACGCCGCGAGACGATCACCGCAGACGGACAGACCGCGAAGCTCACTCTAGGCAACTTTCGCCAGGGTGAGTGGGTTTCTGTCCCGATCAACGTCGCCGCCGGCACGACAGTCCCGATAAACGTCACGAACACCGTCACGAAAACCGCGGGCACCAGCGCCGTGCTGTCGGGGATCATGCTCGGAGACGCAGGCCCCGCGGTCTCGAGTGCACCCGAAGGCAACTGGGTAGGGACCTACGGCGCGACCGGATACGATCTCGCAGACTGGGATGGTGTCCAGGACCTCTCGGACATGCCGGGCGTGGCCGCGACGCTCGAGAAAGGCAGCCGCTACCAATGGGCTGCGAACAGCACCGATACGCGTGCCCTTCAGAGCCCCGACGGCCTCACTCGCTCCGCCGCCACCTATTACGACCCAAACGAACTCAAGCTGCAGCTGAGCTTCCCGACTGCCTACACGGGCAACCTCCACCTCTATGCGCTCGACTGGGACTCCACCGCGCGCAGGGAGACGATCACCGTCAACGGCAAGACGGCCAACCTCTCGAGCAATTTCAATGGAGGCGCCTGGGTCGTCTTCCCGATCAGTGTGGCCGCCAAAGAAACGGTCACGATCACTGTCGATCGAACAGCCGGGGCCAACGCGGTGCTCTCCGGGATCTTCCTGGGCGAAAGCCACGGCGAAGGGAACGCCGAAGCGATCGCCGAAGGTGGCAATCCCCCCCAGGCCGCGGTGGCCAGCGCACCCCAGGGAGCGTGGGTGAAAGCGGTCGGGTCCGCGGGCTATGACCTCGCCGGTTGGGACGGCACCACCGGCGACGTCTCCTATCTGCCGAACGCCTCGCTGAGCCTCGAACAGGGAAGCCGCTTCCAGTGGGCGGCGAACACGACCGAAACGCGCGCTCTGCTCGACCCCGGCGGGCTGGTGCGAAACGCCGGCACCTACTACGACCCCAACCAGATCAAGCTCACGCTAAGCTTCCCCTCGGGCTACGCGGGGAACGTCCATCTCTATGCGCTCGACTGGGATTCGACCGCCCGCCGCGAGCTGATCACGGTCAACGGCCAGAGCGCGATGCTGTCGAGCTCGTTTCACGAAGGCGCGTGGGTGACGCTCCCGGTGAGTGTCCCGGCTGGTGGGACCGCGACGATCACCGTGGACCGAACCGCCGGCGCCAACGCCGTGCTCTCGGGCATCTTCCTCGGGGAAGGCGGGACCCCGCCCAATCCGGCCGTGTCGAGCGCCCCGCAGGGCAGTTGGGTCGGCGTGCATGGCGCGGGGGGCTATGACCTCGCCGCCTGGGGCGGGACGAGCGACCTGGTGTCACTGGCGGGCGGCGCGTCGGTGAGCCTCATCAAAGCTACGCGCTACGTATGGGCCGCAACAAGCGCCGAAACGCGCGCGCTGCAGGCCCCGAGCGGGCCCGAACGTGAGGCGGCCACCTACTACGACCCGAACGAGATCCAGCTGCAGCTGACGTTCCCTGGTGCGTACTCCGGGTCACTCGAGCTATACGCGATCGACTGGGACTCCACCGTGCGTCGCGAGATCATCACCGTTGATGGCCAGAGCGCCACTCTCTCGAGTGCCTTCAACCAGGGCGCCTGGGTCTCGTTTCCGATCGACGTCGTCCCGGGCGGGACCGTGTCGGTGACGGTCGATAGCACAGCCGGGGCCAACGCAGTGCTGTCTGGCATATTCTTGGGGTAAGACACCCCGACTGAAGGTGAGGCGGGCGGGCCCGCGAGGGCGCGAGCGCCGTCTGCTTCGCCTTCGACCGCAGCTGGCCAGCGTGGCGAGCACGCAGCGCAGCCGCTGGTCAGAGCCGCCTCCGTGGACCCGCCTGAGCAGTGCTAGCCGGGTCGTTCAGGCCTTGAACGCAAGATGGGGCAGCCGGACCATTGGATATGGCAGCCGAAGCGATGAGACTGACTATCAACGCTAGGTCTTAGGCCCTTCCGTCGTGTGAGCGGGCGCCGACCAAGGATGAGGGACGTGTCGAGAAAATGGGGCTCCAGATGCTGAGAAAACCGATTGTCCTGATGGCGATTCTCGCATCCGCGCTCGCGGCGGTGGCGCTGCCTGCCGCCTCAGCCTCCGCAGCCCAGCGCATCGACATGAAGGTGCTGCTGCTCGGCACCTCGACCAGCGAGCCGGACTTCGCCGCCTGGCAGGCGGCTTTGCAGCGCGAGGGCGTCCCCTTCGAAGCGATCGTCACCTCGCCCGGGCACGCGCCGATTACCGCCGCGACGCTCTCTGACACGCTGGCCAACGGCACCCAGGAAGCCAAGTACCAGGCGCTGATCGTCTCGGTGGGGGCGCTGCCCGAATGCACCGAATCAGGCTGCTTCTCGACCCTCTCGGCCGCGGAATGGACGGCGATCGAAGAGTACGAGCAAACCTTCCACGTGCGCCAGATCACAGGAGACGTGTTCCCCGGCGGCGCCGCCGGCGCCGCCGGCTACGGCCTGAACGCCTACACGAAAGGCGGGGAATTCGCCAAAGGGGCCGAAAGCGAAGAGAAACTCACGACCGAAGGAAAAACCGTCTTCCCCTACCTCAACGGACCGGTGACGATGGACACCGGCACCTTCGGCTATCAGGCGACGCCGCTCACGACCCAGCCGACCGGCGCGAGCTTTCACACGCTGGTCGAAGGTCCCAACAAATCCGCGCTGGCGGGCATCTACACCCACGCCAACGGCATAGAAGAACTCGTTGAGACATTCGACCAGAACCAGTACCAGCTGCAGGCCGAGCTGCTGCGCCACGGCGCGCTGAACTGGGTCACCCGCGGCGTCTACTTCGGCGACCAGCGCAACTACGTCGAGATGGACATCGACGACACCTTCTCGCCCGATGACGCGTGGAGCACCGCGACCCACCAGAACGAATACACCAACTTCGCGGCTGCCCTGCGCATCGGGCCGGCGGACGTCGACTACGCCGCGAAATGGTCTGAAGAAAACCATTTCCGCATGGACCAGCTGTTCAACGGCGGCAACAGCGTGGTCTACCAGGAAGAACACCCCCAGGGAGGACATCCGGGGCCAGATCCGCTGCTGGCGGAGTTTCAGAAGACGAACCCCGCGACGGGCAAACCCTACGCGAGCTCGTTCGGCTGGCTGAGCCACACCTACGACACGCCGGTCATGGACGTCGGGTGCGCGACCCAGAACTACATCGAGGCCGAGCTCAACCAGAACACCAACTGGGCGGCCGAAAAACCCGGCTCAACGCCCGGGACCGGCGGCGTCGGCCTGACCGAGAGCACCGACCCGAGCGTGGCGCTCGGGACCGAGAACCCGCAGGTGTTCGTCCCGGGCAACCACTCCGGGTTCGCGAACCTCGTGCCGGGCAACCCGGCGACGGTCGATCCGCCCGAATTCAACGATGCCCTCCCAGGCGGAAGCGGCGGGACGCTGCCAGCGGGAAACTACGAGTACGCGGTCACCGACCAGTTCATCGACTCCCCCAGCGCAGGTCAGACCACAGCCTCCGTGACGAAAACGCTGGAAGTGAAGGCGGGTGAATCGGTGACCCTGCAGTGGGAGGCAATCTGCCACGCGTCGGACTATCTGATCTATCGCGAGGTCGCCGGAAGCAACAAATGGTCGCTGATCGACACGGTTCACACGCCGCAATCCGCCACGCTGCCCGACAGCACCTCCGCCAACCCGGAATCGACGACCAACGTCAAAGGCGGCGGCGAGACCGAACAGTCCTTTACCGACACTGGCGTTTCCGGCACCGAACAGCCGGGGTGGACCCCGCCCGCCCTCAACACCGCGGTCGAGTCCGGTTGGGAACAGAACCCCTACTTCATCCCAGCGCTTCAGGCGGTCGGGATCACGGCGGTCGGCGCGGACGCCTCCAAGGGCTACCCCAACCCGCCCACAGCCGAATTCGGCATCGGAGCCAACTACTCCGGGCCCGAATACCTGCCCGGGGAAACCTTCCTCGACGGGACGGCGCAGGTCGTGCCACGTCATCCGATCAACGTCTACTACAACGCCTCGACCGAGGCGCAGGAGGTTGACGAGTACAACACGCTCTACACGCCGGTGTCCGAAGGCGGTGAGTGCGTCGCGAGCTCGACGACGACATGCGAGACAAAACCGGCGAACTTCGCCGAAATCGTCAACGACACCGTGTCGGGCATGTTCCAGAAGGTGATGGGCAACGACCCACGACCGAGCTACGTCCACCAGACCAACCTCCTGGGCCAGCCGCCACCCGGACCGCCGACGACCGGCACGCCGCCGAACACGAAAGATACGACCGGCGATGGGTTGCTCTACTCGGTGCTCAACCCGCTGCTGGCCGAGTACCACCAGTACTTCGCTTCAAGCGCACCCTACGAACAGCCGACCCTGGGCGCGATCTCAGGCGTCCTGGCCGAGCAGTCGGCATGGCAGAAGGCGCTCGGCGCGGGACAGGTCAGTGGCTACATCGAAGGCAACCAGGTCACGATCAACAACTCCGGCGCCGGCGCGGTCAACGCCCCGCTGACCGGCGTGACCGGGATCGGGACGTCCTACGGCGGGATCACGTCGGGATGGACGAGCGTGGCCGCGGGAGCGAGCACGCATACCTCTCCGGTGACGTGGCCTGCGGCGCCCGAACCGGCACAGCAGGAACCACAGGGCAGCTGGTTTGGTAAATACGGCTCTTTGGGGTACCTGCTGGCCGACTGGAATGGCGTCCAGGATGCCTCAGTGCTGCCCTCTGGCGTCACGGCGACCCTGAAGCAGGGCAGCCGCTATCAGTGGGCGGCGAACACGAGCGACGTGCGCGCACTGCAGGGTCCCGAAGGCAGCATTCGCAACGCGGCCGCCTACTACGACCCCAGCGAAGTCAAGCTCCAGCTTGGCTTCACGAGCCCATACAGCGGCACCCTGCACTTATATGCGGTCGACTGGGACTCGACGGCGCGCAACGAGACGATCACTGTCAACGACGGCTCGGGCCCGCGCGAAGTGGTGCTCAGCGCCTTCCACGAAGGCGACTGGGTGTCGCTCCCGATCAACGTCGCTGCAGCAGGGACCATCTCGATCGCCGTGCACAGGAACGGCGGCGCAAACGCCGTGCTTTCGGGCGTCTTCCTGAACGAAGCCGGCCACGAAACGGGAAACCCGCCCGTGAACGCTCCCGCAGAACTCTCAAAAGGCGGCTGGGTCGGTGGCTTCGGCCACGAAGGCTATGACCTGGCTGGCTGGGATGGGCCCGTCGGTGATGTGTCCTACATGCCCAACGCCACGGTGAGCCTCATTCACGGCAGCCGCTATCAGTGGGAAGCCGGGACGAGCGATGCTCGTGCGCTTTCCGAAGCCGGCGAGCCGTTCCCGCTCACGCGAAACGCCGCCGCCTACTACGACCCCAACCAGATTCAGGTCAGGCTCGGCTTCAACGCGGAATACAGCGGCAACGTCCACCTCTACGCGGTCGACTGGGATGGCACGACTCGCCGCGAGACGATCTCGGTCAACGGACAGACGGCAGTGCTCGGCAGCAGCTTCCACGAAGGTGCGTGGGTGACGATCCCAGTGCATGTCCAAGCTGGAGAAAGGGTCACGATCACGGTGGACAGGACTGCCGGCCCGAACGCCGTGCTCTCGGGCATCTTTCTCGGTGAAGGCGGAGCACCGCCCGGACCGACGGTGGAAACGGCGCCTCAGGGCAGCTGGACCGGGGTCGTCGGCTCTGCTGGCTACGACCTGGGCGGCTGGGGCGGCTCGGCTGGAGACGTCGCCAACATGCCGGCATCGGTCAGTCTCGTGCAGGGGGCTCGCTACCAATGGACGGCCGGGACGAGCGACACGCGTGCGCTCAGCGATCCCACCGGCACGACGCGCAACGCCGGGACCTACTACGACCCCAACCAAATCCAGCTCACGCTGACCTTCAAAGAAGCGTACGTCGGAAACCTCCACCTCTACGCGGTCGATTGGGATCATCAGACGCGCCGCGAGATCATCACGGTCAGAGGCAAATCAGCGGAGCTCTCCACAGACTTCGGCGAAGGTGCATGGGTGACGTTCGAAAACCTCAACGTGGCCGCGGAAGGGTCCCTGACGATCACGGTCGACCGTACGTTCGGATCCAATGCGGTCCTGTCTGGGATCTTCCTGGGTGGGTCAGGCGCGCCGTATGGACCCATGGCGTCTAGCGCGCCACAGGGCAACTGGGTCGGGATACACGGAACCGAAGGCTATGACCTGTTCGCCTTCAACGGCGAAACCGACACGTCTTCACTACCGCATGAGTCTATGACTGTCGAAAAAGGGACCCGTTTTCAGTGGGCTTCGAGCACCACCGAACCGCAAGGGCTTGAGAGCGCCGATGCGAAAACACGTGCGGCAGCAACGCTCTATGACCCCAACGAAATCAAGCTACGGCTAACCTTTACGACTGCGTATACGGGCAATCTCGAGCTGTATGCGGTCGATTGGGACTCGACGGCGCGCAGAGAGCTGATTTCGGTGAACGGCCAGGTAGCGGCCCTCAGGAGCGAATTCAATAATGGCGCCTGGGTATCGGTGCCGATCAGCGTCGGAGCAGGCGAATCGGTAACGATCACAGTCACTCGCACCGGGGGAGCCAATGCCGTGCTGTCCGGAATCTTTCTGGAATAAAGGCTATAGGCCGCATCCTTCGATGAGAGTTCGGACGGAGCGGCACTGGACGATCTCCAGCGTCCGAGACATAATGCGTTCATGGCAGTCGTGTCCCCTGGTTCGCGACCAAAGTCGAGCAAGGATCTCCGCATGAGCTCACGCGCCAGAGCGGGTCGGCCGCGCTTCACCGTGGCGCACATCACGCTCGCCAAACGTGCGAGCTGGGGCCTTGCCGATCAGGCTCTCTCTAGTCTGACGAACTTTGCGTTGGTGATCGTTGTTGCCCGCGAGAGCAGCGCACACACGCTGGGTCTATTTGCGCTCGCATTCGCGACCTACTGCCTTGCCTTGGGTGCTTGTCGAGCGATTTGTAGCGAGCCTCTCGTTGTTCGATACAGCAACGTTCCAGCTCCGCGCTGGCGAACCGGCGCGTCTCTAGCGACTGGCTCGTCTCTTGTGGTCGGGCTCGCTGTCGGGGTGGCAAGCGGGGTGTTTGGTTTCCTCGTAGGCGGAGAGGCAGGCAGCCTCTTTCTGATACTGGGTCTGATCTTGCCGGGCGTGTTGCTCCAAGACACCTGGCGATATGCGTTCGTTGCCGCGAAGCGCACCCCGAGCGCGTTTGCCAACGACCTTGTCTACGCACTTCTGCTCCTCCCGGCACTTCTTGCGCTTTTGGCGGCGAATAGGTTCGATGCCCCGAGAGCCTTGTTGCTCTGGGGCTGCGCCGCGACAATCGCCGCTCTCGTCGGCGCTTGGCAGGCGAGGTTACTTCCACGACCGCAGCAGATTTCCACCTGGTTGAATCGGCAGCGTGACCTTGCACCCAGATACCTCGCTGAGTTCGCTGCAGTCGCAGGCGAGTCTCAGGTCGTGCTATATGGAGTCGCGCTCATCGTGAGTGTCACCGCCGTCGCCGCGATTCGCGGTGGACTTCTGCTCCTCGGCCCGTTGAATATCCTTGTGTTCAGCGCAACGATGGCTGGCGTCCCTGAGGCAGTCCGTCTACTCAAGAGTGGCGCCTCCCGCCTCGTCGCAGCATGTGTTGTCATCTCAGCGGGCCTCGTCACATTGACGATCCTTTGGATGGTCGCGCTGCTCACCGTGCCGTCCTCCGTTGGCACCTCGGCGGTCGGCGTCGTCTGGGATAACGCACGGCCACTGATCGTTCCGCTATCGATCAGCACGGCCGCTTTGGGGACCGTGATCGGCGCCGCCGTGGGACTCCGTGCCCTTGAAGCCGCCCGAAATGGCCTGCGGGCCCGCCTGATCGCCTCACCGGTCGTCCTGCTTGCTGGCTTCGCCGGGGCCGCTGTCCACGGGGCCGTTGGGGCCGCCTGGGGTCTGGCGATCGGACAGAGCGTCGCAGCAATCGTCTTTTGGCTCTGCTTTATGCGAGCCATTGCGGAGCGGCGATTCAGTACCGATACGCCCTCGGTTCCACGGCACGTCCTCTCGACTCGCTCAACCTCGCAATGGAGCAGAGTTCCCGTCCATAGATGAAAGCGCGCTCGTGCGTACCCGGCACTTAACGCGAAGGCGGAGGCGAGCTCGCGACGCCTCACGGAAGGGCAGATCCTATGACCCTTGGGGCTACCTATGTCACGCAATCGGGAGTCGCCTCTCGATACTCGGCGAACGTACACACCAGCAGTGGCTCGTCTATAACCCACTTATCTTCGCGCAGTATCACACGATCGCACGCGAAAATGCGCCAGCGTTTGTGCAAGGCCTCAGCGAATTGTTCCCCCAAGCCAGGACGATCGCGGACGTCGGTGCGGGGACAGGTGTATTTGCGCGGGAAGCCGCACGACGGGGTTACATCGTCATGGCCTGCGAGCACAGCCGAGTCGCTCGGGCGTTTGCACGATCTCAGGGAATTTATGCGTGCTCGCTTGATCTCGCGAGAACTCCTCCCATCCGATGCTCACACTCGAAGCCGCTCCCCGCTTTTGACGTAGCCATCTGCCTTGAGGTCGCAGAGCACCTTCCTTCGAAGTTGGGTCACCCACTTGTACGGCTTTTGAGTGAGATCTCTTCGACTGTGGTGTTCTCCGCTGCAAGTCCTAGCCAGGGAGGCATTGGTCACATTAACGAGCGGCCGCGCGAGTACTGGCTCGCACAATTCGACCTCTGTGCAATGACATTTCAACGTAATCTCACAAGGCAGCTTACCGACGGACTGTCGGACCGCGGCGTCGCCCCGTTTCTAATTCACAACACCATCGTTCTACAGCGCTCTGGCGGACATGGTTGACAAGGACCTTCTAACCACCGGCGATGACCTTAGTCCCCAGAACCCCACTGAATGTCCCGCGCACCCTCGTCCGCAGACCAGCTCCGAGCCCGTGGCAACATTACAGAGCGCAGTCTGCGCTCCTGCCGACGGAACCACCGCAAGGTCGCTGGAATCGCTCGCGAACGCCAGCTTGCCGTGACCAGAGCCACAATCAGCGCATCCGCCCGGCGTCCGACAAGACTCCCGTCGTACGTCATTCTCAGGAGCTGCAGATCATTGTCTATATCGTGCCCAGGCCTCGCAATCGCGCTGTCAATGGTTCTACGTATGAGCGCTGCCAGAGCGACTGTTCCGGCGCCCCGTCTCCGCCAGTCAGCTATCACGTTGAGGGCGCGCAGTTCCTGGGTCGCCTGGCCCCGATTGGAAACGCTCCCGCGGTCGATCCGGATCGCCGTGAGCCTTCTCTCAAGACACACGATCTCGCCGTAAGCACGGATTCTCAACCAAAGGTGCAGATCCTCGACACCCAGCCACGCCGCTAGCTCAGTAAACTGCAGCTTGCGCGTCAGCTCACCCCGACAAATCATCGACGACACCGCGATGGTGCTGGAGAACGCAATCTCACGTTCCGAGACAGGGTGCATGAGCTCCGCTGTCGGTGGTGGTGGCCACTGAAACGTGGGCCGCGAGAAGCTCACACAGCTGGTACAGCAGGCCACAGCTGCGCTTTTTGTCAACGCCTCTACCTGCCGCCTGATCTTTGTTGGATGCCAGATATCATCATCATCGGTAAACGCGATCAGGTCCTCGCTTGTGGCGCCCAGGCCGACGTTACGCTTAGCGCCAAGGTGGGCCCTCGTCGTGGGTATCGCAACGACCCCGGACCGTAAATGCGGCAGTACTTCCGTCATTTCGGGTCGTTGGCGATACACGAGGTAGATGCCTATTGGCCCGGTATAGTCCTGAGCATAGACTGACTCCAAGGTCTCCAAAAGGGTTCCTACCCGCGAGTGGTTGGGAATAATCACTCCGACCGATGGCAGGTTCCCGCTGTTCTGTGCAGCTGGCCCCTGCTCGAGACCATCCGATCGCCTCACGCTAGGCTCTGATGTGCTTTCAGGCACCGGACCCCACGCTCCGCTAGTCGCGGCGTCCCAGTGACCAATTCCCAAGAACCGACTTGGCAGCCCGTCGGAATGCGATGTATATCTCCCGGGCTCCGTCCCGGGCAACCAAAGCTACAAATTGGACATTTGTGACGTAATAGCGGGGGAACATCCGACGAGGCTCCTGAGCAAGTCTGAATAACCACTCCAACCCAAGCCTTTGCCACGCGTCGGGTGCCCGCCGCGTAACGCCTGCCACAACGTCAATCGCTCCTCCGACGCCCATCACGACGTGAGCACCGAGGGTAGGGCCATACTCCCCGAGCCATTCCTCCTTGCGTGGCGAACTCATAGCCACAAAAAGGATATCGGCGCCTGCGGTTCGCACCTCGGCGGCCACTTCGTGGCTTTCCTCGCCTAGGAAATACCCGTGGCGATAGCCGGCAATCATTAGATCGGGATATCGCGTTCGCAACGTCGCGATCGCCGATTTGAGCACATCCGGGCGTGCCCCGAGAACAAAGACCCGATAGCTATCTTCCTCAGCCAGAGCGAGCAGCTCTGTCATAAGATCGATGCCTGCCACGCGCTCCGGCAACGGATCGCCGAGCAACCTCGAGGCCCATACGACAGATTGGCCGTCAGCATTGACGAGGGCACACCGATTTACGATGTCGCGTAGGTGGGGATCGCGACGGAGGGCAACTAGCTTGGCTGCATTAACGGATACCTGCTGGATGTAGCGGCGCTCTTCGATGGCGAGTCGGCACCGCGCGACCGTGCCGGTCATATCGAGCCGATCGATCTCACAGCCGAGCACGACAGCTCGATCATTAGTCATTTGCGCCGGCCATCAGGTCGGCTAGCGCAAGCAGCATATGAGCATTACCCCAGCGAAAGTACGGCGTTGAGTTCGTCCAGCAGCGGTGGCGCTGAAACTTGAACTGGCCATCGGTCCTCGACATATGCTCGAGAGTCCAGTTCAGCACTCGGACAGCAGTTGGACGTGCGCGGGCGTCTCGCCGACCAAGACTCGCCAGGACCGATATGGCGGTTGCGCAGCCATGAATATCGATGGGGTAGCGCGACGAAAGACTAGCACGGGGCGCGCCGTCTGAGTCGATCAAACCGGTGAGGTAGAGCTCAAGGCCACGCCTCAGTGCTCGATCGACCGCAGGCTCTTGGACATGATTGCTCCAACGATCGAGATCTTGTAACACGTACGCTGTGTGAAACCCGTCGACCCACTCGAGCCCCCTGCCCTCGCCATATGGCCATGAACCATCAGTATGCTGGTGACTCAGCGAATAGGACATTGCGCGCCTTGCGATCTCGTGAGCGTCGGAGCCTGGCTCGCCACAGCGAGCGATCAGTGATGCTACTAAGAGATTCGCGTTGTGGATCGGTACCCGCGAGCCCGGGATGTAGCAAAAATACGTGCCGTCAGCGTGATCGACCGCGAGCTCGGCGCAGGCGTACACGGCGGCCTGGTTCGCACCATCTCGAAAACGATCATCTTCCACGAGTTTATCTGCGTCTAGTAGCGCATGCGCGACGAATGCCGTTACGACGGCATTCGGCGTACCTTTTCGATAGTATCCCCAACGCGTCTGGACGTCGAAGTCGTAGCCCCAGCCAAGACCGCCGCCGCTTTTCACGCTGGCGGCCAGAAGTTCCTCGGCGAGCGTAATAGTGAGAGACCGCACCTCGGGATCGCTCTGAGCCGTCGCTCGAGCATACGCCGAAACACAGAGCGCCAAGCCCTTTGTGTGGCGTCGCCGACTCACCCCGACGACGGGCCTGATATTGATCGGCGAGCGCTTCACTGACTGGATAGCGGCACGACGAAGCAATGGCGTCCCCGCGATGGAACGCAACAATGGCGCACTTAGCGCATCGTAAGGATCCCAGCCAGCAAATCCCCCTTGTCGGAGAGCGGTGGACAGGCGCACATATGTCTCGCTAGCGGTGCGAACCGAATCGCCGTGCTCTGCCGATTGGCGATTTTGGCCGATCATCTCGAGCATCGTGTCTGCGTTAGCCCGCCACGATGAGAATGCACTGCCCTGCAACGGCGCCATGCCCTCGGCTTGCCATCGCGCGTGGCGCGCCACACTCGCAGCGTACACCACGGCAGCTCAGTCGGACCAGCCATCTAGGCGATGCCCAGCGATCTTATGGCTGTCGCCGTTCCTGCCGATGCAGCAGCAGTTGTCGCTGCACCAAACGTGGATGACCTCCAAGATCCCCAATCGCGAATCCTCTGCCCTGTCGGGCTTCCCCCTGGAACCCGACTCTCAGTATCATCGGTCGTGTGAGTCTGCACTTCCGACACGCAGTCAGTTCGCTGACATACTGTGCCAGCGTATCGGGGGGGCGATGACGACCGCGGGAGCAGACCAGGACGCACACACAGCGACGATAGCGTTCTTTGACGATGGCGCGGGCGACTATGTAACGCACGCGAGCAGCGAGCGTGACTTCGCTGAGCGATTCGCTCTGTTCGGGAGCCAGATCGCTATAGCTCGGCAACGACTCGGAGCAACGCCCGTTTGCCTAGACCTCGGCTGTGGACCGGGTACGTTGGCACTGCTCGCGCGCAAAGAGGGGTTTTCTGTCCTTGGGATTGACGGAAGCTCGTCGATGCTCGCCCACGCCCGCGCCCTTGCGGATCGTCAGCATCTGGATATCGATTTTCGCCACGCGTCCTTACCGCTTGCCGAGCCCGAAGCCGCTCGCTTGGAAGACTCAGCCGATTTGATAGTAGCGTCGAGTGTGATCGAGTATCTGCCGGATGACGACCTCTTTGCGAGGCAGTGCCATCGGCTGCTTGCTCCCGGCGGAATTGGCCTAGTCTCGCTTGCCAACAGCCACTCTGTCTACCGTGCGATTGAGCGGAGCCTGGCAGGAAGCATGCCTCGGCGGGGCTCTTATCTCACAGTACAGGCGCGACAGCACGATAAGGAGCACGCTTGCGAGATCTTTCGCAGAGCTGGTCTAGATGTTGAGTCGGCGCACTACTTTGGCCTTCCTCGGCCTTTGTACACGGTTTGGCGCTCAGCGCGGCGACCTCCGTGGCTGGCAACCCTTTTCCTTCTTGTCCTACGAAGACCTCGCAGGCCTGTGACTTCAACTGACCCGCGCACGGTGTAAACGAGACAGATGAAGCAAGTTATTCAGCGGCTACGAGACGGACAGGTGTCGGTGATCGATGTGCCATATCCCGCCATGTCGCCCTACGGGGTGCTGGTCGACGTACGGGCCAGTCTGCTAAGCGCAGGAACCGAGCGCAGTAAGATCCAAGCGGGGAGACAAAGTTTGGTCGGCAAGGCTCGTGCACGGCCTGACCAGGTTCGCCAGGTAGTTGAGAGAGCTCAGCGCGCTGGTATTCGCGAGACGATGCGGTCAGTGCGGTCCCGTCTCGATCAGCCTTCGGCGTTGGGTTATTCGACTGCTGGAGTTGCCCTCGCTGTGGGTTCTGGGGTAACCGACATAGCGCCCGGAGATCGAGTCGCATGCGGCGGGGCAGATTACGCCGTCCACGCAGAGGTTAATCATGTTCCATCAAACCTTTGCGTACGCCTTCCCGATAGCGTCGATTTTGACAGTGGCGCGTTTGTGACAATCGGTAGCATCGCAATGCACAGTGTGCGCCAAGCGGATGTTCGGATTGGCGAGACGGTAGCCGTTATAGGCCTAGGACTTGTCGGTCAGCTCGCCGGAAAGCTGCTGCGGGCGTCCGGGTGCCGCGTCGTTGGAGTCGATCTATCTTCAAAGGTACTCGCGGTTGCCCACAGGGTCGGCGCCGTCGACAGCGCCTTCGAGCAATCTCAGCTGGTCAACCAACGCCTCCCTCTCGAGGCGAGAGATTGCGACGCGATTCTCATCGCCGCAGCCACGTCCTCAGACGATCCGGTCCACCTCGCCGCAAAGCTCGCTCGTGACCGGGCAACAGTGGTTGTGATCGGAGATGTGGGCCTGACCATTCCTCGGGCTCCTTACTACGAGAAGGAGCTCGAGCTCCGGGTATCTCGGTCGTATGGGCCTGGACGGTACGACAGGGAGTATGAGGAACGGGGCCTCGACTATCCGATTGGGTATGTAAGATGGACGGAGCGGCGCAACCTCGCAGCGTTTGTGGAGCTTCTTGCTGGTGGGCAGCTTGATGTCGCCGATCTTATCACGCACCGCTTTTCGGTTGATGATGCGCCAGCCGCTTACGACGCGCTGATGTCAAGTGACGGGATGCCACTTGGGATCATTATCACCTATCAACCTACTGAATTCGCGGCACCTCACCACCCGGAGCGAGGAGCTTGGTTGCCGCCGTCGTCCTCGTTGTCGATCGGCCTGATCGGGACGGGGAGTTTTGCTCAACGAACAGTCGCTCCCGGCTTACAGCGCGCTGGGTTTCGTCTCGCCGCGGTGTCGAGTGCTACCGGTCGTACCGCCCACGCGGCCAGGGAACACTTCGCCGCGGATCGTCTTCTTTCGCCGGATGAGCTGCTCGCTGACCCTTCGATCGATGCAGTCGCAGTTGTTACCCGCCATGCGACGCACGCGGGTTACGCAGTAGCAGCGCTTAGCGCTGGCAAGGCTGTCTTTGTGGAGAAGCCTGCCTGCCTAAACTTTGACGAGTTGGGCGAGATCGAGAGTGCGGCGGCAGTTGGGCCACCCATCTTGGTTGGCTTCAACCGGCGCTACGCGGTGTTGTCACGCGAAATGCGCAACCACGTCGCTGATCGAGGCTATCCGATTGACCTCCTGTGTCGTGTCAATGCGGGCGTTCTACCCGAAGGCCACTGGCTGAACGATTCCGCCGAGGGGGGCGGTCGCTTGCTCGGAGAGGGCTGTCATTTCATTGACTTTGCATGCTGGCTCATCGGCTCGCTCCCCCGTCGCGTTAGCACCCTCATGCGCGCAGCGGCCGGTACGCCCCTCGCCGCCGCCGAGAGCTTTAGTGTCATCCTCGATTTCCCCGATGGTTCACTTGCCACCATTCTCTATAGCTCGGGAGGCGCACGTGGCCTTCACAAGGAGTACTTTGAGGCTCACGCCGGTGGAAGGTCGGCCGTCCTTGATGACTTTGTCAAGCTCGCTACTTACACTGACCGGCGAAAAAGGACGAAGCGGCATCGCGTTGCTGACAAGGGTCACGCTGCACAGTTTGACTATTTCCTCGCCCTGGTTCGCGGCGCTAGACAGCCACCGCCAGTGACGACACTGGCGACGATGCGCGCAACGCTCGCCGCACTGGACTCCGCCACGGAGAACGCTCCGGTCAACGTCGTTGCGTCCACAACGACCAATTGATGGACAACCCTAACCGAACGCGAGGCGTGCACGCCGTAGAAGAGACGTTGGAGACCTCCCACTATTCTTCGCTTCTCATTGGGCCAGTTGGACCCCCATGGTCCGGAATGGAGACGGCAACGGCAGGGCTCCATGGCGCTCTTCGCCGCCTGGGGCCCGTCTCGTTTGCGAGTACCTCGTTTTCCGCGTCTAATACCGAACGGGGGCGGATCTCGATTCGTAAGCTTCGCCAGCTACTCCGAGTGATTAGAAGCGTCCGCGGCGACCAAGCCGATTTTGCTCATATTCCGTTGTCGCAGAATGTCCCGGGCTTGCTCCGGGATTACTTTCTCCTTACATCCATTACCCCTCCCACGATTGCTTACCTGCACGGTAGCGCCTACCCGACCATAATTGGTGATCATGATCGCCGCGGGCGACTTCTCCGTCATGTCTTCACGAACGTGGCCGGAATTGCGTGTCTCTATGATGACCAGCGTCGTGAGTTAACGGCCGCGGGCCTCACACACCCAATGGCAGTGGTGGGTAACGCCCTGATGCCGCTTCCACACGCCGCCATAAAGGCGTCGCGGCCCCACAATCCGTTCCGAGTGCTTTTTCTTGGATTGCTTTCTCGTTCAAAGGGCTTCGACATCTTTTGCGCCGCGATCGACGGCCTGTCATGGGTGTCTGCGACCGCGGTCGGCGAGTGGCACCCCCATGACCGTAATCTTCGCCTTGGCCGACTAGACCCAAGCTTCGCGGTTCCGTCCAATGTGACCGTCCGAGGCCCCATCGATCCCGCCAGAATCCCGCCCTTGCTGTGCGACCACGATGTCCTTGTACTGCCCAGTAGATCGGAGGGCTTGCCAATGACTGTCCTTGAGGCAATGAGTGTCGGGCTTCCCGTCATCGCCTCCCGGGTTGGAGGTCTTCGCGAGCTCGTTGACGATGGCCACATACTTGGGCTCCACTCTTCTGATTCTACAACTCTTCGTGCGGCGCTGTGCGACCTTCGGTCTTCCTACGCTGTCGCCGCTGATCGCGCACAACTGGCACAGGAGTTTGCCTGGCACCGGTACTCCGAAGGCGAGATTGCCCGTCGCGTCCGCTCCCTACTACAGGACGTCTCCCATCGCCAATCTGCGGTGTCTCATGCGTAGTCGGTGGCTCTATGAGTACCCGAGGATGGCTACCGTAGCGTTTGTCGCGCTTGCGATTGGCATTTCGATCGCAGAGGGCGGTTACGTCGCATTTGTGTCCGGAGCGGCTGTTGTCGCCGCGCTGATCGTCCTTGTCTGGCCAAGGACAGCGCCCGCTCATGCCGAGGTGGGCGTACGCCAAGTGCTCCTTGCCTCGACCCTTGTCCTCTACGTCATCCCGATGTTGATGTTCGGACGGGCCTTTGCGCTAATCGGCGTTAGTCCCGTCTATTTGCCCGACGTGCTCTTGATCCTTGCGGCCCTGATGATGATACCCGAGGCCCGATTTGGGTCGATCGCTCCACTTCCTCTCCTTTGCACGTTAATCGCCCTGTTTGCGCTGCACGCGGTGTATGTTGGCCAGGAGCACGGATATGAAGCTGCTGATAAGGGGCTGGTTCTCGCGCTCTACCCGATGATCGCCGTTGCTGTGGCCGCCTGGATCGCTGGTCGAGGGCAGACCGACCGAGTGATCTCGTTCCTCCCCCGATACGCGCTGCCCCTCGTAGCAGTCGGACTCGCAATTGTCATCCTCGCCAACGTCCCATACGTAGCCGCTTCGTACGGTCTCTATCTGGGCATAGCTGCTGCGTTTGCCGCGGCACCTGGCGTTCCCAATCGCGGCCTGCTGTTGGTCAGTACGCTTGCAGGCTTTATGGTCCTCGTTAGCGTCAACGCTGAGCGCGGCCCGACGCTTACGATTCTCCTAGCTAGCCTGGCCTCGTGGCTGACTTCCACCCGCTTCCGTTCAACCATGGCCGCGGCTGGCCGCGTGCTAACGGTGACCATAATCGTGACCGCCGCCGCGCTGTTCTTTAGCCTCGGATTCGCGCCCGGCACCGACGTTCCGGTCGTCGGGCGCTTGGCTATCCGCGTGGCAAGCGCAGACACGGCCGAAAGCCTGTCTGCTGCTAACAACGTCTCACTGCGTAAAGCGATCTGGTCATATGCCCTAAGCACCACGTACCATCAAGACCCTCTTCTTGGAGTCGGTGCATATCACCCAATCGAACTTACCTATCTAGGCAACAATTTACGCCGCGATGCCGACACGGGCGTCCACAACTCGTTTGTTGGATATACGTTTTATGCCGGCTATCTGGCTGGACTGCTCGTAATCGCTGTCTTCAGTTTGGGTCTCTATCGAGTCTGGCAGGTGCGGCACCGCAATATCTACGCGCCGGCGGTGTTCGGCGCACTCGTCGCCGTAATAGTTACAGCATTGACAAACGTCGCCCTAGAGACCACATATATAGGGGGTCCCAGTTGGGCGGCTCTTGGCCTAGCGGTTGGACTTGCCGCAAAAACCAGATCACGTGAGAACCGGGCCCGACCGTGACACCGTCGCTATAGACATCATCTTCGATCAGCGCCCCAGCCCTACTCGTGCAGCTGCTCGTCGCAGAGAATCGCGGCGGCGCGCCCGGCGGCCTGGCCGTCCCATTTATCTGGCGGTCCTGTCGCACGCTTCGGATGTTCAAGCGCTGGAACAATTCCCCTGATTTTCGTCGGATCCAGTCCGAGCATCGTGTTCGTACCTGCGCGCACGGTCACGGGTCGCTCGGTGTTATCTCGCAGTGTAAAGCAAGGAACATCGAGGTACGTAGTCTCCTCCTGCACACCGCCTGAGTCAGTCAACACCGCCGCGGCATCTGCCTCAAGCGAAAGGAACTCAACATATGAGGCCGGCTGAACCAGTCGGAACGTCGGACTAGGCTCAAAGCCGAGCTGTGTCATTCTCTTTCTGGTGCGTGGATGAACCGGAAAAACAACTGGTAGCTCGCTGCTAAGCTGATTCAGCTCCGCAAGAGCCTCAACCAAAAGAGGGCCATCGACGAGTGCGGGGCGATGAAACGTCACAAGCAGGTAGTTGCCGGGAACCAGATTCAGGGACCGTGCCGTCTGGGCATCCCGGAAACGCGCCTTCATTGCGACAAGCGAATCAATCATCGTGTTGCCGACGAAATGAATCCTCTCGTCAGCGATGCCCTCAGCGCGGAGGTTTGCGACGGCCTCGTCGCAGTGAACAAAAAGGTGATCTGAGAACTCATCCGCAACGATCCTGTTGATCTCCTCTGGCATGGTGCGATCGAAAGAGCGCAGCCCCGACTCGAGGTGGGCCACACGAAGTCCCAGCTTGACGGCGACCAGAGTCGCTGCCAGCGTCGAGTTGACGTCCCCGGGAACAACGACGAGGTCAGGCCCCGCCTCCTCAAGCACCGGCTCGATCGACTCCATAGCTCGGGCGGTTTGAACGGCGTGGCTGGCAGACCCGACGCCGAGTAGGTAATCTGGTGGAGGCACGCCCAGCTCCTCAAGGATAATGTCGAACATCGCCTCGTCGTAGTGTTGACCCGTGTGGATGAGGGTATGTCGCGACTCAGGGAGGCGCCGGCGCAGCTCGCCAATGAGCGGAGCCATCTTGACGATGTTTGGTCGTGTACCTACGACGTACGCGAGATTCATGCGCAACGAGAGTAGCGACCGGCCTAGCGGTCAGGGCTTTGCCCTATCATGGTCGACTGTCGCGACACATGCGGTTAGCTTAGGAAGGCACCTTAATGGGCTCTGAACAAACAGGCCTAAGCCTTGAGCAGTTCTTAGGCATCTTGCGTCGGCGGATCCTCTGGATTGGGGTCTGCTGCGTCTTGGTCGCCGGTGCTGCCTACGGTGTCTCCGAGAGACAGACCAAGGAGTATACCGCCACAGCATCACTTGTCTTCAATAACAATCAGCTTAACGAACAGGTTGCGGGCCTGCCGGCAGTAAGCAGTAGTAGTCCGCAGGCTCAAGAGAACACGAACGTCAAGCTAGTTCAGCTCGGAGACATGGCCGCTGTGACTGCGCGGGAACTTGGCTCGGAACTTACCAGCGAAACCGTGAAAGCAAGCCTGAGTATTAGCTCGCAAGCAGAATCGAATATTGTCAATGTGGCTGCTACGTCGACCTCCCCCACTCTGGCTGCCGACATCGCAAACACCTACAGCAACCGATTTGTCTCGGAGCAGCAAGGCAAAAATCGGAAGTACTACAGTGCTGCGTTGGCTTTGGTCAACAAGCAGCTGGCCGCCCTCTCTCCACAGCAGAAGTCCGGGGCCTTAGGGCTCGCACTTGCGAATCGAGCTCAGTCTCTAGGCGTTCTCGCCGAACTACGGTCGGGAGACGTTGATGTAGCACAGCCAGCTATGGTGCCGACAAGCCCGTCCTCGCCGAAGGTTGTGCGGAACACCGTTCTCGGTGCAGTGTTGGGGCTGCTACTCGGCTTGGGAGTGGCCTTCCTCATGGAGCGACTCGACCTCAAGATCAAGGAGCCGCAGGATCTCGGGGAGGTCTACCGCCTGCCCGTGCTAGGAGTCGTACCCGAGGCTAAGTCACTCGCTCGCTCCGCGCGCCGGAAGAATGGGGAGAGAGAGCTTCTACCGCCACGCGAGGCTGAGGCTTTCCACCTGATTCGTGCGCACCTTCGCTATTTCAACGTAAACCGCGAGTTGCGTACTGTGCTGATCACGTCTGCGGCAGCCGGCGACGGTAAGACGACCGTGGCGCGGTGCTTGGCGGCAGCAGCCGCGAGCGCGGGCTCAGCCGTACTGCTTTTAGAGGCAGATCTAAGACGTCCAACTGTTGCTCAACAGCTTGATATAAATGCTGGACCCGGGCTGTCGGATGTACTGATCGGTTCCACTTCATTGTGGAGTGCAACCCAGCCGATCCAGCTAGAGCCGGCGACCGCTCCAGGACGACAGCTCGATGTGCTCGTAGCCGGGGCGACGCCACCACCCAATCCTGCCGAGTTGATCGAGAGCCACGCCATGGAATCTACGCTTGAGCAACTGAAGTCAGCATACGACCTCATCGTAATCGACACGTCACCGGTAGCGGCTGTGTCCGACGCGTTCCCGCTGCTTGGCAAAACCGACGGCGTGATCGTAGTGGGACGCGTCGGGCACGACCGGCGCGATGCTGCGGAACGATTTCGAGACGTCCTTAACAGTGTCGGTGCGCCCGTCCTAGGCGTTATTGCAAACCGGTACAAGGTGCGCGGACGGGACGCGTACTCCTACGGCTACGCCTACGCCCAAGGCCAGCAAGCCGCACCGACAGGCACACCTGCGGGAGGTCGCACCCTATCGGGTCCGGTCGAGGGTCAGGTTTGAGGAAGAGCCAGTAGCGTCACTGGTCGTGCTGTCGGGCGGTCGGCTTCCTCATCATCGGTCATCCAAGAAGTATCCCGGACGGCACCGCGTTGGCACCCGCCGCGTGATCGACCGTCACCGACACCGTCCCGCCAGGAGCGCCTTCAACAGGGAACGAGACCCAGGCACCCTGGTTGAAGTTCCTCGAGAGAGCGGCGCTCTGGCCGTCGACAGTGATGATCTCGCCATGCACGGTGGAATCCCAGTCGATCGCGTAGAGCTCCAAAGAGCCGGAGTACCGAGCGGGGAACGTCAGCTGCATTCGCCGCGTGGGCGACGGCCAACCCCAGGACCGAGAGCACGCAGGCGAGCAGGAGCTTACCGGCAGACCACCCTTTGCACCGAAGCGGACTTGACCTCAGCAGTTGCCACTGATCGCCTCCGTGGAAAGGTCGCCGAAGTAAGACGGCAGCACTTGAGAGTACATCGCCACATATACGTACCCCAGATTCCTTTCTGCAAGTGCGCTGCAGGCCGAGGCCGGCTGCGGCGTGGCTTCTTCATCGGGCGCTGTGGATCAGCGCCGCGAAGTCTTCGGCCGGGTAGCGGAACTCCCAGCTGGCCTGCGTCCAGGATGTGAACGGGTTTTCGCCCGGCGTGTCGTAGGAGCCCTCGAAGGTGACCCCGACGTCCGCGTTTGCGACATCGCCTCCCCTCAGGATCGAGTCCGAGCCGGGGTTTTCGCCAAAGTTGAACACGACCTCGCCGTTATCGCCCCCGTGCGTGTGCACGTAGGTGGCGAGAGCCGATAGAGCTTTCGTTGCTCGTGGTCGTCCCGAGGACGTCATCTGAGACCTCATCGAAGAAGATCCCCGCGATTTCGCCGGGGTAGTACGCATACCACTCATCGATCTGGTGCTCGATTTCGGCGATGCTCGTTTCACCGCCCTCGCCGTAGTCGGTCGAAACATAGCCGATGACCGAGGCGCGACCATAGTCATAGCAGCGTTCGATAGCTTCAGCCCAAGCGGGAGAGCCTTCGCCGCCGGGTCAGCCGCCTCTGCCTGACGACGCCATTGTCAACCCGCAGACAAAGGGCTCGGCCGTCACACGACGTCTGACGAGCCCGCAGCTAGCCAAGGAAGACGCCAGACAGCACGGCGTTCGCACCCGCCGTTCGATCGACGGTGATCGTCGCAGTGCCGCCCGAGGGGACGTTGACTGGCAGGGTCACCCAAGCGCCTTCGTTGAATGGGCTCGATAGCGCGGCCGTCTGGCCGTTCACCGTGACGACCTCGCGACGCACGGTGGAGTCCCAGTCGATCGCGTATAGCTCGAGTGACCCGGAGTACGCACCAGGGAACGTCAGCTGCAGCTGGATCTCGTTCGGGTCGTAGTAGGTGGCCGCCTCACGTTCGGGCCCGCTCGGAGCCTGCAAAGCGCGCGCGTCGGTGCTGCTCGCAGCCCATACGTAGCGCGCAGCTTTGATGAGGCTCACCGACGCGCCGCCCGCCAGTGAGACCAGGTCGCTCGTCCCGCCCCAGGCGGCGAGGTCATAGCCCCCCGCGCCATGCACGCCGACCCAACTCCCCTGCGGGGCGCTCGACACGGCCGGATTGGGCGGGGTCCCGCCTTCCCCGAGGAACATCCCAGACAGCACGGCGTTGGCCCCGGCGGTCCGGTCCACCGTGATCGTCGCGGTCCCACCAGCCGGGACATTCACCGGGAGCGTCACCCACGCGCCTTCGTGAAACGAGCTCGACAGCATCGCGCTCTGGCCGTTGACCGTGATCAGCTCGCGCCTGGCGGTCGAATCCCAGTCGAGCGCATAGAGATGGACGTTCCCCGTGTAGCCCGACGGGAAGCTCAGCGTGAGCTTGATCTGGTTGGGGTCGTAGTAGGTGCCCGCGTTTCGCACCAGCCCGCCGGGGTCGAGCAGAGCGCGTGTTTCGGTCGTGTTCGCCGCCCACTGAAAGCGGGTGCCCTGGACCAGGTTCAGCGAGGCGTTCGGTAGGTATGAGACGTCGCCGGTGGCGCCGTCCCAACCCGCGAGGTCATAGCCGCTGCTGCCGACCGCGCCTACCCAGCCCCCCTGCGGGGCGCTCGAGACGGTGGGGTTGGGCGGCTCCGCGCCTTCCCCGAGGAAGATGCCCGACAGCACGGCGTTGGCGCCGGCCGTCCTCTTTACGGTGATCGTCGCTGTCCCTCCCGCCGAGATGTTGACCGGGAACGTCACCCACACGCCGTTGTGGAATTCGCTGGACAGTTCGGCCGTCTGGCCGTTGACCGTGATCGTCTCGCGGCGGGCCGTCGAATCCCAGTCGAGGGCGTACAGGCGCAGGTTGCCGGTATAGCCCGAGGGGAAGCTCAGCTGCAGCTTGAGTTCGCTGGGGTCGTAGTAGGTGGAGGCCGACCGGGCTAGGCCGTCGGGACTCTGCAGGCCCCGCACATCGGTCGTGTTAGCGGCCCACTGGTAGCGCGAGCCTTGAAGAACGCTCAGCGACGCGCCGCCCAGGTCGCTGACGTCGCCCACGCCGTCCCAGTCGGCGAGGTCGTAGCCGGATGAGCCGTATTTGCCCAACCAGCTGCCCTGGGGTTCCTGCTGGATGGGGGGGACCACCACCGGGGGCCCATAGAGACTGCCAAGGCCCGTCGGCCCGTCATAGCCGACAGCGGCGTTGCACAGGTAGGTCCGGCACCTCCCGTTGCTGCCCGACACGACGTCATCCAAGACGCCCGTGCCGTTCTGTGAAGCCTCGAGATACAAAGCGTCGGCACCGGCAAACGACCTCGTGTAGGCAGATGCGAGCGCCATCGTACCCGCGACGAGCGGGCTGGCGACGCTCGTTCCGGCGACGAGGGTCCAGCCAGGCTGAGGCACGGAGAATTCTTTGGGAAGCTCGTAGGAGTCAGCGACCGACACCGGCGTTTCGGCGCTCGCTACGGCGGCGACGTCGTTGTCGGTTCGACGGGTACAGCCTTTATCGGTCTGCCAGGACGGCTTTGGCTCATAGGCGCTGCAGCCGCTCCCCGTTTTGCTCCAGGCGACTTCAGACCAGCCGCGCGCGTTTGCCGCTTTGCTGAGCGCTGTCCCGCCGACGGCGATCACATCGGGGGAGGCCGCCGGATAGCCGACTTTGTAGCCGGAATCGCCGGCCGCCACAGTGATCGGTATGCCTGGGTGGTTGAAGTAGGTGTCATAGGAGTGCTCTTCGGAGAACTCTTCGCCGTCCCAACTGTCGCTGATCTCGCTGGCGCCGAGCGTCGCCGCCTCGTCCTCGGCGCTGTAGAGATTTTCGCCCGAGTTGCTTTCGGCCTCCACGAGCAGCAGGTGACATTTCGGACACGCCGCTGAGGCCATGTCAAGGTCGAGTGAGATCTCAACCGACCATCCAGCTTCCGCGCTGGGGTATTTGCTTCCGCCCGTCTGGTTGACCTTCTTAAAGCAACCATCCGCAGTCGTGCATTCCGGGAGCCCGTACTTCGCCCGATAAACGGCGAGGTCGGACTCCGCATTGGGATCGTCGAAGGCGTCGACGATCGCCACGGTCTGTCCCGAGCCGGCCGTTTCTGAGGGCAGGTCATAGGCCGAGCGAAGGTCGGCGGGATCGAAGCCACCACCGATGCCGCTCCCGGAGAAGACTGGGCTTGCCAGTCCCAGCGGCTGGGCACTTGAGCTTGGCGCCGAGCGCGCCCGCGCGGGGACGATGACCGCCTGGCATGCGGCGTGCGAAGCGCTGGGACGACCGCAGACCGCGTACGGTTCGGTCTTCGACGGCGTCCAGGAGAAGCCCGGCCCGTCGTGTATCTGTGGCGCTTGGGCAGGGGCCGCTGTGGGAGCGCCGGGCGGACCGCTCGCCGCGACGGCAGACGGCGCCAGACAGCAGAGCACGGCGATCGCGCTACAGAGCCACCAACGGAGCCCTCGCAAGCTCGTCGCTAGGTCGTGGGCTTCAGATTCCATCCGTGCATCTGGGGAGCAGCCACCAACGTCACCCGCGCCTAGCAGTCGCCACCGATTGCTTCGGCGGAGAGCTTGCCGAAGTACGAGGGCAGCTGGGCATAGGACGTCCCGACGTAGACATAGCCCAGGTTCTTCTGCGCCAGCGCGCTGCACGCCGAGGCGGGCTGGGGCGTTGCTTCTTCGTCGGGCGCGCTGTGGATCAGCGCGGCGAAGTCTTCGGCCGGGTAGCCCAGCTCCCAGCTCGCCTGCGCCCAGGATGTGAACGGGTTTTCGCCGGGCGTGTCATAGGAGCCCTCGAAGGTCACCACGATGTCCGCGTTTTCGACGTCGCTGCCGCTCAGCATCCAATCCGATTCGGGGTTCTGGCCGAAGTTGAACACGACCTCGCCGTTGTCGCCCTCGTGCGTGTGGACGTAGGTCGCGAGCGTCTTGTAGAAGCTTTCGTTGCTCGTCGTCGTCCCGGGTGCGTGGTCGGCCACGCCGTCGAAGAAGATCCCCGCGATTTCACCTGGGTAGTAGGAGTACCAGGCGTCGATCTGGTGCTCGATTTCGGCGATGCTCGCTTCGCCCCCCGCGCCGTAGTCCGTCCAGACATAGCCGATGACAGAGGCGCGGCCGGAGTAGTAGCAATGACTGATCGCTTCGGCCCACGCGGGCTGAGGTTCGCTCCCCGGTCCTCCTCCCTGGCCGGCCGCGTTGGCGACGATCCACGAGCCGCCGGCTGCGCCGTTGGCCTGCGAGCAGGCTTGCGCCCACTCGCTGGGGTTGGCGTTGTCATACAACGGGATCAGCTGATCCTGACCCGGCGGCGGCTGCCTGTGGTGGTGTCGTGGGAATCCTCCGTAACTGCCCCAGCCAAAGGTTGCACTTGGTGTAGCGCTGACGAGCGCGAGTGCCATCACACAAAGCAGGCCGAGCCAGATTCCAAAACGCCGCCGTCTCATTGTCCACCCTTCGATCGAGGCCTTCGTGCCAAGCGCGCGCCGAAACTCGACGCCGCGACGCCGGCCCGCGCCGCCACGTTCCCCCTGCCAAGCTCAGTCTTGCATTGGCCTGCGCACAGTCAATGGTCCTCCCGACCCCCGTCGCGTTCAGCCGATGAACGTTTCGCGGATGAACGGAAATGCAAAACGGCCGAGCCCCGCCGCTGGCTATCTCACGATCGGTCGGCCCGCCGCCGATCGGCGGACGGCAGCACCGGTGATAGGCGATCGCTCGTTTTGGTGATGTCGATCAGCCGGCGCACGTAGCCGGAGGCAGCGACAATCCGCAGCCGGTGTCGCGCTCGTCGAGCGCGGTGCTCGGCGTTCATCAACGAGCTCAGGCCCGAGCCGTCGATGAAGTCCACCCGCGCGAGGTCGATCTCCACGACGTCCCGCACACGCACAGCCTCGCTCAGCGCTTCATCGAATGCTTCAACGGCGGAGATATCCAAGTCGCCACGCACGGACAGACGTATAGCGTCCCGCTGCATGATCGTGTCGATGTGAACCATCAAACCATCGATCCCCTCGGTCGGACCTAGATGTTCCATGTCGGCGCAGACGGAATACAACGGCGCTCCAAAGAGCGGGGAACGCGCAGCGACGGCGCTCCCTGACACACGACTGACAACATACGGACGTCGCACACATCGGCACAAGGGGGATCCTCCTCCAAACCCGGAAATTGTGAAAAACGCTTGCCCAGGGTCCGCGGGCACAGCTCGCGCGAGCGGGGATCTCGCCGCCGGGAGAGCTGTCGAACGCTCAGGTCGTGCGGATGATCAGCACCGAGCAGGGAGCGTGGTGGGAGACCTTGTTGGGCACCGAGCCCAGCAGAAAGCGCTTTGCGCCGGTCATGCCCTTGTTGCCCACGATGATCAGATCCGCGTCACGCTCTTCGGCGACGTCGAGGATCGCGTCCGCTGGATCGCCCTGGCGCGAATACACGTCGACGGCCACGCCCTCCTTGCGGGCGATCTCGGCCGCCGCCTCGAGCGTCGCGTCGACGTCCTCGCGCGGGTTGATCGCCCACTGCAGATCCTCGGGCGCCTGCCGGCGTTCCTCGTTCAGGCGCTGCGCCGAGACCGGCTCGTACGCGCTGACGAGCTCGAGCTTGGCACCAACCGCGCTGGCGAGGTCGACCGCTTGGCGCACGGCCTGTGTGGCTGTGTCAGAGCCGTCTGTTCCCACCACGATCGACTTGAACATGACCCTCCTTGCCCGGATTCCTCGGAGCTGGGGCGCTTCGGCGCAGGCGATCATACCTACGGACCCCGTAACGTTCCACGCGCCCGTGATCGACCTGCACTGCCACGTGCTCCCCGGCATCGACGACGGCCCTGGCACGATCGAGCAGTCCGTGCAGCTCGCGCGCGCCGCAGAGGCCGCTGGTACCAGCACGATCGTCGCCACGCCGCACATCAGCTGGCGCTATCCCAACGACGCGGACACGATCACGCGGATGGTGGACGAGCTGCGGGCCCGCCTGGCCGAAGAGTCGGTGGACGTCGCGCTGCGCACCGGCGGCGAGATCGCGATGACCCGCCTGCTGGACATCGAGCCCGAGGAGCTCTCGCTGCTTGGCTTGGGTGGCGGCTCGTGGCTGCTCGTCGAGCCGCCGTTCGTTCCCGCGATCACCGGGCTCGACACGATGCTGCTCGGCCTGCAGAAGCGCGGACACCGCATCGTGCTAGCGCATCCGGAGCGCTGCCACGCCTTTCACCGCGATCGCGCGATGCTCGAGTCGCTCGTACGGGCCGGCGTCCTCACTTCGCTTACCGCGGGCTCGCTGGTCGGGCGCTTCGGTGACCGCGTACGCCGCTTCGCGCTGGATCTCATGCGCGACGGCATGGCCCACAACGTCGCCTCAGACGCCCACGATCACGCGGGGCGCCCGCCGGGGATGGCGGCCGAGCTCGAGACGGCCGGGCTGGGGTCGCTCGCCGACTGGCTCACGCGCGACGTACCCGCGGCGATCCTCGAGGACACAGACGTGCCTCCGCGCCCTCTCGATGACCGCGCGATGAGCGAGATCGGCCGACCGGCGGTGCGGCGCGGACGATGGTGGCGCCGACGGCAGTAGGCAAGGCGGCACGAAAACCCAGGTACCGTTTGCGTGGTGCGCATCGGACGAAAGGACTCGTCACGTGACCCCATCGCCGCGCGGGCATGCCTACCGCCTTGGCCTCGCGGGCCGATTGCCGGAGGCGCAGTTGTCTGTGCTCTGCTCGCGTGCTCGCTCTTCGGCCAGCTGACAGCTACTGCGCTGGCCGCCGAACCGGCCTGGACGACCTATCACCGCGATCCGGGACGCTCGGGCGACGACCCGGACGCGATCGAACCGATCGCTCCGCTGACGGCCTGGCAGACGCCGAGCCTGGGCGCTCCTATCTGGGGACAGCCCCTCGTGCTCGGCTCGCGCGTGTACGTGGCGACGGTCGGCGACGAGGTCTACGCGCTCAACGCCGTAACGGGCGCTGTGGAATGGGAGCGCAGCGCGGGAACTCCCGTGCCGGCCAGCGAACTGCCCTGCGGCGACGTGGAACCCACCGTCGGGATAGTGGGCACGCCGGTGATCGACGCCAAAGAACAGGTTCTCTATGCGGTGGCCGACAACTGGAATGCGAACACCGGGGAAGCTCGACATCTGCTCAAGGGCTTTGCGCTGTCAAACGGCCAGGAAGTCCTCAGCGCACCGGTCGACCCGCCGAGCGGCGATCCCAAAGCGCTCCTTCAGCGCACAGCCCTTAGCCTCGACGAAGGCAACGTCGTCTTTGGCTTCGGCGGAAACGACGGAGACTGCAGCGATTACCGCGGCGCGCTGGTTGCCGCCCCGACGAGCACAGGCGCGGCGCGCTTTTGGCAGGTCCCGATCGCCCCACCCTCGCTGTGGGGAGGGGCGGTCTGGGCGCCGAGCGGCCCGGTCGTCGACGGCTCGACGATCTACGCGGCCACCGGCAATCCCGTGCCCCCCGAAGGCCAGATGGCGACCACGTACGACTACTCAGACAGCCTGGTAAAGCTCGCGCCCGAAGACTTCACGGCCAACCCATTGAGCGAACCAAAGGGGCCGCTCGGCTACTTCAAACCGCTGTCCTGGGAACAGGAAAGCAACGACGACCTCGACCTCGCCTCCGCGGGCTCCGAGCTGCTGCCCGGAGGCAGGCTCTTCCAGGCCGGCAAGGACGGCGTGGGATACGTGGTCAACGAGGCGACGATGAACTCCGGCGCGCCGCCAGTGTTCAGCCACGAAGTCTGCGGCGGCAACGGTAGCTTTGGCGGCGACGCCTATGCCGCTCCCACGATCTTCATCGCGTGCACGAACGGGACCGAAGCGCTCACCTACGACGAAACGACCGGGAAATTCACGTCGCTGTGGCACGGGCCCGCGGACGCCTTCGGCCCCCCGATCGTCTCCGGCGGCCTGGTGTGGGTGCTGGCGACCGGCGGCTTCAACGGCGGCGGTGAAAAGCTCTACGGGCTCTCGCCCGCCACGGGCAGCCCTATCTACACGATCGCCCTGCCCAGCCCGATCGCCGACCACTTCGGGTCACCCAGTGCCGCGGGTGGGCGGCTGTTCGTCGCCACCGGCTGCAGCGTCACTGCGTATGAGATCAGCCAGCGACCGGCAGGCGGCCTGACTGCGGGCATCAGCACGACAGACGCGGGCTGCCCGCCCGCTCCCGCACCGCCTGGACAAGCGCCGAGCCAGAACCCCGGCGGCCCGCCCGCGCAGGGCGCTGCGTCGAGCGCGGCCGGCAGCTCGGTGCCCGTGTCGACACCCGCTCCACCGCCGCTGCTCCTGCAGACCCAGCTTCACGCAACGGCCGCCGACAAGGTCGCGGTCAAGCTCCGCTGCGCGGCAGCCTCAGGTTCCTGTGCCGGCAGCGTGACGCTGGATGCACGGTTCACGCAGACGAGCGGCCGCGGCGGGCGGCGCAAGCGCCACGTGATCCTCATACGCCTGGCCAGGGCCTCCTTCCGCCACGCGCGCGGCGATTTCATCGTTACGATCGCGCTTGACAGCTCGGCCGTCGCCCACCTGCGCGCCCACGGAAACCGCTTGGCGGTGCAGGTCGCGATCGCCTCCGCCACAGGCAGGGTTCGCGTCGTGTCAGCCGTGCTCACATAGCGCGCAGCTCAAACGAGCTTGGTGATCGCGATGATCATCCCGATCACCACGAAAATGACGATCGCGATCTGCATCCAGATCCAGGTGGGAGACATCGCGACAACAGCCTACTTCGGCAGCGAACGTGGGGTGGCTCACGCAGCGCGAGGCGTAACTATCTTGTTAAGCATGCTCAAGCGTCTAGGCGCGCCCGCCGTGGCGCTTGTGATCATGCTCTGCGGTCTCGTCTGGGCCATCCCGGCGAGCTCAACCAGCCCGCCGCCCGCGGCGCAATCCGCGCCAGCTCCGCTAGGCGGCGTGAACATCGGCGGTCCCGGCCGGGGCGCCACGCTGGCCGCGGCCGATCGTGAAATCGCGCAGGCGCGTGAACTGCACGCGAAGGTCGTGCGCATCGAAGTTCCGTGGTCAATCTTCGAACCGCGCCAGCAGGGACAGCTCAGCCAGGCGATGCTCGCCTACACCGACCGCCTGACGGCCGACGGCGCGGCGGCCGGCATCCGCGTACTCATGTTCGTCGACAGCACGCCGTGCTGGGCCTCGTCGGCGCCGGCGTCCGTGCTGCGACAGTGCAGACCCGAAGAACGCGACCACGCCCACGCATGGCCGCCGCGCGACCGCGCCGACTACGCGAGCTTCGTCGCCTTCCTGGCCCGGCGCTACGGGTCAAGCCTCGCGGCGATCGAAATCTGGAACGAGCCCGATCAGGCCAACCAGCTGTACTTCGACGGGCCCGAAAAGCCCCAGCAGTACGCGGCGCTGCTGCGCGCTGCCTACACGGCGATCAAGCAGGTCAACCCGAACATCCCGGTGCTCGCCGGATCGCTCGTGGGCAGCAACGGCGTGTTCCTGCGGGCGCTTTACGCCGCCGGCATCAAGGGCTACTACGACGGCCTGGCCGTGCACTTCTACACGCTCACGCTGGCGGCGCTGCGCGCGATGCACGAAGTGCAGCTGGCCAACGGCGACACCAAGCCGATGTGGCTGGACGAGTTCGGCTGGACCAGCTGCTACCCCAGGCTCAGGGTCCAGGAGGAACAGGCCTGCGTGACCCCCCAGGTCCAGGCGCGCAACCTCACCGACATCTTTCGCTCGCTCGCGCGCACCCCCTATGTCGCGGGCGAGGCCAGCTTTCAGCTGCAGGACTCCCGCGAAGAGCAGTTCGGCGTGCTGACCTTCGCCGGCAAGCGCAAGCCCGGCTTTGCTGCGCTCGCGAGCGTCCTGGCCTCGCCCTTCGGCGCGCCGAGCCCGGTCACGCTGAGGCTGCGCCGCCACGGCCGCTCGGTGGTGGCGAGCGGCTCCGCGCCGGTCGGCGACTACATGCAGCTGGAAGCGTTCCAGGGAACCCTGCTTCGCTACCGCGCGCTGTTCACGCTAGACCGCTTCGACCGCTACTCGATCACGCTGCCGAGCGTGCTCGGCACCCGTGGCCTGCGCGTGCGCGTCTATCAGTACTGGGCCGGCATCGCGCGGGCCGCCCAGCGGAGCATCTGACTCACTCCGCGTTGCGAAACAGCGCGATCAGCGTGAGCGCGAAGATCTTCACGTCCAGGCCAAGCGACCAGTGGGCGATGTAGTAGTTGTCCCACTCCACCCGCTCGGCGAGCGAGGTCTGCCCCCGCAGTCCGTGGACCTGCGCCCAGCCGGTGATCCCCGACTTGACCCTGTGGCGGTCGCCGTAGCGGATGATGTCCTGCCTGAACAGCTCGACGAACTCCGGACGCTCCGGACGCGGCCCGATCAGGCTCATCTCACCGCGCAGCACGTTGATCAGCTGCGGCAGCTCGTCCACCGAGCTGCGGCGCAGCAGGCGTCCGACGAGCGTGCGACGGTCGTCGCCCTCGACACCGCCCGGGGCGGTGTCGCCGCCGAGCAGGAACTCGAGCGCCGTCTCGTCGTCGCCGCTGAGCTGCGGCGACGCCGCGTCTTCGCGCATCGAGCGGAACTTGTAAAGGTCGAACGCCTTGCCGTCGCGGCCAACGCGACGCTGCTTGAAGAGGGCCGGCCCCGGCGAGCTCAGGCGCACCGCGAGCGCCGCGGCGAAGATCAGCGGGGAGAGCAGTAGCAGGAGCACGAGCGCGAGCGCCCGGTCGGCGGCGTGCTTGAGCGCGAATTGCAACCCCTTCGGGTTCACGGTCGTAAACGACATCAGCGGCAGGCCGCCGACCGTGTCGTAGCCCACGCGGTTGTTGATCGTGTCGAACATCCGCGGCACGACCGACACCTCGACGCCGAGCTGCTGGCAGCGCTGGATCAGGCGACTGACGCGCGCGTCGGCGACCGAGGAGAAGGCGACGATCAGGTGCCCCACGCCCGTGTCAAGCACCGCCTCGTCGAGATCCTCGATCGTGCCGAGCACGGGCACGTCGCGCCCACCCACCTCGGCCACCGAGCGGGGGTCCTCGTCGAGGAAGCCGACGGGGACAAGGCCGTACTCGGGATGGCTCTCGAGTCGGCGCGCGACCTGCGCCCCCACCATGCCAGCGCCCATGATCAGGACCGGCTTGCCCACCAGCCGCCGCGCCCGCCCGATGCGCTGGGCCAGCGAGAGCACCGCACGTCCCGCGCCGACGGCGACTATCCCGAACAGCCAGGCCCGCACCCAGACCGACTCGCTGGGCACCCTGCCGTTTGTGAACAGGCCGAGCATCGCCGCCGTCATTGCCGCGACCGACAGCGCGCTCACGACTGGCACGACACCGTCCAGCACAAGGGCACGTAGGCGCGTGCGGTACAGCCCGCGCAAACCGAACAACAGAACGACGAGCGGCGGCAGGCCCAGCAGCGGCGCGGTGACGGCAGGCGTGTGCAGCGCCTCGTGCACCCCACCGAGCGCGAACACGACCGCCACGCACATCAGCACGAAGTCGGTGGCCGGGCGCAGCAGCGACCAGCCGGCGCCCTCGAGCGTCCACTGCAGCCAGCCGTCGAACGCCGCGGGTGCGAGCGCCTTCGGCGGCGGCGCGACGCGGGTCCCGTTACTCGAGATCGGCAGAGCGGTGGACGTCTGCTGGGTTACGCTGGAGCGATCCGTGGGCACGATGACCAACCGCTCAGGACGCAGCCCGGCTCGGGTGTGGTCTGATCGGTCTCATGTGATTAGTCTCGGGTGCTCAGCAGCAGCCCTTTAGCCCTCCGCGCCCAGTTGCTCATCGCTACTACCAGGCCGCGGAGAGGCACCACCCAGGCGCCGCGTGACCAGCAGCGTCGCGATCAGCGCGCACAGGGCCAGAAACGCCTCCAGTAGGCCGGTGGTCGACAGGCCGAATGCTCCAGAAGACTGCGCAACACCCCTTTCTGACACTGGATACGCGCCAGTGGCCAGATTGGATGTCCCCGCGGCGCGCGGGGCACCCGACTGCAGCGTGGCGCCGGGGGCGTTTCCTCGCCGGATCGTGGCCGAGCGGTGCGTTTCAGAGCGGCTCGGCGCCGTCTGACCGCCGGGCGACGAGGAGGAGGGGGCTGATTGAGCGGCGGCAACGGCCGCGGATGAGCTTGGGCTGGACTGCGATCCTCCGCCGCGCGAGCCGCCGCCTCCGCCGGATGGGCCGTTGACGAGCGCTGCCCCGAGAATCGCCTGAGTGCCCTGGCCGGGGCCGCCGTAGCCGCTGAGCAGCGGGCTGGCATGCGCAGCCGCCGGAAGGGCCGCGGCGACCACCACGAACATGCCGATCAACATCGGCACCCTGCGCTGCCTTTTCATGCTTCCCTGCCTTGCCATGTCATGCATCCCTGCTTTGAGCTTTCCGATTAGCCCGCGACACCATCAACCCTCCGTGCGGCGCTCGTCCGTCGTCCATCGGGCTGACTCGTCATCGCCCCGCTTGAGCTGGCGCAAGCTCCGCTGGACGAATCGACGAGATTTCCGCGTACACGCTAGCGGACGTTCCGGTTGGTGTCGAGGCAGAAGGCCGCAGTTAATGAAAGAAATCTGCATCTCTAGGCCAGGTGCTGAGCTTTGAGCAGGATCGAGCGGTTCAATTCCGCGAGATCCACTCGCCCGCCCGTCTGCACGAGCATCAGCGCTTCGCGCGCCAGCGGTTCGCGCGGGCTCAGGCGCACGGCCCGTGCGAGCAGGCTCAGCGCCTGGCGGCGCTGGCCGCTGGCGGAGGCGATCGCGCCGCGCTCGAGCGTCGCGTACGCGTCTCCCGGGGTCCGCCCAAGCGCCAGCGCGAACTCGTGGTCGGCGCGCGCGAGATCGCCGAAGCGAAGGGCGATGCTGCCGGCGATCACGTTGGCTTCGTCGCTCAGCGGGTTCAGGCGGGCCGCGTCCTTCAGGCCGGTATAGGCACTGCGCGGGGCGCGCGGCCAGATGTGCACCGCGCGCTGGATCTCAAGCGCACTCAGATAGGGGGCCGTCAGCGACGCGGCGACCAACAACACCGCCCCCGCGACCGCCACGGGCCAAAGCCAGCGCCGCATGCCGAGAACGCCAGCCGGGCGCCGGCGCGCTGCGAAGAGGCGCGGGCGCGCTGCAGCAGCCTGGCGCGGGGCGAGCGAGCAGGCGAGTCCAAGCAGCGCGAAAGCCGGCGCTCCGAGCCCAGCAAACTCCCAGAACCAGTCAAACGAGCCGTGGACCAGCCAGTAGGCAAAGCCCGCCAGCGCCGCCGCCGCGACCGTTGAGGCCAGCGGGTCAGCGCGGCGCAGCGCGCGCCAGCCGGCCAGCAGCGCCGCGCCCAGCCCACCGAGCGCCAGCAGGGCACCGAGCAGGCCGGTCTCGGTGAGCGTCCGCAGCTCCACGCTGTGCGGGTAGCGCGGTGTCTCGTCGCTGCGCCCCTTCGCCAGGTACGGCTCCTGAAAGTTGTCGGCGCCGATGCCAACCAGCGGGTGCGCGGCGAATTCATCGAGCGCCACGCGGTAGAAGTCATAGCGGTTGCTGCCCAGGCCGCTCGTCAGGCGGCTGCCGCCGCCGTTGGCCGCATAGCCGCTGCCGCTCTTGAACGTGTCCCAGGCGTGGCGCGCGCGCGAGATCGGGTCTCCCGCCGCCACCCAGCCGCCGATCAACAAGACCGCGAGCGTCGCCAGCGCGAGCGCGCCGACCCAGCGGCGCATGCGCTGCGCGAGCTCGGCCGATGGCGGCCGGCGGGTCTCGAGCGCCGCGGCGAGCGCGACGACCAGCCCGACCGCGAGCGCGGCGACGAACATCTGCAGACTCGCCGCATGCAGCGCCGCCTTGGCGTCGCCGCCGGCGAGGATGCGATCGCGCACGCGCAGGACCGCCGGGACGGTGAGCCCGATCCCGAGCGCGATCGGCACGAGCGTCGCAAACGTGCGCGCGCGCTCGGGGACCAGCGCGAAGACGAGGATCAGCACCGCCGGCGTCGCGTACAGCGCGCCGCGGCTCTGGCTGAGCAGCGCGAGGTCGGCGAGCAGAACCACGCCGCCGCACAGCACGCCGCGCACCGCCCAGGGGATGCGCCTGCTCCTGGCGAGCAGCAGCGCCGGCCAGGCGACCATCAGCCAGGTCGCGGCGGCCGCGTTTTCATAGCCCGCGGGGTACTTCAGGCGGCCTTCGCCGAACAGCCCCGCGATCTGCGACGCGCCGTCGATGTGCAGCACGACGAACGCCGCCAGGCCGATCATCGCGAGCGTCCACACGCACAGCAGCAGCGCAGCGCTTGGGCCGCGCTGGGGCCACAGCGCGAATAGCGCGAAGACGAGCAGGTAGAGCAGCGTTCGGTTGGCCCCTTCCCAGGCGTCGCCCGGCACGGCGGCCCAGAGGATCGACAGGTAGCTGAGCGCCGTGTACAGCGCCAGGCATCCAAGCGCGATCCAGACCGCCCGGGGTACCTCGCCCAGGCGCAGCGGCACACACACCAACGCAATCGTGAGCAGCCCCAGCACGATCAGGGCGCCCGGTGCCCAGTGGGTCACCGGATAGCCCGCCTGGCTGGCGGCCCACACGACGAACAGCACGAGCGCGGCGAGGGCGCTGACCGTTACCGGGGCGTCCTTCAGCCAGCGCGTGAGCCTGGCGGTCAACGCGACCTGAGCGGACACTCGCAGCTGAGACTACAGTCGGGCTCAGCCGAGACCGCCGCTTGCACACTCGATCGCGCGTGCCAGCGGGCGACCTCTCTAGGCTGGACTCGTGGCGAGCGCCCGCTGGATAACGCTGCAGGAGCTGGAGGATCACGGGGCCCAGTGGAGCGGCCTGGCGGCCGATAGCCAGTTCCCGAGCGCCTTCGCAGACCCCGCCTGGATCCTCCCGTGGTGGCGCAGCTATGGCGAGGGCCACGAGCCATGGACGCTGGCACTCGAGGATCGCGACGGAGGGCTTCGCGGTCTTGCCCTGCTTGCGCTCCGACGCTCGACGCTGGCGCGCACGCTTGGGTTCGCCGGCGGGTCCTGGAACGGCCTCGAGGCGCTGCTCGCCGCCCCCGGGGCAGAGGAGGAGCTGACCGCGGCGCTGCTGGCGGCGCTGGCCGAGCGCCGCCGCGAGTGGGACGCCTGGCGTGTGGCACGCATGCCCGCCGCGAGTGTGCTCGCGCAGACGCTGCTTGGCGGTCGCGCCGAGCTGCGGGCAGCCGCACACGACGCGCGCCTTCAGCCGTTCATCACCCTGCCGGATGACGTGGAGGGCTTTGAAGCACGCTTCGGCGCCAAGCAACGCGGCACCCTGCGCCGCAAGTGGCGACGACTGCGCGAGCTCGGCGCCGAGGCGCACCTGGTAAGCGACCCCGACGCCGTCGAGCCGGCGCTGGACGCGCTGCTGGAGCTTCGCCGAGCCCGCGCGGTCGCTATGGGCCAGCGCTACAGGCACATGGACGCCCGCTTTCAGCGCTTCCTGCTGGAGACGGTTCGCGGGCTCCTGCCCGACCGCGCCCGGCTGTGGGCCCTGCGGCTGGACGGACGCACGCTGGCAAGCCATCTCGACTTCGTGCAGGGCCCGCGCGAGCACAGCTACCTGCTCGGCTTCAGCGACGACCACGCCAACCTCAGCCCCGGCACCGCGCTCGCGCATCACGCGATCCACCGGGCAATCGAGGAGGGACGCCGCGAGCTCGATCTCGGCCCCGGGCGAGACGACTACAAGTATCGCCTTACAGCCACCGACCGCGAGTTGACGAGGCTCGTCGTGTCGAGCGGCTCGCCGCGGGGCCGCGGCGTCACGCGCCTGCTCGGCACCGACCTACGGCTGCGCAACACCGCGCTGGCCGACCTGCTGCGCCAGCGGCGCGGCCTGACACCCGAACGCGGCAACGCCGCGCCGGTCGGCGAGCAGGCCGCGCCCGCCGGCGTCCCGGCAAGCGCGCACGGCAGCGATCACTAGCCGCAGCCACCACCTCGCGCCATGCGCACGCTCACCTACCACGACGTCGTCGTCGCAGACCAGCGCGAGGAGGTCGGTTTTCCCGGGCCGCTCGCGGCTCGCTACAAGCTGGAGCCCGTCGCTTTCGAGGCGCATCTCGACGCTCTGTCGGCGACCGGCCTGCGGGTCCAGCCGCTCGACGGCGCCGCGACCACGAGCGGGGTCACGCTGACCTTCGACGACGGCGGCAGATCGGCGATCGACGTCGCCGACGCCCTCGAGCGCCGCGGCTGGCGCGGCCAGTTCTTCATCACCACGGACCGCCTGGACTCGCCGGGATTTCTGTCCAGCCAGCAGGTCGGCGAGCTCGCCGCGAGGGGCCATCTGGTCGGCAGCCACTCGCACACGCATCCCACCTACATGGGCCGGCTCGCGTATCCGCAGCTGGCCGAGGAGTGGGCGCGCAGCCGCGCGGCGCTCGCCGAGCTCCTCGGTGCGCCCCCGCGCACGGCCTCGGTGCCCGGCGGCTACCTCTCGCGCGCGGTCGTCGAGGCGGCCGCCGACGCCGGGTATGAGCTGCTGTTCACCTCCGAGCCGACCTCGCGTGCGCGTCGCGCGAGGCTCCTCGTACGCGGGCGCTACACGATCTGGGCCACGACGCCGGCGTCCAAAGCGGCAGGGTACGCGCGCGGCGAGCCGCTTGCCTGCGGACGCCTGTGGCTGGAGTGGAACGCCAAGAAGCTCGCAAAGCGCGTGAACCCGTCCGCGTATCAGACATTGCGCCGCGTGCGCGCCGCGCGCCGGTGAGCGACTACGGCGCGCTCGCCAGAAACGCGGACACCCGCTCGCTGGTCAGCTCGATCGTCTCCTCCCGCACCCGCGCAAGCCCGGCGCCGATCAGCTGGCCCCGCAGCGTCGCATCGCTCGCGATCCGCCCCAGCTCGCGCGCGGCGGCCTCGGCGTCGCCGGGCGCCACCAGCAGGGCGGCGCCGGCGGCGCCGGCCGGCACGCCGCCCACCGCCGTGGCGACCGCCGGCAGGCCGGTGGCGAAGGCCTCCTGCAGCACCTGCGGGAAGCCCTCCGTCCAGGAGACGTGCAGGAAGGCGTGGCTTCGCCGGTAGAGCTCCAGCAGCCCACCGTCGATCGGCACGTAGCCGGCCAGCTCTACCTGCTGGGAGAGCCCAAGCTCGCCCAGGCGCTCCGCGAGCGCCGGTTCTTCGGGCCCCTCGCCAACCACGACCATCCGCCACCGGCGCTCGCCGGCGACAAGCAGCGCCATGACCTCGGCGAGCAGCAGCGGGTTCTTCTCGGCATCCAGGCGACCCACCGTCAGAACGGTCAGCTCGCCGCCGTAGTCGCGCGCCGCCAGCGCGGCGGGCACGCTCGTGAGGTCGCGCTCGCGCACCAGCGACACGGTGATCGTCAGCAGGCGCCGCGCGCGGCGGTACTTGCGCGCCAGCTCGGGTCCGACCACGACGACCGCATGGCGACGCGCCAGCAGCCTCCAGATCGCCTCCAGCACGTCGGCGCTCAGGTGCATCCAGCGCCGGTCCGGGCGGCGGCTTCGCACGTAAGCCGGCATGTCCTGGCGCACGCCGAGGATCAGCCGGCGCCGGCGCACGATCGTGACCAGCGCGAGCGCCACCGAGTGCGGGTATGGACCGAGCACCCACACGGCGTCGACCGTGTCGAGCAGCCGCCAGAAGACCGCCAGCGACACCAGCATCGAGCGCATCACCGACAGCGGCGAGCTCAGGCTCTCGTAGTGGGGCAGGCCGACGAGCTCGGTGTCCTCGCCCAGCGGGTAATGCGAGCGCCCAGGCCGCGGGTCCAGGCGCCCGACCAGCACGAGGCGCTCGACGTGCGGACGAAGCGCCTCCAGGAACACGACGAACGCCCGCTGGCCGTAGCGGCGCTCACCGTCGGCGCGATACTGATAGTCGGTGTAGACGGCGAGCCGCACGCTCAGGCGAGCGGCTCGTGGAGGGACGGGGCGTACACGCGCTCGGCCTCAGCGACGGGTCCGACCGCGGCCTGGCGGCCGGCGAGCCGCGCCAGAGCGCCAAGCGGCGGCCCGAAGCGCGCCGCCCCCACGAGCGTGCCAAGACCCCAGCCGAGGTGCATCGTGGGCAGCACCGCGAGCAATAGTGCGCCCTCCTTGGGCTTTCCCTGGCGTGCGGCGACCTCGCCGGCTGTGGCGGCCACGCCCGCCAGGTACAGCGCGAGCACCGCGCGTGCCCATCCGCGCAGCGACCGCGGGGCGAGCAGGGCCGCGAGCGCCACGCAGGTCAACGCGGGCGCGATCAGGTGTGAGGCGCGCATGCTCGACGGGTGGCGGCGAAACGTGCGCGCGCGGTAGTAGCCGTAGCGAAAGTACTGGCGCGCGAGCGCGCGCAGGGAGTCGCGCGGCACGTAGCGTCCGGCCATCTCGGGCAGGCAGACCAGGCGGGCCCCCTGAGACAGAAAGCGCCCGGCCATCTCGGAGTCCTGGTTTACCGGCCAGCGCTCGTCCCACCCGCCGGCGGCGAGCACGCGGCTGCGCTGCCAGACGCCGCCGAACACGCCGCTGTCGAGCTCGCGCTCGTCCGCGCCGCCGCCATCCTCCTCCCACTTGCGCGAACCCCCCCGGCCCAGCCACGAGGAGAGCGCGAGCGCCACCGCGCGCGACACCGGGCCCGTGGGGCGGGGGATCGCCGGACCACTCACCCACTCGGTGTCGCCGCGCTGAAGGCGCTCCACCCCGGCCGCCAGGTAGCGGTCGGAGTAGAACGTGTGCGCGTCCATCCGCGCGACGTACTCGCCGCGCGCCTCGCGCAGGCAGACGTTCAGCCCGCTCGCCGTGCCGCGCCGAGGGTTGTCGAGCACCCTGATGCGCGGGTCCTCGCGCGCCAGCGCGAGCAGGATCTCGCGCGTGCCGTCCTCCGAGCGCCCGTCGGCGAACAGAAGCTCGATCGTGCCATCGAAGCGCTGCGCCCGCATCACGGCGACGGTCTGGCGTATGTGGCGCTCCTCGTTGAGCACCGGCACGAGCACGCTGATGTCGACGCGGTCATCAGACCGCTGCGCTCGCGACGAGCCGGTTGCCGGAGAGGCGTTCACGCGCCTTCATTATCCTTCCCCACCCCGCGGGATCCGCGGCGCTCAGGGCGGCAGCGAGGCGTGGCAGCGTGGGCGGGCGACGGCTTGACCGGGGAAAACGAGCATGAGCCAAGCGATCGTCCTCTGCTATCACGCCCTGAGTCCGAGCTGGGAAGCGGACCTCTCGACCACCCCGCAGCGCTTCGAGCGCCAGATCTCGCTGCTGCTCGCGCGCGGGTACCGGCCGATCACCTTCACCGAGGCGGCGACCGCGCCGCCTCAGGGACGGACCGTGGCGATCACCTTCGATGACGCCTTTCGCTCGGTGCTCGAGCTCGCGCGGCCGATCCTCGACAGCCTCGCCGCGCCCGCAACCGTGTTCGCCCCCACCGACTTCATCGGCAGCGAGGCGCCACTGGGCTGGCCGGGCGTCGATCACTGGCAACGTGGAGCGCACGAGCGCGAGCTGATGCCCATGTCCTGGGCTGAGCTTGGGATGCTGGCGCGGGCCGGCTGGGAGATCGGGTCGCATACCGGCTCGCACCCTCGCCTCACCCAGCTCGACGACGAGGCGCTCGACGACGAGCTCACGCGCTCCAAGGCCGCCTGCGAGGCACGCCTGGGCAGCCCGTGCACCTCGCTGGCCTACCCCTACGGCGACGTCGACGCGCGCGTCGCCGCGGCAACGGCCCGCGCCGGCTATCGCGCGGCTGCGGCCCTGCCGCGACGCCAGGACGCAGAGGACCCGATGCTGTGGCCGCGGATCGGCGTCTACCACGTAGACGATGCCCGACGCTTTGCCCTGAAGGTCTCCCCCACGCTGCTGCGCCTGCGCCGATCGCGCGCCTGGGACGTGCTCGATTCGCTGCGCCGGGGTCGGCCCGGGGGTTGACGTGGGCTCGGCCGCCGCAGACGAGCTCGAGCTCGACCCGATCGAGCATCTGGATGACCTGCGCGCGGAGTGGACAGCCTTGGCGCTGGCCACCGGGCATCCGTTTGCGACCTGGGAGTGGAACGCCTGCTGGTGGCGCTGGTTCGGCTCGGGCAGAGCGCTCTACTGCTTCTCCTGCAGAGACCAGACTGGCGCGTTGGTGGCGATTCTTCCCCTGTACGTCGCCCGAACACGGCCGCTGCGCGTCGCCCGCTTCCTCGGCTACGCCGATCTGCACTCGCCGGTCTGCGCTCCGGCCGATCGCGTCCTCGCCGCGCACGCCGTGCGCCAGGCGATGCGGCGACCGGGTGGCTGTTCGCTGATCCTCGCCGAGCGGCTGCCCTGCGAGCAGGGGTGGGGAGAGCTCTCTGGCGGCACGCTGCTGACCCGGCACGAGAACCCGGTACTGAGCCTCGCGGGCATCAGCTGGGAGGAGTACCTGGCGTCCAAGAGCCGCAATTTCCGCGAACAGGTCAGGCGCAAGGAGCGTCGCCTGGTCGAGGAGCGCGGACTGACGTTTCGCCTGACCGACCCGTCGCACCTGGACGACGACCTCGACGCGCTCTTTCGCCTGCACGCGGCCCGCTGGGGCGATCAGAGCACGGGTTGCTTCGCCGGCGACCGCGGGCGCTTTCACCGCGACTTCGCCGGGCTGGCTCTGCGCCGAGGCTGGCTGCGACTGTGGTTGGCAGAGATCAACGCCGAGCCGGTCGCCGCCTGGTACGGCTGGCGCTTTGCGGGAGTCGAGTGGTACTTCCAGGCCGGCCGCGATCCGCGCCTCGATAGCTACTCGCTGGGGTTCGTCACGCTCGCCCACACGGTCCGCGAAGCGTGCCGTGACGGGGTCAGCGCGTACAACTTCCTGGCCGGCGGGGATGTCTACAAGTGGCGCTTCACCGCGGAGGACCCTGGCAGCGAAACGCGTCTGCTGAGCGCGGGGCTGAGCGCCACAGCGGCGAGCGTCGGGGTCAGGCTCGCCCTGTCGCTGCCCGAGCCGGTCCGCCGGCGCGTGCTGCAGGGCGGCTCCACCTAGCCTGGCGCGCGGGGTCGTCGAGGGCTCTGGACGCCGTGGACGAATGTCGTAGGGCGCGCGCGCAACCGTCACGACCGGGTCGGCGAGGTCGATGTGGTCGGAGCCGATGCTTGCGCGGAGACGATCAACAACGACCTGGGCGATGCTCGCGGCCTCGATCGCCGCGGCGCTGCCCGCCATCCTGCTCGCAAGCACACGGGCGCATGCGGAAAACGCGCCCGGCGTGTGCGCTAAGTACGCGTCGCTTGAGGGCTCAGACTCGGCTTCGGGGAGCGCGAGCGAACCCTATGCGACGTTGTGGAAGCTGGCGACCTCGCTGCGGGCGGGACAGACCGGGTGCCTGCAGTCGGGCCAGGTCTTCGACGGCGAACACAGCGTGTCGCTGGCCGAAGGTGAAACCCACGGCGCGCCGGGAGCGCCCGTGACGATCACCTCGACGAACCCTTCTGACCCGGCGATCATCACGCACAGCCTTTCGCTGGAACCGGGCGCCAACTGGGTCACCTTCTCCCATCTGGTGTTCCGCTGGGCAATGCCAAAGCCGTGGACATGCTGGAACGCGGCGGGCAACCCCACCGGCTTCACCTGCCCGCTGGGCGCCACACAGCCCGAAAACCCCGAAGACGGCACGCAGATCGCAATCAACGCGCGCCACGACAGCTTCACCTACGACGACATCAGCTCCGAAGACACGAACATCTGCATCAACGCGGGCACCTGGAACGGCGCGACGTCCGAATACCTGCTGGTCGAACACGACCGCATCCACGACTGCGGGCCGCCGGTCACAGGCCAGAAGCGGGTCAACGAAGAAAACGGCTGGCACGACCACGGGGTCTACGACTACGGCAAGTTCACCGTGATCCGCAACAACTACATCTACGACAACTCGCGCAACGGGATCCTGTTCTACCCCACCGGCGAAGGGGGCGTGGCCGAACACAACATCATCGACGCCAACGGCAACGGGATCACGTTCGGGCCCGACCGCAACGCGATCGCTCGCTACAACATCATCACCAACAGCACGAGCGCGTGTGGAAGGCGCTGCTTTGACACCGGGATCTCGGAAAACGAAGCGGGCTCGGGCGACGAAGCCTCCAAAAACTGCCTGTTCAACAACCTCTCGGGGGAAATCGTCGCCGGCCGAGTCATCGTCCGTGAAAACAGGACAGCCACCAACCCGCTGTACGTCAATGCGGCCGCCCACGAATACAAGCTGAGGCCGAGCTCGCCGTGTCTGGGCGACGGCCCCGATACCGCGCAGCCGGCCGCTGAAGAACCATCGCTGACCGGTGAACCGCAACCGACGACCCTGTCCTACGGCCGCTCGGCTGCCAGCGCCCTGCGCAGGGGGCACGTGCTGCGCTACGGCGCGCATCACCGGCGGGGCCACGCCTCGCGGGCCAGGCGCCACCGCGGCTAGCGATGCGCGAGCTGCGCTATCCGGCAGGTCGCTCTCCCGGGCGACGACGCTACCACTACGAAGTCGAGCGCGAGCTGGCCGATCGCCTGCGAAACGCCACGCGCGAGCAACGCACGACGCTCTACGCAGAGACCTACGACGAGCTCTTTCACCAGGTAACCGATCACCCGCAGCTAACGGAGAAGGCCGATCCGAGCCTGCGCGCGGCCTGGGTGCGCAGCGAGGTCGCGCTGCTGCGACGCTACCTGCCGCCGGGCAGCGCCTTCCTGGAGGTGGGCGCGGGCGACTGCGCGCTCTCGCTGGCGATGGCCGCGCACTGCTCGCGCGTCTACGCGATCGACGTGTCGGCCGAGATCGCCCAGACAGCCCAGGCGCCGTCGAACTTCCAGCTCGTGCTGTCAGACGGCCGAGACATCCCGGTCCCCCCCGGCAGCATCGGGCTCGCGTACAGCAACCAGCTGATGGAGCATCTGCACCCCGATGACGCCGCCGAGCAGCTGCAGAACATCGCGGCTGCGCTCGCGAGCGATGGCGTCTACATCTGCGCCACGCCGAACCGGCTGAGCGGTCCGCACGACATCTCCGCACTGTTCGACGACGTCCCGCGCGGGTTTCATTTGCGCGAGTACACGACAGGCGAGCTGCGCGCGATGCTCCGTGCCGCGGGGTTCCGGCGCGTCGCGGCGCTGGCGCGCGTCAGGCATCACGGCGCAGCCGTCCCCGCGGCGCCGGTGGTCGCGGTCGAGCGTGTCCTCGACCGTCTGCCCGCGCCGGCGCGTCGGCGCGGCGCGAGCCTGCCCATCGTCCGCAACGTGCTCGACGCCGTCATCGCTCATCGCTGAGCAACCATCGTCGGCGTCCTGCACCCACCCACCCGAGCCGCGCGCGGCCGTGCGCCGTTGGTGGCCGGCGAGCGAACGCGTGCGGCGCTTTAGAATCCCGCTCCAGGAGCCGACAAAGGACTCGTGAAGCGCCGCTATCGCAGTGGTCCCGTCGGCTACCATGGCTGTCAATGGCTCTCGACGCCGCGACGCCGTCTGCCGTGACCAGCGCGCCCGAGCCGGCTCTCGGCCCGTACCTGCGCGCCTTGCGGCGTCACTGGCTGCTGATCTCGGCGATCACGGTGCTTTGCGGCGCCGTGGCGGGGGCGACCGTGGTGCGCAGCAGCCGCACATACCAGGCGACCGCCACGGTGCTCGTGTCCCCGCTGGATCAGGGCGACGCGAACTTCGTCAACACCGGCGTGGTGCTCGAAACCGGCGAACCGGTGCGCACGGTCCAGACGGCCGGCGCGCTGATCGACTCGCTGCCCGCGGCACAGGCCACGGCCGCCAAGATGGGACGCGGCTGGTCGACCAACCAGGTGCAGAGCGCCGTCAGCGTCACGCCGCTTGGCCAGAGCGACGTCTTGAACGTCACGGCGCAGGCCGGCAGCGCCGCGCAGGCGGTGCGCCTCGCGAACACCTTCGCCCAGGCTGCCGTCGGCTACCGCGCATCGATCGTCCAGCACAACATCGAAGCGCAGCTCAGGGAACTGAACAACCACCTGAACTTCCTCGGCGGCGGAGGCATCGGGAACGTCAGCCTCGCGCAGCAGCTCGCCACCCGGATAGCCGCGCTGCGCGCGGCGCAGGTGGGCAGCGGTGACCCAACGCTGTCGGTCTCCGGACTCGCACGGACGGCCTCGACGACCGGCGCGCCCCGCTGGCTGATCGTCCTGCTGGCGCTGATCGGCGGCTTTGCGATCGGCAGCGTCGCAGCGCTCGCGGTCGACTTCTTCAACCGGCGCGTCCGCGACGTGGACGAGATCAAGGCGCTGTTTCCCGTACCCGTGCTCGCAGCCTTGCCGCAGCTCGGCGGCGGGGGCGGCGGGGGTGTCCTGCGACCTGACAAGTTCACCCCGGCCGCGTTCGAGCAGATTCGGATGCTGCGCGTACAGCTCGCAAGCCGCAAGCGCGCACCCGTGATCATGCTGACGAGTGCAGGCGCCGGCGACGGAAAGACGACCCTCGCCGCGGCGCTCGCAGCGGCGTTCGCGGAGACCGGCGAGCAGGTGATCCTGATGGACCTCGACATGCGAAAGCCCGAAATCGCGCGCATCTTCGGGCTCAAGGCGCGACGCTCGGTCAGCCTGGCCGACGGTGTGCTCGAGGAGCTGCTCGTGGACGTGCCCGACATGCCGCGCGTGCGCGTGCTGCCTGCCCCGCGCGGCGACGTGGCGCTGTTCTCGACGCTGCTCGCGCGCCTGCCGAAGCTGCTCGACGAAGCCGAGTCCAAAGCCGGTCACGTGATCATCGACGCGGCGCCGGTGGGCGTCGTGAGCGAGTCGCTGGAGGTCGCCAAGGTCTGCGACCAGGTGGTCGTGGCGGTCCGCCCCGGGCACACCGATCGCCAGCGCCTGTCGCTCACCAACGACCTGCTCACGCGGGCCAGCGCGCCGGTCGTCGGCGTCGTGGTCATCGGCCAGAGCGCCGCGACGACCGACGACGTTTACAGCTATGGGTACGGATACGGGTACGGCTACGCGCCATCGGACGAGTCGCCCGCGCCAGCCGGCGAGGTCGTCGCACAGGGCAGTGCCCTCCGGCGTAGACGTGCGCGCACCGAGTCCGCGTAGGACGGTCCTGACAAATGACCGCGAGCGGGTCCTCCCTGGCGCCGCCCAGCGTGGAGCCGGTGCAGAGCGAGGTGCAGGTCCTCGCCGTGATCGACCATCTCGTGCTCGGCGGCGCCGAGATGCTGCTGGGGCAGTTCGCCGCCGCGGCACCGCGCGCGGGCATCAAATTTCACGTCGCCTACTTCGAAGACGATGACGGAAGCCCGGCCGCGAGGTCGCTGCTGGCAGCGGGCGTGGAGCCCGTGTTCCTCGATGAGCGGGGCCGGCCTGGCCGCCGCCACCTGCAAGCGATGCGCCGGCACATCCGTTCGGTCTCTCCGGACATCGTGCACACCCACCTGGGCACCGCGGATCTGATCGGCTGCCTGGCCGCGCGCTCGCTCGGTGTTCCAGCCGTCTCGACGGTCCACGCCGTCGTCCAGCGCAATGCCGGCATGCGCCGAACGAAGGACGCGCTGTTCACCCTCAGCCGGCGCTACTGCGCCGCGCGCGTGATCACCGTCTCTGACAGCGCGCGCCGCGCCTACCTGCAGCACAGCCGCGGGATGGGGGAGCGGGTCGTCCGGATCTACAACGGCGTAGACGTCGAGGCAGCGCCCGGCAGCGGCGCCGGTGTGCGCCGCGAGCTCGGCATCGGGCCAGACGATCTCGTCGTCGGGATGGTCTCGGCCCTGCGCCCCGAGAAGGGGCACGACCTCGCGATCGCCGCCATCGAGCGCCTGCGAGAGCGCTTCCGTGGGGTGCGCCTGGTGATCGTCGGCGCGGGTCCCGACGCCAACACCGCCGCGCTGCGGGAGCTGGCCACGCCGCTCGGCGACAGCGTCGTGCTGACCGGTCGCCGCACGGACGTCATGGAGGTCTTCGACGCGCTCGACGTGTGCCTGCATCCGTCGCGCATGGACGCGTTCCCGACGACCCTGATCGAGGCGCTGGCCGCGTCCGTTCCGGTGCTCGCAACAGCGGTAGGCGGCATCCCCGAGATCATCGATGACGGGTCGAACGGCCTGCTGCTCCCGGCGCCGCCGACGGCCGACGCGCTGGCCGACGCGCTGGCCGGGCTGCTCGCCGACCCCGACCGCCGGCGCACGCTTGCGCTCGCCGGGCGCGAGACCTACGAACGGCGGTTCACCGCGGACCCGTGGGTGGTCCAGACGCGCCAGCTGTACGACGCGGTGCTCGCCGAAGCCGGCGCCGGTCGCAACCACTCGGCGCGACGGGCAGCGCCATGAGCAGCGTTTCGGGCTCGCTGCGACCGGCCCCCTGGTCCTCGGTCGACCAGCCTCGGCGCGCAGGCTTCTCGATCCCGACGATTCCACCGAGTGCGATCGCGGCGGTCGCGATCGTGCTCGCGCTCGTCGCCGGGCGCTTCTTCGCGGACGGGCGGGTGGGGCTTGCGGCGGCTCTCGTGCTCGGCGTCTGCTACGTGCCGCTCGTGCTGCTCGACCTGCCGGTGGCGCTCGCGGTCTACGTCGCGATCCTCTACTTCCAGAACATCAGGAGCCTGAGCGTCGCGCCAAACACCGTCGGGGCGCTGGTCTTCTTCGGCTGGCTTGGCACGCTGGTCACGCGCACCGCGCGCCCTGCCGTACTGCGCGAACAGTCGCGCCTGCTGCTCGCGCTCGGCCTGCTGGCGTTGTGGCTGGTGCTCTCGCTGACGTGGGCCGAAGACCCGGCGCGCAGCCGGATCGAGCTCGAGACCTGGATCGTCGCGCTGGTGGCGTTCGTGGCCGCGATGACGGCGCTGCGCACCTCGCGCGACGTCGCGGTCGTCGCGGTCGCATTCATCGTCGGGGCGGTGATCTCGGTCGTCTACGGCATCGAGAGCGGCGCCCTCTCGGCCGCCGTGGCGAACAGCAACGCGACCGCCGTGAACGGGCGCCTGACCGGCGGCGGCGGCGACCCGAACGTGCAGGCGGCAGGCTTCATCGCCGCGATGTTCCTGTGCGCCGGGCTGTGGAGCCTCGCACGCCGCCGGCTCGCCCGTGTCGGCCTGCTGCTCGGCTTCATCATCGTGGCGATCGGCTTCTTCGCGACGCAGTCACGCGGCGGGCTGCTGTCGCTCGCCTTTGCGGCGATCGTCGGCCTCGTCGTCCTGCCGCGCCAGCGCAAACGGCTGATCGGGCTCGCCGGCGCGGCGCTCGTCGGGGTCGGGGTCGTCGCGATCGCGAACCCCACCGCGCTCGCCAGGATGACCGACTTCGGCGGCGGCACGACCGGGCGCAGCGACCTGTGGACGATCGCGTTTAACGTGTTCAAGCAGCACCCCGTGCTCGGTGTCGGCCTGAACAACTTCCAGATCGTCGAGCCGCGCTTCACGCTCACGTCCGGGCCGCTCAGTCGCGTGGATCTGGTCGCCGAATCACCTCACCTCGTCCACAACGTGTACCTGCAGCTGCTCACCGACACCGGCGTCGTCGGACTGGCGCTCTTCCTCGTGGTCGTCTTTGGCGCGCTGCGCACCGCCTGGCTGGCGGCGCAGCGCTTCGATGCAAACGGCAACCCCGCCTATGGAGACCTCGCGCGCGCCGTGCTGATGGGCGCGATCGCGATGCTGACCGCGCTGTTCTTCATCTCCGACGGAAACGACTGGCGCCTCTGGCTACTGCTCGGCATGGGGCCCGCGCTGCTCACGCTGGCACGCCGGACGGGCGCGCCCGACGAGGCGATCGCCGCACCGGCGAGCCCTCCCACGCCGCCCCCGGTGTGGCGCATCACGCGGGGCTGACGCGGCGAGCGCGCGCGCAGACGGGCCGCGCGCCTGCCAGCGAGCTACTGGGCCAGCGCGGGAGGGAGCAGCCTCCCATAGAGCGCGCACAGCCGCTCATACCACGTGTCGAGCCCGCTATGCGCGCGTGCCCACGCGCGACTGCGCGCGCCGTCGACAGCCCCCAGCTGTGAGGAGTCAGACAGCAGCCCGTCCAGGCGCGCGGCGAGCGCTGAGGCGTCCTCGGGGGGAAAGGTGCAGACGCCGGGCGCCGCTCCCCAGCCGGCCGTCCCCTCGATGTCGGACATGACCACGGGAAGGCCACAGGCGAGCGCCTCTCCGATGGCAGCCGGATGGCCCTCGTGGCGCGATGCGCTGACGAACACGTCGGCCGCGGCGAAAAGCCAGGTCGAGTCGCTGACAAAGCCCGACAGCCGCAGCCAGGGCGGGCGCTCGGGCAGTCGCTCGTCCAGGAAAGAGCACATCCGCTCCTCGCCAACCAGCAGCGCCTGCAGCGAGGGATGGCGGTCGGCCGCGGCGCTCAACGCGTCCAGGAACACATCGACGCCCTTGGCCTCCGGCCACCATCCAAAGCAGAGGGCGACGTGCGCCCCATCGTCCAGGCCAAAGCGCGCGCGCGCCGCCGCTCGGTCGGGAAGCTGCGCAAAGCGCTCGAGCACGATCGGGTTGGGCACCACGTCGATCAGCTCCCGCGGCACGCCGCGACGATGGGCGAGCTCGCCCAGCCATGGTGAGACCGCGACGATCCGCGACACCCGTCGTCGGGCGAACATCCTCATCTTGATCAGGTCCTTGGCCCGCTGGCTCAGCGGGTAGCCATTGAACCCGGAATGAATTTGCCATACACACGGCACGCCGGCCGACGCGGCCACGCGCGCCGCCGGCAGGTCGGCGGCCGTGAAATGGGTATGCACGAGCGCTGCGGCGCGATCGTGCACGACCCGCTCGAGATGCCCCTTCCACTCGCCGCGCGCCGGGGGCAGCACCGACCACGTCGCGCCGGCGGCGTCGAGGTCGGCGAGGTAGGGCTGGCCGAGCGCGCCGTCGGCCAGCACGAAGTGCGTGCCGAGCCCCAGCTGGGCGTGCACCATCTGGGTCAGCAGGAGCTGACTCGCCATGAAATTGCCCAGATAGGGGCTGTTCCAGAGCGTGACCTGGACGACCGAACGGACGATCTCGTGGCCTGGCACGCACGCGAGTCTAGCGTGAGCGCGCCGCTCTCGTTTAACGGCGCTTTAGCTGTCGTCGCCTCGCCGGGCACGGGCTCCGCGCCCTGCCAAGAGCCACGATATGCGCGGCACGCGCTGGCGCAGATCGATCGCCTCGAAGCGCTGATCGCTCGCGTAGCAGTGCGTCGCGCGCGCTTCTGCGACGCGGGATGGCTCGACGCGGGCGACCTCGTGCTCGGCGTAGTCGTCGGGACTCAGCGTGTCGATCTCCCGAAACGAGATCGCCCATCCGTAGCGACGGCTGCCGTCCTGTGCGGGACGCACGAGGCGCGAGCCCCAGCGCTGGATCGCGCCGGCGGGCCGGGCGCCGCGCACGTCGGAGACGACCGGGTTGCGTGGGTGCGGGTGCCACGGGCCGCGCGGCGACGCCGCCCAGAATAGGTGCAGCTCATCGAGTGAGCTCGCCCCGGGCGCCGCAACGCCGGCGAACAGCCACAGGCGCTCGTCGTGGCTGATGATCGTCGCGTCCACGGCCAGCAGGTCGTCCAGTAGAACCCGCTCGCGCCGCCAAGAATGCGGGAACTCGACGGCCCGATAGAGCTCGACCCTGCGCACGGCCGAGGTCTCGGGGATCATCCACAGCTCGCCATCGTGCTCGAACACGAACGGATAGGAGAGGTGATAGGGCTGCGCCAGCACGGGCGCGGGCGGCGGCGCGGCGCCTCCCTGCTGCGGCAGCTCGGTGTGCGAGATCACCCCGCGATCGCCGCCCCGCGGGATCTCCTCGCAGAACAGGTGATGCGAGCCCTCGTGCTCGATCAGAAACGGATCGGCGTACACGTGGCCAGGCCTGAAGCGGACGAGGCCCTCCTCGCCAGACCACGCGTTCGTCGGCTCGGGCGCGCGCACGCGCACGCGCACCGACCACGGGCGGACGAACAGCAGCCGCGTGGCCAGCACGCGCGTGATGCTCGCGACGGAGCGCATCGCCAGTGTGCGCGCAGACGGCGCTGCGTTGGCCGCCAGCGGCGCCTCGGCGGGCAGGTCCAGGCCGGGCAACAGCCGGGCGCAGCGCGCCACCGTGGCGGCGAGCTTCCACAGCAGCAGGTCGCAGCTGAGCGTCGCCGAGAACGGGCGCAGGGCCGACACGGTCCTGGCGACGACGATCGTGCCGGCCGCACCCGCCAGCAGAACCTCGCTCTGCAGACAGACCGCCCCTTCCAGCAGCCCACGGCAGACCGCCTGCTCGGGTGGCTGCTCGCAGCCCGCGTGGCGTAGGTACAGCACATCGCAGCGGCGATCCTCGGGGACCGGCTGGCGCGAGAGCCACACCAGCAGCGATGGCGCCTCGCCGGCTGGGGAGCGAAACGCCGAGCTGTCGACGACACCGGGCTGCAGCGCGTCGGCTCCCAGTCGCAGCGTCCGCCGCTCCAGCGCAGCGAGCGCGCGAGGCGGCAAGCTGCGCCGCCAGGCCCCGGCCAGTCGCACGTCGGCGACCTGCAGCGACGGCGAGCTGGCGAGGTTGGCCAGCGCGCGGCGCTGCCAGGCTGGTGTCGGCGCGCCGTCGAGCACGACCGCCACCGGTCGGCGGGCGCCGCCGCTCATCCCCGCGGCTGGCCCAGCCAGGCCGGCGCGGCGGCGCCGCGCTCCAGCAGCAGCTCGCCGTAGAGGTGTTCCAGGCGCCCGACGATCACGTCGATGTCGAACTCCGCGCGCCGGCGCTCGCGCCCGCGCGCGCCCATCGCGCGCCCGCGCTGCGGATCGGCGAGCAGCTCGGCCAGCGCCCCCGCCAGTGCCGGCGGGTCGCCGGGCGCGACGAGCAGGCCGTGCACGCCGGGCTCGATTAGGTCGGGCAGGCCGCCCACGGCGGTCGCCACGACCGGCAGCGCTGCGTCCATGTACTCGAGCACCGACAGCGGACTGCCCTCGAAGTCCGAGCAGCAGACCGCGATGTCGAGCGCCGCGAGGATGTCGCCCACGTCGCTGCGCAGGCCGAGGAAGCGCACCGTGTGCTGCACCCCCAGCGCGCCCGCGAGCTGCTCGAGCGCGGCGCGCTCGGGACCGTCGCCGACCAGCAGCACCGTCAGCCGCGGCCAGCGCTCGATCAGCAGCGAAGTCGCGCGCAGGAGCAAGTGATAGGCCTTCTGCGTGCGCAGCAGCCCGACCGAGCCGATCACCGGCACGTCCGGCGCGATGCCTAGCTCGGCGCGTACGTCGCGCGTGCCGCTTGGCGTGCGCACGAGCACGCTGTTGGGGATGAACAGCGTGCGGCTTGGATCGATCCGCTCGACGTCGGTCATTCGGCGGCGATCCTCGCGCGAGACCGCGATGAAGCGGTCGGCGCCGCGCGCGATGAGCTCGCGATCGAGCAGCCGGCGCAGCGGCTGGCCCTCATAGGACCAGGTGTGCTCGTGCGCGAGCACGACGGGGACGCGGGCCATCCTGCCCACCAGCGTGCCCCAGACGTTTGAGCCGAACTTGTGCGCATGCAGCACCTGCACGCGTTCGCGACGCAGGAAGCCCCCCAGCCGTGCCCACGCAAACGCGTCGAGCTTTCGTCGCCGCGCGAGCGGCAGAAAGCGCACCCCGGCCTCGCGCACTAGCTCCAGCGCCGCCTGGGCCGACGGGTCGTCGGTTTTCATCGGTGGCGGGGGCGGCCAGCGGCTGATGCACAGGATCGACTCAAAGCGCGCCGGATCCAGGCGCGTGGCGATCGCCAGCGCGACCTGCTCTGCGCCCCCGTCGCGGCTGAGCAGATCGACCAGCGTCACGACGCGCACGCGCTCGGCCGCCCGCGCCCCCGCGGCGGATCTCCGCGCGCCAGCATCGATCGTGTTGACCGGAGGTGCCATCGCTCACCCCGACGGCGGCGTCAGGTGCTCGCTCGCTTTCGCGCGAGCGCGAACAGGCGCAGCCCGTCGTCCGCCATGCACCACAGCGGTTCGCGGCCCTCGCTGGCCGCCAGGAACTCTTCAAAGCCCCAGTTGAAGTCAACGTCGTCGACGACGACCACGCCGCCGGGCCGCAGCGCGCGCCAGGCACTCGTCAGCTCGAAGCGCACGTTGCGTGTCGAGTGAAGGCTGTCGTGGACGAACAGGTCGATCGGGCCGACCTCGCGCAGCAGCGGCGGCAGGCGGCGGCGGCTCGAGCCCTCCAGATAGCTCCAGCTGGCGCGCAGCCCCTCGGGCACGGCGGCACCGACCTCCGCGCGCCGCTCGTGGATCGTCATCGCGGGAAGGTCGATACTCGACAGCCGGCCGCCGCCGGCGCGCGCGAGGGCTTCGAGCATCATGCGGCTGCTCAGGCCGTGGGCGACGCCGGTCTCGACCACGTGCGCGGGACGCAGATGACAGACAAGGCACCACAGCGCGCGGGCGAGGCCCGCGTCGGCGTCGTCATCGTCGCCGTAGTTTTCGCGCCCGACACGCAGACCTCGCTCGGCCATCGTCTCGATCGCCCGCGCCCACGCCGGCGCAAAGGCCTCGGCGTCCGTGCACGGCCATGGCGTGCCGAGCAGCTCGTGCATGCGACGCTCCCAGGCCGGATCGGCGTGGTTGTGCGGCCGCGCTCCCTGGCGTGCCCGGTCCTCGCGGCGCGCGGCGGCGCGCTCGAGCGCCTTCTCGAGTGCATCGCGGGGCTGTGCCAGGGCGCCTCCCGCGGCGCGAACCAGGTAGGTGGCCCCGGACGGCGCCATCGGGTCTCTGGGCATAGCGAGCGTCAGTCTAGAGGCGCGCGCATCTGAAGAAGCGGGGCCCTCGGGAGGGCGCGGCTGCGGACAGAGCGCTGTCGCGCGGGCCCGCGCGGCCCTGCGCGCGCTCAGCTGCGCGCGCCGGGGCGCAGCGCGCGCACGGTGTTGCGCGCCGTCTTGAGCAACGGGCGGGCGCGGCTGCGATAGAGGTAGCCCGGGCGGGCGATCCCGCGGTAGGCGAAGATCTGCGCCCGCGGGCGGCGCTCGGCCGTCCAGCGCGTCTTGTAGGTGTCGGGGTCACCGAGGAAGTCATAGGAGCCCACGCCCTCCTCGATCAGCGATCGCAGCACCTCGGCCAGCATCACCAGGCCGGGCGACAGACGGCCGTGGGGCTCGCTGAACGTCGTCTTCAGGAGGTATGCGCTGCCGGCGAACGCGCAGTCGTAGCTGGCGGCGATCGCCTCGCCGTCGAGCTCGAGGATCCCCAGCCGCAGCCAGCCCTCCCGCGCGGCCACGCGGGCGAACCCGCGGTACAGGCGCTCGGTCGCAGGCTGAGAGAGGATCGCGGTGTGGGTCTTGCCCTTCCAGCCGGCGGCCTCCAGCGCCAGGAACGCGTCCAGCTCGGCGTCGAGCGTGGGCCCGCCGCGAACGACGCGAAACGCCACGGCGCCCTCCTGCTCCAGGCCGCGCTGGCGTTTTCGCACCTGCTGGCGAAGGCTGCTGCTGACGCCCGCGAGCAGCTCCTGGAAGCTCGCGGGCAGCGCCAGCCATGGGCAGAACGGCCCGGGCACCGTTAGCACGCTGTAGCCGGCGCGCTCGAGCTCCTGGCGAACCAGGCGCGTCCCTGGTGCATCCTCGGGCATCGCCTCGAGATGAACCCGCGCCGCGCCCAGCGCCGCGAGCGCAGACCACAGCTCGCCCAGCGCCTGCTCGTCGCGAGCGATCCCCTGCCAGTCGCCGCTGTGAACGTTGGCGGCGGCGGCGAGCCCCGCGCGCGTGCGGCGCAGAAACGCGCCCGCGCGCAGCGCCCCCTCGGCGTCGGCGAGCAGCAGCCACTGCGGGTCGCCGGCTCCGAAGGCGTCCCACCAGCAGCTCAGCCAAGCGTGCGTCAGAAAGGGGCTTCCGACGGCGCGCGCGAGCCGGTCCCAGTCCATCGCGAGCGGGCCGAGCTCGGAGCGGATGCACACCGTCTGAGACGTGGCGATCCAGCCCGTCTCTAGCGGGAGATGCTTCGCGCGACCCGCCGCGCCGCGAAGTCCGCCCCGAACACGAAGCGCATCACAGGCCCAAAGCTCAGCCCGGCCGAGTAGCCGACGAAGTACAGCCCGGGCGAGCTACTCTGAAACGACGCGTCGAGAACCGGCGTGGCGCCGCCCACCGTGTCGATCGTCTCGCGCAGCGACGGGTCCAGGTAGTCCAGGCGGCTGAGCTGGGGCTTGTAGCCGGTTCCCGCCACGACCCGGTCCACGACCAGCTCCTCGGCCCCGCCGGGGCCCTCCAGCGCCACGCGCACACCCGAGCCGTTGGCCTGGGCGCCTCGCAGCGTGCGCCCGAGCAGTAGGTCGACCGGGCCCTCCACACGATCGCGCAGCCACCAGCCGCCGGCCGGCCCCAGCGCGGTGAAGGCGTGCTTGATGCGCTTGCTCTCGGGGGCGTAGTGGAAGGCCAGCGCGTGGTTTGCGTAGAACCACTGCGAACGGCCCTCGCCGAGTCCGGATTCCGGGTAGCGCCAGCGCTCGCGCAGCGACCTCGTGGGCCCGCCGGGCTTGGACAGCCACGCGAGCTTTCCCGTTCGCGCGATGAGGTGAACCTTGGCGCCGTGCTCGGCCATCAGCGCGGCCGACTCCATCGCCGACTGGCCAGCGCCGAGGACGGCGACGGTCGCGCCGCGCGTGGCAGCCGGATCGCGCTGTTCGTACGTGTGCACGACCGTGCCTGCCGGCAGCCCGGCGAGCTCGCGCGGCACGTTCGCGTACCCGGTCATCCCGGTGGCAAGCACCACGCGGCGCGCGCGCAGCGTCTCGCCGCCGCTGAGCGCAAGCTCATAGCCGCTCGAGATCCTGCTGACTCGCTCGACGCGCGCGTCGCGCGCGTGTGCGACGACGCGCTCGGCAAACCAGCGCCCGTAGCCCTCGAATGTGTCGAGCGCGATCGGCACGGCGAACTCGCCATACTCGATCCCCTGCTCGGCGCAGAAGCGCCTCAGCGTGTGCTCCCCGCTGGGGTCGCCGAAGTTCGAGGCGAAGCCCTCGGACTTCAGGTACATGCCGATGGGCATGTGCTTGGCCCACAGCGCCATCGTGTCGCCGAGGACCTCGTGGCGAACGCCGCGCGCGCTCAGATATGCCGAGACGGAGAGCCCATACGGTCCGGCGCCGATGACCACCGTGTCGGTGTCCAGCGCATCGGAGCGGTTGCCCACGTAGCCGCTTGCAGAGCCGCGGTTCTGGCGCAGGCGCAAGGCAGCTCCCCTCACGGCTGTGAGCAGTGGTCGCGGGTCACGTCGATCGACATAGTCATATCCCATGGGTCGGGTGAAATCAGCCGCAAACGCGGCGATCGCGCGGCCCCGCGAAGGAACATCGGGACCGCTCGGCTGGCCGAGCACGCTGCGCAGCCAGGACAGATCTCCGCCCAGCCAGCGCATGCGGATGCCCGTGCGATAGCCGCCCGCCTGCGCCAGCGCCCCGCCGCTCGCCCAGTCGTGCACCAGGCGGGGAAACGGGATGCCCGCGCGCACGGCGATCTCGACCGAGGCCGACAGCCGGGGGTTGATCTCCATCAAAGCCGCTTGTCCCTGCGCGTCGCGGCGAAACTCGACCTCCGAGTAGCCCTCCAGGCCGAGCTCCACCACGAGGCGCTCTGCGGCCGGGGCGACGTCCTGGGGCAGCGGGATGCTTTCACGCAGCACGGAGTTGCCCCCGAGCGGCGGAAACGTGCGGTCGGCGCGCTGGGCGAAGCGCGCCCAGACTCGTCCCTGGGCGTAGAGGAAGCTCAGCGCCTCGCGGTCGCCCGGCAGCCACTCCTGCAGCACGACCTCGATCCCCTCGTCGAGGATCGCTGAAATCGCGCTCAGCGCCTGGGCGCGGGTCGTGGCGACGGTCGCGATGAGCCGCTGACCGGCTCCGGCGCCCTGCGCCCAGGAGCGAGTCGGCTTGACGACGAGCGGCAGCCCGACCTCCTCGATCGCGGCCCCCGCCTGCTGCGGGTCGCGCACGAACTGTCCCCGCGGGGCGCGCAGGCCGAGCTGCTCGGCGAACGCCAGCGTGCGGGTCTTGTCGACGGCCACCGCGAGCGCCTTCTCGGGCGCGAGCGCCAGGCCGACCCGGCGCTGCACGTCGTCGCGCCGGCGGCGCAGCGCCTCGATCGAGCCATCGTGAGCGGGGATCAGCGAGCGCGGACCGTGCTCGGCGCACAGCTCCAGCACCGCATCGACATAGGCGTCCGGATCCTCCGTGAAGCCCGGGACGACCTGCCGCACGCTGCTCCAACGCGAGGCGAGCCCCGGCGCGCGCGCATCGGAGTCGACTGTCCCGACGCTCAGTCCGGCCATGCCCAGCTCGCGCAGCGCGACGAGCGACTGGCGCTGGGCCGCATCGAGAACCAGCGCGTCGATCGAGGCGCCGCTGGTGCCAGACCCGACCATACTCCTAGTCTACGTTTGGCCCTAAGAAGATCTTGAACGGCGCGACCGGCTTTGCACCGAGAAAACCGCCCTCCGACAGACTCGCTGCCAGCAGCCCCGGCGCCCGCCGACCTCGTCGCCTTCTACGAGGGCTCGTACACCACCGAGGAGCCGGCGGCGGCCGACCGCTATGCGCGCTGGCGCGCGCTCGGCGCCGTCGCCAAGGCCGACCACGTGATCGCGCTGTGCGCGGCCGTCGGCCTCGCGCCCGCCAGCACCCTGGACGTCGGCTGCGGCGACGGCGCCCTGCTCTGCGAGCTTCATCGCCGCGGTTTCGGCGGGCGCCTGACGGGCGTGGAGATCGCAGCGGCGGCGGTCGCGATCGCGCGCGATCGCGCCGAGATCGAGGCGGTCGAGCTGTACGACGGCCAGACGCTGCCGTTCGCCGACGGCGCGCGCGAGCTCGGCGTGCTCTCCCACGTGCTCGAGCACGTGCTCGAGCCCGAGGCGCTGCTCTCAGAGGTCGCGCGCGCCTGCCGCGCGGTGGTCGTCGAGGTTCCGCTGGAGGGCAACGTCTCCGCGCGCCGCGCTCATAAGCGCCGCGGCGCCGCCGACGTCGGTCACCTGCGCCGGCTTGACCGCCGCGCCACGCGGCGAATCGTGCAGCGCGCGGGCCTCGCTGTGGCCGGTGAGCTGACCGACCCCCTGTCGCTCCAGGCGCAGCGATTCTTCGCCGAGACCCGCGGTGAGCGCCTCGCCGCCGGCGCCAAGTGGGGGGCGCGCGCAGGGCTTCACCGGCTGTCTGCGCCGCTCGCGCGGCGCCTTTTCACCGTGCACTACGCCTGCCTCTGCCTGCCGGCCCACGGGCCGCTGAGTTTGCGCTAGATTTCAACTGGCTGTCCAGCCAAAGTCCTGTCGGATGACCGTGAAGGAGGAGCACCGATGGCGACCGTCACATCGCGTCCCACGCCCGAGCAGGCCAGCCACGCGGCTCTGCCGACCGACGCGATCTCCTACGAGGACCTCTATGCGCGCTGGGAGCGCGGCAACTGGAGCGCGACCGAGCTCGACTTCAGCGAAGACGCCCGCCAGTGGCGTGACGACTTCACTGAGTTCGAGCGCACGGCCGCGATGTGGAACTACTGCCTGTTCTTCTGGGGCGAGGACGCGGTGGCGGACAACCTCTCGCCCTACATCGACGCGGCCCCGCTGGAGGAGCAGAAGTACTTCCTGGCCACCCAGCAGGTAGACGAGGCGCGCCACGCGGTCCTCTTCAAGCGTTTCATGCACGAGGTCTGCGGCGTCGGCGACGGCTCGATGGCCAACGGCCTGCAGGCGATCAGGCATCAGCTCACGCCCGGCTTTCGCAAGATCTTCGACCGCCTCGACACGTTCGCCGACGAGCTGCGCGCCGACCGCTCGCCGGCGAAGCTCGCCGCGGGCATCACGCTCTACCACGTGATGATCGAGGCGTCGCTCGCGCAGCCCGGGCAGCACTTCATCTGCGGCTATCTCGAGGACCGCGACGTGCTGCCGGCGTTTCGCGAGGGCATGCGCAACGTCGCCGCCGACGAGCAGCGCCACATCGGCTTCGGCGTCAAGCTGCTGGCCGACCTCAACCGCCAGGACCCGGTCGGCGTTCCGCGGGCCGTCGCGCGCATGCTGCGCGAGGTGACGCCCTTCACCCCGCAGGTGCTGAGCCCGCCCGGCTGGGACGAGCGCTACGTGACGGTGTTCGGCTCGAGCTACGACGAGGTCGGCGTGGAAGGCATGGAATCGATGAAGAGCAAGCTGCGCTCCGCCGGCCTGGCGATCGAGACGCTGCCGGGCGCGCCGATCCTCACCCCCGGCCTGTCGCCGCTGGAGCTCACGCGCCGCGGCCGCGCACTTGCGAAGGCTGGCGTGATCGGCGTGCGAGAGGGCCCATCGCTGCGCGACCGCAGGACGCTCGAGCTGCTGTTCGACACGATCAGCCGCGACCTCGGCAGCGCGCAGATCTCCAGGTCGACGACGCTGCAGTGGGAGTTCTCGGACCACGACGTGCCGACCTGGCACGTGACGCTCGACAACGGCTCGAGCGCCGCGGCCGAGGGCGCGGCGGCCCACCCCGACGTGCGCCTGCGCGTGGCCTACCAGGACTGGGCGGACATCGTCGGCGGCCGTCTCGACCCGCTGCGCGCGCTCGCCACCGGCAGGCTGCGCCCGCGCGGCAACCCGGCCGCGCTGGCGCGGCTGGGCAACCTTCTGCGCCGCTAGCCGATCCCGAACTCGCGCTGAGCGGAGGAGGCCCCGCCGCCCGCGCGCGGGCCGCTTGCCGGGCGCGCCGCTGATGCGCCACCGGTCCCCTGCGCGCTCCCGGTGGCCGATCCCGGCGCCGCAGCAGCGACGGCGTGCGCCGGGATCGAGGCGGGCGCCTGCTGCACCGGCGCTCCCCCCGCCGCAGCGGGCTGCTCGGGCCCGAACTCGTGGCTGGCCCGTGCCGCCGGGCTGCTCGTGGGGGCGCCGCGCGCCGCGCCGCCGCCCGCCGGCCGTGCCCGCGGCGCCGGCAGCGCGCTCGCAAACGCATGTCCGACCTCGCGCTGCCCGCCACCGGCGAGCGCCGCTCGATGTGCCGGGGGCCGATGAGTGCGCGGATGCGCGCGCTGCACCGGTCCGAGCGTGAGCGCCACGCAGCCTGCGCTCAGCCCCGCGGCCAGCACGCAGCCGACGGCGAGCTTCGTCGCCGCGCCGCCGCCGGCGACGAGCCAACCCCCGCCCGCGGCGCCCGCCCCGCCCGCACCGGCGGTCGTCGAGACGGGCGGCGCGCCCGCGCCGCTTGGAAGCCCAGCGTGCGGCGACGCGGGACCGTGCGGCCGGCCGGCCTGGATGCCAGCGCCGTGCGCCACGCCGCCACCGGCGGCGGTCGCGCCGCGCGTGCTGTCGAGCACCCAGCGCAGCAGCGCCGGAAGCGGCGGCAGGACGGCGGCCAGCCCGCGCAGCGAGCGGACGTAGGCGCGGCACGCCGGACAGCGGTCGCGGTGCGCCTGCGCGAGCCGGTAGCGCTCGCCGCGGGGATCGAGCACGCCCAGCGCCAGGCCACGCATCAGCGAGCCCTGCTCCTCACACCAGTCCCCGTCGCGGATCGTCGCGACGAGCTCGCCCACCTTGCGCGCTACCCCGGGCCTGCCCGGCCCATGGCCCTCCATCAGCTTGCGCATCCGCGCCTCGCTCAGCCCCATCCGCGCCGCCGCCTGCCCCCGCGAGAGGCCGTGCAGATAGCACAGCGTCGCCGCCTGCAGCTCGCGCTCGCCGAGGCTGCGGCGCAGTCCCTCGAACAGCTGGCGAAGCCTCTCGCGGTCGTCGAGCTCGGCTGCGAGGTCGGGCTCGGACGAGCCGTCGCCCTGCGCGCCGAGCTCGCGCGGTGCGCGCCGGGCGCAATCTGAGGCCGCGGCGTCGGACTGGCCCGGCTGCGGGCCCCAGCGCGCGCGATGCTCGTCGATCGCTCGCCGGTAGGTGACGAGCGCCAGCCAGCCAGCCGGGTTGGCGATCTCCCGCCCCGACACGATGGACGCGTAGAGCGCATGCCAGGCCTGCGCGTAGCAGGCCTCCAGGTCGACGTCGTGCGCTCGCACGCCGCGCGCGCGAAGCCGCCTGGCGACCGCCGCGATCACGCCGCTGTGCAGCGCCTGGAACTGCTCGCGCAGCAGGCGCTCGGCGCGGTAGCGACGCAGGCTGAGCGGGCTCACCGGCCGGGATTATGGATACCGGCACGAGCACACGCCGGCGATTTGCCCGCAAATTGCGCGCATCCGGCGCGGCTTGCGGCCGTCCTTCGGCGATGCACGCGGCGGCGGACCGGCTCGCCTGCAGCGCGTCCGTGCGCGGATCGCGCGGAGTATCGTCGGCGGCGATGGGCCCAACGCCGAACCCCCTCCCCCCATCGTCGTCATCGTCGGAGCTCGCAGCGCTCCCCCCGACCGCCGAGGTGCTCGGGATCCCGCTCGCGATCAGCGACTACGGACAGGTGCTCGACTGGATGCAGCAGACCGTCGCTCGCGGCGGTCGCGCGTACGTGACCGCCGCGGCCGTCAACCTCGTGATGGCCGCACAGGAGCAGCCTGAGACGCGCGCCGCGGTGCTGGATGCGACGCTCGCGGTGCCCGACGGCCAGCCGCTCGTTTGGGCGCTTCGCGCGCTCGGCCACGCACACGCCACGCGCGTCTACGGTCCCGACCTGATGGCGCACTTCTGCGCGCGCGCGGCGCGCTGCGGCACGCCGATCTACCTCTACGGCGGACGCTCGCCGGCCGCGCTGGCCCTACTGGAAGCGCGCCTGCGCGAGCGCTTCCCGGGCCTGCTGATCGCCGGCGGCCACTCGCCGCCGTTTCGCGAGCTGACCGCGCAGGAGGAGGAGCGGGCGATCGCCGACATCGACGCCTCCGGGGCAGCGGTCGTGTGGGTCGGGATCGGTCAGCCCAAGCAGGAGCGCTGGATGCACCGCATGCGCCCGCGCCTGTCGGCCCCGCTGCTCGTCGGCGTGGGCGCCGCGTTCGACTTCCACGCCGGCCTGATCTCCCAGGCGCCGGCATGGATGCAGCGAAACGGCCTGGAGTGGGTCTATCGCCTGTCGCGCGAGCCGCGCCGGCTGTGGCGGCGCTATGCCCGCTACAACCCGCTGTTCGTCGCGCGCTTCGCGCGCCAGTACGCGGCCTATCGACGCGCGCGCTGACGCGCGAGTTGCGCTGCGCTGTGCCCGCGCACGGATATCCTCCCTGGCTGGATGTCGAGCCCGCAGAGCACAGCCGACGTCTCGGTGATCGGCCTCGGCCGTGTCGGCCTGCCGCTCGCGCTGTCGTTCGCCGATCGCGGTCTCGCGGTGATCGGCGTCGACAACGACGCGACGCGGCTGGCAGCCGTGGGCGAAGGACGGATGCCGTTCGCAGAGACCGGCGCGCAGGAGCTGCTCGCGCGCGTGCACGCCGGCGGGCAGCTGTCGCTGTCAGACCGCGTGGCGGATGCCGCGCGCGCGCGCCAGATCGTGATCACGCTCGGCACGCCGTCGTTCTCGCACATCGAGATCGACATGCGCGACATCCGCTCGGCGCTCGACGACCTGCTCGGCGTGCTCGCGCCCGGGCACTCGCTGATCCTGCGCTCGACGATCGCGCCCGGTACGACCGAGTTCGTCGCCGGCTACCTGGCCAAGCACCGCGGCTTTGCGATCGGCGACGAGGTGTTCGTCGCGCACGCGCCCGAGCGGATCGCGGCGGGGCGCTTCCTGGAGGAGATCGAGACGCTGCCCTGCATCATCGGCGGCGCTGGGGCCCGCTCGGGCGAGGTTGCCGGCGAGCTGTTCGGCGTGTTCGGCGCCCCGATCGTGCAGACCACGCCCGTGCAGGCCGAGCTGGCCAAGATCTGGACGAACATCCTGCGCTACACGAACTTCGCGCTTCCCAACCTGCTGATGATGGACTGCGAGCGCTACGGCGCGAACGTGTTCGACGTGATCGACCTGATCAACCGCGACTATCCCCGCGGCGGCATCGCCCGGCCGGGCTTCACCGCCGGCACCTGCCTGCGCAAGGACTTCGCCTTCTCCGAGGAGCGCTCGGCGGCGCCGGGCATGCTGCTCGCGGTCTCGCGCGTCAACGAGTCCGTACCGCTGTTCTTGCTCGAAGGCATTCGCCGGCGCGTGGGCGCGCTGGCCGACCGCCGCGTCGCGGTGCTCGGGCTGGCCTTCAAGGCCGATACCGACGACGAGCGCGACTCGCTCTCGCACAAGCTGATCCGCATGCTCGAGCGCGAGCTGGCCGACGTCGCCGCGCACGACCCTCACGTGGCCACGCCGACCGTGTCGCTGCACGACGCGCTGGACGGCGCCGACGTGGTGATCGTGGCCACCGACCACGCCGAGTTCCGCGAGCCGAGCACGCTCGCCGCGATCGGCGAGCGCGCCGCGAGCGACTGCCTGGTGGTCGACCCGTGGGACTGCTGGGGCGCCGCCCAGGTGTTCGCGTACGCCTCGGAGCTCGCCGCGCTCGGTAGCCGCGCGTGAGCCGCGTGCTCGTCACCGGGGGCGCCGGCACGATCGGCGCGGCCGTCGTCCGGCGCCTGCTCGCCGACCCCGCCTACGAGGTGCGCGTGTCAGACCAGCGTCCGGCCCCGCACTGGATGCGCGAGGGCTGCGAGGTGCACACGGGCGACCTGCGCGCGCGCGAGCAGGCGCTCGCGGCCACGCGCGGCTGCACGCATGTCATCCACCTCGCCGCGATCGTCGGCGGGATAGCCAACTTCCACAAGCTTCCGCACACGCTCACCGAGGTCAACAACGCGCTCTACAACGGCGTGATCGGCGCGGCGCTGCAGCTCGAGGTGGAGCGCTTCGTCTACGTCTCCTCCTCGATGGTGTTCGAGCGCGCCGAGCTGTTCCCGACGCCCGAGGACTACCTGCCGCGCTGCCCAACGCCGCTGTCGGCCTACGGCTTCTCAAAGCTCACTGGCGAGGTCTACTGCCGCGCCGCGCACGACGAGCACGGCCTGCCGTTCACGATCTGCCGGCCGTTCAACGCCTACGGCCCCGGCGAGCTGCCCGACCCCGAGCCGGGCATCGCGCACGCCGTGCCCGACCTGATCGCCAAGGTGCTCGCGGGCCAGCGCCCGCTTCAAATCTTCGGCTCGGGCGAGCAGACGCGCACGCTGACCCACGTCGACGACATCGCCGACGGCATCGTCTGCGCGATGAGCTCGCCGGCCGGGCTGGCGGAGGACTTCAACATCTCCGCCTCGCGCGAGCTGACCGTCAAGGAGATCGCGCGCATCGTCTGGGCCGCCTGCGATCGCGACCCGGACCAGTTCGCGCTCGAGCACCTGCCGACGTTCACCGTCGACGTGCAGCGCCGCTGGCCCTCGGTGGAGAAGGCGCGGCGCCTGCTCGGCTGGGAGGCGAGGATCGCGGTCGAGGACGGCATCGCCGCCACCGTGGGCTGGCTGCGCGAGCGCGCCGAGCTCGCCGCCGGCTCGGCCGCGGAGCCCCCAGACCGCAGCGAGCAGCCCGCGCGCGTCGCCTAGCGACGGCCCCTCTCGCGATCGCCAGGCGCATCGGCGGGGCTCTGTAGGCTCTCCAGCGCGTGCCCGCCGTCCCCCCTCAAGACCAGCTGCGATGAGCGATCGCCGCTGCGCGCTCATCACGGGCGTGACCGGTCAGGACGGCTCCTACCTGGCCGAGCTGCTGCTCGACAAGGGCTATGAGGTGCACGGCATGGTGCGCCGCGCCTCGACGGAGAAGTTCGAGCGAATCGAGCACCTGCGCGACCGCATCGTCCTGCACCAGGGCGACCTGCTCGACCAGCGCTCGCTGGTCGACGCGCTGCGCGCCTCCCAGCCGAACGAGATCTACAACCTCGCCGCGATGTCGTTCGTGGCCGTCTCCTGGATCCAGCCGACGCTGACCGCGGAGTTCACGGGCGTCGGCGTCACCCGGATGCTCGAGGCGATGCGCGAAGCGTGCCCGCAGGCACGCTTCTACCAGGCCTCCTCGAGCGAGATGTTCGGCAAGGTCCGCGAGGTCCCGCAGACCGAGACGACGCCGTTCTATCCGCGGTCGCCGTACGGCGTGGCGAAGGTCTACGGCCACTTCATAACCGTCAACTACCGCGAGTCATATGACCTGCATGCGACGTCGGGGATACTTTTCAACCACGAGGGGCCCCGTCGTGGCTTGGAGTTCGTGACCCGCAAGATCACCTGGCACGCCGCGGCGATCAAGCATGGGTTGACCAACGAGCTGCGGCTAGGCAACCTCGACGCCGAACGCGACTGGGGCTATGCCAAGGACTACGTCGAAGCCATGTGGCTGATGCTCCAACGGGACGCGCCGGAAGACTTCGTGATCGCCACCGGCCAGGCGCACTCGGTGCGCGAGTGTTGCCAGATCGCCTTCGAAGAGGCCGGCCTGGACGACTTCGAGCAATACGTGACGATTGATCCGGCGTTCGTGCGTCCGGCGGAGGTCGACCATCTGATCGGCAGCCCCGCAAAGGCCGAACGCGACCTGGGCTGGAAGCCGCAGACCTCCTTCGAGGAGCTGATCAGGCTGATGACGCGCTCAGACCTGCAGCTGCTCGCCCCGCGCTGAGCGTCATGGGCGTGGCGCTGTTCAACACCTCGGCCGCGCTGGCCCCGCTGCGCGACGAGCTGCGCGCCGCGATCGAGCGCGTGCTCGAGTCAGAGCGCTACATCCTCGGCCCCGAGGTGCAGGCCTTCGAGCAGGAGTTCGCGAGCTACTGCGGCGCCGAGCACGGCATCGGCGTCGCCAACGGGACCGACGCGATCACGATCGCGCTGCGCGCGATGGGCGTCGGGCCGGGCGACGACGTCGTCGTCCCCTCGTTCACCTTCTACGCCACGGTCGAGGCGATCCCCCCGACCGGCGCGCGGCCGGTGTTCTGCGACGTCGACCCGGCGACCTTCTGCGTCACCGCCGACACCGTGCGCGCGGCGCTCACGCCCGCCACGAAGGTCGTGATCGCAGTGGACCTGTTCGGCAACGTCGCGCCCGTCGCCGAGATCCAGGCGCTCGGCGTGCCGGTGCTCGAGGACGCCGCCCAGGCTGCGGGGGCGCGCTCTGACGCCGGGCGCCCCGGCGCGCTTTCCAGCACGGCGACGTTCTCCTTCTACCCGTCGAAGAACCTCGGCTGCTTCGGCGACGGCGGCATGATCACCACCTCCGACGCCGCGATCGCCCAGCGGGCGCGCACGCTGCGCTTCCACGGCTCGAGCGACAAGCTGACCTACGAGCAGGTCGGCTACAACTCCCGCCTGGACGAGCTGCAGGCGGCGATCCTGCGCGTGCAGCTGCCGCACCTCGACGAGTGGTCAGACGGGCGCCGGCGCGCCGCCGGCCATTACGAGCAGGCGGGCCTCGGCGAGCTCGTGGAGCTGCCCACGCCCGCCGCGCCGGGCGCGTCCCCCGCGTGGCATCTGTATGTCGTCGGCCACTCGCAGATCGACAGCCTGCAGAGCACGCTGAGCGCGGCGTCGATCGGCTCCAAGGCCTACTACCGCACGCCCGTGCACCGCCAGCCGGCGATGCGCGAGTGGGGCGCGGGCGCCCAACTGCCCGGCACCGAGCAGGCGGCCGCGCGCCACCTGGCGATCCCGATGAGCGCGACGCTCGGCCGCGAGCAGGCTGAGGAGGTCGTCGCCTGCGTGCGCCGCGCGTTCACGACGTCGCGCGCCTGAGCGGGCTCGGGAGCGCTCGACCGGAGCTACAGCAGGTCCTGCGAGGGCACCTCGCGCACGACGCGCCCCGGCACGCCCATCACGACCGCGCGCGCCGGCACGTCGCGCGTCACGACGGCCCCGGCCGCCACGAAGGCCTCCTCGCCGACCTCGACCCCGCCCCGCAGCACGGCGCCGCCGCCGACCCGGCAGGCGCGTCGCAGGATCGGCCCGCGCAGGGCCGCCCCGGGCGGGTGGCGCGACATCGTGTCGTCGTTCGTCGTCATCACGCCCGGCGCGACGAACACGTCGTCCTCGACGAGCGTGTGCGCGGTTAGGTAGACGTTCGTCTGCACGCGGACGCGCGCGCCGAGCACGACGTCGTTCTCCACGACGCTGCCGCGACCGACGAGCGACCCGTCGCCGATCTGCGCGCGCTCGCGCACGAACGCCTGGTCGCCGATGATCACCTCGTCGCCGATCCGCGCGCCGGCGAGCAGCACGGCGCCCGCGCACACGGTCACCCGCTCGCCGAGCACCAGCTGGCCGATTTCGCCGCGCGCGCTGGAGCGGCCGGCGAGCCGCGGGTGCTTGGCGAGCACCGCGTGGTCCTCGATCAGGCAGCCGTCGCCCAGGACGGCGTCGTCGTGCACGACCACGTGAGCGCCGAACTGCACCTCCGCGCCGACCGACACACGCTCGCCGAGCAGCAGCCCCGGGGCGCGGTCGTCCGCGCTCAGCACGCCGCGCCCCCGCCCACGGCGCGCGATCCACCGCTCACAGCCGCACGACGTTGCCCGCGCGCGAGGAGCGCGTGACCCCGCGCAGGTCGACGACCAAGCGCGCACGGCGGGTGACGGCGTCGTAGTCGATGCCGGGGTGAATCGTCACGATCAGCGCGAGGTCGGCGTCGGCGAGCAGCTCGTCCAGCTCCACGTTGGCGAGCTCGAACTCGCTCAGCTCGCGAACGTGGGGGTCGTGATAGCGGACGTCGGCGCCGAGATCGCGGAGCAGCTCGATGATCTTCAGCGCCGGCGACTCGCGCACGTCGCCGACGCCCGGCTTGTAGCTGACGCCCAGCACGGCGACGCGCGCGCCCTTCACCGGCAGCCCCGCGTCGTTGAGCGCACGCTGCACCTTGGTGACGCAGTGGTAGGGCATCTGCTGGTTGATCTTCCCCGCCAGCTCGATGAACTCCGTCGTCATGTCGAACTCGCGCGCGCGCCAGCTCAGGTAGAAGGGGTCGACCGGCAGGCAGTGTCCGCCCATGCCCGGGCCTGGCTCGAAGCGCATGAACCCGTACGGCTTGGTCGCGGCCGCGTCCACGACCTCCCAGATGTCGATGCCCATGCGGTCGGTGAGCATCGCCAGTTCGTTGACGAGCGCGATGTTGACCGAGCGGAAGATGTTCTCCAGCAGCTTGGTCAGCTCGGCCGCCTCGGGGCTCGAGACGCGTACGACGTCGTCGCAGATGAGGCCGTAGAGCGCCTCGGCACGCTCGGCGCACGCCTCGGTCAGGCCGCCAACGACCTTCGGCGTCGTGCGCAGCGTGAAGTCGGTTCGCCCCGGATCGACGCGCTCGGGCGAGAAGGCCACGTGGAAGTCGCGCCCGGCCGCCAGGCCCGACTCCTCCAGCAGCGGGACGACGCGTTCGCGCGTGGTACCCGGGTAGGTGGTGGACTCGAGCACGACCAGCTGGTCGCTCTGCAGCACCTCGGCCAGCGCGCGCGTGGATTCGATCAGCGGGCCGAGGTCGGGCTCGCGGTTGGGCGTCAGCGGCGTCGGCACGCACACCAGAACGGCGTCCGCCTTGGCCAGGCGCGAGTAGCGCGTGTGGGGGTGGATGCGCTCGAGCACCTCGCGCAGCTCCTGCGAGGAGATGTCCTCGATGTAGGACTCGCCCGCCTGGATCGCCTCGACCTTGCGCGGGTCCGCGTCGACGGCGATCACCTCGCAGCCCTCGCGTGCCAGCGCAACCGCAAGCGGCAGGCCAACGTAGCCGAGTCCGATCACGCCGACGGTGGGCATCCAGCCCGCCAGTCTAGGGCCTCGCGCCATCAGGGCCCCCGGTTGCGCACGGACCGGCCCGGCGTTCGGAGGACCTGCGGTCAGGGCGCCGGCGCCGCTCCCTGCAGCGCGCGCAGGTCGGCGTGCACCATGCGCTGCACGAGCTGCTCGAAGGACACGCGCGGCTCCCACCCCAGGCGCACGCGCGCCTTGCTCGGATCGCCGACGCTCGGCACGCGCTCGGGCTGGCGCACGAGCGAGGGGTCGACGCGCACGTAGCGCTCGGCGTCGAGGTCGACGCACTCAAACGCCACGCGCGCCAGCTCGCCCACGGTGTGCCCGACCCCGCTCGCGAGCACGTAGTCGTCGGGCTGCTCCTGGCGCAGCATCAGCCAGGCGCCGCGCACGACGTCGCCCGCGAACGACCAGTCGCGCACCGCGTCCAATGAACCGAGCGCCAGTTCGCTCTGGCGTCCGAGCGCGATCGCCGCCGCGCCGCGGGTGATCTTGCGCGTCACGAAACGCTCGGGGCGGCGCTCGGACTCGTGGTTGAACGTGATTGCAGAGCTCGCGTGCAGGCCGTCGTGCGCGCGCATCGCGCCGACCAGCTGGTGGGCGGCCAGGCGCGCGATCGCGTAGGGAGTCGTCGGGTGACAGCACGTGGTCTCGCGCTGCGGGCTCTCGCTCGTGTCGCCGAAGATCGCGCCGGACGCCGGGACGAACACGCGCGTGCCCTCGTCGAGATCGCGCACCGTCTCCAGCACGGCCGCCGCCGAACCGGCGATCGCGGCCAGCGCCTCGCCGGGGCGCCCCCACGAGGCGGGCACGAAGGAAGGCGCGCCAAGGTGATAGATCTCGCTCGGGTGCACCTGCTCGACGGCGGCGCGCAGCGTGTCCGCGTCCAACAGCTCGCCCGCCAGCACGCGCACGTCGGCGCGCAGGTGCTCGGCGCAGCCGAGCGACCGCTCGGCGCCGCCGCGAACGACCCCGGCGACGTCGTAGCCCTCCGCGAGCAGCAGCTCGGCCAGGAACGAGCCGTCCTGGCCGGTCAGCCCGGTGATCAAGGCGGTGGGAGCGCTGGCCACGGCGAGAGCCTACGTGGTGGCGCTCATGCGCCGGGCTGCGTCTCGCCCTCGCGGCGATCGCGGCCGTACACGCCGGCCAGCGCGCCGGCCACGACCCCCGGGGCACAGATCGCGGCGACGCGCGCGCGCCCGCGCTCGCCGGCCGCGCGATCGCCCGCGAGGCGGCCGATCGCCTGCGCCAGCCCATGCGCGTCGCCCGGCGCGACGAGCCCGTCCTCGGCCACCAGCTCGGGCAGCGCGCCGATCCGGCTCGCCGCCACCGGCAGGCCCGCGGCCATCGCCTCGGCAGCCGCCAGCGCGAACGTCTCCGCCGAGCGCGACGGCGCCAGCGCTATCGCCGCGCCGGCCCGCAGGCGCGCCAGCTCAGCGTCGTCGACGTGCCCCGCGAAAAGCACGTCGCCGTCGCCCGCGCGCTCGCGAAGCTCACGCTCCTGCGGCCCCTCGCCCGCGACCACGAGCGCCAACCCCGCGATCCGGCAGGCGTCGATCGCGACGTCCACGCCCTTCTCGGGCGCCAGGCGCGAGACGACGAGCGCGTAGGGCGCGGGGCCGCCGGCGCCGCTTGGCCCCCGCGCGCCCCCCGAGCCCGGATGAGCGGCCGGCGCCCCGGAAGCCGCCGGCGCCCCGGAAGCGGCCGGCCCCTGCTCGGCGAGCGCGCGCACCGGGGGCGCGAGCACGACGACGCGCTCCCAGGGCAGCGGCGCCCCGAGCGCGCGCAGCCGCTCGCGCGCGAACGCGCTGGGCACGATCACGGCGTCGGCCTGCTCGACCAGGCGACGCTGCCACAGCGACAGCGCCGCGCCGTAGGCGAGCGCCTCGGGCGTGCTGGCCCGGCAGTTCAGCCGCACGCCGGGGAGCGTGTTTGCACCGTGACAGCGCGTGCACTCGGCGCCACGCGTGTAGCACACGCCGATCGCGCAGACCAGCCGGTACTGGTGCAGGTGGAGCACGACCCGCGCGCCGGCCGCGCGGGCGGCCGCAAGCGCCCGCCAGCCGAGCGTCGGCAGCAGGTTGTGCGCGTGCACGACGCGCGCGCCCGTCGTGCGCACCGCCCGCGCCACCTCCTCCGGGCCAAGACCGCCGCGCAGCAGCCCGAGCGCGGCGCTCCGGCTGGAGAGCGTCGCGGAGTCGCGCTGCAGCAGCTGCGCCGGCTCGGCCAGCTGCTCGCGCACGAGCCACAGCAGGTCGGCCACGACCCGCTCCTCGCCGCCGGTGGTGCGATAGCGATTGTGCAGGAACAGGACCACGCCGCGTGAGAGCCTATTGGCAGGCCCCGCGCCGATCCGCCGGGGAGGGTCGCGAACCTAGACTGTCGCGATGAGCAAGCCGCCGGCCTCGATCGTGATCCCCACCCGCGGCCGCGCTTCCTACCTGGAGGTGGCGCTGGCCTCGATCGCGCCGCAGGCGCGGCGGGTCGGCGCGCAGGTGCTCGTCGTCGACGACGCGGGACCGACGCTCGCGGCGCGCGCGCTGGCCGCGCGTTTCGGGGCGCGCTATGAGCCCCACCCGGGACCGCTCGGGCTGAACGTCGCGCGCAATACCGGCGTGCAGCGCTCCGACGGCGAGCTGGTCGTGTTCGTCGACGATGACGTGCGGGCGCACGAGGGATGGCTCGATGCGCTGCTCACAGCGGCGCGCGAGCGCCCCGACGTCGACGTGTTCACCGGCCCGATCAGGCCTTCGCTCGGGGGCTCGGCGCCGCGCACGTGCGGGCGCGAGGCAGCGCCGATCACGACGCTCGACCTCGGCCGCGAGGACACGGCGGCGCGCTATGCCTGGGGTGCGAACATGGCTATCCGCGCGAGCGCCCTGGAGCGCGTGGGACCGTTCGACGTGTCGCTTCACCACGGCGGCGACGAGCAGGACTGGCAGGACCGCTTGCGTGCGCAGCGCCCGGGCGCCGTCGTCTGGTACGTCGCCGCGGCGGCGGTCGATCACCGCCGCGCGGGCGCCGATGCGCGCCTGCGGGCGCTGGCGGCGGCGGCCTACGTGCGCGGTCGCGCCGCGCGGCGCTTCGACGCCCGCGACGGGCGCGCGCCGTCGCTCGCGCGCGAGCTCGCAACGCTCGCCGGCTGCGCCGGGCACGTGATCCGCCGGCGCTGCCCGGCCGGCCTGACGATGGTCGCCCACAGCGCGGGACGCCTGCGCGAGGGCCTGGCGGCAAGCGGCGCGGCGACGGCCGCAGCGGCAGTCCGCGCCGACGCCGCGCGACGACTTCCTGTCGGGCACGAGCGGGACCGTCGGCGGCCTGGGCTCGCTTCGCGCCAGGGCGCTCGACGCGGCCAGCGACGCGCTGGCGCTCGCGAGCGGCCAGCGCCTGCGGCTGGAGCTCGCGGCGCGGCGCCGCCCGGCGCTTCAGCGAGTGCTCGTGCTCGGCGTCGTGCGCCCCGAGAACCGGGCGCTCGCCCAGCGCATCCGCGCGCAGCTCTGCGGCTCGCGCCACGACGTGCGCGTCTTCACCTGCGCCCCGCAGGGGCGGGGCAAGTTCCAGAACCTCAACGGGCTGCTGGCCGAGCATCCGCCGCAGGACAGCGACTGGCTGCTGGTCGTCGACGACGACGTGCAGCTGCCGCGCGGCTTTCTCGATCGCTTCCTGTTCCTGTGCGACCGCTTCGACCTGCAGCTCGCCCAGCCGGCGCACCGCCTGGACTCGCACGCCGCGTGGCCGCAGACCCGGCGGCGGCCGGCGAGCGTCGTGCGCGAGAGCTGCTTCGTCGAGATCGGCCCCGTGACCGCGTTCTCGCGCGCCACGTTCTCGACGCTGCTGCCGTTTCCCGAGCTCGGCATGGGCTGGGGCCTGGACGTCCACTGGGCGGCGCTGGCACGCGAGCACGGATGGCGCTGCGGCGTGGTCGACGCCGTGTCGATCCGACACCGGCGCGCGCCGGCCGGCGAGGCCTATCCCCGCGAGGCGGCGGTCGCCGAGGCGCGCGCCTTCCTGGCCGACCGCCCCTACCTGAGCGCGCGCGAGGCGCAGCGCACCCTGGCGACCCACCGTCGCTGGTGAGCGCGGCGCACCCAAAGGTCGCGGTGGTCGCCGAGTTCTACCCGAGCCGGCGCGATCCCGTGCTCGGCATCTGGGCCCATCGCCAGGCGCTGGCCGCGAGCGGGGCCGGAGCCGAGGTGCGCGTGCTGGTCCTGCACCGCGTCGTGCCGCCGCGCGCCTCGCTGGCGAGCGGCCCGGGCGCTGTCGCGCACGAGCTCGCCGCGCGGCTGCGCGAGCCGCGCGCGCAGACGCGCGACGGGCTACCCGTCAGCTATGTCCCGTACGTGTCGCCGCCGCGCGAGCGCGCCTACGCCGCGTGGGCGGCCTGGGCGGCGCCGCCGCTCGCGCTCGCGCTGCGGCGTCTTCGCGGGGCATTCGCGTTCGATCTCGTGCACGCGCACAACGCCGTCCCCGCCGGGGACGCCGTGCGCCGTGCGCTCGCCGCGGCGCGCCTGCGCGAGCCGCTCGTGGTCTCTGTGCACGGCGGCGACGTTCTCTACACGGCGCGACGCGACGCCGCCGGAGCGGGCGCGGTCGCGCGCGGGCTCGGCGCCGCCCGCCTCGTGCTCGCCAACAGCGAGGGCATCGCCGAGCTGGCGCGCAGCCACGGCGCGCGCGAGACGCGCGTCGTGCACCTCGGCGCCGACCTGCCGTCCGCGCAGCGCCCGGCGCGCCCGGACGGCCCGCCGACGCTCGTGACGGTCGGCCACCTGGTCGCGCGCAAGCGCCACGCCGACGTGCTGCGCGCGCTCGCCGTGCTCGGTCGCCGGCATCCGGCGCTGCGCTATCTGATCATCGGCGACGGCCCCGAGCGCGGCGCCCTGGAGGCGCTCGCCGCGCGCCTGGGGGTCGCCGAGCGCGTCGAGCTCGCCGGCCAGCTCGAGCCCGCTCGCGCGATCGAGCGCGCGCGCCAGTGCACGCTGTTCGTCATGCCCTCGACCGAGGAGGCCTTCGGCGTGGGCTATGTCGAGGCGATGGCCGGCGGCGTCCCGGCGATCGGCTGCCGCGGCGAGCCCGGCCCCGAGGAGATCGCCGCGGCGGGCGGCGGCATGGTGCTCGTGCCGCCCGGCGACATCGAGCGCCTGACCCAGCGGATCGACGAGCTCCTGTCCGACCCGCACGAGCTAGGCGAGGTCGCCCAGCGCGCGCGCGAGACCGTCGCCGACCATTTCACCTGGGAGCAGTGCGGCCGCCAGACGCTCGACGCCTACGAGCGCGCGCTGGGCGCCTGAGCGACGTTCGACGGTCTGGCGGGTTCTGGAGAGAGCGAATGACCGCCGAGCAGACACCACCGCAGCGACCGCGCGGCGTCCCCCCGCAAGCCGCCGGGCGGACCGCCGCCGGCCTCGCCGCGGCGAAGCCCGTGCTGTTCGTGACCGGCCATGCGCCGGCCTACCGCATGGGCGCGTTCGCGCGCCTGCACGAGCGCGAGGGCATAGAGCTCGCGCTGTTCGGCGGGCGCCATCTGCACGCCGGCCCGGCACAGGGCGGCGAGCTGCCCTTCCCCCATCGCCGGGTGCGCCCGCGCGAGCTGTACGCGCTGTGCGCCAGCGGGCGCTACCGCGCGGTCGTCTGCCCGACCGGCGGGCGCGTCGCCCCGCTGGCCGCCTGGACGGGGGCGCGGCGTGCGCGCGTGCCGCTGGTGCTGTGGGCCTCGCTGTGGGCGCACCCGCGCAGCGCCGGCCACGCGCTGAGCTATCCGGCCGTCCGCCGGCTGTACCGCTCAGCCGACGCCGTGGTCACCTACGGGCCGCATGTCAGCGCCTACGTGGCCGCCCGCGGAGCGCGCAACGTGCACGTCGCGCCACAGTCGGTGGACAATGATTTCTGGCGCTCGCCTGACGTCAAGGCGCCGGCGGCTCCGCCCTGGCCCGCGGGCGCGCGAACCACGTTTATGTTTGCGGGGCGCCCGGATCGGGAAAAGGGCCTCGGGGTGTTGTTGGAGGCTTGGGGTGCATCGGGCCTTCATTTCACCGTCGCCGCGCTCGTCCTTGTCGGTGTGGGACTCAGGCCCCCTCGGGTCCCCACCGACGGCGCGGCGGCGTCCAAAAACGATGACATCGTCTGCCTGGACCCGGTCGCACCCGTGCAGCTGCGCGACATGTACGCGGCCTCCCAGGTGCTCGTGCTCCCCTCGATCCGCACGCGCACGTTCCGCGAGCCGTGGGGGCTGGCCGTGAACGAGGCGATGAACCGCGGCCTGGCGGTGATCGCCAGCGACGAGGTGGGCGCGGCGGCCGGCGGCCTGGTGCGCGACGGCGCCAACGGCCTGGTCGTGCCCGCGGGCGACAGCGGCGCGCTGGCCGGCGCGCTGCGGCGGCTGGCCGGCGACGAGCGGCTGCGCGCGCGACTGGGTCAGACCGGCGCGCAGGACGTGCTCGCCTTCAGCCACGACGCCTGGGCGCGTGGCTTTTCCGAGGCCCTCTCGACCGTCGGCGTCTCCCGGGAGCATTGGTAGCGTTGCCGACCTCAGCGATGACCGCCACCGTCTCCACACGGTCGCTGCGCCTGCGCCGGCGCAGACGCGCGCGCCTCGCGGTCGCCTGCGCGCTGGTGCTGGCGAGCGCGCTCGCGTTCGCCGCCGTGTCGCGCGCCGACGTCGGCGCCACGATCATCGAACGGTGCACGCACGGCCAGTCGCTGAGCGGCTTCAGCGAGCAGGACTACCGCCAGGCGCTGCGCGAGCTGCCGACCGAAGTCGAAGAGTACTCAGACTGCGCCAACCTGATCCGCCACGCCGAGCTCGCGGCGGCCGGCGGCGGCGGCCCGTCGGTCGGGGGCGGCGCCGCGCCGATCCCGCTCACGCCCGCCGAGCGCGCCGGGCTCAGCCACGCCGCGACCGCGGGCTCTGAGCCGCTGGCGGTCGGCAATCAGATCGTGCGCCCAGGCGTGGTGCCGGTCAACATCGCCTCCGCCCTGAACTCGCTGCCCACCCCGCTGCTGGCCACGCTCGCCTTCCTGCTGGCCTGCCTGGCGCTGGTGATCGGGGGCGCCATCCGAGACCGTGTCCGCGCACGCCGCACCCGCTGAGGCCGCGCCTCCGCCGCCGGCCGCTGCGCCGCCACCGCCGCCGGCGCGAGCGCCGCGCCCTGCGCAGCCCGGCCGGCCCGCGTGGCGAGCACAGCTTGCAGCCATGTGGTGGGCGACGCTGCTCGTCGCGGGCGCGATCTGCTTCGTCACCTTCTATGCCAAAGGCGGGCTGAACCCGGAATCGTCGGCCATCACGATCACCGAGATCGCGCTCACGCTCGGCTCGGGGGCGATCGTCGCGTGCGCCGCGCTGTTCGCGCCGACCGAGCGCATCTCGCGCTCGTCGCGTCCGCTGTACGGCGTGTGGTCGGTGGGGCTGCTGCTCGCCTTCACCGCGCTCACCGCGCTGTCGGTCGTCTGGTCGGTGCAGCCGGATGAAAGCTTCAGGGAAGCGGGCCGCATGCTCGCCTACAGCGGCCTGTTCGCGGCGGCGGTCACGATGGCGCGGGTGGCCCCGTCGCGCTGGCCGGCGGTGCTCGGCGGCGTGGCGCTCGCCGCCGTGATCGTGTGCTGCTATGCGCTGGCGACGAAGGTGTTCCCTGCGCAGCTGGACGCACACGACACCTACGCGCGCCTGCGCGCGCCGTTTGGCTACTGGAACGCGACCGGCCTGATGGCGGCGCTGGGCGTGATCTGCTGCATGTGGCTCGCCGCGCGCCGCGCCGGCCACGCGCTGCTGTCCGCGCTCGCCTATCCGGCGATGGGCCTGCTGCTCGTGACGCTGCTGCTCGCCTACTCGCGCGGCGCGCTCGTGGCGCTGGCGATCGGCCTCGCGCTGTGGCTGTGCATCGTTCCGCTGCGCCTGCGCGGCGCGGCGGTGCTCGTGGCCGGCGGACTGTGCGCCGCGGGCGTCGTCGCGTGGACCTTCTCGACCCACGCGCTGAGCAGCGAAGCGGTGCCGCTGGCGGCGCGCAGCGACGCGGGCCATCAGCTCGGGGCGCTGCTCGTCGCGATGATCGTGCTGCTCTCGCTGATCGGCGTCGCGGTCGGCTTCCAGACCGCCAGGCAGGCCCCCTCGCCCAGACTGCGGCGCCGCGCGGGCGTCACGCTGCTGGCGCTCGTGGCGCTCACGATCCTCGCCTTCGCCGGCGCGCTCGCCTACAGCCATCGCGGCCTGACAGGCAGCGTGTCGCACGCGGTCAGCTCGCTGACCAACCCGAGCGCGAAACCGCCACCGAACACGCCTGGGCGGCTGACCGCGGTCGCGAGCGTGCGAGCGCGCTACTGGAGGGAGGCGCTCGACGTCTACGAAGCCCATCCGCTGCTCGGCGCCGGCGCCGGCGGCTACCAGACCGCGCGCCTTCGCTACCGCACCGCGCTGCTGGAAGTCAAGCACGCGCACGGCTTCGTCGTGCAGACGCTCGCCGATCTCGGCGCCGTCGGGCTGGCGCTCGCGCTCGCGCTGCTGCTCGCCTGGATGGCCGCGGCGGGGCGCAGCACGCATCCGCTGAACCGCCGCTGGACCAGCTGGCGCGCGTGGCGCGAGCTGCGCAGCGCGGGGCGCCCGGGCTGGCGCAGCTGGCCCCAGCCCTACTCGAGCGAGCGGATCGCCACGCTGAGCATGCTCTGCCTGGTCGTCGTGTTCGGCGCACACTCGCTGATCGACTGGACCTGGTACGTGCCCGGCGACGCCTGCGCCGCGCTGCTCTGCGCCGGCTGGCTGGCCGGCCGCGGGCCGCTGCGCGCCGGCGACCCCGCGCTGGCGCCGGGCGACCCGAGCGCCGCGCGCCCCGCGGGCGCCGCGCTTGCAGCGGGCGAGCCCGAGAGCGACGCGCCGTCGCACGGGCGCGAGCTCGACGCCGGGGGCTCCGGCGCGGATCGCTGGCGCTTACGCTCCCCGCGCGAGCTCGGCTTCGCGCGCAGCGCCGTGGCGGTCGCCGCGGTGGCCGGCGCGCTGCTCGCCGCCTGGACGCAGTGGCAGCCGCAGAGCTCGGCGAACTCCTCCCAGCAGGCGCTCTCGCTCGTCGCGACCCACCCCGGCGAGGCGCTCTTCGCGGCGCGCACGGCCGTCGAACGCGATCCGCTGTCGGTGCAGGCGCTGTTCGTGCTCGCCCAGGCCGAGCAGGCAGTCGGCGAAGGCGCCGCCGCGCGCGCGGCGCTGCGTGCGGCGGTGCGCCTGCAGCCGAGCAACCCCGAAACGTGGCTGCACCTGGCCGAGTACGACCGCGCGATCGAACCTCGCGCGGCGCTGCGCGAGCTCCAGGCGACGATCTTCCTCAACCCCGAGGCCATCTCCTCCGAAGCCGTCGCCGACGGCGACCCCGAATCGATCGAGATCGAGAACGACTACGCCGAAGACGTGCGCGCGATCAACACGCAGTCGACCGGCGCGGCGGTCGGCCCCGCCCCGGCGGCGCCCGCGCCGACCGTGGAACGCTAGAGCCCGCGCTGCTCTAGAAGCGCGAGCGCAGCGCCGAGGCGAGCAGCACGCGCCGCGCGAGCGGTGGCCCGCCGCCGGCGCGCACCTGGACATCGTGAAAGCCGAAGTCGCCCAGCAGCCGCGCCAGCGTGCGCCGGCTGTAGAAGCGCAGGTGATCGGCGCGCGGGTCGAAATGCGCGTCGAAGGCGCGCCCCGAGAGCGCGAGCGCCAGCAGGCGCGCGGGCGGGTGGGCGGGCGTGGTGAGCAGCAGCCGACCCTGCGAGCGCAGCACGCGCCGCAGCTCCGACAGCCAGGCGGCCGTGTCGACCACGTGCTCGATCACCTCGCCCGCCCAGACGACGTCGAAGCTCGCGTCGGCCAGCGGCAGCGGCTCTTCGGCGTCCACCAGGCGAAGGTCCAGCGCGCGCCCGTGCATGCTCGCCCGCTGCGCGGCGCGCTGCAGCGCCCGCTCGGCCACGTCGATGCCCACGACCTGCGCGCCCGCGCGCGCCAGCTCGTCGGTCAGCAGCCCGTCGCCGCAGCCCACGTCCAGCACGCGCTCGCCGGGGCGCACGCGCGCGAGCAGGAAGCGCCGGCGGAGTGCGAGGTCGGGTGCGCGGGCGCGCTCGGGCACGCTCTCCCAGAGCGCCTCGTGGTAGTCGCGCAGCGCCACGCGGCGTAGGCTAAACGCCGCGCGCGTCTGCACATAGGCTCTCATTCCTGCACAAGTCTGCGCAAACCGATTATGTTGCGTGCGTGCGGGACCACGAGGTTCAGCCCGGATGGAGCGGCGACCGATGAGGGTCGCGTTCGACAGCCGCCCGCTTGCGGACAAGCACGGGCTCGGTCGCTACGCCCGCTGCCTGCTGCAGATGCTGCGCGACACGGCGGGCGCGCGCGACCAGCTGATCGAAAGCCACCGCCCGCGCGGCGCCGACGTGTACCACGCGCCGTGGGTCGAGGGCGCGATGCTGCACAGCCCGTGCCCGATGGTCGTGACGATCCACGACCTCACGACGCTCAAGCGGCGCGGCGAGCAGCTGCGCGGCGGCCTGCGCCTGCGCCTGCGCCAGCTGGCGATCCAGCGCGCCGCGCGCGCGATCGTGCCGAGCGACGCGATCGCCAGCGACGCCGTCCAGCACTTCGGCCTCGAGCGCGAGCGGATCTCCGTGGTGCCCGAGGCGGCGGACCCGTCGATGTACGCGCGCCCGGCCGACGAGATCGCGCGGACGCGGGCGCGCTTCGGGCTGCCCGAGCGCTACCTGCTGTGGGTCGGCTGCCTGCAGCACCCCGACCCCAGCCGCCACATCGCAGAGCTCGCCGCGACGCCGCGCGAGCTGCCGCTAGTGCTCGCCGGCAGCACCCGCCCGTGGGCGCACGAGCTGCCCGACGTGATCCTCACCGGACACGTGTCCGACGAGCACCTGGCCTCGCTCTACAGCGGCGCGCACGCGCTCGTGGTGCCCTCCGAGCGCGGCTGCGGCCTCCCGGCCGTCGAGGCGCTGGCCTGCGGCACGCCGGTCGTCGCGCGCGCGGTGCCGGCGCTACGCGAGCTGCTCGGCGAGCGGGCGACGTTCGTGCAGCCCGGCGACATGCCGGCGCTGATCGCCGCCGCACAGGCGGCACGGCGCCCGGCGCCCCAGCCGCCGGCCTGGAGCTGGGAGGACGCGGCGCGCGCCACCTGGCGCGTCTACGAGCAGGCGGCGGCGAGCAGCGGCAGCCCGCGCACGTCCGGAGCCGGCCGCGCGATGCGCCGGCGCCCGATTCGCCGCCCCGGGCTTCAGTAGGCGCCGCGCCGCGTGAGCACGGCGGGAACCGTCTTGAGCAGGATGCTCAGGTCGAGCGCCAGCGACCAGCTCTCCAGGTAGAGGAAGTCGAGGTGCACGAGGTCGTCGAAGTCGAGCTCTGAGCGCCCGGACACCTGCCACAGCCCAGTGATCCCCGGGAGCACGAGGTAGCGCTTGCGATGCCACTCCTCGAGCATCTCGTAGTCGCGCTCCGGCAGCGGGCGCGGGCCGACGAGCGACATGTCGCCGCGCAGCACGTTGACCAGCTGCGGAAGCTCGTCCAGCGAGAAGCGCCGCAGCACCCGCCCGACCGAGGTCAGACGCGGGTCCTCGCGGATCTTGAACAGCGCCCCCGAGGCCTCGTTGAGCTCTTCGAGGTCGGCCTGGCGCTGCTCGGCGTCGGTGTACATCGTGCGGAACTTCAGGCAGGCGAACGGCCGCTGGCCGATCCCGCGGCGCGTCGAGCGAAACAGGATCGGCCCGCGCGAGGACAGGCGCACGGCGAGCACGATCGCCGCCAGCAGCGGGCTGAGCGCGATCAGCAGCAGCGTCGCCCCGACGAGGTCGAACGCGCGCTTGAGCGCGAAGTCGACGCCCTCGAACACCGGCGGCCCGAGCTCGAACAGCGGCACCGACTGCCCCGGCACGAACACGGCGCGATGGACGAGGATCTCCATCGTCGAGGGCGCGAGCATCACCTGCACGCCGCGCTGGTGGCACTGGTCGACGAGCTCGAGCGCCTCGACCTCGGGGAAGTCCGGGTCGGCGATGATCACTTCGTCGACGCGCTCGCCGGCGAGCGCGCCCGCCAGGTCAGACAGCGAGCCGAGCGAGCGAAGCGGGCCGAGGCCGTTGCGCGGCACCGAGCGCGGCGCCAGATAGCCGACGACCTCGATCGGCGAGTGAGGCGCGTCGGCGAGCGCGTGGGCGACGTCGCGGATGTGCTTGCCGGTGCCGACGAGCAGCGCGCGCCGCCGGTAGCCGGCCCAGCGCAGCGCGATCCCGCTGAGCAGCTCGAAGGCGTGGCGCAGCGACGCCACGTACAGCACCGCGAAGGCCAGCGAGCCGTAGAACAGGTAGTAGCTGGAGAAGTGTTCGCCGCTGACGACCGCGAAGATCAGCGCGACGACCGCGACCTGGAACAGCGAACCGACGATCCGCGACAGGCCGGGGCGCAGCGAGCGAGCGGCGTAGAGCCCCGAGCGGGCGAACAGCAGCGCGGTGAGCAGGTAGGCGAACGGCAGGAAGCGTTCGGTCTCGTGCAGCGCATCGGCCGGCACGACGCTGCCGTGCACCGCTTCCTTGAGCACGAGCGCGGTGAAGATCGCGAGCGCCAGGCCCGCGAAGTCGAGCGCCAGCAGCACGACGATGCGCGCCGCGCGGCGGGCCGTGGACATGCGCAGCAGGAACGACAGCGCGGGCGGTCGCTTGGCGCGCATGTCGCGATCGGAGGACTCGCGGCGCACCGTGCGCTCGGACAGCTGTGGGCGGCCGGGGGCGAGCGCGCCGGCCGGCGGGACACTGCCCGGCGCTCGGCGCACCGAGCGCCCGGGCGGAGCGGTGGGAGCGGACGTTCGCGGCGAACGTGGCGCCATCTCGCTGCTCACAACCCGTGAGCCTGGCAGATGTAGCGGTCGGGCGACCGCCGGGTGGACGTCCGGCGTGGCGTCAGCGGGCCCCGCCGCCGATCAGCAGGTCCACGCCGGACTCGTCGATCGTGCGCTGCAGGCCGTCGCGCAGCGACACCTCCGGTGACCAGCCGAGCAGCTCCTGCGCGAGCGCGATGCTCGGCCGGCGCTGCTTGGGATCGTCGATCGGAAGCGCCTCGAACAGGATCTCCGAGCTCGCGCCGGTCAGCTCGCGCACGGTCTCGGCGAGCTCGAGCAGCGTGAACTCGTCCGGGTTGCCGATGTTCACGGGGTCGTGATAGCCGGACTCGGCCAGCGCGATGATCCCGCGGATCAGGTCTGTGACGTAGCAGAAGGAGCGCGTCTGGCTGCCGTCGCCGAACACCGTGATCGGCCGGCCGGCGAGCGCCTGGCGCAGGAACGTCGGGATCGCGCGCCCGTCGTGCGGGCGCATGCGCGAGCCGTAGGTGTTGAAGATGCGCACGATCGCCGTGTCCACGCCCTGCTGGCGGTTGTAGGCCATCGTCAGCGCCTCCGCATAGCGCTTGGCCTCGTCGTACACGCCGCGCGGGCCGATCGGGTTGACGTGCCCCCAGTAGCTCTCTGCCTGCGGATGCTCCTGCGGGTCGCCGTAGACCTCGCTGGTGGAGGCGAGCAGGAAGCGCGCGCGCTTGGCCTTGGCCAGGCCGAGCGTGTGGTGGGTCCCGTACGAGCCAACCTTGAGCGTGTGCAGCGGCAGCCGCAGGTAGTCGATCGGCGAGGCCGGCGAGGCCAGGTGGTAGACGACGTCGACCGGCTCGTCGACGAAGTAGGGCTCGATGATGTCGACGTTCAGCGCCAGAAAGCGCTGCGGGTCGCGGATGTGCTCGATGTTCTGAAGCGTGCCCGTCTCGAGGTTGTCGACGCAGATCACGCGGTTCCCGCGCGCCAGCAGCTCGTCGCACAGGTGCGAGCCGAGAAAGCCCGCGCCGCCGGTGACCAGGCACGTCGACACGGCTGTGAGGATACCTCCGGGCCAGGCGCCCGCGTGCGCGGCCGCGCCCGGCGACCGGCGCCGCAAGCCCTTCTGCGGCGGGCCGCGCACGCTTGTCTCCCATGACGGTCGCCCCGGGCGCGCGCGCAGCCGGTCCTTATCATCTAGAGCCATGGCCGCAACCGAGGATCGCCCGACGATCGCGCCGATCGTCGGGCCCGACGACCCGCGACGGTTCACCGACTCGGGGATCGAGGTCTCAGAGCTCTACAGCGAGGCCGACCTCCCCGCCGAGCTCGACCTCGGCGAGCCGGGCGAGTTCCCGTACACGCGCGGCGTGCACCGCGAGATGTATCGCAAGCAGACCTGGACGATGCGCCAGTACGCCGGCTATGCGTCGGCGAAGGAGTCAAACGAACGCTACCGCTACCTGCTGAGCAAGGGCTCGACCGGGCTGTCGATGGCGTTCGACCTGCCCACGCAGCTGGGCCTGGACTCCGACAACCCGCGCTGCCTGGGCGAGGTGGGCCGCACGGGCGTCGCGATCGACACGATCGACGACATGCGCACGGCCTTCGACGGCATCCCGCTCGACCAGGTGAGCACGTCGATGACGATCAACGCGCCGGCCGCCTGCCTGCTGCTGCTGTACGAGCTGGTCGGCGAGGAGCAGGGCGTGGCGAGCGAGCAGCTGCGCGGGACGACGCAGAACGACGTGCTCAAGGAGTACATCGCGCGCGGCAACTACATCTACCCGCCCGCGCCGACGATGCGCCTGACGACCGACATCTTCCAGTACTGCCAGGAGCGCGTGCCCAGATGGAACACGATCTCGATCTCCGGCTACCACTTCCGCGAGAAGGGCTGCTCGGCCGTCCAGGAGGTCGCGTTCACGCTGTCCTCGGGCATCGCCTACGTGCAGGCGGCCGTCGACGCCGGGCTGTCGGTCGACGACTTCGCGCCGCGCCTGGCGTTCTTCTTCAACGGCCACAACAACGTCTTCCAGGAGGTCGCCAAGTTCAGGGCTGCGCGGCGCATGTGGGCGCACATCATGCGCGAGCGCTTCGGCGCAACGAGCGCAAAGGCGACGATGCTGCGCTTCCACACGCAGACCGGCGGGGTCACGCTGACCGCGCAGCAGCCGGAGAACAACATCGTGCGCGTGGCGCTCCAGGGCTTCGCCGCGGTCTGCGGCGGCACGCAGTCGCTGCACACCAACGGCTTCGACGAGGCGCTCGCGCTGCCCACCGAGCGCGCCGCCAAAATCGCCCTGCGCACGCAGCAGATCCTCGCCTCCGAGTCCGGCGCGGCCGACACCGTCGACCCGTTCGCCGGCTCCTACTTCGTCGAGTCGCTGACCGACGAGATCGAGCTGCGCGCGCGCGAGCTGATCGACAAGGTCGACTCGCTCGGCGGCTCGGTGAACGCGATCGAGTTCATCACCGGCCAGATCGACGAGTCGGCCTGGGGCTATCAGGAGCGCTACCGCATCGGCCAGGACATCGTCGTCGGCGTGAACGCCTACCAGGAGGACGACGTCGAGGTGCCCGAGCTGCTGCGCGTCGACCCCGAGTCAGAGCGCGAGCAGGTGGCGCGGCTGCGCGCGTTCAAGGCCGCGCGCGACCAGCCGCTGGCCGACAGGCGCCTGGAGGAGCTGCGCGCCGTCGCGCGCGGCGAGGACAACCTGCTGCCGGCGATCCGCCAGGCGCTGAAGGACCGCTGCTCGCTGGGCGAGACGTGCGGCGCGATGCAGGACGTGTTCGGCTCGTACGCGCCGACGTTCTGACTTCTTTCAGCGACGCAGACGCGCGATAACAGAGAGACGCGAGCCCCGCGCATAGGATGCGTACGTGGTCGTCGCGCTCGCCGCGTATGAAGTCGTGCTGGCCGTGCACATCATGGCGGTCGTGGTCGCCTTCGGCGTGACGTTCGCCTACCCGATCATGTTCGCGGTCGCGGGGCGTCACGATCCGCGCTCGCTGCCGGTGCTCCATCGCATCGAATACACCACCGAGCGCTGGCTGATCAACCCGGCCCTGCTGGTCATCGTCGCGGCCGGCATCTACCTGGCGAGCGACGGCCACCACTGGAGTGAATTCTTCGTCCAGTGGGGCCTCGGAGCGGTGATCGTCATCGGGGCGGTCCTCGGATCGGTCATGATCCCCACCGCCAAACGCGCGGAGCAGCTCGCAGCCCGCGACCTGGCCGCGACGACCGAGCGGAGCGGTGGCGCGCCCGCCGAGCAGGCGCCGGTGCAGCTGAGCGGCGACTACCGGGCGCTCACGCGCCGCCTGGCGGGCGTCGGCTCGCTGCTCAGCGTGCTCGTGCTCGCGACGATCCTGATCATGGTCGTCAAGCCCTGACGCGCCAGCTCGCTCGCGCAGGGCGCGGCGGCGAGCGAAAGCGAGGTCGAGCGCGCGATACCCTGACCAGACCATGAGCGAGGGCTATCGAGTCGCTGTCGTGGGCGCCACCGGGCAGGTTGGCACGCTGATGCTGGCGCTCCTGCGCGAGCGCGCCTTCCCGGCGCGCGAGCTCGTCGCGTTCGCCTCCGAGCGCTCGATCGGGCGCGAGCTGGAGGGCGGGCTGACGGTGCAGGGCCTGAGCGACGAGTCGATCCAGGGCTTCGACGTCGCGATCTTCTCCGCGGGCGGCGCGACGTCGGGCGAGTGGGCGCCGCGGTTCGCCGACGCGGGCGCGGTGGTGATCGACAACTCCTCGCGCTGGCGCATGCAGGACGACGTGCCGCTCGTCGTCAGCGAGGTCAACCCGGACGCGCTCGCGGGGCACCGGGGGATCGTCGCCAACCCCAACTGCTCGACGATGCAGATGGTCGTCGCGCTCAAGCCGCTGCACGACGAGGCCGGGATCGAGCGGCTGGTCGTGAGCACCTACCAGGCCGTCTCGGGCACGGGCCGCGGCGCGGTCGACGAGCTGCTCGACCAGTCCCACGCGGTGCTGCACGAGCGCGACATAGCGCCCCCGGCGCAGTACGCCCACCAGATCGCCTTCAACGCGCTGCCCCACGCCGGCAGCTTCGCCGCGGGCGACGACCACACCGACGAGGAGCGCAAGCTGATCAACGAGACGCGCAAGATCCTCGGCGACGAGTCGATCGCGATCAGCGCGACCTGCGTGCGCGTGCCGGTCGTCAACGGCCACTCCGAGGCCGTCAACGTGCAGACACGCGACCCGCTCTCGCCGCAGCGCGCGCGCGAGCTGCTCGCCGCCGCGCCCGGCGTGGCTGTGCTCGACGACCCCGCGAGCGCGGTCTACCCGCAGGCGATCGACGCAAGCGGGCGCGACGAGGTGTTCGTCGGGCGCATCCGCCGCGATCCCGGCAACGAGCGCGCGCTCGACCTGTGGGTCGTGTCGGACAACCTGCGCAAGGGCGCCGCGCTGAACGCGATCCAGCTCGCCGAGGCGCTGCACGCCCGCGGGCTGATCGCCGCGCAGGGCGCACGTTCCGCTGCGTAGCGGCAGCCGCTGAAGGAGTAGGGCCGGATCGCTCGAATTGGGGGGCGATGAGCGCGTCCACCGAGGTGCAGCGAACCCTCGTCAAGTCGCCGCCCGAGCTGTGGGCCGAGCTGAGCGACCCTGCGGCGCTGGCCCGCCACCTGAGCGAGCTCGGCGACGTTCGCATCACCCGCACCGAGCCCGAGCGCGCGGTCGACTGGGAGGCGACCGCCCCCGACGGCTCGAAGGCCAGCGGCAGGGTCGAGATCTCGCCGACCGGCTGGGGCACACGCGTTACGTTCAGCGCCAAGCGCGCCGCCGCCGCGCCCGCCGCGCCCGCGCACAGCGAGGGCGCGATCGCGCAGACGTCCCCGGGCGAGACGGCCGCGCCGTCGCCGCTCGCGCAGGGCGAGACCGACGCCTTTGCCCCGGCCGACGATCCCGGCGACGACGAGTCGCAAGCCTTCGCCGAGCCTCTCGCCGAAACCGAGCCGCTGGCCGAGACCGAGCCGCTCGCCGAGACCGAGCCGCTGGCCGAGACCGACAGATTTCTCGACGAGGGCTTGGCGGGCGAAAGCGACCCGATCGAGGACCCGCTGGAGGACGACTCGCTCGACGACCCTTACTCCGACGACGACCCCCACCTGGATGACGACCCGTATGCCGACGACGACATCGACGACGACGACGGGGACGGGGTGCTCGTGCGGGCCGACCCTGCGATCGCGCATCCGCGCCACCGCGCGCCGGGAGCCGGCCGTCGGCCGGCGGCCGAGCCGCGCCGGGGCTTCTTCGCGCGCCTGTTCGGGCTCGGCCGCAGCACGATCCCGGATCCGCGCGTACCACGCGAGACGGTCCAGCTGCCGGCGTATGAGTCCAACGAGGACATCGCCGACCAGCTGCCGCCGCCGGAGCTGCCCAGCTCGATGGCGATGGCAGAGCAGGTGACGCTGTCCTACGAGGACGTCGGCGCTCGGCCGCCCGCGAGCGACCTGCACGCCGAGCCGCTCCCCAGCGAGCTGGCGGCGCTCGACTCAGCGACGCTCGCGCACGCGCACGCCGCCGAGCAGGCAGGCGCCGGCGACGCCGGCGAGATCACAGAGCCCGCCGGCACGCAGGCCGTGCCCGCCCAGTCGGGCCAGCTCGCGGCTGGGCCGGTCGAGCCCGCGCCTGCGCAGACCGACGTGCCGGGCGACATCGCCGGCGAGCTGCGCACCGCGGAGGAGACCGCGGCGGGGCAGGTGGCGGCCGAGCAGGTCGCGGCCGGGCAGGTGGCGGACGAGCAGGTCGCGGACGAGCAGGTCAAGGCGGTGCTCACGTCCGCGCTGGACCGGCTCGGCGCCGCGCACCACCGGCCGTTCTCGCGCGCATAGCGACGTACAGCGCGCGGGCCGCCGCGCGCGGCGTCAGGCCGGGGCGCCCGAGGCGGGCGGCTGCGGGCCGGGACGTGCGACAGCGGGAAACTCGCGGTCGGTCTGGCGCCGCAGCACCTCGGTGCCGAACAGAGCCAGCGCCAGGAAGACGATGATCCCGGCAAGTTTGTGCGTGGCCGGGATCGGCCCCCAGATGAAGATCAGCAGCATGATGGCGAGCACGATCCCGTACGTCCAGCCAGGCTGGTCGCGCAGGAACGGCGCGATCACGCGGCGGCCTTTGACCGCCAGGCGCGCCGGGCCCGCAAACCAGGCAGCGGCCACCAGCGGGACGCCGACGATCACGAAGGCGCCGGCGATTTCAGACAGCATCGACGTCGCGATCGAGATGATTGCTTCCCCCGCGGGCTTGTTCGCTTCGACCTTGACGAGCGAGTCGGTCACCTGTGACACGACGAGCTCGCGCCCGGCGAACACGACCAGGCCGGCGATCACGATCGCGATCCCCACCTGCATGAGGGTCTGCCGGCGTCTGGCGCGCGCGAGGAAGATCGCGAGCGCGTACAGCAGCGGGACGATGATCGTCAACAGCAGGGCGAGCCCTTTGAGGGCTTTGACGCCGTCCTGGACTGCCTTCAGGTTCTTGGACTTCAGGACCGTGACGTGCGCCACCGAGGCCGGCAGCTTCGAGCTGACGTTGGGCAGGCCGAGGCGGTTGGTGATGTTGGTGACGATCGAGGCGAGGTCCAGCGTCACCACCCCGCCGTCGGTCGCAACCGGCCCATTGCCGTTGATGATCGCGATGAACGTTTCGTCCGCGGCTTTGTTGGCGTGCTTCCACGCTTCCTGGACCCGGCCGTTGGCGAGCGCGCGCTGAGCTGCCTGGACTGCGAGGTTCTGCAGCGCGCCGGCCACCGGCGCGGCGAGCGGCTGCAGCTGAGGGGGCAGCCTGGTCTTGAGTTCTTCGGCGACGTTGACGTTGGCGTAGAGCTGGTCGACGAGGTAGTTGGATGTGGCTTCGCGGACCTTGTCGTTCTGCAGCAGTTTGGTGCTCGTGTTCGCCCAGTTGTTCGGGTTGAGCAGCTGCCGGTTTGACCACACGGCGAAGATCGCCACGACCGCGAGCACCGTCGTGCCCCAGATGATCACGCGGACGAGCCATCGCCGTTCATGCGGCGCGGGCGGCGCGGCCGCGCGCGCGCCGGGCGGCGGCGGGGCCGCGGGAGCGCTCGGCGGCTCGCTCGCCGCGGGCGGCCCTGCTGCTGGCTCGTCGGCCATCATCGGGCTCGCCTGCGTCTGCGTGGGCGCGCCGCTGCGACGATGCCAAGCGCCGCGTCACGAGAGCCTTCGCGCCCCCGATCGGGCGCCGCGCGCCCGATGTGAAGATGCTCCGCTGCAGGCCTGCCAGTCACGATGCCAAAGCGCCCCCCGGCTCAGGAAGGCGCCAGCCTACCAGCCAGCACGCGGTGAACGCCGCGCGGTGAGCGCCGCGGTGGGCGGGCTCAGACCGCGATCGTGTGAGCGACTAGGATCAGCGTTCGATGGCCGGCAGCTCGCACGATCGACAGGCGGACGCCGCGCTGCTGGCCGCCTCGCGCAGCGGCCACCGGCGGCCGGCCCGCCAGAAGGCGCCTGAGACCTACGAGGAGAAGCTCGCACAGCTCGGCGAGCTTCGCGAGGGCGCGCTTCACTCGGCCCCCGAGGCCGAGGAGAAGCAGCACGCGCGCGGCAAGCTGACCGCGCGCGAGCGCGTGCAGAAGCTGCTTGATCCGGGGTCCTTCCAGGAGCTCGACACGTTCGTGCGGCACCGCACGCACGATTTCGACATGCAGGCCAACCGGCCGTGGGGCGACGCGGTGGTGACCGGCCACGGCACGATCGACGGCCGAACCGTGTGCGTGTTCAGCCAGGACTTCACGGTCTTCGGCGGCTCGCTCGGCGAGGTGATGGGCGAGAAGATGTGCAAGCTGATGGACCTCGCGGCGAAGATCGGCTGCCCGGTGATCGGCATCAACGACTCCGGCGGCGCGCGCATCCAGGAGGGCGTCGTGTCGCTCGGCGCCTACGGCGACGTCTTCATCCGCAACGTGCGCTCGTCGGGCGTCATCCCGCAGATCAGCCTGATCATGGGACCGTGCGCCGGCGGCGCAGTCTACTCGCCGGCGATCACCGACTTCGTGTTCATGGTCAAGGAGACCTCGCATATGTTCATCACGGGCCCCGACGTGATCAAGACCGTGACCGGCGAGGAGGTGGGCTTCGAGGAGCTCGGCGGGGCGATGTCGCACAACACGAAGAGCGGCGTGGCCCACTTCGCCTCCGAGGACGAGGACGCCTGCCTGGAGGACTGCCGCTACCTGCTGAGCTTCCTGCCGCAGAACAACCTGCAGACGACCCCGCGCGTGGAGCCGACCGACGACCCGCAGCGGATGGACCCAGAGCTCGACCACGTTGTCCCGGACAACCCCAACAAGCCCTACGACATGCGCGACGTGATCCGCCGGGTCGTCGACGAGGGCGAGTTCTTCGAGGTCCACGAGCACTACGCGCGCAACATCGTCTGCGGTTTCGCGCGCCTGGACGGCTTTGCCGTCGGGGTGGTCGGCAACCAGCCCAGCCAGCTCGCGGGCGTGCTCGACATCGACGCCTCGGCCAAGGCGGCGCGCTTCGTGCGCACCTGCGACGCCTTCAACATCCCGCTCGTCACGTTCACCGACGTGCCGGGCTTTCTCCCCGGCACCGCGCAGGAGTGGGGCGGGATCATCCGTCACGGCGCCAAGCTGCTGTATGCGTTCGCCGAGGCGACCGTGCCCAAGCTCACCGTGATCACGCGCAAGGCCTACGGCGGCGCGTATGACGTGATGGCCTCCAAGCACCTGCTCGCCGACTTCAACTTTGCCTGGCCGACCGCCGAGGTCGCGGTGATGGGTCCCGAGGGCGCGGTGAACATCATCTACCGGCGCGACATCGCCAAGAGCCCGACGCCCGACGAGCGGCGCAAGAAGCTGATGGACGACTACAAGGCGCGCTTCGCCAACCCCTACACGGCCGCCGAGCGCGGCTACCTCGACGACGTGATCATCCCCCACGAGACCCGCCCGAAGCTGATCGGCGCCCTGCACACGCTGCTGAGCAAGCGCGAACCGGGGCCCAAACGCAAGCACGGGAACATCCCGCTGTAGACGTCGAGATGTGACGATGACCGACCGCCGTCCCCCGCCGCGGCTGATCGAGCCCGCGACCTCGCCCGAGGAGGCGGCGGCGATCGTGGCGACGATCGAGCGCTTCGTGCGCGCGAGCGCGCGCGCGCAGCAGCCGCCCGAGAAGCCCGACCCGTGGCTGCGCGCGGCTATGCTCGAAGGCGTGGCGAGAGCAGACCAGGGCGACGCTCGAGAGCCCTGGATAAATACCTAAAAGCCGCTAGGCTTTCAGTCAATCCCGTTCGGGCGGTCTTCGGGCCGCCGCTTGACCCCGGAGCGGGTATGTGTGCACGGATCAGGAGGTTTCGTACATGGAGCCAGTTTCCATCCCCGCCCAGCGCGGGACGCTCGCGGACCCGGAGGTCCTGCAGAACGTGCCCGGGCACGTGATCCCGATCCTCCAGCGCGAGTACGACGACTTCAAGACCGAGGCCACGAGGTTCCTCGGCGGCGAGACCGAGGAAGACGACTTCATCAAGTTCCGCCTCAAGCAGGGCGTCTACGGGCAGCGCCAGCCCGACGTGCAGATGATCCGCACGAAGCTGCCCTTCGGCGGCATCACGCCCGAGCAGATGGACAAGTTCGCCGACGTCGTCGAGAAGTACGCGCCGCTGAACAAGGGCCACATCACGACGCGCCAGAACATCCAGATCCACCACGTTCCGCTGCTCGACGCCGAGAAGGCGATCCGCGAGCTCGGCGAGGCCGGGCTGTCCAGCCGCGAGGGCTGCGGCAACACGATGCGCAACGTGACCGCCGACCCGTGGGCGGGCGTGGCCACCGACGAGCTGTTCGATCTCACCCCCTACGCCGGCGCATACGTGCGCTACTTCGTTCGCCACCCGACGACGCAGGCGATGCCGCGCAAGGTCAAGACCTCCTTCGACGCCTCGCCCGCCGACCGCGCGATCTCAGGGATCCACGACATCGCGTTTCGTGCGCGCGTGCGCGAGATCGACGGCGAGCAGGTGCGCGGCGTGCAGATGCTCGTCGGCGGCGGGACCTCGATCATGCCGCGCAAGGCGCAGGAGCTCTACGACTTCGTGACGCTCGACGACGGCGAGTACCTCAAGCGCACCGAGGCCGTGATGCGGATCTTCGACCGCCAGGAGTGGCTGCGCGCCAATCGCGCGCGGGCGCGGATCAAGGTGTTCGTCGACAAGTACGGCATCGACGAGCTGCGTCGCCAGGCCGAGGAGGAGCTGCAGGGCGAGTGGGTCGCCGAACGCGACTTCTCGATCGGGCAGCGCGTCTACGCGCACGACGAGCGCGAGGAGGCCCCGGCGCCGCCGGCCAGCTTCGGCAGCCCCAACGGCGACGTCTCTGAGTTCGAGCGCTTCCGCGCGGCCAACGTGCAGCCCCAGCGCCAGGACGGCTTCGTGGCCGTCGAGGTGAAGATCACGCGCGGCGACCTCACGCCGGAGGACTTCCGCGGGCTGGCGCAGCTGATGCGCGACTACTCCGGCGGCTACGCGCGCACGACCGTCCAGCAGAACCTCGTGCTGCGCTGGGTGCGCGAGGAGTGCGTCTATGACCTGTGGCGCGCGCTGTCAGAGATTGGCTTCGGCGAGGCCGGCTCGCGCGAGATCAGCGATGTCGTGTCCTGCCCCGGCACCGACTCGTGCAAGCTCGGGATCACCAGCTCGATGGGCGTCAACCAGGCCATCCAGGAGCGGCTCGCGGAGATGGACATCAGCGACCCGCTCGCGCGCCAGATTCACATCAAGATCAGCGGCTGCCCCAACGGCTGCGGCCAGCACCATGTCGCCAGCATCGGCTTCACGGGCGCGTCGATCAAAGTCGGCGAGCACACGATCCCGGCCTACATCCCCCACGTCGCCGGCGTGTTCGAAGGCGGCGACGTCGAGTTCGGCAAACGCCTGAAGCTGCGCCTGCCCTCCAAGCGCGTGCCCGCGGCGGTTGAGCGCTGGGTGCGCCACTACGAATCAGAGCGCGAGGAGGGCGAGACGTGGACGAGCTTCGTGCAGCGCGTCGGCACGGAGCCGCTCGAGGGGCTGGTCAAGGACCTCTCGATGCCGGTCGACTTCTCGCTGCAGACGATGAACGAGTTCATCGACTGGAGCCGCGACGTGCCCTTCGAAGTGATCCGCGGAGAGGGCGAGTGCGCGGTCTAGGGCGATGCGATGTCAGCACAGGGCGACATAGCCGCCGCACCCCCGCGGCCTGACCCGGCGACCGGCCTCGGGCAGACGCTCGGCGAGGCCGCGCGGCGTTACGGCGAGCGCGCCGTGCTGCTGTGCTCCTTTCAGAAGGAGGAGTCCGTGCTGATCGACGAGCTGCTGCGGACCGGCGACGGCACGACCCAGCGCGTGCGGATCGTGACGATCGACACCGGCGTGCTGTTCCCAGAGACGCGCGAGACCTGGCGCCGCTTCGAGGAGCGCTTCGGCGTGAGCGTCGAGGTGCAGGACGCAAGCGCCCCCGACAGCCCGTGGACGGGGCCCGAGCACTGCTGCTCGGCGGCCAAGGTGGCGGCGCTGGAGCGAGCGCTCGACGGTGCCGAGGCGTGGATCACGGGCATCCGCCGCGAGCAGGGCCCCACGCGCGCGCAGGCCGAGCTCGTCGAGCGCGACGCGGCGCGCGGGATCGTCAAGTACAACCCGCTCGCCGACTGGACCGAGAAGGACCTCTGGCGGCGCATCCACGAGCGCGACCTGCCCTACAACCCGCTCCACGACCAGGGCTACGAGTCGATCGGCTGCGCTCCGTGCACGCAGCCGGGAAGCGGGCGCGAGGGTCGCTGGGCAGGCACCGAGAAGACCGAGTGCGGCCTGCACGTCGAGCCGGCGGTGGGCTGAGATGACCGTCGCGACCAGCGCCCAGCTCTCGCACCTGCGCGCGCTCGAGAGCGAGGCGATCCACGTGATGCGCGAGGTCGCCGCCGAACTCGAGCGGCCCGTGCTGCTGTTCAGCGGCGGCAAGGACTCGATCCTGCTGCTGAGGCTCGCCGAGAAGGCGTTTCGCCCGGGGCCGTTCCCGTTCCCGCTGATGCACGTCGACACCGGCCACAACTTCCCGGAGGTGATCGAGTTCCGCGACCGCCGCGTCGCCGAACTGGGCGAGCGGCTGATCGTCGCCAGCGTGCAGGATTCGATCGACGCCGGGCGGGCGGTCGAGGAGACCGGGCCGCGCGCCTCGCGCAACCGCCTGCAGACGGTGACGCTGCTGGACGCGATCTCCGAGTTCGGCTTCGACGCCGCGTTCGGTGGCGCGCGGCGCGACGAGGAGCGCGCGCGCGCCAAGGAGCGCGTGTTCTCGTTCCGCGACGACTTCGGCCAGTGGGACCCCAAGAGCCAGCGCCCGGAGCTGTGGAACCTGTACAACGGGCGCATCAACAAGGGCGAGAGCGTGCGCGTGTTCCCGCTGTCCAACTGGACCGAGCTCGACGTCTGGGAGTACATCGACCAGGAGCAGCTCGAGGTCCCGACGATCTACTTCGCGCACGAGCGCGACGTGTTCGAGCGCGACGGCATGCTCTACGCGTGGCGCGAGGGCGTCGAGCTGATCGACGGCGAGCAGGTGTTCTCGGAGATGGTCCGCTACCGCACGGTCGGCGACATGAGCTGCACGGGCGGCGTGCGCTCGCAGGCCAACACGCTGACCGAGGTCGTCGCCGAGATCGCCGCCACGCGGATCACCGAGCGCGGCGAGACGCGCGCCGACGACCGCGTCACCGAGGCCGCGATGGAGGATCGCAAGAAGGCTGGTTACTTCTGATGCGGCATCCAGCCGCATCCTCTGATGGTAAGGACGACATCCTGTCGCCTTTGACCGGGACTTCGTCCCTTCTGATGCGGCGTCCAGCCGCATGACGCTCGACCTGCTGCGCATCTCCACCGCCGGCTCGGTCGACGACGGCAAGAGCACGCTGATCGGGCGGCTGCTGTACGACACGAAGTCGATCCTCCAGGACCAGCTCGACCACGTGGCCGAGGCCTCGCAGCGGCGTGGCGGCGAGGGCGCGCTGGACCTCGCGCTGCTGACCGACGGGCTGCGCGCCGAGCGCGAGCAGGGAATCACGATCGACGTCGCCTATCGCTATTTCGCGACGCCCAACAGGCGCTTCATCATCGCCGACTGCCCCGGGCATCAGCAGTACACGCGCAACATGGTCACCGGCGCCTCTACCGCGGACCTCGCCGTCGTGCTGATCGACGCGCGCAACGGCGTGCTCGAGCAGTCCAAGCGCCACGCGTTCATCAGCGCGCTGCTCGGCATCCCCAAGCTCGTCGTGGCGGTCAACAAGATGGACCTCGTGGGGCACTCGCAACAGCGCTTTGAGGAAATCGCGACCGAATTCGAGGGCTTCGCGCCCAATCTGCGCCGCGACGGCCAGCGCGCAGGCCAGCAGTACGAGATCATCTACATCCCGATCTCCGCGCTGCACGGCGACAACGTGGTCGACCGCTCGGAGGCGATGGACTGGTATCAGGGACCGGCGCTGCTCGACCTGCTCGAGCAGGTCGAGGTCGCTTACGACCGTCCGCACGACAAGCCGGCGCGCTTTCCCGTGCAGTGGGTGATCCGCCCGTCCAGCGCGGCGGGCGCGAGCGACTATCGCGCCTACGCCGGCCAGCTGGCCAGCGGCGCGCTGCGCCAGGGCGACGAGGTGACCGTGCTTCCCAGCGGCGAGCGAACGCGCATCGCCGGGATCGACACCTACGAGGGCGAGCTCGAGGAGGCTGTCGCGCCGATGTCGGTCGCGATTCGCCTGCAGGACGAGCTGGATATCTCGCGCGGCGCGCTGATCTGCCATCCCGAGCAGGAACCGCTGGTCGCGCGCGAGCTCGCGGCCGACGTGTGCTGGATGGCGCAGCGGCCGATGCAGCCGGGCGGGCGCTACCTCGTCAAGCAGACCACGCGCAGCGCGACGGCGGTCGTGGACGGGATCGAGGACATCGTCGACGTGCACACGCTCGAACGCGACCCGCCGCCGCCGCAGCTGGCGCTCAACGACATCGCGCGCGTGCGCCTGCGCACGTCGACCCCGCTCGTGTTCGACCCCTACAAGAGCAATCGGCGCACCGGCAGCTTCATCATGATCGACGAGGCGAGCAACGAGACCGTCGGCGCGGGGATGATCAAGGCGGCGGTCGCGTAGCGAGCGATGCCGCCGCGGCGCCCCTTTAACTAAGCTTCGCTACCCGATGTTCGAGAAGGTGCTTGTCGCCAATCGCGGCGAGATAGCGGTCCGGATAGTGCGCGCGCTCGATGAGCTCGGCGTGGCGAGCGTCGCCGTGTACTCCGAGCTCGACCGCGCGGCTCCCCACGTCGGGCGGGCCGGCGAGGCGTTCAACCTCGGCGACGGGCCGGCGGCCGACAACTACCTGAACGTCGAGAAGATCCTCGACGTCGCGCGGCGCTCGGGCGCACAGGCGATCCACCCGGGATACGGGTTTCTCGCCGAGAACGCGCCGTTCGCCAGGGCGTGCGAGGAGGCGAACGTCGTGTTCATCGGCCCGCCCGCCGGCGCGATCGAGGCGATGGGCTCAAAGACGCGCGCGCGCGAGCTGATGCAGCAGGCGGGCGTGCCGATCGTCCCGGGGACGACCGAGCCGGTCGCCACCGTGCAGGATGCCCTGAGGATCGCCAACGACGAGATCGGCTTCCCGGTCGCGGTCAAGGCGGCCGGCGGGGGCGGAGGAAAGGGCTTTCGCGTCGCGCTCGCCGAGGAGGAGCTGCAGGCGGCGTTCGAGGGCGCAAGCCGCGAAGGCGAGAAGTTCTTCTCCGATGCGACCGTCTACCTGGAGCGCTACCTGCCCGATCCGCGCCACGTCGAGGTGCAGGTGCTGGCCGACCGCCACGGCAACGTCATCCACCTGGGCGAGCGCGACTGCTCGATCCAGCGCCGCCACCAGAAGCTGATCGAGGAGTCGCCGGCGCCGGACTGGGTGGTCGATCCACAGATGCGCGAACGCATAGGTGAAATCGGCGTGAACGCTGCGAAGGCCGTCGACTACGTGGGAGCCGGCACGATCGAGGGCCTGTTCTCGCTCGGCGAGGGCGCCGCCGAGCCCGAGTACTTCTTCCTGGAGATGAACACACGCGTACAGGTCGAGCACTGCGTGACAGAGATGACGACCGGGATCGACATCGTCAAGGAGGGCATTCGCGCGGCGGCCGGCGAGGAACTGTCATACGCACAGGTCGACGTGGAGCTGCGCGGGCACGCGGTCGAGTGCCGCATCAACGCCGAGGACGCGTCCAAGAACTTCGCACCGGCGCCCGGCAGGATCGGCGCCTACCGCGAGCCGGCCGGCCCCGGCGTGCGCGTGGACTCCGGCGTGCAGGCCGGCGGCGAAGTGTCGCCGATGTATGACCCGATGATCGCCAAGCTGATCGTCTGGGACGCCAATCGCGAGCAGGCCACCCGGCGCATGCTGCGGGCGCTCGGCGAATACGAGATCGAGGGCCTGCGCACGCTGATCCCGTTTCACCAGGCGCTCCTGGCGACCCAGCAGTGGGCCAGGGGCGAGACCTGCCGGGACCTGCTGGAGGACCGCGACTGGCTGAAGACGCTCGCGACCGAGCCCGCGCCGGCCGGCGAGGAGGATCGGCCTTCAGAGCAGCTCGAGCAGACCTACGAGGTCGAGGTCTCGGGCAAGCGCTTTGACGTGCGCGTGCTCGGCGCGCCGACCGGCGCCGGTGCGATGAACGGCTCCGCGCCGTCGGGCGGCCGCCCAGCGCCCAAGCGCGCCCAGCGCACGAGCTCATCGGCGGGCGGCCCCGACACGATCTCCTCGCCGCTTCAGGGAAACATGTGGAAGGTGCTCGTCAAGGCCGGCGACACGGTCGCCGAGGGCCAGCTGCTGTGCATCATCGAGGCGATGAAGATGGAGAACGAGATCACGGCGCACAAGGCCGGCACGATCACCGAGCTGCCGATCGCAGAGGGCGCACCGATCTCGGCCGGGGCGCCGATCGCGACGATCGTGTCCGACGGCGCGGCGGACGAGGAGCCCTAGGAGACGCCGAGCAGTTTCGCGGCTGCGCGCAGGTTGTTGACCTCGGCGGTCGGCTTTCGCTGGGAGGAGTCGAGCGTCTCCTTGTTGCGGTTCACCCAGATCACAGGCACGCGCTGTTTGACGCACGGGACGACGTCGTGGTAGTGGCTGGCCGCGACGTGCACCCAGCCGCGCTTTCCGCCCATGCGCCGGGCGCACTCGATGAAGTGTGCGGGTTCGGGCTTGTAGGAGCGCACCTGCTGGGCGGTGACGACCAGATCGAAGTCGATCGGGATGTGGCGGCGGGTCTGCCCGAGCAGCTTGTCGTCGATGTTCGACAGCAGCCCGAGGCGATACTTTTTGGACAGCTTCTGCAGCTGGGGCGCGGTCTCCTTGAACGGCTTCCAGCGCTGCACGGAATCGGGCAGGAAGCCCGAACGCGAGGGCTCGAGCGGCCACTCGAGACGTTTTGCGATCTCGATCGCCGTCCGCCTGAGCACCTCGGCGTATAGCTCATAGGAGCCGCTCTCGATCTCGCGCGAGACCTCGTGAAACAGCGGTATCAGCACGTTGCGGTCGATCTCGAACTCATCGCGCTGGGCCTCCTTCGCGAAGGCTTCGTAGATGCCGGTCTCCCAGTCGATCAGGGTGCCGTACACGTCGAAGGTCACGAACGAGATGTTCTTGGGGAGCGCCACCGCGCCGTGATTATGCCCTGCGGGGGCACATCGGTGACCTGCGGGCAATCTCGCGCCCGGCCGCCGATGTCAGCTAGAGTCCCGCGTCGCAGATGGACCTGTTGGAGTACCAAGGCAAGCAGCTGTTCGCCCGTCACGGACTGAAGGTGTCGCCCGGGCGAGCCGTCACGACCGTCGAGGAGGCCGTCAGCGCGGCCAACGAGGTCGGCTACCCGGTCGTCGTCAAGGCGCAGGTGCTGATCGGCGGACGGGGCAAGGCCGGCGGCGTCAAGCTCGCCGCCGACGAGGCGCAGGCGCGCGAGCACGCGCAGAACATCCTCGGCATGAACATCTCCGGGCACACCGTGCGCACGCTGTGGATCGAGCATGCGTCTGACATCGCCAGCGAGTACTACGCCTCGGTGCTGCTGGATCGCTCGGCCAAGCAGCCGCTCGTGCTGTTCAGCGTCGAGGGCGGCGTGGACATCGAAGAGGTCGCCGAGCGCACGCCCGAGAAGCTGATCCGCCACCACGTCGACGCGCTCGCCGGGCTGTCGCGCGAGGAGGCCGTCGACATCGCGACCCGGGGCGGCGCCGACGCCGACGTGATCGACGGGGTCGCAGACGCGCTCCTGGCGCTGTACGAGGTGTGGACGCAGGAGGACGCCACGCTGACCGAGATCAACCCGCTGATCGTCACGCCGGGCACCGCCAGCGAAGGTGGTGGTCGCGAGGTCCGGGCGCTCGACTCCAAGGTCTCGCTCGACGGCAACGCGCTGTTCCGCCACCCCGAGAACCAGGGCCTCTCCGACAGCGCCAACGAAGACCCGATCGAGCGCCGCGCCAAGGAACAGGGGGTCCAGTACGTCGCGCTCGACGGCGACATCGGGATCCTCGGCAACGGCGCGGGGCTGGTCATGTCGACGCTCGACGTCGTCGCCCAGGCCGGCGGCCGGCCCGCCAACTTCCTGGACGCCGGCGGCGGCTCGGACGCCGAGAAGATCAAGCAGGCCGTGGAGCTGATCCTCTCCAACGACGCCGTCAAGGCGGTGCTGTTCAACATCTTCGGCGGCATCACGCGCGGCGACGAGGTCGCCAAGGGTCTGATCGCCGCGTTCGCGGAGATCAACCCGTCGGTTCCGTTCGTCGTGCGCCTCGACGGCACGAACGACGTGCAGGGACGCGAGCTGCTGCAGGAGGCCAAACTGCCCAACGTGCACGCAGCGCGCACGATGAACGAGGCGGCCGAGAAGGTCGTCGCGCTCGCAGGCGCCGTCGCGGGCAACGGCGGCAACGGCTCGGTCGCGGCGGCGGGGACGAGCGTCTGATGTCGGTGCTCGTGGACACCGACACGCGCCTGGCCGTCGCCGGCATCACCGGCAAAGAGGGGGCCTTTCACACGCTCAACAACCGCCGCTACGGCACGAACGTCGTGGGCGGCGTGACGCCGAGCAAGGGCGGCCAGGACGTCGAGGGGATTCCCGTGTTCGACAGCTGGGCGCAGGCCGCCCAGGAGGTGCAGCCGAACACGGCGATGATCTTCGTCCCGCCACGCTTCGCGGCGGACTCGATCCTCGAGGCCGCGCAGGCCGGCGTGGAGCTCGTGATCGCGATCACCGAGGGCATCCCCGCGCACGACGAGCTGCGCGTCTACAACACGCTGCTGCGCGACCATCCGGGCACGCGGCTGGTCGGTCCCAACTGCCCCGGCATCCTCTCGCCCGGCAAGGCCAACGTGGGAATCATCCCCGCCTCGTTCTTCTCGCAGGGCAACGTCGGCGTCGTCTCGCGCTCGGGCACGCTGACCTACCAGATCGGCAACGAGATCGCCCAGGCCGGCTTCGGCTGCAGCTCGATCGTCGGCATCGGCGGCGACCCCGTGCCGGGGTCGTCGTTCGTCGACGTGCTCGAGCTCTTCCAGGGCGACGAGCAGACCGAGCTGATCGTGCTCTCCGGCGAGATCGGCGGCAGCTCCGAGGAGGAGGCCGCCGCGTACATCGCCGAGCAGGTGAGCAAGCCCGTGGTCGCCTACATCGCCGGCTTCACCGCTCCGCCGGGCAAGCAGATGGGCCACGCCGGCGCGATCGTGTCCGGGACGGCTGGAACGGCAGCGGCCAAGGCGCAGGCCCTGGAAGCCGCCGGCGTGCGCGTGGGGCGCACGCCCACCGAGGTGGCGGCGATCGCCGTCGAGATTCTCGGGGGCGCCGTTCGCTCTTAGCGGTCGCCCCGCGACCGCTACGCTTGCCCACAGTGGATGGCGACGTGGCACAGACGCTCGGTGCGCTGGAGCGCAAGCTCGGCGAGCTCGAGCGCACGCTCGCGGCGATCAGCGCCGGCGGCGCGCAGGGCAGCGAGGCGAGCAACTCGCGGGCCTCCGAGCCCGCGCACGCGATGAGCCGCCTGGTCGACGAGACGATCGAGCCCTATCCCGCGGCGGGCGAGCGCGCGCGCGAGAACATCGACCCGTCCTCACCGAGCGTGCCGCCCGCGGCGACGCCCAACCCGGCGCGGACCACCCCGCCGCTCGCCGGCGAGTCGCCTGGAGACCCGCCGCGCTCGCCGAGCAGCGGCGAGCTGCTCGCCTTCCGCGAACGGCTGGAGCAGGTCGCGCGCGAGCTCACCCACGACTACGACGAGCTTCTCGGGCGCCTAAGCTTCGCCGCTGTGACGAGCGCCGCCAGCCCGAGCACCGGTCCCACGATCTCCTTCGCGCGCGGCGTGCCGTCGCTTGACATCATCGACGTCGAGGGCCTGCGCGACGCTGCCGTGCGCGCCTTCGACAGCGACCCCAGCGGCACAACGGCGTACGGCACGTCGGTCGGTTACCCGCGGCTGCGCGCGTGGATCGCTGACCGCCACGGCGTGGAGCCCGAGCGGGTCTTCGTGACAAACGGCTCGCTGCAGGCCGACGCGTTCCTGTTCGACCAGATCGTGCGCAGCGGCGACGAGGTGATCGTCGAGAGCCCCACGTATGACCGCACGCTGCTCTCGCTGCGCCAGCGCGGCGCGCACCTGCACGCGGTGGCGCTCGAGCCCGACGGCATCGACACCGATGCGCTCGGGCGTCTGCTCGGCCGCGGCGTGCAGCCGAGCCTCGCCCACATCATCCCCAACTTCCAGAACCCCGCCGGCTACACGCTCTCGCTGGCCAAGCGCCACGCGCTGCTGGCGCTCGCCGCACAGCACGGCTTCCTCGTGCTCGAGGACGACCCGTACGCCGAGCTGCGCTTCAGCGGCGAGCCGCTGCCGACGATGCTCTCGCTGGACCCCGACCGGGTCGTCTACGCCTCGTCCTTCACCAAGACCGTCTGCCCGGGCGTGCGCGTCGGCTATCTGGTCGGGCCGCGCGAGGTGATCGACGCGGTCGTGGCGCGCGCGACGAACACCTACATCTCACCCAACATGGTCTCCGAGGCGATCGTCTACGAGTTCTGCGCGTCGGGCGCGATCGAGCGCTCGATCGAGACCGTCACGACAGCGCTCGCGCAGCGCGCGGCGACGCTCGCCGACGCGTTGCGCAGCGAGCTGCCCGACGCCGAGTTCGTCGCGCCGCAGGGCGGCTACTTCATGTGGGTGACGCTGCCCCCTGCGGCGAACGTCCACGCGCTGTTCGACGCCGCCGCCAAGCGCGGCGTGACGTTCGTCAAGGGCACAGACTTCCTGCTGGAGGGGGGCGAGAACACGCTCCGCCTGGCCTACTCGGGCGTGAGCATCGAGCAGATCGAGCAGGGCGTCGCCCGCCTCGCCGACGCCTACCGCTCGCTTTAGCGGCCGTAGCGCTGGCCGAGCACGAGCTGCTCGGGCAGCGCGGTGCGCTGCGCCGGTGAGGGATCGGCGATGACCGACACGGTCTCGGCCACGCTTGCGGTGACCGTGCAGCGTCGCCCGTCGGCGGTCTGCACGACGACCTCGTCCGCGCCGCGCTCGGCCAGGCTGCCCTCGAGTCCCGGCTCCAGCCCGGAGCTCTTCAAGTAGTGGAGCAGGTCCTCGGCCTCGTTCTCAAAGCGCAGCACGCGGATCGCCGCGCCGGGCTCCACGTCGGCCAGCGGCACGCCGGCCAGGCGCGCGCCGGCGACGATCGGGTGCCCGTGCGGGCAGGTCTTGGCGTCGCCGATCGCTGCCCGCATGCGTTCCTCGAGCACGGGCGACATCGCGTGCTCCAGACGCTCTGCCTCCTCGTGGACCTCGTCCCACGGCACGCCCAGCACGTCTGTCAGGAAGCGCTCGATGAGGCGATGCCTGCGCACGATCTGCTCGGCGTGGTCGGCGCCGCTCTCGGTGAAGGCGATCGTGCGGTCGCTCGCCCGCGTGATGTAGCCGTCGTGCTCCAGGCGCCCGACCATCTCGTGGACCGTCGGCGCCGACAGCTGCATCGCGCGTGCGATGTTGGCGCCGGTCATCGGCAGGCCGGCCTCCTGCAGCCAGAACAGGATCTGCAGGTACTCCTCCTCTGCGACGGTCGCGGTCTCGGTCGTCATGCGGCTGATGCTAGTCGACGGCCTGCGCCCGCCCGCGGGGCCGTCCGGCGCCCGTCAGCTCGACAGCTGATCGAACGTGCACTCCAGCGGGCTCTTGTCATCGCGCCAGCGCCGCAGCTTGGCGCCGTGGCGAATCCGCCCGGCCGAGACGTGGTCGAAGTCGATCTCGATCACGAGCTCGGGGCGCAGCGCGACCCACTCGAGGTCCCTGCCGGCGCTCCAGCGGCTGGGGTCGGCGGTTCCCCGCTCGCCGGTCTCATAGGGGGCCAGGAACGACACGAGCCGGCGCTTCTCGCTCGCGCGCAGGCCCGAGCAGTGCCCGACGACGCGCAGCTGCTCCTCGCCGCCCGAGCGGTCATACAGGCCGAGGATCAGCGCGCCGACGGTGTCCGGCTCCTTGCCGGGACGCCAGCCGACGACGACCGCGTCGATCGTGCGCACGCGCTTGACCTTCACCATCCCCTTGCGCTCGCCGGGCAGGTATGGCGCCGTGCTGTCCTTGGCGATCGCGCCCTCGGCGCCGACGAGCCAGCGCTCGGCGCGCTGCATGTCGCCCGTGGACTCCATCAGCTGCACCGGCGCGGCCGCGAACGGCCCGTCGGCCAGCAGCGCCTGCAGCGCGGCGCGACGCTCGCTGAAGGGCAGCGCGAGCAGCGAGTCCGCGTCGCGCGCGAGCAGATCGAAGGCGACGTAGACGGCGGGCGTCTCGCTGGCGAGGCGCTGCACGCGCGAGGCGGCCGGGTGGATGCGCTGGCCGAGCGCGTCGAAGTCCTCGCGGCCCTCGCCATCGCGCACCACGATCTCGCCGTCGAGCACGTAGCGGCCCGGCGGGAGCACGAGCTCGGGGAAGTAGCGCCCGAGCGGCTTGCCGCTTCGCGACTGCAGAAAGGCATCCTGGCCGTCGACGAACGCCACGCAGCGAAAGCCGTCGAGCTTGACCTCGTAGACGTACTGCTCGCCGCTGGGCAGCTCCTTGCGCGACAGCGCGAGCTGCGGCTTGACCGGCGGAGACAGCGCGAGACTCACGGGGCTGCCTTGCGCGCACGACTTGGCTGGACCCGCGGCGGCTCGCCCTTCTGCTTGCGAAAATGCGGCGGCCAGGGGGCGTCGCCGAGCTCTTCGCGCTCGTCGCGCGCGGCGAGCTCCAGCAGCGAGTCCAGGCGCCCGGCATGGTCGTCGATCGCGGCGGACGGGTCACCGAGCTCGTGCAGCCGCGCGGGAACCGTCTGCAGGCGCAGGTCCGCCGGCTCGACGTCGGGGACCTCGCCCCAGGTCAGCGGGCACGATACGCGCGCGTCGGGCACCGCGCGTACCGAGTACGCCGAGGCGATCGTGCGGTCGCGCGCGTTCTGGTTGTAGTCGATGAACACCCCCTCGCGTTCCTCCTTCCACCAGCGGCTCGTGGCGCGTCTCGGCATCCGCCGCTCCACCTCGCGCGCCAGCGCCAGCGCGGCGGTGCGCGTGTCCTGAAAGTCATACCCGGGCTCGATCCGCACGTACACGTGGATCCCGCGCGAACCCGACGTCTTGGGGAACCCCAGCAGCCCGTGCTCCTCGAGCACCTCGCGCGCGCCGAGCGCGACCTCGCGCACCTCTGAGAACGGCACGCCGGGGCACGGGTCCAGGTCCACGCGCAGCTCGTCGGGATGGTCCAGGTCCTCGCGCCGCACCGGCCAGGGGTTCCAGTCGATCACGCCGAGGTTCACTCCCCAGATCAGGTGCGCGGCGTCGTTCGGCACGAGCTCGCGCGCGTGGCGCCCGCTGGGAAAGCTGACCGTGGCGGTCTGCAGCCATTCGGGCGCGCTGTCGGGCACGCGCTTTTGGAAGAACGGCTTCCCCTGCACGCCGTCCACCCAGCGCTTCAGCACCGTGGGCCGGTCGCGCAGATGGCGAACGACCGCGTCGCCGCAGTCCAGGTAGTAGTCGACGAGGTCCATCTTCGTCAGGCCGGCGTCCGGGAAAAACGGCTTGCCGGGGTTGCTGACGCGCAGCTCGTGCCCGCAGACATCGACAACGGCGTGCTCGCTCTTGGCGGCCATCCTGGAAGGATGCCCGATCGTGATTTCGCGCACCCGCCACACGCGCCCCGACCCGCCGGCGGCGTCGCGCCAGCCGGCGATCCCCACGACCGCGCTCGTCGCCAGCGGCTCGCTCGGCGCGACGCTGCCGCCCGCGCGCGCCGGGCAGGCGATCGCGCGCGGGCTGCAGGCGGGCGGATCGCCCGCTCCCGACCTGTGTCCGCTTGAGATCGAGCGCGAGGACGAGCGCGGCGCGCTGCGGCGCGAGCTGCACGCGATCGACCTCGACGCGCGGATTCAGCGCACGCGGGCGGTGATCGTCGCCTGCGAGCGCCTGGAAGAGCGCTCGCTTCCCGGCAGCGCCGTCTTCGAGGTCGCGACGCGCGCTCGCCAGATGGGCGTCCCGGCCTACGCGGTGACGGCGGACAACCGGCTCAGCCTGTTCGACGCGCGCGTGCTGGACCTGCAGACGATCCTCGTCGCCGTCGGCGCGCGCTCGCTGGCCGCCGCCGGACGCAAGCTCGCCGGGCTGATCTGAGCCGAGGCTGCGGCGCCGTCAGCGCTGACACGCTGCGTACCCGCCTTGCCAGGCCAGACCGCTACGCTCGCGCGCAGATGGCCGAGTCCGCGCAGCCCCCGCCGCAGCCCGTCTCGCCGCTGAGCCCGCGCGCCTCCACGACGCCCGCGACCAGGGGCTCGAGCGCAGCGCGCGCGCGCGCGCGCTCGCGTCCCACGGCCGGCGCGACGCGGACCACGGTCATCGGAGCCGGCTCGTTCGGGACGGCCCTGGCGGTGCTGCTGACGCGCGGCGGGTCGCGGACGACGCTTCAGACGCGCACCCCCGAGCAGTCGCGCCTGCTCGAGGCAGAGCGCGAGAACCGGACGTACCTGCCGGGGGTGGAGCTGCCGTCGCAGCTGCGCATCGAGGCGGCCTCGGCGGGTGTGGCGCGGGCGGACTATGTCTTCCTCGCGGTGCCCTCGAGCGGGCTCGGCGAGGTGATCGAGTCGCTCGGCGACGCCGGCCTGGGGCGCCGCAGCGCGGTGGTCTCGGTCGCCAAGGGCCTCGTCCCGCCGCTCGGGCTTCCCCCGACGGCGATGCTGGGCGCGCGCTTCGGGCACGAGCGCGTTGCGTGTGTCGGCGGTCCGGCCCACGCGCAGGAGATGGTCCACGCCGGCGCGGCGCTCGTGGCCGCGTGCGTCGCGGAGGACCTGGCGCAGGCGATCGCGCAGCTGTTCACGCGGGCGGGCGTCGTGTGCGAGCAGTCAAACGATCCGCTCGGCGTCGAGCTCGCGGGAGCGGCGAAGAACGCCGCGGCGCTCGCGGCCGGCGCGACCGAGGCGCAGGGACTGAACGCGGCCGGCGCGGCGGCCGGACACCTCTTCGCCGAGGTGTGGCGCTACGCCGACGGCTTGGGGGCGCGACCGGAGTCGATGATCGGGCTCGCCGGTACCGGCGACCTGGTCGCGACCGCGCTGGCGCGCGAGAGCCGCAACCGGCGCGCTGGCGAGCTGCTGGCCGCGGGCGTGCCCGCGGCGGAGATTCCCGCGCGCGTCGGACAGGCGGTCGAGGCGCTGGAGTCCGTGCCGCTGCTGTGCGCGGCGCTTGAGCGCGCGGGCGTGCAGGCGCCGGTGACCGGCGCCCTCGGACGGCTGATCTCGGGCGAGCTGCCGCTCGCCGAGTGGGTTGCGCTCGTGCGCGCGACCGTCCCGCCCCCCGCGCGCTGGCGCCGCCGCCGCCGGCCCGGGCTGTGGCAGCGATTTCGCAGCTGGCTGTCGCGCGGGCGCTGAGCCGCCTGACGCCGCGGGCCGAGCGATGCAGATCGAGCGCGTCCGGCAGCCCGTCCTCGATCCCCGACTCGATCTGGCCGTCGCGAAAGGCCTTACTCGTGTGCTCGACGTCCTCACTGAGGATTACGAGCGGGCATATAGGCAATGTGTGCGCTGACAAACCCAGAAAGCTAGGGCTCAGCGTGCTGCTGGTCGCTCTCGATCAGCTCTTCTACCGATGGCCGAGCCTTCTTCTCCTGCCCTCTGGAAGGGGTAGATCAAGGAACGATGCTGGCGGTTGCGGGAACATCTCGCTCAGCTCTGGGGTGCGCACGCGCAAAGGCGAGCAGATCAGCGACCTTGAGCAAGCGAATCTCGCACCGCGACGCGATGATCCAAGAGGCCCTAGACGCTGGGGCTACGCGCGAGCAGGTCAACGAGGCTCTAGACGCTCCTCGGTAGCGAGTCATTTGCTGGCGAGAGGAGTACGCTGTGAGGACTGGCCCTGCGGTCAGAACGCCGGCCGATGCCCGTAAAGCCGCCGAAAGCGCCTCTGGCGCGGACGAGGAGTGGAGCAGAGGCAAACAGCGTTCATCTGCGGGGCCAGCGCGTTGAGGGAGACGCCAAGCGGCCACCGACCCCCATTCGCGTCATGCGCGCAAGCAGGGACGCCGATAAGTAAAGCGATCGGCTGGCCGCAAGGCCATCCGTGAACCGGGGGGCGACGCAATGGCCCGCCCCTCCGCGCCTGCCCCGAGACCAAGCTCGCGCGTGCTGGGTTTTTGGGCGGTCGCTTCGGGCATTTGGGTTTGTCAGCGCACACATTCCCGGCATATAGGCCTATTTGCAGGGGCTTCTTTTCCAAATTAGTCCAAATTAGTCCAGAGATTTGGACCACGGTGGTACAAAATTGTCCCAGAGCGCCTGAAGGCTGCCCATTAGTGCGCCACACGCTCAGCCGATCAGCGTGCTCACGACCGCCTCATACACGCCGGCGCCGTGTTCCGCCTCGGCGACCGCGACGTTGTCGTGGGCGGCGGCCGCCTCGCGGATCGAGGGGTCGCGAGCCACTGCGTTGCCGACCAGCCAGAAGACCGCCACCTCGGCCGCGCAGGCGAGATCCTCGCGCGAGTCGCCGATCGCGAACGTCTCCTCGCGCGCGTAGCCGCGGGCGCGCCTGTGCAGCGCGACGGCGGCGACCTTCGATGCGCCCGCCGGGACCAGGTGATAGCCGCGGACGTGCGGCAGGCCGGCGAGGGCCGGCGAGCGCCGGCTGACGACGCCGTTGTCGATCAGGCGGAGGTCGGCGTGGCCGTGCTCGCGCAGCACCAGGTCCACCTCCTCGACGTCCACGAGGCCGCGGAACAGATGCGAGACTTCGCGCCCGACGTGCCACGGCTCGTGGTGCTCGAGGCGACCCGGGTAGAGACCGAGCAGCAGGTCGGGGGCGCCCGAGCGCTCGATCTGCTCTGCGATGCTCTCCGCGCCCGGCAGCATGTCGCCCGTCAGCCAGTGCTCCTCGGCCGCGACCGGCCGGGCGTCCGACCAGCCGGAGGGCGGGGCGCCGCCGAGCACCACGCAGGCGCCGGCCTCGAAGATGTAGGAGCTCTGGCCGAGCAGGCGCGCGTCCTCGTGCACCTGCACGCGGCGCCGGCCGGACATCAGCACGACCTCGACGTCTGCGCGCAGGCACGCCTGCACCGCGCGCACGCCGTCGATCGACACGTTGCCCTCGCCGTCGTGCAGCAGCGACGCGCCGCGCCCGAGCAGCGTGCCGTCGAGGTCCAGGTACAGGCAGCGCGCTGCCGGCGCGCCTGTCACGCTGTCTCGCGGTCAAGCGCGGTCGCCGGCGCCGCCTCGCGATCGTCCGCCAGGGTCGCGTGGGCCGGGCGCTCGACGAGCGCCTCCGCGAGCGCGCTCGCGGGCTCGGGCCCGGTGAGCCGCCCTTCTTCGCGCAGGCGCACGGTGACCGTCGCGAGCACCGCATAGGCCATCGGCTGCAGCGCGGACAGCGGCTGGTGGCGGTTGCGGTGCTCCTCGAGGTCGACCTGGGCCATGCCCTCCACGCCCAGCGCGCGCCACGCATCGATCAGCATCCCGATCTCGACGCCGTAGCCGCTCGTGAACGGCAGCCGCCAGAGCAGCTCGCGGCGCGCCGCCACCTCGCCGGCGAGCGGCTGTGAGACCGCCGCCAGCTGCGGGTAGAACAGCGCGAGCGCCGGGCGGGCGGTCAGCTGGTTCACCCGCCCCCCGCCGTCTGGCAGCAGCGTGTCGCCCTGTTGCAGCGGGCGCCGGTAGAAGGCCTTGCAGAACGACACGTCGGGCTCGCAGAGCAGCGGGCCGAGCAGGCCCGTGACGAAGTGGCTCGGGAAGGCCTCGGTGTCGGCGTCCAGAAAGCACACGATGTCGCCGCTGAGCGACGGCAGCGCTCGCCACATGGCGTCGCCCTTGCCGAGCACCGGCCCGTGGGAGGCCATCAGCTCGGACTCCTGCAGGACGACCGCGCCCGCCCGTCCGGCGACCCGGGCCGTGCCGTCGCTCGACGCCGCATCGACGACGACGATCTCGTCGAGGACCCCCTGCGCGCGCAGGGCGTCCAGCGTCGCGACGATCTCCGCAACCGTGGCCGCGCACTCGCGCGCGGGCAGGCAGACCGACACGCGCAGGGCGCGCTGCGCGCGTGCGGCGGCCAGCTGCTGCGGCGCATAGCGCGAATGGTGGAACGTGCGCAGTTGCGCCGCGCGCTCGCCGGGGGAGCTGTCCATCGCCTCTACTATCGCAAGCCGTGGCCAAGCGGGATCGCAAGATCGAGCCCTGGAGCGCCCTGCTGGACGAGGGGCGCGAGGATGGCCGGCTCGTGCGCGAAGCGCGCGAAGGACCGCGCCGCGAGACGCTCGTAGCGCCTCCGCAGGAGCTGCACGGAGACGTGCTTGCGGCGCTCTCGCGCCTGGGGATCGAGCGGCTGTACTCCCACCAGGCGCAGGCGCTCCACGCGGCCTGGGCGGGCCCGACGATCGTCACCACGGGGACGGCGTCTGGCAAGTCGCTGTGCTTTAACCTGCCGACGCTCGACGTGCTCTGCCGCGACACGCGCGCGCGGGCGCTCTACGTCTACCCGACGAAGGCGCTCGCGCAGGACCAGGCGCGCGCGCTAGCGGCGTTCGGCCTGGCCAAGCGCGTGCGGCCGGCGATCTACGACGGCGACACGCCCCGCCAGGCGCGCGCGCAGATCCGCAGGGACGCCAACCTGGTGCTGACCAACCCCGACATGCTGCACGTCGGCATCCTGCCCAACCACGCCGCCTGGCAGGACCTGTTCGCCAACCTGGCGGTCGTGGTGATCGACGAGGCGCACGTCTACCGCGGCGTGTTCGGCTCACACGTGGCCAACGTGCTGCGTCGCCTGCGCCGCATCGCGTCCGCGTACGGGACCGAGCCGCGCTTTGTGCTGACGTCGGCGACGATCGCAAACCCGGTCGAGCTGGCCGAGCGTCTCACCGGTCTCGAGCCGGTCAGGCTGATCGACGAGGACGGCTCGCCGGCCCCGGCCAGGCGGATCGCGATGTGGAACCCGCCGCTGACCGACGAGCTGCTCGGCGCGCGGCGCTCGGTGCTCGCGGAGGGGGCGCAGCTGCTCGCACGGCTGGCGCGCGAGGGCGCGCGCACGATCTGCTTCATGAAGTCGCGCAAGGGCGTCGAGCTGCTCAGCCGGCTCGTCAGCGAGCAGCTGCGCGACTCCGACCCCGAGCTGGCCGAGCTGATCGTGCCCTATCGCGGCGGCTACACCCCCCAGCAGCGACGCGAGCTCGAGGGGCGCCTGATGCGGGGCGAGCTGCGCGCCGTGATCACGACCGACGCGCTGGAGCTCGGCATCGACGTCGGCGAGCTGGACGCGGCGGTCGTGGTGACCTTCCCCGGCACGGTCGCCTCGCTGCGCCAGATGTGGGGTCGCGCGGGCCGCCGCCAGCGCGGCCTGGCGGTGTACATCGCCGGCGAGGACGCGCTCGACCAGTTCTTCTGCCGCCACCCCGAGGAGTTCCTCGAGCGCTCGGTCGAGGCGGCGATCCTCGACCACGAGAGCCCGCTGATCTACGCCGCGCACCTGCGCTGCGCGGCCCACGAGGGCGCGCTGGACGCGCAGGACGCGGAGTTCCTCGGGCCCCGCTGGGAGGCGTATGCGCAGCTGCTCGTGAGCGCCGGGGAGCTGCGCGCGCGAAGCGCCGCCGGGCGCGACCCCGGGGTCGCCGCCGATGCGCGGGCGCACGACCTCGGCCCCCGCAGCTACGTGCCGCGGCGGGCCGACCGCTACCCCGCGGCGGAGGTCTCGCTGCGCTCGGCGTCGCCGGACAGCTTCGTGATCGTGGACGTGTCCTCGGGCGAGCTGCTCGGCCAGACCGAGGCCGCGCGCGCCCACTCGACGGTGCATGACGGCGCGATCTATCTCCATCAGGGGCGCTCCTATGAGGTGCGCGAGCTCGACCTGGCCCACCGGCGCGCGCTGGTGGCGCCGTTCGACGGCGACTGGTACACCCAGCCCAAGCGCGAGACCGACACGACGATCGAGCGGCTGCTCGACCGGCGCGACGCGCTCGGCGTGACGCTCAGCTTCGGCGAGGTGAGCGTCTCAGAGACGGTGCTCGCCTACCAGCGCAAGCTGCTCAGCGACCACAGCGCGGTGGACCTCGTGGCGCTCGACCTGCCGCAGACGAGCTTTGACACCCAGGCGCTGTGGTTCGAGCTCGACGCCGACGAGCTGGCCCGGGAGATCGGGATGGCGTCGCTGCTGGGCGCGCTGCACGCGACCGAGCACGCCCAGATCGCCGTGCTGCCGCTGATCGCGATGTGCGACCGCTGGGACATCGGCGGGCTGTCGACCAACATGCATCCGCAGACCGGCGGCCCGACGATCTTCATCTACGACGGGCACCCCGGCGGCGTGGGCATCACGCGAACCGCCTACGCGTGCTTCGAGCAGCTGTGCGCAGACGCCCTGCGGCTGATCTCCGAGTGCGCGTGCGCCAGCGGCTGCCCCTCGTGCGTGCAGTCGCCCAAGTGCGGAAACCTCAACGAGCCGCTTTCGAAGGCGGGAGCGCGCGCGCTGCTGGCGGGGTTGCGTGCGACGAGCGTTGCAACTGCGCTCTGATCGCCGGTGAGCGCTGTTGAATGGTGACGATGCGAAAACGCGAGCAGCAGACGAGGCTCAGGCGCCTGAGCGGCGTGTTCGCGCTCGCGGGGCTGTTGGCGGCGGGCGGGCTGGCGCTGCTGGCGCCGGGCTCCGCGCGGCCCGAGCCGGCGGCGGTGCAGGTGCTCTCCAGCCAGTCGAGCATCGCCGAAGGCCCGGGCGGCCGCACGGCGCTGACCCGCTGGACGATGCGCCTGGATCCGACCAACGGCGGCGTGGCGCGCGGCTGGCAGCGAGGGGGCTTCGGGGGACGCGCGGTGAGCGTCCCGAACGTCGTCGACCCGACGCAGTTCGAGGGCAGCATCGGGGCGCGCAACTACGAAGGCTCGGTCGCCTGGTATCGCACGAGCCTCAGCGCGCCCAGCGCCGGAACCTACGCGGTGAGCTTTCAGTCGGCGAACTTCCGCGCGAGCGTGTGGGTCGACGGTCACGCACTCGGCTCGCACGAGGGCTCCTACCTGCCCTTCGAAGTGCGCGCGCGGCTGGGCGCCGGCGCGCACACGCTCGTCGTGCGCGTCGACTGGCGCGATCCAAACGCGCAGTCCAGCATTGGCTTTCACCGCACGTGGTTCAACTGGGGCGGGCTGGACGGCCAGGTCGATATGCGCGAGCTCGGGCCCAGCGAGCTGTCGAGCCCGACGATCGAAACGACGCTCACGCCCGACGAACCGAGTGCCAGGCGCGCGACGGTGAAGCTCGCTGTCGAGGTGCGAAACGACGGGCCGGCGCGCGCGATCACGCCGGAAGGCACGCTCGTGCACGGCGCGCAGACGGTCGCGCTGCGTTTCGCAAGCCTCACGCTCGCCCAGGGTCAGAGCGCGCTCGCGAGCACCACCGTGACCGTCGAAGAACCGGCGCTGTGGTCGCCGACCAGCCCCAACCTCTACCAGCTGACGCTGGCCGTGGGTCAGGAGAGCAGCTACTCGGCGCGCGTCGGCTTGCGCCAGCTGACCTGGCACGGCGGGCGCGTGTACCTCAACGGACAGCGTCTTCAGCTGCACGGCGCGACGATCCAGGAGGACGCGCTCGGACGCGGCGACGCGCTGACGCCCAACGACGAGAGCGAGATCGTTCGCGAGCTGAAGGCGATCGGGGCCAACGCGGCGCGCGCCCAGCACCCGCTCGATCCCGGCCTGCTGGAACGGCTCGACGCCGCCGGGATCCTCGTCTGGCAGGGCGTCGGGCCGGTGGAAGGCGCGGGCAACTGGTTCTCGAACACGCCGGCGCTGCTGGCCGACGCCGAACGGCAGGCGCGCACGGGGATCGTCGCCTCGCAGCTGCACCCGTCGATCATCGCCTGGAATCTCGTCGACGAGGTCGCGGGCAACGGCCGCGACAGCGCCGAGGTCCACTACGTGCAGTCGCTGACCGGCTGGCTGCACGCGCACGACCGCACGCGGATGGTGGCCGTCGACGTGTGGGGAGACCATCCGCCCCAGCACGCCGGCTCGCTGTACAGCGGCGTCGACGCGATCGCCGAGACCGACTACACCGGCTGGTATGACAATCCCAGCTCATCGCCCGCGCGCCAGAGCGCCGAAATGCGCGCGCGGCTGGCGGCAATGGCGCGCGCGTTCGCGGGCCGGGTGCTCGTGATCAGCGAGTTCGGCGCCGAATCAAACGCGCTGAACCCGAGCGGCAGCCCCGGCAGCTACTCGTTTCAGTCGCGGCTGCTCGCCCGCCACATCGCCGTCTACGAGGGCGACGCCCAGCTGAGCGGGATGCTGATCTGGGTGCTGCGCGACTACCCGCTCGAGCCGATGTTCGAGGGCGGCTCGATCCACACGGTGCTCCCGCACCTGCGCCTGATCGAGGGGCTCAACCAGAAGGGCCTGTTCACCTACGGTCAGGTGCCCAAGCCGGCGGTCGGCGTGGTCGCGCACCTGTTCAAGGCGCTGCCGGGCGTCGGGCGCTGAGCCGAGCCGCGAGGCGACGAGCGCGCAGCCCTAGGCCGGGACGAGCAGGTAGACGCGCGTGCCCGGCATGCCCGGCGCCGGGAAGGAGGTCGCCGCGTACTTGCGCCCGTGGTAGGTGAGGGGCCCCGAGTCCGGCAGCTGGCGCGGTCCCGGGATGGTGCTGCCGGCGAGCTGGTGAGAGCCGGCGCGCACGTAGGCCAGCCCGCCGGTGAGGCTGGCGATCGTGTTGACGAACGCCGACGGCGGCGCGCCGTCGAGCTTGAAGCGTCCCCAGGCCAGCTGCGCGATGTGGTTGAGCTCGTCGATGCGGATCGACGCGCAGCTGGTGGCCGCCAGCGAGCCCGGCAGCGGCAGCAGCAGCGATATGCGCAGCTTGCCGCTCGGGAAGGCCTCGCCCATGAACGAGAAGACCTGGTAGTGGACGCCGTGGTAGGTGACCGGCCCGTGTTCGGGGATGTTCGACGGCCCGGGCGCGAGCGTGCCTTCCACGGGGACGCGCGTCGAGCCGGTGTGCAGCACGAGCGGCGCGTCGACGAAGCGCGTCTCGAGCTTGACGTAGCCGAGGTCGTCCTGGACCGACAGGACGTAGTGCCCGACGGTGCGCCCCTGGAAGCGCAGGCTGCCGCCGACCGGCGCGATGATGTACGGGCCGCCGACGTCGGAGAGCACGCGCGAGCCCTGCGTGACGCGCAGGCGCACGACGTGGGTGTGGGAGTAGACGAGGCTCGTGACGGCTTCCTGGACGCCCGCGCTGTTGCCGCTCGCGAGCGCGCTCAGCAGCGGCGCATAGCCTTCCACCTGGCGCTGGTCGGAGCGCACCTCCGAGCTCGCCAGCTCGCGATCGTAGATCTGCACCGCGACGTGTCCCGCCGCCTGGGCGAGCGTTTCCGGCCCGGCCGCGCCGCAGCCCGCCGCCGAGGAGCCCAGGCTGGCCGCCGCGATCGACGCGCCGCTGGGCGCGGTCGCGGCCGAGACCTGCTGCGGCGCAGCGCTCGTCGTGTGGGCCGAGGCGCCGCACGCGGCGAGCAGCAGCGAGAGAAGCAGCAGCGCAACAGCGGTGGCGCCCCGCGCGCGCCGCTGCGCAATCGAGTCGCCGCGGGCAAACAACATAAGGCGCAAGGATCTCACCGTTCCTCTGCTCTCTGTATAGCCGGCTGAAGCTGCTTGCTGTAGTAGAGAGTTCTTAGGCGCCGCTCTTTATCTGCCACCGCGATTGCCGCGCGCGATGCGCCGCAGGTCGATCGTCTCGTCATACAGCTTGGAATCCACGCCGGCCGCGAGCGCGACCTCGCGCAGCGGGCGCCCGGAGGCCGTCGCCTGCTTGACGATCTCGGTGCCCTTGTCGTAGCCGATCGCGCCGTTGAGCGCCGCGGCGACGGCCAGCGTGGCGCCGGCGGATGCCGCGGTGCCGGCCTCGCTGGCCTGGATCCCGTCGATGCACTTCTCGGCGAACACGCGCGCGGCCGCCGAGAGCAGCTGCAGCGACTGGAGCACGTTGCGAGCGATCAGCGGAATGCGCACGTTGAGCTCGAACTGGCCCTGCATGCCGCCGACGGTGACCGCGGTGTCGTTGCCGATCACCTGCCCGCACACCTGCAGCACGACCTCGGGGATCACGGGGTTGACCTTGCCCGGCATGATCGAGGAGCCCTTCTGCAGCTCGGGCAGCAGGATCTCGCCGATGCCCGCGCGCGGGCCCGAGCCCATCAGCGCGAGGTCGCCGGCGATCTTCGTCAGCGAGACCGCGAGGACCTTCAGCGCGCCCGACAGCTCGACGAGCGCGTCGCGGCTGGCCTGCGCCTCGAACGGGTCGCGCGGCTGCGCGATCTGGCGCAGGCCGGATTCGCGCTTCAGGCGGGCCCGCACGCGCTCGGCGAAGCGAGGGTGGGTGTTCAGTCCGGTGCCGGTCGCCGTGCCGCCGAGCGGGATCTGGCCGACGTGCACGAGCGCCGCCGCGACGCGCTCCTGCGCGAGCGCGATCTGCGCGGCATAGCCGCCGAACTCCTGGCCGAGGGTCACGGGCACGGCGTCCATCAGGTGCGTGCGCCCGGCCTTGACGACGTTCTGAAAGCTTTTGGCCTTGCGCGCGAGCGAGCGTTCGAGCTGCTTGAGCGCGGGCAGCAGCTCGTTCTGGGCGACGTCGAGCGCAGCGAGCTGGACGGCCGAGGGGAACACGTCGTTGGAGGACTGGCCCATGTTCACGTGATCGTTGGGATGCGTGTGCTCGCCGGCCAGCGCGGCGATCACCTCGTTGGCGTTCGTGTTGGTCGACGTGCCCGAACCCGTCTGAAAGACGTCGATCGGAAACTGACCGTCGTGCTTGCCCGCGGCGACCTCGCGCGCGGCCCGCTCGATGCGCGCGGCAGAGCGCTTGGACAGCAGGCCCAGTTCCCCGTTGACCGCGGCCGAAGCGCCCTTGATGCGCGCCAGCCAGCGGACGACCGAGACGGGCACGGTCTCGCCCGAGATCGGGAAGTTCTCTACGGCCTTGGCGGTCTCGCCGCCCCAGAGCTGCTTTTCGGGCATCGCTTCTCCTTGTTCGTGAGACCGTGGACCCTACCCGCAGAATGCAACGATCTCCCGCGCCAGCCCGACGGGGTCGTCGTAGGCCATCAGAAAGCCGGTGCTCGGCAGCACGCGCAGTTCGCCGTGGGGCAGCCGCGCGAGCGCCTCTTCGGCCGGGGCGAGCGGGTGGAAGCGGTCGCGATCGGCCCACAGCAGCAGCACCGGCATGTCCAGCCGCGGGTAGAGCGCGAGCAGCTCATGCTGGGCGCCGCGCGGCCAGCGCCGCGCGCACCTGGCCCACGAGCGCGCGAGGCTCGAGTCGCCGGGCACGTCGGCGAAGGCGTGGCGTAGCACGTCGCCGGCCGCAGGGCTGGCGCGCGCCGACAGCCGGATGCCGCGCGCCGGCGTGAAGACCGCACGGGTGCCCTGGGCGAGCAGGCGATCGACGCCGGGGATGGCGCCCGCGCAGGTCACCGCGCGCCACGTCGCGCGCAGCGTCGAGCGCGCCGGCGGCGCGTGCAGCCGGTTTGACATCAGCACCAGGCGGGCGGGCCGCAGCTTGTCGTCGCGCACCGCGCGCAGGATGATCTCGGCGCCGGCGTCGTGCCCGGCGAGCATCGGTCGCGCGCCGAGCACCTCCGCCGAGAACCCGCCCAGCACGTCGGCGAACCAGTCGAGCGTGTAGGGATGCGAGGGTCGGTGTTCTGAGTCGCCGTGCAGCGGCAGGTCGGGTAGCACGACGCGGAAGCGCTCTGCCAGCCGCTCGACGACCGGTTCCCACTCCTTGTGCGAAAGCATCGCCGAGTGCAGCATCGCCAGCGGCGGACCGGCCCCGTGCTCCCAGTAGGCCACGCGCGCGCCGTCGACGTGGTGGTACAGACGAAGGCGCATACACCGAATCCTAGGTCCGACACACGGGGCGCACCTACAATGGGCCGCCCCGTGACGGCCGCCCGACGACACCAGCTGATCCCGCCGCGCGAGGTCGATCCTCGCCAGGAGCTGCCGGCGCTGGAGCTCGAGGTGCTGCAGCGCTGGCGCGAGCGCGACGTGTTCGCCGAGTCGCTTCGCGCGCGCGAGGGAGCGCCCGAGTGGGTCTTCTACGAGGGCCCGCCGACCGCCAACGGGCCGCCCGGCTCCCACCACGTGCTGTCGCGCGTGTTCAAGGACATCTACCCGCGCTTTCAGACGATGCGCGGCCACCACGTGCAGCGCAAGGGCGGCTGGGACTGCCACGGCCTACCGGTCGAGATCGCCGTCGAACAGCAGCTCGGCATCTCGACGAAGGCCGAGATCGAGGATCCCGAGCGCGGCATCGGCATCGAGCGCTTCAACGCCGTCTGCCGCGAGTCGGTGTTCGCCTACCTGCAGGAGTGGAACAGGCTGACCGAGCGGATCGGCTTCTGGATCGACCTCGAGCACGCCTATCGCACGCTGGACGAGAGCTACATCGAGTCGGTCTGGTGGGCGCTGGCAGAGATCGATCGGCGCGAGCTGCTGTACGAGGGTCACAAGGTCGTGCCCTACTGCCCGCGCTGTCAGACGACGCTGTCCTCACACGAGGTGGCGCTCGGCTACGAGGACACGGTCGACCCGAGCGTCTTCCTGAAGCTACCGGTCGCACGCGGCGACGAGCGGCTGCTGGTCTGGACGACGACGCCCTGGACGCTGCCCGGGAACGTCGCGCTGGCGGTCTCGCCGACGGCGACCTACGCGAGGGTGCGGGTCGACGATGATGATTTTCTGGTTGCGCAGGCGCGTGTGAAAGCGGTGCTCGGCGACGGGTCCGAGATCGTCGAGCGATTCTCGGGCGAGGAGCTCGTGCAGCGCTACGGCAGCTACGAGGGTCCGATCTTCAATACGCGCGCGCCGGGAGGCTTTCCGATCCTGCTCGACGAGTTCGTGACGACCGACGACGGGACGGGGATCGTGCACATCGCGCCGGCGTTCGGCGAGGACGACTACCGCGTGGCTGGGGCGGCGGGCATCTTCGACCCCGAGCGGCCGAGCACGCTGCTGAATCCTGTGCGCCCGGACGGCACGTTCGAAGACTACGTGCGCAGCTACGAGGGTCGCGCCTACGGGGGGCGCTTCGTGAAGGACACGCAGGTGACGAGCGAGCTGATCGAAGATCTCGACGAGCACGGCCTGCTGCTGCGCGCGGAGCAGTACGAGCACTCCTACCCGCACTGCTGGCGCTGCGACACGCCGCTGATCTATTACGCCAAGGCCTCCTGGTATCTGAGGACGACCGCGCTGCGCGACGAGCTGCTCGCGGCCAACGAGCTGGTCGCCTGGCACCCGCCGCGCGTCAAGCACGGCCGCTTCGGCGACTGGCTGGTGAACAACGTCGACTGGGCGATCTCGCGCGAGCGCTACTGGGGAACGCCGCTTCCGGTGTGGCGCTGCGAGCACGCGCACAAGCACGTGATCGGCTCCTTCGGCGAGCTCGCGCGGCTGTCGGGCCGCACGCTCGACGACCACCACCGCCCCTACGTCGACGAGCTGACGTTCCCCTGCCCCCATCAGACCGACGAAGACGAGCCCTGCGGCGCGCCGATGACGCGCGTGCCCGAGGTGATCGACGTGTGGTTTGACTCGGGCGCGATGCCCTTCGCCCAGCACCACCATCCCTTCGAGCACGAGCGCGAGTTCGAGCTGACGTTCCCGGCCGACTTCATCTGCGAGGCCCAGGACCAGACGCGCGGCTGGTTCTACTCGCTGCTGGCCGTCTCGACGCTGCTCGGGCGCCCGGCGCCGTATCACAACGTCGTGTGCCTCGGGCTTATCCTCGACGCCGAGGGCCAGAAGATGTCGAAGTCCAAGGGCAACTCGGTCGAGCCCTGGCACGTGCTCGACGCGCACGGCGCCGACGCGTTTCGCTGGTACTTCTTCACCTCCAAGCAGCCGTGGGACGGCTACCGCTTCTCGATCGACGCGATCGCCGAGGGCGTGCGGCTGTTCCTCAAGCAGCTGTGGTCCACCTACTACTTCTACGCGCTCTACGCCCAGGCATCCGCCGCGCAGCTCGCCGCCGCCGGGCCGACCGGCGATCTGCAGGCGGGCGATCGGCAGGCGGGCGAGCACGCGCTGGACCGGTGGGCGCTGTCGCGGACGGCGGCCACGGCGCAGCTGGTGGCCGAGCGCCTGGACGCCTACGACGCGACGTCGGCCGGGCGGGCGATCGCCGCGCTCGTCGACGAGCTGTCCAACTGGTACGTGCGCCGCTCGCGCCGGCGCTTCTGGGATGGCGACGCGGCCGCCTTCGACACGCTGCGTGTCTGCCTGGTGACGGTGGCCAGGATGCTCGCGCCGTTCTGCCCGTTCATCGCGGACGAGATCTACGACAACCTCGATGGCACGCTGGCTAGCGTGCACCTCTGCGACTTCCCGCGGGCCGACGAGCTGCCGCCACGCGACGAGGCGCTCGAGCAGACGATGGCGCTCGCGCGCGAGACCGTGGCGCTCGGGCTGGGGGCACGGCGCGAGGGCGACGTCAAGGTGCGCCAGCCGCTGGGCGAGGCTGTCGTGGTGGCGCACGGCAAAGAGCAGGAGGCGATCGAAGCGCTGGCGGAGATCGTGCGCGAGGAGCTGAACGTGCGACGAGTGCGCTTCGTGTCGGCCGCCGAGGAGCTCGTCAGCTACGAGGTCAAGCCCAACTACCGCACGCTGGGACCGCTGTTCGGCAAGGACATGCCGCTCGCGGCCGACGCGATCGCGGCGCTCGATCCCGCGCGGATCGCCGCCGCGGTGCGCGACGGCGGGACGGCGATCGGCATCACGGTGCAGGGACACGAGCACGTCCTCTCCTCCGATGACGTAATCCTCACGATGCGGCCGCCGGACGGCTACAGCTTCAAGCGCGAGGGCGCGCACGCCGTCGCGCTCGACCTGACGATCGACGACGACCTGCGCCGCGAGGGCCGCGCGCGGGAGATCGTCCATGCCGTGCAGAACGCGCGCAAGACCGCCGGGCTGGCCGTCGAGGACCGCGTGCAGCTCACGCTGGCAGGCGACCCGGCGCTGATCGAGGCTGCGCTTGCCCACGAGCAGTACCTCACCGGCGAGACGCTCGCAGTCGACCTCGCGCTGCAGCCCGAGGTCGAGCCCGCCGCGATCGATGGCCTCACGGGCTTCGACTTCTCAGAAGAGACGGCGATCGACGGCCTGCAGCTGACGATCGCGCTGCGCCGCTCCGAGGGTCGCTGACGCCCTACGCGGCCGTGAGCGCCGGCTCGAGCTCTGCCTCGAGCTTCTTCTTGGGGTAGGCGCCGATCACGGTCTTGACGGGCTCGCCGCCCTTGAAGAGGATCATCGTGGGGATCGAGAGCACCTGGAAGCGGGCCGCGGTCTGCGGGTTCTCGTCGATGTCGAGCTTGACGATCTGCAGGTCGTCGCGCTCAGCGGCGATCTCCTCGAGCACGGGTCCGACGACGCGGCAGGGACCGCACCACGGCGCCCAGAAATCCACGAGCACAGGGCCCTCGGCCTCGATGACCTCGGCGTCGAAGTTCGCGTCTGTGATCTGGTTGAGAGTCCCTGCCATGCTGATCTCCTTGGTCGCTTTCCTACCACTATACAAAGTAAAGGGCACGCTGCGAGGGTGGCGCATAAGTTTGGACCTGAGGCCTGTCGAAATGAGCCGCTCCTCCAACGATTTGCTCGGCCGGCCGCGCTTGGCGAAATCGCGTAGCATCACCCTGATCGGGATACCGCGAGTAGGAGGGGTCTAGCCACCACGACGGGGTGAGAAGACCAGCTCTCGCCGTCGCCCACGCCGCCCGCGTGGGGCAGCCTTTCAGCGTGGCTCGGCTCAGCCGGGCTCGGGGACCTTAGCCCGTAGCAATGTTTCGCCGGGAGGAGGGAACGTCATGCGTATGAGGTGTCCGATGGGTTTCGTGCCCGTGTCGGTGCGAGCTGCTCAAGCGAGGGACCGGATGGGTGCGCGGGCGCGCGGCCGCTGTCGAGTGCCGCGCCGTCGAGGACCAGTGCTGCTCCTGGCGGCTGTGGCCACTTTGACCCTCGCGGTCGCGGGGTCCGCTTCGGCGGCATCCTCGCCGCGCGCCAAGAACGACAGGGCGCGTTCGAACAGCGCGGCGGCATCCTCGGGTGGGGGCTTTGGCGGGAGCCTCGCAACGGCGATGACCCCGCTGACGCCGGGGGCCTCTTCCGGCGTCGTGGGCTGGGGCTTGAACGAATATGCGCAGGTGGGCGATGGGACGAACACCGGCCCAGAAAGCTGCGGTAATTTCCCATTTCCGTGTAGCACCATTCCGGTCGCGGCGAGCGGGTTGAGCGAAGCGACCGAGGTGGCTGCGGACACCTTTGACGGCGTCGCGCTGCTGAAAAACGGCACGGTCGTGGCGTGGGGCAACAACAACTTCGGGGACCTCGGCGACGGCACGACCACCGGACCGGAAAACTGCGGAACCAACCGTGGGTACTGCAGCAGAACCCCCGTGACGGTGAACGGCGTGAGCGAAGCAGCCGCCGTCGCGGCGGGTGAGAGCTACAGCCTCGCCCTGCTGAAGAATGGCACGGTGATGAGCTGGGGCGGAAACTACTTCGGAGAACTCGGCAACGGCACCACCACCGGAAGCGACGTGCCGGTCGCGGTGAGCGGCCTCGCTGAAGTCAGCGCGATCTCGGCCGGCGGAGGTCATGGCCTTGCGCTGCTGAAAAACGGCACGGTGATGGCGTGGGGTGAAAACCGCTACGGACAGCTCGGAAACGGCGCCACAACCAACAGCGACGTGCCCGTACCGGTCAGCGGGTTGAGCGAAGTAGCGGCTATCGCGGCTGGTAGCCGCTACAGCTTGGCGCTCTTGAAAAACGGCAGCGTGATGGCGTGGGGTGAAAACGCCACCGGGCAGCTCGGCGATGGCACGAGCACCGGACCGGAAACCTGCGAAGCCGAAGGTTCGAAAGTGGCGTGCAGCAGAACCCCCGTGGCGGTCAGCGGCTTGGGCGAAGTCAGCGCTTTGGCAGCCTCCGGCAAAGCCAACGGCGGCTACGGCGGCGGCCACAGCTTGGCGCTCCTGAAGAACGGCAGCGTCATGTCGTGGGGCGCCAACGGCGCCGGACAGCTCGGCGACGGCAACACGACCGGCAGCGACGTTCCCGTCCCGGTCAGCGGGCTGAGCGAAGCCACGGCTGTCGCGGCCGGGTCAGGGCACAGTCTGGCCCTGCTGAGAAACGGCACGGTGATGAGCTGGGGGTCCAACGGATTCGGGGAACTCGGCACCGGTAGCACGACCGACAGCGACGTGCCGGTCGCGGTGGCTGGACTCGCCGAAGTGACTGCCATCTCCGGGGGCGCTAATTTCAGCCTGGCGATCGGCGTCCTCGTCGCGCTACCGGTCATCACCAACGTGCAACCCAACAACGGACCCGCAGCTGGCGGGACATCGGTGACGATCACGGGGGCGAACTTCAACGGCGCCACGGCGGTGAAGTTCGGCTCGGTTAGGGCATCGAGCTTCAAAGTCGAATCTGAAACATCCATCACCGCCACGTCCCCGGCCGGGACGGGTCCCGTGGACGTGACCGTAACGACCCCGCTGGGCACCAACATCGCGAGGCCGGCCGACCAGTTCGACTACGCGCCCACCGTCACCCAGGTGCAACCCGGGGGCGGCCCGCTGGGGGGAGGGACAACGGTGACGATCACCGGCACCAACTTCACGGGGGCGACGGCGGTCATGTTCGGCTCGACCAGCGCCGCGAGCTTCACGACGAACTCGGCCACATCGATCACGGCGACGTCCCCGGCGGGCTCTGGGAAAGTGAACGTGACCGTGACGACCGCCGGGGGCACGAGCCCGACTAGCGCGGCCGACGAATTCGACTACGGGCCAACCGTGACCAACATCATCCCTAGCCATGCCACCAAAGCCGGCGGCACCTCGGTGACGATCAGCGGCTTCAACTTCACCGGCGCCACCGCCGTGAAGTTCGGTGAAACCAACGCTAGCTTCACCGTGGATTCCAGCACCATGATCACCGCCATTTCTCCGCCGGAAAAAGGGTTCACGGCCGTCCTCCCCGTGACCGTCACCACCCCGGAAGGCACGAGCGCAACCAGCTCGGCCGACGAATTCCACTACGTCTCGGGATGCCAGGAAGGACACGCGCCGGCGGTCACGGGCGTCGAACCACACGGCGGCCCCGCGGGCACATCGGTGACCATCAAGGGAGAACGGTTCTTTACCGTGGTGTGCCAGGACGAGGGTTTCTCCGTGCAAAGGGTGCTCTTTGGCTTCACCGAAGCCACGCGCTTTGAAAGCCCCCACGAAGGCGAAATCGTGGCCGTCGCGCCTCCCGGGGCGGGGACTGTCGATGTGACGGTCGAAAGCGGACTCGGTCAGAGCCCAGCCAATCCCGGCGACAAGTTCACATACGGGACACTGGCACCCACTGTCAAAAAGGTTGAACCCAACCACGGTTCCCCAGCGGGAGGGACGGCGGTGACGATCAGCGGGACCGGCTTCGGCGGTGCGACCGCGGTCAAGTTCGGCTCATCGGGTGCCGCGAGCTTCACGGTCAACTCGGAAACCTCGATCGTCGCCGTTGCTCCGGCAGGCTCGGCGGGGGCGGTCGACATCACCGTAGTCACGCCGGGCGGAACGAGTGTGACCAGCTCCGCGGACCGGTTCACATACGCCCCGATGGTGGACACCATCGTGACCGAAGGGCTCGGCGCGCCAACCGCCGTCGCCGTCGACCCCTCCAGCCAGGACTTCTGGGTCGCGGAAACCGCCCAGAACCACCTGTTGGAGTTCAGCCCGCAAGGAAAAGAGCTAAAGCACTTCGGCGAAACAGGCTCGGGCTTGGGCCAATTCAATGGCATAGGCGGTATCGCGGTCAACAAGCTCGGCGATCTCTATGCGATCGATACCGACAACCACCGTGTCCAGGAGTTCTCGAACAACGGCGAATACATCACCCAGTTCCCGGCGGGCAACGCGATGGCGATCGCCGTCGACTCCGAAGGAACAGAAGGAAACGTCTGGATCCACAACTGGGGTCCGCTGAGCGGCAGTGAGCTCGTGAAGTTCTCGCCGTCAGGAACGCAGCTTGCCCAGTTTGGCTCGATCGGCGGCGCGCCGGGGCAGCTATCCATTGGCTTTGGACTCGCGATCTCCAACAACAAGATCTACGTCGCCGAACTCGGCAGGGCGCAGGAGTTCACGACCAGCGGCGAATTCCTCGGCCAGTTTGATGAAGGTGGCTGGAGCAAGGGCACTTGGCCATGGGACATCGCCATCGACCCCACGACGGGCAACGTCTTTATCGCTGAACTCGGCACCGACCGCGTCCAGGAGTTCAGCGGCGAACGCGCCTTCCTCACGAGCTTCGGTTCTCCCGGCTCCGGCAGCGAACAATTCTCAAACCCAATCAGCATCGCCGTCAACTCATCGGGCGTGATCTACGTCGCTGACAGCGCCAACGGCCGGGTGTCGGAATGGCGGTAGGCGCGTCAGGCAGGGAACCGTGATGTGCCCCGCGTGGAAAGGCTCGACCAGCCCTGGCTCAGCGCACCGTCACGATCCAGCCCTGTGAGGCGCGCACGATCGGCGGCTGGATGCCGGTCAGCGCAGTGAACAGGTGCGGCGAGACGTAGACCTCGATGAACGCCGCGGCCACGAGCACCGGCACGGCGATCGCGACGGTCACGACCGTCGCGGCCAGCAGCCGGTCCCACTCGCCACGCCGGCTTGCGATGATCCACGCCGCCAGCGGCAGGAACAGGGCGATCAGCTCTGGGATCGCGTGCGGCAGGACGCCGAGCAACAGCACGCCAGGCGCGACGCCCAGGAAGTGCGAGACGCCGGCCAGCGAGTGGCCGATCACGTAGGCCTGGGCGCTGAGCGAGAAGGCGGTGGCTGCAGCAACGAACATGATCGCCAGCCGCCCGCCGTGCTCGTGCACCCAGCGCGATACGCCCTGTCGATCGGCCGCCTGCAGGGGCAGCGAGCTGCCGGCGATGAACCCGGCGACGCATGCCATCGCATGCAGCGCCAGCACGAGCAGGTTGGCGGCGAGCACGCTCAGGACGTCCGCGCCGTCACCGACCACGAACGGCGGGCGCAGGGCGAGCACCTGCTGATATCCGGTGTCCAGCAACGCCACGCCCCACACGGCGAGCAGCAGACCGGCCGCCGCCGCGGCCGAGCCCGCGACCCAGGCCCCGATGACCGGGGCGGGATCGCGCTGCCAGGAGCGCAGCGCGTGCTTGGTCTGCCGCACCCCGTAGGAGAACGCGTAGACCGATGAGTCCGTCGCCATCGCCCCTACATCGGCCATGCCCACGGCGAGCGTGAGCGGGGGGCAGGTAACGCGACAGACCGACGGCGCCGGCGGCCGTGGGGCGAGCCGTCGCTCAGCGCAGCCGCAGCCGCGGCACCAGCCACATCGCCTCGGCCGCGATCCGCCATGACATCTTGCTCTGTCCGCGCTGGCGGTCGCGGAAGACGATCGGGACCTCGACGATGCGAAAGCCCGCGCGCGACGCGCGATAGGTGAGCTCGACCTGGAAGGCGTAGCCTTGCGAGCGCACGCTGTCGAAGTGGATCGCTTCGAGCACCTCGCGCCTGAAGCACTTGAAGCCGCCGGTCAGGTCGCGCACCTGCAGCCCCAGCACCCAGCGCGCGTACGTCGAGCCGCCCTCGCTGATGAAGCGGCGCAGCCACCCCCAGTCGGTCACGCCGCCGCCGGGCACGTAGCGCGAGCCGAGCGCCAGATCGGCGCCGCCGTCAGGCGCGTCGGGGTCGGTGGCCGCGAGCAGGCGGGCGAGGTCGGCCGGGTCGTGGGAGAAGTCGGAGTCCATCTCCATCACATAGCCGGCGCCGTGCGCGAGCGCGTGGGCGAAGCCGGCGAGGTAGGCCGGACCGATGCCGCTCTTCTTGGCCCGGTGGAGCACCTCCACCCAGGCGTGCTCGCCGGCGAGCCGGTCGCCGATCTCGCCCGTTCCGTCGGGGGAGCCGTCGTCGACGATCAGGATGCGAAACCCGGGCTCAGAGGGTGTCGGCTGGGATCGCAGCGGCCGCCCGACGGCGCCTGCGAGCACCTGGCCCGCCGCCGCCACGATCGCCTCGATGTTCTCTGCCTCGTTGTAGGTGGGCAGTATCAGCCATGGCTCTGCGGGCATGCGTCGGCGTACCCTAGTTGTTGGAGTCGATCGCGCGCCCCGGGTGAGCCCTAACCTGCGCAGGGTGGCGACCAGCGAGCTCTCCAACGGCACGATCGCCGATGCCCTGCAGGAGCTCGGCGACCTCTACGAGCTCGATGGAGCGATCGTGCATCGCGTGCTCGCCTACCGCAACGCCGCCAGGGCGGTGCGCGAGGCGTCGGTGCCGGTCGCGGCGCTCGCGCGCGAGGGGCGCGCGACCGAGCTCCCGGGGATCGGCAAGACGCTGCAGGAGAAGATCGTCGCGCTCGCCGAGACCGGGGCGATCCCCGCGACGGTCAAGCTGAAGGCGAAGTTCCCACCCGGGCTGGTCGCGATCACCCGCGTGCCGGGCGTCGGGCCCAAGCGCGCGCGGCTGCTGCACGACGAGCTTGGCGTCGATTCGCTGCAGACGCTGCGCGAGGCGGCGCTCGCCCAGCGCGTGCGCGGCGTGCGCGGGCTGGGAGCGAAGTTCGAGCAGTCGCTGCTCGCCGCGCTCGAGGCGGGCGCGGGCGAGCGGGCACCCGTGAGGCTGCTGCTGGCGCCCGCGATCGAGCTCGGCGAGGCGCTCGTGGCGGGACTGGCCGAGCGGGGCGGGCGCGCCGACCTGCACGTGCAGCTGGCGGGATCGGCGCGGCGGATGGCCGACAGCGTGAAGGACATCGACCTGGTCGCGGTGACCGGCGCGCCGACGGCCTTGGCCAGAAGCCTCGCCAAGCTCCCGCAGATCGAGCACGTCAGCTCGGCCGGGCGGGCGGGCGCCAGGGCGCGCACGCACACGGGCGTGGGCGTCGACCTGAGGGTCGCCAAGCCCGCCCAGCTCGGCAACCTGCTGCAGCACTTCACCGGCTCGGGCAAGCACAACGCGGCGTTGCGCGAGAGCGCCGTGCGCCGCGGGCTGCACGTGTCCGAGTACGGAGTGCTCGACGACGCCAGCGGCAAGACCAGGCTGTTCGCCGGCGAGCACGAGGTGTATCAGCTGCTCGGCCTCGCCTACATCGAGCCCGAGCTGCGCGAGGATCGCGGCGAGCTCGAGGCGGCGCGGCTTGACGGCGGCAGCGGCCTGCCGCGGCTGATCGAGCTTTCAGACGTGCGCGGCGACCTGCACAGCCACACGATCGCCTCCGACGGCCACAACACGATCGAGGAGATGGCGCTGGCCGCGCGCGAGCGCGGCTATGAGTACCTCGCGATCACAGACCACTCCGCCACGCACGGCTTCGGCAACGACGTCTCGCCCGACCAGCTGCGTCGCCAGATCGAGCTCGTGCGCGAGGCGGACGCGGCGATCGAGGGCATCGAGCTGCTCGCGGGCAGCGAGGTCAACATCCTGCCCGACGGCTCGCTTGACTACGAGGACGAGCTGCTGGCCGAGCTCGACTGGCTGATCGCGAGCGTGCACACGTCGTTTCGGATGAGCGAGCAGGCGATGACCGAGCGGATGATCGCGGCGATCGAGCATCCGCTCGTGCGGGCGATCGGCCATCCGACCGGGCGGCTGATCGAGCGCCGCGCGCCGTATGAGATCGATCTCGAGGCGGTTTTCGCGGCGGCGGCGCGCAGCAAGACGATGATCGAGATCAACGCCAACCCCAACCGGCGCGATCTGTCAGATGTCAATGCCCGCGCCGCCGCACGGGCCGGCGTGCTGCTGCTGATCGACTCAGACGCGCACCGCACGAGGACGCTCGCGAACATGCGCTGGGGCGTGGCCACCGCCCGGCGCGCGTGGCTGACAAGCCGCGACGTGGCCAATACGCGGCCCTGGCGCGAGTTCTGCGAGCTCGGCAAGCGGTCGCTAGGCCAGCAGTCGCGGAAGTAGCCGCTGCGCGACCAGCCTGTCGACCGCGTCGCGCCGCAGCGGCGCGAGCGCCCCCAGCGCGCGGGCGGCGTAGTCGGGCCGGGGATCGTCGAGCGCGGCGCGCAGCGCGCCCGCGAGATCCTCGCTCACCAGTCGCTCGTCGAGCTCGCGCGCGATCGGCAGCGCGACGTACGGTCCGGGCGCGGGCGTGGTGACCAGCAGGCAGCCGTCCGCGAGCGCCTCGAGCTGTGCGATGCCGTAGTCCTCGCGCCGCGGCGCGCAGACGAACACGCGCGCGCGGCGCAGCAGCGCGCGATAGTCGGCGGGCGCGAGCACGCCAACCGAGCGCACGCCCACGCCACCGCGCGCGATGCCCAGCTGCGCGAGGTCGGCATCGCGCGCTCCGGCGAGCACGAGCTCCTCGCCGTCGCGGCGCACTGACCGCCAGGCGCCCAGCACGCGGTCGATTCCCTTCTTCGACGGGTTGGCGGCGTAGGCGATCGCGGCGATGTCGCGCGCCGGCGCGCCCCCCGAGGAGACCGGGTCGGCCTCCCCGGCGCGCGGATCCGACGGCTCCACCGGGACGGGCACGACGAGCGCGCGCGCGTCGCGCAGCGCGTCGCCCGGTGCCTCGTCAAGCGCTCCCTCGCTCTGGGCAAGCAGCAGCGGCGCCTGCGCCAGGCGCCGGCGCTCGAGCGGCCGCTGCCAGATGCCGTGTCGTCCCGGCCGGTTGCCGGCCGCCGGAGCGTCGAAGCGGATCGCGCCGGGCCGCGGCCACAGCAGCGCGGCCGTCGTCGTGCAGTAGACGAGCGCCCTCGGCGAGCGCCGTGCAAGCTCGCTGCGCGCAGCGCGGCGCGCCGCCAGCGCCCACGCCAGGTCGGTCAGCGCGAGCGTGCGCAGCGAACGCGGCGCTGCGGCCGTGGTCAGCGCGACGCTGGCGCCTGCCCGGCGCAGCGACCCCGCCAGCTCCGCGTCGGCCGCGCGCAGACCCGCCGTGGAGCCGAGCGACACGAGCATGACGTCGACGGCGCCCTCCGCGCTGCGCGTCACGTGACGGCGCCGTTGACGCGCTCGGGCCGCAGCGCCTTGAAGCCCGGCGTGCGCTCGAGCGCGATCGGCGCAAGCGGCGAGGTGCGCTCGACGTAGAAGCGCGCGCCATCGCGCTCCTCGATCGCCGCGACGGCGGCGTGCTGGCGGCGCCACGCCAGCGACCAGATGATCGCAAAGCCCGTCGCGATGCCCGGGATCTGCGGCGCCAGGAAGGCAAGGCTGCCCGCGACCAGCGTGAACAGCAGCAGCGCCCACAGCCGGTTGAGCAGCGTGGCGGCGGGCCGGTGCTCGGGGAGCATCGTGCTCACCTTCGCGCGGGCCAGCAGGCGCGCGATCGGCGGGCTGGTCTCGGCGCGCCTGCCCAGGCGCAGGCCGATCAGCGCAGCCAGCGCCCACCAGCCCAGCGAGATGGCGACGAGGCTCGTGCGCCCGCTCTGGCCGGCCGACAGAACGGTCACCGCGGCCAGCGCCGTCGCGGCGCCGGCGCTGAGCAGGACAGTCGTCTTGAGAAACTCGACGAACCGCACGCGCCTACTACAGCAGCGCCTCGAGCAGTCCCCGCACCTCGCCGGTGCCGTCGAGCGACAGGTCGGCCTCGGCCGCGAGCTCGGCGGGCGCTTCGTCAGAGCTGACGGCGACGCACAGCGCGCTCTGCAGCGCGCCGCTGCGCACCTGCTCGCGCAGGCCGCGAAACGCGTCGAGGTCGGTGCTGTCGTCGCCGACATACAGCGCGGCGTCGACCGGGGCCGAACGCAGCAGCGCGGCGACGCCGAGACCCTTGCTGAGGACGATCGGCGGTCGCACCTCGAGCACCTTGCGCCCCCAGTGGACCGCGAACCCCTCCTGCTCGGCGAGCGCGGCGATCTCGCCCGCCGCCGCGGCGGCGGCCTCCTCGTTGGGCGCGCCGCGCCAGTGAAACGCGGCGATCGCATCCTTGTCCTCGCTGCGGATGCGAAGTCGCTGGTGCTCGCTCGTGTAGACGTTCGCCGCGAACGCCCGCACGCGAGCGGTCCAGGCGGCCAGCCCGGGGTCGACCTCGGGGCGCGTCGCGCCCGGGCGCAGCAGCTCGCCGCCGTGGTTGCCCACGTAGGCGATCGTCCCGATCGCGACGATCTGGCGCGCCTTGGTGGCGCGGCGGCCGCTGATGCAGCCCACGATCCGATAGCGCTTGGCGATCTCGATCAGCAGCGTGCGCGTGGCCTCGGGCACGTGCGCGTCGTCGGCGTGACGCACGATCGGCGCCAGCGTGCCGTCGATGTCGAGCAGGATCGCGCCGTGGGCGGGATCGCCGCGCAGCGGCTCAACCGCCTCGACGAACGTTGCGGCGGGGGACACGCCTCTAGTATGGCGCGCATGCTGATTGAGCCGTCTCCTCGTGCGGGCGGTCGCTGAGCGCCTTGCAGGCGGTCGCCGGAGGCCGGCTGGGCCGCACCCTGACGCTGATGGCGATCGGCACGCTGGCGGGCCTGTTCAGCGGTTTGTTCGGCGTCGGCGGCGGCAGCGTGATCGTTCCGCTCCTGGTCCTCGCGCTGGCCTACGACGAGCGCGCAGCGACGGCCACGTCGCTGGCGGCGATCATCTTCATCGCGGCCTTCGCCGCGGCCACGCAGGGCCTGTACGGCAACGTGAACGTGCGGGACGCGCTGCTCGTCGGCCTGCCGGCGATCGCCGGGGTGCTGTTCGGCACGTGGCTGCAACAGCGGGTGGCGACACGCTCGATCTCGCTGCTGTTCGCCGCGGTGCTCGTGGCGAGCGCGGTCGAGCTGGTGCTGCGGTGATCGGCGCGGTCGCGATCGGCGTGCTCGCCGGGGTGCTCGCCGGATTGCTGGGCGTCGGCGGGGGCGTCGTGTTCGTGCCCGGCCTGGTGATCCTGCTCGGCCTCGACCAGCACGCGGCCGAGGCAACGTCGCTGCTGGCGATCATCCCGGTGGCGATCGTCGGCACGATCAGGCAGGATCGCTACGGCAACGTGCGCCGCGCCGACGCGCTGACGCTCGGAGCGCTGTCGCTCGCCGGCGCCGCCGGCGGCGTGGTGCTGGCCAACGCGCTCTCGGGACGGATCCTGCAGGACGCGTTCGCGGGATTCATGGTGATCGTCGCCGCGCAGCTCGTGCGCCGGGTCGTGCGCGAGGACGACGGTCGCGCCAAGCCGCGCCACGGGCAGGGCTGACAGGCGGATTTTGCGGGCGCAGGGATGGTCTAGACTCAGGGCAGAAATGGGACTAGACAACCCACTTCACATCCTTTTCATCGTTCTCATCCTGCTGCTCGTGTTCGGGGCCAGGCGGCTGCCCGAGATAGGGCGCTCGCTCGGCACCGGGATGCGGGAGTTCAAGCAGTCGATCACCGGCGAGGACCACCACCAGACCCAGGCCGCGCCGCCACTTGCTGCCGCGGCGCCGGCGCCCCAGCAGCCGGTCGCAGCGCCCGCGCCGCCACCCGCGGCGGAGCCCGCGGCGCCGCCCTCAGAGCCCGCGCCGGCAGCGGCGCCGACGCAGCCCGCGCAAGCCCCCGCGACGCCGGGCCCCGACAGCGCGAGCGCGCCGTCTGAGGCTTCGCCCGCTGCGCCTCAGCGCTAGCCGCGCGCCGCGGGCTTGTCCGGCGCGCGGAACCGCGCTAGCCGCGATGCAGGATCGGGCCGCTCTGAACGGCCTCGAACGCCGAGCCGGGCACGCGCTTTAGCTGTTCGAGGTCTGCGTCGTTCCAGCGCGGGTCCGGCGCGCCGGTGATGTACCAGGAGGAGCCGTTGTCGGCCACGATCAGCCCGTAGCGCTTCAGCGCACGCAGGATGACCAGCGACTCGCCGTGGAAGCCGGCGAGGCCGAAGCCGGCCTTCAGGCGCAGGCGCAGGCCCATCGGCGGCAGGTTCGGGTCCGAGCTCGAGGAGGCGAAGTGGGTGGCGGGGTGGATGTAGCCGCGCTGCGTGCGCGCCACGGTCACACGCAGCGCGTGGTCGATTTGGCCGGCGCGCACCTCGGGATAGCGCACGAGCAGCGGAAAGATCGGCAGGCCGGCGGCGTCGGCGGAGGTGAAGCCTTCGGGGCGCAGCGCGTTGTTGCTCAGGTTGAAGACCGCGCCCGACCCGGCCTGCCAGCCGCGCCCGCTGCGCCTGGCGTTGTAGAGCTCAAACAGCTTGCAGCTGCCCGACTGCAGCACGAGCACGTGGCGATCGCCTGCTTCGCCGGCGCCCTCCACGGGCGCGTCCGCGGGCACCGGATAGGGACCCGGATTTGATTCTTCGCCGTATTCGCTGAAGCTGATCGGGACCCGCGGCTGGCGCGGGCCGACGACCACGTAGGGAATGCCGTAGCCGGGGCTGGTGCCGAAGTCAGGGTGCAGGTGGCCAGCGGCGCCGATCGCGGCGATGTAGGCGGCCGACCGCGGATCGACCGGGGCGTTCGCGATTTCCTGGTTGATCGGATTGCTCGCCGGAAAGATCGGGCAGGAGTACTCGCGCGGACCGTTCGCCGCGGCGCCGGCAGCGCCCGCGGTGGCGGCGGGCGAGTTGGCTGCGGCCAGCAGGCAGAGCGCGAGCGCCGTTGAAGTCGCTTTCACCCGGCCACCCTACGACGGCGCAGGCGCTAGAGGAGGCTGGTAGTCATTCGTTCGACCTCGGCGATCGAGGTCACGCCGGCGCGCACCTTGGACATGCCGTCGTCGCGCATGCGCTGCATCCCTTCGGAGATCGCGACCTCGACCAGCGCGTCATTCGAGGCGTGTTCGAGGATCATCGCGCGAATTGGCTCGCTCACCGACATCACCTCATAGACGCCGATGCGCCCGCGGTAGCCGGTGTTGCCGCAGCGCGAGCAGCCGACGGCGTCAAACGGTTCGGCGCCGACCAGCCCGTGCTCGGCGAGCACCGACTCAGAGACGCTCAGCGGACGCTTGCAGTGGTTGCAAAGCATCCGCACGAGCCGCTGGGCGACGATGCAGTCGATCGCCGACGAGACGAGGAACGGCTCGATGTTCATGTCGGTCAGCCGTCCGAGCGCGCTCGGCGCGTCGCGCGTGTGCAGCGTGGAGAGCACGAGGTGGCCGGTGAGCGCGGCCTCGACCGCGATGTGCGCCGTCTCGCGGTCGCGGATCTCGCCGACCATCACGACGTCCGGGTCGGCTCGCAGCATCGAGCGGAGCCCGACGTCGAACGTCACACCGGCCTTCGGCGCGATCTGCATCTGCTTGATCCCCTGCATGCGCTGCTCGACGGGGTCCTCGATCGTCAGGATGCTGCGTTCGCCGTCGTTGAGCTCGCCGAGCGCCGCATACAGCGTGGTCGACTTTCCCGAGCCGGTCGGGCCCGTCACGAGCACCGTGCCGTTGGGCTTGTGGATCGCGCTGGTGAAGCGCTCGAGCTCGGCGGGCTGCATACCCAGCGTCTCCATGCCCGCGACGACCGCGCCTTTGTCGAGGATCCGCAAGACGACCCCCTCGCCGTACACGAGCGGCAGGGTCACGACGCGGATATCCACGCGCCGACCGTCGACCTGCAGCGCAAAGCGGCCGTCCTGGGGCACGCGCTTCTCGGAGATGTCCAGGTCGGCCATGATCTTGATCCGCGACACCACCCCGATCGACATCTTTTTCTTGATCGACGCCGCGGGCATCAGCACGCCGTCGACGCGGAACAGGACGCGCGTGTCGCCCTCTTCGGGGTTGATGTGGATGTCGGATGCCCCCTGCTGGGCGGCCTGGGCCACGACCGAGTGCACGAGCTTGATGACCGGTGCATCGCGGTCGGCCTCGTCGAGGAGCAGGTCGGGCTGCGCCTCGGCCTCGGGTTCATCGTCGGTGATGTCCTCGATCGATTCGGCCATTCCCGAGATGCGATTGAGCAGCAGGGTCAGGTCCTCGACCGACGCCGCGGCCGCCCTCACACGGCGGCCGGTCATCATCGCGATGTCGTCGATCGTCAGCACGTTGGTCGGGTCCGCCATCGCCAGCAGCAGCGTGTCGTCGTCGAGGAACCCGACCGGGAGCGCCTGGTAGCGTCGGGCCACCTCGCCGCTCAGCAGGCTGACCGCTGACATGTCGACGTCGTAGGAGCTCAGGTCGACGTACGGAAGGCCGAAGCGCTCGGCCACGACCCGCGCGAGCTGGTCGTGGCGCAGCACGCCCGACTCGACCAGCACCATGCCCGTCGGGCGTCCCTGCGCGCGGGCGCTCTCGACCGCCTCCTCGACGGTCTCGCGATCGGTGAAGCCGAGCGAGACGACAACCTCGCCGATCATTCGAGTCGAGCGGCCCGAGTGCCGGGGCAGGTAGAGCCCGTTGGTCGGCTTCTCGATCGCGGAGTCGTCCGGCGTGTCGGTGAGCGTCGGATTAGGCACAGCGGTTGGTGTGGCGACGTCGCCCATCACCCTGTTATCGGCAGCGCGGCGCACGGCCTTGACCTCAAATACGCCCGTTCTCCGGGCTTTCGGCGCAGATCGCAAGCGCTCCTGGACGCGGCGGGCAAGCCGCGGCTCACTGTCCAGACGAGAGCGCCGCTCAGCGCTGGACGGACTGGGCGCCGGCGCCGCGCTCGAACGCGCCCTTGACCTGCGCGTCGAGCGAGTTGAGCCTGTACAGCGCGAGCGCCTCCGCCGAGGCGAACCGCTGGCCTGCACCCGCATCGGCGCCGTGGTGTGAGATCACGCAGTGCTCGAGCGCAAGCCGGCGCTCGGCTTGCAGCTCGGGGGCGAGGTGCGCGGCGATCACGCGCAGGCCGAGCTCGATGTGCCCGAGCATCCGTCCCTCGGCGCTGCGGGCGATCTCCGCGCCGTAGGTGAACTCGCGCGTCTTGCCGAGATCGTGGACGATCGCCGCGCTCAGTAGGAGGTCACGATCCAGCCGCGGGTGAAGCGTGCACAGCTCGCTCGCCAGCGTGGCGACCGCGACGGTGTGCTCGAGCAGGCCGCCCAGGTAGGCGTGGTGGCCTGCCCCGGATCGAAACGGGCCTCCGGCCTGGTCTGGGCCCGAGCGCGGCACGGGCGGCGAGCAGGGCGCCCGGCGAATCTCGACGCGCAGCTCGCGATCGCCGAGCAGCCGCCCCAGCAGCGCGCCGAGACCGGGGTCGTAGACCTCGCGGACGAGGTGCTCGAGGAACCCCTCCAGCTCGTCGAGGTCGCGGTAGGCGACGGGCAGAAAGCGCGCGGGGTCGGCGCCCGCGCCCTCGGCTCGCGCGATGCTCGAGAGCTCGACCTGTAGACGCTCGCGAAAGCGCGCGACGCGCCCGCGCACATGTACGAGATCGCCGCGCTCAAAGCCGGTGGCGAGCAGGTCCGCCTCGCGGAACGCGTGCCCGACGATCGTCCCGGTCGCGTCGCGCAGCTCGACGGTCAGGTAGGGCGAGCCCGTCTTCGACATCTGGCGCTCCTTGCGCGTGCAGGCGAACACCCCGTCGACCTCGCCGTCGCTGCGCAGCGTGGCGATCGTCTGCGCCTCGTCCGGGCGCGCGGCGGTGGCGGGGCTCATTTGCCCATGATGTACGGTGCTTCGGATGCAGCCGTTGATCTGGGACCGCCGTCCCGACGGGCTCAGGGCCCCCGCGATGATCTGCGCCTTTGAGGGCTGGAACGACGCCGGGGACGCGGCGTCCAGCGCGCTCTCCTTCCTCGCCTCCTCGCTGGACGCGCGGCGCTTTGCGCGGCTGGAGTCAGAGGACTTCTACGACTTCCAGGCCAACCGCCCGACGATCTGCTTTGACGACGACGGCAAGCGCGAGATCTCCTGGCCGACCGTGGAGGTCTTCGAGGCCTCGGTCAAGCGCGCGCCGCGCGACCTCGTGCTCGTTCAGGGGATCGAGCCGTCGATGCGCTGGCGCGCGTTCAGCTCGCACCTGATCGACCTCGCCGAGGCGCTCGGCGTGCAGCTGGTCGTCTCGCTCGGCGCGCTGCTGGGCGACCTGCCGCACACCCATCCGGTGGCGATCACCGGGCACGCCTCCGACCCGACGCTCGGCGAGCGCGCCGGGCTGGCGCCCTCGACCTACGAGGGCCCGACGGGAATCGTCGGCGTGCTGCACAGCGCGTGCGTGCAGGCGGGGCTCCCGGCCGCCAGCCTGTGGGCCTGCGTGCCGCACTACGCGGCCGCCGCGACCAGCCCCAAGGCCGCGCTGGCGCTCGTGCGCAGGGTGGAGCGCCTGATCGGCGTGTCGGTCGACGTGTCAGAGCTCGAGTCGGCCGCGGCCGACTACGAGCGCCAGGTGGAGCTCGCCGTGCAGAGCGATCCCGGGATCCAGGAGTTCGTCGAACGCCTCGAGCAGGCGGCCGAAAGCGATCGCGCGGGCGCGCCCGAAAACGTTCCCTCAGGTGACGTGCTGGCCCGTGAATTCCAGCGCTTCCTGCGTCAGCGCGGCAAGCAGTAGCGCCTCACTGGCGCTCGGCAACCGGGCAGGCGAGCCGGTAGTCGCAGATCCCGCACACCGCTTGAGACGGCGTGGGCTCAAACCGCTGGGCAAGGATGCCCTCGCCGACCTCGAGCACGGTGTCGGTGACCGCGGTCAGGTTGCTCGCGCCCAGCGGGACGGGCACCTTGCGATCGTCGAGCACGTAGTGGTAGGCCTGGCGAGAGGACTCGAGCTGCCAGGCTTCGCGCGCCGCGAGCGCATACAGCGACAGCTGGACATCGTCGCGCAGCTGCGCGGCGTCCTTGGGGCGCGAGGTCTTGTAGTCGATCAGCTCGTACTCGGCGTCCTCGCCGGGGGGCAGGCGGTCGATGCGATCGACGCGCCCGCGCACCTGATGGGGTCCCAGGCGAAAGGCGAACGAGCGCTCGAACCACACGGGCTCTGAGTCCTGTCCGAGCAGCCGCGCGTGGTAGCGCTCGAGCGCGGTGCGCGCCTTCTCGCGCAGCCGGCGCTCGGGCTCGCTGTCGCCGAAGCCGCCCCTGCGCCAGGCGTCGTCGAGCAGATCGAGCATCTGATCAAGCGTGCGCCCGCCCTCTGCGTGGTAGCGCTCCAGCACGCGGTGCACCGCGATCCCGAAGCGCTGATGAAGCGTCTGCGCCATCGGAATGCGCAGCACGCGCGCGAACTTGTAGCGCAGCGGGCAGCTGCGATAGGTCTCGACGTCTGAAGCCGACAGCGCCAGGCCGAGCCCCTTGCGCGGCAGGAACGGACCGAGCGACGGCTCTTCGCGATGGCCGATCTTCGAGCGGACCATCGCCTCGCTGCGGCTGCCGAGCTCGTCCTCGCCCGCCAGCAGCACGTCGTCGAGCGTCGATGTCTGGAGGATCTCGCGCTGCAGCGGCGTGGCCGCTGCGACGAGGCGCGCGTTGAGATCGGCGAGCGCCTCCTGGACGGTCTCGCCGGCCGGCCGCTGCAGCAGCGCCGAGAGCTTCAGCAGCTCCAGGTAGCGGACGACCCCGTGGGAGATGTCGAGGTCGGTGTCGAGCCGCAGCTCGCCCAGGCGCCCGCCGATGCGCGCAACGCTCGCGAGCACTTCCTCGCGCATCAGCTGCATGGCCCGCCGCAGTTGGCCGACCTGAACAGCGTCATCGGCCGGCGGCGCCTGGGTCTCGCGCGCCTCCAGTCCGCCGCCGAGAGCCATGCGCGCCAGCAGGTCTGGGCGCACGCCCTCGAGCGCCGCCTCGGCGGCGTGGCGCAGGTCCAGGAAGCGCTGGATCCGCTCGCGCGCGTCGGGCGGGACCTGCGGCAGCTCGATCGCGAGCGTGAGCGCGGAGACGATGTCGAGCTTGCGCCGGCGCGCGATCTGGATCACGCGCGCCAGGTCGGCCTGGCGCAGCTCGATCGGCGGCCGCGCAAGCGCGCGCACGACCGCGGCCGCATCGTGCGGTTCGATCAGCAGGCGCGTCCAGGCGAGCACGTCTCGCACCTCGGCCCGCTCCACGAAGTCAGCCGCCTCCTGCCTCGAGCCCAGCGGCTCGCCCGGCGGAGCAGGCGCGATTCTCGAGGCTGGCACAGACCTAGGATACGAGCGTCCCTGCGCCGGGGCGCCTCGACGCCTTCAGGTTGTCCGCGGGGCCCGGCGATCGAGGCGGGCTACGCTCTGTCGATGGACGCGATCGACTGGGGCACGGCTCAGCAGATCGGCGAGCTGATCGCCGGCTCGCCGCCGTTCGGAGGCGTGCGCCGGGCGTCGCTGCAGCCGCTCGCCGACGACTTCGCCCAGCGGATCGCGACCTACAGCGAGCTCGAGCTGGCAACGCGCCCACCGCCGCTCGAGGTGATCGACCGGCCCACGTGGATCGCGGCCAACCTGCGCAACATGGGCCCGCTGCTGGAGACGCTCACCGAGCAGATGGCCAGCGGCGCCGGCCCGCTGGCGGGCCCGCTGCGCGCTGTCTCGCGGCAGCTGCTCGGCGTTCAGGTCGGGGTGCTGATGGGCGTTCTCTCCCAGCGCGTGCTCGGGCAGTACGACGTCTCGCTGCTCGACGGCTCCCAACCGCCGCGCCTGCTGCTGCTCGGGCCCAACCTTGCGCTGACCGCGCGCGGGCTGGGCGTCGACCGCGAGCAGCTGGTCGTGTGGGTCACGATCCACGAGATCACCCACGCCGTGCAGTTCGCCGGAGCGCCGTGGCTGCGCGAGCATCTGGAAGGGATGGTCCGGGAGCTGATCGAGGGGCTGACCGCGACGATCGACGAGAGCCTGCGCCCGCGCGGGGGGAGCAAATCGTTCAGCGAAGCGCTGTCGGGAGCGTTTGAGCTGGGAGACCTGCGCGAGCTTGTCGAGCGAGCGCGTCGCGGCGAGCTGCTGCGACTGACGCTCGGCGAGGACCGCTGGGAGCTGGTCGAACGCATCCAGGCCGTGATGTCGCTGATCGAGGGCCACGCCGAGCACACGATGGACCTGGTCGGCGCCGAGCTGCTCCCATCGCTGCCGCAGCTGCGCGCCGCGATGACCCGCCGCCGCGAGTCGCGCAGCCTCTCCTGGCGCGTGCTCGAGCGACTGCTGGGACTCTCGATGAAGATGCGCCAGTACGAGGTCGGGCGAGCCTTCTGCGACGCCGTCGTCGCCGAGGGCGGCCCAAGCGCGCTCGCGCGCGCCTGGCGCGGCCCCGACGCGCTCCCCAGCGGCGAGGAGCTGAAGGACCCGGCGGCGTGGCTGGCGCGTACCGTTGCGGCGGACGAGTCCCCGCCCGGCGCGAGCCGGCCGGCCACGGCCGTCTAGCCGCGCCGCCACCGGACAGGGCACGAACGCATGTTCCTCCTGTTACAAGCCTCGGCCATCGCAGGTCCGTGTTAGCGGGCTTTTACCTGAGGCTGTGAGAAAGCTGTAACAATCTTCGCGCAGCGGGTTACAAACACATGTTCGCTGCTACACTCGGCACCGAGCATCCGAGAGAGCACTCGCAAACGTTCCTCGCACGCGAGGAAGAAGAGGAGATCCCTCCCCATGCCGACGACCAACACCACTTCCGCCAACGGCGCAAAAAGCGCCCCGAAACGTGCCCCCAGAGCAGGCGCAGCCAAAGCCTCCGCGGCGCGCAAGGCCTCCGCGGCCCGCCGCAGCGGCGCCTCCCGCGCCAGCGCGCGCTCCAAGGCCAGCGCGCGCGCCCGGGCAACGGTCAACACGCGCACCGCGGACCGCGCCGCGGGAATCGGCGACTACGCCGAGCGCGCCGTCCTGATCCCTGTCGGTGCCGCGCTGATCGCGCGCGAGCAGCTGGTCTCGGGCGTGAGCGACACCGTGTCGCGCTACTCGTCGACCTCCAAGGCCAAAGCCCAGCTGCGCCGCTTCGAGCGCCGCGGCGCCACCGCGCGAAACCGGCTCGAGCGCGAGGTCCGCAAGGTTCGCGTGCGCGTCGAGCGCGAACTGCGCCAGCGCCGCCGGGAGATCGAGCGGACGGTGACCGGCATCGAGGAGCGTCGCGACTCGGTCGCCAAGAACAGCTCAGAGCTCGCCAGCCGCGTCCAGGAGCGTGTCCTCAACCTCGTCTAGGCAATCCAGACTTCCCCCGCCCCGGACCCGGAGAGGCCGGGTGACACCGCAGCGCAGCGGTGACCGGGAAAGTCTGCCGGCCTCATATCCCGCCGGCAGTCGCAGCACTCTCTCCTCCCCGACCCGCGGGGCGACCCCCTTCGCCCCGCGGGTCTTTTTTTGCGCTCAGCGATACGAAGCTTCGCGGGACAAGTCCGGGAGGCGGAGCGCGCGTTTGCCACAATGGGGCCGTGGCCAACCAGGATGAGATCCGCAGCGCCCTGCAGGGCGTGATCGACCCCGAGCTTCATCGCTCGATCGTCGAGCTTGACATGGTGCGCTCGATCGACGTCGGCGCCAACGGCGTCGTCGACGTCACCGTGTCGCTGACCACCCCCGGCTGCCCGATCAAGGGGCACTTCCAGACGGGCGTCGCAGACGCGGTCTCCGCGCTGGACGGCGTGACGCACGTGAACGTCTACTTCGACGTGCTCTCAGACAGCCAGAAGGCGGCGCTGCAGCAGAAGCTCGGACGCGGGAGCCTGCCTGACGGCGCGCTGGCGCAGGTGTCAAACGTGCTGTGCGTCGGCTCGGGCAAGGGCGGCGTGGGCAAGTCCACGCTGACGGCCAACCTGGCGGCCGCGCTCGCGAGCGAAGGCAAGCGCGTCGGCGTGCTCGACGCAGACGTCTGGGGCTACTCGATCCCGCGCATGTACGGGCTGGGCTCGACCCGGCCCCCGGTGTCCGCAGAGCGAAAGATCGTGCCGCTCAGCGCCCACGGCGTCGCGGTCATGTCGATCGGCTTCTTCGTCGAGGAGGACGCCGCGGTCGTCTGGCGCGGGCCGATGCTGCACAAGGCGCTCACGCAGTTCCTGCAGGACGTCGACTGGGGCACGCTCGACTATCTGCTGATCGACCTACCACCGGGCACGGGCGACGTCTCGATGACGCTCGCCCAGCTGCTGCCCCAGGCGCAGTTTCTGATCGTCACCACGCCGCAGCCCACCGCACAGCGGGTGGCGCGGCGGGCCGCCGAGATGGCGCACAAGGTGTCGCTGCAGATCGGCGGCGTGATCGAGAACATGTCGGGCTTCACCACACCCTCGGGCGAGCGGTTTGCGCTGTTCGGCGAGGGCGGCGGGCAGGAGCTCGCAGACGAGCTGGACGTCCCGCTGCTCGCCAAGGTGCCGCTGACGATGGCGCTGCGCGAGCACGCCGACGCCGGGGTGCCGCTGGTCGTCGAGGATCCTGATGACCCCGCCTGCCAGGCGATCCGCCATGCCGCGCGCGGAATCGTCGCGATGACGCCGACGGCCCTGCCGCTGCTCCCGCTCGTGGAGGTTGCGCCTGCCGCCGCCGCCGCGCCCACGCCGCCCGCACAGGAGCGAAAACCGGCCGGCATGTCGCTGCCGATGGCCTGACGAGCGCGCGCGCTCGCGCCGTCCAGCGATACACACCGGGGGCGTGCGGGTGCCCTTCGCTGGGGATCGCGTGTGTGCGTGACATGGCCATCCCCGGGGGGCATCGGGGCGCTTGACAAGCGCATTTCACCTGAGAGGATCGTCGTGATGGCAGTGCAAGACCAAGAGGAGAAGGACAGCGACCAGGGGTCCGCCGACGCGGACGCCCAGGCGCAGGACGGGGTCGTCGAGCTCGATGCCCGCCGCGAGAAGATGGAGCGCCTGCGCGCCGAAGGGATCGATCCCTACCCGCCGGTCACGCTGTGGGGGCGGCGCACCGCGATCGCCGACGTGCTCGCCGGACACGACCCGTCGACGCTGGCGGCCGGGGAGCACCCGGAGCTGTTCCACACGATCGCGGGGCGCCTCATCTCACGCCGTGGCCACGGAAAGACCGCCTTCTTGGACGTGCGCGACCTGTCCGGCCAGATCCAGGTCGTCGTGCGCGTCGACGCGCTCGGGCAGGAGACCTACGACCGCATGCTCGATCTCGACATCGGGGACATCATCGCCGTCGACGGCTGCGTGTACGTGACCAAGCGCGGCCAGCTCGCGCTCGCCGTCAAGGAGTACGAGCTGCTGACGAAGGCGCTGCGGCCGCCGCCGGACAAGCACCACGGCCTGGGCGACACCGGCACGCGCTATCGCCATCGCGAGCTGGACCTGATGGCCAATGACCAGACGCGCGAGCTGTTCGTCACCCGCTACAAGATCGTCTACGCGATCCGCGAATGGCTCAACGAACGCAACTTCATCGAGATCGAAACGCCGGCGCTGCAGTCGCTGGCGGGCGGGGCGGGGTCGCGCCCCTTCACCACCCACCACAACGCGCTGGACCGCGACCTGTATCTGCGCATCTCGGTCGAGCTGTTCCTCAACCGCTGCATCGTCGGCGGCATGGAGAACGTCTACGACATGGGCAAGGTGTTCCGCAACGAGGGCATCTCGCCCAAGCACAGCCCCGAGTTCACGATCATCGAGTTCATGTGCGCCTACTCGGACTACAACGACGTGGCGACCGTCAGCGAAGAAATGTTTCGCGACGTCGCCCGGCGCGCGCTCGGGCGCACGACGATCAAACGAAACGGCGAAGAGATCGACCTGGCCAAGCCCTGGCGGCGAGTCACGATGCGCGAGCTGATCCTCGAGCGCTTCGGTCTCGATTTCATGGAGTCCACGCGCGAGCAGCTCGCCGAGCTCCTCGACGAGCCGATGGATCCCGACGCGACATGGGCCGAGGTCGTGGCCGACATCTACGCGGAGAAAATCGAGAGCACGATCAACCAGCCGACGCACGTCTTCGACTTCCCGCTCGAGCCCTTCCCGATCACCAAGCGACACGCCGTGCACCCCGAGCTGGCCGAGCATTTCGACGCGGTGATCGGCGGCATCGAGCTGGTCAGCGGCGACACCGAGCTCAACGACCCCGTCGACCAGTGGCAGCGGTTCGTCGATCAGCGCAAGCGGCGGATGATCGACGACGCCGACGTGCCCCATCCCAACGACGAGGAATACGCGCGCGCGATCGAGTACGGCTACTCGCCCACCGCCGGCGGCGGAATGGGCGTCGACCGGCTGGTGATGATCCTCACCGAACGCGACACGCTGCGCGAGGTGATCCCCTTCCCGATCGTCCGGGACATGCAATGAGCAAGCTGGGCCTCGATCCCGGCGTGATCGCCAGCTGCCGCCAGGCCGCGAGCGAGATCGCGGCGCAGGTCAGCGAGCGGATCGCCGCCAAGACGACCGTGTCGGTCGAGCGCACCGTCAGCCGCCTGCTGGGCGTCGACGGCGCCAACGAGCTGGACGCGCCGCTGCCGAACGTGCTCGTCGACCATCTGCGCGACCATGGCGAGCTGCAGCGCGGCGTCGCCTACTGGCTGGGCAACGCGCTGATCGCGCAGGAGGGGCGCAGCGCGCAGGAGATCGCCGAGGCCGTCGACCGCGGCGAGCTGGACCTCTGCGAGCTCCCGCGAGCCGACGACGGCGAGATCCGCGAGCGGATCCTCGCCGAGTGCGAGCACCGGCTGCGCGCGATCTCCAAGGCCATGGAGCAGCGGCGCGCCACGCGCGAGCGCCTGGGCGAGAGCCCGCCGCCGCTGCGCTACGTGCTCACGGCGACCGGCAACGTGTATGAGGACGTAGTGCACGGGCTGGCGGTCGCCGAGGCCGGCGGGGACATCGTCGCCGTGATCCGCTCGACCGCCCAGAGCCTGCTCGACTACGTTCCCTACGGACCGACGACAGAAGGCTTCGGCGGCACGTTCGCCACGCAGGCCAACTTCAAGATCATGCGCGCGGCGCTGGACGAGTGGTCTGAGGCGAACGGACGCTACGTGCGCCTGTCGAGCTTCTGCTCGGGGCTGTGCATGTCAGAGATCGCCGCGATGGGCGCGCTCGAGGGCTTCGACAACATGGTCAACGACGCCCTCTACGGGATCCTCTATCGCGACATCAACCCCGTGCGCGGTCTGATCGACCAGCGCGTCTCGCGGATGATCAACGGCTACTTCGGCGTCGTGATCAACACCGGCGAGGACAACTATCTGCGCACGGCCGACGGCATCGAGGCGGCGCCGTCGGTGACCGCCTCGCAGTTCATCAACCACCAGCTGGCGCGCGACTCCGGCGTCCCGGACCCCCAGATCGCGCTCGGGGACGCGTTCGAGATCGACCCGCCGGTCGTCAACGGCCTGCTCTACGAGTGGGCCCAGGCGCAGCTGACGCGGGAGCTGTTCCCCGACTGCCCGGTCAAGTACATGCCGCCGACGCGCCACATGGACGGAAACCTCTACCGCACGCACGCGACCGACTCGATGTTCAACCTCGTGACGATCGCGACCGGTCAGGGCATGCAGACGATCGGCGTGCCCACCGAGGGCATCTTCACCCCCCACGTGCACGACCGCGTGATCGGCCTGGAAAACGTCAACTACGTGTTCGACACCGCGCGCGACCTGCAGGACGAGATCGAGTTCAGGCCGGGAGGCATCATCCAGACGCGCGCCCAGCAGGTGCTGGGCGAGGCGCATGAGATCCTCGAGCGGATCGTCGCCGACGGGCTCTTCTCGGCGCTCGCCGACGGCGTGTTCGGCGACGTGCGCCGCCACGACGACGAGGGTCGCGGCATCGAGGGGATCGTGGAGACAGGCGAGCAGTACATCAACCCGCTCACCGAGCTGATGCAGGGAGCGCCGAGCGGTGCCTGAGGACAGCGACGCGGGCGCGCGCGCCGCGCGCAAGCCGGTCGACCTGCAGCGCGTGAGGCCCTACGCCGATCATCTCGGCGACGGGCTGATGCAGTTCAGCTTCACGCTGCCGGTCCCGCACGGGCTGGCGGCGCGCAAGGCCGCGCAGGAGCTTGCGCTGAAGATGGGCCTCGAGCAGCCGGAGGTCGTTCACTACCAGCGCCTGACCGACGGCTACACCTACTTCGTGATGTTCGCCAGCTGCCCGCACACGGTCGACTTCGCCTCGCTGAGCAACGAGGGCTTTGACCTCGAGTACATGACCGAGGATGATATCGAGGACTTCGCCGAACGTGAACTGGGGCGCAAGATCGTCGTCGTCGGCGCCAGCACCGGAACCGACACGCACAGCGTGGGCATCGACGCGATGCTCAACCTGAAGGGGTTCCACGGCCACCACGGGCTGGAGGGCTACCGCGCCTTCGACACCCACAACCTCGGCAGCCAGGTCCCCAACAGCGTGCTCGTCGCGAAGGCGATCGAGCTGTCGGCCGACGCGATCCTCGTCTCCCAGACGGTGACCCAGCAGGACCTGCACATCAACAACCTCACCGAACTGGTCGAGATCGTCGAAGCCGAGGGCCGGCGCAAGGACCTGATCCTCGCCTGCGGCGGCCCGCGCGTGTCCAACGAGCTGGCCAAGGAGCTCGGCTACGACGCCGGCTTCTCGAAGGGCACCTACCCCCACCACGTGGCGAGCTTCATCGTGCGCGAGCTGGCCGCGCGCGCAGCCGACGGCGCCCGTGCCGAGGACGCCGCCGTCGGCGCCGATGGCTGACAGCGACGCGACGCGCGCCGCCGAGCGCCCCGCCCAGGCGCCGCCGAGCGTGCACGCGCCGCAGGCGCTCTCCCGGCTGATCGAACCCGCGCACACGCTGGCGCTCGTCGGCCTGGCCAAGAACACCGGCAAGACGCAGACCCTCACCGCGCTGCTGTCCGAGCTCGCGGCGACGGGGCGGCGGGTCGGCGTGACCTCGATCGGGCGCGACGGCGAGGAGCACGACGTGATCGACAGGCGCATCGCAAAGCCGCGCGTGCGGCTTGCCGCAGGCTCGCTCGTCGCGACGACCGACGCGCTGCTGCGCGCGAGCGGGATCGCACACGAGCGCCTGCTGGCGACCGGAATCAGGACACCGCTCGGCGAGGTGCTGCTGGCCGAGCTGCGCGCGCCGGGCACGATCGAAGTCGCCGGGCCAAGCGCCGCCGAGGACGTCCGCCGCGTCGCCCGGGAGATGATCGGCCACGGGGCACAGCAGATCCTGATCGATGGCGCGATCGACCGTCGCGCGGCGAGCTCGCCGGCGGTCGCGCAGGGTCTCGTGATGGCCACCGGCGCGGTGCTCGGCGAGGAGATCGAGCGGGTCGTCGCGGTGACCGCGGCGGCCGTCGAGCTCGTTCGCCTGCCGCGCGTGGCCGACGGCGTGCTCGATGGCGAGCTGCTGGAGCTCGGCCGCGGCCTCGTGCTAAGAAGCGACCCCGATCAGATCGCCGCGCTGCTGCGCGAGCACCCGCGCGCCAGCGTGATGGTGGCCTCCGGGGCGCTCAGCGAGCACTTCCTCGAGGGGCTGCTCGCCGCTCGCCGCGAGCGCGCCGGGCGCGAGCTTCGCCTGGTGGCCGGCGACCCGACGAAGGTCTTCCTGTCGCGCCACGGGCCCGGCTGGTATGAGCGTCAGGGCATCAAGCTGCAGGTGCGCGAGCCGATCGAGCTGAAGGCGATCACGGTCAACCCCGTGGCGCCCGAGTCGCACAGCTTCGACTCGGCGCGCCTGCGCGAGCTGCTCGCCGCGAGCGTCGGCGACGTTCCCATCGTGGACGTGCTGGACTCCTCCTACCAGGCCAAGGCCTAGCGCACGCCTATTTGGCGTTGGCGAAGTACTCGGCGTTGATCTGCGAGTACTTCTGCCACTCGTCGGGCAGCTGGTCCTCGGCAAAGCAGGCGTCGACCGGGCAGGCCTCCACGCACGCGTCGCAGTCGATGCACTCCTCGGGGTCGATGTAGAGCATCTCGGCCGCGTCGTATCCGGACTCGTCGGGCGTGGGGTGGATGCAGTCGACAGGGCAGACCTCGACACACGAGTTGTCCTTGGTGCCAATGCATGGCTCGGCGATAACGTAGGCCATCTGCTTCTTTCGGTCGGTTTGCGGGTTTCGGCGGGTGGGCTCGCGCGAGCCACCTCGGGAGAGGCATATTGTACGAACGATGCTGCTGCTAACGGGCGCGACCGGCCTGGTGGGCTCGGCGCTGCTTCGCCGCCTGGTGGCCGAAGGGGCCGACGTGCGCTGCCTGGTGCGCGACCCGCGGCGGCTGGGGACCCAGCGCGTCAGGGTCCAGATCGCGCTCGGCGACCTCGCCGACCCGCCATCCTTTCGCAACGCGCTGCGCGGCGTCGACACCGTGGTCCACCTGGCCGCGTCGATCCGCGACCAGCCGCGCGGGTCGATCGAGGAGCTCAACGGCATTGCCACCTGGCGGATGGTGCAGGCGGCCGAGCGCGCCGGCGCGCAGCGCTTCCTGTTCTTCTCGGTGCTCGGCGCCAGCACGCAGAACCGTACGCGCCTGCTGCGCGCCAAGGCGCTCGCCGAGCAGGCCGTGCGCGAGGCCTCCTTGCACAGCACCGTGTTCGCACCGTCGATCGTCTACGCCCCGGGCGACCCGTGGCTGATGCTGCTCGCGCGCATGGCGCTCCTGCCCGTGATGCCCGTCTCCGGACGCGGCCGCGCCGTCTACCAGCCGATCTGGGCCGAGGACGTCGCCGACTGCGTGCTCGCCGCGCTGCGCGCCGGCGACGGCGACGGCGACGGCGAGCCCGATCAGCGCTACGAGCTGGCCGGGCCCGAGACGCTCAGCCACGACGACATCGTGCGCAGCGTGCTCCGCTCGCTGAACCGCAGCCGTCCGCTCGTCCACGTCCCGACGCCGGCGGTCTCGCGCACCCTGCGCATGCTGGAGGCGCTGCTCGGCCCGCGCGCGTTCGCCACCTGGGACGAGGCCGAGCTGATGGAGGTCCCGATGATCTCAACCGGCGGGACCGCGGACGCGCGGCGCCTCGGCGTCACGCCCCGCTCGATGTCCGCCGTGCTCGCCGACGGCGACGGCTCCCTCTGAAGCACCTGGGAGCCCGCCCGCGCCCGCGGCGGCCGTTCGCGTACTAGGCCTGCAGCTCGCGCGCCACGGGCGAACGCCGGTCGACCCACGGGCAGGCCGCTTCGAGCTGCGCGGCCAGCGCCAGCAGGCTCGCCTCGCCGACGGGGCGCCCGACGATCTGCACCGCGGTCGGAAGCCCGTCGTCGCCGATGTACAGGGGCAGCGAGATGGCCGGCGCGCCGAGCACGTTGATGACCGGGGTGAACGGTGTGAACAGGCCCGAGCGGCTGAACGTCTGCATCGGGTCCGGCGCAGCCGTGTTGAGCGTGCCGAGCGGCAGCGGTCGCTGTGCCAGCGCGGGCGTGAGCAGCGCGTCGTAGCGATCGAGGAACGCGATCAGCTCGCGCGCGAAGGCCTGCAGGCTGATGACCGCCTCGTGGCCCTCCAGCGCGCTCATGCTGCCCGCCAGCGAGAAGATCGCCCAGCTCATCGGCTCCATGTCCTGCGCGGTGGGCGCGCGACCGGCGACCGCGCCCGCGTAGGCGATCGAGTGCGAGACATCGATCGCGAAGACCGCCCCAAACAGCTGACTGAGGCCGGGCAGCCGCCACGGCGGATCGACGTCGACCACCTCGTGGCCGAGCGAGCGCAGCAGCTCGGCCGCGTCGCCGACCGCCGCCGCGCAGACGTCGTCGACCACCGCGTCGGGATTGGGCGACTGCGTGGTCGCGGCGATCCGCAGCCCGCCAGAGGGGCCCTCGCTGCCGGGCGCCAGCGACAGCGGCGGCTGGCCGGCGGCTGTCGCGAACGGCTGCGCCGGCGCCGACGCCCAGGTGGCGTCGCCGAGCTCATAACCCGCGAGCACGTCGAGGATCGCGGCCGTGTCGGCCACGGTGCGCGTGAGCACGCCATCGATCGACAGCCGCGAGTCACCCAGCCGCGGCGCGGGCGAGATCCTTCCGCGGCTGGGCTTCAGCCCAACGAGTCCGCAGCACGCGGCCGGGATGCGCAGCGAGCCGCCACCGTCGCTGCCCTGGGCCACCGGCACCATGCCGGCCGCGACGGCCGCCGCGGCTCCGCCCGACGAGCCGCCAGGCGTGCGCTCCAGGTCCCACGGGTTGCGCGTCGGACCGAAGATGCGCGCCTCGCTCACCGGCAGCACCGCGAACTCGGGCAGCGTCGTCGTGCCGACGATCACGAACCCCGCCTCCCGCAGGCGCCGCACGACGTGGTCGTCGTGGTCGGCGATGTGCTCGCGTAGCAGCTCGCAGCCGAGCGTCAAGCGCAGGCCCTCCACCGCACGGTTGTTCTTGATCGCGATCGGCACGCCGGCGAACGGCCGCTCATCATCGGCCGCCACGCGGTCGGCCGCGTCCAGCGCACCCTCCGCGTCGACGTCGACGAACGCGTTGACCTGCGGGTTGAGCTCCTCGATTCGCTCCAGCGACATCTCGACGAGCTCGCGCGAGGAGATCTCGCCCTCGCGGACCATGCCGGCGAGCTCGGTCGCGGGGCGGAACATCAGATCGCTGTCTGGCACGGGTCCCTCCTTACGTGGACGCGCAACGCCCCGCTGGCGCCAGCGCCGCCAGGCCACCCTACCGGCAGCGCGCCGGGACCGCCCCCGGCCCAATGGTGCGAAAATACGGGTCTGCTCACAAGGCAGCGTCCCCGTCAGCATCAAGCCCAGAAAGCGAGTGCCATGAGCGAGGTAGACACCACCACCATCCAGCCGCCAAGCGAGGCTTCCCCAACGCCACCCGCCACCCCTCAACAGACCCAGAACGGCGAGGTACAGTCGGGCCTCGAGGGCGTCGTCGCGTTCGCGACCGAGATCGCCGAGCCCGACAAAGCCGGCGGCTCGCTGCGCTATCGCGGGGTCGACATCGAGAACCTGGTCGGCGCCGTTCCCTACGAGCAGGTCTGGGGGCTGCTCGTGGACGACCACTTCAAGCCGGGCCTGCCGCCGGCGGAACCGCACATGCTCACCATTCGCTCAGGCGATCACCGGGTCGACGTGCAATCGGCGCTCGCGATGCTCACGCCCGAGTGGGGCTTTGGCCAGCTGATCGACATCTCAGACGAGCAGGCGCGCGACAACCTCGCGCGGGCCTCGGTCATGGCGCTGTCGTTCGTCGCGCAGTCCGCGCGCGGCGTCGGCCAGCCGCCCGTCCCCCAAGCGACGGTCGACAAGGGCGAATCGATCCCCGAGCGGTTCCTGATCCGCTGGCGCGGCGAGGCCGATCCCGAGCACGTCAAGGCGATCGACGCCTACTGGATCTCCGCCGCCGAGCACGGGATGAACGCCTCGACGTTCACCGCCCGCGTGGTCGCCTCGACCGGTGCCGACTGCGCAGCGGCGCTGTCGGCTGCGGTCGGCGCGCTGTCCGGGCCGCTGCACGGCGGAGCGCCGTCGCGCGTGCTGAAGATGCTCGAAGAAGTCGAACGCGCGGGCGACGCCGAGCGCTGGGTCAAGGACGCGCTCGACCGCGGCGAGCGCCTGATGGGCTTCGGCCACCGTGTGTACCGGGCCGAAGACCCGCGTGCGCGCGTGCTGCGGCGCACCTACCAGGAACTCGGCGGGGCGCGCTTCGAAGCCGCGCAGGCGCTCGAGGCTGCGGCGCTCGCGGAGCTGCACGCGCGCAAGCCAGATCGCGTGCTGGCGACCAACGTCGAGTTCTGGTCGGCGCTCGTGCTCGACCGCGCCGAAGTCCCGCCGGACCTGTTCACGCCGATGTTCACCTGCGCACGCGTGGCCGGCTGGTCGGCGCACATCCTCGAGCAGAAGCGCGAGGCCAAGCTGATCCGCCCGACCGCCAAGTACATCGGGCACGGGCCGCGCTCGATCGACGAAGTCGCCTAGCGAGCGCGACGCGGAAGGAACGCGCGCGCACGGAGTCCGTTAAAGGCCGAGGGCCCGGCTGGACGCCGGGCCCTCAAATCGATCCCGCGGGGCCGGCCGCGGCCGACCCGGCTCGCTTCACAGCCGGGCGCGCGTCGCGCGCGAGCTGCGCCTCCCTACATCATCCCGCCCATGTCGGGCATCCCGCCGCCACCGACGCCGGCGCCTTCCTTCTCGGGCACCTCGGCGACGATCGCCTCGGTGGTGAGGATGTTCTTGGCGATCGACGCGGCGTTCTGCAGCGCCGAGCGGGTGACCATCGCGGGGTCGATCACGCCGGCCGCCACGAGGTCTTCGATCTCGTTCGTCGCCGCGTTCAGGCCCTGGCCCTTCTTCGCCTTGCGCACGTCGTTGACGACCACCGAGCCCTCGAGCCCGGCGTTCTCGGCGATCTGCCGCAGCGGCTCCTCCAGCGCGCGCAACACGATCCGCCCGCCGGTCTGCACGTCCTCATCGCCGGCTCCGTTGGTCGAGATCGCCGAGGAGGCCTGCAGCAGCGCCACGCCGCCGCCGGGCACGATGCCCTCCTCCAGCGCCGCGCGCGTGGCCTGCAGCGCGTCCTCGACGCGGTGCTTCTTCTCCTTCATCTCGGTCTCGGTGGCCGCGCCGACCTTCACCACAGCGACGCCGCCCGAGAGCTTTGCCAGGCGTTCCTGGAGCTTCTCGCGGTCGAAGTCCGAGTCGGTGTTCTCGATTTCGCTTTTGATCTGGTTGATGCGGCCTTTGATCGCCGGCTTGTCGCCGTTGCCGTCGACGACCGTGCTGGTGTCTTTGGCGACGACCACGCGGCGGGCGCGTCCGAGCTGGGACAGCTGGGTGTTCTCCAGCTTCAGGCCGAGCTCCTCGGTGATTACCTCACCGCCGGTGAGGATCGCGATGTCCTCAAGCATCCGCTTGCGCCGGTCGCCGAAGCCGGGGGCCTTGACGGCCACGCCGGTGAACGTCCCGCGCAGCTTGTTGACAACCAGCGTGGCCAGCGCCTCGCCCTCGACATCCTCGGCGATGATCAGCAGCGGCTTGCCGCTCTGGATCACCTGCTCGAGCACCGGCAGCAGATCGCGCACCGAGCCGATCTTCTGGTTGGCGATCAGGATGTAGGGGTCCTCGAGCACCGCCTCCATGCGGTCCTGGTCGGTGACCATGTAGGGCGAGATGTAGCCCTTGTCGAACTGCATGCCCTCGGTGAATTCGAGGTCCATGCCGAACGTCTGGCCCTCCTCGACGTTTACCACGCCGTCCTTGCCGACCTTCTCGATCGCGTCGGCGATCACGTCGCCGATGTCCTCGTCGCCCGCCGAGATCGTCGCCACGCGAGCGATCTGATCCTTCCCCGACACGGCCTTGGACTGCGAGGCGATGTTGGCCACGACATCGTCGACGGCCTTCTCGATCCCGCGCTTGAGCGCCAGCGGGTTCGCACCGGCCGCAACGTTCTTCAGGCCCTGGCGCACGATCGCCTGGGCAAGCACGGTGGCCGTCGTGGTGCCGTCGCCCGCGACGTCGTTGGTGGCCGTTGCCACCTCGCGCACCAGCTGCGCACCCTGGTTCTCGAAGACGTCCTCGACCTCGATCTCGCGCGCGATCGTCACGCCATCGTTGGTGATCGTCGGGGCGCCAAACTTCTTGTCCAGCACGACGTAGCGTCCCTTGGGACCGAGCGTGACCTTGACCGCGTTCGCGACCGCGTCCACACCCGCCTCAAGCGACTTACGCGCCTCTGAGTTGTACTTCAGCTCCTTGTGGGCCATATCTTCAAGTCTCCTTGCAGGGCCCTCGGGCCCCTCGTTTCAGTTGATTGGGCTACCTGCATCGCGCCGGCAGCTAGGCGACCTTGGCGAGCACGTCTGACTCGCGCAGCACGAGCAGCTCGTCGCCGTTGTCGGGGTCTTTGACCTCGGTCCCGCCGTACTTGCTGTAGAGGACCTCGTCGCCCTTCTTGACCTCAAGCGGGATCCGCTTGCCGTCCTCGTCGAGTTTGCCGTCGCCGACGGCCACGACCTTGCCCTTCTGCGGCTTCTCCTTGGCGGTGTCGGGCAGGACGATGCCGCTTGCGGTCTTCTCGTCCTCCTCGATCGCTCGCACGATCAGCCGATCGCCGAGGGGTTTCAGCTTCATCTTGGACATACCTCCATATCGAGAGTGCAACCAGGCCCGTCCTCCACTTGTCGGAGGATCTGCGCCCTCTTTGGCACTCTCGCGAGAGAGTGCCAACGCGGTATTCACTATAGCCAAAAGCGTCTAGGAGCGGCGGTCCGGCCGACGAAACCCTGGCACTTGGCCACATCGACTGCCAGCGCCGCCGCGCCGGTCCGGCGGACGCACCCCCGGCAGTTGGCGACATCGACTGCCAGCGCCGCCGCGCGAGCTGCTCCGCGCCGCCGCGCGACGGACCGCGGGATGTGCCTAGTTCTGCGCCCCGCCGAAGCCCTTCATCGCCTCGGTCATGCCCGTCGGCTTGTCGAGGATCTGCGAGAAGCGCACGACCGTCACCGTGTCATCCATCGAAACAGGCCGGCCGTAGATCTGCTCGAGGAAGTGGATCAGCTCTTCGTGCCGGCGGAACTCCGGGTTGTCGTGCTTGATGTCGCGCGGCGAGAGGTCTGAGACCTTCATCACCTCGACCTGGTCGATCACCGCCTCGAAGATCCGCTCGCGCGGCGAGTACTGGTAGCCGATCGTCACGAGCACTGCCTGGTTCTTGCGGTACTTGCCGGACTTGTCGCCGAGACGGATCGTGGCCGTCTTGCGCCCGCGCTTGAGCTCGTCGGCGAAGATCGTCGAGTAGAAGTTCAGCACCTGCACGGACGGCAGGCTACCGGTCTTGCGCCCCGTTCTCCTTCAGGCGCGCCCGTGCCAGCGCCACCATCTCGCGCTCGCCGACGTGCGTGAGCGCTTTCTCCGCCTGGGCGAGGCTCATCCAGCGAGCCTCCTCGACCTCGTGGTCGTGCTCGCGCGGGTCGCCGGCCACGTAGCGAAGCAGATAGAACGACACGACCTTCGAAACCAGGCGACGTCCGAGCCTGTACTTGTACCGCGTCTCGCCGAGCTCCGCGACCGGCTCGCCCTGCACGCCGGCCTCCTCGAGCACCTCGCGCTGCGCCGCCTGCAGCGCGCTCTCGCCGGGATCGATATGGCCCTTCGGCAGCCCGAGCACGCGCGACCCATCCGGCGCGCGCCGCGTCGGCACGATCACCACCAGCTCGTCGCCGCGCACCACCACGCCGCCAGCCGACACCTCGCCAGCCCCGTCCCGCACCCGCGTCTTGGCCGCGGACCGCTTCTCCGCGGGCGGCTCACCGGCAGACGCCCTGACTGCGGACCCCTTCGCCGCGGACCGCTTGGCCGCGGGCGGTTTGGCGGCGGGCGTCTTGGCCGCGGGCGGTTTGGCCGCGGGCGGTTTGGTCGAAGACACGCTGCCTGCCCGCGCCTTGGCCGCGGACGACTTGCGCGAACGCCTGGCGCCCTTCGACGGGCGCACGTCAGAAGACATACTGCTGGAGCGCCTCGACGTCATGCACGACCAGGCGCCCCCTTCCCTGGGAGATCACGCCGGCGCGCTCGAGCACAGCGAGAAAGCGGCTGGCCGACTCGCGCGAGGAGCCCGCCAGCTGCGCCAGGTCTGCCTGCGTGGTCGTCACCAGCACGTCGCCCCTGCGCAACGCCGCGGGGACCAGCGGGTCGCGCGTCGTCGTCGAGGACCCGCGGGCGACCGCGCCGTCCTGCGCGCCACCGGCCGCGGGCCGCGCGTCCCCGTCGAGCCCGCTCCTCGCCAGCTCTTCGCGCTCGGCGGCGAGCTCCTGGGCGACGAGCTCTGACAGCACGACCGCAACGCGGCTCTGCACCGTCTGAAAGGACTGGCGCGACAGCCGCTCGTTCATCTCGCGCAGCCGCTTCGCCAGGGCGATCACCAGCCGCGTGGAGATCTCAGGATGCTCGGTCATCAAGGCGCGCATGTCAGGCCCGAGGACCGCGACCACGTCGGTCGGCTCAATCGCTTCGACCGTCGCCGAGCGCCGCTCGTCCTCGAACATCGCCAGCTCGCCGAAGATGTCACCGGGGCCGAACCGCGCGAGCGTGATCGTGCGCCCGTCGCCGTGGTGGCGGGTCGCACGCGCGTGGCCCCGGCGCACGACGTAGCAGGTGTCGCTCGAGTCGCCCTCCCTGAAGACGACCTGACCCGCCTCGAAGCGGCGCGGCACCGCCAGCTGGGCGATCTGCTCCAGGTCGCCGGGCACGAGCGAGGAGAACACGGGCACACGCCCGAGCAGCTCCACGACCTCCTCAGAGCGCACCTGAGCCATCACTGCAGGGATTATCACACGCCCAGCATGCCCTCCCGCGCGCGCGGCCGGTCCCCGGCCGACGAGCGACAGCCTCCGCGCGACGCGGCACACCGGCGCTATCTTCACATGGCGTGAACACGATCAGGCTCACCTCCGCGACGCTCCTCGCGCTCGCCTGCGCGCTGCTCGGTCCCCCGCTGGCGACATCGGCGACCAGGGCCAAGTCGAGCTCGAGCGTCAACGAACCCGCCCTGCGCCGCTCCGAACAGCTGTGGGCCACGATCGACATCTGCAACCCGGCGGACCAGCCCGACACCGTCGGCATCCGCGGCTCGATGCCCGGCGACGGGCAGGCACGGGACACGATGTACATGCACTTTCGCCTGCAGTACATGAACACGACCAGCAAGCGCTGGGTTGACCTGGCCAGCGGCGCGCAGAGCGGCTTCGTCGGGCTCGGCTCGGCCAAGGCGGCGCGCCAGACCGGCTGGAGCTTTCGGCTCGCGTCCGGCCAGCCTGCGTTCCAGCTGCGCGGCGTCGTCACCTTCGAGTGGCGCCACGGCGCGAGCATCGTCTACTCGCTGTCGCGGCCGACAACCACCGGGCACCACAGCCTCGCGGGGGCCGACCCGGCGTCGTTCAGCGCCGCAACCTGCTCGCTGGCCTGAGCCGCGGCTCAGGCGCTGAGCGTGAGCCTGCGCGGCCCGGACTGAAAGCCGAGCTCGACCAGCGTCGGCGCGAGCTCTGAGGCGATCGCCGGCTGTCCGTCGATCCGCTCCAGCGCCAGCCTGCCGACGCGCCCAGCGCGCACCGCGTCGGCCAGCGCGCGCAGCGCCTGCACGACCGGCCCCTCTGCGTGCCCCGACGCGCCCGGCGACGACGCCCCCTCGGAGCTCAGACGCAGCAGGCCGCGCCCGCCGCGCTCCACGTACAGCAGCGGCTCGTCGCCCACGATCACGACGTAGGCGCCGGCCACGCGCGCCGGCCCGCGCTCGGCGCCCTCGCGCCTGGGCCAGGCGAGCGCCGCGCCGTAGGGCTGAGCCGGATCGGCCGCGGCGATCACGAGCGCGCTCCGAGCAGCGCCGGCGTCGCCCGCATCGGCCAAGGCGCCGAGCGGACCCGCGGCGGCGGAGGCGCCGCCGGGCGCGCCGCGCGCCGCGCGCAGGCGCTCCACCGCGCCGGGGAGCGCGAACTGCGCGCCGCCCATGCCCTCGATGAAGTAGCCGCGCCGGCACACGCCGAGCGTCTCCAGGTTGCAGAACGTGTCATACAGCGTCGCGAAGCCGCCCCTGATCCCCTCGGCGAGCACCTGCTCGCGGGTCACGATCCCGTAGCGCTCGAGCAGCAGCTCGGCGAGCGCGCGCCTTCGCTCCGCCGCGCCCGACGCGCCCTGCAGCTCGCCGGCGAACACCGGCGCGGTCAGCGACCAGCGTCCCTGGACCTGCGACTGCGTGCCGCCCCGCCGCGCGCCAAAGCGCGGGCGCGCGACCATCGCGCGCGCGCCCCCCGCCAAGCCCGCGCGTGCAGGCTCCCGCGCGGCTCGCGCGAGCGCGAGATGCGGCGCGCGCAGCGGCGCCCACGCGTCGTTGGTCGCCTCGCCCGCCCACACCAGGTCCCAGAGCGCCTCGCGCAGCGCCTCGGCCGGGGCGTCGAGCTCGGCCAGCAGATCGCTGAAGAAGCACGGTCCCCGCGCCAGGCGAGCGCGCAGCAGCTCGTGCTCGGCGCCGGCGCTCGGCTGCGCGGCCGGGCGCCCCGACGGAGCGGCCGGCGGGCCGATGGCCGCCGCGTCCTCGCGGAAGTACAGCGCCACCCGCCCAGAGCGCCCGATCGGCCCCGCGCCCACCCACACGAGCTCGCCGCTCGCGCAGAGGCTGTCGAGCCAGGTCTGCGAGTAGGCGCCCGTGCGCCTCGGCAGCACGTCGCGCTCCCAGATCTCGACGGGCAGCGCGAGGCCCTGCAACGGGACGAGCACCTCGCGCAGGCGGTCGATGCCCGCGCCCGCGCCGGAGTGGCGGTCGATCCCCTGCCAGGAGGGCAGGAACGTCGCCAGCCGCCGCTGGTCGGCCGGCTCGATCTCCTTGCGCAGCGCCGCAAGCGAGGCGCGCCGCAGCCGCCGCAGCACCTCCACGTCACACCACTCGCGGCCATCGCCGCCGGGGCGAAGCTCGGCGCGCACGAGCTCTCCCGAGCGCTCCAGCTCGCGCAGCACCGCGCTCGCGTCGACGCCGTAGCGCTCGCGCAGCTCGGCCGCGGTGAACGGGCCGCGGGTGCGCGCATAGCGCGCCACGAGCTCGCGCAGCGCATCCTGCACCGACGCCAGGAACGCGTCGGGCAGGCCGCCCGGCGGCATCACCGCGAGCGCGTCACGGTACAGCCCGGCCTCGTCGGCCGCGATGAAGCGCCGCTCGCCGCCGACCCGCACGGCGACCGCCCGCCGTTCGCGCTGCAGCTCCGCCAGCAGGCCGCCGGCGTCGATGCCCTCCAGCACGCGCTCGCGCACCTCCTCGTCGTTGAGGTCGCCGACGCGGCGCAGCACGTCGTGCAGCTCGTCGCGTCCCGTCGCGCGCAGCAGCGGCGCGCGCCGCTGTAGGTCATCCTCCAGGCGCTGCAGCGCCCCCGGATCGATCAGCTCGCGCAGCTCGTCGGAGCCCAGCAGCTCGCGCAGCAGGTCGCGGTCCAGCGCGAGCGCCGCCGCGCGCCGCTCCGCGTTGGGCGCGTCGCCCTCGTACATGTAGGTCGCCACGTAGTCGAACAGCAGCGAGCTGGCAAACGGCGAGGCGGTCTGCGTCTCGACCTCGACGAGCGAGATCTCGCGCGTGTGCAGCGCGCGCAGCAGCTCGCACAGGCCCGACAGGTCGAGCACGTCGCGCAGGCACTCGCGATAGGTCTCGAGCACGATCGGGAAGTCCTCGAAGCGCGCCGCCACCTCGAGCAGGCTCTGCGCCTTCAGCCGCTGCTGCCACAGCGGCGTGCGCCTGCCCGGCCAGGCGCGCGGGATCAGCAGCGCGCGCGCCGCGTTCTCGCGAAAGCGCGCGCCGAACAGCGCCGAGCCGCCGAGCTCCGCCGTCACCGCGCGCTGCACCTCCTCGGGCTCCAGCAGCACCAGCTCGGCCACGCCCGGCAGCGCCTCCGCGTCTTCGCCGTCGAGGTCGGGTAGGTGCACGATGATGCCGTCGTCTGACCAGATCGCGTCGGCCTCCAGGCCAAAGCGCTCGCGGATGCGCGCGCTCAGCGCGAGACCCCACGCCGCGTGCACGCGCGCGCCGTGGGGCGACAGCAGGCACAGCCGCCAGTCGCCGATCTCGTCGCGAAAGCGCTCGAGCACAATCGTCTGATCGCTCGGCAGCACGCGCGTGGCGGCGAGCTGCTCGCGCAGGTAGGCGAGCAGGTTGCGCGCGGCGCGCTCGTCGAGGTCGTGCTCGCGCACGAGCGTCTGCTCGTCCTGCTCGACAGCCCAGCGCGCGAACTCGCCCACGGCGCGCCCGAGCTCCTTCGGGCGCCCGACCGAGTCGCCCTTCCAGAACGGCACCGCGCCTGGCGCGCCGGGAGCTGGCGTGACGATCACGCGGTCGCGCGTGATCTCCTCGATGCGCCACGTCGAGGCGCCCAGCAGGACCGCCTGTCCGGGGCGCGCCTCGTACACCATCTCCTCGTCGAGCTCGCCCACGCGCCGCCCGTCGGGCAGCGTCACGCTGTACAGCCCGCGATCGGGGATCGTGCCGGCGTTGGCGACCGCCAGCTGGCGGGCTCCCTTGCGCGCCCGGATCACGCCGGCGACCCGGTCCCACACGATGCGCGCGCGCAGCTCGCCAAAGTCCTTGGACGGGTAGCGCCCGTCGAGCATGTCGAGCACGTTCTCCAGCAGCTCGCGCGAGAGCTCTGAATAGGAGTACGCGCGCGCGACCAGCGCATGCAGCTCGTCGACCGCGATGCCGTCGGGCTCGGCCGCCACCGCGATCGCCACGACCTGCTGGGCGAGCACGTCCAGCGCGTTGCGCGGCACGACGGTCGGCTCGATCAACCCCTCGCGCATCCGCCGCGCGACCACCGCGCACTCCAGCAGGTCGCCGCGGAACTTGGGAAAGATGCGCCCGACGCTCACCTCGCCGACGCCGTGCCCGGCGCGGCCGATCCGCTGCAGCCCGCGCGCCACCGACTTGGGCGACTCGATCTGCAGCACGAGGTCGACGGCGCCCATGTCGATCCCGAGCTCCAGCGAGCTCGTCGCGACCAGGCACGGCAGCTCGCCGGCCTTCAGCAGCTCCTCGACCTTCGCACGCTCCTCGCGCGCGAGCGAGCCGTGGTGTGCGCGAGCGATCTCGCGCACCTCGCCGCGCTCGCTGGCCTCACCGCGAACCCCCTCCCGGCCGCCGGAGGCGGCCCCATCATCATCATCCGCGGCCATCTGCGCCTCGGCGAGCTCGTTCAGGCGCAGCGCGACGCGCTCGGCCGAGCGGCGGTTGTTGACGAAGATGATCGTCGAGCGGTGCTCGCGCACGAGCGCCAGCAGCTTCGGGTAGATGGCCGGCCAGATCGACCCACGCGTCGGCTCCCCTCCGGGCAGCGGCTCCAGCGGATCGCGCTGCTCGCCGGCGGACTGCTGGCCCGGTTCGGTCATCGACTCGACCGGCACCTCCACGCGCAGGTCAAGCGGCTTGCGCACGCCGGCGTCGACGATCGTCACCTCGCGCGCCGGGCCGACGAGGAAGCGCCCGATCTCCTCCAGCGGGTTCTGCGTCGCGCTCAGCCCGATCCGCTGCACGTCACGCTCCCGCCCGCCGCCGCGCGCCTGCTCCTCCAGGCGCTCGAGCGTGAGCGCCAGGTGCGCGCCGCGCTTGGAGTGCGCGACGGCGTGGATCTCGTCCACGATCACCGCCTCGACGCCGCTGAGCATCTCGCGGGCGCCCGAGGTGAGGATCAGGTACAGCGACTCGGGCGTCGTGATCAGGATGTCGGGCGGCCGGCGCGCCATCGCCGCGCGCTCGCGCTGGGGCGTGTCGCCGGTGCGGATGCCCACGCTCACCTCCTCGGCCCCGATGCCGCGCAGCGGCGCGCGCAGGTTTCGCTCGATGTCATACGCGAGCGCCTTCAGCGGGCTCACGTACACGACGCGCGTACCGCGCGCGCGCGTCCCGACCTCGTCCGACGCGCGCGATCCCTCATCGCCATCGTCGCCGCCGGCGCCCGGGGCAGCGCTCAGGCGATCGAGCGCCCACAGGAAGGCGGCGAGCGTCTTGCCCGAGCCCGTCGGCGCGGATAGCAGCACGTGGTCGCCGCTGGCGATCGCCGGCCACGCCTTGGCCTGCGCGGGCGTCGGGCCGTCGAAGGCCTGCGCGAACCAGTCGCGCACGCGGGGACTGAAGCTCGAGAGGGGCACGTGCCCAGGCTATCGCCAGCGTCGCGCCCTACACTCAGCCTCCCATGGACAACGGTGTTCTGCCGTCCCAGCGACTGCGCGACGCGGTCGCGCGCGAATGGCTCACGGCGGGCGCCTATCGGATAGCGCCCGAGTCCATCCAGCCGGCGAGCGTCGACCTGCGCCTGGGCGAGCACGCGTGGGCGCTGCGCTGCAGCTTCCTGCCCGACAGCGACTCAACGGTCGAGCAGAAGATCGACGGGCTCGCGTTCGAACAGATCGACCTGCGCGACGGCGTGACGCTCGAGCGCGACCGGCCCTACCTCGTGCCGCTGCTCGAGGAGCTCGCGCTCCCCGACGACGTGCGCGCGCGCGCCAACCCCAAGAGCTCGACCGGCCGCCTCGACGTCTTCACGCGCGTGCTCACCGATCGCAGCCACCGCTTCGACGAGATCGCACCCGGCTACCACGGGCGGCTCTACCTCGAGGTCGTTCCCCGCTCGTTCGCGATCCGCGTGAGGACCGGCCTAGCGCTCAACCAGGTTCGCCTGCTCGACGGCGACGCGCGCCTGGACGACGGCGCGCTCGCCCGGCTGCACGCGCACACGCCGCTGCTCTACCACGACGGCGTGCCCGTGCCTGCCGCCGAGCTCTCACTCGGCGGCGGCCTGTTCGTCAGCCTCGACCTCTCCGGCGACCCCGATCGGATCGTCGGCTACCGGGCCAAGAAGAACAGCCTGCCGATCGACCTCTCGCAGATCGGCGAGCTCGCCTGGCGCGACTTCTGGGAACCCGTCCACCCCGAGCGCGGCGCTCGCATCGTGCTCGAGCCCGAGATCTTCTACCTGCTGCTCTCGGCCGAGGGCGTGAGCATCCCGCCCGCCTACGCGGCCGAGATGCTCGCCTACGACCCGACCGCAGGTGAGCTTCGCACCCACTACGCCGGCTTCTTCGACCCCGGCTTCGGCTACTCGCGCGCCGACGGCGCGCAGGGCAGCCGCGCCGCGCTCGAGGTACGCGCCCGCGACGTGCCGTTCATGGTCGAGCACCGCCAGCCCGTGTGCAAGCTCGCGTTCGAGCGCATGGCCGCCGAGCCCGACGTCCTCTACGGCGCCGCGGCCGGCTCCAGCTACCAGGGCCAGCAGACGATGCTCAGCAAGCACTTCGTCGAGCAGGCCGCCGCGCGCCAGCGCGACGGGCAGCCCGCGTGAGAGCCGGTGGCGTACCCTCTCACGCCACGATGATCCTCGCCGTCAAGCACAGCGCCATGCCCGTCCTGCTCACGCTGCTCGCAGCCGCGCTGTCGGCGTGCGCCACCACGACCACCTCGAACAGCTTCAAGGGCGAACAGCACGCGGCCGCACAGACGATCGCCAACCTGCAGAGCGCCGCGACCGCCGGCGAAGCGGGCAAGATCTGCAAACAGCTGCTCTCGACCGCGCTCGTCGCGCGTCTGAACGCCTCGGCCGGCGGCTGCCAGCAGGCGATCAAGAAGCAGCTCGAAGAGATCGACAGCTTCGAAGTCACCGTGCAGTCGGTGAAGCTCGGCGCCAGCGGCGCCAAGCAGACCGCGACGGCCGTCGTGAAGAGCATCTACGCCGGCAAGAACGCGCTCAGCACGCTCACGCTCGTCAAGGAAGACGGCGCCTGGAAGATCTCCGGGCTGGGCTAGCGATCGCCCCCGCGCGCGCCGACGCTTCAGCTCAGCGCAGCGCGCGTCCGTACTGGCGCTCGTAGTAGGCGCGATACTCGCCCGAGCGGATCGGCTCCCACCACCAGGCGTTGTCGCGGTACCACGCGACCGTCTGCTCCAGGCCCTCGTCCCAGCGCACCGCCGGCTCCCAGCCCAGCGCGCGCACCTTCTCCGAGGACAGCGAGTAGCGGCGGTCATGGCCCGGGCGATCGGCGACGTGCTCGATCTGCGCGCTGTCGGCGCCGGTCAGCTCGATGATGCGGCTCACGACTTCGATGTTGGCCCGCTCGTCGGGACCGCCCGCGTTGTAGACCTCTCCCGCGACGCCGTGCGCCAGCACGTGCCCGATCGCCGCGGCGAAGTCCGTCGAGTGGATCCAGTTGCGCACCTGCATCCCGTCGCCGTACACCGGCAGCGCGTCGCCGTGCAGCGCGTTGAGGATCATCAGCGGGATCAGCTTCTCGGGGTACTGGTAGGCGCCGTAGTTGTTGGAGCCGCGGCAGATCACCGCCTGCAGCTCGTAGGTGTGGAAGTAGCTCTGCACGAGCAGGTCGGCGCCCGTCTTCGTCGCTGAGTAGGGCGAGCTCGGGCGCAGCGGCGACTCCTCGGTGAACGTGCCGACGTCGATCGAGCCGTAGACCTCGTCGGTGGAGACCTGCAGGTAGCGCAGGCCGCGCTCGCGCGCGGCCTCCAGCAGCACGTAGGTCCCGAGCGCGTGCGTGGCCACGAACGCGTCGGGCTCGGCGATCGAGCGGTCGACGTGCGTCTCGGCGGCGAAGTTGACGATCGCCTCCGCGCCGCCCGCGTCGATCGCCCGCGCGACGGCCTCCGGGTCCTCGATCGCGCCGTGGAAGAAGCGAAAGCCGGGCGCGTCGGCGATGTCCTTGAGGTTCTCCTCGCGTCCGGCGTAGGTGAGCTTGTCGAGCACGCACACCTCGTCGCCGTGCTCGCGCACGCGCAGCCGCGCGAACGTGCAGCCGATGAAGCCGGCTCCGCCGCAGACAAGTAATTTCATGCTCGCGCCTCCATCCTGTCGGCGCCTCTGACAGAGATGCTCGCCCTCCAGGCTCGCTTGACCGCACCTGCGGTGCTCATGCGCGAATCATCCCAGCGCGCGCCGCCAGATATCCCGCCAGCCCGTCCCGCCAGTCGGGCATCGGCAGCACGTCGTCGCGCTCGGAGCGCAGCGCCGACCAGGCCGGGCGCGGAGCCGGGCGCGCCATCTGCTCGCTGGTGACCGCCTGCACCTCACAGCTCACCTCGGCCTGGCGGAAGATCTCCGCCGCGAAGCCGTTCCAGGAGACCTCGCCCCCGCCGGTGAGGTGCACGAGGCCGCTCGCCTCGCGCTCGACCAGGCCGAGCATGGCCGGCGCGAGGTGCCCCGACCACGTCGGCGAGCCGATCTGGTCGGTGACGACCTGCACCGCGTCGCGCTCGCCGGCGAGCCGCAGCATCGTCTCGACGAAGTTCGGCCCGTCGACGCCATACAGCCATGCGGTGCGCACGATCGCGTGCCGCGGCGACGCGGCGCTCACCTCGTGCTCGCCTTCGAGCTTCGTCGCGCCGTACACCGAGCGCGGGCCGGTCGGGTCGGACTCCAGGTAGGGCCGCGGATGCCCGTCGGCGTCCAGCGGCGCAGCGCCGTCGAACACGTAGTCGGTGGAGACGTGGAGCAGCGGCACGTCGACCGCGGCGGCCGCGCGAGCGAGGATTCCCGCCCCGGTCGCGTTGACCGCGCGCGCCTGCTCGGGCTTGCTCTCCGCGCCGTCGACGTCGGTCCACGCGGCGCAGTTGACGATCGCCGACAGGCCCGCGGGCTGCCCCAGCAGCGCGGCCAGCAGCCGCTCGACTGCCGCGTCGTCGGTGATGTCGAGCTCGGGCAGGTCGACCGGCACGAGCTCGTGCCCGGCGCGCTCGCCGGCGCGCATCACGTCGTGCCCGAGCATCCCCTCCGCGCCTGTCACCAGCAGCCTCACGACACGCTCACGCTCCCCGCACGCTCACAGGATCGAGATGTCGGAGTTGTCCCCAACCATGAACCGGTAGGCGCGCGGCTGGCGGTTTCCGCGGCGCACGGTCACGTTGCGCCCCAGCAGCGAGCCCTCCATCCGCCCGTCCAGGTCGCAAACCGACGACCCCTCCAGCAGGATCGAGTGCTCGACCTCCGAGCCCGAGATCTCGCAGCGCTCGCCGACCGCCGTGTAGGGGCCGATATAGCAGTCGCGCAGCACCGCGCCGGCGCCCACGATCGACGGTCCGCGCACGGTCGTGCGCTCCAGCCGCGCCCCCTCCTCGATCACCACGCGCCCATCGACCTGCGAGTCGATCAGCTCGCCGTCGACGCGCGCGGCGAGGTTGTCGAGGACCAGCCGGTTGGCCTCGAGCATGTCGTCCAGGCGCCCGGTGTCCTTCCACCAGCCGCGCACGATGTGCGGCTCCACGCGCATGCCCGCGTCGACGAGGTGCTGGATCGCGTCGGTGATCTCCAGCTCGCCGCGCTGCGACGGCTCGATCGCGCGCGCCGCGTCGTGGATCTGGGCAGTGAACATGTACACCCCGACGAGCGCCAGGTCGGTCTTCGGCTCGCGCGGCTTCTCGACCAGCGCGATCACCCGGCCCGGCCCCCCGTCGTCGCTGGGCTGCAGCTCGGCAACCCCGTAGTTCTGCGGATCGGGCACCGGGGTCAACAGGATCAGCGCGTCGGGCGCGTGCTCGGTGAACGCCGCCACGAGGTCTGAGATCCCGCCCTGGAGCAGGTTGTCGCCGAGGTACATCACGAACGGGCTGGCGCCGAGGAACGGCTCGGCCGTGAGCACGGCATGCGCGAGCCCCAGCGGCTCGGCCTGGGGGATGTACGTGATGCGCACGCCGAAGCGCGAGCCATCGCCCACGGCGCGTTCGATCTCCTCGCCGGTCTCGGGGGCGATCACGATGCCCACCTCCTCGATCCCCGCCTCGGCCATCGCCTCGATGCCGTAGAACAGCACCGGCTTGTTGGCGACCGGCACGAGCTGCTTGGCGCTCGTGTGCGTGATCGGGCGCAGGCGCGTGCCCTTGCCCCCCGAGAGGATTATCCCCTTCATCGTGGTGCAGCGTAACCGACCCCCGGCGCGCGCCACGCGGCCTCGCGAGCCACCCGGACCCCGGCGCCGCGGGGGCGCCCGCCGCGCCAGCGCCGCCGAGACCGTTGCGTCCGCACGCGACTCTACCGTGAATATCGTGCTGGTAAACGAGCTCACAGACGGCGCGCAGATCGACCAGGTGCTGCTGGTTCGCGAGGTCGAACGCCGATCGCGACGCGACGGCGGCTTCTACCTGCGCCTGCAGCTGGGCGACCGCACGGGCGCGGTGGTGTGCATGGTGTGGGAGGGCCTCGAGGAGATCGAGCAGCTCGCGCGCGCCGGCGCCCCCGTCGGCGTGAGCGGACGCTACATCGTGCATCCGCGCTACGGGCCGCAGATCAACCTGCACGAGCTGACCGCTCCGACGCCCGGCAGCTACTCGCTCGACGAGCTGCTCGACGGGCCGACGCGCGACGTCGCCCAGATGGAGGCCGAGATGCGCGAGCTGCTGGGGACCGTCCGCCAGCCCCACCTGCGCACGCTGCTCGCGGGCATCTTCGGCGAGGACTCGCCGTTGTGGGCGGGCTACCGCGTCGCGCCGGCCGCCAAGCACTACCACCAGGCCTACCGTCACGGCCTGCTTGAGCACTGCCTCGGGGTCGCACAGGCGGTCAGCGCGATCAGCGCGACGTTCGCCGGGATCGACCGCGACGTGGCCGTCACCGGCGCGCTGCTGCACGACATCGGCAAGCTCGAGGCCTACACCGACGATCCCCAGAGCATCGACCTCACCGACGCCGGCCGTCTGCAGGGCGAGATCGCGCTCGGCTACTACCGCGTGCGGCGCATGATCGAGGGGATCGACGGCTTCCCGCCCGAGCTCGCGCAGGCGGTCTGTCACATCATCCTCTCCCACCACGGCACGCTGGAGCACGGCAGCCCGGTTGTTCCGTGCACCAGGGAGGCGACGCTCGTGCACATGATCGACAATCTCGGCGGGCGCCTGGGCAGCTTCGATCGCCTCGAGAAGGAGCTCGCGCCGGGGGCGACGTGGTCGGGGTTTGACCGCGCGATCGGCTCGGGGGCGTTCTTCGGCGGGCGAACAACACAGCAGCGCGACGACTCGCCGACGGAGATAGGCCAGCCGGCGCCGCCGGCGCGCGAAGCGGCCTGAGCCAGACGCGCCGGCGCTACGCCTGACGGATGCGCCCGGCCAAAGTCCGCAAATAGCGTCTCGTCAAGACACCGGCGACACAGCCGTCTCGCCGGCGAGTTCTATGGTTTAGCGCCATGGCAAAGGACACCGAGAAGCTGATCCGCCAGCTTTCGCTGATCTCCTACCTGATGGCCGAGCGCCGCCCGGTCACCGCGATGGAGATCCGGCGCGACGTCGAGGGCTACAGCGGGATGAACGAGGACGCCTTCGCGCGGCGCTTCTACGCCGACCGCTCAGAGCTCGATTCGCTCGGCATCCAGCTGACGGTCGAGCGGCCCGCCGAGGGGGCGGCCGAGCAGGAGAACTACTCCCTGCGCCCCGAGAATTTCCACCTGCCCGCAATCGCCTTCACCGACAAGGAGCTCGCGGCGCTGCAGGCCGCGCTCAGCCTGCTCGACGGCGAATTCGCGTATGCCGAGCCGCTGCGCCTGGCGCTGCAGCAGATCACCTGGGGGCGTCCGAGCCCGCTGCGCGCGCCCGAGCAGCGCTCGGTGGCGCTCGGCATCACGGCGTCGGCCGGCGGCCACGAGCTCTCGGCGCGCCTGGCGAAGGTCGAGACCGCGATCTTTCGCAACAAGACGATCGTGTTCGACTACTACACGATGGAGCGCGACGAGCTGGGCACGCGCCGCGTCGACCCCTACCACCTGCTGTTCCAGGGCGGCCAGTTCTACCTGCTCGGCTACGCGCACGAGCGCAAGGCGATTCGCGTATTTCGCCTCTCGCGCATCCGCGGCAAGGTCGCCTACGCGACCAAGGCCGAGCACGACTTTCGCCGGCCCGCGGACTTCGACCCGCGCGCCTATGCCAATCGCGCCGACTGGCAGCTGGGCGACGAGCTCGGCACGGCCGAGATCCTCATCACGCAGCGCATCGCCTGGCAGGTCGAGCGCCACTTCGGTCGCTATGGCGAGGTTCACGAGGAGGGCGAGGACCGGCTGTTTCACACCGAATACTCGAGCCCTCGCGGGATCATCTCCTGGGTGCTCGGCCTGGGCATCAACGCGCGCCTGCTGGGACCGCCCGAGCTGACCGACGAGCTCGGAAGGCGGCTCGAGCTGCTGCACGAGCGCCACGAGGGGGCGCCCGACAGCGCGGCGCAGGGCACGCCGACGGAGGCCAAGGCGCCGGCCGCCGGGCGCGGCGCCAATGGCGACGCCGCGGCGGGAGCCGAGCACGATGAGCCCTCGGGTCGCAGCGAAGCGGCGATCCGTCCGGAGCGCTTCGCGCGCCTGGTCACGCTCGCGAGCATCCTGATCAAGGCCGGCCGCTCGGGGGGAGCGAACGCGGGAGAGCTCGGGCGGGTGGCGGTCCAGGAGGTCTGCGAGCAGCTTCAGGTCACAGAGCAGGAGCTGCGCGAGGACGTCGACGTGCTGAACGTCGTCAACTTCGGCGGCGGCTCGTATGTGCTCTATGCCGAGTTCAAGGAGGAGGAGGGCGAGATCGAGGTGGATCCCGAGCCCTACAGCGACAACTTCGACAGGCCCGCGCGGCTGCTTCCGGTCGAGGCCAAGGCGCTCGTGGCCGCGATCGACCTGATCGGCGAGCACATACCCGAGGGCTCGCTCACCTCGGCGCGCGAGAAGATCGTCGGCGCGCTGGGCGCCGACCCGATGGAGCAGGGCCTTCAGGTGGCTGACTCCGGCGGCGACGACTCCGACGTGGCGCGCCAGATGTCCGAGGCGATCGTCAAGCGGCGGATGGTCGAGCTCGAGTACTACAAGGAGAACGAGGACGAGCTTTCGCTGCGCACCGTCGAGCCCTACGCGCTGACCAACGGCCGCGAGGGATGGTACGTCGCTTCGTTTGACCCCGAGCGCGACGGCATGCGCCACTTCCGCCTGGATCGGATCAAGCGCGCGACGATCAGCGCTACGAAGTTCGTGCCCCGGCCGGAGGTCGACCCGGCGGCCGAGGTGGACGGCTGGCTGCGCACCGGCGAGGTCGAGGCGTCGCGCAGCGCGCGCGTGTGGATCTCGCCCGACCGCGCACGCTGGGCGCGCGAGGCGCGACGCGTGGTGGCCGAGGGCGACGACGGGTCGGTGGTCGTCGAGCTGAGCTTCGCCGGCGTGCAGTGGCTCGTGCGCGAGATCCTCAAGGAAGCCGGCGACGCCGCCGTGCTCGCCCCGCAAGACGCCCGCGAGGCCGTGAGCGAGGCCGTCGCGCGCCTGCGCGAGGCCTACGCCGCCACGCCGGCCGCGGCGTAGCGGCCGCGCGGGGCACGGCCTTGAGCCGCCGCGATCAGATCAAGATGTCCGCCGCCGAGGTCGCGGCGTTCCTGGCGGGGCAGCGAACCCTCACGTGCGCGACCCTCGGCCCGCGCGGGTGGCCGCACCTCATGCCGCTGTGGTACGTGCTGCGCGACGCCCCGGGCGACGAGCCGGGCCCGCGCCTGTGGGCCTGGACGTATGCGGCCTCGCAGAAGATGCGAAACCTGCGGCGCGACGCGCGCGCGACGCTGCAGGTCGAGGCGGGCGACACCTACGACCAGCTGCGCGGCGTGATGCTCGAGTGCGACGCGGTCGTGCACGACGACGTCGTCGCGGTCGCGGCGCTCGGGCGCGACCTGTTCTCGCGCTACGCCACCGCGCCGGGCGAGCCGCCGGCGACAGAGCTGCCGGCCGAGATCGCGGCGACGATCGACCATCAGGCCGACAAGCGCGTGGGGCTCGAGTTCATCGAGCGCCGGCGGGCGACCTGGGATCACCGCAAGCTCGGCGGGGTGTACTGAGCGCCGGCAGACCGAGGAGGGCCCGCCTACGGCTCGAGGCGGTGGGGGCCGCGGTACAGGAACGTCACCTCGCGCACGTTGTCCTGTCCCAGCAGCTGCATCAGCAGCCGCGTGAGGCCGAAGCCGAAGCCACCGTGCGGCGGCGCGCCGAAGCGAAAGAAGTCGAGGTAGTACTGGATCGGACCGGTCTCCACCCCCTTCTCGTGCGCCTGCGCGACGAGCTGCTCGTAGCGGTGCTCGCGCTGGGCCCCGGTGGTGAGCTCCAGGCCGCGCCACAGCAGATCGAAGCTCTTGGTCAGCTCGGGCCGATCGGCGTAGCGCATGTGGTAGAAGGGGCGCACGGTGCTCGGATAGTCGGTCACGAAGGCGAACTCGTGCCCGTGCTGCTCGGCGATGACCGCGGAGAGCGCACGCTCGCTGGGCGGGTCGAGGTCGTGCCCGGCGCCCGGCGCCTCGTGGCCGTGGCGCGCGAGCAGCTCCTTGGCCTCGGCGAGCGCGATCCGCGGGAACGGGACCGGCGGCACGACCACCGGCGAGCCGAACGTCCTCTCGATCGCCTCGCCGTGGGACTCGTTCACCGCCCCGAGCACGTAGGCCAGCCAGCGCTCCTCGAAGGCCATCACGTCGTCGTGGGAGTCGATCCAGGAGATCTCGACGTCGACGCTCGTGAACTCGGTGTCGTGGCGCGAGGTGAACGAGGGGTTGGCGCGAAACACCGGACCCACCTCGAAGACCTTGCCGAAGCCGGCTGCCATCGCCATCTGCTTGTAGAACTGCGGCGATTGCGCCAGGTAGGCGGCGCGTTCGAAGTACTCGACCTTGAACAGCTCGGCGCCCGACTCGCTGGCCGAGCCCATGAACTTGGGCGTGTGCAGCTCGATGAAGCCCTCTTTTCGCCAGAACTCGCGCATCGCGTGCTCGACGGCGGTCTGGACCTCGAAGATCAGCCGCCTGTCGGGGCGGCGCAGGTCCAGGTAGCGCCAGTCGATGCGCTTGTCCAGCGCAGAGTCCGCGGCGATCGGCAGCTCGGGCTCGGCGAGCGAGTCGACCTGCAGCTCCTCCAGGCGCACCTCCAGCCCGCCGAGCTTCACGCGCTCGTCGGCGACCACGGTCCCGCTCAGCGTGATCGCCGACTCGGGCGTCAGGGCCGACACGCGCTCGTTGAGCTCGCCCGGCGGCTCGGCCTTCTCGAGCACGGCCTGCACGAGGCCGGTTTCATCGCGCACGATCACGAACTGCATTCGCTTTTGGTCGCGCACCGCCTGCGCCCAGCCACGGATCGTCACGCGCTCGCCGACCTTCTGGGGCAGCTGCGCTATCAGCGTCCTGTGCACGCCGGGGACCCTATCTGGCGTCCGGCGGGGTGTCCTGCGCGAACTCCACCTCGACTGAGAACTCGTCCCCCTCGGCGACGTCCAGCTGCTCGATCGCGCCCGCCTGCACGAGGTCGTCGGAGCCCAGCGCGAGCGCGCGCAGGCGCCCGGCCGTGTCGGTCACGCGCACCCGGGCGACCGCGGCGCGCATCGGCCGGCGCGCATCGGACTTCGCCTTGCGCACCTCCCTGAGCACGTCCGCCGCCGCGTTGAGCGCCAGCCCCTCGCGCGCGGGGTCGATGTCGGGTCCGTCGGCGGCGCCCGCGAGCTCGCCGGCGTCGGGCCAGCGGGACCGGTGCACCGAGCCCTCCTGCCACCACGACCAAACCTCCTCGGCGACGAACGGCAAGAACGGCGCGAACAGCCGCTGAAAGACCGACAGCGAGAGCGACAGCGCGCGGCTCACCGAGGCGCTCGCCTGCGGAGCCGGGTCATAGCGTCGCCCCTTGACCAGCTCGAGGTAGTAGTCGCAGTACCACCAGAAGAACTCCTCCGCGCGCTCGAGCGCGCGCGTGTAGTCGTACTGCTCGAAGCTGCGCGTCGCCTCGGCGACGACGGCCGCCAGGCGCGCGATCATCGCGCGGTCCAGCGGATGGGTGAGCGCGTCGCCCTGCGGCGGCAGGTCGGCGAGCGCGAACTTCGATGCGTTCAGCAGCTTCACCGCCAGGCGCCGCCCGACCTTCATCTGCTGAGGGTCAAACGCGGTGTCGGTGCCCGGGCGCCCCCTCGCCGCCCAGTAGCGCGCGGCGTCGGCGCCGTGCTCTGAGAGCAGGTGCATCGGCGTGACGACGTTGCCGCGCGACTTGGACATCTTCTTGCGGTCGGGATCGAGCACCCAGCCCGAGATCGCGGCATTGGTCCACGGCAGCGAGTCGTATTCGATGTGCGAGCGCAAGATCGTCGTGAACAGCCAGGTCCTGATGATGTCGTGGGCCTGCGGGCGCAGGTCCATCGGAAACACGCGCCCGAACAGGTCTTCGTCCTCGCCGGCCTGCCCGGCCACCTGCGGCGTGAGCGAGGAGGTCGCCCAAGTGTCCATCACGTCGGGATCGCCGACAAAGCCCCCCGGCTGGCCGCGCTGGGAGGCCTCGTACCCGGCCGGCACGTCGGTCGAGGGATCGACGGGCAGCTGGTCGTCGCGCGCGGCGATCGGCTGCTCGTGGTGGATCGCGCCGTGCTCGTCGATCGGATACCAGACCGGGAATGGAACGCCGAAGAAGCGCTGGCGGCTGATGCACCAGTCACCCGTGAGGCCACCGACCCAATCCTCAAAGCGCGCGCGCATGTATGGCGGATGCCAGCGCAGCTCGCGACCGCGCGCGATCAGCGCGTCGCGATGCTCGACGGTGTGGATGAACCACTGACGGCTAGTGATGATCTCCACCGGGCGCTCGCCCTTCTCGAAGAACTTCACGGCGTGGGTCAGCGGCTGCGGCTCGCCCACGAGGTCTCCCGACTGCTCCAGCAGCGCCACCATCGATCGCCGCGCCTGGTTGATCGTGCGGCCGCTCAGCTGCTCGTAGGACGCGCGCGCCCGCGCGACGTCGTCGGACTCCCAACCCGGCTCTCCCCACGGGACGTCCAGGAGGCGCCCATCGGGACCGAGCACCGAGCGGACCGGCAGGCCCAGCTCGCGCCACCACACGACGTCCGTCACGTCGCCGAACGTGCACACCATCACCAGGCCGGTGCCCTTTTCGCGATCGACCAGCGGGTGCGTGAGCACGGGGACGCGCGTCCCGAACAGCGGGGTCAGCACGTCGTTGCCGACGAGCGCGCGCTGGCGCTCGTCGTCGGGGTGGGCCACGAGCGCGACGCAGGCCGCGATCAGCTCCGGGCGGGTGGTCTCGATCAACGCGTCGGGCTGCGCGGCTGCGCCATCGCCGGGCAGGGAGAAGCGCACGCGGTGCATCGCCGCGGGGCGCTCGCGATCCTCGAGCTCGGCCTGCGCAACCGCGGTCTGGAAGTCGACGTCCCAGAGCGTCGGCGCCTCCAGCTGGTAGGCCTGCCCGCGCGCGAGCAGGCCAAGGTAGGCGCGCTGGGAGATGCGCTGCGCCAGCGGGCCGATCGTCGTATAGGTCATCGACCAGTCGACCGACAGGCCGAGCGTGCGCCACAGCTCCTCGAAGACCTGCTCGTCGCTCTCGGTGAGCTGCAAGCACAGCGCCACGAAGTTCGGTCGCGAGACGGCCACCGGCTCCTCGCCCGGCTCGGCCGGCGGTGTGAAGTCGGGGTCGTACGGGATCGACGGGTCACAGCGCACGCCGAAGTGGTTTTGCACGCGCCGCTCGGTCGGCAGGCCGTTGTCGTCCCAGCCCATCGGATAGAAGACCTCCATCCCGCGCATTCGCCTGTAGCGCGCGATCAGATCGGTGTGCGTGTAGGAGAACACGTGCCCGACGTGCAGCGAGCCGCTGACCGTCGGAGGAGGCGTGTCGATCGCGTACACCCGCTCGCGCGGCGCGCCTCGATCAAAGCGAAACGTGCCATCGCGCTCCCAGACCGCGCTCCACTTCTCCTCCAGCCCATCCAGCGTGGGCCGCTCGGGGACCGACGTGCTCACGCGTGCTGGCTGTCTGATGATCGCGCGGGCGGCAAGCGTGGATCGTAGCCTGAGAGCACGCAGGCACCCGCGATCGGGGCGCGCGCAGGGCAAGCGCATGGCCGGCATCGTGCGGCGGGCGACAACGGGTGTGGAGTGCGTCCAAAACTGCTCAAGCGACGGCGTGGACGGCCGATTTGGTCTGTATGCACCTTGATGTCGCCGTGTCGGCGTCGGCCCCGCCGGAGGACGCCGTGCGGCAGATCTGCTGTGAGATGACGAAGGTCCTGCTGGGGCTGGTGCGCAGCGCGGGCGGCGAGGACGCCGTGGCGTCGGTGCTCGAGCTGGCCGGGACGCCCCACGACGCGGCCTACCTGTCCAACGGCGAGAACTGGATCTCGCTGGACGAGGCCTGCGAGATGCTGGAGGCCGGCGTGGAGCAGACGGGCGACCCGCAGTTCGCGCGCAAGGTCGGCGAACTGACGGTGCCGCAGAACGCGGGCACCCAGGTCGCGACGATGATGCGCTCCCTGGGCTCGGTCGAGGCCGTGATGCAGGCGGTCGCGGGAAGCACTTCCAAGTTCAGCACGGTCACCGACATGGAGGCGCTCGAGGCCTCCCCCGGCAGCGCCCTGATCACCGCCCGCGCCCGCGAGGGCTTCACGCGCCGGCGCCTGCACTGCGACTGGGCCACCGGCCTGCTCGCCGGCACTCCCATCCTGTTCGGCCTGCCCCCGGGCAACGTCCACGAGAGCGAATGCCAGGCGCGCGGCGACGCTCGCTGCCTGTACGAGCTCACCTGGGACGCCGCAAGGGCCGCCGAGGCGGCAGATCCCCAGCAGCGCGTCACCGCGCTCGAGGGCCAGCTGAAGGCGATGTCAGAGCGCCTGCACAACGTCTACGCGATCGCCAGCGACCTCGTCTCCACCGACGACCTCGACACCGTGCTGCCACGCATCGTCGAGCGCGCGGCGAGCGCGGTGCGCGCGCCGAGCTACATCCTCGCCGTGCGCACCGCTCCCGACGCCGAGCTTCAGGTCTACAGCCGCGGCATGGAGACGCGCGATGCCCAGGAGTTCGCCGAGGCGGCGGTTGCACCCGACGCGCCGAAGGGCGACTCGGCGCTGGTCGCCGAGGTTACGTCCAGCCGCCGCCACTACGGCCGGCTGATCGCCCGGTACCCCACCGCGGTCAAGTTCCTGCCCCAGGAACAGGAGCTGCTCAACCTGTATGCCAAGCACGCCGCGGCCGTGCTCGACATCGCGACCGCGCTGCAGGAGTCGGCCGAGCGAAACGCGCAGGTGACCTCGCTGCTGTCGCTCGCGCACGCCGCCGCGCAGGCGGGCACCAGCGAGGAGGTCGGCGAGCGCCTGACCGCCGCCGTTCCGGAAGTCGTCGACTGCGATCGAATCGCCGTGTGGCTGTGGGACGAGCACGACGAGTGCCTCAGGTTCCTGACGGGAACGGGTCAGACCGACGAGCAGGAAGACGCGATCTCGAAACTGACGATCTCGCCCGCCGACACGCCGAGCCTGGGCACGATGACCACAGAACCGGAGCCGCACTTCTACGGCGAAGACACCGAAGACCCGTTCATGGCCCAAATGATGAAGGCGCTCAAGATGGCAGCCCTGGTCGTCGTCCCGATCGTGGCCCACGAGGTGTTCCTGGGCGTGCTGATCGTCGTCGCCGAGGACCGCCCGCAGCGCCTGCGCCCCGATCCCGAGCTGCTGGAACGCCTGACCGGCGTGGCCGCGCTCGCCGCCCCCGCGATCCAGAACGGCCTGCTCGTCGACGAGCTGCGCCACAAAGCCAGCCACGACAGCCTGACCGAACTGCTCAACAGGGTCGGCTTTCGCCAGCACATCGACCGCGCGCTTGCCGGCGTTGGCGAGCGCCAGGGCCACGTTGGCCTGCTGTTCATCGACCTCGACGACTTCAAGCACGTCAACGACGCCCACGGTCACGACTTCGGCGACGAGCTGCTGCGCCAGGCCGCCGAGCGACTGCGGGGAATGGCCCGGGGCAGCGACGAGGTTGCCCGGCTGGGCGGCGACGAGTTCGCGGTGATCCTCTCAGACGTGCATCGCGACGATCAGGTGCGCGCCGCCGAGCGACGCGTGCGGACGGCGTTCGCAGAGCCGTTTCAGCTCGGACAGCTGTCGGTCTCGGTCAGCGCCAGCGTCGGCGGCGGCGTCTGGCCGCAGGACGGCGACACGGTGTCAGACCTCGTCAGGCACGCGGATGCCGCGATGTACCAGGACAAGGCGGAGGGCCGGCGCCGGCGCGCCGACGTGATGCCGCTCGGGCGGCGGGTGCTGGCGGCCGCGCGCGCTCCCCAGTTCGGCCCCCTGTGAGCGCTAGTCCTCGTGGGTCAGCAGCCGCTCGTAGGGCCCGCGGCCTGTGAGGCACGTCGCGCCGCAGCGGGCCGCGAGCGAGAGCGCGTCTGGCAGCGACGCGCCGCAGCCCAGCCCATATGTCAGGCCCGCAGCGAACGCGTCGCCGCAGCCGTAGGCGTCGACCACCTCGCCGGGGACCGGCGCCGGCGCGAAGGCGCCCGCCACGCCGTCGCGCTCGCGGTAGCTCCCGCCGCGCGCTCCTTCCGTCGAGACCACGACCGCGGCCGCGTCGGCATAGCGTGCGGCCAGCCGGCGCTCGCCGGCGTCGCCGGCGCTCAGCACGAGCGCGTCGAGGGCCACGCCGTGGCCGAGCGCGTCGACCGCGCGCGGCGTGGCGACCACGACGCCGGCCGCGCGCGCCCGGCGCAGAGCACCGACGTCGCCGGCCGTGAAGTAGACCGCGTCCATCTCGGCGAGCCGCTCCCACGGGACATCGGCGTCGGCGCTGTGCGGGTCAAGGCGCTCGCCGAACGTGACGATCGTGCGCTCGCCCGCGTCGTCGACGAGCGTGACCGCGCGTCGCGTGCCGCACGGCCGGCCCGCCGCCCACACGCGCACGCCGAGCTCGCTCAGGCGCTCGCGCGAGCGTCGCCCGTGGTCGTCGTCGCCGAGCGCGGTGATCAGAACCGCCTCGCCGGCCAGGCGCGCGAGCTGCACCGCCGCGACGGCGCCACCCCCCGCCGCCTCCTCGAACGGCGCGCGCGCATGAACCACGTCGCCGGCGTCGGGCACGCGCTGCACGCGCGCGAACTGCACCCACTCGACGTGGCCCACGACGGCAAAACGCGGCGCAGGCTGCATCGCCGAAGTCTCACACACCGCCCACCGCCGCCTCTCGGACGGCGTCTGACTCAGTAGCCCACGCTGAAGTGGCTGATGTGATGACAGCCGTGGAGCTTGAACGAGCGTTCGCTGATCCTGCTCAGGTACACCACGACGCCCGACGACTGGCAATGGATGATGCCCGAGGTCCCAGGGTTGTGCGCGTGCACGACGGTGGACGGGTCCGTGCCCGTCCAGACGTAGTTGTGCGTGTCGTTTGCGTAGATGAAGTTCCGGCCGTTGCCCGCGTGGATCACGACCGTCTGGTCGGGCGGCTCGCCTTCGGGGTGATAGTCGCCCCAGATCACGTCCCCACGTTCTCCTCCGAAGATCGTATCGTTGCCATACCCGCCGAGCAGCCAGTTGTGCACGTCGGCCTCGCCGACGAGCGTGTGCAACCGCCCCGCGCCCTCCTTGTCCATCTTCAGGCATTCATCGGGCGGCCAGCCGGCATGGCTGGTCGAAGCTGCGCGAGCCGACGCCTCCGAGCGCCGGGCAGGCCCGGTACAGAAGGCGACGTAAACGCCGCGCTGCAGCGCGGTGGCGATGGCTGGTGGCGTGCGTGCGAAAGCGCCCGCGGCCGTGGCGATCGCGACCAGCCCGCACACGAGCGTGGCGAGCAGCGCCAGCGCGACGATCACGGGGTCCGGTCGCCAAGCGCGCGCGGCGACGGTGGGCAGGGGGCGTGCCATCCCCGCATTGTTCCCGGTCCGGCCGATCTGCGGCCGCTTTTGGACGGACGGCCCACCGCACGCCGGTCGGCGTCGAGGCTTGGCCGACGCGCGCGCGTGGGAGCATGCCCGGATGTCGAGTGCGCAGATCGCCGTGCGCCTGACCCCGCGCGCCCACCGCGAGGAGATCGTCGGCCTGCGCGACGGCGTGCTGCAGGCGCGCGTGACCGCCCCGCCGCTGGACGGACGCGCCAACCGCGCGCTGTGCCGCCTGATCGCCCGCCAGCTGGCGATCGCGCCATCGCGCGTCGCCGTCGTGCAGGGCCACGGCGCGCGCCAGAAGCTGGTGCGCGTGGAGGGCGTGGACGCGCGCACGCTGCAGCGCGCCCTGCAGGGCGGCCGAGCATCCTGACGGGCGATCGGCGCGGCGCCCGCGGAGCTCAGACGGGAACGACGCGCAGACCGTCGGCGTGGAGCTCGCGGACGCTGACGTCGAGCAGCTCTCCGGCGTGCGCGGCGCCGGCGGGCAGGTAGCAGCGCGTGTAGTCGGCCGTGTAACCGGCACACTGCGCGTCGGCCACCTTGTCGACGAGCACCCGCGCCGTCCGCGACAGCTTGGCGGTGCGATGGTGGCGAGAGCGAACCTCCGACAGCCCGCGCATCGTGCGCGAGCGGCGCTTCTTCTCCTGCGGGTCGACGCGATCGCCCAGCGCCTCCGCCGTCGTGCCGGGGCGCGCGGAGTAGGGGAAGGTGTGAACCTTGCTGATGCCCGCCGCGGCGACCAGCTCGAGCGTGTTCTCAAACGCGGCCTGATCCTCATTGGGGAAGCCGACGATCACGTCGGTGGTCACGTTGACCTCGGGCACCGCCGCGCGCAGCGCGCGGATCGCATCGAGATACTCGGCGGCCGTGTAGTGGCGTCCCATCGCTGCTAGGACACCGTCATCGCCCGACTGCAGCGGGACGTGCAGGTGCGGACACACCTTTGGCTCCTCGCGCAGAGCCCGCAGCAGGGTGTCCTTGACATGGATGACCTCGACTGAGGACAGTCGCACGCGCTGCACGCCGGGCACCTGCGCGGCCGCTGCCAGCAGCTCCCCGAGCTCCAGGCCACGCTCAGGGTCGCGGTAGTCGCCGACGCTGATCCCGGTCATCACGACCTCGGGCTGGTCGTGCTCGGCGCGCTGCGCCACCTCGCGCAGCACCGCCGAGGCCGGGCGCGAGCGGGCGCTGCCGCGCACGGTCGGGATGATGCAGTACGCACAGCGGCAGTCGCAGCCGTCTTGCACCTTCACAAATCCGCGCGTGCGGGCTCCGGCCCAGGAGCCCGATCGCGAGCGCCGCTCTCGCGCGAGCACGTCGTGCTCGACATCCACACACGCCCCGGTCGCTGGATCGTCGGCCCGCCGCGCGAACCCTGCGTGCGCGTTCGCCGCGGCGCCGATCGCGCCGGCCGCATCCTCGGCCGTCCCGGCGAAGACCTGCACCGCGGGACCGATCTCGGTGAACTGCTCGGCGCGCAGGTTGACCGCGCAGCCACCGACGAACGCGCGGCTGGCGCTCTGCAGCGAGCGCCGGACCGCCTGGCGCGACTTGGCCTCCGCCTCGCGCGTGATGCAGCAGGTGTTGACCACGTGCAGCTCTGCCTCGGCCTCGGCGACCTCCTCGTGCCCGGCCGCGAGCAGCTCGCGGCGGGCCAGCATCGCGTCCGCCTGAGAGACCTTGCAGCCCAGGAACTTCACCGCAAAACGCATCGCCCGCGCAGCGTAGCTGGTGGAAAGCCGCGCGCGCCGAACGCTCGCGTGCCGCCGCGCGCGCCTCCGTATATTGGAGCCATGGCCGCGCTTGCATCATTTGACATCACGATGCTTCAGGGAGCGCGGGCACTGTTGCGCACGCACGCGAGCGAGCTGCCCCAGCGAGACGACCTGTGCGGCGCTTTCTGCGCATCGCTCGCGCTGCGCGCGGCGGGCATCGAGGAGCACGACGGAGAGCCCGTCGACCAGGACCTGCTGGCGCAGGCCGCGGGCACCGTCGTCTCGCGCCTGCGCGACACGACCAGCCTGCCAGCCGGTGAGCAGGGCCGGCGCGACTATCGCCTGACACCGCCCTTTGTCGATCGGCAGGACGTCTCGGGCACGACGGCGGGCGGCCTCGTCGAAGCGATCGATCGCATATCAGGCGGGCGCCTCGTGGCGGTTCCGTTCAGCGGACCCTGGTCGGTGCAGACGCTGCGGGGCGTGTTCGACGTGGCCGGCGCGCTGGCGCACCCGGTGACGCTCGTCGCCAACCTGGCGACGCGTCATCTGTGGGGCGCGCGCCCGCATCCCGACCAGCTGCTCGACTACCTGCTCGACGGCGACCAGTCCGGACCACCGGCGGACTGGGACGTCGGGCACTTCGCCTGCGTCGTCGGCCGCGCGAGCGGTCCCGGCGGCAGCCTCTACGTGGTCGCCGACACCTACCCCTCGCTCGGCAGCGCCGGCGTGCATCTTCAGCCACAGGAGCGCCTGGCGGTCGCACTGGCGCGTCCCGACATGTCGCCGGGCGGCCTGATCGTCGTCGCGTGCACGCCAGACGCCGAGCTCGTGCGCTGCGGCGCCGCCGAGCTCGGCCTCGCCGAGGAAGCCTGGGACAACGGGACCGTCACGCAGGCGACGCGCCAGTGAGCGCATCGGATCTGGTCGCGCTCGTCTGCTGCGACCTGGGGTCGGTCGTCCGCGGACGCTCGCTGCCGAGCAGCGACCTCGGCAAGCACCGCGAGGCCGGCGTGGGCTGGGTGCCGGCCAACCAGGCGCTGACCCCGCTGGGGCCGCTCGCCGAGCCCAACCCATTTGGCTCGCAGGGCGACCTGCGCCTGCTGCCCGACCCCCCCACCCACGTCCGCGTGGCGGGCGCGCCGGGCGAGACCCCGCTGGAGCTCGTGCTCTGCGACATCGTCGAGACCGACGGGGGCCCGTGGGAGTGCTGCCCGCGGCACTTTCTGCGCACGGCGTTGTACGAGCTGGCCGATGAGTTCGATATCCACGTCACCGCCAGCTTCGAGCACGAGTTCCAGCTGATGCTTGACGCGCCGGCGGGACTGCCGTTCTCGCTGGATGAGCAGCGGCGCGCCGAGCCGTTCGCCACGCACGCGATGCGGGCGCTGGCGGAGGCCGGCGTGCGGCCCGAGCGCTTCTTCGCCGAGTACGCCGCCCACCAGTTCGAGGTGCCCGTGGACGGCGCCGACGGTCTTGCGAGCGCGGACCGGAGCGTCGTGCTCAAGGAGGTGATCCGCGAGATCGCGCGTCGCCACGGGACGCGCGCCAGCTTCTCGCCTCTGCTGGATCCCGTCGAAGCGGGCAACGGCGCGCACATCCACTTCTCCCTCCTCGACGGCGCCGGGACGCCGCTGCTGTATGACCGCCGAAGGACGGCGCAGCTGAGCGAGCTCGGCGGGCGCTTCGCTGCAGGGATCCTGCTGCACGCGCAGGCGCTGAGCGCGCTCACCGCCCCTAGCGCGATCTCGGCGGCGCGTCTTGCGCCCCACCGCTGGAGCGCGGGCGCCGCCTGCCTGGCCCAGCAGAACCGCGAAGCGCTGCTGCGCATCCCGCCGCTGGTCGCGCTGTCGAGCGCCGAGCCCGCCAGCCAGCTTCACCTCGAGTATCGCGGCGCGGACGCGACGGCCAACCCCTACCTGGCGCTCGGCGCACTCCTGCGCGCGGGGCTCGACGGACTGCGCGCCGAGCTGCCGGCGCCGCCGATCCTGGACCGCGACCCGGCCGGGCTCGACGACGCCGCCGCCGAGCGCTTCGGCGTCGGCGCGCTGCCGACGTCGCTGGAGGGCTCGCTTGCCGCGCTTGCCGGCGACGAGACCGTCCGCGGCTGGATGTCGCCCCTGCTCTACGAGGCATACATGGCCGTCAAGCGCACCGAGCTGCGGATCGTCGGCGAGCTGGATATCGAGGAGGCGTGCCGGCGCTATGCAGATGTCTACTGAGCCGCGAGCGCTGCTGGGACGGCTGCTCGCGGGCGTGGAGCGCGAGCTCTCGCTCGCCGTCGACCTGCGCCACCGGCTGCACGCCCGGCCAGAGCTCGCCCACGCCGAGGAGCAGACCGCGGCGACCCTCGCTGCCGAGCTGCCCGTTTCATCGAGGGGCGTCGCCACGACCGGGCTGATCGCGCGTGTCGGCGCCGGGCAGACCGCGATCGCCGTGCGCGCCGAGCTGGACGGCCTGCCGCTGCAGGAGCGCACCGGCTCGCCCTTCAGCGCACACGACGACGTGATGCATGCCTGCGGGCACGATGTTCACATGGCCGCACTGGTCGCGCTGACGCGAGCGGCGCACGTGCTCGCCGACGAGCTTCCGGCCCCGCTGCTGGCGGTCTTTCAGCCCAGCGAGGAGGCCTATCCCTCGGGAGCGCAGCAGCTCGCCGACGGCGAGCTGGCGACGCTGGCCCCGGCCGCGGTCGTGGCCGCCCACGTCCATCCCGACCTTCCCTGGGGCAGCGTCGCGCTGGACGCCGGCACGGTCAACGCGTCCTGCGACGCGATCGAGATAACGGTGGACGGGCAGCCTGCGCACGGCGCCTATCCGCATCAGGGTCGCGATCCGATCCTCGCCCTCGCGCAGATCGTCGTGGCGCTCCACGCCGAGGTAGGTCGCCGAATCGACCCTCACGCCCCGGCCGTGGTCACGGTCGGGGTGCTCGAGGGCGGCAGCGCGGAGAACGTGATTCCCGCGCAGGCTCGCGCACGCGGCGCGCTGCGGGCCCAGCGCCCCGAGGATCGCCTGGCGCTGCGCCAGATGGTCGAGGAGGTCGTGTCCGGGGTGGCAGCGGCGCACGGCTGCCGCGGTCGCGTCGAGCTCGTGCCCGGGGAGCCCGCGCTCGAGAACGATCCCGAGATCGTGGCGCGCGCGCGCGAGCTGCTCAAGCCGGCAGGGCTCGCGCCGGCGCAGCAGTGGCGCTCCAGCGGCTCCGACGACTTCGCCTTCTTCGGCGCGCTCGCGCCCCTCGCGATGGCCTTCGTCGGACTGCACGGAGCCGAGGGATTTCTCGCGCGGCCGCTTCACCACCCAGAGCTGCTGCCGCCCGACAGCGCCGTGGGCGCCGTCGCGCGCACTCTGGCGGTCCTCTACGTGGCTGCGGCGGCGACCACGACGCTCGCGCCTGCGCCCGACGGCTCAGACGCGCGCCGCGAGCAGCCGGCCTAGCTCACGAGCGCCCGGCCGCGCGCGCCGCAGCGACGACCGCGGCGGGTGTCTCGCGCGCGGGCCCGCCGTGGCCCACCAGCACAAGCTGGGCGGAAAGATCCTCGATGGCTGCCAACGATTCAAGGCACTGCTGGGTGCTCGTGTTCGTCAGCGACGGCATGACCTGCGGTCCGCGTCGCCCGCTCAGCACGTTGACCGTGCACAGGCCGTCCCCCACGAACAGGGCGCCGTGCTGCTCGAAGAGCAGCGCGCTGTGTCCTGGAGTGTGGCCGGGCATGTGCACGGCGCGCGGCCTGCCGGGCACGTCGAGCACGTCGCCGTCGACAAACGTCTCCACGCCTGCCACCCGGGGCGGCCTCGCGGCGCCTTCTTTGATCGACGCCGACATCATTCGCCACAGTCGCCGGTCCAGCGCGTGCGCGAGCAGGTGGCGCGGGCTCGCGTCGCCCGTCTTGGGGCGCGGCCGGGCCAGTGTCTGCTCATCGTCTGCGTGGATCAGCACTCGCGCTCCGGCGGACCGCAGCTGCGGGACGACGCCGACGTGGTCGGCGTCCGAGTGGGTGAGCACAACGGCCTTGACGCTCGCCGCCGAGACGCCCAGCGCGGCGAGGTCCGCCTCCAAGCTGGCGGCGAATCTCGGGAGCCCCGCGTCGACCGCCGTGTAGGAATCGCCTTCCCTGACCAGGTACCAGCTGACCAACTCCGAACCCAGCCTGTAGACGCCGGGAATGATCTCATAAGGCTTTTCGGTCACGCCCGCCCTTTCGCTCGCCGTCAGACTACCGGCGCGCGCGCAGCCGCACACAAGACGGCGATCGACGTCGCGCGGCGAAGCCACGCCGACCGCGATAATCGGCGCGCATGGCCGACGCGCAAGCCACGCCCTATGTCCGTCGCACCGCGTGGGCGCGCAGCCTCGCCGCGCCCGTCCGCGACTTCTTGAGCACCGAGACGGGAAGCGCAGTCGTCGTCCTGACGGCCGCGATCGTGGCCCTTGTATGGGCCAACTCGCCGTTGTCTCACTCATACGAATCGCTGTGGACGACCAGGCTCTCGATCCGGCTGGGCGGCGGGGAAATCTCGGCCGACCTGCGCCACTGGGTCAACCAGGGCCTGATGACGTTCTTCTTTCTGGTCGTCGGCCTCGAGGCAAAGCGCGAGCTGGACACGGGCGAACTGCGCGAGCGACGCAGGCTGGCGATTCCCGCGCTCGCGGCGATCGGCGGGATGATCGTGCCGATCGCGATCTACCTCGCGTTCAACGCCGGCGGTGCGGGCGCCGGGGGTTGGGGCGCGGCGATGTCGACCGACACGGCGTTCGCGCTCGGCGTGGTCGCGCTGCTCACCCCGCGCTCGGCGACTCGGCTGCGCGTGTTCTTGCTGACGCTCGCCGTGGTCGATGACCTCGGGGCACTCCTGGTGATCGCGACCGCGTACACGCGCCACGTCTCGGCAGCGGCCCTGATCGTCGCGCTCGGACTGTTCGCGGTCCTCCTGGCGCTGCGCTACGCGCCGATCGGACGGCGCCAGATCTCGGTCGTGGTGGGGGTGGCGCTGTGGGTTGCGATGTTCAAGTCGGGCATCGATCCCGTGATCACGGGACTGGCGATCGGGCTGGTGACGAGCGCCTACCCGCCCTCGCGCGAGGACCTCGAGCGCGCGACGGCCCTGACGCGCTCGTTTCGCGAGCAGCCGACGCCCGAGCTGGCGCGGTCCGCGCAGCTGGGCGTGCTGTCGGCGATCTCCCCCAACGAGCGCCTGCAGTACGAGCTGCACCCCTGGACCAGCTACGTGATCGTGCCGCTGTTCGCGCTGGCCAACGCGGGACTCCAGGTGACCGGGGGCCTGCTCGGCGAAGCAATCACCTCGCCGATCACGCTGGGCATCCTGATCGCCTACGTCGTGGGCAAGCCGCTCGGGATCCTCACAGCCTCCTGGCTGGGCTCGCGCCCGGCCTTGCACGGAACCCGCCCGACGCTCAGCTGGCCGGTGCTGGCAGGCGGCGGTGTGGTTGCCGGCATGGGGTTCACGGTCTCGCTGCTGATCTCCAGCCTGGCCTTCCACGGCCAGGACCTCGCCGAGGCAAAGCTCGGAGCGCTGGGCTCGTGCATCGTCGCGCCGCTGGTGGCGTCGGCGGTGTTCGCGTTCTTCAGGCGGCTGCCGGTCCCGGTCAGGGCACGCCAGCTAGTCGGAACCGCCGACGACATACTCGACCTCTCCGAGGAGGTCGATCCGGCCCGCGACCACATTCGCGGGCCCGACGACGCGTTGGTCACCCTGGTCGAGTACGGCGACTTCGAGTGCCCATACTGCGGGCAGGCCGAGCGGGTCGTGCGCGAACTGCTCAGCAGCTTCGGCGATGACCTGCGCTACGTGTGGCGGCACCTGCCGTTGAACGACGTCCATAGCAGCGCCCAGCTCGCCGCCGAGGCGACGGAGGCGGCGGCGGCGCAGGGCAAGTTCTGGGAGCTGTATGACGCGCTGCTGGCACATCAAGACGCGCTGACCCCGCGCGATCTCGGCCGCTACGCAGAGGAGCTGGGGCTCGACGTCGACCGCTTCTGGGAGGCGCTGCGACACCACGAGTACGCGGCTCGGGTCGCCGACGACGTCGCCAGCGCCGATGCCAGCGGAGTGTCAGGGACGCCCACCTTCTTCGTGAACGGGCGCCGGCACCAGGGCGCCTATGACATCGACACGCTCAGCGCGATCGTCCGCTCGGCGCGCATACGCGCCGGTCTGCTGGTCAGCGCATGCGTCGACACCCGGCCCGCCGGGGAAGGGAACGGCGGCCGGCGGCGTCCTAATGGGCGCGCCGTTCTCTGGACGCCGTGGATCGGCGCGCTGACGCGCAGGTTCCCTCCTAACCTGCGATCGCAGGTGATGGCTGGCCCGCCTCTCGCCTCCCCCCACGCGGTGCGAGGGGCGGGCCGCGCACTTGATCGCCGGCGACGCGGTGGCTGAGCGCGACGAGCGGCTGCGCGCAACGCTCCAGCTGCACTACGCCGCCGCGCCGCCAGGCGCGCCGTGATGGATCTCGGGCTGATCGCACTGATCTTCGCCGCCGCGCTCCTCGGCCCGGCGCTCGCGCTGCTGACGCGCGGCGCGGTCCCGGCCGTCGTCGGCCAGCTGATCGCCGGCGTGATCCTCGGCAACACAGGGCTGCGCGTGATCGATCCCGGCAAGAGCGACCTGTCGCTGCTCTACAGCCTCGGCTTCCTGACGCTCATGTTCACCGCCGGCATGCGGGTGCCGCTGCACGATCGGCGCCTGCGCCCGGCTCTGGGGAGCGGCCTGGTCGCCGTCGCCGGCGTCGTTCCCCTGTCGCTGGCGGCCGGGGAGGGCGCGCACCTCGCGGTCGGCGGCCCGGCGCTCGTCTACACGGTGATCATCGGCTCCTCGTCGGCGGCGATCGCCATCCCGATCATCGACGAGGCCGGCCTGGAGGGTCCCGAGATCCTCGCCGCGATGGCCTGGATCGTGCTGGCGGACATCCTCGCGACTACCGCGATCCCGCTCGCGATCACGCCCGCCCATGCCGCCCGGGCGGCGCTCGGGGTGGTGATCGTCGCGACGCTCATCGGCGTCGTCTACCTCGTGGGCCAACGCCTGCGCCACACGGCGTTCGTGCACCGGGTTCGCCGTGAGGGCAGGGAGCGCGACTGGGCGATCGACCTGAGGATCGCGGTCGTCGTGCTGTTCTCGCTTGCCTTCGTCGCTGAAGAAGTCGGAGCCGGGCTGCTCGTGGCTGGCTTTGGCACGGGCCTGGTGGTTGGCGCGCTGGGCGGCCCGAAACGCCTGTCGCGGGAGGTGCTGGGCCTCGGTCAGGGCTTCCTTGTTCCGCTGTTCTTCGTGCTGCTGGGGGCAAAGCTCGACCTGCGCGCGCTCGTCACCAGCCACGGCGCGCTGGCGCTCGCCGCGCTGCTCGGCGGCGCTACGGTCGCGGTGCACGCGGCGGCGAGTGTCCTGATCCGGGCGCCGCGGGCGGTCGGACTCCTGGCCACGGCGCAGGTCGGCGTCCCCGCCGCGGTCATCGCGCTCGGTCTTTCTGCCCACACGCTCGATCAGGGGCAGGCGTCGGCGATCTTCTGCGCCGCGCTGGTCTCGACCGCCGCCAGTGCGACCGGGGCGCAGCTGCTGCGCAGACACGCTCAGCGTTAGTCGCGCGAGCGCCAGCTGCGATACAGCGCCGTGAAGTCCTCGCGCATCTCGGGCGTCAGGTCCTCAGCTCGCAGCCGACCGGTGAGCGCGATCGTCGCGCGCATCTGCTCGAGGTACTCCGAGCAGTGCTCGCAGTCGGCCAGATGGGCCTCAAAACGGCGCCGCTGCGAGCGGGTGAGCGCACCCTCCAGATAGTCGGTCACCAGCTCCACGACCTGCTGGCAGACGAGCTCGTTGCGTGACAGGAACATCCTCATGGCCCTCCGAGCTCTGTCTCGAGCGCTTGGCGCAGGCGGCTGCGTCCCCGGTGCAGCAGCACGCGCTGGTTGCCCTCACTGATGTCGAGCACCTCGCAAACCTCGACGGGGCTCAGCTGCTCGACGTCGCGCAGCATCACGACCTCACGCTGGCGGGCAGGAAGGTCGAGCAGCGCTGCGTCGATGCGCTCGGCCAGGCCCTGGGCAAGCAGGCGATCATCGCTGTCCTCGATCCAGTGGCGCGGCGGCGACATCCAGGCGCCGGACGCATCGAAGCGCGAGGCGTCGACCACTGGCCCAGCATCGCCGACCGCCACGCTGCGACCCTCCCGGGCGCCGGCGGTCTGCGCCCGGTTGACGAGGATGCGCAGCAGCCACGTGCGAAACGACGATCTCCCGCCGAATCCGTCGAGGCCGTTCAGCACGCCCAGCCACGTGTCCTGCACGACCTCCTCGGCAACCGCGCGGCTGGGCACGAACGAGCGGGCCAGGCGCAGCATCTTTGCGTGGTGGCGGGCGACGAGCGCGAGAAACGCGTCCTCGTCTCCCGCGCGCAGCCCCGCGAGCAGCTCGGCGTCGCCGTCTGGCGTGGCGGCGCCGCGACGCGGCCAGCGATCCCTGAAGCTCACCGCGATCTCGCTCACCCGCGTCCCGAAAGCCGGAAGGGCACATTTGGATGAAACTCCATGCTGCTTAAGCGCGCCTGAGGCGGGGCCGCCGTCCCGGCCCGGGGTGAGCGCCCGGGCCGGGACGACCCCGGGCTCAGTCGGTCACGAGCCCCGCGGCGAATGCACCTTCGGGCAGTGCCGTCGGTGAGGTCGCGAGCTGGGTGAGTTCTCCGCCGTTGACCGCGAACGAGGCGATCACGCCGGCCTTGCTGCCGTCCACGAGCAGCGTCTTGCCGTCGGGGGACAGGCGGAGGTCAACGGCTCCCGCGCCCGCGGCGCCGAACGGTGTGCTTCCAAGCAGCACCAACGAGCCGTCGGGGTTGACCGAGTAGCGTGAGATGCTCCCGGAGCCGGTGTTCACCGCGAACAGGAACTGACCGTCCTGGCTGATTTCAACCCAGCACGGCGCTTCCTGCAGATCGGCGAACGGCGAGGCGCCGATCGGGGCCAGCTGACCGGAGCGAGCGACCAGGAAGGCGGATACCGTCCCCGCCAGACCTCCGTTGTGGGCGTTGCTGACGAACAGCTGCGACGGGTCGGTTGGGCGGAACTTCGCGCCGAACGGCCCCAGCCCCTGCCCTTTGATCGGCGAGCCAGGCGCGGCCTGGAGCAGGCCGTCGCGCCCGACGTGAAAGCTCGCAATCGAGGATGTCTTGTCGAGGTCGACGACCAGCTTGTGACCCCTGGGGTCGAACAGCACGTCATCCGGTGCCGAGCCGGTCGGCAGCGAGACGGTCGAGCCTGGCAGCGGGTAGAGCGACCCGCCCGGGCTCAGGCGAAAGCCGGTGACATTGGGTTCGCTTCCGCCGGCGTTCGCGACATAGACGAGATTGCCAGACACGGCAATGCTCAACGGTTCACTGCCGCCCGAGGACAGCGGGCTGCCCACGAGCTGGGGCACGCCGTGAAAGCCCAGGCGCAGGACCGAGATCTGGCTGCTCCCGGCATCCACCGCGAGCAGGTAGCGACCGTCGCTCGAGAGCTGGATCGCGCCCTGCGACGGCAGCCCGGCGCCCAGCCCGGCGCCGCCTGCCGGGAACGGCGAGCCCGCTATCGGGGTGAGCGAGCCGTCCGCGTGGCGGTCAAAGCCGGCGACCGCGTTCGAGGTCGCCGTGTTGTCATCGACGTAGGCGTGGCCGACGACGCCAGACGGATGCTCCTTGAAGTCCCTGGCAGCTGCGACCGGGGCACCGGCTGCGATGATCGATGCCACCAGCGCGAGCGCAGGCAGGACGGCGAGTCGGTGTAGCTTCATGCTCGAGCCTCCTGAGTAGGGTTGAAGACGCTTTCAACCCTTCAGTCCGCGCGGCGCCGGGAGCGTTACGCGGCGACCGCGCCGGGCGTTCGGCGCGCCGCGGCGGATGCTCGGCTCAGTCGCGCTCCCAGGAGACGCCGCGACGCAGCTGGCGCACGTTGCGAAGCTCCTGGACGGCCTCGTCGACGCCGCCCAGCGCGCCCGTCCCTCCGCCGAGCAGCTCGGGCGTCAGGTGGTTGCGCACGAGCTCGCCGGCGACAGCGTCGACGCGCTCGGCGCCCGCGCCCTGCCGCGAGCTCACCAGTCGCTCAGGGGCGCGGCCTGCAAACAACAGACCGACGCCGTCGTCCAGCGCCCATCCTCCGGGGAGCGTGCCCGCGCGCACGCTCGCCAGCCAGACCGGCAGCCGCTCGGGCTCGCCGTCGGCGTGGACGGTCAGCGAGCCCGGCAGCAATCCCAGCCCCGCGATCGGCTCGGGCCGGCCGGCCGAGCACGTCGTGCCGCCCTCAAACCAGCACATCGCGCCCGCGCTCACGCCGACGAGCACGGTCCCCGAGCGCCAAGCGTCGATCAGCAGCCGATCCAGGTCGTGCGCGTTCCAGATCGCCAGCATGTTGCGCATCGATCCGCCGCCGACGTACACGATGTCCTGCGCCAGCAGCGTCTGCGCCAGCGGCTCCTTGGCGTCTCGCAGGTGAAACAGCGACAGGTGCTCGGCCGCACACGCGCGACCGCCAAAGCGAGCCTGGAAGGCGTTGATCTGCGCTGTCGTGTCTCCCGAGGCGGTGGGCAGGAACAGGATCCGCGGCCGCTTGGACGGCGCGAGGGAGAGAACGAATTCGTCGAGCAGCGGGTTGGTCGGCTCCATCGTGAAGCCGCCACCGCCCATCGCGAAGATCAGGCGCCGTTCGGACGCGACAGCCGGCCGCGGGCTCATGCCGCGATGCTCGCCGAGTCAACGAACCCGTCTACTCCGGGCGTCTTGGCGGCGAGCGCCACCGCGGCGACGCTCGGCGCGCGCACCGATATGCCACGAGATGCGCCCGCCTCGGTCGGAGAGCAGAGGTGGATCGCATCCAGACGAGTCTCCACGACCCCATCCTCGGTGGGTTGCACCTCAAACGCTGCTGCGTCGTGACGCGATGAGACGACGCGCTCCAGTCGCGTGCGGCAGAAGTGCAGCGCGACGCCGTCCTCGGCCGCGAACCCGGCGCGCATGCCGTCGCCGACGAACCTGTGGTACTCCTGGCGGCGCGCGGGCTCGGCGTCGTAGTGGACACAGTTCGAGTACGGCAGCAGACCGAGCCCGCGCACGCTTTTCGGCGCACCGTGGAACGCGCTCAGCGCCTCGCGAAACCAGCACAGGGAACCGGCCGACGGCCCGCACAGCACCACGCCTTCGCGCCACGCCCTGCGCAGCACCGCGTCCAGTCCGTGCGCTCGCCAGGCGCCGAGCATGCTCACCACGTTGCCGCCGCCGACGTAGATCACGTCTTGTGCCAGCAGGTGGCGCTCGAGATCGTCCTCGACGCCACCGGCGCCCTGGTCGCGTCGGAACAGCGAGACGTGGCTCGCATCGCAAGCCGACGCGAAGCGCCGGTAGAAGCGCACGACATAGTGATCGGCGTCGCCGGACGCGGTCGGCAGGAAGCAGATGCGCGGCCGTGACGCAGCTGTCAGCGCCAGGACGTAGTCGTCGAGCAGCGAGCTGTCCTTCTCCATCGAGAAGCCGCCACCTCCGAGGGCGACGATTTGGGGGGTTCTTGGTCGCATGGCGCACTTCGCTTTGTGACCCGTTTCGTCGATGATGGAATGCGAACAGCCTGTCTCGCAATATCGCGCGGCGCGCGCCGGCGCGCCATGGACCGGCGTCGGAGATTCACCTGCAGATGATCGACATTCGGCCCAGGCGCAGACGCTCTGACGACACGCCTGCGACGTGCGACAGATGGCACCTGAACAGGGCTGAGTTCCTCCAACAGTCGAAGGCGCGACCAGCATGCCGGGCGCGAGAATCCGAGGGTGAGCTCCCAGGCGACGACACCCGCCAACGAGGTCTACCGGCCGGACGCGCCGTTCTTGGACGAGCTGTTCGAGCCCGACGGGGCGCCGCGCCCCGTGGCGCGGCCGCTCCTCGAAGTGCTCAACCGCCTTGGCAGTGAGGGCCTGATCGAGGCTGGCCGGCGGCGCGACGCGATCTTCATGCAGCAGGGGATCACGTTCGAGACCAGCGGCGAGGGCGAGACGTCCCACGAACGGCCGTTTCCGCTGGATCTCGTGCCGCGCGTGTTGAGCGGCGAGGAATGGCGAGCCATCAAGCGCGGCCTGGCGCAGCGCATCCGCGCGCTGAACCACTTCGTCGACGACGTGTACCACGCGCGCGAGATCGTGCGCGAGGGTCTCGTGCCATGGCGCCTGGTCGCCTCGTGCCCGCACTTCGCGCGCGCGGTGCACGGCATCCGACCACCCGGGGGCGTCTACACGCACGTCGCCGGGTGCGACCTCGTGCGCCACAGCGACGGCGTTTGGAAGGTGATCGAGGACAACGTGCGCATTCCGTCGGGGATCTCCTACGTCCTCGAGAACCGGGCGGCGATGGCCCGCCTAGTCCCGGAGCTGTTCGCCTCCTATCGCGTGCGCCCGGTCGACCACTACCCTCAGCTGCTGCTCGGCGCGCTGCGCTCGGTGGCGCCATCCGCCGAGAGCGAGGCCACGGTCGTGGTGTGGACGCCAGGCCCGGCGAACCCGGCGTACTTCGAGCATGCCTTTCTGGCGCGCCAGATGGGCGTGGAGCTCGTCGAAGCATCCGACCTGGTCGTGCGCGACGACGTGCTCTACATGCGCACGACGCGCGGCCTGGAGCGTGCGCATGCTGTCTATCGCCGCCTCGACGACGACTTCGTCGACCCGCTGGAGTTTCGCGCCGACTCGCTGCTCGGCGTTCCCGGCCTAGTCAGGGCGTATCGCGCCGGCAGCGTCGCGATCGCCAACGCGTTCGGGACCGGCGTCGCGGACGACAAGGCCGTCTATTGCTTCGTGCCGCAGATGATCCGCTTCTACCTCGGCGAGGAGCCGATTCTCGAGAACGTGACGACCTACCTGCTGTCTGAGCCCGAACGGCTCGAGCACGTCCTCGCACACCTGGACCAGCTAGTCGTCAAGCCGACCGGCGAGTCGGGTGGACGGGGTGTGATGATCGGGCCACACGCCGACGAGGCGGAAATCGAGCGCATGCGCAAGATCCTCAGCGTCCATCCCGAGCGCTGGATCGCGCAGGACGTAGTGCGGCTGTCGACGGTGCCCACGGTAGGACCCGACGGTGTGCTGCGCCCGCGCCACGTCGACCTGAGACCGTTCGCGGTCTTCGGCGAGCGCATCGACATTGTCCCGGGCGGCCTGACCAGGGTGGCGCTCGAGGACGGCTCGCTGATCGTCAACTCCTCGCGCGGCGGTGGCTCAAAGGACACCTGGGTGCTCGAGGACGGCGATGGCGACGATCGCGCCGGGCCGCCGATCGCCGACACACAGCCTCCGGCGCTGCCGGACCTGCGTTACGGCGCCTGGACGGGTCAGCAGCAGCAACAGCAGCAGCGAGCCGTGCGCTGATGCTCGCGCGCATCGCGTCAGAGCTCTACTGGCTGGGCCGCAACCTCGCGCGCGCCGAGTTCACCGCGCGCGCCGTCGAGGCCGTGTTTCAGTCAGAGCTCCAGGGAGCCTCCGACGCGATGCCGAGCGTCAGCTTCGGCTCGGGCGGGCTGCTGGCGATGCTCGGGGACGTCGAGCATGACCGCGCGCGACGCACGGAGGCGCTCGGACAGCTGACACTCGACGCCGAGCGTCCGGGCTCGATGCTGGCGAGCATCGAGCGCGCACGCGAGGGCGCGCGCACCGTGCGCGACGTGATCAGCGCCGACATGTGGGAGGCGATCAACACGACGGCGCTCGGGCTGCGCGGCGGCGGTCAGCCAGGCTGGGCCGCGCCCGCCGGTCCGGCTCTGGCCTCGCAGTACGTCAAGGAGCGCACGGCGCTCATCTGGGGCGTGGCGGCACGCTCGATGCTGCGCGACGAAGCCAAGTGCTTCCTCGACGCGGGAGGCCTGATCGAGGTGTCGGACATGGTGCTGCGGATGCTTCGCATCGCGCTGCCGCGTGGCGACAGCGCCCAGGCCGACGGACACGCCCTGATCCTGCTGCAGGCCGTGGGCGGCTTTCACGCCTATCTGCGTGCGGTGACCGCTCCCCCCAACGCGCACCCAGTGGCGCGCTTTCTGCTGTTCGAGCGCGCCTACCCAGACAGCGTGGCGGCCTGCGTAGACTCGCTGCACGAGGTGTTCACGGCGGCCGACGCAGGCCCGCGAAACTCAAAGCCGGTGCTGCGCGTCAGCCGCCTGGCGGCCGACCTGGACTTCCAGCGCCGCGCGCTCCCAGACGGGGCCGAGCTCAGCGGCATCTGCCAGCAGACCCAGCAGGAGCTGGCGCGCATCGACCAGGATGTCGCCGACCGCTACTTCGCCGGCGCGGCGCCGGCCGGCGAGGGAAGATGAGCGTCAGATGCACTTCGCGATCCGCTACCTGACCGAGTACCGCTACCAAGCGCCGGTGACCGACAACCTGAACGCGCTGCGCGTGCGTCCTGCGACCACGTCCTCCCAGCGCTGTGACGAGTTCCACACGCGCATCGACCCGGAAGCCCGCGTCAGTCGCCACCTGGACTACTTCGGCACCGAGGTGCTGGAGTTCGGCATTCCCACCGGCCACGAACAGCTCACGATCGACGTGCGGGCGCGGGTGACGACGGCTGACCCGGCCGAGCCTCCCGAGGGTCCGTGGGAGAGCCTGTGCAGTTCTGCCTATCTCGACGCCGCCGGAGAGTTCGCGCTGCCCTGGCAGGACCAGCCGGCGATCGAGGGGCTCGAGGCGCTCGACGCAGGGCTGAAGGCCGAAAGCCCGCTTCAGGCGCTTGTGCGACTTTGCAAGCTGATCCCAAGCCGCTTCGAGTATCGCCCGGGTGCGACCTACGTCGGCTCGAGCGTCGGCGACCTGCTCGCGCTCGGAGCCGGCGTGTGTCAGGACTTCGTGCATCTTTCGCTGGTGCTGCTGCGCCGCCGGGGGATCGCCGCGCGATACGTGTCGGGCTACCTGTGGGCGGCGCCCGAGGACGGCGGCACGGACTCGCTGGAGGTCGACACGCACGCCTGGCTCGAGGCGCTGCTCCCCGGCACCGACGGGCGCGGCGAGCCGGTCTGGGTGAGCGCCGACCCGACAAACCGGCGGCTGGCCGACGAGACCCATGTGAAGATCGGTCACGGGCGCTTCTACGCCGACGTGCCGCCGGTCAAGGGCCTGTACCGGGGCGAGGCCGCATCCGAGCTCGCGGCCGCGGTGACGATGTCGCGCCTGGACCCTCAGGCCAGCGCGCGAGCCTGAGTGAGCGACGCCCGCTCGATCGTCGTGCTGCAGCACATCGGGTGCGAGCCGGCCGCAGCCTACGAGGACGAGCTACGTGACCGCGGACTGCGCCCGCGGTCGGTGATGCTGCACGAAGGCCAGCAGCTGCCCGACGCGCCGGGCGTCGCGGGCATCGTCGCGATGGGCGGCCCGATGGGCGCCTACGACGATGCGAGCCATCCCTGGCTCGCCGACGAGAAGCGGTTCATCGCAGATGCGGTGCGAGCGGGGACACCCTACTGGGGCGTCTGCCTGGGAGCCCAGCTGCTCGCGGCCAGCCTCGGCGCGCGGGTGATGGCGGGCGAGCGCCCGGAGGTCGGGATCGCGCCGGTGACGCTGACCGCCGACGCCGCGGGCGATCCGGTGTTCCGCGGCGCCCCGCAGGCGTTTCAGGCGCTGCACTGGCACGGCGACACCTACGAGCTGCCGCCGAGCGCGGCGAGGCTCGCCGGCTCGGCGCAGTACGAGCAGCAGGCGTTCGTGGTCGACCGCGCGTACGGCCTTCAGTTTCACCTCGAGGTGCCGGCCGCGCTGGCGCGCGAGTGGCTGCATGTGCCGGCGTATGCCGACAGCGTCAGGCAGGCCGGAGGCGAGCGGGCGGGCGGGCGGCTGGTTGACCAACTGGCGGCCGCGCAGCCTCAGATGAGCTCGCTGGCGCGGTCGCTGCTCGGGCGCTGGCTCGAGCTCGTCGTCGCCGCGCAGCCCGGTCGCCGCCGGACGAGCGACACCTGAGCGAGCCGCCCCCCGGGTCAGGCGGGTGCGTAGCATGACGGCATGCCCGACGCGCCCGACAGCCAGCCCGACGGAGTGCCCGCCGACCGAGCGGACGCACACCCGCGGATGCCGCGCGACAAGCGCGGCTGGCACGTCGCGCCCGCCCCCGACGGGCGCGGCATGCCCGAGCAGACACCGAGCCGGCCGCCGCCCCACCGCAGGCCCGGGTTTCTGTGGTTCGTGCTCATCCTGTTCGCCGTGAACTGGCTGCTGGTGCTCGTCGTCCAGCCCTCGGTCGGCCAGCCCCGCGTGACGGTGTCGTTCAACCCGTTCTTCCTGCAGGAGGTGCAGGCCGGGCAGGTCAAGTCGATCTCCACCAAAGGCGACACGGTCCAGGGCTCGTTCGCCAGCAAGCTGCGCTATCCGCCCAACGACACGAAGGCAACGCCGACCACGCTGTTCGCGACCGAGATCCCGACCTTCTGGAACGACAGCCAGCTGTCGGCGCTGCTCAAGGAAAAGAACGTCGAGATCAACGCGAAACCCACCACCACGAGCCAGTCGCTGCTCGCCGAGCTGCTGCTCGGCTTCGGGCCGACGCTGTTGATCGTCGGACTGTTCATCCTGATCGCGCGGCGCGCGGCACGCGGGGGCGGGATGGGCGCGCTTGGGAACTTCGGGCGCTCTCAGGCGCGACGGGTCGACCCCGAAAAGATCCGTGTCACATTCGACGACGTCGCCGGGATCGACGAGGCCAAGGCCGAGCTGACCGAGATCGTCGACTTCCTGCGAAATCCTGAGCGCTACGGCCGGCTGGGCGGGCGCATGCCCCACGGCGTGCTGCTGTCGGGCGCGCCGGGGACCGGCAAGACGCTACTCGCACGAGCCGTCGCCGGCGAGGCGCATGCAGCCTTCTTCTCGATCTCGGCGTCCGAGTTCATCGAGGCGATCGTCGGCGTCGGGGCCTCGCGGGTTCGCGACCTGTTCACCAAGGCCAAGGAGGCCGCCCCGGCGATCATCTTCATAGACGAGCTCGACGCGATCGGGCGCTCGCGTCAGGGCTCTGTGGCGGTCACCGGCGCCAACGACGAGCGCGAGCAGACGCTCGATCAGGTCCTCACCGAGCTCGACGGCTTCGAGCCGGCCGAGGCGGTCGTCGTCCTCGCCGCCACCAACCGCCCGGACGTGCTCGACCCGGCGCTGCTGCGACCGGGGCGCTTCGACCGGCGCGTCTCGGTGCAGCCGCCCGACCGCACCGGACGCAGGAAGATCCTCGAAGTCCATACGCGCTCGATCCCGCTCGCCGACGACGTTGACCTCGACGCCCTCAGCGCCAGCACGCCGGGCATGGTCGGAGCCGACCTCGCCAACCTCGCCAACGAGGCGGCGCTGCTCGCCGCCCGCCGCGACCACGAGAAGGTGCAGATGTCGGACTTCACCGACTCGCTCGAGAAGATCATGCTCGGCTCTCCCCGGGGCATCGTCCTATCGCCGGCCGACCGCGAGCGCACGGCGTACCACGAGTCCGGGCACGCGCTCGTGGGGATGCTCACACCCGGCGCCGACCCCGTGCGCAAGGTCTCGATCATCCCTCGCGGAATGGCTCTCGGCGTGACGCTCTCAACGCCCGACAGCGACCGCTTCTCATACACGCGCGAGGACCTCGAAGCGAAGATCCGCGTCGCGCTCGGCGGCCGCGCGGCGGAGGAGATCGTCTACTCGACGATCACCTCCGGGGCCGAGTCAGACATCCAGCAGCTGACCGAGATCGCCCGCCAGATGGTCGGGCGCTGGGGGATGAGCGACGCGATCGGGCCGATCGCCGTCCTTCCCGCCGACGGCCAGGGACCGCTCCTGCCAGGGGCGCACGAGACCTCGGAGTCCACCCAGCGCGAGATCGACGAGGAGGTACAGCGGCTGATCCAGAGCGCGCATGACGAGGTGACACACCTGCTGGTCGAGCATCGCGAGCAGCTCGAGAGCCTCGCGCAGGCGCTGTTGAAGGCCGAGACGCTCGACGCGCCACAGGCCTACGCGGCAGCCGGCATCCCCGAGCACGAGGACCGCACGCCCGTTGCCACGTGATCGCGCGGCGCGCGCGACGAGCGCGCCTAGCTGAGATCGAGCACCGTCGTCGGCGGTTCGATCGAGCCGTCGTGATCCTCGCTTGTGATGATCCCGGTCCCGACGGCGAAGAACTCGATCGTGTGACTGCCCCAGCCGTGGCTCTTCTCCTGCAGGTCGACCCCCACGATCCCCTCGGCCTTCAGCTCCTGCGCCTCGTTCTGCATGCGCTCCATCGCGAGCTCGCGCGCGTCGTACAGCGCCTGGGTGAAGTTCGTCAGCTCGACGTTTCGCCCCGTCTGGGCCATCGACTTGAGCATTCCCCGGTGCGCGACGTGGTAGACGCAGCTGCCCATCACCATGCCGACCGGGCGATAGCCGGTGCGCAGCAGCGTCCAGAAGTCCTGACCTGACAGGTCGCTGGTGAAAGGCCGGCCGTTGGGTGCGCGGTGCAGCACGCCTTCGCGGTGCTTGACGGCGGTGCCGATGGCGATGAACTCCGCCATGTCCTGGCCCCATTCGTAGCGCCCGATGTCCAGGCGCACACCCACGACGCCGTCGGCGCCGAGCTGGTCGGCCTCCTCCTCCATGCGCGTCATAGCCAGCTGGCGCGCGCCGTACATTGCCTCGGAGAGCACCGTCATCTCCTGGCTTTTTTTCCAACCCGCCACCTGAATCCCGATGTGGTAGATCGAGCTTCCCACGACCAGCCCGAGCGGCTCGAAACCCGCCTGCTTGATCAGCAGGAACTCGTTGACGCTCAAGTCTGAGGTGAACAGCCCGGCACGGTTCTGCTGCAGACGCTCCTTGCCGGCCGCGGGCACGCCCTCCAGCGACGTGGGGTCATACGTTGGCTCGTTCATGCGCTTCCTCTTCTCTAGGCCGAAAGGTCGATGACTGGTTTTGGGGCACGCTCGCTCGTGGCAGGGGCCTCGCGCACCGCGGTGCCGATCGCATCGAACGTGATCACCACGCCCCCGCGGCTGGCGTTGGCGCTGCCCACCTGCTGGCGACCGACGGTGTGACCGATGCGCACTCCAACGATGCCCGACGCGCCGCGCTGCTGCGCCTGGTGGCCGAGGCGCTCCATCACCTGCTCGCGGGCGCTGTAGACACCCGCGGTGAATTCCGTCAGCTCGTAGTTTTCCACCGGATTCATCCGGCGGGGTTCGAGAATCCAGTTGTTTGCATAGGCCGCGAAGAACACCGAGGTCCACGCGACGATCCCGAGCGGCTCGATGCCAGCGTTCACGAGCTTTGCGTAGTCGCTGACCGACAGCTCGGTCAGGACCGGCTGTTCGGCGCGCTCGCCCCCGGCGCGCCGCACGGCGGTGCCGAGGACCGCGTACTCGATCGCCCCTTCAGACCAGTCGTGGCCTTCGGTGCGCAGCTGCACCCCGACCACCGCGTCGGCCCCCGCGTGCCGGGCCTCGAGCTCCAGTCGGTTCAGCGCCCGCCGGCGCGCCTCGTTCCAGGCCTCGCTCAACGTGGTCAGCTCGGACAGGAGGTTGCCACCCATCATCGTCGGCCAGGTGGCCCCCTGGTAGCCCACCTGGTAGATCGAGCTGCCCATCACCTGCGAGAGCGGCTTTAACCCTAGCTGGTGGCACAGTGCAAAGCCGCCGACCGAGAGATCGGAGGTGAACGAGCCGCCGTGGTCGCGCAGCTCCTGCAGGCGCCGCTCGGCCGAGAGGGGAATGTCGCCGGCCTCGATGCGCGCCAGCGAGAGCTCATCCTCGCGCTCCTGCTGCGCCGACTCGCGGGGTTCGCCGGAGTCCACGTCAGTCCAGCAGGCTGGCGAGCGCCTGGCGCGCCTGTGCGCTGCGCTGCGCCTCGGCCCGCAGCTCCTCTGTCAGGGCGGTCACCCACGTCTCGGGGTCCAGCGTCTCGCGCTTGATCGCCACGCCCCCCACCTCGCGCACGCGCACACCCTCGACTCGGTCGCCGTCTACGGCGAGCTCGTAGCGGCCGGCGCCGAGCTGGACACGCAGCTCGCAGACCTGACGCTCGCCCCGGCCGAGCAGCCCACCGCCCCGCCGCTTGACGCTCGTGCGCCCGGGCAGCGCCTCGGCGAGCTTTGCTGCCAGCACCTCGACTGAGATCCGAAGCTCGCCGCCGTCGGCGCGCAGCCCCGCAGCCACGAGGTCGAGGTCCGGCTCGGATTCGGGCGCCCTGGGCATCCTCCAAGCCTACCCTTCGGTGAGAGCTCGCGCCCCTGGTGAGGAGTAGTAGTTTGAGCGCGACGAGGCCAGGATCGACGGGTGCGTGACTGCGCATCAAAGGAGATGTGGATATGACCAAAGGCACCGGACCACCCGAGCTCACGGCCAAGCAGGTCGAGAAACTCGAGGGGATGTACGGCAACCGCTACCTGCTCGAGCCCGCCCCGAGCGACAAGCTGCCGACGATCGGCATGACCGCGGAGGAAGCGCATGGCCTGATCCAGCAGGAGATGGTGCTGGACGGGCTGCCTTCGCGCAATCTCGCGACGTTCGTGACGACCTGGATGGAGCCCGAGGCCGACCAGGTGATACAGGAATCGCTACGTGTGAACTTCATCGATCACGCCGAGTACCCGCAGTCGGCCGAGATCGAGCAGCGCTGCATCCGCATGCTCGCCGACCTCTTCAACGTGCCCGGAGAAACGACCGGTGCACGTACCCAGGGATCATCGGAGGCGATCATGCTCGGCGCGCTGTCGCTGAAGTGGAAGTGGCGAGCTCGCAGGCAGGCGGCCGGCAAGTCGGTCGACCGGCCCAACCTCGTATTCGGTGGCGACGTGCACGTAGTGTGGGAGAAGTTCTGCCGCTATTTCGACGTCGAACCGCGCATCGTCCCGCTGAAGCAGGACAAGTACACGATTGGACCCGAGGACGTCGAGCCCCACATCGACGAGAACACGATTGGCGTGGCCGCCGTGCTGGGCACGACCTTCACGGGTCACGCCGATGACATCCGCGGAATTAACGACTATCTGATTGGCCTCAAGGACGACCAGGGTCTAGACGTCCCGATCCACGTCGACGCGGCCAGCGGCGGCTTCGTGTGGCCGTTTCTCTACCCCCACTCAGAGTGGGACTTTCGACTGGAGCAGGTCCGCTCGATCAACGTTTCAGGTCACAAGTTCGGCCTTGTCTATCCCGGTGTCGGGTGGCTGATCTTCAGAGAGAAGAGCGACCTTCCCGAGGACCTCGTCTTCTATGAGAACTACCTCGGCAAGCGCGACGCGACGTTCACTCTGAACTTTTCCACCGGCTCGGCGATGGTGCTCGCCCAGTACTACAACTTCGTGCGCTTTGGTCACGCGGGCTACCGGTACGTGATGGAGACGATGAAGTACAACGCGCGCACGCTCGCAAAGGAGATTGCCGGATGCGACCTCGAGGTCGTCGGACGCGAGCAGGACGAGCAGCTTCCGCTGGTCGCCTTCAAAGTCGGCGGGGAACACCCCTACGACGAGTTCGACGTCGCGGCCCAGCTGGCCGCCACGCGGGGCTGGATGGTGCCCGCCTATACGCTTCCACCAAATGCCGAGCACGTCAAGATAATGCGCGTGCTGGTCAAGGAGACGCTCGGTCACTCACTGACGACCACGCTCGGCAGTGACATCGCCCAGGCGTGCGCAACCCTCCAGGCCAAGGGTAGCCTGCATCCCTCAGACCGAAAGCGCGTAAGGACGAACACGGGCTTCTGAGCCAGGTCGCCCAGCACAGATCGCCTCCACGACCGTGTGCCGTCTGTTCGCCCTGAGCTCTGGACAGGAGGCCGCCACGGCGACCTTCTGGCTGCTGGACGCACCCGACAGCCTGTCGGTACAGAGCCACCGGGAGCCCGACGGCACCGGGCTTGGGTGGTTTGACCACGACGGAGCCGCTGCAATCAGCAAGCAGCCGATCGCCGCCTTCGACGATAGGGCGTTCGCCAGGGAGGCGCACGAGCTCACGTCGAGGACGTTCGTCGCTCACATACGTTTCGCGTCGACCGGCGATCTAACGGTCCAGAACACCCACCCCTTCGAGCAGGACGGACGCCTGTTCGCACACAACGGGGTGATCGGCGAGCTGACCACGCTCGACGCGCATCTCGGGCCGGCCCTGGCGCTGGTCAAGGGCGACACGGACTCCGAGCGGTTCTTCGCTCTGATCACACGCGAAACCGCGGCCCGCGGAGGCGACCTGTCCGGCGGCATCGCCGCGGCCTGCGCGTGGGTCGCCGGCAACCTCCCGCTGTTTGCGATCAACTTCGTGCTCGCCACCGCCGACGGCGTTTGGGCCCTGCGCTACCCGCAGACGCACGAGCTCTACGTGCTCGAGCGCCGCCCGGGGGCGCGGCTGGAGCACACCAGCCGCTTTCGCACGCGTGTCAGCTCCGAGGACGGCGCGAGCAGGCCGCTCGTCACGATCGCGAGCGAGCAGATGGACGACGACCCGGGCTGGCGGCCGCTCGCGTCAGGCGAGCTGCTGCACGTGGGGCCGCGATTGCAGGTCAGCGCACGGCGGATCCTCGCGGGTCCGCCGGCGCGCGCGCTCACGCTGCAGGACCTCGACGAGCGGGCGCGTGCGTCGCAGGCGAAGATCCCCGTGTGAGGCGCGGGCGGCCGATCCGCTCACGGGACGGGCGGCGTGACCTGGCTCGGCTGTTCGGTCGCCCGTTCGCCCCACGTCACCGCGAAGCTGTCCTGCAGACCTGAGAGCGGCGACGGCACCGCGGCGACCGGCGTGCGAACCCCGGCAAAGCGGGGCTCTGGACGGGGTCCGCGAGCTTCGTGCGCGCCCTGGCGCAGTTCGAGCTCGGTCGCGCTCCAGCGCGGGTCGCCGATCGTGCCAGTGTGCCCACCCGCGCTCGCGGTCGCGCCCGAGAAGCTGACCGTGCCGAAGTCGGTCAGCGCGAGCGTCGAGCAGGCGCTGGTGCCGATGCAGATCGAGGGCGCCTCGACGATCCACTCCGCCGAGGAGGCGTCGGGGGCGCTCACCCGGCGCGTCAAGCCAAAGCTCGCGCGGGTGCTCAGGTCGCCGATGTCCAGCGTCACCGCGCGGCCGCGGACCGTCACCGACGCGGTCAGCCGGTCGCCGGGGCGGACCCTCAGCCGGAGGTCGATCGGCGCCTGGGGAACGAGCTCCAGCCAGGCGAAGTACGCGGTCGCACCCGAGCGCGCGCAGTCCGCCTCGCTGCCGATCTGCTCCAGAGACCGGGAGCGGTTGCTAAAGCCGCCCAGCCCTACCCACACGGCCGAGTAGCTCGCCCCCCGGGCGGTGCAGCTCGCCGCCGGCTGAGTCCAGGAGCCCGCCACGCGCGTGAAGTTCGACGAGACGCCCGCGCCGGCGACGGCGTAGCCGGCCCAGTTGGAGCTGACCACGAGCGCCGGCGCGCCCGACGTCGCATCGGCGGGGGCGGCGAGCGCGAGCGCGGCCAGCAACGCAGCGCAGCCCGCGAGCGCGGCGCTGGCCGAGATCGATCGTCCAGCAAGCCGGGCGGTCGCGCATGTCATACACCCAGAATCACGCGTTCAACCCAAAGGCGGGTAAGCAACGCATAAGAGCCGGCTAGGAATTGACGCGGCGCGGCGCCGGCGCCGCCAGAATACGCGCGTGCAGACCTCCTCGCCAGGGCGGGCCCGCGCCCGTCGGGCGGCCGCAGCCATCGCCCTGGCGAGCGCGCTCGCGCTCGGACCGGGCTCGCTCGTCGCCGCGGCTGCTCAGCCGGCGCCTGCGTGTGCACCGTCCAGCCTGGACAGCTCGGCCGCGCTCGCGGGCGGCGCGGTGACGGTCTCCCCGGCGCCCTATTCGATGGACGCCTCCTACCTGACCCAGATCAGCTTCCTCGGCGCGACGCCCGCCGCGATCACCGGGGTCGCCGTGACGGGCGCCCGCAGCGGCCCCCACGAGGGACACCTGGCCCCCTACTCCCAGGGCGATGGGGCGAGCTTCGTCCCCGACCGGCCATTCACCCAGGGAGAGGTAGTCACCGTGCGCGCGGTCCTCAGCCAGGGGGGCGCCCGCACTCCGTTCGCCTGGCATTTCACGGTCGCCGAGGACGACTCGGGCAGCAAATCGCTCGAGACTCCGCCACCGCCTCCGCCGCCGCCCAACCCGCAAGAATTTCAGCGCTTCGCCTCGCGTCCTGACCTGCGACCGCCGACGATCACCGTGACCGCGGACTCGGGCTCCCAGGCGCCGGGCGACCTGTTCCTCGCGCCCTATGCCGGTCCCGGTCAGTACGGCCCGATGATCCTCGACGGCGGCGGCGGGCTGATCTGGTTCAGGCCGCTTGCGCCGGGCACCCGCGCGGCCGACCTGCGAGTTCAGGAATATGCCGGCCGGCCGGTCCTGACCTGGTGGCAGGACCCGCTGGTCACCGGCGGGCGGCGTGACGCCGGGGTGGTGATCGCGAACAGCGCCTATCAGCCGATCGCGATCGTGCGCGCCGGCAACGGCTACCAGCCCGATCTGCACGCCTTCCAGATCACCCCGCAGGGCACGGCGCTGTTCACCGTCTATGACGCGATTCGCTGTGACCTCAGCGCGTACGGCGGTCCGCGCGACGGAGCCGTGGCCGACACGCTGTTCCAGGAAATCGACCTGCGGACCGGGCTCGTGCGCTTTGAGTGGCACGCACTCGACCACGTGGCGCTCGCAAGCTCCTATCAGCCGGCCAGCCCAGGCAGCGCGAACTCGCCGTGGGACTACTTCCACATCAACGCAATCTGGCCACAGGGCGATGAGGATCTCGTGGACTCGCGCAACACATGGGCCGCCTACTCGGTGGACGACCGCACCGGGCAGATCGCCTGGCAGCTGGGCGGCAAGCACTCGAGCTTTGCCATGGGCCCGGGCGCAAGCCCGGCGTGGCAGCACGACGTCCGCGCGGATCCCGGAGGGAACATCTCGTTCTTCGACAACGGCGCCACGCCGAAGGTCCACCCTCAGTCGCGCGTGATCGTGCTCGCGCTCGACCCGCAGCAAATGACCGCGACGCTGGTCTCGAGCTTCACCCACCCCACGCCGCTCGTGTCGGCCAGCCAGGGAGACTTCCAGCCGTTGGCCGGGGGCGGCTGGGAGGTGGGCTGGGGGCAGGAGCCGTGGTTCTCGGAGTTCGCCGCCAGCGGCCAGCTGCTGTTCGACGCCCACCTCCCAGCGAGCTATCAGTCCTACAGCGTGCTGAAGTTCGCCTGGTCGGCCAGCCCCACGGGCGGGCCGCAGATCGCCGTGCACCGCCACGGCCGCCGCGGCGTGATCCTCTATGCGAGCTGGAACGGGGCCACGGCGGTAGCGCAGTGGCGCGCGCTCGCCGGCGCCAGCACGCACGCGCTCTTGCCCGCCGCGACCGTAGCGCGCAGCGGCTTTGAGACCACGATCGCGCTTCCGACCGCGCCCGCCTTCGTGGAGGTGCAGGCGCTCGATGCGGACGGCCAGGTCCTCGCCGGCTCGGCGATCGCCAGGTCTCCCGCGCGCGGCTGAGGCGCCGCGCATCACGCGTGGCGGTACATGCGCGTCGGGTAGTCTGGCCATCACATGCTGCATATCGACCGTCTCTCATACCGACAGCAACAGGGGGAACGATGAAGCTGATAGGAGCAGGCATGCCCCGCACGGGCACCTTGACGCAGAAGGTCGCGCTGGAAATGCTCGGGCTTGGCCCCTGCTACCACATGGTCGACGTCCTTGCCGACCTCGACCAGGCGGCGCTGTGGGAACAGGCGCTCGACGGACAGGCTCCCTGGTCAGAGCTGTTTGACGGCTTCAACTCGACGGTCGACTGGCCTGGCGGTTACTTCTACCGCGAGCTGATCGACGTCTATCCGCAGGCCAAGGTACTGCTCAGCGTGCGCGAGCCACAAGCATGGGAGCGGAGCATGCGCCAGACCGTATGGGCGGTGCGCCACGGCGAGTCGCTGATCAGGCTGCTATCCAGCGCCCAGGCCCACGTCGACCCCCAGTGGCAGGGATTCCTGCACATGATCGACCGCCTCGTCTGGGAGGGAAAGGGCACGTTCGCGTCGGGGCATGCCGAGCCCGAGCAGCTGATCGACACGATGAACCGCCACAACGAGGAGGTCAAGCGAGACGTCCCGCCGGAGCGGCTGCTCGTCTGGAGCGTGACCGAAGGATGGGAGCCGCTGTGTGACTTCCTGGAGGTCCCGGTCCCCGACGAGCCGTTCCCGCACGCCAACGACAGCAAGGAGTTTCTCAACCGCATCATCGACGGCTCGCTGCAGACGCTCACCGAGTGGCGCCAACGCCAGGCGACGGTCGAGCCCGCCTTCGCGGTCGGCGGCTGAACCGCGTAGCACGCGGCGCTAGGCCCGCGGCTCGCCGGCCGAGCGGCTGATCAGCGCGACGGGGACCGCCAGGCCGGCGGAGCGGCGCACGCTCGCGATGCGCCGCCCCGGCTGAACCGCGTCGCGGATCGGGCTGGCGTCGTGGCCGAGCGCTGCGACCGTGTGCTCGAGATCCTCGCTGGCCAGCGCGAGCCCCCACAGGCGGGCCGGCCGGTCTCGGTCAGAAGCACCATCCGGGTCCGGGACGACCTCGAGGATCTCTGCGCCGAGGCGAAAGAATGCCTGGCGCGGGGCGCCGCTAGCGCTGGGCAGCTCGCGGATCCTGCGCAGTGGGAGTCCGGCCGCCTGAAGCGACGAGACCGTGCGGTCGAGATCGGGTGAGATCGCGACCACGTGGTCGATCGCCGTGACGCCGTTCGGCTGCGCTGGCGCAGGCTCGCGCAGCGGTGAGCGCGAGCCCGTCGTGGGCAACCCGTCCAGCTGCGTACCCGTGATCTCGCGCAGCGACCAGCTGACGATGCCGCACCCGGGCTGCAAGCCGGCAAAGCGCAGACGCACCGCAGCGAGTTGACAGCAGTCGCCGTCGACCGTGAAGCCCAGGGCCGCCCAGCGAGCCGGCTCATCGGCGATCACCAGCTCATCGATCGTGGGCGCGGCGCCACGCCCGGAGGTCAGTTCAGGTGCCGACATGGGCGCCTGCAGCGTATGCGCGCGGCGAGCGCACCGTCTCTGTCGCCGCGGGCGCGAGAAGTCGCCGACCGCGCCGGCCGGACTGGTCAGGCGCATCTAATGCCCTCGTGGCGGGTTATCGGGTCACGGCGCCGGGCAGGATGCTGGGCGCACAGGACGATCGGAGGCGGCGAACATGAGGCGGCTCAGAACATGCAACGCAGACGCGATCGGGCGCACGCTGACCTGCGCGCTCCTGACGGGCGGCGTCTGGGCGGCTCTCGCCGCGGGCCAGCTCCCGTCCAGCGCCCAGGCCGCCGCGCCCGCGCCCACCGTGCAGAGCGGCGCAGCGGAGCAGGTCAGCTTCAGCTCGGCGACGCTGACTGGCCGCGTCGCCCCGCACGCGAGCAACACCTCCTACTACTTCCAGTACGGCCCGACGGCCGCCTACGGCCAGCAGACCGCCGTGGCGGACATCCCGGCGAACGTAGCAAGCCAGCCGGTTAGCGTCGCGATCGCCGGCCTCGCGCCGATCACCACCTACCACTACCGGCTGATCGCCGTGAACTCCGGCGGCGCGGCCGCGGGCGGCGATCGTATGTTCAAAACAGCCAAGATCCCCCTGTCGCTGCAGATCCTGGTATCGCCCAACCCGACCCTGTTCGGCGGCGTGGCGACGGTGCAGGGGACGCTGTCGGGCACTGAAAACGCCGGCCGCGCAGTCGTGCTCCAGGCCAACGCGTTCCCCTACATCGCCGGCTTCGCAGCGGTCGGAAACCCCGAGCTGACGAGCGCCAGCGGGGGCTTCTCGTTCCCGGTCCTCGACCTCACCACGGCCACGCAGTTCCGCGTCGCGACGACCACCAAGACGCCGGTGATCAGCCCGATCGCGATCGAGAGTGTGGCGGTGCAGGTCAGCGCGCACATAGCTCACGCGCGCGGACGCCACCGGGTGCGCGTGTTCGGAACGGTGACCCCCGCGGTCAACGGGATGGAAGTCGCCATCATGCGGATCGTCCGCGGCGCCAACGTGCGCGTTGCTGGGGCGATCCTGCACGCGCGCAACGCCGCCAGCTCGCGCTTCAGCCGCGTGCTGCGGGTTCGCCGCGGTCTCTACCGCGTGTTCGCGCAGGTCACCAATGGGTCGCTGACGTCCAACTACAGCACCCCGCTGCTGATCCGCTGACGGGATAGGGTCTGGTCATGGCCGCCGGCGCGCCCGACCCCGAGAGCGTCCCGCTGGCCAACTTCCAGTTTGAGATCTACGCGCAGGGCCTGACCGGGCAGGTCCCGCAGATCCCGGTGTCGATCTCCCAGCTCGCCGAGCGCGCGCGCGACGTGCTGGGCGCCGAGGCCTACGGCTACGTCGCCGGGGGCGCCGGCGCCGAGCGCACGATGCAGGCCAACCTGCGCGCATTCGAGCACTGGTCGATCGTCCCGCGGATGCTGCGCGACGTCTCGGTGCGCGACCTGAGCTCCACGGTGCTGGGCACGGAGATGCGCGCTCCGCTGATGCTCGCGCCGATCGGCGTGCAGTCGATCGTGCACCCCGAGGCAGAGCTCGCGGTGGCGCGCGCGGCAGGCGCACAGGGACTGCCGTTCATCCTCAGCACCGCCGCGTCGCATTCGCTGGAGGAGGTCGCCCAGGCGGCGCCCGGCGCGCGGCGCTGGTATCAGCTTTACTGGCCCCGCGATCGAGAGCTTGCGGCGAGCTTCGTCGACCGCGCCGAGCGCGCCGGCTACAGCGCGCTCGTCGTCACGCTCGACACCTGGCTGCTCGGCTGGCGGCCGCGCGATCTGCAGGCTGGCTACCTGCCCTTCCTCAAAGGCGAGGGGGTGGCGAACTACTTCAGCGATCCCGTGTTTCGAGCCGCCCTGCAGGACCCGCCAGAGCAGGATCCCGGGCCGGCGATCGAGCAGTGGGCCTATCAGTTCGCGAACCCCAGCGTCACCTGGGACGACCTGGCATGGCTGCGCGAGCAGACGAGCCTGCCGATCGTGCTCAAGGGGATCCTCCACGCAGACGATGCACGCCGCGCCGTCGACGCCGGCGTGCAGGGCTTGATCGTGTCAAACCACGGCGGGCGCCAGGTCGACGGGGCGGTCGGCGCGCTCGATGCGCTCGCGCCGGTGTGCGAGGCGGTCGGCGAGCAGCTCACGGTGCTCTTCGACAGCGGCGTGCGCAGCGGCGCCGACATCTTCAAGGCGCTGGCACTGGGTGCGCGCGCGGTGTGCCTCGGCCGTCCGTTCGTCTGGGGCCTGGCGCTGGACGGACAGGACGGTGTCGAGCAGGTCCTGCGCTGCATGCTCGCCGAGCTCGATCTCACGCTCGCGCTCAGCGGCTGCACGACGATCGAGCAGGTCGACCGCGCCGCGTTGAGAGCCTCTGCCTGAGAGGCGCCGGCCGTGCCCGGCGATCCCGCACAGATCAGATCACTGCGTGAACCGCCTGACGAACGCAAGCGCGGTGTCGGCCACCTCGCGCCAGCCGCTGTCGATGGTCAACGCGTGACCGCGGTCTGGCATCTCGGCGAACTCCGTCACGCCCTTGTTGCGCTTCTGTTTCTTGTAGGTCGCTTCGGCGATCGCGGTGGGCACGGTGTGGTCCCTCTCGCCCTCGATGATCAGCAGAGGGCCTCGCTTCGAGTTCTTGCTGTCGACCTTGACCTCGGTCCATGGATTGATGTTCGCCGTAGCGGCCTGAAACAGCGGAAGGCCGGCGGCCGGGACCGCGAACGCCGAGTACAGCTGCTTGGCCTCTTCCTCGTCGACCGCGTTGGCAAATGCATAGCGAAACTGCTCGTAGGTGAGCGGCACCGCGCGGTTGCGGTTCGCCGGGTTCCCCAGCACCGGGCTGGCGGACTTCAGCGCCGAGACCGGCAGCGGCAGCACCCCGCGAAACGGCGCCGGGTCGATCGCGACCGAAGCGGCGGCCACGCCGCGACCGGCGACGATCTGGGTGATCAGCCCGCCAAATGAGTGCCCGATCACGGCGGGCTTTCGGTCCAGCTGCTCGATCACCTCGCTGAAGTGATCGGCGACCTGTCCAACGGACTTGTGCGCAAAGACCTCGGGTTTCGCGTTTGCCTGCTCGACGGTCTCGGGATCATCGGGCCACGCGGGCGTCAGAGCGGTGTAGCCCGCCGCCTCGAACACCTCGGCCCAGCGGTCCCAGCTGCTTGGCAGCAGCCACAGGCCATGGATGAACACGACCGGCGTCAGCGCCGTCGCGTTTGCATTCTCGATCTGCTTGCGCTCGTACTTAGAGATCCCCATGCCTGCCTTTCGCTCGCGGTCGGTCTGGCGGTACAGACATCGCCAACCTAGCCGACGCGACGAGTCCCTCGAACCGTCATCAGACCGGCAGCAGCCCGGGCCATTGGCTGTCACTATGACCTGCGCGGCCCGCGGGCCGCGCGACACCCGACAGCGCGAGGGGCGTCTCGCTCGTGGCGCGTGCAAGGAGACAGGATGCGAGCCGACTCTGAAGGTGTGGGTATTGAGTACGAGGTGACCGGCGAGGGCCGTCCCGTGGTCCTGCTCCACGGCTTTCCCGATTCGGGACGCCTGTGGCGAAACCAGGTTCCGGCGCTGGCCGAGGCGGGCTTGGAGGTGATCGTGCCCGACATGCGCGGGTACGGCCGCTCGGACAAGCCCGACGACGTGGAGGCATACGGGCTGCAGGCGCTCGTCGGCGACGTAGTCGCGGTGCTGAACGACGTCGGGATCGAGCGGGCCCACGTCGTCGGGCACGACTGGGGCGCCGGCGTGGCCTGGGCGCTCGCCACGCTCATGGGCGATCGAGTTGATCATCTCGTCACGCTGTCCGTTGGGCACCCGGCATCGTTTTGGGCAGACGGCTATGAGCAGCACGAAAAATCGTGGTACATGCTGCTCTTCCTGTTTCCGGGGATCGCCGAGCAATGGCTGTCCAACGACGACTGGGCCAACTTCCGCGCCTGGGCCGATCACCCTGACGCCGACGGCGCGATCGCAGAACTCGAAGCCAACGACTCGCTGACCCCGGGGCTGAACTACTACCGTGCCAACATCATGCCCGAGTCCTACCTCGGCGGCCTGGAGCTGCCGCCGGTTCAGGCGCCGACGATGGGCGTCTGGAGCTCGGGCGACATCGCGCTGGGCGAGTCGCAGATGACCAGCTCGGCGGCCAACGTCGCGGGGCCCTGGCGGTATGAGCGCCTGGATGGACCGGGGCACTGGATGCAGTTGCAGGCGCCGGACGAGGTCAACCGGCTGTTGCTCGACTTCCTCCCGGCCTAGCCGAGCCGTGCCCGGACCACCAGCCGCCGCCCGGCGGCATCGATTCAGCCGCCTGCGTCGAATTCCTGCGGCCTCCCGGCTAGCGGGCGCTCGAGCACGCCGAGGTCGTTGTCGGCCCGCTCATAGCCCACCCACAGTTCCCCGCTGGCGCCTATCAGCTCAGACGGCGCTGAGTAGATCGTGCCTTCCGGGCTCTCATACATGATCCCCACAGCGCCGGTGTCGGTCCAGTCGGTCGCGAGCCAAAGCGAATGACCTGGACCCTGGAAGGCAATCCAGACGTTGCCGGCGGAGTTGGCGACCGCCGACGGAGCGGAGTAGACCTGCGCTGCTGCGGCGAGCACCCCCTGCCTCCAGGTACGGCTGCGCGCGGCATGCTCGATCACGCGGAGTTCGTTGCTCGGACCCTCGGCGGCAACCCAGATGTTGCCTGCCGAGTCGCCCGCCGTCGACGGTTCTGAGTATGTCGTCTGTTGCCCCCCAACGGAGACCGTTTCCCAGCCGCCCAACCAATCTGTCACCACTAGCAGCGAGTGTTCTTCACCCTGGAATGCGATCCACACGTGCCCGGTGGAGTCCACGCCGGCAGACGGCGTGGAGTACACCCGTTCGGCACCCGTCACGGCCGAGCTGCTCCATCCGCCGGTGTTCGCGGCGCGCTCGGTTACGATCAATTCCCTGCTCGGACCCTCGGCGGCCACCCACACGTTCCCGGCGGAGTCGATCGCGATGGACGGGGCGGAGTACGTCGTCCCGGCCGGCCCCTGGTAGGAGGTCGAGGGACCGTTGCCGGCCGGATACTCGACCGACACCCAGAGCGAGTGACCAGGACCCTCGAAGGCGACCCAGACGCCTGCGGCCGGACCCGCGACGGCGGACGGCGCGGCGGATGTCGACCAGGCCCCGCCGCCGAGCAACCCGGTGTACCAAGCTTCCTCGCCTGGGCCGGCGGTGGTGAGGAGCAGTCCGCCATACAGGCTCCGCGCTGCGAATGCCGGACTTTCGCCGCTGAGCACGCCGGACGGACGTCCGGACAGGAGCCCGTTGGCCGGCGGCGGGGCGCCGGGTGGAGGGCCCGTGGGTTGTGCGGTATCTGGGCCGTAGCCCAGACAGGGAGAGCCCGGCGACAACGTGTAGTCGTGCCCGCCCGCGTTTTCATACAGCGGATCGGTCCCGAGCAGATTTCCACCAACGATCACTCCGAGCAGCGTGGCCGGTTCCACCCTCGCGAATTCGATTTCACCCGAGAGATTGTTGTCGAGGCAGTTGTGTTCGAACCGATCTCCAGTGGCCCTGTTCACCGCGACGCCAAAATCGAAGCAGCCACGTGGTGCGCAGTTGCCGGTGTCATCCAGCGAGCTGTTGGTGATGATGTTCCAGCGGGCGGTGCTGTCGCCGGTGTCGCCGAAGGTGATGCCATTGCCGTTTTCATCGATGATGTTGTGTTCAGCGATACCGCCGCTGCCACCGCCGTAGAAGAGGATCCCGTTGCGCGAGTTCGAGTAAATGTAGTTGTTGAAGATTTTGGTGCCCACGCCATAGTCGTAGATTCCATGATCGTGCCAGGCCGGTTCTTCGTCGACCGGCTTTTCTCCTTTGAACGGCAGTCCGCAGTTGTGGATGCGGTCGTGTTCGATCAGTGTTTCGTGCGCGGTCCCTCCGGCGTCTGACACGATGTTCATGCAGATGTCGGTGTCGAAGTTCTGGATGTCGTCGTACAGCCACGCGGTGTGGCTCGCGCTGAGCGCGATCTGCACGTTGTCTTCGGGATTCTGCGGTTCTCCGTTGCAGGCCTTGCCGGTGGGATTACCTTCGGCGTTCCAGCAGGTGTAGGGCGGCGGCATCGCCCACCAGAACCGCAGGTGGGTGAAGTCGATCCAGTCCGCGCCTTCGCCGAGCGCCAGCGAGCTCGTGACCGTGGCGGGTTCGCTCGGGTCGGTCGACGTGATCGTGATCGGCGCGGCTTCGGTGCCGCGACTGTCATGTTCGAGGTACTGCGGCGTTTTCACATCGATCGTCTGGCCCGAGAATATGCAGCCGGTCTGCCCGGCGCCCAGCGACGCCACCAGCTTTCCGAGGGTCGCATAGGGATGCGCTTCATCGCCCGCATTGCTGTCCGAGCCGCCCTTGCCGGGTTCGGCCGCGAACTTCGCGCAACCCGGGTCGGCTAACGCCGGCGTCACCGCGAGGCATGCCGTCGGCACGGCCAGCGCCGCCGCTGCGACGACGCCGACGAGCATGCGCGGCGCGCACCCCGAGCTTCGCCGATGCAAGGTCAGTCTCTGCCAGAGCTGTGATTCGCTCATCCCCGTCTCCTGTCCCGCCGGGTGAGGTCAGATCCGGGGCGGTTGGCACCAGTGGCTCGAAAGCCCGAGGCGCGAAACGCAAACATCCGCGGTCCGAGTCCGATCCCGAGACAATCGCTTTTACTCGACTGCACGAAAAGGTTCAATGCCGGCAAAGTCTAATCGGGCGCAAATTGCGGATATTTCGGGCTCTGGCGCGCGTGGGGCGGGAAGAGTCAGTCCGCGCCGACGCGCAGTATGAGCTTGCCCGTGTTGGCTCCGGCAAACAGGCTGAGCAGCGCGTCGGGAAACGCGCTCACGCCGCCGTCCACTATGTGCTCGCGAGAGACGAGCCTTCCCTTGCTGAGCCAGGCGCCGAGCTGGCTGGCCGCCTCGCCGAAGCGCGGCGCGTAATCGAAGACGACCATTCCGATCATCGACGCGCGCGCCACCAGCAGCGACAGGTAGTTGGCGGGACCGCGCACGCCGTCGGTCGCGTTGTACTGCGAGACAGCGCCACAGATCACAACGCGAGCGCCCCGGGCGAGGCGCGTCAGCACCGCATCGAGGATCTCGCCGCCGACGTTGTCGAAGTAGAGGTCGACGCCGTCCGGCGCGTGCTCGCGCAGCGAGCGTCGCACGTCTTGCGCCTTGTAGTCGATCGCGGCATCGAAGCCCAGGTCGTCGACCAGCCAGCGGCACTTCTCTGGCCCGCCTGCAATCCCAATCACGCGCGCGCCCTTGATCTTCGCGATCTGGCCCGCGATGCTTCCGACCGCTCCGGCGGCACCCGACACGACGACCGTGTCGCCGTCGGCGAGCTTGCCGACGTCCAGCAGCCCGAAGTAGGCGGTCATGCCGCTCAAGCCGAGCGCGCCGAGAAAGGTCGGCAGTGGCGCGAGCGACGGATCCACCTTGATCGCGCCCCGCCCGTCGCAGAGCGCGTGCTCCTGGACCCCGAGCTCGCCGTAGACGTAGTCGCCGACCGCAAATTGAGGGTGCTTGGACGCCGTCACGCTCCCAACGCCGCCGGCGCGCATCACGGCGCCGATCTCAACAGGGTCGATGTAGGAGGCTCCCGCGTTCATCCAACCCCGCATCGCGGGATCAACCGACAGGTGGGAGACCGCGACGACGAACTCCCCCTCGCCGGGCTCGGGAACCGGCTCCTCGTTGAAGCTCCAGCAGTCGGCGCCCGGCAGCCCGGTCGGGCGGGCGGCGAGACGCACCTGGCGATTGGTCTGGCTCATCGGCAGCTCCGAGCGATCGGTGGCGAGATCATGCGCTCGTGCCGCCGTCGACGACGAGCTCAGACCCGGTAGCGTAAACGCTCTCGTCGCAGGCCAGATAGAGGGCCGCGTGAGCGATCTCCTGCGGGCTGCCGATTCGTCCCATCGGGATGCCCTTGATCAGCCGTTCGACCAGCTCGGGCGTCTTCTCGCGCTGGTGCGCATTCATCTGGGTGTCGATCTGACCCGGATGCAGGGAGTTGACGCGGACTCCCGCACGGGCGAGCTCGCGCGCAACCACCTTCGTCATACCGCGCACCGCCCACTTGCTGGCCGCATAGGCGGTCAGGTACGGGGCGCCGGTCAGACCGGCAACCGACGACATATTGATGATCGAGCCCGCCCCCTGCTCGGTCATCGCCGGCGCCACAGCGCGCATCCCGAGGAAGACGCCGACCACGTTGACGTCGAGGACTCGTCGAAAATCCTCCAGCGACGTGTCCACCAGGGGCTCGGCGAGGAAGACGCCGGCGTTGTTGAGCAGTACGTCGATGCGTCCGTGAGTTTCCAGCGCCCACGACACCGTGGCCTGCCAGTCGGCCTCGCTGGTCACGTCGTGAGCGCGCGACGTCGCACGGTCGCCCAGCTCCCGCGCGAGCCGCCGCGCGCCGGGCCCGTCGGCGTCGGTCAGCACCAGCAGCGCGCCTTCCTCGTCAAAGCGACGGGCAGCCGCCGCGCCGATGCCGCCGGCAGCGCCGGTGATGATCGCGACCTTCCCGTCCAGCCGGGGCGGCGACATCGCGGCAATATACGACTCCCGCGCGGCCGACCGATCCGCGCCTGACATCCAGCGCCGCCCGGATGATCCGGACGGCGCCGAATGCCTCCTCCCTCACAGGCCTTCGAGGAACGGCACCAGCTTGTTGAAGAATTCGTTGTTCGGGTACGCGCCGGCCGGGTCGTTGTGAGAGTAGGTTTCCTCCTCGTTGATCAGCGTCAGGTTCGATGGCGGGATTCCCGACTGCGCGGCGAGGATCTGCGCCGACTGCAGCGTGTTCGCGCTGCCGAAGAGTTTGTCCAGTTCGGTGTCGATCGCGATGATCTTCAGCGATTTCGGCAGTTCGTGACCGTGGATCGCGTGCTCACCGAGGACTTCCTGCCCCGGGTTCGCGTTGCCCTCGTCCACGGCGCCGGTGTCGATCGTCAGTCGTTCTGGGAAGTACCACTCCGTGCCGTCTGCAAACAGCAGCCCGGTCCCGGAGAGCATTTCGGCATAGCGGGACACCGGCGTCAGCGCGCCGCTGCCGTTCCAACCGTGCAGGCCGTCGGCTTCGGCTGCTTCTTCCACACCTTTCCCGCCGTGTATCTGACCGGCGATCAGGGATGGCGGCGAGGTCCCGACGTTCGTTGAGTAGCCGAACCCGGCTTCGTTGGTCACCGGCTGGATTGTCGACCTCAGCGCCGGCGGCAGGAAGGGGAACTTTTCGAGCTGCGCCTGGCCTTTCGGATCGACGACCGTGAGTGTCGAGCCGAGTGCCGAGAAGAGCCCGAGGAATGGCGCTTCGATGCCGCCAAACGCAAGCCACGGCGACTTTTTCGCGAGCGCCGTGAGCGCTCCTTCGGCGGATTCTTTGCTCTCTGGAATCGGGAAGCTGCCACCGTCGTCATACACCAGGCCCGACAGACCATCGGCCCCCGGCTGTCCGTGGAAGTCCCATGTCGCGTACGCGGTGACGACCGAGCCGCCGAGCGAGTGTCCGCCCAGAACGACCTTGCCGCCGAGCCCTTTGGCCGCTTCGATTACGCGATGTAGATCTTCCACCGCGACGTTCAGGCCCCACTGACGCGCGTAGCCCACGCTCGATTCTGAAACCGGGTTGAAGTGGACCTTGATGCTCGGGTCGGTCAGGTATCCCAGGTAGTAGTTGTAGAGCTCTTCCGGGCTCACCAGCCCGAGCTTCGCGGCGGTCAGGACCGACTGATCCTCGAGCAGGTTCTCGCGACGTTCGACCGCCCACACCTGCCAGCCTTTGGCATGTTCGACCAGCCGCTTGGCGAACGGCAGGAAGTACCCCGCGCCGGCCGAGGTCCCCGGCTCCAACACGAGGACGTTCTTGGCGCGCGGTGACCCGACCTTGACCACACCCACCTGGTCCAGGAGCGGGGGAGTTTCCGGTGCGGCAAAGCTCGGCATCAGGGTCTGGGTGACCGGAACCGAGGCGCTGGCCGATGACACCATCACCGCCGACGCCAACACCGCAGCGAACGTCGTCAATGCCAGCCGTGTGAGTCTGCTGCTCGTGAAATGCATCCCGTCCTCCTTGATCGGATCAGATCAGGACGAGCACCCGCCGTCAGCGAGCATCGCCCGCGACACCACTAGCGCCCCCAGCGTAGTCCGCCGGCTAGGCCCGGCGCAATGACGCGGTGACGAACTTGCCGCTACCGGCTTGTGCAGTTGCACAAGGTCAGCCAGGCCTATGCCCGGCCCCCAGATGAGCGCGCGATGCGTCGTCGCCGCCGATCCCGACCGCCAGATAGACCTGGGCCAGGTCACGCGGGCTGCGGAGATCAAGGCCGGTGATCTCGCCGATCCGCCGCAGGCGGTAGGCAAGCGTGTTGCGGTGGACGTGCAGCGCAACGCTGGCTGCGGCGCGATCGAAGCGGCAGGCGACGAAGATCCGCAGCGTGCGCGCGAGCTCTCCGCGCTCATCGGCCGCGAGCGGCGCCAGCACCTTTGCGCGCACGCGCGCGGCCAGTTCCGGCGAGCAGCCGACGAGGATCTCGAGCAGGTAGTCGTCCACGTCCAGTTGCCCGCGCATCCCCAGCCGGCGCCCGTGCTCGGCCAGCACCGCAACCTCGTCGCGCGCTGCCCGCAGGCTGGAACGCGGCGTCTCGTGGCCGATCGCGAGAAGAACGTCGGCTCCCTCGCCGAGATCGACGAGCGCCAAAGACTTCCAGGTGATCCCCACCACGCGGTCGCTCTGGGTCACGGCCAGCCCGCAGCCCTGCAGTCGCAGGCGGGCAGCGAGCGCGGCGTGGCGGCGTGGCGAGCGCTCGGGCAGCACGATCACGAACGGGCGGTAGCCCCGCTTCAGAGGCACGGCGAGCCGATCGGCCAGCTCTCTGTCGGCGACGTCGAGCGGGGCGTCGACGCACAGCCGCTCGAGCAGGCTTCGGGTCGAGCGCTCCTCCTCTGACACGAGCAGCTCGCGCTCGGCCAGATACGTTTCGGTGACCACGGCCGATACGCGGTCCTGATACCGGGCCAGCAGCCCCGCCAGCTCGATCAGAGCTCCGGACTCGTCGTCGCGAGCATGGTGGCGCAGCAGCTCCCAGCCGAGCTGGTGCGCGAGCCCGAACGACCACAGCAGGTCCTCCAGCGGGATGCCTTCGGACGCGCGCGCCCGAGCCCACTCGCGCAGCGGGTCGAACTCGCTCGCAGCTGGCATCACGCCGGTCGACAGGAACCGCCACCATCGCCGAAGGCTGCGCTCGAGGCCGTTGACCACGTCGGCCTGCGACTCCTCCGGCAGGCGCTCGAACGCGGCCACGTGCGTGCGCAACTCCGCGGCCATCGCACCAGCGGCCGCAGCGCGAGGGATCCGCGCGACGATCGCCGCGGCTCCTGCGCGCATGTCGCGAGCTTGCAAGCTCACAGCCCGATTATCGCCGACACGCGCTCGCGATCCGGGGCGCCTCGCGGGCTTCCGCGTCCGGACCCGCGCGCGGCTTTTCGCGCTGCTTCCGACAACCCGCGATGAGACGCTTGTCCAAACGCGACATCCTCGTGCATACGAGCAGCCATCCTGGGTAGGAGGGGCGCCTACCGAGATCTTGGGGGAGCCGTTGGATAGGGATTCAGATGCTGTGCTGTTGACCGGCGCGACCGGGTTCGTTGGCATGGAGTTGCTGGCGCGCTACCTGGAGCGCACCGAGCGCCAGGTGTACGCGATCGTCCGCGGCGCCAACGACCGCGAGGCCCGGGCACGGCTGCAGCGCACACTGGTATGCCTGTTCGGCGAGGAGCACCCGTACGCCAACCGCGTCGTCGCGCTGCGCGGCGACCTGACACGCGGCGGCCCGGGGCTCGCGGGTGGACAAGATCGGCTGGCAGATCGGCTGGCCGAGCGCGTGAGCGAGATCGTCCACGGCGCGGCTTCCGTGTCCTTCGAGCAGGATTTGCGGACAGCGCGGGCGATCAACGTCCAGGGCACGCGCCGGATGCTCGACTTCGCCGAGCGCTGTCGCAGGCGCGGCGGCCTGCGACGCTTCTGCTACATCTCGACGGCCTTCGTCGCCGGTGACCACACAGGGTGCTTCAGCGAGGACGACCTCGATGTGGGCCAGCGGTTTCGCAACGCCTACGAGCACTCGAAGTTCGAGGCGGAGTGCCTCGTCGCCGGCGCGCACGAAGAGCTGCCGATCACGGTCGTGCGTCCAAGCATCATCGTCGGCGAGCGCGACAGCGGCTGGACGGCCTCGTTCAACGTGCTGTATTGGCCGCTGCGCGCGTTTGCCCGGGGAGCCTACTCGGCGCTGCCTGCGCGTCGCGAGGCGATCGTCGACATCGTGCCCGTCGACTACGTCGCTGACGCGATCTTTGCGCTCAGCGGGACGCCGGAGGCCGAGAACGCCACCTACCACCTGACCGCCGGCCGGCATCAGAGCAGCTTCGGCGAGCTCGCCGAGCTCGCCAGCTCATTCTTCAAGCGGCCCGCGCCGCGCCTGATCAACCCGTCGCTCTATCGACGTGCCCTGCATCCCCTGCTCGTGCGCGCGGCGCGCGACGAGCGCCAGCGGCGCGCACTGAAGCAGAGCGAGATCTTCTTTCCCTACTTCGCGGTCCAGGCCTCCTTTGACGATCGACGCGCGCGCGTCGCGCTTCGCGCGGGCGCGATCGACACCACGCCGCTGCGCACCTACTTCGACGGCCTCGTGGAGTTCGCCCTCGCGGCCGACTGGGGCAAGCGTGAGATCCCACGCGCAGGCGCCGCCCGGGCCTGCGCTGCCTCCACCGTGCGCACCGCGCTCGTCCCGCTGGCGCGCACCAGGCTGGTGCTTGCAGAATGAGCCCACGGCTGTCGGCGCTCGACGCATCGTTCCTCGCATTGGAGACGCCGACCGCCCACATGCACGTGGGCTGGGTGGCCACGTTCGAGGCGCCCGCCGAGGGCCGACTGCCGGGCTTCACGGAGATTCGCGACCACATCGAGCGACGGCTTGCGCACGCGCCTCGCTATCGCCAGAAGCTGCTGTCGGTCCCGCTCGGCTTGAACGCGCCAGAGTGGACCGACGACGGAGCGTTTTCGGTTGACCGCCACGTCTATCGCACGGCCCGTCCTTTCGAGGAGCTCGTCGACGAGGTGCTGTCGATGCCGTTGCGCCGCGATCGACCACTGTGGGAGATGTGGATCTGCGAGAGCGCAGAGGATCGACGTTTCGCGATCATCGGCAAGTCGCATCACTGCATGGTCGATGGCCTCGCCGCCGTCGAGCTGTTCTCGCTGTTGCTCGATCCCACGCCCGAGCCGCGCGCCTGTGAGCCCGACGGCTGGCGCGCTGCCCCCGAGCCGGGCGGCGAGCGTCTGCTGCTGCGGGGAATGCGCGATCTGCTGGCCGATCAGCTGGACCTGCTTCGCTGGCCGCTGCACGCGGTGAGCTCCCCGGCGTGTGCCGCGCGCGATGCCGCCGCGGGGGCGCTGCGCGTCAGTCGCGCGCTCAGCCACCTGCTGCGGGTCGCGCCCGCCAGCGTGATCAACGAGCGCCTCTCGCCGCGGCGACGACTGGCCTGGGCGCGGCGCCCGCTTGGCGACCTGCGGACGATCAAGCGCACCTACGGCACGACGCTCAACGACGTGATCCTGGCGTCGGTCGCCGGAGGCGTGCGCGCCTACCTGATGCGCCGCGGCGAGCGTCCGATCGCGCTGAAGGTGATGGTGCCGGTGAGCGTGCGCAGCCCCAGCCACGTGCTCGGCAACCAGATCTCGTTCGCGTTCACAGAGCTCCCCTGCAACGAACCCGATCCGCTCGGGCGGCTGTATCTGGTGAACGAAGCGATGAACCAGCAGAAGCACGAGCAGGCGCCAGAGGGGACGCGCGCGGTCATGCAGGCCGCGGCCCATGCGCCCGTCGCGGTGCAGCAGACGCTCTCGAAGATCATCGCGAGCCCGCGCACGTCCAACCTCGTGGTCTCCAACATCCCAGGGCCGAGTGGACCGCTGTTCATGCTCGGCTGCGGACTGCGCGGCGCCTACCCGGTCGTGCCGCTGGCCGACCAGCACGGCGTATCGGTCGGGATGGTCTCGGTCGACGAGCAGGCCTGCTTTGGCGTCTACGCCGACGGCGAGGCGCTGCCCGACGTCGACGCACTGGCGCGCGACATCGATGATGCGATCAGCGAGCTGCTGCGTGCGGCGCGCTTCGACGCGGCGCCAAGCGCATCGCAAGCGCTCATCAGCCACCGCCCCGGTGTGCGTCAGGGTGGCGGGTGATGGCTCGGAAGCGGTGACCGGCTAGGTCACGGAACCGATGAAGCCTGTGCTGGCGCGCTCGCCGGACCGACGGGCTCCACGGCGGCGTGCGTCACCGCCGTGAACAGGCGCGTGAAGTGCTCCACGATCTCGTCTGCCGATGCGTCCAGGTCTTCGTTTATCCAGTCGACCAGGATCTCGACGACTCCTCCGATCAGCGAGCGCGCCGTGAGCACCGGATCGAGGCGAAGCCTCATGTCAGCGTCACCGAGCGACAGCGCATTCCTCGCTGTCAGATCGGCGAGCGCGTGCCTGGTGTCGCGACGCAAGCGCTCCAGGCGGTCGCTCACGCCCACGACCTCCAGGGCGATCACCCTTGCCTTGCGCCGATCCTCCGTGAGGATCGTCCAGCCCGCCCGGAGGCCCGCGCGGGCCTGCTCCTTGACCGTCCCGACGTTCGCCGTGGCCTCGGTTGTCCGCGCGACGATCTCGGTCACAATGCGCTCGTAGACAGCGAACAGCAGATCCTCACGACTGCTGAAGGACTCATAGAAATAGCGAGAGTTGATCGACGCCGCGTCGCATACTGCGCGGATCGACGTGTTGGCGTATCCCCGGGTCCCGAAAAGCTCCAGCCCCGATTGCAGGAGCCGCTCTCGCCGTTGAGCGCGGCGCTCTGACGCGGTGATGCCCCTGTATCGGCGAGGAGCTTGCGCTGCCAATCCCACGGTCGCATTCTCTCACGGACTCGCGCGAGCGCTCGGGCTTGCGCATATCACGACCGTTAGGATCCCGGCGCGATGAGATCACACATCGTGATCGCTGGCTGTGCGTCAACCCTGCTCCTGACGGCGCTCGGCGCGGCCAGCATCAGCGGTCCCAACGCGATCGGGGCCCCGACACGCGCGGCGTCAGCAAGCGAAAAGCCGCTGCTGCTCGATCCGAGCGGGGTTTCCGTTGCCGCATACACGGGCTGGGCCGCGTGGAGCCGGACGGATCGCACAACCGGCCAATACGCACTGGTGACGCGCTCTCCGGGCGGCGTGATCTCGCTCCCCGCGGTCGCCGAGAGCCCGGTTCCGTTCGACGTCGAGCTCGGCCCGACGCCGGACTCCGGCGTCGCCGCGGTCTACTCGCGCTGCGCTGACAGCAGCGCGCACGCAGGCTGTCACCTCGCGCTTCTGCAGCTCGGCGCCCCGACAACCGCTGAGCGGACGCTCGCCCCGCCAGGCGGTGGGTCAGATCATGAGCCGGCGATCTGGAACGAGCGCCTCGTGTTCCTGCGCCGAGACCCCTCCGGTGGCAGCCGCCGGCCGGATCGGCTCTTTTCCTGGAAGATCGGCAGCGCCCGCGTGCAGACGCTCACGCTCCCCAACTCGCGAGGGCATCGCCGCGCGGGCTGGCCGTCGGGCCTGACCGGGCTCGTCACCGGCCTGAGCTTCAACGGCAGACAGGTCGCTTACGTCACCTCCAATCTGGTGGGCACGTTCGGCGAGACGACGCTGTGGCTTGAGCCGCTTGCCGGGCCGCCCGAGCTGATCGACCAGGAGACGGGCGGGGCGGGGAACGTCTGCCCGCCCGAGTTCGTCTCGCCGGCGCTCGCTGGGCAGTGGCTGTACGCCTACCTGCATGCCTGTGACCCGAGCGCGAATCCCCGCCTTGACCGCCTCACACGCTACCGCCGCGGAGAAGTGCAGCGCGCGCGCTACACCTTTGTCCACGCCGGCGACGAGCCGATCAGCTCCGTGATCCCCGACGGAGGGGCCGTCGAGTGGGACGCCGAAGGGATCCAGCGGCTGGCGCGCGTCTCGTGGCAGCGCATCGCGCCACCGGTTCCCCAGACCTTCTGCAGCCGCTCAGATCCCTTCTGCTGAGAGCGTCCCTAGTGCTGTGAATTTCGAGCCGCGGCGAACAATTAGCGGCGGTTAAGAAAGTTCTCGTGACGGTGCGGGGTCGAAGTTGGTGAAGCGCATCTCGCACAGGTGACCCGGTCGACCCATAGCGACGCCGAGGCCTGTGCCGACAACCAACAGAGAAAGGTCTTGGCGATGTCAATCTCCCGAACGCGCCTGCGGTCGACCCTCGGCGCGGTGCTGGCGGCCAGCTTCGCCGCCGCCGTGCCCGCGAGCGCCGTGGCGCAAAACGCACACCGCAGCACGCATCGCGTCCATCACCGTGCCGCGTCCAAACATCCAAGCAAAGGGATTCCCCAGCACAACGGCGGCGACCGTGACAGCGACAACAACGGCGCTGCCAGCGACGGCGACGGCGACGTGTGATCCCTGGGCCTCAGTCGTCGTGTGTCAGGTCGAGCCGTGAGGAGTCGACCGGTCGAAGGTCGGTCTGGACGAGATATATGTCCATCTCGGACTCGCGGACGAGCAGCGGCGCGATCTGCGTTTGATATTCGACAAACGCCGCCGACTCGAAGTGCCGGTCCATGCAACCCCGATCGCGCCAGCCTTGCACGACGATGAAGTGCCCGGCGTCCGCCAGCACCGCTGCGAACACGAAGGACAAACAGCCGGGTTCCTCGCGAGCCTGCTCCTGCAGGCGGAGCATCAGCCGCTCGACGGCGCCCCGCCGGGGGATCTGTGCTTGAACGTGTCCGACGGCGACGATCACGTTACTGGGAGGGCAGGATTCGAGCGAGGAGCCGCGGGACGTCCTCGATCGAGTCCACGATCGCGGTCGGCGTCACGCGCGCTGAGACGGCGTCCTCGCGGTACTTGCCCGTTCTCACGAGCACCCCGGGCAGACCGGCCGCCATCGCACCGCCGACGTCGGCCTCGGCGTCGTCGCCGATCATGACGGCCCGCTCGAGCCCCATGTCGGCCACGGCCGCCAGGAAGAACGCGCTGGCGGGCTTGCCCACGGTCACCGCCTCGCGCCCGGTCGCGTACTCCAGCGCTGCGGCGTAGGCGCCGACGTCGAGCGCCAGGCCGTCGGCCCGGCGCCAGTAGCGGTTGTGCTGCAGGGCCACGAGCTCGGCTCCGTCCATCAGCGCACGAAACGCGTCGTTGAGCACGTCTGGCGTGAACCGGTCGCCGATGTCACCGAGCACCACAGCGTCCACCCCCGCCCCGGGCTTGGCGCTCGCCAAGCCGGCGAGATCCTTGCGCAGCGCCTCGCTGACGAGCAGCGCGACGGACCCATACCCGCGCTCATCGCAGTGGCGCTGCGCCATCGCGGCCGGCGTCAGCACCTCCTCGAGCGAGACGTCGAACCCCATCCGCAGCAGCCGCTCGTGGACTTCCGAGCGCGAGCGCGAGGTCGTGTTCGTGATCAACCTGACCCCGGCGCTCAGCTCGCGCAGCTGCGAGAGGGCGTCGTGCGCTCCATCGATCGGAACATCACCGACATAGAGGACCCCGTCGATGTCCAGCAGGACGCCGAAGGGGCCGGCCTTTTCAGCGCTCATCGCGTCTCAGGGTACGGCACACCCCGAGTCGCTTGGAGGGAAGGCGAACGCGACCCGGGGTGTCACCAGTTGAAAGCGGCGCCAGTCCATACGCCGCGACCATCGTCGCCCGGGCGAGAACGCGGCGGTATGGTCGCCCGTCTAAAGATCCGCGACGCCAACTATGAGCGCTGTCCTTGAGCCCAGCGGGCTAGCAGGCGGCGCCAACCGCAGCGCCAGTCTCGGCTTTGTCGGTCCTCTCGGACCGTGCATCGCGGGCCGCCTCGGCCAGCAGGTCGACCAGGATCGCATCGAGCTCGAGCGCCTGATCGCGATCCACGAGCGTCCCGTCGGGGTTGAACGCCTCCGCCGCACTGCCAACGGGCAGCTCGCGATCGATCACGCGCGCTCCCGCGGCCCCGAGCGCCTTGCGGAGGTCGGCCTGGGCCCACACGGCGCCGAACATTCCGGTGCTCGCGCCGATCACGGCCGCCGGCTTGTTTCGCAGCGCGGCCGCAGCCGTGGGCCGCGAGGCCCAGTCGACGGCATTCTTCAGCTGCCCGGGAAGCGATGAGTTGTACTCGGGCGTGGCGAACAGGAGCGCGTCCGCGTCGGCGACCGCCTCGCGCCACCTGCTGACCGCATCATCCGGCGCACCCTCGTCGTCCTCGTCGAAGGGCGGGATCGTCTTCAGCCCGTCGAACGGGACCAGCTGCGCGTCGGGCGGCAGCAGCGCCGCCGCCGCCCGAAGCAGCTTCCTGTTGTGGGAACCGCGCCGCAGAGAGCCGGATATGGCCAGGACGCGCATCGCTAGTCCTCGGCCTGGGCCAGCTCGAGCTCGACGGTCAGCTTGACGTCGTTGGCGACCGCGACTCCGCCCTTCGGCAGCGGCGCGTTGAAGCTGAGGCCGAACTTCGTGCGGTCGATGACCGTCTCCAGCGTGAGTCCAATCTTCACCGCGCCGCCCAGCGTCTCGGTCGGATCGGTGATCGTCCCCCGGGCCTCGACCGGGTGGGTCTGGTCCTTGATCGTGAGCTCGCCGTCGGCGATCAGCTCGTCGCCGTCGCGTCGCAGCGAGCGCGAGACGAAGCGAAGCTCGGGGTAGCGCTCGACGTCGAAGAAGTCAGGCGAGCCGAGGTGAGCCTGGAGGTTCTCGTCCTTGACGACGATCGAATCGGCGCGCACCGTTCCGACGAGCTGCGCCTCGCCCTCGCGGCCAACCGTGAGGCTGGCGTCGAAATCCTCAAAGCGACCGCGGAACGTCGCGACGCCCATATGTTTGACGGCAAAGCTAGCCGAGGAGTGCACCGGGTCGAGGGTCCATGCCCCTACGGGAAGCTGTGTGGCGCTGGCAAGTGCGGTTGACGACATGAGATGCTCCTTCTGGTGGAAGTTCTAGGAAATCAACCGGACCGTAGTCCGAATAGAGCTAGAATAGCATAAGTGGACCTTAGTCCGGATAACAGCGTCTCACCCATCTCGGCGTGGCCGTCGGCCGAGCTGCCGGTGCTCGATCCCAGCCGCCAGGAGCGCGCAGACGCCGTGCGCAACCGAAGCGCGATCCTCTGCGCGGCGCAGCGGCTGGTGGCTGAGCGCGGGGCCGATCGCGTCACGATGGATGAGGTCGCCTGCGCCGCGGGCGTCGGGAAGGGCACGCTGTTTCGCCGCTTCGGCGATCGCACCGGGCTGCTCCGCGCGCTGCTCGATGAACGCGAGCGGGCGTTTCAGGAAGACTTCATCCGCGGTGCGCCTCCGCTCGGTCCCGGGGCCCTCCCGCGCGAGCGGCTAGTCGCCTTTGGACATCGGCTGCTCGATGAGATCGAGGCGCAGGGCGACGTGCTCGCCGCCGCCGAGACGGGGGCGCCCGGCGAGCGGCTGCTGCACAGCGTCTACCGCGCCCACCGGGCGCACGTGGCGGCGCTGCTGCGCGCCGCAGCTCCGGGAGGCGACGCGGACTACAGGGCCGAGGTCCTGCTCGGCGCGCTGACCGCGGAACTGGTCCTCTACCAGCGCCGCGTGCTCGGGATGCCGCTGCAGCGACTCAAGGACGGCTGGCTGGCGCTCATCGAGGGCCTGCCCGACAGCTGAGCGCGTAAGCGGCTCGCCGGTTGCGAGCGCTTCGGCCCCGCAAACCGTGGCTAGCGGCTGACGGCGCGCAGCGGATCCGTCGCGCCGCCGCGCGGTGCGCCCGTCAATCGAGCGCGCCACTGCGTTGCGTCCAGCTGCGCTGGCGCGGTCTCGGCGAGGAAGCGCTCGAGGGCCGCGACGAAGCGCCCGGGCGCCTCGAGCTGCGGAGTATGGCCAACGCCATCGAAGATCTCAAGACGACTCTCCGGGAACAGTCGATGGGCATGCTCAGCGTGGCTCACGGGGATGATCGAGTCGCGCGAGCCCCAGATGATCAGCACGGGGACACCTTCGGTGAGATACAGCCGGTCTCCGGCAGCGACCCGCTGGCCGGCGGTGTCGACAACCGCGCGCAGCGTGGCGAGGAAGGCTGCTCGGCGGTCGGGGTCCGCAAGCGCGGCGTATCCTCGCGCGAGCTCGGCCAGGTCGGCGTTCGGACGCAGTCCGATGGCGGCCAGACCACGCGCGAGCGCCGACCCAGCGGCACGTCCGGGGCGGGCGGTGGCCGCGATGAACAGGCTGGCGCCGGGGAGCGCGGCAGCACGCAGCACGGGGCTGACCTCTACGCCGAGGCCGCCGCTTGAGACAAGCACCAAGCGCTCGGTGAGCTCGGGGAACTGGTATGCGAACTGCATGGCCACGCCGCCGCCGAGCGAGTGCCCTACCAACGTCGCGCGGTCATGGCCGGTCGTGAGCAGGAGGTCGCGCAGACCGGCTGCGAGGGCTCCGATCGAGTAGTCACCAGCGCCGGGGGCCGATGCGCCGTGCCCGGGAAGGTCGGGGGCGATCACGGTGTGATTTCGCGCCAGCAGCTCGATCACGGCCGTCCAGTCGCTCTCGAACGTGGACCCTATGCCGTGGATCATGAGCAGGACCGGACCGCTGCCCTCTTCGGCGTAGGTCACCCTGCGGCCGTGAAGCGTCATAGTCGACACCGTTTGCTTGCGCGACATCCGCGGAGCATACTGACGGTGGACCCGGCGACATGACGCTGCCGGCCGGTCTTGCCGTCCGACCGAGCGCTCCGCACGGGATCCTACGAGGCGAGCGCCCGATCCGTGGCCGCCTCCTGGCCGACGATGACCGCACGACCAACTCCTATGACGTCCATCTCCGTCTGGGGCACGCAGACGGAGATCTTGTAGGACTCGTCACGCAGGGTTCGTCGAAACGACAAGAACGCCGCGCTACCGAGAATCGCCGGGACCCACAATGCGATAGCGCGATATGCAAGCACCGCCGAGGCAGCCCAGGTGAGAGAAACGTTGTATAGGACCAGGGTTCCCACGAGGCCGGCGTCCACCCCGCCGATCCCACCGGGGACGGGGATCAGGCCACCGAGCTCGCCGATCAGGTAGCCCATCCAGACGATCGCCAGCGGCGGGCTCGCCCCGAAGGCGCGAAACGTCGCCCAGAGGATCATCACGTCGAACGCTAGATAGGCGATCATCCCTCCGATCAGCAACGCGTTGCCCTCGCGCAATAGCGCGACCGCCTCGTTCACACCGTCTGCGATGGCGACCAGCGCCCTCAGGACCGCCAGTGAGAACCGCGAAGCCCCGTCCCGCTCGCTGCGCTGCAGGCGCGCGTGCAGGCGCGGAGCTCCTCGGCCGGCGAGCAGCGACCCGAGGATCGCAAGTGAAGCTGCGACGGGCGGCACGATAGTCAGCAGCGGGTTGGTCTCCCCGGGAAAGATGCGCACTGCAAGCCCAACGCCGATGACGATCACGCCGACCACATTTGCCACGCTGGTGAGCAGAAAGAAGGCCGCGGTGCGGCGTGCTATTTCCGATCCGGGCATCCCGCCTCGTTTGAGAGCCCACGCGCCGAGCGCGAGGCCACCTGCGCCGCCAGTCGGAAACAGCGCATTGGCCCCGAGCTCTGCCATTCCGATTTGATAGCTGACCCGCCAGCTCATCCGACGGCAGAACACCATCCGGAACACCGCTATATAGCCAAGGCCGGAGAGCACCTTGAGCCCCACCCCGAGCAAAAGCCAGCCCGGCCTGGCGCCGGATAGACGCGTGCGCAGCGCCGCCAGGCCCGGCAAGAGCGTCACGACGGCAACGACGACCAACGCGAGGCCGAGCAGCAGCAGCAGCCGCGAACGCAGCCGTCGCCGATTGAGCCCGTCGGGAACCGCCAAGTCGTGCGCGGTGACGCGGACGGGATCGTTTGCTTGGGCCTCTGCGGCCATCACGGTCGCGCCCACTTTCGCACGGACCGGCCAGCATCGCTCATAATTGCTCAGTGATGACCGACGGTGCCACGATCGTCGCGTGCCCCAACTGCGCCACGCGCAACCGGCTCAGACCAACGCCCAGCGGCGTTCCCCGGTGCGCCGCCTGCCAGACGCTGCTGCCGTGGATCGTCGAGGCGACCGCCGGCACGTTCGACCAGGAGATCCGCTCCTCGGTGCTCGTGCTGGTCGACTTCTGGGCACCGTGGTGTGGACCGTGTCGCACGGTCTCTCCGCTGGTCGAGCGCCTGGGGCAGGAGAACGGCGGCCGGCTGAAGGTTGTAAAGCTCAACGTCGACGACGCGCCTGCGATCGCGGCGCGCTACGGCGTGCAGGGGATCCCGCTGCTCGTCCTGATACGCGACGGTTCCGAGGCGGACCGGCTGGTCGGCGCGGCCCCGCTGCAGCAGCTCAAGGCGTGGCTGGAGCCTCATCTTGCGCCGGCCGACGCGCCGCGAGCAGCCGGCGAGCGCGTTTAGACGCTCCTCGCGCGCGTCCGCCCGGATGAATCGCGGCGCGGCGCCGACGGCTGTGCTGCCGGCCCAGTAGCGTCTACAGGCTGCAGGCGGGGATACTCCGCCTGATGGACGAGCTGCCCAGCCCGCCAGCCGATCCCCGGGGGGGGCACGACTCAGAGCACGGGGCAGATCGTGCCCCGCCAACCGCCTCCCCGCAAGCCGCGACAAGCGAGCGCACCGCACCAGACGCGTCGGTCACAGCCACCGCGCAGCTTCCGCAGCTCGATGAGCGCGCGCTTGCCGCACTGGCAGATGTGGGACAGCGCTGGCAGGGGTCCATCCCGCCGCGAGAGGTTTGGGCGCGGGCGCTGCCCGTCGATCCCGGCCTGGACTTCGCCGACCCGCAGCGGTCGCGCGCGGGACGCTTCGTGCACATCCACAGCGCCCCGCGTCGCGCGGACGACGACGACCTCGAGGCGACGGCCCACGCGGGGCACCTGGACTCACGTTTGGGCCGCGTCGCCTACACGCTGCGCCGCGTGCTGATCGGTCCGCCGCTGCGCAGCACCGCGATCGCCCAGGAGCAGATGGGGCGCCTGCTCGCGCTGGCCGTCCTGTCGCCCGACGCGCTGTCCTCGATCGCCTACGGACCGGAAGCGATGATGGCGATCCTCGTGCTCGCAGGATCGAGTGCGCTGAAGCTCTCGCTGCCGATCGGCGCGGCGCTCGCGGTGTTGATGCTCTCAGTCGGGCTCGGCTACCGTCAGGTGATCCGCGCCTACCCCCACGGGGGAGGCTCCTACATCGTGGCCAGCGACAGCCTGGGCCGGCTGTGGGGCTTGCTCGCCGGGGCTGGGCTGATCGTCGACTACATCCTGACAGTCGCCGTGTCGGTGGCGTCGGGCGTGGAAGCGGTTACCTCGGCGATCCCCTCGCTCGGCGCCGCGAGAGTCGAGATCGGCCTGCTCGTAATCCTGCTCCTGGTGGCCGGAAACCTGCGCGGCGTGCGCGATGCCGGCGCAGCGTTCGCCGCCCCCACATACCTGTTCGTCGCGGCGATCGCGCTCGTTGTGATCGCCGGCCTGGTCAAGGCGGCGTCACACTCGTTCACTCCGACCCCGGCGGCGCCTCACAGCGCAATCGAGGCCGTCGGCGTGCTGCTGGTGCTGCGCGCCTTCGCTTCCGGCGCGACCGCCATGACCGGGATCGAGGTGATCTCGAACGCTGTGCCCGTGTTCCAGCCTCCCCAGGCCCGCCACGCGCGCCAGACCCTGTCGGTGATGATCGGGCTGCTGGTCTCGATGTTCGTCGGCATCGTGCTCGTCGCCCATTTCGACGGCGCCAGCCCAGGCGGAAGCCAGACGGTGCTGTCCCAGATCGCACATGACAGCGTCGGCGGCGGCATCCCCTATGCCTTCGTGCAGGTGGCGACTACGCTCGTGCTGCTGGTCGCCGCCAACTCGGCTTTCAACGGCTTTCCGCGCCTCTTGTACTTCATGGCGCGTGACAGCTACGTCCCTCGGCTTTTCCTGCGCATGGGCGATCGCCTTGCGTTCACCAACGGCATCCTCGTGCTCGCGATCCCGGCGAGCGTCATCTTCGCGGCGTTCGGCGGGCAGACCGCTCCGCTGATCCCGCTGTTTGCGATCGGCGTGTTCCTGGCCTTCACGCTCGCCCAGAGCGGCATGGTCGCTCACTGGTGGCGCCACCGCGAGCGCGGCTGGCGCGGCGCGCTCGCGATCAACCTGCTCGGGGCGACGCTATCTGCGGCAGTCGTGCTGATCGCTGCGGTAACCAAGCTCACCGAGGGCGCCTGGGTCGTGGTCGTGCTCGTCCCGCTGATCGTCGTGGGGTGCCGGCGCGTGCACGCGCACTACGAGCGCGCCCGCGAGGCGCTGACGCCGCAATCGCAACCGAGCGAGGACGCGGGGCGGGCTCCCGTGGCTCCGTTCCCCTGGCGCTCGCAAGGCTCCGCGCACCTGACCGAGGCACAGGACAGCCCCGCCCAGATTCACGGCTTTGCCGTCGTCCCCGTCGCGGTGCTCGACCTCGCCGCGCTGCATGCGCTCGCCTACGCCGCGTCGCTCGACCAGCCCGTCCTCGCGCTGCACATCAGCCCTACCGAGGACGAGGCCGAGCGCTTCCGGCGTGCGTGGAAGATATGGGGCGATCACCTGCCGCTGGAGGTCGTCGTGTCTCCCTACCGCGCGACGATTGCGCCGCTTGCCAACTACATCGCCGCGCTGCACCGCCAGCGCCCGGAGCTCATCCTCAGCCTGGTGGTGCCCGAGCTCGTCGTCGCCAGGCGCTGGCAGCAAATCTTGCACAATCGCATCGCCCCGCGCCTGCGCGCCTCCTTGATAGCCGACGAAGGGATCGTGATCACCACGGTCCCGTTTCACCTGCCAGCGTGAGCGCCGGCGCGCGACTAGGGCTCGGCAAGCAGGGCAGACGTTCCGGGAACTTCACCCAGCGAGACCAGGCGCTGCAGCGTCTCGGGTTCGTGCTTGAGGTATCCGTCCAGGAAGGCGATCGTCACCCGCTCGACGATCGACAGCTGAGGTTGCTCGTATGTATACGGTGGAAGGTGCCCGGCGCCGAGCAGACGAAGTAGGAACTTCGGTCGCTTGGCGATGTTGAAATACGCGTTCGTGTACTTCGGTTCGTTGAATGCGTCGGCCGTGCCCTGGGCGGCAAGCAGAGGGGGACCTGCTCGAGTGAAGGCATAACCGCCGACACCCGACATCTCGGCGCCTGAGAGAATCACGGCCGCGCCGACCCGCGGGTCGGCGAAGCGGCGGCTGTAAGCTGCCGCGAGCGCCGTCTCGCCGCCGTCTGAGTGTCCCGCTACGGCGACCCGCGCTGGGTCGACGAGGCCTGCCAGAGGGCCCGCGCCGCGTTGGCTCAGCGAGAGCAGGCTGGAGATCACAAAGCTCATATCGCGCGGCTGATTGATCACGTCATCCTCATCGGGCCCGCCGGGCGCAGCGGCGCTGCTCAGGGGAAAGACCGGCGCCGCCACGACGTACCCCGCACGGGCCCAGCTCTGCAGCAATCGCGTGTAGAGCGCAGGTGTCACCGCGAAGCCATGTGCGAATACGATCAGCGGGTAGGGCCCGGACGCGCTCGCCGGGAGTGCGTCAGGAACGTCGGTCTGCCGCGACGCTCCAAGCGCGGGGTAGCGGACGTAGGTCAGGAGCGTTCGTGGCTCTGACATTCCGTTCTTGAGGCGGATAGCGCGACTCGTGTCGACGAATCGCAGCACGCGGAGTCCCACGGCAAAGGATGGCGGCTGGGCTTGCACATCGGGGGTCGCCTTCGCTGCGCTGCGGCTCTGACCGAGCTGGGAGACTGCGACCGAGCTGCTCTCAGACGGAGAAGCGACTGCCAGGGCACCGCCAGCGGTAAGCGACGCGGCAACGAGCGCCAGCAACCCGACCACCAGCCTGCGTTGCGACGACGCTCGCGCGAACATGAGAAACCTCTATCGTGAGAATCCTCTAGCCGAACACATAGCCGGAACTTAGCTGGTCTGCAAAGAATGAGGCATGTTCGCGACTGCGAAGAATTGGGACGGGCGCGTCGCGGATGCCGAGCTTGTCGCACGCGGCGCCGGGTTTCGCGAGCTGCGCGACCGCATCGTCGAGATCGCGGAGCCGCAGGCGCGACACACGGTGGTGGATCTTGGCTCGGGGACAGGGCTGCTGACGCTGGCATTTGCGCAACGCGTCGCGCACGTATGGGCGGTCGACAGCTCACCGGCGATGAATGAGTATCTGCGCGTCAAGGCAGCGAGCATGAGCCTCGACAACATCGAAAACGTGCGGGCCTCTGTCGTAAGCCTTCCGCTCGTCGACGACGTTGCCGACCTCGTGGTGTCAAACTATTGCCTGCACGAGCTGCGTGACGCCGACAAGCGCCGTGCGCTCGCCGAGGCCAGGCGCGTGCTCAAGCCGGGAGGGCGACTGGTGATTGGCGACATGATGTTCTCGCTCTTGCCTACGCGTGCTCGCGACCGGCGCGTGGTGAGCGTCAAGCTTGCCAAGCTTTTGGGTCGAGGATTACCTGGTGTTTGGCGGCTGTTGAAGAACGCCGCGCGGCTGGCCACCGGGCGCTGGGAGCATCCAGCCCACGCCGCGTGGTGGGAGCAGGCGTTGGCGCAATCGGGTTTTCATCGCGTGAGGACCGAGATGCTCGCTCACGAGGGCGGCATCGCGGTCGCCGAGACGCCTCCTACCGAGACGCGTCCGCCGGGCTCGCCCATCGGCCACCTCGACGCTCGATCGGTGATCGTCGACGGTGTCTGCACCAGCCGCGCTCTCCCGGCCTAGCCGTCGTTTGTCTGCTAGGCCGCGGTCAGCACCCAGACGGTCAGCGGTTCGCCCGAGAAGCTCGTCTGGTGAAACGAGCTCACGACGTAGCTGTGCGTGCCGACCTGCGTGCAGCCAGACGCCGACAGGGTGAGCGCCTTGGTTGCCGGGAGCGAGACGCGGACCCGGCCGCTGGCGCCGCGCACCACCACCTCGGCGGCGTTCAGTTTGTGGACCAGCTTGACGAGGCCGATCACGTCTTGAACGGTTATCTCCAGGCGACCGAGGCGTCTCCCGTTGGGAGCATGCAGTTCCACTCCCGACCCTCCTACGTCCCACGAGGTCGGGTTTGCGTCCACCAGCAGTCGCGAGCCCCGAAGCACCCTGATCTGGACGACATGCCTGACGAGCTGACGGTTCGCCTCGGCGAGCGCCGAGCCGAGGTTGCCGGCGCTCAGGGAGTCCAGCAGGACGGGATCGCTCGCGATCCGTCGAAGGTCGGCGTGGATCACTGCGCCGTGCGCCTCGGTGAGATAGCGGCGCTCGGCGGCAGCGAGTGCCCTGCTCGCGCGAGACGCCGCGGCGGAGGTTGGGCAGCCCTGCGCGTCGGCGACGACTGTCTGCCGTGACGCTTGAGGCGAGGAAAGCCCGCCACACCCCGTCAGAACGGCTGTACCTCCAAGGACGCTGACCGTCAGAGCGGCGACACGCGGGCGGGACATCACACCCGGCAGATTCACGCTCTCCCCTAACGGGGGCGCAAAGCGCTCATGAGAATTACTTCACGAGACAGGCGTGTGACCGAGACAGCAGATCGTGAACGTACTCTTAGGGTTCGGCGACAATGGAGGCCGTTCCCGGAACGCTGCCGAGCGCAGCGAGTCGCGCCAGTGCTCCAGATCTGTGCTTGAGGTAGGCGTCGAGGAACGCGATCGTGACGCGCTGGACGATCGTGAGCTGTGGCTGCTGATTGGAATACGGAGGAAGGTGTTCGGCGCCGATCAAGCTGAGCAGATACTTCGGTCGCCGCGCGGCGTCGTAGAACGCATTCGTGAAGCTCGGGGGATTCACCGTGTCGGCCGTCCCCTGGACCGCCAGCAACGGCGGGCCCGAGACCGGAAACGTGAAACCGCTCGCGCCCGGTATCTCCGCGCCCGACAGAATCACCGCAGCGCCCACGCGTGGGTCGCGAAAGTAGCGGTCATAAGCGACTGCGAGCGCCGTGTCGCCGCCATCCGACTGCCCGCTGACGGCGATCCGCGCCGGGTCGATGAGACCGCTCAGAGGCGCCGAGCCGGAGCTGTTCGCGGCGAGCATGCGGGAGATCACGAAGCGCATGTCGGCGGGCTGATTGACAAGATCGGACTCGTTGGGTCCGCCGGGGGCCGCGGCGTTCTCGAGCGGGAACACGGGCGCCGCGACGACGTATCCCGCCCGCGCCCAGCTTTGTAACAGGCGCGCGTAGAGCGCGGGCGTGACGTCGAAGCCGTGCCCGAAGACGACAAGCGGAAACGGGCCATCGGCACGCGCCGGCTGGGCGTTTTGCAGATCGGTCTGATCAGGCGAGCCCAGCGCCGGGTAGCGGACCTCGGTGACAAGCGTTCGTGGCGAGCGGGTCCCGTTCGGGAGTTCGATCGTGCGAGTGGGATCGACGAGCCGCAGCACGCGCAGGCCGACCGCAAACGAGGATCGCACTGGCCTGTTCGAGGGCCCGCTCGCTCCGATGCCCTGACGGGTGGCCGTGTCGCGGTGCCCCCGTGTCGTCGGTCCCCCCGTCGCCAGCGCGACGCTCAGCGTCGCTGCCGCGATGACGAGCGCGAACAGTCCGAAGGCGAGCAGTCGCTGGCGCCGAACCACTCGCCCCCGTCTGAGGCGAGCATCCTCGCGAGCCCTGCTGCGCTGCGCTGCTCGGCGAGCGCGATCGGGGTCCGGCGTCACCGACACACACCTAGCACGTCCCCGAATACGCCGAGCTGCCCACCCCCGCCGCCGGTTCGTCAACCGTGCCAGAATCGATGGACCGCAGGACCGCGCCGAGATGAACCACGTACCAGACGCCTCGCCACGAGATCATCGAGGCGATCCCGACTGAGCGTGTCTCGCCATCCTCGCGGTAGACGATGCGTGCGTTGGGCACCTCGTAGTAGCCGACGCTGTTGTAACACACGCCCGGTTCGATCCAGTGCCCATAACCTGTGGGAACATTCACCGTGACCAGGCGGGCGTGTGCAGCGCTTGCGCCGAGGAGCGCGTGTGCGGCGTCGATGTCCAGGCGGTAGTCGTTGACCAGGCGGTCGGTCCAGTCAGAGCTCGCGGAGGGAATCGCCTTCAGCCTGACATAGGCATCTTTGGGAAAGAACGCCGGCAGGGCGGAGCCGAGCGAGCCCTGCACGATGCCGGTCCACAGCGAAGCCATGTTCGACTTGAACTGAGTGCTCGATGCGGAGGGAAACCTGTCTGTCTGCTCGAGCGATCCCGGCGGCGGACTGTGGCGATCGGAAAGTGTGCTGGCGTGCGAGCCGCGCGGATGCGTCGTGACGGAGTCGCGCGGTGTGGCGAGCGAGCTCACGCGAGCAGGCGGAGACCCGCCGCTGACGCCGCCGATCAAGAGCGCTGATACGGCGGCTGTCGCAATCAGGGTAAGAACCGCTCCGAGACGTCGTCGTCGAACGCGCTGCTGGCGTGCCCGCGCGCGACGAGCACGGCGCTCACCGTCCGTGCTGACGAGCGACCGGACAAAATCATCGCTGGCGGTCATGACGGCGCCGACACTCTATCCGAGCACACACTCGCCGAGCGTCGCACACCAAGTAGCCGCAGTGAGGATGTTCTCACTTACACGTTAAGCAGCGCTTACTGATCACAGCGAGATTGGCTTTTGTGACGAGCGACGGCATGGTGGGCGTGCGCGCTGGCGGACACCTGCGTGCGATCTTGCAACGCCTACCGTGCGCGAGCCGCGATCGGGCACGCCGAGAGACCACGACGCGAGCGACGCGGGCAAGGCTTGCGCCGATGGGGATGGCCGCGATCCTGATCGTCGCAGAGGCCGCAGGGGGCTGCGGCGGCGGGTCAAACGCCTCCCAGCACAAGGTTGCCAGCGCGACATCCGCGGCGTCGACGCGCGCTTCAAGCGCGCCGGTCGTAAAGGAACCTGACCTGCCAGGGCCGGCCTGGAGCACCGTCGCGAGCATCGGCGGCCAGCCCGCCGCCTGGATCGCCGAGCGCTCCGGCGCGACCCTGCTGCGTTTCGATCAACGCCTGGTGCACCTCGCGCTGCACGCGGGGTCAAGCGAACCAGGCGGTCAGGGCTGGACGTACGGAGACCACATCGGTGCCCGCGAGATTCACCAGGTCCTCGCAGCCTTCAACGGCGGTTTCAGGCTGAGCTACGGCTCGGTCGGATTCATGGCCGATGGTCGCGCCGCGGTCCCGCTCAGGGCCGGCCTGGGATCGATCGTCACCTACCAGAACGGCACGACTGCGGTCGGGGCATGGCACGAAGGGGTCCCGACCGCTGGCCTCCCGGTTGCGTCCGTGCTTCAGAACCTGCCCCTGCTTGTCGATCACGGCGCGGCCGCGCCGACGGTCGAAAGCTGCGTCCAGGCGTGCTGGGGGGCAACGCTCGGCGGCGGGTCCGAAGTGGCCCGCTCGGCACTCGGGGTCACAGCCGACGGCCAGCTCGTGTGGGCTGCCGGCGAGCAGCTGTCGCCGGCGACGATCGCGCAAGCGCTGATCGATGCAGGCGCCGCGCGCGCGGTCGAGCTCGACATCAACCCGGAGTGGACCGCCGGATACCTCTATACACACCATGTCGGTGGACCACGCGCGGTGCCCGTCGTGCCAGGCCAGCGAGGGATTCCCGGGCAGCTGCTGACGCCCTACAGCCGCGACTTCTTCACCATTCTGGCCAACTAACGGCTCCAGCACGCGGGCGCGCGACTCCCGCCGCGCCCGTCAGACTGCTCGGTGATGGCCTCGGCGCATCCCCAGCCAAATGTTCCCGGCCGCGGCATCGTGGCGAGTTACAGCCCGCGCTTCTGGACGCTGGTCGCGCTGATCGGGGTCGCGGCGGGCCTGGGCGCAGCAGCGCTCGTCGAGCTTCTGCGCGCCGTCCAGCATCTGGCGTGGTCGTATGACACCGGCCACTTCCTGGAAGGCGCCGAACGCGCCTCGGATGCCCGCAGGGTGATCGTGCTGGCCTGTGGCGGTGTGATCGCGGGCGTGGCCGCGGTCGGTCTCGCGCGGCTCGGCGGAGGGGGCGAGGTCTCAGAGGGGCTTTGGCTGCGTGCCGGACGCATGCCGCTCCTGGGCAGCGTCGCCCGTGCCGTGGACTCGATCGTGGTCGTCGGGCTCGGAGCGTCGCTCGGGCGTGAGGCCGCGCCGCAGCAGGTTGGCGCGGCGGTCGCGAGCACCCTCAGCGACTGGGCGCGGCTGCCGCTCTGGCAGCGACGCCTGCTGGTGGCGTCGGGGGCCGGCGCCGGCATGGCGGCGGTCTACAACGTCCCACTCGGCGGTGCCCTGTTCGCGCTCGAGGTGCTGCTCGGCACGCTGAGCCTGCCGCTGGTGCTGCCGGCGCTCGCCTGCAGCCTGATGGCCACGGCGGTGTCCTGGGTGGCGCTGTCGTCGCGACCCACCTACCTCGTCCCGACGTACGACGTGCACGCCTCGCAGATCGTCTGGGCCCTGCTCGTCGGGCCGATCGCCGGAATCGTATCGGTCGTTTACATCCGCGTGATCAGAAGCGCCCACGCTGTTCGCCCAACCGGTTGGCTGCGGGTCGCCGCACCGATCGCGGTGTTCACAGCGCTCGGGGTGGTCGCGATCGCCTATCCGCAGGTGCTTGGCAACGGCAAAGGCGTCGTTCAGCTCGCACTGGTGGGCCGGCTCGCGGTCGGGGTGATGGCGGTCTTGATCGTGCTCAAGCCACTCGCCACCGCGGCGTGCCTCGGCAGCGGCGCGCCCGGTGGATTGTTCACACCGACGCTGACGCTCGGTGTCGTGCTGGGCGGCGTGCTGGGTGACGGCTGGTTGCAGATCTGGCCGGGCGCCCCCCTCGGAAGCTATGCGGTGATCGGCGGCGCCGCCGTACTCGCCGCCAGCATGCAGGCTCCGCTTGCGGCGATCGTCCTGCTGCTCGAGCTGACCCACAAGGTCGACGGCTTGATGGTCCCGATGCTCCTCGCGGTCGTGGAGGCGACCGTCCTGTCCCGTCTGCTGCGCGCGTACTCGATCTACTCGGCCCGGCTACCCGGCACATCGGTCGATGGTCACGAGCCGACCTACGGCGACGCCGCCGCGAGCTTCACCGCCGAGGGAACCGCGCTCCCGGCGGACGTCCTGCCTTGATCACCCAGGCGGCGTCCGCCGCGCTGGATGCGGACACGGGCAGCGGCCGTTAGCGTTTGCTGGCGAGTTGGCCTGGACTCGGCATATGCGCATTGGCGGCGGAAGCGATCTCGCGATCGACCTCGGTACCGCGAACACGCTCGTGTACGCCCGCGGCCGGGGGATATTGGTATCCGAGCCTTCCGTGGTGGCACAGCACACCGGGAGCGGCCGAGTGCTGGCGGTCGGTGACGAGGCCAAGCGGATGATCGGCCGCACGCCGGCCACGATCACCGCCAGCCGGCCGCTGCGCCACGGCGTGATCGCTGATTTGGAGGTCACCGAGGAGATGCTGCGCCAGTTCATCGGGCGCGTGCACCGTGGGCGTCTGACTCATCCCCGCGTGATCATGTGCGTGCCCTCGGGGCTCACCGGGGTCGAGCTGAGCGCCGTGCAGGAGGCCTGCCTGTCAGCGGGGGCACTGGAGCTGCATCTGATTGACGAGCCGATCGCCGCCGCGCTCGGCGCAGGCCTCGACATCTCCGAGCCCACCGGACGGATGGTCGTCGACGTCGGCGGCGGAACCAGTGAGGTGGCGGTGATCTCGATGGGTGCGATGGTGGTGCAGCGCTCCCTTCGAACCGCCGGGTATGACTTTGACGACGCGCTGATCGGCTGGCTGCGTCGAACCCACGGGCTGATCGTGGGCCAGCCGACGGCCGAGGCGCTCAAGGTCGAGGTCGGCTCCGCCGCGCCGCAAGCGCTCCTGCGAGAGGCGGAGGTCCGCGGTCGCGACGCGGCGTCGGGACTGCCCCGTGCGGTGACGGTCGGCGCCGAAGAGGTCAGGGAGGCCCTGCGAGAGACCGTCTCGGCGATCGTCGATGCCGTGCGCGGAGCGCTGGAGCAGACGCCGCCCGAGCTGGCGGGCGACGTGGCCGACAGCGGCATTCTGCTCGCGGGCGGCGGCTCGCTGTTGGCGGGCTTCCCCGATTTCCTGCAGCAACAGACCGGGATGTCAGCACAGCTGGCCGACTCCCCACTGACCTGCGTGGCCGAGGGCGCCGGTCGCTCGCTGGAGGGACTGCGCACGCTGGGCCGCAAGGCGCGCACGTCGCGACGCTACGGTGCCACCTCGCCGTTCCGGCGACCGATGACCGCCGCCGACCGGACCAGCCAGGTCATCCACCACGATTGATCGCCGTCTGCGGGTACCGCTGCTCCGCTAGTCCAAAGCGACAGGGCACACCCGGAGCAGACACGCCCGCTTCCGTCCAAGGAAGGGCGTGGCCACGAATGGATCGTGGATCAGCCGACTAGCCAGATCGCCCCATCGCGCAGTTCGACAGGGAACGTCTTCAGTGCGATGGAGCCGGCCGTCGCCTTGATTACCCCTGCCAGCGGCTTGAACGCACCTTGTGGACCCCTCACCATCTTGCCGGTCTTGACGTCGTAGCGTGCCGCGTGCCACGGGCACTGGAGGCAACCCTCGGTCGTCACCCGCCCCTCGCCCAGCGAGGCGAACAGGTGGCGGCAGCGATTGGACACGGCGAATGGCTTGCCCCCGCTGATCCCGACCGCGACGGTGCCGTGAGGCGTGTCCTCTACGACGGTGACCTGTGAATCACCGAGCTCATCCACGGCTACGAGACGCACGGCGGACTGCTCTGAGGTGCTCACGCCCGGATGATCTCACACGAGGATGGTCGGGGCTCGCCGGCAACGGCGGCGGCAGAAGTCGATTGGGGGCAGCTGCGACGCCTTGGAGCAGGACATCGCGGTGGCTTGCTCACCGTCGCGATCGCGGTGCTCAGCCACCGCTAACGTCGGCTAGATCCATCGAACTCGCGATCGTGTGGAACTTGACGTCTGGTGGCGCAACGATCGTCGCGGGGATCGCCTGCAGGAAGTCGCGAACGTGTGGCGTCGCGAAATGCCGCCGTAGCGCCTCGTCGCTCTCCCACTCCTCAACGAACACGAAGTCGTTCTCGATCTCGGCGTCCTCGTATAGGCGGTAGCTGATGCAACCCGACTCGGCTCGCGAAGCCTCTGCAACCGCCCGTCCGACCCGGACGAGCGCGTCGCGTTTGTCCGAGTCGGTCCCGACCCGTCCTACCACGACGATCATTCCGTCTCCTCTCAATCGGGTCGTGCAAACCGCGTCTGTTCCGTCGGGAGCCTAGACACACTGGCCTGCACGCGCTTCTCGAGCACGCGATCAGTACCTGCCCGGAAATGATTGCCGGCAGCCGCCAGCGGGTAGGGAGATGCCATGTGCCCTTCGGTCAGGCGGCGGTGGAGCCTCGGAGTCTGCCTGTCGGCGGTGATGCTGCTCGTCGCGTGGCTGGCTCTGAGCGTGCCCGTCACCAGGGCAGCCGTCCCGCCCGAGCAGGATCCGTTCTACGCATATCAGGGGTCCATTCCGCTGTCGAGCATCGCGCCGGGGACGGTTCTGAAGACGCGCGTCCTGTCCTACCACGTCGCCGGTCTTGCGCTACCGGTCAGCGCGGTCCAGCTCCTGTACCGGTCCACCGGCCAGATCGGACAGCCGACCGTCAACGTGACCTCGGTCTTGCGGCCACCCCTGCGTCTGGGTCCGCCCACTGTCGTGTCCTATCAGTCTTTCTATGACTCGCTCAATCCAGAAGACGAGCCGTCATACGCGATCTCCGGCGGGCTGACGCTCGGGGGCCTCATCCCGACCGCCGAGTCGGCGCTGATCGTGCCGGCGCTGCTTGCCGGGGAGACCGTCGTGGTCCCGGACACCGAGGGCGAGAACGCGGACTTCTCCGCCGGCCCCGAGTACGGGATGAGCACGCTCGACTCGCTGCGCGCGGCCCTCAGCTCGCCGGCGACCGGTCTGGCGGGTGCTCGCAAGGTTGGGCTGATCGGCTACTCGGGCGGCGCCATCGCGACAGAGTGGGCGGCGGAGCTGGCACCGTCGTATGCGCCAGACGTCAACTCGCGCATCGTCGGCGCGGCGATGGGCGGCACGCTCGTAGACCCTGCGCACAACCTGCACTACGTCGAAGGCAGCACCATCTGGGCGGGCGTGATCCCGATGGGCCTGATCGGAATCTCCCGGGCGTTTGAGGTCGACCTCACGCCGTATCTGAGCGAATACGGGCTGCAGCTCTTCAACAAGCTTCAGCGCGCATCGATCACGCAGGTGCTGGGCGCCTACCCGGGTCTCACGTGGGCGCAGCTCGCGAAGCCCCAGTACCCGACTCCCGAGAGCGTGCCCGTTTACGTTCAGGTTTCCAACCAGCTGATCATGGGAAGCGGCGGCACCCCCACTGCCCCGCTGTTCATCGGTCAGGGCGCGGGCGGCGAACTCGAAGGGACGGCGGGCAACAAGCCGGGCATCGGTCGAGGTGACGGCGTGATGATCGCCGGCGACGTACGCAGCCTCGCTCGCGAGTACTGCGGCCGCGGCCTTCCAGTCCAATATGTCCAATACGAAGACCTCAGCCACATCCCCAGCGCGCTGGCGTGGCTCCCCGAAGCGGCAACCTGGCTGAACGCCCGGTTCGCGGGCCAGGCTGCCCCCCAGGACTGCGCGCAGATCGCGCCTGGCAACCCGCTGACCCTGATCGAATAAGCCTCGCGTCCCGCACCACCGGCGTGTCGCACGGCATCTTCGGATGGCCAGCGGGAGCTGATCGACCCCGACGGAACCCGACGGAAGGCTACGGGGCCAGGCGGAACGGCGGGTAGCGATCGGTCACAAGCACGTGGGCGTAGGCGATCACCCGGTTGGTCCAGCGGCCGACGCCGACGAGGAAGTCGAACATCCCGCGCGGAAAGCGACCGGTGAACAGGATCGCGAACCAGGCCGCGATCACGACAAAGAACGCGGCGATGTAGAGGAAGAAAAGCACCACGTAGTGCGGGATGGCCAGCAGCCACTTGACCAGCGGCAGCCAGCGGTTCAGATCGCTGCGCGCGTCCGGATAGGGAAACGCGAGATGCACCGCCTGATGGTCGTCCGTGGAGGGATAGCGGTCCTCCATCAGTGCCAGGTAGACGCCGACCCGGGCGGAGAACCGCATCAGCTCGAGGTTCCAGTCAAACCACCAGCGCGGGTACTTCTGGCGGAACAGGATCAACAGCAGCGTGGGCAGCACGACCAGGCCGGCAGCGCCGACAGCTCCGGCCGCCCTCCCGCCACCGTAGGCGTAGCCGCCGGCCTCGATGAGAGCGAGCACGACCACGATCGGGATGACCATGAACAGGCGAAAGAAACTGGTCAGGCGGTTGAGCTGCCGGTCCGGGTAGTCGACCGAGTACTGGACGGGATACGGCGCGTCGGGGTTCATGAGATGCCTTTCTGTGAGGTGTACGGCGTACACTCGCCTGTGGAACTATAGGTGTACAGTGTACACTTGTCAAGGCCGATGACAGGGCAGAAGGTCGCAACCCGGAACCCGCTGAACAGCGCTCGTGTGCTGCAGGGCGCCGTCGCCCTCACCGACGAGGCCGGGCTTAGAGCATTCAGCATGCGCAGGCTCGCGCAGGAGCTCGGCGTCGTGCCGATGGCGCTCTACAAGCACGTCGCGAACAAGGATGAGCTCCTCGATGGCATGGTCGACATCGTCTTCAGCGAGATCGAGCTCCCTTCGGAGGACCTCGACTGGAGGTCCGCCATGCGCCGCCGGGCGGTCTCTACGCGCGAGGCGCTGAAGCGCCACAGCTGGGCGATAGGGATGATGGAGTCGCGACACCCGGGGCCGGCGAACCTGCGAAACCACAACGCGGTGATGGGCTGCCTGCGGAAGGCCGGCTTCTCGTTCGAGATGGCGGTCCACGCCTATTCGGTCCAGGACGCCTACATCTACGGGTTCGCCTTACAGGAACAGGATCTGGCGTTCGAGACGCCCGCCAGTGCCGGAGAAGCCGCGCGCAGGCGGGCGGAGACGATCGGCGCGCTCGACGACTACCCGTACCTCGTCGAGATTGCTGCAAATCTCCCCGAGTCCGGGTACGACAACGCCGTGGAGTTCGCATGGGGGCTAGATCTCATCCTCGACGGCCTCGAGCAGCTTCGTCACACCCGAGCCGCGACGGCGTGAGCGGCCGCTGCCCGGCAGGAGCCGCTCAGGTACGGTGGCCGTTCTCTGTGATTACCAGCTCGACGATGAGGTTCTGCGATGAATAAACCGGTGTTGTTTTGCTACGACGGCTCAGACGGAGCGAGGTCGGCGCTGTCCGCCGCTGCCGAACTCGTGACGCACCCTGCGGATGCCCTAGTGCTGACCGTGTGGATGCGGGCAGCGGTCAGCCTGGTTCGAGCAGGCTCGTTTCTGACCGCCGTGCCCAATGAGGGCGAGATAGATGAGCAAGAGGCAGCCTTCGCGCAGCGAATCGCCGAGGAGGGTGCCGCCAACGCCCGCGAGCGCGGTTACAACGCCTCGGCGCGTGTCGCGCAAGCCGACGTCTCAGTCGTCGGGACGATTGGCGAGATCGCTAGGGAGATTGACGCTGGCCTGATTGTGTGCGGCCAGCGTGGACGCGGCGCAATCCGCAGCGCCCTACTCGGCAGCGTTTCGCATGGACTCTCGGGGCACGCGCAACGGCCCGTGCTGATCGTGCCGATTCCTGGCGCCTAACCGCGGCGATCGATGCTCGCCGTTGACGCAGCGCGCGGCGTCGGCGCCGTCGCTCCCTCTCCCGCTTCGCCGTCCAGCAGCGCTACGCGCTCAACGTGCGCCGTCACAGCAAAGTGGCAACAGGGCCCGGTGACCAAGACCGGGGTCGTTGGCGCCACCGCTCTCAACGCGGTTACAGCCCCGTCTTGCGCCGCGGGCCTTGGTGCCGCGACCTTGCTCTTGGCCTTCGAGGGGAGAATGAGCAGCGCGAGTAGCAGCCCGAGGCCAAAGATTCCCGCGGCCCAGGCGAACGCCGTGGTGTAGCCGTGGATTGTTGCCGCGTTGTTGAGTCCCGGCGTCCCGGCGTGGCTGGAAGCGTAGGCGGCGGTAGCGCTGGCGAAGATTGTGCTCAGTAGCGCGGTGCCGACCGAGCCGCCGACCTGCTGGGAGGTGTTGACCATCGCGGAGGCGACGCCGGCCTCGGAGCCGTCGATTCCGAGTGTGGCGGTGCTGAACGCGGGTGCGAAGATGAAGCCCATTCCGAGGCCAACGATGAGCAACGAGGGCAGGACGTGGCTTGCGTAGCCGGCGCCGGGGGAAAGGCGGGTGAGCAGGAGCATCGCGATCAACCCGAGCGCCATCCCGACGGCGACCAGCGGCTTGGCGCCCGTGCGGTAGATCAGCTTGGTCTGCACCGTGGTTGAGGTGACCACGAGCACCGCGGTCATCGGCAGGAACGACAGGCCGGTCTTGATCGGAGAGAAGCCGAGATTCTCTTGCATGTAGTAGGTCAAGAAGAGGAAGACGGCGAAAACCCCGGCGCCCGCCAGGAGGATCGACAGGTAGGCGCCGCCACGGGCGCGGTCGGTCACGATATGAAGCGGGAGAAGCGGATTTGTCCTGACCCGCTCGACTGCCACGAACGCGACGAGCAAGACCACGCTGACGACGAGCGAGATGATCGTCAGCGGCGTCGTCCACGAGTGCGTCTCGGCATTGGAGACCCCGTAGACCAGCGCGAATAGGCCCCCGCAGGCGAGTAGGACGCCCGGAATGTCGATCCGCGCGCGGCTCTCAGGGGGATGGTTCTGCAAGAGCCTCAGCGCCACGAGCACGGTCGGCACGGCGATCAGCACGTTGACGTACAGGCACCAGCGCCAAGACAGCGTTTGCGTGAGCACCCCGCCGAGGATCAGCCCGACCGACGCGCCCCCGCCGGCGATCGCGCCAAAGATGCCAAACGCCTTCGACCGATCGGACGAGCCGGCAAAGGTGACCGTCAGGAGCGATAGCGCCGAGGGCGCAAGCAGCGCACCAAAGGCACCCTGCAGCGCCCGCGCGGCGACGAGCATCCCGAAGGACTGTGCGAACCCTCCGACCGCCGAGGCACCCGCGAAGCCGATCAGGCCCGCGACGAACGTCCACTTGCGCCCAAACAGGTCACCAAGCTTTCCCCCGAGCAGCAACAGGCTCCCGAACGCCAGCGCGTACGCGGTGACGACCCATTGCCGGCTGTCCGTGGAAAAGCCCAACGACCGCTGCGCCGAGGGCAGCGCGATGTTCACGATCGTCGCATCTAGGACGACCATCAGCTGCGCGACACCAAGCAGGGCGAGGATCGCCCAACGACGGTCACCGGACGCAGAGCTCGCCGCGGTCGTCACCGGAGATCTCCCGATACGTTCGCTACTTGCCATTGACGGCATCCACGCTACTCCGCCCGGCTATGCCGCGCTGCGCCGACGCGCCGACGCGATCGAGCTCGCCGGAGCTTCGATCCGCGGACGCCCGCTGACCCGAACTCGGTGGTCGCCCTCCGGAACCTACGGTCCAGAGCGAAGCGAGCCCGACGTCAGGCGGCTTGCCTGTAGTACTCGATCGCCCCTGTTCGTTCTAGGTCCTCGAGCGGGATCGCCTCGACGTCGAGGGTCAGCTCGATCCAGTTGCCGACGACGACGCCGCCGCCTGGCAGCTCGTCCTGCCACGAGACGCCGAAGTCGTGCCTGTTGATTCGCGTGCTGGCCTCGAAGCCGATCCGGCGCATCTCGCCCTTGTTCTCGTCGCCGGCCCACCATGGCGTCTTCCATTCGCCGAGGTAGGTCACGTCGAGCGGCACCGTCCGGGTCACGCCGCGGATCGTGAGATCGGCCGTGCCCTTGAACGTCGTGTCGCCGGTGCGCTCGGTGAAGCGCCCGTTGAAGGTGATCTTGGGATGGTTCTCGACATCGAAGAAGTCCGCGTTGCGTAGATGCGCGTCGCGTTCAGTCTGGCCGGTCCAGATCGCGCTCGCGTCGATCTCGCCCTCGAACGTCGTCTCCAGGCAGCGATCGCGGTCGAACTCGATGCTGCCGTGGATGTCCTTGAACAAGCCGCGCACCCAGGTGACCATCATGTGCCGGGCGCGGAACTCCGCCTCGGTGTGACCCGGCTCAAAGATCCATGTCGTCATTGGAACCTCCAGAGACTCGCTCTTCGTAATCGTCTCAGCTATTCGCCGACGCGGCGGCCACGTGCTCCTCGAGCGGCCTCAGGTTCGCCGCATGTCCGCTCGTCGCTGAGCGACCGCACCCGGCGCATGACGGCGACGCGCTTGTCCGCGGATTCGGCCTATCAGCTCGCCTTCGAGCGCACGCCGCTTGCGGCCATCGTCTTCACTGCGAGGAGCGGTTGGTCGCGGCTGGGTTGGCGCGAGATCTGCTCGGTTTCCAAGACCGGCCAGTCGAGCGTCGACCGTGACTTCCACGCCAGCCAGTGCGTGCGACACCGGGCAGTTCGCGGCGGCGTCCTTAGCGATGTCCTCAAACTCCGAATGGAAGATGTCGCGCATCCGTGGATCGGCCTCCAAGGCGATCTCGCCCTCAAGGTCACTACGGGTGATGGCCCACCTGCCGTCGCGGTGATCGAGGTGAAGCTCTGCTCGCACACGGATGGCGCTCGCGCGGTGGTGGGCCCGAGAGAACCCGGCCTGGAGGGCCATCGCGAAGGAGGACGCGTGGGCGGCGGCCAGGAGCTCCTCGGGGTTCGTGGCGGCGCCTTCCTGCAACCAGGCCGGCGTGTATGCAAGCCGAAGACGCTCGCTCGCGAAGCTCACCTCGCCCCTTCCCTTGATCAAGTCGCCAGTCCACTCGGCCTGCGAGACGCGGTGCGCCATTGCTCCCACCTCCATCGATCGACTTTGGTCATCCCCCTGTTCGCTGCTGCAGCTCGTCCACGAATGCGCTGAGGGTCTGCGCCGCGGCCGACAGCTCCTTGAGCTGCTGATCTGACAGGTCCTGCAAGTCAGCTCGCAAAGCGGACAGGAACTGCGCACGGAACTTCTGCCGTGCCGCGCTTCCCGCCTCGGTGATGCTGACCATGACCACGCGCCCGTCGTCGGCCACGCCTTCGCGCGTCACCCACCCTCTGTCCTCCAGGCGCTTGACGAGCAGGGTCATCGTGGGCTGCGCAACGCCCTCCAGCTCGGTGAGGTCCGTGATCCTTCGCGGTCCCTCGATCAGGATGCTCAAGACCTCGACTTCGGTGCGCGACACCTCGCGGTTGTGCACCTGTCGAACGAGCAACCGCACGAGCAGCGCCGCGCGAGAGAGCAGGTGCTCAGCGATGTAGTCGACTCGCTCAGCCTGATCTGACTCCGAAGCGATGGTGACCTCAGGCATATTGCTAACTATATAGTTCTGTGCTATAGATGTCAAGGCGTCGGTATTGAGCGCCAGATCAGGAAGGGAGCGGACCATGTCCCAGAACGTCCTCGTCCCCGCCGACCGCTCGGCGGAGGGCGGTGAAGGGCTAATGCACGCGCGCGACGTGCACCCTCAGGCAAGCGCTTCTGCGCCTACGGAGGAAGGCGCAAGCCCGTTCAGCGAAGCGGCGGTTGGGCAAACGGCTCCCCGACTGGAGGAGCTACTCGACACCGCGCAGCAGACTGCCCGCGGCATGATCAACGCCGAGGACACGCTGGGTCCGCTACGGGAGAGGTTTGAGCGCACGGAGGATCAAGCGGCTCGGGGAGAGCTCGCCGCCGAGGCGCTCGACCTCGTCGAAGGCCAGCTGCAGCTCGCGCGCGAGCGCCGACAACGACTCGAGGGCATCGAAGGGATGCTGTGGGCTAGACGAAACCGTCTCGAGCGCTTCCTGATACACGCACGGGGGCGTGACTGGTGGCATGTACGCCGCGATGCGGCGCGAGCGGAAGCGCACACATTCGACCGCACGTGACCCGCGGGCTGTCTACGGTTATCGCCTGGCCAAGTTGACTCGCTTCCCCCGCGTTCAGCGGCGTGGAACCGTACGCTGGCTCGCCATTCAGCGAGCGTCGCGTCTCTGCTCTCGGGCCTCGAGTCCGCGGAGCTAGGGGTCGTTGCACTTGCCACTACACCCGTCCAGAAGGCCCGGTTGTCGTTCACAAGCCCCTCCGTTCTGACGATCACTCGGCGAGGCCCTCATGAAGATGCTGCAGCAACACTCGACCCTGTCATCAGGGCGCCATCGGCCGCCACGGCATCGCGCGGGCGAGCCAACTCCGGTCCAACGAGACGCTCTCTGTGTCCGGCCCCGTAGATCAATCTACTCATAACGTCGAGCTGGCCGCCGACGCGCTCCTGCGCGAGCACCCCGACGCGCTCGTGTGCGGGCTCGCGAACGACGGGCTGATCGTGCCGGTCCCCCAGTCCGTGGGGCTGTGGGGCCAGGCGGCGATCGAGGGGCGGGCAGTGATCGATGTCGTCCTCGCCGAGGACCGCATGACGGTGATCGACGCATGGGTGGAGGCGAAGAAGGAGAGGGTCGCCGAGGGGAAGGTGCGTCTTCTGAGCAAGCCGTCGCAGTGGATGGCGCTGCACTTCCTAGACTTGCGCGCAGCTCATGGAGCGTTGCTGTGCATTCTGCTACCCAGCGACGAAGGCCCGCCAAAGAATCGAAACGCCACCGCGGTTGAGGTCGCGGCGGCCCCCCCGCGCTTCTGCACCCTGACGGAGGATGAGACGGGCATCGTCCTGGATATCGATGAGTCCTTTACGCAGATGCTCGGCTACAAAGCCGAGGAGGTGATCGGCAAGCCGGTCCTCGACCACGTCCACCCCGACGACCGCGCACGCAGCGTCGAAGGATGGATGGCGATGCTTTCCACACGCCGAATCCAGCAGATGCGCCTGCGCCGCACACGCGCCGACGGAAGCTGGATCTGGGTGGACAGCACCCTTCACAACTACCTCAAAGAGCCCGACCGAAACGACGTGCTCGTGGAGCTGGTCGACGTGTCGGCGGAGATGGCCGCGCAGGAGGCCCTTCAGCAGCAAGGGGAGCTCTTGCGTCGCCTGACGGACGCCATGCCGGATGGCCTCTTGCAGCTCGACACCGACCGGAACGTCCTCTACCACAACGCCCGGCTGCTTGAGATCCTGCACGACTCAACGCAGGATGAGCGTGCGGAGGCTGAGTTTGCGGATATGTCCGGCCCTCCCCAGCCCGGCGTCGCCAAGCGTCACATGAGAGCAGTCCTTCACACCCTCAGCGAGGAGGGCATGGCAGCTTTCGAAACTGCGCTCGCGCGCGTGCTCGAGCACGGCGAGGATCAGGACGTCGAGGTCGACGTGGAGCTCCCCTCGGCCGAGTCGCGGCGCGTGCTCATGAGCATTCGGGCGCTGCTACGAGGAGACGGCGCGGTGAGCGGGACCATTACGACGGCGCTCGACATCACCGATTCAGCCCGTGCGCGCCGCGAGCTCGAGAAGCGCGCCACCTTCGATGCTCTCACCGGGTGCCAGAACCGGTCATCGATCCTCGCCGCGCTGCAGAGCGAGCTAGAGCGCGAGGACTCGACATGGACCGGCGTCCTCTACGTCGATCTCGATAACTTCAAGTCGGTCAACGACACCTTCGGTCACGCCGCCGGCGATGAATCGCTGGCCCTCGTCGCGGAGCGCTTGAGGGCCGCAAACCGCGACGATGACGAGATCGGGCGCCTCGGAGGTGACGAGTTCCTAGCGCTGCTTCGTGGGATCCCCGGACCAGAGGTTGCTATGAGCATCGCCGAGCGGGTCTGCGATTCGCTGCGCATCAGCGCTCGGCTGTCGTGCGGCACCGTCGAGCTGCGCGCGAGCGTCGGGGTGGCCTGCACGCAGGCCCGGGCAATGCCCGCCGAAGAGCTCGTCGACCACGCCGACGCTGCCATGTACCGCTCCAAGGAGCAGGCCAAGGGCCGGCCGGTACTGTCGACAGGGTCGCAGGAGGTGCAGCCTGAGCCAGATCGCCGCTCGAGCGCGCACCCGCGCGCCACTCGCAGACGGCGAGGCGGAGTCGAGGAGATTACAAATGGGTCCCGCGGGCTGACGACACCCGAGGAAATGGAGCAGCAGCTCGCCCAGCACGCACGCGAGCACGAGGCGATCGCGCACCTCGGACAGGTGGCGCTGCGCCAACCCGAGCTCGGCGCGCTGATCGATGAGGTCGTGACCACGGTGGCAGGCACCCTCGACCTGGACGCGTGCGGCGTGCTCAAGCTGCGCGAGGACGAGGAGCTGCTCGACATCCTCGCCAAGGTGGGCTACGACGGTCCGGACACAGCTCTGCCCGCGGGAACAGGCACGCATTCTGGGTATGCGCTCAAGACCGGTCGACCGGTTGTCGTGGAGGACCTTCGCTCCGAGACGCGATTTGACACCAGACTGCTGAGGGACGAGGGCATCGTCAGCGCCATGAATGCTCCCATCGAGGGCCGCGAACGACCCTTCGGCGTGCTCAGCGCCCTTTCCGCCCGCCCTCGACGCTTCCGTGCCGGCGAGGTGAACTTCCTCGTCGCTGTCGCCAACGTGCTCTCCGCGGCCGTGGAGCGACAACGCAAGGAGGAGTCCGCCCGACATGCGGCGCTGCACGACCCTCTCACCGGCCTCTCGAACCGCACGTTGGCGCTCGACCGCATCGACCGCGCCCTCGCCAGGCGCCGGCGCGACGGAACCGGCGTCGCGGTGCTGGTGCTCGATCTCGATCGCTTCAAGATCATCAATGACTCACTTGGCCACGCGGCCGGCGATCAGGTCCTGATTGCTCTGGCCTCCCGACTGGGTGAGACCGTGCGCCAGAGCGATACGATCGCGCGCCTGGGCGCGGACGAGTTCGTCGTTGTGTGCGACCGTCCCGACGAGGTGCGGCACGTGATCGAGCTGGCCGAGCGCATCGGCGCTGCTCTGGCCCGGCCGTTGCTCTCGGCCGGCGGCGAGCACTTCCTGACCGCGAGCATCGGGATCGCCATCGCCGAGGGCCCTGAGGACACGGCGGCGTCGCTGCTGCGCGACGCCGACGCTGCAATGCATCGCGCCAAGAATGTTGGCCCGGGACGTTATGAGCTCTTCGACGCGACCGTGCGCGCCCAGGTCGTTTCAAGGCTTCACACCGAGACCGAGCTACGCCAGGCGCTCGAGCGCGGGCAGCTGCACGTCTACTACCAGCCGATCATCGATACCGCCACGGGCCAGCCCGTGGCCACCGAGGCGCTAGTCCGTTGGAAGCACCCCGATCACGGCCTGATTCCTCCGTTGGAGTTCATTCCGATTGCCGAGGAAACCGGTCTCATCGTCGAGCTGGGGCGATACGTGCTCGAGCAGGCCTGCGAGCAGGGCGCCGCGTGGCAGCGCCAATTCGCAGTTCCGTTGCAGATGTTCGTCAACGTCTCGGGCCAGCAACTGACCAACCCGCTCTTCTCCGCGGAAGTCCAGGACATCGCAAGGCGCCGTGGCCTGTTGGCGGGAACACTCGGACTGGAGGTCACCGAGAGCGTCCTGATCGGCGAGGCGGGCTCGTCCGCGACCGTTCTCAACGAGCTCGACGCCCATGGGCTGCGGCTGCTGCTCGACGACTTCGGCACGGGCTACTCGTCGCTCAGCTACCTCAGGCGGTTTCCCTTGGGCGGCGTGAAGGTGGACCGCTCGTTCATCGATGGACTTGGCAGCAAGCCGCAGGACGCGGCCATCATGAGGGCGATCGTCGAGATGTGCCGTGCGCTCGGCCTGACCGTGGTGGCCGAGGGGGTAGAGACTGACGCACAACTACGGCAATTGCGCCAGCTGGGCTGCGGGCAGGTGCAGGGCTATTTGCTATGCCACCCGAGACCCGCCGAGGAGATCGGCGAGTTTCTGACTGAGCGCCTTGTTGCGGACGCCGTCGGTACGGTGGCGCCTCCTGAAGAGTCCTCCACCGCTCACCTCGAGACGGCAAATCCGGGCGCGGCGCAGCAGAACCTGCTGCAACGGGCAGTTGGCGCCCCGCGACCTTAGATCGATCTCGCCACGTGCGCCGGGTCGCAAATCGCCTGCCCTCCGTGTCGAGCCGCCCAGGCCTGGCACACTGCCCAAAGCTACGGATCGACGAAGTCAGGAGGACGACTGGTGACGGAGCCGCAACAGGAGCAGTCTACGTCGATCTCGGTGATGCTGATCGTCCCCGACGCCGACGCTGCCGTCGCTTGGTACAAGGACGCGCTCGGCGCGACCGAGCTTTGGAACCTCGGGGGCGTGGCCGGCTTGGAGGTCGACGGCGCCCCGTTCTTCCTCCACGAGGTCAACCCGAACAACCCGTCGGAGCTCAGCCCTCGCCCGCTCGGCGTCACGAGCGCGCGGATCGAGCTGTTCGTCGAGGACCCAGACCGCTTCATGACGCGTGCGATCGCCGCGGGCGCCAGCGCCGGCGCTGAAGTCGAAGACCACCAGCGGCCTTGGGGGACGCACCGCCAAGGCGGCTTCCGGGATCCGTTCGGACACGTTTGGTCGGTCGGGGACAGGTCTCCGCTCAGCCGCCGGGCGCACTGAGCACCGCGGAGTCCCGCTTCGATCAGACAAGAGGCGTCTGGTCCGCGCCCCCGCAGCTGTCCTGCCTCGCGCGGCGAGGGAGCGTTCGGGCCGACGATGTGCAATACTTAAGCGGATGCTTCAGTATTCGCCCGCGCAACTACCCGGCGAGCCACCGATCGACGTGGTCTTCCACGCGCTCTCGGACGCGAACAGGCGTACGATGATCGACCGCCTGCTCGACGGGCCGGTGTCGGTGAGCGAGCTCGCGCGTCCGCTCGCGATCTCTCTGCCGGCGGTCGTCCAGCACCTGCACGTGCTCGAAGCGAGCGGCGTGGTGCGCTCCCACAAGGTGGGACGCGTGCGTACCTGCGAGATCGAGCCGCTTGCGCTGAGCACAGCCGAACGCTGGATCAGCGAGCGGCGCGCGACATGGGAGGCGCGGCTCGACCGGCTTGGCGAGTTTCTCGCCACAGACATCGATGAGTTGGGCCCATCCACGCAGTCAAAGAAGACGAGATCGAAAAGGAGATCGCAATGAGCAACAGGTCAGCGACACACTCGACGTTCACGATCGAGCGCGACTACGACGCAGCCCCCGCGCGCGTGTTCGCGGCGTGGACGGATGTGAGTGCGAAGGGCCAGTGGTTCGGACCGGGCGGCGAGCAAGAGCACGAGCTCGACTTCCGCGTGGGCGGCGCCGAGCACTTCAAGGTGGCGGGCCAGGGCGCGGTCTATTCCTACGACGCGCTGTACGAAGACATCGTCCAGGACGAGCGGATCGTCTACACGTACAACATGCACCGCGACGGGGTGCGGATGTCGGTTTCGGTCACGACAGTCGAGCTACTCGCGGGCGACACGGGGACGCACCTGCGCTATACGGAGCAGGGCGTGTTCCTCGACGGCGAGGACACGCCGGAGCTGCGGGAGCACGGAACAGGGGAGCTACTCGACAAACTCGGCAAGGCGCTCGCGCAGGGGGCTGCGACCGTATGAGCGCCGGCGCCGGCACGACCGACACGATGCGGACGACGCCGCGTGCGCTCGAGCGGGGCGCCGTGGACGGCGGGAGCGACCGCTCGCGCTGGATTGCGCTCTATGTGCTGTGCGGGGGCATGCTCATGATCGTCCTCGACGTGACGATCGTGAACGTCGCGCTGCCATCGATCCAGGAACAGCTGGGCTTCTCGACGTCGAGCCTCGCATGGGTCGTCAACGCGTATTTGATCGCGTTTGGAGGACTGCTGCTGCTGGCCGGACGCCTGGGCGACCTGATCGGCCGCCGGCGCATCTTCCTCGCGGGCGTCGCGCTGTTCACGAGCGCTTCGCTTCTCTGCGGCGTAGCTCCGGCCGCCTGGTGGCTCGTGGCCGCGCGCTTCATACAGGGCGTCGGCGGCGCGATGACCTCGGCGGTGATCCTCGGGATGATCGTGACGATGTTCACCGACGCTCGCGAGCAGGCAAAGGCGATCGGGGTGTTCGCGTTCGTCGCCTCGGCAGGCGGATCCGTGGGCCTGCTCGCGGGCGGCGTGCTGACGCAGTCGATCAACTGGCACTGGATCTTCCTCGTCAACCTGCCGATCGGCATCGCGACGGCGCTCGCCGCGCGGCGGCTGGTCCCCGACGAGCCGGGCATCGGCCTGCGCGCGGGCGCGGACGTCCCGGGCGCGGTGCTGATCACGAGCGCGCTGATGCTCGGCGTGTACACGATCGTTGGCCCCGCGGCGAGACAGGGCTGGGGATCGGCCAGCACGTTGCTGCTCGGGGCGGGCTCGATCGCGCTGCTCATCGCGTTCCTCACGCGCGAGACCAGCGCCGCAAGCCCGCTGATGCCACTTCGGATCTTCCGCTCACGACCGGTCGCGGCAGCGAACGCGATCCAGATCCTGTCGGTCGCGGGGATGTTCGGGATGTTCTTCCTCGGCGCGCTGTACCTGCGGCGCGTCCTAGGTTATGACGCGCTTGAAATCGGCCTCGCGTTCCTGCCCGTGACGGTGGCCATGGGTACGCTCTCGATCCGGTATTCGGAGCGCATCTACATGGCGCTCGGCCCACGCCGCGCGCTGCTCGCGGGCCTCATGCTCGTGCTCGCCGGCCTCGTCGTGTTCGCGCGTGCGCCGGCGCACGCGGACTATGTGACGCAGGTCGCGCCATCGATGCTGCTGCTGGGTCTGGGTGCGGGTACCGCGTTCCCGGCGCTGATGAACCTCGCGATGTCGGGGGCAACGCCGCAAGATGCAGGCCTCGCCTCGGGCCTCGTGAACACCACCGCGCAGGTCGGCGGCGCGCTCGGGCTGGCGGTGCTCGCCACGCTCTCGACATCGCGCAGCAACGCCTTGACAGCGAGCGGGCACCCGATCGCCGCTGCGCTGACCACGGGCTACCACCTCGCGTTCTGGGTCGCCGCCGCGCTCGTCGGGTGCGCCCTCGCCGTCGTGCTCGCGGCGGTCGAACCGGGCCGTGCGCCCGCCGGAGCGCACGGCGACGCGGCCGCGCATGGCCAAACACACGCGCAGCCCGGGGCGCACGCGCATGGCAGTTCGTCGGCCGAGGCCGCGAGCGCGTGAGCGATGACTTCCGGCGCGATGTACGCTCGCACCCGAGATGGCCTACGACGAGGAACTTGCTCACCGCCTCCGCGAACAGCTGGCCGGTGAGGAGGGGGTGACCGAGAAGGCGATGTTCGGCGGGCTGGCCTTTCTGTTGCACGGCAACATGGCGGTCACGGTCTCCTCTCACGGAGGGTTGATGGTCCGCGTCGGGGTGGAGGCTGCCGAGGACGTGGTCGCGCGTCCGCATGTGAAGCAGATTGAGATGAGAGGAAGGCCGATGCCGGGCTGGGTCCATGTCGCCGCTGAGGGCGTGAGGGCAAAGCGCCAGCTCGGAGTCTGGGCGCGTCGCGGGGTGGAGTTCACGCGCACTCTGCCGCCTAAGGGCTGAGCATGCGAGCCATCGCGCGGCAGTCGAGATCACCGAACCGATAGAGCGCGAAACCCGACCGGTCGGCGATCAGTGCGCCACGGGACGCTCGGCTACCGCTTGGCCGCTGACGCTGCCGCCCTCATCCGACCAACGGTCGGCATCGAAGCCGTCACGCGCCGACGCTGCCTCGCGGCGAGCGGCGAGGTCAATTGGCTGCGCAGGCGCGGCTGGCCGATCGCTCGCACCTTGCTCTGAGAGTGCATCCAAATCAAACGAGCGAAATCCAACGACGCCAGAGGAGAACGGCACCGCTACCAGCGTCACTCCACAGATCGGGCAGTTGCCCTCCAACAGCCCGATCTCCGGGTCGCTCGCGCGCACGCGGATGCGACAGCCCGTGCAGCTGAGATGGCGCGCGGACATCACACGGCTCGGGCCTTCTTTGTTGCGGTGGCCATGGCCTACCGCCTCTCTGCCCTTCTGAACGATGTGTCGCCCGGGAAGCGAGAAGAGCTGGGCTCACTGGACGCACCAACAACATACCGCATCCCGACTTGTCGACTCCCGAATTCCGACAGGCTAATCATCCGCGTCTCGTCGAACAGCTAACAGTCGCGCTAGCCTGGAGTGATGCTCACGCAGGCAGACCGCGCGGCCGCGCGCCGACGCGAAAAGCTCGAGGAGATCCAGCGCAAGGTCAAGGACGGCTCGCTGAGGATCCGCAAGATGTCGCCCGCGGAGCGTCGGCGCTTTCCCGCCATACCGGCCAAGGCGCGGCGCAGGTGACGAGCTTCTTCGTCGCGGGCATCGAATCGGAGGGAGTGTGCACCGAGGAGGCCTACAGTGCGCTGCGCGAGCGTTCGATGCTCGCCGCCGGCTGTCCAGCGCGATCGCGGCGGATCTTCAAGCTGAGCTGTCGCTTCAATGGACAGGACCGGGAGATCGAGGTCGGCAGGCCGCTTTCCAGCGGCGGGGACGTAGTGGTCGCGATTCTCGACCATGGACGCTTTGAGCCGTTCTGCGTGCATACCGACCACATCGGCGAGAGCGCACCCGCGCGTGTCAGTCATCCCGTTTACTCAGTCACGGAGTTCTCGTGAGCGCGCAGGACGCCCCCGGCGACGCCGAGATCCGCGCCCTTGTGAAGCGGCTCGCACGCCCTCACTCCTCCGGCGGAGATGTCGTCGAGCGCGCGGCGCTACTCGCCTCGGGCAGCGACTTTCCAGCAGTGATGGCGTGGATCACCGACCACGCCGGGGTAGCCGAGGTGATGGTCTCCGAAGCTTCCCGAAGAGGCCTGCACGGCCCACGCCTGGGCCTGACGGGCGAGACCGAGCCGCGCACCCCGCTGCGCTTCGTCCTGCCAGCCGGCGCACTTACCTGAGCATTCCGCGAGCCAGGCCGACGGACCCAAGACCCGCTGCCGCGACGCCTGAGGAGCGCCGATCGTGGCTGCTGCTACCGTTAATAGATTAGGTTGGGTCTTTGCCCAACACGGCAGTGCCAGCGCTCGTAGCCTTTGCTTAGCAATCTCCGCGTTCGCAGCACTCAACGCGGAGGAAATGAAATGGCTACTGGAACCGTTAAGTGGTTCAGCGACGACAAGGGATTTGGCTTCATCTCGCCAGATGATCAGTCTGAGGACTTGTTCGTCCACCACAGTGCGATCGTCGGTGAGGGCTACTGCACGCTCGCCGAGGGCGCAAAGGTCTCTTACGACGCCGAGACCGGCGACAAGGGACCGAAGGCCGCGAACGTCCAAGCGGCGTAGCGCTTCAGATTCAGAACTCGCTGTGTAAGCCGTCTCGGCCGGCCATCCGGTGCTGACTAGGGAGCCTCCGGAGCCGGCGGCGGAGCCTCGTAGATCGACTGCAGCTGGAAGTAGGCGTCGAGGCCCTCGGGGCCGAGCTCGCGTCCGATCCCGCTCGCCTTCACGCCGCCGAACGGGGCGGCGGGGTCGAGCATGTAGTGGTTGATGCCGATGCTGCCGGTCTGCACGCGTCTGGCGACGTCGTTGGCGTGCTCGATGTCGCGGCTCCACACGCTGCCGCCGAGCCCGAAGTCGGAGTCGTTGGCGATCGCCACGGCGTCATCGACGCCGTCGTAGGGGATCACGGTGAGTACCGGCCCGAAGATCTCCTCGCGGGCGATCGTCGCGCTGTTGTCCACGTCGGCGAAGATCGTCGGCTGCACGAACCAGCCGCGATCCTGCTCGGGCGGGCGACCACCTCCAGCAACGACCCGGCCGCCCTCCGCGCGTCCCTGCGCGATGTATCCCTCGACGCGCTCGCGCTGACGGGCACTCGCCAGCGGACCGATCTGCGTGTCCGGGTCAAGCGAATCACCGATCACGAGGGCGCCCGCGAGGGCGCTGAAGACTTCCAGGATCTCGTCATAGCGCGCGCGAGGCGCGAGCACCCGCGTCCCGATGTTGCATGTCTGGCCGTTGTTCGCGAGCGTTGCGGCGAACAGGGCTTCGCTGTCCGCGGCGAGGTCGGCGTCGTCGAGCACGATCGCGGCGGACTTGCCGCCGAGCTCGAGCGTGACTGGGCGAAGCAGCTCTCCGCAGCGCCGCGCGATCGCGCGACCCGAAGCGCTGGACCCCGTGAACGCGATCTTGTCGACGTGCGGATGTTCCACCAGGTAGGCCCCAGCCTCACGACCGGCGGGCACGATGTTGACCACACCGGGCGGCAACTCGGCCTCGAGGATCGCCTTGGCGAGCAGCAGGCTGTCAAGGACCGTCTCCGGGCTCGGCTTGATCACGACGGTGCATCCCGCCGCGAGCAGCGGCGCGAGCTTGAACAGCGCGAGGGTCTGCGGGTAGTTCCATGGCACGATCGCGCCGACTACGCCCACCGGCTTGCGCAGCACCTGAATGCTGCCGCCGAGCAGCCCCGGACGATCTTCTTGAAGCACCGCCCCGCGGATCATGCCCGCGTAGTAGCGCGCGAGCACCGACGGAAAGACGGCCTCGACCTGCAGCGCAAATGAGATCGGCATGCCGTTCTGCAGCGAGACCCGGCGTGCGGCCTCCTCGCCGCGGCTTTCCAGCGCACCGGCGAGGCGCTCGAGCGCCTGCGCGCGATCCTCAGCCGACCAGGATGACCACCCGCTCTTATCCTGCAACGCCCCACGCGCCGCGCTGACCGCCGCGTCGATGTCGGCGTTCGTCCCGTCCGGCACGGACCCGACGAGCTCCTCAGTGCTCGCGGCCAGCACGGGTATGCGCTCCGAGCCCCGCGGCTTGATCCACTCTCCCCCGATGAAAAGCTCATCGCTGTCGATGGTCGTTTGCGTGCTCATCGGCGGTCCCCCCGTCTATTCGGTATGTGATCGTCTGAGATCAGACGGCACTGTCAGCCTACTCTCTCTGCAAGCCTGCGCCGGGCAGCACACCCCGGGCCACCAGGAGGGAAGGACCCGGGGTGTCATCCGCTGCATTCTGGCGTTCATCCACGCGCCGAGACAATCGTGCACCATGGGGAGGACGTGGCCGTCGGGTTGGTTGCCAGGTTCAGCATCCATCCCTCGCCTGTCGCTCGAGGAGGTCCGCCAGATCGCGGACCTCCTCCGGAACGAGGGCACTTCTAGGAGACGTGGGCAACCTCGCGTGCGGGCTCAAGCGCGCGCTCGAGCACCTCTCCGACGGTGATCACCGGGTGGAAGCTCATGCGGTTGCGAACCTCCTCGGGGATCTCGTCCACGTCGCCGCGGTTGCGCTCGGGCAGGATCACATCCGTGAGGCCGGCTGCGTGTGCCGCCAGCGCCTTCTGCTTGAAGCCGCCGATCGGCAGCACTCGGCCCTGCAGCGTGACCTCGCCGGTCATGCCGACCGTATGCTTCACGGGGCGGCCGGAGAGTAGCGAGGCGAGCGCCGCGACCATCGTCACGCCGGCGCTGGGGCCGTCCTTGGGGATAGCGCCGGCCGGCACGTGCACGTGGAACTCCTTGTTCTCGAACGCGCTCTCGTCGATGCCGAGCTCGTCGGCGTGCCCGCGCACGTAGGACAGCGCGACCTGCGCCGACTCCTTCATCACCTCGCCCAGCTGGCCGGTGAGCACCAAGCCGCCGTTGCCGGACTTCATCGCGCTGGCCTCGACGAACAGCACGTCTCCGCCGGTCCCGGTCACCGCGAGACCGGTCGCGACGCCCGGCGTCGCGGTGCTCGTGGTGGACTCCTGGAAGAACCTCTGGCGGCCGAGCGCGTCGCGTACGGCCTCCGGATCGACGTCCACGGGCGTCCGTCCGTCGCCCGCCGCGATCTTAGTCGCCGTCTTGCGCAACACCGTGCCGAGCTCGCGCTCGAGGTTTCGCACGCCGGCCTCGCGCGTGTACTCAGAGATGATCGTGCGCAGCACCTCGTCTGAGATCTGAACCTCGTCCTCGCGCAGGCCGTTGCGGTCGCGCTGGCGCGGCCACAGGTAGCCCTTGGCGATCGCGAGCTTCTCCTCAGAGGTGTAGCCGTCAAAGCGGATCACCTCCATGCGGTCAAGCAGCGGTCCGGGGATCGTGTCGGCCACGTTGGCGGTCGCTAAGAACATCACCTGGGAGAGGTCTAGCTCGACGTCGAGGTAGTGGTCGCGGAAGGAGTGGTTCTGCGCGGGGTCAAGCACCTCTAACAGCGCGGCCGAGGGGTCCCCGCGCCAGTCCGCGCCGACCTTGTCGACCTCGTCTAGGAGGATCACCGGGTTCATCGTGCCGGCGTCGCGCAGCGCCCTGACCAGGCGTCCGGGCAGCGCCCCGATGTAGGTCCGCCGGTGCCCGCGGATCTCGGCCTCGTCGCGCACGCCGCCCAGCGACATGCGCACGAACTCGCGGCCGGTCGCGCGCGCGATCGACTCGCCGATCGACGTCTTGCCGGTCCCCGGCGGGCCGATCAGCGTGAGGATCGCGCCGGACTTCGGGTCGGCCTCGATGCCGCGATCCTCGCGCAGCTTGCGCACCGCCAGGTACTCGGTCACGCGGTCCTTGACGTCTTCAAGGCCTGCGTGGTCTGCGTCGAGCACCGCGCGCGCGGCCACCGGGTCAAGGTGCTCCTCTGAGCGCTTTGACCAGGGCACGGCGATCAGCCAGTCAAGGTAGGTGCGGATCATGCTCGACTCGCCCGTCTGCTCGCCCATGCGCTCCAGGCGAGAGAGCTCTTTCAGGGCCTGGGTCTCCACGGGCTCTGGCATCTTGGCGTCCTCGATCTTCGTGCGGTACTCCGCCGCCACCGAGGCGTCGTCGTCGCCGAGCTCCTTGCGGATCGAGTCCATCTGCTTGCGCAGGAAGTACTCGCGCTGCTGCTTCTCAGCGCCCTCTTGGACGTCCTCGCGGATGCGCTTGCGGATCTGCAGCTCGGCCAGGCTGTCGCGCTGCAGTTTGACCGCGAGCTCAAGCCGGTCGGCGACGTCCAGCGTGCGCAGCAGCTCGACCTTCTGCTCGTAGTTGAGGTTGGGGGAGTAGCCGGCCGAGTCGGCCAGCGACCCGGGCTCTGCGATCGCGCGCAGGAACGCCGAGATCCGCCCGTCGTCGCCGCGCAGCTCGAGGATCTCCTCGACGACCGCGCGATATTCGCGCTCGAGCTCGCGCGTGCGCTTGTCCACGGGCACCTCGTCTGGGCGCTCGTCGACCTCGACCCGCAGCTCGCCGCCGGGGCCGGTCTGCGCGGCGCCGATCAGCGCGCGGTGCTGTCCAGAGATGGCGACCGCGTGGCCGCCGCCGGGCAGGCGGATCTCCTCGGAGACCTCGCCGATCGTGCCCACCTCCAAAAACTCGTTCTCGTGGCGCGGTACGAGCACGACGCGCTCGTCGTCGCCGACGTCCACGGTCAGCGTGATCCCCATGTTGGGGAACACGACGGTGTCGTCGAGCGGGATCAGCCGCAGCAGGGGCTTGGACTGGGACGTCTCGGTGGGGACGTTTCTTGGATCGGGTGACATAGCTAAAGACTCCATAGGTGGTTACGAAAGTTTAGCTAGTATAGCGCCAGGTGGTTGCGTGCGCAAGTAGTTCGGCCCACTCCCGGCAAACGCTCCCACCCGCTCGCAGCGAGCCTGTGGAGCAGGAGTCCGCGTCAGCGCTCGGGCGCGATGGGACGGGCCGCCCGGCGTGTGCGAGCACATCGTGCGAGACGCTGCCGAGTAGCGCGGAATTTGGCGCTAGGGTCGATCCATCGCCTACGAGCCACGCCTCATCATCCAGGTTCCCCGCGGTGGCGCGGTCGACCGACAGCTCAGCGCCGATACGCCCGCAACCGTCGCCAGCGGCGACGTTGTGGTCGAGGCCGGTCCGACTGACGCAGCGGGCATCCTGGAGGCACCCGCCGCCGGCCAGGTCGTGCTGTCCCTCCCTTCGCCCGAAGCGCTCGAGCGTGAGGCCAGCGAGGTTCGTCGTGTGATCGGACAGGCGGGCACTGGCGTCGAACCGCTCGTCGTCGTGGTGGAGGCCGCCGAGGAGCTACGGGAGGGCGAGCTGGCTGCGCTTCTCAGCGCGGCGAGCCACACTTCGCGCGCCGTGATCTTGCGCATCATCCGCGATGGCTGAATAGATTCAGGCGGTGTGGCCGCGCCGCGCGGAGGAGCCCGCGAGCGCTTATCGAGCGGAGACGCGCACAGTCCTTTCGGTGTGCGTCCTGATCAGGTCCCGGGCGGCCTGTCCAGCAGGACCCCATAGACGCGGCGCACGTGGAGACGAACGACCAGGCGCCGGGCTTCGACCATCTGCGCGTAGAACTCGTCCTGGTCGAGGTTGTCGTAGAAGGCCGAATGGACCTCCAGGAGCTCCCGGGTCGCGTCGTCGCCCGGACGGGTGGCCACGTCTGAGAGCTCAGCGTCGCATTCGGCGACCGCGTAGGAAAAGAAGTGGTCCCCGGGCACGTGCAGAGCAGCGTGAGGGTTGCGACGGAAGATCCTCGCCTTGACCCGGCCGGCGGTCGTGGAGACGCGGGCGATGCGACGGCCCGGGTCCCAGACGTACCAGATGTTCGTGAGATGCGGGTAGTGCTGGCTGTTTACCCCTGCGAGGATCCCCTCGCGCCGGGCGCCGATCAGCTCCAGCAGTTCTCGTTCATCAGCCATCGTGCGATGCCTCTCGATCTCGGTCTGAGCGGATCGACCCGAGTCCTCACGCGTCGCTCTTCTTTCCCGTCGGTTTCCAGCCGTGCCTGATTCCCTCCAGCAGCCGACGTTGGCGCTCGGCCTTGTCTTTGGTCGTGTGGCGGGAGTGGACCTTTCCGGTCTCTCGATCCACGACTTGGTAGGCCCCGTTTGTCTTTCTAACGCTGTAGGGCAAGCCTTTTCGCTTTCCGGTCGGCGAGCTCGCTTTGTGAGCCCATTAGACCACGTCTGACAGGCTCCTGACACCCGTCACCCCGAGGACCGCGCGTCGGCCCAGCGCCCGGGAGACGCCCGTTGCCCCGAAGATGCGGGCGTCCGGAGGGGTCGATTTACCCGTCGCGTTTTTCATGTCGCGCGCGTCGCGTTTGCGCGCTCGCCGAGGTGGGCCTCGAGACGCCAGAGGTTTTCGAGGTGCTGGCTTGACCACAGAAGCACGAGCGCAGCGTCGACCGTCGCCTTGTCGCGCCCGCGGGCAGCTTCGCGCACGCACGCGAGGAGCCGTCTGGCCCCCTCTGCGTCGCGGATGTGCGGCGGCGGCACGCCGCGGCCGTTTACGAGTGCGTCCCCCAGGGCGCCATACCAAGACTGCAGAGCATGTAGTTCGCCGTCGAGGTTCCGGCCGCAGCGTTCGAGTCGGGTCTCGCCATCCACCATGAGCCCCAGCGACGCAAGCGATTGCGCCCCACGGCGGACACGCGATGCGCCCCCGACGAGTGAGGCTACGTCCTCGACGTTCGCCCTTGTCGCGGAGCGCTCGGCGAGGTATTGCCGAAAAGCGTCATCGAGCCGGTGGATCGCAGCGTCGGCGGCCCGGGACGCACCGACCGCGCTCTCAGAGGGTGGGCCTTCGATCACCTGCCGGGCGGTCGCGAGGAGGTAGTCCGCGCCGCGCGCGTACGCGGCGGCGAGATTCTGGCGCAGCAGCTTAGCGGCACCGCGCGGCCAGAACAGGAGACCGACTCCGAGGCTGATCGCGAAGCCGATCGCGACATCCTCGACGCGAATCAGCCCGACCGTCCACCCGACCGGCTGGATCAGGTTGAACAGAATGAACAGCACCACCGTGAACCCCGCCTGGCCTGCGGCGAATGAGATTGCGCGCGGTGCGTACGCGGCAAGCAGTACAGCGAGCGGCAGCACGCTCCACAGCACTGCCTCGTGCGTGCCGATCGCGATCACGAGCAGCGCGCCGACGACGATCCCGGCCGCGGTTCCCGCAAGCGCGCTGAGGATCGACCATCCGGTCCCGAGCGCGTTCGAACGAAGCACGGACAAAGTTCCGAGCACGACCCAGAACCCGTGCTGGAGGCCAGTTCGTTGCGCGATGTAGACCGCGATCGCCAGCCCGGCCGCTCCGCGAAGACTGTTCTGGAACCAGATCGATCCGAGGCTGGCGTCCTCGCGGACCAGTTGCTCTGTCGCCTCCAGCGCAGCGCGCGTCGTCTGTCCCCGCGCGAGCGGCTGATCGAGCTCGGGTGCTTTCGTGCCGCTCGCACGCAGCGCGTAGCCCGCTACCTGACGGGCAGAGTAGGTCGCCGCCCGGATTCGAAACGGGGGATCCAGCGCCTCGGGCACCTCGCCGGGGGGTGTGTCCGGCGGAAGTTCCGGCAGCCGTCGCACGAGTGCCCGCGCAACCGCGTCACGGGCCGCGTCGAGCGCTGCGAAATCGGGGCGCACGTCGCGACCTTCGAGTCGCTCGGCGCTGGCGCGGAGCACGGCCGCCGCCGCCGCCATCGCTTCCTCGTCCTCTGTGCAGGCGAGCACGAGCGCAACCGGCTCGACCGGCGGCGAGAGAAAGGACAGGAGCCAGTCCAGCTCGTCGGGAAGTGATGCGAGCGCAGCCATGGGTCCCGTGGGACCGGCCGGGCGGTGTTGGGCGCCTAGCAGGCGCCGGCCCAAGCTGTCGACCGTGGCGCGCGCGAACTTGGAGCGTTCGGCCAGCTGTTCCACGTTCGCGTCCATGACGTCGGCAACGCTGCGCACGGCGGCGGCCGTTTCGTGCCGCAAGTCGGCGTGACGACGAGCCGGCCACAGGAGCATGACCGCGCAGATGGAGGCTCCCGTTGCGAGGCCCCATCCCTCGAGGCGTTCCGGGATCGCGGAGTTCGCTGCCGGAATCGTCACGGGCAGCACGAACGTGAGAATGGCCCCCGTGGCACCCGCCGAGAGATACCCGCTGAACGCGCCCGAGAAGAGGGTCGCGAAGCCTACGGCTGCCATCGCGCCGGTCGCGAGCCACGGGCTTCGCGAGCAGAGGGTCCCGAGCGTGATAAACGCCGCACCGACGCATCCAAGCCCGAGGTACGCGAGGAAGCGAGTGAGCGGCGGGCCCGCGAACTCGGCGAGTACGAGCATCGCGAATGATCCAAAGGCCGCGAAGATCGAAGTCTGCGGTTGCCCAATCACCTTGTCCGCAAACGCGAACACCGCCGGCATGACGATCGCGGCACGCGCTGCACTCTTCAGCGCTGCCATGTCCAGCACGGTTCGTGATGATATGTCCGCCTCCCGAGCCGACATGCCTAGCCGCCCAGCCGAACCTCGTGGCGCACGCGGCGCTCGTCTACGGGGTCAGCGCGAGCGGGAGGTTGACGACGGTCTACCCGGCGACGTTCGAACCGAGCCAGATCGTCCACGACGTGCCGAAGCTAGCCGCCGAGTGGCGATCGGCCGGCGAGCCTCGTGGAGAACGGTCATTCAACGTTCGCCCGCGCCGCGGCGCCACAGCACGACGTACCACACCGCCACCACGATCAGCACCCCGAGGGGCAACACGAGCGTGAGGATCGATCCGGTCAGAAAGTGAGTGGCGATGGGAACGGTGATCTCTGGCATGAACCCTCCTAGTGCTCGCTCGCCAGCCGGGGAGCCTTGACGCCCCCGGGCTCCGGCGCCATCAGCCAGCGGTGGAGATAGACGAACACGACGATGAGAAACGTGACCGAGCCGGGCACCCACATTATGCCCGCGGCGAGCTGTTGATCGGCCATCGCCGAGATACCGCCCGGACGGCTCGTCTGGTGTGCGTAGAAGCTGTAGAGCGGATGCATGGAGAGGGCGAGCACCACGGCGAGGACCCAGCTGACGGTCATCCCGCCGATCGAATACACGACGCGCTGTCCGGCGAGCAGCCGCGCGTGCAGCGGCGGCGACGGGATCACCTGCTTCCAGAACATGATCGCGGTGCAGAAGAAGAGGGTGTGCTCGAGCGCGTGCAGCGTGGTCGAGCGAAGCGTCGCATCGAACAGGGCCGGGACGTGCCAGGCCAGCAGCACGATTGAGAACGCAACGAAGCTCGGCACGGGGCGCCCGAGGGTTCGACTCACCAGGCGCAGCGGGGCCATTCGCTCTCCCTGGCTGAGGCTCCGACCGAGCCGGCGGCGCGCGTCCAGCGGCAGGCAGCGCCACAGCCGGATCCATGGTCGCGCCACCACGAACAGCGGCGCCGCGACGACGAGCAGCAGCACGTGCTGGATCATGTGCACCCAGAAGAGCTGAGCGCTCAGCAGCTCGATCGGTGAGGCGAGCGCCACCGCGAGCACGGCCAGAGAGGCGTAGAAGCAGGCGCTTCGCCAGCGCTGTGCCACCCGCTTGCGCCGTGGCGTCAGAGTGCGCCGGTCCCCGATCCAGTAGAGGATCGCCAGGTCGATCACGAGCACGAGCGGCGGATCGAACGACCAGTCCCAGAATCCGGGGGTCGCTGCCACCGTGGCGAGCACTAGAGAAGGTAGAGCGTCACGTAGGTCACCACCCCGATCGCGCCGAGGAACGCCCAGTAGAAGACGGCGGCGTCGAGGCTCGGCGCAATCAGCTCGTCGGGGTCCCTGATGTCGCCGTGGCTGGCCGGTGCGCGACGCGCACGCAGCTCGGTTGCCACCTGGGTCTCGAGCCAGTACATCGTGCCGAGCACGGCGATCAGGTAGAAGCCCGTCCACGCGCAGAATACGCTCGCGTACGCTCCGTCGGTCGGTCCGAAGCCCTGCACGGTGTACTCGATGCACTGCAGGGCGATCGCGGCCAGCCCGAGCAGGACCGCGCCGATCGCGGGCGTAAGCCAGGCGTGCGAACGTTGCTTCATGAGCCGGCCCGCGAAGATCGTAAGCGCGACGCTGAACAGCAGGCAGACGATGAACGCGACGCCGAGGCCGGCGTTGGGAGTGAGGCTCACATGGACTTCCTTCTGTTCCTTCAGCAGTGTGGCCGTCGGCTTCCACCAGTGGTCCTGGTTGATCGAGCGCAGGTAGAAGTAGGCGAACGCGAAGGCCAGGAAGAAGAAGGTCGACGCGCCCGCCAACAGCCGCGTGGCGACCGACAGCGTGCGTGCGCCCACCTCGGCCGGCTCGGGCGGGATCTCCACTCCCAGCGACACCGGCGGAACGACGCGCCCCAGCGGCAGCCGCTCGCTTTCGGACGCCATCGTCATGCTCCCGTCGGCGCGGCCCGCGCGCCACCGATGCTCAATGGCGTGCCGTAGTCATACGGGTCGGAGTCGAAGACCGGGATCTGCTCGAAGTTGTTGACGGGCACTGGCGTCGGCACCTGCCACTCGATCGACCTCGAGCGCCATGGATTGGCCTCGGCGCGCGCGCGGACGAAGATCAGCGAGTAGACGACGTTGAACAGGAAGATGAGCATCGAGAAGCCGAGCACGAAGGCCGAGATCGATACCCACGTGTTGAGTCCCACGAGGTTGGGCGCGTAGCTGCTCACGCGGCGGGGCATCCCCTTCATGCCCAGCGCGAACAGCGGCAGGAAGGTCGAGTTGAACGCCACGAACATCAGCCAGAAATGGGCCTTGGCCAGGCGCTCGTTGAAGCGCAGACCGATCATCTTCGGCACCCAGTAGTAGATCGCGGCGAAGAAGGCGAAAATCAGCCCCCCCATGATCGTGTAGTGGAAGTGGGCCATCACGAAGAAGCTCCCATGGGTGGTGGTGTCGCTCGGAGTGTCCGACAGGAACACGCCGGAGAGGCCGCCGATCAGGAAGTTGAAGGTCCAGGCGAGGCAGAAGAGCATCGGCACGGTGAATGAGATCCGTGCCTTCCATAGCGTGCCCATCACGCATAGGAAGATGAATCCGGTGGGGATCGAGATGATCTCCGTGGAGAGCATGTAGAACGGCCGCAGGTCGGCGTTGATGCCGCTGACGAAGAGATGGTGCTGCCAGACGAAGAAGCTCAGCAGCGTGACCCCGAGCATGCCGGAGACCGCCAGCCGGTAGCCCCACAGCGGCTTTCGCGTGAACACCGGCAGCAGCTCCAGCACGATGCCGAAGCCGGGCAGGGCGAGGATGTAGACCTCGGGGTGCCCGAAGAACCAGAACAGGTTCTCGAACAGGTATGAGCTGCCGCCGCCACCCGCCACGAAGAACGAGGTGTCGATGGTCCGGTCCAGCGCGGCCATCAGCAGCGTCGCAATCAGCGTCGGCGCTGCCAGGACCATCAGAATTGAGGTGGCAAAGACCGCCCAGACGAAGATCGGCAGGCGCCACCAGGTAAGCCCGGGGGCTCGCAGCGAGATGATCGTGGCCATCATGTTCAGCCCGAGCAGCGTCATCGAGACGCCGACCAGGGCAAAGAAGCAGATGTAGGAGTCCATGCCCATCACGGCCTGGTCGTTGAGGGGCTCATAGCCGGTCCAGCCCGTGGGGAAGCCGCCGAAGAAGATGGTCGAGACGAGGATGAACCCCGCGGCCATCAACAGCCAGAAGGTCAGGGCCTCGATGCGCGGGAAGGCCATTCGCCTGGAGCCGATCATGATCGGGACGAAGTAGTTGGCGAACGGACCGAGGACGCCCGAAGTCATCATCCCCATCATCATCGTTCCGTGCATGCCCACCAGCGACAGGTACTGGCTCGGGCCCACGACGGTCGGCGTGTCATGCAGCAGCTCGGTGCGGATCAGCATCGCGTTCAGCCCGCCGACGAAGAAGAAGACCCCGATTCCCACCAGGTACTGGATTCCGACGACCTTGTGGTCCGTGCAAAGACCGAAGTAGCGCCCGATCCCCTCGCCCTCCTTCTCCCGCAGCGACGCCGGGCGGCCGAGCAGGCGCGAGAGCGGGTAGTTGGCGAAACCCAGCCCGATCAGGAAGCCGATCACGCCGAAGAAGTAGCCGAGCAGCAGCGAAACGTCGTTTTCGTTGCTTTTCGTCTGGTAGTGGAAGCTCCCTTCGTAGCCAATCTGGCGCCCGATCCACCAGCCGAGGTAGTAGCCGCCCACGCCGAGCAGCACGGCGGTCAGCAGGTTGAAGCCGACGAGCCGCCGCCACAGCGGCCGCTTCGTCGGCTGGGGAATGGAAGCAGCGTCGGTGGTCGTGCTCATCCGCCTCGCCTCGTCGGTTCGGGAAGGTAGGTCGTGCTATAGGGCGGCAGGACCTTCGTCGCCGGCGCGAAGGTCACCTGCTGCTGATGGATCCAGGCCTGAAACGCCCGCGCCGTCACGACTTTGCCGTAATCGAACATCGCGCCGTGCCAGATGCCGCACAGCTCTGAGCAGCGCACTTCAAACGTCTGAATGCGGCTGGGCTTGACGAAGGTGATGTTGTCCACGTCGGGGTTCGCGTCCGCCTTGACCCCCAGCTGGTAGGCCCAGAAGGAGTGGATCACGTCGAGCGAGGTGACGTGCAGTTCGATCATCTGGTTGACCGGCAGGACGAGGTGCGGTGTCTCGACGCCGCCGTAGGTCGGGTAGCGGTAGGTGAACTTCCACTGCTGCGCGATCACCTGCACCGGCAGCTTCGGGCCGCTCGGCACGGTCAGCGGACTCGGGCCGCTGCCGGAGCCCGCCCCGTAGCCGGCCTCAAGGCGCACCGTGCCGTAGGCCGCGAGCGAGAGCACGAGCAGGGAGGTGACGACGATCCAGGTCGTCTGTAGCCGCGCATCGCCTCGCACGTTTGATCCTTCGAGGGCTCCCCCCTTCGGCTGGCGGAAGCAGATCACGGCGTAGATGAGGTAGATCACGACCAGCAGCAGCACGGGCGTGGCCATAGCCAGCAGCACGGTGTTGTCGGTCACCTGCCCGGAGGCCTGTTCGCTGCCGTTGCCCGGCGGCAGGATGGGACCGAGCAGGACGATCACCAGTGGTGTTGCGACGAGCGTCGCGAGGAGCCAGATGACCCCGAAGCGGCGGGCGTGATTGCGTTCGCTCATCGACGGCTAGACCACATCGATGAACCCGTCCATGTAGCCCAGTGTCTGCATCGGCCCTCCGTTTCCCGCAATAAACCCGGCGCCGCAGGGCACGAAGCACTGCCAGTGGTAGCGCCCCTTCTTGCCCACGCGGAAGCTGAAGGTGATCGTGCGATGGTCGCTCTTTGAGGGTTCGCAGGGCGCTTCTTCGCACGGGTTCTTGGCTTCTTCCGAAACGCCGGGCAGCGGCACGAACACGCCGAGTTCGGGCACCGCGAAGGTGTGCGACGCTTCTTCGGGGCTGATCGCGTTGACGGTCTTGCCGTCGAGGGTCATCGTGCCGCCGATCGTTCCCTGGACCTGGGAGAGGAACGGGTTGCGCAGACCGGTGGGGGAGTCGAACTGGTAGAGCGTGACGCGCACGATCGAGTTGGCCGGGACGACGTAGTCGGTGCTGTGCACCCACTGACCGTGGCTCTGGATCAGGTAGGAGACCCAGTCGGGGTGCACCGGGCTGTATTTCGGTCCGATCGTGCCGACGGTCTCGAGCGTCAGCTGGCTCCCTCCGCTCGAAGCGGGCCCGCTGATCGCCGCCACAGGCTTCGGGAAGCTCGTGGCCCAGTTGGCGACGTACAGGCCGATCAGCACCCCAACCACCACCGTGGCGGTGCCAACTCCCAACAGCTTCTTGACGAACAGGCTCAGGACGATCCCCCGCTCACCGCAGTAGCTCCCTGGCTGACGCGAACCCTATAGCACGAGGGCTCGGTCCGCTGTCCCGATCCGCAGGCTAAGCGAGCTCTGTCGAGCTGGCGTTCGGTTGCGCGGCAGGCGCTCCGGCGCCGCTCCGCTCCAGCACGACGTCCGCGCTGAGATCCGCGACCTCGCCGAGCATGCCGATGCGGTTCCACGCGAGCCCGGCCTGCTCGCGCGTCGCCGAGACCTCGCCCACGAGGCGCGCGCGATCGCCGTGGAGGCGCTCCAGCGTGTCCGGGACTTCCCGGACATGGCGAGTCGCCGCGACCGCGCTCGGCCGTCCGCCACGGCTACTGCAGCTGCTTTCCCCAGTCGGTCTCATCGCGTAGCGACGCCTTGAGCACCTTGCCGCTCGGGTTGCGCGGAAGAGGATCCTCGCGCAGCGCGACGTACTGCGGAACCTTGAAGTCCGCCAGGTGCGCCCGGCAATACGCGATCACGGCATCGACATCGATTTGCGCACCGGTGCCCGGCACGATCACCGCGCCCACCTTCTCGCCCATCATCTCGTCCGCCACCGCGACCACCGCTACCTCGCCTACGCCTGGAGCGACGGCGAGCGCGCTCTCAACCTCCAGCGAGTAGACCTTCTCGCCTCCGCGGTTGATCATGTCCTTCTTGCGATCGACGATATAAAGCAGGCCGTCCCCGTCGACGCGGGCGAGATCACCGGTGTGAAGCCAGCCGCCGACGAGGGTTTCGGCAGTGGCCTTGGGATTATGCCAGTAGCCCTGAACCACGTTGGGCCCACGAACGAGCAGCTCGCCGACGCCGCTCTCGGGGTGGGCATCCTCGATCGCAAGATCGACGACGGGCACAGCGAACCCGACGGAGTCGGCGTGCTCGGCGGCCTCCGCGAGCGGAAGGAACGAGGTCAGCGCTGAGGTCTCGGTCAGGCCAAAGCCGTTTCCGCCGCGGGCGTTGGGGAAGGCGTGCTGGATCTCACGCACGAGGTTCTCGGCGATCGGGGAGCCGCGGTAGGAGGCCCAATTGACGGCGCTCACGTCAAGTTTGGCGGACTGCGGATGGCGCACCAAGGCGTGGTAGATCGCAGGCACGGTGACGACCTGGTTGACCACGCGCCCACCCACCGCGCGGAAGAACCCATCGAAGTCGAGCGGGCTCGAGAGGAGCGCGACGCTGCCGCCGAGCTCGAGCACGGGGATGAGCTGGCTGTTACAGCTCATGACGTGAAAGAGCGGCAGCGAGATCAGGCTCGCGATCCCTGGTCCCTCCGAACGCTCGATCTGAAGGATGCGAAAAGTGTTCTCGCTGGCGGCGGTGAAGTTGGCGTGCGAGGTCATCGCACCCTTCGGAAACCCGGTGGTGCCGCTCGTGTAGAAGATCGCCGCGAGGTCGTCGGGCTCGAGGTCATCAATGGCGAAGTGGTCGCCGTCAGGCAGGGCGGTATCTGGCGCAAACGTAAAGACGCTTCCGGAGTCGTTGATGACGTAGGCCGCCTCGTCCTCGGTGAAGCGGGTGTTGACCGGGACGACGGCCGCTCCAGCCAACTGCGCGCCGAAGAATGCAAGCACCCAGTCGATCCCGTTCTGCAGGCGGATCGCGACGCGATCGCCGCGCCGGACGCCGCCCGCACGCAGCGCGCCGGCGACGCGCGCGGCGCGGTCCCAGAGCTCTGGGTATGTCAGCGAGTCGCCTCCCACCTCGACTACGGCGCTCGCCGCAGGATCACGGTCGACGCTCGCCCGCAGCAGGTGCACGAGTGAGGCGGGCCGATCGGCGTAGCGGGCGACGCCGTCGTCGCCACGCTCCACGCCTGTCATGCCGAACGGGTTGCGTCCCCGCGACGCTGGCTGGAGCGGCACCTGCGTGTGACCAGCAACTGACTGCTCAAGGGGGGGTGTGGTCTCGCGCATTGACACCGGGTACGGCTGACTTAGGGGCTACCCAGCGGTTCCGTATCGGACGAAATTGCTTGCTGGATTAGGCCGTTGGCAGGGGCGTAGGCTTGCAGCTCATGCTGCGCCGCTGTGAATGGGCAGATGGAGGCGACCCCCTCATCGTCGCGTATCACGACGAAGAGTGGGGCGTTCCGTCTCACGACGATCGCCACCTATTCGAACTCCTGACGCTCGAGGGAGCACAGGCGGGGCTCTCCTGGGCCACGATCCTGCATAAGCGGGAGGGCTATCGGTCTGCGTTCGAGCAATTCGATCCGGACCGCGTCGCGCGCTTCAACCGACGCAAGATCGAGGGTTTGTTGAAGGATCCGACCATTGTTCGCAACCGGCTAAAGGTCGAATCCACGGTGAACAACGCTCGGCGCGTGCTCGAGGTGCAAGAAGAGTTCAGGACCTTCAGCTCGTACATCTGGGGTTTCGTGGGCGGTGTCCCGGTCGTCGGCCGCTCGCGCACGCTGAACGATCTGCCGTCGGAGACTCAGGAGTCGAACACGATGAGTAAGGACCTCAAGCGGAGAGGCTTCAGGTTCATCGGATCGACCGTCTGCTACACGTACATGCAGGCGGCGGGCCTCGTCAACGACCACGTGACGACCTGCTTCCGATATCGCGAGTTGTCGCCTTGAGCTGCGTGGGCCCAGACAGCTCCACGCAGCGGCCGACGCTCGGCCGGCCCAGGATCCTTGAAATGGCGAGACTCGAATCGAAGCGAGGACCGAGCTCAGCTGACCAATTGTCCGTCTCGCCTGTCCGTGATCCGGCTTGCAGCAGCCGCGTGGCGGCGGACCGTCGCCGTCAGCCGCCGATCGTCCTATCCAGCAGCGCGAACAGCTCGGTGAAGTGCCGCTCGCCCGCCGCCTCATCGTAGGCAGCCGTGTCGCTCATCGTGTAGCCGTGGGCGGCCCCCTCGTAGAGCTCTGAGCGGTATCGCACACCGGCCTCCTCGAGGGCTTGCTCGAGCGCCGCTACGTGCTCGGGGGTCATGCTCTGATCGTTGTCGGCGTGGCCGAGGTAGAGCTGGGCGGAGATCGCGCTGGCGCTCAGGTGCGGACTGTCTTCGTCGTCGCTCACGAGACCCCCGGCATGGAAGGCGGCGAGCGCCGCGACGCGCTCCGGGTAGGCGGCGGCGATCCGCCAGCCGACGCGTCCACCCATGCAATAACCGGTGATGGCGAATGGCGCGCTCGCGACCTCGCCGAGGTAATCCAGGTAGGCCGCCCCGTCGCTCACGATCCGCTCGGGCGTCAGCTCCGCCATGGCAGGCCTCAGACGCGCGAAGAACGGATCCCGCTGTGCGGGGTCTTCCAGATCGGGGACCTCCATGTTCGACGCCGGGCCGGCACGATAGAGGACGTTCGGGGCGAGTACGACGAACCCACGCGCCGCGATGCGGTCGACCATCCCCTCGATCTGGGGGCGCAGGCCGAAGGCGTCCATGATGAACAGCACGCCCGGGTGGCTCCCATCCCGCCCGGGGGGCCGCGAAACGTAGGCGTCCGCGACGCCGTCCTGGGTGCTGATGTCGACCGTCTCGCCTTTCATCGCAGCCGCTCCCATCGTCGCTGGTCGGAAAGGTGCAGCTTAGTCATCGCGCGAACCAGGAGAGGCCCGTCGAAACGGGCCTCTCCTGGTCCTTGCATGTTGCCTGAGCCGGCCGTTGCGGTTACGGCACCGAGATGGAGCTCACGACTGACGCCGGAAGCGTCCCGGACGCGCACCCGTGGCCGCCCACGGTTCTAGGCACTGCCGTCGGTTCGAGCATCTTCGTCAGATCGACTCGCGCCAGTTCGCTTGCCCCGCCGTTTGCCAGCAGCCCGATCGCGTCGCCGCCGTTCGGGCTCTGGTAGGCGGTAACCGTATGAGGATCATTGCCCATGTTGAAACCGCTGATGCTGCACGTCACCCAGTCGCTGATCGCTGGGGTACCGGTTCCGGACGTCGTCGGAAGCTTGATCGCCGTTAGGCTGTTCCCGCCGAACTCGCCGGTCACGACACCAGTGTGGGTTCCCTGCGCCACGGCGACGCCACTGGCGCCGGCCGACAGGGTCGATTCCGACAGGCTCTGCACCTGCGAAGGCGCGGTCCACGTCCCCGAGGGCAGGCCGGGCGTGAACGTTGCCTGGGTCAGGTCGGCAATGTAGACGTTGGATGGTGACGAGAACTCCGCAGGCGCCAACGCGATCCCGGTCGAGCAATCCTCACCCGACGAATCCAGCTCTCCCCCAGAAGTCGCGTTCTCGAAGAACGTCGGGCTGGTGCTGGTCGCCACGTTGACGATCTCGTAGTTGCCGTTCTCGGACGCCGACAACAAGAGGTTACGGGTCGGATCGAGCAGCGGATCCTCCGAGATCTTGCCGGAGGGCGAGGTGAACGCCGGCTCGAACGTCGAAGAGCCGAGGTCGAGGAACTGGAACCCGGCCCCGCCGACAAGGCTGACACCGAGCACGGCCTTGTTGTGGATTGCGTCCATCGCGACACCGCTGGTGGTTGGGAACCCGCCGGAGAAGGTGAGGACGCCGGTGCCGGCGTCCGTCAGCGGGTTGGGAGAGACGCTTTTGTCGAGTTCGGTGCCCTTCAATATGTAGACAAGGTTGCCGTTTGATGTCGCGACCGTCTGTCCCGTGATCGGGTTCGAAGCGGCCGAGTTGATCCCCTCGCTCGTGGGAATCGCCGTGTCGGTGATGCTGCTCCCCTCGACGTTGACGACAGAGATACCGGTGGTGAGGGAACCCCAATTGCCCTTGGGAACGTAAGAGATCACGTTCGTACCGCTGATGAGCACCGACAGCGAGCTCGACGGCTCGCATGAGCCGGGCGGTGGCGTGTTCGACGCCGGCTGCCCGCACACCAGATAGTGGCTGATCGTCGCGATGTTGCCGCCATTGTTGTAAGGCGAATGCAGCCCGGTGTCCGAGGCGAAAGCTGGGTGCCCCGTCGTTCCGCTGTAGTCATAGGTGTCGTAAGCAGGTCCGCCCTTGACGTACACCGTGAAGCTCGGGCTGTTCGTGGTGAATTCGATGTAGGTCCCGGTCGAATCTACCGTGGCCTTGAAGGTCGTGCCTTTTTCCGAGTAGCTTACGCTTTCGTTGCCCGAACCCGAGTCGGACGTATTGATGAATGTCGTCGTTCCCTGTGGACAACTTGTGATGTTGCCATGGTTGTATGTCGGCTGCACGCTGTGCATCGTCGTCGGCGGTCCAGCTGTATTCGCGTTTGGCTTCGAGTTCGAGGCCATTGCGACCGCGCTCGCGAACGTCAGACCTAACGCAGCGAGGATCGCGACGAGAGCTCGTCTGAATCTCATAATTGCCAATCCTTTCATCATGAGTGCTAGATGCTTGATCTGTGATCTAGGTCAGGACCGGTGCCATCTCTTAGAAAGTGATGCCCGGTGCGACCCGATGGGGGCGCTGCCGTGCGCCGTCGCGACGAAATGCGCTCTTGGGTCCTACGGAGCAGCGTGCGTCACTCGCCACGACACGCAGAACAAGCGGTACAGCGCGAGCGGGACTCCCTCCCACAGTCGCGTTTGCCGAGTTCGTCAGAGGACCATCCACCTACGTGTGCACTGAAAAGTGCAACCCCCCATGCGACTTTTTACATGCTCCGTCGAGGGACGTCCATATACCTGGACGTATGTTCGCCGCAAATTGCGGGTTCGGCCGTTCGCGTTTGCGCAAGGACGGTGTCGCGTGCGGAGCCGGCGTCAACGTCGCGATGAGCGAATGTTCACTGCACGGTTACATCGGATTCACTGCACGGTTACATCGAAACGGTTCGCGACGGCAGCAGCTGCGGCCGTACGGGGACGGAGCCGTTCAGGGGGCGTTTGTCAACCCGCCACCCGGGCGTCGCTTCGGCTCGCGCTCCCCCTAGCCGCGGGCCTCGTGCCGATCGACCTCAAACCACAGTGTGAAGTCCTGGACATTGTCGATCGACCAGCGGTCGGCCACCTGGTCGAGGAGCATCTCGCCGTACCGTAGGGAGTCGCCGTCGCGCGGCGGGGAGAGAAGGTTCGGCGGCGCTCGCAGCTCGACCCGCACGACATCGGCGGGCATCCATACGCGCAGTGTTACCTCCTCGTCTCTGGAGGTTTGGCACTGTTGCACGGCGCGGTTCACCAACTCGCTCGTGAGAAGCATTACGGCGTCTCGAAGGTCCGGCGAAGGGTGGTCGACCAGGGCCACGCGGTGCCGCGCCGCACGAGGAGCGAAGGGGTCGAGCCCCAGCGAGACCTCCAAGTCTGGACTCCCGCGGTCAATCCGGCTCGTGTTCATCCATCCCACAGCTAGCAGGATTGACCGAGCGCGAGCCACGTGGATCGGCAGATGTTGCACGAGCAGGCCAGGCTGCCTACCTCCCCGAAACAAGCCGAAGTCCACGCATCACCAGAAATGGCGAGACTCGGAATCAAACCGAGGACACCCCGATTTTCAGGGACGGGTGACTGGGCCGGGAAATGCCCGAAAAGTCCTGCAAATCGGCGGGTCGGTGATCGGGCGCACGGCGCCCCGATACCCGTGGATTACCGTGGTTGCACCCGGGTTAAGGACCTGGCGGGCCGCCCAGGTCCATTTCGCCTCATTCACGAGCGGTGACGCGCTTCTCGAGCACAATCCGGCGGTGATCGACCAGCTCGCGTTCAAAGCACACCTTGTTGGCGCTCACACCCGAGGTGAATGCGAGGCGGAAGTCCGAGCTGGTCAGCCATCGGGGGACGAGCTGGAGCTTCAACAGCGTCTTTCTCAGGCTGCGCGCTCCGGTTCGCTTTCCCCACTCGTTGATCGTCTGGATGTAGTCCAGACGCCCGCTCATGCTCGACACCAGATCGAAGTCCTCGTGGGCGCAGTTGACCACCTGCTCGTCGTCGAGAGGAAGCCAAGAGCCGGGAAACTGGCGCTCCATGAGAGCCAGATACCAGGCGTCGGAGTCGCGTGGGGCGCGGATGTCGACCTCATCGAGCGGGATCATGTTGCGCCCAAAGACCATCGTCTGGAGATAGAGGCGTCCCCGCTCGGGCAGCACGCTCGCGATCCGGGCGAAGACCGCGCGATAGATCTCCTCCTGGCATCCCGCCCGGTACTCCTCCACAGAGCAGAAGTGCTCAAAGGCGCCCAGGCTGGCGACCGCATCGAACGAACCGAAGCTCCCGCGGGTCAGCTGCCGCGCGTCGAAAAGGTGGACGTGGAGACCATGCCGGCGACAAGCGGCTAGCTGGGCCGAGGAGAGCGTGACGCCGACTCCCTCGCCGCCCTGGGCGCGGATGAAGCTAAGCAGCGGCCCCCATCCGCAGCCGAGATCCAGAACACGCCGATGCGGGCCGATCCCGATCTGCTCGGCCACGTATTCGTGCTTTCGCCGCTGAGCCTCCTGGAGGCTGAGTGAGAAGTCGCCGTCGTACTTTGCTCCGCTGAAGTCGGCGAGCTCTCCCAGGCTGAGGCGGAAGACGCGGTCGGTCAGCGAGTAGGTAAAGTCGATGTCGTCGCGATCGGCCATAGCTCGCTGATGCCAATAGAGGCGCCCCGGCTCATTAGGATGCTCGATTAGTGCGACCGCTGCTTGCCGCGTCTGCCAATGGTCGATCTCCGTGCGCCTGCCCTGGACGACGAGCTGCTGCGCGCGTCGGCCCGACACTCGGGCCGACGCGCGCCGAGTCCCGTTCCCCGTTGAGACGCATCCGAGCAGCCCGTCGTGTCCGCGAGCTCAAGCGATCGACCGGCTGGACCTACGGGCTTGCCCCGAATCGTTCGATCAGTCGCTCCATTGTGATTCCGTGGGCAGCCAGCATGTTGCCATCGCGGTCGAGATCCACCGGGTCGGGAAGCTGACGTTCAAGGGCGGTAATCGTCTCCGGTGCGACGCCGGCGCGACGAAGCGTTGCGATCACGGCGTCCTTCGAACGCAGTGCCTCGAATGGAGATTGAGCCTTCTCTGTCATGACCCGATCGAGCGGTCAGTTCCAGGGGAGTTCTGCACGGGCACGCCAGTAGTGGTCCGGCTCCTCTCGGAGCCGGTCGAGCTCGTTGAGCAGCTCGATTGGAGGTTCCAGAGTGAGCGCGGCGAGGTTGCTACCGAGCGTGGTCGGCGTGGCGGCTCCGCTGAGAACCACATCGCCCCACGGTTGCAAGATCGCAGCTGCAAGCGCGAGTGCGTCGGGCGTCGTCCCAACACGCTCCGCGGCCGACGCGAGCTCAGGGATGGCCCCGCGCGCGGTGAGCCTGCCGTTCGCGAGTGGCTCCTTGACGATCACGCCCATGCCGGCCTCGTGTGCGGCGGCGAGCATGGGGGCCGCGGAGGGCTCGAGTAGGTTCCACGTTGCTTGGACAGCGTCAAATGCGCCGCTTTCGAGTGCGCGCTCGATGGTTGCGGGTTGACGAGGGCCTGTGACCGTGATGCCGATCGCGAGTCCGCTCGCTCGCAGTCTGGCCAGTTCATCGAGCACCTCTAGGTCTTCGAGCACCCCGGCGTCAAGGGTCGCCGAGTGGACCTCGTACAAGCGAAGGTTGGCTCCAAGAACCTGTCGGCTCTCCGGGTACTGCCGGCGGAGCGTCGCAATTGAGAGGTCCTTGACCTCGGGCACCGATGTGCGTTGATGCGCCAGTCGGCGGTGTACGTGTAGCCCCACTTCGAGCCCACGGTGACGTCGTCTGGTCCGAGGCCGCGACGAGCGAGCCAGCTGGCGAGGAATGCCTCTGCCTTGCCGTACGAGCGGGCGGCGTCGAAGTAGCGCACGCCGCCGGTGTAGGCGGCGTCAAGAACGGCGTGGGTCGCCGCTTGCAGCGACCGTTCGTCGGTGTGCCCGGCGAGGTCCTCGGCGTGGCCGATGGTGATGTAGCCCGGGCGCCCGAGCGCCGCGAGCCCTAGCCCGATCGGGCTGACCGCGAGACCTGTCCTGCCCAGCGAGGTTGGCACACCGGGGAGGCTAACCGTGGGCATCGGCCTGCGCGCCAGGCAGAGTCCGACGGGCTGCCTTTCACCCGGACGCGTGGATCGGCTCGGATGTTCTTCACGTAGTCGGCGTCGCGTCCACGCTGGGCGATGATCCAGAAGGTGTCCCCCTCGAGGCAGTCGCATACGGGTGTGACGCGGGGCTGCGCGGTGCGCCTGCCTGTGGTTTCCAAGAGCGCGTCGCCGGGAGGCGGCGTTCGCAGCGCGAACGCGAGCTTGTCCAATGGGTTAATGATGGAGCGCTGAAGTCGGTCAACGATGCGTGTCATCTTTGGGCCCTTCCGTTGTGGGTCGCCGCGTTCACGCGCACGGGCCTGCTCCCGCGCCCGTGCCGAAGGATGCCGCCTCCTGCTGTCCGAGCTCGTCCGCCGGCCCCTGCCGTCGATCAGCTCGCCAATGATGCGGCGCCAAGCGCGTCGCTAAGAAGGCGCACCCCACATCCTGACGGCAGCGGCGTGCTAGTGGCTGAGCGGGTCGCCTACGGCCCCTGCCAGGCCTGGGCGGACTATCTTTTTGTTAGGTTTTCCCGGAGCTGCGGGTGCCGCGCAACAAGCCATTTCCGGGGTCTCTGCCGTAGGCCCCGCCCACGAGGCCCGCAGCCATTCCCGGCCCCTCGGCGGAGCGTTGTGCTCCTTGCGCGCCTTTCCGCCCCAAGCGATCGAAGATCGCCCGAGTCACCTCGTTGACTCCGCAGTTTGCGAGAATTCTCTTCGCGGTTTGCGAGAATTCTGTTCGGAAAGGCCCGGCTCAAGGCCTTGCCACCCCTGCACGCGTGATAGGTTCGCGTCGACGGTAGCCCTGCACGGGTAGCCCTCTTGTGGTCCCGACGGGCGGCCGACTTATTACCTAGGCCGGTCTTCGGTCCGCCAGAGGGAGGGAATGGGTGATGGTCAGGATGACTTCAGCAGTCCAGCGGTTTGCGCCGCGCAAGCGCAATCTGTTCGTCTTGTCGGCAGTGATCCTCGGATTGCTGGCGCCGTCTGCCGCCAGCGCCTCGATCACGACCGTCTTCGGGACCGTGACGTGCCAAACCCAGGGCACGGGCCAGCGCTGGTGCGGCAACTCGGCGGGCACGACGGTCCCAAGCTGGGACGGCACGCCGATCGACGTTTCAGTTGCCTTCCCGCCCGCGTCGGGCGCTGACGACAACTATCCCGTCGTCGGCATCTACCACGGATATGGCGGCTCCAAGATCACGCCGTCGAGCTCGACAGCGCAGCGGTGGCTGGCACAGGGCTACGCGGTCTTCAGCATTACCGACCGCGGCTTTGGCGAATCGTGCGGGACCAAATCCCCGGCGATCAAAACGCCGGCCTGCGCAAATGGGTACATCCACTTGATGAGCAGGAGGTATGAAGTCCGCGACGCCCAGTACCTGCTCGGTCTGCTCGCCGACGAAGGCGTGATCAACCCGCAGGAGATCGGTGCCACCGGCGCGAGCTACGGCGGTGGAATGTCGTCACAGCTCGGCTCGCTGAAGGATCGCGTCGAACTTCTCAACGGCGAACTGATTCCGTGGGTCAGCCCCAAAGGCACCCCGCTGAAGATCGCGGCGACGGCGCCCGAACTGACCTGGACCGACCTCGCGCAGTCGTTGCAGCCCAACGGTAGCAACCTGGACTACGTGGCCAACGCACCCTATGCGGGCGTTCTGGGCAACCACGAATACGGCATTCAGAAGCAGAACTGGAACACAAACCTCTACTTCGGGGGTCTGCTTTCTGGGGGGTTCTACGCGAAAGCGCCCGCCGAACCCGAAGCGAACATCACCGAATGGTTCAACTTCAACAACACCGGAGGCCCCTACAACGGCCAGCCGCTGGCAGTCGAACAGGAAACACAGCTGCCCAACCACGGCGCGTACTACACGAACCTGTCCGAGCCTCCCGCGCCGGCGCTGTTCGAGAACGGCTGGGACGATGACCTCTTCCCGGCCGACCAGGGCATCGACTACTACAACAAGGTCCGTGCGACCTACCCGACCGCGGCAATCGAGTTCTGGGGCCTCGACTATGGCCACAATCCCCGTTCCGCGAACGAATCGGCCGCCGACATCGGCAGGCTCTTCGCCGCCCAGAACGCCTGGTTCGCCTACTACATCAGAGGCGAAGGCAGCGAACCCGCCGGCGCGCACGGCGGTGTGACCGCCATCGTGAGCCACTGTCCCGCGACCGCGGCGGGTAGCGAATACAAAGCGCGCAACTGGGCAAGCCTTGCACCGGGCGAGATCCGGCTCGAAGGCGCGGCCGAACAGACGATCGAAGGTCCCGGCACCGCACCGAAAACGGAATTCACCAAATCGGGCACGACCGTGTGCACGACGGAAGCTGCCGGCGAAAACGCCTCGGCGGCGACCTACAAGCTCACGGCGCCTGCCGGAGGTTTCACGATCGCCGGCTCGCCGACCGTGATCGGCGAATTCTCGACGCCTGCCACAAACGCTCAGGTCATAGCGCGGCTATACGACGTCAACGAAACAGACGCCACGCAACAGCTGATCGGCCGGGCCATCTACCGACCCATCAGCCCGGGTGTCGGTTTCACGAAGCAGGTGTTCCAGATCCACCCGCAGGCGTGGAACGTGGCGGCGGCGCGCGTCGTCAAGCTCGAGCTGCTCGCGCAGGACTCCACCTACGCCCGCAACTCCTCGACACCGCAGTCGATCAAGGTGAAGAACCTCGAACTGCGGCTGCCGACAATCGAAGCGCCCGGAAGCGACGGCGGCCTGGTCCAGACACCGCTGCCCAAGTACCTACCACCGGGCTACACGCTCGCGCTGGGCAACTACACCCGGGTAATCACGGGCACGGTCAAAGGCAAACTCGTCGTGAAGAACGGCGAAGTGGTCGAGCTCGCCTCGACAGGGAAGATCAGCGGGCCGGTGACGGTGGAAGCAGGCGGCGTGTTTGAAATCGAAGGTGGGACGGTCTCGGGGCCGGTCACCGCCAACAAGGCAGCGCGGCTCCTACTCTGCGGCGCGACGATCTCGGGCCCTGTCGAAGCGGCCAACGGCACAGGACCGGTCGTGATCGGCGGCCCTGGATGCCCTGGGAACAGCATTTCCGGGCCGGTCACCGTCACGGGCAACACGGCGGGTGTCCTGATCGAAGGAAACGTCATCGGAGGACCGCTCTCCGTGACGGGCAACCAAGGCGGGGCGACTGTAGCCAACAACACCGTGTTCGGACCGCTCACGGTCACGGGCAACACCGGGGTCGTCGTTGACAAACCCAACATGGTTATGGGGCCCTCGAAACTCCAATAGGGGTTTCGGGACCGCCGGCCAGCGTCACCACGGGCGGGGGGCCAAGCCCCCGCCAACCGGCCGCCAGACGAGTGCAGCTCTTCCGATCCGAGCGTCGGCCCCCCTCAGCCCTTGGACGCCTCCTCGGCCGGCGAAGCAAGCGTCTGGCGGGTGCTCGACGTGACGGCGGCTAGCTTCCGCGGCCCTCTCTCGCCGGCGGTCTCGTCCGCGTCCCGCCCGGAGCCTACGCGGCCGGGTATTGGCGGTAGGGCGAGCTTGACGATCTTGCGCACGACGCTCCCGAACTGCCTGTGTAGCGGCCCGGTGTTGTAGGGGACGCCGTAGCGTTCGCAGATCTCGCGCACCTCCACCGCGATCTGCGCGTAGCGGTGCGCCGGCAGATCGGGGAAGAGGTGGTGCTCGATCTGGTGGCTGAGGTTACCCGCCAGGACATGGAACCGCTCACCGCCCGTCAGGTTGGCGGAGCCGAGCAGCTGTCGGTAGTACCACTCGCCGCGCGTCTCGCGCTCTGCCTCCTTCTCGGTGAACTCATGCGTACCGTCGGGGAAGTGACCGCAGAAGATGATCGTGAACGCCCACATGTTGCGGGTGAGGTTCGCCGTCGCGTTGCCGGCGAGCACGAGCGGCGCCGAGGGACCGGAGAGCAGCGGGAACAGGACGTAGTCCTTAAGCGTCTGGCCTTTGACCTTGCGCCAGATGTCGGCAAGCATCCCGCGCTTCTCCGCCCACGTCACCTCTCCCGCGGCAATCCGCTCGGCTTCGAGGTCGTGCACGGCAACGCCGTATTGGAAGAGGACGGCGAGCAGCGCGGCCCATACGGGGTTGCCCAGGTAGTAGGGTCGCCAAGGCTCCTCCTCAGACATACGCAGGATCCCGTAGCCGATGTCGCGGTCCTTCCCGACGATGTTGGTGAACGTGTGGTGCAAGTAGTTGTGGGAGTGTCGCCACTGCTCGGCTGGGCAGGCCGTGTCCCACTCAAAGCTCTTGCCGTTCAGCCGCGGATCGCCGGTCCAGTCGTACTGGCCGTGCATGACGTTGTGACCGATCTCCATGTTGTCGAGGATCTTCGACAGCGAGAGCGCCGCGGTGCCGCCGAGCCATGCGGGCGGCAGCAGGCCCAGGAAGAGCAGGCCACGGCCCGCGACCTCCAGGCCCCGCTGGAGCCGAATCACGCTGTGGATGTAATCGACGTCGCGCTCGCCGAGGTCCGCGACGACACGCGCGCGGATCGCGTCGAGCTCCTGGCCGAAGGCCTTGAGCTGCTCCGGGGTCAGGGCGGGTGCAGCTGCGGGCATGGCTTGCTCCTTTGTCGGGGGTTGATGTTTCTAGAGCTCGAGCGTCACGTCGCCGACGGGCACCGACACACAGATGCGGATCTGCTCCTCCCCGGCGCTCGAGGGGGTACCGGAGATGACGTTGCGTACCGTGCCGGTCTTCTTCCAGGCGCTGCATGTGTTGCAGATGCCCATCCGGCAGCCGTGCTCGGGCGAGAGCCCGGCGTCCTCGGCCTGCTCGAGCAGCGGCAGGCCGCTGTTGGCGACCTCGCGTCCGCTGGCAGCGAAACGGACGATGCCTTCGGCGGCGTCTGGGTCGAATCTCAGCGCAGGCGCCGTGAAGGTCTCGAACGCCGGCTCGGGCAGGCCGTCGGTCGCCCAGGTGCTGCGGACGGCATCGATGAGTGTGGGCGGACCGCACACGAACGTCGCCGCGGCGGCGTGGGCTGAGATCACCGCGGGTAGGTGCTCGCGCGAAAAGCGCCCAACGAGCTCCGACCCGCGCCCGCGAGTGAAGCCGCGAGCTACCCGCAGCCCCCGCCGGCGGAGCGCGAGCTCGCGCAGCTCCGACTCATACAGCGCGCCGCGGCGCGAGCGGGCATAGTTCAGGAAGCCGATCTCGCCGGCGAAGTTCTCATCGCACAGCGTGCGCAGCATCGCCATCACCGGCGTGATCCCGCTACCCCCACTGATAAGCAGGACCCGCTCGGGCCGAGCATCGCCCAGAGCGAACTCCCCCTGAGCCTGCGTCAGGTCAACGATCATCCCCGGCCGCGCGTGATCGCGCAGATGACGTGAAACCCTACCCTGCGGGTGCGTGGATACCGTCAGCTCGAGCTCGCCACCTGGCGCATGCTCTGAGCCGGCGGGCGAGTAGGGCCGCGTCAAGCGAACCCCGTTGACCTCGACGCTAACGCCGACGAACTGTCCGGCGCGAAAGCCCCGCCAGTTCTCGTTGGGTCTGAGCGCCAGCGTGACGCTTTTGGGCGTCTGCCGGCGCACCGCGGTGATCTCGGCGCGCACCTCGCGCGCGAGCGCCAGCGGGCGCACGAGCTCGACATAGCGATCCACGCCGTGGGGATATGCCAGCGCGTTCAGCAAGCGGGAGTGCAGCAGACGGTGCCCGACACCACGAGCGCGGGCGGTAGCGTGGGGTTGGAGGGCCGGCTGATTCATGACCTCGGGCGATGATACCTCAAATGAGGGAGCATAGCTTGGTGATATCTTTAGCTGGTTATCGCACGCACAACGTCTCCGGTCAGCGACTCGCCTGCACCCGCGCGAAACTCGGACGCTGCACTCGCCCACGACCTCACCATCGAGCAGCTCGCGGCCGAGGTCGGCATGTCGGTGCGCAACATCCGCAACCACCACAGCCGCGGCCTGCTCCCCCCGCCCGAGGTCAGGGCGCGCGTCGGCTACTACAACTCAGAGCACGTAGCGAGACTGCGGCTGATCCTCGACCTGCAGGCCGACGGCTTCAACCTCACGGCCATCGAACGGCTCCTCAGCGGGTCAGACGGCCTGGCCCAGCGTCTGCTCGGTCTGCGCAAAGCCGTCACTACCCCGTTCCAGCCGGAGACGCCGGAGCTCATCACCGCCGATGAACTCACCAAACGATTCGGAGAGGCCGACGCCAAGGACATCGAACGCGTCCGCAAGCTAGAGCTGCTCGTCCCCCTCGGCGAAGGCCGCTTCGAAGCTCCCAGCCCCGCCCTCCTGGACGCTGCCGAGCAGGTGATGGCCCTCGGAATCTCGCTGCACGCCGCGCTCTCGCTCGTCGAGCGAGTCAGCAACAACTGCGAGTCGATCTCACGAGCCTTCGCACGGCTCTACCTCAAGGAGCTCTGGGAGCCCTTCGAGAAGGCCGGCCAACCAGACGACCAATGGCAGGAGCTCATCGACGCAATCGACTCGCTCAGACCGCTTGCTTCCGAGGCGCTTCTCGCGCTCTTTAAGCAAAAGATGACGGCCGAGCTCGAGGAAACCTTCGGCAGAATGATCGAGCACCAGGCCAAACGGAAATAGCGCAGCTCGTGGCTCAAAAGGCCCATGCTGCCTCCGGCACCACGTCTGGTGCCAGGTAGCCAGCGGGCTCCTCCACGACCGTGTTGCGGAGCTCGCCGATCCCGTCGATCTCAACGCGGACCACGTCGCCGATCTCGAGTAGCCCCTCGGGGAACGGCTGGCGGACGGCGCCGACGCCGGCCGGCGTGCCGGTGGCGATCACGTCTCCGGGCTCCAGCGTGAAGGCTTCGGAGAGGTGGGCGACCTGGTCGTAGCAGTTGTAGATCATCTCGCGCGTGTTGCTGTCCTGGCGCAGCTCGTCGTTGACGTACGTCCGGAGCGCGAGATCGTGAGGATCGCCGAGCTCGTCCGCGGTGACGATCCACGGCCCAAGCGGCCCGTGCGTGTCGAAGGACTTGCCGAGCGTCATCGTCGGCGTGCGCAGCTGCCAGTCGCGCACCGTGACGTCGTTGGCGATCGTGTAGCCGGCGATCACCTCCGGCGCGCGCTCGGCCGGCACATGGCGGCAGCGGCTGCCGATCACGACGGCCAGCTCGCCCTCGTAGTCGAGGAGGTTCGACACCCGGGGCATGTGCACGTCCTCGTCAGGGCCCACCACGCATGTGGCCTGCTTGTTGAAGAACACCGGGAACTGCGGCGCCTCCATACCCGACTCGCCGATGTGGTCGGCGTAGTTGAGCCCGATTGCAAGAAACTTGCGGGGCAGCACGGGCGCGAGCAGGCGGATCTCCGCGAGTGCGTACCGCTCGTCCGGGTCGTTGCGGTCGACCACCCATCCCGCGTCCACGATGCCCTGCTGCGGCCCCGCACCTGCGTCGAAGCGGCACCGTCGCATCACGCCACCTCCGGGATCTCGACCGGAGCCTGAGCCGGCGCGTAGCCGCCTGCCATCGCCTTGGCGTGGATCTCCTGAAAGCTCAGCCCGCTGGCATGATCGGCGGCAACCTGCTTGGGGTCGACGAACTGCCCGATCGGGTTGGCCTTGAATTCCTCCGATGTGCGCATCCAGTCCATCGACTTCTTCCAGTCGCCGAAGCAATCGACCTGAAGCTCGACGTTGTTGCCGTCGGGGTCGGCGTAGTAGTAGGAGAACGTCATGCCGTGGTCCAGACACAGGGCGGGGGCAATGCCGGCGTCCTTGAGCCGCAGGTAGTTGGAGATCAGATCATCGAAGCCCGAGTACTCGAACGCCGAGTGGTGCATGCCGGTGCGGGTTTCCTTGTCAGGATCATCAACGAAGTTGGGGAACGCCAGCAGCGCGATCCGATGGTTGGCGTCGTCGTTCGACAGCCAAGCGCCGACCTGGTCCTGGAAGACCACGTCCACGCCGACGAGCGCGCGGTAGAAGTCGATCATCTGCTGTAACCGCGTCGTCTTGAGGTTGACGTGGTGGAACTTGGGACGGATCACTGCCGTGTTGCCGGTCATGCGAGCGCTCCTGAGCTAGTGGGTGTCGAAGTGAGGTAAAGCTGGGTTCGAAGGTCGTCGAGCAGCGCCGGTAGCTCCGCCTGGGAGGGGACGCTGCCGAAGACGTAGAAGTCCGGGCGCACGAGCACCGCGTGGACGTCGTGCTCGGAGAGCCATTCGCCGAGGCGTCCATCGAGGTCGCGAATGCCGTGTGGTGCGTCGGCGTCGAGTGAGGCAACCGTGATGTCGAGGAGGTCGACGAGCGCACGCTGCTCGGGCGAGAGCCGCGCGAGCGGGTCGCCGGCTGCGACGATCAGCTGGAAGCCACGCCCGACGACGTCGTCGAACAGCCCCTCTCTTCCCGCGCGTGCGACGAGGCCCTGCACGCTGAGCGTCCCCGCGAGTGGATCGGGGTCGGCTGGCAGGTGGAGCGCGCCGTCGCTCAGCGGCGGCAGCGCGGGCGGCGGCGGCGGATCAGCCTGGCGCAGCACCTTGTCGCGTTCGGCCGCGGCCTGAGGATCCAGCTGGCAGAGCAGCTTGCCGAGCTCCACGGCCATGGCGATGATCGCCTCGTTCTGCGGCTGGCGCTCGGGATCGACAGTGTCGAGCAGCTCATCTGAGGCCAGCCCGCGCATCACCAGATCGAGCTTCCAGGCCACGTTCGCCGCGTCGCGCAGGCCCGAGCAAAGCCCCTGGCCGAGGAACGGTGGCGTCAGGTGGGCGGCATCGCCCACGAGCAGCACGCGGCCCTTGCGCATCTCGTCGGCCAGCATCGAGCGAAACTCGTACACCGCGCTGCGCGTCAGCGTGCCGTCCTCGGGCCGGTACCACGGCTCGAGCAGCGCCCACACCCGCGCGGGCTCCTCGAAATCGGCCGGCTGCTCATCGGGCAGCAGCATGAACTCCCACCGCCGGTGGCTCGATCCGCTCTGCACGATCGTCGTCGGGCGTACCGGATCACACCGCTGGCTGGCAATCGGCAGGTGCGCGAGCGCTGCCATGTCGTGCGGCTCCGCGTCAACGACCAGCCAGCGCTCCTGAAAGCCCAGGTCGCGGCGGGTGATCCCAGATGCCTCGCGTACGAACGAGTTGGCGCCGTCGGCCCCGACCGCCCAACGCGCGCCAACCGTACGCGTGTCGCCGGTCAGGGCGAGCCTGCTCACCTCCTCCTCGACGGCCCGCCGCAGCACCAGCTTCACGCAGTCGCCTGCATCGATGAGCCGCTCGGCAACCCAGCCCCGCTCGACGCTCACGCGCGGATGGGCACACGCGTGGCGGTCGATCGTGTGCTCGAGCTCGGGTTGGAAGAACATGTAGTCCGACTCCCAGCCAGAAGGCGCCAGGCCCCGCACGTCGAAGCGCAGCAGTACCTCGCCGTCGGCGCCAAACCACTGGTAATCCGGCACGGCGACCATCTCGTCCGCGAGCAGCCGCGCCAGGTCGAGCGACTGCAGCAGCCGCATGATCTCGTGATCGAGATGCACCGCGCGGGGGAGTCGATAGATCTCGCGGTAGCGCTCGAACACTCCCACCCGATGACCCTGCCGCCCCAGCAGCGCAGCCAGCACCTGTCCCACCGGGCCGTACCCGACGATCGCGACATCGAGGTCGACGTTCATGGTTGCTCCCCCCTTGCCCGGCTCATCGGCCTGCGGCCATTGTCGCTCGTCGTTGTGAACTTCGTCGCAACATTGACCGAAGGACGCCGGCGAGCAATGCCTGAGGGATTCACGGAAGCGCCTGCACAGTCAAGCAGCTGACGTCACGCCCAAGGCGACCGGTCGCGCCAGGACATGGCCGATCGCGTCGGCGAGGGCGCCAAAGGGATCCTCTACCACGGTCATGGAGCGCCAGGCGACGAACCTGTCGGGGCGCACGAGGATCGCGCCGTCGCTCTGGATCTCGCGCCGGCGAACCCACGCGCAGCGCGGGTCGTAGAGATCTCCGTCGAGGTGACCGATACGCACTGCGTCGAGGGGAAGCTCGGCCTCCTCCTCGAGGCGCCTGGCCGCTTCGCACCATGGCTGGCCGTCCTCGCCGGCGATCAGCAGGAAACGTCCCGGCTTGACCAGATCCTTGATCGGACGGCGGTTGCCGTCCTCGTCATCGATCCACGCGTGTGGCAGCGGCGCTCCGGGCCGGGTCGACGGTTTGTAGACGCGAATCGGATCGACGGGGTCGGGCGCGGGGCTACCGTCGTCGACGATCGCCTGCGAGTCGTAGCGATAGCCGAGCTCGACGTTGTGCTCGCCGAACTCCATCGACCCCGCGCGAATGTGTCGGAGCACGGTCGAGCGGTGCTCGGCGTCCCCGGGGCGCCCGCTCCACATGCGGCGCAGGTTGGCGACGTTCTGCTCCTCGCTGTTGTCGTGCGAGACGCCGAGCGTATCCCCGATCACGAAGTGGTTGACCGCGTTCTCGAGCGAGCGCTGTGCGTTCTGCTCGTCGGCGGCGCGCCGCTCGGGCTCGTAGGTGTCGAGCAACTCCGGCCCGGCATGGCCCGCTAGCACGGCCGCGAGCTTCCAGCACAGGTTGTCCACGTCGTGGATCGCGCTGGTGAGGCCGAGGCCGCCGGTGGGGGGATGGCGGTGGGCGGCGTCTCCGACCAGGTGCACGCGCCCGACGCTGAAGTCGGAGGCCATAACCGCGTCGACCGGCCAGCGCGTGATCTTGTGGATCCGCATCGGGTGATCGCCGATGCCCATCGCGCGCCGCGCGTCCGCCTCCACCCTCGCGTCGGACTGCGCGCGCGGATCGCCGGCCGGATAGTTGAGATGGATCACCCACTCTTCGGACTCCGGCCCCCAGCGCTCCGGGCCCATCGGCACCATCACGACCATCGTCCCCGCCTGCGGGGAGAAGATCCAGCGGATCAGGACGTCGGGATCGCGAGCCCAGCGAGAGAAGTCAGCGCTCACGTGCAAGGTGGCGGTCTGGGTCACCACGCCAAGGCCGTCGTAGCGAACGCCGATCTGCCCGGGGATGCACCGCCCCCCGTCGGCGCCGATGACGTACTGAGAGCGGATCGCGTAATCCCGGGCGGCGGCGTGGTCGCGCACATGACATGTCACGCCGCGCTCGTCCTGCTCGAGACCCGCGAGCTCGTGATGGAAGCGGAGGCCACCCGGGGAGAGCTCTTCGGCTCGTTTGCGCAGGATCGGCTCGAGGCGAATCTGCGGCAGGTTCTGCTGGATCCACGCGCTCGCGGCGCGCCAGCTCTCGTCCTCCCCGCCGGCGCCCCAGCACTCCAGGCGCGCCAGCCTGCGCCCGTAGTCGTCGCTCGGCCCGGCGAACCCCGCATAGAAAGCGGTCGCCGCCATGTTCTCGGCAGGCGTCCCGCGCCGCGCGATCTCCTCGGCGGCCCCCACCTCCTCGAGGATCTCCATCGCGCGCTGATTGAGCACGTGGGCCTTCGGCAGGTCGGACGTCCCGGCGCGGGCGCAGATCAGGAGGTGCTCGACCCCCAGGCGCGCGAGCAGCATCGAGGCGGTGAGTCCTGCGCCCCCGCCGCCCACTATCAGGACCGGCACATTCTCGACGGGCATTGGCCTCTCCTCCCGCTCACCGTCATTGAAGCGTACGCTACAAAAGATGTTTTGGAATGTCAACTACAATCTTTGTTAGGGTGGCGTAATGTCGGTAGGCACAGCGGTGACCCCCAACCATCGAGGGGCGCGATCACGATCCCTCGTGCTCGACGCCGCCGAGCGTCTGATGGCCGAGCAGGGCTACGAGGCCGCAACCGTGTCGGCTCTCGTCGAGCGGGCGGGCATCCCGCCAAGCTCGATCTACCACTACTTCGACTCCAAGGAAGGCGTCCTGCTCGCTGTCATGGAGCGAGGGGCCGAGCGCTTCTTCTCAGCCCTACCTGAGATGGACCGCAGGATGGGTTCTCGGCTCGAGCACCTGCGCGCGCTGGTCGACATCGTCGCCGCCACGCTGGAGCGCCACCCGGACTTTCTGCGCATCCTCGTGGTGATGGCAGCGCAGCCGATCAACGCGGGCGAGGGCGAGGTCCACAGGGTGGTCAATCGTGTGCGCGAGCTGGCTCTGGTGCGCCTGCGCGAGCAGATGCACATCGTCTTCGATGTCGATCCGGCCGGTGACGTCGCCGACCATCTCGCGCGCTTCGCGCTGGCTGCGCTCGACGGCGCCTTCGTCGCCCACCAGTCCCAGCCCAAAGTGAAGCTCGGCCGGCTGCTCGAGCACCTGCCGGTGGCGCTCGTGGCTGTTGCACGCGAGCTTCGATGACCTCGGCGACCGCGAGACGGATCGACGTCCACACGCATTTCCTGCCTGATGCCTATCGTGCCATTCTCGCCAGGCATGGCTTGGACATGATCGCGGGCGCCCCGGTGCGCGAGTGGTCGCACAACTGCACCAGCACGCATAGAAAGGAGAGGCTGTGACAGCCGAGGAACGTCGACAGTTCGCGCTCGACCACCGCACCGCGATTTTCGGGTACAACCGTGCCGAGGACGGTCCGGCGATGTCGATCGTCTACTACAGCGCGGACCCCGACGAGATCGTCGTCTCGACCATGGCCGAGCGCGCCAAGGCTAAGGCCGTCGCGCGCAGCCCGAAGGTGTCGCTGTGCGTGCTCGACGAGCAGTGGCCGCCAAGCTATCTGCAGGTCTACTGCGACGCCCGGATCGACACGGACTTCGACTTCGTCGTCGACGTGATGATGCGAATCGCGGGCGTGATGGCAGGGAAACCGATGTCCGAGGACGTGCGCCCGATGGTCGAAGAGGGCGCCCGTGCCGAGAAACGCGTCGCGCTGCGCCTGCGCCCTTACGCCACGTTCTATACGCCGCCCAAGCACGTCCAAAGCGAGGCCGACGTCGGGCCGGGCCCGGTGCACGAGACTAGTGCCTCCATCCTCTGGTGAGGACCCAATCGCGGTCTGCGTCGACCGCTTCTGCCTCCGGCGACGTAAATGCTGTTGGGACCGCCCGCCATCTGCGGACCACCACGTAGTGTGCGGCAACGAAGACTCCGCCGAAGGTAGGTCGCGGCGGCGCGCTGCCCGGGGATTGCGGCCAAGCAGCCGTCAGCGTGACGAGGTCAGGGCCGCGGGCGATACGCCTGGATGTTGGCGTGAGATGCGGACGCGCAACGCCGCCGGACGCGTTGTGAAACGGAGCGGCGGCGTGAGCGCGACGGCCTCGCCGTCGAGGCCCGCGGGCACGGGTGCCGTGGCTGAGATCTCGAGTGAGGGCTCGCTCCACACGGAGACCGAGGGGTGCTCGACGCCGGGGCGATCCAGGACGATGATGCCCAGTTCGCCGGTGTCGAGCCGTGGCCGCGAGCCGCCGACCGGTGGCTGGTCCACGGCATAGGCGTTGTTCGACACGAGCACGACCAGCGGGGAGGTGTGCCGGTCGGCGATGTCGTCCGTGATCAGCAACCCTGGTGCCGCGGCGGATGCGCTCAGCACCTCGTCAATGGCTTCAAAAATCGTGCGCAGCTTGGCGTCGCGGTAGCCCGAGCGTCGGACTGCGTCCCCGTAGATGCCTAGCGAGACATTGTTCAGAAACGGGCGCCCGTTGATCTCGGCGATGTCGATCCGGCGCTCAAGCCCCGCGGTAAAAGCGTCGAGCGCCCCGATCAGGTCGTGGCGGTCAATGCCCACATCGAGGGCGAAGTGGTTGCGCGTCCCGGCCGGAAGGCAGATGAACGGCAGGTCGTGCTCTGCCGCGGTAGCGGCGACCGTCGCGAGCGAGCCGTCACCGCCAGCCATGCCCAGCGCATCGGCTCCCTTCTCGACGGCGGCCGCAATGAGCGTCGCGAGATCGTCTCCCGGCTGCAGCACCACCGGCTCGACGCCTCGTTCGCGCGCTCGATTAGCGAGGTCGGCCTGCGTTGCGTTGCCGTCGCCGGATCGCGGATTGATGAGAAGAACCGGGTGCAGCGGGGCATCGACGCTCTGCCATTGTTCTCGTCTAGCTCTGAGGCGGGCGGAAATCCTCGTGATCGGGCTCCCGCGGGCAGCGCCGCCGAGCGAAGATCGCCGATCGGCACGCTTCCCGAAGGAGCCCCGCAACAGTTGGCGGCAGGAACTCAAGGTGGGCCCGGGACCGACTTCAGTCCCGGGCGGCACCCAAGACTGCTCAGGCGGGGGCGGCGGCGCGCTCGTCGGCTTCCATCCGTGCCAGTTCGGCGTTGAGCACGGCGTACTCTGCCTCTTCGATCGCGGTGTATGCGAATTCAACCGCGAACGCCGCGTCTTCAGCGCTCCTCTCGGCGCGGTCTTGCGCGCGCCCCACATTGTGCTCAGCCCGCTTGGTGTCGATGTCATCGCGAATCTTGGCCATGTGCTCGTTCCATGTGCGCTGCAAGTCGTACCACCAGACCGAGAGCTTGCTCTTGTTGGCCTCGGCCGACTCACGAAGCTTCTTGGCTCGCGCCTGAGCAGACGCTCGCGCGGACTCGACGTCCGCGTTGAGGTCCGCCTTGGACTTGTCATGCGCCGCTTCCGCACGCTCTTCGGCCTGCTTAGCGCGGGCGGCCACCTCTGCCAACTTGCTCGATAGAGCCGTTAGTTGATCCGTTAAAGCCATGTCGATCTCCTTGAGTGACGCTAGTCAACAACTGACAGCCACTTCTACACCCGGCGGTCCCCTGCGGGATCCGTAGTCCCCCGTCTTCGCGCCTCGCATTACTCCTGAAGCCAGTACGATGGTGGGAGGGCGTCCGACAAGGGCGAGCGTGTCCCCCGGGCGGACGAGCGCGTAATAGCGCCGCTGCGGCACTGGTACTCCGGGGCGCGCGGTGGAGGGCCACTCCGCGACGCCTTTCATTCCCTCCGCGCCACCCGTGCAGGAAACCCAGACTCAAGGAAAGGGACCTGAAAGGCCCTGGCGCGCAAGTCAGCCGTTTCCAGCGCCTCTAGACCGGTCCGCTCGCAGCCACAAAACCCGCCCACGTGCAGGCATCTTTGGAAATGGCGAGACTCGGAATCGAACCGAGGACACCACGATTTTCAGAAGGCCCCGAGAATCCGTGGCTAAGTGCGGATTTGCAGGAGTTTCTCTGGTAAGGGGTTCGGGGTATGTGCCATCGGTTTGCAGGGGTTTTCATTGGATTCTGGTACCGACCGGGGAGCCCAGTACCAGTTGGGTTGCCTACGGTGCTCTCAGTGCGCGGAGGGCCGCCCCGCGATCAGTGCGATCGCGTGCTCGATCGCGCCCGCGATCGCGTCGCCGCTCTGATCGATGCTCGCGGGGCTGCCGGGAAAGTTGATGATGAGGCACGCGCCCCGCGTCCCCGCGGCCCCGCGCGAGAGCATCCAGTTGCGTGTGTGAGCACGCGCCGCCTCGCGCATCGCGTGCGGGATGCCCGGCACCTCGCGCTCGATCACTGCCCGCGTCGCCTCCGGCGTGTGGTCCGTGGGCGATACGCCGGTGCCACCGGTTGTGAGGATGAGCTCGCAGCGCTCCATGTCGCTCCAATGGCGCAGGCGCTCTTCGATGCTCGCGCGCTCGTCGCCGATCAGATCGTGCCCCGCGATCTCGCAGCCCAGTCGCTGCGCAAACGCGCTAAGACGGGCGCCACTCTCGTCGGGTCCCGCGCCCTCGGCGCGCGAGGTGCTGATCGAGATGATCGCCGCGCGCGCAGCAGGCACGTTCCCTAGCCGCCCTCCGGGCGGCGCCAGTCGCTTCGCCCACCTGTCTTCTCGAGAAGCACGATCCGCTCGAGCTCGATGCCGCGCTCGAGCCCCTTCACCATGTCGTAGATGGTGAGCGCCGCGACCGCGCACGCGGTCAACGCCTCCATCTCGACGCCCGTGCGATCGACCGCGTGGACCTCGCTTGTCAGCTCAATGAGCCCCCGCTCGATGTCCACCGCGGCACTCACATCGATGAAGCTCAGAGCAAGCTGATGCGCGAGCGGGATCAGCTCGTCGGTGCGCTTGGCCGCCTGGATGCCCGCGAGCCGCGCCGTCCCCAGCACGTCGCCCTTGGGAGCGTCGCCAGCCTGCACCGCAAGCGCCGTCTCGCTGGAGACGCGCACCGCCGCCCGTGCGCGCGCGACGCGTCGGCGCGGCTCCTTCTCGCCCACATCGACCATGCGCGCGCGGCCTTGCTCATCAAGATGGCTGAGCGTCCGGCCGAGCATCTGGGCGCCCGGCGCCGGCGTGCCCGCGACCGCGCGCGCAACGCCGTCGGTGCCGTGCTCGCGCTTCCAGATCGGCGCCTCCGCCTTGATGCGGTCGATGATCTCGCGCGCGCCCGCGAAAGCTTCCAAGCGATGTGGCGCGGAGGCCGCGACGACCACGCTAGGCTCGCCGAGCGCAACCTCGCCGACGCGGTGCTCGGCTGCCGCCGCGCACAGCTCGTGTCGCTGCGCGCACTCCTGCACGATCAGCGCGATGCGCTCGCCGGCCATCTCGCGGTAGGCCTCGTAGTCGAGCAGCGGCACCGCGCGCGTGACGCCCTGGAAGGTCACGATCGCACCGGCGCGCGGATCGCGCACCGCGTCCGCGACCGCGTCGAGACTGAGCGGCGCATCCCGCACCGCTGTGTGCAGCGGGCCGCCGCCGCTGAGCGGCGGGATCAGCGCTAGCTCGTCACTGGCCGCAAGACGTGTCTGCGGGGAGGCGTACGCGCGATTGACGGCCATCTGCACCGGCAGGCGCTCGAGCACGCCGTGAAGGCCCTCCACACGCGAGAGCGCCTTCAGCGCGTCGGCCACCGTCGCCTCCTCGGGCAACTCGAGCTCCACGTGATCGCAGCCCGCGCGCTCGCGCAGGATCGCGAACAGGCGCACCGCGATCCTCATGGGTGCGGGCGGATCAACTCGAGCTCTACACGCTCGCCCGCCCGCACCACCTCGCTGCCGCTCGGGATGATCGCGAGCGCCTGCGCGCCCACCATCGAGGTGAGCACGTGCGAGCCCGTGTCGGGGCCGCACAGGGCTTCCCAGCCGCGCTCGCCGAGCCGCAGCTGGCAGCGCAGCGCCTGTGCCCTGCCCGGAGGCTTGGCGTGGTCGCGCACGAGCAGCGCGCTGCTTTGGCGGCGCACGTTCGCGCAGCCGCTGAGCGCGCGCAGCGCTGGCGCGACGAGCAGCAGGAAGGTCACCATCGCTGACACCGGGTTGCCGGGCAGGCCGAATACGAGCGTTTGCTCGCGCGCGCCAAACCACGTTGGCTTGCCTGGTTTCAACGCGACGCCCCAGAAGCTCTCCTGTACGCCGAGCTCGGAGAGCGCCTGCTTCACGTGGTCGTGCGCGCCCACCGACACGCCGCCGCACAGCACCACGACATCGCTGGCCTGCAATGCCTGTGCGATAGCCGCGTGCGTGTCAGCGAGCTCGTCTGGCACCGTCACGACCGATAGCAGCTGTGCACCCACCTGGCGCGCGAGCGCAGGGATCGTGTGTGCGTTGGAGTCGTAGATCTGACCGTCCCGGAGGGGTTCGTCGAGGGCGACGAGCTCATCGCCCGTGGTAATCACCGAGACGCGCGGGCGGCGCACACAGGCTGCCTGCGCGTGTCCTAGCGAGGCGAGCACGCCGAGCTCGGCTGGCCCGATCCTGCTGCCCGCCTGCAGCACGGTGTCCCCCGCACGGATGTCATCGCCGGCGAACCGCACGTTCTCACCGCGCGCCACCTCCTGGCGCACTTCCACATGACCGTCGTGCCTGCTTGCGCGCTCAAGCGCCACCACCGCGTCCGCGCCCTCCGGCATCACGGCTCCTGTGGAGATCGCGATCGTGCTGCCATGCGCCACCGTACGGCGGGCGGCACGTCCCGCGCGCGACTCGTCGGCCAGCTCCAGTCGCACGGGCGCTGCCGCGCACGCGCCGCGCACATCGCTGAAGCGCAGCGCGAAGCCGTCCATCGCGGAGCTGTCGAACGGCGGAACTGCGGTCGCGCTGCGTATGTCGCTTCCGAGCACCCTTTCGAGGCACTCGTGCAGCGCGACGGGCTCCTCCTCCAGCCGCCCCGCAGTGCGCTCCAGCACGATCCTACGCGCGTCGTCAATCTCGATCAGAGCCGAGCCCATGTCAGAGAGCCTAGCCTCGCATTGCGCCGCGGATCAACGCCACGAGCGTGCAAGGCGTAGCGTCGCTTGCGTGTGGATAGGCTGGCCTCGAGATGCCCGCTGTGCGCGACATGCTCGAGCGCCAACTGCGCGACCTGCGTATCTCGGTGACCGATCGCTGCAACCTGCGCTGCGTGTACTGCATGCCGCGGGAGGTGTTCGGAGCGGGCTTTCAGTTCCTGGAGCGCTCGGAGCTCCTCAGCTTCGAGGAGATCACGCGCCTTGTACGCATCGCGGCACCGCTCGGCGCGCGCAAGATCCGCCTCACCGGCGGCGAGCCGCTGCTGCGGCGCGAGCTGGAGCGGCTCGTGGAGATGCTCGCCGCCGTGGAGGGGATCGAGGAGATCGCACTCACGACCAACGGCATCACACTCGCCACGCACGCCGCCGCGCTCGCACGGGCGGGGCTGACACGCGTCACGGTCAGCCTCGACGCGCTCGCGGAGGGGGTGTTCCAGGAGATCAGCGACACGCGCCTGCCACTCGCGCGCGTATTCGCGGGGATCGACGTTGCCCAGCAGGCCGGGCTCGTGCCGGTGAAGGTCAATATGGTCGTGCGCCGCGGCATCAACGAGCACTGCGTGATCGCGATGGCCGAGCACTTTCGCGGCCGCGAGCAGATCCTGCGCTTCATCGAGTACATGGACGTCGGCGAGAGCAATGGCTGGCGCGCCGAGCAGGTCGTGCCCGCCGCGGAGATCCTCGCGCGCATCGGCGAGCGCTGGCCGCTCGAGCCGGTCGCGCCCAGCCGCGAGGGCGAGGTCGCTACGCGCTTTGCCTACCGCGATGGCGCCGGCGAGATCGGCGTGATCGCCTCCGTCACGCAGCCCTTCTGCGGTCGCTGTACGCGCGCGCGGCTGTCCGCGGAGGGCCAGCTGTACACGTGCCTGTTCGCGAGCGCGGGTCATGACCTGCGCGCGCTGCTGCGCGGTGGTGCGGAAGACGCGCAGATTGCCGCCCTGCTCAGCACGCTGTGGGGCGCGCGCACCGACCGCTATTCCGAGCTGCGCGCGCTGCGCTCAGCGTCCGCGCGGGAAGAGCGTCGCGGACCCTTCGCCGCGCCCGTGGCGCGGCGCCCCGGCGTGCGCACGGGTGGCCGCATCGAGATGTCCTACATCGGCGGCTGAGCGTCCGCCGTCGCCGTCGCTCAGCCAAACCGCGATGTCCTGCGCGTCGAGTGCCACGCGCAGCCACTGGCCCAGCTCGAGCTCGACGCGCTCGCTCGTGCGCAGCGTCAGCTCCAGCGAGGCTCCCATGCCGATCGTCAGCTCGCGCGTGGCGCCCAGGTCTGCGTCATCGAGCAGCTGCCCCGTGTACTCGCCGTCCTCGTCGAGCCGGATGCGCTCCGGGCGAGCGCACCACACCACCTCGCTGCCCGGTCGCAGCGCGCCCGTGGGCGCGCGCAGCTCGAAGCCGCCCGTGGTCACGCGCCCGCTCGCGACCACCACGCCCTCCTGCGTGTTGGCGATGCCCAGCAGCCCCGCGACGCGCGGCGAGCGCGGGGCGCGGAAGACCTGCTCGCGGGTGTCCGCCTGGAGCACCTGCCCGTCATCCAGCACGATCACCTCGTCCGCCAGCAGCGCCGCCTCCTCAGGGTCGTGCGTGACGATCACGGTGCTCAGCCCCACCTCGCGCTGCAACTGGCGAAGCTCCCTGCGCAGCGCGTCGCGCACCGGCGCGTCGAGACCGGTGAATGGCTCGTCGAGCAGCAGCACGCGCGGCGCGGTGGCGAGCGCACGCGCGATCGCCACCCTGCGCTGCTGCCCGCCCGAGAGCTCCTCCGGGTAGCGGCCCTCGAGCCCCGCAAGGCCGAGGCGCTCGATCCACCACGCCGCCAGCGCGCCGTCCGCGCGCGCGCCGAAGGTCACCTGCTGCCACAACGTCCTGCGCGGCAGCAGCGCGGAGCTCTGCGGCACGTACCCAAAGCCGCGCCGCTCGGCGGGCAGCTGCTCGAGGGCGCGACCGCCCAGCCGCAGGTGTCCATCCGGATCGCTCTCGGTGAGCCCCGCGAGCAGGCGCAGCGTGAGCGTCTTGCCAGCGCCCGATGCGCCCAGCAGCGCGAGCTTCGAGGACTGGCCGGCGTAGCTCAGCGCCAGTGAGAAGTCGCCGAGGCGCCTGGTCAGCGCGAACTGCAGCGGCGCGGAGCCGTGTGACTGCGCAGGCGCGCGCGGCGCGGGCAGCTTCGGCGGTGGGGCGCGGCGACGCAGCGGGAGCCCGAGCGCGAGCAGTACCGCGAGCGCCGCGCCCAGCGCGAGCGCCACGGGCAACATCGTCGCGGGCAGGCCAGTCGCGTCGAAGCGCACGAACGTAAAGACCGGCAGCGAGAACGGGTGGTAGGCGATGATGAGGACCGCGCCGAACTCGCCGAACGCGCGCAGCCATGCGAGCATCAGCCCGGCGCCGATGCTGGGCAGCGCGCTCGGCACGGCGACGCGCAGGAAGCGCGCAAGCGGCCCATGCCCCAGCGCTGCGGCCATGTCCTCGAGCGCGGGGTCCAGCGCGACGAAGGCGGCCCGCGCGGTGATCACCAGGAAGGGCGCCGCCACGAACGTCTGCACGAGCACGATGCCCAGGCGCGTTTCGGTCAGCTGCCCGCCGAACAATTCACCCGCGGCCGTGCGCGGGCCCAGAACATACAGGAGCAGCAGTCCGCTCACCAGCGGCGGCAGCGCGAGCGGCAGCGCGACGAGCGCCGTCAGCATGCGCCCCATCGCACCGCGCCGGCGCGCGAGCATGTAGGCGAGCGGCACGCCCAGCAGCGCGATCACGAGCGCCGACACCGTCGCGGTCAGCAGCGAGGTCGCGAGCGCGGCGCCCACACCCGGTGTCGATGAGACGCCGCCGCGCAGGCGCAGCAGGAACGCGACGATTGGCGTCAGCAGGTACAGCGCGAGCAGGCCGCCAAGCCACGGCAGCGGGCTGCGTGCCTTCGCGACCAAACGCCCGCCCCGCGCGACTACCCTGCGCCGACCGTGGTGCGCAGGCTCTTTGGCACATCGCTCGCGTGCCCGGAGAATTTCGGCTTCAGCGCTTCGAACCCGTTGCGCTTGAGGGCGTAGCGGCCGGAAGCGCTGAGCAGGTACTTCACCAGCGCAGCAGCGCCGTTCGGGTCGGCATCGCCCTTGAGGATCGTCACCGTGTAGAGCGCGTACTTGAACACGGGCTTCAGGCTCACCGTGGGGAAGTGTGCCGCCGCCGCCTCCGCGGCGTAGAAGAAGCCGGCTTCCAGCTGGCCCGCCTGCAGCCTGCCCACGAGGGCCGTCTCGGGGTAGACGGGGAAGGAGCTCAACGCGCCCTTCAGCTTGGGGTCGTGAAGCTTGCGCGCCGCGTTGTCGATCGCTTCCACGGTCAGCACGCCCTTGGGATCGAGCATTGGTTCGGTCCGTCCCACCAGGATGCCCGGCTGCGTGAGCACCTCATACCAGGGCTTGCCGTGGGCGAGCTGCGCCCCGTACCTGCTGTGGGGGTCGTAGCCCAGCACGAGCGGTGAGGCCGCGAAGGTGGAGTACCACGAGACCCAGTTCTCGTTCGCTTTGCCTTCAAGGAGCTCATCCGCGGACGCCGCAGCGCTGACGAATACGTCCGCCCGGCGAACGCCGCCCTTGATCTCCGCGGCGTCTTCGCCGGACCCGCCGCCGTAACCATTGAAGGAGTACCCGCTCGCCTTTTCGAAGGACGGGCCGAAGTCGTTTTCCATGTAGTCCACCAGCGAGCCCGCGTAGATCACAGACACCGTGCCCCTGCTCGCGCGTCTCGCGCGCGCCGCACCCGCCGTCTGCAGCGTCGCCGAGCTCGCCGCAAGCGCGATCACGATTGCAGTCGCGATCGCGACCCGCGCCCTCGAGGAGCTCATCATTCCGCTGCCCGCTCGATCATCACCGAGGTCGCCTTCACAAACGCCGTCGCCTTCACGCCTGCGGCGAGCCCAAGCTCGGCGACCGAGTCGCGCGTGATCGCCGCGGTGATCGAGAACGGGCCCGCCTCCAACTCAACCAGCGCCATCACACCGTCCACCTCGACCGAGCGCACCGTGCCAGGGAAGCGGTTGCGCGGCGAGGCGGGCGCGCCGGTGCGGTGGCGCGACGGCCGCGCCGTGAGGCGGCGCACCTCCGCCTCCGGCACGCGTCTGCGGTTGCGCTCATCGCGCCTGGTGCGCAGCTTGCCCGCCCCATCCCAGCGGCGCAGCGTGTCAGCGCTCACGCCGATCGCCCTGGCGGCTTCCCCGAGGGACAGGTCACGAGGCATGCCTAAGCATTGCCTAGGCGTGGGGCAAAAGTCAACCCGCACAGCCGACGGTGCCACGCAGCGGTCGGGGTGCTGCTAACCGGTGGGACCAAAGCGCTCGGTGCGGATCTCCTGGTCCATGAAGCCGGCACCGAGCAGCAATTCGGTGGCCGCCTCGACAAAGCCGTTGGAGCCGCACACGAACGCAGTGCCGGGCACCAAGCTCGCCGACGCCTCCGCGATCAGCGGCGCGTCGATGTGCCCCGTACGGCCCTTCCAGCCCTCCGGCGCGCCGCGCGTGAACGTGACCGCAACATCCGCGTCGAGCTCATCCGCGTAGATCACGTCGTCGGCATGTCGCACGGAGTAGACGAGGCGCATGGGCAGCTGCGGCATCGTGCGGCGCCGGGTGCGCAGGATGCACATCAGGGGCACGACGCCCGATCCGCCGCCGACCAGCAGCACCGGTCTTTCTCCGCGCCAGACGAAGTAGGAGGTGAAGGGTCCGCGGACCTCGACCTCGTCGCCCTCCTGCACGACGTCGTGGAAGTACGGCGAGACCTCGCCGTCCTCGAGGCGGTCGATCGTCAGCTCGATCTCACCGACGTCCAGTGGCGAGGAGGCGATCGAGTAGGAGCGCTCGGCCTGGTAGCCGTCGGGCGCCGTGAGGCGGACGTCGTAGTGCTGGCCTGGGAGGTGCTCCATCCACATCGGCAGCGCGATGCGGAAAGACTTCACGCGCGGCGTCTCGGGCTTGATCTTCGTGACCCTGCCCACCTGCCACTTGCCTGGGGCGCGCTGCTCGACCGCCGTCAGTCCGTCCAATAGCGCTGCTCCTTCCAAGGATCGCCGTAGTTGTGGTAGCCGCGCACCTCCCAGAAGCCCATCTCGTCATGGTCCATCACACGCAGGCCCTGGACCCACTTGGCGCTCTTCCAGAAGTACAGGTGAGGCACGAGCATGCGCGCGGGGCCGCCGTGCTCGCGCGGCAGCGGCGCCCCCTCGAACTGCGTCACCACCCACGCCTTGCCGCCAGTCACGTCAGCGAGCGGCAGGTTGGTCGTATAGCCGCCGTAGGAGTACTGCACCACGTAGTCGCCCTGCGGCTCGACGCCATCGAGCAGCACGTCCACCGAGACGCCGCCGAAGTTCGTGCCAAGTTTCGACCACTTGGTGACGCAGTGGATGTCGCAGGGGATCGTCTCGAAGGGCAGCGCCTGGAACTCGTCCCAGCTCCATTCGCGCGGGTTGGCAACCATGCCGTCAACGTGCAGCCGCCAAGCGTCGTTGTCGAGGTTCGGGGTCGGACCCGCGGTCAACACCGGGTAGCCCGGTTCGGCGTACTGACCGGGCGGAAGCCTCGAGGCGAGCTCCTCCGGAACGCGCCGCCGTCCGCTGAATCCTCGAGAGACGAACCCGCTCACCGCTTCCCTCCGATCGATTGCCTCTTCAACGGTGAAGATTAGAGGATCGTGGCGCTCGAAAATCGTTGATCGCAGCAGTCGCGCTGGCCCGGAAGAGGGACCCGAGCCATCCCCTACCGAAACCAAAACCTTCGCGGGTGGCACCTGCGCTGCCGTAAACCCTCAACCACCCCTTAGGTTTAGGACCTGAAAAGGTCCTGGCGCGCAAACGGCCCTTCGAGCACACCCTTAAACCGTCTCGCCCACCTCCCCAAAACCCGCCTACGTGCAGGCATCTCTAGAAATGGCGAGACTCGGAATCGAACCGAGGACACCACGATTTTCAGGGACGGGTAATTGGTGCCGGAAAAGCCAGGAAAGTCCTGCAAATCGGCATGTCGGTGGACGGGCGCGCGGCGCCCCGATACCCGTGGTTTACCGTGGTTGCGCCTGGGTTAAGGACCTGGCGTGCCTCCCAGGTCCTTTTCGCCTCATCCACAAGCGGCCACATTCAGACTGCTGCATCGGCCGCAGAGCGAGCGTACGGTCGGCGCCGACTCGGACTGCTCCTCGTCGTCCACCTCAGGAACGACGACGAGGACTCCGAGGACCGCTGCTTCGCTGAGAAGCGGGCGCGCGAGGGGTGCTCAGCGGGCGTGCTGGTCCTCCTCACGACCGGCAGCGTGGCGAATCACTGCCGCATAGCCAGGGTCAACCAGCAGTCTGCTGACTTGCCAAGCAGGCTGCCGCCGCTCGTCCCAGCATGGCCAGTTCCACGCCGGCGCCGGCTCCTGCTCCGCCGGTGAGCAGAACTCGACTGCGCCGCACGGGGCGGCTCAGCTAGCGGCCGCCAGCGCCAGCCAACAGATCCCATACTGTTGGCGCGTGCCAGACACTGCCTACGCCCAATGCGGAGATCTGAGCCTTGCCTACCAGGTGTTTGGCGACGGCGAAATCGAGCTCGTGTTTGCGGGCTCGTTCGTCAGCCACGTGGAGTTGACGTGGACGCGGCCGGAGGCAAAGACGTGGTTCGACCAACTCGGCTCGTTCTGCCGCGTTCTGCTGTTCGACAAGGCGGGCGTGGGCCTGTCGGACCCGGTGCCGAGGGCGCGCTCGATCGAGGACCGCGCAGCCGAGATCGAGGCGGTGATGGACGCCGCCGGATTCGGTCGTGCGGTGATGATGGGCGTGAGCGAGGGTGGACCGGCTGCGATCGTATTCGCGGCGGCGAGGCCCGACCGGGTCAGCTCCCTGATCCTGACGGGGACCTTTCCCTGTCTTCCCGCCGAGGACTGGAGCGCGTTAGAGGATCGACCCGAAGAGCTCGCCCAACTGATGAGAGAGAAGCTCGGTGCAGAGTACGAGCCATCGGCCGCGCAGGTGGCGCAAATCCAGCAATTCGGGCGGAACGTGCGCACGTCGTGGGGAAGTGGCGAGGCGCTGCGCATACTGCTTCCGTCGGTGCGCTCGCTGCGTCAGCTCGGGGTGATCGAGCGGATGAGCGCAAGTCCGGGAATGGCGCGCGCGACCGTCGAGGCGGTCTTCCGGCTCGATGTCCGCCCGGTCCTGCCGACGGTGTCGGTGCCGACACTCGTCGTCCACGCGACCCGCGACCCGGTACCGATCCAGTTCGGGCGTTACCTCGCCCACCATATCCCGAACGCCCGCCTGGTCGAGGTCGACGGCGTCGATCACGCGCCGTGGTTCTCGGATCCTGACCGGATCACCGAGGCGATCGAGGAATTCTTGACGGGGACTCACGGCACGTCATCGCAATCCCACCGCGTATTGCGGACGGTGCTGTTCAGCGACATGGTCGCCTCTACAGCTCGCGCGGCAACGATCGGCGATGAGCGCTGGCGGACGATCCTCCAGCGGTTCGGCGAGATCACCACGGAGCTCGCGGAGCGCTTCCGGGGCAACGTCGTCAAGAGCACCGGGGACGGTCATCTCGCCACCTTTGAAGGTCCCACCCAGGCGATCCGCTATGCGGAGGCGCTTCGCACCGAAGCCGAAGCCCTAGAGGTGGAGATCCGCGTCGGAATCCACACTGGCGAGTGCGAGCTAATCGACGACGACATCGGCGGGATCGCGGTGCACATCGCGGCGCGGGTCATGTCCCAGGCCGCGCCAGCGGAGATTCTCGTCTCGAGCCCGGTCCGCGATCTTGTTGTCGGGTCAGGGATTGGATTCGAGGAGCGTGGCGCTCACGAGCTGAAGGGGATTCCGGGCCAGTGGCAACTGCTCGCGGTCGACTCATCGGGTCCTCGGCCGGGATCGCGGGAGGCCAAGCTGGTCGCACTGCCCACACCGTCCCCGCGGACGACCATGCGGCCGTCTGACCGCGCCGTCGTGACCGTCGCCCGGCGCAGTCCCTGGCTGCTGAGGGGCCTGGCGCACCTCGCCCTTCCGGCTCGCACCCATTGAGTAGCGATCCCCATGCTCGAACCGCGAGCGCGGCCGTAAGCGTTCTCCCGATCCCGCCCGCTGGATTTGATCGTCGCGAGCTGTATAGGCACCGCGACTGCCCGTTTGCTCGATCAGCGCCGACGAGGAAACGCCAGCTCTCGTGCTTCTGCGTAAACGCACGCACCTCGGGTTGCGGGGACGGGAGTACCAGACGGACGACCTCCGCCAGTGCGACAGCCGGCGCCGGCGAGACGCTTGCTTGCGTAGGCGGAGCAGGAGCCGGCGCCGGCGTGCAACTGGCTCATGCTTGGGACGAGCAGGAGCAGCCTGGGTTGTGCTCCCGGATCGCGCTCGCTTCCGGTCAAATGCGCTACGGTAATCAGCCTCGCACGCTCTCGAGTCGTGTCGTAACAGACTCTCAGCGTGCGACATGCGCTACGCGCCCGAAGTTCAGTTCAATTCGCCTCTCGGACTCGAACTGAAGACACCACGACTTCTTGGTGTGGTGCGCGAAACACGATTTTCAGGCACGGGTGACTGAGCCGGGAAACGCCCCAAAAGTCCTGCAAATCGGGGGGTCGGTGATCGGGGACGCGGCGCCCCGATACCCGTGGTTTACCGTAGTTGCCCGTGGGTTAAGGACCTGGCGGGCCGCCCAGGTCCTTTTCGCCTCATTCACGAGCGGCCAGTGCAGACTCCTGCGTGGCCCCGACAACGAGCGGCGGTCGGCGCCGACCCGGACTGCTCGTTGTCGTCCAACTCAGGCGTCTCGCTGTCGAGCGAGCGCCCGATCGAACCGTTTCAGCCTCACTTCTTGAGCTCGAGCCGCCGAACCAGCACTCGAACCGAAATCGTCAGGCGGATAGGTTGAGTGCGCACCCGGCGGCCCGACCGCGAGGACCGGCCCCCGGCGGCATGCCCGAGATCGTCTCTCTTTGACGGACCGTTTACACGATTCTCGCGTAACCTTCGCCGCTGTGCCGCTGCCGCCGTTTCCCGTACCAAACGCCGCGACACGCGCCGCACTGGCACTGCGAAGCGGCGTGCTGGGGCTCGCGGACCGGATGCTGCCCGCCGAGTCCGCGCTGTGGGACCTCACCGCCGGGATGCAGCGAACCAAGCTCGCGGGCGTGCTCGTGACGTCGGGCCTTGCGGACGCGCTCGGCGCCGGGCCGCGAGACCCGCGCGACTTAGCCGGCGAGCTCCGCCTCTCCCAAGACGTGACGCGGCGCGTGCTCGGGGCCGCGGCGGCCTCGCGCCTGGTGCACGTCGACCGCCAGGGCCGCGCACGCCTCACGCGACTCGGTGCGCCGCTACGCCGTGACCATCCGAACTCGCTGGCGTCCTGGGTCGCTTACCAGGCAGCGCCGACGACCGCCGCCGCGCATGCCGAGCTCGAGAATCAGCTACGCGAGGGAGCCGAGCCGTCCGGTCGCCGGCGGGCGGGCGGCAGCTCGATCTGGGAATACTTTGGGGACCACCCCGAGGAGGGGGCTCGCTTCGGCGAGGCGATGCGAGAGGTGACCGCCTTTGATCTCGCAGCTCTGGCGCGTGCGTATCCGTGGCCACATGAAGGCGTGATTTGCGATGTGGCCGGCGGGATCGGCACGCTCCTCGCGGCGATCCTCCGACGCCGCCACGGCGTACGGGGAATTCTGGTCGACGCTCCCGAGGTGCTCGCCGAGGCGGAGGACTTCCTGCGCTCGCGCGGCGTTGCCGACCGAGTGCAGTGTGTGGCCGGAGACTTCTTCGGCGAGATCGACGCGACTGCGGACCTCTACCTGCTCAAGTGGATCCTCCACGACTGGAGCGATGACGCCTGCGGTGACATCCTACGGCGCGTCCGCGCAACGATGCCGAGGGGATCGAAGATCGTTGTGATCGACCAGCACCTCGAGCACAACCGCCCGAATCCGATCGGCCCGATGGTCGACCTACTCATGCTCGTCGAATGCGAGGGCGGGCGCGAGCGCTCACCCGACGAGGTGCATGGCCTGATGCGGGACGCCGGGATCGCCCCGGGGCGGGTGCGCCACTCGGGGCTGCAGATGCTGGTCGAGGGGATAGCGGAGTAGGCCCATCCGATGGAGGATCGCTACGCCCGAGTCGCCGCACTGCTTCACGAGGCCGGCGAGACGCACCATTTGGTGTACCGCATCATCGATGGCGCCGATCCCGACTGGGCATCCTGGTATGCCGAGTGGCTGATCGAGCACTCCGAGCTGCCCGAAATCCTTGGCGGCGCTCCTGTGCGGAGCGAGCTGGTGTGGTTACTCGTAGGCCTCGACAAGGACTACACGCAGGCAAGCCCGCAGACACCCTGGCCGGACTGGTACGCACAGCGAATCGTCGAGCGCCTCGGCGCCGCGGGCTGAGGCGACCGTAGCGCTAACCGGGGGGCAGTTCCGCGATCGACTCGGCCTCAACCCTGAAGCTCCCGTCCCTGGCTTCGTTGAACCCTTCGTATCACACGAGCATGTCCCATTTACCCCTATTCCGGAGTGGCGGTGGATTGGAGGCCCGAACTCGCCGCTACGCGGTTGCGGCGCCACTGGCGAACGGTGAAGTTCTCATCGCCGGAGGCTTGGACGACGAAGGCACCGATAGCGTCACCGAACTCTTTCATCCGGCGACCGACACGTTTACGTTACTCGGCGAAGGGGGCAGCGACTCTGCTTTGGTCGAGCGCCGTGTCGCCGCGATCGCGGCTCCTTTGACAAATGGTGATGTTGTCATCTCTGGTCGATACACCCCGGGGATACGTCCCGTCGGGAGTGCAGAACTGTTCGATCCGGCGACCGACACCTTCGCTACGACTCTGACACTTGGGGGCAAAGAAGCTCCTCTCCCCGTCCGCTCTGGATCGGCACGGGGTCGATGGCATCCCCCCGATCCCACGTCAGCAGGATCGCAACCATCACGCTGCAGAACCCGCAGTCGCGGTCATAGAGAACGATCACGTTGTCCACTTGGAGGCGTTAGGCGGGCCGAGCCTCCCACGCGCGTTCGATCTGGCGCATGGTTGCTGGGTAGACGATGAGATGTCGGAAAGGTCCGATCAGCGTCATGTATGTCGCTCCGAGCCTGCCGCGTGGCTTGACGTAGACCCCCATTTGCCCGCGGTAGAGACCCTCGCCCTGGTCGATCCATGCCAGGTGCATGATGGCGTGGACCGTGTCGTTTGAGAGCTCTGCGGCCCACTCGTTCTCGGTGCGATAGAGGTGGGTGAAGCTCGTCGAGCTGAGATCCGGACGCGTCGCGGTACCTCGCAGATCCTCGGGTAAGCGAGCGCTCAGCGTCGTTTCGGTGCGGCCCGGGACCGGACGCCTCCTAGTGGCGTCGTCCCACCCAAACCAGCCTCCCAGGCGATGGCGCAACCAGAAGAGCGCGCGCGTGGCTCTCGACCCCCGATTGGCTGGATCGAGAGAGGCCATGATCTCAAGCAAGGTGTCGAAGTCGTCCAGACACCCTTGTGCCGGCAAGCCCCAAACATCCAGGAGTTTGAAGTCGGGGGCGATTTGCGCGATTGCCCAGGGATGCGCCTCATGTGCGGCGTTCGGAAGTTTCACATGCTCCTTCACACGGCGGCGTATATGTTATGCGGTGGCGCGCATTCTTGCGAGCGCTCGCGTCGCCGGTCTCGGTAGCGGAGCTCAGCACCCGGCAGACTCCGCCTCCGTCTGATCCGAGAGCGAGAGCACGCTCGCGACACGATCGCGTAGGCGCTAATGGCAGTCGCTGAGTCGCCGGCCGATGCGACGCCTGAGTTTCGTCCACAGCGGGAGCCACGCCCGGCCGAGCCGAGCCGACCGCCTTCATGCGAAGGCGGCCCGCCTCGATAGACGCTTGCTAACGCGCGTTTACTGGCGCTTATCCTGTTCACATCTACGACTGCCGATGCTCGTTCTCGTGGTACTGCCGGCATCCCAGCGCGGATGCCGTGATGCGCTTCATGGCTCACCGAAGCGTGGCTGACATCGTCTGGCTTCCCTGCCTCCATGACAGAACGCTGCCAGCCAGCCTCAATGAATGTGGCCCGATGTCGTAACCTTCAGCGACCAAGTGCTCGCCCAATTTATTGAGGGTGTAGATGTGGTAGGGCGGTGGGTGCGGGTATTCGTTAGGTATTCGAGCGATCCATGCAACACTCCCGCTAGACCTCACAACGATGTCAGTTGCGTAAATACCGGAGTAAGGCCCCGCTTCTTCCCAATGTAGGAGCTGGCCCGTAAGCAGGTTTTCCACGCGGATACGATCCTCCCCTGGGCCCTTCATCTTTCCGGGTTCATCGTATTCGTCATACGCGACCATCGTTCCAGCGAGTGTGAAATCGCTAAGACCGCTTCCTGTTCCTTCTTCTCCTAGTATTGCTTCCCCAAGAAGACGGGACTTCTTGCGGCCAACGACACAGCCCCGTGTCTGTCTGATGTTGTGGACTTCTACAGCGGGCTGATACGGCGTTTCTTTGAAGTGTTCGACAAGATGCACGCGGATCGTGTACACGGCGGCTTGGCGATCGGCCGCAATCAGCGTGCCGTGAGGTAGAACACACGCTGCGCCATGAGCACGAGCGCCCGCAGTCACGCTGGCACCCAGCAGCAGGCAAATCGACAACAGCGTCGCTAGGACCCCCGTCGCCTCATCATGACTAGAACATCGGCAGGCCGGTGAAGTTGCGTGAAGATTCGTTCATCTCTATAGGCACTCAGAGTCCTTCCGCGCAACGCCCGCCCTATCACCATGCAATCCTGTCACCGCCGCCTTGCGCGATTTGCGACCGTCTGCTCAGCAGGCAGCAAGACGCTCGACTTGGACGGAGGGTGTCGCATAAAGCCGGCTACGAAAACCTGCGCGTCGCTCGCTGTGACGGCCGTGGATCGTGCTCGGAGCGCCGAGGTCGAGCAGAGCGCGTTGCGGCCGAACGATGACCTTCGGCTCGCAAGCGCTGCGCGTGATTGACGAGAGGAGTCCCGCAAATCCAGCTGGAGTCGTGAAACCAAGCCCGTGCGCGGAGCGCGGCCGCCAGCCGACCTAGACATCTGCATCTCCCCAGGCTGGAGTGCGTCGTTAGAGACGTCAGAGCGCGCTCGCTGAGCGCTACTTGACGATCGTGAAACTGAGCGTCTGCGGCGCCGACTTTTGGCCCGCTGCGTTGGTTGCGGTGATTATGAGGGTATAGCGCCCGGGCGTGAGCTTCTTCGAGCGCGAGACGCGCCCTTGGAAGACCACCTTGTTGGTGCCCGTGTGGCCGGTGAAGGAGAGCGTAGCGGCCGTCACGGTTTGCTTGCAGGCGTGCTTGTGACGGTTCTTCTTCGTCTGGGCGACGCATTTGCGGCCAACCTTTCGGCCCGGCACCTGCTGGGTGAACGCGAAGCTCACAACGGCCTGCTCGTTGAGCGCGAAGGAGAAGGTAGTGCCGACCGGTGGCTTCTTCTTATGCTTGCCCCTGCTGATCTGGGCGAGCTTGTTGCCCTCGCGCCAGATCCTATTGCTCTCGGTGGCGTGCGAGACCGCCACTACCGCAAGGACAGGCGACGGCGCCGTGGAGCTGATCTGTAACTGCGCGCTTGTCTGGGCGGTCGAGCCGGCGTGATTCGATGCGGTGACGCGGCACGTGTAGGTGCCAGCGAGCGTTGGAGTGAACGTCTGGCTGCTCGCCCCTGGGATGTCGGTGCCGTTCAGCTGCCACGAGTAGGAGTAGGTTTGGGGTGCCCTGAAAAAGAACTCACTCACCACGTCTGCCCCCCACGAGCCTTGGGAGCAGGTCAGCGGCACGACTGATCGTCGATCCGCCGGTGATCGTGGGCGCACCTTCGCCGCTGGGCGCCTCGAGCAGCGACGGGAACGCCGGATGTCAACCGTCGCCGTGCCGGTCGGCAGGTTGCCGCCTCCACCAGTCCCGTTCAGGTTGGCGTAGGAGATGCCACCACCCGGATTGGTGGAGTTGGCCCAGTAGATCCGGCCGGCCACCGGGTCGATCGCAATGCCGGCCGGCGATTCCACGTGGGCGCCGGTGGTGTTCAGAGTGCCGCCGCCCGTTCCATTCAGGTTGGCGAAACCGATCGTGGTGCCGCCGTTGTAGTTGCCCCAGTAGATCCTTCTGGCGACGGGATCGATCGCGACGCCCTCCGGTCCTACGACCGGCGCACCGCTGGTGTTTACATTGCCGCCGCCTGTTCCGTTGAGGTTCGCGAATGAGATACTGCCTGCGCCCGCTTTGAAGTTCGCCCAGTAGATCCTTCCTTCCGCGGGGTCGATCGCCACACCGGCGGTGTTTTCCACGGTGGCGCCGGCGGTGTTGAGGGTGCCGCCGCCCGAGCCGTCGAGGTTTGCGAACGCAATCGTGTTGTTGCCGGTATTGGGCCAGTAGAGCTTGCCCGCGGCCGTATCAATGGCGAGGCCGAAGGGTTCAAATACCATCGCGCCCGTGATCGCTAGATCGGTCGCCCCGGATCCGTCGAGGTTGGCCGAGGAGATCTTCCCGCCAAAGTCGGCCCAGTAGATCTTGCCGGTTATCGGGTCAATCGCAGTCCCGAAGATCTCGTTTACGGTCGCGCCCGGCGTTGGGATGTTGCTGCCGCCTGAGCCGTCGAGGCTTGCGAAGGCAATCGTGCTTTCGGTCTCGGTGCCCCAGTAGATGCCGTTGGCACCAGGCGCCGGCGCTGCGGCGATAAGCCCTGCAACCGCGACGACGACCACGACTGGCGCTGCGCGCAGGTTCAGGTGCCGACCGCCCCTCATGACAAGCGGCAGGGTATCGCTCCAGCAACAGCAAGCGCTTGCCGAGCGGCCGCTCCGATCCGCGCCCGACCCCTGGGGTAAGTCAAGAACGCGGGTTTCTGAAAACGCCGCACTGAGCTCGCCGGAGACTGCCGTCCCCGACGCGCCCTTGTGTTGACTCGGAGGTAGGAGTACGCTGTTGGGACTGGCCCTGCGGCCAGAACGCCGGCCGAAACCCGAAAGCCGCCGAAAGCGCCCTTGGCGCGGACGAGGCGATGGAGCGGAGGCAAACAGCGTTCTCCTGCGGGGGCCAGGGCTTCAGGGGACGGAGACCAAAGGCCAAGGCGTGGCAGTCTGCGGCACGGATCGCAAAGGAATCGGGAGACAGGATTGCATCTCCGACCGCCCGGCCCCCACCCGCACAGTCGGACACCTCGCCCGTGAAACGCTCACCGCCCTCAGGTTTTCGACTGAAAAGGACCTGGCGCGAAAAATAGGCCTCCCAGCCAACGGTGAGACCGCCTTGCCTGCCTCCCCGAAACCAGCCATATGCAGGCACCTTTAGAAATGGCGAGACTCGGAATCGAACCGAGGACACCACGATTGTCAGGGACGGGTAATTAGGGCCGGAAAAGCCAGGAAAGTCCTGCAAATCGACGGGTCGCAGATCGCGCACCATCGAGGTCGATACCCATGGATTCCTGTAGTTGCCCGCGGGTTAAGGACCTGGCGGGCCGCACAGGTCCTTTTCGGCAGCTGCGCACCGACTGCTGCTCGCGGCACCAAGCGAGCGTGGCGTAGGCGTCGGCTCAGGCTGCTCCTCCTCGTCCAGAGCTCGCACGCCTCGGCGTCGACGTGATCGAGGCCGGCTTCCCGATCACCTCGCCTGGTGATTTCGAGTCCGTGCAGGCGATCGCTCGCGAGGTCGAAGGGCCGGTGATCTGCGGGCTGGCGCGCACCGTCAGCCAGGACATCGAGGCCGTGTGGAACGCCGTGCGCGAGTCTCAGCGCCCGCGTATTCACATGGTTATCGCGACGAGCGACATCCACATCAAGCACAAGCTGCAGACTACGCGCGAGGACGTCAAGGGCCAGGTGCGCGCGGCCGTCGCACAGGCGCGCGAGTACACCGAGGACGTTGAGTTCTCAACCGAGGACGGGTCGCGCTCGGACGTCGAGTTCTTGGCGGAAGTCATCCAGATCGCGCTCGACGAGGGCGCCACGACGATCAACGTGGCCGACACCGTGGGCTACACGATGCCGCGCGAGTTCGCCGCGATGTTCGAGGAGCTGTTCCGGCTAGTTCCCGGTCTACGCGATGTCGTCCTCTCGGTGCATTGCCACGATGACCTGGGCATGGCGGTGGCTAACTCGCTCGCCGGGGTGGAAAAGGGTTGCCAACAGGTGGAGTGCGCGATCAACGGGATCGGCGAGCGCGCCGGCAACGCATCCCTCGAGGAGATCGCGATGCTCCTGCACACGCGCGAGCCGAGCCTCGGCCTATGGACGGGCATCCAGACGACCGAGATCGCGCGCACGAGCCGCCTCGTCTCGCGGCTGACCGGCTACCCCGTGCAGCCGAACAAGGCGATAGTCGGGCGCAACGCGTTCGCGCATGAGGCCGGCATCCACCAGGATGGCGTGCTCAAGGAGCGCACCACATACGAGATCATGGACGCGACTACCGTAGGTCTGACCAGCAACTCGATCGTGCTCGGCAAGCACTCCGGCCGCCACGCGCTCAGCGAGGCGCTGAAGGAGATGGGCTTTGAGATCGACGGGCAGGCGCTAAACACGGCGTTCAAGCGATTCAAGGAGATTGCCGACCGAAAGAAGCAGGTGACGGCGATGGACCTGGAGGCGCTCGTCACCGACGAGCTGCGCAGCGAGGACATCGGGGGCTTCACGCTGGACTGGTTCGAGGTCGAGGCTTCGTCGCTACGTCCAGCGCACGCCAAGGTCTCGGTCACGCTGCCCGAGCGTGGCGTCGGCACAGGCTCATTCATCGGCGACGGGCCGATCGACGCCGTGTTCCAGGCCATCAATTCCGCTACGGGCGTCGCCGCCAAGCTCAGCGAGTTCACGATCAGCGCCGTGACCGAGGGTCAGGATGCACTCGGCGAGGTCTCTGTCGTGCTTGAGGTCGCAGGCGTCACCGGCGCCGGGCAGGGCGTCTCGACGGACATCATCGACGCCGCCGCGCGCGCGTACGTGCGCGCGCTGTCCGTCGCCGTCGCGCGCTCGCGTGCCGACCAGGCGATCGGACTGCCCGAGGCTTCGCCGGGGTGAACCCCGATCAAGCCTTCAACTTGAAGGGCCTTTGAGGCCGCTTCCGCTTCCCCGGAGCTTTGCGCGCTGTATGCAGGCGTGTGCCTGCCTTCGGCCGAGGCGCTCGGAGATCGTCCAGAGCGGGCGCGAGCGCTGCTGTTGTTCAAACGCTCGCTCGGCCAGCAAAGCACTAACACGCCGTGTGGTGGCCCGTCCTGCGAGGCACGGGCCACCACCTAGGTACTCCTCTCGAATGCCTATCACGTCAATCAGGGGGCGGTGACTGCAAACGTTCCCGCCTCTTCAAACTGTTCACTAGATTTTTCGGGGGTAGCGTAGAGCGTTGCCCCAGTGAAACCGGATTCGGAGGTTGCACCCGACGCGGGTTCCCACTCGTGCGTTGCCCCGGCTGCGACGTTGTAAGAGAAGCCCTCAAAGATGCACAGGTTGCCGGGGGAGGCGCCCGGATGCACCACGCTGCCGGAACAGCCCGAGGGTGGCGATCCGCCTCTCGGGACCACATGGACGGTCGGGCGGGACGCGAGTGGGAAGGAGAACGAGATCGCCGTTATTGCAACCGTGTCCAAGCCTTCTCCACGAACGGCCCAAGCGCCAGTGGTTGTCTTGCCGCTCGGGAGCGTGCCGGCAAACGGCCCTTCTTTGCCTTCTTTGCCTTGCGATCCTTCTTTGCCTTCTTTGCCTTGCGATCCTTCTTTGCCTTCTTTGCCTTGCGATCCTTCTCTGCCCGGCAGCCCTTCCCTGCCGGTGGCCCCGGTCTTGCCAACGTTGCCCTTGAGCTTCTTGAGAACGCTCGGCTTGATCTGTTTGGTGGAGGTGATGAGGTATTGATGAGCCGCGATCGCTGTACCTCCGAGCGCGAAGAAGAGTGCCACGCTGGCGATGATGCTGGCCGGTGATGGTCTACGCATGTGCATATCGGCCTCCTCCAATTGTCTCGTGAGTAGCGTTTCGTGATGTGTCGGCTGCACGGCCGCTTTGCTTGAGCGGCTCGTGGCCGAGTGCGGCGCCCGGCCGCTACCAGAGCACCTCACCACGTGCTCGCTCAGCGCGATTTGCAAGCGTCCACTGAGCTTCCTCGAGGCGCCTGGTTTGGACGCAAAGCACTCGTCTGCTCGCCGCTGCGCGAGACGCTCGCATCCATCGCAAAGGGGGCGTGATGAGCGCTCACCCCCGGCGACAAAGGCTCAGAGCGTCGTCGAGCAGGTGGCGTTGCCGACTTCGACGCTCACCGAATCTCCCGCCGCGGACGGCCCGGCGTAGAAGTACACGTCTGCGTAACCGGAGCTGTTCGTGTAGTAGCTCGCGGTTTTACCGTCGCCGCTAACGGTCGCGTCCTGGTCGGGCTGGTTGGATTCGACGTACACGTCGTAGTCGTTGTAGGTGTTGTTGTAGTGGGCATTGGCGGAGCACCAGCCGCTCGGTTTGGGCGGGGATGGTTTCGGTGGTGGCTTCGGCTTCGGTTTCGGCGCGGCTGGCGCGGGCTTCCGCGCCAGTGCGACCCAGCAGGCGCCGGTCCAGCGCTCGGCTCCGTTCGAGTTTCGCGGTCAGCCTCGAGGGAGACTCGCGCAAGAACTCCCGGGCACCGGCGAAGCTCACGCCGGTAGAGCCTGCCCGAAGGCCGCGCGTCCGGCGGGCCAAAGGGGCCGCAAACCCTCAACCACCCTCAAGGAAAAGGACGTGAAAAGGACGTGGGGCACAAAACGGCCCTTTCAGCACCCCCTCAAACGGCGTCACCCACCTCCCTAAAACAGGGCCACGTGCAGGCATCTTTAGAAATGGCGAGACTCGGAATCGAACCGAGGACACCACGATTTTCAGTCGTGTGCTCTACCAACTGAGCTATCTCGCCATGGCCGCCGAGCGCGGCGGCGTCGTCCAAACCTTATCTGCTCGGCACCGCGCGGCGGGCGCGTCAGGGGCGCCCGTGGCGCCCGCGCGGGAGATGCCTGGCGCCGCACGAGACGCGTCTGCCGGGCCATCTCCTAGGGTCACCCGAGTGCAGCGTCGCGACGAGATCATCCTGGGTGACAGCCTCGACATCCTGCCGCTGCTGGAGGAGGCGTCGTTTCAGCTGATCTACGTCGATCCGCCGTTCAACACCGGTCGCGCGCAGACGCGCAGGACGCTGCAGACGGTCGCTGATGAGCGGGGCGATCGCGTCGGCTTCCAGGGCAGGCGCTTCGCCAGCCGGCTGCTCGCCGAGTGCTCCTACGCCGACGACTTCGAGGACTATCTCGCCTTTCTGGCGCCGCGCCTGGAGCACGCACGACGGCTGCTGCGCGTCAGCGGCACGCTCTACTTCCACATCGACTACCGCGAGGCCCACTATTGCAAGCTGCTGCTCGATGAGATCTTCGGCCGCGAGTCGTTTCTCAACGAGATCATCTGGGCGTATGACTACGGCGCGCGCACGCGGCGACGCTGGCCTGCCAAGCACGACACGATCCTCGTCTACGTCAGGGACCCTGGCGCGTACTTCTTCAACGACGAGGAGGTCGACCGCGAGCCCTACATGGCTCCCGGGCTGGTCACCGCGCAGAAGGCGGCACGGGGCAAGCTGCCGACGGACGTCTGGTGGCACACGATCGTGCCGACGCGCAGTCGCGAGAAGACCGGCTACCCCACGCAGAAGCCCGAGGGCATCGTGCGGCGCATGGTCCAGGCCTCGACGCGCCCTGGCGACTGGTGCCTTGACTTCTTCGCGGGCTCTGGGACGCTCGGCGCTGTCGCCGCCGCCCTGGGAAGGCGCTACGTCCTGATCGACGCGAGCCCCGAGGCAATCCGCGTGTGCCGCGAGCGGCTCGCAAGCGGCGTGTCCGACGATCGCGTCCACGCCGCGCGGCGCGCGGCGGGCGGCTGACCCGGCGGCGCTCAGGCTGAGCGCGACAGCGATGCGACCGCGGGAGCGGTCAGCAGGTCCTCGACGGCCTCGACGGACTCCTCGATGTTCTCCAGCACTCGCATCGTTCGTTCGCGCGACAGGTCGCCGCCCACGGCGGCGCCGCCGAGCACGATCGGCAGGTCGGGGTGGGTTGCACGCAGGTCTCTGACGGCGGACTTGACCGTGTCGGCCGCCGCGACGACCGTGGCGCCCAGCACGACGACGTCGGGGGCCTCGCTCTCGACCGCCTCCCGCAGGCCATCGACCGAGAGTTCGGTGTCGAGCACGGTCTGGTAGCCGGCGGCCGCCAGTTGGTCGCGCACCATCTCGAGCTCGAGCGTGTGCTCGTCGCCCTCCACGCCTGCGAGCAGCACGCGCTCGCGTGTGGACTCGGTGGAGCCGAGTATGTATCGATAGACGCTCGCCAGCACGCGCCGCGTGATGCTCGTGGCGAGCTGCTCGCGGCTGAGGTCGAGCTCGCCCTCCTGCCATAGTTCGCCGACCTGGCGCAGCGCAGGCACGATCACCTCGGTGTGCAGAGCTCTCGGCGAGAGGCCTTCTTCAAGCGCCCGCGCGATCGCTTCCTCGGCCATCTCGGCGTCGCCGCGCTGCAGCGCGGTCGAGTAGTTTTCGCGCGTGCTCTTGACGAGCGCCAGCGGCTCCGCTTTCTGTGGAGCGCGCACGTCGTCGCCGGCCTGGTCGATGATCTTCATGAAGGCGTCCAGCAGGACCGGGTCGAAGTGGCGCGCGCGCTCGGCGCGCATCATCCGTACTGCCTCCTCCACCGAGAAGGCCTTGCGATACACGCGATCGCTGGTCAGCGCATCGAAGACGTCGGCGACAGCCACGATGCGTCCCTCGAGCGGGATTTCATCGCCGACCAGGCCGCGCGGGTAGCCGCTGCCGTCCCACTTCTCCTGGTGGCTGAGCGCGATCGTCGCGGCGAGGTCGAGGATCGACGAGGACGATCCGCCGACCAGGCGATGACCCTCCTCGGCATGGGTCTCCACGATCGCACGCTCCTCGGGCGTGAGCGGGCCGGGCTTGAGCAGGATCGCGTCTGGGATCGCGACCTTGCCGACGTCGTGCAGCGGCGCGGCGTAGCGCAGCCGCGTGCAGAAGTCCTGATCCATGCCGATCTCCTGCGCCAGCCGCGCCGACAGGCGCCCGATGCGTTCGATGTGCGCTCCGGTGTCCTCGTCGCGAAACTCGACCGCCATCGCCAGGCGACGCACGGTCTCGGCCTGTGCGTTCTCGAGCTCTGTCAGGGCGTGCTCGAGCTCGCCGGAACGGCCGTCGATCTCGCGCTTGAGCGCGGCGCGCGTGTCCTCACCCAGGCGCCACCCGAGCACCGTGGCGGCTCCCACCAGCACCGCCATGCAGATCGCCGCCGTAGTCGACACGCCGATCACCACCGCGGCCGCGAACGCAGCCGCCACGCACAGCCCGGCCCATAGCGCCCAGCGGCGTACGTCACCGTGCTGGCTGCGCCAGTGAAAGCCGACATGCGTGACTCCGCTCAGAGCTATCACGTCCTTTCGGTCTTCGGCGTTGGTGGTGGTTTTTTCGGGGCGCCTGATGGCTTGCGCGCGTCGCTCACGGGTGCGTTCGACAGCCAAAAGCGACGCCTTGAGCACGCCTGAGCGCACTAGACGCATGACCGATTCGGGCCGCGCTGGCTAGCCGTGCGCGCGCAGAGCGCCGATTTCGAGCGCGTTCGGCGGCGCCGCGAGCGCGACCGGCCCGTTCCAGCGGTCGAACGTGACCGTGCCGGCGCTGGCCGCCCCGCCGACGACCTGGATGGGGTAGGGCAGGCCGGTCGTGGCGACGTAGATCGTCCCGCCCTTCGCGCGGTCGCCGATCGCGATCGCGCTCTCGCCGTCGATCGTCGTCAGGGGGCCCTTCGTCAGCGTGCCCTGGTTTGCGAACGTCGTGTCGACCAGCGTGCGCAGGTCGGTGAGCGACGCCAGCGAGGAAAAGCCCTTGTCGCTGGCCGACGCCTTCAGCCATCTGCCGGCGAGCAGTCGCGTCGCCGACGGCCCGGCGAGGCTGCGGTAGAACGCTTCGCTGCCCTTCACATAGAGCGTCTGACCGATGCGGATCACTTCGACGCTGACGCCGTTCTGCGAGAGCTGGCCGCGCGCGCCGCTGTTGGCGAGCAGGCTCAGGTCGAGCGTGATCGGCGAGCTGCCGCTGAGGATCGCGCCCGACACGTGCACCGACCCGGCGGCATCGGCAGCGACCTGCGACGCGGCGAGGATCTGCTCGGGCGTCTTTGCCTCGATTCCTTCGTCGGTCGCCGCGCCGCCGCATCCCACGAGCAGCACGAGCGCGAGCAGAGCCGCGACCGGAGCGGCCACCAGGGCTGGCGATCGGCGAAGCATCGCCGCGCGCACTCTAGCCCCAGGCCCAGTCGATCTCCGCGCGCCGATGAGGACTAGGGTATCGGTGAGAATGACCTCCAACGGCCGCTCGCAGGCGACGCTCGCGCAGACCGGCTCCGCCGACACAGCGCCAGACGTGCGCGATGTGCGCGCGCTGTACCGAAAGCATTTCACGGATCGGCGCAAGGAGCGCCAGCTATTCTGCACCGGCTCGTTCTTCGTCACGTTCGCCGCCGTGCGGGCGATCACGCACGCGATCCGCGCCGAACGCGGCCCCTTCAGGAACATTACGCCGGGCGGGCACCACATCCATCACATGACGCTCGGGATCGCGGGGCTGCTCACGGTCGGCTACCTGTGGATGCTCGAGATCGGGGTGAACGACGAACGCCGCTCCTCGCGCACGACCGCCGCCGCGTTCGGCAGCGGCGCCGCGCTGACGCTCGACGAGTTCGCCCTCTGGCTGAACCTCGAAGACGACTACTGGACAAGACAGGGCCGCGAGAGCATCGACGCGGTCGCGCTGTTCGGCTCGCTGCTCGCCTTCGGCGCGCTCGGGAGGGGGTTCTTCACCGAGCTGCTGGGGCGCAGACGCCGGCCCGACAGCCACATCCCAACCGCTCAACCTTCCAGCAAGTGATCAAATTCACTGGTCACACCCCGACTGAATAGCCAGCAATCCAGCGCGCGCCGACGAGACCGGATCCGCTCCGATGCAGCCCTTGCAGCATGATTGAGGGATGCGCGCGGCGATCCTCCAAGGCCAGTCGCAACCGCTGGAGCTTGTCACCCTGCCCGACCCGGAGCCCGGGCCCGGGCAGCTGCTGCTCAAGGTCCACGCCTGCGGCGTGTGTCGCACCGATCTGCATCTCCGCGATGCGGAGATCGCGGCGACCAAGCTGCCGGTCGTGCTGGGCCATCAGATCGTCGCGACCACGCCAGACGGCGTAAGAGTGGGCGTGCCCTGGCTCGGCTGGACGGACGGCACCTGCCAGTACTGCACCTCGGGGCGTGAGAACCTCTGCGTCAACGCCCGCTTCACGGGGCGCGACATCGATGGAGGATACGCGGAGCTCACCGTCGCCGACGAGCGATTCTGCCTACCGCTGCCGGAGGAGCTCTCAGACCAGGAGGCGGCCCCGCTGCTCTGTGGCGGACTGATCGGCTACCGGGCCCTGACCTTCACCGGGGATGCCCATCGGCTGGGCCTGTACGGGTTCGGCTCGGCCGCCCATATGATCTGCCAGCTAGCGGTATTCCAGGGGCGGGAGGTGTTCGCGTTCACACGCCAAGGGGATGAGCGCACCCAGGCGTTCGCGCGCGAACTGGGCGCGTCGTGGGCGGGAGGGAGCGATGAGGCGCCGCCCGAGCCGCTCGACGCGGCAATCATCTTCGCGCCTGCCGGCCCGATCGTCCCGACCGCGCTCGCGGCGCTCGCACCCGACGGAGTCGTGGTGTGCGCCGGCATTCACATGAGCGACATACCCTCGTTTCCCTACGAGCTCCTCTACCACGAGCGCAAGCTGCGGTCGGTCGCAAACCTGACTCGCCGCGACGGCGAAGAGTTCCTTGCGATCGCGCCGAAGGTACCGATAAGGGCGACCGTGACAACCTACAAACTCGAGCTCGCCGAGGAAGCGCTCGCGGACCTGCGAGCGGGGCGCTTCGAGGGCACCGCGGTGATCGTGCCCTAGCACCGGTCGGTGCCCGTCGACCTCGTCGGCACCCCCTCAGGTCCCGATCGCCACGTACTTCGTCTCCAGATACTCCCCGATCCCCTCAAACCCGCCCTCGCGCCCGAACCCCGATTGCTTCACGCCGCCGAACGGCGCGGCGGCGTTTGACACGACGCCGCGGTTGAGCCCGATCATCCCGCTCTCGATTCCCTCGCTGACGCGCAGCGCGCGCGCCAGGTCGCGCGTGTAGAGGTAGGCGACGAGCCCGTACTCGGTGCGGTTGGCGGCGGCCAGCGCCTGTTCCTCGGTGGAGAACGTGGCGATCGGGGCGACCGGCCCGAAGATCTCCTCGGCGAGCGCGCGCGCGTCGTCGGGCACGTCGGTCAGGACCGTGGGCGAGAAGAAGTAGCCGCGGCCGTCGATCGGATGCCCGCCGAGCATCAGGTGCGCGCCGCGCGCGACGGCGTCGTCGACGAGCTCTGCGACCTTCGCACGCTGCCGGTCGTCGATCAGCGGGCCGACGTCGGTGTCCGGATCGGTGCCGCGCCCGACCTGCAGCGCGGCCATGCGACCGGCCAGGCCGCGGGCGAACTCCTCGGCGATCGACTCGTGCACGTGGAAGCGGTTGGCCGCCGTGCACGCCTCGCCCACGTTGCGCATCTTTGCGAGCATCGCGCCGTCCAGCGCCGCGTCGACGTCGGCGTCCTCGAAGACGAGGAAGGGCGCGTTGCCGCCCAGCTCCATCGAGACCCGCAGCACCTGCTCGGCCGACTGTTCGATCAGCGTGCGCCCGACCTCGGTCGAGCCGGTGAACGACAGCTTGCGCGTGCGCGGGTCGCGCAGCAGCGGCTCGATCACCGCGCCGGAGTGCGAGGCGGTGATCACGTTCAGCACGCCGCCGGGCAGCCCGGCCTGCTCGAGGATCTTGGCCAGCGCGAGCATCGACAGCGGCGTCTGCTGCGCGGGCTTCACGACGATCGTGCAGCCTGCGGCGATCGCCGGCGCGATCTTGCGCGCGCCCATCGCCGCGGGGAAGTTCCACGGCGTGACGAACACGCACGGGCCAACCGGCTGGCGCAGCGTGAGGATGCGACCGTCGCCGGTCGTGTTGACCATGTAGCGGCCGTGCACGCGCACGGCCTCCTCTGAGAACCAGCGGAAGAAGTCCGCCGCGTATGTGATCTCGGCGCGGCTTTCGGCGACCGACTTGCCCATCTCCAGCGTCATCAGCAGCGCGAGCTCGTCGCTGCGCTCGCTCATCGCCTCGAACGTGCGGCGCAGGATCTCGCCGCGCTCGCGCGGCGCAGTCGCGGCCCACTGCGCCTGGCTGTCCGCCGCAGCACCGAGCGCCGCCAGCGCGTCGTCGAGCTGCGCGTCGGCCACCTCGACGAGCGTCTCGCCGGTCGATGGGTCCTCGACGCCGAGCGTCCCACCGGCGCTCGCGTCGCGCCACACGCCGCCGATGTAGAGCTGCGTCGGCACGGCGTCGAGCGCCGCGCGCTCCCCGCCGGCGGCGCTCATCCGCTCAGCGCTCCCCGCAGCGCTCCCGGACCGGCCCCCGAACGGATGGCCGTCCGCACGCGCGCACGCTCATGGTCGCCGCGCCACGCTCCGATCCAGGAAGAGCGCAGCAGGCGAGGTCGCCCCCGTGGCCGCGCCACCTGGCCGTCTCTGCGCGATCGAGCACGGATGCTCACCATGAGTTCAAGCTACCACCGCCTGCACATCTCGATCATCGCCCTCGCCGCGGCCCTCGCGGGAGCGCTCTCGCCGGGCGCCGCCGCGGCGCGCGCCGCCACCCTGGTGATCGAAGGGGCCGGCGACGGCCACGGCGTCGGGATGAGCCAGGAGGGCGCGTTCGGCTACGCCCAGCGCGGCGCGAGCTACGAGCAGATCCTCGCCCACTACTACAGCGGCACGGCGCTCGGCACAGCTCCCGCAGCGGCGCAGGTTCGTGTGCTCGTCGGCTCCAGGGTGCAGCAGGTCCCGCTCGAGACCTACGTGCGCGGGGTCGTCTCGGCCGAGATGCCCGCGAGCTGGCCGCTCGCCGCGCTCGAGGCCCAGGCGGTCGCCAGCCGCACCTACGCGCTGACCGCCCACGCCGGCGGCTCGCGCTTTGACGTCTACTCCGACACGCGTTCGCAGGTCTACCGCGGCGTCGCGGCGCACACCCCGCAGACCGACGCGGCGGTCGCGTCCACGGCCGGTCAGATCGTCACCTACGCCGGCCGCCCGGCGATCACCTACTTCTTCGCCAGCTCGGGCGGGCGTACCGAAAACGTCGAACAGGTCTGGCCCGGCGGGGAATCCGAGCCGTGGCTAAAGGGCGTGCTCGACCCCTATGACCAGGGGCCGCTTCACCACTGGCGGTTGACGCTTAGCTTCGCCACGGCGTCCGCCCGCCTGCACGGCCTCGTGCACGGGTCCTTTCAGGGCATCGAGGTGCTCAGGCGCGGCTTCTCGCCGCGCATCCTGTCCGCCTACGTGCTCGGCTCGGCTGGACGCACGCTGGTCAGCGGCGCGCAGCTGCAGGCGGCGCTCGGGCTGTACGCGACGTGGGCCTACTTCAGCCTGCAGTCCGGCCCCACCCTGCGCCCCGAGCCAGACCTCAGCGGCGTCGCGCCGCCGCTTCCGGCACCGGCGACGCCCGCACCGGCGCCGAGCGCCGGGCCGCAGGGTGGCCTGACGGCGCCCAGCTCCGCGGGGCCTCCGACGGGCGGCGTAGCGGCCGGCTAGCGCGGCGCGCTGCTAGGACATGCGTCCGCCGGGTCGCCGCAGACGCACGCGCGCCGCGAGACTGTTCGCTGTGAGCCCGCGTGTCGTGATCGCAGCGCTGGCCTGTGCGGGAGTGCTGACCGCCCCCGCCGGCGCCAGCGCCGCGCGCTCGGTCGGATCGCACGCCCAGGTCGCCTGGGTGCGGCGCGCCGCGAGCAACTTCGTGGCGGCCGAGCTGAGCGCCAACGGCGCCGGCGCCTGCGCGATCCTCGATGCGCCGCTGCGCGCAACGCGCGGCCACCGAACGTGCGCCCAGCGCTGGGACGCGAAGCTGCGCGCGCTGCTGCGCGAACCGGGCGGCCGGGCGAGCCTGCACGGCGACGCGCGCGCGATCGCATCGGCGCGGGTCGCCGTCGGCGGCTATCAGGCGACGATCGACCTCCCCTCGCCGCTGATGGCCGGCGCCAGCCGCTTCGTGTGGAACGAAAACTGCTGGATGCTCACCGGCTGAGCGCCGCGCCCGGCGCGGGCATACCCTGCGCTGAGTGCCCGGCCCGCTGCTGATCGCCGACGTCCCGTGGCTGCTCTACCGGTCGTTCTTCGCGCTGCCGAAGTCGATCACCGGCGAGGACGGCCAGCCGGTGAACGCGCTGCTGGGCACCGTCAATGCGCTGCTGTTCCTCCTGGACGCGCGCGCGCCGCGCCGCGCCGCGCGCGCCGTCGCGGCCTGCCTGGGCGCCGAGCAGGCGGCCTACCGGGTCGCGCTGTACCCCGGCTACCACGCCCAGCGCGAGCAGATGCCGGCGCAGCTCGCGGCCCAGTGGGAGAAGGCGCCCGAGCTGCTCGGCGCGTTCGGCTGGACGGTCACCGACGGCGGCCAGCTAGAGGCCGACGATGTGATGTTCTCCTACGCCCAGGTCGAGCAGCGGGCCGGGGGCGAGGCGCTGCTGCTGACCGGCGACCGCGACCTGTTCGCGGCCGCGAGCGAGCGCGTGTCGGTCGTCCAGCCGCGCAAGGGAGGCGGTGACGACGAGATCGGCCCGGCGGGCGTGCGCGAGCGCTACGGCGTCTCGCCCGCGCAGGTCAGCGACTTCATCGCGCTGCGCGGCGATCCGTCCGACGGGCTGCCCGGGGCGCCTGGGATCGGCGCGAAGACCGCCGCCGCGCTGCTGGTCCGCCACGGCTCGCTGGAGGGGGTGCTGGCCGCCGCGGCCAGCGGCGACGATGCGCAGATGACGCCGCGCACGGCCAGCGCGCTGCGCGACAGCGAGCAGCTGCTGCGCGCCTTCAAGCAGATCGCGACGCTGCAGCCGATCGACGTGCGCCGCCCGCGCGATCGCGCGACCGACCTGGCCGGCGGGGCGCGCGCCGCCGCGGGACTCGGGATGCGGCGCCTGGCCGAGCGCCTGTCGAAGCTGGCGCAGGACGAGTCGTCTGCTAGGGCGTGAACTTGACGGTGATCACGTCGCCGTCGGCCATCTGGTAGTCGCGGCCCTCCACGCGCAGCGTGCCGCGCTCGCGCGCGCCGGCGAAGCCGCCGGCGTCGACCAGCTCGCGCCAGCCGATCACCTCGGCGCGGACGAACCCCCGCTGAATGTCGGAGTGGATCTCGCCCGCCGCGTGCCAGGCGGTCAGGCCGCGGCGCAGGTGCCAGGACTGGGCCGGCTTGCTGGGGTCGCCGGCGGTGAAGAACGCGTTGAGCGCGAGCAGCTCGAATGCCTCGCGCACGACGCGCGCAAGCCCCGACTCGCTGACGCCGAGCTCGGTGCGCATCGCGGCCGCGTCCTCGTCATCGAGCTCTGCCAGCTCGGCCTCGATGCGCGAGGAGATGGCCACGGCGCGCGCCCCCTGCGCGGCCGCGTGGGCGGCGACCGCCTCGGGCACCTCGTCTGAGCCCTCGTCGACGTTGACGACGAACAGCACCGGCTTTGCCGTCAGCGAGCCGAGGTCGCGCAGCGCCCCGGGCGCCTCGTCGGGCACGGCGATACCGCGCACTGCGCGGCCGGCCTGCAGCGCCTGGATCACCTCATCCAGCCAGGCCTGCTCGGCGATCGCGCCGCGGTCGCCGCCTTTGGCCTGTTTGGCGACCCGCTCGACGCGCCGCTGCGCCTGCTCGAGGTCGGCGAGCGCGAGCTCGGTCTCGATCGTCTCGATGTCGCGCAGCGGGTCGACGCTGCCCTCGGGGTGCACCACGCTGTCGTCGACGTGGGCGCGTACGACGTGCACGATCGCGTCGGTCTCGCGGATATTGGCCAGAAAGCGGTTGCCCAAGCCCTCGCCCTCATGCGCGCCCGCCACCAGGCCGGCGATGTCGTGGAAGTCGATCGTGTCCCAGACGATCTCCGAGGCGCCGACCGTGCCCACGACCTGCTCCAGGCGCTCGTCGCGCACCGGCACGACCGCGACGTTGGGCTCGATCGTCGTGAACGGGTAGTTGGCCGCCTCGGCGCCCGCCCGGGTGAGCGCGTTGAACAGCGAGGACTTGCCCGCGTTGGGCATCCCCACGATGCCGATCCGCGTGCTCACCGCGGGGGCGGGCCGGGGTCGCTCGGCGCCCGCGTGAGCGCAGCCGCGACCGCGCTGCCGAGCAGCGCGCCGGCGAGCACGTCGGAGGGGTAGTGCACCCCGAGGTACAGCCGCGACAGCGCAAGGCTCGCCGCCAGGCCGTAGAGCGCGGGGCGAGGCAGGCCGAGGCGCGAGTAGGCCAGGGCGCCCGCGAACGAGGTGGAGGCATGGGCGCTGGGAAAGCTCAGCTGCGTCGGCGTGCTCGTCAGCGGCGGCAGCCCCGGCAGCTCGGGACGGCGGCGACGCACGAGCAGCTTGATCGTCGTGTTCAGCGCGTAGACGCCCGCCACGGTGCTCCAGGCGCGCCGCCAGCGGTGGGCGCGCGGGCGGTCGACCAGCTGGCCCAGCCCGCCGATCGCAAGCCACACCGCGCCGTGCTCGCCAAGGCGCGACAGCGCCGCGGCGGCGCGCTCGGCGCCCGCGTCGTGGCCCGTCGTGCGCAGCGCGCGCAGCAGCCGCGCGTCGGTGTCCGAGATCGCTCCCACGCCGAGCCGATCGTCCGCGGCCGCGCGCGCCTCAGGCGCCGAAGCCCACGCGTGCGTCCTCGTCCTCGACGCGGACGTAGACGACCTTGCCGACGTACAGCTTCACCGGCCCCTCCTCGGTTGCGACCTCGTGCCAGCCGCCGTCCGCGAGCGCCCCGTTGAGCTCCTTCAGCTGGGCGTCTGAGATGCGCAGCGCGAGCACCTGGCCGCCCTGGAAGCCAACGCTGATGCGCCGCGCGCTCGCTGCCATCAGTGCACCCCCGCGGCGGGCTGCACGATCTCGCTGAGCACGCCGCCCGTGGCGCGCGGGTGCACGAACGCCACGCGCGAGCCGCGGATCCCTGTGCGCGGCTCGGCGTCGATCAGCGCCAGGCCCGCCTGCTTGAGCGCGGCGAGCGTCTGGTCGATGTCGGCGACCTGGTAGGCGACGTGGTGAAGGCCCGGTCCGCGGCTTGCCAGGAAGCGTCCCACCGGCGTGTCCGCGGCGAGCGGCGCGAGCAGCTCGACGTGCCCCTCGCCGACGTCCAGCAGCGCCGCCTCGACGCCCTGCTCGTCGACCACCTCGCGATGGGCCAGGCGCATCTGCAGCGTGTCGCGGTAGAGCTCCAGCGCATCGTCGATCTGCTCGACTGCCACGCCCACATGGTCGATGCGGCTGAACACCCGCCGCAGTCTATAGCCGTCCGGGCTCTCCCTCGCCGGGCGTGCCGGGCAGCTCGATCGCCGCGCCACCGGGGGCCGGCGGCTTGGGCTTGGCGGCCGCGACGACACGCAGGCCCACGCCCGGCGCGCGCTCCAGGCGCGGGACGCCCTCCATGATGCGCTCGATCGAGCCGCGCTCGAGCACCTCGTGCTCGAGCAGCTCGTTGGCCAGCGCGTCCAGCTCTGCGCGGTGGGAGACGATCATCCGCTGGGCCGCCCTGCGGGCCTCCTCGATCAGGTCCTGGCGCTCCTCGTCGCGGATCCGCAGCGTCGTCTCGGAAAGCCGCACGTCGCCGCCAGGCGAGCGTCCCACGCCGGCCGTGCCCATCGCATAGTCGTGCACCATCGAGTGGGCGATGCTCGCCACGCGCCCCAGGTCGTCCGAGGCGCCCGTGGTGATCGCGCCGAACACGACCTGCTCGGCCACGCGCCCGCCGAGCAGCACGGTCATGTAGTCCAGCAGCTCCTCGCGCGTCTTCAGGTAGCGGTCCTCGGCCGGCAGGTTGAGCGTGTAGCCGAGCGCGCGCCCGCGCGGCACGATCGAGATGCGGTGCACGCGGTCGACCGACGGCAGCAGCTCGCCGCACAGCGCATGGCCGGCCTCGTGGAAGGCGACGACGCGCTTCTCGTGCGCATTGAGCACGCGCCGCGACTGCACGCCGGCGATCACGCGCTCGAGCGCCGAGTCGAAGTCGGCGTTGGTGATCGAGCTCGCGCCGCGGCGGGCCGCGAAGATCGCCGCCTCGTTGCAGATGTTCGCGAGGTCTGCGCCCGTCAACCCGCTCGTCTGCTGGGCGACGAGGTTCAGGTCGACGTCCTGCAGCGGCTTGCCGCGCGTGTGCACGGCTAGCACTCCCTGGCGTCCCTTGATGTCGGGCGGCACGACGAACACCTGGCGGTCGAAGCGCCCTGGGCGCAGCAGCGCGGGGTCGAGCTTCTCGAGCAGGTTCGAGGCCGCGATCACGACCACGCGGCCGCTGGAGGAGAAGCCGTCCATCTCGACGAGCAGCTGGTTGAGCGTCTGGTCCTTCTCGCCCGAGATGTCCGAGCCGCGCCGCCCGCCGACGGCGTCGAGCTCGTCGATGAAGATGATCGCCGGTTCGTGCTTGCGCGCGACCGCGAACAGGCGCCTGATCCGGGCTGCCCCGAGGCCGGCGAACATCTCGACGAACGAGGCCGCCGACTGGGCGAAGAACTGCGCGCCGGACTCGTGCGCGACCGCCTTAGCCAGCAGCGTCTTGCCGGTCCCCGGCGGGCCGTGCAGCAGGATGCCCTTGGGGACCGTGGCGCCGAGCGCGGCGAAGCGCTTGGGGTCGCGCAGGAACTCGACGATCTCCAGCAGCTCGGCCTTCGCGTCGTCGATGCCGGCGATGTCGTTGAACGACACCGACTGCTGTGAGGAGGGCCGGATCTGCTGCGGCTTGACGCGCGGCATCACCTTCAGCGTGCGCCACAGAATGAAGATGATCGCGACGAAGAAGACGATCCCGACGACCGGCTCCCACTGGACGGCGAAGTTCTGGATGTCCTGCGTGATCGACGTGTGCGCAGTCGGCGTCTGCGCCGCGATTGCGCTCGCCAGGCGCTTGTGCGCGCCCGCCGTCGTTTCGCTCGCGAGCGCCGCCTGCCCGCCGAGCCAGCGCTGTACGGCGCTGGCCAGCGCCGCGACGTTGCGTTCCAGCTGGCTCACCATCGTGGTCCACGTCCCCGCATCGCGCTCACCATCCTTGGCATCGTCCGATTATGAGCGTTGCGTGAGCCCTGCGTGAAATATCTTTGTCGACGTGACGGCTCAGGCGAGCAGGCGCAGCGCCAGATCACCGTAGAGCCGGGTCGCGAGCGCCACATCGCGGACGTCGATGCGCTCGTCGGCGCCGTGCACGAGCGGCGTCGTGGCCACCATCGGCTGGTAGCGCTGGGGGAAGAAGCCGTAGGCCACGCAGTCGGGGAAGGCCTGGCGGAAGTGGCGCGAGTCGGTGAAGCCCGGGAGGATCACCGGCACCACGTCGCCCTCGGGGTCGTGCTCGGCGATCCAGGCGGTGATCGCGTCGCGCAGCGGCGACTGTAGCGGCGAGCCGTTGCCGACCATGCACTCGGTGAAGTCGACGTGGAAGCCGTCCTCGCCGAGCACCTCGGAGATCGCCTCGCGCACCTCGGCCTCGCCGAGCCCGGGCGGCACGCGGCAGTCGACGCGCAGCTCGGCGCGGCTGGGGATCACGTTGATCTTCTCCGACGCGGAGATGCGCGTAGGGGTGAACGTGACGCCGAACATCGGCTCGAACATCGTCGCCACGGCCGGGTCGGCCGCGCGCAGGCTGGCGACCGCGCCGGCCACGTCGTCCGGGTTCTCGCCGAGGCCGAGCAGGAACGCGCGCGGCACGGCCGTCAGCCGGTATGAGGGCTGGCGCGCAGCGAGGCGCGCGAGCAGCGGCGCCATCGCGAGCAGCGCGTTCTCGCCCATGCCGGGCATCGACGCATGGGCGGCGACGCCGTCAGTGCTCACGGTGAAGCGGAACACGCCCTTCTCGGCGCAGCACAGCCCGTAGCGGCGCCGGCCGCCGTACTGGAAGCTGCCACCGCCGCCCTCGTTGATCAGCATGTCGCAGCGGACCTTGTCGGGGTGCTCGGCGCAGATCCACTGCGCGCCCAGCGCGCCGCCGGTCTCCTCGTCGACGACCGCCACGATCAGCAGATCGCCCGCCGCCGGGCGCCAGCCCGAGCGCGCCAGCGACGCCGCGGCGGCGACCTCGGCGGCGACCTGCGACTTCATGTCCAGCGAGCCGCGCCCCCACAGAAAGCCGTCGGCGAGCTCGCCCGACCAGGGGTCGTGCACCCACTCGCTGCGCCGCGCGAGCACGGTGTCGACGTGGCCCAGGTAGCACAGCGTGGGGCCCGGGCTCGCGCCGCGCAGCCGGGCCACGAGGTTGGGGCGCTGCGGCTCGGCGCCGAGCAGCTCGCAGTCAAAGCCCGCGGCCGTCAGGAGCGCGGCGAGGTGCTCCTGCAGCGGGCGCTCGTTGCCGGGCGGGTTGACCGTGTCGAAGCGGACGAGCGCGGCGAGCAGCTCAAGCGCCTCCGCCGCCGGGTCGCCGTTGGTCACCGGGGAATCCTACGCCGATCGCGGCGCGCTCCCGGAACGGCGGCCAGGAGCTCGCGCGTGTAGGGGTGCCGGGGCGCGGAGTACAGGTCCTCGTTGGAGGCCAGCTCGACTATCTCGCCGTCGCGCATCACGGCGACGCGGTCGCACATGTGGCGCACGACCGACAGGTCGTGGGCGATCAGCACGACCGTCAGGCCGAGGCGCCGGCGCATCTGCGCGAGCAGGTTGAGCACCTGAGCTTGGATCGAGACGTCGAGCGCGGACACCGGCTCGTCGGCGATCAGCAGTTGCGGCTGCAGCGCGAGCGAGCGCGCGACGCCGACGCGCTGGCGCTGCCCTCCGGAGAACTCGTGCGGATAACGGTCGAGCTGCTCGGGGTCCAGACCGACCATCTCCATCAGCTCGGCCACCCTGCGCCTGCGGGCCACGCGTCCCTGCTCGAGACCGTGGATCGCGAGCGGCTCGCCGATGATCGAGCCGATCGTCCTGCGCGGGTTCAACGACGAGTAGGGGTCCTGGAAGACCATCTGCATCCTGCGCCTGACCGCCTTCAGCTGCGCTCCGCGCAGGCGCGTGATGTCCTGGCCCTCGAAGCGGACCTCCCCGCTGGTCGCCTGCAGCAGGCGGATCATCAGGCGCGCGGTGGTCGTCTTGCCGCTGCCGGACTCGCCGACGATCCCGAGCGTCTCACCGCGCAGCACGTCAAAGCTCACGCCGCGCACGGCGCGCACGGCGCCGACCTCGCGCCGCAGCACGATCCCGCGCGTGATCGGGAAGTGCTTGACGAGGTCGCGCACCTGCATCAGCGGCTCCGCGCCCGCGGTGCTCACGGGTCGGCTCCCTGCGCGGCGTCGGCGCCAGCCTCGGCGCCAGCCCCCTGACGCGCGCCGGGCACGATCGCCCCGGCAGCCGCGCGTCCGCCCGTCGGCTCGGCCGACAGCCGGCGGCGCTGCTGGGGATCCAGCAGGCAGGCGACCTGGTGCGCCGGTTCGCCCGGCACGGGCTCCAGGCGCGGGTCGACCTCGGCGTGGCGCGGCTGGGCGTAGGGGCAGCGCGGGTGAAAGTGGCAGCCCGTCGGGCGCTCGATCAGGCTGGGCGGCGTGCCGCCGATCGGGCGAAGCTCGCGCTCGCGCGGGCCGAACAGCGTCGGGATCGACTGCAGAAGTCCCCACGTGTAGGGGTGTTCGGGGTGGGAGAACAGCTCGTCCGCGGGCGCCAGCTCGACGATCCGTCCCGCGTACATGACCGCGATCTGGTCGGCCATCTCGGCGACCACGCCGAGATCGTGGGTGACGAGGACGATCGCCATCGAGAGCTCGCGCTGCAGGCGCGCGAGCAGCGCGAGGATCTGCGCCTGCACCGTCACGTCGAGCGCGCTCGTGGGCTCGTCGGCGATCAGCAGCTGCGGGTCGTTGGCGAGCGCCATCGCGATCATCGCGCGCTGGCGCATGCCGCCCGACAGCTCGTGCGGGTAGGCGTCCACGCGCTGCGCCGCCTGCGCGATCCCGACGAGATCGAGCAGCTCGATCGCGCGCTCGCGCGCCGCGCGCCTGGCGACGTCACGGTGCGCGCGCACGGCCTCGACGATCTGGCTGCCGACGGTGAACAGCGGGTGCATGCTCGACAGCGGGTCCTGGAAGATCATCGCGATCTCGTTGCCGCGCACGCGCCGCAGCTCGCGCTCGGGCAGCGCGAGCAGGTCGCGTCCGGCGAACAGCACGCGTCCGGACAGGCGCGCGCCCATGTGGCACGTCAGGCCGATCGTCGTGAGCGAGCACGCGGTCTTGCCCGAGCCCGACTCGCCGACGATCCCGAGCGTCTCCCCGCGCGCGACCTGGAAGCTGACGCCGTCGACGGCGTGCACGAGCCCGCGTTCGGTGGGGAACTGCACGCGCAGGTCCTCGACGGCCAGCAGCGGGTCGGCGGGCGGGCTCACGAGTAGCGCACCCGCGGATCGACGATCGCGTAGGCGATGTCGACGAGGATGTTCGCGATCACGACGAACAGCGCCACGAGCAGAACCGTGCCCTCGATGATCGGGAAGTCGGCGTGCGTGATCGCCTCGTAGGCCAGGCGCCCGACCCCCGGGATGTCGAACACCGTTTCGATCAGGATCGCGCCGCCGAGCAGCGTGCCGATGTCCAGCGCGAAGATCGTCATGATCGGGTTGATCGCCGCGCGCACGCCGTGGTGCAGCACGACGCGACGCTCCGACAGGCCCTTGGCTCGCGCCGTGCGGATGTAGTCCTCGTTCATCGTCTCGATCATGCTGGCGCGCATCAGCCGCGCGTAGACGGCCGCGAACGACGCCGCGAGCACCAGCCAGGGCAGCAGCAGCGACGTGAACCATTTCCAGGGATCGCTGGTCAGCGGGACGTAGCTGCCGGCGCCCGGGAGCACGCGCACCTGTCCGATATCGGCGGCGAACAGGTACAGCGCGATCAGGCCCAGCCAGTATTCGGGCGCCGATATGAGCACGAGCGCGCTGCCCATGCTCGCGCGGTCCAGGCGCGAGCGCCGGCGCAGCGCGGAGACGATCCCGACCGACAGCCCGCAGCCGAGCCAGATGACCGCGGCGCCGATCGTCAGCGACGCCGTCGCAGCGAGGCGATCGAAGATCAGCGTGCGCACCGGCGCCTGGCTGTAGTAGCTGTAGCCGAGGTTGAAGTGCAGGAAGACGTTTCGCATATACAGCCAGAACTGCGTGGCGAGCGGCTTGTCCAGGCCAAGGTTGCGGCTCACCTCGGCAACGATCTTGGGGCTCGGGTTGCGCCCGGCGCGCAGGCGTGCGGGGTTGGCGGTCGGGAAGACGTGGAAGAGGACGAACGTGAGCGCCCCGACGAGCACGAGGACCAGCAGCCCCCAAAGGACCCGACGGAGGATGTAGCGCGTCATCTCGCCGCCTCTACGCGCGGATCACTTCAGGGACGTGAACGAGTAGTCCCAGGTGCCGCCGTTCCACAGGTCGCCGACGCCGGCGACGTCCTTGGACTCGATGTTCGGCGCCTTTTCGAAGTCGTAAGGGATCGCCACGGCCTGCGCGACCAGTTCGCGGTCGATGCTCGCCCAGGCGCGCGCACGCGTGCTCGTGCCGATCAGCGGTTCGGCCGCGGTCATCGCGCTGTTGATCTGCGGCTCGTCGACCTGGCCCCAGTTCTGGTTGCCAGAGGGCTGGATGTGCTTGCCGTTGAACGGCACGTCGAGCACGGCCTGGCCGTCGCCGAAGTCCGCTATCCAGCCGACGTTCGGGCAAACGTCGATCTGTTCTGATGGCACGCCGCAGAACTTTTCGTACATGACCGATTTTTCGACCAGGTTGAGCTTCGTCTGAAAGCCCAGGTCGCGCAGCGTCTGGTTGACGATTTCCGCGTCTGCGGCTTCGGGGCTGCCGGTCGCGCCGACGATCTGCAGCTGCTTTGAGCCGGTGTAGCGGCCGCTCGGGTAGCCGGCGAGGCGCATGTACTTGGCAGCGACCTGCATGTTGCCCGTCGGCGAGGCGTTGTAGTCGACGCTCGGCCCCGCCAGCCCGCCGGCCTCTTCGAAGCCCGGCACCTCGGGGTAGATGAAGTGGGTCATCACGTTGGACACGAGCGCGCCGCCGCGCGCCTTGTTCATCGCGATGCGGTCCAGCGCCGCCCAGAAGGCCTTGCGCAGGTCGACGTTGGCGAACGGGCCCTGCTTGTTGTTGACCGCCACGTAGCGGGTGCCGGCGCCTGGCGAGATCGACAGCTGGCTGCGGAAGTGTTCGTAGGCGAGCTTGACGATCGGCTGCGCCGGCGTGTCGTTCTGGACCATCTGCGAGCCTTCGAGCACCTGGCGGCCGATCACGGTCGGGTCGCCGCCGAGGTTGATGTCGATCTGGTCCAGGTAGGCGGGCCGGAAGTCGGTGCTCGCGCTCCAGTTGGGGTTGCGCACGAGCGTCGCCGACTTGCCCGGCTGATAGCCGACGCCGAGAACCTTGCCCTGGGCGTCGGCCTTGAGCATGTAGGGGCCGGTGGCGACCTGGTAGTTGCCGTATTCGCTCGGTTTCTTGGCGTCGAACTTCTTGGCGTATTCCGCGGGCACGGGCGCGCTCAGCGGCAGCACGAGCGCGTCGACAACGATCTGCGCCTTGGGTTCGGCCAGGTGGAAGACGATCGTGCTGGCGTTCGGCGTGCTGATGCCGGGGAACGGACCGCCGCTGGCCTTTTCGGCGCCCACCAGCGAGCCGAAATACGGTTCGAAGTAGGAGTTGTGGACGTTCGGGTTGGCGCCGCGCTCGATCGCGTAGGCCACGTCGGCGGAGGTGACTTCGCGGTTGACCGGCGGACCGAAGCGCACGCCGTGGCGGATATGCACGGTGATCGTCTTGCCCTCGGCGGAGATTTCCGGCGCGCTGGCGGCCATGTCGGGGATCGGCGAGGCGAACGTGTCGGGCCGGTTTGAGTACAGCGGACGCTGCGTGGCGTTCACGATCTCGTAGTCGAGCGTGAAGTAGGCCTGGCCGGGGTCGAGGTTTTCGAAGTCCTCGTGGTTGAGCACGGTCAGCGTCCCCCCGCGCCGCCCGCCGCTCTGGGGCTGGCTCAGCGGCGTCTGGACGCCGGCCGGCACGCCCACGGCGCCGCCCGCGGGAACCGAGCTCGTGCTCGAGCCGCAGCCGGCGAGCGCGAGCGCCGTGACGGCCGCGAGCGCCAGGCCGGGTGCGGCGAGCTTGCCCCGAGGCGTGCTCATGCCGCGCTCCTGGGGTCGAGCGCGTCCTGCAGCCCGTCGCCGAGCAGGTTGAACGCGAGCACCGTCGCCAGCAGCGCGATGCCGGGAAAGACCATGTACCACCAGGCGGTCTGGAAGATCGGCGTGGCGTCGGCGATCATCTGGCCCCAGCTGGCGGTGGGCGGGCGCACGCCGATCCCGAGGAACGACAGCGCCGCCTCGAAAAGGATGTTCTGCGGGATCATCAGCGTCGCGTAGACGACGATCGGCGCGACAAGGTTGGGCAGGATCTCGCTGCGCATGATGCGCGCGTTCGACGCGCCGAGCGAGCGCGAGGCGGCCACGAACTCGCGCTCGCGCAGCGAGAGCACGCGCCCGCGCACGATGCGCGCCATGTACGGCCAGTTGGCCAGCGCGATGATGAACACGATCACGCCGAGGCCGGGCTGGATCAGGCCCGCGGCGCAGCCGCGCACCGAGCAGGCGGCGCCGATCCCCAGGCCGAGCAGCAGGATCGGTATCGCGAGCATCACGTCGATCAGGCGAGCGAGCAGCGCGTCGACCCAGCCGCGGTAGTAGCCCGCGAGCATCCCGATCGTCACGCCGATGAACGTCGCCACGGCGGTGCCAAGCAGGCCGACCTCGAGCGACACGCGCGCCCCGTAGATCACGCGCGACATCACGTCACGCCCGAGCTGGTCGACGCCGAAGGGGTGCGCGAGGCTCGGGCCGAGCGGGCTGCCGAAGGCGTCGGTGAGATTCGGGTTCTGCACGTACGGACCCGGCAGGCCGAGCGCAGCCACGACGAGCGGAGCGGCGATCGCAATGACGATCAGCAGCGCGATCAGCGCGAGCGACGCGAGCGCCAGGCGATCGCGGCGAAAGCGCTGCCAGAAGAGCGCCAGCGGCGAGCGCGCGGCGAGCCGCTCGCGACTTTCCAGCAGGCCCAGCGAGCGTGCCGCCCCGGGCAGGATCTCCGCGGCGCCGACGGTCATCGCGCGCACCTCGCGCACGCTCGCGTCGCCTGTCGCAGGATCGCGGCCACCGGCTGTGGAGTTCGACGCGCCGGCGCGCAGCCCCTGCCAGCCACGCGGCCCGAAGGCGCAGCGGGCGCGGGCGCGCAGGCCCACGCGCAGGCGTGCGGCAGCGATCGATCGTGTGAGCGCTGGCTCATCAGGAGGGACATCGACAGATCACGCGAGATACTCAAACCGTGCAAAAGCTGTTCGACGATCCCGGCGCAGAGCGCGGCGATCCCGACTCCGGGCCCGGCGGCGACGACGGCCGACCGCTCGCCGCGCGCGTGCGCCCGCGGCGCCTGGAGGAGCTCGTCGGCCAGGGGCACCTGCTCGGCGCCGGCTCGGCGCTGCGCGCGGCGATCGAGCAGGGGCGGCCCCACTCGATGGTGCTCTACGGGCCGCCCGGCTCGGGCAAGACGACGCTCGCGCGGATGATCGCGGCGCACTCCCAAGCGCACTTCGAGGAGCTCAGCGCCGTGGCGGCCGGGCGCGCGGAGGTGCGTGCGGTGATCGAGCGCGCCACGCGCCGGCGCGAAGGCGCCGCCGGAGGGCCGGGCGCGCCGGGCGCGCAGACCGTCTTCTTCCTCGACGAGATCCACCGCTTCAACAAGGCCCAGCAGGACGCGCTGCTGCCCGCCGTGGAGGAGGGCGTGATCACGCTGATCGGCGCGACGACCGAGAACCCGGCGTTCGAGATCAACGGCGCGCTGCTGTCGCGCCTGCGCGTGTACGCGCTGTCGGCGCTTCAGCCGGATGAGATCGCCGAGCTGCTGCGCCGGGCATCTGCCGTCGAGCTGGCCGGGCTGGAGGTCGACGACGAGGCAATCGCATTCCTCGCCGCGCGCAGCGAAGGCGACGCGCGCACCGCGCTCAACGCCCTGCAGCTCGGCGCCGAGACGGCGGCCGAGCTCGGCGAGCCGCGCCTGACGCTGGTGCGTGCCGAGGACGCGCTGCAGCAGCGCGCGGTGCTGTTCGACAAACAGGGCGACCGCCACTACGACTACATCTCGGCCTGGATCAAGGCGACGCGCGGGTCGGACCCCGACGCGTCGCTCTACTACCTGGCGGTGATGCTCGAGGGCGGCGAGGACCCGCGGTTCATCGTGCGCCGCATGGTCATCCTCGCCTCCGAGGACATCGGCAACGCCGACCCGGGCGCGCTCTCGCTGGCGACCGCGGCGGCGGCGGCCGTCGAGCACGTCGGTCTGCCAGAGGCGCGCTACGCGCTCGCGCAGGCGGCGATCTACCTGTCGCTCGCGCCGAAGTCTGACGCCGCGGGGCGCGCGCTCACCGCCGCGGGGCGCCACGTGCGCGAGCACGGCGCCGCGCCGGTCCCGGCCTGGCTGCGCTCCGGGCCGCGCCCGGGCCAGCGCACCGGCGGCTATGACAACCCGCACTCCCACGCGGGCCACGTCGCCTCCCAGCAGCTCGCGCCCGACAGCGTCGCGCAGGAGCGCTTCTATCAACCAGACGAGGCCGAGCGCGAGCTGGCGCAGCGCCTTGAGCGGGTCCGGCGCGAGCGTGCGGCGGACGCCGAGCGCGGCGGCGGCTGACGGACGCCGCGCGGCCTGCGCGACTCGCGGATCGCGACGACGTGGCGATAATCAATGGCGATGAGCGCAGCGTCCGATCAGATGCGCGCGCGGCCGGCGCCGCAGAGCCTGCAGTCGCGCAACCCCGCCACCGGCGAGCTGCTCGGCAGCGTCGTGCTGACCGAGCCCGCGCGCATCGAGGAGGTCGTGCTGGACGTCGCGCGCGTGCAGCCGCTGTGGGCGCTGCTGCGCGTGCGCGACCGCGCGCGCTACATGCGACGCATGGCCCAGGCGGTGATCGACGACTTCGACTCGCTGCTGGCCGCGCTCTCGCGCGAGCAGGGACGGCCGCGCGCGGAGGTCGCCTCGCTCGAGCTGCTCGCGGCGATCGACGCGCTGCTGTGGATCGCGCAGGACGGCGAGAAGGTGCTCGGCTCGCGCAGGATCGCGGTCAGCCGCTCGATGTCGCTCGCCACGCGCGCGCGCGTGGCGTATGAGCCCCACGGCGTGCTCGGGGTGATCGGCGCCGGCAGCGCGCCGTTCGCCCAGCCGCTCGGCCAGATCGCGGGGGCGCTGCTGGCCGGCAACGGGGTCGTCTTCAAGCCGGCCCTGCGCGCCGCGCTGGCGGGCGAGCGGATCGCCGGCGTGCTAGCGCGCGCCGGGCTTCCCGAGGGCCTCGTGCGCGTCGTGCACGGCAGCGCCGAGGCCGGCGTGGCGCTCGCGCGCGCGCCCGTCGACAAGGTGCTGTTCACCGGCTCACCGGCGGTCGGGCGGGCGGTCGCACGCGCGTGCGTGTCGCATGAGAAAGAGGTGACGGTCGAGCTGGGCGGCAAGGACGCGATGCTCGTGCTCGCCGACGCCAACGTGCCGTGGGCGGTGGCCGGCGCGCTGTGGGCGGGCTGCGCCGGGGCGGGCCAGGCGCGCGGCTCGGTCGAGCGCGTCTACGTCGCGCGCGAGCTGCACGAGCGCTTCGTCGGCGCGCTCGTCGACGGCGCGCGGGCGCTGCGCGTCGGCGACCCGGCCGACCCGGGCACGCAGGTCGGCCCGCTGGCCTCGCCGCGGCGCCTGGCGCACGTGCAGGAGCTCGTCGCCGATGCGGTCGCGCACGGCGCGCAGCTGCGCTGCGGCGGCCCGCTGCAGCCGCCCGGCTGTGCGCTCGGCTCGTTCTACGCGCCGGCGGTGGTCACCGACGCGACGCACGACATGCGCCTGCTGCGCGAGCCGATCGACGGACCGGTGCTCGCCGTGGTCGCCGTCGACTCGGTCGGCGAGGCGATCGCGCTGGCCAACGCCGGCGACTACGGGCTCGGCGCGTCGGTCTGGACGGCCGACCGCTACCGCGCGATGCGCATCGCGCGCGAGCTGCACGCCGGAATGGTGTGGCTGAACGATCACCTTCCCGGGCCGGCGCTGTCGCGCGGCCCGTGGGGAGCCGCCGCCGGAAGCGGGCTGGGACGCACGCTCGGCGAGGCCGGGCTGCGCGCCTGCGGGCAGGAGAAGCTGATCGCCTGGAGCCCGCCGCAGCTACGCGGGCTGTGGTGGGGGCCGTATGACGAAGCGCTCGCTCGCGCGGCGCACACCGTGGCCAAGCTGCGCTCGGCGCGCGACAGCGACCGCCGCCAGGCCCGCCGCCGCGGCGCAGCGGCGCTCGCGCGTGCGGGAGTGCGCGCTTTCGGCCACGGGCTGCCCCGCTAGCCCGCGCGCCGGCGCCCCCGCAATTCATCCCCCGTCCCTCCCCGATCAATCGACGGGAGGGCGAGCCGCGGGCGGCGGCTACCCTTTTGAGCATGCCCGCCCAGGCCTACGCAGGCAAGGAGTGCGTCTGCCAGCTGCACAGGGGCGTCTGCGACCAGAGCTGCGTGCAGGGGATGCTCGACACGCCCTTCTACATCGCCTGCCTGAAACTGAGCGGGCGCCGGTGCGTGGTCGTCGGTGGCGGCGAGGTGGGGCTCGAGAAGGTCGAGGGGCTGCTGGCGTGCGGTGGCGCCGTGACGCTGATCGCGCCCGACGCCGTCGCGGAGCTGCGCGCGCTCGCCGACGAGGGCTCGATCGACTGGCGGCGGCGCGAATACGGCGGCGCGCCGGACCTGGAGGGTGTGTTCATGGTTATCGCGGCGACCGACGACACCGACGTCAACATCGCCGTCTACGAGCACGCCGAGCGGCGCGCGATGCTGGTCAACGTCGTAGACGTGCCGCCGCTGTGCAACTTCATCCTGCCGGCGGTCGCGCGCAGCGGGCCGCTGGCGATCGCGATCTCGACCGCCGGCGCGTCGCCGGCGCTGGCCAAGCGCATGAAGCGCGAGATCGCGGCTCAGTACGGCGAGCCCTACGCGCGCTTGGCGGTCCTGCTCAACGACGCGCGCAGCTGGGCCAAGCGCACGCTTGCCACCTATCAGGAGCGCAAGGAGTTCTTCGAGTCGATCGTCAACGGCGAGCCCGACCCGATCGAGCTGCTGCGCGACAGCGACCGCGAGGCGGGCGAGCGGGCGGTCCGCGAGCTGATCGCAGGCGCGCAGGCCGAGCACGGCCGCGCGGCGATCGGCGCCTGAGCTCGCCGCCTGCAGCGATGGCCGCGGCGCGAGACGACGGGCGCGAGGCGGCGCTCGAGATCGACGGGCTCGTGCGCTGCTACGGCGAACGCGAGGCGCTCGCGGGCGTGTCGCTGAAGCTCGCGCAGGGACAGACGCTGGCCGTGCTCGGCCCCAACGGGGCCGGCAAGACGACGCTGCTGCGCGTGCTCGCCACGCTGCTGCGTCCGCACGCCGGCGCCGTGCGCGTGTTCGGCGAGTCGCTGCCCGGCGAGGCGTGGCGCGCCCGCGCGCGGATCGGGCTGCTCGGGCACGAGCCGCTGCTCTACCGCGAGCTGAGCGCGCGCGAGAACCTGCGCTTCCACGCGCGCCTGCGCGGCGTCGCGGCGTCTCGCATCGAGCAGCTCGTGGACGCGCTGGCGCTGGGCGGGCGGGCCGACGAGCCGCTGCGCGCGCTCTCGCGCGGCATGGTCCAGCGCGTGGCGATCGCGCGCGCCGTGCTGCACCGGCCCTGGCTGCTGCTGCTCGACGAGCCCTACGCCAACCTCGACCCGGCCGCGGTGGCGCTGGCCGAGCCGCTGATCGGAGCAGGCGCGGCGCGCGCGCGCGTGATCTGCAGCCACGATCCGAGCGGCGCGCTCGTCGAGGCCGACCTCGTGCTCGGGCTGCGCGGCGGACGCCCGGCGCTGCTCGGCGCGCCCTCGGCGATCGATCCCGATCAGATCGCGCAGCTGTACCGGTGAGCCAGGCCGCCCCGAGCACCCGCAGCGCCGACGCCGCGCCCGCCGAGCAGCCGGCGCGCGCGCCCGCAGCAGCTGACAACCTCGCCACGCAGGGCGGCGAGAGCGAGCAGCGCGCGCCGGGAACGCTCGCGACGGTCGCCGCGGTGCTGCGCAAGGAGCTGCTCGTCGAGCTGCGCACGCTCGAGTCGGTGCCGGGCATGTCGCTGTTCGCCGTGACGACGTTCGTCGTCTTTCACTTCGCGCTGAACCGCAACACCGTCGACGGCGACCTGGCCGCGGGCATCCTGTGGGTGACGCTGCTGTTCGCCGCGATGCTCGGCGTCAACCGGCTGTTCGTCGCCGACGCCGACCAGGGCGGCCTGGACGCGTTCCTGCTCGCGCCGGTGGACCGCAGCGCGCTGCTGGCGGCGAAGGCGCTCGCGCTGCTCGCGTACCTGGCGGCGCTGGAGCTCGTCGCGGTGCCAGCCTTTGCGCTGCTGCTGCTCGGACCGTCGCTGTGGCACGCGATGCCCGGCCTGCTGGCGGTGCTCGCGCTCGGCGACCTCGGCGTGGCGGCGATCGGCACGCTGGTCGCGGCGCTGGCGGTGCGCACACGCGCGCGCGACCTGCTCGGCCCGCTGCTCGCGCTCCCGCTGCTGGTCCCGATCGTGATCGGCGCGGCGCGCGCGAGCGCCCCGCTGCTGTCCTTCGGCCACGGCGGCGGCCCGGCAGCGCGCTGGCTGGCGCTGCTGGGGCTCTATGATCTGGTGTTCGGGCTGATCGCCTATGCGGTGTTCGATTTCCTGCTCGAGGACTAGATGTTGACGACGTCGCCCGCCACAACCTCAAGCGCCCACGCGGCCGCGGCAGCGCGCGCGCACGTCGCCTGAGATGCGCGCCAGCCGGCTGCGCACGCTGAGCCTGGCGACCGTCGCGGTGATGGCCGCGGCGCTCGCGCTCGTCTTCTTCTACGCGCCGCTGGAAGCCGAAGAAGGCTTCCTGCAGAAGATCTTCTACGTGCACGTGCCGCTTGCGATCGTCGCGCTGTGCGGCTTCGTCGCGGGCGGCGTGCTGGCGATCGCGCATCTGCGCACGCGCGATCCGCGCTGGGACATGCGCTCCTACGTCGCGATCCACATGAGCCTGATCTTCGCCCTCGGCGCCCTGATCACGGGCTCGATCTGGGCGCGCGGCTCGTGGGGCCACTGGTGGGTATGGAGCGAGCCGACGCTCGTCTCGTTCCTGATCGTGTTCCTGCTCTACGCGACCTACCAGCCGCTACGCTTCGCGATCGAAGACCCCGAGCGCCAGGCACGCTACGCGTCGGTGTTCGCGATCACCGCCGGCGCGTTCGTGCCGCTGAACTTCCTCGCCGTGCGCATGTCGACCGCCTACCTGCACCCGCGCGTGCTCGGCAGCGCCTCCAACCTGCCCGCGCCGATGGCGCTCACGTTCCTGGTGTCGCTGCTGGCGATCGCGCTGCTCTGGCTGACGCTCTTCTCCTACGAGCTGACCGCCAAGCGCGCGCGCGCCCAGCTGCGCGCGCTGCGTCGCCAGCTGGCCGGCGAAGGCACGCTGCAGAGTCCGCGGCGCGCGCGCAGCGCGGCGCCGACGATGCCCGCCGCCGGGCAGCGGAGCGCGTGATGACTGCCGCGCTGCTGGCGCAGACTCCGGCCCTGCCGCTGCACCAGGCGGGAAAGTACGTCGCCGGCGCCTACGTCGTGCTGTTCGCGCTCGTGCTCGTCTACGTCGCGATCATGGCGGTCCGCCTGAACCGTGTCGAGCGCGAGCTGGACGAGCTGCTCGAGCAGGCGCGGGCCGCCGACGAGCACGGTCCGCGGCGCCCCGAGGAGCTGGCGGCGCGCGCCGCGGCGCCCGTTCAGGATGCGGCCCAGCTGCAGAGCGCTCCGGAGTCCACGCCGGTATGAGCGAGCTGCTGGCGCTCGGCATCTCGCACAAGACGGCGCCGGTCGCGCTGCGCGAGCGTCTGGCGTTCAGCGAGCCCGCCGCCGCCGAGCTCGCCAGCGAGGCGATCGCCACCGCCGAGGTGCGCGAGGCGGTCGTGCTGTCGACCTGCAACCGCACCGAGGTCTACCTCGTGGTGGGCGACCCGGTGCGCGCCGAGTCCGACGTGCTCGGCCTGCTGGCGGGCCGCGCCGGCATCCGCCCGACCGAGCTGGCCGAGGCGATCTACGCGCCGCGCAACTGCGACGCGGCGCGCCAGCTGTACCGCGTGACGGCGGGCCTGGAGTCGATGATCGTCGGCGAGGCCGAGATCCAGGGGCAGGTCAAGCGCGCCCACGAGGCCGCGCTCGCCGAGGGCTCCACCGGGCCGCTGTCGAACCGCCTGTTCGCCGCCGCGCTGACGACCGGCAAGCGCGTGCGCTCAGAGACCGGGATCGGGTCCAGCCGCGTGAGCGTCCCGTCGGTGGCCGTCGAGCACGCGCTGAGCGTGCTCGGCTCGCTGCAGGACCGTCACGTGGTGATCGTCGGCGCCGGCGAGACGAGCGAGCTGACCGCGCGCGCGCTGGCCGACCAGGGCGCGGGGACCGTGTTCGTGGCCAACCGCCACGCCGACCGGGCGCGCAGCCTCGCCGAGCGCTTCGGCGGCTCGGTCGTCGGGCTGGAGCGCCTGCCCGACCAGCTGCTGGCGGCCGACATCGTGCTCGCGTCGACCTCCTCGCCTGCGCCGATCGTCGAGCGCGACGAGCTCGAGCTCGTGATGCGCCAGCGCGACGGCCGCGCGCTGCTGCTGATCGACATCGCGGTTCCGCGCGACATCGAAGCGGGCTGCGGTGAGCTGGACGGCGTGAGCCTGTACGACATCGACGATCTCCAGGCGGTCATCGCGCGCAACCTCGACACGCGCGCGAGCGAGGTCCCGCGCGCGCAGGAGATCGTCGAGGAGGAGATCCACCGCTTCGCGCGCTGGATGGGCCAGCTCGACGCGCTGCCGACGGTCGCCGCGCTGCGCGAGCACGGCAACGAGCTCGTCGACCGTGTGCTGGCCGAGAACGACGGGCAGTGGGAGTCGGCCTCGCCGCGCGACATGGCGCGCGTGGAGGCGATCGCGCGGGCGGTCATGAGCCGGCTGCTGCACGAGCCCACGCTGCGTCTGCGCAGCCTGTCCGAGGCACGCGGCCACGCGAGCATCGAGCTCGTGCGCGAGCTGTTCGGGCTGCGCGAGGACGACCCTCGCGCGAGCACGCAGGGCGAGGCGGGGGACGAGGCGCCCGACAACGTGCGGGCCTTCCCGCGCCGCACGAGCGCGGGCGGCTCAGGCTCCCCCTGAGCGCGGCGCATGGCGCAGCTGCGCATCGGTAGCCGCGGCAGCGCGCTGGCGCGCGCCCAGGCCGAGCAGGTGATCGCGCTGCTGCGCGCGCACGGCGTCGACTGCGCGCCCGAGCCCGTGATCCTGCGCGTCAGCGGCGACGCCGCGCCAGGCGCCGGCGAGCCGGGCGCAGAGCAGGTGCCGCAGGACAAGAGCCGCTGGGTCGACGCGATCGAGCGCGCGCTGCGCGATGGGGAGATCGACCTGGCCGTGCACTCGGCCAAGGACGTCCCGCAGGAGCCGGCGGACGGGCTGGCGCTCGTCGGCGCGCCGGCTCGCGCGCCTGCCGAGGACGTGCTGTGCGGCGCGCCCAGCCTCGCGTCGCTGGCCCCGGGCGCGCGGGTGGGCACGAGCAGCGTGCGCCGTGCGGCCCAGCTGCGCTCGGTGCGCGACGACCTCCACCTCGTCGAGCTAGGGGGCAACGTCGACACGCGCCTGCGCAGACTGTCCGCCGCGGCAGACGACGGCGGCGCGCGCGAGCTGGACGCGATCGTGCTCGCGCGCGCCGGCCTGCAGCGACTGGGGCGCGAGCGCGAGATCGGGGCGCTGCTGGACCCGGCGACGTTCGTGCCGGCGCCCGGCCAGGGTGTGCTCGCGCTGCAGGCGCGCGCAGAGGACCGGCGCGCGCGCGACGCCGCCGAGGCGATCACGGACGCCGCTGCGCTCGCCTGTCTGCAGGCCGAGCGAGCGCTCGCACAGGCGCTGCAGGCGAGCTGTCAGACGCCGCTCGGCGCGCATGCGCGGCCGGCCGGATGCGGCTGCCTGCAGCTGCGCGCCTGGGTCGGCCTGCCCGACGGCTCGGCCTGGGTCGTCGACGAGCTGCTCGGCGGCTTCTACGACCCCGCGCAGCTCGGGCGCGACGTCGCGCGGCGCATGGATACGTCAGGCGCCGGGGAGCTGCTCGCGCGTGTCGCCTAGCGAGCCGCGTGGCCGGGTCTACCTGGTCGGCGCCGGGCCAGGCGATCCGGGCCTGCTCACCGCCCGGGCGCTGGAGCTGATCGCCGGCGCCGACGTGATCCTGTATGACCGGCTGATCCCGGAGGCCGCGCTCGATGGCGCGCGCGCGGACGCCGAGCTGCTGTTCGTCGGCAAGGAGGGGGCGGGCGCATCGGTCCCCCAGGAGCAGACCGAGGAGCTGATGGTCGCGCGCGCGCGGGCGGGCAGCAGCGTGGTGCGCCTGAAGGGCGGCGACCCCTTCGTGTTCGGTCGCGGCGGCGAGGAGGCGCTCGCGCTGCGCGCTGCGTCGGTCCCCTACGAGGTCGTGCCCGGGGTCAGCGCCGGCGTGGCGGCGCCGGCCTACGCCGGCATTCCGGTCACCCATCGCGGCAGCGCGAGCGCTGTCGCGCTCGTCACCGGGCACGAGGACCCCGGCAAGCGCGAGACCGCGATCGACTGGCCGGCGCTGGCCGCCTTCCCGGGAACGCTCGTCTTCTACATGGGCGCGCGGCGCCTGCCCGAGATCACGCAGGCGCTCGCCGCGGCGGGGCGCGACGCGTCAGAGCCAGCCGCGGTCATCGAAGCCGGAACGCTGCCCGGCCAGCGCACGATCGTCGGCACGCTGGCGACGATCGCCCAGCTTGCCGCCGAGCAGCAAGCGCGCGCGCCGGCGATCACGGTCATCGGCGCGGTCGCCGCGCTGGCCGGCGAGCTCTCTTGGCTGCCCGCGCGCCCGCTGAGCGGCCTGAGCGTAGCGGTCACGCGCGCGCGGGCCCAGTCGAGCGTGCTCGCCGCGCGGCTGGCACAGCTCGGCGCGCGCACCGTGCAGGCGCCGGTCATCGAGACGCTGGCGCTGCCCGGCGACGCGCCGGCGCTCGACGGTTATGACCTGATCTGCCTCACGAGCCCGGTCGGCGTGGCGGAGCTGTTCGAGCGCCTGCTGGCGAGCGGGCGCGACGCCCGCGCCCTCGCGGGAGCGCGCGTGGCGGCGATCGGCCCCGGCACCGCGAGCGCCCTGCGCGCGCACGGTGTGCTCGCCGACCTCGTGCCCGAGCGCTCGGTCGCCGAGGGCCTTCTCGAGGAGCTCACGTCGATCGCACCGCCGGTGCGCCGCGCGCTGATCGCGCGCGGGAGCGCGGGGCGCGATCTGCTCCCGGACGCGCTGCGCGCGCAGGGCGCCGACGTCGACGTGCTCGCGCTGTATGAGACGGTGGCGCAGCCGCTGTCGGCGCGCGCGCTCGCCGCCGCGCGCGCCGCCGACTACATCACGTTCACCTCGTCCTCGACCGTGCGCTTCTTCCTGCAGGCGGCCGGCGGAGACGCGGCGCTCTCGCCCGCCACGCGCATCGCCTCGATCGGTCCGGTCACGAGCGCGACGCTGCGCGAGCACGGCCTCGCGCCCGATCTGGAGGCGCAGCGCCACGACGTCGAGGGACTACTCGACGCGCTGCTCGCAGACGTGCGCGCGCGGCGCTCGGCGGCGTGAGCGCTCACGGCCCCAGCGGCGGCGCATGCGCCCATCGGCCGCCCACGGCGCTCCCGGCGCTCGGGCGCCCGCGTCTTCACCTGCGCGCGGCCGACTCCACCAACGCGCGCGCCCGCGTGCTCGCGATCGCCGGGGCGCCGGACGGCGCGCTCGTCACGGCCTCGTTTCAGACCGCGGGGCGCGGGCGCCAGGGACGCCGCTGGTCAGCGCCGCCCGGCAGCTCGGTGCTCGCGTCGCTGGTACTGCGCTCCCCGCCGCCGCTGCTACCCCTGATCGCCGCGGTCGCCGTCTGTGACATCGCGCCGGCGAGCGCGCTGATCAAGTGGCCGAACGACGTCGTGCTCGCCCGCGACGCAGCCCCCGGCAAGGCGCCGCGCGAGACCGGCCCCGCGTCCGCCCCCGCTCCTGCTCCCGCGCTGGCCAAGCTCGCCGGCATCCTGATCGAGGGCCGGCCCCAGGAAGACTGGGCCGTGCTCGGGATCGGTCTGAACGCGGCCGTGAGGCTCGCGGAGCTGCCCGCGCCGCTGCGCGCCACGGCCGCGACGCTCGGCCGCGCGCCGCAGGAGCTCGAGCCGACGCTGCAGGAGCTGCTGGCAGCGCTGGCGCGCCGCCTGCAAGAGCCGGCCGCCGAGACGCTGCGTGCGTGGCGCGCGCGCGACGCGCTGCGCGGCCGCGAGATCGCCTGGACGCCGAGCGGCTCAGAGGGGTCGCCGATGCATGGCCGCGGCGTCGGGATCGACGGCGAGGGGCGCCTGGTCGTCTCGCTGGAAGACGGCGGGCAGGCGACGCTGGCGGCCGGCGAGGTGCACCTGCACAGCGACGCCTGAGCGTCACTCCTCGGCGTGGTCGAGCGCCTCCTGGACCTCGCGTTTGAGACGCTCCTCGGCGCCCGGCGCGAGATCGGCGACGGCGCCGCTCTGGGCCGGAGCGTCGCTGGCGAGCGCCTCTGCCAGGACGCCGTCGTCGCTGCCCTGCTGCGCCCTGGCGGCGCCGGCGCGCCGCGCGGTCGCGCCGGGCCCGGCGCCGTTTGCGCCCGGTCTGGCCCCTTTGCGGCGCCGGCGCGAGCCGCGCGCGCTTCGCTTGGGGAAGTTGCGCAGCAGCTCGCGCGCCAGCGCGGGCGGCTTGCGCGCCATGCGCGTGCGCGCGCCGCGCAGCGCCTCCTCTGCCTCGGGCGTGTGCGCGAGCGCCGCCGCCAGCAGCGCCGCGGCCAGACGGCGGTCCTGCTTGCGCGCGGCGTGGATCAGACGGCGCGCGTTGCGCGCGTGCGCGCCTCCGGCCGAGTTGACCAGCAGGCCGAGCAGCCGCTTGGTCTCCGGCCAGCGCTGGACCGCGTACTCCTCGTGGACCTCGCGCGTGTACTCCGCCAGGCGCCAGATCCAGGCGTTTGCCTGGTCGCGGCGCCCGATGCGCCGATCGGCCAGCGCGCGCAGCATCGTCTTGGCCGCGTCGCGGCGCTCCTCGCGCGACCAGCCGCCGATGATGTCGATCGCTGTGTCGAACGCGTCGGGGTCGCGCAGCGCGGCGATGTCTGCCAGCGCGCGCAGGCGCAGCTGGGAGTTCTTGTTGCGCTGCACGGCGGTGATCAGAAAGCGGCTCTTCAGCTCGCCGCCGCGATCGAAGTGCAGCATCGCGCGCGCGCGGCGCCAGCCGGTCGGGGCCACGCGCGCTCCCGCCAGCGCAGCCCACACGTGCTGCTCGCCGTAGTCGAGATGCTCGACGGCGATCCGCCACAGCTCGCGCTCGAAGGCCGCGAAGCGCCGCTCCTCCTCGGCGCATACGGGCAGCACGCGGCGCTCCACGCGCACCCTGCGCCCGCGCCCGCGCCTGACCGGGCCGACGACGATCGCGCCGCCGCGATACACGTCGCGGTCCAGCAGCGAGTGCAGCGTGACGACCGGATCGTCGTGCTTTGTCGCGGGATGCACGAAGTCGACGACCAGGCCCGCCTCCTTGCCGGGGTGGCGGCGGGTAACGCGTCCGACGCGCTGCTGGTAGATGCGCTTGGAGGCGGTCGGCGCGAGATGCAGGCAGACGGTCGCGCGCGGGCTGTTCCAGCCCTCCGCGAGCAGCTGCGCGTTGATCAGCACGTCGATGTCGCCGCGCTCATAGCGCGCCAGGATCTCGGCCAGCTCGCGCTTGGGCGTCTCGCCCGAGACCGCCTGCGCCTTGATGCCTTCGGCGCGGAAGGCCTCCGCGAGGTTGTAGGCGTGGCTCACGCCGGCCGCGTAGACGACGCCCGGCACCCCGTTGAAGCGCGTGCGGTACAGGTTCGCCGCGGCCACGTTGAACGGCTGCTGGTCGAGCAGTTTGGCCAGCTCGTCCTGGTCGAACTCGGTATCCACCTCGCCGCGGCGCAGCGGCACGTTGGCGATCGTGCGCACGCCCACGCCGGGAGATATGCGCACGCAGCGCAGCGGCGCGATCACCCCGCGCCGCGCCGCCTGGGCGAGGTCAAAGCGCGAGGTCTGCGTCGGGAACAGGTCGGTCACGTGGCGCGCGATCAGCGCACCGGTCGCCGTCATGCCGATGAACACCGGCCCGGTCCACTGGCGGATCGCGGCGCTCGTCTTCTCGCCCAGCGCCGTGTGCGCCTCGTCGCAGATCACGATCGTGTAGGCGCTCGACACCTTGCCGGCGTTGCGCACGAACCACTGGTAGGTCTCCACCGTGACCGGCCCCTTCGCCGAGTCCTCGCCCTTCAGCAGCGGGCGGCTTATCCGCTTGGCGTAGCCGCGGTCGCGCAGCTCGCCGTTGAACTGGTCGACGAGGTTGCGCCGGTGGGTGAGGATCAGCACGCCGCCGGTCTGCGAGGCCTCGACGAAGCCGAGCGCGGCAACCGTCTTGCCGGCGCCTGTGGCGTGCTCGAACCAGAAGCGCTTGGCGGCGTTGGGGTCCTCGGGCTGCTCGGCGACCGGCTCCTCCCCGTCGCCGTCCTCGACCCAGTCGCGCGGCTCCTCCTCGGCGTCGCCCGCGAGCTCGGTCTCCTCGTCCTCCTCGCCGCTCAGCTCCTCGTCGTCGGCCAGCTCCTCGTCGTCGAGCTCCTCCTCGTCATCCTCGTCGGGGGCGGCGCGCTCGACGGGACCGAGCTCCTCGTCATCCTCCTCGTAGTCGTCGTCCTCCTCGGCATCATCCTCATCCTCGTCCTCCTCGGTGGACTCCGCGGCCACCCGCGCGTCGGCCGCCACCTCGGTCCCGTTTGCCCTCGCGAGGTCCTCCGGCCCGAGGATGTCGGCGGCCGCCAGCAGCTCGGGCGAGGCTGAGGCCGCGGAGCGGCCGTTGCCGTTGACGCCGGTGCGCTGCGCCTCGGCCAGGAGCGCCGCGAGCGTGCCCGACAGCGCATCGACCTGATGGGCTGACAGCACCGTCCCGTCAGCGAGCTTGGGCTCGTCCTCTGAAAGCAGCCGCTCCAGCCCGAGCAGCAGCGAGAATTCGCGCCGCCAGGCCGTCGAGGGACGTTTTGCGCGCGGGTCCTCGGCGAGCTCCGCGAGCGCCTGGTCGAGCGCGCGCCTGCGCGGCGAGCCGGGGGCGAGCGCGAGGGCCGGGTGCTCTCCCGCGTGCACGAAGCGCTCGCGCACGAGCTTCTCCGCACGCGCTATATCTGCGGAGCTTGGAATGGGCGCGGCCACGTGGGCCACTGAGGTGGACTCGGCCATTTAGGCTCTGGACTTCGAGACGGGGCGCCGCTGGGAGGTGAAGTCCGCCGCGGCGCAGGAGTCGCCAGCATCAGGGCCGGCTGCGTTGCCGGATGCTCAGAGCGATCCAGCTCTGACTGTCCTCCAGGATATAGCACACCGCGTGATCGGTGACGGGCTGCCATGTGCCACCCTGTCGCCGATGACGCCCGCACGCTGGCTGCTCTCGATAGCCGCGCTCGCGCTGCTCGTGCTGCTCGCCGTGGGGCTCGTGCAGCTGCTGGGCACCGCTCGCGAACCGGGCGCGCCGGCGATCCTCACGCCCGCGCAGATCAGCGCCCGCCTCGCCGGCTCGCCGGCGGCCCTGGCGGCGCTTCACGCGCAGTCCGACGAGATCCTGCCCGGCGGCGAACGGGCCGCGCGCGCTCGCCTGGCGGCGCTGCGCGGCTACCCGCTGGTGATCAACAAGTGGGCCTCGTGGTGCACGCCGTGCCAGGCCGAGCGCAACGTGTTTGCGCGCGCCTCGGTCGCACTGGGACGCAGCGTAGCCTTCCTCGGCATCGACTCGGCCGACACCAGCCTCGCCGATGCGCGCGCGTTCCTGCGCGCCGTGCCCGTGGCCTACCCGAGCTACTACGACCACAGCGGACACCTCGGCGAAACGCTCACCGACTCGAGCTTCACACCGGTGACCGTCTTCTACAACCGCGCCGGCCAGCAGTACATCCACCAGGGCCCCTACCCCAGCCTCGCCAAGCTGCAGCGAGACATCCAGCGCTACGCGCTGGGCTGAACGCCGATGGCCGAGCTCCGCATCGATCCGCTCAGCGGGCACCGGACGATCGTCGCCGGCGAGCGCTCGCTGCGGCCCGGCGGCGCCCCCGGCTGCGAGCCGCCGCAGCCGATCGACGCAAGCGAGGATCCGTTCGCCGAGGGCCACGAGCAGTGCACGCCACCCGAGCTGTTCGCCGTGCGCGCGGCGGGCGCGGCCGACGGCCCCGGCTGGACGGTGCGCGTGGTGCCGAACCGCTACCCGGCGCTCGCGCCACCCCCCGCGCAGGAAGGCGAGCAGCGGCTCGCGCTGCGCGCGCCCGAGGGCATCGACAGCGAGCCGGCGCCGCGCTCGGCCCGCGGGATGACGCGCGACGACCTGTTCGTGTCGCTCCCGGCGCGCGGCGCTCACGAGGTGATCATCAACGGCCCCCAGCCCGTCGCCTCGCTGGCCGAGCTGCCGCGAGAGCAGGTGCTCGCCGCAGTCGCGGTCTGGCGCGAGCGCATGCGCGCGCATCGCGACTGCCCCTGCGTGCAGCTGATCGTCAACGAGCGCCGCGAGGCGGGGGCGTCGCTGCCGCACACCCACGCCCAGCTCTACGCGCTGGACTTCGTCCCCGCCGCGGTGGCGCGCGAGCGCGAGCGCGCGGCCGCCTACAGCACGCGCACGATGGGCCAGAACCTGCTCGGCGACCTCGTCGCCGAGGAGGTTCGCCGCAGCGAGCGCGTCGTCGCGATCGACGACGAGGCCGTGCTGCTCGCGCCCTACGCCTCGCGCCTGCCCTTCCAGCTGATGATCGCGCCGCGCGTCCCGCGCGCGCACTTCGACGACGACGGTCCCACCGGCGCTGCGCTGTTGCACGATGGGCTGTCCCGCCTGGCGCGCCATCTCGGCTCCAGTCCGCCGCTGAACCTGTGGATCCGCACCGCGCCGCTCGGCGCCGAGCACTTCTGCTGGCGGATCGACGTGCTGCCGCGCCTGACGCACATCGCCGGCCTGGAGCTCTCGACCGACGTCAACCTGAACATCGTCTCCCCCGAGCACGCCGCCGCGCTGCTGCGCGACGCTGCGTAGCGGACCGCCGAGCCCGCCCGCCACTGCCCTGCGGCGCCCGGCGCTAGGCTCCGGCTGTGCCGCCCGAGGAACGCTTCGTGCCCCGCTTCGCAGCCGAGCCGCCGCAGGAGGAGCTGCCCTATGGCCGCTGGGCGCAGCGACTGAGCGAGGAGTTCCTGGCCGCGTCGCTGAAGCTCGACCTCCAGCCCGAGGATCTCGGAGACCCCGGCGAGGTCATCTGGTATCCCGACCGCACCTGGCACGGGCGCACCTACGTCCCCGGGACGGCGCGCACCTCCGGCGGCTATGAGCTGTTCGGCTACGTGCGCTTCGTGCCCGGCGGGGCCGACGGGCAGGCGAGCGACTTCTCGGCGCACGTCGACTTCACCGAGGAGACGGCCGAGCGCAACCCCGACTGGAAGATCGATCTCTGCGACGAGGTGATCGGCGCGTGGCGCGGGCACGCCGGGCGGGCGGCGTCGATGACGCTCGTCTGGGGGCACCCGCTGCTGTCCGGCGGGAAGATCGTCACGGCCGAGCTGGCGGACCTGGCCGTCGACCAGTGCGAGCTGATCGTCGAGCGCTTCACGCTGATCGCGCCCGACGACTATCGCCACGACCTGCTGGAGATCAAGCTGTTCGACGGCCACGACCGCGAGCTGGCGCGCGAGTCGCTGTATGCGGGCGAGGCCTCGGAGGAGGGCGAGACCGCCGACGACGCGGCCCGCGATCAGGCCGAGCAGCCGGCGAGCGATCGATAGCCGGCTGCGCCCGCGGCGTCCGCTCCTGCGACTTTCGGGCTAAGCCGGCGCTTTGCAGATCGCCAGGGCGCGCTGCTTGGCCGCTGCGTTTGGCAGCGGTGTCGCGGTGACGAGCGCGACGCACTCTTCGTGAGCGACCGATTCGAGCGCTTCCCTGCTGCCAGTCGCCGCTTTGCCGCAGATGGCTTCGAGCTTTGCCTTGGCGCTGGCGGGAATCGACGTCTGGGCGTGAATCGCGGCCTTGCAGGACGCGACCGCGTGTTTGCCGGCCGCGTGCTGCTGCGCGACCGTGCCGGGGCTCGTGGCGCCCGAGGGGCCGGCGCTGACCGAACCCGTCGGCGCGTGCGTCGTCGAGGTCGACGGGGAGGGCGTGGAGCTCGACGAGGAGGACCCCCCGGTGCTTGACGTCGACGTGCTCTTGCCCCCACAGCCAGCCATCAGCGCCGTCGCGGCGACGGCGAAGATGAACCACGTGGAAAGCGTTCGCATCATTGATCCTCCTGTAGTAAAGCGGGCGCTCTGGCGGGCACTCTGGTGCACGCTGGCGGCAAAGTTAGCAACAGCCCCATCTTTCAACGCTACACAGGCCGCCGACGGCGTGCAACGTGACAGGTGGCCCGCGCGCTGGCGCAAACCCCCGTTTCCGCCCTTCGCAGGCCGCATTTGCGCGCGCTGGACGGGCGCGGCCGCTGCAGTGCCCCCGCCAGGAGTCGAACCTGGATTTGCCGCTTAGGAGGCGGCCGTCTTATCCATTGGACTACGAGGGCGCGGCCCGCCGTGCCTGCATCGGACCTCGAGAAGGCTACCGGCGCGGCTGCGCCGGGCGGTCGGGGCGGTCGGGGTAGACGTCGTCGATCGTCGCCAGCGCCCGATAGGACCCCTCGTCCCCCAGCGCGTCCTGGATCGCCTCGCCCCCGCCGGCGAGACGATCGAGCACGCTCACGACGCCGACCACCGCGAGCCCCTCCGCGCGCACGCGCTGCAGCGCCTCGATCGTCGATCCCCCGCTCGTGACCACGTCCTCGGCGATAACGCAGCGCTCGCCAGCCGCCAGCGGGGGACCCTCGATCCAGCGCTGCAGCCCGTGCGCCTTGCGCTGCTTGCGCACGATGAAGGCGCTGGCCGGCGGCTGCGGCGCCGTGAGCGCCGCGCACGCGAGCGGAATCGCGCTGATCGGCACGCCGCCGACCGCCCGCGCGCCGCACGCCCGCGCCTGCTCTGCGACCAGCATGCCGAGCGCCGCGAAAACGTCGGGCAGCAGGATCGCGCGCTTGGCGTCGACGTAGTACTGCGCCGTGGTCCCGCTGGTCAGCGTCACCTCGCCGATCACCAGCGCGTGCTCGCGCAGCGCCTGTACGAGCGTCTCGCGCGCGTGCACGAGCGCGCTCCTATATTCGGCCACTGCCTCCACGGGGAAACCTAATCTAGCGGCGCGATCGCGTCGAATCCCCTGACGTGGCCAAGCCGCTCGCGAAATTGCTCAGGTTGGCGTCGATGGCCGCCTGCCTGGTCGTGGTCGTCTCGTTTGCGATCTTCGTGATCAATCAGACGAGCACGGCTTCGACCCATCAGCAGGAAGAAGTCTTCGGCAAACCCGCCAGCACGCCGAGCGGGGCGACCTCCACCAAGAACGAGGACGGCGTGCACCGGGCGATCGACGAAGTCGCCAACGGGCTCACGTCGCCGTTCTCGGCGATCACGTCGGGCTCGAGCAGCGAATGGGTGATCCGCGGAGTCGGGCTGCTCTGCGCGCTGATCGTCTACGGCTTCGGCCTCGGATATATCGCGCGCGTCATCAGGGTCCGGGTCTAGCGGCGCCTGCGGTGAGAAGCTGCGCGCCTCAGGGGCCGGCGTTTGCGCGCACCTGGCCGCTGCCGCCGCCGCCCTCGTTGTAGACGTCGACCGGCGTGCCGCTCTGGATCCAGCCGTAGATCGCGGCGGCGTCGGGGATCGGCACCCGCAGGCAGCCGTGGCTGGCCGCGTAGGTCGGCACTTCGGCATAGCCGTGGATCGCGTAGCCGCGGATGAAGTAGTTGGAGTCGACCATCCCCTCCGAGTTGACTCCGGGGGTCTTCTCGTAGACCTGGAAATGGCCGATCACCGTGGGCGTGGACGGCTTGCCCGAGCTCATCGTGTAGATCGTGCGCACGCGCCCGCCGGGTTCGATCTCGGCCAGCACCTGCCGCGTGAGGTCGGCCTCGACGTGCCTGCCGTCGCGCGGGTAGCGCACGTGAAAGCTCCCGGCGCCGCGCTGCATGCGCGCGAAGACTTCGCTGCCCGCGTAGGCGATGCGCGCCAGCCCGGTCATCTTGCGGTAGGCGATCAGCGCCCGCCCGGTGCCTTCGTCGAACACGCCGCTCAGCGGCACGGCGTAGTGGAGCACGTCGAGCTCTGACTGCAGCAGGCGCACCGACTGCCCCTGTGCGCCGGGCCCGAGGTTCGCGGCGACGACGTGCAGCGGCGCAGAGCGCGCGCTGAAGGCGGCCTGCTGCGCGGTCGCGTAGTGCGCCGCGCGCACCTGCGCGAGGCCCGTGGGGGTCGCGAAGCCGACGTGGAACTGGCCCGCGCCGTTGCCGACCGCGAGCACGCTGACAAGCTTGACGGCGATCTTGCGTCCGCCCAGGTAGAAGCTCAGCTTGACCTGCTGGCCGGCGACGTACGGCGCGACGACGCCGCGTACGACGATCCGCCTGCCCGCCAGCGCGAAGCTCGGATCGCCGCCCACGCGCTCCAGCACGAGCTTCATGCGCCCGCCCGGCGGCGCGGGCGACGCCGGCGCGGGCGCAGGGGTCGCGGGCGTGGGCGCCGGCGCCTGCACACTGGCCGCGGCGACCGGTGCGCAGAGCGACAGCACAGCCGCGAGCGCCAGCGCCGCACAGGCGCTCACCGCCCACAGGCCGCGCACGGCCGGGGCCGACCTGGGACGACGTGGCGCGCTCATCGTGAGCGCGATCCTACGCGCTGGAGCCGATGACAGGCGGTTCGGCGGGGATCACGCCGGCGCTCGACAGCCCGAGCCAGACCAGCCAGATGGCGACCAGCGCACCCGCCGCCAGGAGCACCGTCTGCAGGACCGTCCAGCTCTCCAGCGAGCCGAACGCGACGCAGTTGTTGAGCGAGTGGGCCACGATGCACGGGTACAGCGACCCGGTGTACCGATAGAGCAGGCACAGGCCGAAGCCCAGCGCGGCCAGCGGCGCCAGGTCGGCCACCGGCGCGGAGCCCGCGTGCACGCCGCCGAAGACCAGGCCGGTGAGGATGGCCGCCGGCCAAACGCCACGCCAGTTGCGAAGCGCGGTGAAGAAGTAGCCGCGGAACAGGAACTCCTCGCAGATCGGCGCGACCACGCACGTCAGCGCAGCGCTCAGCGTCAGCAGCAGCGCGCCTTCGTTCGCGCCGAGCGTTTCCAGCAGCTTCTCCTTACCGGGATGGAAGATCCCCTCCCAGACGGCCGCGAACACCAGCACGGAGCCGAACAGCAGGACGATGCACGCGCTGACGCGCCACCAGCTGATGCACGGCGGCCGCAGGCCGAACATCCAGGCGCGCACGGTGCGGCCCCCGATCTGCGCGAACAGCAACACCGACAGCACGAACGCAAGGTCCTGCACGAAGGTGTCGGCGATGACCAGTCCGCCGGGCAGGTTTTCGCCGCTCACCTTGGCTCCGAGCGCGGCCGCCGGGATGTCGATCAGCGCGGCCGCGATCAGCGCCATCGCGAGACCGCTCAGCAGCGCGACGGGCGCTGTCCACGGCGCCCAGTCGGGCACCGGCTGGGGCTGCGCCGCTGCCGCGCGCTCACCCGGCGGCTCGGCCCCCTGGATCGTCGAGTCGTGCACCTGGCCCTAGGCCACCCAGTGCCAGGTGGCGAACTCGCCCACGAAGAAGCTGAGCGAGACCGCCAGCGCGACGAGGGCGGGGCGTTGCAGGCGCGGATGCTCGGCCAGCCACGCCGCCAGCCAGATGCTCAGCGGGAAGAGCACGACCAGAAAACGCGGCAGCGACATCAGCGGCTGCGTGGCGACGGGGTAGGAGAGCGGCAATGCAAGCGCGGCGATCACGTACACGCCGTAGGCGAGCGGCAGCCTGCGCAGCACGCCCACCACGGCGGGCACGGCGGCGAGCAGGAACGCGATCAGCATCAGGTTGTGTCCGGCGTTGACGACCGGGCTGCCGCCGGCAGCCGTGAAGTACACGTGCGCGCGCTGGAAGGAGAACAGCTGCTCGACGCCCTGCCAGGCTGCCTGCGCGCCGTCCCAGACCCCGAGATACGGCCCTGCGAAGTGCCTGCCCCAGACGTCCTGGGCCCTGAACGGCATCAGCGCGTGGCCCCCGGCGAGGGCCAGATAGCCCATGTACAGGCACAGCCCCGCCGGCACGGCGGCCAGCCACAGCACGTCCCTGCGTAGGCGATAGCGCGGCAGCCAGCGTGCCGCGGGGCGGTCGCGCGGCCGGTCCTCGCGCGGGCCATACAGGTAGAGCAGCAGCGCGGGCGCGAGCAGCACGACGCCGGCGCTGCGCGTCGCACCCGCCAGCGCTCCGAGCACGCCCACCGCCCACCAGCGCCCCTGTCGCGCGCACCAGAACAGCCCGACAGACAGCGCCAGGTACAGCGACTCCGAGTAGACGGCGGAGAAGTAGAAGGCCATCGGCGCGAACGCGGTCACCATGACCGCCAGGCGAGCCACCTCGCGCGGCGCACCGGCGCGCGGGCTCAGCCGCGCTGTGCTCGCCAGCTCGAGCGTCGTCAGGCGGTGGATTCCATACAGCGCGAAGCCGAGCGCGAGCACCGACAGCAGCACGCCGGCGGCCACCGGCGCCAGGCCGAACACCGTGAGGGCGCGCAGGCCCAGGGGGTAGAGCGGAAAGAAGGCCGTGCGCGAGGAGGTCACGAGCCCGAGATCGGGCCGATACCCGTAGTGCGCGATCACCAGGTACCAAGACGCGTCCCAGCGCGCGGCGGGCGCGGCGAGCAGATCGCCAAGCCAGCCGAACCCGCGCGTGACGCCGGGGGGATCGAACGCATTGCGCACCGGCCCGAAGCCGACCGTCAGCACAGTTCCCACACCGGCGATCCAGACGAGCAAGCGCGAGGCCCACAGCGCGCGCCAGCTGTCGCGCAGCGCCGCCATGCGCGCGGGGTCCGCGCGCAACCGCGCCCACCAGCGCCCCGCCCGGCTCGCGCCCGCGGCCGGCCCGGGAGCCGGCGAGGGCGCGGCGAGCGGCGGCGCGAGCTCGCCCGCCCGCTCGACGATCGCGCTGTCGACGATCGCCAGGTCGCCGGTCTCGAGGCTCATCGCGCGCAGGCCGCTGGTCGCCGACGATCGTTGCAACTGCAGGAGATCACAGACGTGCACGGTAATCTCGAATGCCCCGAGATGTCTCGACAGTCACGACAGCGACGGCGCAGGCACAACCGGTCAGGGCCCGTGCGAATCCTGTTCGTCGGCTCGATCGCGATCACCAGCATGCTGTTCATCGGCGTGGTGGCGGCCTTCGCCGTCGTGCTGCACATCGTTCAGGGCGCTCCGGCGCTGGACACATTTCACCAGACTCTGACGACGGGCTCTTCGCAGGTGTTCGCGGCCAACGGCACGCGCCTGGGCTTCATCCAGTCAGACGAGCTGAGCACCCCGGTCTCGTGGAGTGAAATCCCGGCCGACCTGAGGAACGCGACCGTCGCGATCGAGGACCAGCGCTTCTACCGCAACGACGGCATCGACGTGACGGCGATATTCCGCGCGGCGGTCAAGGACGTCACCCACGGCGCCGCGCTGCAGGGCGGATCGACGATCACGATGCAGCTGATGCGCAACCTCTACCTCGGAAACGACCAGCACACGCTGCGCCAGAAGATCACCGAGGCAAAGCTGGCGATCGAATACACCGAACGCCACAGCAAGCGCGCGATCCTCACCAGCTACCTGAACAGCATCCCCTACGGGACGATCGGCGGCCAGACGGCGATCGGCGCGCAGGCGGCGGCCCGCGTGTTCTTCGACGAGCCCGTCTGGCGCCTGGACCTCCAGCAGGCCGCGCTGCTCGCGGGCCTGCCGCAGGCGCCGTCACAGTACAACCCGTTCCGCTATCCGCAGCTTGCGCGCCAGCGCCGCAACGTCGTGCTGGCCAAGATGGCCGAACTGCACTACGTCACCGCCGCGCAGGCGGCCGCCGCGCAGCGCGCTCCGCTGGAACTGCACCTTGGCAACTACTACTCCCAGCGGCGCGAGGACTTCTTCTTCGAATACGTGCGCGAACAGCTCGAAGACCGCTACGGCCGGACGAAGGTCGCCCAGGGAGGGCTGAAGGTCTACACGACGATCGACCTCAACATGCAGCGCCTCGCACGAAAAGCGATCGCGGAAGTGCTCAACCAGCCCGAAGACCCCGCGTCGGCGATCGTCACGATCAACCCGCATAACGGCGACATCGAGGCGATGGCCGAGTCTGAGAGCTATGAGAAGTCCCAGTACAACCTCGCCGCCGACGGCCACCGCCAGCCCGGCTCGACGTTCAAGGCGATCGACCTCGCCGACGCGCTGTCGCGCGGCGTGGACCCGACCAGCACCTACTACCTCTCTCACACGCTGGCGCCAGGCTGGCTGACGGCCTATCCGAGCTACGAAGTCAAGACCTTCGAGGGCACGTCGCTGGACCAGTCGATGAACCTGGTGACGGCCACGCTGCACTCCGACAACACCGTCTATGCCCAGCTCGCGGCCGACCTGGGCGAGCAGACGATCACGCAGATGGCCTACAGGATGGGCGTCAAAACCCATCTCTCGAGCTTCCCCGCCGAGGCGCTCGGGGGGTTGACGCTCGGGGTCGCGCCGTTGGAAATGGCAGCCGTCTACTCGACGCTCGCCGACGGCGGTTGGCGCGACACGCCGATCGCGATCACCAAGGTGGTCTTCCCCGGCGGGCACGTGGACGAAAACTGGGGCCGTCCGCACCGCGTGAAAGTGCTCAGCGAAGCCGTCGCCGCGGAGGAGACCAACATCCTGCACCAGAACGTGCAGAGCGGGACCGCCACCCGCTCTGCGATCAACTGCCCGACCGCCGCCAAGACCGGCACCACCAGCGAACTCGTAGACGCGTGGCTGGACGGCTACACGCCCAACTACTCGACGGTCGTGTGGATGGGCTACCCGACCAAGCGCGTCTCGATGACCGACGTGCACGGCGAGCCCCAGCAGGGCGGCTACCTGCCGGCGGAAATCTGGCACGACTACATGTCGGCGGTCACCGAAGGCCAGCCCTGCGCGTCGTTCCCCCAGCCGAGCGAATCGCTGACATACGCGCCGTTCTTCGGCAAATTCACAACGACCGGCCAGCTTGAATCCAGCCAGCCGAGCTCGGGCGGTCAGTTCAACGAATCGCCGCACCCGCACAGCGAACACCACGAACAGTCACACCCCCACGGGCCCGGTGCCACCAACCGGCCAACACCGGGCGGCCCGTCGCCACGGCACCACGAAGCGGGCCCGGGCGCCTCGCCGGGCTCGGGCGGCGGCGAACACCCCGAACAGGGCGCGGGCGGGGCCGCGCCGCACTAGCTTCGAGCCCTCCCCGCACGCCGCGCGCTGGTAGTTTCAGTGGCGACATTGATGGCGAGGGGTGCGGCCACGTGTGTGAGCGCGCCCGGATGGGATGCAGCGTGGCGAAGGAGGACAAGGTCGAATTCGAGGGCGAGGTCGTCGAGGCCCTGCCCAATGCGATGTTTCGGGTGAAGCTCGACAACGACCACGTCGTGCTCGGACACGTGGCCGGCAAGATGCGGCGCTTTCGGATCCGCATCCTGCCGGGCGACCGCGTGCGCTGCGAGCTGTCCCCTTACGACCTGGACCGCGCGCGGATCGTCTACCGGCATCGCTGAGCGCTCCCTGATCGAATCGATCGCGGCGGAGCTCGGCGCCGCAGCGGCGCAGCGTGTGGCACCGGGCGCGCCCGCGGACGGCGGCTCTCCGGGGGCGCGCTCGACGGTCCTGCGCGGCATCGGCGACGACGCGGCGGTCGTGCTCGGGGGAGCGGTCTGCGCGACCTCGGTCGACGCGATGGTCGATGGAGTCCACTTCCGCCTGCGCGACGGATGGATGACGCCGGCCGACGTCGGCTGGCGGGCGTTGGCGGGCGCGCTGTCCGATCTGGCCGCGATGGGCGCGCTGCCGGGCGAGGCATACCTCGTGCTGGGCGTGCCCGCGGGGTTTGACGAGCAGGCCGCGCTGGAGCTCGTGCGCGGTGCCGCAGCGCTCGCCCGGCTGACCGGCACGACGATCGCCGGCGGCGACGTCGTCGTCGCGCCGGCCCTGACGGTGTCGTTCACGGCGGTCGGCTGGGCAGACGCCGCCGGCGAGCTCGTGGGGCGAGACGGCGCGCGGCTCGGGGATCTCGTCGGCGTCACCGGCTGCCTGGGCGGAGCCGCCGCGGGGCGCGCCGTGCTCGACGAGCGGGCGAGCGGGGGTGAGCACGGGGCGGCGCTGCTCGCCCGCGTGCGCCGTCCGCTCGCGCGGCTGCGCGAGGGTCGTGCGCTGGCGCAGGCGGGGGCGCACGCACTGATCGACCTCTCAGACGGCGTGGCGAGCGACGCCGGCCACGTCGGCCGCGCCAGCGACGCGCGGCTGTGCGTGCGGCTGGAGTCGCTCCCGCTGCAGGCCGGCGTCGCCGAGGTCGGCGAGCAGCTGGCGATGCCCGCGTGGCGCCTGGCCGCCGGCGGTGGGGAAGACTACGAGCTGTGCGTTTGCGTCTCTGCGCCGCAGCGCGCGAGCGTCGAGCGGGCGCTTGGCCAGGCCGGGGGCGTGCCCGTCACCTGGGTGGGCGAGGTGACCGAGGGTCCCCCGGGGGTGGCGCTACTGGATGCGCGGGGACAGGAGATTGGACTGAGCGGCTTCGAACACCGCTGGTGAGCCCTTTCGCGGTCGCTTGGCGCGCTGCGCGGGGGGATGCGGTTCGATCGGCGTGGCCGTGGCGCCGCCGGGAAGCCGCCGCGCCGCGCCGACCGGCTGGATGCGCGTCAGCAGCGCGAACACGAGCAGGCGTTTTTCGGCGCTGAACAGCGGTGTGCAGGCCGACAGGACGAGCCGCGTATAGGGAAGCCGCCCGATCGCGGCACCGACGTCGCTGGGTGAGACGACCCGCTGGCCGATCACCGTATAGGTGAAGTGCGCGTAGGGCATCAGCAGCTGGATCCGGTTGCCCGCGCGCAGCGAGTCGATGTGGCGGAAGGGCGCCAGGTAGGTCGTGCGGTGACCGGCTATCGCGGTCGTGCTCCCGCCACCGGGAAACGATGTCTGGGGATAGATGCCCGGCCCGCTCTTGAGGTCTTCGGTGCCGGTGCCCTTGACCACGACGAAGCTCGCCCCGATCCGCGGGATCGCGATCCGTCCCACCGCGCCCCCGTCGCCGGTGTGGCGTTCTAGTTCGCCCGCGAGGAAGGCGATTCGCCGGCGCTCGGTGGTCAGCAATGCGAGCGTCTGCCTCTCCGCGGGCGTCGGGGCGGCGCGTTCGATCTTGCGTAGCGCCCCGCTGAGCTGATCCTGCTGCAGTTTGGCGTACAGGGCCGAGAAGGGCTCCTGCCATACGAGCGTCACGCCGGCATCGACGAGCGCCAGGGCGCCGATCACGATCAGCGCGAGCGCCAGGGCCCGCCACAGCCGCCGCGGCCCGATCACCGGGCCCCGCGCGAGGCCCAATCCGTGGGCCGATCTCGATGTGGACGCCGTTTCGCTCACAGCTACCGTCGCAGGGCCGACTCCGTTCCGCCGAGCGATCCCGGCCCCGCGTAGGACCTCGGACCGCGAATCCTGATCCTCGCTCGATCGCCCATTCTGGGCTCGGGCTCTGGTACAGGCGGTGCGAAGGCAAGCATAGCCGCGGCCACGGCGCATCCAAAGGCGACGCTCCACAGCGCTGCCGCGGGTATCGCGATGTGCCCGCCGGCGAGCAGCCGCACCGCCGTCCACAAAGCGTCGGCGGGGCCCAGCCCCAGCTGGTGTGCGTAGAAGGCGAGCAACAGCGCGAGGGGCGCCAGCGCCAGCGCGATCACGCCGAGCGCGCCCAGCGGGCGCGGGCGCAACCGCGGGGAGGCGACAAGCGCCAGCAGGTGGGCGCCGGGCACGAGCAGCAGCGCGGTGTACGGGTTGAGCGCCCAGACGACGATGCTCAGGGTGATCAGCACGGCCATCAGCGACGCCCCGGCGGCCTCGGAGTCCAGCGCGACGGTGAGCCCGAGCCGGCGGGTCGCGGGCGGCCACAGCGCCCAGGCGAGGCCGAGCACGAGCACCGTGGCGGCCACCGAGCGCGCCGCCACGCCGTTGAACGGGAGCGCACCGGACATCGCCGGCGCGGCGGGGGCCGATGGCAGTGCTCCGAGCAGGCCGAGCAGGCGCGCGAACACCGCGGCGATCAGGAACGGCACCGCACAGGACAGCGCCCACAGCACCGGTCGCGCCAGCGGCTCGCGCCGGCGCCTGACGCGCGCAGCCCAGTCGACGGTGACCGCGAGCGGCGCGAGCAGCAGCGTTCCGACCAGCAGCCGCCAGGCCCACTCGGGGACCGTCTGGCGCTGCACGAGCACGCCGGTCTGCATCGCCGGCGAGATGTCGGGAGCCCCGTCCAGCGCGTAGACAGCGCTGAGCACGCCGCGTCCGTACGCTTCCAGGCGCTGCGCGCTGACCGGCGCGCGCGGGGACGGTCCGCCTTCGCCCGAGACCTGCACGAGCACCGCGGGAACGCCTTCGGCGTCGAGCGGCCCCTGCTCTCCCGGCGTCAGCGGGAACGCCAGGTGGCTCAGCTGCCCGAGCACGCTGGGCGCCCCGGGCGGCGATGGGGCTTCGCGCGTGATCGCGGCGGCGAGCGTACGCTGCAGCTGCAGCGGGGCCGAGCCAAAGCCGTCGGAGTAGGGTACGAGCGACGGCGAGCGCGCGCGCGCGCTCGCCAGGTCTCCGAGTACGATCGCGGCGTCGAACGGCCCGCTCGCGTTGGCGGCGAAGTCAGCGGCCCCGGCGTCTCCGCCGCTGCCGCCGCTGGTGGACACGAGGACGATCGTGCGCTTGGTCTCGCTGCTCGCGAACACGCGCGCCAGCTCAAGCAGCGCCGCGGTCGCCGACAGCTCGGCCTGCGAGCCGCGCGCGGCGGCGTCGCGGTGGGCCATGATCACGATCGGCGTCGCCGCCGTCGAGCCCGCGCGCTGCGCGATCACGGTGAGCAGCTGTCGCTGGCCGTCGATCGTGTCGGCCTGCAGACGCCTGACGTGCACGGAGAAGCCGCCGCCGGCCGTTCCGCCGAGGCTGTCGATCGTGTTCGCCACGCGCGCGGCGAGCGCGGCATCGCCGCTTTCGCCCGGGCGCCGCTGCGGAAATTCGGCCGCCAGACGCTGGAGTTCGGCGAACGCGCTGGCGCCGCTGAAGGCGTCGGGAGCAAGCGGGGAGGTCAATCCGGCGGGGCTCGCGCTCAGTGAGAATGCAGCGATCGCCAGGGCGAGCCCGAACGGCACGAATGCCGCCCGATACAGGCGTCCGTTGAGCATCGCGCTAGACCATAGTTGGGCCGCCCGCCCGCGCGTGGCCTCGCAGACCGCATCTAGCGCCGAGATCCGCGCACCGTGTCATATATCGTGCCCGCGTGCTCCAGCCTGTCGCAGTCGCGACCAAGACGCTCTCCGATTACACGCACATCGTCGGCAAAGAGCTGATCGCCGAGATCCGCGAGCTCGTCGAGCCGCTGCAGGGTTTGCGCGTCGTGCACATCTCGGCCACCGCGTTCGGCGGCGGCGTCTCGGAGATCCTCTACACGCTGGTGCCGCTGATGCGCGACGTTGGCCTGGACTGCGAGTGGCAGGTGATCTACGGACGCGAGGAGTTCTTCAACGCGACCAAGCTGATGCACAACGCGCTCCAGGGCGCCCCGCAGGATCTCGACGCCGAGCAGTGGGACACCTGGCAGCGTTACAACGAGATGAACGCGCGCGAGCTGTCCAGCGGGTGGGACGCGTGCGTCGTCCACGATCCGCAGCCCGCGGCGCTGTTCGGGCTGGTCCCCGAGAAGGCGCGGACCTGGCTGTGGCGCTGTCACATCGATCTCTCCACGCCGAACCCCGACACGATCGCCCACCTGCTGCCCTACATCGCCGACTACCCCGACTCGCTGTTTCACATGCGCGACTACGTGCCCGCCGGGATGAGGGGCACCGCGCACATCGTCGCACCGGCGATCGACCCGCTCACGCCGAAGAACATGGCGCTGTCGCCCGAGGACGCGTCGTTCGTCTGCGAGCAGTTCGGGATCGACGTCGACCGCCCGCTGATGTGCCAGGTGTCGCGCTTTGATCCCTGGAAGGACCCTCTCGGCGTGATCGACGCCTATCGCATCGTCCAGGCCGCGCTGCCCGAGGTGCAGCTGGCGCTGGTCGGCTCGATGGCCAGCGACGACCCCGAGGGCTGGGACTTCTTCAACGCGACGATCGCGCACGCCAACGGCGACCCGGACATCCACATTCTCAACAACTTCAACAACGTCGGCGCGATCGAGGTGAACGCCTTTCAGTCGCACTCCGACGTGCTGCTCCAGAAGTCCACGCGCGAGGGCTTTGGCCTGACGGTGTCAGAGGCGGTGTGGAAGGCGCGGCCGTTCATCGGCGGCAACGTCGGCGGGATACCGCTGCAGATCGAAGATGGCGTCACCGGCTTTCTCGTGTCGAGCGTCGAGCAGTGCGCCGAGCGCGCGCTTGCAGTGCTGCGCGACCCCGAGCTCGGCAGGATGCTCGGCAAGCGCGGCAAGGAGCACGTGCGCAAGCAGTTCCTGATGCCGCGCTACCTGCGCGATTATCTGCGGATCCTCAACGGGCAGGCGTGAGCGCGGCGCGGCCCCCAGAGAAGCGCGGCTGATGACCGAGATGCCGGCCGAGCGATCCCCGCTGGTGCTGGTGTCAAACCGCGGGCCGGTCACGTTTCATGCCGGCGGCGAGGTCCAGCGGGGCTCGGGCGGGCTCGTCACCGCGCTGACCGGACTCGCCTCTCACCGCGAAGCCGTGTGGATCGCCTCGGCGATGAACGAGCACGACGCCGAGGCGGCGCGCGCCCACGCCGGGGGCAGCTTTTCCGTGCGCTCGCCGACGGGCGAGGAGTTCAAGGTGCGCCTGGTCGTCTCAGACCAGCAGGCCTACGACCGCTTCTACAACGTGTTCGCCAACCCGATGCTGTGGTTCATCCAGCACTACCTGTGGGACCTGTCGAACGCGCCGGACATCCGGCGCGAGGAGATCGAGGCCTTCGAGTTCGGCTACAACGCGGTCAACGAGGACCTGGCGCGCGCGGTCGTGGAGGAGCTCGAGGGCGTCGCAGAGCCGGTCGTGATGGTCCACGACTACCACCTGTACACCCTGCCCGACCTCGTGCGCCGCGCGCGTCCGGACGCGTTCCTTCACCACTTCGTCCACATCCCGTGGACCCAGTCGGACGCCTGGCGGGTGCTGCCCACGCGAATCCGCGAGGAGATATTCGCGGGCATCCTGGCCAACGACATCGTCGGCTTCCACACGCGCTCCTATCGGCGCAACTTCCTGCAGTGCTGCCGCGACCTGATGGACCTCGAGGTGGACTTCGAGCGCGGCGTGGTGTGGTTCGGGGAGCGCGAGGTGTGGGTCAGGGCCTACCCGCTGCCGATCGACCACCAGGCGACGCGGCTGATTGCGCAGGGCGAGCGCGTGAGCGGGTTCGAGCGGGAGCTGCTGATGCGCCGCCGGGACTTCCTGATCCTGCGCGTGGACCGCGCCGACCTGTCAAAGAACGTGCTGCGCGGCTTCTCGGCGTTCGACCTGTTCTTGGAGCAGCACCCGGAGTTCACCGAGCAGGTCACGTTCATCGCGCAGATGATGCCCTCGCGCACCGACGTGCCCCAGTACGCCGAGTACCTGGAGCGGATCGAGGCGCTCGTGGCGGTCGTCAACCACCGCCACGGGACCCCCGACTGGATGCCGATTCAGCTGAAGCTGCGCGACGACGTCGAGGAGGCGATGGCGGCCTACAAGCACTACGACGTGCTCCTGGTCAACGCGATGTTCGACGGCATGAACCTCGTCGCCAAGGAGGGTCCGATCGTCAACGAGCGCGAGGGCGTGTCGATCCTCTCCGAGAACACCGGCGCCCACGAGGAGCTCGCGGAGTTCGCCCTGTCGGTGAACCCGTTCGACATCCAGGAGCTCGCCAACTCGATCTACGCGGCGCTCACGATGGACCAGGCCGAGCGCCACCGGCGAGCCGCGGGCCTGGTCGAGATCGTGACCTCGCGCGACCCGGGCGACTGGATCGACGAGCAGCTGGCCGACATCCGCGCGAAGGGCCGGACACGCTAGGCTTGCGGACCGCGCCATGACGCTGCCCGCCCCCACTTACGACCTCACGCTGCTGCTCGACCCGGACGCCGAGGAGGCCACGCGCGCGAAGATCGTCGCCGACGCGGGCGCGGCGATCGAGGCGCGCGGCGAGCTTGCGCGCCTGGACGAGTGGGGTACGCGGCCGCTGGCCTATCCGATCGAGCACAAGAACGCGGCCGAGTACTACCTGCTCCAGTTCCACGTGGCCACGCCCGAGCTGCTCGCAGATCTGCAGCGCTCGCTGCGGATCACAGACGGCATCCTGCGCTTTCGCATCGTCAAGCTCAAGCCTGGGGTGCCGACGGCGCCCGACATGCGCGTGGCGTCCTCGTCGCCCGCTCACGGCGAGGCGCCGCCGGCCCGCCCGCCGGTAGAGGTTGACGTCGTCGAGGTGGACGCGGTGATCGAGCTCAACGGCGCCGGCGCGGCGCAGTCCGATGGGCCGCCCGAGGCCCCGGCCGCCAGCGCGCCCGCACCGAACGACGAGGCGGCGCAGAGCGAGGCGCCCCAGCCGCCCGATGCGCAGGCGCAGGACGAGGCAGCGGCGCAGCCGTCAGCGGCCGAGCCCGACGCGGGCGGCGAGCCGGCGGCGCCGGGCGACGAGACCTAGCCGCGCGAGCGCGCCCGTCGCACGGCGAGCGTAATAAGATCGTCCGATGCAGGCAGAGGATCTTGGCGACCCGACGACGAGCAGGACCGACCTGCTGCGGGCCTCCCCGCCGATGTTCGAGTCGCGGGTCCTGGACGCGCTGTCGCGCGTGCACCCTGCGGTGCCCGTGATCATCTTCGCGCCGCTGATCGCGGCGCTCGTCGCCTGGAGCCTGTCGCGGGTCAGCGTGCTCGTCACGCTCGGCCTGTTCGCCGGCGGCTATGCGCTGTGGACGCTGTTCGAGTACTGGCTGCACCGGATCGTGTTCCACTTCGAGCCCGAGAAGGGGATCGGCGCGCGGCTGCACTGGATCATCCACGGCGTTCACCACGATCACCCCAACGACCCGCTGCGCCTGGTGATGCCGCCCGCGGTCAGCGTGCCGCTCGCCGCGATCGTCTTCGCGGTGCTCTACGTGATCTTCGGCGCGGGCTATGCGCCGGGGCTCGTGGCCGGGTTCTACGCGGGCTATCTGGTGTACGACATGATCCACTACTACCTGCACCACTTCCAACCGCGCGGCTGGCTGGGAAGGATGCTGCGCGAGCGCCACATGCGCCACCACTTCCAGGACGACACGAAGGGCTTCGGGATCAGCGCGCCCTACTGGGACGAGGTCTTCAGGACGTCCACGCGCGCCCGTCGATCCTCGCAATAAGCGCGCTGTGTCGGCGTCGCGCGGGGCGAGGACCGCGCGCGCCTCTAGACTCGGTTGCTGCCCGGCGCGCAGCGCGCGGGCGGGCACAGACAGACAGCTAGACGAAAGGAAGCCGTCGTGGCCGCTACGAACATCAATCGGGTCGTGATGACCGGGAACCTCACCGCCGACCCCGAGCTGCGCTCGCTGCCGAGCGGCACGTCGGTGTGCAGCCTGCGCATCGCGTGCAACACGCGGCGCAAGAATCAGAGCACCGGCGAGTGGGAGGACAAGCCGAACTACTTCAACGTCACGGTGTGGGGCGCGCAGGGGGAGAACGCCGCCCGCTACCTCTCAAAGGGGCGCCCGGTCGCGATCGACGGCCGCCTGGAGTGGCGGGAGTGGGAAGCGCAGGACGGCACCAAACGGCAGGCAACCGATATCATTGCCGACTCGGTGCAGTTCCTTGGCTCTCGCGACGACGCAGCCGCTGGGGGCGCCTTCACGGGAAACGCGGCCCCACAGGGCAGCGACGTCCCGGTCGACGGTGGGGACTTCCAGCCCGCACCGGTGGCCGGCGGCACCGGCGAGGACGACATTCCCTTCTAGCAAGACACGGCACAGCGAGGAAGATCTTCAGTGGCAAAACGTGGTCGCGGCAAGCCGGTGCGCCGGCGAGACAAGAAGGGCGGGCCCGGCAGCGGTCGGCGCAAGCCCTGCCAGTACTGCCGGGACAAGATCGAGCAGGTCGACTACAAGGACGTGGCGACGCTCAGACGCTTCGTCTCCGACAAGGGGAAGATCCGCTCGCGGCGCATCACCGGCACCTGCCGGCGCCATCAGGTCCAGATAGCCCGCGCCGTGAAGCGCGCGCGCGAGCTCGCGCTGCTGCCCTACGTCAACGAGGGCGGGCGCGACGACAACCCCCGGCGCGAACGCGGCGACCGCGACCGCGACCGCTAGAGCCTGACCGTCACGCGCGCCATGCCAGAAGCGATTCTCCTACAGGATGTCGAGGAGCTCGGCGAGCAGGGCACGGTGATCGACGTGTCCAAGGGCTATCTGCGCAACTACCTGGTCCCGCGCAAGCTCGCCCAGCCCGCCACCAAGGGGGCGATCGAAACGATCCGCCAGCGCCAGCAGGCGCAGGAGCGCGCGGCGCGCGACGCGGTCGAGAAAGCTGAGGAAAACATCGTCCTGCTCAACCGCACCGTGCTGACGATCCCCCAGCAGGCGGGCCCGGACGGGCGGCTGTTCGGCTCGGTGACCGCCCAGGACATCGCCGCGGCGATCCGCGAAGCGCGCGGCCTGACGCTCGACAAACGCAACGTTCACCTGCCCGAGCCGATCAAGAACGTCGGCACCTACATGGTCGTCGTCGACGTCGTCGAGGGCCGCACCGCGACCATCAAGACGATGGTCGTGGCCAAGGACTAGCGCCGGTCCGCCTGCGAACATGTGTTCGTGGGCGCCAAATTAGTCCGAGATAGCGGGGAGCCCCTCCAGCGCTCGCCGGGTCGCGATCTAGACTCGCCCGGTCGATGAGCCCTCTCGCGACGACAGCCAACGGCACGGGCGTTCGCGGGACCGCGATCGCACCGCCGCACAACCTCGACGCCGAGCAGTCGGTCCTGGGCGCGATCCTGCTGTCGGATCGGTCGCTGTACGCGCTGGTGATCGAAGAGGGCCTGCGTCCGGACGACTTCTACCGCGCACACCACGCGACGATCTACGAGGCGATGCTCGCGCTCTACAACGAGAGCGAGCCGGTCGACGTGCTGACCGTGACAGACCGGCTGCGCCAGACGGGCGCACTGGAGGGGGTAGGGGGGGCCGCGGCGGTCGATGAGCTCACGGGGCTCGTGCCGGCCGCGGGTCACGCCCGCCGCTACGCGCAGATCGTGCGCGAGAACGCGCTGCTGAGGCGGCTGCTGACGGCCTCCTATGAGATCCAGGAGAGCGTGCTCGGCCACCGGGCCGCGCCGCGCGAGCTCGTCGAGCTGGCCGAGAAGTCGATGCTCGAGGTCGCGCGCGACGATCGCCAGCAGGACTTCCGCGCGATCGAGGAGGTGCTGCACGAGGAGCTCGACAAGCTGCACCGCCTGTCGATCGAGGGCACCTCGCTGACCGGCACGCCGTCGGGCTTCAAGGACCTCGACGAGATCACCGGCGGCTTTCAGCCGGGTAACCTCGTGATCGTCGCCGCGCGGCCCGCGATGGGCAAGAGCGCGCTGGTCTGCAACATCGCCGAGAACGCGGCCGTCGAGCACGGCAGGCCGGTGGCGCTGTTCTCGCTGGAGATGGCCGAGGCCGAGCTCGCCCAGCGTTTCGTCGCCTCGCAGGCGCGGATCAAGGGCGAGGAGCTGCGCAAGGGCCGCGTCGCCGAGAAGCGCTGGCCGAAGATCCTCGGCGCCTCCCAGCGCCTGGCCGCGGCTCCGCTGTGGGTGGACGACTCGAGCGACGTCGGGATGCTCGAGATCCGCGCCAAGGCGCGGCGGCTGCACAGCCAGTGCGAGGGCGGCCTCGGCCTGATCATCATCGACTACCTGCAGCTGATGCGCACCGACAGCCGCTATGACAGCCGCGTGACCGCCGTCGGCGAGCTCAGCCGCGGCCTGAAGATCCTCGCGCGCGAGCTCGGCGTGCCGGTCGTCGCGCTGTCACAGCTAAGCCGCGCGGTGGAGCAGCGCCCCGACAAGAAACCACAGCTGTCTGACCTACGCGAGAGCGGGAACCTCGAGCAGGACTCCGACCTGGTGATGTTCATCTACCGCGACGACTACTACAACGAGGACTCAGAGCGCCCAGGCGAGGCGGACCTGATCATCGCCAAGCACCGCAACGGGGCGGTGGGAAAGGTGACGCTGACCTTCCAGAAGGAGTACCCGAAGTTCATGAACTACGCCGGGGAGCGCTTCGAACCGTGAGCGCCGATTGCGCAAGCGCGGCCGACTCGCCGGCGACCGAGCCGATCACCGGCCGGGCAGGCGAGGGCCCGTCGGCGTGCCCCTACCGGCTCTGCGACGGAAGCGGTTTCGTGGTCGACGATCAGACCAACACTGCCAGCGACTGCCGCTGCCGCTCCAACCAGATCGCCCTGCGCCGCACGGCCGGGCTGGAGGGGCGCGTGCCCAAGCGCTATCGCGGCGTCTCCTTCGATCGCCCGCCGGTGCTCGGCATGCCCGAGCCGATCGTGTCTGAGGTGCGCCGCTACGTGCGCAACATCGACGCCCGCCTGGATGAAGGGCGCGGGCTCTGGCTGATGGGCGACGTCGGCACCGGTAAGACGACGCTCGCGATGATCGTCTCGAAGGCCGCGCTGGACGCCGGCCGCTCGGTGGCGATCTACTCGCTGCCGCGGCTGCTGAACCTGGTTCGCGGGGCGATCGAGACCGAGTCGGGCATGATCGGCTTCCTCGAGCGGCTGACGGCCGTCGATCTGCTGCACATCGACGACCTCGGGGTCGAGAACACGACCGAGTGGGTGCTCGAGCAGCTGTACTCGATCGTCAATACGCGCTATGAGGACGAACGCGCGATGATCGTGACGACAAACCTGCGCTACGAGGAGCTCGTACAGCAGCTCGGGGAGCGAACGATCTCGCGGCTCGTGGCGATCTGCGGAAACGGGCTGCCGCTGTACGGCACCGACGAACGGTGCGCGCTGCGGGACGAGCGTGCCGATGTATCCGCGCCGGTCCGCCTGACCTGACCTGCCAGACTCAACTCGCCATGCCGTCGATCGTGATAGTCGGCGCCCAGTGGGGCGATGAGGGAAAGGGCAAGATCACCGATCTGCTCGCCGAACACAGCGACGCCGTGGTGCGCTTTCAGGGCGGCAACAACGCCGGGCACACAATCGTGCGCGACGGCGTGGAGTGGAAGCTCCACCTGATCCCCTCGGGGATCCTGTATCCCGGCAAGCGCTGCGTGATCGGCAACGGCGTGGTCATCGACCCGAAGGTGTTGATCGACGAGCTCGACGCGCTGCGCGCGCGTCGCGTGGACGTCAGCGGGCTGCGCGTCTCGGCCAGCGCGCACCTGATCATGCCCTACCACCTGCTGCTGGACTCGGCCGGCGAGGCGAAACTCGGGAGCCTGCAGATCGGCACGACGCGCCGCGGGATCGGGCCCTGCTACGCCGACAAGGCCGCGCGGCTGGGGATCCGCGTGCAGGACCTGCTCGACGAGAAGATCCTCAAGAAGAAGATCGTCGCGGCGATGGAGCCAAAGCGCCTATCGCTGCGCCCGTTCGAGAAGGATCCCTCCCTTGACCTGCACGCGATGACCGAGGAGTACCTCACCTACGGCCACCGTCTGGAGCAGCACATCGCCGACACGGCGAAGCTGATGTGGGAGATGCTCGACGCCGACAAGCGGATCATCCTCGAGGGCGCACAGGGCGCGATGCTCGACATCGACCACGGCACCTATCCGTTCGTCACCTCCTCCAACCCGCTCGCGGGGGCGGCGTGCGTGGGCACGGGCGTGGGGCCGAAGGACATCAACGAGGTCTGGGGCGTCGCCAAGGCCTACACGACGCGCGTCGGCGCCGGCCCCTTCCCGAGCGAGCTGCACGAAGCGATGGGGGAGCACATCCGCCAGCGCGGCGGCGAGGTCGGAACCACGACGGGGCGTCCGCGGCGCACCGGCTGGCTGGACCTCGTGGCGCTGCGCTACGCCGCACGCCTGAACACCCTCACGGCGCTCGTGGTGACCAAGCTCGACGTGCTCTCGGGGCTCGATCGCATCCAGGTCTGCACGAGCTACCGCGGCGCCGACGGCGCCGTGTTCGACGACTTCCCCTACCACCAGACCGTGCTTCACCACGCCACCGCGGAGCTGACCGAGCTGCGCGGCTGGAAAGAGGACCTCGGCGAGTGCCGCAGCTTCTCCGACCTGCCCGAGGCCGCGCGCGAGTACCTACAGTTCATCGGCGAGCACGTCGGCGCTCCGGTCGCGCTGCTGGGCGTCGGTCCAGGTCGCGAGCAGGTCGTGTGGACCGAGGCCGGGATGCAGACGCTCGCCGGGCGCAACGGCAGCTCGCCGGACTGAGCGGCCGCGCCGAGCGGCCGGGCGGAGATCTGACGCCTGGCCCGACCTAGCCGGCCTTCAGCCTCGCCTTGTGCTCGCGCTTGGCCGCCTGGTAGTCCGCCAGCGCCTGCGCCGAGTCGACGTCGCCCAGCGTCGGGTGCGGCGGCACGAGCTCCCGCGCCGTGCTCACGCCAAAGCGCTTTGCCAGCACCGAGCCGAGTGCTTTGACCTTCATTTCCCCGAACCCCGGCAGGGCGGCGATGTTGGCGCGCAGCGTCGCGGCGTCCGGCGCGTCGCGCCACACCCGCGCCGCCTCACCGTCGTAGGTGTCACAGACATGCTCCGCAAGCCGATGCACGCGCTCGGCCATTTTCACCGGATAGCGGTGGATCGCCGGCTTCTCGCGGAACGCGGGCTCGAGTTCGGCTGTCGCGAGCGTCTCGGCGTCGATCGCGCCGATCCGCTCACGCAGCCGAACCGGTCCCAGGAAGGCCTGCTGCACAGTGACCTGCTGGTCGAGCGCGAAGCCGACCAGCAGCGCCATCGGGTCCCTCGCGATCAGCAAGTTCGCCTCGTCGGAGTCCGTGAAGTACAGGCGGTCGGGCACCCGCTGGATGCTATCCGGCGTCGGGCTTTCGGCAGATGGTGATCGCATCGTGGTAGGCGCTCAGGTCGTGGCAGCCACCCGCACCCCATGAGTCGATTTGGGCCTCAACCGCCAGGCCGCTGTCTGCCGCCAGGGTCGCGAACAGGTGTCGCGACATCGGCGAGCGCCAGCCGCTGCGGCTCGGCAGCTTTCCGCGGTTGCGTCCGTCGGCGTGGTGGATGACAGCCACTCCTGAAGGTCTCAGCACGCGCGCGGCCTCAGCGAGATAGCCGGCTTGATCGAGCGGTGCGACATGGACGAAGACGTCGAACGACCAGACCGCGTCGACCGACTCGTCGGCGACGCCCGGCAGGTCGTTGCCCGACGACAGGACATAGTCGACGTTCTCGGCGGCGGCGAAGTGTGCGCGACACAGCGCCAGCGGCTGCTCGGAGACATCCACGAGGATCAGCCGTCGAGCCCGCTGGTGCAGGACGGCTGACCAGCGGGCTGCTCCTGGTCCGATCTCGAGAACCACGCCACCTTGCGGGATGCGCGCGGTCAGCACGTCCTCGATGAGCGCCTGCTTCCACTCGGCTGAGGCGGTCCACTCCTCGCCGCGGTCGCGCCAATCCCAGTGCGTCCAGCGCTCGCGGTTGTCCAACGCGGAGTTGCCCCGCCAGCCACGGTGGGCGGGCCCGAGAACGCCTTGACGCTGCTCACGCTCGAGGCGGCGGTCGACGACTTTCCAGGCGAGCCTCTTGAGCCTGCGTTCCATCGCCTCGCTGGCGCGCCGCCAGGCGGGCGGAGCGGTCGAGCCACCATCGGCGATCACTGCCGAGTCCGCAGGCCATGGGGCACGGCTCGATCTATAACGCATGCGCCTGCGGAAGTGTCCCGCCGGGACGCTCGGACATGGGCGAGGCTACGCTCATACGATGCGTCTTTTTCGCGGGCGGGGCGGTGCGACCAAAGACCCGCCGGTGGTGATCGACGATCCGCGCTTTGAGGGGTGGCAGACCGTCAGCACCTTCGAGGATCAGAGCACCGCTGTGGCCTGGCGCGACGAGTTGCGAGCCCTGGGCGTCGACGCGGCGTGCGTCGCCGACCATCCGTTGGATCGGCATGGGCGCGGCGACATCTACCTTGTCGTTGCTCCCAGTCAGTGGTCACACGCGAACGAGATTCTCGAGAACCTCGACTGATCGCCCCAGGCCGGCTGGCGCGAGACGCCGTGGAGCGCCACATCCAAGGTGAGATCACCGAAGGCTCACCCGCTACGCCGAGTCGTGGAACCCACGCCGCACCAGCAACACTACGGCGAGTACAACTAAGGCACCGACGAGAATACCGCCCGCCAAGCCTGCGTCGGCCACGATGTCAGTGATTGAGGGCCCGACCAGGTAGGCGCCCAGACCGACTGAGAGCGCCCACGCCAGCGCCGCGACGGCGTTGGCGGGCAGGAAGCGCGACCAGCGCATATCGTGGATGCCGGCGACCCACGATGGCGTGAACAGCACCGCAACGGGACCATAACGCTCATAGAAGCGATCGCCTCTCGCGATCAGCGCAAGGCGCAGATGGTGCAGCGGTCCCGGTGCCGTGAGCAGTCCCCGACCACCCTTCACGCCGACGATCCACCCGGCGGTTCCGCCCACGCTGGCCCCAGCCCAGGCGACCGCCAGTACCAACGCTAAGTCGAGGTGGCCATGCGCGGCGGAGATGCCCGCCGCGATGAGGGCGGCCTCACCGGGACCTGGAAGCGCCACCCAGCTCACTGCCGCCGCGAGGAACACGCCGACGTAGTCAACCCCCGGGTCCCGGGTACGGGGATGCAGTAGGGCCAGAAAGGCCAGCGTGGATAGCGGCAGTCCCAGGAGGCGCACCCCGTCATGGTGACTCGGTTAGGGCGTCGCGGCGCCGACGCGGTAGCCGAGTACACGGCCGGAGGGAAGGCTGACGTAGGTCTCAGAGACATTGTTTTGGGTATTCGACTCGACCAATACCCTGTCGGGGTCGGCGATCTGCACGTACGCGAACCGACCGCGCAGGCCCGTGACGTCGATCCATTGTTCGGGATAGTCATATGGGTATATGTCTGACCAGCCCACGGAGGTTCCGAGTACATCGCTTTGGGCGTTCGGGTCCTGGTTGCAGCCCGGGAAGACCGGCGAGCTCGGCGATCTGCTCGCCGGTCTGGTTCTCATAAGGTCGCGCAGGCAGTAATCCACCTTCGGGCTCGTCCGTACCAGGCGCACAGCCCGGTTTTGGGCGTCAATCGACCACAGCTCAAACGCCGCGGCGTGTTCGAGCTTCCAGTAGCTGGCGGATCCGACGTTCCCGTATTCGTAGCGTTCGCCCGGCACGTACTTGAAGACAACCCTGGCGGCGGTGCGGTAAAGGTGCGGGTGACCGCTACCGTCAAAGATCGCCTGGTAGACCAACATGCTGTGCGGGCCCGTGCGGTGAGCTCGAAGCTCGAGTGGCCCGCTGCCACGGTTGTTGATAGAGCTGGTCGCGCGCAGCAAGACGTGCCCGGGAATGGTGCTCCTATCGACGTGAAGTTCCGACGGCGCCGACATGATCAGATCCGGACAGCGCAGACGCAGCCGGTTCATCGCGCAAGGTGACGGGCCGACGGTGCTAGTTGGACCGGTGGAGCCCGTGGGTCCGGCTATTGCTGAGGGACCGCTCGGACCGCTCGGTCCGCTCGGACCCGTCGAGCCTCCAGGGCCATTGGCGCCAGCTTGGGCAGGGCTTGAAGCCGGTAGGCCCACCCACGCGCCAGCGAACGACGCCAAGACAACCGCTCCCACCGCCCAGCGAGCGCAGGCTCCGGTTGGGACACTGTGCAGCCACCCTCGCACTTGCTCATCTTCTCCTGGTGGGGTCAAGTCGCACCTAACGGTGAGGTGAGAGCACTCTCATACCGAACCCCGGGCGATGGTCAATGGCGGCCAGCTCCATACCGTGCTTCCTCACCTCGGCAAAAGGGTGAGAACGTTCTCAGAGGGCCGCGCCCGGCGCTTTTTGAGAGTTAGCATCGATGCGCTGATGCCGCGAACTACTTCCAGGCCCAATGTGCAGGATCACGCTGGGACGGCCGTCCCCCTCGCACGACGGCGTCTGCGCGGCCGCCTGCGCCTGGCTGCCCTCGCGGCCGTCGCGTTGCTTGCAGGGGTTGGCACCTACAGCGCCGGCGTCGGGCAGTCGGATACTCACCTGACACGCGCGGCGAACGCGGTGACGACGCGGACACACGTGGCCGGACTCAGGCCAGCCGCTGCGGTCGCTACGCCCGCGCCCCGCGTGCCAGTGCTCGTCGTGACCGCGCCACGACAACCGACGAGCAGCTGGACGGTGGTGGCGCGGGTCCACGGGCAGGCCGCCGCCTGGCTCGCCCAACGCTCGGGCGTGACCCTGATGCGCTTCGACCAGAGCCTCCTGCATCTCACGCTGCATGCGGGCTCAAGCGACGGCGGAACGACGGGTTGGACCTACGGCGACCACATTACCCCGCGCGAGATTCACCTACTCATCGCGGCGGTCAACGGCGGGTTCAAGCTGACCTATCGCGACGTTGGCTTCATGTCCGGCGGTCACGTGGCGGCTGCGCTGAAGTCCGGGCTTGCGTCGGTCGTGACCTATACCGATGGGACGACCGACATCGGGGCTTGGCGAGAGGGCGTGCCGAGCCCAGCCAGGACGGTGTTCTCGGTGCTCCAGAACCAGCGGCTGTTGGTCGATCGAGGCGTCGCGGCGGCGAGCGTCTCAGCCTGCATCATCGCGTGCTGGGGCGAAACCATCGGCTCGCGCACAACCGTGGCTCGCTCGGGCTTGGGGATCACCGCGAACGGGCAGCTCGTGTGGGCCGCTGGCGAGGAACTTCTACCCGCCGAACTCGCGGCCGCGTTGATCGGCGCGGGCGCAGTGCGCGCGATCGAGCTCGACATCAATCCCGACTGGGTCGCGGGCTACCTCTACGCACATCATCGAGGCGGCCCCTCCCCCATACCGGTCGTACCGGGCCAGCTCGGCATTGCCGGCAAGCTGCTCGAACCGTATAGTCGCGATTTCCTGGCGTTCGTGGCGAACTGAGCGCTGCCGCGCTCAGCTATGGCTCCCAGCGCGGGTAGTGCTTGCGCGCCCACTCCCGATCGACTTCGCCGCTCAGCATCCCGCGAAGGGCGGGACGCGTCGAGTGATTTACACAGGCCATGTAGAGATGACCCGTCACCAGCGCCCCGAGGGCGAATGTCGCCACCTTGTGTCCACCGAAGATCAGATTGTGATGCGTTCCGACGACGATCGTGTCGACGCCCGACACGTAGAGGATCAGGAGCAGGACGCAGACGAGAACGAAGTTGACCTTCTGCCCGGCGTTGAACCGGGCGGCTGGCGGCTCGGGTGCGCCTGCGAGCAACCTTGGGGGTATCGCCCGCAGCCATTCGCGATCCTCGGCGTCGAAGGTGCCCAGGTCGCGTGCGGCGCGCGCGAGCGCGCGTTTATTGCCCTCCCTGACGATCAAGGCGACGCCGAGCACGAGAACGCCGGCAGACGCGAGATGCCACGCATACATCACGTCGTGAAAGGTCCCTCGACGCCCGACGATGAGTCCGCTGACGAGCAGGCTGAAGAAGGCAATCGCCAACAGCCAGTGGACCGCTCGCTCGGACACCGTGAAACGCCGGACCCTGGCTCCGATCAGGGGTTGCGGATCTCCGGGTCTGTTGTTCATCGGCCTTCAGCCTGGCCGCTGCCACGCGCAAAGACCGCGAAGAAATCGCGATCATCGGGTTCGAGATAGCGGGTGGCTTCCCGATTCATCCCGGGCAGTAGCTTGGTTGGGTCGGCTGCGCTCTGCGCGCCGAAGAAGTTAAAGGTGACCCACTCGGAGTTGATGTCGAGCTCCATCGCACGGACAGCCCCGGCTCGCTGCAGGATCAGGGCGAGACTTTCGGCCGTCTGGTTGTCGGCCGCCGCATAGAGGAGGTTCCCACGAGCGTCCACACCGATCCCGGAGCGCCAGACCCGGATCGCATTGCCCAGCGTCGCCCCCCAGAGCGAGCCATCGTTGAGGTTCGGGTTCAGGTGACCGGCTTCGAGGATCAATGGCAGGTTCTGGCGCGCAAAGAGCACCGACGGTTCGGGCTGTGGTCCTCCCGTCCAGGAACGTACGTCGACAGTTCCGCTGCGAAAGCCGACGAGCGTCGCCAATCCGTCGCGCAGCGGTGCGTAGACGCGTCCGAGCGCCGCAAACCCCCCGCCGGAGTCCTCGAGCTTAAAGCCGCTGTTGAAGGTCGCGAGCAGCCCCTCCCGAGCCTGCGGAGGAACCTCCATCGGCCCTCGGAAGGCTCCCTCCGGAGGCTCGTAGCGGCCGGGGTAGAGCTGCAACGACGTGCGTGAGCGATCAATCCATGCGACCCCCGCAACCATCTGGGGATAGCTGGGATCCGGGCGGAACGTGGTCACCAGCACGGGCGGCGCGCCATCGATCAGCGGTCCCGTTCCCCGCCACTGCCCCTCGCCGGGTAGCGGCGGGTTGATCGTCGGCGCGATCGCCGCCGGCGCATACGACGATCGCACTTCGCCGTTCGGGACGCCGACAGCCGGCAGTGACTTCAGCGCCGGTCCTCCCTTTTCGGGCGCATTGAGTGAGTAATAGACCCGCTCGACGTCTGATACGAGCCATGCGCCGCCATTGTCTCTGAGCCACTCGATCGAGCGAACGCCGAAGCCGACGTTTGACGGGGCGACCATCGCGCTGGTGTAGGAGATCAGCTCGATACCAGCGAACACGACGAGGGCAAGCGCGAACGCCCGCCGGAGGGCAAATCTCAGCCGGGTCGGCCGCCGGCGTAGGCGAGCGGGGCGAGACCGGCGCCGCGGCGCAGCCTTGGACGCGCGCCTTGGAGAAGCTGAGGCTGGGCGGCGAGCTTCGTAAGCGGCGATTCGCGCCTCATAGCGAGCGACCCGTCCCCGGTCGATCGGCGCGACCGGAGACTCGTCGTGCGCGGTGCGTAACGGAGGCGAGCCTCGCCTTTTCCTCGGGGTGTCACGATCTTCCTGGCTGAGCTTCCGAGCGGGGACCGTCATCTCGGCGCCGCGACAGACACCCCAGCCTCAGCCCGAAGAGGCAAGCACAAGATCCGGGCTTTACCCATCACCAGTGCCTATTCGTCCCCACGCACTGACGACCCTGCGCGCTGCGAAGCGTACGCAGCTTTATGAGCGGATTCTCACAGTCGGGCACCGTCCAACAACAGCGCGATAGCGCAGCGTCCACGGGGACGCCGGGCATCGGTAGGTCCTCCCGCCGACTTATGTCACCCGCAGGCTTGCTCGAGCCGCCGGTCGGTCGAGTTGCCGGCCCGTCCGACGGGTCCGCTCGCCGCATAGCGCCATGAGCGCTGCACCTGGTGGAAAATGTAAGCTTCCGGGCCGGCTTCTGGTGTGCGAACGCAGACCACCGCGAGCCTGGAGTTTGTACGCGACACGTACACGCCGTGTACCTCGGACGAACTGCCGTCATTCGCGGTGAAGGCAGCCATGATCGCCGAACGCTCCGCCCTGTTCGCAGGCCGCGCGTATGAGTTGGAGGCAAGCGCGCTGGCCGCCGGCACGAGCGCGGTCACCATGCAAACTACGACGAGCGGGGCGAGCGAGCGGAGCGTCACGCGGTGACCCTAGCGTTATTGTGTGGCCGTAACGACAGATGAGGAAAAATTCATCGTCACCTTCGGCGCCGCCGCCGCCCGAGCGGTCAAGCCCACACCAAAGTCCAATATCGTGCTCGGCGTGGTCTGCACCTCGGTCTGGTCCGTGAAGCTGGGTTCGCCGGTAAGCGCTGCGTGACCGCTGTGCGTTGCTGGCGACGGCGCCGATGACATCGGCGCTATCAAAGGGTGCGCTGACGCGCATGGTCGTTGCGCTGCTTCCGGTGGCGGCGATCGCGCTGGCGTTCCTGCCCCTGACACGTGCCTACGACGTGGACGTCTTCCTGCGGGCGGGGGATGCTGCTGCCCACGGCCTCCCGGTGTACCCCGCTACCGGAACGCCGGCCGTCTACTCGGGTTTCTCGTTCGTCTACCCGTACTTTGCCCTGTGGCCGTTCATGCTCCTGGCAGGACTGCCGGCTGCGCTCGGGACCGCGGTCGTCTTCTCGATCTCCGCGCTGGCGGTGATCGCCGCGTGCATGCTCGCTTCGAGCGGTGGGCCTTGGCGCGCTGTGCTTGTGCTCTGCACGGCATTCACGATCACCGGCCTGCAGCTCGGGGCGCTCAGCCCGCTGCTCTTCGCGGGGGTGGTCTTTCTTTGGCGCGCGCGCGGCCGCGCTGGCCTGTTCGTGCTGGCGGGGCCTGTCATCGCCTGCAAGCTCTTCTTGGCCCCGGTGCTGGTATGGCTGCTGTTGGCTGGTCGCTACCGGGCTTTGGCATGGGCCAGCGCCTCGACGGTCGCGCTGCTTGCCGTCGGCTTCGTTCTCGGGCCGATCGACCCCGGCCAGTATTTGAGCATGCTCTCGCAGCTCGGCGCGCATGAGGCGGAGGCGGGGTTCGGTCTGATCGGCGCGCTTATGAACGCAGGCATCGCGATGTTCGTGGCGCAGGCGTCGGCGTTGGCGCTCGCTTTGGTCGTCCTTCTAGCGGTCCGCCACCGGTATCGCTGCACACGCGACGAGCGCATCCTCTACTGCGCGGGCCTCGTCGCCTCGCTCCTGCTCACGCCGGTGCTGTGGAGTCATTATCTGGTGGTGCTGGCTGCCGCCCTACTGGCGTATGACGCCCCGCGGCGGTGGTTCGTGCTGCTCGCGCTGACGAGCTGGGCGATCTCCCCACCGCATGGTGTCCCCGACAGCGCCCTGATCCAGGCCGGCGCACTCGCCGCCACGGTAATCGCCGCACTGCTCATCGCCCGTTCCTCGACTGGGGCGCGTTATCTACGACGGGGTCACCAGGACGCGGCTCCCCAGCGCCTCGCGTCCGTCAATCCGCTGCCTGAACGCGTCCCGCATACGTAAAGGCGCGAGCGGTGCGACCAGCATCTTCATCGAGCTGCTCGAGACCGACGCAGTCGCGCGAGCGAGTGGCTCGCATCGCCGCAGACCCGCAGCCGCAATCCCAGGCACAGTCCAGCACGCCGCTTGGTGCGCACCGCGTGCTGATCCTGTCGGCGGCGGTCGGCGGCGGTCACAACGCCGCCGCCGAGGGCTTGCGCGAGGAGCTGATGAACTCGGCGCCCGAGGCGCACGTGACACTCTGCAACGGGCTTGGCGCGAGGGAGGGAGTGCTGCGCATGTTGCTCGAGCGCTCGACCCGCTGGCAGCTCACGCACTGTCCCGCGGTGTATTCGACGCTCTACTCGATGGGCGTTCGCTGGAGGCCTGGCCGCTGGCTGACTTCGCGAATCCTCCATCAGATCAGTCGTCGTCGCCTGGCGACATTGATCGCCAGGCACGACCCCGAAGTGGTGGTCTGCACTTACCCGGGCGTGACCGCGCCGCTCGCCCACATGCGTCTTCGGGGCGAGTTATCGGTCCCTGTGTGTGCGCTGATCACCGACCTCGCGAGTCTTCACTTCTGGGCTCACCCGGGCGCCGATCTGCATCTTGTCAGCTATACGGAGTCCATGGCCGAGATCGAACGGATTGCCGCCGGCGCTGAATCGAGGGTGGTACGGCCGCCCTTGAGAGCAACGCACTGGGCTGCGCGGGCGCCGGCGCGGGCGCGACTGGAGCTCGGTCTCGATCCGAACCTGCCGCTGGTCGTCATCTCCGGTGGAGGGTGGGGCGTTGGCGACCTTTCGGGCGCGCTCGCTGCGGCGCTGGCGATCGATGAGGTCCAGGTCGTGGTGGTCTGCGGCGAAAACCGCAAAGCACGTGAAGCGCTCGGGGCTCGCCACGGCGCGATCGCACGAGTGCGGGTTCTCGGCTTCTCACACGACATGGCCAACCTGCTGGCGGCGGCCAGCGTGCTCGTGCACTGCACCGGCGGATTGACGTGTCTGGAGGCCGCCGTTCACCGCTGCCCGGTGATCGCATACGGGCTGAGGGCAGGTCACATCGCTCACAATACGAGCGCGATGGTTCGTCACGGCTTGGGTGAGCACGCGGTGGATCCGCCCCGGCTGAGCGTGCTGCTGCGGAAGGCGATCGGCAACGAACCGCCCGCGGCGAGCGCCATGGTCGAGCGCGAGCATGCCGCGACCGCCGTCCTTGGACTTGCTGACCGAGGTTTTGCGGCTGAACGAGGCGAGTACTCCACGGCGGGCGCTGAGGACGCTCCGCGGAAGTCTCTGAGCGGTCGGCGTGTAAAACCGACTCCGGCGCCAAGCCTAGAACCCAGAGTGGCAGAGACTCTTGGCTTCCGCCCACAGCTGCCATGAGCCGAGCGGTGCTTCTGGTTTCGACTGCGTTCGGATCGCCAGCTGCGTGTAGGCGGGCTGCGACCCGCAGCGGCCGAGCGCCTGTGCCCGTAGCTCGACGAGCAGGGGCCGGCTGTAGTAGCCGCCGCCCGGCTTGAAGATCCACCCGAGGCCGTATCCGATGGCCGTCCGGCCGCCCCAGCTCGTCCACTGGATTTCTTTTACGAGCCCGCTGGAATCGCCGCCGTTGTAGAGCTTCGCGGGTCGGGCCATGCCCCAGCCTTCCCCGTGTGGTTTCGCGAAGGCCGACGAGCCGAGCACGACGTTGCCGCTGCGCCCGCGATGCCGGTCGCGACCAGGAGTGCGGTAAAGACAGCGAGGGCTATGACGGTGGCACGGCGTGCGGCGCGGCGCATGGATGGCCTCCTCGGCGAGAGTTTTGATGGGCCGCCCGGGGATCGAACCCGGAACCTTGGGCTTAAGAGGGAGTCCCTCAACGTCGTGTTACTCGAGTTTGCGGGAGATTCAGGCAGGATCGAGCGCGTTGGATGGGGTCATATCTGTCGACTTCGGGACATATTTCGGGACACAAAAATCGCGAGGGGACCCGCCGTCGACGTCAAACTGACCCAATACCCGGACGCCAGTCATCCGCGGGAATCACCGGCCTATAGCGACGCTAGCCCTCCGGCGGAGGCGTCGGCTTCGCCTCCTTCTCAACTGCAGCACCGAGGGCGATGGGGTGGCGGTGAGCGCAGCTGGCGGGAACGTGCGCGGGCGGCCGGGCGGGCGTACGGCGGAGCGTTCGCTCCGGCGTCCGTCCGTCCGTCCGGCCGCCCCTCCTCTCCGTCCGCCGTGCCGTCCTGCCTACCCCCCAAGCCGTGACGAGTTTCGCTGCTAGTTCAAGTCAAGGCGGTACGCACGGCGACGTCAGGCACTAATCAAAAGACATGGCCGTGAAGAGCGACGGATCGATCGCGTGGATCGGCGGCTTGGGCACCATCCCCGTGCGGGGCGTGTACGTGCTTGACAAATCAGGCCAACGGATGCTGGCCTCTGGCCCCGACATCGACCCCCACTCGTTGGCGCTCGTGGGCAGCACGCTCTACTGGACGCGGGGCGGCCAGCCGTTCTCGGCACCGCTGAAGTAGAGCGGCGATCCCGCGAACCCTTCGAGCGACATTCCCGAACGCTGGCCCATGCTGCCGTGTCCTCACTGCCGGATCCGCCCTGCACCTCAGCGCGTACGTTCTTCGAGCCTGTCTAGCTCAAGGCTGAGCCCCATGCGATGGAACGGGCGCCAGCGCGCGCGACGAAGGGCATCGCGCATGGGCTGAATGCCAGCCTCGTCGCCCAGATCCGCGAGGCCACGCGCAGCGGCCGCCCTTATTCCCGGCTTGCGGTCGCAAAGCAGGTCGATCAGCGGACGCACGGCATCGTTCGCGCGGCTGTTGGCCAGTCCGTGGATCGCGTGCACTCTTAGCGCCTGATCGTGGCTCGCGAGCGCTTCGTTGAACAGCGGCAGGAATGTTCGATCGCCGGTCTTCGCCAGGGCGTGCATCGCGATTCGCCGTGTTTGGAGATCGGGGTCCTGGCGGGCGACATGAGTAAGAATCTGGACTGCTTGCGGGTTTCCTATGGTGGCAAGTGAACTGACGATCCGGCGATGCAATCCTCTTGACTCCCGACCTTCAGCATCTTGCAGTATGGCCACAAGCGCCTCAACGTCCCGCCGCATTTGGAGCCGAGCAACCTGGCTCAGCGCGGGACCCACAGCAACGCTGAATCGCCGCATAACACCTCGACATCGGCAGCTGAACGGAACTGCCTGAGGACTACGAGTGCAAGTAGCCGGACCAAGAGACATTCCCGAACACTGGCCCAGGCCACTACCCAGTCACTAGGCGCCTCACATGCATGATTGAGCGATGAGGAAGGACGAGTCTTTAGGTCGTCCCGTCAGCGGTGCCGCGCAGAAGCAGCCCTCCGACCAACATCAGGCCAACTCCGAGGGCGAGCAGCCCGTACCCAAGCGCGTGAACCAGTTGGTAGGTGCTTTCGCTGAACCGCCCGGGGACCGGCGTGAGAGCTTCGCCGTGTTCGCACGCAGCGGTTGATGCGCCGCAGTTGTACTCGGGCCGATGCGCATTTGCGACGAGCAACGCTGGGATGCCCAGGAGCAGAAGCGTCATGCCTAAGAACAGCGTGCGCACGGCGCCGATCCTAGTCGGCCTTCTTGCTTCGGGCACGCTCACCGTACCGATCTCAGGGCTAACCGCCGCCATGCTCTCCTTTGACCTGTCCGTCATAAGGCGCGGCCGCAGCTTGGCTGCCACCCCAAGGGACATTCCCGAACACTCGCCCAGCTCACGGTTGCGTCCGCAGCCAGCTACACACCGCGCAGCCCGGCGCCGCCATGCCGGCCGGGCGGGGGGCCGCGAAGCGAGGGACCTGGCAGGGCCTCGATTCCGCTGGCCTGAGCGGCGTCCGTGCTGGTTGACTGTGTGCGACCCTAGCGAGCGTGCCTATATCCCTCGAGCTGTGGCAACGGTGGTGGAAGGACAATGGCAGCCGCGAGTTGCGGGACTTGCTAATGCTGTGGTGGGACCCGATCGGGGTCTACGGCGTACCGCAGGCCAAGGATGAGTACGACGGCTACGTCGGCCAGCTCGCCCGTCGCCTCCGGGAAGGTGCGAGCGCCTCTGACGTCACCGATTATTTCGCAAGCGTCATGCCAGATATCGGTCTGCCGGTTTCCTACGAGCGCGATCTCGTCGCCGCCACGCAGGTGGTCCAATGGTATCGCCGCTCGATGGAGCGCATTGAGTCTATGCCCACCGACGACGCACAAGGACCCTGACCAAGGGACATTCCCGAACACTCGCCCAAGCTGGAGTAACCTCTCGTCATGCGCCAACCGTCGAAGGCAGCATCCAAGGCTACGCAGCGCTCGGTCATGGCTGGGTTTTACGTCCTGTTCGGCATCGTGTGGTTTTTCTCCCTCGGCCCAGCGGTTAGCGGAGTCTGGCTCGGGGTAGGCCTGGCTTGGGTAGTCATGGCCTGGCGAGCGCGCGATCAAAGGAAGCAGCCGCCTGGCTGAACCGCCTACGGCCTACGTCTAGGAACATTCCCGAACACTCGCCCAGGCTGCGGCTACCTATCGGGGCGCATGCCGTGCCGCTCGCGGCGTGGCCTTCAGGCTCAAGGCGCTACCGTGGGTCGCCGTGAGACCACTGGGCGACGATGTAGCACCGGGAACTCGCGTCAAGGTCACCGGCGATCCCGACTGGCACAGCCCTTGGCCATCCGAACCCACGGGCCGGATCGCCGAGAACTTCGACGTACCGTTAGCGGTCCACGACCTGTCGGATCGGGCCCATTTACCCGACCGCTACCGACACCTCATGCGCTCATTCATGGTGCGCTTCGATGAGCCCGCTCAGGACTTCGAAGAACGCGGCCCTTACTACATGGCCGAAATCTGGGAGACCTACCTTCGTCTCTTGGACGACTAGCGGGTTTCGCCAATCGTTTCGCCAAGCCCTCCGACACTCGTTGGGCATCAAGCGACATTCCCGCACCCTCGGCCATGCCGGTGCGGCCTTCCCGCGCGGCGCAGCCTCAGCGTCGGCGCACACGCCACCGCCAGAACAAGTAGCCGAGAGTCGCTCAGCCGAGTAGCGCGTACCCCACGATGGTGAGCGCGTGTACCCAACCCTTGTCCGATGCTAAGGCAGCGGTTGTCGCGCAAACCGCTCCTACTCGGAACCCAAAGCCCGGCAGGTCACGTATGGCCCGTAGAAAGTTGCCGTAGCTTGGGTTGCGGCCGTAGAGGGAGCGTTCGTGTTCCCGTCGACCCCTGTCTAGCTGCCGCCAGCGCATAGGCATCTACCGACGTATCGGCAAAGTGGACGATTTCGCTAGTTGTTTCGCTGCCACCCTCAAGGGACATTCCCGAACACTGGCCCACACTGCGGCTACCTCTCGGATCCTGGTCGGCGGTCGTCAGGGGCCGCGATCGGGCTGGCGCTCGCCACCCGGCGGATCGTCCTCTTGGCGACCCCAGGCACGAGCTGCGGTCGGACCCAACGCCGTCGGGCCGACAAGCTCGCTCGGTGCTGGCAACTCGCTCAGCGTTCCCTCGCCGGCGTTGTCCACAAGCTCGATGATGTTGAGCAGGCCGTCCCGTACGAACAGCAAAACGCTAAATAGCCCGTCCCGGGTTGACGCTTCGACCGCCGGTACATTCTCCACCTCAGCGAGCGGCTCTTCGCCAGCAACACGAAGCTCGATGGTCGGCTCGTCGTCCCAGCGTCCCACCACCTCCACGCTTCGCGCCTGCGTGACGAGCTCCGCACGACCGGGAAACTCGGCGGACAGCAGGAACTCCAACACAGTCGCCTCTCGCTCGGTAGGAGGGCGGGGAAAGCGCTCGTCCATCACTGTGAGAGCCTAGATCATCGCCCATCCCGCGGGTGACGCCGGACCATGGTGGTCCAGCGCCGACGCCACTTGCAGGTATTGCGCTATGCGAACGCTCGCAACAGCCTGCCTTGCGCCAGGGGCATTCCCGAACCCTCGCCCAGGCGACGCCTCCGTCCCATCAGGAGCGCCGGCCAGATGCGTTACGGCCTCTCGACCGATGACGACCGCGCCTGGGCGCATCAAACCCCCTCTTGCGATTCGCGTCCGATATGGAGCGGAATCAGAACGCACTGCGAAAGCACGAAAACGACCATCACGGTGCCCACCGCACGCCACCGCCGATAGTCCCGAGCATCACTCGAGCCCATCGGCTCTCGCCGCACGGCCACGACGCCTGCCGGCGCTCCCAGCATCCGTGCTCCGGCCAACCCTCATGACCGTCCGCAAAGGCATTCCTGCCGCTCAGCATCGCTGCGCTCCGCCTCGCAGCACACAGTTGCATCAACGATGCGTGGTATACCGCGTCTACATGGGCCGCCGTGCCCGAGAACTCTCGAGGGCTAAGCGAGCGCAGGAGCGCGCGCCGCGCGACCGTATGGCTCGTGTGCAGATCACAGACGAGACCTGGGCGGCGTTCCGTGCGCAGCTCGGCACAACCCCCGTCAGTGTGGCGCTCGGCCGGCTCGTCGACCGCGAGGTCGGCCGGACCGCCCGCCGTTCCGCAAGCGACGTCGAACACGTCCGCGTCGCCCTCGAGGACGCGCGCGAGGTGGCGAGCGAGCTGGCATCCCTGATCACCCGCCTCGAGCGCGGCGTCGGCGCCAGTGACGTTCCGGTCCACGAACCCGAGCCGGTGTCCGACGACGACGAGCCAGACTGGTCAGACAACCTGCATCTGCACTGAGCGAGCGGCGCAATCTCCGCACTGGACCCTCTCTACGACGGGCTACCCTTGGCTGTCTTGGCCACTTCGGATCGACAGCTGCTCACCGTCCCCCAGGTCGCCGCTGCTCTGCAGGTGACCGCGCAGACGATCCGCAACTGGATCGACCACGGCACGCTGCCGGCGGTGCGCGTGGGCCGTGCCTTCCGCGTGCGCGGCGAGGACGTCGACGCGCTGCTTGACCGCGCGAGCGCCGACAGCGGCTCCCACGCGACGCGACGGTCCCTGTGGACCCCGACGACGACGAGCCTGCCGCAGCGACACGCACCCGGCCGGCCACAGTCGATCTGGGACGACACGAGCACCGCGCTGCCGTCCGGCGAGCGCTCCTAAGCGGCGGCTACGCCGAGCGGCGGGCCCGGACCCTCGGAAGTTGCCCGCTGGCTCGATCCTCGCGCTCCACCACCGCGGCGAGCCGCCCGGCCGCCTCCGCGAGTGCGTCGTACGCCTCGGCCACGTCCAGCAAGTTCGTCCCCGTCGCGGCCCGGTTGAGCTCCGCGACAGCGCCGTCGAACACTCGCCAGAGCTCGCCGGGCCCACGACGGCCGGAACCGGGCTGCAGCTCATAGGGCGGCTTGTTCGAGGACGCGCGGTGCGGCGGCCATTCGAACCCAGCCGCATCGGACTCGCGACATGCAGCGGCCTCCGACGCCGCGGCGGAGGCGAGTGCAGCCAGCCGCGCGCTGAACGCGGCGTCCGGCGGTGCGAGCCGGTGAGCCTCGAGCGCACGCCGCCACTCCTCCTGCGCTTCACGGAAGGCGCTCTTCGCCCGCGCCTGCGGCTCACGACCAGGCATTGCGGAGATCATGCCAGACCCAGGCGCCGCCCATCACGATAAACAATGCGTATTTTGCTTATTTGGTCTAATATCAGCCCCACAAGGATGTCCCCCCGCGCCAAGCCCGCCCACCCACACCTCACCGAAAGCGACATGCTCGATGCCGGCGAGGTGGCTGAGCTGCTTCACATGCCGCTGTCCACGGTCCTCGAGTTCGCGCGGCGCGGCGTAATTCCCGGCCACAAGCTCGGCCGCCGCTGGATCTTCCTGCGCGACGAGATCGAGGCGAGCGTGCGCGAGGCGCCTAGCCGCGGTGAAGCTCCAGCGCTCGCGCGATCCGAGGCGATGGCGGCAGCAACGCCGGCGCGCAACCGCCCGAGGCGGTATCCGAGACCCGTGCCGTCGTCAGACCGGGCGGCTCAGCCGAGACTGTTCGGATGAGCCGCAGCCGGCTCGTCAAGGCGGAACGCCTCATCGACGAGCGCGGCGTCCTCCTCGCGCGGCGCGTAGTGCAAGTACTTCATCGTCGTCTGGATATCGGCGTGGCCCATCCACTCCTGCACGCGGCGGATGTCGGCCTTCGCGATCATGCGCGTGCCGAACGTGTGCCGCAGGTCGTGGAAGCGCAGGCGCCTGAGCCCCGCGCGCGCGAGCGCATTGTCGTAGCGGCGCCGCAGCGCCGAGCCGTCGAGATATGTCCCGAGCTCGCCCACGAACACCAGGTCGTCCTCATCGGTCGCTGACCCACGTGCGCTGAGCCTGGCGAGCGTCCGCGCGACCTCCGAGGCCATCGGGACCGAGCGCACCCGGCCCGACTTCGGCGTCGTGAGCACACCCGCGGCGAAGCTACCCCGGACGCGGATCACCGAGCCCGCGAAGTCGATGTCGCGCCAGCGAAGTGCGAGCAGCTCGCCGCGCCGCAGTCCGGTGAAGGCCGCCGTCAGGTAGATCGCCGCATCTTGCTCGCTGGCCGCGGCGCGCACGAGCGCCATCACCTCCTCGGGCGAGAAGACCTCGATGTCGCCGCTGCGGCGCTGCGGGAACCTCTCGACGCCGGCCACCGCGTTGCCTGAGAGCCGGTACAGCTTGCGCGCCCGGCCGAGGATGCCGTGCATCAGGATCAGCAGCTTGTTGCGGGTACGCGGCGAGCGGCCGACGGTGGCGATCCAGCGCTCGATGCCCTCCGTCGTGATGGCCTCGATAGGGAGCTCGCCAAACGTCGGCAGCAGGTGCGCTCCGATCGCCGAGCGGTAGCCCTGCAGCGTCGAGGGCTTGCACCCGCGATCGTGCTCGGCATAGCGCAGGTACTCGGCGGCCGCATCGGCGAAGGTCGCCCCCGACTGGACCATGCCCGCGAGCGTTCCCCGCCGCGCTTCGTGCAGCAGCTCGTCGAGCCACGCCTCGGCCGTGCGCTTCGTCAGGTAGCCGACGGCCGGCCGGCCGCGCTCGGTCCACGCCGGTCCAATCCTGCGCTGCACCTGGCGCCCGTCGGGCAGCCGGTACTTGGCGTACCACACCGGGCCGCGCTTGCGCTCGACGCGGAAGACGTGCCCGCTGGGGGGCTGGAGGGGCTGCAGCAGCTCGGGCATGAGGGCGCCTGGGCCCCAAAGCTACACGATTCTCGGGACATATTCGGGACACTTTTATAGCTCCGCCTTGTCCCGACAAAACAAAAACCCCTTGTGAGCGGGGCATTTCGATGGGCCGCCCGGGGATCGAACCCGGAACCTTGGGCTTAAGAGGCCCCTGCTCTACCGATTGAGCTAACGGCCCTGAGGGCGCCGGGGCGCCCCGGCTGAGCGGCGATTCTAGCCAAGCGCGCGCCGGCGCCCACTCAGAAGACCACCGTTCGCCCGCCGTCGACGATCACGCGATCGGCCAGGTGCAGCGCGACCGCGCGCGCGAGCACGCGGCGCTCGACGTCGCGGCCGACGTGCTCGAGGTCGCGCGCGGTCTGCTGGTGGTCGACACGCACGACGTCCTGCTCGATGATCGGCCCGTCGTCGAGCTCCTCGGTGACGTAGTGCGCGGTCGCGCCGATCAGCTTGACGCCGCGCTCGTGCGCCCGGCCATAGGGATCGGCGCCGGGGAAGGCCGGCAGGAAGGAGTGGTGGATGTTGATCGCCGGCATCCCGACGCGCGACAGGAACTCGCCGCTGAGGATCTGCATGTAGCGCGCGAGCACGAGCAGGTCGGCCTGGCCCTCGAGCAGCGCGAGCATCGCGGCCTCGGCCTGCGGCTTGGCGCCCTTGCGCACCGGGACGTGGTGGAAGGGGATGCCGGCGCCCGTCGCCTCGTCCTCCAGGTCGCGATGGTTTGAGATAACGCTCACGATCTCCCCCTCCAGCTCGCCGCGGCGCCAGCGCCAGATCAGGTCGAACATGCAATGGTCGTGGCGCGAGACGAGGATCGCGAGGCGCCTGCGCTCGCCCCACCAGCGGATCTCCCAGTCCATCTGAAACTGCTCGGCGACCTCCCGTGCAAACTCCTGCGCGAAGCGCTCGCGGCCCCCCGCCCCGCTGGACAGCTGCTCGAGGAACAGCTCGGTGCGCAGGAAGAACCTGCCGCCGATCGCGTCTGAGGAGTACTGGTGGGAGGAGACTATGTTCGCACCGCGCTCGAACAGGAACGTCGAGACTGCGGCGACGATTCCCGGGCGATCGGCACAGCCGATCAGCAGCCGGGCGGTAAAGGTCGGCGCATCCGGTACGTCCTGGTCATCCCGCGCGGGACCCTGATCGCTGCCCCCGGCCACGGCCGACCCCGGCTATTTGACCTTGCCCGACGTGCCGCTGGCGCCGCTCGCGCCGGTCGCGTGCGCCGGAATGGCGGTGATTTTCCCGCTTGGGCTCGTTTTGACCTTGAAGGGCTGGCCCGATTCAGAGGTCGCCGTCTGTTCGGTGCCGTTGGGGTGTTCCTTCAGCCTTTTGAGTTCGTCCTGCAGCCGCACCCGCTGCACCGCCGGCGCCAGCGCGACGGCCTTCGCTGTCGCGAGATCTCCGACGCCCGTGTTCTTGGACCTGTAGGCCGCCTCCGCCAGCTGGGCGAACAGCGCCGCGCTTTCGGGGCGCGCCGCGACCTCGATCTGCAGCACCTGCACCTCGGCGCTCGGGTCGTTGAGCCCTTCTTCGCCGAAGACCCGTAGCATGTTCGCGGCCAGCTGCGAGCTCGGCTTGGCCGGGTTGAGCGCGAGGTAGCTGCGCCACGAGTTGGCCGCCTGGGAGAACAGTTCTTTGCCCTTGGATGTGAGCTGGCCGTTCTGGATCAGGTTTTCGCCGCCCGCTTCGTGGAGCTGCGCGAGCGTCAGTTTTTCCCACGCCGCGATGTTCTGGGGCTGCTGCTTGGTGAGCTTTTCGTACTTCTTGACTTCGCTTGCGAAGCTCGACTTCGACGCGCCTTCGTTGTTGGTCGCGGCTGTGAACAGCCCGCCCCCGCCGAAGCCGCCGCCGATGCCAAAGCCGATCAGGCCCAGGCCGATCAGCCCGGCGAGGCCGATGTAGATCACCTGCACCAAGCGCCGGCGGCCCCTTCCCCTGAGGTCGAACAGCATCAGCCCTGAAGCTCTCTGTCTACGTGATCGATCATTTCCTGCACGCTTGGCCTTCCCCGTTCATCCTCTGACGACGGCGCCGGTGCACCGGACGGCCCACCCGCGCCCGCCGGTCCGCCTCCCTGCGCGCCCGAACGCACGACGGCCGACCGCGGGGGGTCGGCCTTCGATCGGTCGAGCACCGAAGCCAGCAGGATACTCGCCTCGTAGAGCAGGTACAGCGGCACGGTCTCCAGCAGCAGCGTGACGGCGTCCCCCGGCAGCAGCGCGGCGAGCACCGCGCACACCAGGATCGCGTAGCGGCGGTTGCGCCGCAGCTGCCTCGGCGTGACGATCCCCGCTCGCGTCGCCGCCAGGATGGCGATCGGAACCTGGAAGACGAGGCCCATCGCCAGCAGCAAGGTCGCGGCGAATTTGTAGTACGGCCCGGCCTGGACGAGCACATTGAACTCTTCGCTGTTGAAGTTCTGAAAGAAGCGCACGGCCGCCGGCAGCACGACGAAGTAGCCGAACACGACGCCGGCCGCGAACAGGCATGGGATGGCCGCCAGCAGCGGCAGGACGGCGCGTCGCTCGCTCGGACTGAGCGCGGGCAGCACGAAGCCGCCGAGCTCGAAGAGGATCACCGGCAGCGAGAGCACGAGCGCGAACACGAGGCTGATCGTGAGCGTCACGGTGAACGGCTCGCCGATACCGAGCGTCACGGTCTTGTTGCCCTCGGGCACCGGGGGCAGCCTGGCCACGTCCGCCCGCAGGCGCGAAGCCTGTGCGGCCAGCGCCGCCCGCGTCGCGGGCGGGAGCTTGCTAGAGGGCGCCGCGAGCGTCGCCAAAGCGGCCTGATCGTCGCGCGCGATGCCGAGCGCCGCCTGCTGGGCCAGCGCGGTCTGCCCGAGCGGGCCGTGGCCCTTCTCGACCTGCTTCTGGGTCTGCGCTTCCAGCGGCTTGTTGAGGACGTGCAGCAGCCGGTGGTTCTGCCAGAAGCACAGCCCGAAGGCGATCCCGAGCACGGCGGCGCTGACGATCAGCCGGAAACGCAGCTCGTCGAGGTGGTCCACAAGGGTCAGCCGATCCTCGTGCCCGATCGGGCGAATCGCGGTGGCCATGGCCCGTATGAAGCTAGCACCGCGGCGTTTTTGCGCGCCAGGACGGGCGCGCGAGGGGTTTGGCTCTAGCGATCGGTGGACGCGCGCAAGAGCAAGCTAAAGGCACGTGGGACCCGGGTCGATGACGTGGCAGAAGACGCCATGCACTCCGACAGCGATCCGAACATCCACCCCCGCGTGCAGCTGCCCAACGAACGGCAGGAAAGCACAGGCCACGCCCGTCGCCGCCAGGCGCCCGACCCGACGACGCCCGAGCAGCTGCACGTCTGCTTTCACTGCGCGGGCGAGCTGGTCTACCCGCTCGACTGGGCCGAGGAAGGCGCGCGACGCTGGCGAATCGTGCTGCGCTGTCCGGAGTGCGAGTCGCGCCGGGAGGGCGTGTTCGAGCAAACGAGCGTGGAGCGGCTGGACGACGAGCTCGACCGCGCCACCGGCGAACTGCTCAGCGACCTGCGGCGTATGACCCACGCCAACATGTCAGACGAAATCGAGACGTTCATCCGCGCGCTCGACGCGGACCTGATCGAGCCGTCGGACTTCTAGCTCTAGACCCTATGGCGTGGTTGCCCGTTTGGGTTGACTGCCGGGGTAGGTAGGCCGGACGCTCCCCTCGGGGGTTTGTCTGGCCGGAGACGGGCTCCGGCTGACCCCAGTGAATGAGGAGGTCCGGCCGTGAAGGTAACGATGACGTGTGCGGGGCTCGATGTCCATGCCCGCTCGACGCATGCAGCGGCGATCGAGCTCGCGACAGGGGAAGTGCTGCGGAGCAGGTTTGGTCCCGGGATCGAGGAGCCGGTCGACTGGCTGCGAGGTCTGCGCGGTCCAGTGAGGGCTTGCTATGAGGCGGGACCGACCGGTTTTGGCCTATATCGAGCCGCGAGAGCTGCGGGGGTCGAGATGCTGGTGATCGCTCCGGGCAAGACGCCGAGGGGACCGTCCGATCGGGTCAAGACCGACCGCAAGGACGCCGAGCTCTTGGCCCGGCAGCTGCTGGCGGGAGCCTTGACCGCCGTCGTGGTGCCGTCGGTGAAGGTCGAGGCGGCGCGGGAGCTCGTGCGATCCCATGACGCCTGCCGGCAAGATCTGATGCGCGTTCGACACCGCGTCTCGAAGATGCTGCTGCGCCACGGCCAGGTCTATCCGTCGCCGTCGACCTGGACGCAAGCGCACCGGCGCTGGCTTTCGCGTCAGAGCTTCGGCGAGCCCGCCAGCGAGCTCGCATTTGCGGATCAGCTCGCCGCGGTCGACGGGTTGAGCGCTCGCAAAGCCGCGCTCGCCGAGCGGCTCTCGCACCTGGCGGCCGAGGAGCAGTGGTGGCCGACCGTCGCCCGGCTGCGATGCTTTCGCGGTGTCGACACGCTGAGCGCGCTCGCCTTGCACCTCGAGCTCGGCGGTGACTGGCAGCGTTTTGAGCGGGCCACGGCCCTCAGTGCATGGCTCGGCCTGGTCCCGTCGTTGAACCAGTCCGGGGAGTCCTCAAGGCAAGGGGCGATCACCAAGACCGGCTCGGCGCTCGCACGCCGGCTACTGGTTGAGGCTGCCTGGCATTACGGACGCGACCCACGAATCGGCGCGACGCTGCAGAACCGTCAACAGGGACAGCCCGCCCACGTCCTGCAGATCGCAAACCGCGCCCAACAGCGCCTGCACCGCATCTATCACCACATGCGTGCCCGCGGCAAGCCACACAACGTCACAGTCGTTGCCTGTGCCCGCGAGCTTGCCTGCTTCCTCTGGGCGGCAGCCACCGCCGACTGACCGCCGCCGACAACCTCACCGGTCGGGAGGCCAGGGCGTCGGGCCATCAGCGGCTGGCACGCGCGCAACAACTATGAGCAACAGCCAAAGCACGGCCGTCACGCTCGCTAGCACGGCCGTCACGCTCGCTTCTAGACAGCGCAAGCCGGCAGCACGAAACCGGGCCCTGGGGTACCCAACCCCCGCATCATCAGACTTGGCAACGCCGACACCGAGCCCGACGCCCTGGCCTCCCGACCATCCGAAACGTCCATCAAACGGACGCGATCAACCACGCCCACTTGACAAACACGGCGCCATATCAGCTGTAGCGCTCGACGACCGCGTCAGCCACCAGATCCAACAGCGCCGCGGGCTTCGCGGGCAGGATCGTCGGCAGCGCCGCCTTCGCCTCGCGCACGATGCGCAGCGCGCGCTCGCGCGCCTCATCCAGCGCGCCGCTGCCCGCGATCCGCTCGCACAGCGCCTCCGCCTCGACCGGTCCCTGAAGCGAAGCGAGGTCGAGCTCGGCCAGGTCGCGCTCACGCTCGCGAGCCAGGATGAGGGGAAGCGTGACCGTTCCGTCGAGCAGGTCGGTGCCGCGCGACTTGCCCGTGCGCTCGACCGGCCCGGACACGTCGAGCACGTCGTCGAGCATCTGGAACGCCAGTCCGATGCGGCGCGCGAACGAGCCGAGCGGATCGGCCAGCGCGCGCGAGCCCTTCGCGGCCGTGAGCGCCCCGAGGCGGCACGCCGCCTCGAACAGCGCAGCCGTCTTCAGCTCGCAGCGGCGCAGGTAGCGCTCGACCGGCACATGTCGGGCGTAGGCGTCCTCGCGCTGCAACAGCTCGCCGCTGGCGAGCGCCGAGCTCGCGTCCGACAGCGCGCGCAGCTGGGCAACGTCGTCGTTGCGCGCGAGCTCGGCGAACGCGCGCGCGAACAGCAGGTCCCCCGTGGCGACCGCGACCTCGCGGCCTGCCACGGCCGCCACCGTGGGGTGTCCGCGGCGAAGCTGCGCTCCGTCGATCAGGTCGTCGTGCACGAGCGTCGCGGAGTGCACGAGCTCGACGGCAACGGCCGCGCGGACCAAGCGCTGCTCGCCGGCGGTCGTCTCGGGCGGGCCGCCGGCCGACGCCGAAGCGACCATTACGAGCAGCGGACGAAGGCGCTTTCCCCCGGCCATGATCGTCGCGCTGGCAGGTGACGCGAGCGGGGGGCCGGCCTGCCTTGTGACGTGCGCGAGGTGCAGCTCGGCCGCGATCATCCGCTCGCGCAGGCCGTCGCCGCCGCGGCGCATGATCGCCTCAACCCCGTCCAGCTCGCCACTCGGGTCGGCCGCCACCGCGCCACTGGACACAACCATCAGTTCCCCCTTGCCAAGAGCGTCTCGGCGCCGCTGCGCGCCTCTGCACCGGGAACGGTACCGACATGAATCGCGACGATGCCGCCAGCCATCAGCAGATAGCTGATCTCGCCCAGGCCAGCGCGCTCCATCTCCGCGGCCAGCGGCTCCGGCGCGGGGAACCGCCTGACCGAGTCCGGCAGGTAGGCATAGGCGTCGGCGATACCTGGGGATCGGGCCGAGCGCCCGAGCCCGCGCCGCAGCGCCATGAGCGAGCTCGCCAGCCGGCCGAGCAGCGGGACGACGCGGTCAAACCAAAGCGCGTAGAACTGGGCCAGCGGGGGTCGCGTGGGGGTCGTGATCTCGAGGACGACGACCCTGCCGCCGGGGCGCACGACGCGCGCCATCTCGGCCAGTCCGCGCGCCAGGTCGGCGAAGTTGCGCGCCCCGAAGCCGACGGTCGCCGCGTCGAAGCACCCGTCGGCGTAGGGCAGCGAGAGCGCGTCGCCCCACTCCCAGCGAAGCGCGCCGGGCGGCGCAGCCCGCGCCTTGTTCCGGGCGCGCTGCAGCATCGCCTGCGAGAAGTCGCTGGCGACCACCTCCCCGCCGGGCGCCACGCGGCGCGCCAGCTCGAGCGCCAGATCGCCGGTGCCCGTGGCCACGTCCAGCACGCGGCTTCCCGGCCCCACGTGCGCAAGCTCGGCCGCGCGCGCGCGCCAGCGATGGTGCAGGCCCGCCGTCATCACGGTGTTCATCAGGTCATAGACGCCCGCGATGCGGTCGAACATCGTGCGCACCTGCGCGGCGTCCAGCCGCCCCGGCGGCGTGTCGCGCGACGAGCGGGGCGGCGGCGGGCATCCGCCTGCGCCGATCGGTCCGGTGCGCGCCTCGGCCGGCATCCCGCGGACGCTACTTCAGCTGTGAGAGGAAGGAAACGACGGCCTGGAACTTCTTCGGCGGAAGGTTCTTGAACGACGGCATCGGCGCGGTGGGGTTCACGAGCGTGCGGGCGATGCCCTGTCGCGGGATCCGCGAGCCGACATGCGTGAGCACGGGCCCCGGGCCGTTGTTGCCGTTGTCGCCGAGCTTATGGCAGGCCAGGCAGCCCGACGACGCGACGACGTTTCGGCCCTGTTCGAATTCGGCGAGCGTCGTACCGCCCGCCTGCTTGACGGCCGAGGGCGTGGCTATTTCGACCGCGAAGGGCGAGCCGGTGTTGGCGCCCGAGTAGGTGAGGAAGGCCATCGCACCGATCACGAACAGGGCCGTAACGGTCGCGATCGGCCGGCGCTCCGGCCGGCGCTCCGGGCCGCGGTCATAGAAGGGCAGCAGGAACAGCAGGATCATGCCCAGCGTCGGGATCCCGATCGTCGCGAGCGGCACGAGGCTCGGAGGCTTGATCACGCGCAGCAGCTCGAAGAGGAAGAAGAAGTACCACTCCGGCCGCGGCACGTAGGTCGTGGTGGTGGGGTTGGCCTTCGAGCCGAGCTCGGCTCCGAGCACGAGCGACATCGTGATGATCACGGCCATCACGACGCACGCCATCACGGCGTCCTTCATCACCGCATAGGGGAAGAACGGCTTTCCTTGCGCCTTGAGGATCGAGTACCCGCGGAGGTACTCCTCCTTCTCGCGCTGGTTCACGCCTCCGCCTCGCGCAGCTCGGGCTCCTGCTCGGCCTTCAGCCAGGGCGGGGCGGTGGTGCCCAGCTTGGTGACGAGATACAGGTGCGCGCCGATCAGCGCGACGATCGCGCCGGGCAGGAGGAGCATGTGGATCGCATAGAAGCGCGACAGCGTAGTCGCCCCGAATTCGGGCCCGCCGCGCAGGAAGTCTGAGAGGTAGGGGCCGAGCAGCGGTCCCGTACCGTTGATGTTCACGCCGACGATCGTCGCCCAGTAGGCGCGCTGGTCAAACGGCAGCAGGTAGCCGGTGAACGACATCACCATCGTCAGGATCAGCAGCACGACGCCGATCACCCAGTTCAGCTCGCGCGGGTACTTGTAGGCGCCGAAGAAGAAGACGCGGGCCATGTGCAGGAACACGAGCACGACCATCACGCTCGAGCCCCACTTGTGCATTCCGCGCACGAACTGACCCAGGAACACGTCATTGGTCACGTACCTGATCGATTCATACGCTCCGCCGGACGCGTCCGGCCGGTAGTACATCGCCAGGAACACGCCCGTCACGGCCTGCGAGAGGAATGCGAACAGCGTCGCCGAGCCGAGCGTGTAAAACCAGTTGGTGCCCTTGGGCACCTTGCGGAACATCAGCCAGCGGGCGCTGCCGGTCAGCGACGTGCGCTCGTCGACCCAGTCGACGACCGAGATGCCCGCCTCGGCGACCTGGTCGAGCGGGCCGCGCCCGTTTTCCTCGTCCGGGCGCGGCGGCGGCGCGCGCAGCGGCGCGGGGATCGGCGGGGCGGGTGGCCGGGGCAGCTTAGGCACGGTTTCCTAGAGTTTCTGCGCCCCCGGGCGCGAGGGGTAGGCGTACTGCCCGATGCCGTCCAGCGGCTCGGCGGGGTCGCGCGGCGAGAAACGTCTCAGCTCGCTGTTGACGCTGAAGCGCGGCCCGAGTTCGACTTCGGCGTTTCGGTTCACGCGGGTGTAGAAGCGGTCGAGCGGGCGCACCGGCGGGCCGCCGGTGCGGCGCCCGAGCAGGTCATAGACACCGCCGTGGCAGGGACAGATGAAGCGCTCGGCGGCGTCGACCCAGCGCACGGGGCAGCCGAGATGCGCGCAGCGGCTGCTGAGCGCGATGAACTGCGTGTCGCGGTCATAGACGTCGGTATCGAGCGCCGGGTTGCGCTTGCGCACATAGGCCGTCGACTTGCCTGCCTCGCCGATGCTGGGGTTCAGCGTTATGACGACCGGTATGTAGTTGTTGTCGGGGAACATGCCGACTGGTCCGACGCTTTCCCAGCGGTGCGGTGTGCTTTTGAAGATCGGCCCGACCGCGAAGCCGAGCGCCGGCAGCACGAAAGCGCCTGCCGCGATCACGCCCGCGCCCTGCGAGCCAACAGTCATGAACCGACGGCGGGTGATCGTCTCGCCCTCGAATGCGCCGGGGATCTTACGGTCGAGCGTGTACCGGGACTTGTGCTTTGCGTGCTTGTCTGACACCGACGACGAACAATATCGAGGCGGGTTTCAGCGCGACGCCGCACGCTCGGCGGCGCTTGTGCGCATCGCCTCGACCGCTCCGGGGGCCCCCGCGAAGACCAGCTCCTTGGCCTCGCGGTGCGCGTCGGTTGGGCCCCAGCCGACGGCGCGCGCGCCGGCGGCCCACACCGCCTCGGCCAGCGCCGGCTCGCCCGCGCTCTGCGCGAGCGCCGACAGCGTGATCGTGTCGGCCAGCTCGGCGACCGCGCTCGTGTCGCCCAGCGTGACTAGCCGCGCCAGTCCGATCGCATAGAGGCGATCCCCCGCGAGCACCCGCAGGTCGGCCTCGGGAGAGCGCACGACACGCGGCGCCCCGTAGTGCAGCAGATAGCCCTCGTAGATCGCCTCCACGAGCAGCTCGTACTCCTCGCGCCTTCCCTCGGCGCGTGGGCCGGCGGCGACGATCGCAGCGGGGCGATCGTCGTCGTCACGCGCGCCGCCGCGGCCGTCGCCGTCGCCGTCGACGAGCGTCGCGAGCAGCCCGCCTTCGTCGCGCAGCAGCGCGGCCAGGCGATCGAGCGCGTCCCCGTTCACCGCGACGCTCCGGCGGCCGCCTTGGCGAAGCTCTCCGCAGCCGCCGCCACCGTGTCCTCGATCTGCCGCGGGGAATGCGCCAGGGAGACAAACCAGGCCTCGAACTGCGACGGCGGCGGATAGACGCCGCGCGCGAGCAGCTCCCGGCACCACGCCGCGTGGGCGGCCAGGTCGCAGCCCTGCGCCTCCTCGAAGTCCTCGATCGGACGCTCGCTGAAGAACACCGTCATCAGCCCGGGCGCGCTGACGACCTGCACCGGGTGCCCGGCGGCGGCTTCGCGCATGCCGGCCGCGAGCTCGTCGGTGAGGGCGTCTAGACGGGCGTAGGCCGGCTCGTCCAGCAGCGCGAGCGTCGCCAGCCCGGCAGCCACCGCGAGCGGATTTCCCGACAGCGTGCCCGCCTGATACACGTCGCCGACGGGCGCAAGCATCTCCATCAGCCGAGCACCCCCGCCAACGGCGCCGACCGGCAGCCCGCCGCCCAGCACCTTGCCCATGATCGTGAGGTCCGCGCTCACGCCGAACAGCTCCTGCGCTCCGCCGCGCGCCACGCGAAAGCCGCTGATCACCTCGTCGAGCACGAGCAGCGCGCCCGTCTCATCCGCGAGCTCGCGCAGCAGCTCAAGGAAACCCTCCGCCGGCCATACGAGGCCCATGTTCGCCGGCAGCGGCTCGGCGAGGATCGCGGCCAGCTCGTGCTCGCGCGTCGCGGCGATCAGGGCGTCGCGATCGTTCCACGGCACCACGACAGTCTGCGCAGCCGTGGCGGGCGGCACTCCAGGGCTGGACGGCAGGGCCTGGGTGGCGAGCCCCGAGCCGGCCTGTACCAGCAGGCCGTCCACGTGACCGTGGTACGCGCCGGCGAACTTCAGCACCTTCTCGCGGCCGGTGTGTGCGCGCGCGAGGCGGATCGCGGTCATCGTCGCCTCGGTGCCGGACGACGTCAGGCGCAGCATCTGCGCCGCCGGCATGCGGCGGCTGACCTCTTCAGCCAGCTGCACCTCGCCGGCCGTCGGCGCGCCGAAGCTGGTACCGCGCGCCGCCGCCGCCTCGATCGCCGCGAGCACCGCCGGATGCGCGTGGCCTGCGATCAGCGGCCCCCACGAGCCGACATAGTCGACGTAGCGGTTGCCGTCCACGTCGATCACCTCGGCCCCCTCGCCGGCGGCGATGAACAGCGGATCGCGTCCGATCGCGCGCATCGCTCGCACGGGGGAGTTGACCCCGCCCGGGATCAGCTCACAGGCCCGCCGGTAGAGGGCCGTCGAGCGCGAATCAGACATCTCAGATGCGAGCGTGCCCGCCTCAGGCGCCCGCGTGCTCGCGCTCCCAGGCCTTGAACTCGTCGGTGAAGTAGAGCAGGCGAATCTTCTTGAACTCGGTCGAGCTGTAGAGCGTTGCGCGCTCGTCGATGCCGGTCTGCGCCGCGATCGAGTCGAGGATCGCGTCGCACTCCTGCTTGGAGCGGCCATGCGCCATCGTGAAGACCGAGTAGGGCCAGTCGGCATACGTGGGGCGCTGGTAGCAGTGAGAGATCCCGCGCACCGCCGCCATGCGCCGCCCGACCTCAAGCACCTGCTCGTCGGGCACCCCCCAGACGCCCATGCCGTTGGCAGAGAAGCCCGCGCGGCGGTGATAGAGGATCGCGGCCACGCGGCGCAGCAGTCCCCGCGTCTGCATCGCGCTCAGGTGCTCCAGCAGCCCCTGCTGCGAGAGTCCGGCAGCGGCGGCGGCTGGCGCATATGGTTCGGCGACCACGGGCATGTCGCCCTGGAGCGCGCGGATCACCTCGATGTCCAGCTCGTCGTAGGGCTGGGGGTCAAGCTCGATCGGATCGCTCGCCTGCACGGTGCTCGCGAGCGCCTGCGTGTCGCCCTCCATCTCGAGGTCCATGCGGATCTTGAACAGCCTGAGCGTGGGAAGCTGGCGCACCGACGTGGCTCCCGCCTCGCGCGCGAGCACGGTCAGCGTCCCCTCCAGGCCAAGCTTTGAGTCGGGCTCGGTCGCGATCGTGAACCAGAGGTTGAACTCGTGGTTGCGCAGGTAGTTGTGCGATACGCCCGGGTGCGCGTTGATCACCTGCGCGGCGCGGTGGGGATGCTCGGGATCGACCTTCGCCGCGACGAGCATCGAGGAGTAGCCCAGCGCGCGCGTGTCGAAGATCGGCGTCACCTGGCGGATGATGCGCTTGTCGAGCAGGTGGCTGACACGCGCCATCACCTCCCGCTCGCTCACGCCGCCGAGCTGCGCGACGTGCGCATACGGGCGCGAGGCGATCGGGAACGAGCCCTGCATCAGGTTCAGCAGCCGCCGGTCTGTGTCGTCCAGCTCGATCGCCGCGCCGAGCTTTCGCGCGCGCAGCTTGGGCGTGGCGAGCTGCTCGGCGCTCATCGCGACCCCCCCGCCGCGGCCCCCTCGGCCAGCCAGCGCGCGGCGTCGAGCGCATGGTAGGAGATGATCGTGTCAGCTCCGGCGCGGTGCAGCGAGGTGAGGATCTCGAGCACCGCCGCGCGCTCGTCGAGCTGACCGGCCGCCGCCGCCGCCTTGACCATCGCGTACTCGCCGCTGACGTTGTAGGCCGCGACCGGCAGGCCCGTCCTGCGCTTGACGGCTGCGATCAGGTCGCCGTAGGCGAGCGCAGGCTTGACCATCAGCATGTCCGCGCCCTCCTGCACGTCCAGCAGGGCCTCGCGCAGGGCCTCGCGCCCGTTGGCGGGGTCCAGCTGGTAGGAGCGGCGATCGCCGAACGCGGGCGCCGAGCCCGCGGCGTCGCGGAAGGGTCCGTAGAAGGCCGAGGCGAACTTCGCCGAGTAGGCGAGGATCGGCGTGTCGGAGAAGCCCTCGGAGTCGAGCTCTGCGCGCAGCGCGCCGACGCGCCCGTCCATCATGTCCGAGGGCGCGACAACGTCGGCGCCGGCGCTCGCGTGGCTGATCGCCGTGCGCGCCAGCAGCTCGAGCGTCGCGTCGTTGTCGACTGCCCCATCCTCGCGAAGCACCCCGCAGTGGCCATGGTCGGTGTACTCGCAGAGGCAGACGTCGGTCACCACGAGCAGCTGCGGCAGCGCCTGCTTGAGCGCGCCGATCGTGAGCTGCACGATGCCTGCGTCATCCCAGGCGCCCGAGCCCTCATCGTCCTTGAGCGCCGGGACGCCGAACAAGATCACGGCGCCCACGCCAAGCTCTGCCGCGTCCCGCGCGCGCTGCACGGCCGCTGAGATCGACAGGCGCGCGAGGTCTGGCAGGGTCGCGTCCGCGCCAGCCGCCTGCGCCGGGTCCTCCTCTGACACGAACAGCGGAAGCACGAGCCGGTCTGCGCGCAGGTCTGTCTCGCGCACCAGCCCGCGCAGCGCGGCGGTCGCGCGCAGTCTGCGCATGCGCGTCTGCGGAAAGGCCATCACATTGAGGTTACTCCAGCCGCTGAAGTCCGACGCGTGCCAGCGCCCCGAAAAGAGCGGTCAGGCCGACCAGGTGGACGATCGACAGCCAGATTGACGGCGCGGCCCCGTTGACCGCCGCATCCAGCGCCTGCAGCGCCGCCTTGAACGGGAACGCGAACGAGATCGCTCCGATCGCGTCGTATAGACCGCCGGCGACCGCGCCCGAGGGGACGAGCGCGAGAAACGCCAGCGGCAGCGACAGCAGGAAGGCGAGCAGCGAGGCTGCGCGCACCTCGCGCGCCAGCGCTCCGATCGCGACGCCCAGGGCGGCGAACGCAAGCGCGCCGAAGGCCAGCGCTAGCAGCCACTGCCCGAAGCGTCCCCAGTCGAGGCTCACGAACAGGCCGATCCCCGCGAGCATCGCGAGCGCCAGCAGCAGCGCACAGCCGCCGGCCAGCAGGAGCTTCTCGCAGATCAGCGCCTCGCGGCTGACGAGCCCGCGCGCCAGGCGCGCAAGCACGTGTTCCTCGCGCTCCAGCGCCACGCTCCCGGCCGCCAGCAGCACGCACACGAACATCAGCGAGACGCTCACCGCGACCACGACCGCGAAGCTGCTCAGCGGCGTGCGCCGACCCTGCAGCAGCTTGCTGGTGACCTGAATCGGCTGGCCGACCGTCGACAGCACGTTCCGCGCGAGGCTCAGGTTCTGTGCGGCGTAGCTCGCCAGCCGCTCGATCCGTTCCAGCGAGCTGCGCTCGGGACCGGGCGGCTGGCGCGCGATGATCGCCTGCAGCGTCGCGGGGACCTGACGCAGGCCAACCACGCCCGAGGGTCCCCCGAGTTCTCCAAGGTTGCCGCCTTCCAGGAGGCGGCCGATCGCCTGCGATGCTGCGCGCTGGATCTGTTCGGAGAAGCCGAGGTTTGCCTGGGCGAGGGCCGAGTTGAGCTCTGAGCGGACCACGGCCTGCTCGAGCGCGTCGCCGTTGTAGAGCACTTCGAGGCTTCCCTGGCGAAAGCCGGATTCGATCCGGGCGACGATGTCGCGCGGGATCACGACCGCGGCCAGGGCCCGGCCGGACTGCACCTGGGCGATCGCCTGCGCGCGCGTCTGCACGTGCGTCGACTGCACCTGTCCGAGCAGCTGGTCGGCGTAGCTGCTGACCGGCACGCGCTGCCCGCCGACTTCGATCGTCTGCCCGGGCGGTGTTTCATCAACGATCGCAACGGTCGGCTTGGCCGGCCCGCGCGAGATCGCCAGCCCGATCAGCAGCGCGATCGCGATCGGGTAGACGACGAGCAGGGCCACGAGCAGACGCGAGCGCCCGAGGATCACCAGATCCTTTCCGAGCAGCCGTCTGACACCTGCCGCGGCGGCGCGCGCGCCGCTCACGCGTGGCCCCGCTCGGCCAGGAAGCGCACGAACGCCGCGTCGAGACCCTCCTCCGCGCCGGCCGCGACCAGCCGGTCGGGAGACCCGTCGAACAGCAGATCGCCGTCGGCGAGGACGATCACGCGCGTCGCGTATCGCTCGACCTCCCCGAGATGGTGCGTGGAGAACAGCACGCTCGCATGCGGGCCGCCCGACGAACGGTCCGCGAGCGATCCGACGAGGTCCCACAGCCGTCCGCGCTGGCCGGGGTCGAGGCCGGCCGAGGGCTCGTCGAGCAGCAGCACGCGCGGGCGCGACAGGAGCGCGAGCGCCACGTTGACGCGCTGGCGATTTCCCCCCGACAGGCGCTCGACGCGCTCTGTCGCACGCTCCGACAGCCCGGTCTGCACGAGCATCTCGCCGACGGCGCGCTCGACGTCGGCCACCTTCTCCAGATGCGCGAACAGCCGCAGATTCTGCTCCACCGAGAGCCGCGCGTAGAGCGCCGGCTGCTGGGGCGCCCAGCCGATCGCGGTGCCCTGCGCGACCGATGGCGAGACGGTCACGCGCCCTGTGCTCGCGCGCTGGACACCCGCGAGGATCGATAGCAGGGTCGTCTTGCCGGCGCCGTTCGGGCCGACCACCGCGACCAGCTCGCCCGCCGCGACGTCGAAGTCGATCGCGTGCAGGGCCTCGCGCTCACCAAAGCTCTTGCCGAGCCCGTGCACGCTCAGCACCGGCTCGCTCGCGACGCCGCCCGTCACCGCGCCAACCCCGGCGTAGGGCTGGCGCCCGCGCCGGCCGCGTGCTCCCGCGCGCTCACAGCAGCCCTCTGTCCGAGCGCTCCCATGGTTCGAACGTCAGGTGACGGCTAAGATAGAGAACCGTCTCGCGCAGGATCGCGAGCACCGGCAGCGCCACTAGCACGCCGACGAAACCGTACAGCTGCTCTCCCAGCAGCAGGCCGAAGATCACGAGCAGCGGGTTGATGCGCAGCGTATGGCCGAAGATCTGCGGGGCCACCACGTGACCCTCGAGCTGCTGCAGGCCGACGAACAGCAGGGCCACCCACAGCGCCTGGATCGGTTCGGTGAACAGCGCCACGACGACCGGCGGCACCGCGCCGAGGATCGGCCCGAGGTAGGGGATCAGCTCCATCACCGCCAGGAAGGCGCCGAACGCGACCGCGTACGTCTTCCCCGCCGGGAAGATGCCGAGCACGCCGAACAGGTACAGCGCCACGCCCGCCGTCGTCCCCATGATCAGGCTGAACAGCAGCTGTCCGCCGATGTAGCGCGAGACGGCGCGCTGCACGAGCTTCGGGTAGTCGTCGGCCGGCTCACCCGAGCCGGCCGGCATCAGACGACGCACGAGCGCCCCGATTCGCTCGCCGTAGATGAGCATGTAGACCGACAGCACGAACACGAGGATCAGCTGGATGCTCGCGGTGAGCACTTCGGTCAGCAGCCCTCCGCTGTAGGAGACGATTTTGGACAGGCTCTTGGCGATCTTGTCCTGGAGGGTCTGCAGGGCGGTCTTTCCCTGTTTGATGAAGTGGACGTGCAGGCCCTGTTGGTTGAGTTCGCTCTGCCAGCTGGCCAGCGTGCGGTTTGCTTCGTTGACCAGATGCGGCACATCGTGGACGAACGCGCGCACCTGATTGGATACAGGATTGGCGAGCAAGAAGCCCGCCCCAACCAGGGCCAGGAAGAATGCGAGATAGACCACCAGGACCGCCAGGCCGCGCGGGATCCGCGGCCGCTGCACCAGTGCCACCACCGGGTTGAGGATCAGCGCGATGACAGCCGCGACGACGAACACAAGCAGCACTTTCCCGGCCGCTTTCGCGAGCGCCCACAGCAGCAGCAGGCCGAGCGGCAGCAGCACGAGCTGCACCCAGCGGGGGACGACGACGCGCGGCGGCTCTTGCGGATCGGCCGGCTCGGCCTCGGTGTCGGCCAGCTCTCGCTCCTGCTCCTCGGGCGGGGCCGCTGCGGACGCCTCCTGGAAGCCCTCGGTCACGTGCCTCCCACCATCTTCAGAGTATGGCTGAGCCCCAGGCGTCCGTTGAGGCGCCGGGCAGCGTGAGGATCCTGTTTGTCGGCGACTTGGTGGGCGGCATCGGGCGGCGCACGCTGCTCGACTGCCTGCCGATCCTGCGCGAGCGCCACAAGCCCACGTTCGTCGTCGTCAACGGCGAGAACGTGGCGGGCGGGCTCGGGATCACACCGAAGATCGCGGATGCGCTGTTCGCCGCCGGCGTCGACGTGATAACGCTGGGAAACCACACCTACCATCGCCGCGAGATCTACCCCTACCTGGAGTCGCACGATCAGATCTTGCGCCCGGCGAACTTCCTGCGCTCCCAGCCCGGCCACGGGACGTGCATCGTGGAGCGCGCGGGGGTCCGCCTCGGCGTGGTCAACCTGAGCGGCAACGTGTTCCTGCGCGCGGGGCGCTCCGCGTTCACCGAGATCGAGGCCGCCCTCGGCGAGCTGGGCGAGCCCGACCAGGTGCTCGTGGACATGCACGCGGAGGTCACATCCGAGAAGGTCGCGATGGGCTGGCACCTGGACGGGCGCGTGACCGCGGTCGTGGGAACCCACACCCACGTCCCCACCGCGGACGCGCGGGTGCTCCCCGGCGGGACCGCCTACATCACCGACGTCGGGATGACGGGGCCGCGCGGCGGGGTGATCGGCGTCAAGCGCGAGCAGGCGATCGAGGCGCTGCTCACGCAGATGCCCGTGCGCTTTGAGACCTCCGAGGAGGACCCGTGGCTGATGGGCGTGCTGATCAGCTGCTCACAGCGCCTGCGAGCAGACGCGATCGAGCAGATCCTGATGCCGGCGCCGGCGCCGGCGCTCCAGGCCTAGGCGCCACGCGGGCGCCGAGGAGCGCGAGCATCGCCAGCCCGAAGAACCAGGGGATGTACAGATAGAACCAGTGATCGATGCCGAGTTGGAGCGCGATCAGGATGGCGGCGCAGGCGGCTGCGAGCCCCACCAGGTCGTCTCGCCGACGGACCTCGGCCAGCGCCAGCGCAAGGACGATCGCGCCCGCCTGCACGGCATACTGCACGCCAGCCAGGCCGCGATACAGACCCCACACCGAGAACGGCGAGCCGCGGTCTGCCTGGTAGACGAGCGTGCGCTGCAGGAACGTGTGCAGCGAGTCGTGGGCGAGGGCGAGGATCGCGCACAGACCGATCGTCGCCGCGAAGGCCGCGCCGAAGGTCAACAGGTCGAGTGCTCGCCCGCGTCGGGTCTGCGCGAGCCGGTAGGTGGCGAGCACCGGCACGAGCGCCAGGGGGGCGAACTTGGTCATGCCGGCGAGCGCGGCGAACGCCCCGCGCGCCGGCGGCGACGCCGCGACGAGCAGCGTCGCGAGCACCAGCACCGCTACCAGCGCGTCGTTCGAGTTGCTCTCGAGCGCATACAGCGTGAACGGATAGGCCGCCCAGGAGTAGGCCAGCGCGATGCCGAGCGTCGGACCGCGCACGCGTCGCCCGAGCAGGAACAGCAGGCCGATCGCGAGCAGGTCGAAGACGATCGCGGCGGCATGCGCCGCGGGCAGGTCGTCCCACGTCCCGCTCCAGCCGAAGATCTGCTCGAAGGGCACGTATGCGGCGTAGTTGGCCGGACCGTAGGTGTCGCCGTGTTCGTTGTCTGACGGGTAGGAGCCATAAAGCGACTTGCCGTCGACGATCCGCTGTGCGCCGATCACGCCCGCGTAGCCGACGTCGATCACGTTGGAGTCGGTCACGTCGAGCGTGATGCGAAAGGCGACGAGGAACACCAGGCCGAGCGCCAGCCACGGCGCCGGAACGAGCAGCCGCAGGCCCGGCCGCGGCTGCTCCCGGCGCCTGAGCAGCGCGAGCATCCGCGCGAGCAGATACAGCAGCGGCGGATAGGCGAGCGGGACCGACGCGTAGATGTTGGCGTGGTTGAAGAACACGAGCGAGATCGAGAACGACAGCAGCACGAGCAGGTCCAGGTGAAGCAGCGAGAAGGGGCGGCGAACGTCGATGAACGGGAGGACGAACAGCAGGCACATCGGCAGCCACACGTACAGCGAGTTGACGTGGCGGCCGAACGCCCCTGGATATCCACGCGCCATCGTCCACGCGACCTGAAACCCGGTCCACTGTTCGAGCACATGCCCGGACGCGTCGGCGATGATCACCTGCCCGATTTCGGTCTTGCCGTTCGCAGAGAAGAAGCTCACCTGCCAGCGCCCCGGCCCTTTGAGGTAGGCGCCACCATAGGAGCCCTTGTACCTGGCGCGCACGGAGCGCATCTTCGCCAGCGCGCTCGCGATCGCGATCGCCCGATTGGATGACAGCTGCCGGCCCGCCGGCGGCTTGTCGGAAGGCGCCACGGGGACCGGCGATTCGGCGGAGGAGGTGGAGCTGGAGCCCGCGCTGCTGGCCGTCCGCAGCGTCCCCGAGATCGACGGCGGCGCAAGCCCGCGCACACCCGTGCCGGTGGGGCGCGCGGCGTTCGCGCTCTGAGGACAGGCGGCGCATAGGAGGATCCCCAGGATGAGGGTCAGCCGGCCGTGCACCAGCCGAGGGTAAACGCTGGCCGTGCGCCGACATGCGGGCAGGCTCAGTCCGCCGGCAGGCCGAAGTGCGCGAGCATCAGCGCCGCGACGTCGCGGATCGCCCACTCCGCGGGCTCGCGTGCCGGCGGATCGAGGCCGCACAGCACGAGCGCGCCGAGCGAGTCGACTGCGTGCAGCGACCCGTGGCTGCCGCCGCCGAGGTGCGCCTGGCCGCCCCAATCGGCGAACTCGTGGCCCGGCGCCGCAGACAGCAGCAGATCGCCAGACGTGGGGCACGTCAGCGCCGACCACGCGCGGCTCAGGGCATCGGGGTAGTCCGGGCTGAGCAGCCGCCCGTCGCGCACCTCCGCGCCGATCACCGAGAGCGCGCCCTCCACGTCCCAGGACAGGCCCCGGGGGTCTGCGACCGCGCCGCCCGGAGCGAAGCGCAGCTCCCCGTGTGCCCGGCTCGCGATGACGCCCTCGCGCGGGGCGTCGTGCCCGTCGCGCTCCAGCCACATCACCAGATCAACCCCCTCGAGCGCCAGTGCGTGCCTCGCCGCCAGGGCGCGCAGCGCGTCGCGCTGGGAGTCGCCCAGCGCGTAGACCATCGCGGCGCGCTGCGAGGGACAGACAGCGATCTGCGGCTCCTCGCCGCGCGCGGCTCTCGCCGCGCGCCCCGGCTGCAGGACCTCGAGCGCCGCCAGCTCCTCCTGCAGGGAGGTCGCGGCCGATATCGGGCTCTGGGAGTGATCGGCCATCGCGACGACCGCGTGCTCGGCGAGGAAGTCGTCGAGTCCTCCCGCGGCGTCGACGATGCGGGCGAGCTGCGCGTCGGCCTGTGCGATCGACCAGACCTGCGCATCGGGACCGTGCCTGTGCGAATGCCAGTCGTTGTCGGGCAGCGAGACCAGCAGGAAGTCAAACAGCTCGTGCTGCACGAGGTAGCTGGACACGCAGCCCGCGTGTTGGTCGCGCACGCCCGGCATGCCGAGCGTGGAGCTGCAGCCCGTAGGACGCGAGGAGAAGATGTCTGCGTAGAAGAGCTCGCGCGGTCCCATCACCGGATGGCGCATCAGCGTCGCCGCCAGGCGCGTCAGCGCGGTGCCGCGCTGAGGCTCGTGGCGATGGCGGCCGCGGTAGATCAGGTAGGTGGTGCAGGCGGTGCGCAGGTCGACATCGTCGAGCTCCTCGAACACCGTCGTCACACTCCCGCTGAGGTGGGCGCGGTTCATGTTGTAGACCGTGTCGGTGAGCTGGCGTGCGATCCCGAAGCGCTGGGCCGCGCGCAGGCTCGAGCCATACTCGATGTAGCGGCCCTCCTCGCGCGAGTACCAGTTCATGCCGGGGATCAGATGCCTGTCCTGTGCGACGCCAGTTGCGATCGACGCGGCGCACACAGGCGTCACCGAGGGGAACGCGGCCACGCAGTCGGGCACATAGCGACCGCGCTCGATCAGCGTCGCGAGGATCGGCGCGCGCCCTTCGGCGACCGCGCGCTGCAGCATCGCCGGCGACATCGCGTCGATCACGCACAGCACCAGCTTGGGCGGCATCGGCCGCTAACCGCGCAGAACGCGCAGGCCGGCGTGCTTGTCATCGCGGCGCGCGCGACGCCGCCACGCAAACCAGGCGAACAGCGCGACCGCGACGTAGCCGAGCGGGTGAAGCAGCGCGACGATCGCGGCGAGCAGCAGCGACGCCGCATCGAGGTACACGGTGAGCGCTTCGCGCGCCGCGCGATCGGTCAGGCGCGCGCGGGCGCCCGCGATCACGGGCCCCGTCGTGAGCTGCCCGAGCGCCGCCGCGAGCAGCCCACCGAGCACGCCGGGCCACCAGGCATCGCCGTGCGCCGCAAGCGTGCCGGCGAACAGCAGCGCGCCCGCGCCAAGACCGACGCCCGACAGCGACGCCGCCAGCGGATCCACACGGCGCGAGCGCTCGCGCGTGTCGAGCGTTGGCGCAAGGTGGGTGGCCAGCTGCAACGCATACGACGCCGCCAGTGCCACCGCGACGGCGAGCAGCCAGCCGCTGTCCTGCAGGAAATGAAAGCTCCCGGCGCCGAAGCTCACACCCAGCGCTTCCGCCGACGCCAGCGCACCGGCGACCAGCAGTGGCAGGAACGGTCGCACGCCGCAGGCCAGCGCGAGACCCGCGCCCAGACCGATGTAGAAGAAGGTTCCGTTCATGCAGAGAGCCCGCGGACGTGCGCTACCGTGCGAGGATGCGCGGGCAGCACGATAGACGACGCGTCGCAGGGCGGGACTAGATGGCGCAGTCAAGCATCGGGGGATCCAGCGGAGGGCGCCGCGCACGGCCGACGGCGCACGAGCTGGCCCGCTACGAGGCGCTGTTCGCGGCTCGCACGCGCGGGATGAAGAGCTCGGCGATGCGCGAGATGATGGCGCTGACCGAGCGTCCGGAGGTGATCTCGCTGGCCGGCGGCCTGCCCGACACGAGCACCTTCGAGCCCGAGCTGTACGCCAAGCTGATGGCGCAGGTGGCGGCGGAGTCGACGGCGCGCGCGCTGCAATACGGGCCGACCGAAGGAATGGCGGCGGCGGCGGCGTGCATCGTCGAGGTCATGGAGCAGGAGGGAACGCTCGTCGACCCGGCCGACGTGATCGTGACGACCGGCGGCCAGCAGGTGATCGACCTGGTGTGCAAGACGCTGGTCGATCCGGGGGACGTGGTCGTGGCCGAGGCCCCCACCTACCCTGGCGCGGTCCCGACGTTCAGCGCCTATCAGGCCGACGTCGTGCAGATCGAGATGGACGCCGACGGGCTGCCGATCGACGAGCTCGAGAGCACGCTGGACCGCCTGCAGACCGAGGGGCGCCGCCCGAAGTTCATCTACACGATTCCCAACTTCCACAACCCCGCCGGCGTGACGATGTCGCTGGCTCGCAGGCGCAGGCTCGTCGAGGTCGCGCGCGAGCGCGAGCTGCTCGTGCTGGAGGACAACCCCTATGGGCTCTTGCGCTACGAGGGCGAGGCGCTGCCGACGCTGTACTCGCTCGATGCGTCCAACGGCCGCGACGGCGCCTCAGACCTCGTGATCTACCTCGGCACGTTCTCGAAGATCCTCTCGCCCGGCCTGCGGCTCGGCTGGGCGGTCGCGCCGCGGCCGGTGCTCGAGAAGATGAACCTCGGAAAACAGGGCGCCGACCTCTGCAGCTCGCCCGTCACCCAGCTGTTCGTCGCCGCGTACTTCGCCGAGCGCGATTGGCGTGTGTATCTCGAGCAGCTGAAGCGCCTCTACAGCCGCCGACGCGACGTGATGCTCGCCGCTCTGGAGGAGCACTTCGGCGCGCAGGCTCGCTGGACGCGGCCCCAGGGGGGCCTGTTCATCTGGGCGACGCTGCCCGACTACATCGACACGACCGACCTGCTGGCGCGCGCGCTGGACAGCGAGGGCGTGGCGTTCGTCCCCGGACGGGCCGCCTACATGGACGGGCGCGGCGCCTGCTCGATGCGTCTGAACTTCGCCGGCGTGCCCGACCAGGACATCCGCGAGGCGATCCGGCGTATCGGCAAGGTCGTCCGCGAGCAGGTCGGCCTGTTCGGGACGCTGACCGGCTCGCCGGCGGGCGAGGGCGAGCAGGGCGCCGAGCCGGGGTCCGCGGGTGAGGAGCCGCAGAGCGGCGTGGGCATGGCCGATGTGCTGTCGCTTCCCCGTCGCGACGACGACGGCCGGCGGCGGCGCAGCCGATGAGCGGCGCGGCGACTCGCGACGCCTCGGGCGCCGGCGCGGGCGCGTCGCGCACGGCAGCGAGGACGATCGCGGTGCTCAAGGGCGGACGCTCGCTGGAGCGTGGCGTGTCGCTGCGCTCGGGCGCGCAGGTCGAGGACTCCCTCCAGCGCCTGGGGCACAGCGCCGTCAGCACCGACGTCGGCGCGGAGCTCGTCGCGCAGCTACGCGCAGCTGCGCCCGACGCGGCGTTCATCGCAATGCACGGGGGCGACGGCGAGGACGGCACCGTGCAGGAGCTGCTCGCCGCGATCGGCATCCCCTATACGGGGTCGGGGCCGGCCGCGTGCGTGCGCTGCGCGGACAAGGTGCTGGCCAAGTACCTGCTGCGCGAGGCGGGCATACCCACTCCCGAGTTTCACGCTTTCAGCGAGTCCTCGTTCAAGGAGCTCGGTGGTGCCGCGGCGCTCAGCGATGTCGAGCGCGACATCGGATTTCCGCTGGTCGTGAAGCCCGCCTGCCAGGGCTCGGCGCTGGGCGTGAAGTTCGCACGCTCGGCCTCGGAGGTGCCCGGAGCTCTGGTGTCGGCCTTCTCGTATGACCGCAAGGTCCTGCTCGAGCGCCACGTGGCCGGCCGCGACCTCGCGGTCTCGGTGCTCGATGCGCCAGACGCCGGGCAGGCGCCGGTCGCGCTTCCGGTCGTGGAGGCCGTGCCGCGCGAGGAGGCCTTCTATGACTTCGAGTCGCGCTATGAGATCGGTCAGACGACGTTCGTGTGCCCGGCACAGATCCCAAGCGAGACGACCGCGCAAGCGCAGGAGCTGGCGCTCGCGAGCTACCGCCTGCTCGGCTGCCACGGCTTTGCGCGCATCGACCTGATGCTCGACCAGAAGAGCGGCGAGCTGACGGTGCTCGAGGCCAACGTCGTCCCTGGGCTCACCGAAACGAGCTTGCTGCCGCAGGCCGCCGACGCCGCCGGAATCGATTTCGACGAGCTCGTTGAGCGGATGCTCGCGAGCGCCTGGTCGCGCCGGGCGCCCTAGGAGTCGCCGGCGGCGAAGTCCTCGGGCGAGACCTGGTCGAGGAACTCCTTGAACTTCTCGACCACGTCCTCTGACTCCTCGACGTCGTGCTCGAACTCGATCGCCGACTCGGAGATGACCTCCTCGGCCGCATAGATCGGGGCGCCGGAGCGCACGGCCAGCGCGATCGCGTCGCTGGGACGCGAGTCGATCTCCAGCTCGCGGCCGTTCACAGAGAGCGTGATCGAGGCGAAGAAGGTGTTCTCGCGCAGCTCGGTGACCGACACCTGCGTGCATTTGACGTCGAGCTCGCCGAGGATGTCACACAGCAGGTCGTGGGTCATCGGGCGCGGCGTCCCAGCCCCCTGAAGCTTCATCAGAATCGAGGCCGCCTCTGGATGGCCGATCCAGATCGGCAGGAACTTGTTGCCGTCAACTGTCTTCAGGAGAACGATCGGCTGCTTGCCAACCATGTCAAAGCTGACGCCGTAGATGACCATCTCCTGCACAGACATCCTCCGAGAGGGGGAAAGGCCAGAGTATAGGTACCGGTACCCGTAGGCGCCCTTGGTGGGCGTCGCGCGGTGATGGCCGCGCAGGCGAGCCCACGGGGACCGGCGTCAACCCCGGTCGCGAAAGCTCCAGAGCTTGTTGCCGAGGAAGTTCAGCGGCGTCACCGCGGCCACCGCGATGACCTGCGCGGGGATCTTGCCGACGCTCCCGACCTCCACGAGCAGCGTGAGGATCGACAGGCTGAAACCCTCGGCGATCAGACTGACGACGAGGAAACGGGCGGCCTGGAAGCGCGCCATCCCGCCGCGCGCGTCGAACGTCCAGTGGCGGTTGAGGATGAAGTTGTTGGCGACGGCGACCAGCCACGCCAGGACGTTGGCGACGTGGTAGTCGAAGCCCAGCGGGTGCACGCAGACCGTGTAGACGGCGACGTTGACGACGAACCCGACGCCGCCGACGATGCCGAAGCGAACGAGCTGCATCCAGTTCGCCGGCCGGCGCATGCCGTGCAGCACGCGGATGTGCGGACGGACCTCGACGGACGCGGGCACGCGGCTTCGATGAACGTCCACGACGGTGGCGTCGTCGCTCATCCGCCCAGGGTAGCCGACGATGCGGGCTGCGTGGCGCGTGACCCCCGGCGGCCTGCAAGCTCGGCTGCGCAAGCCGCCTGGCGCGGGCGTGTGCATCCTCCCGCTAGCCTTCTGCCCTGATGACACGCCGAGGAGCGCCCGCGGCGCTCGCCTGCCTGATCGTCGTCGCCCCGGCCCTGGCCGGCTGCGGGGAAGCGCGACCGGGTGGGCATGCCGCTCATGCCAGCCTGACGGCCGCCGCGAAGACGAGCCCCGCCGTCAGCCCCGACCCGCCGGCGACGGGGGCCACTGGCGCTGCGGGCACCGCGCACGAGGTCGCCGACCCCGAAGAAGCCAAGAGCTTTCCGACCCAGGGCGTCGTGCACCATCGCGCGGCGACCACGCCCGCGCAGGCCGGCGAATTCGTCCCGGCCGCCGGGGCGCAGTCAACCGCCCAGGTGCGCGCCGAGCTCAGCCAGGAGCACGCCGTGGAAAGCAGCGAACGCAAGACGACCCAGCATGCGCTCACGCCCGTCGCTGGCGGCGAGTCGATCGGGGGCGACGGGCAGCTGCCGATCCCCGCCGGCGTCCCGGAAGTCATCCAGAAGGTCGTCGCCGGCGCGAACGCGATCACCAACTTCCCGTACGTGTTCGGCGGGGGGCATGCGTCGTTCGTGGATAACGCCTACGACTGCTCGGGCTCGGTCAGCTACGCCCTGGCAGCGGGCGGCCTGCTCGGCGCGCCCGAGACATCCGGTGAACTGGAGAGCTGGGGCGTCCCCGGCCCGGGCCGCTACATCACCGTGTTCGCCAACGCCGGGCACACCTACATGTACGTCGACGGCTGGCTGTTCGACACCGCAGGGCGCAGCGGCCCCTACGCCTCGCGCTGGCAGGTTCAGCCGGTGGACAACGCGGGCTACGTGGAGCGCCACTACCCGGGGCTGTAGAATCCCCCGCGGCTCGATGCACGCCCTGTCCGTCGCCCTGTCCGCGCTCGCGCCGCTCGCGCTCGACGGCGAAGCGGCCGTCGAAACGGGCGGCGGCGGCGCGATGACGGCGGCGCTGTCGGCCGTTTCGATAGTGCTCGGCTACCTCGTGCTGTTCGCGCTCTGGCGCTATGTCTTCAGCGCGCGTGCCAAAGCAAAACGCGGCGAACCTGACTGAGCTATGAGAGAGCGCGCCACGGCCTGGCGCGCCGGGGCCTACGGACCCAGGCTCGCGCTGCTGACGGCCGTGGCCGTCTGCGCTTTGGAGTTGCGGACGATCAACCTGAGGATCAGCGTCACCCTGCCCAGGCGACGCAGGCGTTGGGCGGTCACCTTGCCGAGCTGGATCTTGATCGTGCCCCCGCCGCCCGCGGTGGTGTCGAGAATCGCTTTACCGATCATGATCTGAGGCGGCGTGCCGTTCGCCAGCCCTGTCACGCGCGGGCCGTTCAGCCCGACGCGGCGTGCGACGGCCGCCGCGAGCAGGACCTCGAAGTGGCCGGCCACCTGCTGATTGACCGTGTACCGCACGGCCAGGCCACTGCGCAGGACCAGCGGCAGCGTCTTTGACGTGATCGCTGCGGTCGCCACCGGCGCGCCGTTGCTGGACGTCGTCGTCGCGGTGCCTGTCGCCGGAGCGGCGACGCCCGCCGGGGCTACCCCGCTCGTGTTGGTCGGAGGTGCCGAGGAGTTGCTCGGCGTTTCGGGCCATGGTTCGCCTTCCACCGAGACCAGCCGCGTGGTCGTCGCTTTGTTTCCGGCGACATCGGTGACGGTGAGCGTCACTTCGTACGTGCCTGTGTATTTGTAGGTGTGAAACACGCTCGCCGCGCACGTGCTCAGCCACGGTTCTTCGCAGGCGGGCGCGCCGGGGGCGTAGCCGCTCACTTCGGGCGTCGCGTCGCCGCGGCTGGCGTCGCCGAAGTTCCACGTATAGATCGCGTAGTTGGGCTGCGCCACGCCGCCCGAGAACTTGTCCGCCGAGCCCAGCGTGATGTCGGACTCCATCCCGTCGAAGCCCACGGATTCTCCGCCCTTGACGAGGTTGGGCGCCGTGAACGACGGGTCGAGGGCGATACTGTGCACGCAAGGAACCCCGGGGTAGGGGAGTCCTGGGAATTCTTTTCCGGGATGCGGCCGCTGAGCCGCGGCGAGGTTGTACGCGTCATTCAGGTAGTAGCTCTGGCCGAATGACTGGTCGGAGAGGGTTCCCGCCTTGGTGTTCGGGTTGGCAGCTGCAGTGCCGCTGGTCGGTGCGAAGAAGTTGCGGCACTCGTCGGTCACCTCGTTGCCTTCTGAGTCCTGCCAGCCGTTTAGCAGCGGATCGGTGATGATGTTCTGCTGCTCGACGCCGATCTGGCCGATTATCAGGTCGGCGAGACCGTGGTCGAAGCTGCCGTCCGGGCCGACTTCTGGCAGCTGGTTGGGCTCCTGGTCGTGCGGTTTTGCCAGTCCGTCTTCCTTGGCTTCCTGGTGTTCGCGTTTCTGCTTCGCGGGAGCCTGTTCGAATTCTTCCTTTTCCTTGAGCGATTCCGGCTGTTCCCGCTCCTTTTCCTGGAGTTCGCCGGTGGCACGTTTTTTGGGTTCGAACCCACCGTCCTGGCAGGCAAAGCCCGCTGTCTGCTCGGGACCTGACAGATGCCCGTCGCCGTCACCGCCGGCCGTCCAGGGGATCATTCCGTACAGAATCGCGCTGCTGCCGCTGCCGATCACGCCGTGGTAGCTGCAGAAGCTCTTTTCGTAGTCGGCGTAGCTCGCCGGCTTCACCGGTACGGTCGGTGCGACTGGGGCCACGGGCGCGGGTTCGGGGTCAACTTCGCCTTTTTTTACGTAGTTTTCTTTTTCTTTTTCGTATTTCGCTTTTTCTTTAAGGTACTTCGCTTTTTCTTCTTCGTACTTTTCGAGTTCTTCAGGATAGTTGCCTTCGGCTTCTTCGTATTGCGTAATTTCCTGCTGGGTGCCGTTGAAGTCCGAGCAGTGGCCAGTCGCACCGCCTTCGTCGAGACACACAGTCACGCCGGGCGGCGTCATCAGATAGAAGATCGTGCCCATCCCCCTCGACGGCGCGAAATGTTCTTCTTCACGTTGTTTCACGAACCGTTCCAGCTCGGTTTTTACCTCCGCGTCGGTGAGGCAGACCGGAGTCGAAGATTTTTCCAGCAATGGAACGCCGAAGTTCATCGGATGCGGGTCCGTGCAGTTGCCCGATTCGGGGTATGGATGGGTGTCGGTGTAGGCGCCGCGGAATCGCGAGCGCGCCGTGGCGGGTTTGTTCGTCGTGTCGGTGTACTGCCCGTCGACGGCGAACACGCTGTTGAGCGCGCCGTTGGATTCACCGACGTTCGCGAGGAACCCGTCGATCAGCCCCTGCCAGTCGCCGTGGTAGTAGTCGGAGGGGTCCCAGTAGACCGCGTACGTGCTGACGCTGGCGGCGTGGATCACTTCGTGGCCCTGCGGGTTGCCGAAGCTCGCGACCGTGGTGTTTTCGACCGCGCCCCGGTTGAGCCCGGTGAGCTTGAACCCGGCGTCCCAGTAGAAGGCTGCTTCGCGTGGTTGCAGTCCCACCGTCACTTCCGGTCCCCCGCCTTTCGTCAGCACTTTCTCCACGCGTGCCTCGGCGGGCGTCGAGAGGCCCGCGAGAATCAGCCAGACGCCGGCCAGAACACCGAGCGTGCACGCGGACACGCGCGCCGTCGACAGCCGTGCGGCGATACGAGGTAGGACAGCCACGAGGCCATCATCGGCAGGCGCGGCAGCGATCCTTAGCCCCGCTGGACACCGCTGCGCGATCGCCGGCGCCGGGCGGACCGGCCCGCCGCGTGCGCGGATCGCCTACGTGTCGCGGGCGAGCACGCGGTCGACCTCGACCGCTTCTCCGGACCGCGTGTCGGGATAGACGACGAGCACGGTCGGCGGGCCGCCGAACCAAGCGCTCTGCTCGCCCTCCCCGACGAACTCCGCCGCGCGGCGCGAGCCATCGCCCTGGACTACCCAGATGGGCTCGCCCCTCTGAAACGGACCGTCGCCGATCGCGGCCATCGTGCAAGGATAATCGACACCTGTCGGCCCGCCTCGCCGGGCCCTAGGATCGCGCAGATGGCAAGCTCACAGGCACTGGCGCCGAGAGACCGCCGCTTCCACCCCGGGCGGATCGTGATCGTCGCGCTCGTGATCGTCGTGATCGGCGCCGCGGCAACGCTCTTTGGCTGGGACGTCGGCGGCTGGTGCACGCACGTCTGGAACACGGTCACCGCCATCTCGCTCGGCTACATGCTGGCGGCGATCGTGCTGATCACGCTGCAGACGGCGACTACGGCGGTCGCCTGGTACTCGATCCTGCGCTTCGCCTATCCGGACGCCAGCCCGACATGGGCCCAGGCGTTCGCCTGCTACGCGACGGCGGTCGCGCTCAACACGATCCTGCCGGCCAATCTCGGGACGCTGGTGATGCTGATCATGTTCAACACGCTGATCGCCGGCGCGGGCTTCGCCGGGATCCTCGCCGCCTACGTCGTGCAGAAAGTGTTCTACACGGTCATCGGAATCGCCTGCTACCTCTACCTCTTCCTGAGCGTCGGGGGCTCGTTCAGCCTGCAGCTCGGGTTCCTGGGCGCGCACCCGCTGGCGGCGGTGATCCTGGTCGCCGGCGGCGGGCTGCTGCTGGTGCTCGTCGCGCGGATCCTCAGAGAGCGCATCGCTCGCTGGTGGCAGCAGGCCAAGGTCGGCGGCCAGATCCTCGCCCATCCGCGATCCTATCTCGGCCGCGTGCTGTTTCCCGAGATCGTCAGCTGGATAGCGATGCTGGGGATCATCGCGGTCTTCTTGGCCGCCTACAACATCCCCGTCAGCTTCCACACGCTGATGCGTGTCGTGGCGGGCAACTCGATTGCGAACATGACCGCGGTGACCCCGGGCGGGGCCGGCGTCCAACAGGGCTTCAACGTCCTCTCGCTGAAGGGCATCACCAGCTCGGCCAACGCGACCGCCTACTCGGTGGCCCAGCAGCTGGTCACGACCGCGTGGAGCATCGTGCTCGCGATCATCCTCGTGGTCCGCGCCTTCGGCTGGTCGGGCGGCAGGACGCTCGTCCAGCAGTCCTACGGCGAGGCGCGCGAGCGCAGCGCCGAACAGTCCGCCGCCCGCAAGGCCAAGCGCCAGGCAAGGCGACAGGCCAGGCGCGCGGCCCGGAGCGGCCCTGGCACGACCGGAGGCGGCGAGCCGGGCGACGCCGAGACCCAGAGTCCGCTCAGCTGACGAGCGCGGCGAGACCGGTGACGACGAGGAAGACGCCAGCGCCGGCGCACAGCAGCACGCCGAGCAGACGCCCGCGTCGCGCAAACCAGCGGTTCGTCCGCTCGAGCACGCTCGCGGCGCGATCGGGCACGGCGAGCAGCATCAGCATCGGCAGCTCGATCAGCCACAGCATCGTCGCGACCGTGATCGCGAGCGAGAGCAGTTCGTGGCTGGTCGAGTAGTCCGCGTCGGCGACCGACTTGACCGCCGCGACGTAGATCGGCGAGGGCAGCAGGTAGAGGGTCAGCCCGAGCGCAAACGCCAGCCGGTGGCTCTGCAGGTAGCGCTCGAATTTCGGCGGCGCTTGCGGCTTCGGCGGTTTGCGTTTCAGGCGCACCGCGAAGGCGATCAGCACGACCCCGAGCGCGAGCTCCAGCGCCGCGCTGGGCGTGTAGTGCAGCGGGCCGGTCGCGCCCAGGCCCGCGAGCACGAACAGCATCAGGACCCCGGCGGCGTAGGTGATGGCGGCGGCTGCGAGCACGAACGCGAGCACCCGCGTGCGCACCTGCGCGCCCCGACCGAGGGCGATGATGGCAGCCACCGCGGGCGGGTAGATCGACGCCGCGAGCGCCAGCGCGATGGCTTCGGGCGGCACGTCAACCCTGCCCACACCGGAGCATGCTCAGCAAGGCTACTGGGCGCTGCCCACGAGCTAACCTGCAGCGCCATGGCAGCCGCGTTCGTCACGGGCGGGTCGGGCTTCGTCGGCGGACGGCTGATCGAGCGACTGCGCGGCGACGGCCAGACCGTTCGTGCGCTGGCGCGCTCGACGGCCGCGGCCGAGCGGGTCCGCGCGCACGGTGCCGAGCCAGTCCGCGGCGACCTCGCCGACGTCGAGGCCATGCGAGCCGGCGCGGAGGGCTGCGAGCTAGCCTTTCACGCCGCGGCGACGGTCGGCGACTGGGGCAAGCGCGAGGACTTCGAGCGCGGCAACGTCCAGGGGACGGCCAACGTGCTGCGCGCCTGCTCGGACGCCGGCGTGCGGCGGCTGATCCACGTGGGGACCGAGGCCGCGGTGCTCGCCGGCCAGCCGCTGGTGCAAGCCGACGAGAGCGCTCCTCTGCGGCCGGACTCCCCGGCTCTCTATAGCGCGACGAAGGCACGGGCCGAGGAGCTCGTGCTCGCCGCCAACCGCGACGCGTTCGAGACCGTCGTCGTGCGCCCGCGCTTCGTCTGGGGCGCGGGCGACACGACGGTCTTGCCGACAATCGTCGACCTGGTTCGCAGTGGACGCTTTTCCTGGATCGGCGGCGGCACGCACCGCACCTCGATCACGCACATCGACAACACGGTCCAAGGGCTCGTGCTCGGCGCCTCGCGTGGGCGTCCCGGCAACGCCTACTTCGTCACCGACGATGAGCCGGTGGTGTTTCGCGAGTTCGTGACCGAGCTGCTGCAGACCCAGGGCGTGGCGCCGCCCAAGCGCAGCATCCCGCGCCCGGCGGCCGCTTCGCTTGCGCTCGCGAGCGAAGCGCTGTGGCGCGTGCTGCCCTTGCCCGGGCGCCCACCGCTGACTCGCTTCGCCTACTGGGTGTCGGCCCTCGAGTGCACAATCAGGATCGACAAGGCGCGCGAGCAGCTCGGCTATGCGCCGGTCAGATCGCTGGACGAGGGACTCGCCGAGCTCCGCGGAGCCTAGGCCGCTGCTCGCAAGGTTCCCCCTGGCAATGGCGCCCGGGGTCAGTTAGGCTGGGTGTCCAGCCAGGGTCGCGGCCACAGGAACAGCCCGCCCCCGGACCGGATTCAACTGAGGAGGGAACAATGTCTGTGAAAAATCGCGTGCGCGCATGCTCGCTGGCGTGCTGCGCCGCCGCAATCGCCGCGCTCGGGGTGCTCGGCCTTGCGCCGGCCGCGGGGGCCACAACGCTCGGCAGCACCTACCTGGCGCTCGGTGACTCGCTCACCTACGGCTACCACCAGGCCCAGTTCCAGGAAGAGCTCGCCAAAGGCGCAGTCAACCCGGCGAGCTTCAACGACGGCTTCGTCGACGACTTCAGCGCCGCGCTGAAACTCGCCAACCCCAAACTGCAGGTCATCAACGACGGCTGCCCGGGAGAGACGAGCGACACGTTCATCAAAGGCCCGGGGTTCCCCGGACCCTTCTGTGCGGGAGGCCCGACCGGGACTCCGTTCCCGTACGTGTTCCTGCACCACCCGTACACGACCAGCTCCCAGCTTTCAGACGCGCTGGCGATCCTCGAAAGCAACCACAACGTGAGCCCGATCTCGCTGGACATCGGGGCGAACGACGTGCTGCAGTTCCTGGTGCACACGTGCGGTTTCCCAGCCAAATCGTGCACCGCAGAACAGATTGGGAATGAGTACCTACACATCGCAACCAACGTCGGGTCGATCCTTGCGCAGCTGCGCGCGGCCGCCCCGCACGCGCAGATCGTCGTGATCGGCAACTACAACCCGTACCCGACGGTGACTCCCGAAGGTGACAAAGCACTGGCGGAGCTCAACGAACTACTGGCGGCCACGACGGCGAAAGTGCCGGGCGCCAGCTTCACCAGCGTGGAGCCCGCCTTCAACCCGTCGGGCTTCTTCGGCGGACCGGAAAGCGGAGACATCCCCGTGATCTGCAAGCTGACCGCAATGTGCCCGGGCGGCACGTTCAACCCCGCCTCACCGCAGGCTGACATTCACCCAACGAAGCTCGGCTACCAGGTGATGGCCGGCTTCGAGCTTGCTGACTTCCTGACCCACTGATAGCTCGACCGAGGCCGAGCAGCGATGCTCACCGCGCTTTCGCCAGCCGAGGCTGGCGGGGCGCGGCGGGCACGCTTCACTTCAGACCGTAGGAGGTGGCGGCGCGAGGACACAGGAGGAGGAAGATGTCCCCGCGCCCGCCACAGCGCGCTAGAGGAAGGGGAAAGGACCGAACCTCTGCGCTTCCCTGGACGACGACCGGCGGAACGCGGGCAACCGCCCAAGTTGTGTCAACGTCGTGCTTCTCGCTGAATGTTGATGACCCTGGCTACGCGCGACGAGTGCGGCGTGCCCTGGATCCTGGCCGGGTTTGCGCCAGACGGCCTGCCACCCGACTGCCGAAATACGCGCGCCAGCAGGTCGAGCTCGGATCTTGCCGCCGCGGAATCGACGGTGGCGTACCGATCGCCAGGTTGCGAGCCGCTTTCGCTCTTGGGGCCGCTGCGCCAACCACGCCCGATCTTGGCAAGCATCTCGTATTCCTTCCTACGAGTGGCTCACGGATCAAAACCCAGCGGCCACCATGTGACCGCGAACTCGCTCCGCTCTCTGAGGCGCAACCCCACGCACGGTCAGTGACCCACGCGTTGCGATCGCTGTAGCGCCACTATAGGTCGGCGTGGGTGGCCTGTAAAGCCCTCCTCCCGGTTCTGGGCGCTAATTACGCATCTTCTGGACGTTTGTTGAGTCTGTCCCAGGGGTATCAATTCCGCGGCGAAACGCCCTATAGTCTTGACCGGCTGGATCAGGCTGGTAGGTTTTCCAGCCGGAGAGGCCTACCAGGACGCAACCCGGAGCCTCGAGCGAGAACAGAACGACGACCGGACGGACGGGGACCTGGCGTGCCCGGCCGACCAGGAGCAGCCGAAGTGGACGCAAAACCTATCGCCAGCAACACCCCGCTCGCCGGGGGGCATCTCTTGGCCGCGATCTCCACCAGCATCGTCGGCATTCTGCGCGAGCACTATGGACGCGGCCCGATGAAGGCCAAGACCTACGCACTCGACGACATCATCGTCGTGGTGATGCGCGGAAGCGGCTTCACCCCGCTCGAGCAAACGATCATGGACAGCGGGGAGCCCGATCGCGTTATCGCGATGCGCGAGGACTTCCAGCGCGTCATGGCCCAGCGGTACAGGCAGACGATCGAGGGCCTCACCGGCCGCAAAGTCCTCGCGTTCCTCAGCCAGGCACACGTCGAGCCTGACATCACGATGGAGATCTTCTTCGTGGACGGACCACTCGAAGGCTTCGGCGCAGTCGAGATAACCGAGCCCGCGGTGTAGCTGTCGCAGGTATCCGCGGCCCGACGCACGTCAAGACAGCGTGAAGCGCATGTTTAGAATGCGCTGAGGTGGGTAGAGATGAGTTGGTGCTAGCGGGTTCCAGCTTGCGGGTGGGGGTGAGACGCGAGAGCGACTTGACGACCACGGGTCTCCAGACGCACCGCTTCGGGCAGACCTTTGTGACCTAAGAGGAGGGGAAGATCTTGTTGCGTAAGTGGTGTAAGTGGTCGTCGGTTTCGTTTGCATTTATCGCGGGTGCGCTCGTGTTCGCGTCCTCGGCGCCTGCGGCGGCGTTCGAAGTCGGTTGCGCTGCGCAGGGCACGGCCAGCTTCACGCCGGGCCTCGGCTCGGAAAAGCAGCCATATGAATACACTCTGACCGGAATTCTGGCCGGCTGTCGTTCCACCGAAACGAATGCGCCTGAAGGCGCCACGATCGAAGCCGGTGACCAGCTCAAAATGGAAGTCAAGAACGCGATCACGGGCGAAATGAACACGGCGACCTACCAGGAGCCGGTCCCGACAGCGCAAGGCAGCTGCGCCGAAATCAACGCGACCGGGATTCTGCTGACGACGTGGTCGGATGGAACTCACACGATCATCGACTACAACGCCAAAGGCGGCCTGGCCGCCGCGGTCAAAGGGGGCGTCTTCAGAGAAGTGACCCTCACGGCCGTCGAAGCTCAGGAAGGCGACCCGTCGACGATCACGATTAAAACGAACCGGCTGGTGCCGCTTTCTCAGGTAGCCGGAGCGCTGGCGTTCCTGCCAGGCGAACCGGCGGCCTGCAATACGCCGGCCGGTTTTACGCGCGCGGGGTTCACCGGCGCGCTGGTGATAGCCAACCCCCCTGCGGCGCCGACGGCGCCCGCGGTACCGTAGCCTCGAACTCGGCCGTCAGCGGAAGCTCTTTTCAGGGGCGGGATCCCATCCCGCCCCTGAAGGCGCGGTCCGGTGGCGTTGAGCAGCAGAACCGAGTTGCTGCCCAAACGGCGACAGGCGAGGACTCGGCCGATGGGCGATCCAGGACTCGAACCTGGGACCTCTTCCTTATCAGAGAAGCGCTCTAACCGACTGAGCTAATCGCCCGCTGCAGCGGATCTTAGCCTTGCGGGGCCGGCCGGGGACCCGCGATGGGCGCCGCGGTGCGCGGCGCCTATGCCACCGCGCGCAGCCGCAGCCGGCGTGCCAACTCTACGGCCTCCTCGACGCTGTCGAGCGACAGCTCTGCGCGGTATCGGCCGTCGCGCGTGGGCTGCACGCGGACCTCGGCGCCGAGCGCCGAGCCGAGCACCTCGGCCACCTCGCGCGCCGCCTGCTCCTGATCGGGATGCCGCGTTACGCGCCCCCGTCTCGCCGGGCTCTTTTGCCCATTATCGTTGCTCTCCCGAGCCCGCCCCTCCAGCGTGCGCACCGACCAGCCCTCGTGCACCGCTGAGCGGGCCAGGCCTCTGCGCGCGCCGTGATCCTCGGCCAGCAGCAGCGCGCGGCCGTGCCCCTCGGTGAGCGCCCCCTCGGCGACCAGCTCGATCGCCTCCTCGGGGAGGTCGAGCAGCCGGATCAGATTGCTGACGGCCACCCTGCCGCGCCCCACCCGGCGCCCGACGTCCTCGCGCGTGAGGCCCAGCTCCTCGACGAGCGCCGCGCACGCGCGCGCCTCCTCGATCGGGTTGAGATCCTCGCGCGCCATGTTCTCGATCAGCGCGAGCTCGAGCGTCTCTCCATCGTCGCCCGAGCGCACGAGCGCCGGGACCGACGGCAGGCTGGCGAGCTGCGCGGCGCGCCAGCGGCGCTCGCCGGCGATCAGCTCGTAGCGACCCCCCGGCCGTGGCCGCACGAGCACCGGCTGCAGCATGCCGCGCTCGCCGAGCGATCCGGCCAGCGCCGCCAGCCCCTGCTCGTCAAAGCGCTTGCGCGGCTGCCGCGGGTTGGGCGAGATCAGCTCGATCGGCAGCTCGCGCAGCTGCTCCTCGGCACCCTCTGAGCCCTCGGTCGAGACCGACAGGATCGCCTCCAGGCCCCGCCCGATTCCGCGCCGCGCCGGGCTCATCGCGCAGCCAGCTCCCGCGCCAGCTCGAAGTAAGCCTCCGCGCCCGCGCTGTTGGGGTCGTGGTGGGTCACCGGGAGACCGTAGCTCGGCGCCTCGCCCACCCGCACGTTGCGGGGGATCACCGTGTCGAACACCAGCTCGGGGAAATGCTCCCGGACCTCGCGCTCCACGTCCTGGCCAAGGCGCGTGCGGGCGTCGTGCATCGTCAGCAGCATACCCACGACCGTAAGTCGCGGGTTGAGCTCGCGCCGCACGAGCGCCAGCGTCTCCAGCAACCCGGCAAGCCCCTCCAGCGCGAAGTACTCGGTCTGCACCGGCACGATCACGCCGTCCGCGGCGACCAGAGCGCTGACAGTCAGCGGGCCCAGCGACGGCGGGCAGTCGAGCAGGATGTACTCATAGCGATCCCATAGCGGCGCGAGGCGCTCGCGCACGATCTGCTCAAAGCCCTCGATTCGGGGAAGCTCGACATTGGCCCCAGCCAAACCCGGCCCTGCGGGAAGCAGCTCCAGGCCCGCCACGCTCGTGGCCGTGAGCGCGTCGCTCGCCTGCGCGTCGCCGACCAGAACGTCATACAGCCCCGGCCTGTGTGCGCGCGACGTGCCGAGGCCCACGGTCGCGTTCGCCTGTGGATCGACGTCGACGAGCAGCGTCCGATAACCGGCCTCGGCGATGCACGCTCCCACGTTCACCGCGGTCGTCGTCTTGCCCACGCCTCCCTTCTGGTTGGCGATCGCATAGGCCTTCGGCACGCCGGCAAACGTACCGCCGATGACGGTCAGACCTAGCGCGGCCGGCGCCCCCGAGGCGCCGGCCACACCCTCTGGCTCACCCTTTGACTGAGGGTTGCCCGAGCGGTCGCTTGCACGCGACCCCGACGCGCCTCGGGAATCGGCCCGGCGTCTCACTGACCTTCAGGTAGAGGTGCAGGTTGCGCTCGCGGGCGCTGGCAAACGGGCGCACGGCTCGTATCTCCGCCCGCCGCAGCCCGAGCTGCGCCGCGGCCCTCTCAGAAGCCGCCTCCTGCGCGGCCACGCGCCTGCCACGCCAGTCCACCACGGCACCTCCCAGACACAGCAGCGGCGCGGCGTACTCCAGCACGACCGGCTGCTCGGCCACCGCCCGGGCAACCACGAGATCGTGGCCACCAAGGCCCTCGCTCCACTGCTCGACGCGCGTGCACACCGCGCGCGCGTTCGCGATCTCGGCTCGCGCGCATGCGCGCTCGATGAACTCGCACTTGCGCCGCTGGCTGTCGACAAGCCTCACCTCGGCGTCGGGCAACGCGACCGCCAGCGCGAGACCGGGAAAGCCGGCGCCGGATCCGACGTCGACGATCCTGCGCGCGTCGCGCACCGCGGCCAGCTCGAGCGCCACTAGCGAATCGGCCAGGTGCACGTCGGCGGCCTCGCGGGCGGCGCGCACCGCGGTCGGAGCGTGCTCGTCGGCCTCGAGCAGCTCCAGCAGCGCAGCGAGCTGGGCGAGCTGGGGCGAGCTCAGCTCGCCCGCGCGTGCTTGCAGCGCGAGGAGCGCGCCCTTATCACTCATAACGGGCAAAGAAGTCGGCGTACTTGTGGCGCATGTCACGTATCCTCGCTGCGACGTGCGCATCGATGTCGTCGGTCAGCACGTCCTCGACGACCGGCAGCACGTCCTCTGCGAGCGCGACTCCGCGCGCCATCCACTGGTAGTAGCGACGCCCGCCGTGGTTGTATGGCCCGTACAGGCGGGCTCGCGGGAAGCGCTGCTCCAGCCAGCGAAACAGTGCCTCGTGGCGGACGTGCATCCGCAGCGTGATCTGCGGCCGCTTGCCGTCGCCTCCGAAGTGCCCCTCGCCGATCAGCACTCCGGCCACGAGCCCTCGCTCGATGTCGCTGAGCGGCGGGTGCTGGTCTGCGGTCATCCCCAGAGTGTTTCACCGTCAAGAAAAACGTGAAACACGCCCCTTCCGCGCTGTAGCGCCCCCCGGTTCAAGCGCCCTGCGGCGAAACGACCAGATAACGCTCGGGCTCGTCGCCCTCGCTGTGCGTCTGCACCCCGTCGTGGTCGCGCAGGTGTTCGTGGACGATGCGCCGCTCAGACGGCGGCATCGGGTCGAGCTCGACCGGGCGCCCGGAGCGAAGCGCCTGCTCGGCGGCTTCGTCGGCCTCCGCCTGCAGCGCCTCGGCTCGGCGTTCGCGATACCCGTCGGCATCGATCGCAACGCGGACCGGCGAGGGTCCCTCTGGAAACACGATCCGCTGGGCGAGGTGCTGCACCGCGTCGATCGTCTGCCCGCGCCGGCCGATGAACAGCCCCACGTCGTCGCCGATGACGCGCCCGGTCAACACACCGTCACCCTCTTCGACCTCGATCTCGACGTCGAGCCCCAGCCCGTCGACGACCTCCTCGAGCAGCTCCTCGAGCAGCTCGGCCGGCTCCAGCTCGTCGTCGATCAGCTCGACGTCGTCGGCCCGGTCGGCGCTCATCGCCTCCTCCCGGACCGTTTCTTCTTCTTGCGCGGCGGGCGCGGCGGCGTGCTGACGGCCGCGCCGGCGCTGCCGACCCCCGCAAGCGCGGGCTCGGCCGCAGGCGCGCCGCTCGGCGTTTTGGGCGCCTCGGCCTTGCCGTTCGGCGAGTCGCCGCCTCCGCCTCCGCCCGGCCCGCCGCCAGGCGCGGCCGGCTGGACCCCCATGTGTCGCCGGATCAGCAGCTGCTGGCCGATCGTCCAGGTGTTCGAGGTGATCCAGTAGACCAAGAGGCCGGCGGGGTACCGGTACAGGATCGCGACGAACACAAGCGGCAGGAGGAGCACGAGCCGGCGCTGGTTGGGGTCCGCGGTCGCAGTCGCGACGAGCGTCGACGCGACCTGCGAGCCGACGTACATGAGGATCAGCACAATCAGCACCACGCCGGTCGCCTTCGCGGTGATGTCGGGTATGAAGAGGAATTTCGCCGAGCCCGGGGCGACCTGGTTGCAGCCGGTTTCAGCCAGTCCCTTGGCCGGAATCGCGGCGTTGGTGAGCACGTGGAAGTGCCTGCGCAGCGCCTGCCCGCAGATGTCGAGCTTCAGGTCGCTGCGCAGCATGTAGAACAGCGAGATGAACACCGGCAGCTGGAGCACCAGCGGCAGGCAGGACGCGAACGGGTTGACACCGTGCTCCTGGTAGAGCTTCATCATCTCCTGCTGCTGGCGCTGTTTGTCGTCCTTGTACTTCTGTTTGAGCGCCTGCAGCTGCGGCGCGATCCGCTGCATCTCCTGCATTGACTTCAGCTGCCTGTAGGTGAGCGGCACCATGACCGCTCGCACGATCACCGTCAGCCCGACGATCGCGAACCCCCAGCTCCCCCCCACGAGGTTGTCGTGGAGGAACACCATGATCGATTCGAACAGGCTGATCAGCGGCGAGAACGCCTGCTCGATCACGTTGGCGGCGAGGATTGGCATGCGCTCCGGTGGCTCTCGACGGTCGTGGTGGGCGGGTGGTTGTTCTCAGTGTGCTGGCGCTCGCCGCTCGGCGGCTCGCACGGCGTCGGCCTCAGATGCCCGCACGAGGGTCGCGCGACGCAGTCGCGAACACTCGCTGCGCGTGCACCGGGTCATATCCGCCAGAGCTGAACGGATTGCACCTGAGCAGGCGCCACGCCGCAAGCACCGAGCCTCTAAGTATGCCGTACTGCTGGATCGCTTCGACCGCATAGCGCGAGCACGTTGGCTCGTACCTGCAGCGGCGCGGGATCGCGGGCGAGATCACACGCTGGTAGACGGCGATCGGCGCGAGCGCGAGCAGGCGCGCGATACGCGCCGCACGCGACGGCAGCGGCTGCGCGGCGTCCGGCGGCACGCGCGCCATCACGTGCCGCCTGCCTCCGTCGCCCCGGACTGCGCGACCAGACCGGCCTTCGCGACCAGCTCGTCAAGCGCCGCGCCGACGCCCTCGAGGCCCTCTCGCGAGGCCAGCTCGCCGGCGGGCGGGCGGGCGACGACCACGACGTCCTGGCCGCCGCCGATCCGCGGCTCCACGTGCGCGAACGCCTCACGCAGCAGGCGCTTGACCCGATTTCGCTCCACCGCCCCGCCCACCTTGCGAGAGACCGACAGGCCGAGGCGAGGTCTCTGCGTCGAGGGATTGGGAAACGTGTAGAGAACCAGGTGACGGTTGGCCGTCGAGCGACCGTGGCGGTAGACCCGCTCGAACTCTGCGCTGCGCGACAGGCGCCCGCGACCGGATGACCGCGGATTCATCGAGCTGGTCACGCCGACAGGCGCTTGCGCCCCTTGTGCCGGCGGCGCTTGAGCGTCAGCCGTCCGGCCCGCGACCTCATGCGCGCACGGAATCCGTGCGAGCGGGCTCGCTTGCGCTTCTTTGGCTGGTAGGTGCGCTTCATCGCAGTTGTTCGCGGTGCGCCCGCCGTTTCCTGCCCGACAGCCAGGTCTCGCGGCCGCGCATCGCCGTCGCAGTATAGGGGCGCCAAGGGGCCCGGCGAAATTTTCCGCCAATTGCGGTCAGCGTGCAGATGGGCCTCGGGACGTCGGGCTATATTCGCCAGACCGGGTCCGCCGCGGACCCCAAGACGGGGATGTGCTGTGTGTTTCTCTGCCAGACAGAGGGAGTGGACGCTGCGTGAGCGCCGAGCTGGAGCAGATATGGTCGCGTGTTCAGCGCGAGCTCGCGCTCGCGCTCGACGAGCCGACGTACAGCATCTGGCTGGCGCCGCTGCGCGCGCGCGAGCTGTCTGACGACCGCCTGCTCGTCGAAGCCCCTCCACAGGCCTGTGGATGGATCCGCGATCGCTTCGGCCGCCTGCTGCACGCCAGCGCGGCGCGCGTGTTGGGTCCGGCTGCGACCGTCACGCTCGTTCCCAGCGAGGGTCCGTCGCCCGTGAGCAGCCACGTCGGCGACGCGACGGCGGGCGGCGCGCCACTCGCCATCGGCGAGGGGCTGACCGGCAACCCGAAGCTGACCTTCGACCAGTTCGTGATCGGGGATTGCAACAGGCTCGCCCACGCCGCGGCGCTGGCGGTCGCCGAGCTGCCCGCGCAGGCCTACAACCCGCTGTTCATCTGCGGACCTCCTGGCGTCGGCAAGACCCACCTGCTGAGCGCGATCGCCAATCTACTGCTCTTGCACAGCCCGGAGATCACCGTCAGGGCCACCACCGGCGAGGCCTTCACGAATGATTTCCTCGGCGCGCTCACGGGGCGCCAGACCGAGTCGTTCAAGGCCCGCTTTCGCCACATCGACGTGCTGCTCATGGACGACGTTCAGTTCCTCGAGCGCAAGACGAGGACCGAGGAGGAGTTCTTTCACACGTTCAACGCGCTGCACGACGGCGGGCGCCAGGTCGTGCTCACCTCCGATCGGCCACCGAGCGACCTGCGAGCGCTCGAGGATCGTCTGCGCGAGCGCTTCCAGGCCGGGCTGGTGGCCGAAGCACGACCGCCCGACCGCCCGACCCGTCTGGCGATACTCGGCAAGCGCGTCCAGCAGGACGGCATCCAGACCGCCGACGAAGATCTGCTCGCGCTGATCGCAGACCGCGTCGCGGACAGCATCCGGTCGCTGGAGGGCGCCCTCATCCGGATAGTCGCATTCGCCTCACTGACCGGCCGTCCGCTGACCTGCGAGCTCGCCTGCGAAGTGCTGGACGGCCTCTATCCGACATCCGCCGCCCGTCCGAGATCGGCACGCCCATCGATCAACGACATCCAGCGCGCGGCGTGCCAATGCTTCGAACTCTCGCCGGAGGAGCTCCTATCGGCGAGCCGCACGCAGCGCGTCGTCTGGCCGCGGCAGCTAGCGATGTACCTCGCGCGTGAGCTGACAGGCGAGTCCCTTCCAGAGATCGGGCGGCGCTTTGGCGGGCGTGACCATACGACGGTTCTTCATGCCTGTCGGCGAACGACCTCGCGACTACTAACCGACGATGCGTCGCGCAAAGCTGTGGAGAAGCTTCGCCAGCGCATCGAGCCACGCAATCCTTAACGTTTTGCCAACAGCCAGCCGCCCAGCCTGAGAGACTCCTACCTCTCGCTCCCGCGCCGCCACGCTTGCCCGGAGCCCCAACACCACACATATCCACAACCACTACTTCTCCTGACCTAGCCAGTATCAAGTCGATGAAGCTTTCCCTCCCCTCCCCGGAGCTGGTCACGCAGCTTCAGACCGTCACGCATGTCGCCGCGACGCGCAGCGTGACGCCGGCGCTCTCTGGCGTGATGCTCTCCGTCAATGAGGATGCGAGCGCCGAGCTGCGCGCCACCGACATGGAGATCGGGTTACGGGTGCCCCTGACGAGTGTCGTCGACGCGCAACCTGGCCACGCGCTGCTGCCCGCACGATTACTGCTGGACGTCGCTCGCTCGCTGCCGGGCGGTCCGCTCACGCTGCAGCTGCGCAGCGCAGAGCAGGACGTCGAGCTGGTTAGCGGCGCGGCGACCTTTCACCTTCGCACGCTGCACGCCGAGGACTTTCCGACGCTGCCGAGCCCGACGCCGGACACCCGCGTGGCGCTCCCGGCGAAGGCCTTCATCGAGACGGTCACGCGCGTCGCCCGCTCGGCATCCAAAGACGAGACCCGTCCCGTGCTGACGGGCATCCTGATGTCTGCCTCCGAGCAGCAGCTGCGGATGGTCGCCACCGACTCCTACCGCCTCAGCGTCAAGGAGACGGCGCTGCAAGCGCCGCTGAGCGGGAGTCTCGAGGCGAACGTTCCCGCGCGCGCCCTATCGGAGCTCGTGCGCATCGCCCAGCAGACCGACGCCGAGGAGCTCGCGGTGAGCGTCGGGCAGAACCAGGTCGTCGTCGAGCTCGACGACACGGTGCTGTCCTCGCGGCTGATCGACGGTCAGTTTCCGAACTATCGCCAGCTGCTCCCCGAGTCGGTCGAGCACGAGCTGCGCCTGGCAACCGAGGAGCTGACGGACGTCGTGCGCCGGATCAGCCTGCTGGCTCAGAAGAACGCGCCGCTTCGCCTGAGCTTCAGCGAGGGCACGCTGACGATCTCGGCCAGGACTCCCGACGTGGGTGAGGCGGCCGAGACGGTGCCGGTCCCCTTTCACGGCGACTCGTTTGAGATCGGGTTCAACCCGGAGTTCCTGCGCGACGGCCTCGAAAGCGTGGAGTCAGACGAGCTCGTGCTGAAGCTGATCAGCCCGCTGCGCCCCGGCTTGATCGAATCGCCCGGGTCGGGCGAGTTCGTCTATCTGATCATGCCGATCAGGCTGAACGTGTGAACGGCGGCTCGCGCGCGCCCGAGCGCTCGGGGGAGCCCGAGCTTCGCGTGGTGAGCGTCCAGCTGCGCGACTTTCGCACCTACGCCCGGGCCGACGCGCATCTCGGCGCGGGCGTGACAGTGGTCCATGGGCCGAACGGGTCCGGAAAGTCCAACCTGCTGGAGGCGCTCTACTTCGGCTGCACGGCGCGCTCGCCGCGCACGCGCAACGAGCGCGAGCTCGTGCGCTTCGGCGCCGGCGCGGCGCGCGTCGTGGTGCGCCTCGCTCGCGGCTCCGAGCGCCACGAGCTGAGCGTCGGCTATGAAGCCGCGGCGGGCTCCGAGCGCGCCGCGAAGCGCATGAGCTGCGACGGCGCACCCGTGCAGCGCCTGGCCGACGTCGCCGAACGGCCGCTGATGAGCGTGTTCGATCCCGACCGGCTCGAGCTCGTAAAGGGGTCTCCCGGCGCCCGTCGCGCCCATCTGGACCAGGTCGTCGCGGCCATCTGGCCGGCGCGCGCCGGCGACCGGCGCGAGTACGGGCGGGTGCTCTCCCAGCGCAACGCGCTGCTCGCGCGCATCCGCTCCGGCGGCGCGTCGCGAGCGACGCTGTCCACGTGGGACCGCGAGCTCGCGGCTCGGGCGCTCGTGCTGCGCGAGCATCGCCGCGCGGCCGCTGAGCTGCTGGCCGAGCCGTTTGCACAGCGCGCCGCACAGCTGGGGTGCAGCGGGAGCGCGAGGCTCGACTACCGTCCCCGGTCCAGGGCTCGGGACGAGGACGAGCTCGTGGCCGAGCTGCAGGCGCGCGTGGAGCTCGACCTGCGGCGCGGCTTCTCCTCCCACGGCCCGCACCGTGACGAGCTGGCGATCCTGCGCGACGGGCGCGAGCTGCGCGTGTACGGCTCACAGGGGGAGCAGCGGCTGGCCCTGCTCGCACTGCTCCTGGCCGAGCGCGCGGTGATCGCCGGAGAGCGCCGCCAGACGCCGGTGATGTTGCTCGACGACGTGATGAGCGAGCTGGACTCCGAGCGGCGCGAGCTGCTCGCGGGCGAGCTGTCGTCTCAGGGGCAGAGCGTGATCGCCACGACCGACCTCTCCCACGTGCCCGGGTCGGCTGACGTATCGGTCACGCGACTGCGCGTCTCGCCCGGGACGCTCCTCCAGGAGGCGCTCGCCGCGTGAGGCGAGGAACCCCCCGCCCGCTCGCGGAGGCGGTGACGGGCCTCGCGGCCACCCTCGCCCCGGCGACCACGCTGGCCCGCGTACAGGAGATCTGGCGGGAGGCGACGGGTCCCGCGATCGCCGCGGCCGCCGCCCCGGTCGCCGAGCGCGACGGCGTGCTCACCGTCAGCTGCACGGCCTCCGTTTGGGCGCACGAGCTCGACCTAATGGCCGCTGATCTGATCGACCGCCTGAACGCCGCGCTGGGCGGCGAATGCGTCCGTGAGCTGCGCTGCCGGACGGGCTGAGGACGAGCTCGCGCCCAGCCCGCCTTTTTCCCTGCAATTTGCAGGTTTTCGAGGCCTCGGCGAAGCCGTTTCGGCGGGGTCGGCCTGCTATCCTTATTGGCACAGTTCCAGACGCCCCCGCCGTGGTCTTTGCGCCCCGGATTCCGGGGCGTTGTCACGTCATCGGAGGACCATGGCAAAAGGCAGCGAACGGCCCCGCGAGGGGTCCGCGAACAATGGTGCGAACGACCCGTCGATGAGCGGCAGCGCGTCCAGCTACGACGCGCAGGACATCACGGTTCTCGAGGGCCTGGAGGCCGTTCGCAAGCGGCCCGGCATGTACATCGGCTCCACCGGCCCGATGGGCCTGCACCACCTCGTCTATGAGTTGGTCGACAACTCGGTCGACGAGGCCCTGGCGGGCTTTTGCTCGGAGGCGTCGGTCGTCATCCACCCGGACAACTCCGTGACGGAGTCCGACAACGGCCGTGGCATTCCGGTGGCGACGATGGAGAAGGAGGGCAAGCCGGCGGTCGAAGTCGTGCTCACCGTCCTGCACTCGGGAGGCAAGTTCGGCGATGGCGGCGGCTACAAGGTCTCCGGCGGCCTGCACGGGGTCGGCGTGTCGGTCGTCAACGCCCTTTCGGAGCGGCTGACCGTCGAGATCCGCCGCGACGGCTACGTCTTCTCCCAGGAGTACTCGCGCGGGGCGCCCGAGGGAGCGCTTGCGCGGGGGGAGAAGCTGGCGAAGGGCGCGCCCACGGGCACGACGATCACATTCCTCCCCGACGCCGACGTCTTCGAGACGCTCGACTTCGACTTCCGCACGCTCGAAGAGCGCTTGCGCGAGACGGCCTTCCTGACACGCGGGCTGAAGATCTCGATTGTCGACGAGCGCGGCGAGGGGCATTCGGCCGCGTTCCAGTACGACGGCGGCATCGAGGACTTCGTCACTTATTTGAACGAGAACAAGGACACAGTGCATCGCAAGGTCGTCTTCTTCGACGGAGAATCCGATGAGGGCGCCGTGGAGATAGCGATGCAGTGGAACTCCTCCTATCAGGAGTCGATTCACTCTTTTGCGAACAACATCAACACGCGCGAGGGCGGCTCCCATCTGAGCGGTTTTCGCTCGGCGCTTACACGCACGCTCAACAAGTATGCGCGCGACCACGGGCTGCTCAAGGAGAAAGAGGACAACCTATCCGGTGAGGACGTGCGCGAGGGGCTCACCGCGGTGATCTCCGTCAAGCTGCGCGACCCGCAGTTCGAGGGGCAGACCAAGACCAAGCTGGGAAACCCCGGTATGGCAGGGTTCGTCGAGTCGATCGTCAACGCGGGGCTGGGGGAGTTTCTGGAGGAGAACCCGAGTGAGGCGCGCGCGGTGATCATGAAGTCCGTGCAGGCTCAGCGCGCCCGCGAGGCGGCCCGCAAGGCGCGCGATCTCACGCGGCGCAAGTCGGCGCTGGAGAACTCGACGCTGCCCGGCAAGCTCGCGGACTGCTCGGTCAAGGACCCGTCGCTGGCCGAGCTGTTCGTCGTCGAGGGCGACTCCGCCGGCGGCTCTGCCAAGCAGGGGCGCGACCGCAACACGCAGGCGGTGCTGCCGCTGCGCGGCAAGATCCTCAACGTCGAGAAGTCGCGTATCGACAAGGTGCTGCAGAACACCGAGGTCCAGGCGCTGATCACCGCCATCGGCACCGGTGTGCGCGACGAGTTCAACATCGAGAACGCGCGCTATCACAAGGTGATCCTGATGACCGACGCCGACGTCGACGGCGCGCACATCCGGACGCTCGCGCTCACGCTCCTGTTCCGCGAGATGAAAGAGCTGATCGAGGAAGGCTACGTCTACATCGCGAAGCCGCCCCTCTACAAGCTCAAGCAGGGATCACGCGAGCGTTACATAGAGAAGGACTCAGAGCTCGAGGACATCCTGCTTGCGGACAAGTGGGACAAGCTGAGCGTGTTCGACCGTCATGGCACCCAGTTCAAGCTCACCGAGCCGCGCTGGCAGCGGTTCACCAGGCTGCTGAAGCAGTACGAGGGGTGGGCGTCGTCGCTGCGCGCGGCCCACGGCCACGACATGGTGCAGTTCCTCGAGGAGTCCTCGTTGCTCGGCGAGCAGACGCTCGACGCAGACGCGGCGATCGCGCTGCTGACCCGCGAGGGCCTGGAGGGTGAGACCCACGCGACAGAGCTTGTCTCCGCGAATGAGCACGAGCTGAGGGTGAAGGCGACTGAGACGACCACCGGCTTCGCGCGCACCCATCGCATCGCGCGCTCGCTGTTTGACTCCCAGGAGTATCGACAGCTCGCGCGCGTTCACGCACAGCTCGTCGAGCTGGCCGGTACCCCCGCGTTCGAGGTATCGCTTGCGGACGCCCATGAGCGCGCGCCGTCGTTCGAGGCGCTGCGCGACGCGGTTCTCACCGTCGCCCAGAAGGGGATAAAACTGCAGCGCTTCAAGGGCCTCGGCGAGATGAACGCAGAGCAGCTCGCCGATACGACGATGGACCCTGCGTCACGCACGCTCGCGCAGGTGACGCTCGAGGACGCCGCATCGGCTGACCGGATCTTCTCGATGCTGATGGGCGACCAGGTCGAGCCCCGTCGTGCGTTCATCGAGGACAACGCGCGCGCCGTAGTCAACCTCGATGTGTGACGCTATGGCCGGCGCATCTCTGCGTCCTCGCTCGCTCGCGTGCCTAGCACGCCACGCTCCCTGCGTCCTTGACCTGCTTGGCCCTAGCGTCACACATGGGCTCGGGCGTCGGACAGAGGGGATGAACGATGGCTAGCCCCGAGGTGCTGGACGGCGGAAGCGTCGAGCCGCGTGCGCTCGAGGAGGAGATGCGCACGGCGTATCTCGACTATGCGATGTCGGTCATCGTCGGCCGCGCGCTGCCGGACGTGCGTGATGGGCTGAAGCCCGTCCATCGTCGAGTGCTGTATGCGATGAACGAGCTGGGTCTCGGGCCGACCCGCCCCTACGCGAAGTGCGCCAAGATCGTCGGCGAGGTGATGGGCAACTATCACCCGCACGGCGACTCCGCGATCTACGACACGCTCGTGCGCATGGCGCAGGACTTCTCGATGCGCAACGAGCTGGTCGACGGGCAGGGGAACTTCGGGTCGGTCGATGATGACCCGGCAGCGGCGATGCGGTACTGCGTCGTTGGGGACACGCGCGTGCACACTCCCGCGGGGACGATCCGCATCGAGGATCTCGCCGAGGGCCTCGCGCGAAACAGCGAGCGCGATGTCGACCTGACCGTGCTCGACCGCACCGGCCGCGCGGTCCATGCGTCGCGCGTCTTCCACTCGGGTGAGCATCGGACGCTGAGACTGCGAACAACCGATGGCCAAGAGCTGTGTGGAACACGCAACCACCCGATCCTCTGTTTAGTCGAACTCGCCGGCGTCCCGCTGCTTCTCTGGAGGCTGCTTGGGGAGATACGCCCTGGCGAGCGTGTAGCGATGAGCACGGTGGCCATTTCCCGACTCCGGAAGATGCCAGTGAGTCCGCCGTACCTTTCGCCGCGAGCCACCTCTGTGCTAGAGCGACTCGGGGAGGAGCTTCCCGCCCTGCGCGAGCCACTGAGCGCAACTGAGTATCACTACACCGAGGTCGCGTCCGTCGAGGCAGCCGGGATTCACCCCGTCTACTCACTGCGGGTCGACACCGACGACCACTCGTTCCTCACCGACGGCTTCATCAGCCACAACACCGAGGCCCGCCTCGCCCGCATCGCCACCGAGATGCTGCGCGACCTCGACATGGACACCGTCGACTTCGCGCCCAACTACGACGGCTCGCGCCAGGAGCCGCTGGTGCTTCCGGCGCGTTTCCCCAACCTGCTCGTCAACGGCTCCTCGGGGATCGCTGTCGGCATGGCGACGAACATCCCGCCGCACAACCTGCGCGAGGTGATCGGGGCGACGATCGCCTACATCGAGGACCCCGAAATCGACACCGCCGGCCTGCTCAAGCACATCAAGGGACCCGACTTCCCGACTGGCGGAGTGATCCTCGGCCGCGCCGGGATCAGAGACGCCTATGAGACCGGGCGCGGGCGCGTGCGCGTGCAGGCCAGGGCGCACATCGAGCCGCTGCGCCAGGGCAAGGAGGCGATCGTCGTCACCGAGCTGCCGTTCATGGTCAAGAAGGGCGGCGACGGCGGCCTGATCCAGAAGATCGCCGATCTGGTGCACGAGAAAAAGATTTCCGAGATCTCCGACCTGCGCGACGAGTCGGACAAGCGCGGCATGCGCCTGGTGATCGAGCTCAAGCGCGACGCGATCCCGAAGGTCGCGCTGAACAAGCTCTACAAGCACACGTCGATGCAGACGACCTTCGGCGTGAACATGGTCGCGCTCGTGGACAACGTCCCGCGCACGCTGAACCTGCGCGCGGTGATCCACAACTACGTGGCGCACCAGCGCGAGGTGATCGTCCGTCGCGCCAAGCACGAGCTGGCGGAGAAGGAGGCGCGCGCTCACATCCTGCTCGGGCTGCTGATCGCGCTCGACAACCTCGACTCGATCATCGAGCTGATCCGCGCATCCCGCGACCGGGACGCGGCCCGCGAGCAGCTCGTGGAGCGTTTTGATCTCAGCACGATTCAGGCGAGCGCGATCCTCGACCTGCGCCTGTCGCAGCTGACTGCGCTGGAGGCCGACTCGATCAAGCAGGAGCACGCCGACGTGACCGAGCGCATCGCCGAGCTGCGGGCGATCCTCGGCGACGAGGACCGCGTGATGGCTGTCATCAGGGAGGAGCTCTCGGAAGTCGCCGAGCGCTTTGGCGACGAGCGGCGCACGGAGATCACCCATTCCGAGGACGAGATCGACATCGAGGACCTGATCGCCGACCAGCAGATGGTGATCACGATCACCAACACCGGCTACATCAAGTCGCTGCCCCTGGCCACCTACCGCCAGCAGCAGCGCGGCGGACGCGGCGTGACCGGGATGGAGATGAAGGACGGCGACTTCATCGAGCACCTCTTCGTCTGCTCCTCGCACGACTACCTGCTGTTCTTCTCCAATCGCGGCAAGGTCTACCGGTCCAAGGTCTACGAGCTGCCCGAGGCGTCGCGCACCGCGAAGGGCCGGGCGCTCGTGAACGTGCTGCCACTGCGCGAGGGCGAGCGGATCCAGGCAGTCGTCTCGACGCGCGACTTCGGCGAGACGAAGTACCTCGTGTTCGCGACGCGCAACGGCACCGTCAAGAAGACCGAGCTGCAGGCCTACAACACGCCGATCAAGGCGGACGGGATCATCGCGATCAACATCCGCGACGACGACGAGCTGCTGGCGGTGCGCGCCGTCGACCCCCAGGACGAGGTGATCATGGTCTCGCGCGCCGGGCTGACGGTGCGCTTCGCGGAGTCAGACGTGCGCGCGATGGGCCGAGACACGACGGGCGTTCGCGGGATGGCCGTCGGCAAGGACGGCCAGGTCATCGCGATGGACGTCGCGCGCGACGACATGGATCTGCTCGTGGTCACCGAGAACGGCTATGGCAAGCGCTCGCAGATCGGCCAGTACCGCAAGACCAACCGCGGCGCGAAAGGCGTCAAGACGATCGGCCTGACCGAGAAAAAGGGCGGACTGGCCGGGGCCCTGGTCGTGCGCGATCACCAGGAGCTGGTGTTCATCAGCGTGGGCGGCATGGTCCAGCGCACCTCGGCGGCGGGGATCTCGCGTCAGGGTCGGTCGGCCACCGGCGTGCGGGTGATGAACCTCAAGGACGAGGACCTCGTCAGCGCCGTCGCGCTGGTCGTCGACACCGAGGACGAGGAGGGCCCAGACGGTCCCCCGGCGCAGGCTGATGGCAGTCCCGACGGCCAGACCGCGTCCGGCGAGTCGAGCTGACAGCCGGCTCTCACGTGTCCAGATCCGGGCCGCGTCGCTCAGACGGACCTGCCGTGCGGTCGACACGTAGCGAGTGCAGAACCTCAGCCTCCGCCTCATGGCGGGCGGCGCGGTGGTCGGGAGTCTTGCTCTTGCCAACGTCCTCGGCCTCGCCATCGCTCCGGCGGCGGCCACAGGATCGCCGTTGCCAAGCTCGCCCACAGCCGTCGCCCGCTCAGCCTCGCGTGAAGTCAAGGGGCGTCCCGGCGCGCGCGGCCGCCCGAGCGCACGCTGCTCGAGCGGGCGATCGCATCGCCGGTCGGCGAGCGCGGCGCGACGGGCGCACAAGCTCGCTCCGCGCAAGCTCGCACCCTGCCGCGCGGGCAGGCGCGCAAGGTCGCGCAGCGCCGCCCCGCGCTCGGGCGGCGGAGCGCCGCGCTCCGGCCTGGCGCCTGCGGCGATTCGCAGCGCGCGCGCATCGATGATCGCCGGGGTGCTCGCGACGCCGTGCGAGGGCACCGAACTGATGCCGTCGCCCGCCGATCTGGAACTCGTGCGCGCGGCGGTGCTGTGCCTGATCAATCGCGAGCGCGCCGACCATCTCGAGACGCCGCTGACGACGAGCGCCGACCTGCAGCGGGCGGCCGAAGCCCACAGCGCCGAAATGGTCAGCCAGGACTTCTTCCAGCACGTCTCGCCAGGCGGCTCGACCCCGGTCACCCGTGCGACGAGCGCCGGCTACATACCGAGCCCGCTGGTCGGCTATGTGATCGGCGAGAACCTCGCCTGGGCGACGCTCACGCTGGCGACTCCCGAAGCGATCGTCGCCGCCTGGATGGCGTCGCCGGCGCACCGCGCGAACATCCTCGAAGCCGAATACCGCGAAACGGGCATCGGCGTCGCGGCGGAGACGCCCGCGCGGCTCGGCGAAGGCGCGCCGGGCGCCACCTACACCCAGGAGTTCGGGGTGATCATCGGCTGAGCGCCGGTCGCTCGCGGCCAGCTGATCGTCGTGCTGGTTCGCTACCCTGCGAGGACCAGAGAAAGGAGGTGGTCCGTACGTCGAGTGACAGTTTTTGCGGGACCCTGGAGGTGACCGGCCGCTAGGTCGGACAGGCTGGACCGCTTAGCGGAATCCAACCCGGGACACCCCGAGACGACCGCCGGTCCTGGTCCCTCCGGCCGCTTTTTTCGCCGTCTCGGTCGATCCAGTCAGAGCAGCATGCGAAGGGCGTCGTCGTACAGGCGCCCTTCGCTTTTTTCGGCCGCCGTCAGGCGGCCTGGGGAAGGTAGGCCAGCCACGCGGTGGGGATCGTCGGGCTCGCGACGTGGATGAAGATCTCCGCGCGCGGCGTGCGCGGCGCGCGTCGCGGATGCATCCCCGCCTGGCGCGGCAGGCGGTCGCCCTTGCGGCGGTTGCACGGCGCGCAGGAGGCCACGATGTTCTCCCAGCTGGACGAGCCGCCCTTGGAGCGCGGGATGACGTGGTCGACGGTCAGGTTGGTGCGCGAGCCGCAGTACTGGCAGGTCCAGCTGTCGCGCGCGAACACCGCGCGGCGGGTGATCTTGCGTCGGTGGGCGTCGCGCGGAACGCGCACGTAGCTGACGAGCCTGATCACCACGGGGCGGGCGAGCGTCGTGCTCTCGGAATGAAGCTCCCAGCGCGCCCGCTCGAGCAGCTCGGCCTTCTCCTTGAGCAGCAGCACGACCGCGCGACGCACGGTGCAGACGTTGATCGGCTCGTAGGTCGCGTTCAGAACGAGCACCCGGCCACCCATCGCCGTGGTGGGCGATGTGTCAGGTCCGTGCCGCTGGTGCTCGTTGGGCGGCGCGGACCCCACCGGCTCTGGTGGAGCTACGCTCGGCATCTTCAGCGCCGCAGTGTAGCGTGGCGCGGGCGTTTTGCGCCGCGGCTGCGGCTCAGCCGGCGCCGTCTTCGGCGGGCAGCGCCGACCGATAGGAGCCGAGCACGCGCACTTCCTCACACAGCTCCGACAGCCCATCGATCGCGCCTGCGACGGGCGCATCGCCGGCGCGACCGGCCAGGTCGGCGAAGAACATGTAGCTGCCCAGGCGGTCGCGGCGCGGGCGTGACTCGATCTTCGTCAGGTTGATGTCGCGGCGCGCGAACTCGTCCAGGCAGCGCACGAGCCAGCCCGCGTGATCGGCGCCCGCGCCCCAGAACACGAGCGAGGTCTTCCACGGGCCGCCGGTTGCGGCCGCAACGAGCGGCGGCGGCTCGCGCGCCTCCCCGGTGCGCGCCAGCCAGACGAAGCGCGTCTGGTTGTCGTCGCGATCCTCGACGCCCTCGCGGATCACGGTCGCGCCGTAGATCGTCGCCGCCAGCGAGGTGCCAAGCGCAGCTTGACCCGGCCGATGCTCGGCGGCGACGGTGCGCACCGCCTCGGCTGTCGAGCTTGCGGCGAGGATCGTGGCGTGCGGCAGCTCGCCGCGCAGGAAGCGCTCGCACTGGCCCGGGACCTGAGGATGAGAGAGCACCGTCTCGATCTCGTCCAGCGCGAGCGCCCGTGCGGCGATCAGCGAGTGCCTCACGCGCAACAGCCACTCACCGGCGATCTCCACGCGGGCGCTGGGATCGGCCAGCATGTCGAGCGTGACGCTCACCGAGCCGTCGAGCGAGTTCTCGATCGGCACGATCGCCCAGTCGACGGCGCCGTCGCGCAGCGCCGTCACCGTGGCATAGATCGTCGCCACCGCGACGGGCTGCACGGCGCCGGGCGCCGCGCTGGCCAGCAGGGCCTCCTCGGTGAACGTGCCCTCGGGGCCCAGGTAGCCGACCCGCGCGGGCGCCAGCTCAGGCAACGTCCTGCGCGACGTCCTGCGCGCCGGCGGGCGACGACAGCGCGATGCGCACTGCCTCCGCCTCCTCGGGCGAGAGCTCCAGTTCACCCTGCCCGCGGTGCAGCTGCTTGGCGTATACCCGAGCCTGGTCGCGGTGGTGGATGCAGGACAGCACGATCCCCGACTGGTCGTCGTCGAGCAGCGCGATCGACGTCGACTGCCTGCCCGACAGCTCGTTGTAGGCGTCGTAGCGCACGAGCGCGCGGTGGGCGATCGTCCCGCGTAGCGTCGCCTCGATGTCGGCGAGGCGGCTGTCGACACGCGTACCGGCGTCCTCGACATACGCCCGTAGCGATGCGAACGCGTCCTGCATCGCCGCGGCGTGCGCGATCACGTCCTGCTGTTCCTGCTCGCCCAGGAGCACCCGCTGGGCGCGGCGCAGGCGACGTATCTTCAGCGCCAGCGCCGCGCAGGCGATCAGCGCAACCAGCGCGGCGGCTGCGGCTGCAAGGGCGACGATCCCCTGCGTGTCGGTGAGCGAGGTGGCCACCGGCACAACTTAGCCGCTCGGCTATTCGAAGATCGCCAGGTAGGCGTTCTTGGTGCCTTCGTGGTTCGTTTCGCCGGGGACGGGCTCGACAGCGGCTTCGACCTTGCCGGCGCCCGACGGTATCCCCAGGACGGGAACGGCCGCGCTGACCGTCTTGCCCGGTTCGGTCTTTTCGATCACCTTCGAAGCCGTCAGCTGTTTGCCCGCGGCCGTGACCGTGACATCGACTTTGACGTTGGTCTCGGTGAATTCACCGGCGTTTTGGACGTTGACAGTGAACGTCACGTTGCCGGTGGCCTTGATGTGGTTGAGCGTCGGTTCCGGTTCGAGCGCGGTGCCCCCGACGCTCACCCCGGTCAGCGCGCTGCCGTGGTGGCCTGTGACGGTCGCGCCCTGCGCCGAGCTGGCCTGGCCGGTCATGCGCGCGGTAACCGTCGTCGGTTCAAGCCAGCCGATGTTCGGCAGCGAGTGGGTCGGCGAGGTCGTCAGGCCGTGGATGCCGTTGGCGGCGAGCGCCTGCTGGATCAGCGGCGCGACGCGCTGGGAGTAGACGACGTCGGAGGCGAGGAAGATCTCCATCGCGCCGGCGATCAGCGTGAACGCCTGTTTGTTCTTTCCCCCCAACGCCGTCGGCACGAGATTGGCGAGCTTGTCGAGGGCTTCGGCGCGCAGGTCGAACACGAGCGCCAGATAGCGCTGCGCCGACGACATTTCGCCGGGCGCGCTGATGCCTTTCACGTGGTCGGCGAGGTTCTGAGCCTGGATGCGCAGCTGGTCGATCTGCTCGGAGACGTTGAGCGCCGACTTGGCCGACGCGCCCGTGAGCGTCGTGAACAGCGGGTGGGTCACCTGTTCGTCGGATTCCAGCGCGAGCTGACTCACTTCGTGGTTGTAGTTGCGCAGCGCCTGCTGCTGTTCGCTTTTCAGGCAGCCGTTGATGACGAGCACGATCACGATCAGGGCGACCACGCCGGCGCCCGCGACGGCCCGGCGGCGCACCATCAGGGTGTGCTGGTCCAGCGGCGATGAGCGCGCTCCGCCCTGCGGGCGACGGGGCCGCGGGCGGCGCGACGCGGGGGCGCTCGGGGGAGGTGGTTTGGGCACTCGCCGTGACGGCTGAGACGCTGTCTCCTCACCATCGTCGAAGAACGACAAAGCTCGCTCCTTGCAGGATTGCGCGACTAGGGCAGTATGACCGCCGCCCGGTCTGACTAGACAGATGCGCCTGCAACTTCTCGCTCAGCGCCGGTTTTCCTGCGCCCGGCGGCAGGTAGCAGGCATGCCGGCGGCGAACGCGAGAGGCGGTGCAGTCGCAGCAGACGCTCGTACAGCCCCGCAGGGCTCAGCGCTCGGCCGGGGCCGTGCTGCAGGCGCCCGTGCTCGGCCGCTACCGCCTGCTCGAGCGCCTCGGCAGCGGCGGCTTTGGCGTGGTGTGGCGCGCGCACGACCAGCTGCTGCACCGCGAGGTCGCGGTCAAGCGAATCGCGCTCGAGCCGGGGGCAGACGGCGCGCGAGCGACCCGCGAGGCGCTGGCCGGGGCGCGGCTCGCGCACCCGGCGATCGTCGCGCTGTACGAGGCCTGCGCCGAGGACGACGCGTTCTACCTGATCTCAGAGCTCGTGCATGGGCAGACGCTCGCCCAGCTGATCGCCTCCGGCACGCTCGCCGACAGCCAGGTCCTGGAGATCGGCGTCGCCCTGTCAGACGCGCTCGCGCACGCGCACGCGCGCGGGGTGATCCATCGCGACGTCAAGCCGCAGAACGTGCTCGTGCCCGATCGCTCAGACGCCGGCCGCGCGTCCAGCTCCGGGTTTGCCGGCGTGGCCAAGCTGACCGACTTCGGCGGCGCGCGACTCGCTGGCGAGGATGTGCTGACGCGCACCGGCGACGTGCTCGGCACGCTCGCCTACATGTCGCCCGAGCAGAGCGAGGGGCGCGAGGCCGGCGAGGCCGGCGACCTCTACTCGCTCGCGCTCGTGCTGTACGAGGCGCTGAGCGGAGCGAACCCGGTGCGCGGCGCCACGCCGGCCGAGACCGCACGGCGGATCGGTCGACCGGTGCCGCCGTTGCGCCGCTCGCGGCGCGAAGTTCCACGCACGCTTTCGCGCGCGCTGGACCGCGCGCTGTGCGCGGCGCCCGCCGACCGCGGCACGCTGCAGGAGCTGCGCGAGGCGCTCGAGGGTGCGCTCCAGGCCCAGCGCGGAGTCGGCCAGCCGACCCGTCATGCGCCGCGCCGCGCCGCGCCCGCGCGCCTCGACGAGCCGTCCGTGCCCGAGCACGCGCCGCCCGTGCCCCAGCACGCCCTGTCGGCGCCAGCGCGGGCCAGCGAGCAGGCGCGCGACGAGCGCGAGGGCACGGCTGAGGACCAGCGAGCACGGGCGGGCGTCCGGCGGCTGCGGCTGCCGCGCGCGCTGTGGCTGGGCAGCGCGCTCGCGCTGGCGGCCTGGCAGGCCTTCGCCGGGCGTCCGGGCGCCGCGTTGATCGTGCTCGCGGCCGCGGCCCCGCTGGTCGCGCTGCCGCGCCGCGCCGGCGTCGGCTGGATGTCGTGCGCGCTCGCGCCGGTGCTCGGCCTCGTCGGCCTGGCCGGCGCCTTCCCCGCGATCGCCGGGCAGGCCAGGCGCTGGTCTGAGCGGGCGGCGCTGGGCGCGCTCGGCTACTGGTGGCTGGTGCTGGCGGAGCCGCTGCTGGCGCGCCGCCTGTGGCTGGGCGAGCCGGCCGGCACGCCTGCGCGGGCGGCCTGGGAGGGTTCGCCGGGCAGCGCCGCGGTGCATGTCGTGGGTCCTTTGCTGAGCCTCGGGGTGCTGCTCGGCGCGGCGCTGTGGGCGGGCGGAGCGGTCGCGCTGCCGTGGGTCGTGCGAGGGCGCCGCGCGGCGCTGGACGTCGTGGCCGCGACGGTGTGGGCCGCGGTCCTCGCGGCGACGGCGCCGCTGTTGGACAGCGGGACCTCGGTGCACGCCGCGCCGCGCGGGGCGGTGCTCGGCGCGATCCTCGGCGCCGGGCTGGCGGTGGCCGCGCGCGCTCTGCGCGGTCCCGTCTGACGTAGCATGCTGACGGCCGGTGGCCCGATCGGGGCTCGCACCGGCCTGCGGCCGCGAACCCGGACAAATGAACCTGCTGAAGAGCGTCGAGACAACGATCGCCAACCTCGTCGAGGGCGCCTTCGGACGGATGTTCCGCTCGGAGGTGCGCCCGCTGGAGCTGGCGCGCAAGCTCGCGCGCGAGATGGATGCGCACCGCACGGTGTCGCTGTCGCGCGTGTACGCGCCCGACGAGTACTCGGTGTGGCTGTCGCCGCAGGACCGCGCGCGCTACGAGGGCCTCGAGCACGAGGTGATCGACGAGCTGTGCGCCTACCTGCTCGAGCATGCGCGCCGCGAGGACCTGATCCTCAGGTCCCAGCCGGTGATCGCGTTTCACACCGACGAGCGCCTTGCGCTCGGCGAATTCGGCATCAAGGCGCAGCTCGTCGCGGTCGGGCAGGACGAGCCCGGCGTGCACCCGCAGGCTCCTACGCGCCCGCCCGAGGAGCACGGGCAGACGATGATCTACAGCACGGCTGCGCGGCTGCGCGGCAGGGTGCAGGAGGTCCAGGCCGAGCCGGCTCGCCCGCTGCTGGTCGTCGAAGGCCGCGACCGCGCGCTGCCGTCGCAGGGGGGCACGATCGGGCGCAGCCGCGACTGCGACGTGGTGCTCGACGACGCTGGCATATCGCGCCTGCACGCCGAGCTGCGCCCGTCCGCCGCGGGGTGGACGATCGAAGACCGAGGGTCCACGAACGGCGTGCGCGTCAACGGCGAGCGCGTGCGCGGGGCGCATCTGTTGCGTGCGGGCGACCGCGTCGAGCTCGGCAGCACGGAGGTCGTGTTCGACTTGCGATGATCACGCTCGAACCTCTTTCGGTCGCTCTGAAGTTCGGCTTTCTCGCGGTCCTCTACCTGTTCCTGCTGTGGGTGGTGCGCAGCGCCCGGCGCGACCTGCGCGCGGGGGCGGCGCCGGTCGGCCCCGAACAAGCCCCGCCGCCCGACGCCACCGGCATGTACTCGGCCTCCGAGTTTCACGCCACCGACATCGCGGCCCGCTCGCCGCGCCTGGTCGTCGAGCGCGCGCCCGGCCATGATCCGGGGATGATCTACGACCTCGACGGCGACATCGTGATGGGCCGCGGCGAGCAGGCCGCGATCCGGCTCGAGGACCCGTTTGCCTCCGCTCGCCACGCGCGCGTGCGCGAACAGGGCAACATCGTGATCGTCGAAGACCTCGGCTCGACCAACGGCACCTATCTCAACGAGGAGCTGCTGGAGAGCCCGCGCCCGCTGCACCCCGGCGACCGGGTGCGGATCGGCGACTCTGAGTTCACGTTCGAGGTCGACTAGGGATGCTGCGGGTCGCCGAGCAATACGCGGGCACCGACACCGGCCGCCAGCGCCGCGCCAACGAGGACTCGCTGCTGGCCAGCCCGCCGCTGTTCGTGGTCGCCGACGGCATGGGCGGCGCCCAGGCCGGCGAGGTCGCCTCGCAGATCGCCGTCGAGTCCTTCCGCGACGGGCTCAGCGACCCGTCGCACCCGGATGACGCGCTCGTCGCGCTCACGCAGGCTGCCAATGCGCGGATCCACGAGCTGTCGCACGCGCACGCCGAGCAGGCCGGCATGGGCACGACGCTGACGGCCGTGTACGTCGGCGAGGAGGAGGTCGTGGTCGCGCACGTCGGCGACAGCCGCGCCTACCGTCTGCGCGACGGCGGCCTCGAGCGGCTGACCGACGACCACTCGCTGGTCGACGAGCTGATACGGCAGGGCCGGCTGACCGCCGAGGAGGCGGTCGAGCACCCCCAGCGCTCGGTGATCACGCGCGCGCTCGGGCCCGAGGTCGACGTGGAGGTCGACGTGCGCACCGACCGCGCGCGCGCCGGCGACGTGTATCTGCTGTGCAGCGACGGGCTGACGACGATGCTCGACGAGCGCCAGCTGACCACGCTGCTGCTCGACCACGCGCCGCTGCGCGCCGCCGGGGAGGCCTTGATCGCCGCGGCCAACGAGGCCGGCGGGCGGGACAACATCACCGTCGTGCTGCTCCGCCTGGAGGAGGTGCAGGCGGGCGATGGCGCGCTCGCGCAGCGCACCCAGCGGGCGCCGGTGCAGCCGCCGGCGCGCGCGCCGGATCAGCGGCCGACAGCGACCGAGGCGGCCGTGACCGCACCCGTGCGACGCCGCCAGCCACGCCGGCCCGCGCCGGCAGGGCAGGACAGCGAGCGCGCGCGACGCGCCCGACGGCGCGCGCGCCTGCGCCGGGCGCGGGTCGCGGCGGCGACGCTCGTCGTGCTCGGTCTGATCGGCGCCGGGGCGTTTCTCTTCTGGCAGTCGGTCTACTTCATCGGGACGAACAACCGCGGGCTGGTGACGATGTTCCGCGGCCTTCCGCTGCGGCTTCCCGGCAACCTCGCGCTGTACAGCAGCGATTACGTCTCCGGCGTCGCGGCCTCGACGCTGGCGCCGGCGCGCCGGCACACGCTGCTCGATCACTCGCTGCGCTCCGAAGGCGACGCCGCGGCGCTGGTGAAAAAACTCGAACTGGGCGAACTGCAGTGAGGTCCGTACTGTGAACCGGCCGATCATCCGCCTCTACGGGTTCGTCGCGCTGCTGTTCGCGCTGCTGATCGGATTCACGTCGCGCTGGGCGATCTTCGATGCCTCGTCGCTGCGCGACAACCCGCTCAACGTGCGCGCGCTGCTCGAGCAGGAACGCGTGCAACGCGGTCCCATCCTGGCGGCCGGCGGCCTCGTGCTCGCGCGCGACAGGCGTGCCGCGGAAGGGACGTTCGAACGCACCTATCCCGCCGGCGGGCTGTTCGCGCAGGCGATCGGCTACGCGTACACGGACCTCGGCCAGGCGGGCCTCGAGCTCTATCGCAACGCGCCGCTGAGCGGCGAATCCAGCGCGAGCAACCTGCAGGGGATCCTCGACCAGCTCCAGGGCAAGCGCAAGCAGGGCGACGAAGTCCTGACGACGCTGAACGCCGCCGCCCAGCGCACCGCGCTGAGCGCGCTCGGCGAACACAAGGGCGCGGTCGTCGCGCTCGACCCGCGCAGCGGCGCGGTGCAGGTGATGGCCTCGACGCCCGGCTATGACCCCAACCGGCTGAGCTCGCCGCGCGCCTATGAAGCGCTCGCGCGCGACGCCTCGGGTACGCCGCTCGTCAACCGCGCCACCCAGTTCGGCTACGCGCCCGGCTCGACGTTCAAGGTCGTCACGGCGACCGCGGCGATCGATTCGGGCGCGTTCACGCCGCAGTCGCGCGTCAGCGGGCGCGACGGCGTGATCGTGTCGGGCGTGCCGCTGGCGAACGACGAACACGAGAGCTTCGGCCAGCTGACGCTTACCGAAGGGCTCGTCAAATCGGTCAACACGGTGTACGCGCAGGTCGCCGAACAGGTGGGCAAGGCGACGCTCGCGCGCTACATGCGCCGCTTCGGCTTTGGCCGCAAGCCCCAGCTCGACTATCCCGCCGGGCAGATGTCGGCCAGCGGCGAGTACCTGCGCGGCAGGCTGATCGCGCCGACCAGCCCGTTCGTCGACGTCGGGCGCATGGGCATCGGTCAGGACAAGCTGCAGGTGACGCCGCTGCAGATGGCCGAGGTGGCCTCGGCCGTCGCCGATCACGGTGTGCTGATGAGACCGCACATGACCCAGCGGATCGTCGACCCCGAAGGGCGCGTGGTGTTGCAGGCGAGCCCGCAGGTGCAGTCGGTCGTGATGAAACCCTCGACGTCGGCCGCGGTCACCTCGATGATGGAAGCGGTGGTCAACGAAGGCACCGGCACCGCGGCGCAGATCCCGGGCGTCAAGGTGGCGGGCAAGACGGGCACCGCCGAGACGCAGATCGGGACGGCGATCAACAACGTCTGGTTCATCGCGTTCGCGCCGGCGTCGAGCCCGCGGGTGGCCGTCGCGGTCACGCTGCAGGACGTTCCCGGCCAGGGCGCGGCGTTCGCGGCGCCGGTCGCGCGCCAGGTCATCGAAACGCTGCTGAGGTCGCCGTCGTGATCGAGTCAGAGACGATCATCGACGGCCGCTACCGGGTGCTCTCGCGGATCGGCTCGGGCGGCATGGCCGACGTCTATCTGGCCGAGGACCAGCTGCTGGGGCGTCAGGTCGCGGTGAAGGTGCTGCACCACCATTTCGCCGAAGACCAGGAGTTCGTCGAGCGATTCCGCCGCGAGGCCTCGAGCGCGGCGCGGCTCTCGCACCAGAACATCGTCGGGATCTTCGATCGCGGCCAGTGGAACGGCACCTACTACATCGCGATGGAGTACGTGGCGGGCCGCTCGCTGAAGACGATCGTGCGCGAGCAGGGCGCGCTCGAGCCGGCGGCGGCGATCGACCTCGTCGTGCAGATCCTGCGCGCCGCACGCTCGGCGCACAAGCGCGGCGTGATCCATCGCGACCTCAAGCCGCACAACGTGATCCTCGACGAGGAGGGCCGTGCGCGCGTGACGGACTTCGGGATCGCGCGCGCGGGCGCGTCCGACATGACGCTGACGGGCTCGATCATGGGTACCGCGCAGTACCTCTCGCCCGAGCAGGCCCAGGGCCAGCCGGTCAGCGCGTCCTCGGACCTGTACTCGGTCGGCGTGATCCTCTACGAGCTGCTGACCGGCGTCGTCCCGTTTGACGGGGAGACCGCGGTGGCGATCGCGTTCAAGCAGGTGAGCGCGGCGCCCGTCGCGCCGAGCGCGGTCAACCCGGCGATCCCGGCCTGGCTGGACGAGATCGTGCTGCGCGCGCTGGCCAAGGACCCCGCGGAGCGCTACGCCGACGCGGACGAGTTCATCCAGGTGCTGGAGCGCGCCCGCCAGCGACTGCCGGCGCCGACGGGCGCGCTCGTGGCGCCGGCCTACGGCGCGCAGCCACCGCCGCAGGCGCTGGCCCCGACGGCCGGCCTGTTCATGCAGCCGGCGGGCCCGGATGGGGAGGACTCCGCCAACGGCCCCGGCGAGCGCGGTCGCCGCAGGTGGCTGTGGTGGGCGCTCGGCGTGGCGGCGGTCGCGATCGCCGTGGCGCTCCTGCTGATCTTCCTGCCGCCGCGCGGCAGGGTGACTGTCCCGGGCGTCGTGGGGCTGAGCGAAGGGGCAGCGGTCGGGCGGCTGCGCCACTCCGGGCTTGACCCGGTGGCGACCCAGGCCGCGAGCCTCGGCGTCGCGAGCGGCCTCGTCGTCTCGCAGTCGCCGACGCTCGGAAGCGTGGTGCACAGCGGCACGCGCGTGACGATCGTCGTGTCCAGCGGCCCGCCGAGCAGGCCGCTGGTCGACGTGCAGGGGCTGAGCTCCAGCCAGGCCGTCAGCAAGCTGCGCGCGGCGGGCTTTCAGCCCAGCACCGTCAGCCAGACGAGCGCGACGGTCGCGCCGGGTCACGTGATCTCCACCGACCCGTCGGCGGGCACCGAGGTGGCGCTCGGCAGCCCGGTGACGGTGAACGTGTCGAGCGGACCGATGCAGCTCCGTGTGCCCGACGTGACCGGCCAGCCGCAGGCCGCCGCCGAATCCGCGCTGACGGCGGCCGGACTGTCGGTCGGCACCGTCACGACGCAGGTGTCGAGCAAGCAGTCGCCCGGCAGCGTGCTGTCGCAGTCTCCGAGCGCCGGGGCCTCGCTGCGGAGCGGGCAGGCCGTCGCCCTGGTGATCGCCCAGGCCTCGAACGAAGTCACCGTTCCAAACGTGGTCGGCCAGAACGAGGCGCAGGCGTCGGCGAAGCTGGGGGAAGCCGGCCTGCACCCCAACGCGGCGACGGCCACGACCACCGAACCCGAAAAGGTCGGGAAGGTGCTGCGCGAGAGCCCCTCGGCCGGCAAGCAGGTGCACAAGGGCTCGACGGTCACGATCACGATCGGCGCGCTCGCCTCGCCCACGGGTCCGAGCGGTCCCTCGGGGCCGACGTCCGCGCCGACGACGACGAGCACCCCGACACCGCCCGCGACGCCCGGATGAGCGAGCGCGCGCTGACCGTCGCCGTGCTGGCCGGCGGGCGCTCGTCTGAGCGCGAGGTGTCGCTGGCGTCGGGCGAGACGGTGCGCGAAGGGCTGCTCGCGTCCGGTCACGAGGTCGTATGGCTCGAGATCGGCGCCGACGGCGCCTGGCGGCGCGACGGCGAGCCCGTGAGCATGACCCCCGGGGCCGGGCTGCCGGGGGCCGACGTCGTGTTCCCCGCGCTGCACGGACCGTTCGGCGAGGACGGCACTGTGCAGGGGCTGCTCGAGACGCTCGACGTGGCCTACGTGGGCTCCGGCGTGGCGGCATCGGCGCTGTGCGTGGACAAGGTCCTCTTCAAGCAGCTGATGGCGGGAGCGGGCGTTCCGCAGGTCGCCTACGTGGGCGTGCGGGAGCATCGCTTCCTGTGCCGCGAGCGCGAGCTGCTGGCGGAGATCGCACAGCTCGGTCTGCCCGTGTTCGTAAAGCCCGCGCATCTGGGCTCGTCGGTGGGGATCGTCAAGGTCAGCGAGCCCGCGGCCATGTCCGATGCGCTCGCGCAGGCCTTCGCGCACGACGAGCTTGTGATCGTCGAGGCGATGGCCGCCGGGGTGGAGATCGAGTGCGGGGTGCTCGGCAGCCGTCGCGCGCCCGGGGCGCGCGCGCCCGCGCTGCCGCTGGCCTCTGAGCCCGGCGAAATCCTGTACGACGGCGAGTGGTATGACTTCGACGCCAAGTACGCGCCAGGCGGCATGCGCCTGAGGGTGCCCGCGCCGATCTCAGCGGCCGCCGCGCAGACGGTCAAGGCGCTGTCGGTGCGCGTGTTCGACCAGCTCGGCTGCCACGGGCTGGCCAGGGTCGACTGCTTCGTGGACGGCGAGCGCGTGCTGCTGAACGAGCTGAACACGATGCCGGGCTTCACGCGCACGAGCGTCTACGCCACGCTGATGGATGCGACCGGCGTGCAGTACCCCGAGCTCGTCGACCGCCTGTGCCGGCTCGCGCTGGAGCGCCATGCCGTGCGCCATCGCCACCGTCACTGACCCGTGCGGGGCCGTGCGCCACGGCGCCCGCCGCGCTGTGGCCCCTCCCGGCCGCGAAGCGGCCCCATCCCTAGGAGAAGAGCGTAAGCCCGCCGAGCGAGGCGGACTCCATGTGGGGGGGCAGCTTGGTGATCCACAGCAGGTAGTAGCGGTAGCGTCGCGCGCCCACGCTCAGCGGGAGGCGTTCGCCTTCGTGCACGTAGGAGCTCTGCGCCAGCGGCCCCGCCCAGCCGCGCTGCGCGAGCGGCGTGGAGTTGCCGTAGGGCAGGGAGAGAATCTGACTGGCGGCGTAGACCTGCACGGCAAAGCCGGGCGTCGGCGTCTGGATCTGCAGCGCCTTGGCGGCGACGCCCGGCGCGGCGTCGAGGTACAGCCCGGCGCCGACCCCGCCGGCCTTGCGCAGCGTGCCGTCGTAGTACTGCTCGGTGCTCCAGGTCGTGTTCGGGTCGCCGTCGACGACGTTGTCGAACTGGTCGCGGTTTTCAGGGCCTGTGCCGAAGGGGTTGTAGCCGTGGGCCGCGGTCTGGCTGAGCGAGACCGGCTGCAGGCCCGGGCGCGGACCGAGGCCGGGCGCGATGCCGGTGCCGCGGCGGGCCCCGAGGCCGGCCAGCACGAACGCGACCGCCACGACGACGGCGACCAGCGCGAGCGCCGCGATCCACCGCGCCGGGTGGCGCATACGCCAGGGCAGGCGCCCGCGCGCCGGCCCGGGCAGCGTGCGCAGCACGCTCGTGACCTCGCCGGTCGCCTGGCCCGATCGCGAGGCCTCGATCGCGAGCACCTCCTCGAGGTCGGCCACCATCGTGTCGGCGTCGGGGTAGCGTTCGGCGGGGTTCTTGGCGACCGCGTGGTCGAGCACCGACGCGGTGGCGGCCGACACGTCGGGCCGGCGCTGCTGGATGTCGGGCAGCTGCTCGCGCACGTGGCGCATCGCGACCGCCACCGGGGAGGGACCGGTGAAGGGGACCTCGCCGGTGAGCATCTCGTAGAGCACGACCCCCAGCGAGTAGATGTCCGACTGCCCCGTGACCGGCTGGCCGAGCGCCTGCTCGGGAGACACGTAGTCGGTCGTGCCGAGCACGCGGCCGGCGATCGTCAGGCTCTCCTCGCTGAGCGAGCGCGCGATGCCGAAGTCGGTGATCTTCGCGCCGCTCTCCGGGCTGAGCAGCACGTTCTGGGGCTTCACGTCGCGATGCACGATCAGCCGGTCGTGCGCCGCGCCGAGCGCGCGCGCGATCTCGATCGTGTAGGCGATCGCCTCGGAGACCTCCAGCGGCCCCTCGCGGCGGATCAGCTCGCGCAGCGTCTCGCCCTCGACGTACTCGAGCACGATGTACGGCGCCGCCCCGTTGGCCGGTTCGCCGCCGTCGCCGACGTCCTCGCCGGCATCGATCACGGTGACGATGTGCGGGTGGCTGAGCTGCGCCACGGCGCGCGCCTCGCGGCGGAAGCGCTCGAGCTGGTCGGAGTCCGATGCGATCTCGCGGCGCAGCAGCTTGATCGCGACAGGCCGCTCGAGCACGGTGTCGAACGCGCGATACACGGTGGACATCCCTCCGTGGCCGATCTTCGCATCGAGCCGGTAGCGTCCGCCGAGCAGTGTGCCGAGGGTGATCATCGGCCTCTATTGTGCGCACCAGGCAGGCGGTGCGGGTGCGCCGGGCCGCCGGTGTTCGGCTGCAGCTGGACGACTTTTATCGATAGATGGAGGGGACGCTCGCCGTGCGGCCCGCGCGCATGCGCGCGATCACGAGCGCGGCCAGCAGGCAGCGGTAGAGCGAGTAGGGCAGCAGCGGACGGTCGCCGGCGCGGATCGCCCGCAGGGCTCGGCGGCTCGCGAGCGTGGACACGAACGCGCTCGCCACGCCGGCGGCGAGCGGCGCGCTTGCAAGCGTCGCCGCGCGACCGCGCCACCGCCAGCTGCGCACGCCCTTCAGCGCGCCGGCGCCGAGGATCACCGGCAGCGCGGCGTGCCAGGAGAGCGCGTTGGCATCGCGCCTGCGAAAGCCGCGCAGGCGCGCCGCCGTGAGCGTCGCGCCGCTGCGCGACACGCCGGGTGCGAGCGCGGCCGCCTGCGCCAGGCCGAGCGCCAGGCCGTCGAGCGGGCCGGCGTCGTCCTGCGTGCGTCCGGGGTCGGGCGCGCGCGCGTCGGCGACCGCCATCGCGAGCGCCCCGGCGAGCAGGCCGGCCGCGATCGGCCCGGGTCCGCCGAGGCGGCGCTCGATCGGACGCTGCAACGCCCAGCCGGCGAGCGCGGGCGGCGCGAGCGAGAGCGCGATCACGATCGCGCGGCGCGCGTCCAGCGCGCCGGCCCGCGCCAGCAGCTCGCGGCGCATGTCGATCGCCAGCGCCAGCCCCGCGCCGCCGTGCAGCGCGACCTCGAACGTCTTGCGCAGCTCGTCGTCCAGCTCGGGATAGCGAAAGCCGCAGAACCACGCGACGAGCGCGGTGTGCGCGGAGGAGGAAACGGGCAGCAGCTCGGTCGGGCCCTGCAGCAGGCCGAGCGCGATCGACTCGCGCAGCGACAGCCGCGGCCGCGCCACCTCAGCCTGCGTCGGGCAGGCGGGGGCTCTGCGGGTCCGTCCCGCTCGAGCCGCCGCCACGCTGGCGGCGCACGAGCAGGTAGCCGATCCCGAGCACGACGAGCGCGAGGATCGCGTAGTCGACGTACTCGAAGCCCTTGCGCACGTTTTCCCATTCGCTGCCGAGCGCTTCGCCGGCGAGCGCCAGCGCCAGCACGAAGGGGAACGTGCCGATCAGCGTGAGCACCGAGAAGCGCACGAACGGCATGCGCGCCACGCCGGCCGGCAGCGAGACGAACGCGCGCACGAGCGGGACCATGCGCCCGAACAGCACGACAGCCTCCCCGTAGCGCGCAAACCAGCGGTCGGCGCGCTGCACCTGGGCGGGTCCGACGTGCAGCTTGGAGCCGTGGCGTTCGAGCAGCTCCAGGCGCCCGCCGCGACCGACCCCGTAGGCGACCCAGGAGCCGACGAGCGTGCCGAGCAGGCCGGCGAGCACGACTCCCACGAGCGTCAGGTGGTGATGGGCGCCGCTGCCCACCTTGTCGGCGACCGCAAAGCCGGCGAACAGCATCACCACCTCCGAGGGGATCGGGATGCAGGCCGAGCTGAGCGCCATCAGCGCGAAGATTCCCGGCAGCCCGGCCGTGCGCACGAAATGGGCGGTTTCGTTGACGACCGTTTCTGAGATGGAGGCGAGCACGAGCATCGGTCGGGCAACGATACAGTGGCCGGCATCCGGCCCCGCGCACTCGCGCAGCCGTCCTGCGATGCGCATCTGGGTAGATCTCACGAACAGCCCGCACGTGCTGGTCATGCGCCCGGTGATCGAGCAGCTGCGCGAGCGAGGCCACGACGTGCGCGTCACCGCGCGCGACTTCGCGCAGACGCTCGAGCTGTGTGAGCGCTTCTCGATCGAGCACACGGCGATCGGCCGCCACCGCGGCGAACGACTGGCCGCGAAGGCCGCCGGCCTCGCGTCGCGCTCGGCGGCGCTGGTGCGCTGGGCGCGCGCCGACGCGCGTGCGCACGGCGGCCGGCGGTTTGACATCGCGCTCGGCCACGGCTCCAACGACGTGACGGTGGCGGCGGCGCTGCTGCGCGTGCCGAGCTCGACGATGTTCGACTACGAGTGGGCGAAGGTGCAGCACCACGTCAACTGCCGGCTGGCGAGCGCCGTCGTGGTGCCCGACGCGATCCCGCCGCAGCGCCTGGATCGCTACGGCGCGCGCGGCAAGGTGCGCGCGTACGCCGGGCTGAAGGAGGAGTACTACCTGGCCGACTTCCAGCCGCGCGACGAGGTGCTCGCGCTGCTGCGCCTCGACCCTGCACGGCCGATCGTGGTCGTGCGCACGCCGCCGGAGCTGGCCCTCTATCACCGCCTGCACAGCGACCTGTTCGCGCAGGTCCTGCAGCGCCTGTCGGTCGCGGCGCAGCGCGACGGCGTGCAGCCGGTCGTGCTGGTGCGCGTGGACAGCCAGCGCGCGCAGCTGCAGCGGATGCCGGGCCTGGTCATGCCGCGCCATGCGATCGACGCCCAGTCGCTGATCGCCCGGGCCGACCTCGTGATCTCCGCCGGCGGCACGATGAACCGCGAGGCGGTGGCGCTCGGCACGCCCGTCTACACGACGTTCGCGGGGCGCATCGGAGCAGTCGACGAGCGTCTGATCGCCGACGGCCGCATGCGCCGGCTGGCCAGCGCGGATCAGCTCGAGCTAGTCAAGCGCCCCGCAGCGGCGGCGTCGCAGCGCGTGCGCCGCGACCCGCGCGTGCTCGTCGACCTGCTCCTCTCTCCGCTGGCCGTGAGCTAGGCGACGGCGACCGGCGCGCCGGCGCCTTCGTCCACGCCGAGGCGCCATATCACCGCGCGCCCGTACAATCTGCGCAATGCGCCGAAGGCTCAGATCGGCGACCCTCACCCTGCACCGCCACTCGGCGTTCCAGCTGGCGGTCGACGGGGCGCTGGTCGCGCTCGCCTACTACCTGGCCTTCCAGCTTCGCTTCAACAACGGGCCGACCGGCTACTACGCCGTGCTGCTGGAAAGGACGATCTGGTGGGTGCTGCTCGGCAGCCTGCCGGTGCTCGTCTTCTCGCGCGTCTACCAGCGCCGCTGGCGCTACTCGGGCCAGCGCGACTACGAGGCCGTCGTGCGTGCGGTTGTGGTGATCGTGCTGCTGACGTCCGTCGGCATCGAGGTGCTGCGCCCGGTCGAGCGGGTGACGGTGCACGGGACAACGACGATCGGTCTGCCGAACGGCGTGATCGTGCTGTTCGCGCTGCTCTGCCTGGTGTTCCTGATCGGCGTGCGCGCGCTCGCCCGGGCTGGCTACGAGCGCCGGCCGCTGGCGGCCTTCCGCGGCGGGCGGCGCGGCGAGCGCAGCGTGCTGATCGCCGGCGCCGGCGACGGCGGGCGCCTGGTGCTGCGCGAGATAATGCGCAACCGCGAGCTCGGCCTCGCGCCGGTCGGCTTCGTCGACGACGACCCGCTCAAGCGCGGGCTGCGCATCGACGGCGTGCGCGTGCGCGGCAACACGACCGAGGACCTGGGGCACATCCTCGACGACTCCGAACCCGACGAAGTGGTGATCGCGATCCCGTCCGCTCCGGGTTCCACGCGCGCGCGGATCGTGCGCGAGTGCCGCGAGCGCGCGATACCGGTGCGCACGCTGCCGACCGTGTTCGAGCTGCTCCAGGGCCAGGGCGCGGTCGCGCGCCAAATGCGCGAGGTGCGCGTCGAGGACGTGCTCGGCCGCGAGCCCGTGCAGATGGAGCTCGAGCTCGTCGGCGCGTATCTCGCCAAGCAGACCGTGCTCGTGACGGGCGCCGGCGGCTCGATCGGCGCGGAGCTGTGCCGGCAGATCGCGCGCGTCAAGCCCCACCGCATCGTGCTGCTCGACCACGCCGAGGACAACCTGTTCGCGATCAGGCGCGAGCTGCTCGAGGAGCGCCACGTGCCGCTGCCGATGCTCGCCGCGGTGCTCGCCGACTGCAAGGAAGAGGAGCGCATCCGCGAGGTCTTCGCCGAGCACCACCCGACCGTCGTGTTCCACGCGGCCGCCTACAAGCACGTCGGGCTGATGGAGGAGAACCCCGTCGAGGCGGTGCACAACAACGCGCTTGCGACACGGCGCGTGGCGAACGTCGCCGGCGATCTCGGCGCCCGTCAGTTCGTGCTCGTGTCGACCGACAAGGCCGTCTCGCCGGCGACCGTGATGGGCGCCTCCAAGGCGCTCGCCGAGTTCGCCCTGGAGGCGGCCGCGGCGCGCTTTCCCGAGACCCGCTACGCCGCCGTGCGCTTCGGCAACGTGCTGGGCTCGTCGGGCAGCGTGGTGCCGATATTTCGCAACCAGATCGAGCGCGGCGGCCCGGTGACGGTGACCGACGAACGGATGACGCGCTACTTCATGACGATCCCCGAGGCCGTGCAGCTGATCATCCGCTCGGGCTCGCTGGGACGCGCGGGGGGGCGCCGGGCCGCGCCTGCCGGCGCCGAGCTGGGCGGGCGCATCGTGGACGCCCCGCGCGGCAGCGCCGAGGTGTTCGTGCTCGACATGGGCGAGCCGGTGCGCATCCTCGACCTCGCCCGCGCGATGATCGAGCTGTCGGGGCTGGACCCCGACCGCGACATCCACATCGAGATCGTCGGCCGGCGCGCAGGCGAGAAGCTGCAGGAGGCGCTGTTCAACGACTACGAGCGCCGGCAGCCGACGGCGGCGGAGAAGATCCTGCTGGCCGAGCGCGAGCCGCTCGGAGGGGAGGCCGTGGAGTCGATGTTCGACGAGATCGGCCTGCTGGTGCTCGAAGGCGACGCGGCGGGCCTGGCGGCGAAGGTCTCCGAGCTGTCCGCCGCGCGGCTGGCGCGTGCCGGCGACGCCGGCGGGCCCGTGCAGGACGCGGGCGAGCTGGCGCGCGGCGTCGGCGTGTACGCGAGCGGGCACGATATGCCTGCGCCCCTCGTACACTCCCCGGATTCATGACGCCGCACCTGCTAGCGCTCTCGATCTCGAACTCTTTGACGAAGGTCGGGGCGATCGCGGCCTTCGCGGCGCTGGCGGGGATCGCGCTGCTGTCGCTGCTCGTCTTCGCGCAGGCCCGCGAGCTCAAACGCCTGCGCGAGTGGGCAGGGCGCGCCCCGGAGCGCGCGGCGGATCTCGAGCAGCGCGTGAGCGCCGACGCGGCGGCGCGCGTCCAGCGCACGGCACCCGCGCCGATGCCGGTGCGCCCCGTGCCGGCCGGCGCGCGCACGCCGCCTGCGCCCGGTCAGGCGGCCGTCGCACAGCCGCCCGCCGTCGGCGGGCCGCTGCCCGCGCAGCCGGCGACGGCCCAGGCCGCCGGAGCGATCGCGGCGAGCGCCGGCGCGGCGAGCGCCGTGCCGGCGCAGGCGGGCGCCATGGCCAGCGCCGCTCCGGGCACACAGCCGCTCGCCGGCGCGCAGACCGCGGCCGGAGCGCAGCCGGGCACGCCCGCACAGCGGCCCGGCGGGAATGGACCGGTCCCGCCCACGCCCGGCACAGCGCCGGCGCCGCCCCGGCCGGCGCCCGGCGTCGGCGCCGCTACACCCGCGGGGGCGTCATCGCCGGCCGCGTCGGCCGTCGCTGCAGCAGCCACCGCGGTGGCCGCGGCGGCGCAGGACCGGCCCGCGAGCGCCCCGGCCCCCGCCTCGGCGCCCGTGGCGAACGGCCCCCCTGCCGTGGCTGCGCCAGCCGGTGGCGCGCCGGCTCCGGCGACCGCCGCCGGGGTTGCGGCGAGCGGTCCGAGCGCGTCAGGAGCGCCCGCCGCCGCGGCGCCGGCCGCAGTGCCATCCGCCGCCCAGCCGCCGACGCCCGCGCGGGCGGCAGCGCGCTCGCCCGCTCCCCCGGCCCCGGCCGCGCCCGCGCGCGCAGCCAGCGCGGCGATCGGCGAGACGAGCGCGGCGGTGGCGGCGGGCGCCGCCGACGCGGGTCGCGCAGGGTCGCCACGCCGCCCGGCGACGCGCCGCCCGGCTCGCGCGTCAGCCGACGATGCGCCCGGGCGCATGCCGCCCGACGCCACGCGCGGGGTGAGCCGCGGCCGCTCGCCCGCGCGGGCGACGCTGCTCGTCGTGGGCGCGGTGCTGCTCGGCGTGGTCGCGATCGTGGTGGCCGTGACCGCGCTCAAAGGCTCCGGCTCGGGCCCAGCGACGACGTCGGGCGCGAGCGCGCCGGCGCAGCATGCGAGCAGCACGGCCGGCGGCACGCACCACCACGCGGCGTCCACCGCGGTGAGCCCAGCCGAAACGCGTGTGACGGTGCTCAATGGCACGAGCGTCAACGGCCTGGCACACCGGCTGTCGGCAAGCCTTCAGCAGGGCGGCTTCTCGCACGCGACGCCGCTCGGCGGCACGCCGCCGGGCACCTACCAGACGACCGTCGTCGAGTACGCATCCGGCCACCATGCCGAAGCCGCCGCGGTCGCGCATGTGCTCGGCGTGTCTGAGCTGCAGCCGCTGGAACAGTCGGTGGCGTCGCTTGCGCCGGGCGCGTCCGTCGTGGTCGTCGCCGGCTCGGACAAGGCTCCGGGTGGCGGTGAAGGCTCCGGCACCTCGTCCGCCCCCGGCAGCTCGTCCTCCGGCGGCGAATCCTCCGCGGGCGGCGAATCGTCCTCCGCCGGCGGAGCGACTCCGTGAGCGTCGCGTCGGCGCGCGCCTGCGGCGCGAGCGTGCCACAGGGCGCGGCGCCGATCGCCGTCGCGCGCAGCCGTCGCTGAGGGATCGGGCCCCATCGCCGGCTTCCTCGACATCCCCGAGCGCTCCACGAGGCCGCGCGAGCGCGGCATCACCCATGTGATCGACCGCGGCCTGTCGGTCGCCGAGGTGGACGGCCTGCTGGAGGTCGCGGGCGCGAGCGTCGACGTCGTGAAGCTCGGCTGGGGCACGGCTCTCGTGAGCGCCAACCTCGAGCCGAAGCTACAGCGCTATGCCGCCTACGGGGTCCCGGTCGTGCTCGGCGGGACGCTCACCGAGCTCGCGATCAGGCAGGGCCGGGTGGCCGGGCTGGTGAGCTGGCTGCGCGAGCTCGGCCTGCGCCACGTCGAGGTCTCCGACGGCACGATCGCGCTCGAGCCGGAGGTCAAGAGCCGGCTGATCTCAGACCTCGTGGGCAGCGGCTTCACCGTGCTCGCGGAGGTCGGCAGCAAGGACGCCGACTTCATCATGGCGCCCTACGTGTGGGTCGAGCAGATCGAACGCGACCTGCAGGCCGGCGCCTGGAAGGTGATCGCCGAGGCCAGGGAGTCGGGGACCGCCGGCATCTACCGCGCCGACGGCGAGGTGCGGACGGGACTGATCGACGAGATCGTGCATGCGATCGACGCCGACAAGCTGATCTTCGAGGCGCCGCGGCGCGAGCAGCAGGTGTGGCTGCTGCACCGCTTCGGCACGGAGTGCAACCTCGGCAACATCGCGCCCGACGACGTGCTCTCGCTGGAGACGCTGCGCCTCGGGCTGCGCTCGGACACCGTCGAGCGCTTCGCGCCGGGCGGCGGCGGTTGAGCGAAGCCGCGCCGCATTCAGCGCAAGGCGCGGCCGCAGCCGGCGTGCGCGCCGGGCACGACGGCGCAGGAGCGAGCCGCCCGGATCCTCTGGCGGGGATCGTGTTCGCGCTGGTCGTCGTCGCCTGCTTCGCGGCGTTCTTCGTCACGCAGCGGCTGAAGCACTCGCCCACCGCCATCCAGAGCTTCAAGCTGACGCCACGTTTTTCGCCGACCTCCGCGGGCCGTCTCGGCCAGGAGCGGATCTCGTTCAAGCTGGCGCGGGCCGACGAGGTGACCGTGACGATCGTCAACACGGCCGGCGACACGGTCGCGACGCTGGTGCGCGACCGCGCTGTCCCGAAATACAAACAGATCTCGCTGCGCTGGAACGGGCGGGAGGGCGTCGCGCGCGGCTACTCGCTGTCGCACAGCCCCAACGGCACGCCGATCCTCACGGCGGTCAACACGGGACGGCTCGCGCCGGCGGGCGAATACCGCGTGCGCGTGGCGCTGCGCGCGCAGCACCGACAGCTGCTGTCCCCGCGCAGCTTTCAGCTGCAGGGGGGATGACGGCCGTGCTGCACCCGTCACTCGCCGCGACGCTGCCGAGCGCGGGGGTGATCGCCGGGGCGCTCGCCGGGGCGCTCGTCGTGGTCGCGCTGCTGGCGGCGCTGCTCGTGGCGCGGCCGAACGCGCTCCCGCTCGTGGCGATCGCCGCGCTGCCGTTTCGCCTGCCGATCGCCGCGCAGGGCAGGACGGTCAACCTGCTGATTCCGCTCTATCTCGTGGTCGGGGCCGCGGTCGTCGCGCATCTCTGGCGCCGCGTGTCGCCGCCGGCGGGGGCCGGACCGGCCGCGCAGGCGCGCGAGGCCGACGCCGCTGGGATGCGCGCCGACGCGGGCCCCGGCGCCGGGCTGCCGCTGAGCGGCTGGCGGGGATGGCTGTCGGCGCGCGGCCTGCGCTGGCTGCTGCTCGGCGCGGTGGCGCTGTACGTGCTGCAGGCCGGCTACTCCGACGATCACGCCAAGGCGGCTGAGAACATCGCCTTCTTCTACGTGCCGTTCGCGCTGCTGTTCCTGCTGCTCTGCGAGGTCCGCTTCACGCCCCGACTGGTGCTCGCGTGCCTCGCCGTGGCCGTCGGGCTGGCCGTCGTGTTCGCCGGCGTGGGCTTCGTCGAGTACTACCGCAAGACGCTGTTCTTGAACCCGAAGGTGGTGGCGGCCAACGAGTTCGACAACTACTTCCGCGTCAACTCGGTGTTCTTCGACCCGAGCATCTACGGGCGCTTCCTCGCGCTCGTGATCATCGCCGCGACGACAGCGATCCTGTGGAGCGCGCGCCGTCGCGACGTGCTGATCGGCGCCGCGCTGATCGCCTGGCTGCTGGCCGGGCTGGTCACGAGCTTCTCGCAGTCGTCGATCGCCGCGCTGCTACTCGGGCTGGCGGTGCTGGCGGCGTATCGCTGGGACGTGCGCGCGACGCTCTACGTCGGGGGGGCGCTCGTGGCGATCGCGCTGGTCGTGCTGCTGGCCGCGCCGGCCAGCCTGCACTTCGGCCTGAAGGGCTCGGGCGGCTCGACGAACAACGCGACCAGCGGTCGCACCAACCTGATCTCCGGCGGCCTGGACCTGTTCGCGGCGCGACCGCTGCAGGGCTACGGCTCGGGCTCGTTTGAACGCGAGTACAAAAACCACCGCGGGGCGAGCGCCGAGAACGCCACGTCGGCCTCGCACACGATCCCGATCACGATCGCCGCCGAGCAGGGCGTGATCGGCCTCGCGCTGTACGCAGCCCTGCTGGTCGTCGCGTTCGCGGTGCTGTTCGCGGGCGCGGGTCGCTCGCCGCCGCGCATCGCCGTGGCCGCGTGCTTCGCCGCGCTCGTGCTGCACACGTGGACCTACGCCGACTTCCTCGAGGACCCGATCACGTGGACGCTGCTCGGCATCGGCGTCGCGCTGGCGCGCGGCGCGCCCGCAAGTAGCGTCTGACCGTGCGCGGCTACCTGAAGCGGCTGGTCACGACCGGCGCGGCCTACCAGTTCGGGGACATCCTCGCCAAGGGCATCGCGCTCGTCACGATCCCGCTGTACACGCGCCACGTCTCCCAGGCCGGCTACGGGGCGGCGAACTCGCTGCTGACGGCCGTGATCCTCGCGAGCATCCTGCTGCGACTCGGCGTCGGCGAGGCCTTCATCCGCTTCTACTACGAGGACGACGACGACGCGCGCCGTACGCGGATCGCGCGCACGGCCACGGCGACCGTCGCATGGACCACGACGCTCGCGGCGATCGTGGCGGTCCCGCTGGCCGGGCCGCTGTCGCGGCTGATCCTCGGCTTCAGCGACCCGCTGCTGATGGACTGCGCGATCCTCGGCCTGTGGGCCTTCACCAACCTGGAGATGGCCTACGCGCAGCTGCGCGTCGACGAGCGCACGCGCGCGTACGTGTTCGCGTCGGGGGCGAACGTTGCGATGACCGTGACCTTCACGATCGCGCTTGTCGTGTTCGCAGATCAGGGCGCGCGCGGGCTTCTGCTCGGCAACTTCGGCGCCTCCGCGCTCGTCGTGCTCGGCCTGTGGTGGGTGCTGCGCCGGCGGTTCTCGCTGCGCGTGCGCCTCGGCGACCTCGGCGCGATGCTCCGCTTCGGCCTGCCCACTGTGCCCGCCGACGCGAGCGTTTACGCGCTGCAGGTTGCAGATCGCTTCTACCTGTTTCGCGTCTACTCGCACTCGGCCGCCGGCGACTACGCCGTCGCGCTGCAGTTCGCGACGGTCGTGTTCGTCGTCGTGCGCGGTTTCCAGTACGCGTGGCCACCGCTCGCGTACTCGATCGACTCAGACGCGCAGGCTTCCCGGCTGTACGCGCTCGTGACGACCTACTTCGTGCTCGCGACCGGCGTCGTCGTGACGGCGGTCGCGCTGCTCGCGCGCTGGATCGTGCGCCTGCTCGCCGCGCCCCAGTACTTCGGCGCGCACACCGCGCTTCCCTGGCTGGCGCTGGCGTGGACGCTCTACGGCCTCTACCAGGTGATGATCGTGATCACCGGCCGCGCGCGTGCCACGGAGCGAAATCTTCCCCCCGCGGCGGCCGGGCTGGCGGTCAACATCGGGCTGCTGCTCTGGCTCGTGCCCGCGAGCGGCCTTCACCTCGGGATCGCGGGCGCCGGGATCGCGCTGTGCGGCGCCTACGTGGCGATGCTCGCGATCATGCACCTGCTCACCCGCCGCCTGTTCCCCGTCGCGTTCGAGTGGCGCCGCCTGGCGCAGCTGACGACGATCTTCGCGGGCGTCGCCGTCAGCGGCGAGCTGCTGCTGCCGACGCACGGCTTCGCTGGGCTGGCTCTGCGCGTCCTCTGGCTCGCGCTCGTCCCGGCGCTGCTGCTCGCCACGCGCTTTTTCAGACCCCACGAGCGCGAGCAGGCGCGCGCGCTCGTCATCGACGCCCGCCGGCGCGTCGCGGCCTTTCGCGCCGGCCACGGCGACGTCGAGGCCTACGCCGAGGACCCGCTGCGCGATCTCTAGCGGTGCGACCCGAGCGCGGCGCTCAGCCGGCAAGCGTTGCGTTGTAGGCCTCGGCGGCCTCCCGCAGGCCCTCGCCGCGCGCGGGGCGCAGCGTGGCGCTGACGTGGCGCCAGTAGCGCCGCGGCGAGTGGCCGGGCAGCGCGAGCGCCGCCAGCGCGCGCAGCGCGTAGGTCCACGCGGTCAGCCAGCGCACGGCGCACGCGGCGGCGGGCGAGTGGTGCTTTCTCATGTACAGGTCGCGGTTTCGCGCCAGCTCGACGATCCGCCGCTCGGGCACCGCGCCGGTCGCGAGCTGCTCGCGGTGCACGGCCGACGCGCCCGGCACGTAGAGGCTGCGCCAGCCGGCGTCGCGCAGGCGCCGCGCGAAGTCGACCTCGTCGGAGTAGACGAAGAAGTCGCCGTCGAGGTAGCCCACCTGCGCGGCCGCCTCGCGGCGCACGAGCAACGCAGAGGACTGGCACCAGTCGACCTCGCGCGTGCGCTCGCCCTTGCTCTGCACGGTGAACAGGCGGTGCAGGAAGAGCGCTCCGGCGAGCGCCGTCAGCGGCGTCGGAAAGCGCCACGCGCAGGCCTGCGGCGTGCCGTCCGGGCGCAGCAGCCGGGCGCCGGCGCAGGCGGCCCGCGGGTCATCCTGCAGCGCCTGCCAGAGCGCCAGCGTCGCGCCGGGCTGCAGCTCTGAGTCCTCGTTGAGCAGCAGCGCGTAGGGCGCGCTCGCGCGCTCCAGCAGCTGGGAGTCGTTGAGCGCCTTGCCGCGCCGCTGCGCCAGCGCGATCACCTCGTCGACGTCGCCGCGCGCGCGCGCCGCCTCGGCCGAGCCGTCGCGCGAGCCGTTGTCGAGCACGAGCAGCTCGCTGGCGAACGGGAGTGCGTCGCGCTCGCGCGCGATCGCGTCCAGCCCGCGCAGCAGCAGATCGCGCTGGGAGGTGTTGACGACGCAGAAGCTCACCTTGACCGAGTCGCGCACGCGCCTATTGTGCTGGGCCGTGCGCGTCCACGTCGTCGACCCCTCGGCCTACACGCCGCCCTACGACCACGCGCTCTGCCGCGCGCTCGCCGTCGCGGGAGCGGAGGTGACGCTCTACACGAGCCGCTTTGCGCACGGCGAGATCGCTGCTCCGCAGGGCTACGAGCGGCGCGAGGCCTTCTATCGCGCCGCGACACGCATGGCGCCCGGGCGCGCGCGCCGCGCGGCGAAGCTGGCCGAGCACATCCCGGAGATGCTCCGCTACCGCCGCGCGGCAAGCTCGGCCGACGTCGTCCACTTCCAGTGGCTGCCTGCACAGCCGCTCGACGTCCACCTGCTCCCGCGCGACAGGCCACTGGTGCTCACCGCCCACGACGTGCTGCCGCGCGAACCGGCGCGCGGCCAGCTCGCCGCGCAGCGCCGTCTGTACGAACGCATGGATGCCGTGATCGCCCACTCAGAGCACGGCCGCCGGCGCCTGACCGCCGAGCTCGGCATCGACCCCGCGCGCGTGCACGTGATCGCGCACGGCGTGCTGGCGCCGTGGGAGGGGCAGGCGCCGCAGCCGCTGCCCGACGAGCTCGCCGGCGTGCAGGGACCGGTCGTGCTGTTCTTCGGCCTGCTGCGCCCCTACAAGGGAATCGACGTCCTGCTCGAGGCCTGGCGCGAGATCGACGCGGCCGAGCTGTGGATCGTCGGCGCCCCGCGCATGGACATCGCCGCGCTGCGCGCCGGCGCGCCCGAGGGCGTGCGGTGGCTGACGCGGTTCACCTCAGATGGCGAGCTGCTCGCGCTGATGCGCCGGGCGAGCCTCGTCGTGCTGCCCTACCGCGAGATCGACCAGTCGGGCGTCGCCTTCACCGCGCTCGCCGCGGGCGCACCGCTCTTGCTCAGCGACGTCGGCGGCTTCCCCGAGCTCGCGGCGACAGGCGCCGCGCGGACGTTCCGCGCGGGCGATCCGCTGGCCCTGCGCGACGCGATCAGCGATCTGCTCTGCAGCCCGGCCGCGCTCGTGCAGCTCGCAGCCAGCGCCGGCGTCGCCGCCGGACGCGACTATTCCTGGACGCGCATCGCGCAGCAGACGCTGGCGCTCTACGCGCAGCTGATCGACGGCTAGCGCGCTTTAGTCTGTCCAGAAATCGCTGAGGAGCTCGCCGTCGCCCGCGTGGTGGGGACCGAAGACGAGCAGCGACATGCCCTGCGGACCGGCCTCGAACGCGCGCGGCGTGGCCGGCGCGAGGCGGACGGCGTCGAGCTCTGAGATCTCGACTATTTCTTCGCCCAAGCGCACGCGTCCGCCGCCGGCGAGCACGAGCGCCACCTCCTCGGCCTGGTCGTGGCGGTGGCCGAAGCTCTGGCGCATGCCCGGGTTGAGCACGAGAAAGGCCAGCCCCGTCGACTCGGCTCCCAGCTCCTCGCGCGGGAAGTGCGCCTCGCCGATCTCCGACAAGCCGAAAGCGGGCGCCTTGTCGTCGGTGTCGCGCAGGTTCTTGATCGTGTAGCTCATGGCGCGACAGTAGCGCGTGCCGTCCGCCCGCGCGACCGTCCGCCAGAATCCGGCGAGTGCTCGCGGTCGCGATCATCTTCTGGCTGTGCGCAGCGCTGATCCTGTGGACCCAGCTCGGCTACGCGCTCGCGCTGGCGCTGATCGCGCGGTTGCGCCGGCGCCCGGCGGGGCCGCCACGACGATCCACCCGGCGGAGCCCCGGCAGGGGCGAAGCCCATCAGCTGGCCGGCGCCGGCGCCGAGCCGCCGAGCGTTTCGCTGATCGTCGCCGCGCACGACGAGCAGGAGGTGATCGCCGGCAAGGTCGCCGACGCGCTCGCCCTGCGCTACCCGCGCGCGCAGCTGGAGGTGATCGTCGCGTGCGACGGCTGCGGCGACGCGACCGCGCAGCGCGCCCGCGCGGCCGGCGCCGACGTCGTGCTCGAGCTGCCGCGCGGCGGGAAGATTCGCGCCCAGGACGCGGCCGTGGAGGTCGCGCGCGGCGAGCTGGTCGCCTTCTCCGACGCCAACGCGCGCTGGGAGCCCGACGCGCTCGCCGCGCTCGCGGCGGCGTTCGAGGACCCGCGTGTCGGCTACGTCTGCGGGCAGGTCCGCTTCGTCCAGGCGGGCGCCGGCGCCGGCGCCGACAACCAGGAGGGCGTCTACTGGCGCTATGAGATGGCCGTGCGCGCGCTCGAGTCGCGGCTGTCCTCGGTCACCGCGGGCAACGGGGCGATCTACGCGACCCGGCGCGACGACTACATCGTGGTCGACCCGATCATGGGCCACGATCTGTCGTTTCCGTTCAACATGGTCAAGCGCGGCCGGCGCGCGGTCTACGTCCCCGCGGCGCGCGCGCGCGAGAAGATGGTGCCCTCGCTGCGCGGCGAGTTCGCGCGCAAGCGGCGCATGATGAGCCACACCTGGCCGATCCTGCTGCGCGGCGGCATGCTCTCGCCGCGCGGCTATCCGCCAGGCTATGCCGCGATGATCGTCTCCCACCGGCTGCTTCGCTACTGCACGCCCGCGCTGCACGCGATCGCGCTCGCCTGCAACATCGCGCTGGTCGCCGCGGGCTCGGGCCCGCTGTACGTGGTCACGCTCGCGCTGCAGCTGGCGCTCTTGGCGGCGGCGCTGCTCGCCGGCCTGGTACCCGTCGCGCCGTTGCTGCTCGCGCGCTACTACGTGCTCAGCACCGCGTCGCCCGCCGCGGGACTGTGGGACTGGCTGCGCCACGGCACCGGCGCCGCGTGGGAGACGGCGCAGGGCACGCGATGACGCGGCGCGCGCTGGACATCGCGGTCTCCGCGCTGGCGCTCGTGCTCGCCGCCCCGGTGATCGCGCTGGCGATCCTCGCGATCCGCCTGGAGTCGCCCGGGCCGGTCATCTACCGCCAGCGGCGCATCGGGCGCGGCGGCGCCCCGTTTGAGGTGCTCAAGCTGCGCACGATGGTCGACGGCGCCGAGCACATCGGCGCCGGGCTTGCGATCAACGAGAACGACTCGCGCATCACGCGCGTCGGCGCCCTCCTGCGCCGCAGCTCGCTCGACGAGCTGCCCAACCTGCTGAACGTGCTGCGCGGCGACATGTCGCTGATCGGGCCCAGACCCACGATCCCCGTGCAGGTCGCCGGCTACACCGAGCGCCAGCGCGGGCGACTGGCGATCAAGCCGGGCATCACCGGCTGGGCGCAGGTCAACGGGCGCAGCGCGCTGCCGTGGTCAGAGCGGATCGAGCTCGACCTCTACTACATCGAGCACCGCTCGCTGTCGCTCGACCTGCAGATCCTGCTGCGCACGCCGGCGATGGTGCTCGGCGGCGCGGGCCTCTACAAGGGCAGCTCGGGCGGCTGGGAGGGCGAGCTGTGACGCCGCCCGCGATCCTGCTGACCGGCGCGGGCAAGCGCTATGACATCGTGTCCTGCTTCGCGCGCCTGACGAAGACGATCGTCGTCGATCCCAACCCGCTCGCGCCGGCCCAGTACGCCGCCCACGTGCGCGCCGCGCCGCCGCTCGTAGACGATCCCGCCTACGTGCCGGCGCTGGCGCGTCTGTGCGCCGAGCACGCGGTGGGCGCGGTCCTGCCGCTGACAGATCTCGACATCGAGGTCCTGGCGCGCGCGCGCGAGGAGGGGCGACTGCCCGCGCTCGTGCCCTCCTCCGACGTCGCCCGCGCGACGTATGACAAGTACGCGGCGCACCTGCTGCTGGAGCGCCTGCAGCTGCCCTCCCCGCCGACCGTGCTGCCCGACGCAGACCTCGACGGGATCGCCTATCCGGTGATGGTCAAGCCGCGCGAGGGCTCGGGCGCGCGCTCGATCCATCTCGCGCACGACCCCGCGCAGGCGCGCTTCTTCATCGACTACGTGCGCGAGCCGACGATGGTCCAGCGGGCGATGCACGGGCCCGAGCTGTCGATCGACTGCCTGGGCGATCTCGACGGTGTCTGCCTGAACGCGATCCCGCGCACGATGCTCGAGTCGCGCGGCGGCGAGTCGATCAAGGGCACGGTCGTGCGCGACGACGAGCTGATCGAGCTCGGCCGGCGCACGATGGAGGCGCTGCGCGTGCGCGGACCGGCCACGATCCAGGTCTTTCGCGACCCCGAGATCGGCGTCGCGATCACCGACGTCAACACGCGCTTCGGCGGCGCGTTCCCCGCGCCGGCGCTCGCGGCGCTGCCCGGCCGCAGCTATCCCGAGCTGATCGTCGCGCTGGCGGCCGGCGAGCCGGTCGCGCCGCACGTCGGCCAGTTCGACCCGCAGGTCACCTTCACCCGCTACTACTGGCAGCTGGAGCTCGACGAGCGGATGCGCCCGACCGGGCGCGACATCGTTCCCGGCGGCCCGCCCGCGCCGCGCTGAGCCGCGGGCGCCGCGCGGCGGGCGGTCCCGGGCGCCGCTCCTGCGCTATCTGCAGGGCTCGCCGAGCTAGAATTGCCCGTCATGGCAACAACGGTCGCCGATCCGCCTGCGCCCGATCTTGAGCAGCAGCCGCAGCCCGACGCCGACGGCGCGCCGCCGGCGTCGGGTCCCGCGGGCTCAGAGCCGGCGCCCGCAGAGCGCAAGTGCGCCAGCTGCGGCCAGCCGCTCGCGCCCGGCCAGGAGTGGTGCCTGCAGTGCGGCACCGCCGCCCCCGGCGCGCTGACGGCGCGCGGCCCCGGCTGGCGCTCTGCAGCGGCGATCCTCGGCGCGACGGCGATCCTCGTGCTCGCAGCCGCCGCGGCAGCCTATGCGGCGCTGACCCAGCCGGGCGCGCCGGGCCAGGTGACGCAGACGGTCGCGCAAGCGCCCGCCGCGCCCGCGCCCGCGACACCCGCCGTGCCACCGGCGACCCCGCCGACGGTCACGCCGACGACGCCGCCCGCCGCCAAACCGCTCCCCGTGCCAGCGTCAAAACCACCCAAAATCCCGCTCACGGCGGCCACTCCGAAAGCTCTGCCGACGACGCCCAAAACGACTAGCACGACGAAAGCGCCGGCCACCACGCCGACGAAATCAACGCCGAGCAGCGAAGCCAAACCCCCGCAGCCGGCGATCCTGCTCGACACCAACGCGGCCTCGACGTACAACCCGTCGCACCTGCCCGAAGCGAGCTTCGGCGATCCGGCCCTGGCGATCGACGGCGAAACCACCACCGGCTGGACCGCCGTGGTGGAACCGGCCACCGCTCCGAACATGGCGGTCGGACTGCTGATCGACCTCAAGGACACCCAGCGGCTGGCGGCGGCCGAGGTCGTCACCGCGACACCCGGGCTGACCGCTGCGGTCTACGGCTCGAGCGCCGCCGCCGCGCCGCCCACGATCACCTCCCCGGAATGGACGGCGCTCGGTAAAGCAGAGGTGCTCAAGCAGCGCCACACGCGCATCAGCCTCGCCCACTCGACCAGCGCGTTTCGCTTCGTCGTGCTGTGGATCAGCAAGGCCCCCGCAGCGGCGGTCGGGACGCCACAGGCGCCCGGTCGCGTGAGCATCAACGAACTGGAACTGTTCGCGGCCACCAAATAGGCGCGGGCCGGACCGGTCGCGCCGGCGCCCGCGCGAAGACGCGTCGCGCCGCTCTCATCGGTTAGGCTCGCCAGCCGATGCATGCCGCGGCTCTCCATTTCGTACCCGTGCTGGCGGCCGAGAAGGGCAAAACCGCCTTCTACATCTTCGCCGGCATCCTCGTCGCCTGGGCGATCGTCGTCTCGCTGGTGATCGGACTGCGCCGCGACGCCTTCCCGAGCGCGCTCGGCGGCGAGCGCGCGATCATCGCGGTCACGGCCGTGCTCGTCCTCGCCACGACGGCGAGCGACGTGCTGACCTCCGGCGGGAGCACGAGCGCCCAGGCGTCGGTCACGACGACCGGCACACCCCCCGCGGCGCCGGGCGCCCCCGCGCCCCCGACACCACCCACGCCGCCGGGCGCGCCAAAAGCGCCGACTTCACCGGGGGCGGCCGGCTCTGCGAGCGCCCTGACGCTCGCCGCCAATCCGGGCGGACAGCTCAGCTACAACACCAAGCAGCTCGCCGCCAAGGCTGGCACGGTGACGATCACGATGGCGAACATGTCGCCGCTGGAACACGACGTCACGATCGCCAAGGGCTCCACCGTGCTCGGCGCGACGCCCAAGTTCATCGGCGGCACGAGGACGCTCACGCTGATCCTGAAGCCCGGCAGCTATACCTTCTACTGCTCGGTTCCCGGACACCGGCAGGCCGGGATGGAAGGGACGCTCACGGTCTCGTGAGATACGCCACCCGGGCTGCTGGAATGAACGCAAACCACGAGAAGGAGATCTCCTGATGGACGTCCTTGCCGCTCTCGACGAGACCCGCGCCGCTATCGATGTGCTCGAGCACCCGTTCTATCAGCGCTGGATCGCCGGCGAGCTGGGCGCGGGCGAGCTGTCCTGCTACGCCGGCGAGTATCGGCACGCCGTCGTCGCACTGGCCGCTGCCTCCGATCACGCCGCGGCGCGCGCGGGCAGCGAGCACGCGCGCGAGCTGTCCGAGCACGCCGCCGAGGAGCGCGCGCACGTCAAGCTCTGGGAGCAGTTCGCACGCGCGGCCGGCGCGCCCGAGCCGACGGGCGATGGCGGGCGCTCGCCGCTGCCGCCCACCCGCGAGTGCGTGCGGGCGTGGACGGCCGGCGAAAGCCTGCTCGAGCACCTCGCCGTGCTGTACGCGATCGAGGCCGGCCAGCCGGACGTATCGGCGACCAAGCTCGACGGCTTGACGGCCCACTACGGCTACAGCCCCGAAGGCCCGGCGGTCGAGTACTTCAGCCTGCACGCCCGGCGCGACGTCGAGCACGCGCGACAGGCGCGCGAGCTGATCGCGCGGCTGATGGCGGGCGCCGACGACGACGGCGAGCTCTCCCGGCGGTTGGTGGCGCGCGCGCGCGACGCCCTGCGCGGCAACTGGCGACTGCTCGACGGCGTGCAGGCGCAGGCGCCGCACGCGGCCGCGCGCGCCTGAGCGCCGCCCGCCGCGGCGCGGCGCTCAGGCCAGTCCCGGCACCGAGCGCGGCGCCAGGCGCCAGGCGAACAGCAGCGCGGCCACCGACGTCGCGAGGTTGAGGCTCGAGACGCCCTCGCGCATCGGGATGCTCACGCGTCCGCTCGCCCGCGCCGTCAGCTCGTCGCTGAGACCGCGACGCTCGCTGCCGAACGCGAGCACCGCGCGCTCGGGCAGCTCCGCCGGCGCCAGCGGGTCGCCGTCCGGGTCCACGGCGAGCAGCGGGCGGCGCGACGTGGACAGCGCGTCCAGGCCAGGCAGATGACAGACGGGCAGGGCGTAGTGCAGCCCGGCGGCTCCCCGCAGCGCGTCCGGGTGCCAGGGGTCGTGCCCGCCGGTCGTCAGCACCCCGGCGACGTCCGCGCCCGCCGCCACGCGCACGCAGGCGCCGAGGTTGCCGAGGTCGCGCGGGTCCTCGAGCAGCACCACCGGCAGCGCGCGCTCGTCGTCGAGCGCCGCGGCGGGGTCCGAGCGCGCGCGCTCGGCGAGCCCGATCACGCCGGTCGTCGGGGGCAGCGGCGCGAGCCGGTCGAACACCTCCGGCGCAACCTCGCGCGCGAGCGCCATCAGCCGCGGCGCTACATCGGGCGCCAGCGCGTCGGCCAGCCGCGCGAGCTGCTCGCGATCGCGACACGCGACCTCGAGCACGACGGCGCCGAAACGCAGCGCGTGCTTGAGCGCATGCAGGCCTTCGAGCACGGCGAGCGACGGGTCGCGCCGCGCGCGGCCGAAGCGGGGGATCAGCTCGCCGTCTCTCACCCGGCGATGATCGCAGCTAGGTCTTAGAGTGATAGCGGCGATGGAGCTCGAGGGGATCCACCACATCACCGCGATCACCGGCGACGCTCCCGCGAACGTCGACTTCTACGTCGCCGGCCTGGGACTGCGGATGGTCAAGAAGAGCGTCAACCAGGACGACCCGACCGTCTATCACCTGTTCTACGGCGACGACGAGGGCTCGCCCGGCATGGACCTGACGTTCTTCGAGTACCCCGGAGCCGCGCGCGGCAGCGCCGGCGCGGGCATGGTGCACCTGATCGTCTGGCGGGTCGCCTCAGAGCAGGCGATCGACTTCTGGGAGGCGCGGCTGTCGCAGCTCGGCGCCGACGTGCAGCGCGATGGCGGGCGCCTGCGGTTCTCCGACCCCGAGGGTCTGCGCCACGAGCTGCGCGTCAGCGACGCCGACCGGCCGCTGCGCGCGAGCGCGCCGGACATCCCCGCCGAGCACGCCCTCAGCGGCTTCGACGGCGTGCGCGCCTACGCGGCCGAGCCCGCCGCCAGCGAGCCTCTGCTCGGCGATGTGCTCGGCTTCGAACGCCAAGGCGACGGCGACTGGCAGGTGCGCGGCCCGCAGCGCGGCGGCTTCTACGTCTACGATGCGCCCCCGCCCGACAGCCGCCCGCACCAGGGAGCGGGAAGCGTGCACCACGTTGCGTTCGCGTCGCATCCCATCGAGCAGGAGGCGTGGCACGAGCGTCTCGCGCAGGCCGGCGCGCGGCCCACGCCGGTGATCGACCGCTTCTACTTTCGCTCGATCTATTTCCGCGAGCCCAGCGGCGTGCTGTTCGAGATCGCCACGATCGGCCCCGGCTTCGATGTCGACGAGGACGCCGAGCACCTCGGCGAGCACCTGTCGCTGCCGCCGAAGTTCGAGCCGCTGCGGGCACGCCTCGAAAGGACGCTGACGCCGCTGCCCGCCCACGTGCGATGACAGACGCGCTGCAAACCCCCGCGGAGCTGCTCGAGGGTCTGCCCGACTTCCCGTTCGTCTCGCGCTTTCGCACCGCCGACGGCCTGCGCCTCGCGCACGTCGACGAGGGCGAAGGCGCGCCCGTCGTGTTCGTCCACGGCGAGCCCACGTGGTCGTTTCTATGGCGCAACGTGATCCCCGCGGTGCGGGACGCCGGCTTTCGCTGCGTGGCGCCCGACCACGCGGGGTTCGGGCGCTCGGACAAGCCGGTCGATGTCGACTGGTACAGCTACGAGCGCCACACCGCCGCGCTGGCCGCGCTGCTGGAGGAGCTCGATCTGCGCGATGTGACGATGGTCGTGCACGACTGGGGCGGTCCGATCGGCCTGCGTGTCGCCGTCGAGCAGGCCGAGCGCGTGCAGCGGCTGGTGATCATGGACGCCGGCCTGTTCACCGGGCACCAGCGCATGACCGACGCATGGCTGGCGTTCCGCGACTTCGTGGCGCGCACGCCCGATGTGCCCGTCGGCATGCTCGTGCGCCGGGCCTGCAAGCGCGACCCCGGCGACGCGGTGATCGCCGCCTACGACGCGCCATTCCCAGCGCCCGAGTTCAAGGCCGGCGCGCGCGCGTTTCCCCTGCTGATCCCGACGGCCCCCCAGGACCCGGGCGCCGCCGAGGGCCAGCGCGTGCTCGATGCGCTGCGCGAGGATCGCCGCCCGGCGCTCATGCTGTGGGCCGACTCGGACCCGGTGGTGCCGCTGCACACCGGCGAGCGCTTCGCGCAGGCGATCGGGCGCGATGCGCCCGAGGTGATCGCGGACGCCGGCCACTTCCTGCAGGAGGACCAGGGTCCGGAGATCGGCCGGCGGATCGCGGACTGGCTGACCGCGGGCCGGGCGCCGTAGGGGCGCGGCGTGGAGCTCGCAAACCTGCAAGCAGACGGTCCCTCGCGCGAGCTGGCGGCGGGGCACATCAAGGGCATCTGGCGCGATCTCGGCCGCGAGGTCGGCTCGCGCACGGTCGGGCTGCGTCGCATCACGATCGCCGAGGGCCACTTCTCCACGCCCGCCCACGAACACGGAGCCGACGAGGAGATCTTCTACGTGCTCGGCGGCGAGGGGCTGCTGTGGCTCGACGGCGACACGTTCGCCGTCGCAGCCGAGGACGTGATCGTGCACCGCCCGAAAAGCGGGCCGCACACCCTGCGCGCCGGGGCCGGCGGGCTGGACGTGCTGGTCTTCGGCCAGCGCCGCGACGGCGCGCTGACGGCGCTGCCGCGCGCCGGCGTCGCGTGGTCGTTTCCCCGCTGGGTGATGCTAGGAGACGAAGAGCACCCGTTCGCGCGCGAGGCCGCCGCCGGTCCGCCCGAGTGTCCCGCGCCGCAGCGCGAGCGCCCGTCCAACGTGCTCGCGCTGGGCGACGTGCCGGCGACGCCCGGCGGGCGGGCGCGGCTCGCGGGCCGGACCGCCGGGGCCCTGGCGAGCGGGCTGAACCACGTCGTGCTCGGTCCCGGCGAGCAGGGCGCGCCCGCGCACTGCCACTCGCTGGAGGAGGAGATGTTCGTCGTGCTCGACGGCGGCGGCACGCTGCAGCTGTGGCAGCGCGGCGCAGGGGAGCCCGACGAGCAGCCCCTGCGGGCGGGCGACGTGGTCTCGCGTCCGCCCGGCAGCGGAGTCGCGCACGCCTTCGTCCCGGGCCCGGACGGGCTCACCTACCTCGCCTACGGAACGCGCGAGGCGGGCGACATGTGCTTCTACCCGCAGTCCGGGCGCGTCTCGCTGCGCGGGCTGGGCATCGCGCTGAGCTCTCCGCAGATCGAGCACCTGCCGAATCTCTGAGCGCCGCCGGCGCGGGCTGCAAGCGCCGCCCGCCGGGTGCTAGCGTGGCCGCCATGCCGGCGAGCTGGCTCGAGCTCTCCTACGAGCAGTGGCGTGCGACCTGCGACACGCTGCACGCCCACACTCAGGTGCTTGGCAAGCTGGCGGTCGCGCTGGCGCCGCCCGAGCCCGAGCTTCAGCACGCCGCGCTGCGGCTGAGCGCGCGCGGCTGGGAAACGCTTGCGCTGCCCGCGCCCGATGGCAGCGGCGCGCTGGTCGCCGCGCTCGACCTGCACGCCCACGAGGCGGTCGCCGAGCACAGCGACGGCCGCGCGCGTCGCGTCGCGCTATCGCCCGATCGACCCGTCGGCGAGGTGACGCGCGAGCTGCTGGCCGCGCTGTCAGAGCTCGCGGGGCAGATCGAGATCGATCCCACGCCGCAGGAGGTGCCGTGGAGCGCGCCGCTTGACGCGGACACCGAGCACGCGAGCTATGACCCAAGCCAGGTCGCCACATACTTCTCCGCGGCGACGCAGGCAGCGCTCCTGCTGGCGGCCTTCCGCGCGCCCTACCGCGGCCGCTCGACCCCGGTCAATGCATGGTGGGGGTCGTTCGACCTCGCCGTCAGCCTGTTCTCCGGCCGCCCCGCCGAGCCACCGTCGAATGATTTCATCATGCGCAACGCGATGGACTCGGAGGAGGTCGCCGTGGGCTGGTGGCCGGGCGATGCCCGCTACGGGCGCGCGGCGTTCTACGCCTTTGCCCACCCTGCGCCGGACGGGTGGGCCGACGCCGCCCTCTCTCCCGAGGCCGCCCGCTGGGAGCCGGCGCTCGGCGAGTACGTGCTCGACTGGGACGACATCCGCTCAACCGCCGACCCGCACGCGCTTGCGCTGCAGTTCGCGCGCTCGGTGTTCAAGCACGCCTGCACCGTCTGCGAATGGGACCCGGCGCTCGCCGCGAGCGCCGAAGGTGATCCCGCGCCGGTCAGGTGACGCCGGGCGCTGCGTAAAGCGGCGGGCCGAGCACGTGCCCAGGCACCGGATCGACGTGCGCTGCTTCATAATGCAGACCTGATGGAGGAGCAGCACGCGCGAGAACTGCTGGCCAGGGAGCGCGCCCGCGTGGAAGCCGCGCTGGCCGACCTGGTGGAGGACCTAGAGCGGGAAAATGATGGTGACGAACCGGACCCGTTCGACCCCGGCGACGCGGCGCCCGACCTGCTCGAGGCGGAGATCGAGGAGGGGCTGGCCGACAGGCTGCACGAGGAGCTGGCGGCGATCGAGCGCGCCGAACGGCGGCTTGGCGAAGGCGTTTACGGTCGTTCGGTGCAGAGCGGCGAGCCGATTCCCGACGCGCGGCTCGAGGCGATCCCGTGGGCCGACCGAACGGCCAGCGAGCAGGCCCGCCTCGACTGACCGTCGGCGCGGGCGCTCAGGCTGAGACGCGCTCAGGCCGGGGCGGGCGCTCAGGCCGGGTCCACTAGCCGGTCGTGCTCGAGGGCCATGAACACGGCGACGACGCGAGGATCGAACTGGGTGACGCTGCAGCGCTCGATCTCGGCGACGGCGCGTTCCACCGGGAACGCCTCCTTATACGGGCGCGCGTGGGTCATCGCGTCGAACGCGTCGGCGACCGCGACGATCCGCCCTGAGATCGGAATCTCCTCGCCGCGCAACCCCGCGGGGTAGCCGGTCCCGTCCCAGCGCTCATGGTGCGTGAGCGCGATCTCGGTGGCCATCTGCAGGATGCGAAAGTCGCTCTCGCCGAGGATCCGTCCGCCGATCGAGGTGTGCGCCTTCATCGCCTCGAACTCCTCGACGGTCAGCTTTCCGGGCTTGAGCAGGATCGTGTCGGAGATGCCGATCTTGCCCACGTCGTGCAGCGGCGCCGCGCGCCGGATAGCCCAGGTCAGCTCGGCGTCGAGCCCGAGCGCGCGCGCGAGTAGCGTCGCGGTGTGCGCCACGCGCTCTGTGTGCCTGTTCGTGTCGTCATCGCGGTACTCGCCGACCAACGCCAGGCGCTGGAGGTCCTCCAGGCGCGCGGCGTGCAGCTCGTCAAGCGTGCGGCGGTATGCGGTGACGTCCGAGAAGGAGCCGACCGCGGCATACGGAGTGCTCTCGCCGCGGCGAAACAGCGCGCGGCTGTTGATCGAGATCCAGCGGGTCTCGCCGTCTGACCGCACGACGCCCATCACGACGCCGGTCTGCGGCTCACCGGTGCGCAGGCTGACCATGCTCGGGTGTTCGTGTCCGAGAAACGGCGACCCGTCCTCGTGGATCAGCGGCGTGACCGGACGGTAGGAGGTTCCTTCGTCCAGCTGCTCGGCCGACAGCCCGAGGATCTGCAACGCGCTCTTGTTGAACGCGACGGCCCGCCCCTCGACGTCCTGCACCATGACGCCCTCGTCAAGCGTCTCGACGATCGAGCGATGCAGCTGCTCGCTGGCGCGCAGCTCGTCCTCCGCCGGGCCCTCCTCGCCGAGGTCGCCCGCAAACGCGGAGCTGCCGAGCGGCGACCCCGGGGCGAGCTCCGTGTCGGCCCTGCGCTCTGCCGTGCGCGTCACGCTGCCTTGCCGTGAAACGGTTCTGGACATCGGTCTCAAGGCGCCTATCGTCTGCAGGGGCCTGCGCACTTGAGCCCGGCCCCCGTGCGCCCCACGAAAAGCCCTGCGCGCGGGATCCTATCGTGCCCGACCGAGACCTGATCGCCGCGCCTCAGCCCTTTAGCAGGGCGTCTGTCAGGCCGTCGATCCCGGCGAGGCGCGCCGCGAGCTCGTCGCTGAGCTGATAGCGCGCGGCCAGGGCCCGGGGCGCCGTGTAGGTCAACTTGGTCTGGTCCTCGTCGGCCCATACGAGGACCTTGAGAGGCAGATCGAGCGCGGCGAGCGGCGCGGCGTTCATCACCGGCGTCCCGGCCGCCGGGCTGCCGAACAGCACGACCTTCGTGTCGCGCAGCTGCAGCCCGTTCGCCTCAGCCGCGCCGCTGTGATCGATCACGGCAAACAGCTTCATGCCCTTGGACGCCACGAGCGCCGACAGGCGCGCGACGGTCTCCTCCACCGACCAGCGGCTCGGCTTGGTGGTCAGCTCGTTGGGGTCGGCGCTCGTCACTTGCGACCGCACGCTCGCCATGACTGCTTGCCGGGCACGGCCGCCAGTCTACGCCCAGGCGGGTCGCACCGCCGCGGGCGCCAGTCGCCTCCACGGCCAGTGAGGAACTTCTCACCGACGACTCAGTCACCCTTGAAGATGCGCTGGATATGCTGCGCGCGATGTCCTCTCGGCGACGCCCTCGGCGGACGATCTGGCGTCGCCGAGCGGTGGCGCTTGCCGTGCCGACCGCGATCGTCGTCGTCGTAGTCGTGATCGCCGGCGGGCAGAGCGGCCGGAGCGGCCCCGCGGGCAGCGACCCGCCCGCGCGCTCCGGCGTTCTGGCGATGCACGCGCGCCACGCGCCCGGCGCGGGCGCGAACCTGCAGCCGGGGTCCGATCCGGCCGTGCTGCCCGGTCCGGTGCTGATCGCCGATCGCGACAACAACCGCCTGCTGGAGGTCAGCCCGGACGGGCGGGTGCTGTGGCGCTTTCCGGTTGCCGGCAACCTCGCCGCCGGCCAGACATTCAACCTGCCCGACGACGCCTTCTTCTCGCCCGACGGGCACAGGATCGTCGTCACCCAGGAGGACGACTTCGTGATCAGCGTGATCGACCTCGCCAGCCACCGCATCGTCTACCGCTACGGGCACCCCGGGGTGCCGGGCTCCGGCCCGGGCTACGTGCACAACCCCGACGACGCGATGGCGATGCCGTCGGGGGAGATCCTCTCGGCGGACATCAAGAACTGCAGGCTGCTCGTGATCGCGCCGCCGGCGCATCGCCCACTGCGCCAGCTCGGCAGCACCGGCGTCTGCGAACACGCCCTCGGCAGCACGTACGGGAGCCCCAACGGGGCGTTTCCGATGGCCGACGGCAACACCGCCGTGACCGAGATCAACGGCGACTGGCTGGATGTGATCACGCCAAGCGGCCGGCCGGTGCTGGCGACGCATCCGCCGGGCTTCACGTATCCATCGGACACCAACGAGGTCCGCCCCGGGCTGTTCCTGTCGGCTGACTACACCGACCCCGGTGCGCTCGAGACGTTCACCGCCCAAGGCACGCTGCGGTGGCGCTACGAACCGACAGGCGCCCAGGCGCTCAATCAGCCCTCGCTGGCGCTGCCGCTGCCAAATGGAGACGTGCTCGCCAACGACGACGCGAACCATCGCGTGATCGTGGTCGATCCGCGCACCAACGCGATCGTCTGGCAGTACGGCCACACCGGGGTCCCGGGCGACGGCGAAGGCTATCTGAGCAATCCCGACGGCGTGGACCTCGCCCCGCCCTATTCGCTGACGAGGCGTTTCGCCGCCACGCTGCGAGCGCCCTGATCGACGACGCTCAGCGCCCGGCGGGGCTCAGCTCGAACACCGACGCGACGGCTTCCCCGCCACTACCCTGCCCGCCCGCCAGCCACACCGTTTCACCGACGGCGGTCGCGGCCGCGTCGGACAGGGGTTGCGGGAGGCTGCCGACGCGCAGCGATCGGCCCGTCCGACTGTCGATCGCCACGATCGCCGCGGTCTGCGTGCCGGATGCGGCTCCGCGCCCCCCGAAGACATAGACGTAGGGGCCAAGCGCGGCGGCCGCAGCGTGGGTGAGCGGCGCAGGCAGCCGCCCGAGCGGGGCGACCCGGCCCGTCGCCGGGTCGAAGCTCATGATCGCCGTGGTCGCCGCTTCGCCGCGCGAGCCGCCCGCGATCACCAGCCGGCCGCCGCTGGCGGCGGCGGCGGCGTAGCGCAGGCCGTAGGGCAGGCGCGCCGCGACCCGCGCCGGTTCTCCTGGCCGCCACGCCACGATCGTGTCCAGCGCCCGCTGTCCGTCGTAGCCGCCGACCACGTACGCGGTGCCGGCGATCGCCGCGACGGCAGCGTCGGACGTGGCGGTCGGGAGGCTGCCCGCGTTGGAGGCGGCGCCCGTGGCGGGGTCGTAGGAGAGGATGTGCGAGTAGGAGCTGACCTGGCCGCCGCCGAACACGTACGCTCGAGCGTCGATCAGCGCCCCCTGCGCGTCGTGCTGGGCTTCGGGCAGCCGCCCGCCCGCCACCGCGCGCTGCGGATCGAGCAAGGTCACGGCCGCCGTCGAGGTGTCGGAGCTGTCAAGCCCGCCGAGCAGGACCGCTTGCGCGGGGCCGAGCGCGACCGCCGCGCCGTCCTGCTGCGCAAAGGGCAGCGCGAAGGGCAGGCGCCGGGCAACGAGGTGCTCTGGCGAGCCGACCGGCTGCGTGCGCGGGGCGCGACCGGCGCCCGCCGCGCGCCGCGGCGTGGTCGAGCCCTGCGAGCCCAGCCACGCGACGAGCGCGAGCGCGAGGATTGCGGCCCCGGCGACCCAGCGCCGCCGCCGCACGACCGCGCGCGGCGCGGCCGCGGGACGCTCTAGCGAGCGCGGGCTGGCGCGCGGTGACCGTCGCCCCTGTTGTCCGGCCCCGTTCACCAGCGCGAGCATAGGCGGCGCGGCAGCCGTGGTCTGGCCGCACGCATCTTTCGATGAGCTTTCTCATCGACCGGTTAGCACCTCGTTAGCGAGAATGCGCACACTTGGCTGCATTGAGCTCAACGCAGCCTGAGCCGTCCGCCTCGCCTGAGCCGTCCGCCTCGCCGCTTGCCGGGTTCAGGGTGCGAAGCCTGCTCGCCGGTGGCCCGACCGGCAACGAGCTCCTGACGTCGGTCAACGGCGGCCTGCTGTTCGTGCTGCTGGCCGTGATCGGCGTCACGATCATCCAGATCGGGTCGCTTCTGTCGGTGCACCTGTTCGTCGGCATGGTGCTGCTCGGGCCGATAACGCTGAAGCTCGGGAGCACCGGCTATCGCTTCGCGCGCTACTACACAGGCGACCCGCGCTACCGCAGCAAGGGGGCTCCCTGGACTCCGTTGCGCCTGATGGCGCCCGTTGTAGTGGTCTCGACGGTGGTCGTGATGGCCAGCGGCGTCGCGCTCCTGCTCGCCGGCCCGTCGTCACGCGGCGCGCTGCTGCCGATTCACAAGGTGAGCTTCTTCGTCTGGGTGGGCTTCACCTCGGTTCACGTGCTCGCGCATCTCACCGAGGTGCGGCGGGGCCTGACAGCCGACTACGGTGCAGCGGCACGGTCCGGCCGGGCGCTCGTCCCCGCCGGACGCACCGGACGCACCGTCTCGCTCGCCAGCGCGGTCGTGCTCGGGACGGTGATCGCGATCCTGCTCATCCCCGACTTCGCGCCCTGGCTGCACGCGCACTTTCACCATCATCACTGAGCGCGGCTGGCCGGCAGGCCGCGTGTAGCGGCTACGAGGCGGCGGCGAGCGGCGCGGGGGTCGCGCCGGCCCCACCCGAGGCCGGGCCGTTGCGCAGGTACATGAGAACCGCGGCGATCACCGACCAGATCACGAACGCGAACAGCGCTGGGAAGCTCGCCGGCGGGATCAGCACCGCGATGCCGATCACGATCGCGATCACGCCCAGCCAGTTGGGCAGCGCCGCGCCACGCAGGATCGCCAAGCCGCCGCAGACCCCGAACACGAACCCGCCAGCGATCGTCGGGAGGAACAGTTCGCTCGATACGAGGTTCAGCGTCTTGGCCATTTCCGGGGTCAGATCGTGCAGGTTGTGCGCGATCCCGTATTCGATCCCGGTGCCGGCCAGCGCGCCGGCGGCCATCAGGATCGCGCCGGCGAGCACGAGCGCGCTCAGGCCCTCCGCCGCGGGGCGCAGGTAGGAGCGCAGCGCGCCGGCGAACAGCACGAGCACGAGAAACGCGAGCCCGAACAGGATGCTCGAGGTCTCCAGTTCTGAGCGGTGAGCGGCGTAGTAGAGCACGACCTTTGCCGGGCTGGCGCTCGCTTCGGGCGTTTCCGAGTTGTTCGTGAACACAGCGACGACCGCGAGCACCGCGAACAGCACTCCCGTGAGCGGCGCGAAACGACTCCACCGATCCGACATCGCTGCACCCTCCCTCATGGCTTGCCCGGTCTGCGACGAGCGCAACTGTACAGCACGCGATGTGCGATTCAGCACATCGTGCCCTCCTAAGCACATCGTGCCTCCTAAGTAGTCTGGGCAGATGGCGTTCTTTCGCTTCGAGGGGCAGCGCATCGCCTACACGGAGTTCAGCGCGCGCCGCTCGCGCACCGCGACCGGCGGGAGCGGCCGCGGCGCGAAGCGCTCGCGTGCGAGCGAGCGACCGCTGATCCTGATACACGGGCTGCTGATGTCCCAGGAGATGCACCGGCCGCTGGCCGAGGACCTGGCGGCGCACGGGAACCGGGTCATCACGGTCGACCTGCTGGGCCATGGGAGATCGGATCGCCCGCGCGACATGACGCGCTACTCCACGTCGCTGTTCGCCGCCCAGGTGGTCGCGCTGATGGACCACCTGAAGATCGCCCAGGCGGTCGTGATGGGGACCTCGCTGGGCGCCAACACGGCGCTCGAGGTCGCCTCCGCGGCGCCGCAGCGCCTGCGCGGGCTGGTGATCGAGATGCCGGTTCTCGACAATGGGCTGCTGTCGAGCGCGGTCACGTTCACCCCGCTGCTCGTCGCGCTGACGTTCGGCGAGCCGCTGATGGGGCTGCTCGCCCGCGTCGCGCGCGCGATTCCCCGCGGGCTGCTGCCCCACTACGGCAACGTGGCGCTCGACGTCGTGCGCCAGGAGCCAGGTCCCGGGGGCGCTGTGGTGCAGGGGCTGTTCTTCGGTCGCATCGCGCCGCCCAGCAGCGAGCGGCGCACGTTCGAGGTGCCGGCGCTCGTGCTCGGCCACCCGCGCGACCCCGTCCACCCATTCTCAGACGCCGGGATGCTCGCCGAAGAGCTTCCCAACGGCAGGCTGCTCGAGGCGAACTCGCTCGTGGAGCTGCGCACGCGCCCGAAGCGCCTCACAGCCGAGATCGCCAAGTTTCTGGACGAGGTGTGGGCGGCGCCCCGCGCTGCTCGCGCGCCGGGCCGCCCCAAGCGCACGCGGCGCCAGCCGGCCTGATCGCCGGCGCGCCGGTCTAGCGCCGACCCGCGGCAGCCTGAGCGGCCCGCGGCGTGGCGCGGGCGCGCGACGCCGCGCCCGCACGGTCTGGGCCCGGGGGCGAGCCTCCGGATGCGACGCGGCGCCCGGAGGCGTAGCGTTCACGCGCCGCCGGCGTCGTCCTCGCGGCGGGCCGCTCGCCCGCCGCCGCCGCGCGGCAGAGCGCGAGCGCGAGAATGGCGGCCGCCGTCCACACAACCAGGATGCCCGACAGCGCAACGATCAGAAGCACAGGACGATCCTCTCTCTCGTCGGCCTGCGGGGTTAGCTGACGGGCGAGCGCTGAAAGAGCCTGCGCTTCCCACGACAAGCGTGAGATTGGCCCCAAACTACCTGGGTCCCCCGCTCCCCGACACCTCAAGTCGGGGATTCGGCGTTTGCGCATTTCAAGCTAGCAAGGGCGACAGCGGGATGGGGCAGCTGCCGAGCGTTTGCTCGCAAATAGCGGAAATATCCCTGCGTCGAGGGCACCGTCCGGCAGCGTCCCGCGCGCTTCTTGCCCCCGCTACCAGGTGTCGACAAAGCGCCGTCCCGGCGCGAACCCGCGCGCCCTGGCGAGCGCGCCGAGCGTCGAGCTGATGAGGGCGCGCGTCTCGGCCGGGTCGATCACGTCGTCGATCTCAAACAGCGCCGCGGCATTGAGCGCCTTCGCGTTCTGCTCGGCCGCGGCGGTCAGCTCCCGGATGCGCCGCTCGCGCTTCTCGCCGTCCGCGATCGCCGCGAGCTCCTTGCGCCAGCCCAGCCTGACGGCGCCCTCGAGGCCCATCGGCCCGAGGTGTGCGCTTGGCCAGGCGACGGTCAACAGCGGCTCATGCAGGCTGCCCGCGACCATCGCCTGCGCCCCGAGGCCATAGCCCCTGCGCAGCACGACGGCGATCAGCGGCACGCGCAGCGCGGCGCCAGTGACGAGCAGCCTGCAGGAGTGCCGGACGAGCGCCGTCGCCTCGGCGTCGGGCCCGACCATCATCCCCGGCGTGTCGACGAGCGAGACGAGCGGCAGCCCGAAGGCGTCGCACAGCTGCATGAAACGCGACGCCTTGTCGGCGCCGTCGCTGGTGATCGCCCCGGCCACATGCCGCGTGTCGTTGGCGATCAGACCAAGCGCGCGCCCCTCGATCCGGCCGAGCGCGGTCACCATCTCCGGCGCGAAGCGCTCACGCAGGAACGTGACCGAGCCCTCGTCGCAGAGCGTCTCGACGATCGGCTGGATCGCGTACGCGCGTCGCTCGCGCTCGGGCACGAGCTCGCGCAGCCGCCGCTGGTCTGTCGCGCCGACCGGCGGCGTGGCGCCCTGAAAGTAGGAGATCAGGCGCTTGGCGACCGCCGTCGCCCGGGCTTCGTCTGTCACCGCGACATCGATCACGCCATTGGCCGCCTGCATGGCCAGCGGCCCGACATCGTCCGCCTCCACGGTCCCCAGTCCTCCCCCCTCGATCATCGCGGGGCCGCCCATTCCCAGTGAGACGTTCTCGGTCGCGATGATCAGGTCAGAGCAGCCGGCGATCACGGCGTTGCCGGCGAAGCAGCGACCGGCGACGATCGCGACGCGCGGCACGAGGCCCGACAGCCGAGCCCAGAGGGCAAAGGCGCGCGTGTCCAGCGCTGACACGGTCATGCGGTCGGTGTCGCCCGGACGTCCCCCGCCACCCTCGGCGAGGAACACGGTCGGCAGGCGCATGCGCTCGATCAGCTCGAACAGGCGGTCCTTCTTGCGATGGCCGATCGAGCCCTGGGTGCCCGCGAGCACGGTGTAGTCATAAGACAGCACGGCGCACGCGCTGCGCTCGCCGAACAGCTCTCCGTTGATGCGCGCGGTGCCGCCGATCAGGCCGTCGGCCGGCGTGCGCGCGATCAGCTCGGGCAGCTCGCGCCGCCCGCGCTGCGCGGCGATCGCAAACCGTCCGTACTCGACGAAGCTGCCCGGGTCGACCAGGTCTGCGATGTTCTCGCGCGCCGTTCGGGCGCCCGCCGCGTGGCGGCGCTGCACGGCCTCCGGCCGCGCCGCGTCGTGCGTCAGCGCGCGGCGGGCGAGCACCTCCGCGAGGTCCTCGCGCGGCTCAGCCCGCTGGTCGTCCGGCTCCTGCATCGCGCCCGGCGACGATATCTGGTCGGCGCCCCGCCGGCGCGCCGCGCGACCCTCAGCCGAGCAGGTCCACCTGCCGCAGGATCGCGATCGAATCCGAGTAGACGTCCTTGCGCTTGACGCGCTCGTGCTCGAACGGGATCACGTCCATGCCGAGCCACTCGATGCGCTTGCCGCTCGGCGGCGCGACCAGGTCGCCGCGGCGCAGCTCGCGCGTGTGGGTGGCGCTCGCGGTCCACTCCTGCACGACGAGGTCGTCGCGCACGTAGAGCCGGCGCGTGCGGAAAGCGAGATCCGGCCATCCCGCGAAGATCTCTGCGATGTGCTGGCGCACCTGCTCACCCTCCGCGCGCTCGCCCGCCGTGTGGTTCTCGAACACCATGTCCGGCGCGTGCAGCGCGACGATCGCATCCACGTCATGGCGGTTCCAGGCGTCGTTGTAGCGCTCGATGACCGCGCCCAGCGGGTGATCCTCGCGCGCTTGCGCGGCGCTCATGCCCAGTCCATCGGCCGATAGCCGCTGCTCGTTGGGGCGGACACGATCAACACCGACGCCGGCTGCGCGCCGCTGTTGCGCACGGTCCGCCGGTGGGCAGGGTCGATGCGTGCAAACGTGCCCGCCCGCGCGGAGTGGTCCTCGCCGTCGATGACGAGCGTGGGTTCGCCCGAGACGACGAAGAACAGCTCCTCCTGGTCTCGCTCGGTCTCGTCGTGCTCGGGGATCGACTCGCCGCGTGCGATCTCGACCAGATTGGCGCCAAGCGCTCGGCAGTCGAGCGAGCGGCGTACCAGGCGCCAGCTGCCGGCGCGCTCGAGCTCGTCGCGGTGGGCGATCGCATAGCTATCGTGCTGCACGTCGCGCAACCTATCTACTGGTAGGTAGATTGTCAAGACGCGATCTGCGAGAATCGGGCGATGGCAACCACGACGAGCAAGACAGCCGTCGCGCCACGGCGCGAGGTCGACACCGCGGCGCGCATTCTCGACGTGGCCGAACAGCTGATCCAGGTGCGCGGGTTCAACGCGTTCAGCTACGCGGACATCGCCGCAGAGCTCGACATCACCAAGGCCAGCCTGCACTATCACTACGCCAGCAAGGCGCAGCTGGGTCGCGCGCTGGTCGACCGCTACACGCAGCGCTTCGGCGAGCTGCTCGCGGGGATCGACGCGCGGTCGGCCGACGCGCCGGACCAGCTCAGGGCCTACGCGCGCCTGTACTCAGACGTGCTGCGGGGCCGGCGGATGTGTCTCTGCGGGATGCTCGCGGCCGAGTACGAGACCCTTCCGGGGCAGATCGGCGACGCGGTCGTCGAGTTCTTTGACCTGAACGAGGTCTGGCTCACGCGCGTGCTGCAGCGGGGACGGGAGGAGGACAGCCTGCAGTTCGCGGGATCTGCCAAGGACACCTCGCGCATGCTGATCAGCGGCCTCGAGGGAGCGATGCTCGTCGCGCGCCCCTACGGCGACCTCAAGCGCTTTCAGTCGGCCGCGCGGCGCCTGCTCGGGAGTCTCGCGGCGCCCGCCTCGCCCTGAGCCCGCGCCGGCTGCCAGCGCGTCAGCACGGTCCCTTGAGTGTGAACGTGATGCCGGTTGGCTGTTCGAAGTCGAGAGCCGGCGTGATCCGCAGGACCAGATGCGAGCCGCGCCGACAGAGCGGCTCGCTCACCGTTGCGATGCCGCCGCCTTCGGGTGCGGCGCCCGAGTGAATGTCTTCGCAGCGAAAGGAGCGCGACGTGGCGCGTTCACAGCCGAACGCCGAGCTGGGTTCTTCAAAGGCGCGCAGCGGGCGGTTCGCCTTGATCTCAAACCAGGTGACGTCGGCGTCGCAGGTGAACGAGATCCTCACGCGCCCGGAGTGCACCCTTCTGGCGGTGCCGCCGCAGGGGGCAGCTTGGCGCATGTCGGCATGGCTGCGGGCCGACGCGCCGACCGTGGCCGCAGGGGCGCCGCCCCAGGCGAGCGCCGCCGTCGAGAGGATCACGAGAAGACGCCCCCGCTGCACCCCGCTCCGCCACAACGGGCTGGCGATCATCGCTGCGCCGGCCTATGACGCCGTGTGCTCGTCAAGCCAGGCATCGAGATCGGCCAGCACGCGCGCGCGGTCGTCCGGCAGTTCGTTGAGTATCTCGTGAAACAGGCCGACGTAGATCTTCAGCGTGTTGTCCTGAGAGCTCACGCGCTCGTGCACCATCTCGCTTCCGCGCACCGGCGCCAGGTGATCCTCGGAGCCGTGCAGCAGCAGCAGTGGCAGCGTGAGCGCTTGTACCTGCTCGGGGAAGGCGTCGGTGGCGGCGACGATCTCGGTGACGGTGCGCAGCGGGAGCTTGCCGTGATGGACGAGCGGGTCGGTGCGGTAGGCCTCGACCTCCTCGCGGTCGCGGCTGACCGTCGCCGGATCGACGGCCAGCGCGGGAATCCAGGGCGCGATCCCCGACAGCCCCCTCGCCAGCGCCCGCTGCGGCGCGGGCACGGGATCGACCACGGCCACGGGACCCGAGAGGATCAGGCCAGCCAGCTTGTCCTGGTGGTGCAGCGCGTAGCGCAGCGCGATCGTGCCGCCGAGGCTGTGACCGAGCAGGAAGAGCGGAGCGTCTGGATGTTCGCGCCGCGCCAGGTCGACGAGCGCGTCGAGGTCGGTGGCGGCGTTGTCCAGGCGATCCACGAGCGCGCGACGGCCCGAGGAGCTGCCGTGACCGCGGTGGTCGAGCGCGTAGACCGCGTAGTCCCGCCCGGTGAGGTGGACCGCCAGACGCGCATAGCGCCCGCTGTGCTCGCCGGCGCCGTGCGAGATGACGACGACGGCGCGCACCGGCCCCGGTTCGCGCCAAGCCTGCCAGTAGATCTCGAGCCCTCCGACCCCCGCGAACTTCCCCTCGACGTGCTCCACCAAGAATCTCCTAGCGGTCGACGACCAAGACGCTACTGCAGGATGCGGAGGCCTCGCGCGGGCTCAGCGTGACTGAGGCAGCGTGGGCGATGCGCGCCGGGCGCCCGGCGATGAGGGCGGAGGCACGACCGGTCCGATGTCCCCGTCGGGCGCCTCGTCCAGATCGACGATCACCGGCGCATGGTCGCTCGGTTTGCTGCCCTTGCGCGCCTGCCGGTCCACCCACGCCGCCCGCACCCTGCTCGCCACAGGGTCGCTGGCCAGCGCGAGGTCGATGCGCATGCCGAGGTCCTGGTGGAACATGCCCGCGCGATAGTCCCAGTAGGTGAACACGCGCTCGGTCGGCCAGCGCTCGCGCACGACGTCGCGCAGGCCCACCTGCTGCAGGGCGGCCAGCGCGGCGCGCTCGGGCGGCGTCACGTGCGTCTGGCCGACGTAGGCGGCCGGGTCGAATACGTCGATGTCGGCAGGGGCGATGTTCATGTCGCCGCAGACGAGCGTCGCCGCCGGGTCGCCGCGGACGACCTCCTGCAGCGCGCCCAGCCAGGCGAGCTTGTAGCGGTAGTGCTCGGAGTCCGGGGCGCGCCCGTTGGGTACGTAAACCGAGTGCACCCGGATGCCGCCACAGGTCGCCGACACCGCGCGCGCCTCGCTGTGCGGGAAGCCCGGAGCGCCGGCGAGGCCCGTCACGACGTCCTCCAGGCCGCTGCGTGAGAGGATCGCCACCCCATTCCACTGGGCTTCTCCGTGAAGCGCCAACTCGTAGCCGCGACCGGCGAGCTCGGCGCCGAGCAGCTCGTCGAATGCGTCGTCGGTGAGCTTTGTCTCCTGCAGGCACACGACGTCGGGCTGGCGCTCGCTCAGCCAGGTCAGCAAACGCGGAACGCGCTGCTTGACCGAGTTGACATTCCAGGTAGCTATCCGCACGGGCGAAAGGTACCGGGGAGCCCCTGACCGCACGCTCCGCTGCCTTAGGGTTCTGTCATCCAGGCTCAGGAGGCCGAGATCGCCGGGACGTGTGACGCGCGGTTTGTCGCTGTGCGCGAGGCCCTGCGTGAGAACATCGCCCACAGGCGCGAGCTCGGCGGCGCGGTCGCGGTCATCGTGGAGGGACGCCTCGTCGCGGAGCTCTGGTGTGGCTGGGCCGACGCGGCCCGCTCGCGCGCCTGGCAGCGGGAGACGCTGGTCAACGTGTTCTCGGTCGGCAAGGCGCTGGCGGCGCTCTGCGTACTGATGCTGGCCTCCCGTCGGCTGTTGCAGCTGGACGAGCCGGTGTCTCGATGTTGGCCGGAGTTCGCCGCCGCAGGCAAGGACGGCATCACCGTGCGCGAGGTGCTCAGTCACCGGGCGGGGCTCGCGGCGATCGGGCGCGATCTGCCGGAGGGCTCGCTGTATGACTGGACCCAGGTGACCGAGGCGCTCGCCGCCCAGCGCCCTTGGTGGCCGCCGGGGAGCGGACACGGCTACCACGTGCACACGTTCGGCTTCCTCGCCGGCGAGATCGTGCGTCGCGTCGCGGGCGAGCCCATCGGCCGGCTGCTCCGTCGCGAGATCGCCGACGCGCTGGAGGCCGACGTGAGCTTTGGCCTCGCGCCACGCGATCGCAAGCGACGAGCGGAGTACCAGTTCGACTTCGAGCTCGCCTCGCGTGTTGATCAAGGTCGGCTCATCGGCGCGGCTGCTGGGAGCCTGCGCGAGCGCGCCTACCTGAACCCGCCAGGCGCGACCGGAATCGGCACGGTCAACTCGCTCGCCTGGCAGGGCGCCGAACTGCCGTCGGCGAACCTGCACGCGACTGCCCGCGGGATCGCCTCTGTGTATGACGCGCTGCTGCGCGACGCACCCACGATCCTGGACCGCGATGTCCTGCGCGACGCGACCGTGGAGGCCTCGGTCGGCGGTGATCTCGTGCTCGAACGTCCGTCGCGCTTCGGCCTCGGCTTCCAGCTTACGCAGCCCGAGCGCCCGCTGGGCCCCAATCCGGGGGCCTTCGGACACTTCGGAAGCGGCGGCTCGCTCGGGTTCGCCGATCCCGAAGCGCAGGTGGCCTTCGCCTACGTGATGAATCGCGGCGGGCCGCAGTGGCGCGACCCGCGCAACCGCGCCCTCGTGGACGCCGTCTACGCGAGCCTCGGACGGGCGAGGTGACTGGCTAGGCTAGGCACCGCTGCGCGGGCGCCCGCTCCGCAGCGAAGCGCCCGGACCGTTCAGGCCGTCGCGCGCGCCGCGAGGATCGCGATGTCGTCACGCGCGCCGTCCGCGGGGCCAGCCAGGTCGAGCAGCGCATCGACCGCGGCGTGGGCGCTCTTGGGCGGCGCTTTTGCGAGCTGATCGATCAGCCGCTGCGCTGTCACGATCTGCTGCGGCGCCCGCGCCTCGAGCAGCCCGTCGGTGTACAGCGCGAGCGTGTCGTGCGGGCGCAGCGTGACGATGACGTCCTCGACCACCGGATCTGGAAAGACCCCGAGGAGCGTCCCTCGAGCGCTGTGCTCGTCGACCGCTCCGTCGGCTCGGGCGAGCAGGGCTGCGGGGTGGCCGGCGTTCGCGATCGTGGCCTCGATATCCGGGCCTGCGAATCGCAGGCGGACCAGGATCGCCGTCGCGAAGCGACCTTCGAAGTCCTGCTCGAGCATCGCCCGGTTGACCTGCAGGAGCACGTTTGCCGGACTCGAGCGCTCGCGCGCGTAGGCGATCGTCGTGTGCCGCAAGAAGCCTGTCAGCGCGGCTGCCTCCGCGCCCTTTCCACAGACGTCTCCGACGACTAGCCAGCAGGTCTCGCTGTCCCCGAAGGCGTCGTAGAAGTCCCCGCCGACCTCGTTGCCCGGTCCCGCGGGCCGAAAGCAGCTCGCCAGCTCCAGCCCGTCGATGGTCGGCAGGGCGGGTGGCAGCAGGCTGCGTTGGAGCGTGCGCGCGACCTGCGCGCGTTCGGCATACAGGCGAGCGTTGTCGAGCGCCATCGCCGCGCGCCCGGCGAGATCGGCCAGCACAGCCAGATCCTGTGATCGATACCTGGCGCTGCTCCCGAGGTGCAAGAAGGATAGGACCCCGTGCGTGCGTCCCCGGGCGACCATCGGGAAGACGGCTGCCGAACGATAGCCGGCTCGGCGAACGAACTCGCGGTGCTCATCGCTCTGGGCGAGCTGCGAGAGCGCGACGGGATCGGTGAGGTCGGGGAACAGGCACGGCTCACCGCTGCGGAGCACCTGGGCGACAGGATGGCTCCCGCCGAGATCCAGCGGGCGCTCTGAGCGAATGCGCTCGACTCCCTGCGCCACCGCCGGGTCGATCGCGGCGGCGACGCTCTCGCCGATCGATCCCCGCGCGTCGATCAGGTCGATCACGCACAGCTCGGCGAGCTCGGGCACCGCGGTGGCGGCGATTTTGCGCAGCGTTTCCTGCGGGTCGAGCGAAGTGTCGAGCTTCGCGCTCGCCTCGATCAGGAACTGAAGGCTGCGGCGCTGGACGCGCATGCGTTCAAAGCCGACGTGGATCACGGTGGCGGCCAGCAGCCCGAGCACGATCCCGACGCAGGCGATCGCGCCGAACGTTTCGGGTGCCCCCTTGTAGACCAGCGGGGCGAGGAAGGCCACGAGCACAGCCACCGAGACGACCAACACCCTGCGCCGGGGCTGAAACGCGGCGGCGTGACCGAGCGCGAAGAAGTAGATCAGCCCGAAAGGGCTGCTCGTCCCGCCCGTCGACGCGCACAGCACAGCGATCAGAACGACGCCCCACAGGTCGGCGAAGAACGCCAGCTCCAGGTCCGCGCGCCGGCGCAGCACCGCGATCGCGAGCAGGCCGGCCGTGAGCACCGCGGTGCCAGCCACCGCGAACACGCCAAGCGGGGCTTCGACGTGGGGCAGCAGCAGCGACGTTGCCGTCAGCGCGGCGCCGGCGACGTACAGCGCCGCGGCGATCGTGACCGCCACGCGCGCTTCGCGCGGGCCGGTACGCCCGCTTTCCCGTCTGATCGCGCGCACACCGCTGAGCGGTCGCGCAACTGCCCGCTGCGTTCCCCCGTAGGACTCCACCACACTCCACTCTGACACGCAGTGCCTGGTCGCTCTCGGCACACGGTAGGTGGATCCGGGCGATCACACGTTGGGCTCGCGGGCCTCCGGCGCCAGTCCGTTGCGATACGCGTATGCGACAGCCCCCAGCGAGGTTTTCTAAACGCCGCCTAAGTCGACCGCGAAGCAAGTCGGGTTGGCGCGCTGGTTGGCATGCCGACGGGGCGCTGGCAGTTACAAGATTCCCGCAATTTGCGTACTGAATGTGGGAGAGCCGGGTCTGCCGTCCCCCACGCTTGCTAGCTTGCCGCGCCATAACGCCGAGTCCCTGACGAGTTGTCGGGGAGCGGGGGACCCCAGTCATGTGGGGCGAGTCTCGCGGTGAGGCCGCGAGAAGCGCAGGCTCTTTCAGCGCTAGCCCGTCAGCTAACCCCGTAGGCCGACGAAAGAGGTTGTGCTTATGCGGGTAGGAAGCCTTAGCGAAGCGCTGCTGTGTGATGACCCTGACCAGTCGGGCGACGGGCGTGGTGGCGCTCGCGTGCCCGGTTCTACTGCGCCGCGCCGCAGGCTCGGCGTCGCGCTCGGCGTGGCCTTGCTTGCGCTGATGGCCTCGCCTGCCTGGACCCTTGCTGGGGGGGCCGTCCATAGCCTGGCAAGGCGGGGCGTTGTGGCACACCGCCGCACCGCCCCGTGTCGCGGCGCGGACCTGCAACCGACCGAGAGAGACCTCGCGAGCATCCGCGCCGCCACGCTGTGTCTGGTCAACAGGGAACGGGCCCGTTGGGGCGAGGCGCGTCTCGTGCCCGACCGGCGGCTCGAGTGGGCCGCCCAGGGCCACACCGAGGGGATGGCCTTCGGCGGCTACTTCGCGCATGTCGGGCCCCGAGGCGACACCCTCGCAAGGCGCATGCGCGCCGTGGGCTACATCTCCAGCTCGCACGTCGACTTCGAAGTCGGCGAGAACATCGGCTGGGGCACTCTCCAGGCGGCCACGCCGCGCGCGATCGTCGCCGCCTGGATGGCCTCGCCTGGACATCGCGCCAACATCCTCGACGCTCGCTTTCGTCAGAGCGCGGTTGGCGTCTCCCCCCATCTCCCGTCCTGGTTGGCTGGCGGACAGGCTGGGGCGATGTACACACAGGACTTCGGCGACGGCTCCGCGACGGCCCCCTTGGCTGCCTGGAAGCGGCGCATCACTCGGCGCCCGCGATAATCAGATCTCTCGGGCCGAGCGCCCGCGCCGGACCATGAGACATGACCGACTGGACACGGCTCTTCATCGAGTGCCTCTGGCTGGCCTGGCTGGCCTACTGGTTGGTGATGGCGTTCGCCGTCAAGCGCACGATCGAGCGTGGGGGGTTGATCGGCTATCGCGTGGCGACGGTCGTCGTCGTAGTAGGACTGATCGCCGCCGGGCGGTTGCTGCACGTGTCCTCACAGACACAGCTGTGGCAAACGACGCTCGCCTTGGGAGTGTTGACGGACTGCATCGTCGCCGCAGGAGCCGCCTTCACGGTTTGGGCGCGGATTACGCTCGGCCGCAATTGGAGCGCCGAGGTGACGTTCAAGCAGGACCACGAGCTGATCGAGTCCGGCCCCTACGCGCTGGTGCGCCACCCGATCTACACAGGCCTCATCGCGATGGGGCTCGGCACAGCGATCAACTACGGGCGGCCCATCGGCTTTGCCCTGCTAATCGGGCTCTGCGGCGGATTCTGGTGGAAGGCCCGACAGGAGGAGCGGATCATGAGCCGGCACTTTCCGGACGCCTACGCCGAGTACAAGGCGCGCGTCCCCGCGATCATCCCATTCCTGCTGTGAGCCGTCTGGTCTGCGGCACCGCGAGACCGCCCGGACGCGGTCAGCCGCCGCTTGCCGGCTGCATCACCGTGAAGGACGCCCCCTGGGGATCGATCAGGCCCGCAAAGCGCCCGATCGGCATATCCATGGGCTCCATCGTGACCGTCGCACCCAGAGCGCGGGCCTTCGCGACGGTCGCGTCGCAGTCTGCGACCGCGAAGCACACGCCCCAGTGGGCCGGGGCCTCGGTCGGGAAGTAATCGTCGGTCATCTGCATCATGCCCCCGACGGGTTTCCCGTCGAGCTCCCAGATCGTGTACGTGTCGGGCGCTCCCTCAAAGGATGGGCGGCCTGTCGTCCAGCCGAACACCGCCGGATAGAACGCCTTGTCGGTCTCGGCGTCACGGGTCAGCACCTCGTTCCAGCAAAGCGAGTTGGGCTCGTTGACGAGGTCGGCGCCGGCGAATGTCTTCGGCTGCCAGACGCCGAACACGGCGCCGGTCGGATCGGCGAACAGCGCCATCCGTCCGATGTCCATGACGTCCATTGGCTCCAACACGATGCTCCCGCCGGCCGTCGCGACCTTGGCGGCCGTCTCGTCGGCGTCGGCGACGCTCACATATGTCGCCCATGCGGTGGGCTGACCCTCCCGCATGTGACCCATCAGCCCGCCGACGCTCTTGCCGTCCTGCTGGAACATCCGGTACCCGCCGGTCTCAGCCGGGCCCGGCTCGGTTGCGCCCCAGTCCATCAGCTCGCCGTAGAAGCTTGCTGCGGAATCGGTGTCTGGTGAGGAGAGTTCTACCCACGATGGGGTTCCGGGTGCGTACTCGGGCATGGTTCTCCTTTCGCGGAGCTTGGGGTGACTGGATCCTGGCACACCGGCGCAGAACGCGCCGCGCGCGCGAGATCAGCCGGCCACCGGCGCCGGCGCGCGGCCGGGTTCGATCTTCAGGCCGGTCTCCCGTTCGGACACCTCCCATAGGCGAGCGATTGCGCGGTCCATGCCGATCCGTCGCAGTATCGGCCTGCGCACGGGCGGGCCTTTGTTGCCAAAGCGCGGCGCGTAGAACTGACCGCCGCTGGCGCGTGGGTCGGTCGCCGCCCTGAGCTGAGGCAGCGCGCCCTGGGCCGGGGACATCCCCGTGCTGGTGGCCAACGCGTGAAAGAAACGCTGCGAGAGTCCGCCGCCGGTCTCCCGCACGCTCACAGCCTGCAGATCGGTGTTCGACAGACCGGGGTGCGCGATCAGGCTCGCGGCCGTCGCTCCCGCAGCCTCGAGACGCCGCTGAAGTCCGATGCCGAAATGGAAGTTCGCCAGCTTGGACTGATCGTACGCCCGCCACGGTTTGTAGCGGCCTTGCAGGTGTGGATTGGCCGGATCGATCGCCCTGCCAAAATGATGAGCCGTGCTCGTGACGGTCACGACTCTCGCGGCGCCCGCCCGAAGCAACGCAGGCAGCAGCAGCGCCGTCAGGGAGTAGTGGCCGAGATGGTTGACTCCGAGCTGCAGCTCGAACCCGTCGACAGTGCGGCGCTCGGGGGTTGCCATCACGCCCGCGTTGTTGACCAGGATGTCAAGCGTCGGGTGCGACGCGAGGATCTGCTCGGCAGCGCCCCGCACGGACGCTTGTGAGCCGAGGTCCAACGCAACGAGCTCGAGAGCGCTGTCGGGCGCCTCCGCGTGAATGTTGGCGAGTGCGCCGGTAGCCTTCTCGTGGTCGCGTACGGCCATCACCACGTGGGCGCCCGCCACGGCGAGGGCGCGTGCCGTCTCCAAGCCGAGCCCTCCGTTTGCACCCGTGACCACCGCGACCCTGCCGGTCTGGGCCGGCATGTCCTTCACGGTCCAGCTCATCTGACCCTCTGTGATCGGACGTTCAAGAGACCACTCGCAGGCCCGCCCCGCCCCTCGCTGACGAGGCCCGTCCCGTGGTCGCAGAGCCTAGCGAAGTATCGCGGGGCCGGCTCGCACGAGGCTGCATGCGGCCCCCGGAGGCTGCCGTAGGATTGTCTTTGCGCCCTCGGCGCAGCGCGCAGTTGCCGTTCGATATCCGTTCCCGCACCGCAGACCGTCGAGCGTTGAGCACCGTCACGTCCCCACCTCCGCCGCTCCCGCCCCCAGGGACCTCACCGGCGTCGATGCCGCCCGAGCCGCCGCGTCGGGGCTGGTGGATGGCGAAGCGCTTCCTGCTCGGCGGGCTCGGTATCGCGCTGCTGTCCGGAGGCGCGACCGCCCTCGTGGCGCTCAACGAGGTCGACAAAGTCGTCGAAGCGCTCGGCCAGACCAAGGCGGTGAGGATCGCACCGAAGGTGCTCGCTCCCACGAGCCGAGGCGCGCCCCAGACACTGCTGCTGGTCGGCAACGATCAGCGGCCGCCTCCCAAGGGCAACCCCTTGGGCAGCGTCCTGCCGCACTCCAACGAGATGCTGCTAGTGCGAATCGACCCGAGCAAGCCCACGATCTCCATGCTCTCGATCCCGCGCGAGCTTCAGGTCACTTTCACGGCACCGAGCGGAGCTGTGATCACGAATCGCATCAACTCTGCCTACACCTACGGTGGGATCCAGCTCATGCTGAGGACGATTCACAACCTCTTTGGCCTCTCGGTCAATCACGTGTTTGTCGTCACCTTCCCGAAGTTCAGACGCGCGGTGGATGAAGTCGGATGCGTCTACATGACAGTTGACCGTCGCTATTACCACGTCAACGAACCCGGCGGAGAACAGTATTTCGAAATCAACCTGCAGCCCGGCTACCAGCGGCTGTGCGGTAAGGAAGCGCTCGAATACGTGGCTAACCGGCACGAAGACACGTCGCTCACGCGGGACGCCCGCGATCAGCGGTTTCTGCTCGAACTCAAGGCGCAATACGGCGCGAGCCTGTTTGAAGACCGCGAAAAGTTCGAGCGCATACTCGGCAAGGCCGTGGAAACCGATCTGCACGGCTCAGAACAGGTGCTGGACCTGCTTGAGCTGCTCGTGCAGTCCGAGGGGAAGCCGGTGCGCCAGGTCCGGTTCCACGTGAACCTGCTTCCGACCTACGACACAGCGTCACCGCAGCAGATCAGCGAAGCGACCCAGTCATTTTTGAACGGCACGGCTGCGATCGGCACGCGGAAGGTGGATCAGGCCGTGCACAGCGCCCGTCCGCGCCACCACGCACACGCGACCGCGCCGGCGCTCGCGCTGACGCCAACCACCCGCGAAGCTCTGGAGCGGGCCCGTTCAACCGCACCTGAGCTGCCGTTCGCGCTGGAGTATCCCCGGGCGCGCGACGCGGGTGGCTCGGCACAACCCGACACGCTTCGCCGGTATGACATCCGCGACCAGCAGGGTCGCCTTCAACCCGCATATGTGATCGTGATCGATCGCGGGGGTCTCGGGGAATTCTATGACGTGCAGGGCACGACTTGGACCGACCCGCCGCTGCTCGGCAACCCCAGCCAAACGGTCCGACTCGGCTCGCGGACCTACAGCCTCTACTACGCGGCGGAACAGATAAGGACGATCGCGTGGCACGAAGGCAATGCCGTCTACTGGATCGAGAACACCCTCACCAACAGCGTCCAGCCGCGGGAGATGCTGGCGATGGCCGAGCAGACGCTGCCCGTCATCAGCCCGCGCGCGGTCGCGCTCTCGACGGGCTCGAGCCTGCACGGAGTGCGGCTCCCCCCGCGACCTCCGGCCGCGACGACCAGTCTGACGTCGAAGCTCGGGGCCGCGTTGGGCTTCGTGAGCCTTGCTGTGCTGGCCCTTCTGTCGTTGCTCGTGATCTCGCGCCAGCGCGAGCTGCGGGCCCTGCGCGAGCAGGTCGCGCATGCACTCGCCCTCGAGGCCCGCCAGCGTCCGCTGGTCGCCACGGCCGGCGCTGGGGTCGGCGGCCCACAGCCAGAGTCGGCGCCCACCATCTACCGCGCATCGAGACGCTGGCGCAGGGGACTCCTGGTCGGCGTCATCTGCGTCCTGGTCGTCGGCGTCGCTCTGGCGGTCTATTTCGGGGCTCATCTCGGCTCATGACAGCGGCGCTCCTGCCACGCCGGCGATCGCACCGAGCAGTCCGGCGGTGAGCAGCACGCTCACTACGCCGCGCCTGGCGATCAGCAGCGCGACCGTGGCGAGGGCGAGCAGGACGAACTGCCAGGCCTCGCTCAGCGCGCCAGCAAGCGGGATCGCCGAGCCGACGATCGCGCCGGCCGCCGCGGGTGCCGCGCCGGCAAGGAACGCGGTCACGCGCTCGTTGAGCAGCAGCCGCTCAAAGCGCGCCGCGCCGAGCAGCACGAATGAGAACGACGGCGCGAACGCGACGAGCGAAGCCAGCAGCGCGGCGGGAAAACCGCCGGCGGCATAGCCGACCGCGGCGACGGTCTGCGTGACGGGCCCCGGCGTGATCTGGCCGAGCGCCACTGCGTTCAGGAACTGCCCGTGGGTCATCCAGTGATAGGTGTTCACGGCGTCTGACTGCATCAGCGGGACGATCACGAAGCCGCCGCCGAAGGCGAGCGCGCCGACCTTGAACGCCGTCCAGATCAGTGCTCCCGTTCCGCCCGGCTCTGCGATCGCCGCGAGCAGCGGCCAGGTGTGGAGGCCTACACCGCCCCCGGCGAGGCGCCACTGCCATGTCAGCTCGATCGCGCCGCACGCAAGCAGGACGAGCACAAGCCACGGACCGGTCGTGGCCGCGGCGATGCCTGCCGCCAGCGCGTACGGGAGGATACGCAGCCGCTGAGCGCCGGCAGTGCGTCGCCAGATCGGAACGGCCACCCCGGACCCGGCCCTGAGGGCGACGGCTGCGACCGCCGCGCCGGCTCCCATCCCCGCGCCGCGCACCCATGCGGGTGGCGATCCGGCGAGGAACAGGGCCGACAGAGCGAGGATCACCACGAGACCCGGGACGATGAAGGCGAGGCCGCCGATGATCGCCCCCCTGGGGCCGCGCAGGCGCCAGGCGCAGTAGATCGCGAGCTGTGTCGAGGCCGGTCCAGGCAGGATGTTCGTTGCCGCGATGGCCCGCTCGAACTGGTCGTCGCTGAGCCATCCCCGGCGCGTTACGCACAGGTCGCGAAACAGTGCAACGTGGGCCGGCGGGCCGCCGAAGCCGACACAGCCGATCCTCGTCCACTGCTTGAGCACCTCGAGGAGGGAAACCCGCTGTCCAGCATTGCCCGGGACGCGTGCGCCGTCGTTGGCCGGACGCGTCGCAGCTCCACAAGCCGGGAGTAAGCCATCTGTCAAGAAGCGCTCCGTGAGGCGCCCGGTCGCACGCCGACGACCCGAGGGTCTCCTATGCTGGCCCGGTGCGGGCCTTTCTGCGGGGAGTCGTTCAACTGCACGTGCTGCATCACGCTGCCGAGCACGAGGTCAACGGCGCGTGGATGGCGCACGAGCTGGCGCGTCACGGGCATCAGATCAGCCCCGGCACGCTGTACCCGACGTTGCACCGCATGGAGCAGGAAGGGCTTCTGCGCTCACGCCAAGCCACCGTGCAGGGACGTCGCAACCGGCTATACACAGCGACCCGCGAGGGCAGGCAGACGCTCAAGCGGTCTCGCCGAGCGCTGCGCGAGCTGACGGACGAGCTCCTGCCGGACTGAGCCTTCCGGCTGCCTGGAGACGGCGCTGTGGTACTGATATCGCATCCCGATATCGCCATTCGTTTTGGGATGTTACATCAGCGCGAACGGCCCGCGCGGTCGGGCCGAAGAGAAAGGTGGGACTGACGATGAGCCCAGTCGGCGTGCGCTACATAGTCAACGACGTCGAGCAGGCGATCGACTTCTACCGCGATCTGTTCGCGTTCGAGGTCGTGATGCACCCGGCGCCCACGTTCGCGATGCTCTCCAACGGCGAGCTGCGGCTGCTGCTGAGCGCCCCGAGCGGACAGGGTGGCGGCGGGCAGGTCCTGTCCGACGGCCGGCGGCCAGAGCCGGGCGGCTGGAATCGCATCCAGCTCACCGTGTCAGACCTCAACGCCGAGGTACAACGCCTCGAGCAGGCCGGGGCGCGCCTGCGCAGCGAGATCGTCAAGGGCATCGGCGGTGACCAGGTGCTCGTCGATGATCCTTCGGGGAACCCGATCGAGCTGTTTCAGCCGGCCCCGCGCGACACCGACAAGTAGCACCATGCCCATGGTGGCTCGGTCGCGGTCAGCGGCGCGGTTCACACCATGCTCTCGCAGGACTCCAGACGGTGAAGACGAAGTGAGTGGGACTGTGCCCTCGCCCGTAGCCAAGACTCGCCAGCAATTCCCCAAGGTGGTCAAGTTCTCCCCCGCGGAGATCAAAAGGGCTGTGGGCGACGTCGAAGGCTTCAACGCGAAGTTCGCGGTGCTGATTACGCGGGGGGTGGGCACGATGGCGTGCGCCTACCTCTTTGCGTTGCTTGCCTTCGTCAGCCTGCCGGCGATTCTGATCCAGGCAGGGGTCCTGACCAACAGCGATGTGCCCAAGTTCTTGACCAAGCCGGGACTGATCCTGATCGTCTCGTGGATCGCTCAGACGTTCTTGCAGCTCGTTCTCTTGTCGATCATCTTGGTCGGCCAGCGTGTCCAGTCCGCCGCCTCTGACGAACGGGCTGAAAAGGAGTTTACGGACACCGAGGCGGTACTCGACGCGCTGAACCTGGAAACCGAAGGTGGTCTCAAGACGATCCTCGAAGCCGTCGAAGGCAAAAGGGCCGCCGGGTCAAGTAGTTAGTGCGTCGTCGCGGTGAACGGAAGCCGCGGGCTGTGGCAGGCGTTGCCGGGTATCCGGTCCGCCGGCGGGAAAGTCTGTGAGATCTGCACCGTCCCAGTCGCCTTCGTGGCGCTCGTGAACCTGCCGGAGACCGTGACTTCGGTCGGTGTCGTGAAGATCTTGTGCCGTGCCGTGAGCGAGAACGTGCCGCTTGACTTGACGTTGATCGAGCCGACCACGAAGTAGGGCACGCCGCCCGGCCCGCCGCCGCCCTCGCATCCGAACGTCTGAAACTTGAAGTTCTTCAGCGCGTGCGCGTTGGCGGACGACTTGAAGCTGATCTTGGTCGTGCTCGGCACCAGCCCGAACGTGCCGGTGAAGGTCTTGTTCGCACTCGGGAGCACCGCGAGCGCCGAGGCGGCCAGAAACAGCGCCGCGCTCGCGGCGAGACCAAGGACGATCAGTGGACGAAGCCTGAGCATGAACCTCAATTGCGTTGCGTAGAAGGCGATCCGGCCGCCAGTGATTCTAGTCACTTGCCGCACGCGCCGTCGCCTCGCTCAACTTCATCTCGGTCCCCCGGAGCTGGTGGCTTGACGCCACCAGCTCCAAGGAGATCGGGATGAGCAACTGGCTGAGAACTAGAGCTGCCCGATCACGGGATCGTTACGGGCGGCTGCTGAAACGGACCGATACCGGCGTTCGCATTGGCGATCGCGGCCGCGGCGTCTTCGGGGGTCATGAACCCAGCCGCCACCTCGGCATTTGTCGCGCTGGCGAACTTCGACGCATAGCTTGCCGGCGTGGGGTACAGCGATTTCAGCTTAGAGCTGCCGAAATCGGTGAAGTACCCGGACAGCAGGCACAGACCCGAGTCGCGTAGCGCTTCGTTTGTGATGCCACCGGTCTCGAGTGTGGTGAACACGTCTTCCAACTCGGCGGTTATCGCCGGGGGGCTCAGACTCTGTTCGGTCGGAATGGCGAAGTTGATCGCCGAGTAGTTCTCCGCCGGGACCTGGGCGTCGGGCATCTGGATCCCGCCCTGACCGATGCCGTATTGGTTTTTGTTCACGAGGTAGTACAGACCGAAGAACACTGGGAACGTAGAGATCTGCGGGCTGTGCGCCGGCGCTACGCCTTTTGTGAGCCAGTTCTGTACGGCTGCCATCGCCGCATCCTCGACCTCGAACAGCGGCATGTTGTCTGTCTGGTTCACGCCGTCGAGCGCCGTCCCCGTGCCCTCTATCGGCGTGCCGAGCAGGCAGTGGGGGACTTCGAGGGTCGGGTTCTCCCGAGCGATCGTCTCCGTCTCATACGCCGCCTCATGCGCATCGATGTGCGAAGCACCCGGGAGCTCCCACGTGCGCAGGTCGTTGTTGTCCGGCTGGCGAGCGGCGGCCGCGTCGAGCTCTTCAATGTCGCCCTGGGTGTTGAGTTGGATGAACGGCGCGGTGTTGTCGGTGCGGATCTGCGCCGGGAACGGCGAGGTGGCGACCAGCCCTTCGCCGATCGGCGCCGCCGTCGCACCCCGGCCGACCGCGAGGAAGCCGTTGAACGCATGGGTGAGCGGCTGGATCGCGTTGACATAGGTGTCGACACGGAAGGCCGACTGCGAGTCGCCGGTGCCGACCAGCTCCTTTGGCGTCAGACCGCCCAGCAGCGTCGCGCTGTTGGTCTTGATGGCATTTGCGGCCTGCGTGAAGATGTCGTAGGACTCGCCGTCGTTGCTGTCGCCGAGCGTGCCGTAGCGCGCCGGATCCCATGTGGCCAGGTCTTTCATGCCGGGTCTCTGGGCGGTCACACCGACGTACGCGTAGCCCTTGCTGATCAGCTGGTTGTAGAGCTGCGCCCAGACCGGGTCCTGATCCCCGCCGGTCGTGTCGTTCAGCCACTCGAACACCACGGTTCCGTTGAACTTCGCCGGGTTGGTCGGGTAGCGCACGAGCAGACGGGTCGCGTAGGGCACGTTGGTCTGCGAGGGCGACACGCCCCATTTGCCGTTCGAGGACCAGAAGCCGCTCTCCTTGTAAATGGTGGCGCCGCCGGACATGGTGAACTCGCGTTCTGCGTAGCCCACTTCGCTCAGGTTGACGAACGGCGCTCCCGGAACGGTGGGTGTCTGCGGGACGGCGTCATACGCGTAGCCGTGCGAACCGCTGCCCGCCGGTATTTCGGTCAGCGTCGGCTGCGCGGCCGCACTCGATGCGGCCACCGTGCCCGCCGCGAAGAACATCGTCGATGCCACGGTCGAAGCGACCATGGCCCTCTTGATCCATTGCCAAGCCTGATTGCTCATAGCTCTCCTCCTTGCAGCGATTGGGTCGGGTATCCATCCCGCGAGGGCCTTCGGGACGCCTCGCATGAGGTCCTTTGGGCGCAACAGTAGCGCTGCAGCACCTCTTTGTGCCGCAACTGTAACACCGCCGCACCTCTTTGTCTAGAGGACGCTTTCGCCCGATTGGAGAGCCGATTCGACGAGGTCCCGACGCCCTCGAAATTGGGAGGCCGGCGGCTTGGCCGGCCGACCCGGGCTCACTCCGGGGGCAGGCCGCGCGGGGATCGGGCGACCGGCTCGGGTTCCACTGCGGCGTATGTCACCGCGGTGAATAGCCTCGTGAAATGCTCGACGATCTCGTCTGCCGTCGCATCGAGATCCCCGTTGATCCAGTCGACCAGCACCTCGACCACGCCGCCGATCAGCGAGCGGGTCGTCAGCACCGGGTCGAGGCGAAACCGCATACCGCCGCCGGCGATCGACTGCGCATTGCGAGCCGTGAGATCGGCGAGTGCGTGCCTCGTCTCGCGGCGCAGCTGTTCCAGGCGGTCGCTTACGCCGACGACCTCCAGCGCGATCACGCGCGCCTTGCGCCGATCCTCGGTGAGGATCGTCCAGCCAGCCCGCACGCCGGCGCGCGCCTGCCCCTCGATCGTGTCGGCCTTCGAGGATGCCTCGGTCGTCGCGGAGACGATCTCGGTGACGATGCGCTCGTAGACGCTGTAGAGCAGGTCCTCCCGGCTGCTGAAGGACTCGTAGAAATAACGCGAGTTCATTGACGCTGCGACGCAGACGGCTCGAATCGAGGTATTGGCGTACCCCTGGGTGCCAAACAGCTCAAGACCGGCCTCCAGGAGTCGCTCGCGCCTCTGGGCGCGACGCTCTGACGCTGTGATACCCCGGTAACGCCGGGGTGCTTGGGCGGACGACGCCATGATGGGATTTTCGCACGGCGGCCATCGGAGCAGGCGGAATCCCGGGGATCCCGGATCAATCAGCCCAACGAGATCGGTCCCACAGCGTCTGGTTTTCACGATCGTGAAGTAGCCACGGGCTTTCCCGCCCGACGACGCGCGCCCGCGAGACACAGACGCTGCGCCGCCTAGACGGTCATCCCCAGCGCCTCGCGCTCCTTGGGCTACCTACGGCCGCGCCTCGAGGACCAAATTGAACGGCGTTTCGGTCGCGCGGCGAACGCGTGCGAATCCTCCCTGTTCCAGAACCTCGGTCAGCCGCGCCTCCCCCGCCTGCGCTCCCAGCGCGAGTCCAACCTCTTGGGAGAGCGACGCCGGGGTGCAGATCACCGTTGAGGCGCCGTAGAACACGCGCCCCACCGGATTGAGGTTCTCCTCGACGCGGTCGTTCGCGAACGGCTCGACGATCATCCACGTGCCATCCGCGTCGAGCGTCTCCAGGACGTGGCGCGAGGCGCCGACTGGGTCGCCCATGTCGTGCAGACAGTCGAACACGCACACGAGGTCGTAGCCGTGACCGGGGTACTCCTTTGCCGAGTCCGTCGCGAAGGTGATTCGATCGTCGACACCCGATTCCTTGGCCGCCTCGTGCGCGCGGTCGATCGACGGACCGTGGTAGTCGAAGCCGAAGAATTCCGAGTTGGGGAACGCCTCGGCCATGATGATCGTCGACGCTCCATGGCCGCAGCCGACATCGGCGACCTTGGCACCGCGTTCGAGCTTCTCCTGCACTCCATCGAGAGCCGGAATCCACTCGGCGATCAGGTGGGCCCGGTAGCCGGGCCTGAAGAACCGCTCGGTCCCGCGGAACAGCCGGTGATCGTGCTCGTGCCAGCCCATGCCCTCGCCGCTGCGGAAGGCCTCGAGAATCTGATCTTCGTCGGCGTACAAGGACGCGACCGAGTCGTAGACGCCGAGGATGTAGAACGGGCTCTCTTCGTCGGCGAGCGCGAGCGCGTGCTCATCGGGCAGCGTGTAGCGGTCGCTCGCGGCGTCATAGGTGACGTAGCCGCCCGCCGCCTGGTTTCCAAGCCACTCGCGAACGTAGCGCTCCGCGGCCCCCGAGCGCTCGGCCACCTCCTGCGAGGTCAGCGGCCCAGCGTGAGCCATCGCTTTGTACAGGCCGAGCTTCTCGCCGATCAACATGAGCGGCGCGCTGATGATCGCACCCATGTCGGTCACGGCCTGCCCCATAAAGGCTTCGAGCTTAGCCCCGTCAATCTCTGTCGCGCTCATCAGCGCCTCCCGTGTAGGCCTTGATACGACGGCTCGAAATGGCCGTCGCTGTGGTATCTGAGCGGAGCCTACACCTGGGGTCCAAGGATATGTGTGGCATACGCCACAAAGCCCGCACGCGTCCGCGGACGCGAGAGCGTCTCGACCGAGATCCGGCCCAACCGATCGTGGCGAGGGCTGTCACGGCCAAGAGTGATCCAAGGACGCGACCGCAGGCTAACCGAGCTGGGTGGCACCGCTCCAGAGCGCAATGCCCCGGCCGATCGAGGCCGCCAAATCACGCCCGGACAGGAGATCACATGAGCGACAGACCCGTTTTCATCTATGCCGCGACCTATGCCGACCCCGCCGGTGCCGAGGCGGATTATGACGCCCTGCTTGAGCTACACGCGGCGAAGCTCGTGGGCACCTACGACGTTGCATTGGTCACCAAGGGCGCTGATGGCAAGGTCCACGTCGAGAAGCACGAGAAGCCCACGCAGCACGGCGCCTGGGGAGGCATCGCCGTTGGAGCGGCGGTCGGGGTCCTCGCCGCGCCGGCAGTTATCCCGGCGGCGTTGGTCGGTGGCGTGATCGGCGGCCTCGGCGGACACTTCAAAAAGGGCATCGCAAGAGACGACGCCAGGGAGCTGGGCGACCTCATCGACGCCGGGCAGGCGACGCTGCTCGTGATCGGGGAGTCGCGCCTTGAAGAGCAGCTTGACAAGGCGCTTTCGCGCGCCGAAAAGTCGATCGAGAAGGAAATCGACGTCGACAGCAAGGAGTTCAAGCGCGAACTCGACGAGGCAGAGAAGGAGTACGCCGCGGCCTAGCCCGATTGCGGCGGGCCGCTGCCGCGGCGGACCCGAGCAGCGCTAGCCGGTGAGCCCGGCGATGCCGTTGCGCATCAGCACCCCGGCCAGGAGCAGCAGGATCACCGCGGCGATCGTCCTCGCGTTTCGCTCGAGCCATCCCCGAGTTCGCGTCAGCAGGCGTTGAGTGGGATCGCGTGCAACTGCGAGCGCCACCAGGGCAACCGAGAGAGGGAGCAGCGACACAAGCGCGAAGGCGACCCACTCGGCGACGTACTGACCGGCGGTCGGGTTCGTCTGTGAGATGTCCTTCAGGGCCAGCGGAATGAACGCGCCGGGATTAGCCAGCGTGGCGCCCGCCGCGATGACCGCGATCACCGGCGAGGAAGCCACTTTTCTCATCTGATCGATCATGGCCTCGACCCGTTTGGGGTCGCGAGGCCGGCGCAGGAAGCGAACAACGAAGAAAAGGACAGCCAGGCTGGCAATCACGTCGACGATCGCAACCCACGTCTTCGGCGTGCTCGGATTGGGTGAGGCGGCGGCGTTCCCGAGCACGAACGCTGCGACGACGCCAACGACGAGCGTCACGCCGAGCGCGCCGAGATAGAACCACAAACCGGTGCGCATCGGACGCTTTCCCACGACCAGCACCAGCACCGACAGGAACAGCGTCGTGGGCGACAGCATCGCGCCGAGCGCCACGAGCACGAGCTCGGTATCAACCGAGGTCATCGGGCCGACCTAGTGTTTGGTCTAGGCCGAGGGGTTCTGGTTTTGCCCACGGGTGCGGAGCACGCCCAAGCCCCCCGCGAGCCGCTCAGACCTCCTCCGGCTCACCGAGCACCACGAGGCCGTGGATGCAGACCAGGCATATGACAAATATGCCGAGTGCCCACCAGGGATGTGCGCCGCCGACGTTGAGCAGCGCGCCGATCGCGCCCAGCATGGCCGCCATGATTCCAATGATGCGCCCATAGGTACCGCCGGCAAAAAGAGAGAAGGCGGCGGTGAGCTCGATGACGCCCAGGATGATGGTGATCCAACCCCACGTGTGAAGGCTCGAGAAGACGTACTGGGTGTCGCTGGCAAAGAAGCTCGCATTTCCGACCGCCGCGATGCCGTAGACGATGTCGAGGATGCCCGCGATCATCAACAGGATGCCCACGAACAACGCGCTACCCACACCTCGCATTTGTTGCTCTCCTTCCGTTGGGAACAGTTGGTTGTGCAGCGTCAGGCGGCCCCAAGGAGCGCAGCTGCGTGGAGTCCCCTGGACTAGTTCGGTAGCCCGCGTTTGGATCACCCTGCCACGCAAGCCCCAGGTCTAGCTGGTGAGACCGGAGACAGCGTCGCGCAGGAGCGATGCGGCGAGGGCTACGACGATGACCAGGGCGACCGTTCGCGCGTGGCGCTCGATGAAACCGCGGGCGGCGGCGAGAACCGGCATTGTCCGCCCCGGGGTGATGAGCAGCAGCACGAGCGCGAGGCCGAGAGGAAGCAGCGACACGACCGAGAACACGACCCAGTCGAGGATGTACTGCACCGCAGTCGGATTCAGCTGGGAGATGTCCTTCAGTGCGATCACCATGAACACGCCGGCGTTGGCGAGCACCGCGCCGGCGCCGACGATCGTTATCGCCGGGGCTGAGGCGACCTTGCTCATACGCTCGATGTTCCTCGCTGTCGCCGCGGGGTCGACCGGTCGTCGAACAGCTCGCACCACGTAGGCGAGTAGCAGCAGACCGGCGATGAGGCCGAACACGGAAACCCACGTCTTGGGGGTCGAGCTGCGCGACGCGGCCGTGTTACCGATCACCAAGGCGCCGAGAACACCGACGGCAAGGGTCACGCCAAGGCCGCCGACGTAGAACCACAGGCCGGTGCGCCGCGGGCGGTCACCGAGGACCAGGGCCAGTACCGAGGACCCGAGGGTGGCCGGTTCAAGCATCGCGACGAGCCCTACGAGCGCGAGCTGGACATCCACGTAGGTCACGCCACATCCCGACTGTCAATCACCTCGGGGAGGGCCCGGTGTGATGCGTTCCGTCCTGGGGCTAGAGTCCGGTCTCGGCCTTGATGCGCCCCGACTTGACCGCGTCAGCCAGCGCTTTGTAGTCGCGCTCATTCTGCTCGGCGTACGCGCGGGAGAACTCGACGATCGCACCGCCGAAGGCGCCGCCTTTGCCAAGGTAGGCCGCGATCGCGATCCGGTCGCCGCTGCGGGCGTGTGCGCGGGCGAGCGTCCAGCCGCACAGCTGGCCGTAGGCCGCCAAGCCCGTGGGCACCATCTGCTCGATTTCGGCCGATCCCTTCCAGTCCTTCAGTTGGCGCCCGTAGAAGTCGCGGTCCTTGCCGTCGATCCCGGAGTCCACGTGCAACCAGCCCAGGAAGATGTCGCTGGAGGCCTGCATCAGCCGCTGTCCGGCGACGACACGCTCACCGTGGTTGTCAAACTCGCTCGGAGCGAGGAACTCCTCGAGCACCGAGGCCTCGGCCTCCTTCATCTGCATGAACAGCGGGTCCTCGTCGTCGCGGCCCAGCATCAGCGCGATCCACGCTCGCGTGCCGACGCTTCCCACGCCGACCACCTTGCGAGCGAAGTCGGTCAGTCGAAAGTCCTCGAGCAGCACGCGCCGGTCAGACTCCAGCGTTGAGCGGTATGAACGCAGCAGTTCGTGCAGCCCGTCGAACATTTCATCGCGCTCGCTGCCCTGCACGAGGTCATCGATCGGCACGATCAGCGGGGGTTCGGCGACGATGCGCGCTTCGCCGTCCACGATGTGAGTCAGTTTCGAGAATGCCGCCATACTGTCCTTGGTGCGCGCCTTGGCGATCGCCTTCTCGGTCCTCTTGACCTCCTTGGACTGCAGCTGCGAGCCGAGTTCGGCGAGCGCCTTCTCGATTTCCAGATGGGCGTACCACAGCTCGAGGTTCTTCATGGCGGCGAAGCCCTCCATCGCGCTGCGGTAGGCCTCGACGGTGTCCAGCACGATCCGATCCTGGGCCTTGACGGGGAAGTCGTTGTTGCGTGCGGCGATCAGCATGCTCACGGCCAGCCGCTTGACGTCCCACTCCCATGGTCCCGGGAGCGTCTCGTCGAAGTCGTTGAGGTCGAACACCAGGCGCCGCTCGGGCGAGGCGAACACGCCGAAGTTCGACAGGTGGGCATCGCCGCAGCACTGCACCTGCAGTCCCGAGCGTGGCGTGGTGGCCAAGTCGCTGGCCATGATCAGCGCCGCCCCCCGATAGAACGTGAACGGCGAGACGAGCATCCGTCCGTAGCGGATCGGGACGAGCTCCGGGAGGCGGGTCTCTGCCTGGCGTTCGAGCAGCTCAATCGGATCCGTGCGGTGTGGGGCGGGCTCAAAGGCGCCGTGGCTAGAGCGCGGCACCTCGGCCCGGGCGGCCTTGCCGTGCGCCGCCCGCTCGGCCACAGTCAGATGCACTACCGGCGGAATTGCACCGTTTCCTGCGGCTCGCCGTTGACCCGACGCGCCATCGCTTGCGGTTGGCCGGGCCGGTCGTGGCGCTTTGGACGAAGCGTGTGTGGTCGAGGGCATGGCTACTCCCTGGGAATTATCTCGCAAGCCTCGCGTCCCAGCGTGGCTCACCTTATCCGGGTAGTCCCCGCCGGCGTGATCGGATCACTCCACATCGTGTCGGGTACACGTGACCGCACCCCAATCCCAGCCTCGCCGCGTCTAGCCCGACTGATCGCGTCGCGCGTATAGCTCGTCCACGTGCGACATGCCCTTCGGCGGCAAGACGCCGCCGATGATCCAGAGCAGCGGCATGACGAACCCGATGACAAACAGGATCCAGTGGCCGTTCTTGATCGTTCTGACACCCAGAAAGATCAGCAGGAAGAGGTAGATGATGCCTAGGCCGACGTAGAGCAAGGGAACCTCCCATCGTGGTGGGGTCCGGCGCGCAAACGACGCTGGGCACTGCGGCCCCTAGCCGGCGTTCGGGTTCGCAGCGGGTCGAGTCCGTCTCGCAGCTTGATCAGCCCAAGTCGCATACGGCCCTTGACGGTGCCGGGTGGCAGGTCAAGCCGGCGCGCGATTTCCTCGTGCGTCAGTCCGTTGAAGAAGCCGAGCCGGATGACCTGTTGCTGCGTGTGCGGCAGGCGAGCGAGCAGTCGCGCAAGCTGCTCCGCTTCGGCACGGGCGGCGAAGTCACTCGGCACATCGTCTCCAGCGGCCTGCTGCTCCAGCCGCGTCGCCTCGCTCAGTCCGTCGCCGACTCTGCGGCGGGCGAGATAGATCGCGCGGTGACGGACAATGCTCATTGCCCAGCGCTCTACCGCTCCACGGTCACCCCGGTAGGTGGCTCGCGAGGTCCAGATCGCGACGAACGCGTCCTGCACGGCATCCTCCGCACAGTCGCGGTCATGGCAAACGGACATGGCGGTGCGATACGCCCTTGGCGCGAAGCGGCCATACAGTCTCCCGAGCGCAGCGCGGCTTCCGGCCTGGACGTCTTTCATCAGCGCTGCGTCCGTCGGCTCGGCGGATACGATCGTCACGGGACCTCCTCGACGGGGGAGAGGAAGAACATCTCGCAGGCGATGCCGGGCGAGGTCTGGTTGGCGCTCATGAACGCCACGACCCGGCGGAGCGTGAGACGCTCGACCGCAGCGCTGAACTTGTCCTCCCGGTCGGCCTGGAAGGCGACCCGCCCGTCGATGACCTCGCTGTCGCTGCCCGCGGCGACGAGATCCTGCTCGGCGGACGTCAGGATGTCCTCGAGGATGCACACGACGACGTCGTCGTTGATGTAGGTCCTCGCCGTGGTGCGGTCGTGCCCATAAACCTCGGCATACAGGCTCACCATCGCAGCCGAAATCGCACGGGTAAGACCCTCGCCCGTCAGTAGCGCATGAACATCTGGCACACCGCCTCGGTTCCCCCAGCTCTATCGACAGACGCGCGGACAGGAGCAGAGGAGAAGCCCGTGCGTCGTCTCCCGCGACTATACGCCTGATTTGTCGCTCGTGCAGTCGCGATCGCCGCGATGCCCCGGGCACGCCTTAAGACGGAAATACCTCGTCCGCCGACGCGCGGTGATCCAAACACGTCCCGTCGTTCTAGTGAGGGGGGCAGCCGCGGATTTTTCGCGCGGACGCCAACTTCGCTTGCGCTCGTTCAACAATCGACAATGAGGAGAACATCATGCCGCTAGGACGCCGTCGCCCCGTGATGCGGGCCGCTGCCGTTGGGACCGTCGCCTATAAAGCTGGCGAGCGCGGAGAGAACGCTGCCGAGAATGAGTCACAGGCTGCCGCTCCCCCGCCCGCGCAAGCGCCCGCGCCGACAGCCGCACCTGAGGACCCGACCGCAGAGAAGATCAACGAGCTGGCACAGCTTCATGCGAGCGGTGCGCTCACCGACGAGGAGTTCGCGGCCGCCAAGGCCAAGGCACTGGGCATCTGAGCCGGGCTGTGCCAGTATCCGACGAGCACGACGCGCCGGAGGATGCACCCGGGCTCGGGCTGCTAACTCCGCGAACGCGGCACCTGCTTGCGCTGGAGTTCGGCTCCAAGGCCCAGTTTGATGACCCGCGCCTTGAGTGGCGACGGCTGTTCTCAGAGTTGCTCGGCACATTCATGCTGGTGCTCGTCGCTGCCGGCGGCGGGATCCTGCACGGCCAAGGCCAGATAAGCCTGGCGGCAGCGGTGGTGGCGCCCGGCCTGATGGTCATGGCGATCATCCTCTTCATGGGTGCGGTCTCGGGCGCCCATCTGAACCCGGGCGTCTCGCTGGCGTTCGCCTTGCGCGGCGATTTTCCATGGAAGCGCGTCCCCGGCTACATCATCGTCCAGCTCATCGGTGCCACTTTGGCATGCCTGTTTCTCGAGGCGGTGTTCGGCAACATCCAGCATCTCGGCGCCACCTTGCCGGGCCCGGGATACGCGAACTGGCAGGCCCTGCTGATGGAGATCGTCCTCACCGCCGTCCTGGTGAGCGTCATCCTGGGAACTGCATCGGCCGCTCAGAACGTCGGCGCAATCGCCGCTCTGGGCGTTGGCGGATACATCGCACTCGCCGGCCTGTGGTCTGCGCCCGTGAGCGGAACATCAATGAACCCGGCGCGCTCCTTCGGCCCGGCGCTCGTAAGCGGGGATTTCAGCAGCTACTGGGTGTATGTGCTTGGGCCGATCGCCGGGGCGCTGATCGCCGTAGGCTGCGCGTTCATCCTCCGCGGAGCAGGTGGCGATCCAATCTCCTACGCCGCCGGGTCTGGGGCGCTGGGTGCCGGCATGCACCGCGAGAGGGAGCGACTCTCACACAAGATCGGTCACGGATATGCAACGCCGCCTGACACCCGCTCAGTCGACCCACCGCGCGACCCCGGCGACGCACCCGCTGGCAGCGCCTAGGCGAGAGCCTCGCTGGCGCGTGATCGCAGCCGAACCGCCGACGGTTATCGGTCATCTAACCAGGCTTCGCAAGCACCCGAGCTTGCGTGGGCGTCATCCGCGCAATCGGAGCGGGCCTGGCGATGTGGAATCCCTGCGCCAGATCGACTCCGAGTTCGCGCAGCAGCACGAGCGTGCTCTCGTCCTCGACGCCCTCTGCGATTGTGAGCTGACCCAGCCCCGCGGCGATACCGACGATGCTCGCGACAACCGCGCGCGAGCGCTCGCTCTCGATGAGGTCGCCCACGAACTCCATGTCGATCTTCAGATATCGGATGGGCAGGTACTTCAGATATGTGAGCGGCGCGTAGCCTGTGCCGAAGTCGTCGAGCGCGAATTGGCAGCCGATCGCCTGGAGGCGCTCGGTAAACCTCGCCGCGCTCAGGATGTCTGAGATGACCGCGGTCTCGGTGATCTCGAATGTGATCAGCTGCGGTTCGACGCCGTCCCGTTCGAGCGTGGTTTCGATCAGCTCGAGAAACGACGATCGCCCGATGGTGCGCGCGGATACGTTGACCGTGACCGGCCGGCCCGCAGTGGCGGCCTGAGCCGCCCGCTGGAAGACCCACTCGTCAACTCGCGCGACGGTGCCATACCGCTCGGCTACCTCTAGGAATCGGCATGGGCTCACGAACGTCCCGTCGCGGGATCGCACGCGCAACAGCAGCTCCTCCAGGACCGTCTGTCCCGTTGCGAGATCGATAATGGGTTGTGTGTATAGGACGAGGTGACCAGCAGCTATCGCCTCTTCCATGTCGACGGCCAGGTCCACAGCTCGCAGCTCCTCGCGCATTTCCGCTTCTCTCGCTCGCTGTTCGGTGACGTCCGCGAATACCGCGACGGCACCCACCTGTGTTCCCTCGTCGTCGTAGACGGGGTTGGCAGTGGTGCTCATTAGCACGTCTCCACTACCGGTCTGGACGAGCATGTCGACGTTGCGGACCACTTCGCCGTGTTGTGCTCGCACGATCGGCAGCTGCTCGAAGCTCAGGGGCAGACCATCTGGAGTCCGCGGGGAGACCCGTTCCGTCCACGTATCGGGACCTGACGCCACCGAACCGTCCATCCCCATCAGCTCAACCGCGCGCCGGTTCAGATGCGTCAACTGCCCATCGGCGCCACAGGCCACGACCGCAACGTCGAGGCTGTCGAGGAGGACATCGAGGAGCTTGCGCTCTTCGCGCAGCCTTCGCCGCGTCTGGCCGAGCCAGCCAACTGGGCTTGCAAACGCCATGCGTTCATACTCGGCAACGGGCGAGCGGTGCACGATCCCCCACAATGGTGATTCCCTTGTCCTTGGCGCCGGGCGTGGGCGCGCTCTCGAAGCCGACGCCAGCGCTCCGCAGCGACGTCGAGGCTGTGTAGCCGGTCGCGATCGCGCGCGGCCGCGCCTAGTAGTCGATCAGCCCGAGCCGAATTGCCCTGGTGACGGCGCCCGTGCGATTGTGCACCCCGAGCTTCGCGTAGATGTGTTTAAGGTGCGTCCTGACGGTGTCTGGGCTCAATGCAAGCTCTGCGCTCAGTTCGGGGGTGGCGGCTCCCTCCGCCGCGAGCGCGAGCACCTCGATCTCGCGTGGCGTCAGCGAGGCCGAGGGATTCGGGCCATCGCCTTCGATCACGTTCAACTCGTCCTCGAGCCAGCCGGGCGCGAATACGACGACGTGGCGTCCCGGAAGAACGTCGGCGACGGCACAGTAGACGACGTCGATGGCCCTTTCGTCCGGCTTGGTCCTCCGATACCGGTCGGCGACGAATCCCGTCTCGAGCAGCCGCGCCCACAGCCGCTCGATGAACCCACGCTCGTCAGGGGACGCGAGATCGTCCATCGCGTGCGCGCGCATCTCCGGCAGGCTGCGGCGGAACCACATCCGAGCCGGACGATTGACCTCGATATGCCGGCGCTGGGCGTCGACGACCAACGTCGGCAAAGGGCTGCGCTCGAGGATCCGCTTCAGCTTCCGGGCTTCGCCACGTGCTTCAAGTACGGCCTCCGCGACGCCACCGACGCTGCGAGGGACAGGGCTCCACCAACCCCTGGTTGCGGTCACTTGCGGCTCCTGGGTCACTTGACAGCGTCAATTGTAACACTGTAAGCTGCTTGCGTGACCATGGACGGGCAGGGGAGCGAGAGCAGCGACATCGGCCGTCGCGTCCGGGCCGCGCGGGAGCGCGTTGGTTGGACTAGGGAGGCGCTGGCGTTCCATGCAGGAATCAGCTGGTCCGCGATCGCCCAGGTGGAGTCAGGCCGGCGCACGAACCTCCGCCCCAGCACGCTCGGGGCACTCTCGCGCGCGTTGGGAGTGAGCATCGACTACCTCGTCGACGGCACGCTGGCGCATGCGGCGATGCTCGAGCACGCGGTGTTCTCCTACCGCACCGACGATCAGTTCCAGACGACCGTTGGGTCCTTTCTTTCCGACGGACTCGAGCGCTCCGAAGCCACCCTGGCGGTGACCACCAGCTCCAAGATCGAGCTCCTACGCGAGTATCTCGGTCCCGACGCGCGAAGTGTCGAGTTCCTCGACGCTGACGTCTTCTACAGCACACCGATCGCCGCCCTCGAGGCGTACGGGGCCTTTCTCGAGGCCGCGCTCGAGCGCGGTGCTCCTTGGGTGCGAGTAGTCGGTGAGCCGATATGGGCGGGGAGGTCCGACGCCGAGGTTGGCGTATGGACTCGATACGAGTCGCTCTTCAACCTCGTATTCGCGGCTTCGCCGTTGACGTGTGTCTGCCCTTATGACGAGGGGTCGGTGGCTACGGAAATCGTGAGGCACGCGCATCTAACGCATCCGAGCACGATGGACGACCGGGGAATCTCGCAGAGTCCCGAATACACCGATCCAGCACGACTCGCTCTGGAGCCCAGGTAGCGCTGTTCCCAGTCGGCCTAGGGCATCGACCTCCGGGCCGCGAGGGCGTAAGGTCGAGGCGATGGCCCGCCACGATCTAGGCCCGCGGCGTTCGGACTCGGTCGACGCATACCGGCGCCGGACCCGCGCGCTGGCCGCGCTCGCGCTGCTCGCCCTCGTCGGTGGGATCGTGTCAGACGAGCTGGCCGAGAGCTTCTGGGCTCATCACTCCCTGCTCGCCGGGCTCGTTGCGAGCGTGATCGTCGTGATGCTCACGGTGGCGCTGGTGAACGAGGCTATCCAACGCCGGAGTCGACAGCGCTGGAGCGTGCTCGCGCAGTACGTGATGCTGCAGCTCGTGCGCCAAACGCGGCTCGTGTGGACCGGCTTGGCAGAGCTGGCGGGGCTCATGCCGGTCGACCGGTCCACGGCTGACCGCGATATTCTCGCGGCGACGGCCTCGATCGACGCGGGCTCGGACGCAGTCCGCGACACGGCGCGCCTCACCGCGGCGGTGCGCGAAGTCGTGACCGACGGGGACAAGAGGCGTCGGGCTTCACGACGAGGTCGCGTTCTTCGTGGACCACAGCGACGATGTGCTCAGTCGCTGGGCGGGCGTGATGCTAAAACGCCGACGCTTACGCCGAGGTGATCGACCGCCACGTGGAGCTGGCGGGCGACTTGGCTTGGCTGGACAGCGTGCTCGGCTTCGACTTCTCCGAAGAGGATAAGCGAGCCCGCATCGGACGCAGCCACCCGGCTGCCCTCATCGAGGGGCCGCTCGACGACGAGCGGCTCGTGCGGACTGTGGCGGCGATAACGCAGCTCGCCGAGCAGCTCGACCGCATCACGCTCGCGTTGGCCCTGCAGATCGTCCCGATCGAGTGGTGGCGCACGCGGCTCGGGGCAAGCGCGCCTACCCCGCTCGGCGATCCCGAGCGATCCGCGCCCGAACGATCGCATCCCCGGGGCAGCACGACTCAAGGATCGGGGCCGGTGGGCGCTCCCCGCAGCCAATAGAACACGGATAGAACTGTTGGGCAGAGCGTTCGCGGTCGCCAGAGACGGCCTATGATCCACTCGTCCCGGGCGGCGCTTGAGGTCGCGGCGCTCGAGCTAGCGCCGACGATGGATCACAGCGGTTCAGCAGAAAGGGAGCGCGATGACGACCAGCATCCTAAACCCCGTCACGCTTGGCATGACCGACCTGAAGGTCTCCCCGATTGCCTTTGGCACTTGGCAGCTGGGGGGTGAGTGGGGACAGTTCGACGAGGACGAAGGGGTCGCCGCGATTCGTCGTGCTCGCGAGCTCGGTGTCAACTTCTTCGACACCGCCCAAGGCTACGGCTTCGGCGCCTCAGAGCGACTCCTTGGCCGGGCGCTGCGAGAGGACCTAGACAACCGGCGCGAGGAGGTGATGGTCGCGACCAAGGGCGGGCTAAGGATGACCAGGGAGGGTCTCGTCCGCGATGCCAGCCCTGCGTGGCTTCGCAGCGGCGTCGATGACAGCCTGCGTGCGCTGGAGATCGACTACATCGACATCTACCAGGTGCACTGGCCTGACCCAAAGGTCCCGGTTTCCGAGACCGCCGCGGCGCTGCAGGGGCTCGTGGAGGAAGGCAAGATCCACCACGTCGGCGTCTCGAACTTCGACGCGGCTCAGATCGCGGAGTTCGCGCAGATGCGTCCGGTCGAGACGGTGCAGCCGCCCTACGACCTGTTCCGTCGCGATATCGAGGCCGAGTTGCTCCCTTACGCACTCGGGCGCGACATCGGGGTTCTCGTCTACGGGCCGCTGGCGCACGGACTGTTGAGCGGGACCATGCAGCCGGACACCTCCTTCGCCGACGATGACTGGCGCAGCGCGAGTCCCGCGTTTAAGGGGCATGCCTTCAGGCAGAACCTTGAGGTCGTCAATCAGCTGAAGCGCTTCGCCGCCGAGCAGCTGGGTTGCTCGGTCGCCCAGCTCGCCGTCGCGTGGGCGCTGGCTAACCCGGCAGTGAACGTCGCCATCGTGGGCGCGCGCCACCCGAAACACATCGAAGACAGCCTCGCGGCTGCCGCGCTGAGGCTGGGCAAGGCCGATCTGGAACAGATCGATCGCATCATGGCCGGATCGGTCCCCATCGGGGGCCCCTCGCCGGAGGCGATGCCGTCCGGCGAATAGCGTGCTGCGCAAACCCTGGGGTCGGAGGCCAGATCGAAAGTGGCCATCTGCAGGCCAGGGCAAGGGGGGCCTGCGCCACCTGTAGATCGCGGCGCTGCAAGGGTAGACCCCGGTCGCGAACAGACGCCGCGACCGGGGCTTCTTCACGTGAACCGCGATCGTGTCGCGGTTTCATCAGCTCGGTCCGCTAGGGAACCGGCTGACGGAGCACGAACGTCCTGTTTTCGGTCTGCCCAACGGCGAACAGCGGACCGCCGAGCAGACCGGACACGCTTTCGGCGCCTGGACCTGAGTTGCTGGGCACGACCGTCCACTTGCTGCCGTTCCAGTGCTCGGTGAGCTCGAAGTTCGTGCTCACTTCGACGCCGGCTTCGGTCTTGTTCTTCGTGCCTTCGCCCACTGCCCAGACGTCCGATGCGTTGAGCGCCGAGACGCCGGTCAGACGCCCGCCCGTGATCCCTGACCCTTCGGGGGTCGCCGGTCCAGCGACGCTCCATTCGGAGCCGTTCCAGTGCTCGATCAGCTGTTGCGTGCCGCTCGCGCTACCGACGGCCCAGATATTGCTCGCCGAGACCGCGCTAATCGAGGACAGCGTCGTGCCAGATGCGAACGTCACCACGATGCTCCATTCGCTGCCGTTCCAGTGCTCGATCACGCCGTTGCCGATGCCGCGTCGCGGCTTGAAGAGGCCGAGTGCCCACGCGTTCGATGGCGAGAGCGCGGCCACCGCGATGAGCTGGTTGCCCGAACCCGGGGCGCTCGGAACAACGCTCCAGGTTGCCCCGTTGAAGTGCTCGATCAGCGGCGAGCCCGTCGTCGTCTTCCCGACCGCCCAGGCGTCGCTTGTGCCGTCGGCGCTCACGGCGCGAAGGCTCCCTTCGACACTCGGCAGCGTGGCCTTGCTCCAGTGGCTTCCGTTCCAGTGCTCGACGACCGGCGTCGTGCCGGCAGAGCTGCGCGCTTCGCCGGCCGCCCATACGTCGCTCGGTCCCGTGCCGGAGACGCCATTCAGCGGCGTCGAGGCGCCCTTTTCGACACCCAGTTCCGCGGTTGGGACGATCGTCCATTTGGATCCATTCCACTGCTCGGCGAGCGCGGCGAAGCCTTCCCCGCTCGTGGGGCGGTCTTCGCCGACGGCCCACGCCTGGTTGCTTGAGGCGACGAAAACAGAGTGCAAGGAATCGAATGGGAACTGCGGCGCTTCTACGTTGGGACTGGCTTCGCGCTGCCACGGAACGCCGCCCGCTTCAGCGCCGCTTGCGAGCGCCGGCAGCGCGAGCAGCAGCGCGAACGCCGCAAGCAGCGCACCGCGTGCCGGCGTCCGTTGAGAGTTGATTGGTCTTTGCATAGCTCGGTTTCCTCCTGACGTTGTGCGGGGTGAACAAGGCTCCGCCTCGCGACCGCGCGCATTCGATCCTGAGCGCCGCGGCGACGAGGCACGCCGACGTGGACGGTCAGCGACTCAAGACGCCGTCGCGGGCCGATCCTTCCCGAGTCACCGAACGGTCACAACTGCGCCGCGTACACGGTCCGTAAGCCGTCCGTGCCGCGCAGTGGAAGCCCCGCGTCTTTTCGAGCTGGCGAGAGTGGCGAGCTGGCGCGTCTGGCGACCCGGCGCCTGCGGCGCGCGCGGCTCCTCCAGACCGGCGCGCGCCGCAGGGCTGAGTCCCTCCCCCGCTTCACCCTTTGGCCGAGCTCCGAGCCGTCCGCGTTGCGTCCGAGCGCCCGTGCGGGTGAGCGACGTGGGGGTGGTTTGCAACGGCCTCGCCTTACCGTGTACGAGTGCCGTCGAGGCGCGTTACCCGGTCTCGTGCGTGCCAAACAACAAGGTGTGAGTTCTGATGCGGCAGCGAGATCGCGGGCTTTTACATTTTGTGGAAACACCGCAAATTGTCATTATCGCTCGCAGGTCAGTGCCTGTTCCAACTGTGCTATTGCGAGCGCGTGTGGGAATTCTAATCCTGCGATAGCGGTTGTGGGTAACTGATCACCGCGGGCAAGTTGTCGGTGCAATAGTGCGGGTTGTTCCGATCGTTAGTAGCACGAGTGACAATGCGTTCTTTGTGCCCTCGTCCGGCGTCGGGCGCCTGGGCGGCGCCGATGCGACGCGCATTGCACTGCCGATGACACCGGTGCTGATCACGCTCGCGCTTCTTGCGACGATCCTCGTCAGTTCCTACCTGCTACGGCTCCTGCTCGCGCCGCCCATCTGGTCAAGCCAAGCGGCCGTGAACACAGACGGCACCGCTGTCGGCACGGATTCGCGACCGAGCTGACGCACAGGCCCGGCGCGCGAGCGTGCTCCGCCACCGGGATGGACCGGGGAGACGGAGCTCGCCGAAGCGCTCGTTCAGGCTGGCAAGTGAGACGATCCCAGTCTGCAACCGACCGCATCGGCCGATATTGTCGCGAGTGACAGGTGTTAGGGCGGATATGAGCCAGTCATATCGACCGTGTCCGCTGCGGTTCGACCGAGGGGGACTAGCGATGGGATTCAAGCGCGTGGCGGCTGTCGGGGTGCTACTGGCCGTGGGCGTGACCGTCCCTGCAACCGTAGCGGCGGCTGGAGCATTCGGGGTCGCCGCGAACCTGGCAACACCGGCCTTCCCGACCTCGGTTTCGGCCGTCGGCGGCGTCGTCGCCTGGGCGGCAACGTCTGGACCCGGCCACCGGTTTGAGCTCGTCGTCCGCCGCGGCACGCATAACCACGCGCTGACCGCGACCTCGGCGGTAGGCTGGATCGACGCGGTCAAGCTGGGGACCGACTCTCATGGTCACTCGCTCGTCATCTACTCACGCTGCCCGCACTCGCCGTTTGCGACCGCGAACGTGGGCAGCGCGGGGACCGACGGCTGCCGGTTGTGGTGGGTACCGACAAGCGGTGGCCGCGCCCACCGGATCAACGCAGCGCCGCCGGACACCAGCGTTGGCGTCGCCGATCACGGCGTCGTCGTCTTCGCCGTGCAGCCCAACACAGCCCGCCCAAACCAGCCTGCCCGGATCGAGACCGCGCGGCTGACCGGTTCCTCCACTCGCGCACTGAAGCTACCGACGCCCGATGGCGCCACGATCGATGACATCAGCGCAAACGGGGCACAGGTCGCCTTCAGCGAGGCTCCACGCTCGTCGAACTCCAGCACGGGAGTCTCGGAGATCTGGCTCGACAACGGCAGCGCCGCGCCCCAGCTGATCGCGAAGGTCGTCTCAGACGCCAACCCGATCGATAACTCTGAGCGGTTCTTCGAGGGCCTGACGTTGACGAGCACCTCCGTCTACACGTTTCTGTACTCCCAGAGCGGAATCGTCCCGCCGGTCGCCTCGCAGCTGGAGCAAATCTCGCTCGCCGGCCTGGCGACGACCGTCGCGCCATGGGCACCGGCCGCGACGCTGAGCGGCGACGGCATCAACGCCACGGCTTTCGATCCCAGCAGCGGCCAGTTGGTCCTCGACCTGTTCTCCCCGCAGCTCGAATTCTCCGCCGCGTCGGCGTCCTGCTCGACCCATGCTGGCAGCGCCAAGGCCTGTCCGGTCGTGCAGTCCGGGCCCGTCACGTTCGGCTGAACCTCGACGACTTGCGCTCGCCCGCCGTGGACGCTAATCATTGGCGCCGACGACCTTGAAGTCCTGGTTGACGAAGACGTGGTGCGGCCAGTTGACACCGATGTTGTGGACCTCGTACTCGCCGTTGCTCAGCTTTACGACACGGTCGACGATGCCCCCCGGGTAGGCCGCCAATGCGGCCTTCGTGGCCTTATTCGCCGTGGTTCCCCTGACGATGGCGCCTGACCCCTGCTTGTAGCTCGCCGGGATCTGACCGACCTGCTTCGACGTGGACGGTTCACCCTGCTTGAAAGGAACCACTTCGGATGGCGTCTTGGACCCGCTGTTTGTCGGTTGCACGATGACCTGCGTCGCGGTGATCGTCGCGCTGTTGGTTGTTCCTAGTACGAGGGCGGTCTTGCCTGTGGTTACCGCGCTCGCCGACGCCGAGTTCGTACCTTTCTCGTATTTCGTGGCCGACGTCTCCTTGACGGTCACCTTCTCACCTGTCGACGTCAACAGTCCGAAGCCCGAAGTGGACACGCTGCTCACCATTCCGATTGATCCGCCTGCGGCTGGTCCGGACCGAGCGTTGGATCCCCCGCCGCCGGGGAGGCGTTGCGCTGATGTCGCCGAGGTGAACGACGCTGTTGTCGCGGTGCCTGAACTGGTGCTGGCGGTTGCGCTGATGATGCCGTAGGCACCGCCCCCGATCGCGATGGCGATGGCGCCGGCCGCGATGAACACGGTGAACCTGCGCCGGCTGGAGATCTTGTCGTTGAAGGTCATGATGGTTCATCCCTTTCATCGTGAGTGGTTGATCCCACTCTGCGACCAGGCCGTAATAACGCCGTGTGATGAACCGAAGAAGAGCCTATGAGAGCCCGAGGAGACCCCTACACGTGGAGCACACGACGCGGTCGACCTCCGATGGAACGTGGTCGAACGACGCAGGCCCGCCGAGCAAATGCGCTCGACACCCTTAGAGTGGCCTCACGGGTGTCTTATCGAAGCGGGTGATCATGTGACCCATGGTCATCGAGCAAACCGATATGAGCAGCGTCGCCGAGCGGGTGCGCCGCGACAGACGAGAAGCTCTCGCGATGAGGGCGCTCGAATGCTCGTACGTGCGCGAGCTCGGCAGGCAAGTGGGTGGACGTGCGGGCGCCCCTTTCAGTGGAGATCACGCGCGGCGCGCGGGGGATCATCTCGCCGGCTTGTGCGCCGCCACGCAAGCGGAGGTCCACGAGCAGCGCGCGCGGGCCGCGGCTGACGCGAGCACGGGTGCGCGCAGCCAGGTCCGCCGCGCTAGCCGATCTTCTCAACCTGTTTACTCGCCCGTGCGAGCTGCCTCGGCGGTCCGAAGCTGACTTCCACCAGCGCGCCGCCCCCAAGTGCGTTCGTCGCGATCGCCTTGCCGTCGTGCGCGTCGGCGGTCTGCTTGACGATCGCGAGCCCGAGGCCCGAGCCCGGCAAGCGGCGTGCGTCGCTGGCACGATAGAAGCGGTCGAATACGTGGTCGAGGTCCTGCTCGTGAAAGCCAGGACCGTGGTCTCGAACGGACATCGTGCCGTCGTGCAGCTTTACGACGACCGTGCCGGCGGGTGGGCTCCACTTACCCGCATTGTCGATGACATTGCCGACGGCTCTGGCGACCTGTTCGACGGCGGCGTCGATCACCGTGGGCTCGAGGTCGAGGTCGAAGTGCAGGCCCGGCCTGCGCCGCTGGGCGCGTTCGACAGCCTCCCGTACCAGCAGGTCCAGCTCCACCGATTCCCGCTGGGCGCTCGGCGCCGCGCCTCGGGCGAGCTCCATCACGTCGGCTATGACCTCCGTGAGCTCGTCCAGCTCGGCGATTATTGACCGCTGCAGCTCCGTGCGCTCGGCAAGCGGTAGCCGGTCTGATTCGAGGAAGATCTGGACATTGCTTCGCAGGGCGGCGATCGGCGTGCGCAGCTCGTGGGAAGCGTCCGCGACGAGGCTTCGCTGCGCCTCGATCGATCGTTCGAGTGCGTCGAGCGTCCTATTGAAGCTGGCGGCGAGCCGTCGCAGCTCACTGGCGCCGGTCTCCTCGAGCCGGCCGGGGTGCGCTTGGTCTACGTTCATGCTCTCGGTGCGTCGCAGGAAGCGCTCGATCGGAGCCAGCGCGGATCGTGAGATCGCCGCGCCCAGCAGGAGCCCGAGCAGCACGCCGCCGCCGACCAGCAGGCCGTGGGGCAACAGCAGGCTGTTCAGCACGGAATCGACTTCGGTCAACGGCAGCGCAATCTGCACCGCGTAGCCACCCTGCTTGTCGGCGACCGTGAGCACCTCGGCGTGAACACCGTGCACGCGGGCGGTGGTAAAGAAGCTGCCGCTTGCACTTCTTGCGATGCTCAGCACGCGCGTGTCGACGCCCAGCTGCGGCTTGCCGCCTGCCGGCGCGACCACTTTTCCGCTCGGATACACGAGCTGGAAGTAGCCCGGCGCACCCCCTAGAGCGGGGCCGGGAGGCAGTGCGGCACTCCTCGCCGGCGAGCTCAGCCGGGCCTTGCGCCCTTCCGCGAGAGACGGCAGTGGGAGCTGTCCGACCGGACGTCGCAGCAGATAGGTTGATGCCCTGGCGTGGAGCTCCCCCTTGATCTCGCCGATCAGGTGCGATCGAGCGCTTGTGTAGCCGACGACGCCGATCGCCACGGCAACCGCTGCCACCGCGAGTGCCGCCGCCACAGCGATCCGCCGCCGCAGGCTCATCGCAACCTCAACCTGCGGCATCGCTCGGCGTTTGCTCGCTCAGGGCTCACGCAACACATAGCCCACACCATGCACGGTCTGAATCAGCCGTCGCCCACCGCCTGCCTCGAGCTTGCGCCGCAGGTAGCCGATGTACACACGCAGCGCATTCCCGGAGGGCCCGAAGTCGTATCGCCAGACGCGGTCGTAGATCAGCTCGGCGGACAGGACCCGGCGGGGATTGAGCATCAGCAGCTCGAGTAGCTGGTACTCGGTGCGGGTCAGCTCGATCTCGCGGTCGCCGATCCTCGCCCCGTGTGCGTCGGGGTCAAGCTCGAGCTCCGCGAACCGCATGACGCCTCCATCGGCGCCCTCCAAGTGGCGTCGCATGATCGCCCTGAGCCGCGCCTGCAGCTCGCGCACGTCGTATGGCTTGACCAGGTAATCGTCGGCTCCCGCGTCGAGTCCGTCCACGCGGTCTCCGACCTCCGCGCGGGCGGTGAGCATCAGGATCGGCGTGCGATCTCCCGCGCGTCTGAGCGTGCGGCATACCTCGATGCCGTCGATGTCAGGCAGCCCCAGGTCAAGCACGATCGCGTCGGGGACGTCGGCCTGGGCCCGCTGCAGTCCCTCTTGCCCCGTGCTGGCCTGGATGATCTCGTAGCCTCCAAGCAGAAGGGCACGACGGATCGCTGCCCGCACGTCGTCATCGTCCTCTATCACCAGAATCCGCATCTCGCTCTCACCCGAGAATCCGGCGCTCGTGGGACGGCACGGCGCGTCCACGCGCTGCTACGTGCCCGGAACGCGAACCGTCCGCCTCGATCTTCGTCGCTCCCGCTTGCATGGCGCAATCCTCGCCCCGGCGCATCTGAGAATCGTAGGAGGTCGCTAAGAGAGCTATATGAGGTCGTCGGCGGAGGAAGCAGGGCGGGACTGGAAGTCGCTCATGGAGTCAGAGACGCTAGACGCTGGTGGTGTCTGACGTATCGTTCGTGATCCGTCAGGGTGACGGTCTTCTCGGCGCTCGCCTGCGCGGCCCCTCCGGGCGCATTGGACAAGATGAAGGTAGGGGTGGTCCCGCCGCCGGTGCCCGCCTGCAGCGTGGTCTCCACTTCCGCGTTCGTGCTGCCTGACACGCTGTCGCTCGAAGCCGTGTCAGCGATCGCATAGCCACCGATCACAAGCGCGATGGCAGCGGCACCGGCAGTGATCGACGTTGTGAGCTTGTGCCTACTGAAAATGTTGTGCTTGAGGAACATGATGTTCATCCCCTTGCATTCTGAGTTGGTCGTTTGATCCACTATGCAACGAGGGTGTAATAACGCCGTGTTATGAACCGAAGAGAAGCCGTTGGCCGCTCGAAGAGCGACATATGAATGGCCTGGCAGGAAGTTCACTCTCCGGCGAATCGAGTCGGCTTCGCGCAGCGCATGGGCTCCCCGACCTTCTTCAGCACATTCGTCATCCAGTGGCATGTTCGCTGCCGCTGGCGCTGCCAGCCGTCCCCTGTAGATCGCTCTGGCGCTCGGCCTGGCGGATCTGAACTTGCGCGCGCCCGTGTCGACGCAGGTAGACGCCGGTTTCACGCATGCATGCGTCGAACTCGGTGAGCGCCCTTTGGACGTTGAGCCGCTGAGTCGGCCACCGCCGAAGTTGCCGCCTTCGCACTTCTTCAACGCTTCCTGGAACTGCGTGCTGCTCACCCCGCTCGGCGGCTGCAATCCGCGGGGGCGGCCGAGTCCGCCTCCTTGGCCTGTCGCTCGCGGGCCTGCTGACGGACGATCTCCAGATGGCGCGGGCAGCGGGATTCCTGTTTCGAAAGGCAGGACCTCAGTGCCGTGACAGTTCGAAGAGCGAGCGCGCGCCCGACCGGACCACGGGCCAGCGCCCGTTAGATGGAATTCTCAGGAGCCTGCTTAGCTGGGAGAGACGTCGAGATCTGACGGCCTGTCATCAGGTGTTCACACGCGCTGACCGATGCGAACTCGGCTGATGTTGGCAAGCGGCGAGACGCAAGGCGCAGGCCCAGAGTCCGAGGCGGTGTTCGAGCGCGGCGTGATGGCCCGAGCGCTCGCCGCCCTGTTCGCGGCGGGGGCGACTCTCGCGTTGCTGACGATAGCCCTTCCGCACTCGCCCCGCGCGAGTCAGCTTGGGCTCGTAGTGATCGTGGGCAACGCGTATGTCGTCGCGGCTGCGTTGTCTTGGTGGGCACGCGCCCTAACCGACCAAGCGTTGCAGGTCGCGCTGCTGTGGGGAAGCACCCTCATCGCTGGAGTGGCGTACTTCTCGGGGCAGAGTCCGAGCCCGCTTGTGTTCTTCTACCTGTGGGTTTTCCTATACGCCTCGTACTTCTTCACCGCCGCGGAGACCGCGGTGCAGATCGGCTACGTGGGGCTCGCCTACGGCGCGCTGTTGGCTGCGCGGCCACCGCCGGGCGGGATCGCGGAGTGGTGGTTGGTCGGGATGGGCACTCTGCTGGTCGCGGCAATCCTGATTCGCTCAATGCGCGCCCGTGTCGAGGCGCTGATTGCGAGTCTCTACGACGCCGCCCGCACCGACCCGCTGACAAAGCTCGTCAACAGGCGCGGCTTTCGCGAGATGCTCGACCTCGAGCTCGAGCGCGCACGGCGGGGGAAGGCCCGTATCACCGTGGTGGCGGGGGACCTGGACCACTTCCGAGAAGTCAACGACCGGGGTGGCAGGAGCGCTGGCGATTCAGCCCTGCGGCGGGTCGCCAGCGTGCTAGACGAGGGAAAGCGCCAGTTCGACGGTGTCGCTCGCGTAGGTGGTGAGGAGTTCGCGCTGGTTCTTCCCGACACCGACGGCAACGGCGGGCTTCTCGTAGCTGAGCGCTTACGCTGCGCGCTTGCCAAGGAGTTCGACGAAGACACCGTTCGCTTGACGATCAGCTTTGGCTTGGCGAGCTTTCCCGCGCACGGCGAGACCGCGGGGTCGCTGCTTCGAGCGGCCGACGAGGCCTTGTACGCGGCCAAGCAGCACGGGCGTGACAGGAGCGTCCTCCACAGCGAGGCGATACGAGACATCCCGCGCCTTGACAGCCAGCTCCGCGACATCGCCGGAGAGCGCGTCCTGGCGGTTGCGCTCGATCTGGCTGAGGCCGTGGACCTACGCTTCAGCGGCTCCGCGCGCCACTCAGAGACGGTCGGTCGCTACTCGGCGATGATGGCCCAGCAGCTGGGCCTCCCGGAGACGCGGGTCGAGCGGGTACGGCTGGCCGGAATGCTCCACGACGTCGGGAAGGCCGTCATTCCGGACACGATCCTCAACAAGCCGGCGAAGCTGACCGACGAGGAGTTTCAGGTCATCAAGAAGCATCCCGAGTTCGGGGCGCAGATCCTCGAGCACCCGAGTCTCGCCGACCTGTGCACGTGGGTAGGTGCACATCACGAGCGTCCTGACGGCCGCGGATATCCGTGTGGGCTATCGGATGACCAGCTTCCACTGGAGGCCCGGATCCTCGCGGTGGCTGATGCCTATGAGGCGATGACCAGCGACAGGGCCTACCGTCCGTCAATCGGGCCGCGCGCCGCCAGGACCGAGCTGAACCGCTGCGCTGGAACCCAGTTTGATGTCCGCGTTGTGGAGGCCCTGCTGAACGTGCTCGAGCGAGAGGTCGAGCGTGTCGAGATCGCCGTTGCATCACAACGCTGATCGCTAGATCGGCAGGTCCTGCCGACGATCGAACGCCGGAAGTCTGCGGTGCTCCGCAGCGACCGGACACCTACGAAATATGGTGAGCGAGCTGCGTGCGTGATTTCACGTCGAGCTTGCGGAATGCCTTGCGCAGGTGGTACTCGACGGTGCTCTGGGTGATGAAGAGCTGAGTGGCGATCTCTCGGTTCGTGGTTCCTTGCGCGGCAAGACGCACGACCTGCTTCTCCTGCGGAGTGAGCTGGTCGAGCGTGTCCACGGTCCGCTTGCGCGCGCGCTCGCCGGTCGCCAGCAGCTCGCGTTCGGCGCGGCCCGCGAACGCCTCGGTGCCCATGCTTCTGAACATGTCAACGGCGCTGCGCAACTGCTTTCGGGCGTCGAGGCGGCGGCGTTCGCGGCGCAGCCACTCCCCGTAAAGGAGGTGGGTCCGGGCGAGCTCGAGCCGCACGCTGCAGCGCGACTGGAACCGGGTTGAGACGGTGCCGCAGATCGTCGAGATCGTGTTGACCGATAGGTTGCTCAAGGAATGACGGTGAAGTCCGACACAGGCGCGGCGGGGGGCTCCGCCGGCGCCGATCCGACGGCGCGGAAGTTCCTGCGCGGCGTCGATCCGGTCCTCCGGAAGCTGATCGACGCGCGCCCGGACTTCCATCCGCGGGCGTGGCTTGACGAGCTGCCCCCGCTCGACGCTTTCGGGACGCTCATCTTCCAGGTGGTCGGCCAGCAGCTGTCGGTCCGCGCGACGCGGACGATCGTCTCGCGTCTGCAACAGCGGTTCGGCGGCCGCATGCCGTCGCCGCAGGAGCTGCTCGCGGTCGACCCGCAGGAGCTTCGCGCGAGCGGGATGTCCAATCGTAAGGGTGCCACCCTGCGCGCGCTCGCCGAGCGCTTCGTCGATGGACAGCTGAGCGACAGGTCGCTCGCGCGGATGACAGATGAGGAGGTCGAGGCGGTGCTGACCCAGGTGCCAGGGATCGGGCCGTGGACCGCGCACGGCTTTCTGATCGTGGCTCTCGACCGGCCAGACGTGCTGCTCTCAGGCGATCTCGCGCTGCGCCGGGCCGTACAGCACGCCTACGGATTCGACCACCTTCCAACCGAGGACGAGATGGTTCAGGTAGCGGAGCGATGGCGACCGTATCGGAGCCTCGCGGTCAGCTACCTGTTCGCCTCCGAGTTCGAGAAAGGAACCTGATCTCACCAGGAAACCTTAAGCGTGTCGGGATCATCGGCGCAGGCCGGATCGGTCAGGCGATAGCGAGGACCGCGCTCCGCGCCGGCCGGCAAGTTGTGATCGCCAACAGCCGCGGGCCGCAGTCGCTGACCTCACTGGTTGAGGCGCTTGGCGAGGGCGTGTCGGCGGGGACGGTCGAGGACGCCGCAGCCGCGGACATCGTCGCGCTCGCGGTGATGTGGGCGGACGTTCCGCAGGCTGCCGAGGGGCTGGAATGGGAGGGTCGGATCGTGATCGACCCGACCAACGACTTTGACCCCAGCGACCTCGACGGGCGCACGTCCAGCGAGGTCGTCGCCGATCTCGTCGCTCCTGCCCGTGTGGTGAAGGCCGCCAACACGCTCACGGCCGCGGTGCTCAGCACCGACCCCCACCAAGCGGGCGGCCAGCGCGTGATCTTCCTCTCCGGCGACGACGCCGAGGCCAAGTCCGAGGTCGGCGCGCTGTTCGAAGACGCGGGTTTCGCCGTCGTTGACCTCGGCGGCCTGCGCGAGGGCGGCCGGATGCAGCAGGTTGGCGCCCCGCTGGCCGGCCACAACCTGATCAGTCTCGCTTGAGACAGGCGCCGACGGCTCGTCTCTACCGGCCGCGTGGCGCGCGAGCTAGTGGCGAGCGCTGGTTGGGCTGGATCCGCTGCGGGACCTCAGGCGAGCCGAGGCCGGAGCGCCGTTGTTCGCGGGAGCGCCATTTTGGGCCCAGTTCTCAAGGAACGCCTCGGTGGCATCTACCTCAAGGGGGCGAGCGAAGAGGAAGCCCTGTCCGCTGTCGCAGTGCTCTGCTTGCAGGAGGGAGAGCTCGTCTGGTTGCTCGATGCCCTCGGCGAGCGTCTCGATCGAGAGCGCCTTACCGAGTTGTATGAGCGTGCGCATGAGGGTCTCGCCCTCGGGGCCCTCCGTTATCCGGGAGATGAACGACCGGTCTATCTTGATTGCGTCGACAGGGAACTGCTGGAGATGCGCGAGGGAGGAGTATCCGGTTCCGAAGTCGTCAATGGCTACCCGCACGCCCAGCTCCTTGATGGCGGTCAATCGCCGAACGGTCTCCTGGATGTCGCGCATCAGGGTTGTCTCGGTGACCTCGAGGATCAGCGCGCTCGCATCCAGTCCGCTCTCCGAGAGGGCGTCGTGGACGCCGGTAACGAACTCGTCGGTGTCGAGCTGGCGTCCAGAGACGTTGACGGCCATTCCGATCAAATGTCCAGCCTCGCGCCATTTCGCACCCTGACGGCAGGCCTCCTTCAGCACCCATTTCCCAACCTCGATGATCAGCCCGGTCTCCTCCAGCAGCGGGATGAACTCATTGGGTTGAACGACCCCTCGGGTCGGGTGCTTCCACCGGAGCAGGGCCTCCACTCCGGTGGGGCTCATGTCGCGCAGATCGAACGTGGGCTGATAGACCAAGAAGAACTCGTCGTTCGGGAGGGCATCGCGTAGGTCCATCTCGAGTTCCATACGGCCTTGGACTGCGTGCTGCATCCCGGACTCGAACACGACGAAGCGGCTCTCGCCGTCCCACTTTGCTTGGTACATCGCAATGTCTGCGTCGCGCAGAAGCTCCTCGGCCGACGCTCGCTCACCGATCGCGATCCCGATGCTCGCAGTCACGGTCACGCGCGTGCCCCCGGCGAGCTCGAACGGCTCCCCGATGGTTTCCAGCAGACGCTCGGCGATCAGCTCGGGTTCTCCCCCCGGCGAGAGCTCTTCGGCGATCACGACGAACTCGTCCCCGCCGAGGCGCCCAAGCGCATCGGTGTCGCGTACAACGCCATCGAGCCGCTCGGCGACCGCTCGCAGGAGCTCATCGCCGGCATCGTGGCCGAGCGTCTCGTTGATGCTCTTGACGTTGTCGATCTCGATGAACAGCGCGGCCACCGGTGTCTGGTGGCGGCGCGCGCGAACGAGCATCTGCTCGGCGCGGTCCAGGATCAACGTCCGGTTCGGCAGTCCCGTCAAGGTGTCGTGGGTTGCCATGAACGCGAGCTCCTCGTCAGTTCGCTGACGCTCGGTTTCGAAGATCTCGGACATTCGCACGAGGGTCACGTCGAGCGTGAGCTGCACCATGGCCACGGCTCTGGAGAGCGCCTCCGGCGAAACGCCCAGATCTGCGGCGCTGTCGCGCAGCACATCGTTCACCGCGTCGCGCCAGCGCAGGCAGCGCTTGGTCATCTCATTCAGCGGTGCGGCTCGCTCGGCTGCCACCTGGCCGTGATGTTGAAAGACTTCCTGGCTGGCCTCCCGGCCGTCTTCGGGACTCCCTCCGGCCATCCACCTGGCCAGCGCGACCGTTGAGACCCTGCACATTCGATCAAAGCCGGACTGAATCAGGGGGTCAACGAGGACCCCGCCGCCGGCTTTGGCGCGCGCGACCGTTCCGTCGACCACGTCCTCGGTGCGCGCCTCCAGCGCCTTGCCCAGACGACGGACATCCTCGTTGTGTCGCCCTCCTACCGGAAGGGACGCGGGCGCCGGCGCCCGCGGCTTGTTCTCTCCCGTGTCCGCCTGTGGGGGTGGAGCTGCCATCTCAAGTTAACGAGTCGGCGGCCAGCCAGACTCCTTGAGCGCGGTCCCCCGGCGTAAACAGCTGATTGTCTGCTCTGGTTGATGGCCGCCGAGCAGCCGACATCGTTCCCACCGCGGACGCCCCCATCGCCCGGCAGCACCCGGCCGACCCTCGATGTCCTCGACGCACTAGACGCGGGACGGCCTACGCCCGCTCTAAGCGAGCACCGGCGTGCCCTGTCCTTGGTCCTTTGATTTGTACATCGCGGCGTCGGCACGTTGGACCAGCTGATCGCAGGTCTCGTCGTGGCAGTCGGTGATGGCGACGCCGGCGCTCACCCGTAGGGCGGTGGTCCCGGACAAGAGCTCAAAGCCGTTGCCGTCGATGGCCTTGCACAGTCGCTTCGCTGCGCGCATCGCGACCTCGGTCGTAGGGACGCCCCTCAGGAGTACGAGGAACTCGTCGCCGCCCAAGCGGCCAATATCGTCGCCCGCGCGACTCGCGGTCCCCAGACGCTCCGCGACCTGCCTGAGCAGCTCATCGCCCGCAGCGTGGCCGAACGTGTCGTTGACGGCCTTGAAGCCGTCGAGGTCGAGGTATACGACGGCTGTGTGCGCCGAGTCATCCTGCTTGAGCGCAAGCTCCAGCTCTCCGAGGATCGACTGGCGGGTGTAGCACTCCGTGAGAGCATCGATCGTGGCACGCCTTTCCAGCTCTTGGAGAGCTGCCATCTCCGTGGAGACGTCGATGATCTCGACCAGCACGTGATTGCGATCGGGCTGGTTGAGGAGATTGTGCAGTGTGGTGTCGATCCAGATCCAGTTCCCGTCCTTGTGCCTGCGGCGGCAGCGCATCTGCTGATTCCGTCGGGTGGACAGCATCGTTACCCAGCTCTCGACGGCCCGCGCTTGGTCGTCGGGATGGATTTGGTCGAGCACGCGCTTGCCGATCAGTTCCTCAGCCGCGTATCCGAACATCTGGGTGAACGACTCGTCAGGTTCCAAGACCGTGCCGTTCTCGTCCTCAAGAAGTGTGGAGAACCGCGGGGTTGCGATCCCCGCCCCCTCAGTAGCCGTGTCATCGTTCGTGGCCTGCTCGCCCGGAATGAGGACGCCGAGGAAGACGCCATGGGCTTCACGGAGATCAAAGAAGTGCAGAGTTGTCGAGCGCGAGGGAGTCGCGAGCAGGCGCACCTTGCTGACACTGGCTCCCTCTCGTTTGACACCCCACCAGGCATCGATGACTGCCTTGCGGTCGGCAGCGACGACGACGTCGAACACGGTTCGCCCCTCAAGGGCCGCCTGTCCCCAGAGTGAGACTGACTTCGGCATCGGCAGGAGTAGCCCGCTGTCTGCGATCGCGCACACGAGTGCGTCGGGATGCTCCCGCAGAAGCGCATCGGCTACGTGACTGGCAGTGTCGCCGCTTTGACCTATGGAGACGGACATGGATCAGCCACACAGATCCGTCGGGCTAGGCGTATGTCCTGCAAGGTGCTCACCGCTGGCGATTTCGACTGCAGCCAGAGCACTCCCGAGCTAGGCCTATACGTCTGGACGCATGATGCGCAGCGGCGTGTGCGTTTAGATGGGCCCCGGCCGCGCGGCGTTGGCTCCTGCGATTATCTCTCTTCCTGGAGGCCCGCGCGGATCTTCCCGATCTTGTCGCCATCGAACTCGCTGAACCAGAGGCTGCCGTGGGGGCCCGCCGCGATCCCCCTCGGCCAGCTGAGCGCGGTGGGGATTGGGTACTCGGTGATCGCACCTGATGTCGGGTCGATCTTGCCGATCTTGTCGCTGCCCGCCTCGCTGAACCAGAGGTTGCCGTCGGGCCCTGCTGCGATCGATTCCGGCAAGCTGCCTACAGTAGGGACCGGGTATTCGGTGACGGCGCCTGTCGTGGGGTTGATCTTCCCGATCGCGTCGCGCGGATCGACGGGCCCGGCGATCAGGTTCGAGCCCGACTCGGTGAACCAGAGGTCGCCGTCGGGTCCCGCCGCGATGCCTTCCGGGACGCGGTCTGACGTCGGGATCGCGTACTCGGTGATCGCGCCTGTCGTCGGGCTGATCTTCCCGATCTTGTCGCCCTCGTACTCGGTGAACCAGAGGTCGCCGTCGGGCCCCGCCGCGATCCCGAACGGCAGGCTGAGCGGCGTGGGGGTCGGGTATGTGGTGATCGCGCCCGTCGTCGGGCTGATCTTCCCGATCTTTTCGCCTGGCCACTCGGTAAACCAGAGGTTGCCGTCGGCCCCCGTCGCGATCGCGAACGGGGAGCTGCCTGCGGTGGCGATCGCGAACTCGCTGATCGCGCCTGTCGTCGGGCTGATCTCCCCGATCTTGTCGCCGACGTTCTCGGTGAACCAGAGGTTGCCTTCGGGCCCCGCCGCGATCCCGGCCGGCAGGCTGCCTGCGGTCGGAATCGGGTACTCGGTGATTTCGCCGCTCGTGGGGTTGATCCTCCCGATCTTGTCGGCGCCCGACTCGGTGAACCAGAGCTCGCCGTGAGGGCCCGCGGCGATCACGGCTGGGAGGCTGTCCGCGGTGGGGATCGGGTACTCGGTGATCGTGCCGGCAGGGGACGCGCTCGCGCCAGGGGCCAGCAAAGCGAGAAACGCCGCCGTCGCGACGGTTGCCAGTGACACCGCAGCGGTTCGCAGCGTCGCAGCGGTCGTGTTCAGACCCAGCCGCGCAGCCACAGATTCCTCACCGACCTACCTCCCCGTGATGGATTGACCTGGGTCCTATTCCCCACCAGAGAGCTTCTAAACACGGTGCCGCTGGACCGGCCACCGCGATCAGCAGGAGATACGAATATAAACCGGTCCGGTCCGCCCAGTAGACTCCTTAACTGGTTGCTGTGTAGGCTGATGCGAGGAGGCTCGTGGGTGAGCACCGTTGGCGTATTGGGCGCGGTCTTCAACCTGAATCATGCGGCGCATACGGTGGACTGGGAATTCATCCACCTGTCGGTGGCCAACGTGGTCGTCATCGGCCTGATGTTCCTCGTCTTCTTCCTGGCGCTCCTGCTGCCGTTCCCGGGCGCTGCACGCCGACGCGGACGCTCCTCGTGAGCAGCGCCACACCAGATCAGCCCGCCACGCAAGCGTCGTCCAAATCGTGGACTGTCAAAGTCCGCGAGGCGGGCGTCGGGGCGCTGCCGCCGGAGAAGCTGCTGCCCGACGGTCAGCCGACGTACGTCGCCTCCTGGATCTACATGTTCGGGGTGGCCAGTATCGCCTCGCTGATCGTGATCATCACCTCGGGCTCGATTCTCGCGCTGAAGGGCCCTGCCTGGTGGCACTACACGGGTGTCGGCCACTTCTTCAACAGCATTCACCTATGGTCGGTCGAGCTGTTCTTCTTCGCGATGGTCGTGCACCTGTGGGGCAAGTATTGGATGGCCTCCTGGCGCGGAGGGCGTTCCCGAGTGTGGATGACCGGTGCCGTTACCTTCCTGGTGGCCATTCCTTGCGCGCTCACGGGTTACGTCTCCCAGCAGAACTTCGACGCGCAGTGGATCTCCACGCAGGCCAAGGACGCGATGAACTCCGTCGGGGCAGGGGCGTTCTTCAACCTCACCAACTTCGGCCAGATGTACAGCTACCACGTGCTGCTGCTGCCCGCGGCGATCGTGCTGCTGGTGGGCGCGCACGTGCTGCTCGTGCGCAAGCACGGGGTCGTGCCGCCATTTGAGCTCGAGCAGCGGAAGGCCGCTCTCTCCGGCGCACCGAACGAGCCGGCGCGGTCGTGAGCTTTCTCCGACCCAAGGACGACACCAAGCCCTGGAAGGGCGGCTACTACCCCTATGACCTCGTCAAAGAGCTGTGCATCGCCGTCGGGGTGATCGGGCTGCTTGCGGTGCTGCTCACCGTCCTGTTCTCCTCGCCCGACGACAAGCCGAGCACGATCGCGCAGTGGTCCCAGCAGAAACCCGCGGACTTCGTGACGGCGGCCGTCAAGGAGCTCGACGGCACAAGCCCGACGGCCGAATACGGACCGCCCTACAACCACAGCTCCGGCAGCGTGCAGCATTTCCTGCTCCTGCACCCGCAGCGCTGGCTCGGCGTCAGCCATCCGATCGACACCGAAAAGGACTTCGTGGTGGGTCCGCTGGAAACGATCCCGGGCAATCCGACCCTGACGGCCGCGCTCGCGCAGTACAAGATGGCCCCCGAAAAGCAGAAAAAGGAATGGGCCGAAGCGTACGCCAAGCCGCTTGAAGAAACCGCGACGGCAGAAGAAGAAAAGAAGCCGCCGCCCGGTACCGTCAGCGAAAGCGGTGGCCTGGTGATCGTCAAGACCAGCGCCAACGCCGGACCGGTGCCGGTGATTATGACCAGCCTGCTCGCGCTCGCCAAGAGCGGCGGCGTGGACGGCAGCCTGCTGACCAGCAAACAGTTCTTCCAGACCGACTACACCAAGCCGCTGCTGTTCATGGCCGACGGCGGGCTGCTGGCAGAACGCGCCGAAGCACAGCACCTGCTCGGCAAGCAGTGGGGCCTGATGAACGAGACCGGAAGCTACCCGGGCCAGCCGTGGCTGTGGCTGTATGCCCTCTGGTACCAGGTCGAACCGATGAAATCCTCGCCGAATGCCGACATCCAGGTACTGCTAATTATGGGCGTGCTGAGCCTCGCATTCATCTGCATCCCCTTCATCCCGGGCATCAACATCCTGCCCCGGAAGATTCCGATCTACAAGCTGATCTGGCGCGAGCACTACCGCGCAGAGCGGAGCACGTAGCAGTCGTGGGTCAGCCCGGCAGCCGCTCCGGTGCCGCAGCCTAGACTTCACGAGATGACTACCGCTCCAAATCCCGAGAAGCTGCGCGTGCTCGGCGTGATCACGAAGCCATGAGCGAGCACGGGCATTACAGCGAGCAGGAATTTGAGGAACTCGTTAGTTCAGCGCTCGATGAGCTGCCGATCGAGTTTCAACGTGCGTTGGAGGACGTAGCGATCGTCGTCTCCGACCGGGGTGCCGAGAACCACGCGTACGGCATGTACGTCGGCTCCAGGCGTGGTGGTACGCCTTTCTTCGGGGGCGGTGGCTTGCCGGACGAGATCCTGATCTTTCGCGACACACTCGTGCGCGACTTCGGGGACGATCGCGAGCGCCTCCGGCTGCACGTCATTCAGACGGTGCGTCACGAGGTTGGTCACCACCTCGGCTTCAACGAGACAGGCGTTCGCAAACTCGGGCTCTGATGGCTTCACACCCCGCCGCGTGAAGGTCCGCTCGGCCCGCGGCAAGAGCCTGGGCGGCGTCTGCGGAGGCGCTCGCATCCAGTTCAAAGCGGTAGTGGCGCGCCGAGCCGTCGACGCGGGCTCTGTGATCAGGTCGGCGTGACGACGATGACGGGTATCGCTCGGGCAGTCTGCTTCTGGTAGGCGGTGTAGCGATCGCGGTTGTTCTTGTTTACGACACTCCATAGGCGGTCGTAGTCGGGGTTCGCTGGCTCGACGATCTTGGCGGTGCCCTTGCGACGCTCGCGGGCGATCTGAATCTCGACGGCCGGGTTCGCGCGGAGGTTATGGAGCCATGCGGGAGGACGATCGGCGCCGCCGTTGGAGGCGACGACAAGGTAGTCGTCGCCGTCGCGGGCGTAGACGAGGCTATTCGTGCGGGTCGCGCCCGAACGACGACCAGTGGTTCTGAGTAGCAGGGTCGGGACGCCGATCATGTGATGCCCGATGCGCCCGTCGGTTCGCTTATAGAGCTGCCCGTGGAGCTGGAGGATCTGGCCCGTCATGCTCATACAGCAGAGCCTACTGGGCGACCGCTAGAGGAGAGGATCTCGTACGTGCAGCCAAGGCCCGGCTGCGCGTACGAGTCTCTTCGCGGCCGGGTAGGGTGTAACCGTCCCGGAGCGCGCGGCTGTTCACACGGCCGACAGCTCCTTGACCTGCGTGAGGCGGAAGCTGTTGCCGGACGGATCGCGGAAGCCGGAGTCGATTCCGTACGGCCGCTCCTCGGGGTCCTCCGAAAACTCCACACCGCGGCTCTTGAGCTGCTCGTAATCGGCGTAGACGTCGGCGGTGGTCAGGAAGATCGTCCCTGCGAACCCCTTTGCCATCAGGCTCCTGACGTGGTCGGCCGTCTCGGCGTCCATCACCGGCGGACCGGGAATCGCCATCAGAACAATCGAGATGTCCGGTTGCCCCGCCGGGCCGACGGTCAGCCAACGGAAGTTGCCCATCTCGGGGAGCGTGACGTCCGCGCGTACCTCCATCCCGAGCTTCTTGGTGTAGAACTCGAGCGCTTCATCCTGGTCGTGGACCCACAGCTGGGCGTTGGTGAGCTTGATCATGGTGTCCTCCTGTGGTCGGTGTGCTGACCCCAGGCACACTAGTCACGCTCTACCCTGTTGTCTTCTCGAAATGTGCTGCGTTTGGGACGGCCGTAGAAGCGCACAGCGCAAGCGGGGACCAGCGCGTACTCGGCCGCGGATGGGAACTTGTCGCGATACGCGGTCGGGGAGACCCCGAACGTGCGCGTGAAACTGGTCGTGAACGAACCGACACTCTGCAACCCGATCGCGAAGCAGATCTCAGCGACCGAGCGGTCGGTCGTCCGCAGTAGGGCGGCGGCGCGCTCGAGTCGTCGCGTCAGCAGGTAGGCGTGCGGCGATTCTCCGAACGCGCGACGAAACTCGCGGCTGAAGTGGGCGCGCGACAAGCCTGCCGCGCCCGCCATGTCATCGACGTCGAGCGACTCGAAGTACATCGCGTCGGCGAGGTCCTTGGCGCGGAGGAGGTGCCGGGCGGGCGGAACGAAGGCCATGTCTACTCAGCGTATCCGGCACGCGACCTGAACAGCAGGCGTGGCGCGAGGTCGTGCACGATGAGCTGGAGCCGAGCGCGCTCGTTGTCCCGCACTGCGCGCTTCCCGCCACCCCCAGCCAGCAGCGCCTCCAGCTGGACTGACCAAATCAGGCCCCTTGCAGGCCTCTCTCGAAGTGGAGCTAGCCGGGCTCGAACCGGCGACCTCCTGGGTGCGAATGCACCAGATCTTCGTGCGGTTTTCGTCTGAGAAGGTCCCGATTAGCAGGCGGTTTGTGAAGGGCCCTGCGACGCTACGTTGCGTGGATGCACGCGGATTATCGGCGATTACCCCGGGATTCAGGCACTTTTGGCGATAAGTGCCTGAACGAAATCCCCATCAGCTGTGGTCGGCCGGACCTCGGACCGGTGCCCGCTTACGCAACCGCCCCGCTGCTCTGGCTGCGGATTCCACGCCGCACGAGCCGGATCTGCAGGGTTGCGATTTCCCGAGGGACCGACGTCGGCGCAAGTGCAGCCAGATTATCGACGAGTATCGCTCGTTGCGGGCGCCTCTGGCGATAGGTGTCTGGACCGCGCCCGCGCTACTGTGCTCCCGTAGTCATCCGCACGACTACGGTGGATATCGCCGACGACATCCGCCGCGGGTATGCCGGTGCGCTTGCTCATCAGGTCAACGAGCAGCAGGTCCGGTGACCGACTCAAGACACGACGCCAGCAGGGAGGTTCATTGACGGTTCGATCCAACATCAGCAGCACGGTTGTCGGTGATGTCATGCATCCTGGAGTGATCAGCTGCGCATCGCAGACTCCGCTAGGCCAGGTCGCAAAGCTGATGGTCGATCACAATGTGCACGCTGTCTTCGTCGACGGACTTGCACCGGGCCGGCTCACCCACGAGCCGGTGGTTCAGGCGTTCCTCACCGATCGAGACCTCATGCGCGCCGCCGGCAACGGACACTTGGACGCCGAGGCGGGCGAGAGCATCACCAGCCAAATGGTGGCCATCGGTGTCGACGAGGGCCTGGTGCACGCCGCGGCGGTCATGGCCAGGGAGGGCTGCTCGCACCTGGTCGTTCTCTCTGCGGACAAAAGGGAGTCGCTGGGCGTGCTTTCCAGTATGGATATCGCGGCAGTGCTCGCATCGGCTCGATCGGCGTGAGGTGCGGCTGGGTTCTACGACGCGGCCGCTCACGCGCAACTCGAGACGAGCCGTGAGAGCCCGAACGCGCACGCCCTTCAGGCACTTAAGCGCTTAAGTGCCTGAAGCTTGCGGGCATCCCAAACTGGAGCCCTGGTGGTGTGAGGCCAGATAGAAAGTGGCCATCTGCAGGGACATTCCGGTTGGCGACGCTGGACGACTCCTGTAATTGCACAGGTCCCTTTTCGAGACACAAAAGCCCTGCAAATCGACAACTTCTGATTTGCGCTGGGAGTCATACGCGACGTTCGCCTGAGTCTCGGGTAGAGAAAAATCCCTGCAAACCCGCAGGAGAATGGAGCTAGCCGGGCTCGAACCGGCGACCTCCTGGGTGCGATCCAGGCGCTCTCCCAACTGAGCTATAGCCCCGCGGACGCGCGCCGCGCGGGCGGACGTCGAGACCGAAGTGTAGTCGCAGCGAGCGTGCCTGCTGGCGGTCGCGATATGGTACGCCGGCAGATGGGATTGCTCGACGAAGCCATCCGCGAACACCTCGAGCTCAAGCGCAGGCGCGGCGCTGATCCGGGCGAGGTCGCCCGCGAGCAGGGCGAGGCGTTTCCGCACGGCCGTCACGAGCGGTTCACGACGCTTGGAGATGGCTACGCTCCATCAGACGAGGTGACGCCGGAGGCCGTCGCGGCCGCCACCCCGAAGCGCTATGAGCGTCCTGCGCAGGACGTTCCGCCCTCCGGCCAGCTCGCCCTGTCTGGCGATCGAGGACGGCTCGATCAGGAGACCGCGGAGTTCGATATGGCCACGGTGCTCAGCGACAGCCCGGAAGCTCCGGATGAGGACTTCCCGCCGGCGCGGAGGATCGTCGTAGGACCGGTACCTGGCTCATCTCCCGACGAGCTTCAGGACGACGCGCTTGAGTGGGACTTTCCCGGAGGGCCGCGCGATCCCGCGGACTCCGAATCAGACGAGGGACGTGTCATCGGCCCGGACAGCGAGGAACGGCCTATCGATCAGGACAGCATCTCCAGCCGGAAGGATCAGCTGGCCTGAGGTCCTGCCGCGAGCCGATTGGCGCTCAGCGCGTCAGGGCGTAGTCAGGGCCTATATTGGAGAATCCTGGGGCCATAGCTCAGCTGGGAGAGCGCCTGCTTTGCAAGCAGGAGGTCACCGGTTCGATCCCGGTTGGCTCCACTCGAAACCCCTGCAAATTGCCGTCTTTAGGGATAGATGGAGAAGGCGGGACGAAGTAGGGACTAAGCAAAACGCGCGCGCGAACGAATCAACAGGACCTTTTGTTGGGGCCTCCGGGGCCGGTGGCGGTCGTCAAGCTCGAGTGATCATTGCTCGCCGTTGGGAGGTATTGCGCGCAACGCGAGCGGGGCATCGCCATGGGCACGAGATAGGACGCCCGCGAAGTAACTGACGCACGCCGCGCCAGCCGACCTTCGCTTCGTCAAGGCGCTGCAGAAGCCCTCGCTCGTCGACTCCGACCCCCAGAGCTCGTCGTGGCTGTTCCGCAAACAGCCCGACGGGCTCACTGGAGCCTTCCTAAGGGTGGGGCCGAAAAAGCTGAAATTGTCCGCTCGGTCGCGGCGCCCGCCGAGCCGTATTGTGCCTTGATGGCGTGCAGGCGCCCGAATTGCGAGAGCGTGGCGACAACGCGGTCGCCGCACTCGAGCAGTAGCTCGTGAGCTGGCGACCGAAGCCGCTGGAGGTCCGGGTTCTGACGGACCTCCCTGTGATCCATGTGCTCCTGTCGCCCTGTTGAAGCCCGGCCCGATCAGGGCTCAAGGCTTTAGCCGATCTCGTCGATGAGGTCTCCAAGGATCGCATCCGGTCGGTCCCGGGGAACAGGGTTTAGGAACCGCGAGAATGAGTCGATTCGCGAGCCGTCTGCGTGCAGCCGCGGCGCTGGCCGTCAGCGTTGCGCTGCTCTGCGTGCTCTGTGCGAGCGCGGAGGCCGTGACTTCTGAAGACTCAACGTCGTTCGAAGTGAAAGCGGGAACGCTCTCGTTCTCGACGGCCCCTGCAATGCCGGCCCTGTCGGCCGTCACGCTGAACGGCTCGGCCCAGACGACCCACACCGAAATGACGAACTTCGCTGTCAAGGATGCGACCGGCAGCGGCTCGGGGTGGAGAGTGACCATCAACGGGCTGACGGGTGCTGGCGACAGCGCCGTTTTCAAGCAGTACTGCCCCGAAGCTAAATGCGCCACCGACAGCGGCCCGGGCTACATCTCATCTGGCTACGAACTTCCCGCAAAATCGCTGACACTGAACAGCACCAGCGCCAAATTCAACCCGTCCGCTGAAGCCCCTACCTTTACGTGTGGCAGCGGCTGCTTCGTGGACAACGGGTCAGCCGAAAAGATCGTCTCCGCAGCTGAAAAAAATGGCATGGGGGTCTTTACCACCGAAGCTTGGGGCGCGAACAGCCTCGCGCTGGCGACCCCCGCCACCCTGCATCTCCTTCTGGAAAAAAGAGGTCTACAGGATCAACTTGGTCTGGACTCTGCTCAGCGGACCGTGATCAGCACTCTCAGCGGCGTTTGCAGCCTCAGCGCCGAGGCGTGGTGCATAGTCCGCTAGAGACGGCCCGTCGCTCCCACCCAGGGGAAGGCCGCTCCTTGACCCCAGGCGCGTCTCGCGTGCATCGCAGGCGTTTGGCCCAAAACCGCCCGACGCGAGTCGCGGCTCTCCTCGCGTTGGTTGTCTTGTGGCCGGCAACAGCCGCACTCGGGATGAGCCCAGCAGTCACTGTGGAGGTTCATCAGGCCTCGGCTGTTCCCTCCTCCTACTTTCGGCTGTTCGCCGAGCCGGGCAGGACCAAGAGCGCTGGGTCGATCCAATTGCTGAACCGCACGGGCCACGCCGTCCTCGTCACGCTGAACCCCGTCGACGGGATCACGACAAATACACTGGGGTCGGCCTACGCGTCCAGCGGAAACGCTATCCACGAATCCGCGCGTTGGCTTCGGCTGGGCAGTCGTCAAGTGCGGATCGGGGCAGGCAGCAGCAGCTCTGTCGCGATCGCTGTGGAAGTCCCCCGCTCGGCCAAGCCAGGCGACTACCTCAGCGGCGTCGCGGTCCAGACCGTTGGTCAGACCTACCAGACCCATCCCTCCCATGGCCTTCAGATCGCCGAGGTCTATCGCTACGCCGTCGGAGTCGAGGTCAAGCTGCCGGGCCCGCGCACTCCACACCTTCGTTTTACCGGCGCCAACCTGGAACGGGCCCCCTCGTCGATCGTATTCTCGTTGCTCGCGCGCAACGACGGTAACGTCATCCTCCAGAACGTCTACGGCCACGTGCTGGTAACCCAGGGCGGCCGGGTGGTGATCTCCGCTCCGATCGCTCCCGGGACGTTCGTCTCGCACACAGAGATCCAGATGCCCGTCCTGGCGGCGCACGAGCACCCGAGCGAAGGCACGGTGTACCGGGTACGGGCAAAGCTCGTCTATGAGGGAGGGGTCGCCTACCTGGACACGCTCGTTCGCTTCGGACACCACGCCGCGTTGGTGCAAAACGAATACACCCCGAAGCCAACGGGCATGTCCTGGATCACATGGGCCCTCCTCGGCGCGGGCCTGGCACTGCTCGCGGTGCTGCTCATCATTGGCTGGCGGCGTTACCGCCGCCGGATGCTGCTCACCCGCACCGCCACGCTGGTGCTGCTCGAGCGCATGCTTGCGGCACTCGACGAGCAGGGCCAGCCACTAGCCGCGATCCACGTCGAGGTCACGGACGGCTCTACTTCGCCGAAGGGGCGCCTCGCCAAGACCTTAAGGCGGCAGCTCAGGGCGACCGACTCGATCGGCGACCTCGGGGGCGGCGGCCTATTGATCGCCCTGCCCGACACCGGCGCCGCGTTTGCCGACAGCCTGGCCGCCGAGCTCACCGGATTGCTCAAACGCACCGGTGAAAGTCACCTGGTCGCCTCGACGGAGGCAGCAGGCGTCGATCAGCGAGAGGACGTTGACGCGTTTGTCACATGGCTCAGAGACCGGGGCCTCGACGTTGTCGGTACCGGTCGCGCACCCGCCCACGCACAGCTGTAATCGCCACGCTGGAGTGCCGCCCGTCCCAGCCATCGCAACCCCACGATATCTCCCCGCCAGCACGCCGCGGCTGAGCGGTGCGGTGGGCCTTGGTTGTTTGTGGGTAGCGCTCCTTGCCTGCCTGATCCTTGCTCCGCGCACCTGGGCGCTTAGCCCTTTCCCCGAACTGGGTTACGTCACCAATGGCACGGTCAACGCCGTGACGCACTCCGAAGGGGTGACGTATATCGGCGGCGCCTTCTCACAGGTGGGACCCGCGACTGGGCCAGGCGTCGCCATCGGACTGGGCTCCGGCAAAGACTTGAGCCTGCCGCGGGTCTGGGGCGGCTCGGCTGTGATCGACGCAGTGGCGCAGGATGAAAAAGGAGGCTTCTTCATCGGCGGAAGCTTCACCCATGTGGGAGGCGTGGTCTGCAGCAACCTCGCCTACATCGAATCCACTGGCCAGCTCAATACGAGCTGGTGTCCGAGCCCCAACGGCACGGTCCAGGCGCTCGCGTTCTCCGGTGCGACCGTCTACGCCGGCGGTAGCTTCACGGAAATCGGCGGGTCATCGCGTGAACACGTGGCCGCAATCTGCGCGGTCGCCACATGCGAAGGTGAAGTCGCCGCGGGTAATGCTACCGCGTGGAATCCCAAAGCCAATGGTGTCGTGGAAACGCTTGTGCTAACCGCCACGACCGTCTACGCCGGCGGTAGCTTCACGGAAATCGGCGGGTCATCGCGTGAACACGTGGCCGCAATCTGCGCGGTCGCCACATGCGAAGGTGAAGTCGCCGCGGGTAATGCTACCGCTTGGAATCCGAAAGCGAACGGCGCTGTCGACGCGCTTGTCGTTTCCGGGGCGACTGTCTATGCTGGCGGCACCTTCACCGAAATCGGCGGCTCACTGCGTGAACGGGTTGCCGCGATCTGCGCCACCACCAATTGCGAAGGCGAAGTCGCCGCGGGCAAAGCCACCGCGTGGAACCCCGAACTCGTCGGAACCGTCGTTCTTGCTCTGGCGATCTCCGGTTCGACCGTCTATCTGGGCGGGGAATTCACAAAAGCCGGCGGGGCTGCGCGAAAAGACATCGCCGCAGTCTGCGCGGTGGCGAAATGCGAAGGCGTAATCGCGGTCGGCAAAGCCACCGCTTGGAAACCCAATAGCAACGCGAAGGTCCAGGCGCTCACGGTCTCCGATACGAACGTCTACGCCGCCGGAGCATTTACAGAAGTCGCAGCGGCAAAACGTAATTATGTGGCCGAGCTAAACGCCAGCGGGACCGTCAAAGCCGAAGGTTGGAACCCCGCCGCCAACTCCGTGGTCGATGCGGTCGCGGTCGACAGCACGACCGTGACCGCCTACATCGGTGGGAGCCTGAGCTCCGTAGGCGGCGAAGCTCGCGAAAACCTCGCCGCGCTCAACTCGAGCAACGAAGTGACTCCGTGGAATCCCGGCGCCAACAAAGCCGTCAACACGCTCACCGTCTCCGGAGCGACGGTTTACGCTGGTGGGGAATTCACAACGATCGGCGGCGAAGCCCGCAAAGACCTCGCCGCAATCTGCGCCACCGCCAAATGCGAAGGCGAAGTCGCGGCCGGCAAAGCCACGGCATGGAACCCCGAAGCAAACGGCGCCGTCGACGCGATTGTGGTTTCGGGCTCGACCGTTTATATCGGCGGTGCCTTCACAAAATTCGGCACCGAAACAACGCGTGAACGGATTGCGGCCATCTGCGCCACCGCCAAATGCGAAGGCGAAGTCGCCGCTGGCAAAGCCACCGCATGGAATCCAGTGGCCAACAAAGCTGTCAATACGCTCGTGGTCTTCGGCTCGCTCGTCTACGCTGGCGGGGAATTCACGAAACTTGGGGGGGCGCCGCGCGAACGGATCGGGGCGGTGTGCGCCACCGCGAAATGCGAAGGCGAAGTCGCAGCGGGTAAAGCCACCGCGTGGAACCCTAAAGCGAACGGAAACGTCGAAGCGCTGGCGATTTCGGGTTCGACCATCGATGCCGGCGGGATCTTCACCGAAGTCGGAGGGTCCACGCGTGAACACATCGCAGCGGTGTGCGCCACCGCGAAATGCGAAGGCGAAGTCGCAGCGGGTAAAGCCACCGCGTGGAACCCTAAAGCGAACGGAAACGTCGAAGCGCTGGCGATTTCGGGTTCGACCATCTATGCCGGCGGGATCTTCACCGAAGTCGGAGGGTCCACGCGTGAACACATCGCAGCGGTGTGCGCCACCGCGAAATGCGAAGGCGAAGTCGCAGCGGGTAAAGCCACCGCGTGGAACCCCAACCCAAACGGCAGCGTCGCTGCGCTGACGGTATCGGGGGGTACGCTCTACGCCGGCGGTGGGTTCACGTCGATGGAAACAAGCGACAAGTCGGGCTTTGCATCCTTCCGCGAAGGAACACTGTCGTTCTCGACGGCTCCCGCGATGCCGAGCCTCATGAGCATCACCCTCAACGGCCTCGCCCAGGCCACCAACACGGCAATGACTAACTTCGCCGTCGCTGACACGACCGCCAGCGGGGCGGGTTGGAACGTCACTGTCAGCGGTCTGACGGGCACCGGCGACAGCGCGGTATTCAAGCAGTACTGCGGCCAAGCGACGTGCGGCACCGATAGCGGTCCGGGCTACATCTCCTCGCCCGGGTACGCGCTTCCCGAACGATCCCTCACGCTCAACAGCACTGGCGCTAAATTCAGCCCGGAAACCGCCGCTCCGTCCTATAAGTGCAACAGCGGCTGCCTTGTGGACGCCGGATCGCCCGTGACGGTCATCGAAGCAGCGGTGGGCAACGGCGTGGGGACGTTCACGACAACCAGTTGGAGCGGCTCGAGCCTCTCGCTCGCGACGCCCGCGAGCCTTCACGTTCTCCAGAAAGAAGAGGTCTACAGGGTGAACTTGCTCTGGACGCTGAACAGCGGACCGTAGAGCAGGCCACACGTGAGAATGGGCTGTGAGTTGTGCTCCGTGCGGACTGGGCCCGGCGAGGAGGACGGTCCGCCTGTCGGTCTATCTAAAAGGGACGATCATATTACCGACGATGAGCTTGGCTGCACAGGCTCGGTAATGGTTCGACGTCTGGAATACTGGCGGGGTGGAGACCCTAGTTGCACCGTTCCGGCTTCCGGTCGCGCCAGGCGAGGCCGACCTGATGGCCAAGTACTTCCGTGTGCTCGGCGACCGCACGCGTCTTCGGATCGTGGAGCTGGTGTCCGAGGCGAGCACTCGGTGGGCGACCTCGTCAATCTGCTTGGCGAGCCCCAGCCGAAGGTAGCGGCCGTCTGGACCTGGCGCGCGCGCCGCTTCACGAGAACGCTGAGCACGTCGCGGCGTGCGGACGCGTTGACAGCGAGGCCTGCTGAGTCAATGAAGATCGAGATGCTCTACTTCGACGCCTGCCCTAACTACGAAGCACTGCTACCACGTCTGCGAGAACTCCTGGCGTGCGAAGACATCTCCAGCGACGTCGAGCTGCGTGAGATCACCGACGACGAAGCAGCCCGGCGCGAGCAGTTTCTCGGGTCGCCCACCGTCCGTGTGGAGGGACACGACGTCGAGCCCGATGCCGATGGCCGAACCGACTACGGCATGAAGTGTCGTCTGTATCGCACACCTGCCGGCGTATCCGGGCAGCCGCCCGAGGACTGGCTGCGAGCAGCCGTCGGCCACGCCCAGCGAGCCAACGCATGACAACCGACTTACAGACTGTCATCGGCGATACGCGCATCAGCGGCCAGTCGTTCGCTGAACGCGCTGGCAATCTCGCGCCCGGGGGACGCGGCCTCTACCGACGGCTGCTCACGAGCCTCGCCGGAGGCACCTCACCGACGCTCGATCGTCTTGCTGACGCCGCTGGGCCACTGATCGACGCCGACCTCATACAGGCCGACGACAATGGTGTTCTCGCAGTCGCCTACCCCTTCTCGGTGCAGCCAACTCGCCACCGCGTGACCCTGCGCGACGGGCGCAGCTGCCACGCGATGTGCGCCATCGACGCACTCGGAATCCCTTACATGCTCGACCAACCCGGCGAAATCCAATCGCAGGAGCCCGACGGGAGGGAGATGGTCGGCGTCGCTGTCGATCCCGAGCGAGAGCCGACGTGGACTCCCGCGCAGAAGACACGGTGAAAGTCGCTCGGCTTGATGTAGATGTCTACCCCGCCGGGATATGGTCGTGTTTCGAGGTTTTCGCCGGCCGCTTCGCTGCCCGGGTTCCGCGCCTCGACTTCGCCTGCGCTTTCACCGAGTTCGGGTGCGAACGCCGCGATGTACACGAGCGCCTTGACGTTGCTGTTACCCGTGGCGGCGTCGGTCGCCACAAATCCTCCGTAGGAGTGTCCGACGAGCACGATCGGCCCGCTGACCGTCGCGAGAACGCTCTTGAGGTATTCCGAGTCCGGCTTGACACCCCGTAGCGGATTCGCAGGCGCGATCACCGGGTAGCCAGCCTGCAGGAGCCTTTCGGCGACAGGCGTCCAACTCGACGCGTCTGCCCACGCACCGTGGACGAGCACGATCGTGGGCGTCGGTGCGGCCTTCCACGCGTTTCTCCGCGGCGTGGCGTTCGACACGCCAGCGGCAAGCAGACCGATCAGGAGCCCCGTGCCGCGAGCGCAACCACGTGGGGCAGGCGGGTGCGTGGGATAGAGATCCTCATTTCGCTCCTTAGGTTGTTAGCGTGCGAGAGCCGCACCTGCGGCTGCGGGGTCGCGCTCGGCAAGGTGGAAGCGGGTCGACCGAGACGATCGAGACCAAGACAAATCAAGCGCTGGTTGAGTCTCGCTCCTGAGCGGTCTGATGCAATCGCATACCTATGCGATCTGCTATCCCGGGCTCACAAATGTCACCGCGAGGTTTCGCTTGGGTCTCAGAGCGAGCGTACGGTCGGCGGCGGCTCGTACTGCTCGTTGTCGTCCGGAGCGAGCGTATGGGCGCCAGCGTTCAGGACTACTGCATCGTCGTGAAGCAGCAGCGCCACCCGCGTCCGCCAAGCGGTGTGGTCCTCCTCAAACCGGGCCGTATCGGTCGGAGTATCGGGTTGCGGCCGATGCAGAAGCCGGTGAACGACGAGCGCTGGCTCCCAATCGTATGCCGCGCATACCTCGGCGCATAACCGCTCGTCGCGCCGGGTTTATCTCGCACGTCGGCGCACGACTGGTGAGCCGCGGCGCGTCGCGAGCGGTGCTCGAGTGGGCGATCTGAGCGCCGTCAGCATCCCCCGCTTGCCGCATCGGCTAGGAAGCCGTCGAAGTAAGGAGCGAGTTCGCTGTACCACGTTCCAACGTAGACGTTGCCGATGTTCTGATGCGCGAGCGAGCTGCAGGCGGACGCTGGCTGTGGAGTGATCGCTTCGTTCGGTGCGTCGTAGATGAGCGCGGCGAAGTCACGAGCGGGGTAGCCCGCCTCCCACGACGCCGGCGCCCAGGACGTGTATGGATTCTCACCGGTCGTGTCGTAGGAACCCTCGAAGGTGACCACCATGTTCGCGTCTTCTGCCGCCGTGCCGCTGCTCAGCATCCAACCGGACCCCGGGTTGTCACCGAAGTTGAGCACCACCTCCGCGCTCGCCCCCTCCTGCGTGTGGACGTACGAAGCCAGCGTCCTGTAGAAGCTCTGGTTGCTCGTGGACGTGCCGGGAACATCTTCTGAGACACCATCGAAGAAGATGCCTGCGATGTCGCCCGGATAGTACGCATACCAGGCTTTCACCTGGCTCTCTATGCCGGCGATGCTGGCAGGCCCGCCCTCGCCGTAGTCGGTCCACACGTAACCGATCACCGACGCCCGCCCATAGCTGTGGCAGTTTTCCAGCAGGCTCGCCCACGACGGCACGCGTTCGCTTCCCACCCCCTTTCCTTCGGCTTCGAAGATGTCAGCGATGATCCACGAGCCGCCACCCGAGGCGTTGGTCTGCGAGCACGCCGTCGCCCAGTCCGCGGCGTCGCCCTTGTCATACAGCGGGATCAACGTGCCCTGTGGACCATCGGCTGGTCCCGGTATCGACCCTCCTTCCCCGAGGAAGACCCCGGACAGCACTGCGTTTGCGCCCGCAGTGCGGTCGACGGTGATCGCAACGGTTTCACCGGCTGCGACTGAGATCGGGAAGCTCACCCACGCGCCTTCGTGGAATTCGCGGAGCGTCGCCGTCTGACCGTCGACGGTGATGAGCTCCCGGCGGACAGCGGAGTCCCAATCGACCGCGTAGAGGTGAAGGGTGCCGGTATAAGCGGCCGCGAAGCTCAGCTTCAGGCGGATCTCGTTCGGGTCGAAGTAGGTGGCCGCCTCGCGGCCGGGACCGCTTGGAGACTGGAGCGCGCGACCGTCGCTGGTTTCCGAGGCCCACACGTAGCGGCTTCCCTGGAGCAGGCTCACGGACGACTCGGGGATGGAGAGCAGGTCGCTTGTGTCCTCCCAGGCCGCGAGGTCATAACCTTCGTGTCCGAAGGCGCCGACCCAGTCGCCCTGCGGGGAGTTCACCGCGGCGGGGCTCGGCGGGGCGCCGCCTTCGCCCAGGAAGATCCCCGACAGCACGGCGTTGGCCCCAGCCGTCCGATCGACCGTGATCGTCACGGTTCCGCCGGCGGCCACGCTGATCGGGAAGCTCAGCCAGGCGCCCTTATTGAATTCGCCGAGCACCGCTGAGGAGCCGTTGACCGTGATCGTCTCCCTGCGCGAGGTGGAGTCCCAGTCCACGGCATAGAGGTGCAGGTTGCCGCTGTAGGCGGCCGGGAAGCTCAGCTTGAGCTGGATCTGGTTGGGGTCGTAGTAGGTCCCCGCGTTGTGAATCACCCCGCTGGGATCGGACAGCGCGCGGACGTCTGTGGTGCCGTGCGCCCACTCATAGCGGCTGCCCTGCACGAGGCTCAGCGAGGCGTGGGGTAGGTAGGAAACGTCGCCGATGGGGCCAGCGAAGCCGGCGAGATCGTAGCCTTCGTGCCCAAACGTGCCCAGCCAGCTGCCTT